>NZ_CP062112.1:2812500-4027500 GCF_014843375.1 Aminobacter sp. SR38
CTCCGCCATAACCACCAGGTCGGCAAAGCGCATGTTAATCGAGAAGCTGTTTTGTGCTTTTGTCGTTTTCGTGACGATCCCTTTGGGATCGCACTGCGATGAACATAAGGAATGAGAACGATCAAGCCTATCGAACTATTAGTACCGGTAAGCTTCATGCGTTGCCGCACTTCCACACCCGGCCTATCAACGTGGTCGTCTTCCACGGTTCTCAGGGAATACTCGTTTTAAGGTGGGTTTCCCGCTTAGATGCCTTCAGCGGTTATCCCGTCCGGATATAGCTACCCTGCTATGCGGCTGGCGCCACAACAGGTCCACCAGAGATCCGTCCATCCCGGTCCTCTCGTACTAGGGACAGATCCTTTCAATATTCCTACACCCACGGCAGATAGGGACCGAACTGTCTCACGACGTTCTGAACCCAACTCACGTACCGCTTTAAATGGCGAACAGCCATACCCTTGGGACCTGCTCCAGCCCCAGGATGCGATGAGTCGACATCGAGGTGCCAAACAACCCCGTCGATATGGACTCTTGGGGTCATCAGCCTGTTATCCCCGGCGTACCTTTTATCCGTTGAGCGATGGCCCTTCCACACGGGACCACCGGATCACTATGACCGACTTTCGTCTCTGCTCGACTTGTCAGTCTCGCAGTCAGGCGGGCTTATGCCATTGCACTCGACGACCGATTTCCGACCGGTCTGAGCCCACCATCGCGCGCCTCCGTTACTCTTTAGGAGGCGACCGCCCCAGTCAAACTACCCACCATACATTGTCCCGGACCCGGATAACGGGCCGCGGTTAGACATCCATAGAGATAAGGGTGGTATTTCAAGGGTGGCTCCACCAAGGCTGGCGCCCTGGCTTCAAAGCCTACCACCTATCCTACACATGCCACTACGAATGCCAATGTAAAGCTATAGTAAAGGTGCACGGGGTCTTTCCGTCTAACCGCAGGAACCCCGCATCTTCACGGGGAATTCAATTTCACTGAGTCTATGCTGGAGACAGCGGGGAAGTCGTTACGCCATTCGTGCAGGTCGGAACTTACCCGACAAGGAATTTCGCTACCTTAGGACCGTTATAGTTACGGCCGCCGTTTACTGGGGCTTCGATTCAAAGCTTGCACCTCTCCTCTTAACCTTCCAGCACCGGGCAGGCGTCAGACCCTATACGTCGTCTTGCGACTTCGCAGAGCCCTGTGTTTTGATAAACAGTCGCTACCCCTGGTCTGTGCCACCCTCACCCTGCTTGCGCAGGAAAGGGTCACGCTTCTTCCGAAGTTACGCGTGCAATTTGCCGAGTTCCTTCAGCATAGTTCTCTCAAGCGCCTTGGTATACTCTACCAGTCCACCAGTGTCGGTTTCGGGTACGGTCTATAAGGAGGAGCTATTTCCTGGAACCACTCCGCTGCAGGGATCAATCCAATAAGACCCCACAACATACGTGATCCGTCACTTCCTCCAGGCCCACGAATATTAACGTGGTTCCCATCGTCTACGCATTTCTGCCTCGACTTAGGGGCCGGCTAACCCTGCTCAGATTAGCTTTAAGCAGGAACCCTTGGACTTTCGGCGGGGTGTCTCTCACACCCTTACGTTACTCATGTCAGCATTCGCACTTCTGATACCTCCACCGCCCCTCACAGGTACGGCTTCGTCAGCTTACAGAACGCTCCGCTACCGCTTGCAGCAAGCTGCAAACCCTAAGCTTCGGTGTATGGCTTTAGCCCCGGTACATTTTCGGCGCAAAGACCCTTATTTAGACCAGTGAGCTGTTACGCTTTCTTTAAATGATGGCTGCTTCTAAGCCAACATCCTGGTTGTTTTGGGATCCTCACATCCTTTCCCACTTAGCCATAACTTGGGGACCTTAGCTGTAGGTCAGGGTTGTTTCCCTTTTCACGACGGACGTTAGCACCCGCCGTGTGTCTGCCGACTAGTACTCCCAGGTATTCGGAGTTTGGTTAGGTTTGGTAAATCGGTGAGATCCCCTAGCCCATCCAGTGCTCTACCCCTGGGGTATTCGGTCGACGCTCTACCTAAATAGATTTCGCGGAGAACCAGCTATTTCCGAGTTTGATTGGCCTTTCACCCCTAGCCACAAGTCATCCCGAACTATTGCAACAGTTATGGGTTCGGACCTCCAGTAAGTGTTACCTTACCTTCATCCTGCTCATGGCTAGATCACTCGGTTTCGGGTCTAATGCGTCGAACTGAACGCCCTGTTCAGACTCGCTTTCGCTGCGCCTACACCTACCGGCTTAAGCTTGCTCGACACACTAAGTCGCTGACCCATTATACAAAGGTACGATGTCACCATTTCAGGCTCCATCTGTTTGTAGGCAACCGGTTTCAGGTACTCTTTCACTCCCTTGTCGGGGTGCTTTTCACCTTTCCCTCACGGTACTAGTTCGCTATCGGTCATGCACGAGTACTTAGGCTTGGAGAGTGGTCTCCCATGTTCAGACAGGATTTCACGTGTCCCGCCTTACTCAAGGACGATTGATCGCATTACGCGTACGGGGCTGTCACCCACTATGGCCCTACTTTCCAGAAGGTTCCGCTTGTCTCTCAATCGCCACTGGCCTGGTCCGCGTTCGCTCGCCACTACTTGCGGAGTCTCGGTTGATGTCCTTTCCTACGGGTACTTAGATGTTTCAGTTCCCCGCGTTCGCCACTTTACCCCTATGTATTCAGGGTAAGTTACCTAATAACGATACTTGTAAACCACAACAGCCGCCGAACTTGCGCTCGCCGACTGCTCTGATTTTACAAGTATCTTAGGTGGGTTTCCCCATTCGGAAATCGTCGGATCAAAGGGTATTCGCACCTCCCCGACGCTTATCGCAGCGTATCACGTCCTTCATCGCCTGTGCATGCCAAGGCATCCACCAATTGCCCTTAAGACACTTGATCGTTCTCATTGCCAATGTTCATCATGATTTCTCACAACGACATCGGCACAAAAAGACCAGCTTCTCGAGATCGGTCCGGGGGCAGCGGTTAGGCAAGCCCATCATATGCGGGAGATTGAGCGTCTCACCGCGACAAACCATCTTCATCACCGCGCAAACTCTTCCAACAAGGCATGGCAGCCTCATCTTCCAAGCTCACACTCCGAGGATGGAGTCCGAACAAATCTTCTCTTTACAATGTCAAACAGAACAAGCGGCTGGCTCTTTGGGAGCTAACCACAAATCTTGGCTTTGAACGATTTCTGATGCTTGCCACATCCTCTCGACAGCCAACCAGGAAGGTTGGTGGAGCCGGACGGGATCGAACCGACGACATCCTGCTTGCAAAGCAGGCGCTCTCCCAGCTGAGCTACGGCCCCTGATACCTATCAAAAGGAAAGTGGTGGGCCTGGGAGGACTTGAACCTCCGACCTCACGCTTATCAAGCGCGCGCTCTAACCAACTGAGCTACAAGCCCTTGCCCAAGCGCAGATGGCGATCAGCTTCGAGGCCGAGCCTCAATGGCCGCCAATCATAAACTCAAACTGGCTGGTTTAACTGGCCGTCGCGGCTCGTGCCGCTCACGCTAACGACACAAACATGCCGCGCGGAGCGCAATCAAAAATCATTCACGAAGAAAGAGAAACGAAGGCGGCAGACCCGCTTATGGTATGCGCGATGGTAAGAATGACTTTCTTCCATCTTGTTCCAAGAGCTTCGAAAGGCAGAGGCTCGATCCGAACAACGCTAGCCCCCTTCGTATTACCGCGGCTGCTGGCACGAAGTTAGCCGGGGCTTCTTCTCCGGTTACCGTCATTATCTTCACCGGTGAAAGAGCTTTACAACCCTAGGGCCTTCATCACTCACGCGGCATGGCTGGATCAGGCTTGCGCCCATTGTCCAATATTCCCCACTGCTGCCTCCCGTAGGAGTCTGGGCCGTGTCTCAGTCCCAGTGTGGCTGATCATCCTCTCAGACCAGCTATGGATCGTCGCCTTGGTAGGCCTTTACCCCACCAACTAGCTAATCCAACGCGGGCTCATCCAACTCCGATAAATCTTTCTCCTATCGGACGTATACGGTATTAGCACAAGTTTCCCTGAGTTATTCCGTAGAGCTGGGTAGATTCCCACGCGTTACTCACCCGTCTGCCGCTCCCCTTGCGGGGCGCTCGACTTGCATGTGTTAAGCCTGCCGCCAGCGTTCGTTCTGAGCCAGGATCAAACTCTCAAGTTTTGAAACTTTGATTGGCTTTAACGTCGCAGCCTCGATGGCCGCGACCTGGTCACGCATGAATTGACGAGAACATTCACACCTGGACGATCTCTCGTCCTGGTAGACTATTCTCTCAAAACGTGTCCGCCAAAGTCTCGTTCGAACAGCCAAATCCCTGGCGGGATAAGGTGTTCAGCAGGACTCTGCCGCCCACGTTTCTCTTTCTTCAATATTCAATTGTCAAAGAACAGACACCGCTCAGACGCAATGTCGGGGCCCGGCAGCTAGCGCCTTCAGACCCAGTCGAGTGTCGCTCACGCGGCTCTCTTGAATTCGAACCAACAAGGACCTTTCTGAAACCCGCTAACCAAAAAACCTCAGTTCCTTGAAGCGAACTCCGGGGCCGCCAGCGGCGCGCCGCCCTCGTTGTTGAGGCGTATATAGTCGCCACCTCTCCAGACTGTCAACGACCTTTTCCAACTTTTGCGAATTTTTTGCGACATACAACACAGACACCCCAAGAACCCTGCGTAAGCACAAGCTGAAATCAACAAACACCCTCGGCAGGTCACCGCAAAAGCCGCAATCAACGCGCGAAATCAATAACTTGATTCACATCACAACGCGAAACCGGCAAACGAATCTCGATTCCATCGCCCCGGAAAAACCACCGCCAGGCCAAAACAAACCGCACAACGCTCGCTCGAAAGATGATTCAGAGCCGATTCACACCGCGAATCCATCATCAACCGCCCAACAAGCCGCCAAGCGTCTCATTCAGCGCCAAATCCGCCAGGCGTCGGCGTGACGACAATCACCGCTTCGCCCGGTTCGAGCACGGTCTGGTCGCAGGCCTTGAGCATGTCGATCGTGCCGTCGTTGCGACGGACCTTGGTCGCTCCTTTCTGGCCTTCGCCGCCGCCGTCCAGCCCGAGCGGCGGACGCGAGCGGTGCGAAGAGAGAATCGAGCACTCCATTTTCTCGAGGAAGCGGATCGTGCGCTTGGTGCCGTCGCCACCTAGCCAGCGACCCTTGCCGCCCGAGCCCTCGCGAATACGGAAGTCCTCGAGCAAGACAGGGAAACGCAGCTCGAGGATCTCGGGGTCGGTCAGGCGCGAATTGGTCATGTGGGTGTGGACACCCGACGTGCCGGCAAAGCCACGCCCGTCGTTCATGCGGCCGGCGGGCGAACCGGAGCAGATCGTCTCATAATATTGGTAGGTGGCGTTGCCGAAGGTGAGATTGTTCATCGTCCCTTGCGCATTGGCGAGCGCGCCCATGGCGCCGAAGATCGCGTTGGTGACGTGCTGCGAGGTCTCGACATTGCCGGCGACGACGGCGGCCGGATAGGACGGGCGCAGCATCGAACCGTCGGGGATGATAATGTCGATCGGCCGGAGACAGCCGGCATTCATCGGGATGTTGTCCTCGACCATGACGCGGAAGGCATAAAGCACGGCGGCGCGGGCCACCGGCTCGGGCGCATTGAAGTTGTTCTTCACCACAGGCGAGGTGCCGGTGAAGTCGACGGTCGCCTTGCGCTCGGCCCGGTCGATGGAGATCCTGACCTTGATGACCTGGCCGGTGTCGGTCGGGTATTCGTACTCAGCATGGTCAGGCAGGCGGTCGAGCACGCGGCGCACGCTTTCGGCGGCGTTGTCCTGGACATGGCCCATATAGGCTTCAACGACGTCGAGGCCGAAATGCCCGACCATCTTCCTGAGCTCGGCCACGCCCTTTTCATTGGCGGCGATCTGGGCCTTGAGGTCGGCAATGTTCTGCTGCGGGTTGCGGGCGGGATAGGCGTGGTCGGTCAGCAGGTGGTGGAGTTCATTTTCGCGGAACGTGCCGCGCTCGACGAGACGGAAATTGTCGAACAGCACGCCTTCTTCGTCGACAGTCGTTGCCAGCGGGGTCATCGAGCCGGGTGCAGTGCCGCCGACATCGGCGTGATGGCCACGCGCGGCGACCCAAAAGAGGATATTTCGTGACTGGCTGCTCTCCCCCCTTGCGGGGGAGAGCCCTTCCTCGTCGAACACCGGCGTGACCACCGTAATGTCAGGCAGATGTGTGCCGCCATTGTAAGGAGCGTTCAGCGCGAAGACGTCGCCGGGATGGATGTCGCCCGCGTTGAGACGGATGATGGTTTCGACCGAGCGATCCATCGAGCCGAGATGCACCGGCATGTGGGGTGCGTTGGCGACCAGCGCCCCCGTGCGGTCGAAGACGGCACAGGAGAAGTCGAGCCGCTCCTTGATGTTGACCGAATAGGCAGTGTTCTGCAGCGTCACGCCCATCTGCTCGGCGATCGACATGAACAGGTTGTTGAACACCTCGAGCATGACGGGATCTGCGGCGGTGCCGATGGCGGCGCGACGCTGCTTTTTCTCGACGCGCCGCATGACGACGTGGTTGCGGGCGCTGATCTCGGCGGTCCAGCCGGGTTCGACCACGATTGTCTGGTGGCTCTCTATGATAAGGGCAGGACCTGGGACCTTGTGGCCGGGCTTCATGCCAGCCCGGCGGAAGGCACCGGCCTCATGCCACGCACCTTCGGTGAAGATCTTTCTCGTCTCGGCGGTGGTGGCCGGCTTTTCTTCAAGCGGGGTCTCCTGTTCCGAGAGCCCGCGGGCGCTGCCGTCGCGACCCTCCAGCACCACCGCTTCGACCACGGTCGGCTTGTCTTTATATATGAAGCCAAACTGCGCCTTGTGGGCAGCCTCGAAGGCAGCCTTGGCCTCGGCAATCGAGCCGTGCTCGAAGCCGACCGGCAGGGCGGTGTCGGTGCCGTCGTAGCGGATATGCAGGACAGGCCGCAGGGCGACATCGTCTTCGGCGATGGCCTGACCGGCGAGCTCCGCCAGCACCTCGGCGCGCAGATTGCCGATCAAGGCCTCGATCTCGGCGCGCGATTCCTCGGCCAGCGGCTTGAGCAGCGCCTGCTGCCGCGAGGCGAAGACAGACGACAGGCCGATGCCATAAGCCGACAGCAGGCCGGAGAAGGGGTGGATCAGCACCGCCTCCATGCCGAGTGCGTCGGCCACCAGGCAGGCATGTTGGCCGCCGGCGCCGCCGAAGCAGTTGAGCAGATACTCCGTGACATCGTAGCCGCGCTGGACCGAAATCTTCTTGATGGCGTTGGCCATGTTCTCGACGGCGATGGTGACGAAACCCTCGGCGACCGCCTCGGGGCTGCGGCCATCGCCGATCTCTTCGGCGAGCGCTGCAAACTTCTTGCGCACGACGCGAGCGTCGAGCGGCTGGTCTTGCGCAGGGCCGAAAATAGCCGGGAAGAAATCGGGCTGCAGCTTGCCGAGCATGACATTGGCGTCGGTGACGGCGAGCGGGCCACCGCGGCGGTAGCAGGCGGGGCCGGGATTGGCGCCGGCGGAATCGGGCCCGGCGCGGAAGCGGCCAGCCTCGAAATGCAACACCGAGCCGCCACCGGCGGCAACTGTGTGGATGCGCATCATCGGGGCGCGGACACGCACGCCGGCGACCTCGGTGTCGAAGCTGCGCTCGTATTCGCCGTCATAATGGGCGACGTCGGTCGAGGTGCCGCCCATGTCGAAACCGATGACCTTGTCGAAGCCGGCAAGCTTGGCCGTCTCGACCATGCCGACGACGCCGCCGGCGGGGCCTGACAAAAGCGCATCCTTGCCCTGGAACAGTTCGGCGGCGGTGAGGCCGCCGGAGGACATCATGAACATGAGGCGAGGGTTTTTGCCCTCCCCCTTGTGGGCAGGGTCGGGGCGCAGCACCGGGGCGGAGGTAGCCCCCGTCGCACTGTCACCCCGAACCCGTCCGTCTTCGCCGTCCGACCCTGTCCACAAGGGGGACGGCAAAACGCCCAATTCCCCTGCCACCTGCCGGACATAGCGCGACAGGATCGGCGACAGGTAGGCATCAGCGACAGTCGTATCCCCACGCCCGACCAACTTGATCAGTGGCGAAACCTCGTGGCTGACCGACACCTGGGAGAACCCACATTTGCGGCAAACGGCGGCGACGGCGCGTTCGTGTTCAGGGAACTTCCAGGCATGCATGAAGACGATGGCGACGGCATCGATGCCGTCGGCCCTGGCTTGCAGCAGCTGCGGCTTGATCTCCGCGATATCGAGAAGGCGCTCGACGGTGCCGTCGACCCGCACCCGCTCGTCGACCTCGACGACACGTTCATAGAGTTGCTCGGGCAGGATGATTTCCTTGGCGAAGATGTCCGGCCGGGCCTGGTAGGCGATGCGCAGGGCATCGCGGAAACCCTTGGTGATGAGAAGAAGGACGCGGTCGCCCTTGCGTTCGAGCAGCGCATTGGTGGCAACTGTCGTGCCCATCCTGATGTCACCGATGCTGCCGGGCGGAATGGCCGCTCCCGGCGCCAGGCCGAGCAGGTCGCGGATACCCTGGATGGCAGCATCGCGATAGGCCTCGGGATTTTCCGACAGCAACTTGCGGGGGTGGAGGCGACCATTAGGGTCGCGACCGATGACGTCGGTGAAGGTGCCGCCACGGTCGACCCAGAAATCCCACCTGCCGGACATGACGCTCTCCCTTTTCGCGGTCGCGGCGCGTCGACGAACGGTGCCGCTTGGCTGGGAGGAAGCGGCAGGCTTGCTGCCCCGTCAAGAGCAGAAAATCCGCGCCAGTCCGTGCCTGATGGGATTAGTTGTCCTGGTCGTACAGAACCACCATCAGCGCTCGGGCGGTTTCCGAGCCGCTATTGGCAATTTCGTGGGATACGTCGGCGCGATAGCGCGCCGTCTCGCCTGTCTTCAGCGCCTGCCGTCCCAGCTCGGTTTCCACCGATAGGCCGTCAGTGTTGGCAGTCAGATGCTCGAAGGTGCCGGGCGCATGCGGCGCGCTTTGCAGCTTGCAGCCAGGCGCGATCTCGACCTCGTACCATTCGATACGGCCGGCCAGGGCCGGCGAACTCAGGATACGCAGCCGCCAGGCCCCGTCAGGGCTCTTGATTTCAGGTGTCAGCGCCAGCGTCACCAGTTCGATGGCCTCTGCCTTACGCTGGTGGGTGATGCCGCCCGCGATGAGCTGGGAAAAATCGATGCCGAGGGCCTGGGTCAGCGACCACAGAACGGCGAATGTCGGGTTGGCCTCGCCGCGCTCGATCTGCGACAGCATCGAGCGCGAAACGCCCGAAATCGCCGCAAGCCGGTCGAGCGTCAGGTGGCGCTCCTTGCGTTCCTTCTGGATTACCGGGCCGATCTTCGGCGCGTCGTTCACTTCCATGTCGCCTCCCCCAAAAGCGGCCCACTGATAGCACCGGCTCGGCCGTCCTGCGAGGCATTTGCGTCTTGTTCGCTGGCCCAACAGGATTCCACTAGACTTGCCATCATATCCATTATATCGGAATTTCCATCTTAATGGATGGAGAGACCGTTGAACCAGGATTTCCTTTCCCACATCTCGAACGTTCTCCAGGGCATCGAGACCGACGGCCTCTACAAGCGTGAGCGCCATATCTCCGGCATGCAGGCCGGCCGTATCAAGGTGAAGGGTCCGGATGGCGAACGCCAGATGGTCAATCTCTGCGCCAACAACTATCTCGGCCTCGCCGACAATGCCGATATCCGCAAGGCGGCGGCAACTGCTCTCGACGAGTTTGGCTTCGGCATGGCCTCGGTGCGCTTCATCTGCGGCACCCAGACGCTGCACCGCGAGCTCGAGCACGCCATATCAGACTATCTCGGCAAGGACGATGCGATCCTGTTCGCTGCCTGCTTCGACGCCAATGGAGCGCTGTTCGAGCCGTTGCTCGGCGCCGAGGACGCCATCATCTCCGACAGTCTGAACCATGCCTCGATCATCGACGGCGTCAGGCTCTCCAAGGCCAAGCGGTTCCGCTACGCCCAGGGCGATATGGACGACCTGGAGACCCAGCTCAAGCAGGCCGCAGTTGACGGCGCGCGCTTCAAGCTGGTCGTCACCGACGGCGTGTTCTCGATGGACGGCCACGTCGCCAAGCTCAAGCAGATCTGCGATCTCGCCGAGCGCTATGGCGCCATCGTCGCCGTCGACGATTGTCATGCCACCGGCCATATCGGCGAAGAAGGCCGCGGCACGCCGGCGCTGACGGGCGCCGGCAACCGCGTCGACATCGTCACCGGAACGCTGGGCAAGACGCTGGGCGGCGCGATGGGCGGCTTCATCGCGGCGTCGCAGCCGATCATCGACCTGCTGCGCCAGCGCGCGCGCCCCTACCTCTTCTCCAACAGCCTGGCGCCAGCCGTTGCCGCCGGCTCGCTGAAGGCGATCGAGATCGCGCGTGGCGCCGACGATCTGCGTGCAAAACTCGGCCGCCACACCACACGCTTCCGCGATGGCCTGACCGAGGCCGGCTTCACGCTGCTTCCCGGCGAGACGCCGATCATCCCGGTCATGCTGGGTGATGCGGTGCTGGCGCAGCGAATGGCCAAGGCGCTCGACGAGCGCGGCGTCTATGTCGCCGGCTTCTTTTATCCCGTGGTGCCTCAGGGCAAGGCGCGCATCCGCACCCAGATGTCGGCAGCGCTCGACGAGCAGGACATCACCTTCGCCATCGACGCCTTTGCCGACGCCGGCAAGTCGCTCGGCATCATCTGAGTTTCAGGAGTTTTCCCATGCGCGCACTGGTCAAGGCCAAGGCTGAACCCGGCATCTGGATGGAAGACCGGCCCGTACCGGAAGTCGGCCCCGACGACGTGCTGATCAAGGTCAACAAGACAGGCATCTGCGGCACCGACATCCACATCTACAAGTGGGACGAATGGGCGGCCAAGACCGTGCCGGTATCGATGATAACCGGCCACGAATATGCCGGCGAGATCGTCGAGCTGGGTTCGCATGTGCGCGGCTTCAAGGTCGGTCAGCGCGTGTCGGGCGAAGGCCATGTCATCGGTATGCGCAGCCGCGCCAGCCGCGCCGGCCGCTACCATCTCGATCCGGAGACCCAAGGCATCGGCGTCAACCTGCCCGGCGCCTTCGCCGAATATGTCCGCATCCCCGCCTTCAACGTGGTGCCGCTGCCCGACACCATCGACGACGAGCTCGGCGCCATCCTCGACCCGCTCGGCAACGCCGTACATACGGCGCTGTCCTTCGACGTTGCCGGCGAGGACGTGCTGATCACCGGCGCCGGCCCGATCGGCATCATGGGTGCTGCGGTGGCGCGGCATTGCGGCGCGCGCCATGTCGTCATCACCGACGTCAACCCCAAGCGCCTCGAACTCGCCACCCAGGTCGCCGACGTCACGCCCGTCAACGTCGCCGAGGAAGACCTGCGCGACGCCATGGCGCGGCTACGCATGCGCGAAGGCTTCGACGTCGGCTTCGAGATGAGCGGCTCGCCCGCAGCCTTCGACCAGTTGATCGAACACACGCTGATGGGCGGCCGTATCGCGCTGCTCGGCGTGCCGGCAAAGCCGTTCCCGATCGATCTTTCCAAGATCGTCTTCAAGATGATCACGCTGAAGGGCATCTATGGCCGCGAGATGTTCGAGACCTGGCACAAGATGCTGGCGATGCTGGAAAGCGGCCTCGACATCCGCAAGGTGATCACCAGCCGCATGAAGGCCGACGACTACCAGGCCGCCTTCCATAACGCCGCCAATGGCGAAGCGGGGAAGATCGTGCTCGAGTGGTAGGCTACTACACGCCTGCTGAAGACAAAAAGGGCCGCGCCGACTGCGCGGCCTTTTTTGTTGGGGCACGTTCGCAAGCGATTGACGTGTTCGCCCAGCAACCCCTCTCCGCCTCGCTGCGCTCGGCACCTCTCCCCAAAGGGGCGAGGAACCCAGGTTCTGAACGCTCAACGAGACTTCGGATACGTGCCAGCGCCTGTCCAGCTTGGGTTCCTCGCCCCTCTGGGGAGAGGTGGCCCGAAGGGCCGGAGAGGGGTTTGATGACAAACAATCAGCTGCAAAAAGAAAAACCCGCGGAAGCTGCCTTCCGCGGGTTTTGCCGTTCGCAGTCGATAAACCGGCCTACGCCGCCTTCTGCAGTGGCAGGCCGAGCTCCTGGCAGATGCCCCTGACGTGGGCGGCACTTGTCTTGATGTAGTCGACCGTCTCGGCATAGTGGTAGTTCTTCACAGCCCAGGCAGCGAAGCTTTCGCGGTCCAGGACCTCGCCGCTGGCGATGCGGGCAGCGTAGTCCTGCACCATCTTCATATAGTCGGCATACTCCTCGACACTGAGGTCGGGGTGGCCTTCGAGCCATTTGGGATCGGCGATCTCGATGATCATCTTGGGCGGGTTGCGCGGCCGGTCCGAGAAAGATTCGTAGTTTTCGATCGACAGGTTGAGACCGGGATTGGCGGCGGCCAGGATCGGCATGATGGCGCGGAAATCGACGACGCCGCCGCCGCAAGGGCGCATCTGGAAATCGAGCACCTCGCCATCATAGGCAATCAGCGCGTCCTTGATGTGGGACTGGCGTACATAAGGCGCCACGCGCCTGGCCGCCCAGACCGGGTGCTCGGCGCGCTGCAGCACGTTGGCCGTGTCGAAGACGATGCCCGTCGTATCCGGCCCGACTTCCTCGACCAGCCGCACCAGTTCGAAGGAGGTGATCTCTTCATGCGTCTCGAGGTTCAGATGGATGCCGAGGTCGCGAGAGATCGGCGCGAGCTTCTTGAGGAAGCGCGCGGTGGCGTCGAGCTGCTCTTGCCAGGTCACGTCGGTGCGGAAACGGTCGTAGGCGAAGCGGCCGGTATAGGCCGGCTTGTAGTTGGCGGTCGCCACCCAGAGTTCGCGGCAGTCGATGGCGGCACAGGCCTCCATCATGCGGCGGAAGCCGAGCACGATGTCGCCATCGCCGATGAGGCGCAGTTCGGGCGCCTCGGGGGTGGCATAAGGATTGACCTTGCCGAGGCCGGTTTCGAGATACATGCCGAGTTCGTCGGCGCGCTGTTTGATCTCGCCGAGATAGCCGGCATCCAGCGTCGGGCTCATGTCGAGCACGGTGCGGAAGAACAGGCCCTCCATGCCCAGTTCCTTGGCATGATCGAAGCTGGCCACAGGTCCGCGCTTGGTGGCTTCGGGAATCTTGCGGCCATCGACACCGATACGCATCGGCAGTCTCCTTGGTAATGTCAGTTTGCGGTTTCGAGGCGGCGCGCTGCACGGCGGGCGCGGCCGGCGACGGGATCGGGTACCGGCACCGCCGCCAGCAGCGACTGGGTATAAGGCATGCGGGGGTTGCCGAAGATTTCGTCGCGCGAACCCTGCTCGACGACCTTGCCCTTGTGCAGCACGACGATCTTTTCGCAGAGATGGCGGACAACCGCCAAGTCGTGCGCAACGAAGACGATGGCGAGGTTCAGCTTCTTCTGCATGTCCTGCAGCAGGTTGATGACCTGCGCCTGCACCGACACGTCGAGGGCCGCCACCGGCTCGTCGCAGACGAGGATGCGCGGGCGGATGACAAGCGCGCGTGCAATGGCGATGCGTTGGCGCTGGCCACCGGAGAAGGAGCGCGTGTAGCGGTCCATGTCGTTGGGGTTGAGGCCGACCATCTCCATCATCTCGGCGACCCGCTTGCGGCGTGCAGCCGCCGTCGGCTCGAGCTTGTGGATCAAAAGTCCCTCGCCGATCAGCTCCTCGACCGTCATGCGCGGGTTGAGGCTGCCATAGGGGTCCTGGAACACCATCTGCACTTCGCGGCGGAAACGCCTGAGCTCCTCGCCCTTGGCATGGATGACGTCGATGCCGTCATATGTGATCGCACCGTCTTCCGGCTTGATCAGCGCCAGCATGCATTTGGCGATCGTCGACTTGCCGGATCCCGATTCACCAACGAGGCCGATGGCCTCGCCGGTGTCGATGTTGAGCGTGACGTCGTGCAGCACCTTGGCCGGCGGGTTGGGGAAGGCATTGTATGACTTGCTGATGCTGTCGATGGACATGAGCATGGTCAGGCGCCCTTTCTGTCATGCTGGTGGCCGTCATGCAGGTGGCAGGCGACGCGCGACAGACCGACCGGCAACAGCACGGGCAGGTCTTTGTCGCAGCGTTCGAAGCGCTGATCGCAGCGCGGATGGAACGGGCAACCGCCCGGCCGCGCCAGTGGTGGCGGCGGCGCACCTGGGATGGCGTAGAGCGTGTTGAGATCCTGGTCGATGCGCGGCACCGCCTTGATCAGCCCTTGTGTGTAGGGATGGCTCGGCTTGGCGAATACGCTCGCGACTTCGCCATCTTCGACGATGCGGCCCGAATACATGACCATCACCCGTTCGGCGAAACCGGCGACGACTCCGAGGTCGTGGGTGATGAACAGCACTGCCAGACCACGGCGCGTCGATACGTCGTCGAGCAGGTCGAGCACCTGGTCCTGCACGCGCACGTCGAGCGCCGTCGTCGGTTCGTCGGCGATCAGCAGCCGCGGCTCGCCGACCAGCGCCATCGCCAGCACGACGCGCTGGCGCATGCCGCCGGAGAACTCGTGCGGATAGGCATCGAGGCGTTGGGCGGCGCGGTCGACGCCGAGCTCGTCGAGCACGGCGAGCGCCCGCTTGCGCGCCTCGGCCTTGCCGATGCCTCGGATGCGCAGCGTCTCGGCGACCTGGTCGCCGATGGTCATCAGCGGATCGAGGAAGCTCATCGGGTCCTGGAAGACCATGGCAATGGAGCTGCCGCGCAGCCTGCCCATGTCACGGTCCGACAGTTTGAGCAGGTCGGTGCCGTCGAAGTCGACCCGGCCGGACAGCCTGGCGAGGCGGTCGAGCCGCATCAACGCGCGTGCCGTCAGCGACTTGCCCGAGCCGGACTCGCCGACCAAGGCGACGCGCTCGCCGACACCGATGCTGAAATCGACGCCATCGACGATGCGGACGCTCGCGCCGCTGCGGCCAAGCGGCATGTCGACTGTCAGCTTGTCGACGGTGACGAGAGGCGGACGAAGCGGGGTAACAGTGGACTGGTCGGGCATGGGGTGCACGGTCCTCATCTCAGTTGCCCCTCAAGGACGGATCGCGACGGACCTGGATGATGTCGCCGAGCAGGCCGAAGGCGATCGAGGTAATGGCAACCGCCGCACCGGGAGCGACGACGGTCCACCAGGCGGTCGAGACATAGCCGCGGGCGGCGGCGATGGTGGCGCCCCATTCGGCGCTCGGCGGCTGGGCGCCGACGCCGATGAAGGACAGGCTCGCCAGCACCAGCACCGTCGTGCCGATGTCGCCGGCCCATTTGACGATCAAGACGTCGAGCGAATTGGGCAGCACATGCTTGGTCATCAGCCGCCACTTCGACACGCCCAGCACCTGGGCGCCGGCGACGAAGGGCTGCTCCATGGTCTGGCGCATGATGCCGCGCAGCATGCGGGCGGTGATCGGCCAGCCCGTTATGGCCATGGCGATGATCGCCGAGCGCAGGCTGGCGCCCATGGCGGCGGCGAAGCCGAGCGCCACGATCATGCCGGGCAGTGCCAAGCCGATGTCGGTGATGCGCATCAGGCCCTCGTCGAGCCAGCGCGGACCGGCGGCAGCGACTGTGGCAAGCGTGACGCCGATCAGCGAATAGAGCGTTACCACCAGGAAGGCCGAGAGCAGGGTCGTCTGGGCACCGACGATGAGGCGCCAGAACACGTCGCGGCCCTGGTCGTCGGTGCCGAACCAGTTGGCCGCACTCGGCGGCATCAGTGAGTTGGCGATGTCGGAATTGTAGATGCTGTCCGGCGCCAGGAACGGACCGAAGACGGCGATCGCCAGCAGCGCGATGACAAGCGTGAAGACGAAGATCTCGAAGGCACTGAAGCCTTCCTTGCGGCGGGCAGTTGCCGGCTGGGCGATGGCGGTCATTGGCCCTGGCTCCCCAGTTGTGCGGCGCGGATGCGCGGGTCGACAAGAAGCTGGAGGATGTCGACGATCAGGTTGACGAGGCAGACGACGGTTCCGATGAACATCACCGACCCCAGCACGGCGAAGGCGTCCTTCTGGGCGACGGCATTGAACATGTAGGCGCCGATGCCCTGGCGGGCGAAGACGGTCTCGACCAGCACTGCCGAGCCGATCATCGCGCCGGCCTGGGTGCCCGAAAGGGTCAGCACCGGATTGAGGCTGTTGGGCAAGGCGTGGCGCACCAACATATGGCGGGCGGTGGCGCCCTTGGCGCGCACGGCCATGATGAAGTCCGAGCGTAGCACGCCGAGCAAGGCGGCCCGCAACGTGCGGAAAATCTGGGTGGCGAACAGCGCCGCCAGCACGGCCGCCGGCAGGATGATGTGGTGCAGCGTATCGAAGAAGCCGGCAAAGTTCCCGGCGATCAGGGCATCGAGGGTCGGCGCACCAGTGACGACCGGCGAGTTCATGCCATAGCCCTGCTGGCCCGAGATCGGCACCACGCGCCAGACGCTGCCCAGCACATATTGCAGCACCAACGCGAGCCAGAAGGCGGGCATGCCGCCGAGCATGACCGCGGTGACGCGGCTGGTCGTGTCGAAGACGCCGCCCTGGCGGTAGGCGGCAATGATGCCGGCCGGGATGGCGACCGCCAGATTGAGCAGCATGGCAATGAAGACGAGCTCCAGCGTGCTCGGCAGCACCTTTTCGAGATCGGCCAAAACAGGCTGGAGGGTAACGATCGACGTACCCAGGTCGCCGCGCAGAAGGCGACCCAGGAAGCTCAGATATTGCATGATGACCGGGGCATCGAGCCCCAGCCTTTCACGCACCGCCTCGATCTGGGCGGCGGAGGCGTCCACGCCGGCGGCCATCTGGGCCTCGTCGCCGGGCATCAGCTTGATCATCAGGAAGACCAGCGAGGCCAATCCCCAAAGGGTCAACAGTGTCAGGCCCAGACGTCGGCCGAGGAACCAGGAATAGGCGCGGAACGCGAGCATCTCAGACCTCGCTTACGGCTTGGCGAGCCGGAAGTCCGCCGGCTCGGCGGGCGTGGCGAGCATGCTGGCCTTGAGGTCTGCAAGCGTGCCGACACGGTAGGCGGCTGGCTTGTAGACACCATACATGTCGACCATCACGGAGTCATTGTCGAGAATGGTCTGGACCTGCTTGTAGATGTCGCAACGCTTGGCGTCGTCGGCGGTGGCAAGGGCCGTGTCGAGCAGCTTGTCGACCTCGGGATTGGCATAGCCGGTACGGTTGGTGCCGATCGCATCCGACTTGTAGCCCTTGACCAGCATGATGCCGGCTTCCGGGAACTGGGCGAAGTCCTCGAGCAGCATCATCTGCGGGATCGAATTCGGATCCTTCAGGCTGGCGAGATAATTCGGGAAGGCGATCGGCTCGAGTTCTAGCTCGACGCCGATCTCGCGCAGGTTGGATTGGAACAGCGTCGCCTCCTGCTTCTGCAGCTCGAACACCGGCTGGAAGTTCATCTTGAGCTTAAGATTGGCCGCGCCTGCTTCGGCGAGCATCGCCTTGGCGGCGTCGAGATCGCGCTTCACCTCTGGCAGTTCAGGACGGCAGTCGAGGCGGGCCGGCAGCGGGCCATTGGCGATCTTGCCGTTGCCGCCACGGATGCCACGCAGACCGCCGGCATAGTCGTAGACCATGCGCAGCGCCTTGCGTACCTTGGGATCGGCGGTCGGACCGACCTTGGTGTTGAACAGCACTTCCGTCTGGTAGCTGGTGTTGATCGGCACGACCTTCAGCGCCGGGTCGGTGGCCATGGCGGCGGCATCGCGGTCGGCAAAGCCGAAGGCGACGTCGATGTTGCCGGCTCGGAGTTCGTCGCGGCGCGTCGAGCTTTCGTCGATGCGGCGGAAGACGATGGATTCGGGGCGGCCGGCTTCGACTGCCCAGTAGCCGGGGAACAGGTCGATCACCACGGCCTGCGACTGGTCGCCCAGCACGTAGGCGCCGGAGCCGGCATCATGCGCTTGGAGCCAACCCTGGCCGTCATCTGCGCCCTTGTTGGCTTCAACCAGTGCCGAATTCAGGATGTAGACCTTGCTAAGCGACGGCAGGAACAGCGTGTTCGGCTTGGACAGGTTTATGGTCAGATGGGTGTCGTCGGTGACGGTGGTCGAATCATAGCCGTCGATCAGCGAGGCGACGCCCGTGCCGAGGCGCTTCAACCGGTCGAGCGTGTAGGCGACGTCCTTGGCAGTCAGCGCCGTGCCGTCATGGAACTTCACATCGGGACGCAGCGTAAACGTGATCGACTTGGCGTCATCGGCATAGGCGTATTCTGTCGCCAGCGAGCCGACGAGCTTGGTGTCGTCGTAAGTCACCAGCGTATCGTAGACGGCGCTGATGATGGTGTTGGTCTGGTTGTAGTCGGCGCGCAATGGGTCGAGCGTGTTGATCTGGCCACCGAGGCCGACAATGATCGTGTGCTCGCGATCCGCGGCAATGGCCGCCGAGCCGCCGAAACCGACCGCCACGGCAAGGGCCGCGCCCCCGACTGTCGCCAGAAACTGTCGCCGGCTGCCTGACAGCGCGGAGAAGGCCGAGAAGAAAGCATGCATGATTGTCGCTCCCATATGCTGAATTAACTCTGCCTTTTCGCAAAGGCGCTCCCATCACTTTTGTATCCGATTTTTTCTCCAGTGGATACATAAATGTTGCGTGATGTGTGCACACGCCAACGGCTTCAGCCTTTGCAGAAAAAATTAAATAAAAACAGTTACTTAAGATGCTCTCCAGAAGACCCCTGCGCCCGCCTCGTGAAAAATGCGTTCCTCGGTGCAGCCGCGACGATGGATCCAACTCGGTATAGATCTGTGATTTTTCATCCGACAAGATGCCGGTTTCGCGAGGAGATTGCTCGCCTTCTGGGCCGAACTGCATCCAATTTTTGGATACAAACTTTACATCTTATATGATACAATGATATCAGGCCGAGCTGAAGACGCTTCGCAAAAGGCGTCCGCGTCCCGACTCTCAAACCATCGTGCTGTTGCGCGAGGGGCGGAAGCAAAGACCGTGATATCAAAGGAATTCGATGCGCCGCCTGCCTCGCCTGCTCGTCATCAACCCCAACACCTCGACCGGCGTCAGCCAGGTCATCGACGCACTCGTGCGCGAAGAGGTGGCGGGCGCCGCAGAGGTGCAGACCGTCACCGCCAGTTTCGGCTTCAGCTACATCTCGACCCGTGTCGCGGTTTCGATCGCCGCACACGCCGTGCTTGACGCAGCCGCCAAGGCCATTGGTGAGGGTGCGAGGCCCGACGCAATCGTACTCGCCTGCTTTGGCGACCCCGGCCGCGAGGCGCTCGCCGAGATGACCAGGCTGCCGGTGATCGGATTTGCCGAAGCCGGCCTGCTGGCCGCAGCGGCTATGCCGGGAACCTCGCTCGTTTCGACCAACGGCACGGTCTGGTGCGAAATGCTCGGCGAACTGGTGCTGAAACTCGGCCTCGGCGACAGGATAGCCGGTATCCGGTCCATCGAGTCTGTGGCCGACGATGCACGATCCATCGCCAGCTTCCTGGCGATGGAAGCCAAGGCACTCGGGGCTGAACGTGTCGTCTTGGGCGGCGCCGGGCTGATCCCTGTTTTGGCCGAGGTCATCGCGGCTGCGGAAGTGCCGGTTCTCGACCCTCACCGCATCGCCATCGGCAAGGCGCTACGCCTGGCGGCAGACCCACAGCCGGCTGCGGCGGATGCACCCGCGCCTGCGACCGAAACCTTCGGCCTGTCGCCCTTCCTGAAGCAGGCACTGGGCCAGCCAGCACCCCAACTGCAGCGCCGGAGCGGCGGGAGCTGAGCGACTGCCGATCAGACGAAAATCAGCTCATTTTCAAATCGTATTCAAAAGTCCTTACGATTGCGCGCAATAGTTTTCGCTATTGTATTAGAAAACATGTGCTAGAGTGGCCGCAATGTAAACAAGGCGCCTGCGCTGACTTGCAGCGGAGGGAATTCGGCTTGCAGCGGAGGGAATTCGGCGGCAATGGCACGCCCGCTGCGTCGTACGACACCGGCTAATATAAAACGAATAACGAAGCAAGGCTTGCATTCCTCTTGTCTTCCGCCGTGCGCCGATGCATCTGAGACGTAGCATTGTTGCGCGCTGCCTGTACAACTCTGGCTGGTGAGGGAATGGCGAAAGCTGCGAATACTGATCTCGACGAGAAAGCCGGATCGAAGATCGATGCGATCTATCAAGCTCTGTTCAGGGCCATTCTGGCGCGTGAACTGACACCCGGCACAAAGCTCAGCGAAGAATCGATCGGCGCGCTGTTTTCTGTCAGCCGCACCATCGTGCGCGCCGCGCTCAACCGCCTGCACACCGAATCACTGGTCGAGTTCCGGCAGAATCGCGGCGCCTTCGTTGCCAGCACGACACCCGACGAGGCGCGCCAGGTGTTCGAGGCGCGCAATGCCATCGAACGCGAGATCTTTTCCAAGCTGGCGACCGTCGTCACTGACAAGCAGATCGCAATGCTGGAACAGCATCTGGAAAAGGAACACAGCATCCGCCACGCCGGCGACCATACGGCGGCGATCGTCGCCTCCGGCGAGTTTCATCTGCTCGCCGCACAGATGGCCGGCAACGAGGTGCTCGCCGGTTTCCTCAAATCGCTGATCTCGCGGACGTCGCTGATCCTCGCCCAGCACAGCACACATCAGGAAACCGACTGCAGCGTCGACGAACATGTGGCGATTCTGCAGGCGCTAAAGGCCCGCGATCCCAAGGCCAGCGCCGACGCGATCATCGAGCATCTGCAGCAGGTGTTCGAGCAGGCCAATATCGGCCAGACCAAGCGCACCAAGCGCAACCTCAGCGAAATCCTGTCGCGTTACGCCTGAGGCAAATCGGCATTCTCGACGCGTCGCTCGAAACCCGCTTGCGGGTCACGAGCGACGTGTTCGCCATAGATCCTTAGGCCGAGAACCGTGCCTCGACCTGGATCTCCGCCAGCCGCTCGACCTCGCCATAGGTGACGGCCAGTTCGGTGTCGCGGTCCGTCTCGATCCGCGCGCCCAGCGAAGCCAGTAGGGATGCGGTGGTGTAGTTGCGCACGACAAAGATGGCGCCGAAGCCAAATTTTTCCTCATAGGCGCCGAGCAGTTCCAGCAGCAACTGCTGCTGGCCGGCGGTCATGGCGTCGAGGCTGTTCGCGTCCTTTTCGTCGGCGACGATGCTTGCCGCCTTGATACGCGGGTCGAGCGGCGTGTACTCCTTCAGCACCTCGAACTTCTCGGCCTCGCTGGCAGCACGAAACTGCGTGCGCAGCGCAAAGAACAGGCCAAAGGGGCTGTCGTTGACCGGAGCCAGTTCGCCGTCGAAGGCGCGTTCGGCGAGCAGTTCACCGCCGCGGAAGCACTGGCCGAAGGACTCGACAAAACCTGCCTTGTCCATCTGCGACGGCACCAGCTTCGGCTTCACATAGGGATGTTCCTTTGCCCAATGCCGGGCGATGTCGATGCGGCGGGCGATCCAGACCTTGTCGTGGCTCTGTACATGTTCGATGAAGCGCTTGAGCGCCGCGATGCGGCCGGCCCGGCCGACGAGGCGACAATGCAGGCCGATGGAGAACATCTTCGGCCGCCCGGCTGCACCTTCGGCATAAAGATAGTCGAAAGTGTCCTTGAGATAGGCGAAGAACTGGTCGCCCGAATTGAAGCCGTTCGGCGTGCCGAAGCGCATGTCATTGGCTTCGAGCGTGTAGGGGATGATCAGTTGCGCGCGGCTCTGGTGCTCGCGCCAGTAGGGTAGGTCGTCGTCATAGGTATCGGAGACATAGGCGAAGCCGCCCTCCTCGGAGACCAGGTCAACGGTGTTGACCGAGCAGCGGCCGGTGTACCAGCCGGTGGGGCGCTCGCCGGTGGCCAGCGCGTGCAGGCGGATCGCTTCCTTTATCTGGGCACGCTCCTCATCGGCCGGCATGTCCTTGTGCTCGACCCATTTGTAGCCATGGCTGGCGATTTCCCAATCGGCCTGCTGCATGGCGCGCAACTGTTCAGGTGCGCGCATCAGCGCGGTTGCGACGCCATAGACAGTGACCGGCACGTCGAGGTCGGTGAACAGGCGATGCAGCCGCCAGAATCCGGCGCGGGCGCCATATTCGTAGACCGACTCCATGTTCCAGTGGCGCTGGCCCGGCCACTGCGCAGCACCCGGGATTTCCGACAGGAAGGCCTCGCTCGCGGCATCGCCATGCAGGATGTTGTTTTCGCCGCCTTCCTCGTAGTTGAGCACGAACTGCACGGCGACATTGGCGCCGCCTGGCCAGTTGGCATGGGGCGGGTTCTCGCCGTAGCCGCGCATGTCGCGTGGGTATCGCATGAAGGCCTCCTCGGATGCGCGGTCGCTTCCCGCGCGAATGACTGTGTGTTGACGTCCGACGTCGCGGCATAAGCCCGGCGCCTCATATTCGGTTCACTGTGAAAATCGTATCCAATAATTCGGCGAAAGGACTATGGCAGGCATCTACGCAACGCCTGTGTCAGCCGCGCGACAGGCGCCGCCTGGTCCCACGGCACCTGGCGCGTTCCAAACTTCGCTGCCATCGCCAGCACCGAGGCAAATTCTTCGACGGCAACCGGCGGCTGGTTCTTGAGCCAGTGCCGGTCGAACACCGGCATAGCGAACTGGCCGGCATGCATCTCGATCCAGACTTTCGCGTCGGGCAGCAACGGCCTGATACCATTCCAGTCGACAAAACCTTCGCCGAGCGGTGCCAGGAAACGGCGGATACCGTTCTCCTGGAAGCGCATGACGGCATCGTCGACATAAAGCTGAGTGGCATATGGCGCAACACGCCGGGCCGCCGCGACAGGATCTTCCAGCCGGCAGAGCACGTTGACCGGGTCGAAGGCCACACCGAGCACATCGGCCCCGATCCTTTCGACCAGCGCCACAATCTCTGATGTTGCTATTTCCTCATGCGTTTTGAGCAGCAGCTTCGAGCCATTCCGGCGCAGGGCCGGAGCGCAGCGGCAAAGCAGCTCAGCTACGCCGTCGAGCTGGGCCTGCCAGCTCACATCGGCCTCGAAGCGATCCTCGATCATGCCGATGATGAAGAACATGTCGCGGATGTCGATGCCGGCGGCGAGCTCGACCAGTCTCTCGATACCTGCCTGCATGTCGCCGCCACCGGCGTCGACGATTGGCTGGCTGCGGGCGGGCAGCGCCTGATTGACGATGCCGAGCATCGACGAGATTTCCAGGCCCAAGCGGTTCGCCTCGGCGCGGGCGGCGGCCAATTCTGCCGGATCGAGCGTCGGGCTGACGTCGAAGAGTGAGTTGAACAGCAGCCCCTGCAGCCCCAGCTTCGCGGCGGCCTGCAGCGCCTCGACAGCAGTGAGGTTCCTACCGCCCGGCAATGAACTCTTGATGATGCCGATCATACTGACGCCTCGCCGGAAAAATGGTGCGCAGCAGCCATCTGGGCGCGTCGGACAGCGGCCAGCCTGGCAGCCCAAGCACTTGGATACTATCCTGTATCAAAAAATCCTTGTCAATGGATACAATCGCTGTCATCAGCATCAAACGGAGTTGCCGCGCCTCGCGCGTATCGAAGGAGCCATCCCATGACCCAGACCTATGAAAGCGTCGCCGGCCTTTCAGTCCACCCGGCGCTGCGCGCCTTCGTCGAGCAGGAGGTGCTGCCCGGCGCCCGGCTTGAACCAGCCGCTTTCTGGAGCGGGCTTGCGGAGATCATTCGCGACCTCGCGCCCCGGCATCACGAACTGCTCGCCATTCGCGACGAACTGCAGGCGAAGATCGATGCCTGGCATCTGGAGCACAAGGGCAAGCAGCACGACGCCACAGCCTACGAGCAATTCCTGCGCGACATCGGCTATCTGGTGCCGGCACCTGCCGCCGACGCCTACCAGGTGGCGACCAAGAACGTCGACGCCGAGATCGGTACCATCGCCGGCCCCCAGCTGGTGGTGCCGCTGTCCAATTCCCGCTACGCGCTGAATGCAGCCAATGCGCGCTGGGGTTCGCTCTATGACGCGCTTTACGGCACCGATGCCATTCCCGCGACCGGTGGCGCCGAAAAGGGCAAGGCGTTCAACCCGGCCCGCGCCAGGCTGGTCATCGCCCGCGTGCGCGAATTCCTCGATCAGGTCGTGCCGCTGGCTACCGGCCGCCACGCCGACGCTGTTGGCTACATCGTCGAGCGCGGCAAGCTGCAGGCGACCTTGGCCGACGGCAGGAAGATCGGGCTTCGTTCGCCCAGCCAGTTCGCCGGCTTCACCGGCCCGCGCCATGAGCCGAGAAGCGTGCTCCTGGTCAATAACGGCCTGCATTTGGAGCTGGTGCTCGACCGCGAGCATCAGGTCGGCGCGCTCGACGCCGCCGGCATCTCAGACGTGGTCATCGAGGCGGCGATCTCGATCATCATGGATCTCGAGGATGCGGTTTCATCAGTCGACGCCGAAGACAAGATTGTCGTCTACCGCAACTGGCAGCGCTTGATGGACGGCAGCCTGAGCTCGGAATTTGTCCGGGACGGCAAGACTGTCACCCGCAAGCTTGTCGAAGACCGGGTCTTCACCGCACCCGGCGGCGGCACGCTTGTGCTGCATGGCCGTTCGACAATGCTGGTGCGCAATGTCGGCCACCACATGTTCACCGACGCCGTGCTCGACGCGGCCGGCAAGCCGGTGCCCGAGGCAATCCTCGACGCGGCGATCACCGTTGCCAGTGCGGCACAAGACATCCGCGGCGAAAATGCCGTACGCAACAGCCGCACCGGTTCGGTCTATGTCGTGAAGCCGAAAATGCACGGCCCCGACGAGGTCGGCCTCTCCGACCTGTTGTTCAAGCGCATCGAGGAGCTCGTCGGCCTGCCCAAATACACGATGAAGATCGGCGTCATGGACGAGGAGCGCCGCACATCAGTCAACCTCGCCGCCTGCATGTCCAAGGTGCGCGACCGCACGGTGTTCATCAACACCGGCTTCCTCGACCGCACCGGCGACGAGATTCACACCTCGATGGAAGCCGGCCCGATGATGCGCAAGGCCGAGATGGCAAGCGCCACCTGGCTGAAGGCCTATGAGGCGAACAATGTCGATGTCGGCATTGCCCGCAACCTTCCCGGCCGCGCCCAGATCGGCAAGGGCATGTGGGCGGCCCCCGACCAGATGGCTGGCCTGCTCGACAAGAAGATCGCCCATCCGCTGGCCGGTGCCAGCACCGCCTGGGTGCCGACACCGACGGCAGCCGTGCTGCATGCCATGCATTATCACCTCGTCGACGTCGCAGCCGTCCAGGACGAACTGCGCGGCAAGGAGCACGCCTCGCTGACCGACGTTTTGACCATTCCGCTAGCGACCCGCAGCTACAGCGCAGACGAGATCAAGGCAGAGCTCGAAAACAACCTGCAGGGCTTGCTCGGTTATGTCGTGCGTTGGGTTGGCCAGGGCGTTGGCGTGTCGACCGTGCCCGACCTCGACGATGTCAGGCTGATGGAAGACCGCGCCACCTTGCGCATCTCCTCCCAGCACGTCGCCAACTGGCTGCGCCACGGCATCGTCGGCGAAACGGAGGTGCGCGAAACGATGCGGCGCATGGCAGCCGTCGTCGACCGACAGAATGCCGAAACTGAAGGCTACGCCCCGTTGGCGCCAAACTTCGACAGCCCGGCGTTCAAGGCGGCCGAAGACCTGGTGTTCACAGGACGCACGCAGCCGAGCGGCTACACCGAGCATGTGCTCCATATCAGGCGTCGCGAGACCAAGGCGCTGTCAGCCTGAGGCTCGCAAGACCAGATCGACTGGCCCTGCTTGTCGGGGCCTTTCTTTTTGGCCAATCGAACATCGGTTGCACCGACCGCCCGGCTGAGGGAATGTCGGCCGAAAGCAAATCGGCCGGAGGTGCATCATGGGCGCAGGCATCCATCACATCACGCTCATCACCCGCAAGGTGCAGGCCAATGTCGACTTCTATGTCGGTTTCCTCGGGCTCCGGCTGGTCAAGCAGACCGGCGGTTATGAAGACGCGACCCAGCTTCACCTGTTCTATGGCGATGGCGCAGCCCAGCCGGGAACGTTGATCACCTTCCTCGTCTGGGAGGACGGCGCGCCAGGGCGCATCGGCCACGGCCAGGCGAGCGAGATATCGCTCGCCATCGATCCGGCCAGCATAGGGTTCTGGCTGACGCGGGCGCTGTCGCATCACATCGAGATTTCGGGCCCGATGGAAGAGATGGGCGAGCCGACGCTCAGGCTGAAAGACCCCGACGGAGTGATCGTCAAGTTGGTCGGGGTGGCAGGCTTCCCGGCCCCGGTGGATTGGGACGGTTCGAGCGTTCCGGTCGAGCACGCCATCCGCCGCATCCGCGGCGCCACCATCATGACCGAGGTGCCCGAGCTGACCGAAAGTTTCATTGCCAAGCATTTTGGCTATCGGCCCCAGACGAGCACCGAGTTCATCCGCCGGCTGATTTCCGACTCCGGCGACGTTGTCGATATCCGCGACGCCAAGGGTTTCTGGTCGAGCGCGCCGGGTACCGGCACCATCGACCACATAGCCTTCCGTGCCCAAGACGTCGCCGAGGTCGAACGGGTGCATGGCGAATTGGGCTCCAGCAATTCCTCGATCACCAACGTGCATGACCGCAAGTATTTCTACTCGCTCTATGTGCGCGAACCGGGCGGCACGCTGATCGAGCTGGCGACCGATGCGCCCGGAATGGCGGTGGACGAAGCCCTGGACGAACTCGGCACGCATCTGTTCGTGCCGCCCGACCGCGCCGACAAGATCGATGAGCTGAAGACGATGCTGCCGCAATTCGCCTGGCCGGGCGAGGAGCGCGTCATCTATCGCGAACTGCCTTTCGTGCACCGCTTCTATACGCCCGAAAATGCAGATGGCACGACGATCGTGCTGCTGCACGGCTCGGGCGGCAACGAGACCAGCCTTCTCCCCTTCGCCGCCAAGGCCGCGCCGAATGCCACCCTGCTGGCACTGCGTGGCCGCGCCACCGACGAAGGCGCACCACGCTGGTTTCGCCGCTTCTCGGCCAACAAATTCGACCAGGCCGACATCAGGTCGGAGGCCAAGGCGCTGGTCGCCTTCGTGGAGGGAGCCATCGAGGCTTACCGGCTCGATCCGGCAAAGCTAGTGTTTCTTGGGCACTCCAACGGCGCCAACATGCTGGCTGCCGCCATGCTGTTGCATCCTGGCGCCATCAGGCGGGCGGCGCTGCTGCGCGCAGCGATGGTGCTGGAACAACCGCCGGCGGCCGACCTGTCGGATACCGAGGTGCTGTCGATCGCGGGCGACGTCGACGTGTTCAGCAGCTTCGGCCCCGAACTCGCCGACCTGCTGCGCGACGCCGGCGCCGAGGTCGATGCCCGCACCATATCCTCAGGCCACGCTTTCGAGGCGGCCGATATCGAGATCGTCAGAGACTGGCTGGCCGCTCGCAATCTCTAACGGCGCGCCTTGCCGGGTCATACCAGAGGCTTGAGCCTGGCCTCGATCGACGCCCGCCTGTCCTCGAGGAACGGCGGCAGCGACAAGCGTTCGCCGAGCGTCTCCATCGGCTCATCGACGGCGAAACCCGGGCCGTCGGTAGCGATCTCGAACAGCACGCCGGCGGGCTCGCGGAAATAGAGCGAACGGAAATAGTAACGCTCGACCTCGCCACTCGACGGCAGCCGAAACTCCTGCAGCCGCGCTGTCCATTCGTGGATCTGCTCGACGTCTGGTGTGCGGAAGGCGACGTGATGGACGCCGCCTGCACCTTGCATCGCCGGATTGAGTTTTGGCTGGACGGTGACGTGCAACTCGGCCGCAGGCCCGCCCTCACCCATTTCGTAGGTATGGACATGGCCTTCGCCATCGGGCGAGGGAAAATCGAGCAGCTTGCGCAGATTCATCACCCTGGTCAGCACCAGCTCGGTGTTGGCGAGGTCGGGCACGCTGATGGTGATCGGCCCGAGGCCCCTGATCTGGTGCTCTGATGGAATTGTACTTGCCGACCACTCGTTGGCCGGTCCCTTGCCGCCGTCGTCGACCAGCCGCAGGCGCTGACCCTCGGGATCTTCGAAGTCGACCGACTTGTAGCCGCCAATGTCCGTTGTCTCCGAGGCGTCGATGCCCTTGGCTGCAAGGTGCTCGCGCCACCAGTCGAGCGACGTTTCGCCGGCGACGCGCAGGCCGGTGCGGCAGATGCTGTGGGTGCCGCGCTTCTCACGCCCCACCGGCCAGTCGAAGAAGGTCAGGTCCGAGCCCGGGCTTGCCTTTCCGTCGGCATAAAACAGGTGGTAGGCGCTGGTGTCGTCCTGGTTGACCGTCTTCTTGACCAGCCGCATGCCCAGCGTCCCTGTGTAGAAACCCAGGTTACCAGGCGCATCCGCAGTAATGGCGGTGAGGTGGTGAATGCCCGTCAGTTGCAGCGTCATCAGAGCCTCCTGTTACCGGGAAGCCTAGAGATAGCGCCTTTGGGCCGTGGCGGCCACGCTCAATATTGCTCGCGCGGCAGGTGCACGACGAGGCCGTCGAGGGCGGCTGACATCTTGAGTTGGCAGGTAAGCCGGCTCCGCTCCGTCGGGTTCATCAGGCATTCGATCATGCCCTGCTCGGAATCGTCTGCTGCAGGCAGCTTTTCGGTCCAGCTCTCGTCGACATAGCAGTGGCAGGTGCCGCAGGCGCAGGAACCGCCGCATTCGGCGAGGATCTGGTCGATGCCGTTGGCAACGGCCACCGACATGACGCTCTGGCCTTCATTGGCCGTGAGTTCGGTTGCCAGACCGTCGGCGTCGACGAAGGTTACGCGATACATGTTGTTCTCCTGGATCAGGCCGGGGTCAGCGTCAGGCGCAGCGCCTTGGGGCCACGCACGGACAGGCCGGGCTTGTATTGGGGCTCGGCTTCGGCGAGCGAAATCGACTTCAGTCGCTTGATCAGCGTGGTGAAGATCACCTCCATGTCGAGGCGCGCCAGATGGTTGCCGAGGCAGAAATGGGCGCCGCCGCCGAAAGCGAGGTGACGGTTGGGGTTGCGCCCGACATCGAAGCTGTCGGCGTCTTCGCCGAAGGCTGCCGGGTCGCGGTTGGCGGCGCCATAGAGCAGGCCGAATTTGGTGCCGCGCGGGAACGCCTTGCCGCCGACCATGCAGTCGGTGGTCGAGTAACGGTGGAAGAAGGGCAGCGGCGATTCGAAGCGGAACATCTCCTGGATCGCCGTGTGGATCAGGCCCGGATCCTGCCGCAGACGCTCCATCTGGTCGGGAAAGCGCAGCAGCGCATGCATGCCGGAGGCGAGCACGTCGATGGTCGAGCCGTGGCCGGCCATCAGGATCAGCATGCACGTCGAGACCAGCTCGTCTTCATTGAGGAGACCGGCATCCTGCGCCGCCATTAGCCGGGTGAGCAGGTCTTCCTGCGGTGCGGTGCGGCGCTCGGCCATCAACTTGAGCAGGTAATGGTAGAATTCGGTCGTCGCCTGCTCGGCCAATGCCTTGCGCTCGTCGGAGCGATTGATGTCAAAGAACTGGACAACCCGTTCCGACCAGACGCGCAGCTGCGGGCAATCCTCATCAGGCACGCCAAGCACGCGGCCGATAATGTGGCCCGGCACCTGGGCGGCGAGGTCTTCGACGAAATCGATCTCGCCCTTGCCGATCAGGCCGTCCACCAACTTGTCGACGAAACTCTGGATCATGCCACGCTGCCGGGCGATGAAAACAGGCGTGAACTCGCGGAACACCTGCTTGCGCAGCCGGTCGTGAACGTCGCCGTCGCTGTCGAGCATGGAGAACTGCACGAAGCGCTGATGGTGTGGCATGTCGAGCCAGTTCTGCCGGCGCTTCTGCTCAGTGATCTCTTCTTCGGACATGAAGAATTCGGGCGAACGCACCATCGAGTTGTCGCGGGCGATGCCGGCGACGTCGTCGAAGCCGGCGACCAGCCACATGTCGAAGTCAGGGAAGAACTGCGGCTCACCCTTGTCGCGCAGCGCCGCATAGGCCGGATAGGGGTTCTGGGCGAAGGCGCGCGACAGCGGCTCGAATGCCGTGCCTGATACGCTTGCCTTTGGGGTAGCGGTCGCCATCTTGTCGCTCCAACTGGATTGCCGCCACGATGCGGCAGCTGTCGTCATAGGCTAGCGCCAACGGCGCCGATATGAATGCACCCCAGTCGCGCCTTGATGGATAAAACTCGCATCGTCGGCGACATGCCATTACAACGCTGGCAACGGACGAGCTTACCGGCCTGCGCAAAAATGACCAAAGACCACCGCGACGAGATCCTGTTCCACACACCTGGGCGGCACGCCGAGGCCTATCCCTACAAGATCCTGGTCGCCGGGCGCACGCACTTCACCGAAAACGACGGGCTGGTGACGCGGCGCTTCCACCACCACACGCTGATCCTGACCATCTCAGGCCGCGGCCTGATCGAGATCGCCGGTCAGCGCTTCGCCGCCGGAGCCGGAAGCGTCGTCTGGCTCGATACGGCGATGCAATATGCCCATGGCTGCCACGCCGAGGCCGACCATTGGCACTATTTCTGGATGAGTATCGACGGCCACGGCCTCGACGCGGTGTTCGCCTTCCTGCGTGTCGGCCAGTCGCCGGTCTTTTCGGGATCTGTCACCGCCGAGCCGCTGTTCGAGCAGGCGATCGGCACGCTCGGCCATCGCAGCCAGACCACCGACGCGCTGTCGAGCGCCATTGTCGGCCAGCTGATCGCGCTGCTGGTCGCCGAACGCGGCGAGCAGGAGGAAGACAGCAGCGAGCGCATCCAGCGGCTGATGCGGGCGCTGAGGGCCGACATCGCCCGCAACTGGCAAATCGAGGACATGGCGGACATTTCCAGCCTCAGCGCCTCACAGCTGCACCGCCAGTTCCGCCAGAAGACCGGCACCACGCCGATGGACTGGATGCGCCACGAACGCATGAACTTCGCCAAGCGGCTTTTGACCTCCTCCGATGCCAAGATCTCGGCGGTGGCCTTGAGCTCAGGCTATGCCGATCCCTATCATTTCAGCCGCGACTTCCACCGCATTTCAGGCCAGTCGCCGAGCGAGTTTCGACGCGCACGCGGGCAGTGACGCATCCGCAACCCTGGCCCATGTCCTGCCCGTCGACATGCCAGATGGTTTCGGGCAGGCTGCGGTCAATCCAAACCAGCAAGATGAGCACGCCGCATGACATCGAAGCCAGCCGTCTACGAATTCAACGCGGCGATCGTGCGCGAGCCGGCGCGCTCGGTGGTCAACGGCCTGCGCGCCGACGATCGTGGCAACCCGACCTATGATGGCGTCAAGGCGGAGCACGCGGCCTACATCACAGCCATGCAGGCGGCGGGCGTCGAGGTCACGGTGCTGCCGGCGCTGGATAACTTCCCCGACTCGATCTTCGTCGAGGACCCCGCACTGGTTTTCCCTGAGGGTGCGATCCTGCTCCGGCCCGGCGCCGAGACCCGAGTCGGGGAAACCGCAGAAATCGCCCCGACACTGAAGGCGATGTTCAGCACCGTGCTCGACCTGCCGTCATCAGGCTTCGCCGACGGTGGCGACGTGCTGACCACACCCAAAAGCGTGATGATCGGGCTGTCGGCCCGCACCGACCGCGCCGGTGCCGAAGGCCTCGTCGCCAGCCTCGACCGCCTCGGACGCAAGGGCGAGATCGTGCAGACCCCGGAAGGCGTGTTGCATTTCAAAACCGACTGCTCGCTGCTCGACGAAGAGACGATGCTGACCACCGAAAGGCTCGGCCGTTCTGGCGTGTTCGATGGCTTCCGGCAAGTCACCATCCCGGCAGGTGAGGAGCCAGCCGCCAACGCGCTGCGTGTCAACGGCGTGGTGATGGTGGGTTCCGACTATCCACGCACCATCGAGATGCTCGACCGGCTCGGCTACAATGTGGTGCCGCTCAAGACGACCGAGATCGGCAAGATCGACGCCGGCCTATCCTGCATGTCGCTGCGCTGGCATCGGCCAGCCAGCTAAGCGGAGCTTTTGGCGTTGCAGTCGCACGCCGTGACGCTGGGCGATCGTTTTATATATGCACAGACATGCATCACACGTATCGGTCAAGGAAGATCGCTACTCGTTCGGCTGCTTAATCTTTCGACCCTTTGATCCACCCCGCAGCGATTGACAGATCCATGCATTTTCATGAATATGCATTTTCATAGATATGCAGCTCGACGCCCGGCAAGCCTGGCGGCCCTGAGGGGCGTCGAGCCATGGTGGCAGCGGTCTTGCCACGCCTGGGAGGGTCGACATGGCGGAACGGTCTTTTGCGCGGGAGGTCGAAGACCTCAAGCTCGGTGAGGGCGATCTCTTTCGCGGCGAGGGCATCCTCGCCATCACCAAGGCGCTGCTGCAGTCCGGCGTCTCTTATGTCGGCGGCTACCAAGGTTCGCCGATCTCGCATCTGATGGACGTTCTCGCCGATGCCAAGCCGGTGCTCGACGAGCTCGGCGTGCATTTCGAGTCTTCCGCTTCCGAAGCCGCTGCGGCCGCCATGCTGTCCGCCTCGGTGATGTACCCGCTGCGTGGCGCGGTGACCTGGAAATCGACCGCCGGCACCAATGTGGCCTGCGATGCGCTGACCAACCTGGCGTCGAGCGGCGTCAAGGGCGGCGCGCTGATCATCCTCGGCGAGGACTATGGCGAGGGCTCGTCGATCCCGCAGGAACGCAGCCATGCCTTCGCTATGAAGTCGCAGATGTGGCTGCTCGACCCGCGCCCCAATCTCGAATCGATCGTCAAATCGGTCGAAGACGGTTTCGAGCTGTCGGAAGCGTCCAACACGCCCGTGATGATGCAGGTGCGCATCCGCGCCTGCCACGTGCATGGCCAGTTCGTCGCCAAGGACAACAAGCGTCCCGAATTCACGATCAAGGAGGCGATGGAGAATCCGGTGCGCGATCTCGACCGCATCGTGCTGCCGCCGGTGTCGATCACCGTGCATGACCGCGAGAAGATCGAGAAACGCTGGCCGGCGGCCATCGATTTCATCAAGAGCCGCAAGTTGAACGAATGGTTCGGCCCCGACGCGGGTGATGTCGGCATCATCCTGCAAGGCGGCATGTACAATTCGGTGATGCGGGCGCTGCAACTGCTGGGGCTCGCCGATGCCTACGGCAACACAGCAATCCCGCTCTATGTGCTCAACGTCACCTATCCGCTGATCGACGACGAGGTGTCGGCATTCTGCGCCGGCAAGCGCGCCGTGCTGATGGTAGAGGAAGGGCACCCCGACTATCTCGAGCAGGCGGTGAACTCGATCCTGCGCCGGCGCGACATCAACACCAGGCTCGCCGGCAAGGGTGTGCTGCCGATCCGCGGCGACTATACGGCGGCCGTGCTGATGAACGGCATCCAGGCGTTTCTCGAGGAGCATGCCGTAGCCCTTCTCGGCAACCGCCCGCCGTTGCCCAGCGCCGATGCGGTGCTTGCCGATCCGAAGGTCAAGGCGCTTAACGCCGTCGTGCCCGCGCGCCCCGCTGGCTTCTGCACCGGCTGTCCGGAACGGCCGATCTTCGCCGCCATGAAGCTCGTCGAGCAGGAGCTCGGCGAACACCACGTCTCGGCCGACATCGGCTGCCACCTGTTTTCAATCCTGCCGCCGTTCAACATCGGCGGCTCCACCATGGGTTACGGCCTCGGCCCGGCCTCTGCCTCGGCCTTCAATGTCGACGCCGGCAAGCGCGCCATCTCGGTGATGGGCGATGGCGGCTTCTGGCACAACGGGCTCACCACCTCGGTCGGCAACGCCGTCTACAACAAGCATGACGGCGTCATCATGGTCGTCGACAACTACTATTCGTCGGCGACCGGCGGGCAGGACATATTGTCGTCACGCGCCGACAATCCGGAGCGCTCGACCAACAACTCGATCGTCAAGGCGGTAAAGGGCATCGGCGCCAAATGGGTGCGCCAGATCGACCGCACCTATGATGTGGCGAAGATGCGCGACACGCTGAAGGAGGCGCTGACCTCGAAGGAGGAAGGGCCGAAGATCATCGTCGCCTCCTCTGAATGCATGCTCAACCGTCAGCGGCGCGAGAAGCCGCTATTTTCCAAGGCTGTCAAGTCGGGCCAGCGCATGGTGCGCGAACGCTTCGGCGTCGACGAGGACACCTGCACCGGCGATCATGCCTGCATCCGCCTGTCAGGCTGTCCGTCGCTGTCGCTCAAGCATACCGACGACCCGCTGCGCGACGATCCGGTGGTGGCGATCGACAACACTTGCGTCGGCTGTGGCAATTGCGGCGAGGTCTCGGAGGCGGCAGTGCTGTGCCCGTCCTTCTATCGCGCCGACATCATCTACAACCCCACCCGGCGCGACCGTTTCGCAGCCAGACTGCGCAACGCCGTCATCGGCTTCCTGCAGCGCCGCCGCGAAGCCAGGCGCGTGGTCTTCGGATGAACGACATGAGCAGTCCGATGACCACCATAGCCGCCGACGACAAGCCGATCTCGATTGCCATCCTCGCCATGGGCGGGCAAGGCGGCGGCGTGCTCGCCGACTGGGTGGTGGCGCTCGCCGAGGCCGAGGGATGGGTCGCCCAGTCGACCTCGGTGCCAGGTGTTGCCCAGCGCACCGGTGCCACGATCTATTATGTCGAGATGCTCAAGCCGAAGGACGGCCAGATGCCGGTGCTGTCACTGATGCCGACGCCCGGCGACGTCGATGTCGTGCTGGCAGCCGAATTCATGGAAGCCGGCCGCTCGATGCTGCGTGGACTGGTCACGCCGGACAAGACGACGCTGATCGCCTCGACGCATCGATCCTATGCGGTCGGCGAAAAGGAAGTGCCGGGCGACGGCACCGGCGATCCGCTCGCCGTCGCCGATGCTTTCGGCGTCGCGGCCAGGAAGACTATTGTCTTCGACATGCAGACGCTGGCCGAAAAGAATGGCAGCGTCATCTCGTCGGCGATGTTCGGCGCCTTGGCCGGCGCCAATGTCCTGCCGTTCACGCGCCAGGCCTTCGAGGCTGCGGTGCGCGCCGGCGGCAAGGGCGTCGAGGCCAGCCTGCGTGCCTTTGGCGCCGCATTCGACAGAGCCCGCGACGGCACGCCTGACAAACTGGCCAGGAAGCCTGAAAAGCTGCTGCCGGACGCACCTTTGTCGGTCGGGCATCCAAAGCTCGACCGGCTGCTCGACCGCATCCATTCCGAGTTCCCGCCAGTGCTGGCGCCGATGCTTTATGCTGGCGCGAAGAAGCTCGTCGACTTCCAGGACCCGCGTTATGCCGAGGAGTATCTCGACACCGCGTCGCGCCTGCTCACGCTTGACCGAAACGCCGGCGGCGAAACGAGGAACTTCGGCTTCAGCCAGGAGATCGCCAAATATCTCGCCATCGCCATGGCCTATGACGATGTCGTGCGGGTCGCCGACCTCAAGACGCGCGCGACGCGGTTCGAACGCGTCCGCAAGGAGATCGGCGCTACCGGCGAGCAACTGGTCTACACCACCGAATACATGCACCCGCGCGCCGAGGAGGTTGTCGGCACGATGCCGGCGTCCCTCGGCCAGTTCATCGAGAACCGCCCGGCGCTGCTCAAGTTGCTGGAGCGCCTGTTCAGCAAGGGCCGGCGCGTGCGCACCGGTACCGTCGGCTGGTTTTTGGCCCTCTATGCGCTCTCCAGCCTGAAGCCGATACGCCGCACCATGCTGCGCCACAAGCGCGAGATGGCGCATATCGCAAGCTGGCTGGAAATGGCGTCATCCCTGCTGCCCGCCAATTATGAGCTGGCGTCAGCGGTGGTCGGCAGCCGTCGGCTGGTGAAGGGCTATTCCGACACCCACAGCCGCGGCCAGGGCAAGTTCGACAAGGTGCTGTCGGCAGTGCCCCTGCTCAAGGGGCGTGAGGATGGCGGAACCTGGCTCAAGCGCCTCGTTCAGGCGGCGTTGCAGGACGAGGCCGGCAAGTCGCTCGACGGCGCATTGGCGACGGTCCGCAGCTTCGCCTGACGCGCTCGCGCCGTAGCTTAAGTCTCGGCGTCGGCCTTTCCGTCGCCGTTCTTGACCGTTGCGTCACCGCCGCCGCCGATCCGGTCGATGTTGCGCAGGACCTTGTGCAGCGTGACGATGAAAGCGTCGTATTCGTCGGGCTCGATGCCCTCGAACAGCTGCGAGAAGATGCCGAACAGCACCGGCCAGAACTGCTGGAACACGTCGCGGCCAGCGTCGGTGATGTGCACTTCGCGCACGCGCATGTCGTCAGCGCGCGACTGGCGGCGGACAAAGCCCTGCTCCTCCAGCGCGTCGAGCGTACGGCTCATCGTCGATTGTTCGACAACCGCGAGGAATGACAGCTCGTTGACGGTAAGCCCGGGCGAGATGGTCAAGAGCGCGATCGCCCGCATCTTCGGCGTGGTCAGGTCGAGCGGGCGCAGCCGTTCCTGCAGGTTGGCGTTGTAGCTTGCCGACAGGCGGTTGATGAGGTGCGGGGCAAAGCGGTTGAGCCCGATTTCGCCGAGGCTGGGCAGACGGTTGCCATCTCCAGCTTCCCTGAACGACCCGGTGAAGTATTTCGTGACCATTGCTACCCGTTCGGCTCGATGGAGTTCGACGCTGTCCGGATTGCCATGAAGCCGATTATCCGGCAACCGTCCAGAGCGTCTCACCTGGCATCAAATGAAAAGGCCGGGCGCCACAAGGCAACCCGGCCCTACGCCTCGAGATGGCTGGTACCCATCCATCTCGAGGCGACAGCGGCGGTGGGAGCCGCCGCAGTCCCCACTGAGGCTCGATCAGGCGCGTGGCGCGAGCGCGAAGGCGCGCACCGGACTGCCAGTGCCGCCGACAATCTTGAGCGGCGCCACGACCAGAACGGCACCGGTGGCCGGCAGCTTGTCGAGGTTGCACAGGCTGGCGAGGCCGTAGCTGCCGACTTCGAGCAGCAAGCTGTGCGCGGGGAACGGCGGATCCATCGCCACCGCGCTGCCGGCATCGGTGCCGACGCATTCGTTGCCGAAACCGAGCACGCCGCGCTCGACCAGCAGACGAACGCAGTCGACGCTCGGCCCGGGCGTATGCGGGCCATTGTCGTCTGCGTTCAGGAAGGCCTCGGTCGAGGTGTTGCGCGGATACCAGTCCGAGCGCATCAGCACCCAGGCGCCACGCGGAATTTGACCGTGCACCGCCTCCCAGGCCTTTACGCCATCGGCGGTCAGCAGGAAGTCCGGATTACCGGCGACCTCCTTCGAACAGTCGATAACGACGCAAGGTGCTACGAATGACTGCGGCGACACGGTGTCGGTGGTGCCCTGGGCGACATCCTTGCCGGAGATCCAGTGCACCGGGGCATCGAAATGGGTGCCGGTGTGCTCGCCGAGCTCCATCCAGCCCCAGGCCCACCAAGGACCGTTGGCATCATAGCGCGAGATCTCGTGCATCTTGAACTTCGGCGTGTTCTTGGCGAAGTCCGGCGGCAGGTACAGGACCGGCGTATCTGGCCCCAGCGGTGCGGTCAGGTCGACGATCTGGACCGCGCCCGTGGCGATTGCCGACGCGAAATCCGCCAGCGTCTGGTTGGCTGTCATCTTGGCTCTCCTCCTCTTTGCCCGGTCCGGAAGGCCAGGTTTGTTTCAGCCTAATCAAGTCATATGCATTTGCAAATATTATTTTTGCCTGGATGCCAACAAGGCTGGCATCCTTCAAGCTCGAATATCCCCGCATGCATGGTTTCGGCGCGGTTTGACTGACCAAGGGGCAGCTGTCGAGATGCCAGCGGGCCTGATCTTGGCCCCGGCAGGCCGCTGCATCGTGCCTGCTTTCGCCTTCAGGGCAGGTGAAAATTTTCCGAGCCGGCACAAATTCGACAAAAATCCGAAAGTCGGACGCTTCGCTTTTCTCCTGCGTTAGGCGGCTACGAAAGACGCTGCTAAATAAATCAAACATCTGATTACAATCACGTATTTCGGCATTTCCTCCGCCGCTGCGGTCTCAACTCCGCGTCTTCCGGCCTCGCTTTACAACCACAAAATTTTGTGCGCTTATGATCAAATGATGGAAGTGAGGAACGTTTCCGCGACGGCTTGACCAACGGGCACCAAGGCCTGAGACGAGCACGCGGCTGCCATCATCCAAACAAGGGGAACGGACTGATGAACAAAACCAAGGGCCTGATGCTGGCCAGCCTGCTTGCAGCCACCGCATTTTCCACCACCTCGGCAATGGCCCAGGACGCCGCTTGCCCGGTCAAGATCGGCGGCGTGCTGTCGCTGACGGGATCGATGGGTGCGGTGGGCAAGGCCATCGGCAACAGCGCACAGCTCGCCATCGCCAACATCAACGAAGGCGGCGGCGTCAAGGGCTGCCAGGTCGAGTTCGTGCTGCGCGACGATCAGGGCCAGCCCAATGTCGGCGTCGACGCCGCCAAATATCTCGTCGATGTCGAGGGCGTGAAGGCACTGTCGGCGAGCATCGGCAGCGGCGTCACCATCCCGATCCTGACCTCGGTATCGGCTCCGTCGCAGATCCCCCAGATCGCCTGCTGCTCGTCAGCCCCGGTGCTGACGACGATGGCGCAGGAAGGCAAGACCGGCGGCTTTTTCTTTCGCACCTTCCCGGTGGTCAAGAACCTCTCCTACCTGCCGGCCAAGATCGCGGCCGACCGCGGCCTCAAGCGCATCGCGATGATCTATGTGAACACCGACTACGGCGCGAGCCTGGTCAAGGATTTCACCAAGGCGACCGAGAAGTTCGGCGGCGAAGTGGTCAAGGCTGTCGCCTTCAACGAAAACCAGGCGTCTTATCGCGCCGAAGTTTCGGCGGCGCTGGCCGAGAAGCCCGATGCGATGTTCATCGTCGCCTTCCCACAGGACGGCGCCACCATCGCCCGCGAATGGATCTCGCTCGGCGGCACGCAGCAGCTGATCCTCAACAACGCGCTGCGCAGCCCCGACTTCGTCAAGGCGGTCGGCGCCAAGTACCTGACCAAGGCGTTCGGCACTGACAACACCTCGACCCAGAGCGCCACGCTCGACGAGTTCAAGGCGGCGTTCAAGGCGGCTTACAACATCAGCGCCGACGGCCCTGGCATTTCCAACGAATATGATGCCGTAACGATCCTCGGCCTTGCCATGAACATCGCGCCCGACCTGTCCGGCCCTGCGATCCGCGATGCGATCCGCAAGACCCAGACGCCTGGCGGCGAGGTCATCGGCACCGGCCCGGCAGAGTTCAAGAAGGCACTGGAGCTGGTCAAGGCCGGCAAGCCGATCAAGTATGTCGGCGCGCTCGGTCCAATCGAGTTCGACGTCAACGGCGACATCAGCGGCCCCGCGCTGACCTGGCACATCGAGGGCGAGGAACTGGTCATCGACAAGACCATCAGCGCCGAGGATATGGCGAAGCTGCTGGCGGAAATCGACGGCTAAGGCAGCAGCAACAGGTACGGGACGGGCATGACCAGCTACACGCTTTCCCATTGGGGCACCTACGAGGTCGAACCCCGCGGGAACGGCTTGCCTGCCCTCAAGCCGTTCAGGCGCGATCGGGACCCGAGCCCGATCGGCCTTTACCAACTCGACCCGGCGCTCGACAGGCTCCGGGTCCGGCGCCCGGCGATACGCAAGAGCTGGCTCGATCACGGCCCTGGCACTGCATCGGAACGACGCGGCAGCGATCCCTTCGTCGAGGTCGAATGGGACCTCGCCCTCGACCTCGCAGCCGCCGAGATCGACCGGGTCCGGACGAGCCACGGCAATGCGTCGATCTTCGGTGGCTCCTATGGCTGGTCGAGTGCCGGCCGCTTTCACCACGCGCAAAGCCAGGTGCACCGCTTCCTGAATGCCGCCGGCGGCTATGTCCGGCATGTCGATTCCTACAGCCTGGGCGCCGCCAATGTCGTGCTGCCGCATATCGTGACCAGCATGGACGAACTGATGGCCGGCCATTCCTCCTGGGACACGCTGGCCGCGCATTGCGAGCTGTTCGTCAGCTTCGGCGGCGTGCCGGTCAAGAATGCGCAGATCAATGCCGGCGGCGTCGCCCTGCACGGCGTGCCGGCGGGCCTTGCCGGCATGCGCGCGGCCGGCACCCGCTTCGTCAATATCGGCCCGGTGCGCGACAATTTCGGCGCCGTCTCCGATGCGGCCGAATGGATCGCCTGCCGACCCAACACCGACACCGCCCTGATGCTCGCGCTGGCCTGGGTACTCTACAGCGAAGACCTGCACGACGAGGCCTTCCTCGACCGCTGCTGCACGGGTTTCGAGAACTTCGTCCCCTACCTCACCGGAGCCACCGACGGTGTGCCGAAGACACCCGAATGGGCCGAAGAGATCAGCGGCGTGCCTGCCGGAACCATCGTCGATCTTGCCCGCCATATGGCATCGGCACGCACGATGCTCAATGTTTCGTGGTCGATGCAGCGCGCCAGCCATGGCGAACAACCCTACTGGATGGTGGTGACGCTGGCGGCAATGCTCGGCCAGATCGGGAAGCCTGGCGGCGGTTTCGGCGTCGGTTATGGCGCGGCAAATCTTGTCGGCAGCGCCCACACCCGCATCAAGGGGCCGACGCTGTCGCAGCTCAAGCCGGGCATTCCCGACTTCATTCCGGTCGCCCGCATCGCCGACATGCTGCTCAATCCCGGCGCGCCCTTCACCTACAACGGCAAGACGCAGAATTACCCTGACATCCACCTGATCTATTGGGCCGGCGGCAACCCGTTCCACCATCACCAGGATCTCAACCGCCTGCTCAAGGCCTGGCAGAAGCCCGACACAGTCATCGTCAACGAGCAGTACTGGACGCCGACGGCCAAGCGCGCCGATATCGTCTTGCCGGCGACGATCTCGCTCGAACGCGACGATATCGGTTCCGCCACGCTGGAGGCCTTCATCGTCGCCATGAAGCAAGCAGTGCCGCCGGCGGGAGAGGCGCGCGACGACTACGCCATCTTCGCCGAATTGGCCGAGCGGCTCGGCTGCGGCGAAACCTTCTCCGAAGGGCTCGACGCGACGGGCTGGCTGTCGCGGCTCTACGAGGAATGCCGGCCGCTCAATCGCGCGCGCGGGCTCGACCTGCCCGATTTCGAAACCTTCTGGCGCGATGGGCTGATCGACCTGACCCCACTCGACCAGCCGGTCACCATGCTTGCCGATTTCGTCGCCGATCCGGAGCGCAAACCGCTCGGTACACCATCGGGCAAGATCGAGATCTTCTCGCAGCGTATCGCCGGCTTCAGCCTGGACGACTGCCCCGGCCATGCGACATGGATGGCACCGGTGGAGTGGCTGGGCGCCGGGCTCGCCACCAGATATCCGCTGCACCTTCTGACCGACCAGCCGGCGCGCCGGCTGCACAGCCAGCTCGACGCCAGCCCCCACAGCGCCGGCGGCAAGTCAAATGGGCGCGAGCTGGTCTACATGAACCCTCGGGATGCTGCGCAACGCGGGCTGGAACAAGGACAGATCGTCGAGCTGTTCAACGACCGCGGCCGCTGTCTGGCCGCCGTCACCATCACCGGCGACATCATGCCCGGCGTGGTGCGGCTCAACACCGGCGCCTGGTTCGATCCGGACCCCGTGACCGGGCTCGAAAAGCACGGCAACCCGAACGTGCTGACGCTCGACATGCCGGCGTCCGGCCTGTCGCAAGGCTGCAGCGCCCAGACGTGCCTTGTAGAGATCGCCGCCTTTGCCGGCCCGCTTCCACCTGTCACCGCCTTTTGCCTGCCGGACTTCGCGACATCATGACCACCGCACAGAGCGCGCCGCACCAACACATGCGTACCGTGTGGTGGCAAACCGCCAATCCGGCCCCTGTCACCCAGCCCTTGCGCGCTGCAAGCAAGGTCGACGTGGCAATCATCGGCGCCGGCTTCACCGGCCTGACCGCTGCACTCCACCTCGCCCGACGTGGCGCGCGTGTCGCCGTGCTCGAGGCGGAGACGATCGGCAGCGGCGCGAGCGGACTCAATGCCGGTTTCGTGGTGCCGAATTTCGCCAAGGCCGACCCTGCGGCGGTGGTTGGCAAGCTTGGCGAGGAACGCGGCTACAGACTGCTGCAGATGATCGGTGGCGGCGCCGATCGCGTCTACGCGACCATCCACGAACATGGCATCGCTTGCGATTCCGAGCAGGTCGGCTGGATGCATGTCGCGCATTCGGAAACGATGCTCGGCACCCTCGAACGCCGGGCGCAGGCCTGGCAGGCACTGGGCCGTCCGGTGCGCATGCTCAATTGCGGCGAGGCGCGCCGCCGCGCCAGCCTCAGGCACAATGCCGGCGCCCTCATCGATGAGAGCGGCGGCACACTGCACCCGCTCAACTACGCCTATGGATTGGCGAGCGCTGCCATCAAGGCCGGTGCATCGATCCACGAACACACACCTGTCCAGGCCGTGGAGCGGTCGAACGATGGCTGGCGGCTGACCAGCGGACAAAGCACGATCGACGCCGATAAGGTCCTGCTGTGCACCAATGCCTCGGAACAGGGCGCCGCCCGCCGCCTCGGCCGCATCGTCGTGCCGCTGCGCGTCTATCAGATTGCCACCGCCCCGCTCGACGAGGTCACTGTGCGGCGCATTTCGCCGGAGCGGAACCCCGTCGCCGACACGCGTGCCAATCTCTTCACCTTCAGGCTCGACCGCAACAACCGGCTGATCAGCGGCGGCATGTCGATGCTTCCGCTTGGCGCCGAGGCGCGCATGGCCGCGATGGTCGCCGGGCGCCTGCAGGCCGAGCTCGGCTTGCCGCGACCGCCTGCCGTCGAAAGCATCTGGCGCGGCACCGCCGCCATGACCACCGACTTCCTGCCACATGTCTATGAGTTCGGCCCGCGCTTCATCGGCGGCATCGGCTGCAACGGCCGAGGTATCGCCTTGACCGCCATGCTCGGCGAGGTGCTGGCCGACGCTGCGTCAGGCACGCCGCTCGACGCGTTGCCGATCCCCGAGGCTTCGCCGCGCGCCCTGCCGTTTCGCAGTTTCGCCGCTGCAGCCCCGTCGGTCGCCATCGCCCAGGCCAGGTGGCAGGACCGGCGCCAGGGATTGTAATCGCCCGCTAGCGCGGCATATCTCTGTCTGGCCTCGCAAAGGAGCCGTTTCGATGCTGATCCTCAACCGGCAGGCTGTCGCCGCCGCCTTGCCCATGGCCGACTGCATCGATGCGATGCGTACAGCGTTGTCGGACTTTGCCACCGGCAGCTACCGGCTGTTTCCGCGCCAGCAGCTCAATGCCGGCCCCGGCGAGGTGCTGATGGGGCTGATGCCGACATTCTCGCAAGCAGGCGGCGAGAAGCTCTGGTGCCTGAAGGATGTGCTGGTCGCTCACGACAATGCGGCGCGTGGCCTCGACAACCACCAGGGCGCCGTGCTGCTCAATGACGGCGAAACCGGCCAGTTGCGCGCCGTGCTCGACGCCACCGAAATCACCGCCCGGCGCACCGCCGCGACCTCTGCCGTGGCAACCGCGACCCTGGCCCGGCCCGGCGCCAGGACGGTTGCCATCCTCGGAACCGGCACGCAGGCCGAGACGCATATCGAGGCACTGCGCCATGTCATACCGGACGCAGCCTTCGTGCTCTGGGGCCGCTCGCGCGACAAGCTCGTGGAACTTGCCCGCAAGAGCGGCGGCGCGGTGGCCGACAGCGCGCAGGCCGCGGTCGCAGATGCCGACGTCGTCTGCACCTTGACCGGCTCGAAGGAACCTATCGTCGAGCTCGGCTGGCTGAAGCCGGGCTGCCACATCAATGCCGTCGGCTCGAGCAACCGCGCGGCCCGCGAGCTTGGCGACGACATCGTCGCCACTTCCGCCTTCTTCGTCGATTCGCGCAGCCAGGCCGCCGTCGAGTGCGGCGAGCTGCTGCAGCCACTCGAGCGCGGCGTGATCGGTCCCGACCATGCCCGTGCCGAGCTCGGCGAGGTGCTTGCCGGATTGCATCCGGGGCGGTCGTCACCGCGGGAGCTTACGGTGTTCAAGTCGCTCGGCATTGCCGTGGAGGATGCAGCGGCGGCCATCCGCGCCGTGAAGAACGCGACCGACAGGGGCCTCGGCCAAAGGATCGACTGGTAGAGCCTTCGCCGGCAAACAGTTCATGCGCGCCGTGCCGGCTTGATACCGTACGGCGCGATTTCTATGCTATGTACGAATTCATCGTTTGATCAAAAAAGGATGCTGGATGAGCGTCGATTTCCTGGAGCCCGTGTCGTCGCGCTCGACGATTCAGGACGGTATCTATCGCCAGCTGCGCAAGGCGCTGATGTCGGGCCATTTCGACCCCGGCCAGACACTGACCATCGCCATGCTGTCGGACACGTTCAAGACCAGCCACATGCCGGTGCGCGAGGCGCTGCGTCGCCTGATCGCGGAAAACGCGCTTGTGGTGCTGACCACCGGCTCGGCGCAGGTTCCCACCGTCAGCCTGGCCGCCCTGGACGATCTGTGCCTGACGCGCATCGCACTGGAAACGCTGGCGACCAAGCTCGCCACCGAGCGTTCGACGCCCGCCGACCGCAAGACCTTCCGGCATCTCGTCGAAGAGCATGAGGCGGCCGCCAACGACCGCAACCTCGAGGACATGATGGTCCGGAACCAGGAGCTGCATTTCGCCATCTACGAGTGCTGCGGCTCGCCCGTCATCATCCAGTTCATCCAGAGCCTGTGGCTGCGCTTCGGCCCCTATATGCGCATGTTGTCCGGCCATATCGAGCCGGTGCTGATCTCCGGCAAGTACCAGCCGAGCTCGCACCATCGCGACCTGATCGAGGCGATGGATGCCGGTGACGCGCGTGGCGCCGCCAAGGCGATCAAGGGCGACATCGAGACCACGCAGGCGTTGCTGCGCCGCCTGTGCAAGGAAACTGTCGAGACGAACTGACGGGCCGGCGCGCCGGCGCCGGCCCTTGCTGTCCGGCCGCTCAGACGGCGTGGCGCGAGGTGACCGGTTGCTCGCCGATCAGGCCGCGTGGGCGCAGCAGCAGCACCAGCACCAGCGCCAGGCCGATGATCATCGCCTGGGCGGCACCGCCATAGATCTGGAGCTGCACCGGCAACATCTTCGACGCCACAGCACCAATGACGCTCCAGATGCCCCAGACGACGATCGCGCCGAGGATGGCGCCGCGATTGTTGCCGCTGCCGCCGATGATCAGCATCGCCCAGATCTGGAAGGTCAGGATCGGCAGGAAGTCGAACGGGCTGACGAAGCCGATGAAGCTGGCATAGAGCGCACCTGCAAGGCCCATCAGCGTCGAGCCGATGACGAATGCCTGCAGCCGGAAGCTGCGGGTGTTCTTGCCCAGCGTCTCGGCCGCGACCTCGTCCTCGCGAATTGCCTTGAGCACGCGTCCCCATGGCGATCGCGCGATGCGCTCAAGCGCGACATAGGCGACGGCAAGGATCGCAACGATGACGGCGAGGTAGCCGAGATTGTTGGCCAGCGGCGTGGCAAACAGGCCGCGGAACGGGTTGGGGATCGAGGCGATGCCCATCGTGCCGCCGGTCAGTGCCTCGAAGTTGGTGGCGACGAGCTGGATGGTGACGGCTATGCCGAAGGTGGCGACAGCGAGGTAGTCGCCGCGCAGCCGGACCGTTGCCAGTCCGGTGATGAGCGCCGCAAGTGCTGCGGCAGCCATCGCGCCGACCACGCCGACGATCCAGGGCAGTTCGAAATTGCCAAGCAGTTCCGGCCGCGGTGGTGCCGTCAGGATCGCAAAGGTGTAGGCGCCGATGGCGTAGAAGCCGACGATACCAGCGTTGAACAGGCCGGTGCCGCCCCATTGCAGGTTGAGCCCAAGCGTCGCGATGCCGAGTATCAGCGCAACGGTGAGGAAGAATACGAGATACGAAACAAATCCGATCATCTGAGCCTCACACGCGTGCCGACCTGGAGAACAGGCCCTGCGGCCTGAGATAGAGGATGATGAGCAGCAGGCCGAAGGGCACCGCCGCCTTGTAGCCGGTCGGAATGACCAGCGCCGACAGGCTTTCGGTGAGGCCGACGATCAGGCCGCCGGCGACCGCGCCAAACAGGCTGCCGGTACCGCCGAGGATCGCCGCCGTGAACAGCGCCAGAAGCATGTTGAAGCCCATCTCCGGACGAATCTGCACGGTCAGGCCAGCAAATACGCCGGCTATTGCGGCAAGGGCGCCGCTCAGCATCCAGGTCCAGCGGACCACCTTGGCAATGTCGATGCCGCAGACCTGCGACAATGCCGGGTTCTCGGCCATCGATCGCATGGCGACGCCGATGCGGCTGTGTTTCAGGAACAGGTGCAGTGCCACGACCAGCGCCACGGTCAGCGCCAGGACGAGCACCTGGTCGGGCATCATCCTGACGTTGGGCAGGATCTCCAGCGAGATCTGCAGCTCCTGGCCATAATAGTGGGCGTCGGCACCCCAGACGAAGAGCACCAGATTGCGCAGGATCAGCGCGATGCCGAAGCTGGCGAAGACCAATGTCAGGCTGCTTGCGCGGCGCTTTCTGAGCCTGGAAAACACCAGCGTGTCGGCGGCGATGGCGATCAGCCCGGTGCCGATGCAGGAGACGACGATTGCCACGAGCAGCGGCCAGCCGAAGGAAAACGGGCCGATGGCTTGACCGGCGGGCAGGACGGTGACGACGGCAAGCGCCATGTAGGCGCCCCAGGTCAGCATTTCGGCATGGGCGAAGTTGGCGAATTTCAGCATGTGCGCGCACAGCGAATAGCCGATTGCCCCGAGCGCGAGGATACCGCCGGTCAAGAGACCGTCGGCGATGGCTTGTCCGATCATGATTTCCTCCGGAAGCCCAGGAATGCTTCGGCAATGGCGTCGTTGTCGAGCAGGTCGGCCGCCGTTCCCGTCATGTGGTTGCGGCCCTCGACCAGGACATAGGCACGGTCGGAAACCCGAAGGGCTGCCTTGGCATTCTGCTCCACCATCAGCACCGCGACTCCGCTCTTGGCGAGGCGGCGCAGGTCGTCGAGCACCTCGTGCACGATCTTGGGCGCCAGGCCAGCCGTGGGCTCGTCGAGCATGATGACGCGCGGGTCGGTCATCAGCGCGCGTGCCACCGCGAGCATCTGGCGCTGGCCGCCCGACAGCACGTTGGCAGCGGCGCGGCGGCGATCCGCCAGAGCAGGAAAATGCTCGAAGGCCCGTTGCACGCGTTCGCGCAACAGCGAACGCGGCAAGGTGTGGCCGCCGCTGATCAGATTGTCCTCGATCGACAGCGACGAAAAGACGTTGCTGGTCTGCGGCACGAAACCGACGCCCGCGGCGATGATCTCATGCGTCGGCAGCCCGGAAATGCGCTGGCCGCCGAGCCTGACCTCGCCGCCCTCGACCAGCACCAGGCCGGCCAACGCCTTGAGGAAAGTCGACTTGCCGGCCCCGTTCGGGCCGATCAGCGTGACCAGTTCGCCGGCATCGACGATGACCGAGATGTCGAAGACGATCGGCATGCCGGGGATATAGCTGGCGCGCAGGTTGCGCGCCTCGCAGACGGGTGCGCTCATGCCAGTTCTCCCACACTGACGTCACCGAGATAGGCGTCGACGACGCGCTGCTCCTTCATCACGCCGGCCGGGTCACCTTCGAAGATCACCCGGCCCTGCGCCATCACCACGATGTGGCGGCAGATGCGCATCACCATGTCCATGTTGTGCTCGACAATGAGGAAGGCGACGCCACGTTCGTTCAGCGCCACGATCTTGTCGATCAGCGTCTCGATGAGCGTCGGGTTGACGCCGGCCGTCGGCTCGTCGAGCAGGATGAGCGGCGGGTCGACCATCATGACGCGGGCAAGTTCGAGCAATTTCTGCTGGCCGCCCGAAAGCACCCCGGCGAGGTCGCGCGCCTTGTCGGCGAGGCCGGTGAAGGCGAGAACCTCCATCGCCCTTTCGCGGGAGCGGCGCTCCTCGGCGGCGACAAGGCCGCTGCGGAACCAGTTGTTCCAGAATGTCTCGCCCGACTGAGCGGTGGCCGACAGCATGACGTTCTCGAGTACCGACATCTGGGGAAACGGCCGCGGGATCTGGAAGGTCCGCGCCAGGCCGGCGCGGAAGATCCTGTCGGGCCTGAGGCCCGAAATGGGCTTGCCGTCGAAGATCACCTCGCCGGCGCTCGGCTGAACTTCGCCGGCAATGAGGCCGAACAACGTGCTCTTGCCGGCGCCGTTGGGACCGATCAGGCCGGTGATCTGGCCCGCCTTGACCGAAATGTCGACACCGTCCACGGCCTTGAGCGCGCCGAAACTCCTCGAGAGGCCCCGGGTCTGCAGGATGACATCGCCGGTCTGTGTCATGCGCTGCCCCGCCTTTCGCCGCTGGCCGGCGCGCCATCGCGGCCGTCCCAGAGATTGTTGAAGAACCTGGACAGCCGATCCATGCCTTCGTCCAGCCGCTCGAGGCTCTCGGAGCCGAAGCAGACGCGAAGATGGCCTTCGCCCGACCGACCATAGAAGCTGCCGGCTTCGACGACCACATCCGCCTCGTCAAGGATCCTTTCGGCAAGCGCCTGCGACGGGATGCCGAAGGCCGAGATGTCGGGGAAAGCGTAGATGGCGCCTTGCGGCGACGGGCACTTCACACCCGGCATCTGGTTCAGGCGGCGAACGACGAGATCGCGCTTCTGGCGGTCGTGGTCGACCAGTTCGGCAAGCACTGCGGAAGGGCCGGTGATCGCGGCACGACCACCGGCCTGGATAAATGTATTGACGTGGGTGGCGTCGTTGGCGGTGATCTTCAGCAGCCCGGGCATCGCCCAGGAAGGGGCTGCCATGTAGCCGAGACGCCACCCATCCATGGCAAAGGATTTGGTGAATGCAAAAGCGGTGATGGTGCGCTCGGCCATGCCGGGCAGTGCCGCGATGCTGACATGCTCGCGGCCATCATAGACCATGTCTTCGTAGACCTCGTCGGAGACGACGAGCAGGTCGCGCCGGATCGCCAGTTCGGCGAGGCCCTCGAGCTCGGTGCGCGAATAGACGCGGCCGGTCGGGTTGACCGGATTGACCAGCACGATCATCCGGGTGCGCTCGGTGATGGCGGCCTCGATCAGCTCGGGCCTGAGGGCGAAGTCGTCGGCTGCATCCAGCGTCACGAACACTGGCCTGGCGCCGGCCAGTTCGATCTTGCCGATGTGCTGGGGATAAAACGGGTCGAGCAGGATCGCTTCGTCACCCGGATCGAGCAAGGCAAGGAACGCCGCGAACGAGGCATGCGTCAGGCCATTGGTGACCAGGATGTCGGCTGCGCTCACATCCATGCCGTTCTGGTTGCGCAGCTTTTCGGCGAGCGCCTCACGAAAGCTCGCGGTGCCTTTGAGGTCGCTGTAGTGGACGTCGCCGGCCAGGATCGCCGCGATCGTCGCCTGCTTGATGTGTTCGGGCGTGTCGGCCGCCGGGCGGCCGAGTTCGAGATGGATGAGGTCGCGCCCGCTGCCGGCGAGTGCCGCAGCCTTCTGGTACATGCCGAATGATTTCTGTGGCGTCCCGGAGATACGCCGCGCGACCCGCCTCATTGTCCCACCTTGGCAACATCTGCAGCGGTGTCGGCCTGACGCCGCGCGATGACCTCGAGCTCGACCTTGATCTCCTCGACGGCGAAACCGACGATGACGGTGGTGTTGGTCGGGCGCGGATCGGAGAAGGTCTGGCCGAGCAGGCGCGAGACGGCATTGACGTCGTCGCGGCTGGCAAGATTGACGCGCACCGACACTATGTCGCGCATGCTGGAGTCCGCCTCGGCCAGGGCAGCGGCGATGATGTCGAGCGCGCGGCGCGTCTGCACCGCCGCGTCCGGGTCGAAGCCGCCGATCTCGGGATCGTATCCCGCCGTACCCGAAACGAAAATCCAGTCGCCATCGACCACGGCTCGTGAGTAGCCAGCCAGTTCCTCGAAGGGAGAACCTGAATAGATCGCTTTTCGGGTCATTGGTCGCCTCTGCCTTTCGCGCTCATTTGATCAAACCATCATCGTGATAACGTAAGTTCGCGGTGAGATCAACTGCCTCGGAATGGTGTCGGCGTTTTGCCTTGATGAACGGAGGTTGCAGGGATTGAAACGGTCGGTAGCCCTTTGCCGGACACCGGCTCGCGAACGCCGGCCTGACCGGCGCGGCAGTCAAATGCGCGTGACCCACGGCGATATCGCGTAACAAAGCCACCTCCATCTCCGTATCCTCTACTGGCGGGCCGAACAGGTCCCCCGGGCGTCCCGCAAGCGGCATGGCCCAGGAACGACAAACGGGAGTAGTTCGATGACAAGGAAACTCGTTGCGGCAAGACGGACCGTTGCCGGCTGTCGCCCGGCATTCTGGCTTTCGGTCGCGGCTGCCGTATTTGGCGCCTGGGCTCTGACGACCCCTGGTGTGGCGCAGGAGGGGATAAAGATTCCGCCGCCGGCGATCGACGCGACTGCGCAAGGCAATTCGGAGGTGGCGGTACTCGCAGGCGGCTGCTTCTGGGGCGTGCAGGGTGTGTTCCAGCACGTCGAGGGCGTCACCAACGCCGTGTCAGGCTATGCCGGCGGCGACAAGCAGACGGCGCAATACAACGTCGTCGGCAGCGGCGCGACCGGCCACGCGGAGGCGGTCAAGGTCACCTTCGATCCGAGCAAGATCAGCTATGGTCGGATCCTGCAGGTCTATTTCTCGGTCGCGCATGACCCGACCCAGCTCAACCGCCAGGGTCCAGATACCGGCACCCAATACCGCTCGACCATCTTCCCGACCGATGCCGAACAGGCGAGAGTTGCCAAGGCCTATGTCGCACAGCTCGACAAGGCCAAGGTCTTCGACGCGGCGATCGCGACGACGATCGAACCCGGACGCGCCTTCTACAAGGCCGAGGACTATCATCAGGACTTCCTGAGCCTGAACCCGACCTACCCCTACATCGTCTACAACGACCTGCCGAAGATCGAGAACCTCAAGCGCCTGTTCCCGGATCGCTACCGCAATGACCCGGTGCTGGTCTCGGAGGCCAAGGCATCCAACTGATAACAACGGGCGTTCCAGCAGGCAGCATCTTGGCGCGATGTGCCCGACCGGAACGTCGCAAGCAGGCGCCTGGAACAACCGTGTGGATGAAGCCTAGTCCTGCTTCGGGAACCAGCCGCCACTGGAGCTGCGGCTGAGGCGCGGCGAGGTAATGGCGCCGTGGATATGGGCGATGTAGCTGGCATCGAGCTCGGTGATCGCCCGGCGCCAGACGTCGCCCTGCAGCATGCCGAAGACGGCGGCGGCCGGCCGCATGCCGGCCTTGGCCAGCAGCTTCAGCACCGCCAGCATCGAGGTGCCGGAGCTTATCACATCGTCGACGACCAGCACTCGCCGTCCCTCGAGCAGCGGCAGCATGCGCGGATCGAGATAAAGCCGCTTGGCGTGCTCCGGACTGGTGATCGAGCTCATCGGCTCGGATAGTTCCTCGCTGTACCAGAACTTTCGCGACGTCCCGAGCGCCACCATCCTGTCATGCCCGAGACGCCGAGCAACGCCATTGGCCAAAGGCAGGCCGAGCGTCGGCACGCCGATGACGACCTCGGGCGCGTAGACCCGGGCATGGGCCGCCATGGCATCCGACAGCGCATCCTCGACGGCGAAGCTCGCCTGGTTGACGATCATCGAGGCCACTGCCTGGCTGCCGTCGCCCGGCAGGACGCGGACGGGCAGCGCGATCTGACGTCCGTCGGGCAGCGATGCCGGATAGAGGTCGTGGAAGCCGTCCGCCGGTGCAGCGTCGAACGTGTCCGCGGGATAAACTGTCTGCCAGAATTGATGCGGAGCGAGTGGCACAACGGGCCTTTCTGTTGCAGAAGGGGACATGCGGCGCTGATGGCCCTGGGCGCCTGAGATTGCAGAACCGGGCCGAACGGAGTTTGCGTGATGACATCGACGGCCGGGCACGACAAGGGCGAAATCGAGATGCTGACGGCGCTGCGCCGCGACATCCACGCCCATCCCGAGCTGGGCTTCGAGGAACTACGCACATCAGGCATCGTGCAGAAGATGCTGGCCGAGGCCGGCATCTCGGTGCAGACCGGGCTCGGCAAGACCGGCGTCGTCGGCACGCTGAAGCTCGGCGACGGCTCGCGCCGCATCGCGCTGCGCGCCGACATGGACGCGCTCGCCATGCCCGAGATGGCCCAAGACCGGGCCTACAAGTCGACCGTGTCAGGCAAGATGCACGCCTGCGGCCATGACGGCCATACCGTCATGCTTTTGGGTGCCGCCCGCGAACTCGCCCGTCGCAAGAGCTTTTCCGGCACTGTGCATTTCATCTTCCAGCCGGCCGAGGAAGGTCGTGGCGGCGCCAAGGCGATGATCGAGGACGGTTTCTTCAAGCAGTTTCCGGTCGATGCCGTCTACGGTCTGCACAACATGCCCGGCATCGCCACCGATAGCATGGCGGTTGTTGCAGGGCCGCAGCTCGCCTCGTCCGACCGCTGGACCGTCACCTTCAAGGGCATCGGCACCCATGGCGCCAAGCCGCATCTCGGCCGCGACGCGATGACGGCCGCCGGCCAGTTCCTGACAGCACTCCACACCATCGTCGCACGCCGCGTCGATCCCCTCCAGCCGGCGGTGGTCAGCGCCTGCGCCATGGAAGCGGGCAGCTTCGAGGCGCTCAACGTCATCCCCGATCTGGTCAAGATCGGCGGCACCTCGCGCGCCTATTCGGCCGCCGTGCGCGACCAGCTGGAAAAAGAGATCGGCGCGCTGGCCGAGGGCTCGGCGAAGCTCTACGGCATCGAGGCAGAGTACCGCTATTTCAGGCAGATGCCGCCTGTCGTGAACGACCGGGACACGACACGCCGGGCATTGGCTGCGGCTCAGGCAGCCTTGGGCATCGACAAGGTGATGACCGAGTTTCCGCCATCGACCGCCGGCGACGACTTCGCCATGTTCAGCCAGGAAGTGCCCGGCGCATATGTCTGGCTCGGCAACGGCCCCGCCGTCGACGGCGCCCTGCACCACAACAGCCACTACGACTTCAACGACGACGCGCTGGCGAGCGGCGTGAAGTTCTGGACGACGCTGGTCGAGCAGGAGCTGGCGGCGGCGTAGTTGTTGGTCGTCAGCGCGCGCTGAAAGCCCCCTCTCCGTCACGGCTTCGCCGTGCCACCTCTCCCCACTTCGTGGGGCGAGGAAACGCTAATCGCCAGCGATGCCCTGAACACATAGGTTCACCCAGAATGAACCAAGCTTTGCTGCAGCAACGATATCTGGACCTCAGAACTTGGGTTCCTCACCCCCACGAAGGGGGAGAGGTGGCACGGCAAAGCCGTGACGGAGAGGGGGCCTTCCCTTCTGCTACGAAGCGCTACTCCGCCTTCAGCCTGCCATAGAGCAGCTTCAGCACCGCAGCGCTCTCGACCTTCAATGCCACCGAAACCGCAGCCCCATCTTCTGAAACCGTCAGCGCGCCCGCATCGCGAGTCGTGCCGGTGTCGACCGCCAGCTTCAGCGTCTCGCAGCCAAACAACTCTTCGTCCAGCGCCAGCAGCATCACGCAGGGGTCGTGCAGCGGCCGGCTTTCGCCGCCAGTGGTCGACTGGAAATAGGCGTCGATCAGCGCACCCGAAGCGACAGCCGCCGGTACATCGGATGCCTGCAGCATGGCCGTGTCGTCGCGCGTGGCGCGGACCTTGCGGGTAACGTCGAGCGGGATCAGCGTCATGTCGAGCCCGGCGCCAAAGACGATCTCGGCGGCCTCCGGATCGGCGGCGATGTTGAACTCGGCGCGCGGGCCGATATTGCCCGGCTCGTGCACCGCACCACCCATGGCGATGACGCGGCCGATGCGGCCAGCGGCCTCCGGGTACTCGGTAACCAGGCGAGCGATGTTGGTCAGCGGGCCGAGCGCCAGGATGTCGATGCTGCCGGTTTCCGCGGTCCGGAGCGTGTCGCGCAACCAGGTGACTGCGTCGCCGGCCACGGGCTGTGAAAGCGCATCGAGGAAGGCCACACCGCCGAGGCCGTCATTGCCGTGAATGTCGGCGGTGTCGAAACCCTTGCGCGACAGCGGCCCGGCGGCACCGGCGATGACAGGCACGTCGACCCGGCCCTCAAGCGCGAGGATGCGGCCGGCATTGCGCGTCGTCGTTGCAATGCCGATGTTGCCGGCGACCGTCGTGATTCCGATGACGTCGAACTCGGCCGACTTCAGCGCCAGCAGGATCGCCACTGCATCGTCGATGCCGGGATCGGTGTCGATGATCACCTTGCGGGTGGGTTTCAGCTGCATGGCGCGACCTTTCGTTCCAGTCTCAAATCAAGTCCGTCTGGCTTCACATCATCGCATCAGGGGAATCAAGCCGAAATGCTTGTCCCAGCACCGCTCGACCGCTCACTGCTGGCACAGTGGAAACGGGTTCCGATTTCGCTGGTGATGCAGTAGAGGCGAGGCCATGACCAAGACAGCTCCTTTGCCCGCCGACCTCCTCATCGATCCCGCCGACGAAATCCTGATCAGGCAGGACCTCGTGCTTGTTGCCCTCGGCAAGCGCGAAGCCGATCGCCTCGTCCAGCTCGGCCGCGTGCTCGACGTGCACACCGGCACCTGGATGGACGATTGCGAGGTGGCGATCCGCGGCCGCCGCATCGCCTATGTCGGCCCCGCCGGCAGCTTCGCGGGCACGGCGCGTGAGACCATCGACCGCACGCATCTTGCGGCGGTGCCGGGCTTCGGCGAGGTGCACAAGCACATCGAAAGCTCGCATCTGACGCCAGAGCACGAGACAGCCCTTGTCATGCCGCGTGGCAACACCTGGACCTGCGAGGCGAGCCACGAATTTTCCAACGTCAACGGCACCAACAATCTCGAATTCTGGCTGACGGCGCGCCGTGCCGGCTCGCCGATGAAGATCTTTCCGCTGCCCGGCTCGGCGGTTCCGCCGACGGCTTATGAAGGCGGCGGCGGCCATTTCGGCTATGCCGAGCAGATCGGCTTCCTCGGCGAGAGCACGATGGTCGCCGGCCTCGACGAGGTCATGGACTGGCCGGCCGTCTGGAACCCCGAGAACCCGTCCTATGGCAGGCTCTGGGGCATGATCCAGGCGACATTCGAGAAGCGCGGCGTGGTCGAGGGCCATGGCGCCGGCCTGCGCGACCTGCCGTCGATCAATGCGTTCGCCGCCGCCGGCCTGTCCTCCGACCACGAAGCGTGGACGCCCGAGGAGGCATGGGACAAGCTCCGGCACGGCGTTTTCATCGAGGTCCGCCCGCATTCGATGCCCGACATCATCAAGGGCCTGCTCGAACGCGGCTTGCGCGACTGGAGCCAGGTGGCCTTCGCCACCGACGACCGCAGCGCCTCCGACACGCTGAAAATGGGCGCGACCGACCACAATGTCCGCCTCGCCATCGAAAGCGGGCTGGCGCCGGAGATCGCCTACCAATGCGTGTCGATCAACCCGGCGCGGCACATGCGGCTGACACCGTTTGTCGGCTCCATCGCCCCCGGCCGCTTCGCCGACATGGTGCTGCTCGACAAGGCAGCGACCGTGTCGATCGCGGAGGTCTGGGCCGATGGCGAACAGGTGTCCGAGGGCAAGCGTTTCACCGGCCACCTGCCTGCCATCGACTGGCCTGACTGGGCGACGAAGACGGTCAATGTCGGCCGCAAGCTGACCGCCGCAGACTTCGCCGTCGCTGCCGAGCCGGGCCGCGCGACGATGCAGGCGGCACTGCTGCGCCCATTCCACTGGGATGACAACTTCATCACCACGGAACTTCCGGTGGCCGATGGCGCCGTACAGCGCGACAGCGACCGCAACATAACCAAATTTGCCGTCGTCGACCGCTATTCAGGCAAGGGCCGCGTCGCCAAGATGTTCTGGCTCGGCTGTGGCCCGAAGACGCCTGACACGGCCGTTGGCTGCACGGTGGCGCACGACCAGCACAACATCTGGGTCGTCGGCTCGTCCGATGCCGCCATGGCCGAGGTGGTCAACCGCATCTCGCAGAACCAGGGCGGCTGGGCGCTGGTCACATCAGGCAAGGTCGTCGCCGACGTGCATTACGAGGTCGGCGGCCTGATGACCAACCGCCCGGCCGAGGCGCTCGATGCCGAGATGGAGGCGCTCTATGCAGAAGCCAACAAGATCGACTGGCTCTATGAACCAACGTTTTCGCCGCGCTGGTTCCCCGGCTTCCCCGAGCGCCTGCAGTTCGCCACGCTGACCTGCGCACCTTGGCGCTGGGTGCTTGTGGCGCCGACGGATGCGGTGCCCGAGGGGTTCGTGAACGTGCAGACGGGTGAGAGCCACAAGGTGGTTTGGTAGGCGAGACTTTGGTGCGTCCTTCGAGGCGCCCCCTCTCCGTCACGGCTTCGCCGTGCCACCTCTCCCCCGCTTTGCGGGGGCGAGGAAAAGCCAATCGCCCGCCGCTCCGGAACTGGTGAAACATCAGCGGGCGAGCGTCGAAGGACGCCCCACCTGCAGCCTCAGCCCTTGTCGTGCGCAAACGCCGCGAGGATGCGGGCCCAGGACCGGATGCCCTTGCGGAAGCTCGAAAGGTCGTATTTTTCGTTCGGGCTGTGGATGCGATTGTCGAAGCGGGCGAAGCCGATCAGCAAAGAATCCATGCCGAGCTTTTCCTTGAAGGCGGAGACGATCGGGATCGAGCCGCCGCTGCCGGCCACTGCCGCCTCGCGCTCCCACTCTTCGGTCAGCGCGCCGAGCGCCTTGGTGAGAAACGCGCCGTCGATCGGCATGACGGTCGCGGCACTCGCACCGTGGTCGATGAACTCGACCGAACAATCGGCCGGGATGTGGGCGCGGACATGGGCACGGAAGGCATCGCGGATCTTTTCCGGATCCTGGCCGGCGACGAGGCGGAAGGAGATCTTGGACTGCGCTTTGGCCGGTATGACCGTCTTGAAGCCTTCTTCGGTGTAGCCGCCGATGATGCCGTGGATTTCGCAGCTCGGGCGTGCCCAGACCTGCTCGAGCACAGAGCGGCCGCTTTCGCCGGCGGGAATCGAGAGGCCGATATCGCCCAGAAAGCCCTTGTCGTCGAAAGGCAGGCGCTGCCACTGCGCCTTGATGGCGTCGGGCAGTTCGGTGACGCCGTCGTAGAAACCTTGGACAGCCACGCCGCCGTCTGGCGTGCGCAGGCTGGCGACGATGTCGGACAGCACCTGCAAGGGATTGCGCGCGGCGTTGCCGTAGATGCCCGAATGCAGGTCGCGGTTGGAGCAGGAGATAACGATCTCCTCCTTCAGCACGCCGCGCAGCATGGTGGTCACCGCTGGCGTCTCGGCGTCCCACATGTCGGTGTCGCAGACGAGCACGACATCAGCCTTGAGTTCGGCACCGGTCGTGTCGAGAAAGGGCGGCAGGCTCGGGCTGGAGATCTCTTCCTCGCCCTCGAACAGCACCGACACCTGGATCGGCAGGCTGCCGGCGACGGCCTTCCAGGCGCGGCACGCCTCGACGAAGGTCAAGAGCTGGCCCTTGTCGTCGGAGGCGCCGCGGGCAACGATGTGGGTCTCGCCATCGGGCTGCGGCACGAGCTTCGGCTCGAACGGGTCGGAGTGCCACAGACCACGCGGATCGACGGGCTGGACGTCGTAATGGCCGTAGAACAGCACATGCGGCCCCTGCCCCGTGCGGTCGTGGCCGACCACCATCGGGTGGCGCGCGGTCGGACGCACCGAGGCGTCGAAGCCGAGTTCGCCGAGTTCTTTCTTCAGCCATTCGGCGGCGCGCTTGCAGTCCGGGGCATGCGCCGGATCGGTCGAGACAGATGGAATACGGATCAGGTCGAACAGGCGCGCAAGGCTTGCGTCGATATTGGCGTCGACATTGGCGAGCACCTTGTCGAGATGCGTCGAGGCTTCTGATCGGTTCATTGCTTTGTCCTTCCCTCTACGTCCCGGACGCTCGTCCGGACCTCAGCCCGCAGCGTCGATGCGGGCCATCTCGGCTTTGAAGCTCTGCGCCACCTGCAGCGCGTCGCGCAGCACCTTCTTGCGTTCGAGGCTCAGTCCCTCGCGGCCGCGCATCAGCCAGTCGCCGCCCACCATGACGTCGCACACGTCGGTCGGCAGGGTGGCGAAGACCAGCGTGGAATAGATGTCATAGACCGGCTGCTGGCGCGGCGAGGCCAGGCTGACGCGGATGAGATCGGCTTGCTTGCCCGGCTCGAGCGAGCCGACCTTTGCATCCAGGCCCAGCACCTTGGCGCCATCGCGGGTCGCCATGCGCACGACGTCGACCGAGGCCATCGGCTTGCGGCTGTGGCCGAGCAATTTCTGGAACATCGACACCGGCGCGAACTGCGAGAACAGGTCGAGCGTGTTGCCGCTCATCGCGCCATCGGTCGAAATCCCCACCGGAATGCCGGCCTTTCGCATCGCCTCGACGGGTGCGATGCCGCGCCCGGCCTTGCCGTTGGAGCGGGCATTGTGGGCGACGCAGACTTTTGCATGCGCCATGCGCTCGATGTCGGTCTCATCGACATGCAGGCAGTGCGCGCAGATCAGGCCCCGGCGCAGCAGGCCCGCCTTCTCGACGACCTCGATCGGTCGCATGCCGTGGGTTTTTTCAGCCCACGCCATCTCGGCATCGCTCTCGGCCAGATGCATCTGCACAGGCACGTCGGGATGGTCGTCCGCCCAGCGGGCGATGCGCTCCATCGTCGTCATGCCGGTCGAATAGGGCGCATGCGGGGCAATCGACGGGATGACCCTATAATGTCCGGCGAATTCGGCGACGAGTTGTTCGGTGAGAGCAAAACCTTCGTCGACCGACTTGTGGTCGGGCGGATCGAAGTCGGCGATGGTCTGGCCCAGCACGCCGCGGATGCCGGCATTGGCCACAACCCGCGCGACTTCGGTCTCGAAGTAATACATGTCGGCGACTGTGGTGACGCCACCCTCGATCAGCTCGAGCGCGGCAAGTGCCGTTCCCGCACGCACTGCCTCGGGCCGCACGAACTTGCGTTCCAAGGGCAGGATGTAGCGGTAGAGCCGGTCGTCGACGTCCTCGCCGAGGCCGCGGAACAGCGTCATCGCCATGTGGCAATGCGGGTTGACCATGCCGGGCATGACGACATCGCCGCCGGCGTCAACAATTTCCGCGCCGACAATTGCGGGGGCCTCGCCCACGCCGACGGCCTTGATGACCTCGCCCTCGACATGGACCCAGCCCTTGTCGACGACGGGCATGTCCTCCGTGCAGGGGAGGACGGTGGCGTTGGTGATGAGGATGGACATGGTCGCTCCTCGGGTCACTCCGGTTTCAGCACGCAGCACTGGTCGGGCACCGGCACCAGCTTGGCCCGCGTGCCCGGTTCCAGCGGCGCCGACAGCGAGCCGTTGGCGATCAGTTGGCCGGCAGCAGTGTCCGCCTGGTACTGGTAGGCGCGACCAAGATAGGTGCGCAGGCCAAGCGTTGCGGGAATGCCCTCGGCGTTGGCGTCCGTCGAGACGGCCAGGCCATCCGCGCGTGCGGCCAGCACAAACACGTCTGGGATCGCGCCGAAACGGTCCTGCGACAGCTTGAGCTGCGATCCGTCATCGGTCACGGCCGTCACTTCAGCGCCGTCGCGTGCGGAAACCTTCATCGGCACCAGGTTCTCGAAGCCGACGAAGCGGGCGACAAACGTATTGGCCGGGCGCTGGTACAGCGTCTCGGGCGTGTCGAACTGCATGATGCGGCCGGCATTCATGATGGCGACGCGGTCGGAGATCGAGAACGCCTCTTCCTGGTCGTGGGTGACATAGACCGAGGTGGTGCCATTGGCGCGCTGCAGCTGGCGGATCTCGACGCGCATGTCGACACGCAGCTTGGCATCGAGGTTGGACAGCGGCTCGTCGAACATCAAAAGCGGCGGCTCGATGACGAGTGCACGCGCAAGCGCCACGCGCTGCTTCTGGCCGCCGGAGAGCGCGCCCGGCAGGCGATCGGCGAGCTGCGACAGGCCGACGCGTTCGAGCATTGCCCTGGCGCGCTTCTCGCGATCACCAGGAGCCACGCCGCGCTGCTTCAATCCGAAGCCGACATTGTCGAGCACCGAGAGATGCGGGAACAGCGCGTAGTTCTGGAACACCAGGCCGATGTCACGCTTGTAGGCCGGCAGCCGGGTCAGGTCCTTGTCGCCAAGGCGGATCGAGCCGGAGGTCGGCTCGAGGAAGCCGGCGATGAGGCGCAGCGTCGTCGTCTTGCCGCAGCCCGAGGCGCCGAGCAGCGAGACGAGCTCGCCTTTGCCGACCGAGAGCGACAGGTCCTCCAGCACCTTGGTGGCGCCGTAGTGGGCGGTGAGATTCTGGACTGTAAGTGCCTGGGTCATATGGGTCTACTTCGCAAGGAAGGTGAGGCCGAGCGTGCGCTCGACGATGGCCATGACTGCCACGGTCAGCAGCATCAGCAGCACCGACACCGACGCGATCGTCGGATCGAAGAACTGCTCGACATGGGCGAGGATCTGGATCGGCAGCGTCGAGACGCCGGGTCCGGTGAGGAACAGCGACGTCGACACGTCGTTGATCGAGGTGATGAAGGCCAGGATGAAGGCCGCGATCACGCCAGAGCGGACGTTGGGCAAAACGATGGTGAAGAAGGTCTTCACCGGCGGGCTGCCGAGGCTGACGGCGGCTTCCTCGATCGAGAAATCGAACGAGGCGAGGCTCGCCGAAACGACACGCACGCAATAGGGCAGCACCAAGAGCATGTGGCCGACGAGCAGCGTCAGGAAGATCGGCGTCTGCATGCCCACCGCCACCGATTTCAGCAACGAGAAGCCGAGCACGATCTCGGGCACCAGGATCGGCAGCACAAAGACGGTCGACAGCCAGGACGGCAGCTTGATGCGGTAGCGGTTGAGCGCATAGGCCGCCGGAATGCCGATCAACAGCGCCAGTCCCGTCGCCAGGAAAGCGAGCTGGAGGCTGGTGATGATGGTGCGCTTGAAGGCGCTGATCTCGAAGATGTTCTCGAACCAGCGCAAAGTCAGGCCTTGCGGCGGGAAGGTCAGATAGGTGGTGTCGCTGACCGAGGCGCCAAGCACGATGATCAGCGGCCCCATCAGGAAGATGTAGACCAGGACGGTGAACAGGATGAGCAGGGGATTGATACGGCTGGTCATCATGTCGCCATCGGGTTGAGACGCCGCGCAACGCGGCTCATGGCAAGAACGACGGCGACAGTGATCACCACCATGATTGCCGCGATTGTGGAAGCGCCGACCCAGTCGAACGACACCATGGCACGCTGGTACATCAGCGTGCCCATCACCATCTGGCGCTCGCCGCCGAGCAGCTGGGGCGTGGCGTAGGCAGTGAACGAGCCGGTGAAGACGAGAACGGCGCCGACGATCAGACCGGGCACGGCGAGCGGCAGGATGACCTGCCGGAAGGTCGCCGCCGGCGTGGCGCCAAGCGATGACGAGGCCTGGACGATGTCGTCGGGGATGTTCTCCAGCACGCCAACAAGCGTCAGGATCATCAGCGGCACGAAAAGATAGACCATCGCAACGATGACCGACCCTTGCGTGTAGAGCATCGACAGCGGCTCTGAGATCGCGCCGATGCCGACCAGGAAATTGTTCAGGATGCCATTCTTGCCGAGGATGATCAGCCAGGCGAAGGAGCGGACGACGACACCGGTCAACAGCGGGAAGACGGCCGCGATGATCAGAAGGCTCTTCAGCTTGCCCGGCGACTTCGACACGACATAGGCGGTGAGGAAGCCGACGACGAGCGAAATCGCTGTGGTCGCCAGCGAAATCTCGATGGTGCGCCAGAGCACGGTGCGGCGGAAGCCGCTGTTGAAGAAGGCGATGTAGGGCGCAAAGATGCCGCCATCCTCGCCGAAGGTCGTGGCGATGGTCGCGGCCACCGGCAGTATCAGGAACACCAATACGGCCAGCGTAGCCGGCCCTGCGAGCCACCATCCGGCAAAGCGTTTCAGCATGAAATCTCTTCCAGTTTCCACGGACAGATGGCGTCCGGGAGATCTTGTTGCGGCGTGCTACCCCTCATCGGGCGGCCGCGAAAGGCGCAGAATGCCGCAAGGGCTGTGACAGCGGCAAGAAAACGTCCGGGGCGTTGCCCCCGGCACACAGTGGCGGGCGGGAAAGCCATGCCTTCCCGCCCTGAAAGCAATTACATGCCGAACACTTCATTCCAGCGGTCGACCCATTCGGTCTTGGCCGTGTTCATCTTCTCGTAGTCGACCTGCTTCAGCGAGGCGATCATGTCGGCGCCGTAGGTCCACAGCTTGGCCTGCTCGGGCGTCAGCTCGACGGCCTTGACGACGGGCGCATCGACGCCGTTCTCGGCGGTCTTCTGCTGCACTTCCTTCGACAGCACGAAGTTGATGAACTCATGCGCCAGCTCGACATTGGCGGCGCCCTTCGGGATGTTGATGGTGTTCAGCGTTGCGATCGCGCCATCAGAGAGATTGGCCCATGCAGCGGTGGGCACGGCGGCCTGGATCTGGGCCAGCGTGAAGTCCTGCGCGACAGCCGCCGAGATTTCACCGGTTGAGAACAGGTTCACCAGCTCGGAGCCGGTGTTGTAGTTCTTGACGACGTTCGGCTTCAGCGCCTCGACAGCCTTGAAGGCGGCGTCGGCATCGGCAAAGGCGTCGACGCCGGCGTGGGTGCCGGCCACCATGACGGCCATCGGGCCGGCGGTGGTGGTGATACCGGGCAGCGACAGCGAGGCCTTGAAGTCTTCCTTCCAGAGGTCGTTCCACGAGGTGATCGGCGCCTTGACCTTGGCGCTGTCGTAGATCACGCCGACGCGGCCGATGGTGTAGGCCGGGCCGAATTCGCCCTGCGGTGCCTTGGCAAGATCGTAGAGACCTTCAAGGTTCGGCACCTTGGACTTGTCGATCGGCTGGAACAGGCCTTCCTTGATGCCGATCTGCGAGTAGGCATCCGTGAAGTAGGCGACGTCGACGCCCTCGCCATTGCGGATCTTGATCTTGTTGAGACGGTCGGCGTTGTTGCCGGTCTCGAACACGATCTCGCAACCGCATTTCTCCTTGAACGGCTTGACGATGTACTCGTCAAGCTTGTCGCCGTTGAAGCCCCACCAGGAGATGGTCAGGGTCTTGCCCTGGGCGAACGCCGGCGCAGCGACGAGGGTCGTCGCGAGGCCGGCAACTCCAGCCGCGAGGAGGGTGTGAAATCGTGTCATGGAAAGCCTCTGTTGTTTGACGCCCTGGCACCTGGGGGCGCACGGAGGGACAATTGAGCCTATTTTCGTGACAGCTAAGGTGCAACTCCAAATGTTGTGCAACGCACATCAAAATCTGCTGCATCCTGAGGCGGATAGGCGCTTTTCTGGCGTTGCCGACCATGTTCGGTGGTCAAGTCAACGTTGCCGCGGGCGACAGCATCCTCGCCCAGGATTTTCGTGATCTTGAATTCATCGTCGTCGACCTTACTGGCCAGAAGGAGCTGTTCGACAGAGCCGCCCGCCGCGATCCCCGCATCCCTGGCGATCCATCCGACCAACATCAGCACTGCCGCCATGGCCAACCTCGGCATCGAGGCGCCCCCCACCGACATCATCGTAAGACTCGACGCCAACGCCATTTCCGAGCCGGCTCATGTCGGTCGCCTGGTGGCGGCGCTCGATGAAGATCCCGAGCTCAGGCTGGTCGGTAGCGCCGTGATGTTGACCGCCGACTGTGCGTGGACGATCCCGTTCCATTGTCCGTTCCATCATTGGACCACCATCGCCCTTCGCGCGCTAACGACGCCGAAGACCGGCGCCGGCTCCGCAAGAGCATCGTTGCCCGCATGCTCGCCATTCCTCCGGACGGAGCGTCGGACAAGCTCGCGCCTAATGCGCGATGCTTGCCACTCGCCCCGGGCCGAACAGAGGAGGCTGCGATGAAGCGACTGGCGCGCCCGTTCAGGCGCCGCCGGCCATATGCGTTTCCGCTACACGATGAATCGAATGGCGCGCTGGATCTCGAAGAAATCACTGGCGCGGAAGCGCAATGTGCGCGGCGCCGGATGCTCGACGCCGGGATACCAGCTGGCGCGATAGGCTTCGTGCGGGTTGGTGTATTCGACCACCAGCTCGAAACTGTCGGCGAGTTTCGGCAGGCAGGATTTGAGGTCGCGCGACAGCGCTTCCTCGACGCCGGCGCGGATCGCAGCGACCGAGGCTTTTGGGGTCAGCGATCTTGTGGCCGGGCCAAACCCCTCGCTCGTCGCAACCGTGCCGATGCGCGGCACCAGAAGCTTGGCTTCCGCGCACATGCCGGCATCGCCTGACAGGAACACCGACGGCACCCCATAACGCGCCGCACAAAGCGCATTGAGCGTGTATTCGGATGCCACCTCGCCATTGATCAGGAGCCGCGATACGGTGCCGGTCAGCGTATGCGCCAGCGGATTGGTGTCGGTGCCAGCCTTGTTGTGATAGCCGGTGTAAAGCGCCGCCGAAAAGCTGTCGTCGATGCCGAACATCATCATATCCGGGTGACCGCTCCAATCCCTGACGATCGTGACATAGGCCGGCAGCTTCGACAGGATCAGGTTGCGCCCGGTGGAATGCGCGTCCTTGACCAGCACTTCCTTCGCGCCGGCAGCCTTGGCGCCCTCGCAGGCCGCCACCAGCTCGTCGGTCATGTATTCGCGGAATTCTTCGTAGGCGGCATGTCCCTTGCGGGCCTCGTCCCACACGGTAATGCCGGCGGTGCCTTCGATGTCGGCGCTGATGAACACCTTCATGATCGTAATCCTCGGTTCTAGAGAAGCTCAGCCATCGACCGCAGCAGCCGGTCGATCTGGTCGGGAGAATGCTCGGAAAACACCGCCAGCCGCATGCTCGGCACATCTGACGCGTCGGAATAGCCGCCCGGCTGCTGGACCCTGACGATGATGTCGCGCTCGGCAAGACGATCGCGCAGGAGTTCGAGGTCGGTGACGCCCTTGATGGTGACGATCGGCACCGGCGTGTCGGCGACCTCGAAGCCGAGGCCGCGCAGGCCGCTGCGCATCCGGCTGACATTGCGGGACAGCCTGGAACGCCTGTCCGTCGTCTGCAGGATCCGCAACGACGCTGCGGCGGCGGCAGCCAATCCGGGCGGTGCGGGTGAGGCGCCGCGCATGATCATCGCGTTGCGGGTGATCTTTTCGGCCAATATCGCGTCGCCGGGAACGACCCCGCCCAGCGCACCAAACGCCTTGCTCATCGTGCCGGCGAGGAAGTTGCCCTCGCCTTCGAGCCCGGCATGCTGCAGCGACCCGCGCCCGGTCTCGCCGAGCACGCCGACACCGTGGGAATCGTCGATGCACAGCAACGCGCCGTCGTAAGGTGCCATCGCCTGCCTGAAGTCGTTGAGCGGCGCCAACCGGCCGGAGGACGGAAACACCCCGTCAGTCAGCACGGCCGGCCTCTGCCCGACCCCGACATGCAGCGCCAGTTGCTCTGCCAGGTCATTGGCATCGCCATGGCGGAACTCATGCACCGGCTTGCCCAGCGTCGGGATCGCGTCGCGGGTGCTGTAATGCGTCGCGGCATCGATGAAGACGAGGTCGAAATCCTCACGCAGCCCCTGCAGCAGCACCATCGGGCTGGTGTAGCCCGATATCATGTAGACGACCTCCTCGGTGCCGAACCACTGGCGCAGCCGCTCCTGCAAATCGGCATAGACCTGCATGTGAGCCAGCGTGCCCGGCCCCATGCCATACTGCCTGGTGGCAGCGCAGGCCGCCTCGATCACCTCGGGGTGGCCGTGCAGGCAGAAATAGGAGGTGCCGCAGTAATAGTCGACCTCGCGCCCGGCGATGACCATGCGGGAGCCGATCGGCGACTCCATCTTGAAAGGTGCGGTCATGCTGCTGCTCAGGCCGCCTCCGCCCGGGACAAGGGGCGCCGCTCGAGAAACATCGGCCCGACGCGGATGCCGCGCCTGCCGTGATCGTCGACGGCGTCGAGCTCCAGGATTTCGTCCTCATAAAGCTTGCCATGCATGCGGAAGCGCCCTTCGCCCACCGGCTCGCAGCTGTGGGTGCAGAAATACTCGATCAGGCATTTCAGCCCGCCATGGCTGTAGCTGAGATAGGTGATGTTGAAGTCTGGGCCGTACTCGCCGAGATGCGGCTCGATCTCCTCCGGCACCGTCTCGTCGACGGGCGCTTCGATGCGCGTCCAGCTCGCGTCCTTCCATACCAGCTTGCCCGGTTCGGGAAAGGACAGGTTCATGTGCGCATAGCCGGCGCCACGGCCATAGATACGGCCGTCGATGACGAAATCCTTGCCGGCGACGGGTCGGATCTGCAGCGGCACGCCGTCACCCATCAGATAGAGCTTGCCGTCCTTCGCCTTGACCTCGACGACCTCCTGCGTGGCGTCGTCGCTATAGTGGCCGGGCAGGGTCCTGAACTGCTCCTCGGCGATGACGGGCGGACGCTGCAGGCGCTGCAACGGCTTGCCCATCTTGCGCTCTGCAAGGGCTATGCGCAGACCATCGACGCCGAGGCGTGAGGCGATCTGGTTGGCGAAATCGAGCGTCGCGAACATCAGCACGCCGATGCCGGCACCGGGCAGGATCAGCATGTGCGAGGCATAGCCATAGACCGCGCCGCCATGGCCGACCGACTCCCAGCCGTCGACCTCGCCGGCGCCGTAGCACAGGCCATATCCGGCCATCGACTTGTCAAGGCTGTCGGGGCGTTTGCCGAATGGCGCCCACATCTCGCGCAGCGAGGCCGGCGAGATGATCGAGTTGCCCTCGGCGTTGAAGCCGCCGCGCAGCAGGCACTGGACGTAGCGCGCCATGTCGCCGGTCGTGGAGAAGATGTTGCCTGCCGGCGAGCCGCCGAGGCTGAACACCGGCGCCGGCGTGTCGCCGTCCAAAGTCCACATATCGGCCGGCGCCAAGCGTTCGCGGATGCCTGAAGCCATGCCGCAGGACGACTGGTTCATGCCGAGCGGCTTCATGATGTTTTCTGAGACATAGTCGGAATAGCTCTGGCCGGTCACCACCTCGATGACCCGCCCGACCACGGCGATGCCGGCATTGGAGTAGTGCATGATGCCGATGCTCGGATCCTGCTTCAGCGTCGAGCTGGCGAGCTCATTGACCGTATCCGCGAGCGGCGGCCGGGTGGCGTCGAGATAGTGGCCGCTCTTCGGCTCGCGCACCAGACCGGAGGTGTGCGTCATCAGCTTGCGCAGGCTGATCACCGAACCATGCGGACCACCCTCGGCGCCGGCGAACGGGTTGATCGGATGGAAGCCAGGCAGGTAGGTCGAAACGTCCACATCGATGTCGACGAGCCCCTTCTCGACAAGCTGCATCGTCGCCAGCGAGGTGAAGGTCTTGGTGATCGAACCGATGCGGAAGCAGGTGTCTTCGCGCATGTCGAAATGGCGGTCACTCCGCTGGATGTGCCCCTCAGCCAGCACGCCGTCGCGGTCGACGAGTGCATAGGAGATCGACGGGATCGCCTTGTCCTCGACCTCGTAGCGGATCAGGTCCTCGAACAGCTCGATCGATGCGGCGGACAGGGAAGGCATGGCAAATGCTCCTTGAGCTGAAAAGATGGGGGAAATTTCAGTGGGAATGGCGGGGGTCGAGCATGTCGCGCAACGCGTCGCCGACAAGGTTCCACGACAGCACGAACAGGAAGACGGCAGCACCTGGGAAGGCAAGCGTGTACCAGAACTGGAACGGGTTGCCGGGCTGGCCGACGATCCAGTTGCGCGAATAGGCGATGAACTGGCCCCAGTCGGCATAACCTTCCTCGGTGCCGACACCGAGGAAGCTGAGCGCGGACGCCGACAGCACCATCGAGCCGGTGGCCATGGTCGCCAGCACCAGCACCGGGAACATGGCATTGGGCAGGATGTGCAGCACGATCAGCCTGAGGTCGCTGGCGCCATAGGCGCGCGCCGCGTGGATGTAGTCCATCTCGCGGATTCTGAGGATCTCGCTGCGCACGATGCGGGCGTAGCTCATCCAGCCGAAGGTTGTCAGCGCGATGGTGATCGGCCAGATGCCCTTGCCGAGCAGTGCGGTCAGCACCATTGCGGCGATCAGGAACGGTACAGCCATGAACACGTCGACGATGCGCATCAGCACCTCTTCGACCAGCCCACCATAATAGGCGGCGACAGCACCGATCACCGTGCCGATCAGCACCGAGATGGCAACGACGCCGAGGCCGATCTTGAAGGCGGTGCGGGTGCCCCACACGACGCCGTAGAAGATGTCGTACTGGCCTTGCGTGGTGCCGAACAACGCATCACGCGACGGCGGCATCGGCGTCGCCAGAAAGCCGGCGCGCGGCGTGTCGTAGGGCGACAGCTGGAAGCTCTGCGGCGGCGCCAGCATCGGCGCAAAGATGGCAATCAGCACGAAGGCCAGAAGGATCACGACGCCGAGCAGCGACACCGGATTGCGCGCGAGGTAGCGAAGAAACTTCATTGCGTCTTCACCCTCGGATCGAGCAGCGGATAGATCAGGTCGACGATCAGGTTCATCAGCACCAAGACGACCGCGAAATAGAGGCCGAAGCCGAGAACCGCCGGGAAGTCGAGATTGGCCGCGGTCTTGGCGGCGAACTGGCCGAGCCCGGCATAGTCGAAGATGGTCTCGGTGATGACGACGCCGCCCATCATGACGGCAAGCTCCATGCCGGCGATGGTCGCCACCGGCAAAAGCGCGTTGCGCCGGGCGTGCTTGAGTTCGACCACGCGGCGCGGCAGGCCCTTGGCGCGGGCGGTGCGGACATAATCCTGACGCAGCGTCTCCAGCATCGAGGTACGCATCACCCGCGTCATCGAGGCGACGTTGACATAGGTCAGCGTGATGACAGGGGCTGCCAGGTGGCGCAGCGAATCGACGAAGATCGCCCAGTTGCCGTTCAGGATCGAATCGACGGTGTTGGCGCCGGTGTAGCGGACGAAATCGCCGGAGCTGACGGTCGTCTGTGCCCACTGGCTGAGCCGGCCGGGCGGGAACCAGTCGAGCGCCGAGTAGAACACCAGAAGCATCAGCAGGCCGAAGACATAGACCGGAAACGACCAGCCCAGGATGGTGAAGATGCGGATGACGTGGTCGGGCCAGCGGTTGAGGTGGATGCCGGCGCGGGAACCCAGGAATACCGCGAGCAGCAGGCACGGAATGAACGCCAGCACTACCAGTTCCAGCGTTGCCGGAAAGAGCGACATCAGCGCCGTCGACACCGGCTGGCGGGCCGTTTCCGACCAGCCGAGATTGCCGGTCAGCACGCCGCCGATCCAGCGGCCATACTGGATGTAGAAGGGATCGTTCAACCCGTACTGCTCGATCATCCGGCGGATGCTTTCCTGGCCACCCTTGAGGTAGTCGGGCGACGGCGCATAGGCCGCCAGGCGCTGCGTCGGCGATAGCGACATCTGCAGCGCAAAGATCATCAACGACAGCGCGAACAGGACGATGGGCAGCATCATCAGTCGTCTGAGGGCGTAGGTCAGCACGGGTGCACGGGTTCCGGTTTCGGGGAAAACAAGCCATACGCCGGGCGAAGGGGATCGCCCGGCGTATTGGCCGCCAATCAGTTGTTGGCCTTGGTCACCGGGTAGAAGTCCCAGGCACCGTAGAGGATCATGTTGTCGACATAGCCGTCGATGTTGCTGCGGGTGACGACGTAGCCGAAGTCCTCCCACAGGAACTGCGTGGTGGCGTATTCGTAAGACATGTCCTGCAGCTTGGCGTAGATCGGCTCACGCACGGCCGGGTCGTTCGAGGCCCAGGCCTCATCGAGCAGCGGCTTGAACTTCTCCGCCATCAGGTCGCGGTAGCCCTGGCCGACCATGCCGCCGACGAGGCCGGTGGGCGAGAGGTAATAGGATGCCGCACCGAGCGGGCCGCCCGGATCGGAATAGTCGGGACCCCAGCCCATCACCGTCAGCGGCGCCGCCGGCTTTTCGCGGTTGTTGAGCTTGTCAGAGACGGACGCCCAAGGCAGTGCCTGGATCTGCATCTTGAACTTCGGGTTGATGCGCGACAGGCCCATCTGCAGCGCCGACAGGGCTGCCGTCAGCTGCGGATTGCCCTCGGTCACGTAGGCGGTGAAGGTGAAACCGACGTCCCACAGCTTGCCGCCAAAGGCCTTCTTGAAGTGCTCCTCGGCCTTGGCAGGGTCGTAGCTGTAGATGGGTGAATCCGGGCGGTAGCCCATGATGCCGCGCACCGTCGGCCCACGCGACTGCACCGTCTTGCCGAGCAGCACCTGGTTGATCAGCGCGTCGTAGTTCTGGGCGTAATTGAAGCCCTTGCGGACATCGATGTCGGCGAAGAAGTCAGGCGGGATGCCTTGACCGTCCAGCTTGCCGCTGCCGATCGCCGGGTTGTCGTTGTCGTCGAGCGGCCAGGCGAAAAAGATGCCGCGCGAGAACACCTTCTGCAAGCCGTCAATGACCTTGACGCCTTCGGTCTTGCTGAGCTCGTCGATGAACTCGACGGGAGCCGCGACGAAATCAGCATCGCCCGACAAGAGCTGCAGGCGCCGCGTCGTCCATTCCGGCACTGTGCGCATGACCACGCGCTCCAGCTTGGCCGGGCCCTGGAAGTAGTTGTCGAAGCGCTTCAGCGTGATGCGGCGGTCGGTGCGGTCCCATTCCTCGAGCATGAACGGACCGGTGCCGTTTTCCTCGGCGAACAGCGGATTGGCGCCGAGCTCCGGGCGATAGTGCGCCTTCCAGTTGTCGCCCGAACCGTCCCAGCCGCCGACCGAGGCGACCCATTCCTTGTCCAGGATCGAGGTACCAAAGGGCAACGCGATGACGCCGAGCGTCGCCGGGAACGACTTCGGCAGCTTGAGCGTGACGTTGTCGCCGTCGACGACGATCTGCTCCGACAGCTGGTCATAGACCTTGCGCAGCGTCTCGGGGCTGGCCTCGGCGAAGGTCTTGACCTTGCCTTCCGTCTCCACCCACTTGGCGATGTCGGTGTATTTGCCCGCCGTGATCACCTCGGTAATCGCGTTCGACATCCAGGACTGGCCCTGCAGGATGGCGCGCAGCAGCGAATAGCGCACGTCATCGGGCGTGATCTGGCCGTAGCCCGGCTCGATCGCCGCCTTCTGGGCGTCGGTCAGCTGGTCGTAATACTCCCAGGTGATCTTGCCGTCGGCGCCCTTGACGCCGACCTTGTGGGCAAAGACGCCCTTGCGGATCGGGAAGGTGTAGCTCACCGAACCGTCGTCGCCCTGCTTGATCAGGCCGTTTTCCAGCGACGGCACCTCCGTCGACAGCGACGGTACGAACTCGGAAATCTTCGAACCGTTGAAGTTGAGCAGGCGGCTGTAGATGTTCAGCGCGCCATAGGAGCTTGGCGTGTTGGCAATGTAGGCCGGATCGAACGACTGGATGTCGTCGGTCCACATGAAGACGAATGTGCCGGGGTTCTTTGTCTCGGCCATGACAGGCGCAGCCGTGACGGCAAGCCCCATGCCCATAGCCAACGCTAAGGCTAGTTTCATCATCGTTCCCTTCTGATGGCGGAGGAAGTTTTCTTCTTCTCGTTACGGAAAGGCTAGAAGAGCGCTTGCCGGTCTGTCCAATGTGTAGATAGGATGGACTATGCAAAACACGCATGAGGGCCGGCATGGAACTGCAATGGCTTGAAGATTTCCTGGAAATAGCCGCGACACGCAATTTCTCGACCGCCGCCACTGCGCGCAACATTTCGCAGCCGGCCTTCAGCCGTCGCATCAAATCGCTGGAAAGCTGGATCGGCGCCGACCTCATCGACCGCAGCACCTATCCGGTGCAGCTGACCCGGGCGGGCAACATGTTCCTGCCCGGCTGCCAGCGGCTGGTGCGCGAGGCCTACCGGTTGCGCACCGACTGCCGCAATGTCGCCGGTGAAAGCTCGGCAATGCTGACCTTCACCTCGCTGCACACGCTGGCGATGTACTTTTTTCCGAAGTGGATCAGCTCGCCGCTGATTTCGCGCATGCCGCTGCGCACCAGCATGCACGCGGCCGATTTTCTCGAAAGCGTCGACCATCTGTGCTCGGGGCAGTGCGACTTCTGCATCACCTATGTTCATCCCGACGGCCCGCCCGTTCTTGAAGGCGGACCTTTTGAATCGTTGCAGATCGGCAAGGACAGGCTTGTTCTGGTCTCGGGTACCGACGAAAACGGCCGCGCCCTGTTCGACATCGACGTGCCCGAAAGCACCGAGATTCCTTACCTCGCCTACTCCTGGAGCGACGGCTACATCGGCAAGCTGGCGACGCTGGTACAGTCGCGCTGGCGCCGCCCGCTCAATCTCAGCACCGTCTACCAGTCGGCGCTTGCCGACGGCCTGAAGCACATGGCGGTCGCCGGGCGCGGCGTCGCCTGGCTGCCGCAGATCTGCGTCGCCGAAGCGATGAAGCAGGGCCAGCTCGTCCAGATCGGCGGCCAGCAGATGGCGCTGGAAATGGAGATCCGCATTTTCCGGCGCGCCGGCGCGGGCAGCCATGACGGCGACGCCCTATGGCAGCATCTCAAGGAATGCGCCGAACTGCCCCAGTACCGAAGCAGTCTCGATGCCACGCTGGACGCCGCCTGACCGATCGGGATGCCCCGAATGGCTGGTCAGGCTTGCTATGCGAAGACAGGCGATACGATGCGTGATGCGCATAGTTTCGGCCGACCCAATTGCGGCGCCTTGATTTCACTGGCTTTTGCGCCGGCGCGTCACGTCACCAGCCAGACATGACCGCTCCAGGGCGGGCCACTACCCCCTGCCCGCCTATTGACAGGACGCGGCGCCGTTGCGTTCGATGCCCCGACACGACATCTCGTCGTTGAAACCGGGTCCATGCGCCGATGATCCCTGCCAAGTCCGCCCCACCCGAACTGCCCGACGATGTCGTCCTGTCGGTTGAGGATCTCGAAGTCTCCTTCGCTGTCCGCTCCCGCGCACCGTTCCGCGCCGTGCGCGGCATCTCCTTCACCATCTCGCGCGGCGAGACGGTGGCGCTGGTCGGCGAGTCCGGCTCGGGCAAGTCGGTGACGGCAATGACGATCATGCGGCTGACCGAATATGATGGTGCCGCCATCACCGGCGGACGGGTGCTGATGCGCCTCAAGGACGGCAAGGTCGCCGACCTCGCCAAGCTCTCCGAAAAGCGCGTCGAGGCACTCAGGGGCGCCGAAATTTCGATCGTCTTCCAGGATCCGATGTCGAGCCTGAACCCGGTCTTCACCGTCGGCGACCAGATCGCCGAGGCCGTCGTCCACCATCAGGGCAAGACACCGGAGCAGGCGCGCCAGATCGCGCTCAACACGCTCAAGCTGGTGCGCGTACCCGATGCCGAACGCCGCCTCGACCAGTATCCGCACCAGCTCTCCGGCGGCATGCGCCAGCGCGTGATGATCGCCATCGCGCTCGCGTGCCGGCCGTCGCTGATGATCCTCGACGAGCCGACAACGGCGCTCGACGTGACCATCCAGGCGCAGATCCTCGATCTTGTTCGCGCCTTGCAGCAGGAGATCGGCATGTCGGTATTGTTCATCACCCATGACATGGGCGTCGTCGCCGAGGTCGCCGACCGGGTCTGCATCATGCTGAAGGGAGAGATCGTCGAGACGGGAACCGTCTACGACGTCTTCGCCAAGCCCAGGCACGCCTATACGCGCGCGCTGATCTCGGCAGTGCCGCGCCTCGGCAGCATGGCCGACAAGGACGCGCCCGAAAAGTTCCCGCTCTTGGTGTTCGAACCGGAGCGCCAGCTCGCCGAGGCAGGCAAATGAACGCATCCTCCCCAATGAAAGAGGTTGGCCGGCCGCTGGTCGAAGTGCGCAACCTGGTCACCCGCTTCGACCTCAAGACCGGCCTGTTCGGCCATGTCTCCGGCCGCGTCCATGCCGTTGAAAACGTCTCCTTCGACATCTTCCCGGGCGAGACACTGGCGCTGGTCGGCGAGTCGGGCTGCGGCAAGTCCACCGTCGCGCGCTCGATCATGCAGCTCGACAAGCCACGCTCCGGCTCGATCCGCTTCGACGGCGTCGAACTTGTCGGCGCGCCGCGGCAAGTCGTGGCGAAGTTTCGGCGCCAGGCCCAGATGGTCTTCCAGGACCCGTTCTCCTCGCTCAATCCGCGCATGACCATCGAGCAGTCGCTGATCGATCCGATGCGGGTGCACAAGCTCGGCTCGCTCGAGACCATGCGCGCCCGTGCCGCCGAGCTGATGGCCAAGGTCGAGCTCGCGCCGGAGCTGCTGGAACGTTACCCGCACGCCTTCTCCGGCGGCCAGCGCCAGCGCATCTGCATTGCCCGCGCCCTTGCCCTCCGCCCGCGCCTGATCGTCGCCGACGAGGCGGTCGCCTCGCTTGACGTCACCATCCAGGCACAGGTCATCAACCTTTTGATGGACTTGCAGCGCGACATGCAGATCGCGCTTTTGTTCATCAGCCACGACATGGCCGTGGTCGAGCGCATCGCCCACCGGGTCGCAGTGATGTATCTCGGCGAGATCGTCGAGATCGGCGACCGCCGCTCGATCTTCGGCAACCCACAGCACCCCTACACGCGCAAGCTTTTGTCGACGGTGCCGATCGCCGATCCGACGCGCCGTCCGGAAGGACGAGTGCCAATGTCGGACGAAATCCCGAGCGCCATGCGCGCACCCGACTTCGTGCCCGTCGAGCTGCCGATGCACCAGATCTCATCCACCCACTACGTAAGACAGGTGGCCGCGGGCTGACGACTGCCTTATCAAGCATTCCCTATTTCAAATCAGAGCATTCTCAACATGACCCCTTCGAACGTGTCGTTGGCGGCCGCCCCTGCGTCCGCCAACACAAGCCCCGACATTGCCGCATCCCAGGCGCAGCTGAAGATCGACGGCCTTAGGCGCCCGGCAGCGGCGGAACGGCCGACACCCTATGTCGAGGTCGACGAGACGCGCTTGGCCCGCAATATGCAGGCGATGCAGGCCCGCGCCGATGCTGCAGGGCTCGTCATGTTCCCGCACGTCAAGACGCACAAGAGCATCGACCTGGCGAAGCGGCAGCTGGCGCTTGGCGCCCGTGGCATCACCGCCTCCAAGCCAAGCGAGGCACTGGTCTTCGTCGAGGCCGGCATCCCCTCGATCATCGTCGCCTATCCGATCGTCAATGCCGGTTCGCTCGACCGCCTGCTGCCGACGGTGAAGGCGCACGGCACCGAACTGCGCACGATTGCCGCCAGCGAAATGGGCGTCGACGCGCTCTCCACCGCTGCCGTGCGCCACGGCGTCGACATCGGCGTCTTCCTCAAGGTCGATGTCGGTCTCGGTCGCGTCGGCCTCAAGCCGAACGATCCGGCGGCGATCGCTGTCTGCCAAAAGATCGCCGCAGCACCCGGCCTGCATTTCGCCGGCCTGCTGTCGCATGCCGGCCATTCCTATGCCGCTACCGATCCCGAAAACCTCGCCGCGGTTGCCCGCACCGAGGCTGCAGCACTGACCGGCCTCGCCGCCATGCTGAAGGGCCTGAGCATCGATGTACCCTGCCTGTCGGTCGGGGCGACGCCGACCTGTCTCGGCGCGCCGCTGCAGGCAGTCGACTGCATCCGCCCCGGCAACTACGTCTTCCTCGACGGCACCGCCCTCCGCCTCGGCATCTGCAGTGCCGACGATCTGGCACTTTCGGTGGTGGCTCGTGTCGTTGCCGCCAACGACACACATTTCATCATCGATGCCGGCTCCAAGACGATGAGCTCCGACCGTGGCGCCCATGGCATGGGGGGCAACGGCTTCGGCATCGTCATCGGCGCCGAAGCCGGCAGCGGCGCCGGCGTGTGGACGCTCGAACGCATGTCGGAGGAGCACGGCTTCGTACCCGCGGGAGGTCGCACCCTGCCGCTCGACAGCCGCGTCAGGGTGTTCCCCAATCACTCCTGCGCCACCATCGCCAATTTCGACAGTTTTGTCCTCCGCCGCGACGAGGGCGAAGCGCTGACGCTGCCGGTCAACGCCCGCAGCTGCCAGACCTGAGCGGACGCGCGAGCGCTCACCTGGGCACCTGGTTCCAATCTCCGGCCGGGCTTGTTACTCTTGCCCGATGAAGGCAATTGCTCTTGCTTCAGCGAGGACCGCACTGTTCCTCGCCCTGGCCGCCACGGCCGGCTGCGTATCCGGGCCAGGCTCGGTCGGACCAGTCGATCCGCTGAAATACGACGCCATGGCCTGTGCTGAACTCGATGTCGTCATGGGCACCACGGCTGCAAGCATTTCGCGCACCGCGATCGGCCGCGGCACCGTCGGCCAGTGGAACGTTCCGGCATGGGCGCCGGGCGGCACCAAGGCCATCACTGCCATCCAGGACCGGCAGACGACCAGGATCGACGGCCTGCGCCAGGAGCAGATCGCCATCGACTCGGTCAGGAAACGCAAGTGTCGCTAGGCGCATTCCGCACAACAGGCCGGCACTGACCAAAGCCATCGGCTCGACGGCGTCAGGGGTTGCCTTGGGAAGGCGCACCTGCGTCCGCGCATCGTTCGCCATCCCCGGCGCATCACCTGCGGCATCGAAAAAACGGTATCGCCCACGCCTCTCACATCTGGCTAATGTCAGAAAAATAACACTCTTGATTCAATTTCAGAAAACTGTCAGTCTGATTTGCGGGAGGAGACGTGATGAGCGGAACGGTACGCCAGCGATTGACGGACAGCCTGCAGAACGGCGCGGGGGCGAGCCGCGCCATCGCCACCTACATGTTGGCCAATCTCAGCGAACTGCCGTTCGAAACCGCGATGACCGTCGCCGAAAAAGTCGGCGTCAGCGAACTGACGGTCGGGCGTTTCTGCCGCTCGATCGGCTACCAGCACTTCAAGGACCTCAAGGCCGACCTCAAGGTCGATGTCTCGGACAGCCCGTGGCTGATCGGCGACCGGCTGCGCGAGTTCCAAGCGAGCACCCGCGAAGGTGGCGGCGACCTGGCAAGGAGCCTCGAGCTCGAACTCGCCGCCACCGTTCGGGCCTATGAGCTGGTTCGGACGCCGCAATGGTCGGCCGTGGTCAAGCGCCTTGCGACAGTGAACAACGTCTTCATCGCCGGGTTCCAAAGCGAGCGCGGTATCGCCGCGACAATGGCCCACCTGCTTCAGTATGTCAGGGACGGCGTGCATCTCGTCGACCATTCCTCGGGCATTTTTTCCGAGGTGCTGCTCGCCGACCCGAAAGCCTCGGCGCTCGTCATGTTCGACGCGCGCCGCTATTCCCGCCAGGCTGCGCTCCTGGCGCAAAGGTCCCGCGACGCCGGCATGCCGGTGACACTCGTCACCGACCTGTTCTGCGACTGGGCGCATGACTGCACCACAGAGGTCTTTGCAGTACCTTCGGAGATCAACCTGTTCTGGGACACCAACGGGCCGATGCTGACGCTCGTCCACCTGATGGTCAATGGCATCATCGGCGAGCTCGGGCCCGAGGTCGAGCAACGGCTCGACCGGATGTCCGGTCTCTATGGCGATTTCGTCGGACACGCCGGCCGCAAGACGTAGCACCGACACACGATCCACAACGCAACCTTGGGAGGGGTTCATGAACCGTCGCTGGTTCCTATTTTCTGCAACCGCTATTTCGCTTGGCATCGCTGTCGGGCTGCTTTCGCCCGCGCACGCATTGGCGGAAACCGAGGCGGTGATCGTGATCGGGCGTCAGGAGTCGGGCGCCGCCAGCTATGATCCGATCCGCGCCGTCACCCTCAACATGGCCGCCGGGCTGATCTACGACCGCCTCGTCGAGCAGGCTGCCGACCAGTCCTATCATCCGCATCTCGCCAGCTCCTGGGAAGTCAGCCCCGACGGTATGAGCTGGACCTTCGAATTACGCAAAGACGTGACCTTTACCGACGGCGAGCCGTTCAACGCCCAGACCATCGCCTGGTGGATTCCCAAGTTCAAAGGCACCGAAAACGAATACATGGTCGATGCCATCGAGCGCGTCGAGGTCGTCGCCGACCACACAGTACGCTTCGTCCTGAAGCGTCCCGAGCCGAACCTGATCTTTAACCTCGCCATGACGAACATGGGCGTCCCGAGCCCGAAGGCATATGAGGCGGGCGGCCAGGACTACGGCGTGACCGAGGCCGTCGGCACCGGCCCCTACAAGCTCGAGAGCTTCGTCGTCGGCCAGGAAACCGTGCTCGTCGCCAATGAGGACTACAGCTGGGGCAGCGCGCTGACGGAAAACAAAAGCGCACCGTACATCAAGCGCCTGACCGCGCGCGAAATCCCCGACGCTTCGACCGCCTTCCTCGAACTCAAGACCGGCGGCGTCGACATGCTGCTCGACGTGCCGACCGACTTCCTGCCGCAGCTGAAGGGCGAGGCAGACATCGATCTGAGGGAGCTTCCGGGCTATGGCGTGACCCTCGTTACCATCAACACCCAGGCAGCCCCCTTCACCGACATCCGCGTGCGCCAGGCGACAGCACTTGCCATCGACCAGGCCTCGATCCTGAAGAGCGTCTATGGCGGGGTTGGCAAGGAGGCGCACCAGTTCCTGGTCGCCGCACTGGGCGAGGCACATGTCGATCCGGCACTGCAGATCAGGCATGACCCGGCCAAGGCAGCCAGCCTGCTCGACGAGGCCGGCTGGGCCCGCGGCGCCGACGGTGTTCGTGTCAAGGACGGCAAGCCGCTCACGGTCAAGCTGTGGGCCCGGGCCGACACCGAATACAAGCGCATGGCTGAGATCATCCAGGCACAGCTCAAGGCCGTCGGCGTGAAAGCCGAGATCACCGTGTTCGACGCCGGCACTTACCGCAGCCAGTTCCTCAAGCCCGAGCGCGAGCTGGTGCTTGCGCCTTATTCCTGGACCAACGCCGACATCCTCGACTGGTTCTTCAGCGCCAAGCGCCTGGATTCCTGGAACCTGTCGATGTGGAACGACCCGACGTCGGAGAAGCTGCGCGAACTCGCCATGTATGGCTCGAAGTCGTGGGATGAGCGCGTCGTCAACTTCCGGAACTTCCACGGCCAGCTGCTCGCCAATTTCGTCGGTGTACCGGTGCACGAACCGGCCCAGACGATGGTTTTCAACAAGACGAGGCTTTCGGTACCCCAGCCGTTCCGGGCGCCCTACTCGCTCGTCGACGTCAAACCCGCCGACTGACGGCCAGACGTAACCTGAACCGAAAGACGGCATCGGACCATGATGCGGCGCAAAAGTGCCGCATGCCTGCCACCGCACGCAGCAATGAAAGACACCGCAATGCACAGCACGGAAAAATCCGCCACCAACCTCGCAACCACGCTGGAAGACCACCTGAATGCAGAGATGGAGCGCAGCAAGATCCCTGGGCTTGGCGTGGCCATCGTCCGCGACGGGCAGGTCCTGCATATCGGTGGCTACGGCCTGGCCGATGTCGAGCACAACGTGCCCGCATCATCAGACAGCATCTTCCACTCGGGCTCGACCGGCAAGATGTTCACCGCCGCCGCCGTGCTGCTTCTGGTGCAGCAGGGGCGTCTCAAGCTCGACGATCCGGTCAGGCGCTACCTGATCGAGACGCCGGAGAGCTGGGCCGCGATGACGATCCGCCAGTTGCTGACGATGATGAGTGGCCTCGGCAATTTCAGCGATGCCTTCGCCCCGGCGCCGATCGAAAACGACGTCGTGCCGCTCAACCTCTGGCAGGACCACAGCGACGCGCAGCTGCTGGCACTGGCCAGCCTGTCGCCGTTGGCCTTCGCGCCTGGCGAAAGCTACCGCTATTCGAACACCAGCTACATCGTGGCGTCGCTGATCGTCGCCCGCGTCGGCGGCAAGCCCTATTACGCGCTGCTGCGCGAACTGCTGTTTGGACCTGCAGGCATGGCCAGCGCCCGCGACGCCAGCTGGACCGATATCGTACCGAACCGCGCGCAGGGCTACAGCCGCGACAATGGTGAGCTGCGCAACCGCTGCTGGACTGCACCGACATTGCTGCGCACCGGCGATGGTGGGTTGTTTTTCTCGCCGCGCGACATCGCCCATTGGTTCATCGAGCTCGACCGGCCGCAGGTCTTCCGCCCCGACATCGTTGCCGAGATGTTCGAGCCGGCGCAGATGAACGACGGTCGCCCGGCGATCAATGGCTATGCGCTCGGCTGGCAGAACTCCGAGATCCGCGGGCAGCGCAAGATCCGGCATGGCGGCACCTGGTACGGCTTCCGCGCCGAGCTCGCCCGTTTTCCCGCGCAGAAGCTGTCGGTCGCAGTGCTGGCCAACATCGACGACGCCCAGGTCGCGCGCATCGCCCAGCAAATCGCCGGCATTGTCGACCCTAGCGTGGCCTCATACGAACCTATTGCCGATGGCGTGCCCGATCGCACAAAGGCGGATGACTGTCTGATCAGGGCTATCGCCGCACGCACAGCACCACGCGACGCCTTCACCGCCGAAGCCTGGCAGCTCTGGAGCGATCGCTGGCTCGAACAGGTCCTCGTCGAGAGCGAATCCGACCTCGGCCCGGCGCCGCTCGAACTCATCGACGACGACGGCACCGGCCGGCGCCGCTACCGCCTGCCGACCGGGCGCTATCACATGCACTGGAGCGTCGACCGGCAGGCGGACGGCCGCGTCAGCGCGATGCGCTTTCACATGGAATGATCCCGGGGATCAGCCGGCGTCGCCTCGCGTCCAGTAGGCCGAGGCGATCGTCTGGTCTCGGCCCAGCGACAGATCGCTGCGCCAGTGGTCGCGCACCCGTTTTGCCGCTGCGGCTTCCGCCGCAAACCAGCCGAAGCCTGTTACCTGCTCCGGCCAGGCAACCGACATGACCGCATCGGCGAGGGCGGTGCTCTCGCCGCCTGCTACACCGTTGCGGTACAGCCACTTCACCTCGACCGCGGTCAGATTGTCGATCTGCTGGCGTTCGCCCTCGTCAGCGACTTCGATGAAGGCGATGCCGCGCGTCGTTGCCGGCAGGCTCTCCAGCATCCGCCCGACCGCCGGCAGGCCGGTTTCGTCGGCACCCATGACAAACCAGTCGGCCGGCCTGAGCGGACGTCCGACCGGCCCCAAAATGCCGACTTTGTCACCCTCGCGCGCTGCCGATGCCCAGTTGGAACCGACGCTCTCGCCTTCGTGGATCAGGAAATCGACGTCGAAATGCCCGCCGGCCACTTCCAGCCGGCGGATGGTGTAGACTCGCGACGGTGGGCGCCTGTTTTCGTCGGGCCAAGACACAAGGCCGTTGTTGCCGCGCACCGGCCAGACCGGATTCGGCACACTGGCCGTCGGAAACAGCATGCGAATGTGCAGACCGCCAAACGAGGCGAAGCGTTCGAGATTGGGCGCCTTGAGCCGGATGCGCTTCATATGCGGCGTCAGGTCGATCGCGTTGACGACGGTCGCCAGGCGAAACTGCTCCAGCTCGCCTTGGCCCGATAGGTCGCCCTGCCACACGATCTGCGGCTGGCTCTCTCTGGCGTAGAACTCCACCGACGTCGCCATCAAATCCTTGAGCCGGGCCAGGCCGTCGGGATGCGATGACCTGGCCCGCATGATCAGCGCCCCCTTGGGCATGACCAACGAGGCCTCGCCAAAGAGGAAGCGGAAATTGACGGCATCGCCCTCTGCGCTTGCGCTCGCGTCAAAGCTCTCCAGCCGATCGCGGATCTTCTCCAGTTGATCGGGAGAAAGTTGCAGCTGCAGTTCGGCGCGGGATTGAAGGTCAGTCATGTCAGTTCGCTTCCGGTTCGTGTCGCTTCCACCCCCAGGTCGTCCACCTGGCAAATTGCTGGCTGAATGTGCGGAGCCGCACCGAGCTGGCTCGACGGGTACTGTCCGCGTCATGGGCTTGAATATTTAAACTTGAATATGATAGTCAAGTTAAATCGTTGCCGCAGCCTCCGGACAGGACCGATGACATGGACCGTGTAGAGCCCTTCAGCTTCCTGGCAGACGCGCAGACATTGCTCCGGTCGCGCGCCATTGCTCGCGCGGCCCTGCTTTGCCTGCTGCTCGCTGCACTCACCACGCTGGCGCATGCCGGCACGGTCATCGATTCGACTGGACAGATGGTCAGCGTCACCGGCGGCCGAACGCCAGGATCTCTACTCATCCAGTTGATGAGTGACGGTTTTGGCCGACCGACGGCGGAGCAGGTGTTTCCGTCCCGGCGTTGAGCACCGAGCCTAAGGCAGCGAATCGGGCGCCGGTCGCGCTCGACGGCGCCCTGATGACCGGCTGCGGTCCATGCACGGCGGACGCGCTGCCCACTTGGCCGGCACGCTCGATACGGATGAAATGGCTGCGCCGACAATGCGAGCGGATGCGGCCTCACTCGTGATGTGACGAAGGAAAACTGCTTGGTCAGGACAACGTAGCGGCCTGCAGGCCACTGTCTCTAACGTGCTGATTTGGTGAAGAAATTTGGTGGAGCCAAGCGGGATCGAACCGCTGACCTCCTGCATGCCATGCAGGCGCTCTCCCAGCTGAGCTATGGCCCCACACCGGCCTTGGCCGGGCGCCGTTTCCGGCGAAGGTCGGCGCGAATTTGTCGTCCGCGCCGGTGTTGTTGGGCGGCTTCTAGCGCCGCATTCGACCATTGGCAAGCCTTGATCGAAACCTTTTTTCGGTTTCCCGAAAAGCCGTGTCAGATCTCGTCGTCGTCGTCGCCGACGCCGATCATGTCGGAGACGTCGTCGTCTTCCTCTTCCTCGTCGGCGAGGAACGTGTCGTCGTCATCGTCGCCCAGGTCGACATCATCGTCGTCCAGATCCGGCAGGTCGTCGCCGCCCTTGGCCTCGTCGTCGGCGTCCTCCAGGGACACGACCTCTGCGCCTTCATCCTCGGCGTCGAGCTCCTTGGCGTCGGCTTCCTCTTCCTCTTCCATGATGGCGGCGATCTTGCCATCGTCGAAGTAGGAGCGCGGATAGGCCTTGCCGGTGTAGGGCGAGACGATCGGGTCCTTGTTCAGATCATAGAATTTACGTCCCGTTTCCGGGTCGACACGTTTGGTGCCAAGTTCGGGTTTTGCCACGTCAGGCCTCGTCTTGTCGCTTTTTGGACCCCTTAGCCGCAGTTTGGGGCGCTGTCAAAGCCAAATCCCCCGGCAGGGGCGATGGGGGATGACCGTTGCGGCAATCGATGCTACGACACCGCCGCAATCATTGGGAAAGCCCGGTTTCGCGGGGCGTCCCGCACGAGGAACCACCATGTCGCATCAAGCTGTGCCGCAGCCGGCCGTCGCCCGGAAGTCGAAATCCCTGTCTGGAACCGCCCGCGTTCCTGGCGACAAGTCGATTTCGCACCGCTCCTTCATGTTTGGCGGCCTGGCTTCCGGCGAAACCCGCATCACCGGCCTGCTCGAGGGCGAGGACGTGATGCGCACCGGCGACGCGATGAAGGCGATGGGTGCCCATATCGAGAAGCATGGCGACGAATGGGTCATCAAGGGCACCGGCAACGGCGCGCTCTTGCAGGCCGAGGCGCCGCTCGACTTCGGCAATGCCGGCACCGGCTCGCGCCTGACCATGGGCCTCGTCGGCACCTATGACATGGAAACCACCTTCATTGGCGATGCCTCGCTGTCGGGCCGGCCGATGGGCCGCGTACTCGATCCGCTGCGCCAGATGGGCGTCCAGGTGCTGAACGCTTCGCCCGGCGACCGCATGCCGCTGACGCTGCGCGGCCCGCGTCAGGCAGCGCCGATCAGCTATCGGGTGCCGATGGCCTCGGCCCAGGTCAAGTCGGCCGTGCTGCTTGCCGGCCTCAACACGCCAGGAATCACCACCGTCATCGAGCCGGTGATGACCCGCGACCACACCGAAAAGATGCTCAAGGGCTTCGGCGCCAACATCGAAGTCCAGACCGACGAGCAGGGCGTGCGCCACATCTTCATCGAAGGCCAGGGCAAGCTGACCGGCCAGGTCATCGCAGTGCCGGGCGACCCGTCCTCAGCCGGTTTCCCGTTGGTCGCGGCGCTGATCGTGCCGGGCTCCGACATCACCATTGAGAATGTGCTGATGAACCCGACCCGCACCGGCCTGATCACCACGCTGATCGAGATGGGCGGGTCGATCGAGATCCTCAACCGCCGCAATGCCGGCGGCGAAGACGTCGCCGATTTGCGCGTCCGCGGCTCCGAGCTCAAGGGCGTCAAGGTCCCGGCCGAACGCGCACCGTCGATGATCGACGAATACCCGGTCCTCGCCGTCGCCGCCTGCTTCGCCGAGGGCGAAACGCTGATGCAGGGGCTGGAAGAGCTGCGGGTCAAGGAATCCGACCGCCTGGCAGCGGTTGCCCGCGGCCTCGAAGCCAATGGCGCCGACTGCACCGAAGGCGAGACAACGCTGTCCGTCCGCGGCGTGCCCGGCGGCAAGGGCCTCGGCGGCGGCACCGTCAAGACCCATCTCGACCACCGTATCGCCATGAGCTTCCTGGTCATGGGCCTGGCTGCCGAAAAGCCCGTCACCGTCGACGACCAGGCGATGATCGCAACCAGCTTCCCCGAGTTCATGGGCCTGATGGCAAATCTGGGTGCAGAGATCGAATAAGCCCCTTAAGTTCGGCAGGACCAACGAGGAGCGAGCCTATGTCTGACAAAGTAGCAATGATCGTCGGCGGCGGCAGCGGCATGGGTGCCGCGGCGGCGCGCAAGCTGGCAGCCGACGGCTATTCGGTCGCCGTCCTGTCGTCCTCCGGCAAGGGCGAGGCCTTGGCCAAGGAGCTCGGCGGGCTCGGCTTCACCGGGTCCAACCAGTCGAACGACGACCTCAAGCGCTTCGTCGACCTGACGATGGAAAAGTGGGGCCGCATCGACGTGCTGGTCAACGGCGCAGGCCACGGCCCGCGGGCGCCGCTGCTGGAGATCACCGACGAGCAGTGGCACACCGGCATCGACGTCTATTTCATGAATGTCGTGCGCGCGACGCGCCTCGTTGCGCCTGTCATGGTTGCCCAGAAGGGCGGCGCCATCGTCAACATCTCGACCGCCTGGGTCGGCGAACCGGCGGCGATGTTCCCGACGTCGGCCGTGGCACGCGCCGGTCTTGCAGCCTACACCAAGCTCTTCGCTGACCAGTACGCCCCGCACAATGTCCGCATGAACAATGTGCTGCCGGGCTGGATCGACAGCCTGCCGCAGACCGACGAGCGCCGCGACGGCGTGCCGATGCAGCGCTACGGCACCTCCCAGGAGATCGCCGCGACGATTGCCTTCCTTGCCTCGGAGGGCGCCGCCTACATCACCGGGCAGAGCCTGAAGGTCGATGGCGGCCTGATGCGCGGCGTCTGACCAGGGATCTCGCCAGGACATGCCTGCTTCGATCACCATCGCCATCGACGGCCCGGCTGGCGCCGGCAAGGGTACGCTCGCCCGCCGGCTCGCCGACTACTACCACCTGGCGCTGCTCGACACCGGGCTGACCTATCGCGCCGTCGCCCACATGCTGATCGAAAAGGGCTGGCCGCTCGACGACGTGGCGCATGCCATCGAGGCGGCGAAGCTCGTCGATCTCGGCCATCTCGACCGCAAGGTGCTGTCGGCGCATGCGGTCGGCGAGGCGGCATCAAAGGTCGCCGTCATCCCCGAGGTGCGCAAGATCCTGGTCGACAAGCAGCGTGCATTCGCCAAGGCGCCGCAAGGTGCGGTGCTCGACGGCCGCGACATCGGCACGGTCGTCTGCCCGGATGCCGACGTGAAGCTCTATGTCACGGCCAGCGCCGAGGTCCGCGCCCAGCGCCGGCTGGCCGAGATCGAGGCCAATGGCGGCAGCGCCGATTTCACCGGGATTCTCGCTGATATCGTCCGCCGTGACGAGCGCGACACCGGCCGCGCCGACTCCCCGCTCAGGCCCGCCGACGACGCGCACTTGCTCGATACGTCAGAAATGGATATAGAAGCCGCGTTTTCCGCAGCCAGGGATATCGTTGATCGGGCCCTTGGCAGTTGAAGGCACGGCTGAAGCCTCAGGGCTTCGCTACTTAACCGACCTGTCCGCATTCTTCTTGCGCCGATTTGCCGCTTTGGGCGGCCAAGGGCTTATTGCCCGGGATGTTGGCAGGCCAACGCAACGCTAACCCACGGCGCCGCTCCCGCAAGCCGGGACGCACCAGGAGATCCAATGTCACAAGCTAATCCCTCCCGCGACGATTTCGCGAGCCTGCTCGAAGAGTCCTTCTCGGACGGTCATTCGGGCGAAGGCCAGGTCGTCAAGGGCATCGTCACGGCCATCGAAAAAGACATGGCCATCATCGACGTCGGCCTGAAGGTCGAAGGTCGCGTTCCGCTGAAGGAATTCGGCGCCAAGGCCAAGGACGGCTCGCTCAAGGTCGGCGACACCGTCGAGGTTTATGTCGAGCGCATCGAAAACGCGCTTGGCGAAGCCATGCTGTCGCGCGACAAGGCTCGCCGCGAAGAGAGCTGGGTCAAGCTCGAAGAGAAGTTCACCAAGGGTGAGCGCGTCGAAGGCGTCATCTTCAACCAGGTCAAGGGCGGCTTCACCGTCGATCTGGACGGCGCCGTTGCCTTCCTGCCGCGTTCGCAGGTCGACATCCGTCCGATCCGCGACGTCACCCCGCTCATGCACAACCCGCAGCCCTTCGAGATCCTCAAGATGGATCGCCGTCGTGGCAACATCGTCGTGTCGCGCCGCACCGTTCTCGAAGAGAGCCGTGCAGAGCAGCGCTCCGAAATCGTCCAGAACCTCGAAGAGGGTCAGGTTGTCGAGGGCGTGGTCAAGAACATCACCGACTACGGTGCGTTCGTTGACCTCGGCGGCATCGACGGCCTGCTGCACGTCACCGACATGGCCTGGCGCCGCGTCAACCATCCGACCGAAATCCTCAACATCGGTCAGACGGTCAAGGTGCAGATCATCCGCATCAACCAGGAAACCCACCGCATCTCGCTCGGCATGAAGCAGCTCGAGTCGGATCCGTGGTCGGACATCGGCACCAAGTTCCCGATCGGCAAAAAGATCACCGGCACCGTCACGAACATCACCGACTACGGTGCGTTCGTCGAGCTCGAGCCGGGCATCGAAGGCCTCATCCACGTTTCGGAAATGTCGTGGACCAAGAAGAACGTGCACCCCGGCAAGATCCTGTCGACCACCCAGCAGGTCGACGTGGTCGTGCTCGAAGTGGATCCGGCCAAGCGCCGCATCTCGCTCGGCCTCAAGCAGACGCTCGAGAATCCGTGGGAAGCTTTCGCCCGTAACCACCCGGTCGGCACCGAAGTCGAAGGCGAAGTCAAGAACAAGACCGAATTCGGCCTGTTCATCGGTCTCGACGGCGACGTCGACGGCATGGTGCACCTGTCCGACCTCGACTGGAACCGTCCGGGCGAGCAGGTCATCGAAGAGTACAACCGTGGCGACATGGTCAAGGCTCAGGTTCTCGACGTCGACATCGAGAAGGAGCGCATCTCGCTCGGCATCAAGCAGCTCGGCAAGGACGCCGTCGGTGAAGCTTCGACCTCTGGCGAACTGCGCAAGAACGCCGTCGTCACCTGCGAAGTGATCGCGATCAAGGATGGTGGCCTCGAAGTCCGTCTTGTCGAGAGCGGCATCGAGACCTTCATCAAGCGCGCCGACCTGTCGCGCGACCGTGACGAGCAGCGCCCTGAGCGCTTCGTCGTCGGCCAGAAGGTTGACGCCCGCGTCATCGCTTTCGACAAGAAGACCCGCAAGCTGCAGGTCTCGATCAAGGCGCTGGAAATCGCCGAAGAGAAGGAAGCAGTCGCTCAGTACGGCTCGACCGACTCCGGCGCTTCGCTCGGCGACATCCTCGGCGCAGCCCTGAAGAACCGCAACAACTGAGCCAACAGCTCATTGTCGTGAACTGAATGACCCCGCCGGAGCGATCCGGTGGGGTTTTTCTTTGTCTGATTGTCGTCGCCGGCCAGAAGTGATGCCGGAATGCTTCACGGCTCATCCGAATGCTTCCCGGCCGGGCATGATCGGCTTGTCCAAGGTTGCCGCGACAGGGAATTGCTGCGCATAAATCGCAGACTTGCCGCCCGCGTTCAGAGCCTGCCCATGCCCAGTTTGCGTTTTCTGACCGTCTTTTTCGTGTTGCTGGTCCTCTCAGGCTGCGGCGGCCGGGCCGTGCTTGGGCTCAATGACGGCAAGCAGGGCGAATCCGCTTCCGTCGTCCAGATCTATGTCTCGACAATGCGCGCCCGCTCGAATGACCTGTCGTTGCCCTATTCGGCGGAACGCGCCAAGCAGCTCAACTTCGCAAAGTTCGAGATCGGCATCCCAAGGACCCATGTCGCCGGCGAGGTCGAAAGCACGAGCCGCACGCCGAGCCCGGAACGCAATTTCATCGCCCGCACCTTCCAGCCCTATGACGACAAGACGCAGTTCGTCGCCGCCCTCGACGCCGACCTGATGCGACGTCCCGAGGCCGAGCGCGAAATCTTCATCTTCGTGCACGGCTACAACAACAACTTCGCCGACAGCATCTTCCGCAACGCCCAGATCGTCCACGACTACAAGGTCAAGGCGGTGGCGTTGCATTACGCCTGGCCGTCGGCCGGGTCGCTGCCGCTCTATGTCTACGACCGCGACAGCGCCGCATACAGCCGCGACGGCCTTGCCGACACCATCGAGATCGCCGCCCGCACCAAGGCCAAGCGCATCGTGCTCGTCGGCCACTCGATGGGCAGCTATGTGGTAATGGAGGCGCTGCGCAGCCTGTCGCTGAGCGGCCGCGGCAAATACATCAACCGCATCAACGGCCTGGTGCTTGCGGCACCCGATATCGACATCGACGTCTTCCAGAGCCAGCTGCGCGATATTGACGACCTGCCCGACCCGTTCATGATCCTGGTTTCGAAGCGCGACAAGGCGCTCAACCTGTCAGGCGGGCTAACTGGCGGCCATCCACGCGTCGGCAGCGGCGCCGACGTCGCAGCCCTCCAGGCCGAGAACATAACCGTGCTCGACACCTCCAACCTCGACGGCGGCAGCCATGGCGTCTTCGCCAGTTCGCCGACGCTGATGGCGTTGACGACCTCGGGCGGACTGATGAACGACGTCACCGACAGGGGCGAGGGCGCGCCGGCCGAGACGATCCTGGCCGACGGCGGCCAGGTCATCAAGGGCGCTGCCTCGCTTGTCATCTACCTGCCGGCCAAACTGCTTGGCGTACCCAATGGCGGCCTGCTGACACAGTAGGCGCGGCCACCATTCTGCTCGCGGCCTGACTTCGTTGCAGGCGATTGTGCCTACGCGCGGCCGTAGATCTCTGCCACCGTGCCGCTGGTGACCTGATTGGCCGGCGATGCCAGCTGCGCGATCGCAACAGCAGCCGCTTCGAGGCTGACCCATTTGGCGAAATCCGCCTTGGGCATCGCATCGCGATTGGCCTTGGTGTCGAGCGTCGACGGCGCCACGGCGTTGACCAGGATGTCGGCGCCCTTCAACTCCTCGGCCAGCGCCAGGGTCAGCGCCGCAACAGCTGCCTTGCTCACCGCATAAGCGGCCATGCCGCCGCCCTTGCGCGGCTCGATGCCGGCGCGGGCCGAAACGTTGACGATGCGCCCGCCAGCCTGGCCCGCAATCATTGCGCGCGCCGCCGCACGGCAGCACAGGAAGGCGGTCTTGGCGTTGATGTCCATCATCTGGTCGAACTGGGTCGGATCGACCTTGTCGATGGAGGCCATGTCGAAGCCACCCGCGGAATGGAGCGAAGCCCACAGGCCCGGAATGGCGTCGTAGAAAGCATCCACGGCTTTGGCGTCGGTCAAGTCGACGCTGGTGGCGACATGGACGCGATCATGACCGGCAAACTCGAACCCATCAGGCGCCTTGGCCCGGCTGATCGGCAAGTGGCAGATGGCGCCCTCGGCCAGCAGGTGCCTGGCAACCGCTGCCCCCAGCGCACCGGTCGCGCCGGTAACCACCACATGCCGGCCTTCGAAATTCTTGGTCATGATCAACTCCCGTAGTGGGCCGCGACGCAGCCTATTCTACGGTGACTTCTATCAGACAGGGTTTTCCCGTCGAGCGGGCCTTCTTGAGCGCCACACCCAGCAGGTCGACACTCTGCAATCGCTCCGCCTCAAGCCCATAGGCCTGCGCGATCAGCACGAAATCCGGCGGCACCGGCGACACGCCAACGGGTTCGACCCCAGCGTCGAGCATCGAGGTCTCGATCTCGCGATAACCGCGGTTGTTCCAGACGACGAAGATGACGGGTGCTGCCGCATCGAGCGCAGCACCCAGCTCCGGCAGAGTGAACTGGAATCCGCCATCGCCGCTGAGACAGACGACTGGCGCATCGGGGACGGCAAGGGCTGCGCCGATCGCCGCCGGCGGCCCGAAGCCGAGTGCGCCATAGCCCGTCGCGGCGTTGAACCAACCGCCCGGCCGGTCATGGTCGTAGTAGAGATTGGCGGCATAGACCGGCTGGGTGGAATCGCCGACGATCATCGCGCCCGGCAAGGCGTCGCGGATCACTTCAACGGCCTTGACCTGCGCCTGCATCGCCGGACCGATCTCCGTCCAGGCGCTTTCCCGCGCTGCCCGGGCGCGCGCCGCACCATCGGCCTTGCGCGCGTCGCCGATATCGTCCCCTATCCTCGCCAGCGCTGCCGCCGCATCGGCCTGGATCGAAACCGGTGCCGGGCGCCGTCCCAGCTGCATCTCGTCTATGTCGATGCGGATCAGCTTCTCCGGCATCACGAAGCCGCCGTCGCCATACATGTCGTAGTCGGTCGGGCCGAATTCGGTGCCGACGGCGATCACAAGATCGGCGTCGGCCATCAGCGCGCGCACAGCCTTGAGGCTCGGGCTTGCCGGCACGTTGAGCTCGTGCCCGTGCATCAGCCCGCGTCCATTGGCCGTGGTCACAACAGGCGCATCGAGCCTTGCCGCCAGGGCCGCAAGTTCGGCTCCGGCCCGCCGCGCCCCGCCGCCGGCAAGGATCAGCGGCCGTTTCGCGGCACTGATCAGCGGCCTGGCCTCGGCGATGACGCGTTCGCCCGGAACATGCACGGCGCCACGCTTCGGCAACGGCCGCAAACCGTCCGCCGGCAAGGCCATGACATCGAGCGGAATCTCGATATGCACCGGCCCCGGGCGCCGCGTCGCAAAGATCTCGAAGGCCTTGCCAATCGCACCGGGCAGTTCGGCCGCCTCGGTCACCCGCCGCGACGACAGCGCCACCTTCTCCATCATGCCACGCTGGTCGGGCAGCTCATGCAGGAAGCCCAGCCCCTTGCCGAGAGAGCCAAGCGCGTTGACGCCAGAGATGACCAGCATGGGCACAGAATCAGCGCGTGCCTGGGCCATGGCGGTGATGGTGTTGGTCAGGCCGGGGCCGGTGATGACAAAGGCGACGCCCGGGCGGCCCGAAGCACGGGCATAACCGTCGGCCATGAAACCGGCGCCCTGCTCGTGGCGCGGCGTGACGTGGCGAATGCTTGAGCGCGCCAGCCCGCGATAGAGTTCGATCGTGTGCACACCGGGAATGCCGAACACCGTGTCGACGCCATGCGCCTCCAGAAGCCCGATGAGCGCTTCGCCGATCGTCGTCATGCCACGTCTCCCTGTCGCAAGCTCAATCCCAGCATCGCCTCGACCGAGCCGATGCCGATCTCCGCCAGTTCGCCGCTGGCAAACATGTCGCCGGCGAGACAACCCTCCACCCACAAACCATCGATGATCGCATTGATGGCGATGGCGTGACGGCGCAATTCGCCCTCGCTCGCCTTCCGGCCGACATCGGCCAGCACCTTGGCCACCAGCGCCTCGACCTCGTCACGGAAGCCGAGATAACCGGCCCTGTGCGCCACGCCCAATGCCGGGTCGGAGCCGGCCCGGCCGATGAAGCTCGCCCACAAAGAGAATGTCCTGGCGTCGATGACCGGCGGCACCAGGCTGGCACCGACGAAGGCGGCGAGCCTCAGCCTCGGTTCCTCCTCGACGATCGCAAGCGCTGTCTTGGCGAGTTCGGTCATGCGTCCCATGATCGTCGCATAGGCTGCCTGCAGCAGCTCTTCCTTGCCCGGGAAATAGTGCCTGATCAGGCCTGCGGTGACGCCGGCGCGCAGAGCAATCGCCCTGACGGTGGCACCCTGCAGGCCGTTTTCGGCGACGCAATCCAGCGTCGCCTCGATCAGGTCCTGCCGCCGGCGCTCCTCGCCTTCGCGGCGGAATTTTCTCCGCGCAGCGACTGCCATGTCCACCTTCGCGTCTTGAGAAAAATCGCCGAAGCCGGCTTTTCGCAATATTTATACACTTGCATAACAACGTCGCAAGTGCCGTAATGGGCCGCATAAGAAGCGGGAAATGGCGCCGTTGACGCCGCAAGGCAGAAGGGTCCACTCTCCCCGCCCAGGGGAACATCGCGACGCGACCATGAGCAGCCGATTGCCAGCTGACGGGACAACGTTCATACGCCGGGGCCATCGCTGATGGTTGCGGTCGATGCAGCCAAGCACACTGCCCCGACCAGCGGTCTCGCCGCCGAAGCCATCCATGTCGAGAACCTGCACAAGAAGTTCGGCCAGTTGCATGTGCTGAAGGGCGTGTCGCTGTCGGCCCGCGATGGCGAGGTGGTGGCGATCATCGGCGGCTCGGGCTCCGGCAAGTCGACGCTGCTGCGCTGCATCAACTGCCTGGAAAACCCGACCAGCGGCATCATCCGGGTCAATGGCGAGGAGATCCGCCTCAAGCCCAATGGTTTTGGCGACAGCATCCCCGCCGACCGCCGTCAGATCGAGCGCATCCGCTCGCGCCTCGGCATGGTGTTCCAGAGCTTCAATTTGTGGAGCCACATGACGCTCCTGGAAAACGTCATCGAGGTGCCGGTGCATGTGCTGGGCATCAACCGCATGGACGCCATTGCAGAAGCCGAGCGGCTGCTCGCCCGTGTCGGCCTCGCCGAGAAACGCGACGTCTATCCGGCCTATCTCTCCGGCGGCCAGCAACAACGCGCGGCGATTGCGCGCGCGCTCGCTGTGCAGCCGCGCGTCATGCTTTTCGACGAGCCGACCTCGGCGCTCGATCCCGAGCTGGTCGGCGAAGTGCTCAAGGTCATCGGCGACCTCGCCCGCGAGGGCCGCACCATGGTGCTGGTCACCCACGAGATGAAGTTCGCCCGCGAGGTGGCGACGCATGTGATCTATCTCTTCAACGGGCAGGTCGAGGAGGAAGGGCCGCCCGAACAGATTTTCGGCGCGCCGAAGTCGGAACGCCTAAAGCAATTCATCCGCAGCATCGGCTAGCGCAGTCCCCGATGGAACGGACCATGCGCAAAACCCAGACGAGCGGACGAAATCAAGGGAACGTCAAAAACAAACGATAACGGGAGTGACAGCATGAAATCTCTGCTTGCAACTGTGGCCCTGGCCTTGGTTCTCGGCGCCGGAAGCGCCAGCGCCCAGTCGATCAAGGTCGGCATGGCGCCCGAACCCTACCCGCCCTTCGCCTCGCCCGACGCTTCCGGCAAATGGGGCGGCTGGGAAATGGACATGATCGAGGCGCTCTGCGCCGAAGCCAAGCTCCAGTGCGAGGTCACCATGACCGCCTGGGACGGCCTCATCCCGGCGCTCACCTCAAAGAAGATCGACGCCATCATCAACTCGATGTCGATCACCGACGAGCGCAAGAAGTCGATCGACTTCTCCGACAAATACTACAACACCCCGACCGGCATCATCGGCTCCAAGGACGCCAAGTTCGACGCCACGCCGGAAGGGCTGAAAGGCAAGATCATCGGCGTCCAGGTATCGACCGTGCACGAGGCCTACGCCAAGAAGCACTTCGGTTCCACCGCTGCCGAGATCAAGATCTACCAGACCCAGGACGAGGCCCAGGCCGACCTTGCGGCTGGCCGCATCGATGCAGTGCAGGCGGATTCGCTCTCGCTCAACACCTACCTCGCCACCGATGCCGGCAAGGCCTGCTGCGACATGAAGGGCGACGTCGCCGAAGACCTCGAAGTGCTCGGACCGGGCGTCGGCGTCGGCCTGCGCCAGGGCGACACCGAGCTGAAGGACAAGTTCAACGCCGCCATCAAGGGCATCCGCGACAACGGCAAATACGCCGAGATCACCAAGAAGTATTTCGACTTCGACATCTACGGCAAGTGAGCGGGCCGGCGCAGGGTGCCTTGGTCTGCCGCCATGATGTTTGCGATCCAAGCCCCTCTCCGCCTCGCTTCGCTCGGCACCTCTCCCCCACTTGCTGGGGGCGAGGAACCGAGCGTCTGCAAAGTCGCGCCAAACTTCCTGGACAGGCGCCACCTTTCCCTTACGAAGTGGAAAAAGGTGGCGGGGACGGTGAGGGTGACTTTTGACGACCTCGTGTGCGAAGGACCACTGACATCGAGCATCTGCTGAACCCGCTGCTGCAAACGAGCGCCGTCGAGCTGCTTGCGATCTCGCCGCCCGGCTGGGGCGCCAACCTGTTGCGCGGGCTCACCAATTCGATCCAGATCGCGGTTGGCGCCTTCGGGCTTGGCCTCGCCATCGGCATCGCGGGCGCCTGGGGCAAGCTCTATGGCAGTCCTGTCGTGCGCGACCTGATGGAGATCTACACCACCTTCGTGCGTGCCGTGCCGGAGCTGGTGCTGATCCTGCTGCTCTATTATGCCGGCACCGACCTCATCAACCGGGCGCTCGAACAGTTCGGCTACGCCACCGTCGACATCTCCGGTCTCGCCGCCGGCATCGGCGTGCTCGGCATCGTCCAGGGCGCCTACGCCACAGAGGTCATCCGCGGCGCCATTCTGGCCATACCGCAGGGCCAGATCGAGGCGGCGCGCGCTTATGGCATGTCGCCGGGCAAGATGCTGCGCCGCATCACCCTGCCGGCGATGTTGCCCTTCGCCATTCCCGGCCTCGCCAACCTCTGGCTGATCGCCACCAAGGACACAGCCCTGCTCGCCGTCGTCGGCTTCAACGAGCTGACCCAGGAAACACGCCAAGCCGGCGCCACCACCAAGGCCTATTTCACCTTCTTCGTCGCAGCCGGCGTGCTCTACCTGCTGTTGACCCTGTTCTCCAACGTCATCATCGGCCGCATCGAGCGCTGGGCGCGGCGCGGCATGCCGCCGATCGCCGAGACCGGCCGATGAGCGCAACCACGCCCTTTGCAGCAGTGTCTGTTGCCCGCTCCGAGTGGCTGCAGCCGCACCGCATCGTGCTCATCGCCATCGCTGCAGCACTGGTGCTCTCGGCCGCCATCTTCATGCGCTGGGACTGGCTGCCCAAATATTACGACCTGGCGCTGCTCGGCATCTGGCGCACCATCTGGATCCTCGCCGTCACCGTGACGCTCGGCTTCATGCTTGCCGTGCCGCTCGGGCTCGCCCAGGCCGCAGGTCCGTTCTGGCTGGCCTGGCCGGCTAAGGCGTTCTGCACAGTCATCCGCGGCACGCCGCTGCTGCTGCAGCTCTGGCTGCTCTATTACGGCCTCGGCTCGCTGTTCCCGCAATATCCGTGGATCAGGCAATCCGAACTCTGGCCGATCCTGAGGCAGGCCTGGCCCTACGCCGTCGTTGCGCTGACGCTGTCTTATGCCGCCTATGAAGGCGAGGTGATGCGCGGGGCGTTCGCCGGCGTGCCGAGGGGGCAGCTCGAAGCGGCGCGCGCCTTCGGCATGAGCCCGTGGAAGCGCTTCCGCCGCATCTGGCTGCCGCAGGCGATCCATCGCGCCTTGCCGACGTTGGCCGGCGAAACCGTGCTGCAGCTCAAGGCAACGCCGCTCGTCGCCACAATCACCGTCATCGACATCTACGCGGTCGCCTCGCGCGTCCGCCAGGACACCTTCATCGTCTACGAGCCGCTGTTGCTGCTCGCCCTCATCTATCTGATCATCACCGGCATCCTCGTCTTCGGCTTCCGCAAGCTGGAGGCGAAGATTCCGTCCAGACTGGGATGACGCCCATGCCGCAGACAAAGACAGAGACCGTCACGCTCAACCTCGAAGAAGCCCGTAACTTGTGCATCGCCGCAGCCATCGGCGCCGGCGCCTCCGAGGAAACGGCGATCTCGATCGCGCTTGCCGCCGTTGCCGCAGAGGCCGACGGCCAGGCGAGCGTCGGGCTGTCGCATTATGTCGACTATCTCGAGGCGCTCGAGGCCGGGCGCATCGACGGCAAGGCCGAGCCCGTGGTCAGCCGGCCGGCGCTGGCGATCTACCTGTCCGACGGCCAGGGTGGTGCGGCGCATACCGGCTTCGACCGAAACTTCCAAGAGATCGCCAAGGCAGCCCGGCTGTTCGGCGTCACCGTATTCTCGCAGAAGAATGCCTACACCTGCGGCTCGCTCGGCTATTTCACCGGCCGCCTCGCCGAAGCCGGCCTCGTCGCGCTCGCCGCCACCAACGGACCGGCGCTCGTCGCCGGCTCAGGCTCGACCAAGCCGGTCTACTGCACCAACCCGATCTCGCTTGCAGCACCCGCCGCCGACGGCCCACCCCTTGTCATCGACCAGTCGTCCAGCGCCACCGCCTTCGTCAATGTCCGCAAGGCGGCTGAAACAGGCGAGGCGATCCCCGAGGGCTGGGCCCTCGACGCCAAGGGCAAGCCGACGACAGACGCAAAAAAGGCGATGAAAGGCGTGCTGCTCGCCTTCGGCGGCGCGCGCGGCGCCAATGTCGCACTGATGGTCGAGGTGCTTGCGGCCGGCGTCTCGGGCGCCAACTGGTCGATCGACGCGCCGTCCATATCGGAAGGCCACCAGACGCCAGGCACCGGGCTGTTCATCGTGGCGCTCGACCCGAAATTGTTCGATCCCGGCTTCGAAACCCGCATGCGCGAACAGCTCGACCGGCTGTCCAGCCAGTACCACGTCCACATCCCCGGCCCGGCAAAAGCTGTGGCGCGGGCCCGCTCAGAGGCCGGGGGGATCGCAATCCCTGCGGCCCTGCACGCCCGTATCAGCGAGTTTGCCGCGCGGCAGGCAGAGTGAGCCTAGGCGTTTTCGGCCCCACTTCATAACCTGACCGTTGGGAGCGCGAAGCCTGAACCATAGCGGCGGTTTCACCGTCGCGGCAAGGATCCCCGGGTTTCCGCACTCCTTCGCTCCTGCTCCACCCGAGGATGACGAAGACATGGGCCTCGACGCTCGTCGTCGACGTCGGAGGCTCGCGGAGAGCTTCCAGCTCCTGTTCCTGCGTTGCCCTGCATTGAGAACACCCGCCAAAAAGCCAACCTCCAAGCCTGCCAACCACTGACGTCGGCGATTGGCCGCAAGCCTCAATGCCTTCGTCATCCTCGCGGAGCAGGAGCGAAGCGACGTGCGGAAACCCGGGGCTCCATGCCGTGACGCCTCCACTACTGTGGCGGTTCAGAACCCCAACCCGACGGACCAAAAACCACCCACGAAACCCTCGCGAAAATAATTCGAACTCGCTTTGAACCTTTCCCGCTGACGCTGCGACCCAGTCATGTCCAGGGCGAGGTGAGCTCGCCAGATCAACCGGGGGGAACCCAAACCGAAAGATCGTTCCGACGTGGAAACCAGAGCGTTTCCGCGACCCCGAAACGCAACCTCGAAAAGGGAATAAGACAATGAAGACCAAGATCACCATCCTGACCGCCGTCCTGCTGCTTGCCGGCGCCATCGGCAGCGCCAATGCCGCCAGCTTCTCGGCCGGCCCGGGCGGCGGCGACCGTCCGTCGGGTCCGAGCGACATTTCCGACGCCCCCGGCGGCAACGGCCCTTCGGGCCCCGGCGACATCTCCGACGCCCCCGACAATGACAAGCCGTCCGGCCCGAGCGGCAAGGCTTCGTCGGGCAATGGCGGCGCGACCGAAGACAAGTACTGCAAGAACGGCTCCAGCAAGTTCCCGGACTGCAACACCAAGTTTATCCAGGACTGCAAGGCCGCAGGTGGCAACATGTCGGGTCAGCAGGGTTGGGGTGGCAAGACCTGCCGGGAACCCTCCTGATGCCTCGGGCATGATCGAGAAGTCTGGAACCGGCTTTGGGATCATGCCTCGCGAAGGCTGCGGCCTCGCCAGACATCGGCCACCCGATTGCTGCCATCCGGAGAACCCCGCCTCGCGCGGGGTTTTCTGCATCGGCGCTATCTGCAACGAAAGCCTGCAACGAAAAGCCCCGCTCGACGGCGGGGCTCTGCGCGGGAAGATCGCCCGCGGCGCGTTGCGAAAGACGGTTCAGTGGCGGGAGAGCCAGCTGTCGATGTCCTTTTCGGCCTCTTCCTGGGCCTTGCCATAACGGGCCTGCAGCTTGCCGGCGAGTTCTTTGCGCTTGCCCTTGATGACGTCGAGATCATCGTCGGTCAGCTTGCCCCATTGGCTCTGCACCTTGCCCTTGAACTGCTCCCAATTGCCTTCGATCTGGTTCCAATTCATCGCGATTTCTCCTTCGGGGATTGATCTGGATTGGCACGACAGGTCCGCCGCACTGAGTGGTCAACGCCTCGGTCAGCGCGGGGTTCCGACATTATTTGAAGTTGACTTTGTCAATCATCTTTATATCAAACCTTGTTGACTTGACCGTGACCCGGCCATCGCGGCGTTGGTGCATTGCAATATTTTAATCGTGCATAGCCCCGCAATCGGAGACATGTCCTTGACCCTGACGACCGAAAATTCCGGCCGCCGACTGTTCATCCCCGCGCTCCGCGGCCTTTATTCGAACCTCCACGATTCAGCCGAAACCGTTCTGCGCGTCGTCGCCGGCGCAGCGCTGGTCACCCACGGCCTCGGCAAGATCTCCGATCCGTTCGGCGCTGCCGGCATGGTCGAAGGCCTCGGCTTCTACCCCGGCGCCTTCTGGTCGCTGCTTCTGTCCTGCACCGAGTTCTTCGGCGGCATCCTGATCGCCATCGGCCTGTTCACGCGCCCGGCCTCCTTCGCCGCCATGTTCGTGCTCCTGGTCACCGTCTGGTTCCACTGGGTGACGATGAGCCAGGGCTACCAGGGCGCCGAGAAGTCGATCATCTGGGCGGCGATCTTCCTGTTCTTCGTCATTCGCGGCGGCAACCGCCACTCGGTCGACGCACGCCTCGGCCGCGAGTTCTAGTTTGTGACCCGCATGGTCGTTTCCGGAAAACCGGATTTCGATCCTGCCTCGAAACCCTGCCTCCCAAGGCAAGCCGCATGCCCGCGCCAGATCGGCGCGGGCCGCTCCGTGCAGTCGCTCGATGATTGCCTTTTTCGCGAAACGGGCTAAGAAACGCTACATCTTCTGCCCCTTTTGGCGACCGGAGCCAACGATGACTGAAATTCTGCAGACCCCGCAACTCGTGACCGTTTTCGGCGGGTCCGGCTTCCTCGGCCGCCATGTCGTGCGGGCGCTGGCCAAGCGCGGGTATCTCGTGCGCGTCGCCTGCCGTCGGCCCGACCTCGCCTTCCACCTGCAGCCGCTCGGCAATGTCGGCCAGATCCAGCCGGTGCAGGCCAATCTGCGCGTGCGCTGGTCGGTCGACCGCGCCGTCCAGGGCGCCTCGCACGTCGTCAACCTCGTCGGCATCCTGCATGAAGGCGGACGCCAGCGTTTCTCGACGGTGCAGGAATTCGGCGCCCGCGCCGTCGCCGAGGCGGCGCGCGCCGTCGGCGCCACGCTAACCCATGTCTCGGCCCTTGGCGCCGACGCCAATTCGCCCTCGCTCTACGCCCAGACCAAGGCGCGCGGCGAAAAGGCCGTCCAGGACACGCTGCCAAACGCGGTGATCTACCGCCCGTCGATCGTCTTCGGCCCCGAGGACCAGTTCTTCAACCGTTTCGCCAATATGGCGCGTTTCTCGCCGGTGCTACCGCTTATCGGTGGAGGCGAAACCCGCTTCCAGCCGATCTATGTCGGCGACGTTGCCGAAGCGGTCGCGCGCGCCGTCGACGGCAAGGTCAAGGGCGGCTCGATCTATGAGATCGGCGGCCCGCAGGTGCTAAGCTTCAAGCAGTGCATGGAAGAGATGCTCGAGGTCATCGACCGCAAGCGCACGCTGGTGCCGGTGCCGTGGTCGATCGCCAACCTGCAGGCCTCGATCCTCGGCATGCTGCCCAATCCGCTGCTGACCAAGGATCAAGTCCTTTTGCTGCGCTCCGACAATGTCGTGTCGAAGGCAGCCCTCGACGAAGGCCGCACCATCGCAGCCACGGGCATCGCCCCCAAGTCGACAGCATCGATCCTGCCCAGCTACCTCTGGCGCTACCGCGCCGCCGGCCAGTTCACGCGCCGGACAGAAGCCTGACCGGCTGAGGGCGCATGGACGCCCTCGCCTTGCTCCTGCCTGAGGGACTCGAACCGCTCATCGGGATTGTTCTCATCGTCGCCAGCGCCTTCACCTCGGCGCTGACCGCCGCTTTCGGTGTCGGCGGCGGCATCGCCATGCTGACGCTGATGGGCCTGTTCGTGCCGGTGGCCGCGCTTATCCCCGTCCATGGCGCGGTGCAGCTCGGCTCCAACAGCGGCCGCGCCTGGCACCAACGCGCCAATGTGCGCATGGACGTCGCCGCCCCCTTCATTGCCGGCTCGATCGTCGGTGCCGTCATCGGCGCCTTCGTCGTCATCCAGCTGCCCGACGCCTGGCTCAAGCTGGTGCTCGGCGCCTTCGTCATCGCCATCACCTGGACCAAGGTTCCCGGCATCGACAAACTGACTCGCACCGGGCTTGCGATCGGCAGCGTCATCGTCGCTTTGATCGGCATGCTCGTCGGCGCCACCGGGCCGCTGGTCTCGGTGCTGTTCGCGCAGTTCTTCGCCAATGACCGCAAGGCGCTCGTCGCCACCCATGCCGCCGGCATGGTTGCCCAGCATGGGCTCAAGATCATCGTTTTCGGCCTCGCCGGCTTTGCCTTCGGGGACTGGCTGCCGCTGATCGGCGCAATGATCGTCTCGGGCTATCTCGGTACCGTCTACGGCACCAAGCTGCTCGAACGCATGCCGGAAGAGAGCTTCCGCAAATGGTTCAAGATCGCCATCACCGTGCTGGCGCTGGACCTGCTCAGGCGTGGACTGATGACCCTCGCCTGAGGCCCAACCCGTCCAATCACAGGTTGCAACCTTTTCGAAGCCGCACCGTTATCATTGCAGGCTACCTGAATTTGCCTGGACGCAAGAGCCTGCAGTGGTGTGCGGAGGGTGCCATGGAAGAGGACAATTTCGGCAGGGGTATAGCCTTCGGCGCGGTTGTGAGCGGTGCCGTGTGGGTTGTGGTGATCGTCGTCGTCTTTGCAATTTTCTAACGGCGCAATTTTCTAACGGCGCGATTTCCTGACGGACGGCTCACCCTGAACAGACCGCCTCGGGGCGATCAGCCCCACACCATCAGTGCGATCAGCCCGGCGCCGCCGACCAGCAGGCGCCACCAGCCAAACAGCGCGTAACCGTTGCGGGAGACATAGTCGAGCAGGTGCCGCACCACGATCAGCGCGGTGATGAAGGCGGCAAGAAAGCCGACCGAAATCACCGGCAAGTCAGCTACCGACAGGATGTCCCGGTTCTTGTAGAGGTCGTAGGCAAAGGCGCCGGCCATTGTCGGCATCGCCAGAAAGAACGAGGACTCGGCCGCCGCGCGCTTCTCCACGCCCATCAGCAACGAGCCGACGATGGTGGCGCCAGAGCGCGAGGTGCCGGGGATCATCGCCAGGCACTGGAACAGGCCGATCTTGAGATAGACCGACAGCGGGAAATTGGTGACGTCGCCATAGCGCGGCTTGAGGTCGAGCCTGTCGAGGAACAACAGCACCAGGCCGCCGAGGATCAGCATGACACAGATCAGCTGCGGCGATTCGAACAGCACCGTCTTGACGAAATCATGCGCCAGGGCACCGATCACGGCCGCCGGCAGGAAGGCGATCAGGATGCCTGCGACGAAACGCTGCGTCTTCGGGTCCGACGGCAAGGTGACCAGCATCTGCCACAGCTTGGTAGCGTAAACCGACAGGATCGCCAGGATAGCACCGAGCTGGATCAGGATCTCGAAAGTCTTGCCGGTCGAGTTGAAACCGAGGAAATGGCCGGCAAGCAGGATATGGCCGGTCGAGGACACGGGGATGAATTCCGTCAGGCCCTCGAGCAGCCCGAGCAGCAAAGCATTGATGATTGTTTGGCTATCCATTCCCATCCCCGCGAGGCGTTCATGCGCGATTGCTTGTCATGCGGCGGAACTCACCCTATAGGTCGGGTCGCCCGAGAGCCCGGCGAGCCGGGCCGCAGAAGCTCTAACGACGCCTCAGGCGATTCGCCAGAGCGCCATCGATCACGAATTTCGCAGGACCATGCTGACGCTTTTCCACCACCCGATGTTTGCCACATGCCGTTTCGTCCGTTTGGCGTTCGGCGAGTATGGCGAGGAGCTGGCGCTGATCGAGGAGAAGCCGTGGACGCGGCGCAAGGAGTTCCTGTCGCTCAACCCGGCCGGAACGCTGCCGGTGCTCCTGGCCGAGGGCGACGTGCCGATCGTCGGCGCGATGATCATTTCCGAATATGTCGACGAGACCCGCGGCGTGCTCAAGCGGGAGCGTCGTCTGTTCGCCGAAGACCCGATGGAACGCGCCGAAATCCGCCGCCTGACCGACTGGTACCTGACCAAGACCGAAAGCGAAGTGACCCGGCATCTGGTGCGCGAGCGCGTGCTGAAGCCGCTGATGCCGGAAGCGGCCGGCGGCGGTTCGCCCGATTCGGCGGCCATTCGTGCTGCCCGCGCCAACATTCGCCAGCATATGAAATACACCAACTGGCTCGCCGGCACGCGCCACTGGCTCGCCGGGTCGCGCATCACCTATGCCGACCTTGCCGCCGCCGCATCGCTTTCGGTGCTCGACTATCTCGGCGAGATCGATTGGCGCGAATATTCCTCGGCGCGCGAATGGTACACACGCGTCAAGTCGCGCCCGTCCTTCCGGCCCCTGCTCGCCGACCGGGTGCGCGGGCTGACCCCGGCATCGCATTATGCGGACCTCGATTTCTGAGAGCGCGCTGCGCCAGCTGATCGAGCGCGAAGCCAGCCGCGCCGGCTTCGCTGCCATCGCCGTCACACGCCCCGACGCCATCCCGCTCGCGCCTGCCCGCCTCGCCCAGTTCGTCGGCGAAGGCCTGCACGGCTCGATGGCCTGGATGGCGGAGACGCTGGAACGGCGCAGCGAACCTTCCGTGCTGTGGCCCGAGGTGCGTTCGATCGTCGTGCTCGCCATGAATTATGGGCCGGACAGCGACCCGCGCGCGCTGCAGGCCATGTCCGACCGGGCGGCGATCTCGGTCTACGCTCGCAACCGCGACTATCACGACGTCATGAAGGGCCGGCTGAAGGAGATCGCCGGCAAGATCGTGTCCCGTGCCGGCGGCGACGTGAAGGTGTTCGTCGACACGGCGCCGGTGATGGAAAAGCCGCTCGCCGAAGCCGCCGGCCTCGGCTGGCAAGGCAAGCACACCAATCTGGTCAGCCGCGAATTCGGCTCGTGGCTGTTCCTCGGCACCATCTTCACGACAGCAGAGCTAGCACCTGACGAGGCCGAAATCGACCGCTGCGGCTCCTGCCGCGCTTGCCTCGACGCCTGCCCAACAGAAGCGTTCCCGGCGCCCTACCGCATCGACGCGCGGCGCTGCATCTCCTATCTCACCATCGAGAACAAGGGTCCGATCCCGCTCGAATTCCGCCCAAAGATCGGTAACCGCATCTATGGCTGCGACGACTGCCTTGCGGCCTGCCCGTGGAACAAGTTCGCCCAGGCCGCATCGGAGCAGAAACTCGCCGCCCGCGACGATCTGCGCGAGCCGCGCCTTGCCGAATTGCTTTCCCTCGACGACGCGACGTTCCGGACCTTCTTCTCCGGTTCGCCGGTCAAGCGCATCGGCCGCGACCGCTTCGTCCGCAACGTGTTGATCGCATCAGGAAATTCCGCCGACGCCACGCTGATCGCACCATGCCGGACGTTGCTCTCCGACACCTCGTCTCTGGTGCGCGGTGCCGCCGTCTGGGCATTGTCGCGGCTGCTGCCCGACGCGACGTTTTCGGCTCTTGCAGAACAGATGCTGAAGGTCGAAACCGATAACGACGTGATCGCGGAATGGCAGGCCGGGCTCACCCAAGTCGAACAGTCGCGGACTCAGTCATGACCGAGCAGACCTTTTTCATCTTCGGCGCCGGCTATTCCGGCAAGGCATTTGCGCAGATGCGCCCGCAAGGCCTTAGCGTTGCCGGAACGACGCGTTCTCAGGACAAGTTTCCGGCGCTCGAAGCCGCTGGTATCGAGCCCTTCGTCTTCGACGGCCACCTCACCCCCGAAATCAGGGCGCAACTGGCCAGGACCACGCATCTCGTCGTCTCCGCCGCCCCCGGCGATGATGGCGATCCCGTGCTCAACGCCGCCCGCGAGGCGATCACGCACGACATGCCGCTGCTGCGCTGGATCGGCTATCTCTCGACCGTCGGCGTCTATGGCGACCATGGCGGTGCCTGGATCGACGAAACCGCCACGTGCCGGCCCAAACCGGGGCGATCGACCATGCGCCTTGAGGCCGAACAAGCGTGGCATGCACTTGGCGAACAGATCGCGCGCCCAGTCGCCATCCTGCGCCTGTCCGGCATTTACGGCCCCGGCCGCAATGCCTTCGTCAATCTCGAAAACGGCACCGCCAAGCGGCTGGTCAAGAAGGACCAGGTCTTCAACCGCATCCATGTGCAGGACATTGCCAGTGCGCTGTGGTTCCTCGCCGAGGGCGACTATGGCGGGGTCTTCAACGTCACCGACGACGAGCCGGCGCCGCCGCAGGACGTCGTCGCCTATGCGGCCGAAAAGATGGGCGTTGCACCGCCGCCCGAAATTCCGTTCGAGACCGCCCAACTTTCGCCCATGGCGCGGTCCTTCTATGGCGAAAACAAACGTGTCGCCAACACCGCCATCAAGGCGCTCGGCTTCGCCTTCGGCATGTCCAACTATCGCAAGGCGCTGGACAGCATGTGGGCCGACGGCAGCTGGCGCGGCGAAGGCGAAAGCGATAGGCGCAGCCCGATCAAGCAGGGCTGAGCGGAAGTCGCGCAAAGAATGACCGGGGTGCGGGTGCCGAAATTTACCTCTAGGTAACCGTGGCAGCCCAAGCTGGCTGAGAGGATCGGGTTCCATGACGACAATTTTCAGCGGACTTCTTGGCAAGGCGGGGCGGCTCCTGATGGCGGCGGCAACGCTTGGCCTTGTCGGTACCGACATCCAGGCGGCCAGCGCTGCGGAGCTCGCCAAGGACCTGTTCGGCAACAAGAAGCTGCCGGCAGCGATCGCGCCCGCGTCCTACGGCTTCTACTCCAAGGGTTGTTTCTCCGGCGGCGTGGCGATCGCCACCGACGGCCCGACCTGGCAGGCGATGCGGCTGTCGCGCAACCGGCGTTGGGGCCATCCCAAGATGATCGCGCTGATCGAGAAGCTGTCGCGGGAAGCCACCCAGGACGGCTGGCCCGGCCTTCTGGTCGGCGATATCTCGCAGCCGCGCGGTGGCCCGATGCTATCAGGCCACGCCTCGCACCAGATCGGCCTCGACGCCGACATCTGGCTGACGCCGATGCCCGACCACCGGCTGTCGCCGACCGAGCGCGAGAACATGAGCGCGGTGTCGATGGTCAACGAAAAGACCCATCGTGTCATCGAGAAGCGCTGGACGCCGGCGCATACGCGCCTGCTCGAGCGCGCGGCGAGCTACCCGGAGGTCGAGCGCATCCTGGTCAATCCGGGCATCAAGAAGAAACTCTGCGACACCGTCACCGGCGACCGCTCGTGGCTGCGCAAGGTGCGCCCGTTCTGGGGCCACGACTATCATTTCCACGTCCGCATCGGCTGCCAGCCGGGTTCGCAGGGCTGCAAGGAGCAGGATGCGACGCCGCGCGGCGACGGCTGCGACAAGTCGCTGGCCTGGTGGTTCACCGAAGAGCCGTGGCGTCCGGCCACCGGCCCGGCCAAGCCTCGGGCGCGTGACATCATGACCATGGCGAGCCTGCCCAAGGCATGCCGCGCCGTGCTCGACGCACCCTCGCCGGTCAACGAGGCGGCCGTCACCTATCACGGGCCCGGCGGCAGCGCATATGCGGCAACGCCCGCCCCTGCGGCTCCGGCAGTGGCAGAGACACCAATCATCGCCGAACCCGGCGTGCCGGCCACGGCAAACGCCTTTGCGCCCCGACCTTCAGTCGACATTCCGGTGCCGCGCCCCCGGCCTGCCGGCAAATAGGCCCCGCCAACAAGCAGGTTGGGCGCGTTGGCCGCGCCGGCTGCATTCACGCACCCGGCGCTTCCAAAGCGATCGAAATCGGTCTATGGAATTTCAACCGATTTAGCTTGCCTGGATGAACCCCGAGTGACACCAGCTTTGCGTCTCGCATTGATCGCCCATGACGAAAAGAAGGACGACCTCGTCGCCTTCGCCAGCGATCATGTCGACTTCCTCATGACCTGCCATATCGTCGCCACCGGAACCACCGGTCAGCGCATCCTGGCGGCCTGCCCGAACCTCAACCTGACGCCGCTGAAAAGCGGTCCGCTCGGCGGCGACCAGCAGATCGGCGCGCTGATCAGCGAAGCCAAGATCGACCTTTTGATTTTCTTCGTTGATCCGCTGACGCCGATGCCGCATGACGTCGATGTGAAGGCATTGATGCGGCTTGCCATCGTCTACGACATTCCCATGGCGTTGAACCGGGCGACGGCCGAGATCATGCTGGAAAACCAGGAGAACGGCTGAACGCCGGCACGGGGACGAAACAGGGCATGTCACATCAGAGCGACCAGTCGCAGGCTCTCCCCTTTCCGATCCTGATCGGCGACATCGGCGGCACCAATGCGCGCTTCGCCATCGTCGAGAGCGCCGACAAGGACGCCGGCGAGCCGCGCATCGTCCAGACTGCCAGCTACGCCACCATCGACGACGCCATCTTGGCCGTGCTCGACGGCTCGCCCATCCGCCCACGCTCGGCGGTGCTGGCAGTTGCCGGCCCGGTCGAGGGCGAAGAGATCGCGCTTACCAATTGCCCGTGGGTGGTGCGCCCCCGGCAGATGTTTTCGACGCTCGGCCTCGTCGACATCCTCGTGCTCAACGACTTCGAAGCCCAGGCATTGGCCGTCGTGGCGCTCGGCGACGAACATATGGAAAGGATCGGCGGCGGTGAGCCTGAACCAGGCGCCGGCCGCGTCGTGCTCGGACCCGGCACCGGCCTCGGCGTCGCTGGTCTTGTCCACGCGCTCGGGCGCTGGATTCCCATTCCCGGCGAAGGCGGCCACATGGACATTGGTCCGCGCTCCAAGCGCGACTTCGAGGTGTTCCCACATATCGAAAAGCTGGACGGCCGCATCTCGGGCGAGCAGATCCTGTGCGGCCGCGGTCTGGTCAACACCTACCGCGCCGTCGCCAGGACCGACGGCAAGGCACCTGTGCTGACCCAGCCGGCACAGGTCACCGCGGCAGCGCTCGACGGCAGCGACCCGGTGGCGGTCGAGGCGCTCGAGCTGTTCGTGACCTGCCTTGGCCGCACCGCCGGCGACCTCGCTCTGGTGTTCAAGAGCAAGGGCGGCGTCTTCCTCACCGGCGGCATCGCCCAGAAAATTTTGCCGGCGCTGAAACGGGGCAATTTCCGCGAGGCCTTCGAGGACAAGGCACCACATCGCGAGCTGATGGCCTCGATGCCGGTCTATGTCATCACCCACCCGCTGGCGGCCCTTGCCGGGCTTGCCGCCTATGCCCGCAATCCCGATCTCTTCGGCATCGAGACAGGCGATCGGCGCTGGCGGACCTAGCCATCGCCGCACTGCGGCAAATGGCGGTTTCCCCTCGCGGCATCATGCTTTAAGAGGGGCGCAGTTTTCGCAAGAGCGACAGGACTGCCTGTTTGACCATCGACCCCAACCAGACGCCGAGCTCCAAGCGCAGCGAGATCGTCGGCGTCATCAAGCGCATCGTCGCCGAAAACGGCCGCGACTACGTCTGGCACTACACCTTCGCGGCGATCTTCCTGCTCACCATTTCGGCCACGACAGGCTTCCTTGCCTGGATAATGCGCGACATCATCAACCTGATCTTTTATGAGCGGCGCGCCGACCTGATCCTGTTGATCACCCTGTCGACCTTCGCCGCCTTCGTCATTCGCGGCCTGTCCACCTATGGCCAGGCGGTCGTCCTAGCCAAGGTCGGCAACAACCTCATCGCCCGCTATCAGCGTCGCATCTTCGACCACCTGATGAGCCTCGGCATGGACTTCTTCTCGTCGCAGCGCTCGGCTCAGCTGATTGCCCAGGTCAACCAGAATGTCGCCGGCGTGCGCGACCTGCTCAACATCCTGATCACCTCGATTGCCCGCGATGCGGTGACACTCATCGTGCTCATCGGCGTGATGGTCTACCAGGATCCGGTTCTATCGCTGCTGGCCTTGCTGATCGGGCCCCCGCTGGTCTTTGCCGTCAACTACCTGATGCGCCGGCTGCGTCGCCTCAACCGCGATGCCATCCTCGTCGGGGCCCGTCTGTTCGGCTCGATGCAGGAAACCGTCCAGGGCATGGCCATCGTCAAGGCCTTCACCATGGAGGATCAGCTCGCCAGGCGCATGGACGGGCTGATCGGCGACGTCGAGGCACGCTCGAACAAGATCGCCCGGGTGTCGGAGCGTCTTTCGCCGATCACCGAAATTCTCGGCGGCGCGATCTTTGCCGGCATCATCGGCTACGCCGGCTACCGCTCGGCAGTCGACATGCAACCGCCTGGCAACATCATCTCGTTCATTTTTGCGTTCATCTTCGCTTATGATCCGGCACGCAAGCTCGCGCGCACCCAGGTAGGCCTCGAGAGTGCGTTGGTAAACGCCCGCATGCTCTATGAGATTCTTGACACCCAGCCGCGGCAGGAAGACGCCCCGGACGCCAAGGCGATCGCTGTCGGCAAGGGCGAAATCCGCTTCGACAACGTCTCCTTCGGCTATGGCGACGACCTCCCCGTCCTGCGCGAGCTGAGCTTCACCGCCGTCGGCGGCAAGACCACGGCGATCGTCGGCGCCTCGGGCGCCGGCAAGTCGACGCTGATCGCGCTTTTGCAGCGCTTCTACGATCTCGACGGCGGCCGCATCGTCATCGACGGCCAGGACATATCAGGCGTCACCAAGCGCTCGCTGCGCCAATCCATCGCCTATGTCTCGCAGCATCCCTACCTGTTCGAAGGCACCATCGCCGACAACATCCGCTACGGCCGCCCCGATGCCACCGACGCGGATATCCGCGACGCCGCCAGGCAGGCCTTCGCCGACGACTTCATCCTCGACCAACCTGAGGGCTACGACACGCCGGTCGGCGAAAGCGGCTCGACATTATCCGGCGGCCAGCGCCAGCGTGTCTCCATTGCGCGCGCCCTGGTACGCAATGCGCCTATCCTTTTGCTCGACGAGGCGACCTCGGCGCTCGACAACGAGTCCGAGGCGCGTGTCCAGCAAGCGCTTGCCACCGCCACGCAAGGGCGCACCACCATCGTGATTGCCCATCGCCTCTCGACGGTCATCAATGCCGATCATATCGTCGTGCTGGACGCAGGCCGGCTGATCGAGCAAGGCACCCATGCCGCGCTGATGGCCGACCCCAACGGTGTCTATGCGCGCTTCCACAATCTGCATGACGAAGCCGCACTTGGACTCGTGGACGATACCACCGAGACTGCAATGGTAGAGCGGCAGCACGCGCTGCCTCAGGGAGCCTGATATGAGCGAGATGGGTCTTGTCGTCGTCGGTGCCGCCGGGCGGATGGGTCAGGTGCTGTTGCGTACCGTGCACAGCATGGCAGGCGTGCGTGTCGTCGGTGCCATCGAACGGGCAGGCTCGCCGCATCTCGGCAAGGATGCTGGCGAACTCGCCGGCATCGGCATCATCAACGTGCCGATCTCTGACGATCCACTGTCCGCCTTCGCCAAGGCCGACGGCGTGCTCGACTTCACCGCGCCGGCAGCGACGATCGAATTCGCCGGCTATGCCGCGCAGGCCCGCATCGCCCATGTCATTGGCACGACCGGCTGCTCGCCGGACGACGACGCCAAGATTGCCGCCGCCGCGCGCCATGCCACCATCGTCAAGTCGGGCAATATGAGCCTCGGGGTCAATCTGCTGTCGGTGCTCGTCGAGAAGGCCGCGCAGGCTCTCGGACCCGATGATTTCGACATCGAGATCGTCGAGATGCACCACCGCCACAAGGTCGACGCGCCATCGGGCACGGCACTTCTGCTCGGCGAAGCCGCCGCAGAAGGCCGCAAGATCGCACTTGCCGAGAAGAGCGTACGCGCTCGCGACGGCCACACCGGCGTGCGCGAAACCGGTACGATCGGCTTTGCTGCGTTGCGCGGCGGCTCGGTCGTCGGCGAACATTCGGTTATCCTCGCCGGCACGGGCGAGCGCATCGTCATGTCGCATCTCGCCGAGGATCGCACCATCTTTGCCCGCGGCGCCGTCAAGGCGGCGCTGTGGGCGCATGGACGCAAGCCCGGCCTCTATTCGATGCGCGACGTGCTCGGCCTCTAATCAAACTCCGCCACTACAGTCCTCACCCAAGGGAGCAAAAATGTCCGGTACTCTCGTGCTCGTCCGCCATGGCCAGAGCGAATGGAACCTCAAGAACCTGTTCACCGGCTGGCGCGATCCCGGCCTGACCGAGCAAGGCCACGCCGAGGCCAAGTCGGCCGGCGAGAAGCTCAAGGCGCGCGGGCTCAAATTCGACATCGCCTTCACCTCGGCGCTGTCGCGCGCCCAGACCACCTGCCAGCATATCCTCGACGTTCTCGGCCAGGGCGACCTCAAGACGATCCGCAACGCCGCGCTCAACGAGCGCGACTACGGCGACCTCAACGGTCTCAACAAGGACGACGCCCGCGCCAAGTGGGGCGAGGAGCAGGTCCATATCTGGCGCCGCTCCTACGACACCCCGCCGCCCGGCGGCGAGAGCCTGAAGGACACCGGTGCGCGCGTATGGCCCTACTATTTGCACGACATGCAGAAGCATGTGCTCTCCGGCGGCACCGTGCTGGTCGCAGCCCACGGCAACTCGCTGCGCGCGCTGATCATGGCGCTCGACGGTATTTCGGGGCCTGACATCGTCAAGCTCGAACTCGGAACCGGCGTGCCGATCGTCTACAAGCTCAACGCCGATTCGACCGTCGCTTCCAAAGACGTGCTGGCCTGAGTCGCGATGGCGTCGGCCGTCCAACGGGACGCGCAAAGGACGGCGTAGATTTTTGAACGTATTCGGGAGCCGTGCATACGCGGCTCCCGACCCTTCGCCGGCTTCGAAAGCCAGTCGGCCCCTGCGTCAGCCTCATCACCCGAATGCGACATTTGCGGCCTGCCGCAGCATTCCTCGGCAAAAGCAGAAAAAGCGCGTTGACACAGTCGCTTCGCCCGCTTACATCACCGCCACCAGCCCAGATGGCGGAATTGGTAGACGCGCACGGTTCAGGTCCGTGTGCCGCGAGGCGTGGAGGTTCGAGTCCTCTTCTGGGCACCAGTTTCCTGCTTCAGACAGCTCCAACTGTCTGAAGACACTCAAAAAGCCCGGTTCGCCGGGCTTTTTTGTTGTCCGCATTTTCCAGCCTTTTCTCCCGTTCTCCCCGACAATCTCCATGCATTGCCGAAGCCGGCTCCATCGCCCGAATGGTCAGCTTCCGACTGACCCATCGCAGGTGATAATATCAGGTTGAGCTAATTATTGAGCACAACCCGTCGAGGAGTCCGCCGATGCTGCGTCTGGTCCTTGCTGCTGCACTGGCTCTTGCTGCCGGCACGGCAGCCAGGGCCGAAGACAAACCACAGGCCGCCCCAACGGTTATGGAAGGCATAACCGTCGCGGAGTTCGGGGACATCATGACCAAGGCCGGCTATCAGGCCAAGGTCGGCGTCGACAGCGACAACCTGCCGGTCATCGATTCCAAAGCCTCCGGCATGAATTTCTGGGTCTATTTCTACAATTGCGAGGGCGGCGAACCGCAAAAGTGCCGGCGCGTCCAGTTCCAGAGCAGCTTCAAGACCGACAAGGCGATGCAGGACAAGGCACTCGAATGGAACAACAAGAAGGTCGCCGGCCGCGCCTCGAACGACAAGGACAACACCTATTTCGACTACCTGATCGACTGCGGCGGCGGCGTCTCGTCGACCAACCTGTCACAGAATCTCGAGCGCTTCGACACGCTGATGGCCGAGTTCACGACGTACATAGGCTGGCGCTGAACGACGCGCACAGGACTGCCAGGCAGCATGCACTGGATGCATGCATGTTGCATACTTGCGTGCACGATAAGAAAACTGAGGCAAATATACCACGCGGCATTATTACTTCTCATATCTTGATAAAGTTGTCGTCTGTGCCATTGCTATCGCCCCACCAATACTCATTCAGTCAACGAATATTTGAACCATAAAATTTTCAAGCGAAAATCCGGGGTGGCACAGGGAAATCTAGAAATTATCTTGGCGCAGCCAGCGTCATGGCTCTCCTATGCGTGTCATCGGCTGTGGTCGCGGGCGAACAGGTTTCCGACCAGCAGTCCATCGGCTACCGCATCGGCCTTGCCTTCGCCGGTGTCCACAACACTCTTGGCGGGATGGGGATAGAATCATCAGGCGGCGTCAGAGTTGCCGACACACGTCCAACCGTGATGTTTGATGGAACACTGGGCTACGACTTCGCGCCCAACTGGGGCATCCAGGGCGACCTGCAGGCGGCAGCGCTAGGCAAGCCCGACGTCGCCGATGGCGACAGGACCAACGCCTATGGCCATGGTGCCGTCCGCCTCTACCATCGTACGGACAGCTTTCTCGTCGGCGCCCTGGGCGGCCTTGGCATTCACGACGATGGCGGCGATTCCAACCGGGAGATGAACTATTGGTTCGCCGGCGCCGAAGGCAAGCTGTTGACCGGCTGGGGCTCGGTCTTCGCGCAGGCAGGCTATCTCGATTCTTACGACAGGTACGACGAAGGCACGCGGGAGGCGCCGTTCGCCCGGCTTGGCATCAACTACTTCCTCGACGACAACTGGTCGGTGAAGCTCGACGGCGCTTATGCCGGCGGCAAGAAGTGGACCGACAACCTGCCCAACCGGATCTTCGACTTCAACGTGGAGAGTGAAATCCGCCCGGAAACCTGGCCGGTCTCGTTGTTCACCCGCTACGAATTCACCCAGATTTCCTATCATGCGCTCGATAGCGACCAGTACCGCTATGGCGAGAACTTCCATACCGTCATGGTCGGGCTCAAGTTCCGCTCCGGTACGACCCTGCACGAGGCCGACCGTGCACCCGGCTCGCTCGACTTGCCATCCCTTGGAAAATGGGTCGCCTTCAACGCCAATGAGGTCGAGTAAGCCGGCACGTTTCCTCTGAACTCAAGGAGGGCGCCGCGCGGCGCCCTTTTTCCACCTGCCGATGACCTGTCAAACCAACCGACCGCGCACTGCACCTCAACCTTGCGAGTCGGCCGAACTGAATTCAGACTGCAATGCGACCATCCGGCGCGTCGAATTATATGGCGGGCCGTGAGGTTTGGAGTGGCCGCATGGCCTCCCTGAGACCTTGAGGCGTCCGGAATGAAATGCTGCGTCTGCACAGTGCTTGTCGGTGGCTATGAGCACCTCAACGAGCAGCCGGTCGCTTCGCGCTCCCAGCTACCCTTCATCTGCCTGACCGACGATCCCGCGCTGCGCAGCGAAAGCTGGGACTGCCGCGTTGTCGAACCGCTGTTTCCGCAGGATCCGATACTAGCCAGCGCAACCTGAAAATCCGCCCGCATGTCCATTTGCCTGACTACGACTGCTCCATCTACATCGACAACTCCGTGATCCTGAAACGGCCCCCCCGAACGAATGCTGGAGCTGATCCGGTAATCGGCTTCCTCGTCGCACCGCATTCCTACCGGGAAACGGTACTGGATGAGTTCCTGGAGATGGCGAGAAAAGGTTCTGACGACGCCTCCCGCATTTTCGAGCAGCTCAACCACTGCACGCTGAGCTGCCCCGAAATACTGGAGGAGCGCCCATGATGGACAGGCATGATGATCCGCGACCATCGTTCGGCGCGCGTCACTTCCATGCTTGAAGCCTGGGCCTTCCACGTGATGCGCTACTCGCGCCGGGATCAGCTCTCGATGAACGTGGCGTTTCGGTCGGCCAGCTTCAGCCCAATGGCATGGGCCGTGGACAACAGGGAATCCGACCTGCATCTCTGGCCACATACGGTGGGACGGAATCGCGACCTGGGTTCCCGCAATCCGGCGATCAGCCTGATGCCCGCAGCCGCCCGCGTGCGGCGCATGGAGCTGAAAGAGGCCGCATGGACCGCGCAGGAGCATGCCTATCGCGCCGAGATCGAACGGCTTAACGCGAAAGCCGAGGCGCGCAAACCGCCCAACCGATTGCGCAGGCTGGGCGAAAAGCTCCTTCGGCTGCCCGACAGGCGCACTGGCAGCCGAACGCCAGAAGAAGCCGTCGCGCTGCCGGTCCGTGTCCGCGCGCCTGGCAGCGCGTGGATTCATGTCGACCCGCTGGACCGTCGCGCCCAGAAACTGATCCAGTCCGACGGCAATCTCAATCCGCCCGCCCTGTCTGCCTGGCATCTGCTGCTGCAGCAGCATGCCTGGACGCATGTCATCGATGTCGGCGCCAACTATGGCGAGATGCTCGTCAATGGCGGCCTGCCTTCCGGGGCAAGCATTATCGCGGTCGAACCCAATCCGGCGATCCGCCCCTATCTCGAACGAGGCAGGGCTGCCGGCGATCATCCTGGACGCTGCGTTGTCCGACAAGGAAGGCCAGGCCGCGCTTCACGTCGACCCAAACTGGTCAGGAACGGCTCGTCTCGCCAAGCCCGGCGACAACGGCGCCTTGCCGGTGCGGACGACCACGCTCGACCGGGTCCTTCGCAGCTTCGATGCAGGTCCTTCGATGATGCGCGTGCTGGTCAAGCTGGATGTCGAAGGAGACGAGGCAAACATCCTGCGCGGTGCGCTGGCCATACTGCCAAGCCTCGGCGAATTCGCGGCGCTGGTCGAGATCCTGCACGTTGCGCCGGCCGATCTCGTCTGGCTGGTCGAGCATTTCGAGATCTCGCTGCTCGACATGCAGCCGGGCGGCGGGCTGGTGAGGCCCCCGCCACGGCAGCTCGGTGATATGCTGCGTCCGGGCGCTACCACACGCAGGATGCCGTGTTGCGACGGCGCAGGTGAAGCGCACCAGACAATTCTGTCTGGCAATTCCCCGGTCCGGAATCCCGTACCGTTCCGGCTTCGCAGACCGCCCCCCGAAAAAGGTCCCCTCTCCTGTCTCCCGCTGCTGCTATGCCTCGAGGTTGCGGTTGCGATCCTGCCAGAGTTCAAGGGTCGCCAGCACCGCCACCGCGATGCCGAGGCCGATGTGCCAGCTGCGCAGAGCGCCGCCATATTCGAAGACGAACGGCTGCACCACCATCCAGACGCCGCAGAACAGCGACAGGATTTCTTCCCAGCGCCGCAGGAAGATCTGCTCCAGTCCGGACAGAACGACGATCGCAGCACCGACGAGCGCGGTGACCGCCATCATTGTCGGCATCTCGGTCACGCCGAGCCACATCGGCGAGACGATGATCGCGGCGCCGAGGATCATCGACACGATGTCCTCCCAGCGCCGATGCCGGGTGAGCCCAAGGGGCTCCATTACGTTTAGCGTTGCCATGATGAAAAATCCTCTTTGGCTACGTTCGAGTTAAGCTCGAGCGCCCGTGAGGACTATGTGCGTGCCAGTCGAACTCCTCAGCGGGCGTTCTCGCACTGGGAATATTATCTCAGATATCGGTAAGAAATTCAATGAAGCGCCGGTGTCGCAGGCTACCGCGTCCTATCCGGCCATTGTCGACCTTGGCTGGCTCAGCAATACTGGTCGTGGGGAACTCAGGCTGGAGGGAAAATGCCGCGCGTCATTGCAATCGGGCTAGACGGGATGGACCACGACCTCGTCGAGCGGATGATCGGCGAAGGACGCCTACCCAACCTCGATCGGTTGCGGCGCAACGGCATTGGCCTCAAGCTCGATCATGGCCGCGACAAGCTTTCGGGTCTCGCCTGGGAACACGTCGCCACCGGGCTCGCGCCATCCGATGGCGGCCGCTGGTCGGCGGTCCGTTACGATCCGGCCACCTATGACGTCCTGCAGGAAGAAGTCACTGCCGCTTCCTATCTGCCGGGCATCGGCCGCAAGGTGGTGGCCTTCGACTTGCCCTATTGCCGCCTGGGCGACAGTGGCGATGTCCTCGGCCTCGCCGCCTGGGGTGCGCATGATCCCGGCGTCGAGGCCCATTCCAATCCACCTGGTCTCGCTGCCGAAATTGCCGGCAGGTTCGGCCCATACCCCGCCCCGGAATGGATCTACGGCTTCTGCTGGCCTTCCGCCGCGAAAACCGAAGCGGCCGCCGCCGCCCTGATCGCTGCAGTCGAAAAGCGCCGCGAGATCGCGCAGTGGCTGCTGCGCGAGAGGCTTCCCGACTGGGATCTGGCGATCGTCGTTCCCTCCGAGGCACACTCCGGAAGCGAGCCGTTCTGGCACGGCATCGATACCGAACACCCCCTCCATCATCACGCCTCCGCAGTCCCGGCAAGGCGAGGGATGATCGGCATCTACGAAGCGCTCGACCACCTGGTCGGCGACCTCGCCGACACCTTCCCCGACGCGACGGTGCTGGCCTTTTCCATGCATGGCATGGGCATGAACGAGGGCGACGTGCCCGCGATGGCGCTGCTGCCGGAGCTGCTCTACCGACGCAGCTTCGGCAAAGCCTATATGCGCGACCTCAAGCCTGCGGCGCGCCTTGCCGACGGCACGCCGCTGCTCGGTGAGCATGAGGGTTGGGAGCCGACGCTGCGCAAGCTCGCTCCATGGCCGGACAAGCCTGGCCCCATTGCCCGCGCGCTGGTCAAGGCAGGCATAGGCAGGCGGCGCGACGCCGAATCGCTTCGCCGCCAGCGGGAGCCTCGCGGCATCGGCTGGATGCCCGCGACGCGCTATCGCGGCTTCTGGCCTGATATGGACGCCTTTGCCATTCCAGCCTTTTACGACGGACAGATTCGGCTGAACCTGCGCGGCCGGGAAGCATCGGGAAAGGTGGCGCCCGAACGCTATGATGCACTCCTCGACGAACTTGAATTGCTGCTGTCGCAGTGCCGCGATCCGCTGAGCGGCGACCCGGCGGTGCGCGAAACCTTCCGGGCTGGCAAGCCACCGTTCGAAATCGGGCCACATGAGGCCGATCTCTACGTCCTTTTCCGCAAGGGCCTTCTTGGCATGACGCATGAGCGACTCGGCACCGTCGGTCCGCTGCCCTGGCGCCGCACGGGTGGCCATACCGGCGACTGGGGGTTCATCTTCGGTGCCGGCCCGGGCCTCGAAGCCGGCCGCTCGGGCACCAGCAGTTCCTTTGACGTCGTGCCGACGATCCTGGACCTGTTGGGCGTATCCCCGGATCTGGCCCCCAGCGGAAAGACACTGCTCAGAGATCCGGTCTGACACCGGCCTTTCCTGCCAGCTGCGCCGCCTTGACGAACAGCTTTAGCCATTCCCGGGGCTCCATCCTTGTCCGCGCCCGCCGATAACGGCGAAAGGCCCTACCGGCCTTGAGCCGACCCAGAAGCGACGCCGGGTGCGCGGACATTCGCTGCTGTGCGTCGGCGTGAAAATACCCCCACAGCCAGACCTCGCTCTGCCGCTCCGGTCCGATGAGATGGTCGACGATCGCTTCGGGAACCCAGCACCCGTGGTGACCGGCGGCAATTGCGGCGCGCATCACAGCGATCTCCTCGCCGCCGGCGAACGGGCTGCCTGGCCGCCGGCCAAGCTCGGGATCGAAGCGAAAGCGGCGCTGGGCATCGGTCACCATGCCGTAGTTGGCGCCGAACGGAAGATCGGCGTCGACGTCGGCAAAGACATCGGCTGTGGCTCGCCGCCGGGCCGCATAAGCGCCCTCCACCACATCTAGCCCGGCCAGCAGCCAGGCGGGCGGCTCTCCGTCCAGGCGCGGAACGATCACGCCGCCAAAGATGCTGCATCGTGGCGATGCGGCCATGGCGGCTGCATAGGCACGCAGGAAGCCGGGCCGCACCAGGGCGTCGTCGTCGAGCCAGACGATCAGCCGTCCGCGCGCCTCATCAATGGCCCGGTTGCGGGCGTGGGACAGCCCGCCCCGCGGCTCCGCGACGACGACCATCGGCAGTCGGTCGGCGAAACGCTCCGCCACCGGCACTGTGTCGTCGCTGCAGTCATTGGCCACAACCACGATTTCGAAGCTGGAGCTCGGCTTTTCGGCCGCGGCGAGTGCGGCAAGGCATCGCAAGAGCAGCGGCGCCCGGTTGCGGGTGCATATCGCAATCGTCATGCCGATTTCGGTCAATTGCCCCTCGCACCCAATACCGACCGGACCGGCCACGCCTTAGCGAGCCTATTCTTAGCGGCTCGGCGCCCAGCTGCAATTGTCTGACGTGTTGTCGTCCGGCAGTGCAACCGTTCGTTTCACCTGCCGGGGCGTCTGAGCCACAAAAACGCGACACAACCGGCCAACGCCGTCACGATCCCGATCCAGAACCACTCTGTACGCCCTGTCATGAAGCTGCCGCCGAGCAGGCCGGCGCCTTGCAGAATCCAGACGATGCCTATGACGACCGCGAGTCCCGCCACGATGTTTGGCAATAACTTCATTTCGACACAGCCTCCCTGTTGATTATCTTCACAACGCTCGCTTGATTCTTGATATTTCTTTCCTTCTGAAAGTATCATCAAGAAGTTTTTCGCCAGCGGCGAATCCAGTGATTCAGCGATGAACTCGTCGCCCACTCCGCAATTATGAAGATATTCCTTCCTTGCGTCCCGAACGGGCCTGACAAACTGTTACCTTGAGACTCCAAACGTGTGCGCTCGCCTCGGAACTGCCCGATGCTTGCCGCATTCGCTGCCACATTTCGGGTGAAACCGCTCCGTGTGTTTATCAACAGAGCGTTAACCAGAAGATGAAGAACCGCGCCAAGCCCGCGATCGCGGCGGCCACCCTCGCCGCCGGCATGATGATAGCCCTCACCGGCACCGCTTCCGCCCAGTGCGGCAAGGCGTCCTGGTATGCACTGACCTCGAAGACCGCTTCGGGCGAACGCATGAACCCATCGGCCATGACCGCGGCGCACCGCTCGCTTCCTTTCGGCACCAAAATCCGCGTCACCAACCAGAAGAACGGCAAGAGCGTCGTCGTCCGCATCAACGATCGCGGCCCATTCATCAAGGGCCGCGTGCTCGACCTGTCCAAGGGCGCAGCCCAGCAGATCGGCTTCGTCAGGTCGGGACATACGTCCGTCTGCATGCAGCGCACCTGACGGTTGCGCTGCCAAAGACGCGGCGCGCCTCTAACCGATGCGCCGCGCCGCCGTCTCGGCCATCGCCTCGGCGAGGCTGAGCTGCCACTCCGTCCGGCAATAGGCGCGGAAATCGAAGCAGGGCAGGCCCGGGCAGACCTCGAATTCGATGAGGTGCACGGTGTCGTCGGCCTCGACGCGGAAGTCGAGCGAGAAGACATCGCGCAGGCCGAGGCCCGCCACCAGCCTTGCGGCGATCCGCCGGATGCGCTCGGCCGCGCGCGGCTGCAGCGACGCCACCTGCACCAGTCCCGGCTCGACATACTTCCCCGCTTCCCTGGCTGCCGCGCCGGTGTCGCCATAGAGCGCCATACTGTCGGCCATGGTCTGGAAATCGCCACCTGAATCGACAAAAACGATGCCGAGCGCCTCGGGCCCAACTTCAGGATCGACCGCCAGGAAGCTCGCCCGCACATTGCGGCCCGCGACATAGGGCTGGACGATGACGTCGTCGCGGTAGGCGTCGAACACCCTGCGCCCGAGCGCAAACGCCTCCGTGACGTTGGCGATCCGCGAATCCGCCCAGATGCCGATCTTGGCGCCGAGCCGGTTCGGTTTGACAAAATAGCCCGACGAAGACGCCGGCGGTTCGACCAGCCATTCGCCGCCGCGCACGAGGCCCGCCGCCGGCACCGGCAGGCCGAGAGCCGATAGCACGGAACCGGCACGAAACTTGTCCTGGCACAGCGCAAACAGGCTGTCGTCGGCGCCGATGGTGCGCAAGCCGTTCAGCCGGGCAAGTGCCGGTGCGGCACCGCCACGGAAAAAAGCGATGCCGTCGGTCAGCGTCCACACTAGGCTGGCGCCACGGTCAACTGATGCCAGCACCGCTGCCGCATCGTCCAGTTCGACGGCGCGAAAATCGAGGCCACGCCTGGCGCATGCTTCATCTAGGGCGCTGAACTCCGGCACCATGTCGGTCGACTGCGCCAGATAGGACGAGATCTCCATCGCCGCCTGGGCCGAGAAGCCGTCATCGAGCAATCGCTCCGAACACGCACGCTCCGGCTCATGGACGAGAAAAAGCGTCGGTTTTTGTCCGGCCATCGGCACTGTTCCTGCATACGGGCGGCGCGGAAGCACTTCGCCGGTGCACGACAATGGCATCCCCGTCGTCTCAGGCTTGCCGGAAAACCGACCTGTTGCCATAGTCCGGGCGACAAGGCCCGCCAGTTGAAGGACTGCAGAGCAGGCGCTTGCCGCGCCTCAGATCAGTACGTTCGGCTCATGCCGACCATTGACCTGGATGTCGAGCAGGAAGGTCTTGCCGGCATGCGGATCCGCCCGGCGCGCTTTGGCGCTCATGCCTTCGGCCGCCGAGGTCACCGCCATCCGGTCGGCGGCGTGCCCGACGAAGGCCGGGCACGAGGTCTGCACCGCCGGCACTGGCACGCTGCGCACCAGCTTGCCGTCGGGCGCATAGGCGTCGACGCGGCCGCCGCCCCAGCTGGCGTTCCACAGCACCCCGTCGCGGGCGACGACCGAGCCGTCGATGCCGCCCCTGTCGCCGCGCCGATCAACGAACAGCTTCGGCTCGCCGAGCGGCAGACCGGTGTCGGCATCGCAGTCGAGGCGGTAGAGCAGGTTGACCGCCGTGTCGGTGTAGTAGGCGGTCTTGCCGTCCGGGCTGAAGCAGATCGAATTGGGAATGCTGATCGCCGGAAAAAGCAGCCTGAGCTCGCCACGGAAGAACCAGTAGATGGCGCCGGCACCGGCCTCGGCCTTCTTGCCCATGGTGCCGAACCACAGCGCGCCGCACGGATGCACACGCGCGTCGTTCGAGCGCGTGCCGGCATTGGCGGCTTCGACCGACATATGCAGCTTGAGCTTGCCGGTCGTAGCATCGCGGACATGCAACCCGGTTTCGGTGAGCAGCAGCTGGCGCTCGCCGTCGATCGTGGCGATCGCGCTCGCCATCTCGTCCAGTTGGTGGATGCGCGTCTGCCCGCCGGACAGCTTCTTCTCCAGCATCCGGCTCGCCAGTATGTCGAACCAGTAAAGCGTGTCGGTGGCGGGATCGTAGGTCGGGCCCTCGCCGAGCTCGCAGGCCTCGTCGGACAGGATGCTGGCCGCCATGTCAGGCACCCTTGCCGATGGCGTCCCAGCCGGCCACTGCCGCCCGGGCGCGTTCGCCGACGTCGGCAGCACTCATGCCGGGTTTGTAGAGGCTGGAGCCGAGCCCGAACAATTGCACACCGACCTTGGCGTAAGTGGCGAAATCGACCTCGGACACGCCGCCGACGACACCGACCTGCGTCTCCTTGGGCAGCACGGCACGGATCGCCGAAATGCCGCCTGGCCCGAGCACGCTCGCCGGGAAAAACTTCAGCGCCGAGGCGCCCAGCCGCAGAGCCAGGAACGCGTCGGTCGGCGTCATCACGCCGGGCATCGTCACCATTTTGTGCGCACCCGCGCGGCCCATCACCTCGGCATCGATGTTGGGGCTGACCAGCAGCCGCCCGCCGGCATCGTGAAGCCGATCGACATCCTTGGCCCACACCACGGTGCCGCCGCCAACCAGTGCCGCAGGCAGCGCCCTGGCCAGGATCTCGATCGAGCGGAACGGATCGGGCGAATTGAGCGGCACCTCGATCGCCTCGATACCGGCATCGAACACCGCCTGGCCAACGCCAAGCGCCTCCTCCGGTTTCAGTCCGCGCAGGATGGCAACCAGCCCGCGGCCAAGCTCGGGGAACGGTGCAGTCACGCTCATTCAGCCACTCCTTCAGCCAGCATCCCATTGCGGCGGGCAGCGGCCACCAGGCCGGCCAGCACCGCTTCATCGGCATCGGCGATCGTCACCGCAATGCCGGCGAGGCGCATCGCCTCGGCGTAGAGCCCGCCCAGCGCGCCGGAGACGACAAGCACGACAGGCGTTTCGCGCCGGCCGAAGCGCCTGACCGCCGAGGCAACCTCGGCGCCGATCAGCAGGCCCGAAAGTGCCGCTGCCGCATCCTCCTGGCCGAGTCCGGAGAGCAGGCCGGCGGCGCGGATGCCGAACAATCTCGCGCCGATGTCGCCGTCGGACAGCGCTTCCCCGCACCAGTCGCGGAAGACCTTGCTGTCCGGCGACACCTTTGCCGGCTTGTCGCCGATCGAGTGGCGCAGGATCGAATGCTGAGCCAGCACCGAGAACATCTCGCCGGTCGGCCAGGTGCCGAAACCCTGGATGGCGCCGCCCACGGCGGTCACCCATTTGCAATGCGTGCCGGGCATGCAGACGAGATGGCTGCCCGCTCCGATCAGGGCGGCAATGCCGGCGAGCTGGGTCTCCTCGCCGCGCATGACATCGGGCGCCCGCGGGTCGCGCTGGGCCAGTCCCGGCACGATGCGGACGTCGCGGCCGGCACCCGACACGGGCACGGCGGCGCCCAGAATGTCGCCCAGCGACGACGGCACGTCGACATAAGGCGCCTCGACCCAGCCCTGGCGCGCACCTGCCATGCCGCAGACGATCGCCGGCAGGTCCTTCGCAGCGCCCATGTCCTGCAGCTGCCTGTCGAGAACCGTGGCAAAACCCTTGTGCTGCGCCGTGAGCAAGCCCTCGTCGCTGCGCCGTTCGTCCAGCACCGCGCCCTTGGCGTCGAGCAGCCAGACACGCAGCCTGGTCGTGCCCCAGTCAACGGCCGCTATCGTAGCGGTAGCACTCACAAGATACCTCCATCGACGATCAGCGTCTGTGCCGTCAGCATTTTCGACGCGTCCGAAGCCAGGAAAAGCACCGGCCCGACCATGTCTTCCGGCAGCATCATCCGCTTGATGCACTGGCGCGAGATATGCGCCTTGAGCGACTTCTCGCTGACCCACAATTCGCGCTGCCGCTCGGTGATCACCCAGCCCGGCGCCACCGCATTGACCCTGATGTTGTCGGGGCCGTAGCGCCCGGCAAGCCCCTTGGTCAGGCCAACGATCGCAGCCTTTGCCGCCGTGTAGGCCGGCATGGCGCCGATGTTGAGCATATAGGAGGTCGAGCTGAAATTGATGATCGAGCCGCCGCCGGCCTTGACCATGCCCGGCGCCACCGCCTGGATGGTGAAGAAATGCGGCCTGATGTTCACCGCCTGGTTCTCGTCCCAGCTCTCGGGAGTGACATCTGATACCTCGTGGCGCAGGTCGTTGGCAGCGTTGTTGACCAGAACCGTCACCGGGCCATGCTCTTCCTCGGCCCGGCCGACGGCCCGGCGCAGCTCCGAGATGTCGCGAAGGTCGGCGCGCAGATAGAGCGGCCGGTTGCCGGTCGCCTGCTCGATCTCGTCACACAGCTCCTGGCTCGGCTTCAGCGCGATGTCGATGAAGGCGACCTTCGCGCCCTGCCGGGCAAACGCCTCGGTCAGCGACGCACCGATACCGGTGCCGCCACCAGTGATCAGCACCGACTGGCCCTCGAGATCAGGAAAACGTGCCGATGGCATCATGATCTTTCCCCTCGCCTCGCCCACTTCCCCCAAAGCCGGACATGCCCACCGTCATAGAGCAAGATCGCAAGAAGTGAGAACCGGTTTTCGGAAAAGATCGTGCTCGCTCACGGAAAATTCGGAGCATCCTCCCGGAACCTCGAACGGGAACAGTCTATCACGCCATGCTCCCGGACCGGCGCCCCGACCTTGTGTTCGCGACGGGTGCAGCTCAGCCACCGCGCGACGCGAGAAGTGATGTCAGGACATGGCGGTCAGACCGCCCGGGCGAAGCTCCCGCCGCGATGGGCTTCGCGTAGATAGCCGAGCGTGGCGGCGGCGTCGGCCGGACGGCCGAACAGATAACCCTGCCCGCCGGCACAGCCGAACTGCGTCAGCCGTTCCGCCTGCGCCTCCATCTCGATGCCTTCGGCGACGACATCCATGCCGAGGCCTTCGCACATCGCCAGGATGGCGCGGATGATGTGTTCGGACGGCCGGTCTTCGAGGATCGAGGCAACAAAGGCGCGATCGATCTTGAGCTTGTCGAAGCGGAATTCGCGCAGGCGCCCGAGCGACGATTGGCCGGTGCCGAAATCGTCGAGCGAGACACGGATGCCGACGCGCCTGAGATCCTCGACGATCTTTTCGGCCGAGGCGGGATCGGTCATCAGGCCGGTTTCGGTGATCTCGATCTCGAGGCGGCGCGGGTCGAAGCCGGTGCGCTCGAGGATCGACAGAATGTGCAGGCCGGTGTTCTGGTCGACCAGCTGCGACGGCGACAGATTGAATGACAGGAACATTTCCTTCGGCCAGCTGCGCGCCGCTTCCGCCGCCTTGCGCAGCACCAGCTGCGACAGCGGGCCGATGATGCCGCGCTCCTCGGCGATCGGAATGAAGACTGCCGGCGAAACGAAGCCGAGGTCGCGGTCGGTCCAGCGTGCCAGCGCCTCGAAACCGATGGTGCGGCGGCTGTTGAGATCGACGATCGGCTGGAAATGCGGCGCGACATCGCCGGCGGCAACCGCACGGCGCAGCGCCTGCTCGATGCGGGTGACGCGCTTGGCCGCCTCCTCCATCTCGCGGGTGTAGACGACGACGCGGCCGCGACCCGAGCGCTTGGCGTGGTAAAGTGCTGTCTCGGCCTTGCGCACCAGCGTCTCGGTGGTGTCGTCGCTCGAATGGAACAGCGAGCAGCCGACCGACGCCGACAGGCGCGCCGTGCGCTCGCCGACATCGTAAGGTGCCGACAGGATTTCGATCAGCATGCGCGCTTTCTCGGCCGCCGCATCCTCTGAGAACACCAGCGGGTAGAGGAAGGCGAACTCGTCGGCGCCGATACGCGCCACCGCCGAATAGCCATCGCAGGCGGCGCGCAGCCGCATCGCCACCTGGATCAGGATGTCGTCGCCGGCGCGGTGTCCGAACAGGTCGTTGATCGGCTTGAAGCCGTCGAGATCGAGGATGCCGACGGTGAACGGCGCCGGGTCCTCGGCGCGGTCGCCGATCAGCCTTTCGACCTTGTCGAAGAAACGACGCTGGTTGCCCAGCCCGGTCAAGGCATCGGTGAAGGCCAGATCCGCCGTTTCCCTGTCCGAATGGCTGACGCCGATAGGCATGCTTTGTCTCTGTTCTGCTAATATTTGCAACTGTTGCAGCACAGTGCCAGCAAAGCGTTTAGGAATTGTATTCAATCAGCTTGCCGTCCGGATTTCGACACGGCGTCGAAACCGGTTTCAGCGATGGCAATCCGGCGCTGCCAAAATGCTGGATCCAGGCGCCAGTCAGCCATCAAATTGACGCGCAAGCTAAGCGCCTTGCCCGGCCACGTCGCGCTTGCGGCCACACAATTGGCTCATCAACCGGAGCGCGATCGCGGCAAGGATCAGTGCCATGTAAGGCCAGTACATTCCCGGGTTCAGCACCGCCCGGCGCCCGAAATTGACGACAAAGAAGACAGCCAGGAACCAGGCGCCACCGCCGTGGATGATGCGCCAGGCTTTCGGCCCGATCGCGGCAGCCGTCCGGTCGAACGACGTTGCCGCCATCAGGATGATGGCGAGATAGCCGGCGCCGCCGGCGATGAAGGCGGCGGGCGCCGTGAGCTCGTCGAACAGCACCGGGTCGAGCTGCGACAGGGCGATGATGGCGGCGGCATGGACGCCGTGCGAAAAGGCGAAGGCCAGGCCGAAATGGCGGCGGTTCGCCCTGATCCAGCGCGACATGGCCGATGGCCAGAGCCAAGCCAGGCTCGAGGCGGTGAAGGCGAGCACGAACAGCATGAGTGAGGTGCGTGCGGTGAGCCTGATCACCACGCGCGCGCCGTCGACCGGATCGCCTGCCAGGCCGGCAGCAGCGCCGCACGCCGCCAACACGACCAAGCCAAGCCAGGCTGTCAGCCGCCAGCCGCTGGGCGGCCATCTCGAGGTGCTTTCGGGCCAGACCCGCATGATTTTTCCTCCTATGTAATCACTGCTTACATTCGGTTGCAAAGAACTGTCAAGTCGATGTTTACGCCGCTTACATTTCGGCCCGCCGACCGCTACTAGAAGGCATGACCAACTCTTCCCGCGCGGCGTATCATCACGGCAACCTCGTCGAGGAGCTCATCGCCGCCACCATCGGGATGATCGAGGAGAAGGGCGTCGACGCCGTTTCGGTGCGCGAAGCCGCAAAGCGCGCCGGCGTTTCGCCTGCGGCCCCGTTCCGCCATTTCGCCAACAAGACAGCTTTGATGACGGCGGTGGCCGAGCAGGCGATGGGCCGCTTGACCTTGTCGGTCCAGCATGAGCTGTCGGCGACCGGCGACGCCGACCCGGTCGAGGGCCTGCGCGCCATCGCGCGGGGCTATCTCGCCTGGGCGCTCGCCAATCCGACGCATTTCGACGTTATCGCCTCGCGCACGTTGATCGACTTCCACGGCTCGCCGAAACTGACCGGCGAAACCGAGGCGATCCGCCTGGTCATGCTCGACCTGATCGCCCGCGGACAAGCGTCTGGCCGAATATCTGCAGCCCTTGCCCCCGACGCGTTGATGCTGTCGGCGCGCGCCTTCATCTATGGCCTGTGCCGGATGTGGATCGACGGCCACTTTGCCGAATGGCATGTCGAAAAGCCGGCCGGGCAGGCCATGGCTGAAGCGGTCGAGCTGTTCATCGACATGATCGGCGGGCGCCATGCGACGAACCTCTCCGGGACCTAGCATCGGCCAGCCGATGCATCGGGTGAACTTGTTCGCACCCGCCGCCATTGCATAAGGACGGCAAATTGCTACATCCTCGTCACCGCAGAGCGCGACCGGAGCCCGGCCCGCGCGACAACATTACCGAAAGCCGCGCCGGAGACGTCCATGCCGCTCAAGATCGCCGTCCAGATGGACCACATCTTCACCGTCAACATCGCCGGCGACACGTCGTTCGCGCTGTCGCTGGAAGCCCAGCGACGCGGCCACGAACTCTACCACTACACTCCCGACCGGCTGTCGATGCGCGACGGCAAGGTCTTTGCCCGGATCGAGAAGCTCGGGGTCCGCGACGTCAAGGGTGACCACTTCACCCTCGGCGAGCCCGTCCGCACCGACCTGTCGGAGATGGACGTGATCCTTTTGCGCCAGGATCCGCCCTTCGACATGAACTACATCACCACCACCCACATGCTCGAGCGCATCCACCCCAAGACGCTTGTCGTCAACGACCCGGCATGGGTGCGCAACAGCCCGGAAAAGATCTTCGTCACCGAATTCGCCGACTTGATGCCGGAGACGCTGATCACCAAGGATCCGCAGGAAGTGGCCGCCTTCCGCAAGGAGTTCGGCGACATCATCGTCAAGCCGCTCTACGGCAATGGCGGCGCCGGCATCTTCCACCTGCACGAGGCCGACCGCAATCTGTCGTCTCTGCTCGAGATGTTCGGCCAGCTGTTCCGCGAACCCTACATCGTCCAGCGCTACCTCAAGGACGTGCGCAAGGGTGACAAGCGCATCATCCTGATCGACGGCGAACCCGCCGGCGCCATCAACCGCGTGCCGGCCGAGCACGATGCCCGCTCCAACATGCATGCCGGCGGGCGGGCCGAGAAGACCGAACTCACCGAGCGCGAGCGCGAAATCTGCGCCCGCATCGGCCCGTCGCTGCGGGAACGCGGTTTCATCCTCGTCGGCATCGACGTCATCGGCGACTACATGACCGAGATCAACGTGACCTCGCCGACCGGCATCCGCGAGGTCAAGAAGTTCGGCGGCGCCGACATCGCCGCGCTGTTCTGGGACGCGGTGGAGAAGAAGCGGGCGAAATAGCCCCTTTCGCCTGCGGCGACATCACGACCCACGTCGATGAAGTTGACCAGCATGGAGGCAAGACAATGGAACTGAAGCGCGGTCGTTTGATCGACCATCTGCATTTGCGCACCCGCGACCTCGCGGCAAGCAAGCGGTTCTATACGGCCGTGCTTGGCGTCCTGGGGATTCCGATCATCGATGGCGGCGCGCATTTCTACGCCGACGAGCTGTGGGTCGACGCCGGCGAGCAGTCCAGCCGCGTGCATGTTGCGTTTCAGGCTACCGACCGCAGTGTCGTCGACCGGTTCCACGCCGCAGGTCTTGCTGCGGGCGGCAAAGACAATGGCGCGCCCGGCGAGCGCGCCTATCATCCCGGCTACTACGCAGCCTTCCTGTTCGATCCCGATGGCAACAACATCGAAGCCGTGTTTCACGGCCCCGCCAACCGCTCGGTCGACGCGGTGACGATCACCTGGGCTCCATAACAAGGACAGCGTGATACCGTCGGTGCCTGCCGCCGGCGGAGATGGCTGCAACTCCGCCTTCAAGCGCCGCGCCCCTGACGAGGGGACGCTGCAAAAGGCGGCCTGCAAGGCCCCCTGGAGTCGCAGACTTACCCCACCTGCAACCACCTCAGGCCGCACAGCGTCGCGATTGCCATGACCGCGCAATAGGCGGCGAGCGGCCAGGCTGTGTCGCCGCCGAGCATGACCACCGCCAGCGTGCCCATAAGGCCGACGATCAGGCTCTGAACGCAGAAATAGAGCGCCACCGCGGTGCCTGCGGCATCGCCGAACGCTTCGAGCGCGCCATTCGCCGTCACCGCGCCGGCAAAGACGATACCGATGGCGATCACCCACATCGGCATGATGAAGGTCGCGAAGGAGGGTTGGCCGAAAAGCTGGCCAAGACAGAGCAGCACTGCGCCTGCGAGCAGCATCGCCATGCCGCGCTTCAGGCTGCCGGGTATCCCCCAACGCGCCACGAACAGTTTGGCGAAGCGCGTGGTGACGATCATGGTCACCGCCGCGGTGGCAAAGGCAAGGCTGAAGCCGAGCTGCGAATAGCCGGCGCGATCGATGAGCACGCGTGGCGCCGTCGAAAAGAAGACGAAGAACGCCCCCATCGCGGCGCTGAAGCCGAGCGTATAGACGAGGAAGGCCGGGCTCTTGAGGATCGCCCGGAAGGCGGGGCGCGACTGGGTCGTTTCGGGCCGGGTCTCGTGCCAACGCAGAAGCGCATTGACCATGGCCAACACGGCGAGCAGGCCGAGCGTGGCGAAGATCGCCCGCCAGCCCAGGCCATGAGCAATAAGCGCGCCGGCGATCGGGCCGAACGCCGGTACGCAGGCCAGCATGGCGCTGAACAGGCTGTAGATAACAGCACCTTCCGGCCGCTCGGCATAGGCGTCGCGTACCGTGGCGAAGGTGGCGACGAGTGCCGCGGAGGCGCCCAGAGCCTGGACGACGCGCAGGGCGACGAACAGCGGCGCCGAGCTGGTGACGGCAAGCAGGAACGAGGCGGCAGCAAACAGCAGCACGCCGCCAAGCAGCACCGAGCGGCGGCCGATCCTGTCGGAGATCGGGCCGAAGATCACCTGCCCGAGGCCGAGCACGATCATGTAGAGGCTCAGCGTCAGCTGGACGACGTCGGGCGTGGTGGCGAGGATTGCCGGCATCTCCGGCACCACCGGCAGGTAGATGTCCATGGCCAACGAGGCCAGGATGTCGAAGGGCGCCATCAAAAGCAGCGCCGCGGGCAGGGAATGGCTCCACGTGGGAGAGTTTCGATTGGGCATGACTATTCATCCGCACAAATGAATTTCATCTGGCGGCGATCTGCCACTTCGCTTGTCGATTACATCGGCTGGATGTCAGGAAACGATTTCCAGCAACCGCGCCGGACCGATCAGTGATCAGGAAATGAGGGGGCAGGGCGCCGCAACAACGTCTTGGTGTTGTTGCGGCCTACCTGTCTGCGGACTTGGCTGTACCCATGTTCGTCTCGCGGAGAAGCGCGGTGGCGTCTTGATTGGCTCGCGGCTTCCTAGCAGCCCGCCTGGCCCGGAACAACCCCGGGCCTCGGAAGGACGCGGCTCGGGCGGCCCCGCCGAAAAACCAGCTCGCCAGCAAAGCGCAGTCGCGCCTCAGGCGGCGCGCGGGTTTCTCACCGCGGCGGCCTCGGTCGCCTTGAAGATCCGGAAGGTGTTGCGACCCGCTGATTTGGCGGCATAGAGCGCGGTATCGGCTCGCACCAGCAGATCCGAGGGGCTGCACACTTCATGAATCGCGATGCCGATCGAGGCGCCGAGCTTCAGGGCCCGGCCGCCGTGGTCGACCGGTCTGCCCAGCCTGTCGATGATCTGGCGCGCCAGTTCCGAGATCGCCGCAAGCTCCAACTCCGGCCCCACCAGCACGGCGAACTCGTCGCCGCCGATGCGCGAGACGAGCTCGACGCCGGCGCAGGCGTTTTGCAGACGCCGGGCTACTTCCTTCAGGCACTCGTCGCCGGCGACATGGCCAAAGGTGTCGTTGATCTGCTTGAAGCCGTCGAGGTCGACCAGCAGCAGCGCTCCGAGCGGAGGCCGATCGTCGGCATCGGCCGTCAGCTCCGCCAACTTGGTCTGGAACCGGCTGCGGTTGGCGAGCCCGGTCATGACGTCATATTCGGCGAGATAGCGGGTCTGGTCGGCCAGAATCTTCTCTTCGGTGATGTCCTGCTTCATGCCGAAGATACGCACGGCAACGCCATCCTCGCATTCGACGCTGGCAGTGATGCGGATCCAGCGGCGATTGCCCTTCGCAGTCACGATCTCGGCGTCGAGGCCGAAGCCGGTGCGCTCCGCAATGCCCTTGCTGCGCTTGGCATGCAGATCGATGGCGGAAGCCTCGGTGTAGCATTTGACGATGTCCTCACGGACGAGCGGTGCTCCACGCGGCAGGTCGAACAGATCATAGACCACGTCGGTCCAGTGCAGCGCCTGGTCGGCGAGGTTGCATTGCCAGACGCCGATGCGGGCAGCGGCCGAGGAGCGGTCGAAAATCTTCTGGCTGTGCGCCAGCGAGGCCGCTTGTTCGCGGATCAGCGCCGTCTGCGCCTCAAGCCTTGCCTCGAGCCCCGCGATGATGGCGTCGCTCTGCCTGAGAACGGCCCGCCGCCGTATGTGCCGCGATGACGGACTGCGCATGTGGATAGCCCCTGTTTCGGGCAGAGCTTCGCGCGGCGGCGCTTAATATTCCCTCTCTCTAATGCCGCAATGGCAGATTGCTGCGCACAAGGGTTAACGTATCCCGAACGCACCATGCCGACGTGCATGTTCTTGAATTGTTCTTGCGCACCTTTGCAATCTATGCTTGTCTTTGGCTGAGGCTTACGCAGGCGAGGGGCCGCCTGCCGGAAGCAACGTGCATGAATTCGCCACAGCGCATCCGTGCGGCCCCAAGGAGCGCGGTGCTACAGGGAGGGCAGCATGGTTTCGCGCGTGCGCACTGTCGCGTTCCAGGGCATCGAGGCGGTTCCCGTCGACGTGCAGGTGATGGTCGCGCCCGGCAAGGTCGGCATGCAGATCGTCGGCCTGCCCGACAAGGCGGTGGCCGAAAGCCGCGAGCGGGTGCAGGCGGCGTTGCACGCGTCCGGCCTGTCGATGCCTGCCAAGAAAGTCACCATCAACCTTGCCCCGGCCGACCTGCCCAAGGAAGGCAGCCATTACGACCTGCCGATTGCGCTCGGGCTGATGGCAGCACTCGGCGCCCTGCCGGGCGATGCTCTCGCCGCCTATGTCGTGCTCGGCGAGCTGTCGCTGGACGGCACCATTTCGGCGGTCGCAGGTGCGTTGCCGGCGGCAATCGGCGCCAATGCCGAGGGCAAGGGGCTGATCTGTCCCGCCGCCAGCGGACCGGAAGCCGCCTGGGCCGGCGCCGACATCGACATTCTGGCGCCGCGCAGCCTGATTGCCATCGCCAACCATTTTCGCGGCACCCAGGTACTTTCCCGACCCGAACCCGGCATTCGTGCTGCGGCGCGCGACCTGCCCGACCTCGCCGACATCAAGGGCCAGGAAAGCGCCAAGCGAGCGCTCGAGGTCGCCGCCGCTGGCGGCCACAACCTCTTGATGGTCGGCCCGCCTGGCGCCGGCAAGTCGATGCTGGCGGCGCGGCTACCCTCGATCCTGCCGCCTTTGTCGCCCAAGGAACTTCTCCAAGTGTCGATGATCGCCTCGATCGCCGGCGAACTCGCGGAAGGCAAGCTCACCGACCGGCGCCCGTTCCGGGCACCGCATCATTCCGCCTCGATGGCGGCAATGGTCGGCGGCGGCTTGAAGGCGCGGCCGGGCGAAGTATCGCTCGCCCATCACGGCGTGCTGTTCCTCGACGAGCTCCCCGAATTCACACCACAGGTGCTCGATTCTTTACGCCAACCGCTCGAAACGGGCGAATGCATGATCGCCCGCGCCAATCACCGCATCACCTATCCGGCGCGCATCCAGCTGGTCGCGGCGATGAACCCGTGCCGCTGCGGCATGGCCGGCGAACCCGGCTATCGCTGCCTGCGCGGCACGCGCTGCCAGTCCGACTATCAGGCACGTATCTCCGGGCCGCTGCTCGACCGCATCGACCTGCGCATCGAGGTGCCCGCGGTCTCGGCCTCCGACCTCATCCGCGGCAGCCGCTCGGAAGCCAGCGCCGATGTCGCCTTGCGTGTCGCCCGGGCGCGGACGATCCAGCGCGAGCGCCTCGAACGCCATGGGGTCACAGGTGCCACCACCAATGCGCAGTGCGCCGCAGGCCTGATCGAAGACATCGCCGCGCCCGATGCCGCTGGGCTTTCGCTGTTGCGCGACGCCAGCGAAAAGCTCGGCTTTTCCGCCCGCGCCTATCACCGCGTGCTCAAGGTGGCACGCACGCTGGCGGATCTCGATGGCAGCGAGACTGTCGGCCGCATTCACCTCGCCGAGGCGATTTCATATCGCATGAGCGCCGAGCGCATGGCGCAGGCAGCGTAGGAAGAGGAGGGGCGCCGCAAGCGCAGTTCAGGCTGTCGCAAGGGAGGTGAAGGCGGTAGACGAGCCCAATGAAAGCGAACAGCGGACATGCAGCGTCCGCGGCGCTGGCGGAACTCAACCTCACCGCTCGGTAAGTCTAACGGGACGGTGGCATATGGCCGCCGTTTTGCCTCGCCAGAGGACGCGGCCAGGACCACATGGCCACAAGCCGCCCTGCGAAGCACGAAGGAACAGCGGTTACCGTATCCGCAAGAGACGCTACTTGACCGAGCCGACCAGCATCGGCTGGCCTTCGCGGATCGTCACCCAGCGGCCGGTGTTCTCGCTCGACTGGCGCTTGAGGTAGCTGTAGCCGGTCTCGTCCCACTGGCGCACGGCATCGGTCAGATTGTCGAGGATGAAGTCGCCCTTGGAGGTGCGCACGGTCAGCACCGCATGACCCTCGCCATCGGGCTTGCGCACCACCGTGATCAGCAGGTTGGACAGCTTCAGACCTTCGCGGTTCAAGGTCCGGCGCTTTTCCAGCACATAGTCCTCGCAGTCGCCTTCACTATTGTCGGGGTAGGTCCAGACCTCGTCGCGGCCATAGATGTCGATATCGTTCATTGGTTTGACGGCGGCGTTGACCGACACGTTGACGGCGACGATCTTGCGCCACATCGCGCCTGTCATCTGCTCGGGCCCGGTGTCGCGCGACCGGATCGAGCACTCGGCCGGATTGAGGCGGCAGAAATCGTAATGGCCGATCGGCTGCGACGTCAGCCCACCCGTAATCATCGGCTGGGACGCAGCAAAGGCTGCGCCAGCGGACAAAACCACGCCCGTCATCAGCCCGAAAAACACACCGGCACGCCCCGCCGCGCACCGTACGCCTGCTGCGGAAATCATCTGCCCCGCTCGCCCCATTTACATCGTTAATAAAACGTTAAGAGCGAGGGGCAGGCGGAGTCAATCAAAGCTCGCCGCAGATTGCAGACATGGTTACCGCAGCGGCGGCCAAGCGATAATTGTGCAACAGACGCACGGCACGGCGGCCGGACAACCGGAGCCGGCTTTCGCCAGCCGCGCTGCACGAATTCAACGAGTTAGGGTGCCCTGTACCCGAAAAGGCGCACAGAACGCAGAAAGGCCCGGCGTTTGCACCGGGCCTTGCCTGTGGAAAAGATGAACCTGGCTGGGCGGCGGCCGTCAGGCCTTGCGCACCAGCCGAGGCTTGGCCGCCTTGCGTGCGGATGCGCCATAGCTTGCCATGAAGTCGACGATGCGGGGCACGATCTCGGCGCGGAAGCGTGAGCCGTTGAAGACGCCGTAATGGCCGACAGCCGGCTGCATGTAATGCGCCTTCATGTCCTGGGGAACGTTGACGCACAGATCATGCGCTGCCTGCGTCTGGCCGAGGCCCGAAATGTCGTCGTTCTCGCCTTCGACGGTGAACAGCGCGACGTTGCGGATTGTCGAGGTGTCGACGGGCTGGCCGCGATGGGTCATCTCGCCCTTGGGCAAAGCGTGGCGCACGAACACGGTGTCGACCGTCTGCAGGTAGAATTCGGCGGTCAGGTCCATCACCGCCAGATATTCGTCATAGAAGTCGCGGTGCTTCTCCGCCCCGTCGCCATCGTTCTTCACCAGGTGCATGAAGAAGTCCTTGTGGGCGATGATGTGGCGGTCGAGGTTCATGGTCATGAAACCCGACAACTGCAGGAAGCCCGGATAGACCTCGCGGGCAAAGCCGGGCGCCGGCCACGGCACCTGCATGATGACGTTGTCGCGGAACCAGTCGATGCTCTTCTTCTCGGCCAGTTCGTTGACGGCGGTCGGATTGCGCCGGGTGTCGATCGGGCCGCCCATCAACGTCATCGTCGACGGCGCGAAGCGGTCGCCGCGCGCCTCCATCACGGCGACTGCGGCGAGCACCGGCACCGAAGGCTGGCACACCGCCATCACATGGGTGTCCGGTCCCAGCGCGTGGAACATGTCGATGACATAATCGATGTAGTCGTCGAGATCGAACTTGCCTTCGGTCACCGGCACCATGCGGGCATCGGCCCAATCGGTGATGTAGACGTCGGCATACGGCAGCATTGCCTCGACAGTGCCACGCAGCAGCGTCGCATAGTGGCCCGACATCGGCGCCACGATCAAAAGCTTGGGGTCGGGGCGGCGGCCGGCGGGCAGGTCGCGCTCGAAGCGGATCAGATTGCAGAACGGCCGCGACCACGCGACCTTCTCGGTCACCGCCACCGGCTGGAAGTCGACAACCGTCTTGTCGAGACCGAAGGCGGGCTTGCCGTAGCGGCGCGTCGTGCGCTCGAACAGTTCGGCCATCGCCGCCACCGAGCGGCCGACCGGCATGTGCGAGAACGGGTTGAGCGGGTTGGAGTAGAACAGCTTGACGGCGTCCGCATAGGCGCGGGCCGGCTGCAGCGCAGCATGGGTCGATTCATAAAGCTGGTAAAACATGATGTCCTCATACGGCCATTCGGGGAGGCGAGCCGGCCGGAGGCCCGTCATGCAATGCAGCGAAGTTAACAAACATCTGCTGCGATGCAATATCTCACTTGGTGTGAAACAGGGTCATTCTTTGGTCCAAGCTGTTGAAAATCCGTTTTCAATCGCGCCGCCGGCTCAGCACCTGTCGCCCTTGACGTTGTGCGACGCCGAAAGACCCCGAATCAGCCCGGCGGCCAAACACCATCGCCCCGCCGGGCAAGACTGCACGGCGGAGCAGGACAATTCAGAGTGTTGTGAAGCTGCTAGATGCCTTCGACCAGCATGATTTCGCCATCGGCAAACTGCTGGCGGATCGACTTGGCGTGCTGGTATTCGGGCGAGAAGTAGCAGTTGCGCGCGTCGTCCATCGAGGCGAACTCGATGATCACATTGCGGGCCCGGCCAGGCCCCTCGACCGCCTCATGGGCGCCGCCACGGGCGATGAACTTCGCACCGAAGCGTTCGAAGGCCGGCTTGGCCGCAGCGACATAGCCCTTGTAGCCCTCGGGGTCGCGAACATCGACGCGTGCGATCCAGTAAGCCTTGGTCATTCTTTCCTCCCGGGCTGCCCCATCTTCAAAACGCGCTGTGACGAGCCGACTGGTGTTGTTGTCGAGAACCGGAGCACAGTGGACATTCAGCTCCGTGAGCACCGGAAGCGGAGACAACCGCGGCGGGCGTTCGTCACAGAGGAATCTTAGGCTTTTGCCATTTCCTCAAGGATAGCCTGCGCCGCAGCCTTCCTGTCAACCGCGCCGACGATCGGGCGGGCAACAACGAGGTGGCTCGAGCCGTTGCGCATGGCGTCGGCCGGGGTAACAACCCGCTTCTGGTCGCCATGGTCGCTGCCTGCAGGGCGGATGCCCGGCGTCACCACCGCCATGCCTGGCCCGACGATGCGGCGCACTGCCGAGGCTTCGCTGGCCGAGCAGACGATGCCGCCCATCTTTGCCTGCAGCGCCTGTTCGGCGCGGCGCAGCACCAGCGTGTGCGGGTCGTATTCATAGCCCGCGTCGATCATGTCCTTTTCGTCCATGGAGGTGAGGACCGTTACCGCGAGCAGGCACAGGTCGCTGCCTTTGGCTGCCTCGACCGCCGCCTTCATCGCCTTGGGATAGGCATGCAGCGTCAGCATGGTCATGCCCATCTTGACGATGTTCTCGACGCCCTTGGCCACCGTGTTGTCGATGTCGAGCAGCTTCATGTCGAGGAACACCTTGGTGCCGCCGCTGGCCAGTTCGCGGGCGAAGTCGAGCCCTCCGGCAAAAGCCAGCTGGTAACCGATCTTGTAGAAGCTCGCGGTGCCTTCGAGTTCGCGGACCGCTCTTTCGGCTTCCTTGACGGTGGGCAGGTCAAGGCCGACGATCAGCCGGTCGCGTACAGTGTCTATGCTGCTCATGGTTCTACCCTTCGCGACATCATGGTGGCTCGTTCGACAAGCGTTTGGCACAGCCGCTGCATGCCCTTGCGCAGGCGCTCCTCGCGGAATTCGCCGTTGTCGTCGAAGGCTTCGCTGCCATGCGGCACCGAAACCTGCGGCGAAATCACTTCCATCTGGATGTGCGACAGCACCGCGCGCAGGTGAGTTGCGCTGCGGATGCCGGCGAAATGGCCGTCGGAGGACGAGCAGATCGCCACCAGCTTGCCGGCATAAGGCTGAAGCCGCCTGCCGCCGTCGCTACGCACGCGGCTGACCCAGTCGATGGTGTTCTTGAGCAAGGGCGGCATCGAGCCGTTATATTCGGGCGTCGCGATCAGCACCGCGTCGTGCATGTCGATCAGGCGGGCGAGCCTGACGGCGTTTTCGGGCACGCCGTCGCGTTCCTCGAGGTCTTCGTCCATGATCGGCAGCGGATAGTCGGCGAGCGAGATGCGCGTCACCTCGGCACCCTGCAGCGCCAATTCCTTCTGCGCTATGTCGGCCGTGCGGCCGCTATAGGCGCCGGCCCTGATCGAACCGGCAAAGACGAGAATTCTGGGAACGAGCGGCATCATCCATCCTGTGGCACGCCCGGCAAGACGCACCAAACATCGTGGCGACGGTATAGGGGCGATCAGCCGGCCAAATCAAGGCCGCTGTGCTCAGTGCTTGGCGCGGCGATAGACCCAGAGCTGCGTCGGCGGAATGTTGCGGATGATGAAGTCGAAATGCTCGACGGTGTAGTTGCCGAGGCCCGGAGGAATCGGCGACTTCGGGCCGTAGGTCAGCTGGATCACCGGCCGTCCGGCAGGGATGCGCTTGAGCAGGCCCTCGAGATAGGCAACGCGGCTGGTGACCGGAAAGTTGAGCAGCGGCACGCCCGAGACGACCGAATCGAAGATCAGGTCCTTCTTGTCACCGAGCGTGTTGTCGAGGTCGAAGGCATCGCCCTCGATGACGTTCACGCCTGGGTAGAGGCGGCGCAGGTGCTGGACGAAATCGGCCGAATATTCGACCGTATAGAGATCCTCCGGCTGCACGCCATGGGCGAGGATCGCCTTGGTGATGACGCCGGTGCCGGGCCCGACTTCCAGGACCGGCAGGCCCGAGCGGGTGTTGATGACCGAGGCCATGCGCTTGGCGGTGACCGAGCTGGTCGGCACGATCGAACCGACGGCCTTGGGCTTGTCAATCCAGCCCTTGAAGAACTTCAGTTCGTCGTCGAACCTTGCCGCAAGGGTTTTGCGCAATCCGGAACCGCGTGGCATCGCTTCGATCTCCTCACCGCTGCTGGGGGGAGAAATAACAGCAAAGTGGGCCAGCGCAAGCAGAAAGCTGGCTCAATTTCCGTTACGGCAGAAACATCCTCATTTATCGCCGAAGGACTCGAAAAAGTCCTTCATGCGCGAGAAGAAACCGCTCGACTGCGGCGAGTTCTCGGTCGACGACAGCTTCTCGAATTCCTCGAGCAGCTCACGCTGCCGCCGCGTCAGGTTCTGCGGCGTCTCGACGGCGGTCTGGATGTAGAGATCGCCGACTTGCGGCTGGCGCAGCACCGGCATGCCCTTGCCCTTGAGGCGGAACTGGCGGCCGTTCTGGGTACCTTCGGGCACTTTTACGCGGGTCTGGGTACCGTCGAGCGTCGCCACCTCGAACTGTCCGCCCAGTGCGGCGGTGGTCATCGAGATCGGCACCTTGCAATAGAGATCGGCACCATCACGCTGGAAGAACTCGTGCGGCTTGACCGACAGGAAGATGTAGAGATCGCCTGACGGGCCGCCGCGCAGGCCGGCCTCGCCTTCATTGGCGAGACGGATGCGGGTGCCGTCCTCGATGCCCGAGGGGATGTTGACCGACAGCGAGCGCTCTTCGGTGACGCGGCCCTGGCCGGCGCACTTGCCGCACGGGTCCTTGATCGTCTGGCCGCGGCCCTGGCACTGCGGGCAGGTGCGCTCGATCGAAAAGAAGCCCTGGCTGGCGCGCACCTTGCCGTGGCCCTGGCACATCGAGCAGGTCACCGGCTGGGTACCGGGCTTGGCGCCCGAACCGGCGCATTCGGTGCACAGGATCGAGGTCGGCACGCGGATTTGCGCGGTCTTTCCGGCAAAGGCCTCCTCGAGCGAAATTTCCATGTTGTAGCGCAGGTCGGCACCGCGCTCGCGGCCACCCGAGGAGCGGCGGCGCCCGCCGCCCATCATGTCGCCGAAGATGTCCTCGAAAATGTCGGCGAAGCCGCCGGCACCGAAACCGCCGCCGCTGCCATTGCCCATGCCGCCATTCTCGAAGGCGGCGTGGCCGAAGCGGTCATAGGCGGCGCGCTTCTGCGGGTCCTTCAACGTCTCGTAGGCTTCATTGATTTCCTTGAACTTGTGCTCACACGCGTCGTCGCCCGGATTGCGGTCGGGGTGGAACTGCATGGCAAGCTTGCGGAAGGCCGACTTCAGCTCCTTCTCGTCGGCGCCCTTCTGGACACCCAGCGTTTCGTAGAAATCAGCTTTCATATCTTCCCGTCACTGCCTCGGCGCCAGCCACCGGATTGCGCCATCGGTGGTAATAGGCCCCGATTTAGTAAACCATGCGCCGGTATGCCATAGGCCGGTTGGCCGAAGCGGCAGATTTCGGCAGAAAATCGGCTAAATTTGCAGCCATTGTGGCCTTGGGGCCGCTCAAGCGATACGGCGACGTGCCGCTTTGGGCTTTTCCACCCCCAACCGGGAATTGAGATACTGGCTCACCGGCCCCTCAAAGTAGCGGTCCGAGGCCATCGCAACCACCAGGACGGTCGCCGCCGGCACCAGCCAGAAGGTGTAGAAGCCGATCACCTCGAGCGGTTCGACCAGCTTGCGCCAAACCAGCGCCAAAAGCAGCGTCTCGATGACAGGGTGGATCATGTAGATGCCGAACGAGACGCGGCCGAACGGATGCAACGGCTTGAGATAAAGCGCGCCATCGGGATTGTTGCGCTCGGCAAGGGCGGCGAGGAACATCGCCGCCGCCAGCAAGAGCACGATCACATAGGCGTTCTGCTGGGTCGCCATGGCCGCGATCGCCAGGGCAAAGGTCAGCCAGCCGGGCAGGTGGCTCGACAACTTGAGCCTGGAGTCCCGCATGGCCACCGCCACCATCGCGCCGAGTGCGAAATCGGCAAAGGCGCGATAGGCGCCCCAGGTGTTGGCCTCGAGCCAGCTCGGAAACGGGATCCAGCCCAGCATCACCGCCAACTCCAGCCCAGAGACGGCGGACGCCGCCACCACAGCCAGTCCCAACCTGCCGTGGCGGCGATAAGCCAGGACGATGACGGGCAGGGCGAGATAGCAGAACCACTCTGCCGACAGCGTCCAGCTGACATAGTTGAAGGTCAGATTGTCGGTCAGGCCCCAGGCCTGGACCAGCAGCAGGTTGGCTGGCAGCGCCGCCCAGGCATAACGCTCGGGCTGCTGGGTCTGCACCAGGCCGAAATGCAGGGCCGCGGCAACCACGCAGAAGAACAGCAGCGTCACCAGATAGAGCGGATAGAGCCGGGCCAGACGGCGCACGATGAAGCGGCGGAACGATCCCGGCTCGGCCATAAGCGTGTCGGCATAACGCAGCATGATCAGGAAGCCGGAGATCATGAAGAACATTTCCATCAGCGGCATCAGCCGGTAGAGCGCATTGCTCGCCGCCTCGTGTCCGGGCGGCGCATAGCGCAGGAAATGCCACATCATCACGGTAAGAGCTGCGGCCAGCCGCCAGATTTCGAGCGTCCTGAAGTGCATGCCGCCCTCCACCACCGCACCGCCGAGGTCAATTCTCGGCCGGGTCCAGCCACAGCCTGCCTGTACATTCTTTCCTTAAGCTTAAACGCCGACAGTCTCTGTATTTGACGCAAAAGAAAAGCCCGGCGCAATGGCCGGGCTTTCCGATTAGACTGGATGTCGATCCGATCAGGCCGACTTCTTCTTGTCGTCGTTGTCGTCGATCTCTTCGAAATCGGCGTCGACCACGTCGCTGTCCTTGGCAGCATCGGCGGCGGCGTCGGATTCGGCCGCTTCCTTCTGCGAAGCCTCGTACATGGCCTGGCCGAGCTTCATCGAAGCTTCGGCAAGCGCCTGCGACTTGGCGTTGATCGCTTCGGCGTCGTCGCCTTCGGTCGCGGTCCTCAGGGCTGCGATCGCATCCGAAATCGCAGTGCGGTCTGCTTCGGTGACCTTGTCGCCATATTCCTTGAGCGACTTCTCCGAGGAATTCAGCAGGCTTTCGGCCTGGTTACGTGCCTCGACCAGTGCCTTGCGCTTCTTGTCGGCCTCGGCATTGACCTCGGCGTCCTTGACCATCTTCTCGATGTCGGCGTCGGACAGACCGCCAGATGCCTGGATGCGGATCTGGTGCTCCTTGCCAGTGCCCTTGTCCTTGGCCGAGACGTTGACGATGCCGTTGGCGTCGATGTCGAAGGTCACTTCGATCTGCGGCACGCCGCGCGGTGCGGGCGGAATGCCGACCAGGTCGAACTGGCCGAGCATCTTGTTGTCGGCAGCCATTTCACGCTCACCCTGGAAGACGCGGATGGTCACCGCCGACTGGCTGTCCTCGGCAGTCGAGAAGACCTGGCTCTTCTTGGTCGGGATCGTGGTGTTGCGCTCGATCAGGCGGGTGAACACGCCGCCCAGCGTCTCGATGCCCAGAGACAGCGGGGTCACGTCGAGCAGCAGCACGTCCTTGACGTCGCCCTGCAGCACGCCGGCCTGGATGGCAGCACCGAGAGCAACCACCTCGTCGGGGTTGACGCCCTTGTGCGGCTCCTTGCCGAAGAACTGCTTCACGATCTCCTGGATCTTGGGCATGCGGGTCATGCCGCCGACCAGGACCACTTCGTCGATCTCGCCTGCCTTCAGGCCGGCATCCCTGAGCGCTGCCTTGCACGGCTCGATCGTGCGCTGGACGAGGTCGTCGACCAACTGTTCGAACTTGGCGCGCGACAGCTTCAGCGTCAGGTGCTTCGGGCCGGTCGCGTCAGCGGTGATGAAGGGCAGGTTGATTTCAGTCTGGGTCGTCGACGACAGCTCGATCTTAGCCTTCTCCGCAGCTTCCTTGAGGCGCTGCAGGGCAAGCTTGTCGTTCTTCAGGTCGATGCCCTGTTCCTTCTTGAACTCGGCCGCCAGGTACTCGACCAGGCGCATGTCGAAGTCTTCGCCGCCCAAGAAGGTGTCGCCGTTGGTCGACTTCACCTCGAACACGCCGTCGCCGATCTCAAGAACCGAGATATCGAAGGTGCCGCCGCCAAGGTCATAGACGGCAATCGTCTTGCCTTCGGTCTTGTCGAGGCCATAGGCCAGCGCAGCTGCGGTCGGCTCGTTGATGATGCGCAGCACTTCCAGACCGGCAATCTTGCCGGCGTCCTTGGTGGCCTGGCGCTGGGCGTCGTTGAAATAGGCCGGAACGGTGATGACGGCCTTCTCGACCTTCTCGCCGAGATAGGCTTCCGCCGTTTCCTTCATCTTCTGCAGGATCATCGCCGAGATCTGGCTGGGCGACTGCTTCTTGTCGCCGGCTTCCACCCAGGCGTCTCCATTGTCACCCTTCACGATGTGATAGGGGACCAGCTTCTTGTCCTTTTCGGTGACCGGATCGTCGTAGCGACGGCCGATCAGGCGCTTGACCGCGAAGACGGTGTTTTCAGGGTTGGTGACCGCCTGGCGCTTGGCCGGCTGGCCGACGAGACGCTCGCCGTCGCCGCTGAAGGCGACAATGGAAGGGGTCGTGCGCGCGCCTTCCGCGTTCTCGATGACTTTCGCGTCCTTGCCGTCCATGACGGCGACGCAGGAATTGGTCGTTCCCAGATCGATGCCGATAACTTTTGCCATTTTAGTACTTCTCTCCGCTAAGCAGGCTCTCTGGACCCATGAAGGCGTTCCGACGAAAGCCCCTGTTCACTCGAAATGCCGCTCCAGATACCGGTTTTCCGGGCCGAAGCGGTGTTGCGGCGTATATAAGAACAGGCTCCTGACAGCGCAAGCGTTCTGCAACTTTCCGTGCAGGGGACTCGGCAAAAGCCTGTGACAAGCTCATATTTGGGGCATGAGCGAGCTACAATCCATCAACCTTTTCGAACGCCGACGCAATCGCGCGCTGAACACGGCGCAAACATGGCTGCTCGGCGCCGGCAGCCTGCTCCTGCTCGGGGTCACCGCCTGGGCCTTCGCAGGCAGCACCGGCATCCTCTATGCCCTTGTCTTTGGCGCGCTTTCCATGTGGGCGGTGCGGCGCATCAGCCCGCAGATGGTGCTGTCAATGTACAAGGCGCGGCAGGTCACGCCGGCCGACTTCCCCGCCGGCTTCCGCATCGTCGAAGAGCTCGCCCGCCGCGCCGAGCTGCCTGCGGTGCCAAAACTCTATGTCATCCCGTCGAAGATGATGAACGCGTTTGCCGTCGGCCGTCGCAACGACGCGGCCATCGCCGTGACTGACGCGCTTGCCCGCAACCTGACCCCGCGCGAGTTCGCCGGCGTGATCGCCCATGAGATCAGCCACATCGCCCATGAAGACGTGAAGGTCATGGCCTTCGCCGACATGGTGTCGCGCTTCACCTCGTTCATGTCGACTGTCGGCCTGGTCTCGCTGTTTCTCAATCTGTTCGGTTTTGCCGGCGGTTTCGGCACCCAGGTGCCCTGGCTCGCCGTGCTGGTGCTGCTTGCCGCACCCACCGTCGGCGGCCTGCTGCAGATGGCGCTGTCGCGCACCCGCGAGTTCGACGCCGATCTTGGCGCCGCCATCCTCACCGGCGACCCGGACGGCCTCGCCTCGGCGTTGACCAAGCTCGAACGTGCCCAGGGCAGGGTGTGGGAAAACATCCTCCTGCCCAGCGGCCGCATCCCCGACCCCTCGGTGCTGCGCACCCACCCGCTCACCGCCGACCGCGTCGCCCGGCTCAGGGCGCTGAAAACCACCGGGGCGCCGGAGCCCATCGTTACAGCCGACAGCGCCGCTGTGCCGCATGTTGCCCGACCGTCGATGATCCCCAAGATCCGCGCCCGCCCCGGCACGTATTTGCCGCAAAGCGCGCGCGGCTTCATCAATGCCGCCAACACCGACTTCGCCGACGACAGCCGTCCCGCCTGCGACGCCTCGCTCAACCCACCCGACAAAGGCCGCCCGCGCATCCGGGTGACCCGCGGCGGCGTGTGGTGGTGATTTTTTGCGCCGAAGTGAAGAGATTTTGAACAGGGTGGCTCGTCACCAACGATCCTTCTGACCTGCAGGCGATCTTAGCTGTCATCGGCGCCGCGACCAATCAATAAGGCCGCAAAGCTTATCCCTGCAATACAGCAGGATGAGCACCGCCGGCGACGAGACCAATCTCCCTCCTTGTGTGGGAGATGGCCGGCAGGCCAGAGGGGGGTGCGAAGGATCGCAACTTGGCTTCATGGATGGCCGAACCGATCAATCGCGCCCGGGTGTCGCTTCGCTCACCCGGAGTGAGTGACTTCCCATCAACACTGAAGAAGGGGCGCCGCCCTATCTCCGCCCCTTCACCGCCGTCGCGCCGCGATTGGCCGCCACCCAGACGACATGGCGAGCGCCGCTGCCCTTGGTGCTGGCACGGACCTTGACCTCGTCGGTGACGAAGCCGCTTTCATGCAAGCGCCGCGAAAACGACTTGTCGGGGCCTTGCGACCAGACGATCAGCACGCCGCCCGGCTTCAGCGCGGTCTTCGCCGCATAGAGCCCGGTATAGTTGTAAAGGCTGTCATTGGCGTCGCGCGACAGGCCCTCGGGACCGTTGTCGACGTCGAGCAGAATGGCGTCATAGTCGCCCATGCCATCGCGGATGAGCTTGCCGACATCGCCCTCCACTATTTCGACGCGCGGGTCGTCGAGGCAGCCGGCGAAGAGTTCGGCCATCGGCCCGCGCGCCCAGGCGATGACCTCTGATACCAGTTCGGCGACGACGATGCGGGCATCCTTGCCGAACAGGGCAAGGGCTGCGCGCAAGGTGAAACCCATGCCGAGGCCGCCGATCAGGATGTTGGGCTTGGAACGGCCACCGATGCGCTCATGGGCGAGTTTGGCCAGCGCTTCCTCGGAGCCGCTCAGCCGGCTGTTCATCAGCTCGTTGCTGCCGAGCATGATCGAGAACTCGGTGCCGCGCTGCTTGAGCCGCAGTTCGCCGCCGCCGGGAATCTTCGCCGTGTCGAGCACTACCCAGGGAATCATCGCCGCGCGCCTTCATTGTCCGACTTCATGCGGCGCTCCCTAGCACAGCATGGCGCAAACGACAGCCTTCGCCCGGCCGATGGTGGGCAGGCTCGAAAGCCCGGAGGCCCAATGGCCTAGACCTCCTCCCAGCCGTCACGGTCGCCGGCGCGGAAGATGGCATCGATGACCTTCTGGTTGAGCACCGACTGCTCGAGCGAGAAGACGTGGTCTCCACCCCCTTGCGCTGCACGGACAAAGGTCTCGACCTGCAGCCGGTACTGCTGAGCGCCGGGGAAGCGGAACACCGTCGCCTCGTTGTGGCCGGCATTGTGCAGCTCGACGCGGTGATGGTCGTAGAGCCCGGCATTGAACGGCGCATGGATCTCGATGAAGCCCTTGTCGCCGTGGAAGACCATCAGCTGGCGGTTGGCGAGCTGGGTCGAGAGATAAAAGGAAAGTTCGAAATCGCCGAAATCGGCGCGGACACTGGAGTAGATGTCGGTACCGAATTTCGGGTCGCGTTCGATGCTCGCCTGTACCCGCATCGGCTCCTTGCCGGTCGAAAAGCGCGTCGTGACCGTCGGGTAGACGCCTATATCGGGCAGGGCGCCGCCGCCAAGATCGAGCTGGTTGCGCATGTTGTTGGGGTCGACGTTGAAATAGGAAAACGCGCCCTGGACGTGCTTGAGCTTGCCGATGGCCCCGGCTGCGATCAGGTCGCGCACCTTCAGCCATTGCGGATGATAGGTGACCATGAAGGCTTCGGAGACGATCACCTTGTTGCGGTCGCGGATGGCGATCAGCGGCACGATGTCCTCGGCCTTCAGCGCCAACGGCTTTTCGACCAGCACGTGCTTCCCGGCCTCGGCCGCCTTTGCCGCCCATTCGAGATGTTGCGAGGTCGGCAGCGGAATGTAGACGCCGTCGACGGTGTCGGAGGCAAGCAGCGCGTCATAGGAGCCGAAGGCATGTGCTGCGCCGAAGCGGTCGGCCAGGGCGCGCGCCTTGCCGACGTCGCGGCTGGCGACCGCGGCCAGCACGCCATTGTCGGAATCGGCGATCGCCGGCAACAGCTGGTCACGGCCGATCTTGGCTGTCGAAAGTACGCCCCAACGAAACATCTGGCCTCCGGAAACAAGGAAAAGCTGGCCCACTTGCCCGCTTCGGGAGATTGGCGGAAGCCGCCGCCAAATGCCAGAGCCTATCTGGTTCAGCCGCGGCGGCCACTGAACTCCATGTCGAAAGCAACGATGTTGGAATAGATCGGCGTGCCGACATCCATCTGGTAACGCGAGCGGAACACTTGGCCGCTGACCCGGAAACGGATCTGTCCGCCCTTCAGGCCCTGCAGCTCGGCGGTGAATTTTTCGGTGTTGGTGTGGCCGCGCGCCGTCAGCTGGCCGGTGATGACAGCCGAATTGTCGCCGGTGCGCCGGACACTGGTCGAACGGAAGGTGATCTCACGTGAATTGGCGACGTCGAAGACGGCGTCCGACTTCAGGAAAGCGTCGATACGGCCCTGACCGGTACCGACACTGTCGGGAAAGATGGTGATGTCGACCTTCGAGCGGGCAATGTCGCCGCCGTCGATGCGGATCGTGCCCTTGAACTGGCCGAAAGCGCCGGAGAGCCCGCCGCCGCCGATCTTGCCGATGGCAAAGCGGATGCTCGAACCGTTGTTGGAAACGGCATAGCGCCCGGCCGCATCGGACAGCGCCACCGCCGAGGCAGTGTCGCCGAGCAGACCGACCGCAATGAGGGCTGCAGCGCCCAAAACACGCCCAAAAACATGCACGGACATCTCATCATACTCCCTGATGGCAAGGCCCATCCGGGCCATGCACCGAGACAAACGAACGGATTGCAGCTGCTATTCCGGCTTTCGTGGCGACCTCGCGAAAAATGGCGAGATCATCCGAACCAGCACGACATCACGCAGCCAGAAATGGTGCCGGAGCGCCGCCAGAATGTGCAGCACAACCAGCGCGATGCCGGCATAGGCCAGCCATTTGTGGCCGAAGACCCAGAATGTCTCGGCCGCATCGGAAACCTGCAACGGCAGATGCGGCATGACGAAAAGATTGAACGGCACCGATGGGATTTCGAGTACCGAAACCGACAACAGCGCCCAGCCGGACAGCGGCACGACGAGCTGAGCGGCATAGAGCAGGAGATGCACGATGGGTGCTGCCTTGCGCTCCAGCGGGTCGACTTCGTCGGGCAGCTCGGGGCTCAGGTTGCCGAGCCGCCAGCCGATGCGGAGCAGCACCAGCCCGAGCAGCAGGAAGCCGAAGGATTTGTGCAGCTGGATCAGCTCGAAGGAGGTGCGCTGGCTGGCAATGCGGACCATGACGAGCCCAAGCGCGAACTGGCCGATGAACAGAGCCGCGATCAGCCAGTGCAGGACGATCGCCGCCCAGCCGTAGCGGGTAGTGGTGTTGCGCAGCATCGACGGCACCTCGGTCGCACAACGAATCTGGAGCGGAATTCGTCCCGGAACAGAGGCCTACCAGTCGAACACTGTGACCTCCGGCCACATCTCCCTGGCGCGCCGGCCCTTGGCCTCGTGGGTGGCGCGATTCGAGGCCGAACGGCGCCCAGACCCGCGCAGCGCCGTCGACAAGGGCGAGGCCGACTGCATGGGTGCGCGAAGCGAAATGCTCGAGCGACTCGGCGCTCGACCCGAGCGGAGCGCGCGGCGAGCCGAAATGATCCTCGAACCAGAGATGCACGCGGGCCTGGTTTCGGATCTCGACCGGCAGCGGCAGATGCGCAAAGGCCTCGTTGCCCCGGCGGATATGCACGTCTTCGGCCTCCCAGGAGAGGTCGGCGCCGTCGAAATAGAACAGGTCGAGATCCTTGATGCCGTGCCCGGCCGGGCGGCCGGTCAGATGGTTCCAGACGCTGTTGTAGAGCGCACCCGAAACCAGCATCCACTGTGGCAGAGCGAGTTTCTCGGCCACGGCGAGTGCCGGACGGACGATCGGGTCGGCAAGGAGGATATCGAGCAGGACCTGCCGCTGGTCGTCAAAAGGCAGGCCCTTGTATCGCAGATGCTCCATCCTGCACCCCGAGAACGATCAGCTCCTGAGCGCGCCGCCGGTCTGCTTCTTGACGTTCTCGACGATGCGCGCCGCGAGCGCCTCGAAATCCTGGTCGGTCAGCGTCTTCTCGACCGGCTGGATCGACACCTCGATGGCGATCGACTTCTTGCCTTCGCCGAGCGATGCGCCTTCGAAGACGTCGAAGACCGAGACGCCCGTGATCAGCTTCTTGTCGGCGGCGAGGGCGGCACGCGTCAATGTGCCGGCCTCGACCGCCTTGTCGACGACGAAGGCGAAGTCGCGCTTTACGGCCTGGAAGGCCGACAGTTCGAGCTTCGGCTTGGTCTTGGTCGGCTTGGCCTTGGGTTCGGGGATGGCATCAACATAGACCTCGAAGCCGCAGAGCGGGCCCGACACGTCGAGGCCTTCGAGCGTCCTCGGATGGAACTCGCCGAAGGCGCCGAGCACGACCTTGGGGCCGAGCTTGATCACGCCCGAGCGGCCCGGGTGATACCATGCCGGCGCGCCGGTCTCGATCTGCAGCCGGTCGACGGGTGCGCCGCAGGCTTCGAGTGCGGCGATGGCATCGGCCTTGGCGTCGAATACGCCGACATTGCCCGCATTGCCCGACCAGTTGCGGCCCGAGCCCTCAAGCTTGGCGGTGCCGCGGCGGACACCAGAGGCGACGCGACGCTGGCCTTCGGCCGTGTCGTTCTCATAGGTGCCGGAGACCTCGAACAGGGCGACGTCGCCGAGGCCGCGGTCGGCATTGCGCTGGGCAGCGGCGATCAGGCCGGGCAGCAGCGACGGCCGCATGTCGGACATGTCCGCTGCGATCGGGTTCGACAGCTTGAGGCTGTCCTGGCCGCCGCCGAACAGCTCGGCGTGCCTGGCCGGGATGAACGACCAGGTGACGGCCTCCATCATGCCGCGCACGGCGAGCGCGCGCCGCGCCGAGCGGGTGCGAATCTGCAGCGTGGTCAGGATCTTGCCGTTGACGGCGTCATGCGCGCCCAGCGGCTGCGGCGCGATGTTGTCGACGCCGTGGATGCGCATGACCTCCTCGACCAGGTCGGCCTTGCCGTCGACGTCGGGACGCCAGGACGGCACGGAAACCTCGACGACGTCGCCATCGCCGCTCACGCCAAAGCCGAGGCGGGTGAGGATGTCGAGGCTCTCGGCCTTCGGCACCTCGATACCGGTCAGGCGCTTGACCTCGGACAATGGCAAGGAGACGACCTTGGCCGTGTGACCGGCATAACCTGTCACATCGGTCCTGGTCGGCTGGCCACCGCAGAGTTCCAGCACCAGCTTCGTTGCCAGCTCGACACCCGGAACCATGAATTCGGGGTCGACACCACGCTCGAAGCGGTAGCGCGCATCGGTGATGATGCCGAGCGTGCGGCCGGTACGGGCGACGTTGAGCGGTGCCCACAGCGCCGACTCGATCAGCACGTCCGTCGTGTTCTCGTCGCAGCCCGAATGCTCGCCGCCCATGACGCCGGCGATGGATTCGACGCCATTGTCATCCGCGATGACGCACATCTCCGATGTCAGCGCGTATTCGCGGCCGTCGAGCGCCAGCACCTTGTCGCCTTCGCGGCCACGGCGGACGACGAGATTGCCGGCAACCTTGCTGGCGTCGAAGACGTGCAGCGGACGGCCATGGTCGAAGGTGACGTAATTGGTGATGTCGACCAGCGCGTTGATGGGCCTGAGGCCGATGGCCAGCAGGCGCTGCTGCATCCATTTGGGCGAGGGACCGTTCTTGACGCCGCGCACAAGGCGCAGCGCGAAACCCGGGCAGAGCTCCGGCGCCTCGATCGACACCTTGACCGGGCATTCGCCATCACCGGCGACCGGCTCGACCTTACCGCCCTTGAGCGTGCCGAGGCCGGACGCCGCGAGATCGCGGGCGATGCCATGGACGCTGGTGGCGTCGGGACGGTTCGGCGTCAGGTTGATCTCGATGACCGGGTCGTCGAGATGCGCGTAGGCCGCGAAGGACGTGCCGACCGGCGCATCAGCCGGCAGGTCGATGATGCCATTATGCTCATCCGACAGCTGAAGCTCGCGCTCGGAGCACATCATGCCGTGGCTTTCAACGCCGCGGATCTTGCCGACCGACAGCGTCACGTCGATGCCGGGCACATAGGCGCCGGGAGCGGCGAAGACGCCGATCAGCCCGGCCCGTGCATTGGGCGCGCCGCAGACGACCTGGACGGGCTTGCCGTCACCGGTGTCGACGGTGAGAACCTGCAGCTTGTCGGCGTCGGGATGCCTGTTTGCCGTCAGCACCTCGGCGATGACGAAAGGCTTGAGGGCCGCCTTGTCGTCGACGGACTCAACTTCGAGGCCGATCGACGTCAGGCGCTCGACGATCTGGTCGAGCGAGGCGTCGGTGTCGAGATGATCCTTGAGCCAGGAGAGGGTGAATTTCATGGGTTCACTCGTTTCGTGTCGTTGCGGTCGAGCACTTCCACCACCCGGAACCGCTCACAAACCAAAATCATGTCAGGCGAAAAGCCGCCATTGCGGGCGAAATAGGCCTCGTGGGCCTGACGCCAATATTCATAGGACAGGTCACCCTCGCCTTCCGCGGCGGCAAACTCCGCATCGACCTCGTCGAAGCGGCGCTGGATCGCCTCGACGGTTTCGATGACAGCGGCACGGCGGCCCTGGCCGTCGAGCACGACATCCCTGCGGCCGACCTCGGGCACCGGCTCAGCGCCGCCGTAGTCGCGCAAGGCGCCGCAGGTCGCGGTCTTACGCCCTGACAGCACCAGCGCCAGCAGCTCGTCGGCGAGCTCCGGGCTGTCGCCGAAGGCGAAGGTCACCGCACCGGCATATCGGTCGGCAGCGTCACTCATGCGCTCAGGCCACCGAACAGGGTCGGCATGTCGAGCGGGCGGAAGCCATAGTGCTGGAGCCAGCGGACATCGGCGTCGAAGAAAGCGCGCAGATCGGGCATGCCGTATTTCAGCATGGCGATGCGGTCGATACCCATGCCCCAGGCGAAGCCCTGATACTCGTCGGGATCGAGGCCGCCATGGCGCAGCACGTTCGGGTGCACCATGCCGCAGCCGAGGATCTCCATCCAGTCGTTGCCTTCGCCGAAACGTACTTCGCCGGGACGCGAACGGTCGCATTGGATGTCGACCTCGAGGCTCGGCTCGGTGAACGGGAAGAAGGACGGACGGAAGCGCATCTTGACCGAGGGGACCTCGAAGAACGCCTTGCAGAACTCCTCCAGCACCCACTTCATGTTGGCGATGTTGGCGGTCTTGTCGATCACCAGGCCCTCGACCTGATGGAACATCGGCGAGTGCGTGGCGTCCGAATCCTGGCGATAGGTCTTGCCGGGAATGACGATGCGGATCGGCGGCTTCTGCGTCTCCATGGTGCGGATCTGCACCGGCGAGGTGTGGGTGCGCAAAAGCTTGCGCTCGCCATTCTGGTCGGGCGGGAAGAAGAAAGTGTCGTGCATCTCGCGCGCCGGGTGGCCGACGGGGAAGTTGAGCGCGGTGAAATTGTAGTGGTCGGTCTCGACATCGGGACCTTCGGCGATGGCAAAGCCGAGGTCGCCGAAAATCGCCGCGATCTCGTCGATGACCTGGCTGATCGGATGGATGCGGCCGCGCTCGGCCGGCGACTGACGCACCGGCAAGGTGACATCGATCTTCTCTGCGACGAGGCGGGCGGTAATGGCGACATCGCGCAACTCGCTCTTGCGGGCCGAGAGCGCGTCGGTGACCCGGTTCTTCAGGCCGTTGATCGCCGGCCCCTTGGTCTGGCGCTCTTCGGCGCTCATCGCGCCGAGGGTCTTCAGCATCTCCGAGACCGAGCCCTTCTTGCCGAGGGCGGCGACGCGCACCGCCTCGATCGCCTGCTCGTCGGAGGCCGAAGCGATGTCGCTCAGCAGCGATTGTTCGAGAGTTTCAAGATCGCTCATGGTCCAGTTCCGTTGCGGCCCTGCGGCCGTTCGTTGCGGCAAAAGAAAAACCCGCGCCAGCCGTGCCAGCGCGGGTTCCCCAAATCAAGTCTGTGATGCTTGGGAAGGCGCTGGTTAAGCTACAGCGCTTTCAAAAGCATTCGGGGTGGTGTTCTTGAGGTACTCAAGAGCAACCTTGGCCTTGGCCACGAGTGCGGCGAATGCCTGCGGCTCATGGATAGCCATGTCGGAGAGGATCTTGCGATCGATCTCGATGTTGGCCTTGTTCAGGCCGTCGATGAAGCGGCCATATGTCAGGCCGTGCTCGCGGACCGCGGCGTTGATGCGCTGGACCCACAGGGCGCGGAAGTTGCGCTTGCGGTTCTTGCGGTCGCGGTAAGCGTACTGCTTCGACTTTTCCACCGCCTGCTTGGCAATGCGGATGGTGTTCTTGCGGCGGCCGTAGAAACCCTTGGCCTGCTCGAGAACCTTCTTGTGCTTGGCGTGGGCGGTTACGCCCCTTTTTACGCGTGCCATGTCATGATCTCCTTAAACGTTGTCCAGGCCGGGCTCAGAGGCCGTTCGGCAGAAAATTCTTGATGACCTTCTTGGCATCCGGTTCAGCCAGAACCATCGTGCCGCGAGCATCGCGAATGAACTTGTTGGAACGCTTGATCATGCCATGGCGCTTGCCAGCGGCAGCCGCCAGGACCTTGCCAGTCGCGGTAACCTTGAACCGCTTCTTGGCAGCCGATTTGGTCTTCATCTTGGGCATTTTGCTACTCCGTTCTTCAGGATCCCGCGGCACCCGAAAGTGCTTCGAAATCCCTTCATGTTGTTGTTTTCAGGCCGACCAAAGCCCGAAAAGCAAATGAAACCGCCACGGCATGCCCTGCCGGGCGGTTCTGGGACGCGGCTATATACGCGGAAGTTTGGCGCAGTGCAACACCCTGAAACGGCCGCAACCGCAATGTTTCCGCGGCCTCAGGGGAGGCGGAACAGCACCGGCAGCGCGCCGGTGACCTGGGCGTGGTCGATCAGCTCGAAAACGGGCAGGGCGACGAGAAACACCAGGCCGTCGAGCAAGGTGTTGAGCAAAAGCTTGGGCCGGAAACTGCCGGTGTCGCCTTCCTGATAGAGCGAGAGCTTCGGGAAGAAACGCGGCACCCTTTCGACATAGGCCTTGTAGGCGGCGCCGAAAAGCGCTTCGAGATGCCGCTCCTCACGCAGAATGACCACATGGAAGGCCAGCGCGCACAGTACGGCAAAGCCGATCGTGGCGACGATCGAACCCATCTGCGCGCCGACGCCGGCGGCCGCCAGCGTCGAAAAGACGTAGAGCGGGTTGCGGGTCATCGAATAGGGCCCGCCGGTGACGACCTCACCCGATTTGCGCCCGCCGATATAGAGCGTGCACCACAGGCGGCCGACGATGCCGAGGAAAATCAGAAGGATGCCGACCATCTCGACGACTTCGTGGACGGTGGTGTCGGGCGGAAAGGTCGACTGGCCGAACAGCAAGGCCGCGAACATCGCAACGATCAGCACGGCCAACACGAGGCGGCGCATGCTCTGGTACCGGCCCAGGCCTGATGTGTCGTTGTTGCTCATGCGCCCAAACACTCCAGCCGGCCTGCGCGGGCAGGTCAGCCTTTTGGCACCACTGTCGGGGAAAATAGCCCCGGCGGATGCCGGGGCGTCGGTGCATTGCGCGCCGCTTTGGGCGCGCAAGATGGCATCAGCGTGGCGCCAGCACCATCATCATCTGACGGCCTTCGAGCTTGGGTTCGGCCTCGACCTTGGCGATGGTGGCGACTTCCTCGCGCACCTTGTTGAGAAGCTGCATGCCGAGTTCCATATGCGCCATCTCGCGGCCACGGAAACGTAGCGTCAGCTTGACCTTGTCGCCTTCCTCGAAGAAGCGGCGTACCGCCTTCATCTTGGTCTCGTAGTCATGGCTGTCGATGTTCGGGCGCATCTTGATCTCCTTGATCTCGATGACCTTCTGGTTCTTGCGCGCCTCGGCCGCCTTCTTCTGGTTGGCGTATTTCAGCTTGCCGAGGTCAAGGATCTTGACGACGGGCGGCGTGGCGTTGGGGGAAATTTCTACGAGATCGAGGCCTGCCTCTTCGGCGGCCAGGAGTGCGTCGTTGATGGAAACATCGCCACGGTTCTGTCCGTCGGCGTCGATCAGCTGGACCCGGGGAACCCGGATGTCACGGTTGGAGCGCGGGCCGTCCTTGGTGGGCGCGGCTGCTTTGAAAGGTCTGCGAATTGTCGTGGTCTCCTCGAGCCATTGACGTTGTTGAATGTCTGACGCGCCAATGTGGGTAGCGCGCGGGCGAAGTCAATAACACAGCACTCACAACAAATCACCTGCTTCTGCGCATGCGAACTGTCCCAAAAGAACGATTCTTGGGGCACTTTCCGCATCTGGCCGGCTGTGCCACAAGTCCCAGCCAAGGGGATTTGACATGACTGCAAGCGCACCGGACTTCATCGAGGTCGAAGGCAACCGTATCGCCTTGAGGTACCAGCCGGGCCAGGCGCCAGGCGTGGTCTGGCTCGGCGGCTACAAGTCCGACATGCTCGGCACCAAGGCCGAAACGCTGGCCGCTTGGGCAGCGGGCGAGGGGCGCGCCTTCCTGCGCCACGACTATTCCGGCCACGGCGAGAGCGGCGGCGCCTTTGCCGACGGCACGATCTCCAGGTGGCTGGCCGAAAGCCTTGCGGTGTTCCGCGCGTTCACGACAGGGCCGCAGGTGCTCGTCGGTTCGTCGATGGGCGCCTGGATCGCGCTCAGGATGAACGCCGAGCTCAACAAAGCGGGCGAGGGTGACCGCGTCGCCGGACTGGTGCTGCTGGCGCCGGCGCCGGACTTCACCGCCGAGCTGATCGAGCCCGAACTGACCGAGGCCCAGCGCAGGGACCTGGCCGAGAAAGGCTATTTCGAGGAACCGTCGGACTATTCGCCGGAGCCCTATATCTACACCCGCGCGCTGATCGAGGACGGCCGCAACAACCTCGTCATGACAGGGCCGATCCACACCCATTGCCCCGTCCACATCATCCAGGGCCTTGCCGACCCCGACGTGCCGCACAGCCATGCGCTGAAGCTGATGAGCCTTCTGCCCGCCGACGACGCAACGCTGTCGCTGGTGCCGAACGGCGATCATCGCCTGTCACGGCCGGAGGATCTCGAGCTGCTGACCCGCGCAGTCGGCGAAACCATCGCGCGGGCCGGCTGAGCCGATGCGCGTGTCGATCCCGATCTCGGCCTTCGTCGCAGCCATCGTCGGCTTCGGCAGTACACTCGCCATCATCGTCGCCGCCGCCGATGCGGTCGGCGCGACGCAGGTGCAGACGGCGAGTTGGGTCACCGCCATCTGTCTCGCCATGGCCTTCGAGACGGCCTGGCTGTCTTGGCGGACCAGAATGCCGGTCATCTCGGCCTGGTCGACGCCGGGTGCCGCGCTGATCGCCGCGAGCAGCGGCTTTACCATCAACGAGGCTGTGGGCGCCTTCCTGGTGGCAGGCGTGCTCCTGGTGCTGACCGGGCTGATCAAGCCGCTGACGCAGCTGATCTCGCGCATCCCGGCCTCCGTCGCCTCGGGCATGCTGGCCGGCATCGTCGTCACCTTCGCCATCAATGCCGCCAAGGCCGTGCCCACTGACCCGTGGCTGATCCTGCCGCTGATCGGCGCGTTCTTCCTGGTCCGGCTCTACAATCCGGCATTGTCGGTGCTGGTGGTGCTGGTTGGCGGCGGGCTTGCTGCATTCCTCACCGGCCGCGTCGGCACTCTGCCCGTGCCGGAACTGTCGACACTGACGCTGATCGCGCCCGAATTCACGCTGACCGCGACGATCGGCCTGGCGCTGCCGCTCTATCTCGTCACCATGGCCTCGCAGAACCTGTCCGGCCTCGCCGTGCTGCGCGCCGCCGGCTACAACCCCGAGCCCGGCCCGCTGATTGGGGTGACCGGGCTGTTTTCGGTGCTGTCGGCGCCATTCGGCGCCTCGACCACCAACCTCGCCGCGATCTCGGCTGCGATCTGCACCGGTCCAGACGTGCACCCCGACATGAAGGAGCGCTGGAAGACCGGGCCATTCTATGCGCTCGCCTATCTTGTCTTCGCCGCGTTCGGCGCGTCTCTGGTGGCGGTGTTTGCCGTGCTGCCGCCGAGCTTGATCGTGCTTGTTGCCGGGCTCGGGTTGGTGTCGTCGCTGGCCAATGCACTCGCCATTGCGCTCAAGGACGACCGTCACCGCATGGCGGCGACGATCGCTTTCGTCGTCACCGCATCGGGGCTGACTTTGCTCGGCGTCGGCTCGGCCTTCTGGGGACTGGTCGCAGGGCTTGTCGTGCTGGTGCTCGAGAACTTCAAAAAAGGCTAGCTTTCCCAAAGTCTTGTCCGGTTTTGGCCGGCGTCGTCTTGAATCGCCATTTTTGCTTTCCCATGTCGATGTGAGCAGCATTTTTCCCCTGCTGCCTCGAACAAAGGAACGGCAATCTACTATGAACACGACTGCACTGATCCGTCCGGCTTGGACGCCGGCAACCATCGCGTTGATGGTGATCGGCTTCATGGTGTTCTGGCCGCTCGGCCTCGCCATGCTTGCCTACATCATCTGGGGCGACCGGCTTGACGGTTTCAAGCGCGACGTCAACCGTGCGACCGACGGCATCTTCGCCGGCTGCCGCAAGGCTTCCTACCGCGCCAACACCCAGACCGGCAACGTCGCCTTCGACGACTGGCGTGAGAAGGAACTCGAGCGCCTGAACGAAGAGCGTCGCAAGCTCGACGAGATGCGCGACGAATTCGACGCCTATGCCCGCGAACTGCGCCGGGCCAAGGACCAGGACGACTTCGACCGCTTCATGGCCAACCGCAACAAGCCGACGGCTCCGACCGTCACGCCCAAGAAGGGCGGCAAGTCGGGCCTGCTTGACGACTGAGGCCACCCAAGCCGCTGAATGCCAACGGCGCCGTGATCGCGGCGCCGTTTCTATTGCGCGGCCGTTTCTATTGCGCCGTTGTCACTCGAATCATCTAGTCTCGCACCATGTCCTTTGGCTTCTTCCGCAAGCTGACCAAGCCGGCGCCGACACCCGTCCTGGAACGGGACCATGTCGTGGCCGGCCGCACGCTGCCGCTCAGGATCGTCGAGAACGACCGGGCGCGGCGGCTGACTTTGCGCATCGACGCCGGCGGCCGCGGCCTGCGCATCACCGTGCCGCCCGGCCTGCGCCAGGGCGAGGTCGACCGCTTTCTCGACCGTCATCAGGGTTGGCTGGAACAGCGCCTCGCCAAGGTGCCCGACCGGCCGCAGGTGCGTCCCGGCATCAAGATTCCGATCCGCGGTGTACCGCATCTCATCGTCCATGAGGGCGGGACGCGCGGCACCGTGCGCCAGTCGCAGGACGAAAGCGGGCCGACGCTGGTCGTCCACGGCGACCGGACGCATTTGCCGCGACGCATCGCCGATTTCCTCAAGCGCGAGGCCAAGCGCGACATCGAAGCGATGGTGGCCAGGCACTGCGAGGCCGCCGGCCGCCGCGCCAAGGCGATCCGCTTCCGCGACACGACCAGCCGCTGGGGCTCCTGCACCTCTGATGGGGTTCTGTCGTTCTCGTGGCGCATCATGATGGCGCCGACGCCTGTCATCAACTACCTCGTCGCCCACGAGGTCGCACATCTCCGCGAGATGAACCACGGCCCGAAATTCTGGAAGCTGTGCGAAGAACTCTGCCCCGACACCGAGCGCTGCAAGGCCTGGCTCAAGCGCAATGGCGGAGCACTGCAGGCGATCGTGTTTGAGTGAGCAGGGCTTACCCTCCCGCTTGTGGGGAAGGTCGACGCGAAGCGGCGGGGCGGGGGTTGGAAGCGCCTACCATCCGACGAAGCGCTCGCTGATCGCTACCCCTGCGGTCCGACCCTCCCCACAAGGGGTGACTACGCCTCCAACCACTCTCCCATGAAATCCAGAAACGCCTGAACCCGTGGCGCGCGGAAACGACCCTTGGGCATGACGGCCCAGAGCGAGATCGGGTCCGAGCGGTTGATGTCGGCGAGGATTTCGATCAACCGGCCTTCGCGAACCGCCTGGCCAACGACAAAATCCGCCAGCCGCACGATGCCATGGCCCTGGACGGCGAGGTCGAACAGCATGCCGACATTGTCGCAACCGAAGTTGCCGGAGGGCTGGAAGCGCACGAGATCGTCGCCACTCGCCAGCGGCCATGTCGTCATCGACGACTGACCCGAAAGCGGAATGCAGTTGTGACCGGTAAGTTCGGTTGCCGAACATGGCGTACCGGCACGCGCCAGATAGGACGGTGCTGCGCAGATCACCCGGCGGCTTTCGGCCAGCTGGCGAGCCACCATGTCGGACCCTGATGTCGGGCTGCCGCGCAGGACGACATCGACTTGCTCGGCGACCGGATCGATAAGCTTGTCAGTGAGGCTGAGATCGACAGTCACTTCGGGGTAGCGCCTCAGAAACTCCGGAATGGCGTGCAGCAGTGTCTGGCGCGCGAAGCCGGTGCTGGAATTGACGCGCAGGAGCCCCTTGGGCCTGGCGCGCGCCGACGCGACGTCGGCTTCAGCGAGATCGATGAGTTCGAGCACCTCGCGCGCCCGCTCGAGGAACAGCGTGCCCTCCGAGGTCAGCGCCAGCCGGCGTGTGGTGCGCGTCAGCAATCGGACACCGAGCCGGTCCTCGAGCCGCGACACCAGTTTCGACAGGGCCGACGGCGTGATGCGCAGGTCGTCGGCGGCTTTGGCGAAGGAGCCGAGATCGACGATCCGCACAAAGGCCTTCATGTCTTCGGATGACGCCATATTGCTGATCTCAGTTCATGAATGTACCAACAGGATAGCTGATTATGTACAGTACAGGAAATGATACGTCTCGGGCATGGTTTCACCGAGGACCCAGCCATGACGTCCCGTCAGCACCACCCCGCATCAGTTCCGTCAGCGCACGACACAATCGACTACAACCGCTTCCGGGCGATCGCCGCACATCAGCGTCGCCTGGCGATCGCCCATTTTTCCCGTGCCGCGCGTCGCTTCCTGACCGCGATGTTTCGCAAGCTTTTCTCGACTCGGCCGGCTTTTCGTGCCAATCCCGGCGCATGGCACTCGACATCAAGATCTGCGGCCTCAGCACCGCTGAAACCTTCGACGCCGCGCTAGGCAATGGCGCGAGCCATGTCGGGTTCATCTTCTTTGCCAAAAGCCCGCGCAACGTCTCGCCCGCTCTCGCCGGGCAGCTGCGCCAGGCCGCCACAGGCCGCGCCGAGGCGGTAGCCGTCACGGTCGACGCCGACGACGCCTTTCTCGACGCGATCGTGGCTGCCGTTAAGCCCGACATGCTGCAGCTCCACGGCAAGGAGGCGCCGGAGCGCGTGGCTGACGTAAGGGCCCGTTACGGCCTGCCTGTGATGAAGGCCTTCTCCATTCGCGAAGCCCAGGACTTCGACGCGATCGTGCCTTATGGCGGGGTCGCCGATCGTCTGCTATTCGACGCCAAACCGCCCGCGGGGTCCGAATTGCCCGGCGGCAACGGCGTTTCCTTCGACTGGCGGTTGCTTGCGGGCCTTGACGCCTCCGTCGATTACATGCTTTCCGGTGGCTTGAACGCCGCCAATATCGGCGACGCCCTCAGGCTCGCAAACCCGCCCGGCATCGACATTTCCTCGGGCGTGGAAAGCGCACCCGGCGTCAAGGATGCGGCGCTCATCGACAATTTCTTCAGGGCCGTCCGGGCCGCGCGCGAAGACAGCGCCGCCTGAGTGAGCCTCCAGCCGCAAGGAGATCGGCCTTGAACCAGCCGGCAGAGCCCAATTCCTTCCGCACCGGACCCGACGAGCAGGGCATGTTCGGCATCTTCGGCGGCCGTTTCGTCGCCGAGACGCTGATGCCGCTGATCCTCGACCTGCAGCGCCACTGGGACGAGGCCAAGAACGACCCGGCCTTCAAGGCGGAACTCAACGAGCTGTCGACCTTTTATGCCGGCCGGCCGTCCAAGCTCTACTACGCCGAAGGCCTGACCCGGCATCTTCGTGACGTTTCCTCTGCGAAGGGCCTCGGGGGCGGCGCCAAGATCTATTTCAAGCGCGAGGACCTGAACCACACCGGCTCGCACAAGATCAACAATTGCCTGGGCCAGATCCTGCTCGCCAAGCGCATGGGCAAGACCCGTATCATCGCCGAAACCGGCGCCGGCCAGCATGGTGTTGCTTCCGCAACCGTCGCCGCCCGCTTCGGCTTCCCCTGCTTCGTCTATATGGGCGCCACCGACGTCGAACGGCAGAAGCCAAACGTCTTCCGCATGAAGCTTTTGGGTGCCGAAGTGCGCCCGGTCAGCGCCGGCCACGGCACGCTGAAGGACGCCATGAACGAAGCGTTGCGTGACTGGGTCACCAACGTGCACGACACCTATTACCTGATCGGCACCGCCGCCGGCCCGCACCCCTATCCCGAGCTCGTCCGCGACTTCCAGTCGGTGATCGGCACCGAGGCGCGGGCCCAGATCCTCGAGCAGGAGGGGCGCCTGCCCGACATGATCGTTGCTGCCGTCGGCGGCGGCTCGAACGCCATTGGCCTGTTCCACCCTTTCCTCGACGACCGCAGCGTCAAGATCGTCGGCATCGAAGCCGGCGGACGTGGCCTCGACGGCATCGAGCACTGCGCCTCGATGAGCGCTGGTCGCCCCGGCGTGCTGCACGGCAACCGCACCTACCTGTTGCAGAACAATGACGGCCAGATCCTCGACGGCCACTCGATCTCCGCCGGTCTCGACTATCCCGGCGTTGGCCCCGAACATAGCTGGCTCCGCGACAGCGGCCGCGTCGACTATGTGCCGATCCTCGACGACGAAGCGCTGGAGGCGTTCCAGCTGACCACCAAGGTGGAAGGCATCATCCCGGCGCTCGAATCCGCCCATGCCATCGCGCATGCGGTCAAGGTTGCGCCTACGATGGGCAAGGACAAGGTGATGATCGTCAACCTCTCCGGCCGTGGCGACAAGGACGTGCATACGGTGGCCAAGATGCTAGGCATGGAGATCTGATCATGACGACCACCCGCATCGACCACCGCATGGCAAAGCTGAAGGCCGAGGGACGCCCGGCGCTCGTGACCTATTTCATGGGCGGCGACCCTGACTACGAAACCTCGCTGTCGATCATGAAGGCACTGCCCAAGGCGGGCAGCGACGTCATCGAGCTCGGCATGCCGTTTTCCGACCCGATGGCCGATGGCCCGGCGATCCAGGCCGCCGGCCTGCGCGCGCTGAAGGCCGGTCAGACGCTGGCCAAGACGCTCAAACTGGCGCGCGAGTTCCGCCAGGGCGACAACGACACGCCGATCGTCATGATGGGCTATTACAACCCGATCTACATCTACGGCGTCGACCGCTTCCTGACCGACGCTGTCGCCTCGGGTATAGATGGGCTGATCATCGTCGACCTGCCGCCGGAGATGGACGCCGAACTGTGTATCCCTGCACTCAAGGCCGGCATCAACTTCATCCGCCTGGCAACGCCGACGACCGACGACAAGCGCCTGCCGAAGGTGCTCGAAAACACGTCGGGCTTTGTCTACTACGTCTCGATGACCGGCATCACCGGCTCGGCGCTGGCTGACACGACCAAGGTGGCGGAGGCGGTGAACCGCATCAAGGCGCACACCGATCTCCCCGTCTGTGTCGGCTTCGGCGTCAAGACCGCCGAGCAGGCACGCACCATCGGCGCATCGGCCGACGGCGTGGTCGTCGGCACAGCGATCGTCAATGCCGTGGCCAACGTCCTGGGCCCGAAGGGTGAAAAGACCGCCGACCCGGCCGAAGCCGTGGCGACGCTGGTTACCGGCTTGTCCCAAGGCGTTCGCGCCGCACGCCTTGCTCCCGCCCAATAAATACCCCATGTCCTGGGCTCGAAGAGGACCACTGCCATGAACTGGATTACCAATTACGTCCGCCCCAAGATCAACTCGATGCTTGGCCGCCGGGAAATGCCCGACAATCTCTGGATCAAGGATCCCGAGAGCGGCGAGATGGTGTTCCACAAGGACCTCGAGGAAAACCAGTACGTCATCCCGTCTTCGGGCCATCACATGAAGATTTCGGCGAAGGAGCGGCTGCGCTTCTTCTTCGACGACGGCCGCTACGAGATCATCGAGAACCCAAAGGTCGTGACCGACCCGCTGAAGTTCCGCGATGAGAAGCGCTATGTCGACCGCCTCAAGGACGCCAAGACCAAGACCGGTCTCGAAGACGCGATCCTGTCGGGCACCGGCAAGATCGAGGGCCTGCCCGTCGTCGTCACCGTGCAGGACTTCGCCTTCATGGGCGGTTCGCTCGGCATGGCCGCAGGCGACGCCATCATCCGCGCCTTCGAGGTTGCGCTGGAGAAGAAGCGTCCGCTGATCCTGTTCGCTGCCTCGGGCGGCGCGCGCATGCAGGAAGGCATCTTGTCGCTGATGCAGCTGCCACGCACGACTGTCGCAGTCGACCGGCTCAAGGAAGCCGGCTTGCCCTATATCGTGGTGCTGACCAATCCGACGACCGGCGGCGTCACCGCCTCCTACGCGATGCTGGGCGACGTCCATATTGCCGAGCCCGGTGCGCTGATCGGCTTCGCCGGCCCGCGCGTCATCGAGCAGACCATCCGCGAGAAGCTGCCTGAGGGCTTCCAGCGCTCGGAGTACCTGATGGACCACGGCATGGTCGACATGGTGGTGTCGCGGCTCGAGATGAAATCGACGGTTGCCAACCTGCTCAAGATCCTGACCAAGGCACCGGTGGCAGCCAAGGCTGTCGAAGCCGAGATTCTGCCACCCGTCGTGCCGGTGCCGGAACGCCGCCCGCAGGCCTGATACGACCGCAGCAGCGTAGCGCCCGAGGAAATGCCATGACCACGCTCGAAGCCGATCTCGAAATCGAGCGCCTGTTGGCGCTCCATCCGAAGGGCTTCGACCTTTCGCTCGACCGCATCACCCGGCTGCTCGAAAGGCTGGGCAATCCGCAGGACCACATGCCGCCGGTGATCCACATCGCCGGCACCAATGGCAAGGGCTCGTGCGCGGCGTTCTCGCGCGCGCTGCTCGAAGCCCAGGGTCTGCTGGTCCATGTCCACACCTCGCCGCATCTGGTGAACTGGCACGAACGCTACCGCCTGGCAGCGCCGGGCGGCGGCAAGCTTGTCGCCGACGACGTGCTGACGGATGCCGTACGCCGCGTCGGCGAAGCCAATCGCGGCGAGAAGATCACCGTCTTCGAGATCCTCACGGCCGTCACGTTCGTTCTGTTCTCGGAGCATCCGGCCGACGCCTGCATCATAGAGGTCGGGCTTGGCGGGCGCTTCGACGCCACCAATGTCATCAAGCGCTCGGCGGTGTCGGTGATCATGCCGGTGTCGATGGACCACGAGGCCTATCTTGGCGACAAGGTCGAGCTGATCGCCGCCGAGAAAGCCGGCATCATCAAGCGCGGTTGCCCGGTCGTCGTCGGCGCGCAGGAGACCGAGGCGGCACAGCAGGTGCTGATCGACACTGCCGAGCGGCTCAATTGCCCACTTGAGGTTTATGGCCAGGATTTCGTCGCCTTCGAGGAAAACGGCCGCATGATCTACCAGGACCAGACCGGCCTGCTGGACCTGTCACCGCCACGCCTGCCCGGACGTCACCAGTTCGCCAATGCAGCCGCCGCGATCGCCGCGGTGAAGGCCGCCGGCTTCCCGGTCGACGAACGCACCGCCGACAAGGCGATGGCGTCGGTGACCTGGCCCGGTCGCATGCAGCGCCTGCCGCAGGGCGCACTCAGCGAGCTGGCGCCGAAGGGCGCCGAGGTCTGGGTCGACGGCGGCCACAATCCCGGCGCCGGGACCGTCATTGCCGAGGCCCTGACCGAGCAGGAGGAGAAGTTCCCGCGCCCGCTGTTCCTGATCTCCGGCATGATCAACACCAAAGACCAGACCGGCTATTTCAAGCCGTTCCACGGCATGGCGCGCCATGTCTACACCGTGCCGGTGACGATGAGCGACGCCGGCGTTCCCAACGAGGAACTGGCTGTGCGCGCCACCGAGGCCGGGCTGTCGGCCGAGCCGGTGAGCTCGGTTGCCAATGCACTGATGCTTTTGCGCGATACCTGGGACGAGAAAGAGCCGGCGCCGCGCATCCTGATCGGCGGCTCGCTCTATCTGGTGGGCGAGGTGCTGGCGGCCAACGGCACGCCGCCGACCTGAGGGCCTGTCCAGCGGCCATTCGAGATACAAAAAAGCCCGACCAAAGCCGGGCTTTTCATTTGCTTGATACGGGCGATCAAACGTTGCCGCTGATCCAGTGCGACAGCGCGGTCTTGGGCAGCGCGCCGACCTTGATGTCGGCAACTTCGCCGTCCTTGAAGATCATCAGCGTCGGAATCGAACGCACGCCGAACTGGGCGGCAATCTCGGGGTTCTCGTCGATGTTGACCTTGGTGATCTTGACCTTGCCGGCGAGCTCGTTGGAAATCTCTTCGAGCGACGGGCCGATCATCTTGCAGGGGCCGCACCATTCAGCCCAGAAATCGACGACGACGGGCTCTTTGGCCTCGAGCACGCCGGACTTGAAATTGCTGTTGTCGATCTTGACGGTGGCCATGATACGATCCTCTTGGAGTTGTCTGTCGCGCCATATGTGGTAGTGCGCGGACCCTTGGTCAAGCATCCGTTGTGTCACGCTTGGGTGAGTCGAACAAGGGCGGCATCCATCGCCTCGGCCGGTACGGCGATCAGCCGCGGCGCCTCTGTGAACAGCAGGGCCGCGGCAACCGTCTTGCCGGGATAGAGCGGCCGGAGCAGCGCGCGGTAGAGCGCAAGCTGCACGACATAGGCGTTTGGCACCTGCTCGAACGAGGCGGGTGGCGGCCGGTTGGTCTTGTAGTCGACGATCAACACCTCGCTGTCGGTGACCGCCAGGCGGTCGATCTTGCCCGACACCGAGCGCGGCTTTCCCCTGACCACGAGGCTGCCCATAACAGACACTTCGGCGCGCGAGGAGGGCGAAAACAGCGGCGAAAACCTGGGGTCGTCGAGCACTGCAAGCACGGATGCGAGCGCGCTGGCACGCTCCGCCTCCGGCCAGTCCTGGCCGACACGGACGAGGTAGCGCTCGGCGGCGGACTGGCGTATCTCGGCGTCGAGCCGCGGCAGCATCTGTAACAGCCGGTGCAAGGCCGAGCCGCGGGCGATGGCAAAGCCCGGCTCGCCCTCGGCGTCGAGCACCGGCGAGCGGCCCGAGATCACGGCCTCCTGCGTCTCCTCGATCAGCGCCGAAGCGCCCGACGGGGACAGCGGCTGCGGCAAATCCTCGAAGGCCGGCGGCGCGCCAAAAAGGCTTTCCGGCAAGGGCTCGATGCGGGCTCTCTCGCTGGCCGCCGGTTCCGGCGCCGACAAAGGCGTTGCGGGCAATGGCGTGACGCGGAAGCGGTGGACAGGCCTGTCCGTGATGACGGGATGGCCGCGCTCTGCGCTTTCGGGCGCCACCGACAACGCACGGCTGACAATCGAATGCCAGGTGTTGAGGCCGGGCTGGCGCTTGCCGTGATAACCGCAGATGATCAGCCGGTCCTCGGCGCGGGTCATGCCGACATAAAGCAGGCGCCGGTATTCGTCGTCGGCGAGATCGCGGGCCAACGCGCTGGCACCCTTCGAGAAGGCGTTGGCGACATCGGCGCCAGCGCGCCAGAGATAACCCTTGCCCTGCCAGTGTCGGCCTTGCGGGACGAAAGGCATCAGGCGCGGCAAATGCTGATCGCTGAACGGGGCCGAGCCGCTGTCGACGAGGAACACCACCGGCGCCTCCAGACCCTTGGCGGCGTGTACGGTCATGATGCGGACCTCGTCACGCGTCTGATCCATCTCGCGCTTGATCTCGGGGCCGGCACTTTCGAGCGTCGACAGGAACGATTCGAGACCGGGCAGGCCGGTGCGCTCCTCGGCCAGGCAGAAATTCAGGAACTCGTCGAGAATGTCGCCGGCCTCCTGGCCAAGGCGCGAGATCATCTTCTTGCGCACGCCGTCGCGGCTGGTTCCGCCCGACAGTACGCCCGAATAGAACTCGAAGATCGGCCGGAAGGCAGCCTCCGTCGCCCAGGCCTCAAGGACGGCGGCCGCCTCGGCGAAAACAGCATCTCTCGCCGCATGATCGCGCAGCGAGGCGATCAGCGACCTTCCTTTGCCCCGATTGGCCGAGAGCACAAACAGCGCATCTTCCGACATGCCGAAGATCGGGCTACGCAGCACGGCGGCCAGCGACAGGTCGTCCTCCGGCTGGATCAGGAAACGCCCAAGCGCGATCAGGTCCTTGACCGCGATATGGCCGGGCAGGCTCAGCCGGTCGGCGCCGGCTACCGGGATGTCGCGGCGCTTCAGCGCCCGCGACAGCGCATGAACGAAGCGGTCGCGCTTGCGCACCAGCACCATGACGTCGCCCGCGCGCAGGCACTTGCCGGTGCCTTCGATGACCTCACGCTCGTCGAGCCATTTGCGGATGGTGGCGGCGACCTGTTCAGCAACCACCACGGCAGGCGCATGAGCATGGTCGATAGGCTTGCGCCAGTCGTCGGGCTCGTCGACGGCATCGGCGCCGACCGAGGGCCAGACCTCGACGTAACCTGCCGCCCCGGCGCGGATCGCCTTATGGCTCGGCGGCTCGGGCGCGCGGGTGACGCCGCGACGAACGCTGGTGTCCTCGAAGACACGGTCGACGGCCGACAGCACGTCGTCTGTCGAGCGGAACGACCAGGTCAGTGTGACGTCCTCGAAACGGGCATCGGCATCACGGATGCGGCCGGCGAATTCGTGCTTGGAGTTGTCGAAGGATTCGGGCGCGGCACCCTGGAACGAATAGATCGACTGCTTCTCGTCGCCGACGGCGAAGACCGTGCGGTGAACGTTGTCGCGGGCGCTGAAGCCGGAGAAGAACTCTTCCGCCAGCCGCTTCACCACTTCCCATTGGTCGGGGCTGGTGTCCTGGGCTTCGTCGAGCAGTATGTGGTCGATGCCCTTGTCGAGCTTGTACTGCACCCACGGCCCGGCGTCGGGACGCGCGAGCAGGTTGACGGTGCGGGTGATCAGGTCGTTGAAATCGAGGAAGCCGCGGCCGGTCTTCAGCCGCTCGTAGCGGGCAATCAGCCAGTCGGCGATCGTCAGTGCCGCCTGCGTTGCCTCCAGCATGCGAAAATGGGCGAGCCGGTCGGCTGCCTCGATGATGGCCGCTGCCGTCGCCGCATAACGCTCGGGCAAATCTGGCAGCCGGTCGAGCAAAGCCTTCTTGAACGCGCTGGACGGATTGTACGGATCGCCGTCGGCCTTGAGGAAGGCATTGCACAGAAGCGACAGCCGGCGCATGGGGTCGGCCTCGGCATAGGCGAGCCGGGCGTTAGGCAGGATATTGTTCAGCACGCTGCGCGCGTCTGTGGCTTCGGCTGCTATGGCGAATTCGGTGAAGAAGGTCGGCTCGAAGCCCGGCAGCGGCCAGATCGAAGCGGCGATGGCCTCGGCACTGTCCCTGGACGAAAAACCGAACTCCTCGTAGAGCGCTTCGAAATTGAAGTCTTGAACCTGGGCGATGAAGGCGCGCAGCCCATCGCGCTTGCGCACGATCTCGGCGAGCAGCGCATCGAGCCCGGCCTCGCCGCCACGCTCCAGCACCTTGGCGAAGGCCTCGGCGAGTTCGGGATTGTGCTCGCCGGCGCCGGTGACCATGTCGCGCCGCGCGGTGGCGAACAAAGTCGCCTCCATCTGGCTGTCGAGCATCTCGAAATGGGCGGCGATGTTGGCCTCGAGCGGGAACTGGTGCAGCACCGACTCGCAGAAGGCGTGGATGGTCTGGATCTTCAGCCCGCCCGGCGTTTCCAGCGCCTCGGCGAACAATCGGCGCGCGCGGCGCAGCTTGGCAGCGTCAGGGCGGACACCGTCGAGTGCCGTGATGCGTGCGGCCAACTCGGCGTCGGCCAACATCGTCCATTCCGACAGGTTGGCGAAGACGCGATTCGACATGTTGGCGGCGGCGGCGCGGGTATAAGTCAGGCACAGGATCTTCGATGGATCGGTGCCACGCAGCAAAAGCCGCATCACGCGCTGCGACAGCACGTGCGTCTTGCCGGAGCCGGCATTGGCCGACACCCAGACCGAATTGCCCGGATCGGAGGCGCGCGCCTGGCGCTCTGCCGTCTCGGTGGGGACGAAGAACGCCTTCTTCATTCATCGCCCTCCGCACTGCCATCACCGCCGGCCGACCATTCGAGCACGCGGGCGAGATGGTCGTAGTCGCCGTCGGTCTCGCCTTCGCGGAAGGGCAGGGCGCGCGAGAGATAACCCGTGGTCGGATCGTTGTAGTGCAGCAAAAGCTGCTCCAAGCGCTCCCAGGCCTCTTCGGACAGTTCGACGGCTGATTTTGGCTTGCGGTTGTGCTCGAGGATCGATTCTTCGAACACCTCGCCATTCGGCTTCAGGCGGACGAACGCCAGCTGCGAGGGCTCGCGCTTACCAAGCTCGCGGAAGGCGCCACGCCGCAGAAGCGCGCCTTCGAGCGCCAGCTGGGGCGAGATCAGCGTGTGCGCCTGCGCCTTGGATGGCGACGAGCCGGTCTTGTAGTCGAGGATGTCTGCCATGCCGCCGGCAAGCACGTCGACACGGTCGGCGCGACCGGACAGCGTCGCGCCGCTGAGCCCGACTTCGATGGCCGAGGCGCCTTCCTCGGCGTGGCGGGAAACCACGGCGTCGGCGCGGCTGCGCTCCCACTCCAGGATGTTGACCGCCAGTCGCTCGAAGCGTGGCCACCAGACGGCCTCGACGTCGGCGGGCAGGGCCGCCTCGGCGAAGCAATGGCGGCCGGCGGCGATCAGTGCGCCGAATGCGGTGGGATCACGCGGATCGACGATGGTCGCCGAAAACAGGTGCAGGATATCGTGGAACAACGTGCCCCGCTCGGCGGCACCGGGATCGCGCACCAGCGGGTCGAGCGCCGACAGGCCGAGGATACGCCTGGCATAGACGGCATAGGGATCGCGGCGCAGCGTCTCGATCTCGGTGATGCTGAAGCGGCGCGGCCTGACCTCCACCGGCGGCCTGGGCTCCGGACGGGTAGCGAAATCGGACTTTTGGCCGGCATCGAGCTGGCGCGCCCAGTGAAGCAGGTTTTCGCCGCGCTTGCGCAAGACGGCCGCGTGGTCGGGGCCGAGATAGGTGAGCAGGCGCTGCAGCCAGCGCGACGGCACGGCGGGCGCATCGCCCGAGCGGGCGGAACGCGACAGGACGACGTTTTTCGCCCCCATCGCCATCTGGAAATCATGGGCGGCGAGGCCGATGCGGCGTTCCGGCGGTTCGAGGTCGATGCCCGTCTTCATGACGCGCGACATGAAGCGGTCGGCCTCTGCCTTGCGCGGCCAGGTGCCCTCGTTCAGCGCGCCGATGACCAGCGTATCGACCGTCTGCAGGCGGGCTTCGAGCGCACCCCAGATGGCGATGGCGCGGTCGGCACCTTGCGCCGGCTTGACCGCCTCGGGCGCCACCAGCGCGTCCATGACGTCGGGCCACTCGTCGGCAACGAAACTGAACGAGGCCTGTGCTGCGACCAGCGAGCGCAGCGCCTCGGCGAGCTTGGCACCGGCATCGCCGTCATAGAGTGTGCCCAGGCCGCCATGCTCGTCGCGTCCGAGATTTTCCAGCGCCTCGACGGTGGCACGGACGATCGCCGCGAGGTCGACCTCTGAATCGCCACGAAAGGCGAACAATGGCGCCAGGCGAGAGACGAGCCTGCCTGCTATATCCCGGGCTTCCTCGATGCGGCGCACGCTGATGCGGTCGAACCAGAACGGCCTGCGCGACGCGCCACCCATGCTTGTCAATCTGGCCTCGAATTCCTCGGCGAGCCCGGCAATGTCAGGCCGGCCGACGCCACCGCGCAGCACGACGAGCTCGATGGTCTCGGCAGCACGCCGGACGGCTGAACGCTCTTGGCCAAGGCGCAGCAAGGGATGCTTGAGCAGCGACAGCACCGCCACCGGATCACCCGGACGGAAGGCGGCAGCGAGCATGGTACGCAGAAGGGCTGCCGGCGGCGTGTTGGCCAGCGGCACGCCACCGGAATCGTCGGCCTGGATGCCGAAGCGGCGAAGCTCCGCAGCGACACGGCGGGCAAGGTTGCGGTCGCTGGTGACCAGGGCAGCGCGATGGCCCGATTGGGCGACCGCCTGGCGAAGCGCGATGGCGATAGCCGCCGCCTCGTCGCGCTCATGCGCGGCTTCGAGAAGTGTTACGCCGGCGAAGGCATCGGCGATCTCGGGGTCGTCGGCGTCGCTGCGCTTCTCGGCCCAGGCGTCGGTGGTCTCGGCCGGCCGCAGCGCTTCACCGACGACGGCCGCGCGGCGGGCCATGGCACAGGTCGGCGCGCCCAGTTCGTCGACGTCGTCGCGCCGGATGCCGATCTTGCCGATCAGCTTGGCAAGGCCATACTGGGGATGGCCAAGCACCGAGGCCCTGGCGCCGATCTCGGTGATCGTCTCATAGGCGCGCTGGTCGAGCGTGGCGTCCAGTCCGGGAAGCACGACTGCACCACGCGGCAAGCGCGAAATGGCCGCGAGCAGCTCGGCGGTAGCAGGGATCGAGCCGGTGGAACCCGCCGCGATGACCGGTCCGGCGGGCGGGTTGCGCTTCAGCCGCTCGGCTTCGAGGCGGATCAGGGCGCTGCGATGGGCGGCAGGATTGGACTGGCCGCGCTCCTTCAGCATTTCCGGCCAGGCGCCGGTGACGATGGAGAGGAAGTCGAGCGTCACCTGCCACCAGCCGGACAGCTCACCGGTCACCAGGTCGGCTAGCCGCGACCAGTCGGAGCCTTCGGTCTCGATCTCGTCCATCAGCCCGGCGAGATCGCGGGCCAGCCAGATGGCGTCGGCAGCCGAGGCCGGCACGACGATCTCCTCCTCGAACAGCGCCGCGACATGGGCGGGAAGACGGCGCTTCCAGGCACGCACCAAGGGTGCGAGCAGGAGCAGGCGGTCGGTGGCGGAAACCGGCGGGGCAAGGTCGAGCGCACCGGCGCCTTCGGTCTCGAAGGCCGCCTCGTCCTCGTCGAACTCGCCGAGCGGCTTGATAACAGGCAGGATCGCCGAGCTGCCGCCGCCGGCATCGACGAAGACACCGCGCAGCGCACGCGCAGCGCGGCGCGTCGGCACGTAGATTGTGACGTCGGCCAGCGCCAGCGGATCGCCGTCGAAGCGGAAGTCGGAGATCAGGCTGCCGTCGAGCAGGGACGCCGCCAGCGTCGGCAGGAAGGGGGTGCCGGGCGGGATGGAAAAGACGCGTGGCGACGCGCGGCCGCTCATTGCGCCTCCGCCAATGCCCTCTTCACCGCGGCCTCGGCAGGTGCGATGGCATCGGGCGTGCCGACGGTGATCCAGCTGCCCGACATGCGCATGCCGTGAAGCCGACCGCTGGCAATCGCCTCGTCGAAATAGCGGTTGAGCGAATGCGGCGTCTCGGGTGCAGCGGCGAACAGGCGTGGGTGGACGATCGCAGCACCGGCATAGATAAGCCCGTCGGGCGCGCCCCTGGCGCGGCTCAACGTCCCGTCCGGCGCGACCAAGAAGTCGGTACCACCCGAGTGTCCGGTCGCCTGTTCGAGGTCCGCCAGCATCAGCAGAATATCCATGCGCCCGGCATCCCAGGCAAGGGCGAGGCGGGTCAGGTTGGGCACGCCCTCATCGATCCAGAAGGTGTCGGCGTTGACGATGTAGAACGGTGCTGCGCCAAGCCGGGGCAGCGCCCTGACGATGCCGCCGGCGGAATCGAGCAGTCCGTCGCGCTCGTCGGAGATTTCGATGCGCGGCGCCTGGCGGGAAGCGACATGCTCGACGATCTGGTCGGGCAGATAGTGGACATTGACGACGGCTCGCTCGACGCCCGCCTCGGTGAGGCTGTCGAGACCCCAGTCGAGCAGGGTCTTGCCAGACACGCGCACCAGCGGCTTGGGGATCGTATCGGTGATCGGCCGCATGCGCTTGCCGAGACCGGCGGCCAGAACCATGGCGACGGAGGGATTTTTGGCAGGCCCATTCACGCGTCAGAACTCCTCAAGCAGGCGGTTGTCGCGGTAGAAGTCGCGCAGTTCCGCAAGTGACGGGTGTGAGAGCGAGCGGTGCAGATAGTCCCTGATACGCGGCAGGTGCCTGAGATATTGCGGCTTGCCATCGCGCCGGTCGAGGCGAACGAAAATGCCGAGAATCTTCGAATTCCGCTGCGCCGCCATGATGGCGTAGGCTTCGCGGAAGGCCATCTCGTCAAAACTGCCGGCAGCATGTCGCGCGGCGACATAGGCATCGACGGTGCCGCACTCGATGTCGGGCGACACGGTCACCCGCGCATCCATGGCGAGTGAGGCGACGTCATAAGCGACGGGGCCAATCAGCGCGTCCTGGAAGTCGACGATGCCGAGGCGGTCGTGGCCATGGCGATCGCCACGCCAGATGATGTTTGGCGAATGGTAGTCGCGCAGGACAAGGCCATATTGCTTGTCGGCGAGGCGGTCGAAGACGGCGTTCCAGGCGGCGCGGTAGCCGTCGCACAGCTCAGCCGAAGCGGGCGCACCGGTGACCGCCTTCACATACCATTCGACCAGCAGCTCGACCTCGATCATCAAAGCGTCCCGGTCGAAGGGCGGCACCTGGTGGACGACACCGGGCGCGGCCTCCAGCCGGTCGTCCCAATGTTTCCCGTGAATCATTGCCAGCAGTTCTGCCGCAGCTGCGTAGCGCTCGGTGACCGGCCTGCCCTCGGGATCGAGGAAAGCGCCTGAGCCGAGATGCTCGAGCAGCACGAAACCCTGGTCGAGGTCCTGGGCGACGATGCCCGGCACGGTGACGCCACCGGCGGCAAGCGCGCGATCGATGGCGGCGAAGGCGGCGACGGTCTGGGCGGTGTGCGCGATCTCGGCGTAGGGCTTGCCGTCACGCACGGGCGGACCGAGCGTCAGTCTCGGCGAGTTCATCAGCACCAGCGGTGCATGGCCTTCCCTGGTCACCGTCTCATAAGACCGCGCCGATGCGTCTCCGATGAAACGGGCGCGATGAGCATCGCTCCACGCCGAGGCTACGAGGAAGTCGCGCATGGCGAGTGAGCGGGCGACACGGTCGAAGGCCGGTCCATCGCCTGTAATCGTGATGCGGCGGCCATCGCCCTCATGCTGGAACGCAATACGCAGGCTGGTTGCCGGCATGGCATCAATGGCGCGCTCAGGCCATTCGACCAGCGCCACGCCCGAGCTAACCGCCTCGTCGAAACCAAGCTCTTCCAGCTCCTCTGGCGAGGACAGGCGATAGAGGTCGAAATGATGGACGGCGACAGGCGTGTCGTAGCTCTGGACCAGCGTGAATGTCGGGCTCGGCACCTCATGGGCGGGATCGGCGGCCAGGGCGCGGATCAGGCCGCGCGCCAAAGTGGACTTGCCGGCGCCGAGATCGCCGTCCAGCAGGAACACGTCGCCAGGCCGCACGGCCATGGCGAGGTCCTCGCCCAGCTGCGTGGTGGCGGCTTCGTCGGGCAGGTGCCGTTCCAGCGATCTGGCCGTCGTCAAACCTGCTACTCCGCCGCGACCCGGACGCCGGCGGGCATGTCTGGGAACAGGCAGATGACGGTCGTGCCAAGATCTTTGCCGCTGTCGATCCGGACGGTGCCGCCATGCAGCTCAACGAAGCTCTTGACGATCGACAGGCCAAGGCCCGCGCCGCGCTTGCGGCCGCCGTTGACGCGGGATTCGAAGCGCTGGAACATGGTGTCGAGCACCTCGGGCGGCACACCCGGGCCGTCGTCATGGACCGAAAATTCGACGCCTTCGGCGCGCTGGCGGCAAGCGAGCGTGATGGTGCTGGCAGCCGGCGCGTAGTTCACCGCGTTCGAGAGCAGGTTGTAGAGGATCTGGCGGACGCGGGTCTCGTCGCCGTTGAAGCTCTTCGGCGCGCCCTTGATCTCGATGGCAAGCTTGATCGAGTGCTCTTCCAGCCGGTCGGCGACGAGCTCGGCAGCAGCCTCGATGGCGCGATGGACATGCACTTCGGAGATATCGAGCTGCATGATGCCGGCGTCGACGGTAGCGAGGTCGAGGATGTCGTTGACGATGGTCAACAGCACGCCCGACGACGAGCCGATATGCTCGACATATTCGCGCTGGCGCGGCGACAGCGGTCCGGTGCCGGGCAGCGACAACAGCTCGGTGAAGCCGATGATGTTGGTCAGCGGCGAACGCAGCTCGTAGGAGACGTGCTGGACGAACTCGTTCTTGATCTGGTCGGCGCGCTGCAGCGCCTCGTTCTTGTCCTTCAGCGCGCGCTCGACATTGACGCTGTCGGTGACGTCGACGAAGGTCAGCATCACCTGGCCGTTGGGCAGGTGGATGACGGCATGGTGCAGCACCGAGCCGTTCTTGAGCTCGGTCTGGCCATGGCGGTCGCTGCGTTCGTCAAAGCCGGTGACGGCGGAGACGAAATCGCCCCACGGGCTGTTGTCGGCACGCGTGTCGCATTCGGCGCGGATGGCCGAGATGTGCGTGTTCTGCCGCAGCACCTCGGGCGAGACGCCCCAGAGCTGGCCGAAGGCCGGATTGAACAGGCGGATACGGCCATCTGGGCCAAAGACGACGACGCCTTCGGCCAGATTGTCGAGGGTTTCGCCCTGCACACGCACGGCTGTGGTGTAGCGGCTTTCGAGATCGATCCGCTCGGTCAGGTTCTCGAACACCCAGGTGACGCCGCCCTTGGGCTGCGGATTGGCGACGACGCGGATGGTGCGGCCGTCGGGCAGGTGCCAGAGGTGCTCCTGCGGATCGACGGCGCGATAGGCCGACAGCAGGTTCTCCTTCCAGCGGCGCCATTCCTGCTGCTCGGGCAGCTTGCGTTCGCTGCGGAGGCGGTCGAGCAGCAGCGCATTGTCGGGCGCGCTCGAAATGTAGCCGGCGTCGAGATCCCAGAGCTTCTGGAAGGCGTTGTTGTAGAAGCGCAGCTTCTGCCCGGCGTCGAAGGTGGCGACGGCGGTGGCAACCTGGTCGAGCGTATCGGCATGGCTGCGCACGACCAGGCTGTATTCCTCGCGGATGGCGTCGGCAGCGCTCATGTCGGCGGCGATGCCGGCCGAGCCTTCCTTGCCGACCAGATCGGTGACGGCAAACATCTTGCGGTCGCCATCGATGACGGTCGACAGTGTCTGCTGGAACAGCGGCTGCGTCTGGTGCTGCTGGACGATCGCCTCGCGCGCCTGGGTGCCGAGAAATTCCTTGCCGTCACGAATGGCGGCGGACGAATCCACCGCCTCGACGGCCTTGGCGAAGGCCTTGTTGACCCATTTCAGGCGGCCGTCGGCATCGCGCATCCAGAACGGCATGTCGATTGCGTCCATCAGGCCGATCAGCGTCTCGTATTCGGCGCTCAGGCGCTGGTTTTCGAGCTTCAACCGGGCCTGCCCGCGCTGCGCTTCGGAAATCGAGACAAAGCGGACGATGACATGGGCGCCGCTCTTGCGACCATGGACCTCGAGCGCAGCATTGGCGTGGGTCTCGGCAATCAGTTCGAAGGCCGTGCCCTTGTCGCGCAAGGCAGCGATGGCGTTTTCGAGCGCTGCGGCCGAACGCGGCATCAGCCAGCGGCCAAAGCCGAGGAAGGCGGCACGATCATCCGGGGCCCCTGTCTCGATCGGCAGCGAACCGACGAGTTCGGGCTTCTTGTTCTCGTTGGCCCAGACGATGACGCGCTGGTCGCGCAAATTGAGCAGGGCCTCGGAGCGCTGCAGCGAGGCATTGAGATCGGCAACGCGGCCACGCAGCTCGACATTCTCGGCGCTGATGCGGCCCTTCTCGCGGATCAGCGCGATTGCCGAGATCAAGGCAGCGCCCATCACGCCGACGAACATCGCAAGCTGGATGACTTCGACGGTGCTCACGGGCAGGCCGGCAATCGATGCCTGCTGGGCGTGGGCGAAGCCGAGAGGCGTGCAAATCGCAGTCGTGGCAAGGGCCGCGCACGCCGCCCAACCGCCCACACGCCGCAAGGCATGCCAGGAGCGACCTGCGGTCGCGTTCTGCGAATCCTCGTGGCCGCCGGAGACGGCCTGTCCCGCTGGAAGCGGGTATTCCCCCGGCATGTCTTGTTTCCTCTGTGCCGCCCGACTGCAAGACCGCCCCGTAGCGCCCGAAATTCCCGCCAAGAATGGGCGCGTGACGAATCATGTCACCATACCGCTTAGGCGAATCGACGTGAAGCAGGCGAGCGCCCAAAAAAGAAACCGGGCGAAAGTCAATCGCCCGGCTTCAATATCTAGTAGGTATTTTCGCTATGGTTAATAGCGGTAGTGTTCCGGCTTGAACGGACCCTTTGGCGTGACGCCGATATAGGTAGCCTGCTCATCGCTCAGCGTGGTCAGCTTGGCGCCGAGCTTGTCGAGATGCAGGCGCGCGACCTTCTCGTCGAGATGCTTGGGCAGGACATAGACTTCGTTCTTGTACTGGCCGGGCTTGGTCCAGAGCTCGATCTGGGCCAGCGTCTGGTTGGTGAACGACGCCGACATGACGAAGCTCGGATGGCCGGTGGCGTTGCCGAGGTTGAGCAGACGGCCTTCCGACAAAAGGATCATGCGCTTGCCCCCCGGGAAGGTGATCATGTCGACCTGCGGCTTGACGTTGGTCCACTTCAGATTGCGCAGCGCGGCAACCTGGATCTCGTTGTCGAAGTGGCCGATGTTGCCGACGATGACCATGTCCTTCATCAGGCGCATGTGATCGAGGGTGATGACGTCCTTGTTGCCGGTCGTGGTGATGACGATGTCGGCGGTCGGCGCGGCATCCTCGAGGGTTACGACTTCAAAGCCGTCCATCGCCGCCTGCAGCGCGCAGATCGGATCGACTTCCGTGACCTTGACGCGGGCGCCGGCGCCCTGGAGCGAGGCGGCCGAACCCTTGCCGACGTCGCCGTAGCCGCAGACGACGGCGACCTTGCCGGCCATCATGACGTCGGTGCCGCGGCGGATGCCGTCGACCAGCGATTCCTTGCAGCCATACTTGTTGTCGAACTTCGACTTGGTGACCGAGTCGTTGACGTTGATCGCCGGGAAGGGCAACAGGCCCTTCTTCTGCAGCTGGTAGAGACGATTGACGCCGGTCGTGGTCTCTTCGGTGACGCCGCGGATCGCAGCTTTGTGCTTGGCGAAGAAGCCCGGCGTCTCGGCCATGCGCTTCTTGATCTGGGCGAAAAGGATTTCTTCCTCTTCGCTGCCCGGATTGGACAGCACGTTTTCGCCTGCTTCAGCGCGAGCGCCGATCAGGATGTACATGGTGGCGTCGCCGCCATCATCGAGGATCATGTTGGTGGCGCCGCCATCGGTCCACTGGAAGATCTGGTCGGTGTACTGCCAGTATTCCTCGAGCGTCTCGCCCTTGACGGCGAAGACCGGGATACCAGATTCGGCGATCGCCGCAGCGGCGTGGTCCTGCGTCGAAAAGATGTTGCACGAGGCCCAGCGGATGTCGGCGCCGAGAGCCTTCAGCGTCTCGATCAGCACCGCTGTCTGGATGGTCATGTGCAGCGAGCCGGAAATGCGTGCGCCCTTGAGCGGCTGTGCTTCACCGAACTCCTCGCGGCAGGCCATCAGGCCCGGCATTTCGGTTTCGGCGATCTCGATTTCCTTGCGACCCCAGCCGGCGAGCGAAATGTCGGCGACCAGATAATCCTTGCTACCCGTCATGGCTTGCTCCGATTCCTGTTTGCTGCGCGCCGAAGCGGGAGGCTTGAGAGGGCGCGCGAAAGATCGGCCTGACTACCAGATCAGGCCGTCATCGACAATGGGACATAAAGAAATCTTTATTCGTGCATGTCACAGGGCAGATAACCCGGCGATCAGCACTCCTCGCCAAAACGCGCGGCAACGAGTGTCGCAAGCGCTTCCATCGCCTGGTCGGCCTCGGGGCCGCTTGCGGTCACCCGGATCGTGCAGCCGGGACTGGCGGCCAGCATCATCAGGCCCATGATCGAGGTGCCGCCAACGGAAATGCCGTCCTTCTCGACGCTGATCGAGGCTTCGAACTCGCCGGCGATCTGCACGAACTTCGCCGAAGCGCGCGCATGCAGGCCCCGCTGGTTGACGATGGCGAGGTCGCGGACGACGTGGCCCTTCTCGGGCGAGTAGGGCATGCCGCTCATTTGCCGCTCAGCACCTGGCTTGCAACGTTGATGTATTTGCGTCCTGCCGCCTGCGCTTCGTCGAGCGCGCCGGACATGTTGTCGGCCTTGCGAACGCTGGTCAGCTTGATCAGCATTGGCAGGTTCATGCCGGCGATGACCTCGACACGGCCGGCCTCCATCACCGAGATGGCGAGATTCGACGGCGTGCCCCCGAACATGTCGGTCAGGACGACGACGCCGGCACCGGTGTCGGCGCGGGCAACGGCGTTGATGATGTCGCTGCGGCGCTGCGCCATATCATCGTCGGCGCCGATTGAGACGGTCTCGAAATTCTCCTGCGGTCCGACGACGTGTTCCACGGCATGGCGGAACTCCTCAGCCAGTTGACCGTGCGTCACAAGCACGAGTCCGATCATTCTGTCATGGCTCCCGTCATGGCCCTTTCACAGCCGCGCAGTATTTTTGCCGCCTTGGGGGCGGGAGCGCTATCTTGTCGACGGCGAGGGCGTTTACAAGCCCCAATTTACGGCAAGACATGCCATTTTGACGCAATGCAGCAAAAATGTTGGGCAGCCTCAGGCTGGAAACCGGGCGCCGAGCAGCGCCAGCAGCGCGGGTGTGGCCACTGCGATTTCGCGCTCCGCGAGCATCAATCTTGGCACTTTGCAACCCAAGAGAAGCTCACTTGCGTCCTCGGGCAGCCGCTCCACCGCGCCGGCCGGAACCAGCCTGACAAGCAGGTCGACCGTTGTCGCGGCCTCATGTTCGACGGGGATTGGGCCGTCGCCTCTGACTTCAACGAGACCGGCGATCGTTGACGGCGCATGGCAGACGAGCCGACCCTGATGGGCCGACAGGAAAACCTGATCGTCGGATACCAGCCGGGCAAAACGGTTGCCGGCGCGAAATTTTTCGACAAGCGCAAGAGCCAGTGACGATTTGCCTGAGCCCGACGGTCCGGCAATCAGCACGCCGCGATCGCCGAGTACTATCGCCGTCGCATGCATGTTGGTCGGCGCCACGGATCAGCTTTCGGCCGGGAAGGCGACAATGAAACGCGCACCCTTGAGTTCGCCCGGCTTGGTGCCGGTGATGTTCTCGGCCGTCAGCGTGCCGCCATGGGCTTCGACGATCTGGCGGCTGATCGAGAGGCCGAGGCCGGAGTTCTGGCCGAAGGCTTCGCTGGCGGGCCGGTCGGTGTAGAAGCGCTCGAAGATGCGGTCGATGTTTTCGGCGCGGATGCCGGGGCCGTTGTCCTCGACGGTGATGACGTTGAACTTGCCGACGCGTGCAAGCGAAATGGCGATGTGGCCATGCTCGTCGGGCACGAAGGAGCGGGCATTCTCGATCAGGTTGGTGATGACCTGGCCGATGCGCAGATCGTGGCCGGCGACATTGTAGTTCTTCACGCCGGCCGGCAACTTGGCAGGGGTGAATTCGATCTCGACCGGCTTCTTGTGGCGGCCGCTCTCACGCGACACCGAGACTAGGTCGCCGATGAACTTCTTGAGATCGACCCTGCTGGCGTCCTCGCGGGCCAGTTCGGCATCGAGGCGCGAAGCGTCGGAAATGTCGGTGATCAGCCGGTCGAGCCGGCGCACGTCGTGCTGGATGACCTCCATCAGGCGCGCCCGCGAACTTTCATTCTTGGCCAGCGGCAAGGTCTCGACGGCGCTGCGCAGCGAGGTCAGCGGGTTCTTGAGCTCGTGGCTGACGTCGGCAGCAAAGCTCTCGATCGCTTCGATACGGTTGTAGAGCGCGTTGGTCATGTCGCGCACGGCGACCGACAGGTTGCCGATCTCGTCCTGGCGATCCGAGAAATCGGGAATCTCGTCGCGGTTCTTGCTACCGCGCCGGACGCGATTGGCTGCAGCCGAGAGGCGGCGCAGGGGCGTGGCGATCGTCGAGGCCAGAACCATCGAAAGGATGGCGGTGACCAGTGCCGCGACACCGAAGACGCGCAGAATGGCCTTTTGCTCGGCCGCCACGATCTTGTCGATGTCGCCGCCTTCGGTCGACAGCATCAACACGCCGAGCACGGCGCGGAAACGCTGGATCGGAACGGCGACGGAGACGATCTGCTCGCCCTGCTCGCTGACGCGCACGATGGTCGCGGGACCGCCGGTCAGAGCCTGGACGACTTCCGGGAAGGCAGCACCATTGCCGCCCGGCTGCTCCTTGTAGACCGGCAGGGAGCTGTCGACGAAGAAGTCGAAGATGAATTTCTGCGCCCGCTCGATCAGCGTCGGCTCTTCTTCCTCCACCGGCGGCAGGTCGTAGCGCAGGATCTGGTGGCGCGAGTCGAGCAAAAGGTTGGCGTCGCGGTCGTAGATGCGGGCGCGGGTGCGGGTCGGCGAGATGACCCGCCGCAGCAGCGGCGCGACACGCTCCGGATTGATCGGGAAATCGAGGCTGTCGAGCTGGTCGGTGCCGGGGCCAAGGCTTTCGCCGGCCTGCAGCTCAAGCAGCTTTTCCGGATCGATCCTGATGGCATCGGTTTCGACCGTTGCCGACGAGGCGATGGCGCCGGCAATGATACCGCCCTGCGTCATCAGGCTTTCGACGCGTGCCTCGATCAGCGCGCCGCGGAACGCGTTGAGATAGAAGATGCCCGCCACCAGCACCGCCAGACCGGCGAGGTTGAGGAACAGGATGCGGCGGGTCAGGCTCGAGAAGAAATAATGGCCAAGCAGGCGGCTCAGGCGAATCCGGGTCCGGTCGAGAAACAGCAAACGCCCGCGCGGCCGCTTGGAGGCGGCCGCCGGCTTCCTGATCTCTGCGTCCATCGCCATGTGATCTCAGCCCTCGCCGATATCACGCTTCGCGGAATCTGTAGCCGACACCGTAGAGGGTTTCGATCATCTCGAAGTCGTCGTCGACAGCCTTGAACTTCTTGCGCAAGCGCTTGATGTGGCTGTCGATGGTGCGGTCGTCGACATAGACCTGCTCATCATAGGCCGAATCCATCAGGGCGTCGCGGCTCTTGACGACGCCCGGGCGCTGCGCCAGCGAGTGCAGGATCAGGAATTCGGTGACGGTAAGCACGACCGGCTCGCCCTTCCAGGTGCAGGTGTGGCGCTCCTGGTCCATCACCAGCTGGCCACGCTCGAGCGAGCGAGCCTGCTGCGTCGGCGCCTTGGTCGCGGCCTCGCGGGCGCTTGCCCGGCGCAATACGGCGCGGACACGCTCGACCAGCAGGCGCTGCGAGAACGGCTTGCGGATGAAATCGTCGGCGCCCATCTTCAGACCGAAGAGCTCGTCGATCTCGTCATCCTTGGAGGTCAGGAAGATCACCGGCAGATCGGTCTTCTGGCGCAGCCGGCGCAACAGCTCCATACCATCCATGCGCGGCATCTTGATGTCGAGGATGGCAAGGTTCGGCGGACGCGCGGCCAGCCCTTCGAGCGCCGACGCACCATCCGTATAGGTCTCGACGCGATAGCCCTCGGACTCGAGTGCGATCGAAACCGATGTCAAAATGTTGCGGTCGTCGTCGACAAGCGCGATCGTTGCCATTTCCAGCGGCTCCCTCATGAGCGGGTGTCCCTTCCTGCTTAGAGCAGGGCTTGTGCAGGACAAATTAGGTACAAAATGTGGCATAGCCTCCGTTCGAGGGGAGCGCAACCGCCATGCCTTGTGCTTGCCTTATATGGGGCGGCGGCGCCAAAGCTCGAACAAAAAACTGCCGATCTTGTGTGGGCCGGCGACTGCTTGCACACCTTTTAAACGATTTAGACAAATTTCAAATTTTTTAAATCGATTAATGATTTGATATCGCTGATCTTTTCTGTTTCAGCCTGCCTCAGTCCCGTTGGGACAGCGGCGTCCGGCCCGCAGACCGGACACAGCGTCATGGCTACGAGGCTTCACTAAATGACCGAAACCGGTAAGCGAAATCCCGCCTGCGGGATCGAAACGGCAGGGCTCAAAACGTCGGGCACCGTCCGTTACAACTTTGGCGCTGCATTTCTCACCGAAGAAGCGATCCGGCGCGGCGAGGCTAAGCTGACCGCGCATGGCGCACTCGTCGCAGAGACCGGCCAGCACACCGGCCGCTCGCCCAAGGACAAGTTCGTCGTGCGCGACGAAAACACCGAAGACCATGTCTGGTGGGACAACAACAAGCCGATCAGTCGCGCCCAGTTCGACGCGCTGCACGCCGAATTCCTGGCCCAGGCGGCCGACAAGGATCTCTATGTCCAGGACCTGATCGGCGGCGCCGACCGCTCGCTGTGCCTGCCGACGCGCGTCGTCACCGAATTCGCCTGGCACTCGATGTTCATCCGCAACCTTTTGATCCGTCCGACGGCGGCCGAGCTTGCCAGCTTCGTGCCCGAGATGACGATCATCGACCTGCCGTCGTTCCGCGCCGACCCGGCCCGCCACGGCACCCGCACCGAGACCGTGATCGCCGTCGACCTGACCCGCATGATCGTGCTGATCGGCGGCACCGCCTATGCCGGCGAGATGAAGAAGTCGGTGTTCACCGCGCTCAACTACCTTCTGCCGACCAAGGGCGTGATGCCGATGCATTGCTCGGCCAACGAAGGTCCCGACGGCGACGCCGCCGTGTTCTTCGGCCTGTCGGGCACCGGCAAGACGACGCTGTCGGCCGATCCCAAACGCACGCTGATCGGCGACGACGAGCACGGCTGGGGCCCTGACGGCATCTTTAACTTCGAGGGCGGCTGCTACGCCAAGACGATCCGGCTGTCGGCCGAAGCAGAACCGGAAATCTTCGCCACCACCCAGCGTTTCGGCACCGTGCTCGAGAACGTGGTGCTGGACGACAACCGCGTTCCCGATTTCGACGACGGCTCGCGCACCGAAAACACCCGCTGCGCCTATCCGCTCGACTTCATCCCGAACGCCAGCGCCACCGGCCAGGCCAGCCACCCGAAGAACATCATCATGCTGACGGCCGATGCCTTCGGCGTGATGCCGCCCATCGCCAAGCTGACGCCGGCGCAGGCGATGTACCACTTCCTGTCGGGCTACACGGCCAAGGTTGCCGGAACCGAGCGTGGCGTGACCGAGCCGGAAGCGACCTTCTCGACCTGCTTCGGTGCTCCCTTCATGCCGCGCCACCCCTCGGAATACGGCAACCTGCTGCGCCAGCTGATCGCCGAGCACAATGTCGACTGCTGGCTGGTCAACACCGGCTGGACCGGCGGCGCTTATGGCACCGGCTCGCGCATGCCGATCAAGGCAACGCGCGCCCTGCTGTCGGCAGCGCTCGACGGCTCGCTGAACGCGGTCGAGTTCCGCACGGATGCGAATTTCGGCTTCGCCGTGCCCGTCTCGGTGCCGGGCGTCGACAGCAAGATCCTCGACCCGCGTTCGACCTGGGCCGACGGCGCTGCCTATGACCGCCAGGCCAAGAAGCTGGTGTCAATGTTCGTCGACAATTTCGGCAAGTTCGAAAGCCATGTCGACGCCTCCGTTCTGGGCGCAGCACCGCAGGTGCGCGAAGCCGCCGAGTAACACTCGCATCGGCTGAACAAACATCGAAAGGCCCGGCCAAGCGCCGGGCCTTTTCTTTTGCGCGCCGGCACGGCATGACTTCACGCATGAGCGCCGACGACAAGATTTTCATCGCCAATGACGTGGTCATCCATCCCGACGACCTCGAGGAGAACTTCATCCGCTCCTCGGGGCCGGGTGGCCAGAACGTCAATAAGGTGGCGACAGCCGTGCAGCTGCGCTTCGACGCCGCCAACGCACCGGGGCTGCCCGAGCGCGTGCGCGAACGGACCATCAAGCTCGCCGGGCAGAAGGCGACCAAGGACGGCGTCATCGTCATCGAAGCCGGGCGCTATCGGACGCAGGAACAGAACCGCGCCGATGCGCGCGCCAGGCTGACGGCGCTTGTCGCCAAGGCGGCCGAGCCGCCACCGCCGCCGCGCAAGAAGACCAAGCCGACAAAGGGTTCGGTCGAGCGCAGGCTGAAGACCAAGTCCGGCCGCTCGACAGTCAAGAAGTTGCGCGGGCGGGTCGACGGCGACTAGGCCTCTTTAGCCCGACGGCCGACGGCAGGGCGTTTCGCACCTCCTCAGGATTGCCCTGGGACACAGCCTTCGGTTGCCGCTTCCAATTTGCTCCCGCAGATGCCAAGTTTCGGCGACTGCCACAGCAAGGGAGACCACGAATGGGCATGTTCGATTTCGTCAAGAATGTCGGCAAGAAGCTTGGTTTCGGGGATGACGAGGCGCCGAGCGCCGACACGCTGAAGAAAGAGCTCGATTCGCACAAGCTCGGCACCGACAACGTGCAGGTCGTGGTCAAGGGCGACACCGCCGTGCTGACCGGCGTGGTCAAGGACCAGTCGATCTTCGAAAAAGCGGTCATCGCCGTCGGCAACACGCTTGGCGTTTCCAAGGTGCAGGCAGACGAGCTCAAGGTCGTTGCGCCCGACTCCGGCCTCAAGCTCGACGGCACTGTCGACATGACGGAGCTGGTCAAGGCATCCACGCCTGCCAAGGCGCCGGTGTTCTACACCGTCAAGAAGGGCGACAACCTGTCGAAGATCGCCGAAGCCCAGTACGGCAAGGGCAAGGCGTCGAAATACACCGTCATCTTCGAGGCCAACAAGCCGATGCTGACGCACCCCGACAAGATCTATCCCGGCCAGGTGCTGCGTATCCCCGATATCGCGACGGCCTGAGCCGAAGACACTCGGTTCATGCGAACGGCGGCTTTCGGGTCGCCGTTTTGCGTTTCAGCTGGCATCGTGGACGGCCAGATCGAACAAGGCAGCTTAGACGTGCTCGTATTGCCCAAAGGCGTCCGCCACATGCCAGGCTTTCTCACCCGCGAGGTGCAGGAAGGACTGGTCGAAAGCATCCGTGAGGTGGTGAAGGCCGCACCGCTCTACACGCCCGCCATGCCCAGGACCGGCAAGGAAATGAGCGTGCGCATGACCAATTGTGGTTCGCTCGGCTGGGTCACCGACAAGGAGCGCGGCTATCGCTACCAGCCGGAACACCCGGTGACGGGCGAAGCATGGCCGCCGATCCCCGAGGCCTTGCTTGCGCTGTGGCGCGAGGTTTCGGGCTACCCGCATCCGCCGGAAGCCTGCCTCGTCAATTTCTACACCGACGCGGCCAAGATGGGGCTGCACCAGGATCGTGACGAGCGCGAATTCGAAGCGCCTGTCGTCTCTGTATCTTTGGGTGACGCTTGCCTGTTCCGCGTCGGCGGTGTCAGGCGCGACGACCGGACGGTGTCGTTCCGGCTCGAGAGCGGTGACGTGGTGGTGCTGGGCGGGGAGGGGCGGTTGGCCTTCCACGGCGTCGACCGCATCTATCCGATGACCTCGGCCCTGCTGAAGCAGGGTGGCCGTATCAACCTGACGCTAAGACGCGTGACCAAGCCGGCTGCGGCGTAAGCGGCCGAACTCTCAGAGCTTGCGGATCGCCACTTCCTCAACCAGATGGCCGGCACCCTTCTTGAGGATCAGGTCGGCGCGCGGACGCGTCGGCAGGATGTTTTCGCGCAGGTTCTTCAGGTTGATGTTGGCCCAGAGCCCTTCGGCGATGGCACGTGCGGCATCTTCCGACAGCTGCGAATAACGATGGAAGAAGGACTGCGGATTGCGGAAAGCGGTCTCGCGCAGGCGCATGAAGCGTTCGATGTACCACTCGTGGATGATCTGTTCGTCGGCGTCGATATAGATAGAGAAATCGAAGAAATCGGAGACGAAGGGCACGAACTTGCCATCCTTGGGCAGTTCGCGCGGCTGCAGCACGTTGATGCCCTCGAAGATCAGGATGTCGGGCCGATCGACGGTGACGAACTCACCGGGCATGACGTCATAGGTCAGGTGCGAATAGACCGGCGCGCGGACATTGGGCTGCCCCGACTTGATGGCCGAGAGGAAACGCAACAGAGCGCCGACATCGTAACTGTCGGGAAAACCCTTGCGCTCCATCAGATTGTCGCGGCGCAGCACCTCGTTGGGATGAAGGAAGCCGTCCGTCGTCACCAGGTCGACCTTCGGACTCGACGGCCAACGGGTGAGCAGCTCTTTCAGGATACGTGCCGTCGTCGACTTGCCGACGGCGACCGAGCCGGCCATGCCGATGATGAAGGGCGTCTTGGTGCCCTTCTTCTCCGAGTTGAAGAAGCGCTGGCGTTGGCGGAAGAGCTGCTGGCTGGTCTCGACATGGGCCGAGAGCAGGCGCGACAGTGACAGATAGATGCGCCTGACCTCGTCGAGGTCGATCGGCTCGTACATGGAGCTCAGCCGCCTGACCTCGTCGGCGGTCAGTGTCATCGACATGTCGACGCCGAAACCCGCCCAATGCTCGGCGGAGAAGAACCAGTAGGGGGAGTATTTGTCCGTCGGTGCGAGTTGATCCATCGACTGTTCCCTGCGGCGGCCGACCAAGGTCAGCCTTCGTTCTTGCGCGAGGCCTTTTCGGCAATTCCGGACTGCGAGGTGCGCCGCTCCAGTTCGGCCATCACCTCAGCCATCGGAATGCCGGCGACGGCCAGCACGACGAGCCAATGATAAAGGAGATCGGCACTTTCCGAAACGAGCCCGGCGGCGTCGCCCTTGACCGCGGCGATGACTGTTTCAACCGCCTCTTCGCCCAGCTTCTTGGCCGCTCGCTCCATGCCCGACTGGTAGAGCTTGGCGGTCCAGGAACTGGCATCGCCCGAGCGGGCACGCTCGGCGACGATCTCTTCCAGGTCGGAAAGGGAAAATCCGGTCATTGTGGCCTCGGCAGTCCAGAACATGTTCCATTCCGAAGAGCCGAAACGGAACATGTTCTATCATTTTGTTGTCGCATGATCTTTTCCGAAAACCAGTCCCCGCTTTTCGGGATCATGCCAGTCAGCCAATGGGGTCCAGCCGCATCGGCAAGCCCGCTTTTGCCATGTGCGCCTTGGCCTCGGCAATGGTGTAGGTGCCGAAGTGGAAGATCGAAGCGGCCAGCACCGCCGTGGCGTGGCCATCGCGGATGCCCGCGACCATGTGGTCAAGGTTGCCGACGCCACCCGAGGCGATGACCGGCGCACGCACCGCATCCGCCACCGCGCGGGTCAGCGCAATGTCATAACCGATCTTGGTGCCGTCGCGGTCCATCGAGGTGAGCAGGATCTCACCGGCGCCAAGATCCACGACCTTACGGGCAAACTCGACGGCGTCGATGCCGGTGCGCTCGCGGCCGCCATGGGTGAAGATCTCCCAACGGTCGGCTTCGTCAGCCTCGGACACCTTCTTGGCGTCGATGGCGACGACAATGCACTGGTTGCCGAACTTGTCGGCGGCCTCGGCGACAAAGGACGGGTTCTTCACAGCCGCCGTGTTGATCGACACCTTGTCGGCGCCGGCGAGCAGCAGCTTGCGGATGTCGGCAACCTGGCGCACGCCGCCGCCGACGGTCAGCGGCATGAAGCACTGCTCGGCAGTGCGGGCGATGACATCGAAGATGGTCTCGCGGTTGTCGGATGAGGCGGTAATATCGAGGAAACAGAGTTCGTCGGCGCCGGCGGCGTCATAGGCCTTGGCAGCCTCGACCGGATCACCGGCATCGATCAGGTCGACGAAGTTGACGCCCTTGACGACGCGGCCGTCTTTCACGTCCAGACACGGAATAACGCGAGCTTTAAGGGTCATTTCCGTTCCTCGAAAAGGCCCGGCTCGGGCTTGAGCGTGCCGCGCAGAATGGCCAGCGCCTGGGCCGGGTCGATGCGGCCGTCATACAGCGCGCGGCCGGAGATGGCACCTTCGAGCTTTTTCGCGTCGGGCATGGTCATGCGGACGATATCGGCCAGCGAGGCGAGGCCGCCCGAGGCGATGACCGGGATCGAGACCGCCTCGGCGAGGTCGATAGTCGAATCCCAGTTGATGCCGGCCAAAACGCCGTCACGGTCGATGTCGGTGTAGATGATGGCGGCGACGCCGGCGCCCTCGAACTTCTTCGCCAGCTCGACGACACCGAGGCTTGAGGCTTCGGCCCAGCCCTCGACGGCAACCTTGCCGCCCTTGGCGTCGATGCCGACGGCAACCTTGCCGGGGAACTTTTTGCAGGCTTCCTTGACCAGCTCGGGGTCGCGCACGGCAACGGTGCCGAGGATGACACGGGCGAGGCCCTTGTCCAACCAGCTCTCGATATGGGCGAGCGAACGGATGCCGCCACCGAGTTGCACCGGGTTCTTCGTGGCCTTGAGGATCGCCTCGACGGCCGAACCGTTGACGCTCTCACCGGCGAAGGCGCCGTTGAGGTCGACGACGTGCAGCCACTCGAAACCCTGGTCCTCGAAGGCTTTTGCCTGGGCGCCGGGATCGTCGTTGTAGACGGTGGCCTGGTCCATGTCGCCGAGCTTGAGGCGCACGCACTGGCCATCCTTGAGGTCGATGGCGGGGAAAAGGATCATGCTCAGACGCCTTCGACGATGACGAACTTGCCGACGGAGGCGGCGTGGCGAAGCTTCACCACCTCCTGGTATGCGGGTGAGTGGTAGCAGGCGATCGCCCGCTCGTAGGATTCGAATTCGACCAGGACATGGCGGTTGCCGGTCGGGCCTTCGGGCTGGTCGTACTGGCCGCCGCGCACCAGAAGCTTGGCGCCATAAGGGGCGATCGCCGCAAGGTTTGCGGCGATGTAGGCCGGATAGGCCTCGGGGTCGGTGATCTCGATCATCGCCATCCAGTAGGCCTTCTTGGTCGTCATGGCTTCCACCTCAAGAAATTGGCAATCAGGCCGAGGCCAAGCGCCTGGCTCTTTTCGGGATGAAACTGGGTGCCGACAAGATTGTCGCGCGCAACCGCCGCGGTAACCCGGCCGCCATAATCGGCGGTGGCCAGCACTTCTTTCTCCTTGCTGGCGTCGAGATGGTAGGAGTGCACGAAATAGGCGTGCAGCCCTTGCGGCCCGGTGGCGATGTCCTTGAACACCGGGTGGTCGTGTTTCACGTGAATCGTGTTCCAGCCGATCTGCGGAATCTTCAGCGTCGGATCAGTCGGCGTGATCTCCTTCACGTCGCCTGATATCCAGCCGAAGCCCTCGGTGACGGTCTTTTCGAGCCCGCGCTCCGACATCAGCTGCATGCCGACGCAGATGCCGAGGAAGGGATGCGCCTTGCGGATGGCGACCTCCTCGACCGCTTCCCACATGCCGTCGACGGCGCGCAGGCCCCGGGCACAATCGGCATAGGCGCCGACACCGGGAAGCACGATGCGGTCGGCCGAACGCACGCGATCGGCATCGGCGGTCAGTTCGATCTCAGCCGTAATGCCGGCCTCGCGGGCGGCGCGTTCGAAGGCCTTGGTTGCCGAGCGGAGATTGCCCGAACCGTAGTCGATGATGGCGACGCGCATGTCAGTGTCTTCCGGGATAGTGCAGGAGGCCGAGCGCCGCACCCGATGGCTGTGGGCGCGGCGACGCGGCGGGGGCGATGGTAACGGGCGTCGGCTGGGTTTCATCAGCGTCGTCGTCGGCCGCATAGAGGTAGCGTATCTCGGCGTCCTCGATGGTGTCGGCCTCGATCACGCCCCACTGATGCCAACCGGCGCGGCGAAGGGCGGCGACCCTGAGCGCACCGCCTTCGAGGCCGACATAGAGCGAGATGAGCAGCGACAGCAGTGGCACGGCTGCGATCAGCTCGGTCCATTCGCCGACGGCACCCAGTGCAAGCGTGACCGCGAAGGTCAGCGCCGCCAGCACCCAGAGCCGATGCCACAGCATCCACAACAGCGGGGCGATGAATCCGAAGAAATAGAAGCCGTCACGGACGAAGACGGCGCCTTCCGAAGCGGTTTTTCCTGCCGAGGCAGGCGGCTCCATGACGACATGGATGGCCATGGCTATCCCTTCAGGCTGCCCTTGGTCGAGGGTACTGCGTCAGGCTGGCGCGGATCGCTTTCCAGGGCCATGCGCAGCGCGCGCGCCACGGCCTTGAAGCAGGTTTCGGCGATGTGATGGTTGTTGGCGCCGTAATGGTTGGTGACGTGCAGTGTGATGCCGGCGTTCTGAGCCAGCGCCTGGAAGAATTCGCGCACCAGCTCGGTGTCGAAGGTTCCGATCTTGGGTGCCGAGAAATTGACGTTCCAGACCAGGAACGGGCGGCCCGACACGTCGATGGCGGCGCGCGTCAGCGTCTCGTCCATGGCAAGGTCGATCGAGGCATAGCGCATGATGCCGCGGCGGTCGCCGAGCGCCTTGGACAGCGCCTGACCTATGGCGATGCCACAATCCTCGACGGTGTGGTGATCGTCGATATGCAGGTCGCCCTTGGCGGAGACCTTCATGTCGATAAGCGAATGCCTGGAGAGCTGGTCGAGCATATGGTCGAAGAAGCCGACGCCGGTTGCCATCTCCGAACGGCCGGTGCCGTCGACATGTACCGAAACCGAAATCTCGGTTTCCTTGGTCTTGCGGCTGACTTCGGCGGAACGGGGGGCCATTGGCGGATCCTTGTCCTCAAAAACGAGATGCTAATAACAGCATGTTCGGCCGGTTGCCAATCGCCGCGAAAGGGCATTTCGTGATGCGGCGTGACGATTTGCAATCCTTGCGCCGCGTCATACATAAGACGCCAACTTCCACTCGTAACGCGCAAGCCGCCAAACAGGGGCCGCGCGCCATCGGAGCAACATATGTCCAATGAACAGAGCATGCACGCCACGACGATCGTGACCGTGCGCAAGGGCAACAAGGTTGTCATCGCCGGCGACGGCCAGGTCAGCCTCGGCCAGACCATCATGAAGGGCAACGCCCGCAAGGTCCGCCGTCTCGGCAAGGGCAATGTGATCGCCGGATTTGCCGGCGCCACCGCCGATGCCTTTACGCTTCTCGAAAGGCTTGAAGCCAAGCTCGAGCAATATCCTGACCAGCTGACCCGCGCCTGCGTGGAACTGGCCAAGGACTGGCGCACCGACCGCTATCTGCGCCGCCTCGAAGCGATGATGCTGGTGGCCGACAAGAACGTGTCGCTGGCGCTGACCGGTACCGGCGACGTGCTGGAACCGGAATTCGGCGTGATGGCCATCGGCTCGGGCGGCAATTACGCGCTCGCCGCTGCGCGTGCGCTGATGGACACCGACAAGGACGCCGAGGAGATCGCCCGCAAGGCGATGCAGATCGCCGCCGACATCTGCGTCTACACCAACCATAGTTTCGTGGTTGAGACGCTCGACGCGGCATGAGCACGGGCGCCGCAACCTGCTCCGCGGGCGCGACCCTGCCTCCGCAGCGCAGGGCACTGCGACTGCCTGACCGGTTCGATCTTGCGCCGGTCGACGACCGTAACTTCTCGGCATGCGAGCGGGTTGGGCAAGCGATCGATGCGGTCGTCGCCGGGTGGCTCGCCAGCCGCGGCTACGACAGGCTGTTCGTGACGCTGGCTACGCCGGACTTCGCAATGGGCCTGTCCGCGCTTGTTCGCTCGCTGCGGACGGTCAGCGACGTCCCCATTCTTGTCCTTACGCAGGGTGATTTCGTACCCGATGTCGAGGCCGACGACGTGGCATTCCTTGAGGTGCCCCCATTGGTGCGCCTCGGCCACGCCTTCCCTGCCGATGCGCAGCATCTCGCGGTGACGCTCAGCAAGCTATGGGTCTTTTCGCTGACCCGGCCTGCGCGCGTCGCCTTCATCGACGCAGACTGCCTCGTGCTTCAGCCCATCGACGATCTCTTCGACGGTGAGGGCTTCGCAGCGGTGCCCGATCTCTTCATCAACTACAAGACACCCGCCTTCAACGCGGGTGTCTTCGCCTTCACGCCATCCGCCGAAATCAGTCGCGGGCTCTTTCAACGGCTGCCGGAGCTTTCGGTGGGGGACGGCGACCAAGGCATCCTCAACGCCTTCTTTCCCAACTGGCGGCAGTTGCCGCAGGGGCTCAACTTCCTGCGAGCCCATGCGCTCGTGCGCGCGCAGGCCCAGGACCAGGCGATCAGGATCGTGCACTACACGCCCTCGAAGCCCTGGGTACCCGCTCCCGTTTCGCCGCGCGACCCGGTGCTCGCCCCACTCGACGATCTCTGGACAGAGCGGCTGACGCCCGTCGAGCATGTCGCGCTGGTGCGTGATTGGCGGGCACGCCTGGCCACGGCCGAAGCCAACATCGCCTCGTGGATGGGGCCGGACACCGCAAGATTCCTTCAGGACGACATGGATTTTGCCGACGGCAGGAAGCGTCGCAGGCGCGAGCGGCGTTTGAAATACGGGCTTGTCGCGCTTGTAGTCCTGCAGGCAGTGCAAGCAAGTTTTATTGCCTGGATGCTTCTCCATCAGACGAATGCATTGAAGTAAGGGGTTTGTATGACGTCCTACACATTCCGATCCGTCGAGCTGGATGACCTTGATATCCTCGCCGAGTGGCTCTCCGAGCCGCATGTCGCCGAGTGGTGGGACGATCCCGAGACCGAGATCGCTCTGATCAAGGAGCACATCGACAGCATCTCGGTCGAACCGCTGATCATCGAGCTGGACGGCAAGCCGATCGGCTACCTCCAGAGCTACGATCCGCACATGGAGGACGACCATCCTTACCAGGACCAGCCCTTTGGCACGCTCGGCGTCGACCTGACGATCGGCGTGCCGGGACTGGTCGGCAAGGGCCATGGTTCGGCGATCCTCGCCCAGTTCGTCGAGGAACTGTTCGAGGAAGGCGTGCCACGCGTGATCATCGACCCGCACCCCGACAACAAGCGGGCGATCCGGGCCTATGAGAAGGCCGGCTTTGTGGCGTTCGGCACGCGGACCTCTGAATATGGTCCGGCGCTGATGATGGCGCGCGATGCCGACCAGGAGGATTTCGACGCATGAGCAGTGCGCAGGAAATGCTCGCCATATCGCCAGGTGTACTGCGAACAGCGGTCGACAGCGGATTGGTGACGGCCGAACAGGCGCAAGGCCTGCGCGAGCTGGAACAGGCTAGGGCACAGGTGAGGGAGGCGGAGCCGCATGATGACGAGAAGTTCCGCTTCATCAGCGGCTTCTCCGACATCTTCGTGACCATTGGCCTCGGACTTTTCCTCGGCGCACTCGGCTACTTCTCCGGCGACGCAGTTGGCAATGCCGGCATGTTCGCCGTCATCGCCGTGGCGAGCTGGCTTCTGGCCGAATACTTCACCCGCCGGCAGCGCATGGCGCTGCCCAGCATCGTGTTGCTTCTTGTCTATGCCGGGGCGGTGTTTTTCACAGTCGCCGAAGCCTTCAACCCGAGCCTCGGCTTCGGACTAGGGCTCGGCAACCATGGCGGCCTGCCGATCGTCATCGCCGGGCTTGTGACCGCTGTGGCAACCGCATTGCACTACCGGCGTTTCCGGGTGCCGGTGACGATCGCAGCCGGCGTAGCCTCCCTTGTCGCCTCGGCCGTCGGGGTTCTTTTCATGATCGTTCCCGATTTCGCCGAACAAGCGGCCAAGCCGTTGCTGCTGGCTTGCGGGCTCGCTGTGTTCACGCTCGCCATGCGCTTCGACCTGAGCGACCCGCAGCGCCAGACACGTCGTACCGACATAGCGTTCTGGCTGCACATGCTGGCCGCACCGCTGATCGTACACCCGCTGATCAGCGGCCTGGTTGGAGACGGCGGTTCCGACGTCGTCTCGGCCTGGAGCATCCTTGCGATCTTCGTCGGACTGGCGTTGGTCGCGCTCGTCGTCGACAGGCGCGCCATCCTTGTTTCCGGCCTGTCTTATGCCGGCTTTGCCTTCGGCGCGCTGGTCGTGAAGGCAGGGCTGTCGGACAGCGTCGTGCCGTTGACGATGCTGGTGCTCGGCGCGCTGGTGCTGCTGCTCAGCGCCGGCTGGCATGCGTTGCGGCGGGCCATTCTGTCACTGCTGCCCGGCGCCCTTGCGCACCGGCTTCCAGCCCATACATAAGCCCCAACTGAGTATCCGAGAGTATCCACATGTCCACATTCTCCCCCCGTGAGATCGTTTCCGAACTCGACCGCTTCATCATCGGCCAGAAGGACGCCAAGCGCGCCGTGGCGATTGCCCTGCGCAACCGGTGGCGCCGCCAGCAGCTGGAAGGCCAGATGCGCGAAGAGGTCATGCCCAAGAACATCCTGATGATCGGACCTACCGGCGTCGGCAAGACCGAGATCTCGCGCCGTCTGGCCAAGCTGGCAGGTGCGCCCTTCGTCAAGGTCGAGGCGACCAAGTTCACCGAGGTCGGCTATGTCGGCCGCGACGTCGAGCAGATCATCCGCGACCTGGTCGAAATCGCCATCGGCCTGGTGCGCGAAAAGATGCGTGAAGACGTCAAGGCGCGCGCCCACGTCAACGCCGAGGAACGCGTGCTCGAGGCCCTCGTCGGCAAGACGGCGAGCCCCGCCACCCGCGACTCGTTCCGCAAGAAGCTGCGCGACGGCGAACTCGACGACAAGGAGATCGAGGTCCAGGTCGCCGACACCGGCACCGGCGGCATGCCGAGCTTCGACATCCCCGGCATGCCCGGCGGCAATGTCGGCGTGCTCAACATCAATGACATGCTGCAGAAGGCGATGGGCGGCCAGCGCACCAAGTCGCGCAAGATCACCGTCAAGGAATCCTACGCGCTTCTGATCGGCGACGAGTCCGACAAGCTGCTCGACCAGGACGAGGTGGTTCGCCGGGCGCTCGAAGTGACCGAGAACGAAGGTATCGTGTTCCTCGACGAAATCGACAAGATCGCACGCGGTGACGTCCATGGCGGTCCGTCACGTGAAGGCGTGCAGCGGGATCTGCTGCCGCTCGTCGAAGGCACGACGGTTGCGACCAAGTACGGCCAGGTGAAGACCGACCACATCCTGTTCATCGCTTCGGGTGCCTTCCACGTCTCTAAGCCGTCGGACCTTCTGCCGGAACTGCAAGGCCGCCTGCCGATCCGCGTCGAGCTCCGTGCGCTGGAGAAGGACGACTTCCGCCGCATCCTGACGGAGACGGAAGCCAGCCTGATCAAGCAGTATATCGCCTTGATGCAGACCGAAGGCGTCAACCTCGAGTTCACCGACGACGCCATCGATGCGCTCGCCGGCATCGCCGTCGATCTCAACGCCAGCGTCGAGAACATCGGCGCCCGGCGCCTGCAGACGGTGATGGAGCGCGTGCTCGACGAGATCTCCTACGACGCGCCGGATCGTAACGGCACGACAGTGAAGATCGACGGCGCCTATGTGCAGAAGCATGTCGGCGACCTCTCGAGGAACACCGACCTGTCGCGCTTCATCCTCTAGGCCTGGTTCGGCCGGCGCGCCAAACGGGCCGGCCATTCCTTGCGGCAGCTGCGGCAGATGTGGCCGAATGGTTCCAGCCGGCCAGCTTTCGCCTGACACCGGAGACAATATTCTCGACTAAGCCGAGGGCATTTCCTAGTTTGCCCTGACAAAGCTTGGGCAAACAGCAGCACATGAAGCGCGTATTCTTCTCGGCATTTCTCCTGGCGGCGGCCTTCGCCGTTCCGCAAGCATCAGCGGCGACCGTCGTCGCGGCCGGCAACGTGCATGCCGAACAGCCTGATGTGCCGGGTGCCTCGTCCAAGCGCACCAAGGCCGGCAAGACCACCTTCGACGCCAAATACCGCAAGGTCTATGCGCTGCTGCAGAACGACGCCGATTTGCGCGGCAAGATCAAGACCGTGGCGCGGGCTTACGGCATCGACCCGATGCATATCGTCGGCGCCATCGTCGGCGAGCATACCTACAATGTCGACGCCTATGACCGGCTGCAGACCTATTACGTCAAGGCGGTCTCCTATCTCTCCAGCAAGCTGCGCTTCGCCTATGAAGGCGAGGACATCTCCGACTTCATCAAACGGCCGGAATTCGCCGACTGCGCCGGCAAGGCCGGCAGCTACGATTTGTGGGAATGCCGCGAGCGCGTCTGGAACCAGCATTTCCGCGGCAAGACGGTCGGCGGCACCAGCTTCCCCAATGACCGCTTCAGCGCCACATTCTTCCAGCCCTTCTATGCCGGCCAGACTTTCGGCATCGGCCAGCTCAACCCGCTGACCGCACTGCAGATGAGCGACGAGGTCCACACTGTATCCGGCCTGCCCAGGCTCGACGAGAAAGATCCGAATGCCGTCTACAAGACGATCATGGATCCCGACTTGACGCTGCCTTACGTCGCCGCGACGCTGAAGACGTCGATCGACGCCTACAGGAACATCGCCGGCTTCGACATTTCGCAGAATCCGGGGCTGACGGCGACGCTCTACAATGTCGGCAGTCCTGAGGCCCGCGCCTACGCGCTGAAAGCCGAAAACGAGCGACGCCAGGCCGCAGGCGAACCGGCGAAGCTGCCCGAGGAAAACTATTACGGCTGGCTGGTCAACGACCGCCTCAGCGAGCTGCAGGCGCTGTTCTAGGAAAAACTATCTGCGTTTCTTGCGCGCGATCGCCTCGCGGACCTGCGCATTCAGTGCCGCCAGTTCGACATCATTCAGTTCGTCGATCGCTTCGGCCATCAGGTTGGCAAGCTCGGTTGCTGCCGGTGACAATCCCGCCGTGTCGACTACCACCCGTGGATGCGAGCCCTCTGCCAGCTTCTGCAACTCCTCGGCATCATCCCAGATGACGTTGAAGTAGCCGATGATCTTCTGGATCATCGCCCAGGTCGGCACACCACGATGGCCGTGCTCGAGCGCCGAGAGATAGGCGGCGCTGACGCCGATGCCGGCGGCCATGTCCTTCTGGCTGACGCCGCGTTCGCGCCGGAGTTCGCGGATGCGTTCGCCGAGCGGCGTCATGCACCGAGCCTCCGCCTGATCCTGATGTAGAGCGCGCCGGAGCCGCCATGGTGGCGCTCGGCATGGTCCTGGCTCGAAATCAGCATGCGGAACGGCGCGGTGTCGAGCCAGGCCGGTACCATGCGCTTCAGCACGCCGTCGCCGCCCTTCGAATTGCCCTTGCCTGTGATGACCAGAACATAGCGCAGGCCGCCGGCATGCGCCCGGCTCAGGAAGGCATAGAGCAGCGAATAGGCCTCGTCCTGGGTCATGCCGTGGAGGTCGACCCGGCCCTCGATCGGCAGGCGGCCCTTGGAAAGCTTGTCGCGTGTCGGAACGTCGAGCGAATGGGCGACATACTGCCGTTTCGGCGCCTTCGCTGGCGCCGGCGCAGACTGCTCGGCGGCGATTTTTACCGGCATGGGCTCGGCCTTCGGCGCCTCGACCTTGGCAACCTCGGGGATTTCAACCGCTCTTTTGCCCTTGAGCGGCGAGGCGGTGCGGGCGATGACGTTCCACAGCACACGCTCCTCGTCGCTGAGCTTACGATCCCGACGCGTGCTCATCGCTGGCCCACGGCGAGCAGGGATTTCGGCAGAAGCGCAAAGAAATCGGCGTCGTTGCGGACCACGCCGGCGATCTCGCCAGCGTCGAAGCCGGAACCGGCAAACAGGTCACCGCGCGCCGGGCCGGTGATGGCCGAGCCGGTATCCTGGGCAATCATCAGTCGGGCAAATGGCTTGCCACCGAAGGCAGTCAGGCCGGGAGCGGCGATGTAAAACGGCGTGCCGAAGGTGTGCAGCAGACGGTCGACGGCGACTGACCGGCCAGGCGTCAAGGGGACTTTCGCCGCGGCGACCGGGCCAAGTGCGGCGTTCTCGACTTCGGCGTGCCGGAAGAAGATGTAGGACCGGTTCTGCCAAAGGATCTCGTCGACGCGGTCAGGATTGGCCTTGAACCAGGCCCGGATCGACTGCATCGTCACCTTCTCAAGCGGTATTTCGCCGATCCTGGCGAGAATTCCGCCCGGACCGGTGAACCGCTGGCCGGATTTCGCGGCATAGGTCACACGACGCAGCGACCCATCGGTCATGTTCAGCCGGGCGGCACCCTGGACGTGGATAAAGAACGCATCGACCGGATCGGCGACCCAGGCGATCTCCAGGCCCCGGCCGGCGAGCGCACCCTGTTCGATCGTTGGGCGGTCGAAATATTCGATCAGCCCGTCCGGGGTCTGCCTGGCGAAAGCAAGGTAAGGGTCCATGCCGACGGGGCGATTGGTGTCCTCGACATCGACAAGATCAGCCGGGCGCGACAAAAGCGGCACGGCAAACGTGTCGGTGCGAACAGGAGACGCCTCGACGTCTGGTTCGTAAAAGCCGGTGACGAGGCCATGGTCGCGACCTTCGGGTGCGACGAGCGCAGGCTGGAAGTGGCGCTCGAAGAAAGCGCGGGCGTCAGCGCGATTGACAGCCGGTCTTTCGCGGGCCTCCGCGTAAGCGGGGCCAAAAGCGTCGGAGGCGACGCCGAGGGCGCCGCTGCGGTAGGCTTTGGTCAGGACGTGGAAGGCAGAACGGCGGAAAGCCTCAAAGGCGGCCAGCTGGTCATCATCATACCAGGCGGGCAGGTCGCCAAAGCCGACCTGGGTGAATGCGGGCGAGAGCAGCACGGGCTTCGCCCGCCGCGCGCGATCAGTCTTCTTCCTCGGTCGCGACGAGCTTCCAGTTCGGGTCACGCGAGCGGGTGTCGCGGGCAAAGGTCCAGACGTCCTTGACCTCGGCCACTGTCTCCGGATCGCCGTCGATGACCTCGCCGGCCTTGTCGCGGGTCGCCGAAATCAACTCCGAGACGATGCGCAGCGTGACATGAGCCTCACCACCCTTCATTTCAGCCGACACGATGTCGGCCTTGTCGATGCCGACGAAGGAGGACTGGATCTTCTCCGAACGGCCCTCGCGGTCGGCGATGGCGGCGACGAAGCCGTCGAAGACTTCACGCGACAGAAGATTCTTGAGCGTTTTGCGGTCGCCATCGGCATAGGCCATGACGATCATCTCGTAAGCCATCTTGGCGCCGTCGACGAAGCCCTTGGGTTCGAAGGAGGCGTCGGCGTCCTTGATGGCACGCAGGCCCTTGTTCAGCTCGGTGCCCGGCTTGGCAAACGCGTCGATGGCGACATAGGCCTCGTCGGCTGCCTCGCCCGGAGCGCGCTTGCGCTGTGGCAGCGACACGACGTTCTCCGGCTTGCCATTGGCGTCCTGCGGCTTGCTGCGGGCCGCGGTGTAGGGATCGAAGGGCGGACGTTCATTGCCCGTACGGCGTCCAAGCACGTTGCGCAGCTGGAAAAAGATCACCACCGCCGCGATCAGAAAGAAAATCGTGCCGAAATCGAAGAATTCCATATCTTCCGCCGATCCGTCCCTTGTTCGCGGCCGAAGCCAGCTTATGTGCCATTCGCCGGCGCCGCATCTGTGCCGCGCCCGTAGCCCTTGCATATAGAACGCATGCGCCGATCATTCAAATTAAAGGCGCAGCACCCTATCTAAAGATGTATGCACTATGCCTGTGACCGCATCTGGCTGTCACGTCAACTCAAACCGGACGGATCGACGCTCTTCATGCTGCCCCTCCTGCTCCTTGCCCTGCCTTTGCTCGAGATTGCCGGCTTTGTGGTGGTCGGCAGCGAAATCGGCGTGCTTGCGACCATCGGCCTGATCCTGCTCAGCGGCATCGTCGGCTCGATCCTGCTGCGCGTCCAGGGTTTCGGCGTCATGACCCGGATCCGCAATGAGATGGACGCCGGCCGCGATCCGTCCAAGGAACTGGCCAATGGCGCGATGATCGTTCTGGCCGGCATCCTGCTTTTGATTCCCGGCTTCATCAGCGACATCATCGGCATCCTGCTGTTCCTGCCGCCGGTGCGGGCGCTGGCCTGGCGCTTTCTCAGCAAGCGGGTGCGTTTCAGCACCGATTTCGGCGGCTTTGCTCGCCGTGGCGGCCCGGCAGGAGGCAAGACCATCGACCTTGATGAGGACGACTTCACGCGCCAGCCGGACCCGAATTCGCCGTGGCGCTCGATCCGCGACGAGTAGTCGAGCGACTTCCAGCGCCGGCAAAACCTTGTCTTGGCATGCCGAGCGTGCTAGCGAACCGCGGATTCCAATCCGGGCCGCGTCGCGGCCAAGCCAAGAGGACATGGGCTAATGGCCACGAATGAAGCGCCTGAAGGCGCCAACGGCAACGGTAATGCACAGCAGCCCACGCTCAACGTGCTGGCGCAGTATGTGAAGGACCTCTCCTTCGAAAGCCCCGGCGCTCCGAATTCGCTGCGCGGCCGCGACAAGGCTCCCGGCATCAACATCAACGTCAACGTCAACGCCAACCCGATGACGGACAAGCAGTTCGACGTCAACCTGACGTTGAGTGCGAAGGCTGCCTTCGACAAGGACGTGCTGTTCAACGTCGAGTTGGTCTATGGCGGCGTGTTCCGCATCGACGGCTTTCCGCAGGAGCACATGCTGCCGCTGCTCTTCATCGAGTGCCCGCGCCTGCTGTTCCCGTTCGCTCGTCAGATCATCGCCGAAGCGACCCGCAACGGCGGCTTCCCGCCGCTGATGCTCGACCCGATCGATTTCGCCCAGATGTTCCAGCAGAAGATCGCCGAGGAACAGGCCGCTTCCAAGGTCAAGGTCAGCTAAGACCCCACGCCTTCAAGCGTCATCAATCAAAAGCCCGGCCTCAGCGCCGGGCTTTTTTTGTCGTGGGGGTTCAGCTCGGTTCGGCGGGCGCCAGCAGCTTGGCCCAAAGGGCCTTTTCGCCAAGGCCGCCGACGAGCTTGTCGTGGGCGGCGAGCTCGGCCTCGGTCAGGCGTGGCGGCAACGGCTCGGGGCGCGTGGCGACGACGATCTCGATCTGCCTGGTGTTGCCGCCGCCATTGCCTGACGAAAAACTCTCCAGCACCAGCGCCGACTGCTTGCCGCCGATCAGTTCGATGTAGACTTCGGCCAGCAGTTCGGAGTCGAGCAAAGCGCCGTGCTTGGTGCGGCGGCTGTTGTCGATGCCATAACGCCGGCACAATGCGTCGAGCGAATTCGGGCCCATCGGGTGCTTGCGGCGGGCCAGCGCCAGCGTATCGATGAGACGGTCGGCTTGGATTGCCGGCTGCTCGAGCCGGGCGAATTCGGCATTGATGAAACCGAGATCGAAGGTGCCGTTATGGGCGACGAGTTTGGCGCCATCGATGAACTCTAGAAATTCGTCGATGATCTCGGGGAAGGTCGGTTTGCCTTCGAGATCGGCGTTGGAGATGCCGTGCACGTCCTGCGCGTCGGGGTGGACCTGGCGCCCCTGCGGGTTGATGTATTTGTGGAAGGTGTTGCCGGTCGGGAAGCGATTGATCATCTCGATCGCGCCGATTTCGATCACACGGTCCTCGCGGTTGTCGAGGCCGGTGGTTTCGGTATCGAAAATGATCTCGCGCAACAGCTGATTCTCCTTGGCCGACAGCATGCCCTCCCGGGCAGCCGGCGAACAAGTGCGGCGATTCGCCTGTCTAGGGCTTTCCCACCGTCAATTCGGCGATGATGGCCTGAACCGCGGCCCGCGCCGGCTCCAGGCCGTTGCCGGTGTCGACGATGTAGTCGGCAAGCTTGCGCTTTTCGGCGTCGGGAACCTGCTTGGCATGGATCGCCTCGAATTTCTGCTCGCTCATGCCAGGGCGCGCCAGCACGCGCTTACGCTGCACATCGGCAGGCGCGGTGACCACCACCACCTTGTCGACCCGGCCCCGGCCATTGGTCTCGAACAGAAGCGGGATGTCGAGGACGGCGATCGGCGCGCCGGCGGCGCGGTTGCGTTCGAGGAACGCGTTGGCATCAGTGCGGACCAGCGGATGGATGATGCTCTCGAGCTTCTTCAGCGCCACCGCGTCGCCCAGTACATGGCGGGACAGCTCGGCGCGATCGACGACACCGCCCTTCACCGTGCCCGGGAAGGCAGCTTCGATCAAAGGGGCCGCCAGACCAGCATAGAGGCGATGCACCGCCTCGTCGGAATCGTGAACCGGAACGCCTGCGTCCGCGAACATTTTCGCCGTCGTAGACTTGCCCATGCCGATGGACCCGGTCAGGCCGAGAACGATCATGTCTTGGCGTCCAGGTCGGCGACGATGAGTTTGCGCAGCTCGGCTGTCACTTCCGGCCGGCGGCCGAACCAGCGCTCGAAACCCGGGACCGCCTGGTGCAGCAGCATGCCGAGCCCGTCGACAGTCTTCAGTCCGCGCGCCCTGGCAGCCGCAAGCAGCGGGGTTTCGAGCGGCACATAGACGATGTCGGTGACGATGGCGTGGTCGGGCAGGGTGGATGGGTCGGCGGGCAGGCCCTCATTGCCATGCATGCCAAGCGCTGTGGTGTTGACCAGCAGCGACGCATCGCCAAGCAGCTCCGCGGTTGCCGCCTGCGGATGCGCACTGATGCCATCGCCGAACTGGTCGGCAAGTTCCACCGCACGTGCAACAGTGCGGTTGACGACGCGGATGTTGGTGAAACCGCGCTGCTTGAGCGCGTGGATGATCGCCCGCGAAGCGCCGCCGGCGCCCAGGACCACGGCGACGTCACCAGTCGAAGCCCAACCCGGCGAAAGATGGTCGAGATTGGCGGCAAATCCATAGGCATCTGTATTGCCGCCCCACAGCACCCCGTCCTCCAGCCACACGGTGTTGACCGCACCAATCTGCTCGGCGGCCTCGTCGCGGCGTTGGACCGCAGCGAAAGCAGCTTCCTTGTGCGGGATGGTGACGTTGCCACCACGCAACCCAGCCGCGGAAAGGCCGCCGATGAAGGCTCCGAAATCCCCGGGCGCAACATCGATCGCGGTGTAGCTGCCGTCAATGTCGTAACGCTTCAGCCAATGACCGTGGATTTTCGGCGAGCGCGAATGCGCGATCGGATGGCCGCAGACGAACGCCTTCAACTCAGCCATCGATGGCCCCGAGCTGACGCAATTCCTTGAGTACCGGCAACAGCGGCAGGCCGACGATGGTGAAGTGGTCGCCCTCGACCTTGTCGAACAGCTGGATACCTTCGCCTTCGATCTGGTAGGCGCCGACGCTCGACAGCGCCTTCTTGCCGACACGGGCGAGGTGGCGGCCGATGAAGGCCGGATCGAGCGCGCGCATGGTCAGCGAGGCAATCGCCACGTGACGCCACAAGGTTTCGCCGTCGCGCACCAGCACCACGGCGCTGTTGAGCTGATGGGTCTTGCCGGACAGCTTGAGCAGATGGCGGCGGGCGCCTTCCATGTCGTCAGGTTTGTGGAACACTTCGCCGCCGAGCGACAGCGTCTGGTCACAGCCAAGCACCAGCCGGCCGGGATGCTCCTCACTGACGGCAACCGCTTTGGCTTCGGCCAGGACGAGGGCGACCTCCTCGGGCGTTGCACCGCTTTCGGCCAGCGGCGCTTCCAGCGCCCGTTCGTCGAGGTCGGCCGGGATTGCGTCGACTGGAACGCCGGCATTTTCGAGCATGGCTTTGCGGAAGGGGCTTCCGGAAGCAAGGATGAGTTTTTCGGTCACTGGCTTTACCTGAAAACGAACCGCGCGGCGGCGTTGTTGGGTGTTTTTGGTCCTAGCGGCTCTTGTTGCGCAGGGCAACGATCGCGGCCGCCGTTTCCTCGATCGAGCGGCGGCTGACATCGATCATCGGCCAGTTGTGCTTGGTGCAGATCTTGCGCGCATAAGCCAGTTCCTCGGTGATCGAGGCGCGGTCGATATATTCCTGGGCATCAAAAGCCATCGTCGTGCCGAGGATTCGGTTCTGGCGCACATGCGAGATGCGCTCGGCGGTGGCGATCAGGCCGACGACCAACGGCTTCTCCGCCTTGACCAGGCTGTCGGGTACCGGCACGCCGAGGACGATCGGGATGTTGGCGGTCTTGATGCCGCGATTGGCGAGATAGATGCTCGTCGGGGTCTTTGACGTCCTGGATATGCCGATCAGCACGACATCAGCCTGCTCCATGTCAGCAGGCAGCTGGCCGTCATCATGCTCCATGGTGAAGTTGAGCGCATCGATGCGGCGGAAATATTCGGCGTCGAGCACATGCTGGGCACCAACCCGGCGGCCGGCCGGCGCACCAAGATAGGACTGGAACACCGACAGCACCGGTTCGAGCACCGAGACACAAGGCAAGCCCATCGAGGCGCAGCGGCTGTCGATGATGCCGGCCAGGTGCTGGTCGACCACTGTATAGAGCACGATGCCCGGCTCTTCCTCGATGTCGTCGAACACCTTCATCAGCTGCTTTTCGGTGCGGATCAGCGGGTAGATGTGCTCGATCGCGCGCGCATCCTTGTACTGCGCCGAAGCCGCGCGCCCCGCCGCCAGCAGAGTCTCGCCGGTGGCGTCGGAAATCAGGTGCAGATGGAAGAAGCTCTGGGGTTTGTTCACAGCGGGCGCCTGGGTCTGTGGTCAAATGTGGATAAACGGGCAGTTCGGCCCGAAGCGGTCGGCGCGACTGTATCAGATGCCGACTTGTCCACAATTCGCCCCGCTGTCTGTTTCGATTCAGCGACGGGGAGTATTGTGGGGATAGTTTTTTAGTCCCCGGCTGTCCACAGAATCAGCACCTGCGATGCGCTCGGCTAGATTCCTGATTCAAATCGACGAATCCGCTTGCTGCCCGAAGTTTTCCCCGCTGGCGAAAACGGCCGCGCGTCACTATGACAAGTGGATATCCGAGGCTGCCTATGGACAGGTCGGAATTCTCGATTCCAACAGACTCTAAGAATTAGAAGAATCCTTCAGAATAAATTTTTGTTTATAGAAGGCTCTAGGAAAGGCAGACCGGATGCCCGTGAAACGCGCCCTGCTCCAAGTCCTGAAAGGCGAGAGCCTGGAGGTTCCGCCGCTCTGGATGATGCGCCAGGCAGGCCGTTATCTCCCGGAATATCGCGAGAGCCGGAAGAGGGCCGGGAGCTTCCTGGACCTCTGCTACAATCCCGACTTCGCCGTCGAGGTAACTCTGCAGCCGATCCGGCGCTTCGACTTCGATGCCTCGATCCTGTTCTCCGACATTCTTGTCGTTCCGCACGCGCTTGGGCGCGACCTGCGTTTCGAGGAGGGCCGTGGGCCGCTGATGACGCCGATCACAGCCGACGGTGTCGCAGCACTCGATGGCGAAAAGTTTCACGTGAATCTCGAACCGGTCTACGAAACCGTGCGCCGTCTGCGCCGCGAATTGCCGGAGAAGACGACGCTTATCGGCTTCTGTGGCGCGCCGTGGACCGTCGCCACCTACATGATCGCCGGACACGGCACGCCGGACCAGGCGCCGGCGCGGCTGTTTGCCTATCGCGAGCCGGCAGCGATGGCGCAGCTGCTGCAGGTTCTCGCCGACCATTCGGCCGCCTATCTCATTCGCCAGATCGAAGCCGGCGCCGATGTCGTGCAGATATTCGATTCCTGGTCGGGCGTGCTCGACGAGGCGACTTTCGAGGCCTACTGCGTCAAGCCGGTGGCCGAGATTGTGCGCAAGGTGCGCGCCGTCTATCCGGACGTTCCGATCATCGGCTTCCCGAAGGGCGCAGGTGTCCAGCTCGACAGCTACAGGCAGCGCACCGGCGTCACCGGTCTTGGCCTCGACTGGACGGTACCGCTGAGCCAGGCGCAGCGCCTGCAGGCCGGGGGAGCCGTACAGGGCAATCTCGACCCTCTCAGGCTCGTTGTCGGCGGCAAGGCTCTGGAAGAGGGCGTGGATGCCATCCTTGAGGCGCTGGGCACTGGTCCGCTGATCTTCAATCTCGGCCACGGCATCACGCCCGAGACGCCGGTGGCCCATGTCGAGGAGATGGTGCGGCAGGTGCGAAAGGCAACAGGCCAATGAGCGGCCAGAATGTCGGACCGTCGAGTGGTGCGACGGCGGCCAAGCGAGCGGTCGCTGCCATCATCGTGCTGGTTGCGTTGACGGCTTTGCTTTTCCTTGCCGCACCTGACAGCTTCTATCCCTGGGCCAAGGCGATCCATGTCATTGCCGTGATTTCGTGGATGGCCGGCATGCTCTATCTGCCGCGGCTGTTCGTCTATCATGTCGATGCGGAGAAGGGGTCGGTGCAATCCGAGACCTTCAAGGTGATGGAACGCCGCCTGCTGCGCGCCATCATCAATCCGGCGATGATCGTCACCTGGGTTTTCGGCCTGTGGCTGGCCTGGAAGGGTTTCGACTTCGCCGGTGGCTGGCTGCACGCCAAACTGGTTGCGGTGCTGCTGCTTTCGGGCGTGCACGGCTATCTCTCGGCGTCGGTCCGGCGCTTTGCCGAGGACCGCAACGAAAAGCCGTCGCGGCATTGGCGCATCGTCAATGAAATCCCGACGTTGCTGATGATCGTCATTGTCATACTGGTGGTTGTAAAGCCGTTTTGAGTTCCTAAATTTGCTCGACTGCGCCTTGCTCTTTCGTTTCGGGAGGGCTAAAAGGCTGTTCTTCCTTCCCGCCATGCGCCGCCCCATTTTCATTCCCTGGCCGCGCCCGGCGCTTATCGCAAAATGCCGATAGCCAACCTCCCCACGCTCAGAGTCCGTCCATGCAGGAAATGAAACTACAGGATTTCAAGAACAAGAAGCCGACCGACCTGATCGCGTTCGCTGAGTCGCTTGAAGTCGAAAATGCCAGCGTCATGCGCAAGCAGGAGCTGATGTTCGCGATCCTCAAGAAGTTGGCGGCGCAGGACATCGAGATCATTGGCGACGGCGTCGTCGAGGTGCTCCAGGACGGCTTCGGCTTCCTGCGGTCGGCCAACGCCAATTACCTTCCGGGTCCGGACGATATCTATATCTCGCCCTCGCAGATCCGCCGCTTCTCGCTGAAGACCGGCGATACGGTCGAAGGCCCGATCCGCAGCCCCAAGGAAGGCGAGCGTTATTTCGCGCTGCTCAAGGTCAACACCATCAATTTCGACGATCCCGAAAAGATCCGTCACAAGATTCATTTCGACAATCTGACGCCGCTGTACCCGACCTCGCGGCTCAAGATGGAAGTCGAAAACCCGACCACCAAGGACATTTCGCCCCGCGTCATCGACCTGGTGGCGCCACTCGGCAAGGGTCAGCGCGCCCTGATCGTGGCGCAGCCGCGTACCGGCAAGACCGTGCTGCTACAGAACATTGCGCACTCGATCACCACCAATCATCCCGAATGCTATCTGATCGTGCTTCTGATCGACGAGCGTCCGGAAGAAGTGACCGACATGCAGCGCTCGGTGAAGGGCGAGGTCGTGTCCTCGACCTTCGACGAACCGGCTGTCCGTCACGTCCAGGTCGCCGAAATGGTCATCGAGAAGGCCAAGCGCCTTGTCGAACATGGCCGCGACGTCGTCATCCTGCTCGATTCGATCACCCGTCTCGGCCGCGCCTACAACACCGTCGTGCCGTCATCCGGCAAGGTTCTGACCGGTGGTGTCGACGCCAATGCACTGCAGCGGCCGAAGCGCTTCTTCGGTGCCGCCCGTAACATCGAAGAGGGTGGTTCGCTGACCATCATCGCTACAGCGCTGATCGATACCGGCAGCCGCATGGACGAAGTCATCTTCGAAGAGTTCAAGGGTACCGGCAACTCGGAAATCGTGCTCGACCGCAAGGTCGCCGACAAGCGCATCTATCCGGCGATGGACATCCTCAAGTCGGGCACGCGCAAGGAGGACCTGTTGGTCCAGCGTCAGGATCTGCAGAAGATTTTCGTGCTGCGCCGCATTCTGGCACCGATGGGAACGACCGATGCAATCGAGTTCCTCATCGACAAGCTCAAGCAGACCAAGACCAATGCCGATTTCTTCGATTCGATGAACACCTGACGCGTCAGCCCGAAAATCGTAAGCGATCTTCGGGACAGATGCGGAAACTCAGGTTTGGAGCGCCTCTTGGGCGGCGACGCACGGCGCTCCGATCGGTCAGCGACGACGAAGCGCGTCTTCAAGCTTCGCCGGATCGCTGATCACGGGCAGACAGATGAGGCCGGTGCAGAGATATGCGCCGGCCTTTTTCGTATCGGGAAGGATGTCGCCCGGCAGTTTCGCCCGCGCCGTGTCCTCACCGAGAGCCAGGAAGATGTCGACGCGGCGCGGATCCGGATTCCGATTCGCTACCGAAACAAGCGCTGGCCGCTCTGGATCCTCGACGACAATCAGCTTTGATGGTTCAATTGCCAGGATACAGGCGTTCACGATTCCGGCCTGGCCATATTGCTGGTTCTGGATGCGGCCGGCGGCGTGTTCGGCGATTGTCCAGGCGCGTCGCTGCAGTTCAATGTCGCCCGTGATGTTGGCCAGGCGCACAACAGCCTCGATGATCTGGCTGGTTGCCGAAGGAATGGCTTCGTCGATGTCGCCGCGAATGCGCATCGGCACGTCGGCGCTGTCGGATGCGGTGAGATAGTGCCCGGTTCTGTCGGCATCCGCGTGCCAGTTATCGAGCATGTTCACGAAACGAGCACCGTGCTCGAGATATCGCGCATCCCTTGTTGCCTCGAACAGGGAGATGGCGGCGTTGACCATCGCCGCGTAGTCGCTCGACAGCGCGGGATGGAGCCGCTTTTCGCCCAGACTTGAATGCGGCAGTCGGCCTTCAGCTGTTGCTGACGCCAGAATCGCGCCGAAAGCACCTGCCGCGACAGCCACCCAGTCGCTTCTTCCAAGGCTTCGCCCGGCTTCTGCCAGCGCGACGATGGCCAAGCCGTTCCAATCCGTGAGCGCCTTGTCATCGCGGGCGGGGCGAATGCGCTGTTCTCGTTTAGTCAGCAGGCGTTTCGTCAGGCCTGAAACCAGCGCACGATCTTCGATGGCCTGGGCACTCTGGGCCGCGTTCTGGTGGATGATCGGGTCGCCTTCCCAGGCGTCTGGCTTACTGATCGTGAAGTATTTGAAAAATATAGATGAATCATCTCCAAGCGCGTCGGCTATGTGTTGCCCCGTCCAGGTGTAGAACAGCCCTTCTTCACCCTCGCTGTCGGCATCGAGGCTGGAAGCGAAGGTTCCGTCGGGCAGTTGCATCTCGCGCAACAGCCAGTCGATCGTGTGTTCGATTCGTATCCGAAACAGTTCATTTCCTGTGGCGGCATAAGCCCAGTTCGCTTGGCGTATCAGCTGGGCGTTGTCGTAGAGCATCTTTTCGAAATGCGGCACCAGCCATTGCGCGTCGGTCGAATAGCGCGCCAGCCCGCCGCCGACATGGTCGTAGATGCCGCCAGCGAGCATATGCGCCATGCTTTCCGTCATTGCATCACGATGCTGCTCATTGCCGGAGCGCAGCCAGGACAGCAACAAGGTCTGCATGAAAGGCGCATTCGGGAACTTTGGGGCGCCGCGAAGCCCACCCAGATCGCGGTCAAGCAAATCGTAGATGCCGGACGCCAACGTCCTGGCCGTATCGGTCGAGATCGCGGAGCGCGGGCTGCTGCCGCCGAGGCGCTTGCCGACATGTTGGGCAAGCTCACCCGCGCTCTGCAGGATGCTGGCGCGCTTGCCGCGCCAGGCGGCGTCGACAGCACTGAGCACCTGGATGAACCCCGGCCGTCCATACCTCGCCTCGCGCGGAAAATAGGTCCCGCCCCAGAAGGGCTTGGCATCGGGGGTCAGGAACATCGTCAGTGGCCAGCCACCTTGTTCGCCCATGCTGGCGAGCGCCGCCATGTAGATCTGGTCGATATCCGGCCGTTCCTCGCGGTCGACCTTGATGTTGACGAAGAGTCTGTTCATGACTTCGGCGACTTCGGCGTTCTCGAAGCTTTCATGCGCCATGACGTGGCACCAGTGGCAGGCGGCATAACCGACCGAAAGCAGGATCGGCCGGTCGAGCCGCACCGCTTCTGCCAACGCCGCGGGCGACCACGGGCGCCAATGCACCGGGTTGTCGCCATGCTGGCGAAGGTACGGGCTACCTTCGTCTCGAAGCAGGTTTTCGTGCGGAAGCATGTGGCAAGCCCAAAACAGTGATATGAGGCGTCAACCTAGGGCGCTTCCAAGAGACCGGCAAATGCTATTCACCGATTCGATCGCCGCTTTGTCCAGCGGTCACCTGCCGTCCGGTGTCGCGATCGTCAGGATTTCAGGTCCACATGTCCGATTCGCTCTCGAAACGATTGCAGGTAGCCTGCCGCAACCACGTCGCGCGCATTTTGGACCACTGTGTGCAGTGGACGGGCGGAAACTCGACCAGGCGCTGACCTTGTTTTTTCCCGGGCCGCATAGCTTCACGGGGGAGGATTGTGGTGAATTCCATGTGCACGGCGGCCGGGCTGTGGTCACGGCACTGCTCGCGGAGCTCGGAAAGCTGCCGGGTTTCAGGCAGGCCGAGGCGGGAGAATTCACCCGGCGGGCATTCCTCAACGGCAAGATGGACCTTCTGGAAGCTGAAGCGCTTGCCGATCTCATCAACTCCGAGACTGAGGCGCAGCGTCAGTTTGCCATGATGAACTCCGGCGGTGCGCAAAGCGAGCTATATCTCACTTGGCGCAAGCGGCTCATTCACGCTCGGGCGATGATTGAGGCCGAGATGGATTTTGCCGACGAATCGGACGTACCAGGCTCGGTTTCCGCTCAGGTGTGGGACGACGTCCACCAGCTGATCGCCGACATCGGGCGACATGTCGATGGCTACAGCAAGGCTGAGATGATCCGTGACGGTTTCGACGTCGTGATCCTCGGTGCGCCGAATGCGGGCAAGTCGAGCCTGCTCAATGCGCTGGTCCGACGTGAGGCGGCAATTGTCACCGACGAACCCGGCACGACGCGCGACCTCGTTGAGGCAACACTCGATATCGGCGGCCTCAAGGTGCGCATCACCGACACGGCCGGGCTTCGCGAACCTGCGGGCAAGGTTGAAGCCATCGGTATCGAACGCGCGAAGGAACGAGCGAAGGCCGCCGACCTGGTGTTGTTCCTGCAGGATATGTCGGCGCCAACCGAGCTGCCGCCGCCAGGCGATGCATCCGCAGTCATAATTGGCACCAAGCTGGACCGCATCAAAGGTGGTGATGCCGGGTCGAGCTTTGCCCTCGCCATTTCCACGATGAATGGCGAAGGTATCGACGGGTTGATCGAATTGATTGGCGCGCGCGCCGCGGCGGCGATCGGGCAGCGTGGCGATGTGCTGCCGTCGCGGTTGCGCCATGTGGAACTGCTGAACGACGCCAGCGAGTATCTGCGTGCCGCGTTAGCTGCGCCGGAGACTTTGCTGGAACTGAAGGCGGAGAACCTTCGCCTGGCGAGCGACCGAATCGGCAAGCTGTCTGGAGCCGTCGATGTCGAGGACCTGCTCGACGTGATCTTCTCGCAGTTCTGCATCGGCAAGTGATTCACGTGAAACATTAAGCGGTGGAATCAAAGGATTCACGTGAAACATCGGCATTGACTCGCTGCCGCGCGGCCAAGTTGTTTCACGTGAAACCACCACCGCGGCGATTCTCTTGACATGAGGCGGAGATGAGGACATCTGTCTCGCCAAATGTTTCCTGGAGACTGTGATGAGTGAGAGCTACGACGTCGTCGTGGTGGGCGGAGGCCATGCGGGCTGCGAAGCGGCCTCGGCAGCCGCACGGGCCGGTGCAAAAACCGCGCTCGTCACCCTTCGTCGCGATACGATCGGCGTGATGTCGTGCAACCCCGCCATTGGCGGTCTGGGCAAAGGCCATCTCGTCCGCGAGATCGACGCACTTGACGGCCTCATGGGTCGGGTCGCCGATGCCGCTGGCATTCAGTTCCGCCTTCTCAACCGCCGCAAGGGCCCAGCGGTGCGCGGGCCGCGCACCCAGGCCGATCGCAAGCTCTATCGCCTGGCCATGCAGCAGGCGATCGCTGAACAGCCGAACCTCACCGTCGTTGAGGCAGAAGTATCTGATTTCATTATAGATAACGACCGCCTGACCGGTGTTGTGCTGGGCGATGGACAAACGCTTTCCTGTGCCACCGTGGTTCTCACGACAGGCACCTTCCTGCGTGGGCTGATCCACATCGGCGAACGCAAGTTCCCGGCCGGCCGGATGAACGAACAGGCTTCGATGGGATTGTCCGAGACGCTGAAGCGGGCGGGCTTGCGCCTTGGCCGATTGAAGACTGGGACCCCGCCGCGGCTCGATGGCCGCACCATTAACTGGACTTCGCTCGAAACGCAGGCGGCCGACGAGGAACCGGTTCCTTTTTCGCTGCTCACCGATAGGATCCGCAATCCGCAGATCGAATGCGGCATCACGCGGACGACCGACGCCACTCACAGCATCATTCGCGAGAATCTTGGGCGATCGGCGATGTATTCCGGGTCGATTGAGGGCATCGGGCCGCGCTATTGCCCGTCGATCGAGGACAAGATCGTCAAGTTTGGCGACCGGGAAGGCCATCAGATCTTCCTCGAGCCGGAAGGGCTCGACGATCACACAGTCTACCCGAACGGTATCTCGACCTCGTTGCCGGAGGACGTGCAGCTCGACATTCTGAAGTCGATTCCTGGGCTGGAACGGGCAGTGATGCTGCAGCCGGGATATGCGATCGAGTATGACCACATCGATCCGCGCGAGCTGGAGCCGACGCTCGAGACCAGGCGTATTCGCGGTCTTTTCCTTGCCGGACAGATCAATGGCACGACGGGTTATGAAGAGGCCGGTGCACAGGGCCTGCTTGCCGGGCTTAACGCCGCGCGGTTTGCCGGCGGCAGCGAGCAGCTGATCTTGAGCAGGACACAGGCGTATATCGGCGTCATGGTCGACGATCTGACCAGCCGTGGGATCAGCGAGCCATATCGCATGTTCACGTCGCGTGCGGAATTCCGGCTTTCACTGCGGGCCGACAATTCGGACGAGCGTTTGACGCCCCTGGCCATGGAACTGGGCATTGCTTCGGCCGAGCGGGAAAAGCGTTTTGGCGAGATGACGGGCCGCGTAGCAGCCGCGCGCGAACTGACGCAATCGCTGAAGCTATCACCCAACGAGGCGCGCCGTTATGGCATCGAGGTCAATCTCGACGGTGTGAAACGGTCGCTTTACGAACTACTCGCTTATCCCAATATCCAGTTCATGCAACTTGTTAAGATCTTGCCGGAGCTGGCGTCGGTTGACGCCAAGACGGCGGAAGCCATTGAAACCGAAGCCAAATATGCCGTCTACCTTGACCGCCAGAAGGCTGACGCGGCGTTGATGCTGAAGGAAGAGGAGAGGGTGATCCCGGAAGCGCTTGATTTTGAGTCGGTTCCTGGCCTTTCCAACGAGCTTCGGCAGAAGATGCGCGTCCGTCGGCCGCGTTCATTGGCCGAGGCGCAGCGTATCGATGGCATGACGCCGGCAGCGCTGGCCATCATTCTGGCCCATGTCCGCAACTCAGAAGCTCAGTCACGTAGGGGCGCCGCTTGAACAATGACGCCTATGCCCGGTTGCAGGAAGTGGCCGGTCCCGTTTCACGTGAAACATTCGCTAAGCTGAAAGCCTTCGAGGCTGTGTTCCGAAAGTGGGCACAGCGCATCAATCTGGTGGCGCCGTCGACGCTCAATGACGTTTGGGAGCGCCATATCCTTGACAGCGCCCAGATCGTGAAGCTTGGGGGCGCCGCAATGAAATGGCTCGACATTGGGTCGGGCGGCGGGTTCCCAGGCCTGATCATCGGTTCGATGCTCGCCGAACGGCCAGGCGCGACCATCGATCTGGTGGAAAGCAATCGCAAGAAGACCGGCTTCCTGCAGGCCGTGGTCGGTGAGCTCAGCTTGCCGGCTAAAGTGCACTCGAAGCGCATCGAAGATGTCCATGCGCTCATCAAGTCGCCCGAGATATTGAGTGCACGAGCCTTGGCACCACTACCGCTGCTCCTGGAGCTGTCGTGGCCATAGTTGGAGGCGGGAACCACAGCGCTTTTCCACAAAGGCCGGGATTACCGTCAGGAAATCGAAGATAGCGCTCACCAGTGGAGATTCGATCTGGTAGAACACCAGAGCCTGACCGACGCCCAGGGAGTCATTCTCGAGATTCGGAATCTGCGCCGCGCCTAGCTGCCGCGCTGTGACGAGACGGAAAACAGCAGTCGAGCCATGAAAACCACACCTAGAATCATCACAGTCGCCAATCAGAAAGGCGGCGTCGGCAAGACGACGACCGCCATCAATCTGGCGACCGCCCTTGCCGCCATCGGCGAGCGCGTGCTCATTATCGACCTCGATCCGCAAGGCAATGCCAGCACGGGCCTCGGCATCGATCGCAAGGACCGCAGCGTGTCGTCCTATGACGTGCTGACCGGCGAGCTGGAGATAGAACAGGCGGCGATGGAAACGGCAGTGCCGGGTCTGTCGATCATTCCGTCGACGCTCGATCTGCTTGGAATCGAAATGGAAATCGCCTCGGCGCCCGATCGCGTCTTGAAGCTGCGCAATGCCTTGCGGGCATCGGCTGAGCGGGCGGCCGGCTACAGTTACGTACTGATCGATTGCCCACCTTCGCTCAACCTCTTGACGCTGAATTCGATGGCCGCGGCTGATTCCGTCCTGGTGCCGCTGCAGTGCGAGTTCTTTGCGCTCGAGGGCTTGAGCCAGTTGCTTGAGACGGTGGATCAGGTACGCCGCTCGATCAATCCGGAGCTGACGATCCAGGGCATCGTGCTGACCATGTTCGATGGTCGCAACAATCTGGCCAACCAGGTGGTCGAGGATGTGCGCGCCCATATGGGAGAAAAGGTCTACGACACGGTGATCCCACGCAACGTGCGCATTTCGGAAGCGCCGTCCTATGGCAAGCCGGCGATCCTCTACGACCTGAAATGCTCGGGCAGCCAAGCCTATCTGCAGCTCGCCTCGGAAGTCATCAGGCGCGAACGTAAACTCCGGGCCGCATAAATCGATTCGGACTCGAAACAAGCTGGACTAGACATGAACGAAGACCTTTCCAGAAAGCGCCTTGGCCGGGGACTTGCTGCTCTCATCGGCGAGATGGACAAGCCGGCGGTCCCGGAAAAGCCGGCGGCGCCGGCCGACGGCCGGGTGCCGATCGAGTTCGTCAGCCCCAATCCGCGCAACCCTCGTCGCCATTTTGGCGAAGCCGAACTTGCCGACCTGGCGCAGTCTATCCGCGAGCACGGCCTGGTCCAGCCAGTCGTCGTCAGGCCAGCTGCGCAGGCCGGGCACTATGAAATCATCGCCGGCGAGCGCCGCTGGCGTGCAGCACAGCGGGCCGGCGTCAACGAGATTCCGGTCATCGTTCGCGACGTCAACGATCGCACGGCGCTTGAGCTCGCCATTATCGAGAACGTCCAGCGCTCCGATCTTAATGCAATTGAAGAGGCAATGGGCTACCAGCAGCTGATCGACGATCACAACTATACCCAGGCCGATCTCGGCCAGGTCATCGGCAAGAGCCGCAGCCATGTCGCCAACACGCTGCGGCTGCTGAAGCTGCCTGACGTTGTGCGCGACATGCTGGTCAATGGCGAGCTGTCGGCCGGTCATGCCCGGGCACTGATCACGGCTGCCGACCCGGCGGGCCTGGCCAAGCGGATCGTCGATGAGGGCCTGTCGGTACGCCAGGCCGAGGCGCTGGCGCAACTTCCGGCCGATGCGCTGCTGGAAAAGCAGCCGTCACGTCCTGTCGAGAAGGATCCGGACACGATCGCGCTGGAGAAGCTTCTCACCGACGTCGTCGGCATGAAGATCTCGATCGCGCACAAGGAAAAAGGCGGCGAGCTGCGCATCAGCTACCGCTCGCTGGAACAGCTTGACGACTTGTGCCGTCGCCTGAAGAGCGAGCATATCTGATTGATTCTATTGACTCTTGTCTGAAAACGTCGGCCTCGCGCCGGCGTTTTTGCGTTTGCAGCAAATCCGGGAAAGGCATGCAGCCGATTTCGTTCGGACTGTATTAGAACGAGACGTGCGACGGCGTTCTTTAGCGCCGGCCGGAGGAGAGGCGGGCGCCTTCGACGGCGATGCCGAGCATCGCCTGGCGCGCCAGCGCAACCGCAAGGTCGGGCCGGCGCCGCGTCTGCAGCGTTGTCGATTGCAGCCGTGTCAATGCGCGGGTCAGCGCTGCCGCGCTCCAGCTCGATAAGGTCTTTTCCACGGCCCGGCGGCGGGAGAAGAACACCGGGGGGCGTGCCGCGGCGACGACCGCCGAGGCGTTGCGGCCGCCATTTTCCATCTCGCCGCGCATCAAATGAATGTTCTGGAGGTGGCGGGTTGCGGTCGCGAGAAGCTGTGCCGCCTGGCTGCCGGTCTGGCACTGCTTGGTGAAAGCGGCGTCGAACTCGGCGATGTTGCCGCCAAGGGCTGCGTCGATGGCGTCGTCCAGCGACAATGCCGAGACATCGCCAGTCATGTCCTTGACGTCTTCGAGCGAGATCTCGCCCTTGCCCATGGCATAGAGTGTCAGCTTCTGGATCTCGCCGCGTGTCGCAAGGCGGTCGCCGCCGAGGCTGCGGCGCAGTGCGTTGCGGGCGTCCATGGCCATGTTCAGGCCGGCGGTGCGCAGTTCCTCGTCGATGACGCTTTCGATATCGCGCGCCTCGTCGGTGTAGCAGGGCAGGGCCATGCCGGCAAAGGCGCCTTCGACGATCGTGCGCAACGGCGCGCCCTTCTTGAGATCCTGCGCCTCGATCAGGATGACGGCGTCGCGCGGCGGGTCGGCGGCCAGCGCCTTGACGTCGTCGGCAAGGCTCTTCTGGGCAGCGGCGTTGCGCACCCAGATCAGCCGGCGCGGCGAAAACATCGGCACGGTGCGGGCCTCATCGACGAGACGGCCGCTGTCGCGCTCGACATCGGCGGCGTCAATCTTGACGACGGAGAAGGGATCATCGAGCGGCAGGCCGGTCTTGGCGGCAAAGGCTGAAGCGCGCTCAGAAACGAGGCCCCGGTCGGGGCCGTAGATCAACACGATGACGGCTTCGGCAGCGGGCCGGGCCAGCCAGGAATCGACTTCGTGAGCTTTCTTCTGCGCCATGCCGTCCTGTTAGCACAGGCCCGGCTCCGATCGCAGCCATTTTGTCGTCAGGCTAGTCGTCGTCGACCAGGATGCGTTCGGCGGCGCCGTCCATATCTTCATACTGGCCACTGCGCAGCGACCACAGGAAGGCCGCGAGGCCAAGGGCGCCGAGAAACAGCGCGATGGGCAGGAGGACGAGAAGACCGCTCATGATGCCATGACCTCCTTGGCTGGGAAGGGTCTTGCCGGTCTGATGGCAGCCTCTGCCGCGCTGTGTTTGCCGGCGCTGAGCCGCAGTCCGTTGGCGATCACGATGACCGAGGAGCCGGACATCGCCAGGGCCGCCACCAGTGGGGTGACGTAGCCCAACAGTGCGATCGGCACGGCGACGGCATTGTAGATGACGGCAAGCACCAGGTTCTGCCGGATCAACTTGTTGGCCTCGCAGGAGGCGGCCAAGGCCAGTGGAATGGCAGAAAGGCCCTCGCGCAGGAAGACGAAGTCGGCGGCGCTGCGGCCAATGTCGGCGGCACCGGCAGGGGCGATCGAGACATGGGCGGCGGCCAGCGCCGGCGCGTCGTTGAGCCCGTCGCCGACCATCAGCACCTTGCGGCCTTCTGCCTTGAGTGCCTCGAGACGCTCCACCTTGCCGTTGGGCAGCACGCCCGCGGAGAAGGTTTCGACACCGAGAGCCTTGGCCACGGCAGTCACGGCTTCCGAGCGGTCGCCGGAGAGGATTTCGACGGAGAGGCCCTTGGCGCGCAAATCTGCAACTGCCGTTACGGCGCCGGTCCGCAATCTGTCCTCGAAGGCGAAGGCGGCGAGGTCGGCGCCGTTCTTTGAGAGGACGGTGCCAACGGCCGAGGCGGCATCATCCAGCGCCCAGGCTGAGCGGCCCAGACGGTAGGTGTCCGCGCCCAGCCGCGCCTCCAGGCCGAAACCCGGAATTTCCTCGACGCTGTCGAAGTGCCAATCCTTGGCAGGCATAGCGGCCTGGGTCTCGGAGAGGGCGCGTGAGATCGGATGGCGCGAATGGAGTGCGATCGCGGCTGCCAAAGTGAGCGTCTCGGCTGATATTTCGTGGGCGTTCACCAGCCTCGGTCTACCAAGCGTCAGCGTGCCGGTCTTGTCGAAGACGACGGTATCGATCTCGGCCAGACGTTCCATGGCGGCGCCGTCCTTGACCATGATGCCGTTCTCGAACAGGCGTCGCGCGGCGGCAACCTGTACGATCGGCACGGCGAGACCGAGCGCGCAGGGGCAGGTGATGATGAGGACGGCGATGGCGATGGTGATAGCTTGGTGCCAGTTTCCGTCGGCGACCATCCAGGCGACGAAGGTCAGGAAGGCGGTCAGGTGGAGAACGGGCGCGTAGAGTGCGGCGGCGCGATCGGCAATGCGGCGATAGCCGCCGCGGCCACTTTCGGCGGCTTCCATCAACCGCGCCATCTCGGCGAGGAAGGAATCCCGCGCCTTGGCCGTTGCCTCGATTGTCAGCGCTCCAGTCAGGTTGAGTGTACCGGCACGCAAGGCGGCACCTGACTCGACCGCAACAGGCACGCTTTCGCCCGAGACGATGGCGCAGTCGAGTTCCGAGCGGCCATTGATCACCTTGCTGTCGACAGGCACGCGCTCGCCGGCGGCGAGAAGGATCCGCATGCCCGGCTCGATCTCCTGGACCGGAAGGTAGGCGTTGGCGCCGCCGGCCTGCAGCACGGTCGCGCCACGGGCGGCAAGCCGGGCGAGACCCTTGACGGCGACGCGGGCGCGCTCGCGCATGACGTGGTCGAGCGTACGGCCGATCAAAAGAAAGAACAGCAGCGAAGCCGAGGCGTCGAAATAGGCATGCGGGCCGCTGTTGGCTGTGTCGTAGAGGCTCATGCCGAAGGCGAGCAGGATGCCGATGGAGATCGGCACATCCATGTTGGTGCGGCGGTTGCGCAATGCGCCCCAGGCCGAGCGGAAGAAGATGCGACCGGAAAAGGCAAGCGCGGGCAGGGCGATCAGCGCGGAGATCCAGTGGAACAGGTCGCGCGTGGCATCCGTCGCGCCGGACCAGACGGACACGGACAGCAGCATGATGTTACCGGCGGCGAAGCCGGCAATGCCGAGCCCGCGGATGAGTTCGGCCAGCGTCTCGTCCTTGTCATCGGCCCCTTGCTCGAAAAGATGGCTTTCGTAGCCGAGCCGCGCCAGGGCTTCCGAGATGGCGGGAACGCCTGCGTCCTCGCGCCAGCGCACGGAAACACGCTTCGTCGACAGGTTGACGCGTGCGTGCTCGACGCCGTCGAGCTTGCCGAGCGTGGCCTCGATATTGGCGATGCAGGCGCCGCAATGCACGCCTGGCACGGAAAGTTCGACCTGCCTGGCACTGCCTGGCAGAGCGCGACTGGCAAGCAGCAGTTCTTCGCGCGGCGGTCCGCTTGCGGCAACCGGCTTGAAGCTGAGGGCAAATTCGGCTTCTGGACCGCAGCAGTTCATTTCTCCGCTCCATCGAAAACGACGATCCGGCGCGCTTCGCGATAGGGCTCGCGGTTCGTAACCGAGGCTTCGGTGCTGACGATCCAGATGCCGTCGCGCAGCGGTGTGGCGATGGAAAACGTGCCGTCCGCTTCGCGCTGCAAGGACACCTGCCAGTCTTCGGCTTCATAGGCCGGACGGCGGAAGGAAGCGGTCACATTGTCGATCGCGACCGGAGCGCCGGCGGCATCGGTCAAGCTGTAGTGGATCTCGCCATTGGCGATGGTGAGCTTGCCCTTCCAGCCCAGCGCTGCCTGAGCACGCTGCTCGGCGACGCGCTCGTTGAACTGCTGGCTGGCGACATAGGTGTTCTGGACGACGAGCCCGGTCCAGCTCGTCCTGGCAAAGGTCGCCATGAGCAGATTGACTGTTATGATGACGCCGAAAAAGGCAACCATGATGGCCAGCATGTGCCGTCCGGTGAATGCTCTCGGCTGAATGGCGCGCGTGCTCATCTCAAGGTCTCCGGAACGTTGAACTTTGCGGCGTAGACATCTCGTTCGGCGCCCGCCCTGTCGGCGACGACGAACGAGAAGCCCTGTCCCTGGCTGAGTTGGTCGCGCGGCTGGCGGACATAGACCCTGACGGTCTTGAGCTTGTCCGGCTCGGCGTCGATGGTGATCGAGCGCGTCTCCTGCTGGTCGATGCCGACGACGCTCATGACCGCACCGGGGAGGCCCTCGATGCTGAGCTCGAAGCTGCGAGGTTCGGGCACCATGTTCAGCAGCTTGACGGTGTAGCCGTTGCGGATCGAGCCGTCGGACAGGACGACATATTGCGGGTTGCGGTCCTGCAGCACGTTGATGTCGAGCCGATCGCGGCTGAGCAGCGCTATCAACAGCCCAAGGCCGACAAGGCTCCACGCACCGGCATAGACGAAGGTGCGCGGCCGGAAGAGCCTGCGGATGTGGAAATGCGAAATGCCTTTGTCGAGCTTGCCTTCGCCATCACGCACGCGCCCAGGGTCGATAGTCTGCGTGGCAGGATCTGTGGCGATCACCATGTTGGACTGATAGTCGGCGAGCGTGGCGTAGGAAATCAGGCCGCGCTCCTTGCCGATCTTGTCCATGACCCCGTCGCAGGCGTCGATGCAGAGCGCGCAAGTGATGCATTCGAGCTGCTGGCCGTCTCTGATGTCGATACCCATCGGGCAGACCGCGACACAGGCGTTGCAGTCGACACAGTCGCCGACCGAAAGCCCCTCGGCTGCCGCCTTCTTGGCGTGGCGCGAGCGCGGCTCGCCGCGCCAGTCATTGTAGGTGACGGTCAGCGAGTTCTCGTCCAGCATCGCCGCCTGGATGCGTGGCCATGGGCACATATAGGTGCAGACCTGCTCGCGCATCAGCCCGCCGAAGGCATAGGTCGTGGCGGTGAGGATGCCGACGGTGATGTAGGCCACGGCTTCAGCTTGGCCGGTGACGAACTGGCCGAGCAGGGTCGGGGCATCGGCGAAATAGAAGATCCAGGCGCCGCCGGTGGCCACTGCGATGACAAGCCAGATGGCGTGCTTGGTCATGCGCTTCCACAGCTTGGCAAACGACCATGGCGCGCTGTCAAGCTTGATGCGGGCGTTGCGGTCGCCCTCGATGCCGCGCTCGACGACGAGGAACAGGTCGACCCAGACGGTCTGCGGGCAGGTGTAGCCGCACCAGGCGCGGCCGACGGTGGAGGTGACGAGGAACAGCCCGATGCCGGCCATGACCAGCAGGCCGGCGACATAGAAGAATTCCTGCGGCCAGATCTCGACGGCGAAGAAGTAGAAGCGGCGGTTGGCGATGTCGAGCAGCACGGCCTGGTCGGGCGCATAGGGACCACGGTCCCAACGCAACCATGGCGTCAGATAATAGATGCCGAGCGTGACCAGCATCACCAGCCACTTGAACTGGCGGAACCGGCCCGAGGCCCGCTTGGGAAACACCTTCTGGCGTGCGGTGTAGAGCGGTTGGCGGGTCTTGGCAGAGTTGACTGCCGTGACCTCGAGCCTCTCCACCTGCCTCTCGTCGAGCATTCTCGTCTCCTGCTGGACGCCAGGCCATTGCTTCGGCAGCGTCTCATCTCGCTTTTGCCGTGACCGTGACCGGCCAGCCTTGATTCAGGTCAAGCGAACGTAAAAAGAGGCCCGGCATCGCTGCCGGGCCTCTTCCCCGCCCTTCGTCCACCACCCACCGGCGATGGAGGGTTATTCGCCGCCGCCGAGCGAATGGACGAAGATCGCAAGTTCCTTGACGTTGACGTCGCCAAGCCGTGCGCCCCAGGCGGGCATCACGCCATGCTTGGGATGGCGCACTTGGCTGGCAATGGCGGCCTGGCCGGAGGCATAGAGCGCGATGGCGTCGGACAGGTCGGGAGCGCCCATCTCCTTGTTGCCCTTGGCGTTGTCGCCGTGGCAGGCGGCACAATTGTCGGCGAACACCTTGGCGCCTGCAGGCACCAGCTCCGGCGTGTCGGCCGTGCCCGACAGGCTCGCGACATAGGCCGCGACCTCGTTGACCTGCTTTGGCTCAAGAATCTCGGCGAAAGCCGGCATTTCGGACGCATGGGTGTTCTCGTCGCCATCGAACCGGACGCCATGCGCAATGGTCTTGTAGATCTGGTCGATGCTGCCGCCCCACAGCCATTCGTCGTCATTGAGGTTGGGGAAGCCGGGCGAGCCTTGCGCTCCGGAGGCGTGGCACTGGATGCAGTTGACCTTGAAGGCGGCCGAGCCGGCAGCGGTGGCGAACTGGCGCAGCTTGTCGTCGGCCAGGATCTCGCGGACGTTCTTCGCCTTCACCGCCTCGACATAAGCGCTCTTGGCCTGTTCGGCTGCGGCGAGTTCGGTCTTCACCTCTGCCCGGCTGGAATAGCCGAGCACGCCCGTCGTCGCCGAGCTGATCATCGGCCAGGCAGGGTAGGCGACGGTGTAGGCCAACGCCCAGACGACTGTGGCGTAGAAAGTCCACAGCCACCAGCGTGGCATCGGGTTGTTGAGCTCGGTGATGCCGTCCCATTCATGTCCTGTCGTTTCGACGCCGGACAGTTCGTCGATGTGCTTGTCGCCCACAGATCAGTCCTCCTTCAGCGGAATTTGCGCGGCGCGCTCGGCGGCCTGCTTGCCGCCGGGGCGAAGGGCGAAGAGAACCGCGCCGATGAAGAAGACGGTCATCGCCAGCAGTCCCCAGCTGTCGGCGAAATGCCGCAACGTCGTGTAGTCCATGGCATATCTCCTAGCGGTAGCCGGTGGCCGGGTCGTAGGTCGAGAAGTCGACCAGCGTCCCGAGCATCTGCAGATAGGCGACCAGCGCATCCATCTCGGTCAGCGCTGCCGGATCGCCGTCGAAGTCGCCGAGCTTGGCCTTGGGATAGCGCGCCAGTACGCCCGACGTGTCGGCATTCGGATCGGCCTGCGCCTTGATGTCGGCATCGGCGCTGGCGATCATCTCGTCGCTGTAGGGTACGCCGACACGACGGTTGGCGATCAGGTCGTAGCTGATGGTCTTCACCGCCAAGGGCGTTTCCTTGAGGAAGGCGTAACTCGGCATGACCGATTCCGGCACCACCGAGCGCGGCTCGACCAGATGCTGGACATGCCATTCGTTGGAGTAGCGATTGCCGACGCGGGCGAGGTCGGGGCCGGTGCGCTTCGATCCCCACTGGAACGGATGGTCGTACATCGACTCCGCTGCCAGACTGTAGTGGCCATAGCGCTCGACCTCGTCGCGGAATGGCCGGATCATCTGGCTGTGGCAGGTGTAGCAGCCCTCGCGGATGTAGATGTTGCGGCCAGCGAGCTCCAGCGGCGAATAGGGCCGCATGCCCTCGACCTTCTCGATCGTGTTCTCGAGGTAGAACAGCGGCGTGATCTGGACCAGGCCGCCGATGCTGACGACCAGAAGCGTGCCGACCAGAAGCAGCGTCGCGTTCTTCTCGATTGTCTTGTGTTTGTCGAGCAGTGCCATTTCGGGCTCCTTACTGCGCAGGCTGGAGGGCGGGGGCTGAGGTGGGCATCGGCTCTTCCTGGCGCTGGTGGCCGCGGATCGTCATGTAGACGTTCCAGGCCATGACCAGCGCGCCGGCGAGATACATCAGGCCGCCAATGGTGCGGACGACGTAATAGGGCGCCATGGCCGCGACGCTTTCGGCGAAGGAGTAGACCAGGAAGCCCTGCTCGTCATACTCGCGCCACATCAGGCCCTGGCTGATGCCGGCAACCCACATGACCGCGGCGTAGACGACGATGCCGAGGGTCGCTAGCCAGAAGTGCCAGGTCACCAAACGCAGCGAATAGAGCCGCTCACGACCCCACAGGCGCGGCACCAGGAAGTAGATGGCGCCGAAAGTGATCATGCCGTTCCAGCCAAGCGCGCCGGAGTGGACATGGCCGATGGTCCATTCGGTGTAGTGGCTGAGCGAGTTGACCGCCTTGATCGACATCATGGGGCCCTCGAAGGTCGACATGCCGTAGAAGGCGATGGCCAACACCATCATGCGGACGATCGGATCGGTGCGAATCTTGTCCCAGGCGCCCGACAGCGTCATCAGGCCGTTGATCATGCCGCCCCAGGACGGCATCCAGAGCATGATCGAAAACACCATGCCGAGCGTCTGCGCCCAGTCGGGCAGGGCGGTGTAGTGCAGGTGGTGCGGGCCGGCCCAGATGTAGAGGAAGATCAGCGACCAGAAATGGATGATCGACAGCCGGTAGGAATAGACAGGGCGTTCGACCTGCTTGGGCACGAAATAATACATCATGCCGAGGAAGCCGGCGGTGAGGAAGAAGCCGACGGCGTTGTGGCCGTACCACCACTGGGTCAGCGCATCCTGCACGCCCGAGAACAGCGAATAGCTCTTCGAGCCGAGGAAGGATGCCGGCACCGCCAAGTTGTTGACCACGTGCAGCATGGCGATGGTGATGATGAAGGCGAGGTAGAACCAGTTGGCCACATAGATATGCGGCTCCTTGCGGTTCAGGATGGTGCCGAGGAAGACGGCGAGATAGGCGACCCAAACAATGGTCAGGAAGATGTCGACATACCATTCGGGCTCGGCATATTCGCGGCTCTGGGTGATGCCGAGCAGATAGCCGGTCGCCGCCATGACGATGAACAACTGATAGCCCCAGAACACGTACCAGGCGAGGTTGCCGCCGAAGAGCCGCGCCCGCGAGGTGCGCTGGACGACGTAGAACGAGGTCGCGATCAGCGCGTTGCCGCCGAAGGCGAAGACCACTGCCGAGGTGTGCAGCGGGCGCAGGCGGCCGAAGTTCAGCCAGGGCTCGATGTTGAGATCGGGGAATGCCAACTGGGCCGCCACGACGACGCCGACCAGGAAGCCGGTGACGCCCCAGAACACGGTGGCGATAACGCCGTAGCGTATTGGCCCGTCCATGTAGGGCGAGCTGTCCGCGGGCGCGGCAGCGGCCGGTGCGTAGTTGCCGGTGCGCAGCAGGACGGTGGCGCCACCGGCAAGGGCGAAGAACAGCACCCACATATGAGCGCCGAACTGGCTATCCTGCGCGAAGGCGGCGCCCAGCAAGGCGGCGAACGCCGCCAGTGCCAGCAGGACGATTTCGTTTCCATATTTCATGAGCGATCCCCGACTATGGTCGCGCGCCGACGGTTTCTGCCGACGCCAGACCGGACACATCCATGACATTGGCGGCTCGCGCCTTGATCTGGATCAAGGTCAAGCCGGCCGTGTCGGCCCAGCCTTGGCCTCAAAAAGGGAACCTCTGGGTAATGATCGCGCTCAATGACAGGCAAGCCGGATCGCAGGATGGTGCTGAGCGCGAGGCCGTCGAGGTGATGCGGCGCGCCCACACCGCCGAACTTGCGCTGTGCGACCGGCTTGAGGAGATTGCCGATTCACTGCCCAACGGGCTTGACCGGAGAAAATGCATCCTGGCGGCGCGGGCGCTTGGGCCGACAATGGCAAAAATCCACCGCTTCGAGGAGCAGCGGATCTTTCCGTGCTTTTGCCAGCGTCTGGGCCACAGCGTCGAGTCGGGCAAGACCATCGAGCGACTGAGGAACGAACATCTCGAGGATGAGGGCTACGCCGCCGAGTTGCGGGACGCCTTGCGCTTTGCCGCGCGGCAGGGCGAGGCCGACAGTCCGGAAACCCTGGGATTCATGTTGCGAGGCTATTTCGGCGCGGTGCGCCGGCACGTCGCTTTTGAGCGCGACCATGTCATGGCACTTCTGGCGCCCGCCGGTTGACGGCCTGCTCAGATATTGGCGCGTCGCTCCAGCCTGTCCAAGTCGAAGACCGTGATATGGCGGTTGTTTTCGACCGTGATCAGACCGTCCTTGCGCAGCTTGGTCAGCTGGCGGCTGACGGTTTCGATGGTCAGGCCAAGGAAATCGGCGATGTCGGCGCGGGTAAGCGGCAGGTCGAAGCTGATTTCGCCCGCGCTCTCGGCCTCTGGGTCGCCATGCCTGGCGATGAGGTGAAGGAACGAGGCGACACGCTCGGCGGCGGTCTTGCGTCCCAGCGTCAGCATCCAGTCGCGTGCCTCATCGAGCTCGTCGAGCGCCTGGAGATGCAGCCGGTGGCCGAGCTCCGGCGCCTGGTCGATCATACGGTCGAGCGAGGTCTTGGGAAAGGCGCAGACGCGGACGGCGGTTGCGGCTTCTGCCGTGATTGAGCTCTCCTGCTTGAACGGACGGCCGATGAAGTCGGGCGCGAACTGCAGGCCGACGATCTGCTGGCGGCCGTCGGGCAACGTCTTGACCAGCTTGACCACGCCGGCCAGCACGTTGGCGTAGCTGTCGATCGTGTCCGAGTCCGACACCAGCACGGTGCCCGGCTCGACCTTGCGTTTGGTGGTGTGTCGGCTGAGCTCGACAAGCTGTTCCGGCGTCAGCGCACCGCAAACGCCGCGATGCCGCGCCTCGCAGGAGCGGCACAACGCCGGTATTTCAGAATTATGAATGTCCTGGCGAATGGCCATTTCTTCGTCCAGCACCCCGATTTGCCCAATCTAGGCATCGCGGCCGCCAAAAGGAACCGTGTCATTGTGTCCATCGCCCTGTGTTGCTTTTGATCCAGCTCGTTGCTTGATCCAGGTCTTCGCTTGATCCAGGTCAAGGCGATACCGGCGTCTCCGCAGCATGCTTCAGCAATTGATGGAGACGATCATGGACAGGACCCTCGTCGAGAAATACGCAGCGCCGGTGCCGCGCTACACCAGCTATCCGACCGCGCCGCACTTCAATGCGGCGGTGTCTTCGACGACCTATGGTGGCTGGTTGCGCGCGTTGCCAAAGGGGGCGAGTGCGTCGCTCTACATCCATGTTCCCTATTGCGACCGGCTGTGCTGGTTCTGCGCCTGCCATACCAAGCAGACCCGTCGCTACGATCCCGTCGAACGTTATCTCAGGGCGCTGGAGTGCGAGATCGATACGATCTCCGCGCTGTGTGGAAGCCGGCTAAATGTCCGCAACTTGCATCTCGGTGGGGGCTCGCCGACGATGCTGACACCGAAGGACATGATGGCGCTCGGCAGCCGCCTGCGCGAAAAGTTCAGCTTTGCCGATGATGCCGAAATCAGTGTCGAGATCGATCCCAACGATATGGACGAGGCGCGTTTTGATGCGCTGGCGGCCGTAGGTCTGACACGGGCGAGCCTGGGCGTGCAGGATTTCGATGAGCGGGTTCAAAAGGCCATAAACCGAGAGCAAAGTTTCGAACAGACGAAGGCAGTGGTCAACGCCGTTCGCGCGCGCGGCGTGCGTTCGGTCAATCTCGACATGCTCTACGGCCTGCCGCACCAGACGCTCAACAGCATCGCCGCAACAACGGAAAAGCTGCTGTCGCTGCGGCCCGACCGCATCGCGCTGTTCGGCTACGCCCATGTGCCGTGGCTGAAGAAGCACCAGACGATGATCGACGATGCGTTGTTGCCCGACGCTGTGGCGCGGTTGGCGCAGTCGGAAGTGGCCGCGCGGCTGATCCTGGACGCCGGCTACGAAGCCGTCGGCATGGATCATTTCTCCTTGCCTGGGGATAGCCTGGCCGTGGCGGCGCATGCGGGCACGCTGCGGCGCAATTTCCAGGGCTATACGACCGACCAGGCCGACGCGCTGATCGGCCTCGGTGCTTCGTCGATCGGGCTTCTGCCACATGGCTATGTCCAGAACATGCCGGCAACGGGAGAATATGAACGCCGCGTGCTGGCCGGTGGCTTGGCCACGGTGCGCGGCTTCGCCCTGTCGAATGCCGACCGCATGCGTGCCTGGGTGATCGAGCGGCTGATGTGCGATTTTTCCTTCTCGCGCTGCGAGCTGCTCAGCCGTTTCGGCGATGGCGCCCGCGGCGTCATTGCCGAGGCCGAGCTGCTTGCCGCTAACGACAGGGACGGCGTCTTCGTGCGCGCAGGCAACCGCTTCGTCGTCACCGAACGCGGCAAGCCGTTCGTTCGATCGATCGCGGCTGTCTTCGACGCCTATCTCGGCCAGGGCACCGCGCGCCATTCCGTAGCCGTCTGAACTTCTACGCGCTGTCAAATTCCTGTATCAAGCGCGTGCGAAACGCACGGCGCGAACGGGATCTGGCTTCATGAATCTGACAGTATTTGGGATTGGCTATGTCGGTCTTGTTCAGGCGGCTGTTCTGGCCGAGGTCGGTCATGATGTCGTCTGCGTCGACGTCGATGCGGCCAAGGTCGAGCGGCTGAACCAGGGTTTCATCCCGATCTTCGAGCCGGGGCTGGAGGCGCTGGTGCGCGAGAACCACGCGGCGGGGCGTATCGTCTTCACGACGGACGCTTCGATGGCCGTGCGCCATGGCGCGATCCAGATGATTGCGGTCGGCACGCCGCAGGGCGAGGACGGCTCGGCCGACCTCAAATATGTGCTGTCGGTGGCCGATGCCATCGGCCGCGAGATGGCGGGTGCCAAGATCGTGGTGACCAAGTCGACGGTGCCGGTCGGCACCGCCGACAAGGTGCGCGAGACGATTGCGGTGGCCTTGAAACAGAGAGGCCGAGAGGAGCTAAGCTTCGACGTCGTCTCCAACCCGGAGTTTTTGAAGGAAGGTTCGGCGGTCGCCGACTGCATGAAGCCCGACCGCATCATCGTCGGCACCGACAGCGAAGCGGCCGAGGAGGTGATGCGCGAGCTCTATGCACCGTTCAACCGCAACCACGAGAAGATGATCGTGATGGACGTGCGCTCGGCCGAGTTCACCAAATACGCCGCCAACTGCATGCTGGCGACCAAGATCAGCTTCATGAACGAGATGGCGAACCTGGCCGAGCTGCTCGGCGCCGATATCGAGGAGGTGCGCAAGGGCATCGGCTCGGATCCGCGTATCGGCTACCACTTCATCTATCCCGGGCTGGGTTATGGCGGCTCGTGTTTCCCCAAGGATGTGCGGGCACTGATCCGCACCGCCGGCGATGTCGGTTTCGAGCCGGTGCTGCTGCACTCGGTCGAGGCGCGCAACAATGCCCAGAAGGCGGTGCTGTTCGACAAGCTGAAGAGCCACTTCAACGGTGACCTCGCCGGCAAGACCTTTGCGCTCTGGGGTCTGGCCTTCAAGCCCAACACCGACGACATGCGTGAGGCACCATCGAGGGTGCTGATGGAGGCGCTGTGGCAAGCCGGCGCCAGGGTGCAGGCCTATGATCCCGAGGCGATGAACGAGGCGCAGCAGATCTATGGCCAGCGCGACGACCTCACCTTGTGCGGTACCAAGGAGGCGGCGTTGCGCGGCGCCGATGCACTCTTGATCGCCACCGAGTGGAAGAATTTTAGGGCGCCGTCCTTCGAGCTGATCCGCGACCAGCTCAAGACCGCCGTCATCTTCGACGGCCGCAACCTCTATGACCCGGCGGTGGTCGCCCGCCACGGTATCCAATACGTCTCCATCGGCCGCAAGGCGTCATAACACCGGCAAAGAAAGGGCCCGCGCGAGCGGGCTCTTTTGTCTGATACGGCGCTCACTGGTTGCGGCGCTTGCCTTCCATCAGGTCGAGCACCGCGCGGGCGGCGTCGAGCACATTGGTGCCGGGTCCGAAGACCGCCGACACGCCATGGTCAAGCAGGTACTGATAATCCTGCCGCGGAATGACGCCGCCGACCACCACGATGATATCCTCAGCGCCCTTGGCCTTGAGAGCCTGGACAAGCTGTGGGGCAAGCGTCTTGTGGCCGGCCGCCAGCGACGACATGCCGACGACGTGGACCCTGGAGGTGATTGCCGTGTCTGCGGCTTCGCCCGGTGTCTGAAACAGCGGCCCGGCAATGACCTCGAAGCCGATGTCGCCAAAGGCCGAGGCGATAATCTTGGCACCGCGATCATGGCCATCCTGGCCGAGCTTGGCCACCATGACACGCGGCTTTTCACCCAGTGAGCCGGCAAACTGTTCGAGCCGCGACACCAACGTCTGGAATTCCGGCTCGTCGTCATAGGCCTTGCCATAGACGTTTTCGACCACTTCCGGCACCGCCGCATGGTCGCCAAAGGCGCGGCGCATGGCATCGGAAATCTCGCCGACCGTGGCACGGGCGCGGGACGCGTCGACGGCCGCGGCAAGGATGTTGCCTTCACCTGAGCGAGCGACCTGTTCCAGCGCGGCAATCGTTTCGGCGACGCGCTTCGGGTCGCGCTGGCGGCGGGTGCGCTCGATACGGGCGATCTGTGACAGGCGGACGGCGGAATTGTCGATCTCAAGGATATCGAGATGATCTTCCTGCTCGAGGCGGTACTTGTTGACGCCAACGATGACCTCGTCACCTTTGTCGACGGCGGCCTGGCGCCGGGTCGCCGCCTCCTCGATCATCCGCTTGGGCAATCCGCTCGCGACAGCCTTGGTCATGCCGCCCATCGCCTCGACCTCCTCGATCAGCGCCCAGGCCTTCTCGGCGAGGTCGTTGGTCAGGGCCTCGACATAATAGGAGCCGGCGAGTGGGTCGACGACCTTGGTCACGCCGGTCTCATGCTGCAGGATCAACTGGGTGTTGCGGGCGATACGGGCCGAAAACTCGGTTGGAAGTGCTATCGCCTCGTCGAAGGAGTTGGTGTGCAGCGACTGCGTGCCGCCGAGGGCCGCCGACATCGCCTCGAAGGCGGTGCGGACGATGTTGTTGTAGGGATCCTGCTCCTGCAGCGACACGCCGGAGGTCTGGCAGTGCGTGCGCAGCATCAGCGACGAGGCCTTCTTCGGCTCGAATTCGGTCATGATGCGCGACCACAGCAAGCGCGCCGCCCGCAGCTTTGCCGCCTCCATGAAGAAGTTCATGCCGATAGCGAAGAAGAAGGACAGCCGGCCGGCGAAGTCGTCGACATTGAGCCCCTTCTTCAGCGCCGCACGAACATATTCGCGCCCATCGGCCAGGGTGAAGGCAAGTTCCTGCACCAGCGTCGAACCGGCCTCCTGCATGTGGTAGCCGGAGATCGAGATCGAGTTGAACTTCGGCATCTCTCTGGCCGTGTACTCGATGATGTCGGCAACGATGCGCATCGAGGGTTCCGGCGGGTAGATGTAGGTGTTGCGGACCATGAACTCCTTGAGGATGTCGTTCTGGATGGTCCCCGACAGCTTGTCGCGCGACACGCCCTGTTCTTCGCCCGCGACGATGAAATTGGCGAGGATCGGGATGACAGCGCCGTTCATGGTCATCGACACCGAGATCTGCTCGAGCGGGATCCCGTCGAACAGGATCTTCATGTCCTCGACGGAATCGATTGCCACGCCGGCCTTGCCGACGTCACCTTCGACGCGCGGATGGTCCGAGTCATAACCGCGATGGGTGGCGAGGTCGAAGGCGACCGACACGCCCTGCTGGCCGGCGGCGAGCGCCTTGCGGTAGAAGTTGTTGGAAGCCTCCGCCGTGGAGAAGCCGGCATATTGCCGGATGGTCCAGGGGCGGCCGGTGTACATGGTGGCGCGTGGACCGCGCAGGAACGGCGCGATGCCCGGCAGCGTGCCGAGATGGCCGATGCCTTGGAGATCATCCGCCGTGTAGAGCGGCTTGACCTCGATGCCCTCAGGCGTGTTCCAGGTCAGCGTGTCGGGCGATGCCTTGATCTCGCGCTCGGCGAGTTTTTTCCAGGAATCAATTGTTGGTTTGTCGGTCATTGGGGCCTCCTCAGGCGCGGGGCTCACCCTCCCCCTTCTGGGGAGGGTCGGACCGCAGGTCCGGGGTGGGGGTAAGAGTGCCAAGTCGAGCACGTGCGACGATGGGGTCGATCGTGTCCACTTTGCGGATCGACCCTAAGCAGTCTGAAGAGGCGCTAGGCGCCATCACTCGAACTCCATGATCAGCTCGTCGACTGCGAGGCTTTCGCCCGCTGTCGCCGCCACGCGCTTGACCGTGCCCTTGCGCTCGGCGCGCAGCACGTTTTCCATTTTCATCGCCTCGACGGTTGCCAGCGACTGGCCGGCCTCGACGGTGTCGCCTTGCTTGACGAGGATCGACGTCACCACGCCCGGCATCGGGCAGAGCAGCATCTTCGAGGTATCCGGCGGCAGCTTGACCGGCATCAGCCTGGCCAACTGGGCGACGCGCGGGCTGCGCACATGGGTCACCACGTCCATGCCGCGCCAGCGCAGGCGCCAGCCTGTGCCCGACCGCGACACCTTCACGCCGATGGACGTGCCATCGACGGCAAAGTTGGCGTGCGGGTGGCCTGGCAGCCAGTCGCTCGACACCGCAAGTGTGGTGCCGTCGTCGAATTCGACCATCATGCCGTCGGCTCCGTCCCTGACATGGAGCGGCAGGGTGAAGCCGGCAAGGGTGACCACCCAGTCGGCGCCGACGGGACGCTGGTGGTTGGCGAGCGAGCCCGAGATCTGGGTGCCGCGACGCTGGACGGACTGGTTGATAAGTGCCGCCACCGCGGCAAGCTTGCGGGCATCGGACTCGGAGGGTGCCACGCCGGCAAAGCCGTCGGGGAACTCCTCGGCGATGTAGGCGGTGGTCAGCGCGCCGGAGCGGAACCGCTCCTGGTCCATGACCGCCGAGAGGAACGGCAGATTGTGGCCGATGCCTTCGACTTCGAAATCGTCCAGCGCCCGGCCCATCGCCTCGACCGCCGTCAGGCGATCCGGCGCCCAGGTGCAGAGCTTGGCGATCATCGGATCGTAATACATCGAGATTTCGCCGCCCTCGAAGACGCCGGTATCGTTGCGGACGATGGTGCCGTCGTCGCGCTTGCCCTCGACCGGCGGGCGGTAGCGGGTCAGCCGGCCGATCGACGGCAGGAAGTTGCGGTAGGGATCCTCTGCATAGAGGCGGCTTTCGACGGCCCAGCCGTTAAGCTTCACGTCGGCTTGCGTAAAGCGAAGCTTCTCGCCGGCGGCGACGCGGATCATCTCCTCGACCAGGTCGATGCCGGTGATCAATTCCGTCACCGGATGCTCGACCTGCAAGCGGGTGTTCATCTCGAGGAAGTAGAAGTTCCTGTTGCCGTCGACGATGAACTCGACCGTGCCGGCCGAGAAGTAGCCGACGGCCTTGCCGAGCGCCACGGCCTGTTCGCCCATTGCCTTGCGGGTGGCGGCGTCGAGGAAGGGCGACGGCGCCTCCTCGATGACCTTCTGGTTGCGGCGTTGGATCGAACATTCGCGCTCGCCGAGATAGACGAGGTTGCCGTGCTGATCGCCCAGCACCTGGATCTCGATGTGGCGCGGCTGGGTGACGAATTTTTCGATGAAAATGCGGTCGTCGCCGAAGGAGGACTTTGCCTCGTTCCTGGACGACTGGAAGCCCTCGCGCGCCTCGGTGTCGTTCCAGGCGATGCGCATGCCTTTGCCGCCGCCGCCGGCGGAGGCCTTGATCATGACGGGATAACCGATCGAACTGGCGATCTTGACCGCCTCGTCGGCGTCTTCGATCAGCCCCATATGGCCGGGCACGGTGTTGACGCCGGCGGAGGCCGCGATCTTCTTCGAGGTGATCTTGTCGCCCATCGCCTCGATGGCAACCGGCGGCGGGCCGATGAAGGCGACGCCTTCGCCCTTTAGCGCCTCGGCGAAATTCGGGTTCTCCGACAGGAAGCCATAGCCCGGATGCACCGCATCGGCGCCGGTCTGTCGGATCGCGTCGATGATTTTCTGGATGACGATGTAGGACTGGTTCGACGGTGCCGGCCCGATATGGACGGCCTCGTCGGCCATCTTCACGTGCAGCGCCTCACGGTCGGCGTCGGAATAGACTGCGACCGTTGCGATACCAAGCTTCTGGGCCGTCTTGATGACCCGGCAGGCGATCTCGCCACGATTGGCGATGAGGATTTTCTTGAACATGTTTGTCCTGCTCACAGCGGTATCGTGTCGTGCTTCTTCCACGGTGCATCGAGCTTCTTGCCGCGCAGGGCGGCGAAGGCGCGGGCGATGCGACGGCGCGACGAATGCGGCATGATCACCTCGTCGATGAAACCGCGCTCGGCTGCCTTGAACGGGTTGGCGAAGTTGGTTTCGTACTCCTTGGTGCGCTCGGCGATCTTTTCCGGATCGCCAAGATCGGAGCGGTAGAGGATCTCGGTCGCGCCCTTGGCGCCCATGACGGCGATCTCCGCCGTCGGCCAGGCATAGTTGATGTCGGCGCCGATATGCTTGGAGGCCATGACGTCATAAGCGCCGCCATAGGCCTTGCGCGTGATGAGCGTGACCATCGGAACGGTGGCCTGGCTGTAGGCGAAGAGCAGCTTGGCGCCATGCTTGATGACGCCGCCATATTCCTGTGCGGTACCAGGCAGGAAGCCCGGCACGTCGACCAAGGTCAGGATCGGGATCGAGAAGGCATCGCAGAAACGGACGAAACGCGCAGCCTTGCGCGATGAATCGATGTCGAGACAGCCGGCCAGCACCATCGGCTGGTTGGCGACCACGCCGACGCTCTGGCCTTCGATGCGCATGAAGCCGGTGATGATATTCTTGGCGAAGGCTTCCTGGATTTCGAAGAAATCGCCCTCGTCGGCGATCGCCAGGATCAGCTCCTTCATGTCGTAGGGTTTGGTCGCGCTGTCGGGGATCAGCGTGTCGAGCCGCATCTCCAGCCGGCTCGGGTCGTCGTGGAACGGCCGTACCGGCGGCTTCTCGCGGTTGTTGAGCGGCAGGAAGTCGAACAGCAGGCGGACCTGCTCCAGCGCCTCGATGTCGTTTTCGTAGGCGCCGTCGGCAACCGAGGACTTCGCGGTGTGGGTGCGGGCGCCGCCGAGTTCTTCTGCCGTGACGATCTCGTTGGTGACCGTCTTCACCACGTCCGGGCCGGTAACGAACATGTAGGAGCTGTCGCGCACCATGAAGATGAAGTCGGTCATGGCCGGCGAATAGACTGCGCCGCCAGCGCACGGGCCCATGATGACCGAGATCTGCGGCACGACGCCGGAGGCATCGACATTGCGCTTGAACACGTCGGCATAGCCGGCGAGCGAAGCGACGCCTTCCTGGATGCGGGCGCCGCCGGAGTCGTTCAGGCCGATGACGGGCGCGCCGTTGCGCATCGCCATGTCCATGATCTTGCAGATTTTCTGCGCGTGCGTCTCCGACAGCGAACCGCCGAGCACGGTGAAATCCTGGCTGAAGACATAAACAAGGCGGCCGTTGATGGTGCCCCAGCCGGTGACCACGCCATCACCCGCCACCTTCTGCTCGGCCATGCCGAAATCGGTGGTGCGGTGGGTGACATACATGTCGAACTCTTCGAAAGAGCCTTCGTCGAGCAGCACGTCGATGCGTTCGCGCGCCGTCAGCTTGCCCTTGGCATGCTGGGCATCGATGCGCTTCTGGCCGCCGCCGAGGCGGGCCTCGGCGCGGCGGGCTTCCAGTTGTTCGAGTACGGCGCGCATCAGTTCATGCCCTTGTGAGAAAGCCATTTCCAGGCGGCGGGGAAGGCGATCGCGGCAAGCACGGCCTTCATGATATCGCCTGATATGAAGGGGTAGAGGCCGAAGGCCAGCACAGGCTTGTCCCAGCCGACGACATTGCCGAGCCAGAGCAGGCCGGGCACATAGATGACGGCTCCGGCAAGCAGTGCGGCCAGCATGGTGGTGACAGCGTGGCGGTCCCAGCCGCGCTCGGCGAGCCAGCCGGCGAGCACTGCGGCAGGCAGGTAGCCGGCGAGATAACCGCCGGTCGGGCCCGTCATGTAGGCGAGGCCGATCCCCTTTTCGGGCGTGCCGGCAAAGACCGGCAGGCCAAGAGCGCCCTGCGCGAGATAGAGAGCAACGGCAGCAGTGCCACGTACCGGGCCGAGCGCTAGGCCGAGGCCGATGACGACAAGCGTCTGCATGGTCATGGGAACGGGGTAGAACGGCACCTGGATCTTGGCGGAGGCGGTCAGAAGCAACGAGCCCGCGACGACGGCCACGATGTCCATTGTGCTGAGCCGACTGGTCCGCCGGTCGGCAACGGTCTGGTAGAGCGTCATGGGGCTTTCTCCCGCGCTACGAGGTTGAAAAACAATGGCCTCTCGCCGCGTCAGCGGCAAGCAGCGAAGTTGGCGCAATAGCTCCATGGCGCGCGCAGGAAAACAGTTGAAAGTGTGCAAAAGCGTAATATACAAATTCGAGAAATGTAAATTGCGAATTTGCAAACATGGCGACCCGCAAACTCTATATCGGCCGCAAGGTGCGCGAGCTGCGCGAGGCCAACAAGGCGACGCAGGCGAGCTTCGCCGAGCGCATCGGCATCTCGACCAGCTATCTCAACCAGATCGAGAACAACCAGCGTCCGGTTTCCGCCTCGGTGCTGCTCGCGCTCGCCGAAAAATTCCAGATCGACATCTCGGAGATTTCGCAGGGCGACAATGACCGGCTGCTGTCGGCGCTGACGGAGGCACTGTCCGATCCGATCTTCGAGAACTACGCGCCCAACCTGCAGGAACTGAAGCTGGTGACGCAGAACGCGCCGGGCTTCGCCCGGGCGCTGATCTCGGCCCATCAAGCCTATCGCCGCAATTCCGAGCAGCTGGCGAGCCTTGACGACACACTGGGGCGCGGCACGTCGGCCTCCGAGCCGACGCCCTATGAGGAAGTGCGCGACTTCTTCCATTTCGTCGACAATTACATCCACGCGCTCGACGTGGCGGCCGAGCGGCTGGCCGGGGAGCTCGGCATCGGCGAGCGCGACAGTTATGCGGCGATGGCGGGGCATCTGGACAGCCGGCACGGCGTCCGCATCGCCCGCGCCGATGCCGACGACGATGCGCTGAGGCGCTTCGACGCCAAGTCGGGGGTGCTGTTCCTCAACCCCTACTCGCCTCTGGCCACCCGCAGCTTCCAGATCGCCTTCCAGATCGCCGAGATGGAGATGGAGGCCGAGGTGGCACAGATCGCTCGTTCGGCCGAATTCCGTACCAGCGAGGCGCAGGAAATCTGCAAGATGGGGCTGCGCAATTATTTCGCCGGCGCGCTGACCCTCCCCTATCAGGCCTTCATGCGCGCGGCGGCGGAGCTGCGCCACGACCTCGAGCTGATGGCCGCGCATTTCGGCGCCTCGATCGAGCAGGTGGCCCACCGCCTCAGTACGCTGCAGCGGCCGGGGCACAAGGGCGTACCGATCTTCTTTGCCCGCATCGACCGCGCCGGCAACATCACCAAGCGCCACAGTGCCGCCAAGCTGCAGTTCGCTCGTTTCGGCGCGGCCTGTCCGCTGTGGAACGTGCACCAGGCCTTCGAGACGCCGGGCCGGATCATCCGCCAGCTGGCCGAGACGCCCGACGGCGCGCGATATCTCTGCATCGCCACGGAAATCTCCAAGGGCGGCGGCGGCTTCAACGCGCCGCACCGGCGCTATTCCATCGCGCTTGGCTGCGAGGTCACTTACGCGCAGGATTTTGTCTATGCCGACGGGTTGGAACTGGGTAGCAGAACCGCCTTCGATCCGATCGGCATTTCATGCCGCATCTGCGAGCGCACCAACTGCCTCCAGCGCGCCGTGCCGCCGCTCAAGCGCCGGCTGGTAATCGACAAGGACGTCCGTCACCCCCTTCCCTATCGAATCGGCTGAGGATCAGCCGTCTTGGCGGACCGTCAGCCCGCCAACCGCCAGCGTCAGCCAGCCCAGGATCATGCCGGTGCCGCCCAAGGGGGCGGCGAAGGGAAACAGGCGTTGGCCGAGATAGTCGCGCGCCAGGAGATCGCCTGAGAACAGCAACACTGACAGGAGTAGAATAGCTGCTCCGACGTGCAGGGTGCGGCTGTGGGCTGCCATCAGCGACAGAGCGATCAGTACAGGCGCATGAAACAGCAGAAAATTAGCCGCAGTGGCGACATTTGCGCTGCCGCCATGGCTGGCCGCCGCCGACAGCGCCACGCCGGCTGCGCCGCACAGCGCCGCTGCGACAAACAGAAACCGGCCGAATTTCATTGATTTGCTCCTGAGGGCGCTTTCCCGGGAAGATACGCGGAAGCTGCGAAGATGCCTGCCAAAATTCCATCCGTTTGCCGCGCCGATTGCCGCAGCCCTGCCGCTTTTCTGTGGAGCTTGAGACGGCGCGGGAAAATGGTCGTTTGGCGTTCCGCCCGGCAGTCACTATGTTCGCGCACCCGTACAACAGGCACCAGGATTCCATGGCTGGCGACATCAGGAAAATCGCTGCGATCATTGCAGCCGAGATCAATGCGAAGGCCGAGCAGGTCATAGCTGCCGTCGGGCTGCTCGACGAGGGTGCGACCGTTCCCTTCGTCGCCCGCTACCGCAAGGAAGTCACCGGCGGCCTCGACGACACCCAGCTGCGCGATCTCTCCGAACGCCTCGCCTATCTGCGCGAACTCGAGGCGCGCCGCACTGCCATCATCGAATCCATCACCAGCCAGGGCAAGATGACCGACGAGCTGGCGATCCGCATCGCCACCGTCACCACCAAGGCCGAACTCGAAGACATCTACCTGCCTTACAAGCCCAAGCGCCGCACCAAAGCGGAAATCGCCAGGGAGCGCGGGCTTGGACCGCTGGCAGAAGCCATCCTCGCCGACCGTTCGAAAGTGCCGGCCGAGCTGGCCGTGCCTTACGTCGCCGGTGAAGTGGCCGATGTGAAGGCGGCGCTGGAAGGCGCGCGCGATATCGTCGCCGAGGGCATTTCGGAAAACGCCGATCTCCTCGGCCGCCTGCGCACCCACATGAAGGAACGCGCCGTCATGCGTGCCCGCGTCGTCGACGGCAAGCAGGACGCCGGCGCCAAGTTCTCCGATTATTTCGACCATTCCGAGCGCTGGGCCTCCGTGCCGAGCCACCGGGCGCTCGCCATGCTGCGCGGCCGCAACGAGGACGTGCTGACGCTCGACCTCGAGATCGATGCCGACGACACCTCGCCGGTCAAGCCGGTCGAGCGCATGATCGCCGCCGCCTACCAGATTGGATCGACCCTGCCCGGCGACCAGTGGCTGATGCAGGTCGCCGGCTGGACCTGGCGCGTGAAACTGTCGCTTTCGCTGTCGCTCGACCTGATGCGCGACCTGCGCGAGGCGGCCGAGGAAGAGGCGATCCGCGTGTTCTCGCGCAACCTCAAGGACCTGTTGCTCGCCGCCCCTGCCGGCTCGCGCGCCACCATGGGCCTCGATCCGGGCATCCGCACCGGGGTCAAGGTTGCGGTCATCGACGCCACCGGCAAGGTGCTCGACACCACCACGGTCTACCCCTTCCCGCCGAAGAACGACGTGCGTGGAACCCAGGCTGAACTGGCCCGGCTTATCATCCGCCACAAGGTCGAGCTGATCGCCATCGGCAACGGCACCGGCAGCCGCGAAACCGAGCGCCTCGTCGCCGACATGCTGACTGACATGCCGGCGCCCAAGCCGACAAAGGTCATTGTCAGCGAGGCCGGTGCCTCGGTCTATTCGGCCTCCGCCACGGCCGCGGCCGAGTTCCCCAATCTCGACGTGTCGCTGCGTGGTGCCGTATCGATTGCGCGCCGCCTGCAGGATCCGCTCGCCGAGCTGGTCAAGATCGAGCCCAAGTCGATCGGCGTCGGTCAGTACCAGCACGACGTCGACCAGTTTCGCCTCGGACGTTCGCTCGAAGCGGTGGTCGAGGACGCGGTGAACGCCGTCGGTGTCGACCTCAACACCGCCTCTGCCCCCCTGCTCGCTCGGGTCTCCGGTCTCGGGCCGTCGCTGGCCGAGTCGATCGTCGCCTACCGTGACGTCTCGGGCGCCTTCGCCACACGTCGCGACCTGTTGTCGGTCCCCCGCCTTGGCCAGCGCGCCTTCGAACAATGCGCCGGCTTCCTGCGCATCCGTGACGGCAAGGAGCCGCTCGATGCTTCGTCCGTCCATCCTGAAGCCTATGGCGTCGCCAAGAAGATCGTGGCGTCCTGCGGCCGTGACCTGCGCCAGCTGATGGGTGACAGTGCAGCACTTAAGGCGATCGATCCGCGCGCCTTCGTCGACGAACGTTTCGGCCTGCCGACGGTGCGCGACATCATCGCCGAGCTGGAAAAACCGGGTCGCGACCCGCGTCCGGGCTTCAAGACCGCGACCTTCGCCGACGGCGTCGACGACATCAAGGATCTCAAGCCCGGCATGCTGCTCGAAGGTACCGTCACCAACGTCGCCGCTTTCGGCGCCTTCGTTGACATTGGCGTGCATCAGGACGGCCTCGTCCATGTCTCGCAGCTGGCCGACAAGTTCGTGAAGGACCCACATGAGGTGGTGAAGGCCGGCGACGTGGTGAAAGTCCGCGTCGTCGAGGTCGACATTGCGCGCAAGCGCATCGGGCTTACCATGCGCAAGGATGGCGGCGAGCCGGCGCCCCGCTCGGCCGCTCCCGCCAAGAGCCGCGACATGAAGTTCGCGTCATCGAAGCCGCAGCCAAACAAGGCGGACCAGCAAGGTGCGTTCGGCGCGGCCCTGCTCGAGGCGATGAAGCGCAAGTGAGCAAGCCTGGGCGATCACGCTGCTATCGCAGCGGCATGATCGCCCTTGCCCGCTTGCCCGTTCCTGCTTAGAAAGCCCGGGAAACGCGGCCCCAGCCGGCCGCTTGCAAAAGGTGCCGTGCTCAAATGTCCAAGTGGAAAGACGTCAAGAAGGTTGTGCTCGCCTATTCCGGCGGTCTCGACACCTCCATCATCCTGAAGTGGCTGCAGACCGAGCTCAACGCCGAGGTCGTCACCTTCACTGCCGATCTCGGCCAGGGCGAGGAGCTCGAGCCGGCGCGCAAGAAGGCCGAGATGCTGGGCATCAAGGAGATCTTCATCGAGGACGTGCGCGAAGAATTCGTCCGCGACTTTGTTTTCCCGATGTTCCGCGCCAATGCCGTCTATGAAGGCGTTTACCTGCTCGGCACTTCGATTGCTCGTCCGCTGATCTCCAAGCACCTCGTCGATATCGCCAGGAAGACCGGTGCAGACGCAATCGCCCACGGCGCCACTGGCAAGGGCAACGATCAGGTCCGCTTCGAGCTGTCGGCCTATGCGCTCAATCCCGACATCAAGATCATCGCACCGTGGCGCGACTGGTCGTTCAAGAGCCGCACCGACCTGCTCGACTTCGCCGAAAAGCACCAGATCCCGGTCGCCAAGGACAAGAAGGGTGAGGCTCCCTTCTCCGTGGATGCCAACCTTTTGCACTCGTCCTCCGAGGGCAAAGTACTGGAAGATCCGGCCGTCGAGGCACCCGAATATGTGCACATGCGCACCATTTCGCCCGAGGCTGCGCCTGACAAGGCAACCATCATCAAGATCGGCTTCGAAAAGGGTGATGCCGTCTCGATCAATGGCGAGCGCCTGTCACCGGCGGCGCTGCTGGCCAAGCTCAACGACTACGGCCGCGACAACGGCATCGGCCGTCTCGACCTGGTCGAGAACCGCTTCGTCGGCATGAAGAGCCGCGGCGTCTACGAGACCCCGGGCGGCACGATCCTGCTTCAGGCGCACCGCGCCATCGAATCGATCACGCTCGACCGTGGTGCCGCGCATCTCAAGGATGAGCTGATGCCGCGTTACGCCGAGCTGATCTATTACGGCTTCTGGTTCTCGCCCGAGCGCCAGATGCTGCAGGCAGCGATCGACCTCAGCCAGAAGGACGTCGAGGGCGAAGTCACCCTCAAGCTCTACAAGGGCAATGTCATGGTCATCGGCCGAGAGAGCGCGAAGTCGCTCTATTCCGACAAGCTGGTCACCTTCGAGGACGACCAGGGCGCCTACGACCAGAAGGACGCCGCCGGCTTCATCAAGCTCAACGCCTTGCGCCTGCGCACGCTCGCCGCGCGTAACCGGCAATGACGAGCTTTTTCTTCTCCCCGTTCTACGGGGAGAAGATGCCGGCAGGCAGACAAGCCTCTCAGAATTACGCGCTGCCCCTTATTCAGCCTTTTGGGCCACATTCTCCCCGCAAGCGGGGAGAATGAAAGACTCACGCCCCACCTTCGTAATAATCCTCAAGATACGCCCGCTTGGCCGCCTCGTCGCGCGCTGAATAGAGGTACCGGCTGAAGGCCAGCCGCTCGTGGTTCACTGCGGCCAGCTCCCAGACACAGAAGGTGGCGCGGTGCGGGCCGGGCAGCGGAAACAGCGAGAAATCGGGGGCGTCCGATGTCTTGGCGTAGACCGTTTCCCACATCTCGTTGGCATTGCGCCACGAACTCACCAGCAGAAAATGAAAATCGCCGCCGCAGCGGTGCAGGATGACAAAGCCGAGCTCGCCCTTGAGCTTGAGTCGCCCGGTTGCCGTCTCCGCCGCCAGGAAACGCTGTGCCAGCGCACTGGTGTCGCGTGTCACCGGCGTCGCGGCCTCGGCGATGTCGTACCACTTCAGCAGGCCGCCGCCGGCGGGTGCCGGCAACCCCGGTGTCACGGTCTTTGGGTAATGGCTGTAGCCTTCGACATTGCCGAAGCGCGAGAGATCGGCGGGCAGGCCGCTCTGGCTGTTCATGACAAGATCCTCGTCCGCATTGAAAAAGCCCGGCGTCGCCACCGGGCTCTTGTCATTTTGCGTCCGAGGCCCTGGCTTTGCCAGTGCCTCGGAAATGTCTCCTGACAGGGTTGTGTCAGGTCGTCAGGCGTCAGTTGCCGTCGATCTCGGCGCCGATGATGGCGATCGCCTGCTGGTAGACGCTGGCTGCGTTCCAGCCCTGCAGTGCGCCGAAATTGGCCTGGCCGGGCTGGTAGCCGCCGCCTGCGCTCCAGCCGTGGCCGCGCAGGAAGTTGGCGGTCGAGGCCAGCGCGTCGGCCTTGGAGCGGACCATGTCGATCTTGCCGTTGCCGTCGCCGTCAGCACCGTATTTCAGCACGTTGACCGGCAGGAACTGCGTCTGGCCGATTTCGCCATGAGCAGCGCCGATGGCGTTGGGCGCCAGCGTGCCGCTCTGGACGAGCTTGAGCGCTGCGTAGAGCTGGTCGGTGAAATATTCCGAACGGCGGCAGTCATAAGCGAGCGTGGCGACCGCCGACAGCGTGTGTTGGTTGCCCATGAAGCCGCCGAAGCCGGTCTCCATGCCCCAGATCGCGATCAGCGGGCCGGCCGGCACGCCATAGCGCGCCTCAATGCTCTGGAACAGCGCCGCGTTCTGCTTCTTGATCGTCTTGCCCTTGGAGGCAATCGCCTTGCCGCCGCGCTTGGCCATGAACTGGTCGAGCGAGAGCTTGAAGCTCTTCTGGTTGCGGTCGGCGTAGATCGTCTTGGTGGCATAGGTCGTCTTGGCGAGAGCGCTCAGCGCGTTGCCCTTGATGCCGTTCGCCGCCGCCTGGTCGGCAAATGCCGCCTTCCATGCTTCGAAGCCGCCCGCGTTGTTGCCGCATTCCGCCGCAAATGAGCTGCCTGCCGAAACCGCCAGTATGGCGGAGGCCGCAGCAAAATTCTTCACCTTGGCAGTCAATGCCATGCCGTTCTCCTGATGCCTGAACCAAATGTCCCTGGGAGGGGTGTTGCCAGCCCAACGCTCGCTTTTTAGCATTAAGAAGGCGTTTACGTCCCCGTCTGCCTGCAATGGCAGGTGGCAAAATTCTCGCATAGGATCAAGCGGTGAATATGGCGAGAGCGGGGAAAAAACATGGATGATGTCGATGTTGTGATCGTCGGCGCCGGTTCCGCCGGCCTTTCGGCGGCAAAAGTCCTGCGTGCCGCAGGACTTAGCTTCAAAGTGCTGGAAGCCATGGATCGTACAGGGGGGCGCGCCTGGACCAGCAGCAAACACTTCGGTGTGCCCTTCGACATCGGTTGCGCCTGGTTGCACGCCGCCGATCGCAACCCCTATTTCCCGGAAGCCGAGGCCGCCGGCTGGACCATGCATCATCACGACATGAACATTGATCACCTCTACTATCGCAACCGTAAGGCGAGTGAGGCCGAGGAAGCGGAGGTCAAACAGGCGGATGCCGCCATGGCGGCCTTGCTTGAAAGTCACGCCGACCCCGACGACCGGCTTGGCGCGCTCTTGGCCAAGGGACGCTCGTCGCGTGCCGCCGCCACCTTCTGCGGACCGATGGATTTCGGCGCCGACGAAGACGAGATTTCGATCGCCGACTTCAGGAATGCCGCCGATCTCGATCCCAATTACTTCACTCGGGAAGGGTATGGCGCACTGGTCGCGCGTTTCGGCGCGGATGTTCCGGTCGAGCTTGCCACGCCGGTGCGACGGATCGACTGGGATGGTGCAGGCGTCAGCTGCCACACCGATCGCGGCGTGCTGCGTGCCGGGGCTGCGATCGTGACGGCATCGCCGGCGGTGCTGGCCTTCGAGGAGATCGCCTTTTCGCCCGCGCTGCCGGAACACTATATGACGGCGTTTTTCGACCTGCCGATGGGCATGTTGACCAAGCTGCCCGTCGAAATCAAAGGCAGCCGCCTTGGTCTCAAACCCTTCGATGACCTGCTCATCGAGCGGTCCGCGCGTCACGACATCTACTTCCTCAGCTTTCCCTTCGATCTCGACCTGATGGTCGGCTTCGTCGGCGGCGATTTCGCCTGGGAGCTGTCGGCAGCCGGCGAGGCAGCCGGCGTCGATTTCGCCACCGACCGGCTGTGCGAGATCTTCGGCAACGACACGCGCAAGCATGTCGGCCGGGCGATGATGACGAATTGGGGCGGCGAACGCTATGTCAGGGGCGCCTATGCCGCAGCGCGTCCCGGTCGTTCCGAGGCGCGGTCGGTCCTGATGCAGCCGCTCGGCGAGCGCATCTTCTTTGCCGGCGAGCATCTTGCGGGGCCGCTGATCCAGACCTGCGGTGGGGCCCGGCTGTCGGGCGAAGCGGTGGCAGGACAGGTCGCTTCGCAACTGGCGACACATTGGAGGACATCAGCTTAGCGAACGTCAATCTGCTACAATTCGTGAGCGTTCCGGGCCATTTCGTCAGGAACCGATGACTGTCGGCTCCGTTTCGGCACCTTGAGGGACCAAGAAAACGGAGCGAAAAGATGAAAACGAAACTGTTGTTGCCCGCCATCGCGGGGGCGCTTCTCGCCTTCTCCGGCCCGTCATTTGCCGACATTGCCGTGCAGGCTGCGACCGATCTCAACGTCCGCGCCGGCCCTGGGCCGCAATATCCGGTCATCGGCGTCATCGGTGCCGGACAGGGCACTACGCTTCGCGGCTGCCTTGAAGGCAGCAAATGGTGCAGCGTCGCCGATTCCGGCGGTGATGGCTGGGTTTACTCCGATTATCTCGTCGGCGATTTCGGCGGCCAGCAGATCGTGCTTTCGGCGCGTCCGGTCGATTCCGGCGTGATTGTCGTTGATCCGCCGGCTGCCGGTGGCGCCGGTGACGTTGTCATCGACGGCACGACAGGGGCGATCGTCGCTGGTGAAGTGATGCCGGCCATCGAGCCGCCCGGGGCGGTTCGTACCTATGTGACCGACCATCGGGTCGAGCCGGTCTATCTCGACGGCGAGGTCGTGGTGGGTGCCGGCCTGCCTGATACGGTCGAACTGACCGAGATACCCGACTACGAGTATCGTTATGTCAATGTAAACGGCCAGCCGGTGCTGGTTGAACCGTCGACACGGCGCGTGGTCTACGTGGTCCGATAGCCTTGGAGGCCGCCGGGCAAGCTGTCCGGCGGCCGGTCCTAGAGCGGCGTGACCGACGTCTCGGAAGCATGTTCCGCCCGCTTCAGCATTTGCTCGAACTCTGCAGCCGGCAGCGCCTTGGAATAGAGATAGCCTTGGCCGACGCGACAGCCCATGGCGTAGAGTGCCGCCTCCTGTGCCCGCGTCTCGATGCCTTCGGCGATAACCGACAGCCCCATGTCACCGGCCATGCCGAGCACCGCGCGCACGATTGCCGCGTCCTTTGGATCGCGCAGCATGTCGCGGATGAAACTGCGGTCGACCTTGAGCACCGTGAGGGGAAAACGCTTGATAGTGCTGAGTGCTGCGTGGCCGGTGCCGAAATCGTCGAAGGCGAGGCCGACGCCCGCCTTGCCGAGTTTGCGGAACGGCTCCAGAGTACGCTCTTCATAATCGAGCGCGATGGTTTCGGTGACCTCGAGTTCGAGCGCGTCGGCGAGCAGACCGTGACGCGACAGCGTCGACGTCACGGTTTCGGCCAGGTTACCGGCGTTGACCTGAACGGCAAACAGATTGACGGCCATCGTGATGGGGGCAAAGCCTGAAGCCCGCCACGCGGCCGACTGTCGGCAGGCTTCATCAAGGATCCAGTTGCCCACCGTCAGCGCGCCGGAATGCGTTTCGAGCACGGCAAGGAAATCGGCGGGCGCGAGCAGCCCGCGTAACGGGTGGTTCCAGCGCAGCAGCGCCTCGGCGCCCATCACCCTGCCGCTCTCCAGACAGACCTGCGGCTGGTAGTGCAGCACGAATTCCCGGGCCCTGATGGCGCGCAGCAACTCGTCCTGCAGCGCGCGCCGTACGGCCACGGCGTTGCGCATGCCCGGCTCGAATATGCGATAGCTGCCGCCTTGCTGCCGTGCGCGGTAAAGCGCCAGATCGGCGCTGGCCATCAGCTCTTCCGAGTCACCGCCATCGCGGGGCGCAACCGCGCCGCCGATGCTGACGCCGAGCTTGAGAAAGTGGTCGCCGATCTCGAAGGGCTGTTCGAACGAATGCAGCAGGCTGTTGGCGGCGGCAGCGACCGCCGCCGGCCTGTCGATACCGCGCAACAGCACCGCAAACTCGTCGCTGCCTAGCCGCGCCACTATGGCATTGGCGTCGAGCGCTGCGGGCAGGCGCACGGCAAGCGCCTGCAAAAGCGTGTCGCCGGTGGCGTGGCCGAGCGTGTCGTTGACCTTCTTGAAGCCGTCGAGGTCGACAAGCAAAAGTCCGGTCGCCTCGCCTCTCTCAAGTGCATCCTCAAGCTGCATGTCGAACTGCAAGCGGTTGGGCAGGCCAGTCAGCGTGTCCTGATGCGCCAGACGATACAGGCGCATGTCGCGCTGCCTGCGCTCGGAAATGTCGCGGATGATGCTGCCCATGGAAACGCCGTTGGGCCCATCCCAGACCGACAGCGACAGTTCGATGGGGAATTCGCTGCCGTCGCGACGCAGTGCCGAGACCTCGACGGTCTTGCCGCTCAGCTTGGATGGAGTGCCGGCGGCGACGCGCGCGATGCCGGCATTGTGGGCGCCGCGTAGTCTCGCGGGAATGATCAGATCGAGGGTTTCGCCGACGAGTTCGGCCTTGTCGTAGCCGAACATGCGCTCGGCCGACTTGTTGACGAAGGAGATGTTGCGGCTGGCATCGATGACCACCAGGGCGAATTCGATATTCTCGACAAAGCCGGCAAGCGGCGAGGCATCTGCGGTCGGGGTCATGAAGTCACCACCGTCCATACATTTATGCGGATCAACCCGATGATCACACATGGTGGTAGAAGACTCTAAAATAGTACATGTATCCCCCCGGATGGCGCATATGATAGCAGGGAAGTATTAACAGCCACTGATTTTCGTCCGAGAATCCGCCAACAATCGCCGTTCTCGGGCCCTTGCCTTGACTCGCCCGGCATTTTCCTGTCTACAGCCGTCAAATTCCGCGACGAGTTCCACTCCGAGCGGCCGACCGGGACACCCTTAGAGGTACAAAACGATCCCGGAGGCCAACACCCGGCAGCGCAATGCGCCCCCGGGTGCTTTTTGGTTTGGTTCAGGCGCGCAGAGGCATTACCTCTCGGTTCGACACCGGTTGGCTGAGAGAAGGGAAGTCGAATGTTTGAATCGCTGCAAGAGCGGCTTGGATCGATCCTTAACGGCCTGACCGGCCGTGGCGCACTGTCGGAGGCCGATGTCTCGGCAGCCCTGCGCGAGGTTCGCCGTGCCCTGCTCGAAGCCGACGTGGCGCTGGAAGTCGTCCGCTCGTTCACCGACAAGGTGCGCGAGAAGGCCGTCGGCGCCGCCGTCCTGAAGTCGATCAAACCCGGGCAGATGGTCGTCAAGATCGTCCATGACGAACTTGTCGAAATGCTTGGCGCCGAAGGCGTCGCCGTCGACCTCAACGCGCCCGCTCCGGTCGTCATCATGATGGTCGGCCTGCAGGGTTCGGGCAAGACCACCACCTCGGCCAAGATCGCCAAGCGCCTCACCGAGCGCCAGGGCAAGAAGGTCCTGATGGCCTCGCTCGACACGCGCCGCCCGGCCGCGCAGGAGCAGCTGCGCCAGCTCGGCGAGCAGACCAAGGTCGCGACCCTTCCCGTCATCGCCGGCCAGTCGCCGGTCGACATCGCCAAGCGCGCCGTTCAGGCGGCCAAGCTCGGCGGCCACGACGTCGTCATCCTCGACACGGCCGGCCGCACCCATATCGACGAGCCGCTGATGGTCGAGATGGCCGACATCCGCAAGGTGTCGGACCCGCACGAAATCCTGCTCGTCGCCGACTCGCTGACCGGCCAGGATGCCGTCAACCTCGCCAAGAATTTCGACGACCGCGTCGGCATCACCGGCCTGGTGCTGACCCGTATGGACGGCGACGGCCGCGGCGGTGCTGCGCTGTCGATGCGCGCTGTCACCGGCAAGCCGATCAAGCTGATCGGCGTCGGCGAAAAGATGGATGCGCTGGAGGAGTTCTATCCCAAGCGCATCGCCGACCGCATCCTCGGCATGGGCGACATCGTTTCGCTGGTCGAGAAGGCTGCCGAAACCATCGACGCGGAAAAAGCCGCGGCGATGGCCAAGAAGATGCAGTCGGGCAAGTTCGACCTGAACGACCTCGCCGACCAGCTTGGCCAGATGCAGAAGATGGGCGGCATGGGTGGCATCATGGGCATGATGCCGGGCATGGGCAAGATGAAGGACCAGATGGCCGCGGCGGGCCTGGACGACAAGATGTTCGGCCGCCAGCTTGCCATCATCTCGTCGATGACCAAGGCCGAGCGTGCGAACCCCGACGTTCTCAAGCACTCGCGCAAGAAGCGCATTGCCGCCGGTTCCGGCACCGACGCCGCCGAGATCAACAAGCTGCTCAAGATGCATCGCCAGATGGCCGACATGATGAAGGCCATGGGCGGCAAGGGCAAAGGCGGCGGCCTCATGCGCGGCATGATGGGCGGCCTGGCTTCCAAGATGGGCCTCGGCGGCATGATGCCTGGCGGCGGCATGCCCGACCTGTCCAAGATGGATCCCAAGCAGCTCGAAGCCCTGCAGAAGCAGGCCGAAGCCGCAGGCCTCGGTGGCGGGCTCAAGGGTCTTCCGGGCGGCATGCCTGGTCTCGGCGGCGGTGGCCTTCCCGGCCTGCCCGGCGGCATGAAGCTTCCCGGTCTCGGTGGCGGCCTGCCTGGCCTTGGCAAGAAGAAGTGAGGAGCGCGATGACCGACATCACCCCGCAGGCACAGCTTCAGGAATTGCGCGCTTCGATCGACAACATCGACGCAGCCTTGATCCACATGCTGGCCGAGCGCTTCCGCTGCACCAAGTCAGTCGGCGTGCTCAAGGCCACCCACGGCCTGCCGCCGGCCGATCCGGCGCGTGAGCAGACCCAGATCGCGCGCCTGCGCCGCCTGGCCGACGACGCCCATCTCGATCCCGATTTCGCGGAGAAGTTTCTCAACTTCATCATCCGCGAGGTGATCCGTCACCACGAAATGCTGGCTGCCGAACACAACGGCGCGTCAGACAAGACTACCTCCGCCTGACGGCGGAACAGACAGCAGACCAAGAACAACCCAAGACAGAACTATTCAGGAGTAAGACAATGTCCCTTAAGATCCGCCTGGCCCGCGCCGGCTCGAAGAAGCGCCCCTACTACCACATCGTCGTTGCCGACGCCCGCAGCCCGCGCGATGGCCGCTTCATCGAGGCAATCGGTGCCTGGAACCCGCTGCTGCCCAAGGACGGCGACCGCGTGAAGCTCGACGCCGACCGCGCCAAGCATTGGCTGTCGAACGGCGCCACGGCGACCGACCGCGTTGCCCGCTTCCTCGACGAGGCAGGCATCGTGAAGCGCGACGCTCGTTCGAACCCGACCAAGGGTGAGCCGGGCAAGAAGGCCCAGGAGCGTCTGGCTGCCCTGAAGAAGGCCCAGGACGACGCCGCTGCCGCCATCGCGGCTGCAGCTGCTGCCCCGGCTGAAGCTTCGGCCGAATAATTTTTCGCCTTATCGGCGAAACAAGCAACGGCGGGCCGAAAGGTCCGCCGTTTTGCTTTTTCGGGGCGTGTTTCAGCCGTTTCGGCGACATGGATCTGGCCCCGCCCGCGCCACCGCTGCTGCCCCTAAGCACATGACACTTATGTGACATTCGGCTTAAGCAGGCGGTAAGGCGGCAGCGGATAGCTTGACCCTGACAGCGCGCGGACACCGCGCAGGCATGAGGCCGTGCTGTCGGCCGAGGGGGGGCTTCGGCATGCCGACAATCGATGCGACGTGCCTGCGACCGGGCTGATCTGGTCCGGGCGGTCGCAGGCTGACAGGTGACCGGATGCTTTTGGCAATGCGAGCTTGGGACAGGCAGCGGGCGCTTCCGTCGGAAATGCCGGGTGGTGCGGCGGAGCAGCCGATCGCAATGTGCGCCGCGGACCTGTCAGCTGGCGTCGACACCGAGTTCGACGACGTCAGGTTGGTTCTGCGGCGCTGGCAGGCGGCCTGCATCGACGGCGCCTTGCCGCCCTATGAAGAGCTGGCGCTCGGCAGCGTCGGCCGCTTCGCCGACGAGATGGCGGTTGTTCGTCTCCAGCCCGCCACGGACAGCTTCATCCTGCGCGCCGGCCCGCGCTTCGGCGCGATTGCCGGCCTCAGCGTGCCCGCGGCGGTGCTGTCGGTGCTGCCTTTCGCGTTCCAGCGCGCCATATCGGGCGCGATCGAATTGGCCCGCCTGGCGGCGCGTCCGCAATTGGCGTTGTGCCGCTCGATCGTCGACGGCATGGTCTCCACCGTCGAGGTTTTGGCGCTGCCGCTGTCGTGCCGCTGGCCGGGCGAGTATTTCCTGATCTTCGCGCGGCCGCGCAAGAGCCAGATCGACCTGGCCCGGCTGCTCATCAACTCGACCGACGAAGGTATATTAGCGCTCAGCGCGCTCGAATCCGCCGGTGGCGAGGCACGGGACTATCAGGTCCTCAGCATCAACAACGCCGCAGCGCGCCTTCTCGGGGTCTCGGCCGAAGACATGCGATTCAAGCTGCTGTCGCAGGCGAATGCCGCTTGCGGCCTGTCGCGCCTGCTCGACGAATGCGGCGTCGCCCGTGCGCATGGTGTCGCTGCGCCGTCGCTCGAACTGGAACACCAGCTTGGCGGCGAAACCGTCTCGCTGCAGGTCGGCGTCGCTGAAACCGACGGACTGCTGGCGGTGACGCTGACCGACATACGCGAGATCCGCAACCGCGAAACGCTGTTTCGCTCGCTGTTCGACGACAACCCGGTCCCGATGTATGTGCGCCAGGCCGATGGCGGTGCGTTCCTGAACGTCAACACCGCAGCGCTCAATCTCTATGGCCGAGGCCGGGGCGAGTTCCTGGCGCTCGGCATCGCCGATCTGGAGCCCGGTGTCGCCGACCTGCCGGCGACGGGCGAGCGCTTCGTGCGTCACCGCACGGCGGCGGGCAGCGAGCTCGATGTCATCGAATATGCCAGGAACATTCAGGTCGGCACCGCACCGGCGACGTTGTCGACAATCGTCGACATTACCGAGCGCAAGCGCGCCGAGGATCGCATTTCCTACCTCGCCCACCACGATCCGCTGACAGGCGTCGGCAACCGCACCACCTTCTCGCAGGAGATCGAGGAGGCCGTCGGCGCTGCCGTCGCCGGCCACCAGCCTTTCGCGCTGTTGCTTGTCGACCTCGACGACTTCAAGGCGGTCAACGACACGCTCGGCCATGCCGCCGGCGATTCCCTGCTGGTCGAGACGGCATCCCGCATCCGCACGCTTCTGCGCCGCAGCGACCTCGTCGCCCGGCTCGGTGGCGACGAGTTCGCCATCCTGCTGCGCGGCGCGCTCAGCCGCGCCGATGTCCAGGCGCTTGCCAAACGCATCATCCAGGCGATCAGCGAGCCGCACGCCTATGAGGGCCACAAGCTGTCGATCGGCGCCAGCCTGGGTGCTGCGATCGCGCCGGCCGATGCGCGCGACGCCGGCACGCTGCTCAAATGCGCCGACCTGGCGCTCTATCGCTCGAAGCGCGACGGCAAAGGCGCGTTCCATTTTTTCGAACCGGAGATGGACGCCGAAATGCGCGATCGCCGCGAGCTTGAACTGGAGCTGCGCTGCGCCGACCTCGATCGCGAACTCGAGCTGCACTACCAGCCGATCATTTCGGTGAAGACGGGTGCGCTGCGCGGCTTCGAAGCACTTGTACGTTGGCGCAATCCCAGGCGCGGCATGGTCTCGCCTGCGGAATTCATTCCACTCGCCGAAGAGACCGGCATGATCGAGGCGATCGGGCGTTGGGTGCTCGACGAGGCCTGCCGGCGTGCCGCCACCTGGCCGGACGACCTCGTCATCGCTGTCAACGCGTCGGCTGTGCAGTTCCGGCAGGGTCAATTCGCGCAGACCATCGGCCAGGCGATTGCGCGGTCGGGGCTCGACCCGTCGCGGCTCGAGATCGAAATCACCGAATCGGTTCTTCTGGCCGACACAGGCGCCAATCTCGCCGTCCTGCAACAGCTCAAGCAGATCGGCGTGCGCATCGCGCTCGATGATTTCGGCACCGGATACTCATCGATGAGCTACCTCCGGCGCTTTCCATTCAGCCGGCTGAAGATCGACCGTTCCTTCGTCCGCGATATCGGCAGCAGCCGTGAATCGATGGCGATCGTACGCGCCATCATCGGCCTTGGCGCCAATCTCGGCATCGACACGACGGCCGAAGGCGTTGAAACAGGCGCCCAGCTCGAGCTGCTCCGGCGGGAGCGCTGCGGCGAGATCCAGGGATTCCTGTTCAGTCCGCCGGTCGACGGGGCAGGAGCGGCCGACATCATCGCGAGCTATCGTGGCAACAAGGTTCAGGTGGCTTAGGGCGACTGCTTGACCGAACCGGATGACCGGCCACCTAAGCTGCAGCAAGGTTGCCGGAGGAAATGCCATGCCCGAGAAGATATCCGCACTCAACGCTGACGGTATCTCCGAGCCCTTTGCCGCCGAAGCGGCGCCACTCGAGGTCTTCTCGCATGGCGAGCGCTTCGGATCGAGCTTCTGCCATTTGTCCAGCTTTGGCGGCGGCGACCATGTCGGCGTCGCGCTGGAGGAACTCGTGCCAGGCAAGGAGACGAACCCGTCGCACTATCACATGCTCGAGGAGGAGCACGCCTACATCCTCGAGGGCGCGCTGACACTGAAGCTCTGTGCGCGCAACTATTTCATGAAGGCAGGCGACAATGTCTGCTTTCCCGCCGGCCAGAAGGTTGGGCACTCGTTGTTCAACCACACCGATGCGCCGTGCCGCTATCTCATCATCGGCGAGCGCAATCCAAACGATGTCATCGTCTACCCGGAATCAGGCCGCGTCAGCGTCCGCCTGACCGGCGAAGGCTACGGCAAGGCGGCGACGATGGACTATTGGGAGGGCATCGATGCGAGCGCCCCCGATGCCAAGGCCCGGCCCGGGCTAGCTCAGGAATAATAAAAATTTTCCGCCGGCAGCATTGGTGGCGGTGTTTCGCCCAGCGCCTCGAACACCGAGATCTCGCAGACCCGGCACAAGCCGTCGAGGGCAAGATCGTTGGCTTCCATGCCGAAGGGGTCTTCGAGTTCTTCGGAGAGTGCATCGAGGCCGAAGAATGTGTAGGCGATCAGCGCCGTGAACAGCGGCGTCACCCAGCCGGCCGAACCCGCCAGCCCGAACGGCAGCAGCAGGCAGAAGATGTAGGCGGTGCGCTGCAGCAGCAACGTGTAGGCGAAGGGCAGGGGCGTGCCCATGATGCGCTCGCAGCCGGCCTGCAGCGCCGAGATCGCCGCCAGACGCTCGTCGAGGATGCGATAGTCCATCGCCTCCAGCACTTTCGCGCGCTTGAGCGCACCGATCTTCTCGCCCATCCGCCGCATCGCTGCGTCAGGCCTGTTGGTCGCGGCATGGATTTCGTCGACGGCATCGCCGATGAATGGGCGAGCCGCTTCCCTGGTGTCGACCCGTCGCAGTTCGCCGCGCAGGAAATGGCAGAAGGCGAGCGAATCCATTAAGAGCGGCCTAAGTTCGCTTCGGTCGGAGATCATCGCGGTCGCGGCACGCGACAGGTTCCTGATTTCGAAGACGAGCTGGCCCCATAACTTGCGGGCTTCCCACCAGCGGTCATAGGCGGCGTTGTTGCGGAAGCCGAGATAGACGGAAAGCGCGACGCCCAGCAGCGCGAAGGGTGCGACGCCGGCGTCGCCGAGATCGAGCTTGAGCAGCTTGACGGCGGCGACCACCGCGGCGCCATAGAGCGCGAAGCCGAGAATCTGCGGCAGGATGCGCGGCACCACGGAGCCGCGCATGACGAAGAACAGCTTCAAAAGGTTTGTGCGCGGGCGAACGATCATGCGGGGTGGTACCTGTTTCCAAAAGATAGTGCGCCGCCAGGCCTGCCGGTGTCATCTCCAATCACGACATGAATAGCGATTGCGTTGATTTGTCCGATAAGGCAGCCGGCCCCGCCGCCCAATGGGGAGGCGCAAAACTTGGGTCAGTTCTCGTAGGTTCGCCCGGTCAGCTTGTCGACCAGCCTGCGAAGAACGCCGCCCCGCCTCAGCCGGCGGACCTCGTGCGCAAGCGCGGCTGTCTTGCTCGACAGCTCGCCGAGCTGGAACTGCAGTTCCTCGCTTGGGCCAAGACCCTCGCGCAATCTGACGAAGCTGCGGTCGTAGATCTGCTTCTGCTGCAGAAATCGTTCGATGATCGCGGCCATGGCGCGTTCGTCCTCGTTCGGCTCCCGCCTCGGCCAGGGCTTTTCCGCCAGCACGTCGCGGTAGATCGCCTCGATCTGCTCGGCGCCCTTTTCGCTGGCGAAGTCACGCCGCACGCGTTGGGTGACCGCAATGGCATCTTCAGCCCTGTAGGCGGCAATTTCGCGGTCGAGCAGTTCGGGTGATGCTGCGTCGGACAATGCGCCATAGGCGAAGTTCACCGCGGCAAAACCGTCAAACCTGTCCGTCGTCACCAAGCCGCCAACGCCGAAGCGGTCGACATTGATCACGGCGCAGCCCCGCGCTATGGCTTCGAGCGCCATTCGGCCGCTGGCGAATGCCAGATCCGTGCCGCCCAGCCGCTTGACCACGTCGTCCGCTGCCTTGCCGATCAGCTCACCGCGAAAGGCAATGCCATGGCGCTGGCAGGCTTCGGCGATCATGCCGGTAAAGCGAATGGTCCCGGGGTGGGCGAAGATTGCAGCGGTTGCCAGCCTCGCGGGAGCCGGGGCAGCAGGTCCGACGCGCTGCAGGTCGATGGTGTTCGGCCAGAACCTTACCTTCGACGCAGCGATCCCGCATTCGTCCACCAGCCTGCCGCGCAATGCGGCCCGCACATGGAGATAGCGGCTGATCCTGGGATGAATGGGGGGCGCGTCGATCTCGCTGCTGAAGTCGTGGCAGACGAAGATTGCGGGCGTCCCGGGAAAGCGCGTTAGGGCGGCGATGGTTGGTCCGGTGTGATGGCCGTGAATGATGTCGGGCGCTTCGAGCGCCGCCAGCGATGTTGCCACCGGCGAACCCGTGGCACGGATTTCCGCTACTGCAGGGCCTGTGATCGGCGCAAACGCGGTTACCGAATGGCCACGCCGCCGCAGTGCCAGCACCGTGTCGCGGACGAGCGTTTCGGTGCCGCTGCGCCCGGTCAGCACGGCATTTGTCATCAGGATCCGCAGCGGGCGGTGCACGCCGTTCTGACGGCTGCTGTCGCTGGCTAGACTATCGCGCGCTATCGTCCTGCCTCCGGTACCTCAGCCCCGCTGCCTCCCTGCGACGGACCCAGTCTACCGTAGCAATGTCCGGAATCAACCTTGAGGGGATTGTGGCCGAGCCGCCGGCATGCCGCGGCGGACGTAGAGGATGTCGGGCAAGCCTTCTTCGTTGGACGAGCCGTCGCCGAAGGCGTCGGCAACAAAACCGTGGCGCTCGTAGAAACGGCACGCGCCTGCGTTGGCTTCGAAGCAGAAAAGTTTCACGTGAGTCATTGCGGCCGTCACATGGTTCAAAAGCCGGGCGCCAATGCCGCGAGCGGTCCAGTCGGGATGGAGATAGAGCTGTTCGATCCACTCATTCTTGGTGGCGGCAAAGCCGACAATCCTGTCCTCGATCGTAGCGACGGTGACGGTCTGCTCGGCGAGGAGGACGTGCCTGACAAAATACAGGTCTTCGTCGGGTGTATGCAGCTGGGGCATCCAGTTGAAGGCGGCGAGTGCCGCCCTCAGGATGCGGGCGATGTCGTGTGCGTCTTCGGCCTCGGCCGGACGCAGCACGACATCGGGCACTGGTGTCAGGCCGCCTTCTTCTTCGGCGAGATCAGGCCGCGCTCGACAAGAAGCTCGGCGATCTGGACGGCGTTGAGGGCAGCACCCTTGCGCAGATTGTCGGAGACGATCCACATCGACAGGCCGTTGTCGACGGTCTGGTCCTCACGGATGCGCGAGATGTAGGTCGCGTCTTCGCCGGCCGAGTCGAGCGGGGTGGCGTAGCCGCCGTCCTCGCGCTTGTCGATGACCAGGCAGCCTGGCGCCTCGCGCAGGATATCGCGTGCCTCATCGGCGGTGATCGCCTTGTCGAACTCGATGTTGACGGCTTCCGAGTGGCCGATGAACACCGGCACGCGCACGCAGGTGGCGCTCAGCTTGATCTTGGGATCGAGCATCTTCTTGGTCTCGGCGACCATCTTCCACTCTTCCTTGGTCGAGCCGTCTTCCATGAAGACGTCGATGTGCGGAATGACGTTGAAGGCGATGCGCTTGGTGAACTTCTTGGCTTCGACCGGGTCGGCGACGAAGACGGCGCGCGTCTGGGTGAACAGCTCGTCCATGCCTTCCTTGCCGGCGCCGGAAACGGACTGGTAGGTGGCAACGACAATGCGCTTGATGGTCGCGGCGTCATGCAGTGGCTTCAGCGCCACAACCAGCTGGGCAGTCGAGCAGTTCGGGTTGGCGATGATGTTCTTCTTGGTGAAGCCGGAGATCGCGTCGGGGTTCACTTCCGGAACGATCAGCGGCACGTCCTGGTCGTAACGGAAGGCCGACGAGTTATCGATGACGACACAGCCCTGCTTGCCGATCTTCGGAGACCATTCCTTGGAGATGTTGCCGCCGGCCGACATGATGCAGATGTCGGTGTCGGAAAAGTCGTAGGTGTCGAGAACCTTGACCTTCAGCGTCTTGTCGCCGAACGAAACCTCGGTGCCGAGCGAACGGCGCGAGGCAAGCGCCACGACCTCATCGACCGGAAAGCCTCGTTCCTCGAGGATGTTGAGCATTTCCCGGCCGACATTGCCCGTGGCGCCGACGACTGCAACCTTGAATCCCATATCGAAAATCTCCTGTCCCTCTCCGCTCGCTTTTTGGAGAAAACCCGCTGGCCGTTGCGGGCTTCATCCCCCGGGCCGGACCCGGGAGAGGGTGAGCAGGCCAAGGGAAATCACACCATTTTGGTGGTGGTGGTTTTGGCCATGGTTTTGGTCGAAAGCAGGGAAACGGCTCCGCGCCCGGCACGATCTCTGTCGTGGCCGGGAAAGTCGAATGCGAAAAGCGCCATCAAGAGGCCGCGCATCGGAGGGATCCCTGTTCGCCGCCGCTTTTATCCGGTTTGTATGGAGAGTCAATCGGGGACCGGTGGGCTCCGGCTGATGTGATTTGACCTTTGTCGCTTGCCACCTAGGCTTCTGCGCGGATCGATTGACGGAGGAACCCCAGATGGAAGTCCTGCCGAAAAGCATCTCCCTCGCCGCGACCCTTGCCGTGGCTGCGTTGTTTGCGCTGCCGGCACTTGCTCATCACGGCTGGTCCTGGACCCAGGACGGCTTCTTCGAGCTCAAGGGCGTGATCGCCGACATCTACATCGGCAACCCGCATGCGACGCTTGACGTAGACGTCGAAGGCGAGCTGTGGCGCGTGGAGCTGGCGCCGCCGGCGCGGACCATTGCCGCCGGTTTCACCGATGAGGTCGCCAAGAAGGGTGACGAGGTCGTCGCCATCGGCAACCGCTCGCGCGACGAAACCGAAAAGCGCATGAAAGCCGTCCGGATCATCATCAACGGCAAGACCTATGACGTCTATGCGGACCGCGTGCCGCCGAGCTGACCGGGATTGTACGGGTGGAGCCCCTGCAGGCAGTCGAACAATGGGATTTGGTCAGGCAACTGAAGACCTCGTTTGTCGCCTATCCGGTCGTCAACGCAGTGCACATTGCCGCGATAGGCGCTTTGCTGACGTCGGTCGCGCTTCTCGATCTGCGCATCCTCGGCGCCTTCGGCAGCCTGCCGGAACGCCCCTTTGTCATGTTGCTGCGGCGGCTGGCATTGATGGCCTTCTGCCTCGCCGTGCTGAGCGGCCTCGCCCTGTTTTCCGTGCGGGCGTCGTATTATGCCGGAATGCCGGTCTTCCTCGGCAAGATGGGGCTTATCGCCTTGGCAGGTGCAACCTTTGCCCTGTTCGCTGCGATCGAAAGCGACAAGCAGCGTCGATGGTCTTCGTTGCGGCGCCCGCTTGCTGTGATGTCGGTGGTGATCTGGTGCACGGTCCTGTTGTGCGGCCGCTTCATCGGCTTCCTGTAACGCGAGCGCGTTCTACTTCTCCTTCAGCTTGACGCGCGGAAACCTGAGCGGCGGCCATTCTTCCTCCGGCTGCTGCGGCTGGGCCAAAAGCGTGGTGAGTTCGGCCGGCAGGCTGGCCAGTGCCTTCTTCGATCCGATGCCGTCTGAAATGCTGAGGATGCTGTCGTAGAACTCGACGCCTTGCGCCGATTTTGGCGGCACGGCCTCATGCATGACGCTGATGACGGTGACATCGGGGCAATTGTCCTTGATCACCTGATGAAAGGCGATCTTGGCCTCGAGATCGAGGGCAGCGGTCGCCTCGTCGAGGAACAAAAGCCCCGGCTGCAACAGCAGGATGCGGGCCGCGACCAGTTTCTGCTTCTGGCCGCCCGACAGCAGCTGGTCCCAGCTCTTGCCCTGGCGGGTTTCGTCGTCGAGATGATCGATCAGGTCGCCAAGGCCGGCCTTGTGCATGGCCACCGCCACCTTCGCCTCGGAATGGTTGCCTGGGTGGTCGGGCAGGCAGACCAGCTGCTTGAGCGAGACCTGTGGCAGCTTGACGTCCTGGGTGGCATAGAACGACCTGACGCCTTCGGGAAAAACGATGGCGCCGCGGCCATATGGCCACAGTCCGTTGATCGCCTTGACCAGCGAGGTCTTGCCGCAGCCGGACTGGCCCGACACAAAGGTCCACTCGCCGCGGCGGAAGCGCAGGTTGGGGACGGTCAGGAAGGGGCTGGCTTCAACACCCTGGTGCATCAGTTCGAGATTGCGGACGGTCAGGCCGAACAGCGCGTTCTGGCTGCCATAGCTGAACTCGGACTTTCCAGTCGCGGCATAGAATGACGGCGGCCGCTGCACGTTCTCAATCGCCTTGGCGAGATCCGTGACACGTTCGCTGTTGGCCCTGAGCGTGGCGATCGCCGGCATCACCTGGATGAACCACGAGCACTGGCTGATCAGCGAGTTCACCAGTTCGGCGCCTGTTATGTAGCCCTTCAGGTTGATGTGGCCGTGCATGTAGGGCACCAGCCCCGGCCCATAGGCGACGATGCGCGCGGCGATGAAGCCATAGATCGACTCGAACGACATGTAGCCGGCATTGACGATGTTGAGGCGCGACCAGGTCTTGTCGATGTCGACATAGAGGCGGTCATGCATCGAGCGCTGCACGTTTTCGCCGTGCGATGCCGCGACATGGAAGCTGCGCCGCAAAAGCACCGTCAGCTCGCCGCGATAGCTGCCCTCGGCCTGCTGCATGCGGATGCTGAGACGCTCCATCATGCCGCCGAGCTTCATGGCAATATAGGTGTTGAGCGGCACGTAGGCGGCAACGGCGGCAAAGGCCAGGATGACGCTGCCATAGGGGCCGAGAAATTCAAGGCCAGGAACGATGGTCGAGGTTTCGAGTAGCTTCTGCCCGACGAAGAACAATGAGGTGGTGACGCCCATCACACCCATGGCGAGGCCGATGGCACCGCCGGTCATGCCCTTGATCGAATCCTGGACGCGTTGGTCGATGTTGTCGGGCGCCGTGCCCGGGCCGTTGCCGGCGCTTGCGTTGTGCTGGACGTGGAAATGGGTGTGGTTGGCGTCGAGCAAGGCGGCGTTGAAGCGGTTGTTCAGCCAGCCGCGCCATTTGCGATGCAAGGTGGTGGAGAAAAGGTGCCGGATGCCGATGAAGCCTGCATCCTTGATGACGACGAGAAGAAGCAATGTGCCGGCACTGGTCAGCAGCGACGCCAGGGGCGCCATGTTGGCCGGGTCATGGAAGAAGGCGATCGAATTGACCAATTCGCCTGAAGCCTCGGCCATCCAGACGCTGGCCTTGCTGGAAAGTGCGGTGAGGAGGGCGATCACCAGCGTCAGCCCCCAGGCTTCCTTCCAGCGATCCGAGAACCAGTAGGCCCGCATCAGGCCCCAGAAGCTTCGCATCGTGGAAACCGGCGTCAGGGGAGGCGGCCTGGCGGCGCCGCGACGCCATCTGTTCGACGATGGATCTCGAGGTCTATCGACCCGAATCACAGTTCCTTACCCCATGCCCTTTGCCTATCGAAAGGGTAACACGAGTTGAACATTTCACAGTCAACATATGGTTACCGGCTAATCAACGCGCCGCGAGCGTTGCGTGAGGGCAACGTTTGGCGGCGAGCTCGATGACCTGCGCCGGCTACCCCTGGAGCTTGCGGCCCAGGGCAAGTTGGAACACTGTCTGGTTGGCAATTCACGAGGCGACAGATGCGCGGCGAAGTACTGCATTACGATCAGGCTCAGGGTTTCGGCTTCGCCGCCGCGGTCGACGGCAACCGCTACACCTTTGCCCGCGAGGATTTGAGGGGCACGGCGATTCCGGGCAAGGGCACCGAGATCGAGTTTCAACCGAGCGGCAGTCAGGCCCGTGACGTGTTTGTAATCCACGCCCAGGTCGGCGCTGCGCAAATGGCTGCTGCGGCGCCCGCTGCCGCAACATCGGTACCCCAGTTCGGCCGCCGCGGATCCGATCAGGAGGGAGCCGCCGAAAGCGGCGTGGTCGCAACGACCGGGCTGTGGTCGTATTTCCGGCGCGCGCTGACCACCGACTATGTGAACTTCCGCGCCCGCGCCCGGCGTAAGGAATGTTGGGGCTACTATCTGTTCTGGACGCTTTCCGCTGTCGCGCTGGCAGCGATCGGCTTCGGTATCGATGGCGCACTTGGCAATCTCGATGCGGAACCGATTGTCGGTTTCGCACTGCCAGGCTTGTTCATCCTGGCAACGCTGTTGCCCAGCATCGCCGTCACCATCCGCCGTATTCATGACCTCGGCCTGTCGGGATGGTTCTATCTGCTGATCCTGCTGCCTTATGTCGGCAGCCTGATCATCTTCGTCTTCACTTTGATTCCGTCCCAGAAGCACGACAACAAATGGGGCCCGGTGCCGGTTGGGGTGAACGTTCCGCCGCCTTACGTCCCTGTCGGATAGGGCAACTTCAGAAGCGCAAAAGAAAACGGCGCCGCGTGGGCGCCGTTTTGGTTTCTTCGACCTGGTATCAGGCGAAGAACTTCGTGATGATGGCGTCGCCCATCTGGGTCGTGCCGACCTCGGTCTTGCCTTCGGACATGATGTCCTTGGTGCGCAGGCCGTCTTCCAGCACGGCGGCGATCGCCGCCTCGAGGCGGTCGGCCTCGGCCACCATGTTGAACGAGTAGCGCAGGCACATGGCAAACGACGCGATCATGGCGATCGGGTTGGCGATGCCCTTGCCGGCGATGTCGGGGGCCGAGCCGTGCACGGGCTCGTAGAGGGCCTTGCGCTTGCCGGTCAGTGCGTCCGGCGCGCCGAGCGAGGCGGAAGGCAGCATGCCGAGCGAGCCGGTCAGCATGGCTGCGACGTCCGACAGCATGTCGCCGAACAGATTGTCGGTGACGATGACGTCGAACTGCTTGGGCCAGCGCACAAGCTGCATGCCGCCGGCATCGGCCAGCATGTGGTCGAGCTTGACGTCGGAATACTTGGCCTTGTGGGTGGCGGTCACCACCTCGTTCCACAAGACGCCCGACTTCATGACGTTGCGCTTTTCCATCGACGTCACGCGGTTCTGGCGCGTGCGGGCGAGTTCGAATGCGACGCCCGAGATGCGCTCGATCTCGAAGGTGTCGTAGACCTGGGTATCGATGCCGCGCTTCTGGCCGTTGCCGAGGTCGATGATCTGCTTGGGTTCGCCGAAATAGACGCCGCCGGTCAGCTCGCGCACGATCAGGATGTCGAGGCCCTCGACAACTTCCTGGCGCAGCGAAGACGACGAGGCGAGCGCCGGGTAGCAGATCGCCGGACGCAGGTTGGCGAACAGCTCCATGTCCTTGCGCAGGCGCAGCAGGCCGGCCTCGGGGCGCACCTCGTAAGGCACGGCATCCCACTTCGGGCCGCCGACGGCGCCGAACAGCACCGCGTCCGCCGCCATCGCCTTGGCCATGTCGGCATCCGAGATCGCCTGGCCATGCGCGTCATAGGCCGAGCCGCCGACGAGACCCTCCTCGGTGGTGAAGCCGCTGCCGAGTTTCTCGTTCATTGCGGTGATCAGCTTGCGGACCTCGGCCATGGCCTCGGGGCCGATGCCGTCGCCGGGCAGGAGAAGAAGATTGCGCGTCGCCATGGAAAGCCTTTCCGAAAGATGCGTGAACCGCGGTCTTGCTAGCCTTGGAGGGGCGCCGGTGCAAGCAGGAAAGGACGCTCCAGAGCGCGCAAATGGCTCCGCCGGCGCCTGTTTGACCGGATTCCTATCCGGATCATCTAGCCGATCTCCAGAAGCAGGGCGCGGTGGTCGGAGACTTCGGGCTGGCCCACGACCTCGAAGTTGCGCACATCGACGTTGTCGCTGACCAGCATGTAGTCGGCGAAGCGTGGCGCTTTCAGGTAGTGCGAGGTGCGGGTGTCGGTGAAGCCGCCCTGTGTCACCAGATCCGTCAGCCCGATGCTGCGTAGTTCGGTGAGCATCCGGCTCTCCGGCAGCACGTTGAAGTCGCCGCAGACGACGAGGCGGTCGCCCTTGCGGCGGATCCTGCCGATCAGCTCGACAAGCCTTGCAGTCTGCGCGTCGCGGGCCGGGGTGTCGCCCTTGCCGTCGAGTTCGCGCAGGCCGTGGAGATGGGCGACGAGAACAGCGTTGCCGGTCACATAGTCATGCAGTCTTACCGCGTGGGCGTTGCGCGAGCGCGGGTGCTCGCCGAAGTCGTCGGCCGAGAAGGCGCCGTGGATGAAGTCCTGTATCTGCCCGATGATTGGCAGCGAGCGCCTGACGAAGGTTGCCAGTCCCCATTCCGACCGCAGCGTCCGGTCGCTGTCATAGAGCGGGCCGCGCGCGGCTGGGCAGAAAAAGGCCTGGTGGCCGGGCAGGGCGTCGGCGACCTCGCCAAAAAGGTTGGCCCGTTGCAACAGCTCGCCGCCGCCGTCGCGATAGACCAGCCACGGCGACGTCGCCGCAGGCGTTCTGGTCGCCTCCTGGAGGCAGAAAACGTCGGGATCCGTGCTGCTGACATAGGCGACGAGCTCCTCGCCGAGCCTGCCGCCCCAGCCGTTCAGCGATAGAATGCGCAAGCGGCCCCCCTTCGCGGTCACGGACGCTTCAGTGCAGTGACTTCGATCTCGATCTTCATCTCCGGCTTGTTGAGCTGGCAGACGATCATTGTCGCCGCCGGGCGGATGTCGCCGAAGGTCTCGCCGAGGATCGGGAACACTGCATCCACATAGGACTGGTCGGTGATGTAGTAATGCGCGCGCACCACGTCGGCCATTTCGAAGCCGCCGTCGTCAAGCGCCTTGGCGATGGTCGCCAGGCAATTGCGCGTCTGTGCTTCCACGCTGTCGGGCATGGTCATGGTGGCGTAGTCGTAACCCGTCGTACCCGAGACGAAGCACCAGTCGCCCTGGACCACGGCGCGCGAATAGCCCGCGGTCTTCTCGAAAGGCGATCCTGTCGAAATCAGCTTGCGCATTGTCACCTCTCCCTCATTCGTCTGCCAGCGCCTTGGTCAAGGCGTCCCTGAACTCGGCCGGCCAAGTCGCCAGTGCCGGCCAGGCCTTGGGCTCAGCCTCCGTCTGCTGCGCCAGATAAAGCTTCCTGGCCTTGGCATCGATCGCTATGAAACCGTCGCTGACGCCGCAGGCATGCGGGACGCAGCCGCTGGCGTAGAAGGCCCCTGACGGCAACGGTTCCGTGCCGCCATTGACCAGCAGGCTGGTGGCGAAGCCAGGCAGGTCGTCGCCAAGCAGTTGTTGAGCAGCCTTGTAGACCGCCTCGTTCTTGAAGGCCGCGACGATGCCGTCCGCGTATGTTTTCGGCGTCAGATCGGACCAGTCGGTGCCCGGCTGCGGCGCATAAGCGAGATTGCCGTGCATTGTCAGGCCGTTTTCCGGATCCCATGTCGTGACCGGCAGCGTCTCGCCGGGGAGCGGATAAGGGATGAAGAAGATGTTGTACGCCGTCACCGCCGGCGACGGCGTGTCGCATTTGCCCGCGCCGATGGTCGTCGACTGGATGCCCGCCTCGGTCTTCCAGGCAAGTACAGTTTCGGGACTGCAGGCGTTGCCGCCGTCGCCGACCGCAAAGATGGCCACTTTGGTATCGCTCACCTCGACCGTGCGGTCGTGGAAGGCGACATAGTTCTCGGCCAGTTCCTTGCCTTCATAGGCAAGCACCTTCTCGCCCTCGGCGTTTTCGACGATGGTGAAATTGCCGCCTTCGAACGGAATGGTCTGCGGCTCGCTGTCCTGGGCGATGGCAAGGCTCGGCAAAAGCGCGATCGATGCGGTGGCGAAGAGGGTGGATGGTTTCATGCGGCGCTCCATTGTCCGGGCGTGAGCGATGTGCCGAGGCCCAGTCGTGCGCATGCCCCGAATCCCGAGGCGGGACAATGGCATGCCCCAGTTGGCCTGTCAGCTTCAGGTGGCTGGGCCAGCATTTGCGCAGCCGCTAATGCATTCCGGCCGGAGATGAAAAAAGGCCCCGAACCTTGCGGAACGGGGCTTTCGAAACTCTGAGATATGAAGCCGAGCGATCAGGCCCAGGGGCGGCTCTCGGCGACCTTCTTTTCGTAGCTGTCGATCGACGCGGCCTTCTCCATTGTCAGGCCGATGTCGTCGAGGCCGTTGAGCAGGCAATGACGACGGAAGTCGTCGAGGTCGAAGGTGACCACGCCGCCGTCGGGGCCGCGGATCTCCTTGGCTTCGAGATCGACCGAAACGGTGGCGTTGGCGCCGCGCGAAGCGTCGTCCATCAGCTTGTCGACATCTTCCTGGCTGACGGTGATCGGCAGGATGCCGTTCTTGAAGCAGTTGTTGTAGAAGATGTCGGCGAACGACGTCGAAATGACGCAGCGGATGCCGAAGTCGAGCAGCGCCCATGGCGCATGCTCGCGGCTCGAGCCGCAGCCGAAATTGTCGCCGGCGACGAGGATCTCGGCCTTGCGATAGGCCGGCTTGTTGAGCACGAAGTCGGGGTTCTCCGAACCGTCCTCATTGTAGCGCATCTCGGCGAAAAGCCCGGTGCCAAGCCCAGTGCGCTTGATCGTCTTGAGATAATCCTTGGGGATGATCATGTCGGTGTCGACATTGACGATTGGCAGGGGGGCGGCGACGCCCGTGAGCTTGGTGAATTTTTCCATGGCTTTTGCCCGTCTGGCTGTTGCGGGGATTTTGGCTTGCCCCGCTTTACACAAGCTTGGCCGGGAATCAAAGCGTTTCGACGTTGGGGAAGAAGCCGTGGGCATCATGCGCGGCGGCGCGAAGCCCGGTGCCGGTTACTTCGTCGGCGTCACGCCGTAGACGCGGGCGATGTCGTCGAGCAGGAGATTGGCGGCGATCGCGCCGCCCGCGGTGTTCCACACCGCATCGTCCACCGCGACGGCCTTGCCGGCCTTGACCACCGGCAAGTTCTGCCACAGCGGCTCGGACAGCCATTCTTCCGACTGTTTGCTCGCCTTGCCGTTGCCGGTCTCGTAGACGAAGTAGAACAGGTGGTCGCCGTCGAATTCGGGGATGCGCTCCTTGGTGACGTCGTCGGCGAAGCCCGGCTTGTCCTGTACCGCCGGGCGCTGGATGCCGATCTGGCTGAAGATCATGCCGGGGAAGGTGTCCTTGTAGTAGATGCGGGTCAGGCCCGGCATGAAGCGGATCAACGACACCTTCTCGGCCTTTTTGTCGCCGAGCGCCTCGCCGAGCTTGGTCGCCTTGTCGTCGAAGGCCTTGAGTTGTGCCTCGCCTTCGGCCTTCATGCCGAGCGCGTCGGCATACAGGGCGAAGTTCACCTTCCAGTCGCCGCGCAGGCGTTCGGACATGACCGTGGGCGCGATTGCCGATAGCTGATCGTAGATCTTTTCCTGGCGCGTCTTGTTGCCGAGGATCAGGTCCGGCTGAAGGCCGGCGATGAGCTCAAGATTGACCGCCGATTCCTCGCCGACAACCTCGACGCCGTCCATTTTTTCGACGATGTGCTTGTACCAGGGCGAGCCGGTCCAGGAGCGGACGGCGCCGACAGGCTTGAAGCCCAGCGACAGCACGGCTTCGGTGCCTTCGTTGGTCAGCACCACGATGCGCTGCGGATTCTCGGGCACGTCGGTCACGCCCATGGCGTGTTTCACTTCGTGGGCGAAGACGGAACTGGCGGCGAAAGCGGCCAGTGCGAGGCCGAGTGCGGCTTTGGCGATGAGCTTCATGGTCATGGCTCCAAACTTGACGGGGGCAAGAAGGTTTGGCAAAGGGTCAGAACAAACCCTGACTGTCAAGTTCATATTAAGGCTGCCGCGTGCCCCTCGCTTCGTCGAACACGAGCATCCGAGTGCATCAGCGCATCGGTCGGCGCGCGCTGTTCTCAGGGCTTGCGGCGATGCTTCTGATCCTGATGTATCTCAGCCTGGCGATCGGCTATCGCCTCTATTCGCCCGGCGAGATCTGGCGCGCAGTGACCGCCTTCGACGGCAGCGAGGCGCATGTCGTGATCCGTGATCTCCGTCTGCCGCGTGCGCTGATGGCGCCGCTTGTCGGCGCAGCCCTCGGCATATCAGGCGTGCTGGTCCAGACCCTGTCGCGCAACCGCATCGCTTCGCCCGACACGCTCGGTCTCAATGCCGGTGCCGCTTTCGCCGTGGTCATGGCAAGCGGGCTGTTCGGCGTCGCATCCTTGCCTGGCTTGTCGATGGCCGCCGCCGCGGGTGCGCTGGCCACCAGCCTGCTGGTCTTTGGTCTCGCTGCCGCCGCCGGCGGCATCTCGCCGCTCAGGATCGTGCTGGTCGGCGTCACCTTCGCCGGCCTGTTCGACAGCTTCGTCAACGTCGTGCTGACGGTCAACGAGACGATGCTCGACCAGCTCTTGTTCTGGCTCGCCGGCTCATTCGCCGACCGCAAGCTCAGCCTGGCGCTCAACGGCCTGCCCTTCGTGCTGATCGGCGGCGGCATCGCCTTCTACCTCACCCGTTCGCTCGACATCCTGCAGACCGACGATTCCACGGCGCGCGGGCTCGGCGTGCCGCTCGGCGCCGTGCGCGGGCTGAGCTTCGTTGCGGTTGCCTTGCTCAGCGGCGCCTCGGTGGCCATGGCCGGGCCGGTGCTGTTTGTCGGCCTCGTCGTGCCGCATGCGGCGCGCGCGCTTGTCGGCCTCGAGCATCGTCTGCAGATCGTGGCCGCAGCTCTTGTCGGCGCGGTCTACACGACGCTTGCCGACATCGTCGCCCGTTTCGTCATCTTTCCGCGCGAGGCACCCGTTGGCGCGGTCACCGCGATCGTCGGCGGCTGCCTGCTTCTTGTCCTGCTCAGAAGGCGCGCGGCATGAGTGTTGTCGCTCCACGCCTGTCGCCGGCATTGGCCCGCGTCAATCGCCGCGCCTGGATATTCGTCGCAATCATTGCGGTCGTCACAGTCGAGCTTGCGTTGTGCGGCATCGGCTTCGGTTCGACCTGGATCGACCCGCGTCGCATCGTCGAGATCCTGATGGGCGAGGGCACGCGCGGCGAGCGTGTCGTGGTGTTGCAGCTGCGCGCGCCGCGCGTCGCCATTGCCGCACTCGCCGGCGGCGCCATGGCGGTATCAGGCTATCTGCTGCAGAAGGTGACGCGCAACGAACTGGCTTCACCAGGCGTGCTCGGCGTCATCGGCGGTGCCGGACTGGGCGTGGTCATCTTCCTTGCGCTGCTCTCGGACGAGAGCAATTCGCTCGTCACCTCGATCGTCTGGCAGCCGGTGGCGGCGATGATCGGCGCAAGCCTGGCTATCGCGGCGGTGTTCCTGCTCTCCGGCCAGCAGGCCTCGTCGGCGGTGCGGCTGCTCCTGTTCGGTATCGCCGTCGGCGCTGTCTGCAAGGCCGCGACTTTGATCCTGATGATCGTCGGGCCGATCTACCGCACCACCCAGGCCAGCCGCTGGCTCGCCGGTGCGGTCAACGAGATCAACTGGGGCGAGGTCCAGGTCGTGGCCATCGGTCTCGCCGTCGCCATGGTCGGCGTCATCGCGGTGGCGCGTCGCCTGCCGCCGACCGATCTCGACGAGGTCTCGGCGCGCGGACTCGGCCTCAACCTGCCGGTGTTCCGTATCCTGGTCTTCGCACTGGCCTCCGCCTTGACTGCGCTTGCCGTCGCCTTCGCCGGCGGCGTCGGCTTCATTGGCCTGATGGCGCCGCACCTGGCGCGGCTGATCGTCGGACGCCCGGTGCTTGCCGGCATCGCCGCCAGCTTCCTGTTGGGCGCCATCATGCTGATCGGCGCCGATCTCATCGTACGCGTGCTGTTCGCGCCGACCGAGGTGCCCGCCGGCACCGTGACGGCGGTGATCGGCACGCCCTATTTCCTCTACCTCGTGCTGCGCAGGGGAAGCACCAATGGATAAGGCCATCAGCGTCCAGGCGCTCACCATCGCTTATGGGGCGGCGACAGCGGTCAGCGCCGTCGACCTCGACATTGCCAGGGGCAAGGTCACCGTGCTCGCCGGGCCCAACGGCTGCGGCAAGTCGACCTTGCTGCGCGCCATCCGCCGGCTCCACCAGCCGAAATCAGGTGAGATCCGGCTCGGCGACCTGCCAATATCAGGCCTCAAGGAAAAGGAGCTGGCGCGCCATATCGGCCTTCTGGCGCAGAGCCCGTCGGCCCCCGACGACATGAGTGTCGAGGAACTCGTCCGGCTCGGCCGCTATCCGCACCAGACCATGCTGCAGCCGTGGAGTGCTGCCGATTCCGACGCCATCCAGGCGGCGATGTTCGGCACCGGCGTTTCGCATCTTGCCGAGCGGCGGCTGGGCTCGCTTTCGGGCGGTCAGTTGCAGCGTGTCTGGATCGCCATGGTGCTGGCGCAGGAAACCGACATCATCTGCCTCGACGAGCCGGTCAACCATCTCGACATGGCCCATCAGATCGACTGCCTCGATCTCGTCAGCCGCCTCAACCGCGAGCATGGCCGCACCGTGGTCCTGGTGCTGCACGACCTCAATCTCGCAGCGCGCTACGCCGACCGTCTGGTGTTCATGAAAGAGGGCAGTCTGGTCGCCGATGGTGCGCCGGCAGAGTTGATGCAGGAAGCGCTGATCGAGAATGTGTTCGGTATCAGCTGCCGCGTCATCGAGGATCCGGTGCATCAGCGTCCGCTGTGCATCCCGATCCGCAATTCGTCGCCGCGCTTCGGGACGGCTCCGCAAGTCTGAGCCGAAACTCCACACCCATCCGGGTAACAGTCTTCGCCTTGTGACGAATCCCGTTTGCGCGGCCTGTCATGCCGCTTCATTGCAACCGCGGCTTGTCATCGGGTGCATGCGCGCGCTTTAACTGGCGGGGATGTCTGTGTGATGCGCGCATGATCCTGCTACCAGGCGAGGGACTGGCCGAATGAGAATGATCAAGGCAGTCCTTGTCCTGCTCCTGGCTGCAGCCGTAGCCATCCTTGTTGCCCGTATGATCTTCCCGTTGCCGTCGATCAAGGACAGGCCCGTCGAGACGGCCCTGCCGCCGGTCACCGAGGGCGCACTTGCCACGATGGTAGCGCAAGGCAGCGCCGAAAATCCCGGCAAGAGCGGCGTCGTGCCGATCGCCGCCGGTCACGACGCCATTGCCAGCCGGCTGTTCCTCGCCGGTATCGCTCAGCGTTCGATCGACGTGCAGTACTACATCTGGCACGATGACACCTCCGGCCGGCTGCTGCTCCGGGCACTCTATGAGGCGTCAAAGCGCGGCGTCCGCATCAGGTTGCTGCTCGACGACAACGGCATTCCTGGCCTCGACCCGACAGTAGCAGCCCTCGACGCGCAGCCCAATTTCGACATCCGCCTGTTCAATCCCTCGATGATCCGCTCGCCCAAGCTGCTCGGCTATTCCTTCGACTTCTTCCGGATGAACCGGCGCATGCACAACAAGTCGTTCATCGTCGACGGCCTTGCCGCCATCGTCGGTGGGCGCAACATCGGCGACGAGTATTTCAAGGTCGGCGACGGCACCTATTATCTCGACCTTGACGTGCTGGGCGCCGGTGCCGTGGTCCAGGACACGTCGACGGCTTTCGACCTCTACTGGAACAGCGCGTCTGTGTTTGCCGCCGACAAGATCATCGATCCGTCCGCCGGCACGCTGGAGGCGTTCGTCCAGGGCACCGACGAGGCTGCGAAGCGCCCTGCCGCAGCCAATTTCGTCCGGCCGGATGCGCCGGCCTACAACAGGTTGCGCAGCGGTGGGCTTGGCCTCGAATGGGTCGACGTCAAGCTGGTGGTCGACGACCCGATCAAGGGAGAAGGCAAGGCAAGCAAGGACCAGCTGATGATCAGCCGGCTCGCCCAGGTGGTCGGGCCGGTGCGGCAGGGCCTCGACCTGGTTTCCGCCTATTTCGTGCCGGGCAAACCTGGCGTCGACTACTTCGCCAATCTGGTGAAGGGCGGTGCCAAGGTGCGGATCCTGACCAATGCGCTCGAGACCACGGATGTTGCGATGGTCCATGCCGGCTATTCGAAATATCGCCGTGAGATGCTGGAAGACGGCATCGAGCTGTTCGAGCTCAAGCCGATGGCCGATGCCGTCCGGGGCGAAGAGGAACTTAACCTCACCGGTTCCTCCGGCTCCAGCCTGCACGCCAAGACCTTCGCCGCCGATGGCGACCGGGTCTTCATCGGCTCGTTCAATTTCGACCCGCGCTCGGCCCTGCTCAATTGCGAGATGGGCTTCCTGATCGGCAGCCCGACCATCGCCAAGGCGATGTCGCAAGGTTTTGATACCAAAGTCGCCGAGGGATCCTACAGGGTCTCGCTTGGCCCGGATGACGGCATGCAATGGTCGAAGAACGAACCCGGCAAGCCCGTTGTCACCGTCGACGACGAACCGAACGCCTCGGCGCTCAAACGGCTTATGGTGACGGTGTTCGGCTGGCTGCCGATCGAATGGCTTCTTTAGCAAGGACCGCATATGACGGAGAGGGGCCAGGCATGAGCAATCGGCAGGTGATCAGGTTGGTGCTGCTGGCCGCCGGTGTCGGCCTGCTCGCCGGCATATCAGCGGCGCTGACGCTGTGGCTGATGCAGCAGGTCAGCCATGCGGTCTGGTCGATCAGCGATGCCATCTGGTACATTCCGCTGGTGACTGTCGCCGGCGGTGCGCTGATCGGCCTGACCCGGCTGCACGGCCCCAGCCCCGACCTCGACCAGCAGATCGCCGAAGCGCAGGATCCGGCCCATCTGCACAGGCGCAAGGCACTGTTCATCGCGCTTGCGGCAATCGTCGCGGTCGGCTTCGGTGGCGCCATCGGGCCGGAGGCCGGGCTGCTGGCCGTGGTTGCCGAAATGACCGCGGCAATTGCCATCGTGCTTGGCCGCAGCCATGCCGAACAGCGTGTGATCGGCGAGGCAGGTGTCTCCGGCGCGCTGTCTGGCCTGTTCGGCTCGCCTCTCGGCGGGGCTGCCTACGCCGACGACAAGCCACAGGCACCGCGCGCCCTGCTCCTGCTCGCCGCCCTTTGCGGCCTGCTCGGCTTCCTGCTTGCCGGCCGGCTGCTGTTCGACGGCGGTCTGCACCGCCTCGCGCTGCCGGCCTATGCGCCTGCAGGCGACGGGACCGACCTGATGATGGCGATCGTTCCGGCGATCCTCGGCGCTGCCGTTGGCATGGCCTTCCTGTTCCTGCATCCGATACTCAAGCACGCGATCGAGACCCGCGCGCCCTGGCCCTTCTGGCAGCCGGTCATCGGTGGGGCCGTGTTCGGCCTGCTCGCCATGGCGTTTCCTATCCTCAGGTTTTCAGGACACCACGAAATCGAGCCGATGCTGGCATGGGCAGGCGGCGTCGGCATGGCGGTGTTGCTCCTGCTTGGCCTGCTCAAAGTGCTGGCGCTGAGCATCTGCCTGTCCACCGGCTGGCTCGGCGGAGCGATGTTCCCGCTCATTTTCGCCGGTGCCGCCGCAGGGGCGACAGCGCTTGCCGTGATACCCGGCATGGAGGTGTCGGTGGCGATCGCGGCGGGCATGGGAGCCGCCACCGCGGCGGGCCTCGGCCGACCGATCGCGGCGGTGCTGATCATGCTGTTCATCGTCGACCCGGCGCTGTTCGGGCCGCTCTGCGTCGGCGCGCTGTTCGGCTATGCCGGCGGCATGCTGGCGCCGAAACCGGTGGCTCACTGACGCTGTCGCGTTCTATTCGTTTTCGTCGTCCGTGACGCGAAAGATGATCTGCTTGGCGACGGATGAGCACAGCACGACAAACAGGCCGATGCCGACCAGAGCGAAGAAGATGGTGAAGAGCTTGCCGAGTGCCGTGTGCGGCGCAAGATCGCCATAACCGACGGTAGCCAGCGTCATGACCGAGAAGTAGATCGCGTCCAGATAGCTCCAGCCTTCGATCCAGACGTAGACGACGGACGCAACGGCGACGAGTGTCGAGGTGACGACCAGCAGGGTGCGGACCTGCGGATCGGCGAACGCATCGCGCATGCCACGTGCAAGCGAGGTCAGATGCCATCCGGCGTGGTGCTTCTTGGGGTGCTGGTCCATCGCTTGCCTCCGCCCAAGCGGGCATCAAAGCAAGCCGGCCGGCTCCCGTCCAGTGCGTCGGCCGACTACAACAGCGCGTCCAGCCCGGCGAACAGCCGCGCGATACCAGCTTCCGTCGTGACGGTGCCGGGCGACAGGCGCAGGATGCGGCCACGGCAATCGGTGAAAACACCATGTTCGCGCAGGCCGTTGACGATCGTCGCCGTGTCGGTTTGCTCGGGCAGGCGCAGCATGATGCTGCCGCCGCGCCGCGTTTCGTCGCGCGGGCTGGCAAGCGTCAGGCCCATCTCGTCGGCCTTGGCGATGATCGCGGCGCCGAGCTTGCGGTTGTGCGCGAGCAGTGCTGTCTTGTCCTGCGCCGCGTGCCATTCCAGCGCCGGCACCGAGCCGATGCAGGCCAGTGCCGACGGCGTACCGTGGTCGAAGCGACGGGCATCCGGCGCATAGGCGAAGGCGTCGAGATCCCAGGAGAAGATGTTGTCCTGGCTGAACCAGCCGCGCAGTTCGGGCCGGCATTCCCTGAGCAAGGGCTCTGCGACATGGATGATGCCGGCGCCTGGCGTGCCGCAGAGCCATTTGAGGCTCGTCGACAGGGTGAAATCGACCGCCGGTGCGTCGACGTTGAACGGGATCAGCCCGACGCCCTGGGTGATGTCGACGCCGACGAGGCTGCCCATCTCTCGGCCATGGGCCACCAACCGGTCGAGGTCGCAGCGGTGCGAAGAAGTCGAGGTCACCTGCGTCAGGAGCGCCAGGCCGACGTCCGCGCCCCATGACGCGATGACATCGTCGTCCTGGACCCAGCTTTCGCCGTCCCGCATTGGCACGGTGTCGAGCGTGAAGCCGAAGCGCGGCGCGAGACCGGCGAGCAAGAAATGCAGGCTCGGAAAGCAGTCTGCCGTCACCAGCACGCGGCGACCGGCAAGATGATGGGCTGAAAGCGCTCCGATCAGGCTGTAGAGCGCGGTGGTGACGTTCTCAGCCGAGGTCAGCGTTCCCTTCGGCGCTCCGATCAGATCGCTCCAGAGGTCGATGAAGCGCTGGCGCTTGCCGAGCGCCCGCATCCACTGACCGTCGTCGAAGGCGCCCCAGCTGGCGGCGAATTCCGACAACCCAGCCGTCATGGCTTCGGCCTTGCCGGGATACATGCCGATCGAATGGTAGAGGAAGTAGGCGGAGCCGTCTGGCGTTGTCATGGTGCGGATTTCCGTATTGCTTTCGCGGGCTCAGCGCGCCGTCATCTGGCGCTTGCCGCGTTCCTCGAGGAAGCTCACCAGCCTGACCAGCGGCAGCAGGAAGACGAGATAGAGTGCGGCAGCACCGATCAGCGGGGTCGGGTTGGCCATCAGCGCCTGTGCGTCCGTCGCCTGCTTCAACAGGTCGGGCATGGCGACGACCGAGGCGAGCGCCGTGTCCTTGAAGATCGAGACGCAGTTGCTGGTCAGCGGCGGGATGATGACACGCAGCGCCTGCGGCAGGATCACCGTGCGCATCGTCGTCCAGAAGCCGATGCCCAGCGCAGAGGCTGCCTCAAACTGGCCCTTCGGCACGTTTTCGATGCCGGCGCGGCAGACCTCCGCGGTAAACGCCGAGAGCACCAGCGACAGTGCCAGCGTCGCTGCGGTGAAAGACGAGAAGCGGATGCCGACGAAGGGCAGCGCGTAATAGATCAGGATCAGCAGCACCAGGATGGGCATCGCCCTGAGGAAATCGACATAAGCGATGGCGACGTAGCGCACCGGCTTCGGCCCGTAGAGCCGCATCAGGCAGACGAGCAGCCCGGCCACGCCGCCGAAGACGATGCTGGCGACGCCGAGAAGAATGGTGTTGCCGACACCCCGCATGAGCATCGGAAAACTGCGGACCAGTATGTCCCAGTTGAAGAAGGTGGTGATCAGGTCCATGGCGAGGTCCGGGCGCGGGACGCCGCGGCCTTGGGGGGCCGCAGCGTCGTTTCAACGGTTTGCGGGTCGAGCCGTCGGCTCACTCGGCCTTGGGCAGCGGCATCGCGGTCGTCGTGCTGGTGCCCGCGTCCGGTTCGACGCCGAACCACTTCTTGTGGATCGCGGCCATCGTGCCGTCGGCCTTCATCGCCGAGACGGCGTCGTTGGCGGCGACGATGGCAGGATGGTCCTTGCGCGCCATCATGGCGAAGCGCTCGCCGGTCGGAATGCGCACCAGCACCTTGAAGCCCGGCGTCTTGGTCATGGCATACTGGAAGCCGGCGAGTTCACCGGCACCGCCATCGACGCGCTGGGCCTGGATGTCGAGCAGAAGGTCCTGCTGGGCGTTGTAGCTGCGTACTTCGGCGAGGCCGAGTTTCTCGGTGTTCTCCTTGGCCCAGGCTTCGCCCGTCGTGCCGGCGACGACGCCGATGACCTTGCCCTTCAGCCCGTCTAGGCCGGTGATGTCGGACGCTTCGCGGCCGATGACCGTGCCGTCGCCGTCATAATAGGGCTGGGTGAAGGACTGGTTCTGCAGGCGCTCGTTATTGACCGAGATCGATGACACGGCGAAGTCGATGCGGCCCGAGCTGGAGGCGGCGAAGAGCGCCTGGAAGCCCATGTCCTGGAATTCGACCGGACGCCCCAGGCGCTTGGCGACCTCTGTGGCGACATCGATCTCGAAACCCTCGAAGCTGCCGCTTTCGGTCTTGAACTCCCATGGCGGATTGGCCGGGTAGGCGCCGACGACGAGCTTTTCCTGGGCGCTGGCCGGTGCCGAGAGCGCGAGGGCAAATGCCATGGCCATGCCGGCCGCTAGTTTAGAGAATGCCAATTTTCTTCCTCCCTTTGATCGATCGACGCTGACAGGCGATCCAGTCGCCAGTCACATGTCGCTGCTTCAAGCCTGTAAGTATGCATGGGCATATGGCGAGCGACGGGTTCTGTCCGCCGCCGGCACCACCGCACTTTCCGTGGCTGGCCATGTTGGCTGCCTCTGAATCTGGCGATCCGTGCTTTGCTTCGTTTGCGTACGAGGGTTTCGGGCAAGTGTCCCGTGTACGCCATCGTTGCCGATGCGCGAGCGCGAAATCTCGATCCTACCCTTGTGCCTCCTCCGTCCTCCTCAGCAAGATATTTGCATTTGCATTTAAATTTGTCCAGATAGTTGTTCTCAGGGTGCCCGAGGTGACTCAGCGTTGATCCTGGTCGGCGATCGACGCGCCGACGCAAACGAAAACGGCCGCGGATCGTGTCGACGATCCACGGCCGCTTGAATGCGGAGAGGGTAATGAGGTCAGGCGCGGCTGAGCGCCATCACGCCTGTTTCGGTGCCGGTCAACCGACGCGAACGACCGTCGGCGCCGACGACCATCTGGATGCGGCGTCGCTCCGACGAAAACAGCTTCGACGTCGACACGTCCACCGGCGGATTGAAGGCGACGGTGACACGCCAGAGATCCGGCTTGATCGTCTCCTCGAGGCCGATGACGCGTCCCTTCGCCGGGTTGCCGTTAAAGGTGCCCGACACCGTCTCGCCGACGGCGAAGGGGACGCCGCCCGTGGTCTCTTCGGCCCTGGTGTCCTTGGGACGCGCGGCCAGCGTGTTCCAGTCGCGGACGCCTTCCTGACGGGCGACGAGTTCAAGCGCCTTGGCGTGGCTGATGGCGATGCCTTCGCTGGCCAGCGCGTCGCGCAGCCTGCGGGCATTGGTTTTGTAGTCGGGACCTGTGGTCATGGTTTCGCTCCTTCGCGATGCGCGAACGGCGTGGTGAAAGTCGGGAGCCCGCATTGCCGCTTCGGCCGTCGCATCGACAGGGAAACGAAATTTATGAAGGGAAGCTTCACCGGGGCCTTGCGGCTGCGGGCGGCAGGGGCTCCCCGCCCTTGACCGCCCTCAGATAGGAAGTACAAGGCGCGCCGTCAATGAGGGCGCGCCGGAGGCCGGGTCAGCGGCCCCTGTTCAGGCGCCCCCTGTTCAGGCGGCTTTGTCCCACACCGGGGCCAGCCCGCCGGGACTGACGATGCGCCCGCCAGGTGCGGCCAGGGCATGGATCGCCGCCATCTCGTCCGCCGACAGGTCGAAATCGAAGATGGCGAAATTCTCGGGCAGGCGCGACAGCGTCGACGTCTTGGTCAGTGTCACGACGCCGTCCTGCTGCACCAGCCAGCGCAGCACCACCTGAGCTGCCGTCTTGCCGTGGCTGGCGCCGATCGCTTTCAGCACGGGATCGGAGATCACCTTGCCGTCGGCCATGGCGTAGTAGGCGGTGACCGACATGCCGGCCTTTCGCGCGGCTTGGAGCACCGCGGTCTGGTCGAGATAGGGGTGGTATTCGACCTGGTTGGTCACCAGCTTGGCGTCACTCAGCTTCACTGCCTCGGCCATCAGTGTGGTGTTGAAGTTGCTGACGCCGATATGGCGTACCTTGCCGGCCTTTTTCACCTCGTTCAGCACGCCGATCTGCTCGGCCAGCGGCACCGCGTCGTTCGGCCAGTGCAGCAGCAGCAGGTCGACATTGTCGGTGCGGAGCTTCTTCAGGCTGTCGTCGACCGACTTCACGAAGGCATCGCGCCGGTACTTGTCGACCCAGACCTTGGTGGTCAGGAAGATGTCCGAACGTGCCACGCCCGAGGCGGCCATAGCCTGGCCGACTTCGGCCTCGTTGCCATAGATCTGGGCGGTGTCGATGTGGCGAAAGCCCTTGCGGATCGCTTCAGGCACCACTTCGAGGACTTCTGCGCCGGGCATGCGGAAGGTGCCGAAGCCCAGGGCAGGGATTGTCGCGCCATTGGCGGTAACGAATTTCATGATGTTCTCCTTGAGAGGAAATTGGGGGCGGTGGGAAATTCGGACGGATGGCTCCGCCCCTTAGGTAGGTCGGCAGTGAAACCGGTCAATCAACTTAAGCCGGTTGGCACAGCGGTTCCTGGCGCCGGTCGAGCGCGCCACTCCATACCGTCAGCACGAAGGCACCGGCCACCAGCACAGCACCCACCCATGGCGTGGCGCCGAGGCCGAGCGGCGAGGCGACAACCAAGCCGCCGATCCAGGCGCCCAGTGCGATGCCGAGATTGAAAGAGGCGATGTTGAGCGCCGAGGCGACGTCGACGGCGCCCGGGCGATGCTCCTTGGCCAGTTGCACGACATAGAGCTGCAGGCCCGGCACATTGGCAAAAGACAGGAAGCCGAGTGCTGCCAGCGTTGCCAGCGTCCACACGGGCGAAAGCGCGGTGAAGGAAAACAGCATCAGCACCATAGCCTGCAATGCAAACAGCACCGTCAGCGCCTTGACCGGGTTGCGGTCGGCGATGCGTCCACCGGCAATGTTGCCGATGGCGATGGCGAGACCGTAGAGCACCAGGATCAGGCTGACGCTCGAAGCCTGGAAGCCGGTGACCTGTTCGAGGATCGAGGCGAGATAGGTGAAGGTGACGAAGGTGCCGCCATAACCGAGCGCGGTCATCGCAAACACCAGCAGCAGCCGGCCGGAACCGAGCACGCGGACCTGGTCGAGCAGGCTGGACGGTGCGGCCTTGTTGAGGGTCGAGGGCAGCAGGGCAGCGATGGAGACGAAGGCGATGACGCCGAGCAGCGAGACGCCCCAGAAGGTGGCGCGCCAGCCGAAGGTCTGGCCGATGAAAGTGCCGAGCGGCACACCGGTGACGATCGCCACCGTCAGGCCCATGAACATCATGGCGATCGCCGAGGCGCGGCGGTTTTCCGGCACCAGATCGGCGGCAATGGTGGCGCCGACCGAGAAGAACACGCCATGGGCAAAGGCCGACAGCACGCGCGCGACCAGCAGCAGCTCGTAGCTGGGGCTCAGCGCCGCTGCCGTGTTGCCGACGACGAACAGCGCCATCAGCCCGAGCAGCAGCGGCTTGCGTTCGATCCGGCCGGTAATTGCCGTCAGCACCGGCGCGCCGAAAGTGACCCCCAGCGCGTAGACGCTGACGATCAGGCCGGCAAGCGGCAGAGTGATGTGAAGATCCTGGGCCACCGTCGGCAACAGCCCGACGATGACGAATTCGGTCGTGCCGATCGCATAGGCGGCGATGGTGAGCGCGAAGATGGCTAGGGGCATGTCGTGCACCGTTCCCGAGTTGAATGGGCGGCCTGCGCCGCGGTTGATCCGTGGCTGCATATGGGGCAAGGGCACTTGCGCAATAATGCGCGATGATGGACGAATACTTGTGAATTTGATTCACAAGAGGCCAGTCATGGACAATCGCGCCGGTGAGATGGAGGTCTTCGTCCGGGCCGTCTCGCTGAAGAGCTTCTCCGCCGCCGGCCGGCAGCTCGGCCTGTCGCCGTCGGCGGTCAGCAAGCTGATCACGCGCATCGAGGACAGGCTGGGCACCCGCCTGGTCGTGCGTTCGACGCGGAGCCTGCAGCTCACCCCGGAAGGTGAAGTCTATCTCGAGCGCGCCGCCCGCATCCTCGGCGAGATCGAGGAGGCCGAACGTATCGTCGCCGGAGGCGCCAACGCGGTGCCGCGCGGCCTGCTCAGGGTCAGCGCCTCGGTCGCTTTCGGCGCCAGCCATGTCGTGCCCCACATCGCCGAGTTTCTGGCGCTTTATCCCGAGGTCGAACTCGACCTGTCGCTGACCGACAGCGTCATCGACCTCTACGAAGAGCGCGCCGACGTCGCCATCCGGTCCGGCAGGCTCCGCGATTCATCGCTGAAGGCGCGCAAGATTCTGGAAATCCGCCGCGTCGTCGTTGCCTCGCCTGCCTATCTGGAAAGGCATGGCGTGCCGGAAAGACCGGCCGATCTGGTTGGCCACAACTGCCTGCGCTTCAACTTCCTGCGCAACCGCGACGAATGGATGTTTCGCGACCCGGCAACCGGTGAGACCTTCGCACAGCGCATCGGCGGCAACCTGCTTGCCAATAACGGCCCAAGCCTGCGCCGGCTCTGCCTCGACGGCGTCGGCCTGATCCGCAGCGGCCGCTTCCAGGTCCAGGCCGACATCGACGCCGGCACGCTGGTGCCGGTGCTCGAAGCCTACAACCCCGAGGACATAGAGATGATCCACGCCGTTTTCGCCGGCCATGGTCACCTTGCCGCGCGCATCCGCGCTTTCATCGATTTCCTCGCCGATAAGTCGCGCACAGGCTAACGCTATTGTTTCGGCGGATAGGCGCACTACCTTCGTGAGGCGCGGTTGTTTCGCGCGGAAAATGTGCTGGTGGCGAAGATGGTGAGATCGAAACGGGCTCTGATGGTGGCCGGCATTCTGCTTGCCGGCGCAATGCAGGCGCATGGCATCGACCTGCCTGGCCAGCCCGACCAAAACCAGCTTGCCCGCGAAGGGCGCATCAACGAGCTGCAGATCCTGCAAAGCCGGCAGGGCCGCGCCGATTTCCAGGCCGAGCAGCAGCGGCTGCGTGAGCAGGACCGCCAGATCGTGATACCGCAGATGCAGCGGCCCGAAATTCCGGTGATGAAGTCGAACTGCCAGATCGAGCTCTACGGCAACATCTATCGCCGCGTCTGCCGCTGAGCGACCGTCGCCCGTCAGCCCCCGAGCTATCGCGCTGCCACTTGCTCGGCCAGCACCCCGTCGAGCCTGTCGTATCCGGCCTCGACGCCCCTGGCCATGCCGATGGCGATCGCGCCGTCCCTGGCCTCGCGGGAGCTGTAGAGCACGGTGTTGACCGAAATGGTGCGGCCGTCCCTTTCGGTCAGCACCAGGGTCGAGCGCGCCTCGCCGTCGGTCCAGTCCATGTCGAACAGCTCGACGCTGACGATCCTTTCCGGCCGGGCGATCTCGCGATAGGTCCCGGTCATGCCCATGTCGCGGCCGTCGTCATGGCGCCAGACGAAGCGATACGTGCCGCCGACGCTGAGGTCGATCTCGCAGACGGCAAACGACCAGCCGTCGGGCCCGGTCATCCAGCGTTTCAGCAATGCGGGAATCGTCCAGCAGTCGAACACCAGCTCGCGCGGCGCGTCGAACACACGCGTCATGGCGATCTCACGGTCGCTCGGCGTCGTCACTTCCAGCCTGTGGCTCATCGTCGTTTCTTCTCCTCGCTTCCGCTTCAGGCTTTGCCCTGGTTCGCCTGCAGATCAGCGAGCAGCGCGTCGAGACGCTTGTAGTTGCCCTCCCAGACCTTTCGGTACTCGTCGAGCCACCCGGTCACTTCTGCCAGCGCCTCGCCCTCGATGCGGCAAGGCCTGCGCTGGGCGTCGCGGCCGCGCGAGATCAGCCCGGCGCGCTCCAGCACCTTGAGATGTTTTGAAATCGCCGGCTGGCTCATGGCAAAGGGTTCGGCCAGCTCCATCACCGAAACCTCGCCCGTCATCAGTCGCGCCAGGATCGCCCGCCGTGTCGGATCGGCCAGTGCGGTAAAGGTCGCGTCAAGGCGTTCGGACGGAGTCATGGCGCTGCTCTCTCATTCTATAACTGAAAGGTTATATAGAATGAGAGAGCCCGTCAAGCTTGGCCGAGAAAAGGCAGGCGCAACGCCGACCTATCCCTCCCCTTTTTGAGAGGGATCCAGGGTGGGGGCCTCGTCGAGCACGTCCGTGCCGTGGGCTCTCAGCGCAGGCGGCAGAAACGCGTCACGCCGCCTTGCGCGTCTTCTTGGCGTGAACGTTCTGGTTCATGCGGAACATGTTGTCGGGGTCGTATTTGCGCTTCACTTCGAGCAGCCTGCTGTAGTTGGCGCCATAAGCCGCCTCGACACGATCGGCCTCATCAGCCGGCATGAAGTTGATGTAGGCGGTGCCGACAGCCTGCGGCCGCGTTGCTTCATAGATGTTGCGGGCCCAGCCGATGCAGGCCTTGTCCATCGACGCTTCGCGCCAGCGCGCATGCACGTTCATGACGAAGTGCGAATTGCGCTGCGGAAATGCCGTCGCATCGGTCGCCACCCGCCCGGCAGCGCCGCCGACATGGCCGACGAAGATTTCGCATTCCGGCCCCGGCAAGGCACGGATCGCGCTGTCGAGCATGTCGATGGTGGTATCTTCCAGATCGATGAAGTCGTGGCTCTTCCAGTAGTTGCGCGCGCCGGGCGCAAGCAGCGGATCGAACGCCATCTGCCATCCGGCGAACGGGTTCGGCCCGACGACGTCGACGATCGGCTGGCCGATGCCGCGCAAGGCAGCGGTCGCCTTCTCGCCGGCCTCGAGTTCGCCGCACCAGCACATCGCCAGCACCAGCACCTCCTTGCCGTGCCATTGCGCCGGCAGGAACGGCAGCGGCGGCGCCTGCCGCATCACCGTCCAGCAGGTCAGCTCGTCGGGCGCGTCCTCGAGCGCTTCGCGATATTGCCGTAGCACCGACTTGGCCTCGTCGAACGGGTGCACGACAAGCCCCGACAGCACCTGCGGGCCGAGCTTATGCAGCTTGAACTCGAAGGCGGTGACGACGCCGAAATTGCCGCCGCCGCCGCGTATCGCCCAGAACAGGTCGGGATGCTCGGCCGTGCTTGCCCGCACAAGCTCGCCATCCGCAGTCACCACGTCGGCCGACAGCAGATTGTCGATGGTCAGGCCGAGCTTGCGTGTCGTCCAGCCGAAGCCGCCGCCCAGCGTCAGTCCTGAAATGCCCGTCGTCGAGTTGATGCCGGTCGGCACCGCAAGGCCGAACGCCTGCGTTTCCTTGTCGACGTCGGCGAGGATGGCACCCGGCTCGACCCAGGCTCGCCGCGCCACCCTGTCGACGCGAACCGACCTCATCTGCGACAGGTCGATCATCATGCCGCCGTCGCACACGGCGCTGCCGGCGATGTTGTGGCCGCCGCCGCGTACCGAGACGAGCAGCTTGTTGTCGCGCGCGAACTTGACTGCGGCGATAACGTCGCTGGCGCCGACGCAGCGCACGACAAGGCCGGGGCGACGGTCGATCATGGCGTTCCAGACCGTACGCGCCTCGTCATAGCCGGCATCGCCGGCATTCAGCACTTGGCCGCGCAGGCTTGCTGCGAAAGCATCGAGGACAGGCGCGCTCACCGTCGCCAGCCCGCCGTCAAGGGTCGTGAGGTTCAGGTCGTTCATGGAGCTTTCCTCCGCTCAGAGAAAAGGCCTCCTCATCCGCCGTGCCAGGCAATTCTGCGCCTGCGATCCGGCGGCAGCAAGGCAAGAGTGCCCATGTTGCGGGAAAGTGATGGGTTTTGCCGGATCGCCGGCATCGGCTGCGCGCCTTGTGGCACGCGCGGCCCACCGATCTTTGGAAGGCAGGGTTCTACCGACTAGTCGAGCAAAGCCAGATCCAGCTGTGCCAGCCGGTCCGGATCGGCGACGGCGTCGATGCCGACGATCCTGTCGCCGTTGAGCCTGAGCATCAGCACGACACGGAGCTTGCCCATCGGGGCGACCAGCAGGCCGATCGCGCCGTCGACAAGCGCCGGCAGCGCGCCCTGCGCCCGGCCCTTGAAGCTTTGCGCCACGGCCTGCGCGCCGCGCAGTTCGGCAACGGCACCGAGATGTGCGGCGACGGCATCGGCGCGGAACACGACGTCGGGATCGAGCACGGCAAGCAAGCCGGCGAAATCGCCGCCGCGCGATGCCGCGAGAAACGCGTCGACAATCTGCCGCTGGCGCGTCCGGTCGGGCGCGCGCGCCTCGTCGCTGCCCTGGACCCGGCGCCGGGCCCGGCTCGCCAGCTGCCGCGCCGCGACCGGCGTCCGCTCGACGACGGGGGCGATGTCATCGAAGGACAGGTCGAACATGTCGTGCAGCACAAAGGCGATGCGCTCGGCCGGCGCCAATTTCTCCAGAACCACCAGCAGTGCCAGGCCGACGGCGTCGGCCATCGCCAGCTCGCGTTCGGGATCGACGGCAGGGGCATCGTCGGCAATTTCGTCGGGCCCTTCGGTGTCGAGCTGCTCCTCGCGCCGCGACTTGCGCCGGCGCAGCATGTCGAGGCAGACGCGCGCCACCACCGTCGTCAGCCATCCCGAGAGATTGTCGATGTCGTCGGTGTCGGTGCGCGCCAGGCGCAGCCAGGTCTCCTGGACCGCGTCCTCGGCCTCGCTGACCGAGCCCAGCATGCGGTAGGCGACGGCGCGCAGATGCCCGCGCTTCTCGGCGAATTTGTCGGCCAGAAAAATTTCTTCGTTCATCGGTCACATTCCCTGCTGCTGTTCCGTCAAGGCCATGACGAAAGAAACTCGGCCGATGTGACAGAGACTGTCGCGGGGCCGGCGCCGTCAAGATCGAATGGACCCGAACCCGACAAGGAAGACTCACATGCAAGCTCGTATGACCAACCCCGCCATCCTGCTTCCCGATGCCATGCAGGCGCTGTTTGCGCTCAACAAGGCGACCGAAAAGGAAGGCCTGCCCGAGGTGACGCGCAAGCTGATCCATTTGCGCGCCAGCCAGATCAACGGCTGCAGCGTCTGTGTTCACATGCATTCGCTCGAACTCAGGAAGCTCGGCGAGAAGGACGACCGCATCTTCGCCGCCGCCGCCTGGCGCGACACGCCTTGGTTCACGCCGGCCGAGCGCGCAGCCCTTGCGCTGACGGAAGCCGTGACCCGCATCGCCGACAAGTCCGACCCGGTGACGGACGACGTCTGGGAAGAGGCGACGCGCTACTACGACGAGAAGGCGATTTCGGCGCTGCTGCTATGCATAGCGGCGATCAATGTCTGGAACCGCCTCAACGCCGCGGTCCGCCAGGTCGCGGGTGCTGCCTGGAACTGACGATCCACGTCGTGCGCTCCCTCATCCTGCGCCTGTCGAAGGGTGAGGGACAAGTACGCTAAACCACCGCGCGGCGATAAAGATGCCAGGTAGCATGGCCCAGCACCGGCAGCACCACCAGGAGGCCGAGAAAAAAGGGCAAGCAGGCTGCCAGCACCGCAACCGTCACCACCAGGCCCCAGCCGAGCATGACAAGCGGGCTCGCCAGCACCGCGCGGATCGATGTCAGCATGGCGGTGACGAAGTCGATTTCGCGGTCGAGCAGTATCGGGATTGAGATGACCGTGATGGAATACAGCACCAGCGCCAGTGCCGCGCCCTCGATATGGCCGATACCGAGGAAGATCCAGCCCTGGTTGGTGGTCAACACAAGATCGGCGAAGCGGTCGAGCGTGGCGTAGGACATGCGGCCGAGAATCAACGCCATCAGCAGCCTGATCTGGTACATCCACACCCAGAACACGAACAGCATGACGAAAGCCATCCACGACACTTCGCGTCGGCGCTGGGCCCAGATCACGTTGAGGACCTGTCCAAGCGTTGGCTTATGCCCGGCCTCCATTTGGCGGCTTACCTCATAGAATCCGACGGCGGCGAAGGGCCCGACCAGCGGGAAGCCGATCGCGAACGGATAGATCAGCCATGGGGCGTGCAGCACCAGCAGGGACGTTGTAATTGCCAAGCCGATCACCACGAAGACCAGCGCAATAGCGAGCCCGATGCGCGGGCTCCGGGCGAAGTCGGCGGCGCCCTCCGCCAGGCTCTGCCTGATGTCGGCTACGGTCAGTGCGCGCACTTCCGGCGGCCTAGCCGGTCGCTTGGCGTAGGTGTCCATATCCGCCATTCGTCCTCCCTCGTCCCGCGCTGCATCCGACCGCAGCGATCTATCTGCGCGGCAATGCGACTTCCCGCATTGATCGAGATCAAGCGGGAGTGTTTCCGCATTAGACGTCTCGTTCACGCGCCGAACACGCTGCACTCACGCCTGCATGGCAAGCTCGCCGGGTCATGTCAGGAGACGGGAGGCCGAGATGGCTTACTCAGTGCATTCCAGCCACGGACATCAGACGGCGGATCTGACGATCCGGCTCCTCCAGGCAACTGCACGCCGTATCGCGGCAGCCGAGATGTGGTATCGCCGTGCCCAGAGCAGGCGGATCATCGCGGCACTCAGCCCGGAGCAGATGAAGGACATCGGCTACCCTGCCGTTGATGCCATTCCCAGCCTCGACGTCGAGGCTGGTCTCATGTCCAGACTGCAATCGATGCGATAACGACCCGTCGCGGGCAACACGTCGCGGGGTGGCGGTCGCCGGGCCGGCATGCCGCGACGGCGATGGCCGTTGCGTTACGTCCCTGGCGCCTGCGTCAGGGCGATGGCCGTGCCGACGATCAGCATGGCTGCCACACCTTGCAGCACGCTGACAACGACACTGAGCAGCGCGCGGCCGAGACCAAGGTCGAGATTGCGGGCAAACCAGCGCGTTTCCACCGCCACGTACCAGACGACGGCAACGACCAGCAGCAGCAGTGCCGCGACGCTCGCGGTGCTGTTGTGGACGCGCCACACCACGCCCGCCAGGCTGACGCCGAGGGCGAAGGGTGCCGCGACATAACACTGGCTGTAGAACGGCGGCTTCAAGGTTGCCCTGTCGATCCGGGCGCCGCGAAAGCGCAACAGCTTCACCGCCATCAGCAGCGGGAAGACGCTAAAGACGACGGCCCGAAAGATCAGAAGGTTGGAGTCGCTGGCGAGCATCGACGGCGCCACCCAGGAACGATCGCTGATGAAGCCGAGCTCCAGGCCATGCACGATCAGCAGCGTCAGCAGCAGGAACATCGGCGGGCTCATCGTGTCCTGGTACTGCTCGTCCACGTCGTCGGACAGCTCGACATTGGCATAGCGCATCATCTTGTCGGGGTCGCGCAATGCTCGCCACATCGTCAGCGGGTAAAACAGCAGCCACGACACGACCTCGTAGAGCAGTTCCTCGATCGATTTCAGCAGTCGCATGAAGTCCATGCGTCGCTCCTTCGCAGAGTGATCCGCGCGCCATGATGACGGCGGGAATGGGTGAAGGGAAGGGCCGGGTGGCCGCTACGACCGCTTCAGGCGAAACCGCTGCCGGTATTGCGCCGGCGTAATGCCGGTATGGCGCCGGAACAGCCGGCGGAAGAACGCCGGATCCTCGTAGCCGACTGTCTCGGCGATGGTGTCGGTGGCCTCGGTGGTTACCTCCAGCATCTGCTTGGCCTCCTCGATGCGCAGACACTGGACATAGTCGACCGGCGTGTAGCCGGTCGCTGCCTTGAAGCGGCGTTTGAAGGTGCGTTCGGGCAGGCCGCTTTCGGCGACCATGCGCGTCACCGGATTGGCGCAGGCGTAATTGTCGGCGATCCAGAGCTGGCAGTTGCCGATCGCCGCATCCTCGTGGCGCCTGGGCTTGGCCATCGCGGCGAAAGGCAACTGGCCGTCGCTACGGTCGCCGAGCAGGAACACTTTTGCGATGCGCGCTGCTTCCTCCCTGCCGCTGTAGCGCGCGATCAGGTGCAGTGCGAGGTCTTCCCAGGACGACGCGCCGCCTGTGGTGATCAGCTGTCCCTCAGGGTCCATGTCGCAGACGATGCGCTCGGGCCGGAATCGCACCAAGGGATAGTTGTCGCGGAAGATGTCGGCGGCGATCCAATGCGAGGCTGCGTCCTTGCCGTCGAGCAGCCCCGCCTCGGCGAGGAAGATCGAGCCTGTGCACACCGAGCAGATGGTGGCGCCAGCGGACAGCTGCGCCCGGACCCATTCCATCTCATCGCCCCATCCGAGCGCCGCGCCACCCTCGAGCGGCAGCGCCAGGTCGGTGACGATCACCACGTCGGTATTCTCTGTGTCGGCGAATGTCGCATGCGGCTGGATCGGTGTGCCGATGGCGCAGGTGAACGCCTCCTTGCTTCGTGCCACGATCTCGGCTGAGATGCGCCGTGCCCTGGTCTGCTGCCCGGTCAGCCGGTCCCAGATCGAGCCCACCGCCGACAGCACCTCGAACAGCCCGTATACCGCCGCCGGTGTCGTCTGCGGCAAGGCAAGCAGGCTGATGCGGAGGGGTTCGGCCTGGGTTTTCATGTGCCATCAGTGGCACGTATGCCTCGTTTTTGTCCAGTATCGCTCTCGCGCTCCGACTTCGACGTCCCTAGTGTCCGTCCAAGCCGCCCAGCGGGCGCGAGGAGATCGAAATGCCAGATCACATCAACACGACCAGCCGGCGCCGCTTCCTGCTCTCCGCAGCAGTGCTCGCCGTTTTCGGCGCAACCCCGGGGAGTAAGGCGATGGCCAGCGAAACCACCACAAAGACCGTCCGTGCCAATGGCGTCGAGATTGTCACCGAAGCCTTCGGCGATCCTTCGGCGCCGCCCGTCCTGCTGATCATGGGCGCCATGGCCTCGATGCTGTGGTGGCCGGAGGATTTCTCCCGCCAGATCGCTGCCAGCGGCCGCTATGTCATCCGCTACGACAACCGCGACACCGGGTTGTCGACCAAGTTCGCGCCGGGCAAGCCACCCTATTCGATGGACGACATGGCCCAAGACGCCATCGCCGTGCTCGACGCCTACGGCATCGAAAAGGCTCATGTCGTCGGCATGTCGCTCGGTGGCATGATCGCCCAGATCCTGGCGCTCTCGGCGCCTGGCCGCGTCGCCTCGCTGACGCTTCTGTCGACGACACCCATCGGCCTCGATCTCGACTTGCCGCCGCCGAGCCCTGCTTACATGGAGCATGCCGCGACGGGCGAAAGCGTCGACTGGTCGGACCGCGCTCAGGCGACCGGCTTCATTGCCGGCGAGGCCCGGGTGATCGCAAGCACTACCCATCCGCATGACGCGGTGAAGACTCTTTCCTTCATCGAACGTGACTACGATCGCTCCGGTGGCTACCTCTCGGCGACCAACCACTTCATGCTCGCCGGCGGCGAAGCGGTGAAGGGCAAGCTTCCCGGCCTGAACGTGCCGCTTACCGTTATCCATGGCACTGCCGACCCGATCTTCCAGATCGTCCATGGCAAGGCGATCGCCGACGCGGTCAAGGGCTCGACATATGTCGTCGTCGAAGGCGGCGGCCATGAGCTTCATGAGGACGACTGGGGCATCATCATCCCGGCAATCGCCAAGAACAGTGCTGCGCCGCGCTGAGGCGCAGGCACATCGCACCGAAGCATCCGGTGAAGCGGCCGGTTCCGCCGGGCGCGCCTTGGGCCAGACCACGCCGATCGCGCGGACAGCGGCCACAACAGGCGCGAAACCCGTTCACGGCATCCGCCCGGGCGGCTATAGCAGTGCATCGCCGATGCATTGGAGCCTGACATGACCGCCACCACCGACACCGTGCTCGACCGCTTCCTCCGCTACGTCGTCATCGACACCCAGTCCGATGCGAGCTCGCCGACCCAGCCCTCGACCGAGAAGCAGAAGAACCTCGGCCGCCTGCTTGTCGAAGAGCTTCTGGCGATCGGCCTCAGCGATGCCCATCTCGATGAGCATGGTTATGTTTACGCCACGGTGCCGGCCAACACCCAAAAGCAGGTTCCGGTCATCTGCTTCTGCTCGCATATGGACACCGCGCCCGATTTCACCGGCACCAACGTCAAGCCGCAGATCCTCCGCAACTATGCCGGCGGCGACATCCGGCTCACAGGCGACCCGCAGCAGGTCATCCGCATGACCGAGCATCCCGAGCTGAAGAACCAGATCGGCAATGACATCGTCACCACAGACGGCACCACGCTGCTCGGCGCCGACGACAAGGCCGGCATCGCCGAGATCATGACGGCAGCACAGTTCCTCATCGCCAATCCCGATATCAAGCACGGCGCGGTCAAGCTTTTGTTCACCGCCGACGAGGAGATCGGCCGCGGTGTCGACAAGGTCGACTTCGCCAAGCTCGGCGCCGAGTTCGCCTACACGATGGACGGCGAGACCGCCGGCCATATCGAGGACGAGACCTTTTCCGCCGACGGCGTCGAGATCGCCATTTCAGGCGTCGCCATCCATCCCGGTTTCGCCAAGGGCCGCATGGAAAACGCCATCAAGATCGTTGGCGCCATCGTCGACCGGCTGCCGAAGGAGCTTTCGCCCGAAACCACCGAGGGCCGCGAAGGCTTCCTCCACCCCACCGCTTTGTCGGGCTCGATGGAAAAGGCCGCGCTCAGCCTGATCGTGCGCGACTTCACCGAAGCGGGCCTCGCCGCCAAGGAAAAACTGCTCGAAGACATCGTCAAGGACGTGCTGAAAGCCTATCCTGGCTCTTCCTACAGCTTTACCGTCAAGGAGCAGTACCGCAACATGAAGGTGGTGCTCGACCGCCATCCCGAGATCGTCGAAAACGCCCTCGAAGCCGTCCGCCGCGCCGGCATGGAGCCAGTGCGCGGCAGCATCCGCGGCGGCACCGACGGCTCGCGCCTGTCCTTCATGGGCCTGCCCTGCCCCAACATCTTCGCCGGCGGCCACGCCTTCCACTCCCCGCTGGAATGGGTCAGCCGCCAGGATATGGAAAAGGCGGTGAAGACGATCGTGGAGCTGGCGCGGGTTTGGGAGGAGAGGGCGTAGGGGCGGCCAGCTTGGCTTTGCGCCAATAGCGGCAATCGCCTGCTCATATGTCGCAGTTTGGGCCGATAGCGGACTGGCAGCCTTCAAGACGTTGAAACGAAAAGGCCCGCCGCCGTCAGCGGTGGGCCATCGTGCTCCTTGGAATCTAGAACGCGGTGCTGAACCCAACCGTGCCCTTGAAGCCGTAACTGCCCTCGAAACTGGTGGAGGCCAGTGCTTCGCCGTACAGGGCGTACTTGCCTCCGGCCCAGCGATAGGTGCCGCCAAGACCGAGTTCCACACCGAAGGAATCGGGTTCGAACGCGACCTTGCTACCCGCCACATCGACAGCCGTTCCATCCAGGAATTCGTAGGTGAGATTGGCGATGCCGTAGACATGGCTGCCGCTCGCGCTGCTGCCTGCGTCATAGTTCAGGGCAACGCCAATCCGTCCTTTCAGGCTGTCGCCACTGTCCAGCGACACCTTGGCGCCGAACGGATCGGCGAACGCGTCGAAATCGACGGAGGTGTAGGCAAGCTGTGCCTGCGGGGTCACCGACAAGTTGCCGCTTACGGCAACCTTGCGGCCGGCTTCGATGCTGAAGGCATAGCCAAGGCCTTGATTGTCGTCGACGAGCTTGCCGACAGTATCGGCAGCAAGTTTGCTCGAGAGGCGGGTAACCGAGGCTTGGCCGTCGACATAGATGCCGTTGCTGCCATACCAGGTCAATGTCGCGCCGCCGCCATAGGAGTCAGTCGAATTGGTACCATTGCCGAGGCTGGAGCGGATGGCGGCGTTGACCCGGCCATATTGCGCGTTGATGCCGCCAATCAGCACGCCCGAGCCGTTTTCGGTTAGCAGACCGTCGATGCCTGCCTGCACCAGATAGCGGCTGCTGTCATAAGAGGCGCCCGCCGACGAATCCCCTTCGACATGGCCGTGCGCACCTTCGATTCGCGTCCAGAAATTGCGCGGGCCCGCATCACCCATGGCGGAGTCGGCCACTTCGCTTGCCCCAGGCCAGTAGCGGTCGCCGACGCGCTGCTGCAGCGTTGGCAGGTCGGTCAGGCCGAGTAAGACGATCGGATAGTTCTCATAGATAGGCACGGTCGGCGCTAGGGTATCGGTCATACGCAGATACCAGTCGCCGTCTGTCGGATCGACGATGCCGTTCTGGAAGAGGCCGTAGAGGTAGGCCCCGCCGATTGCCGGAGCACCGAGCACGAAGGCATTGGCGGCGGATGTCCCCGCCACATCGACGATCTTGATGCCGTCGCCGATGGTCTCCGCCCCGGCTCCGCCGAAGTTGGTGACGAAGACCCGCGTCGCGCCGGTCCCAAGGATCGAGTCTCCGGTGATGGCGAGAAGATCGGTGGGCGAGGAGTCGCTGCCGAGGGCGGTGTCGATCTGAAGGGTGCCGCCATTGCCCGTGTAGTTGCCGTCGATGGTCAGCGTGCCGATGCCGTTGATCCCGGGAGCGATCGCTCCGCCGGCGAAATTCCGGGTGTCGCCGACCGAGCCAGTACCGGCAAGAGTGCCTCCTCGGACGTCCATGATGCCGCCGAGCATGCCGTTCACCTCGAGCGCGCCGCCATAAACGCTGGCAAGGCCGGTGAAGCCGGTCTGGTTGGTGTTGAAGATGGTGCGGCCGGCGAGCTGGTTGATCGCGCCGCTGCCGTTGATCGGCAGGTCAAAGATGTAGCCGGCTTCGGTGTGGTTGAAGTTGATGTCGGCGGTGGCCGCGAGGGTGATGGCAGAGGCTTCGAGTGTGCCCGCCCCCGTCGCAACCTGGCCAACCGCTCCGCCGATGTTCAGCGTGGCGTTGCTGTCCGGATCGAGGCCGCCCATCACGAGCGCCGAGCCACCTCCATTCACTACCACCCTGCTCCCGTTGGCGATGGTCAGGACACCGGTACCCGTGGTTCCCAGATTGATCGCGGTTCCACTGAGTTCAGACCCTTCGCCGGAAACGAGAACGTTGAAGTTGGGCACCACGTTGCCCGGAACGGTCGCGATGTTCACGGTCGTCCCGGTCATGACGCCGCCGTCGAGGATCGAAAGCGAGCCACGGTACATGGCTATGGCGCCAGAGTTCCATCTGGAGCCCTCGCCGGACACCTGCGCCATGACTTGTGCTGTGTACCAGCTGGCATTTCCGGCGCCACCGAAGGAGGTGGCGCCGCTGATGTCGACCAAGCCGCCGTCGAGGACATTGATGTAGCTTGTGCCGTTGGTTGAGATGAAGGACGCGGCTTCCAGCGTCGAACCTTCACCTTGCACGTTGACGGTGGCGGTACCCTGCGAACTTGTCGTGTGAACTCTTAAGGCCCGCGTCGTGGTGTAGACGGCTCCATCCTCAATGGTCAGGGCCGATTGGCTTCCGGCGCCGCCGCTCAAGTCATTCGGGTCGGTTCCCGTCGCGACCAGCCGGGTGCCCTGACCCGATATCGTCAGGCTCGCCACTTGGCCGGCCCCGCCGGCAATATCCAATTGCGACACGGTTCCGCCGGCGGAGGAGCCGAATGTGACCCGGCTGCCGCCGTTGAGGAGGGTGTGCCCCGCGCCAAGGCCGATTCTGGTGATGCCGGTGCCGGTCGCCCCACTGATGGTGAGTTGTCCACCGCCAACCTTGCTGAGCACGCCAGGGTTCAGGACGCCACTGCCCAAGATATTGCCCGTGAGCGTCAGACTCGCGCCGGTCGTGACGTTGAACGACACGGCGGGGTTGTAAGAGAGCGTGTTGGTGCCTGTGGCGATGGTGATGTTCTTGCCTGAAATGGCCGGTAGCGAGCTATTGAGGGAGAAGCTGCCGGTCAGCGTGATGGTCGAGGCTGCATCGCCGTGCGCCTCGGCGTCGACGATCGCCTGGTAGAGTTCCGTCTGGCTGGACGCCTCGAAACTCGCCGCCCGTGCCGCTGGCGTTGGGAAGGCTATGGCAAGGGCGGTCATGCAGACGCCCGAAAGAAGCTTGTAATTTCTGGTTGATTTGGTACCCGGTGCGCCCCCGTCCGCGTAAGACTGCATCATTCCAATTCCCTGTATGCACTGCCTGAGATTTGTTACGTTGAAATCGATAGAAGCTTCTTTGGCAAGGAAAAGCCGGTTCCGCTTGTCAGAGAGACTTAATGAATTCTTATCTGTTCAGCTCTGATACATAAAGCCCAGCAAATCGGATTTGCCTGACTGATGTTTGGCATTGCCAGGCGCACAAAGCTCAAAGAGGCTCTGTCACCCATAGGGTGAGTTCTTGGGCACTTCGCAGACCAGCGAAAACCACTATCGGGACACCGAGGGCGCTTTTCATGGCCAGGGCTCCTCACGGCATGGGCGGAGGAACCAACCTCCCCATAAGTTGGCGCAGATGAAGCTCTACGCCAGGAGGTTGGCTGCAGCAAAATACCTAAATCACGTTCAGTTCGCGGAACGGTCGCCCCTCCGCGATGCGCTGATAGCCGAAGGCTGAGCAGTCGATGGTGCGGTAGGCGCCGTGGACCAGAAGCTCGGCCAGCGCTTTGCCGACCGCCGGCGCCTGCTGCAGGCCGTGGCCGGAAAAGCCGTTGGCGAAGATGAAGTTCTGAACCTCGGGATGCGGGCCGATGACGGCGTTCTGGTCGAGCGCGTTGTAGTCGTAGTGTCCGACCCAGGCCTGCGTCGCCTTGATCGCCTCGAAGGCCGGAACGCGGGTGGCCAGCACCGGCCAGATCATCTCCTCGAACAGGCCCCAGTCGGGGTTGAAATCCTTGGGGTCGGCGGCCAGTTCGCCATCCTCGCTCTCGGCGCCGCCCGTGATGTAGACCGAACCTTCGGGGCGAACATAGACGCCGGAGGGGTCGACCATCAGCGGCATGTCGGCGAATTTTTCGCGCGCTTCGAAGACGAAGACGTTGCGCTTGCGCGGCTCGACCGGCAACACCAGCCCAGCCATGGCGGACACCTTGCCGGCATTCGGCCCGGCGGCGTTGAACAGCGTGCCGGCCTCCAGCCGCTCGCCATTGGCAAGCGTGACCGCCGCGACGCGGTTGCCGACACGCTCGATGCCCGTCACCTCTGCGGTGATCAGGTCGATGTTTTTGGTCTTCAGCGCCTTGCGGAACAGGCCGAGCATGGCGTGGGCGTCGAACCAGCCTTCGCCTGACAGCCCATAGGCGCCGGCGGAAATGCCCTCGGTCGAGATCCAGGAGAAGCGTTTCTGCAGCTGCTCGGCGTCCTCGAGAACGATGTCGGCACCCTCGGCCATCTGGGCCTCGTGGTTCGCCCTGAGGATCGGCAGGCCGCTGTCGCCGGCGAGGATCAGGTAGCCGCCCTCACGGAAGCCGATATCGGCGTCAGGGCCGAACTCCTGCTTGAGCCGCCGGAACAGGCCAAGCGTGAACTGCGACAGGCGGATGTTCTCGGGGATCGAGAATTGCTGGCGGATCGAGGCGCAGGACAATGTGGTCGCGGCATGGGCGAATTGCGGGTCGCGCTCGACAAGCGCGATCGAGCCGGTAAAACCCTCCTCGCGCAGATAATAGGCGATCGAGCTGCCGACGATCGCGCCGCCTGTGATGACCACGTCGTAGCGTGCCATGGAGTGTTCCCGTATGTCTGTGATGGAGGACAAAAGCAGTTACGCCGTCGTCCGGCAAGGACTTGCAAGGGCCAGCATTGCCGGGCAAGAAGACCAGATGCAACATTCCCTGCCCCGCCCGCGCCGCTCGGTGCTGTTCGTGCCCGCCACAAACGAAAAGGCGATCGCCAAGCTTGCGCAGCTTGCCTGCGACACCGTCATCTTCGACCTGGAAGATGCCGTGCTGCCCGAGCAGAAAGCCGCGGCGCGCGACAGGCTGGCAAAATTCTTCGCCGAACGGCCGGCGGGCGCGCGTGAATATGTCGTGCGCATCAATGGGCTGAAAAGTCCGTGGGGCGCGGACGATCTTGCTGCCGCCAGCGGCTGGGTCACCGATGGCGTTGTGCTGCCCAAGATCGAGACGCCGCGCGACCTGCTCGAAGCCAATGACGTGCTCGACGAGGCCGACGCCCTCGACACGCTCAAGCTCTGGGCGATGATCGAGACGCCGCGGGCGCTGGTCAATCTCGCGGCCATCGCCGAGCTCGGCCGCGATCCTTCGGCACGGCTGTCATGCCTGATCGCCGGGCTCAACGACCTTGCCAAGGACACCGGCGTCAGGCTCACGCCGGACCGCCGCTATGTCCAGCCCTGGCTGATGCAGATGGTGCTTTGCGCGCGAGCCGGCGGGGTCGACATGCTCGACAGCGTGTCCAACGATTTCCGCGATCTCGATGCCTTCGCCGCCGAATGCGGCGAGGCCGCCGCCATGGGATTCTCGGGCAAGACCGTCATCCACCCGGCCCAGATCGGCCCGGCCAATGCGGCGTTCTCGCCGTCGGTCGAGGCACTTGCCGAAGCGCGCGCCGTCGTCGATGCCTTCGCGCTTCCTGAGAATACGTCCTCAGGTGTAATCTCGCTCGGCGGCAAGATGGTCGAAAGGCTGCACCTTGCGGAGGCCGAGCGGCTTCTGGCGCGGGCAGCGCAGCTCGAAAGCCTCAGGCACTGAAAGGGACACCGCCATGAAACTCTACCGCTTCCTGACCGGCCCTGACGACGCCACCTTCTGCCACAAGGTCACGGCTGCGGTGAACAAGGGCTGGCACCTGTTCGGCTCGCCGACCTATTCCTTCGACGCCGAAACCAGGACGATGCGCTGCGGGCAGGCGGTGGTGAAGGATGTCGAGGGCGCCGAATACACGCCTGACATCAAGCTCGGCGACTACTGATCTCAGGTTCTGCCGCTATTCGGCGGCTTCCTCCAACCGCTCCATATCCTCGTCGGACAGGCCGAAATGGTGGCCGATCTCGTGGATCAGCACATGGGTGACGATGTCGCCCAGCGTCTCTTCGTTTTCGGCCCAGTAGTCGAGAATGGCGCGGCGGTAGAGTGTGACGCGGTTGGGGCCTTCGCCGGTCTGCGGGTTCCAGCGCTCGGCGATGCCGCGGCCCTCGAACAGGCCGAGCAGGTCGAACGGCGTTTCCAGCGACAGGTCGTCCATGATCTCGTCGGTCGGGAATTCGGCCAACTGAATGACGACCTCGCCGGTCAGCTGGCGAAACTCTTCCGGCAGATGCGCATAGGCTTCGAGCGCCAGAAGCTCCATCTCCTCGATCGAGGGCGAAAGCTGGTCGTGCCAGGCGCGGGTCTTGTAAATGCGGGCCATTCTTTGTCCTTTTGGGGGCATATAGCCCTTTGCCGCCGCGCTTACGAGGCCTTTGCCGCTCGGGCGCCAAATTAGCGGCGACAGCAGAAGGAGAGGAGAGGAATAAATTCTCCTTGAATCGGCTTGACTCTCCAGGGCGCCTCTGGAATCTATAGGAACATAACGGGAACAACAGGGAAAGCAGATCGACATGGCGACCAGCGCCGTGGCGCGGGATGTCGTTTTTGCCTTGCGTCAGAAGATAGCCAAGATCGAGGGAACACTGGCTGAGAGGCTGGTCTTGCCTGCCGACGGCCAGCCGGTCGCGGGGCTGCTGGTCCGCCGCAACGGCCACGCCTCGGCGCGTGACTTCTTCCTGCCGACCGGTGTCGAGAGGCTCGACGAGGTGCTTGGCGGCGGCCTGCCGAAGGCGGCGCTGACCGAGATCCATGGCACCGAAACCCGCAATGCGGGGGCTGCCGCGGGGCTGGCGCTGGCGCTCGTCAGCGGCATGCTGAAGGAGCGGTCGCGGCCCAGCGACCTGGTGCTGTGGGTCGGTACCACAGAGATGTTCCGCGAGGCAGGGTTGCCCTACGCACCGGGCCTCGCCAGCTTCTTCGGCATACCGGCCGAAAGCCTGCTGCTTGCCGAGGCGCCGAAGGCCGCCGACGTGCTGTGGATCGCCGAAGAAGCAGCCCGCATCGAGGAGATAGCAGCCGTCGTCGTCGAATTGCGCGGCAACCCGCGCATTGTCGACCTCACGGCGACGCGGCGCCTGCACCGCCGGGCGCAGGACAGCGGCCGGCCCGTCCTCCTGCTGCGCCAGTCGGCCGAGCCGGAACCAACGGCAGCCCCCGTCCGGCTGGTCATCTCGCCGGCGCCGGCCACCTTGCGGCAAACGCTTCTCGGGCCGCTGGCCGGTTCGATCGCAGCTCCCGCCTTCGCTGTCGAGATTGGCAAGAGCCGCACGGCTCTTCCCGGCAGCTTCATTCTGGAATGGAACCTCGATGCACGCACCCTCGCAGAACGAAGCCCAGAGAATCGTATCGCTGTGGTTTCCCCATCTCGCGGCCGAACGCATCCTCCGGCGCAGGCTGGGGCGGTCCTGGCGTTCAAGCCCGCAGCCGTTGAAGCCGCTGGTGATCAGCCACCGCGAGAACAACACCCAGCGCATCGCCGGCCTCGACGCACGGGCTGAGGCGCTTCGCTTGAAGCCGGGCATGGGCATCGCCGAGGCGCGCGCCATGCACCCCGACATCGATGTCGTCGAAGCCGATCCCGAGGCCGACCGCCGGTTGCTCGAAGGACTTGCCGACTGGTGCGACCGCTACACGCCGCTTGTCGCAATCGACGGTGAAAACGGACTGTTCCTGGACATTTCAGGCTGCGCTCACCTCTTCGGCGGCGAAAAGGCGCTGCTTGCCGATCTGATGGCGCGGTTTTTCCACCAGGGTTTCGACGTGCGCGCCGGTCTTGCCTCGACGCCTGGTGCTGCATGGGCAACGGCACGTTTTGCCACGGGTCAAATCCTGGCCCCGGGCAACGAACGCAAATTTCTCGCGCGCTTGCCACTGTCGGCGCTGAGGATCGATGCCAGGACGAAGGCGAGCCTCGAAAGCGTCGGGCTGCGCAGCGTCGGCGCGATCATGGACGGGCCGCGCGCGCCACTTGTCCGTCGCTTCGGGGCAGAGCTCATCGAGCGCCTCGACCAGGCGTTGGGTCGGCTCGAGGAGGCGATCTCACCGCGCCTTCCTGTCGCCCCGCTTTCGGTCGAGCGCCATCTCGCCGACCCGCTGTCGCTCATCGACGACATCGAGCGGCTGATCGGCCTGCTTGCTGCCACCCTCAAGGTCGATCTCGAGCGCCGGGAAGAGGGCGCACGCGCGCTCGAACTGCTGCTGTTCAGGGTCGACGGCATGGTCAGCCGCATAACTGTCGGGGCCTCACGCCCCATCCGCGAGCCGGTACTGGTGCGCCGGCTGTTTCATGAGCGGCTGGCGGCACTCGGCGAGACAATCGATGCCGGCTACGGCTTCGACCTCGTGCGTCTCTCTGCCCTGTCGACGGCCCGCTTCGACGCGCGCCAGGCCGATCTTGCCGGCGAGGTGGTGGAGGATGGCGGCGAAGAACTGGCGATCTTTGCCGATCGCATCAGTGCACGCCTTGGCGAAGCTGCGGTGCTCGAAGCGATCCCGGTCGAGAGCCATTTGCCGGAACGTGCCGCCTCCGCCCGGCCCTATGCCCAGGAAGAGGCCCGCAAGGACGGAGCCGAGCGTCCTGCCAGAGCGGCGCAGCAAGCTACCAGGCGGCTCCGGTTGCCCGACCGCCCCATTCGCCTGTTCCGGCAGCCTGAACCAATCGATGTTCCGGCGACCGAGATTCCCGATGGTCCGCCGCTCAATTTCCGCTGGCGCCGGGCGTTGCATCGCGTGGCGCGGGCGGAAGGGCCCGAGCGCATCGCGCCCGAATGGTGGCGCCAGGCGGCCGATGCGCCGACGCGCGACTATTACCGCATCGAGGACGCCGAGGGCCGCCGCTACTGGCTCTACCGGCAGGGCCTCTACAATGCGCAGGCGGTGCCGCGCTGGTTCCTGCACGGGGTCTTTGCATGAACATGGTCGTCGCTGCCAGCTATGCCGAATTCGGCATCCAGTCGAATTTCTCCTTTCTGCGCGGGGCTTCCGCTCCGGAAGAGCTGGTGATCGCGGCGAAATTCCTGGGGCTTTCTGCCATCGGCCTTGCAGATTGCAATACGGTGGCTGGTGTCGTCCGCGCGTGGAAGATGGCGGAGACGGAAGGGCTGGCCTACCACCCGGGATGCCGCCTGGTTTTCGCCGACGGTACGCCCGACATGCTCGCCTACCCCAGGGATCGCAAAGGTTGGGGACATCTGTGCCGCATGCTTACCCAGGCCAATGCCCGGGATGAGAGCGAAAAGGGTGCGCCGCTTCTCTATCGGGAAGATCTTTTCGAGTGGGGCGACCTGCTGTCGCTTGCCATCCTGCCCGACGTCGCGGTCGCCAGGGAAGATGACGTTGCGCTTCTGCGCAGTCTCAAGGAGCGCTTCGGCACTTCCTTGTGGCTCGCGGTCGCTCCGAATTTCGGTGGGGACGACCGCTTCAGGATCGAGCAGGCCGCTACCATGGCCGCCATGGCAGGCATACCGCTGATGGCGACCAATGATGCGCTCTACCATGCACCGGACCAGCGCCCGCTGCAGGATGTGCTGACGGCAATCCGCCTCAGCGTGCCTGTTGCCGAGGTCGGTTTCGAGCTCAAGGCGAATGCCGAACGCCACCTCAAGCCGCCTGTCGATATGGCAAGGTTTTTCCGCAACCACCCGGAGGCCCTGGCCGAGACGTTGCGCTTTGCCGAAAGCCTGCATTTCTCGCTGAGCGAGCTCAAATACAATTACCCCGACGAACCGACGGAATCCGGCCTCGAACCGCAGGCGGAATTGGAACGGCTGGCCTGGGAGGGTGCCAAAAAGCGCTACCCGGACGGCGTTTCGGAAAAGGTTCAGGGCATCATCCGGCATGAGCTCGACATCGTCGAAAAGCTCAATTACGCCCGCTATTTCCTCACCGTCCACGAGATTGTGAAGTTCGCCCGTTCGAGGGGCATCCTCTGCCAGGGGCGCGGCTCCGCTGCCAATTCTGTCATCTGCTTCTGCATCGGCATCACCGATGTCGGACCCGATATCGTCGATGTGCTGTTCGAGCGCTTCATTTCGGAGGAACGTGGCGAGCCGCCGGATATCGACGTCGACTTCGAGCACGAGCGGCGCAACGAGGTGATCGAATTCATCTACGAAAGATACAGCGCCAAGCGCACCGCGCTCGCGGCTTCCGTCGTCACCTATCGCGGTCGCTCGGCGCTGCGCGAAGTCGCCAAGGCGATGGGTCTGTCGGATGACGTCAGGGGCGCCATGTCCGGCTCGATCTGGGGTTGGTATTCGTCGGAACTGGGCGAGAAGGAAGCGACGGCCGGCGGCCTCGACAAGGCCGACCCGGTGACCCGGCATGTCATCGACCGCGCCAATGAGATCATGGGCTTTCCGCGCCATCTGTCCCAGCATGTCGGCGGTTTCGTCATCACCAGAGACCGGCTCGACGAGATCGTGCCGATCGTCAAGACGGCGATGGACGAGCGCAAGATGGTGGAATGGGACAAGGACGACCTCGACGCCGTCGGCATCTTGAAGGTCGATGTTCTGGCGCTGGGCATGCTGACCTGCCTGCGCAAGGCCTTCAACCTGCTTGAGGCGCATTACGACGAGCGTGACCGACATGGCCGTCCGTTCGAGCTGGCGACGCTGCCGCCGGAGGACCCCAAGGTCTATGACATGATCTGCCGGGCCGACACGCTCGGCGTCTTCCAGATCGAGAGCCGGGCGCAGATGTCGATGCTGCCGCGGCTGAGGCCACGCAAATTCTACGATCTTGTCATCGAAGTGGCGATCGTCCGTCCCGGCCCGATCCAGGGCGACATGGTGCATCCCTATCTCAGGCGCCGACAGGGCAAGGAAGCGCACGGCTTTCCCAAACCGGAGCTTGAGGACATCCTGGGCAAGACCCTGGGCGTGCCGTTGTTCCAGGAGCAGGCAATGAAGATCGCTATCGTCGCCGGCGGCTTCACGCCCGGCGAGGCCGACCAGCTCAGGCGCGCGATGGCGACTTTCAAGCGCACCGGCACGATCGGCAATTACCGCGACCGCATGATCCAGGGAATGGTCGACAGGGGCTACCAGCGCGACTTCGCCGAGCGTTGCTTCAAGCAGATCGAGGGTTTTGGCGAGTATGGTTTTCCCGAGAGCCATGCCGCGGCCTTCGCATTGCTCGTCTACGCCTCATGCTGGTTCAAGGCCTACTATCCAGACGTGTTCTGCGCGGCGATCCTGAACGCGCAGCCGATGGGCTTCTACCGGCCGGCACAGCTGGTGCGCGATGCACAGGATCACGGCGTCGAAATTCGCCAGATCGACGTCAACCATTCCGTCTGGGACTGTACGCTCGAGCGTTCGGGCTTCGACCCAAAACGCATCCAGCAACGCCACGCCGAAATGCGGGATGTCATCAGGACCAGCCATGCCGTCCGGCTCGGCTTCCGCCAGATCAAGGGGCTGAGCAAAGCCAGGATGGAGCAGTTTGCTGCGCGGCGTGGCAAGGGCTACGTCTCGGTGCGCGATGTCTGGCTGCGCTCTGGGCTCGATGTCGGCGAGATCGAGCTTCTCGCCCAGGCGGACGCCTTCCGCTCCATCGGCGTCGACAGGCGGGCGGGGCTGTGGGCGGTGCGGGCACTCGATGGCAAGAGTGCCGCCGAGATGCTGCCGCTGTTCGACCGTCCCGAAGTGCAACTGGGCGACAACGAACCAGAAACACACTTGCCGTCAATGCCGCTCGGCGAACATGTCATTCACGACTACCGCTCGCTCGGCCTGTCGCTGAAGGCGCATCCGGTGGCCTTCCTCAGGCACCATCTCGACCGTGCCGGCATCACACCCAATGCCCGGCTCGGTGATGTACCCGACGGGCGGCGGGTCTCCGTCGCCGGGCTGGTGCTGGTTCGCCAGCGACCGGGTAAAGGCAATGCCATCTTCCTCACGCTGGAGGACGAGCATTCGATCGCCAACATCGTCGTCTGGGCACGTGTCTTCGAGCGCTTCCGGCCTGTCATCATGGGATCGAAGTTCATCCGCGTCACCGGCAAGCTGCAGAAGGAATCCGGTGTCATCCATATCGTTGCCGACAATATGGAGGACTGGACGCATTGGCTGGCGACGATGTCGGAGGAACTGCAGGCAACTGCCGACCAAAGCAACCGGCCGATTGCGGAGGGACGGGCCAGTTCCGCCGACAAGGCCGCACGTGACCCGCGCATGCTGCAGAGCTACGAAACGCTGGCCCGCGAGGCGAGCAGCGTCATGCCCAAGGGCCGCAACTTTCAATAGCGGATGGAGGGGGGGAAGAGCGCAGGCAAATGGCGAACCGTGCCGGGCGGCAAGGCGTGTCCGTCGATCATTCATTTGCGATGTATCGGCCGGCGGCGTGCCGACGGGAAGCACGTCCGCGCGTGGTGAAGCTGGCGGGCAAATCTCTCTCGAGGTGCCGGGCGAAGCGTTCATTGTGTGATGTGGAATCGGCCCGCAGCAGGGCGCGCAATCCTGTCCCGGGTTCGAAGGGCAAGGAAGGTCGCGTATCAGGTGCTCGGGCCGGCTTCCCGGTCGCCGATCTGCCGTGCCTCGGAGGGCAGCATGACGGGAATGCCGTCGCGCACGGGGTAAGCCAGCTTTGCCAGCCTGGAGACCAGTTCACCGCGTTCGGCATCCCACTTCAGCGGCCCCTTGGTCAGCGGGCAAGCCAAAAGCTCGAGCAGCTTGACGTCGATGTCGCGTTTGTTGGTCTCGACCATTCCGGCTCTCCGGCAGCGTTGCCTATTGCAGGCTCGATCCGAAATCCTCGTTTTCGCGGGCAAGTGCCATTTCGGTGATCGCAATCAGCGTCTCGGCGCGGGTCTTGAGATCGGGGGCTTCGAGCAGTGCCTGTTTTTCGGCGGCGCCATAGGGCGCCATCATCGACAGCGCGTTGACCAGTATGGCGTTGTCGGCACGGCTGACGCTCTCCCAATCGGCCTCGAGTTCGTTGGCCTGGAGGTAGGTGCGAAAGGCCTTGAGCAGTGCCGGCCGGTCGACTTCCGCGCCGGCTTTGTCCTCGCCGAGATCCGCCGCAAACGAGGTGATCCTGCACTGCCGGAAAGGCGTCTTGACTGCCAGCTCCTGGGCGACGCGGAAACGGCAGACGCCTTGCAGCGAAATCAGGTAGCGCCCGTCTCCCGTCTCGGCGAGCGAAGTGATACGGCCGATGCAGCCGACCGGGCAGAGCGCCGGTTCGCCGTCCGGACGCAGATTGCCGTCGAGCGAGGGCTGGATCATGCCGATCAGCCGCGAACCGGCCATCGCATCGTCGATCATCTGGAGGTAGCGCGGCTCGAAGATGTTGAGCGGCATGCGCCCGCCCGGCAACAACAAGGCCGCCGTCAGCGGGAACACTGCCAGCGTTGTCGGCAGATCGCTGTCGAGCCGGTAATGGGCGTTTCCTGCCTGCATCTTGTCCTCAGCTGCTACTCATCTGGGGTTGTTGCAACCAAACGCAAGGCCGCGGCGCTGCTCGATTACGAAAACAGCAGCGACGACAGCTTGCGACGCGTCGAAAGCGTCACCTCGTCGGTGAAGCCCCAGGCTTCGAACAGCTTGAGCAATTGTGCCCGGGCGCCGTCGTCGTTCCAGGTCCGGTCCGCCTTGACGATGGCCAGCAGGTTGTCGGCAGCCTCGGTGCGCTGGCCCTTGGCGTTCTGGATCATGGCGAGATCGAAACGCGCCTGGTGATCGCCGGGATCCAGCGCCAGCCGGCGCTCGAGCTCGGCGGAATCGCCAAGCGCTGCCGCTTCTTCGGCAAGCGCCATCTTGGTGCGGACGGAAACCAGTGCCGCAGCGGATTTCTTGTCGTCGGGCGCGCGTGCCAGAACCTCGTTCGCGCCTTCTACATCGCCTGACTCGAACAGGATGTCGGCAAGCGCTGCGATGGCGTCGATATTGTCGGGCACCTGTTCGAGCACGGCATCATAGATCTGTACCGCAGTCTGCAGGTCGCCAGCTTCGCGCGCTTCGGCTGCTGCCGCAAGCGCCTCGGCAATCTGCGGCTGGCCGCCATCCTTGCCGGCGATCTTGTCGATGAAATCGCGGATCTGGCTTTCGGGCACTGCACCCATGAAGCCGTCCACCGGCTGGCCGTTCTTGAAGGCGATAACCGCGGGAATCGACTGGATGCCGAGCTGGCCGGCAATCGCCGGATGGTCGTCGATGTTCATCTTGACCAGCTTGACCCGTCCGCCGGCAGCCTGGACGACGCGCTCGATGACCGGAGTCAGCTGCTTGCACGGGCCGCACCAGGGTGCCCAGAAGTCGACCAGCACCGGCTGCTTGCGCGATTCCTGGATCACGTCGGCGCTAAAGGCCGCCGTCGTCGTGTCCTTGATGAGCTCGGCCACGGGGGCGGCAGGCGCGGTGCCAAACTGGACGTTGGTGGCGTACTGGCTGCCCATGCCGCCGAAGGGATTGCTTTCGTTGCTCATCTTCACTCTTCCGGTATTCGCTATATTCTGCCGGCGACCTGGCCTGGCCGTCAGCCCACCATGTGGCGATCAGCCCGAGACTTTCAAGATAACAGCATCATGGCCGGTTGCCTCGACGAATCGCAGCAGGTCGGCATTGGCAATCGAGGTCGTGGCTTCGTTGGTCAGCGGGTGGGCGTTGATGACGGCGTTTTCCATCAGCGCGCTGTCGAGCACCAGCTTCACCCTGGCTGAGGTGTCGTTGATCAGCCCGAAGACGGTGACAGCACCAGGCACGACGCCGAGCAACTCCATGAGCGCCTCCGGCTTGCCGAACGAAACCCGGCTCGAGGCACCGATCAACTGGTGGATCTGCTTGAGGTCGACGCTTGCTTCCTCATCGACAGTGACCAGAAAGAAGTTGTCCTTCTTGTCCTTGAGGAAAAGGTTCTTGGTGTGCCCGCCTGATATGGTGCCGCGCAGCGCCTGCGAATCGGCGACGGTGTAGAGCGGGGGATGGTCGTGGGTGGTCACTGAAATGCCGAGCCCAGCCAGATAGGCGAGCAGTTCGGCGCGGGTCTTGGGTGTCATCGGGGCGGTCATCGCAGCTTCCGGGAATTGCCGTTGCGCGAGGTTTATGGGCAAAGCCGGCTTGCTGCACAAGTCCGGCATAGCGCTGACGCAGAGCTTCCCGAGGGGAATCATGGGATTTTCAGCCGCCGCGAAAAAAGTTCAAGACAGAGCGGTTTTTCCCTGTTGCATTCGCCGCGAGCTTCGGCCATATAGCAGCCGTTGCGGCGACGAGCCGCGGCGAGCGGGTGTAGCTCAGGGGTAGAGCACAACCTTGCCAAGGTTGGGGTCGAGCGTTCGAATCGCTTCACCCGCTCCAAATATCCCACGAAAAGGCCGCGGTTTCACCGCGGCCTTCGTCGTTTCTGGAAGGCGGTAAGACCGCGACGCTTCAATGCAGCTTGTCCTCGAAGCACGTCGAATGGCTTGGTCCACGGCAAATGTCCGTATCGTCACCGCGGCCGCTGGATTCGCGTCAGGCGCTCGAAGCGCGACAGAATCATCAGCGCGGTTGCCGCGCGGCCGACCCAGAACCCAGCACAGCCTCTACAGGGCCCAACGTACAAGATAGCGTGCTGGCATGAGCCCTCGACAGACGCCAAGGCCAGTGGCGCCGAACGCCTTGCGGTCTGCTTGGCGAGGTTACGATCCCAGCTAGACGGCCGATGCCTTCGCGGCGCGCAACAGCATGCCGAACAGGTCTCGCGGCTCATCGGGGTCGGCCAAAAGGTCGAGTTCCTCGAACAGGCCGGTGTCGATCAGCTTGTCCCTGACGTAACGCAAAGCGGAAAAATCTTCGATGGCAAAGCCGACACTGTCGAACAGCGTGACCTGCGCGCTGGAGTTGCGGCCCTGCGCCTTGCCTGCCATGACCTGCCACAGCTCGATGACGGGGTGATCGGCAGCCAATTGCTGGATCTCGCCCTCGATGCGGGTCTGCGGCGGGAACTCGACGAAGATGTCGGAGCGCAGCAAGATATCCTTGTGCAGCTCGGTCTTGCCGGGGCAGTCGCCGCCGACCGCGTTGATGTGAACGCCGGTGCCGACCATGTTGTCGGTCAGGATGGTCGCAAGCTGCTTGTCGGCGGTGACGGTGGTGATGATCTGGGCACCTTCCACCGCGTCCTGCGCATTGTCCGCAATGACGATGTCGAAGCCCATGCCTGCGAGGTTGGCCTGGCATTTCCGCGAGGCGGAGGCGTCGATGTCGTAGAGCCTGAGCTTGTTGACGCCAAGCAGCGCCTTGAACGCCAGGGCCTGGAATTCCGACTGGGCGCCATTGCCGATGATGGCCATGGTGTCGGCCCCCTGGGGCGCGAGATATTTGGCTGCCACCGCCGAGGTGGCCGCGGTGCGCAGCGCCGTCAGGATGGTCATCTCGGTCAACAGCATCGGATAGCCGTTGCCGACATCGGCGAGCACGCCGAATGCGGTTACCGTCTGGCGGCCGTCGCGGGTGTTCTTGGGGTGGCCGTTGACGTATTTGAAGCCGTAGAGGTGGCCGTCGCTCGTCGGCATCAGCTCGATGACGCCGTCATGGCTGTGCGAGGCGATGCGCGGGGTCTTGTCGAATTGCTCCCAGCGCAGGAAGTCCTCTTCGATGTAGGCCGACATCTCGGTCAGGAAACGCTCGACGCCGACCGCCAGAACAAGCTTCATCATGTGGTCGACGCTGACGAAGGGAACGACGTTCAGTTTTTCGGTCATGGTCAGTAACTCCTGGTCGGACGGTCCATGATGCGGCGGCCCATCAGGCTCGCCGTCAGGTCGACCATCAGCGTTGCGGTGCGGCCGCGTTCGTCGAGGAAGGGGTTCAGTTCGACAAGGTCGAGGCTGGTGACCAGGCCGCTGTCATGCAGCATTTCCATCACCAGATGTGCCTCGCGGAAGGTCGCTCCACCGGGCACCGTGGTGCCGACGGCAGGCGCGATCGCCGGATCGAGGAAGTCGATGTCGAAGCTGACATGCAGCATGCCGCCTTCGGCCGCCACACGCTCGAGGAAGGCGCGCAGCAATGGCGCGATGCCATGCTCGTCGATGGCGCGCATGTCGTGGACGGTGACGCCCGCCTCGGCAAGCGCGACACGCTCGGCCGGGTCGACGCTGCGAATGCCCAGCGCGCAGATGCGCTCGGGGCTGACATTGGCCTGAAGCTTGGGGAAATAGCCCTGGAAACCGGACAGGCCGCTGGCATAGGCAAGCGGCACGCCGTGCAAATTGCCGCTGGTGGTGGTGTCGAGCGTGTGGAAATCCGGATGGGCGTCGAGCCAGAGCACGAACAGCGGCTTGCCGAGTTCGCCCGCGCGCCGGGCGATGCCGCTGACGGTGCCTGCCGAGATGCTGTGATCGCCGCCGAGGAAGATCGGCATGGCGTCGGCGCTGATCTGGTAGGCCGCCTCGGCCAGGGCCGCCGTCCAGGCCGCGATCGCGGGCAGGGCTTTCAGCGCCTTGTTCGGATGCTCCAGCGCCGGCCCCGGCACTGGCACGACTTGCCCCATGTCGGCAACGGAATGGCCAAGTTCGACAAGCGCCTCGACAAGGCCTGCGGTCCTGAGCGAGCTTGGTCCCATGTCGCAGCCCCTACGGTCGGTGCCTTCCTGAATGGGTGCGCCAATGATCCGGCAATGCATCTCGATGTCTCCTCGCGGGCATGGCCCGGTATTGTTTTCTGTTTTCGCGGCAGCGGCCGTTTCATCCTGCGTTTTCGAACTGGCTCTTGCCAGGCAAGGACGGCGTCGACGCTCGAGCGCGCATGCACCACGGCATAATATGCCCCGAGCGTGGCGTCCACCGACGAGTACCGATGTCTGATTGGTGTCGGCGGGCCTCGATCGCGGCCTCGTCGATGCCGAAGCCAAACTGTCGCCATCGTCCGCGAACGTGATGCTGACCGCAGCCGCGCGATGGAAATGCAGGTGCTTCGGCAACTTTCGGTGCCGTCGTCATCCCGCGACCAGGATGTCGCTCAATTCTGCTCGCGCAGGGCGGCGGAGATGGCTTCGAGCCCGCCCCTCAGTTGCGCTTCAGTCGGCCAGCCGAAACCGACGCGGAAAAAGGTTTTCGGCATTTCGAACCAGTGGCCGGGGCCGACATAGGCACCGTGCTTTTCCAGCAGGCCGTCGTAGAATCGGTCGAGGTCGAAATCGGGACCCACATTGATCCGGGGGAAGCCGACGACGCCGCCTTGCGGCCGGACCCAGTCGACGAGCGGCTCACGGTCGATCCATTGCTGGACGATGTCGCGCCGCGCCTTCATCTCGGGCATCAGCGCGCCGAGGAACTCGTCGCGGCGTTCCAGCATGGCACGTGCGATCGCCTCGTCGATGACGCTGCCGCAAATGCCGATCTGCTCCTTGGCGGCGAGAAACCGTTCGTAGAGCCCGGCGTCCTGGGTAACCAGCCAGCCGATGCGGATGCCGGGGATGCCATAGGCCTTGGACAGCGACGAGACGCTGATGGCGCGCGGGCTGAGCGAGGCGGCTGCGGGCAGGCGTTGGCCGTAACTCAGGTCGCGATAGGTCTCGTCGACCAGCAGGTAACAGCCGTGGCGTTCGGCAAGGGCGATCAGCCCGTCGAGATCGGCGCGGCTCATGATGGTGCCGGTCGGGTTATGCGGGCAGGTGACGCTGATGAAGCGCGTGTTGGGCCGCAGGGCAGCCGCCACTTCGGCAAGATCGACGGCGAAGCCGTTGTCGAAGTCGAGGTCGATGTAGCTGATGGCGCAGCCGATGGCGCGCGGCGTCTCGATGTTGGTGGCGTAGTTGGGCCGCACCACCACGAGATGGTCCTTGTCCGACAACAGGCCGGTAGCGATGATGAACAGCGCGCCGGCAGCGCCGGCGGTGACCAGCACATGGTCGGGCGAGAGCCCGGCATCCTGGCCGGCGATCAACTCGCGCAAGGCCTTGTCGCCACGATGTTCGCCGTAGAACAGCGTCAGGTCGGGCAGAGACAGGCCGATCTCGGACAGCTTCTGGTCGGCAATGGAGCTTTCCGAGAGATTGTAGCGAATACGGTCGTAGCCATATTCCTCCGGCGCTTCCTTTTCGATTACCATCCTGGCGTAGTTCATCGTCGCGCGCTCCCGTCCCACGGCATGCCACTGTGTCGGTGAGCAGTGTTAGTCAGGATCGCCGCGGCAAGCCATCCTCCCAGGGGAGGAGGTTGCCGGCACATAAGGGGACGCAGCAAGCGTATGCCGCAGGACGACTATCGCGACGTGGCGGAACTGGTCGGCGCCATCGGCGCTCCGCGGTTTCCGTCGGTCCTGGCCGCCTGGATCCGCAGCCACGTCGCCTTCGACATGATCGCCATCGTCGTCTATCGCGGCAGCCGCCCGCCGCTGCATATCCATGACGACTTCAAGGGCGAGCGGGCGCGCAACGGGCTGAAGCAATATCTGGCGCAGACCTATATCCTCAATCCGTTCTACCAGAGCCATCTCAAGGGAATCGCTTCGGGCGTCTACCGCGTCCGCGATCTCGCGCCCGACCACTATCTGCAGAGCGAGGTCTACCGCTCCTATGAAATCATCATCGCGGAGACGGAGGAGATCGGCTACGTCACCCGCGACTGGCCACGCGGGCTCGAAGAGATCGACATCGCAGTGACCCTCGACGATGGCGAGACGACGGAGATCGGCATCTACAGCGCCCGGCCCGGGAGCTTCGACGACGCGGCTGTCGAGAGGCTCAACGGCCTGTTGCCGCTGATCGAGACGAGCTTTCGCCAGCACTGGCAACGCATCAAGGCGCGGCATGCGGCCAAGCGGCATTCCATCGATGCCGGTTGGGCGGAGGCGGCCTATGAAAGCTTCGGCGCCGAGCTGTTGACCAACCGCGAGCGCGAGGTGGTGGTGCTCGTGCTGCGCGGGCATTCTTCGGATTCGATCGCGGCTCACCTCGACATCTCGCGCGCCACGGTCAAGACCCATCGCAAGCATGCTTATGAGAGGCTTGCCATCTCCACCCAGGCCGAACTTCTGTCGCTGTTCCTCCGGCATGTACGCGACCGCATGCCGGCAGGCTGAAGACTACAGTTCCTCAAGCGCGTCGCCGATGGTCTCGATGCCCCTGAGGCGGGTCCGGCCCGCAGCGCCCGACCGTTCGATGGCGCGGGTGGCGAGCAGGTGGCAGATCGCCATCGCCGAGACGTGGTTGAACAGCGGGCCCGGGGCGAGTGTCTGGCAGCGGAAATGCCAGGCCGCACCCGGGCGGTGGGGCACCCCTTCGTCGGTGATGTAGAGCAGTTTCGCGCCGCTTTTCTCGATCGCCGACAGCACCATTTCCATGCGCGCGATGCGGCGGCGCAACCCGAATACGACTGCCACGTCGTCCTTGCCGACGCTGACGAGATGTTCGCCCAGCGTCTGCCCGCCACCCGGTATGGCGACGATGTTTTCCACCACCTGCGTCATCTGCCACTGGAAGTAGTCGGCGAAAGGGTGGCTGCTGCGGAAGCCGAGCACCCAGATCTTGCGGCTGGCCAGCATCGCTTCGACGGCGGCGTCGATCTGGCTGTCGGTGATGGTGGCGAAGGTGCCTTCGATGTTGGCGATGCCTTGAGCGATATGGGCGCCCAGCGATTGCACCCCGGCAGTATCCGTCGAGGTCGTCAGGAACAGGCGCGAGCCGGTCTGCTTTTCCTCGCGCGCATGGCGCCGGGCTTCTTCGTAGTTGTCATAACCCAGCCGTTTGACGAAGCGCGAGACGGTGGCGTTGGAGACGTTGGCCAGGCTGGCGAGCTCGGACGCGGAATAGCTCGCCAGCTCGCCGGGAAAGTCGCAGACGAAATCGCCGAGCCGCCGTTCGGCCGGGTGCAGCGTGTCGAGCGCCTCGCGTACACGGAAAAGAAATGGCCGATCCTTGGGATTTGTCATGCCGCCTGCCGATGGAATTCCAGTCGCGCACATTTGCGCCGTTCGGCCGCCGCCGCAAGGGCGGAGGCCGTCAAAACTCAGCCTTGGCTGCCGCAATCACGAGGAATCACAACGACATAAGCTCCTTGCCGCACCGCGCGAGCCGTCCTGTCTGCCTTGACGTAAGTTTAGACTATAAAAACACAGTTTCATATGTTAGATTGGTGAAAATCAGTTTTCATCTGGTTCAGCCAAGGGAGGAGAAACCATGGCAGCGGAAAGTATGGTGCAATCCGGCAAATCATCGCCGGTCATTCGACAACTCGAATCGTCGCTGAGCCGGATCGGCGTGACAGGCGCCCACAAGCAGATCATCGCACTGGTCCTGATCGGCTGTCTCTTTGACAGCTTCGAACAAAACACGATCGGCGTCGCTGGCCCGATGCTCAAGGCGACCTGGGGCCTGACCGGCGCCGACATCGGCTTCCTCAACACAATCACCTTCGGCAGCGCCGCCATCGGCCGTCTGCTCTCGGGCATTCTCGGCGACCGCTACGGTCGCCGCGTCATGCTGACCTTCAATCTTCTGCTTTTCACCATCGGCTCGGCCGCTTGCGCGCTGGCGCCGAACTTCGCCACCTTGTGCTTTGCTCGCGCCATCGTCGGCTTCGGCGTCGGCGGGGAGATTTCGACCGCCGTCACCATGCTGTCGGAGTTCTGCTCGCCAAAGTTTCGCGGCACGGCTGCCGGCCTCGTCAATGTCGGCGCCGGCGGCTTCGGCAACTTCCTGGCGCCCGCCTTTGGCCTGATGATCTTCACCCTTTTCCCCGGCGACAACGCCTGGCGCTGGCTGTTCGCCTCGCTGGCGCTGCCGGCCCTTCTGGTGGTGTTCTATCGCCGTTTCGTACCCGAGACGCCGCGTTTCCTGGCGTCGCAGAATAGGATTGCCGAGGCCAACAAGGTGCTGTCGATCCTCGAATCCGGAACGCTCAGGCCACGTAACCTGGTTGTACGCGAGCATCTGACGAGTGACCACGCCGAAGAGGCCGCACCCAGCAAGCATGCCTGGAAGGAACTGTTCCGCGCCCCCTTCATCGGCCGCACCATTCCGGTCGCCATCGCCATCCTGATGAGCTACGGCGCCCAGCTGTCGGTGCTGACGCTGATGCCGATCATCTTCGTGTCGATGGGCTACACGCTGCAGGGCAGCCTGCTTTACTCGATGATCATCCAGAGCGGCAGCGTGCTCGGCGCGATCGCTGCCTCGATGTTCGGCTACTACTTCCCGCGCAAGAAGGTGCTGACCGTCGGCGCCGTCTTCGCCTGCCTCGCCGCCGTGTCGATCGTCTATCTCGGCACCAACATCTACCTGGTGCTGCTGTTCGGCGCGATCTTCCAGTTCTTTGTGCTGCTGCTCAACACCTCGATCTGGATCTATGCGCCCGAACTGTTCCCGACCCGGATCCGCGCCTTCGGCGTGGCCTTCATCCTGGCGACGGGCTCGGCTGCCGGCTCCTTCATCCCCACCGTTGCCGGCGCATTGTTCGACAATTACGGCATGGTCGGCGTGTTCAGCCTGGCGGCGGCAATGTATGCGGTCTTTGCCTTCTGCATCCAGATGGGCCCCGAAACCTATGGCATGTCGATGGAAGACCTGACCCAGCCGGCCGAGGTCGAGACACCCGAAGTGTCGACCCGGCAGGCGCAAGCAAGAGCGTAACGATGAGCATGACGTCACATATCCTGTTGATCAATCCCAACAGCTCGCAGGCAACCAGCGACATGATGCATGCCATCGCGCGCAAGACTGCAGCAGGACGGGTAGCCGTGGCGATTGCCACGGCTACCCGCAACCCGCCGATGATTGTCAACGGCCCGCAGCTTGAAGCTGCGGCCGACCAGGTCATCGAGATCGGGTCCAGCCATGGCCAGGACTGCCGGGGCATCATCGTCAGCGCCTTTGGCGATCCTGGACTGGCGGCACTGAGGGAACGGGTCGACGTGCCAGTCGTCGGCATCTGCGAGGCCTCGATGATCGAGGCCGCGCGCGACGGGCGGCGGTTCGGCGTCGCGACGACGACACCGGATCTTGTCGAGGCGATTGCCGGTCGTGCCCGTGACCTTGGCCTCGACCATCTCTATGCCGGCATCCGCTGCACGGCGGGTGATCCGATCGCGCTTGCCGGCGACGAAAAACTTCTCGGGCAGTCGCTGGCCGAGGCTGTACGCGAATGCATCGAACTGGATGGAGCGGAGGCCGTCATCATCGGCGGCGGCCCGCTCGGCCAGGCGGCCGAACAACTGCAGCCGATGTTCGACACGCCGATCATCGCGCCGATCCCTTGCGCCATGGAACGCGTGCTTGGACTGTTGCCGACAGGTTGCGGGGTCTTGTCTCCGGTGCCCGCTTGAGATTGGCCGCCACGCTTTCACGGGACGGCGTCCTTAGGGGCTTGGATTCCGCCGTGCAGCTTTGGCGCGACGCTTGCGCCTCAGCCTGGCTTCGAGCATCGACAGCTCGATGCCGACCATGCGCGGTGCATAGGCAGCGGGGCTCAGGCCGGCGGCGCGGAGAATAGCCTTCAATGCGCTTCTCGACATCAGCTGCCGCAGCTTGCGCAAGGTGTCCCACTTGCCGAAGGTCGCGAACAGCCCAGGCAGGTTCTCAACGATGATGGCCTGGGCTTCGGGCGCTTCGAAGACCTGAACCGAAGTGACGCCGTCGCTGTCGAGAACCTGGGCAATCGCGGACCAGAAGCGCCATGCCCCCATGCTCGCCGAAAGCGACGCCGCGTCTTCGACGAGAACACGCATCGCTTCGCGGCGGCGCGCGGGGAAAAATCTCCTGGCGGGGCCGGAGACGTTCACGGTCCCGTCCAGGGTCGGATTGCCGGCAAAGAAGTTGTTACCGTGCAGCCGATAGGCCGACAGCGGCATGGCGATCGTGGCCGATCCGGCAAATACATGGGCGAGCCGGCAGAAATGGCCGTCGACCGAAAGCCCGAACATGACGTCTGATTTGGCGCGCGGGCGGATGGTTTCGAGCAGGAAACGGCGGAACATGTTTGATGTGCCCGGCGACCACAGCCAGCCGTTTTCGGTGGGTGGATGGGCAACGACGCTGTCGTCGAGCTGGTCGAACTGCGGACCGGAAACCTCAGACAAACGGACGACCAGGAAGGAGCGCCGCAGACTGCCCTTACGCGTGTCGGGCTGCGATCCCCTGAGACCGGTTCCCAATGCCGCGCCAGTCGCATCGATCTCGATCACCGCGCTCGATGTGAAGGCGACGCTCCGTGGCAGCGCCAGATGCGTCTGGACATGCATGGCGGTAAAGTCGGCAAGCAGATAATCGTCGGAATCGACGAAGGTGACGAAATCGCCGCGTGCGACATCCAGGCCTTTCAATGCCCCTGCGAGTGCGCCGAGGTTTTCGTCGAGCCAGATCGTGCGAAACCGCGGGTCGTCGCCGATCGCCGCTTCTATCTCGCGTCGACTGTCATCGGTCGAGCCATTGTCGACGACGATGGCTTCGAAATTGGGATAGGTCTGATGGCGAACCGAGCGGATCGCCGATCCGACGAAGCGGGCGTAGTTCCAGTTTCGGATGATGAAGGAGACGAGCGGGTAGGTCACCGGCTCGGGTGCAAGCTCGCTGAGCGAAAGCCCGCGCAGCGTCAAATCAGACGCTGACGTCTCGACCGACAGCCCGTCCACCTTCTTGTGCACTGACAACTCCCCCGGCAATTGGCTGAGCGGGGCAGGCGCTCTTGGCATTGCACATTGCACGGCATGAGTGCCTTGGCAACAAATTGCCTGCCGGCGTGTCCGGGCCTTCCGTCGCTCTCCCCGAGAGCAAGGGTTATGGCTCCCGCATCGAATTATCTGTTATCGGTTGAACCTAATGTCTGGAGGGCCACCCCAAGCATGAGCGCTTCCGCCTATTTCGGTTGGGCCCTGGTCAACCTGACCATCTGCCTGCAGATCGTCTATCTCGTGCGGGCGCTGCTGCGCCCGCATCGCGAGCCGGCCTCGCGGCTGGCCTGGATCGTGGTCATCGTCGTTGCGCCGGTGGTCGGCGTTGTCGCGTACATCCTGTTCGGTGATACCAACGTCGGCAGCCGCCGTATCGCCCGGCTGCGCGACGCGCTCCAGCACTTGCCCTCGCTTGCCACGATCAACACGACCGATCTCGACGGGCGCGAGCAGCCAAGCGTCCCGGAGCCCTACGCGCCGCTGTTTCGTGTCGGCGAATCGATCAGCAATTATGCGCCGGTCGGTGCAAACCGGGCTCACCTCATGCCCGGTTCCGATGCTGCCATCGATGCGATCATCGCCGACATCGATGCGGCCACCGATCATGTGCACCTGCTATTCTACATCTGGTTGCCCGATAGCAACGGCGTGAAGATGGTCGAGGCGGTCAAGCGCGCGGCGATGCGCGGCGTGACGTGCCGGGTGATGGTCGACGACATCGGCTCGCGCCGGTTGATCCGGTCGCCGCACTGGCGCGAGATGGCTTCAGCCAAGGTCAGGCTGGCGCGCGCCCTGCCGGTAGGGATCGCGCTGCTGCGCCCGCTCAAGGGGCGGGTCGACATGCGCAACCACCGCAAGATCGTCGTCATCGACAACAAGACCACCTATTGCGGCAGCCAGAACTGCGCCGATCCGGCCTTTGCCATCAAGGCGAAGTACGCGCCCTGGGTTGACGTGATGATGCGTTTCGAGGGCCCGGTCGTGCTTCAGAACCAGCATCTGTTTGCCAGCGACTGGATGGCGCAGGTCAAGGAGGACCTGAGCCCTCTGATGCGCCAGCCGCCGCCGTCGGCGCAACCCGGCTTTACGGCGCAGGTCATCGGCACGGGTGCTGCCGTGCGCTATTCGGCGATGCCCGAAATGTTCATCGCGCTGATGAACGCCGCACGGCGCGAGCTCGTCATTTCGACACCCTATTATGTGCCGGACGAGCCGCTGCAGGCGGCGCTGTGCGCTTGCGGCCACCGCGGCGTCGAAACGACCATCGTCCTTCCCCGGCGCAACGATTCCTGGATCGTCGCGGCGGCAAGCCGCAGCTACTATCGCGAACTGCTCGATGCCGGCGTGAACATCCACGAATATGAAGGCGGCCTACTGCACGCGAAAACGCTAACGGTCGATGGCGAGGTGACGCTGATCGGTTCGGCCAATCTCGACCGGCGCAGCTTCGAGCTGAATTTCGAGAACAATATCCTGCTGCACGACGCACGCGTTACCGGCGAGGTGCGGAAGCGGCAGCAGAGCTATATCGAGTCGTCCATCCCCATCAGCGACCGCACGGTCGCCAAGTGGAGCCGGCCGCGCCAGATCTGGAACAACGCCATCGCCATGCTCGGGCCGGTGCTTTAGCCGCGTTCAGTCCAATGCGCGGTCGAGATGGGTATAGCCGCCGTCGACGAACAGCCACTGGCCGGTGGTGTGGCTGGCCTTGTCGGAGAGCAGGAAGATGATGGTGTCGGCGATCTCTTCCGACGTCGTCATGCGCTGCCCGAGCGGGATGCGTCGGGTGATTTCTTCCAGCCGTGCTTCCGGATCGTCGAATGTCTTCAGCCACTTTTCGTAGAGCGGCGTCATCACCTCGGCCGGGATGACCGCGTTGACGCGTATGCCATCGCCGCGCAGGGCGGCGGCCCATTCACGGGTGAGTGACAGCTGGGCGCCCTTGGCGGCGGTGTAGCCGCTGGTGCTGCCCTGGCCGGTGAGTGCGGTCTTGGACGAGACGTTGACGATCGCGCCGCGCGATTTTCTCAGCCACGGCAGGCAGTGATGGGCGGTGGTGTAGTAGTGGATCAGGTTGCGTTCGAGCGACTCGCGGAAAGCATCCGAACCGGCCTCGAGATCGATGCCGTCATTGATGCCGGCATTGTTGACCAGCCCGTCGATGCGGCCGAAGGTTTTTGCCACCTGCTCGACAGCTGCGCCGATCTCGGGATCGTGCATCAGCTCGACCTGGACGAACGGCGAGCGCGGCGAAACGGCCTTGAGCTTCGCGGCGAAATCCTCGGCCAGTGGGCTGCGGCCGAAGATGACCGGAATGGCGCCTTCGGCAGCGAGACCGAGTGTGACCGCGCCGCCGATGCCGGCACCGCCGCCGGTGACGATGACGATCTTGTCCTTCAGCCCGAGGTCCATTGTCGTTTCCCTCAACCGCGGAACTGGAAGTCTTCGAGCGTCGCCGGCTTCATCTCGATGGAGAAGCCGGGCGCGGACGGGGGCATGTAAGCGGCGTGCTGCACCACGCAGGGTTCCTTGAAGTGCTCATGCAGGTGGTCGACATATTCGACGACACGGCCCTCGCGGGTTCCGGCGATTGAGACGTAGTCGATCATCGACAGGTGCTGGACATATTCGCACAGGCCGACACCGCCGGCGTGTGGGCAGACGAGCAGATTGTATTTCGCCGCCATCAACAGCACGGCGAGGATTTCGTTGACGCCGCCGAGGCGGCAGGAGTCGATCTGCACCACGTCGATGGCGCCGCGCATGATGAACTGCTTGAACATGATGCGGTTCTGGCACATCTCGCCGGTGGCGACCTGGACCGGGGCGACGCCCTCGCGGATCTTGCGATGGCCCTCGACGTCGTCGGGATTGGTCGGCTCTTCGATGAACCACGGTTTGGCAAAGGCGAGGTCGCGTACCCAGTCGATGGCCTGGCCGACTTCCCAGACCTGGTTGGCGTCGATCATCAGCTGGCGGTCTGGGCCGAGCACCTCACGCGCGATGCGCAGGCGCCTGATATCGTCGGCCTTGTCGCGGCCGACCTTGAGCTTGACGTGGTTGAAGCCGGCGTCGACCGCTTCCTGGCACAGCCGGCGCAGCTTCTCGTCGCCATAACCGAGCCAGCCGGCCGAGGTGGTGTAGCAGGGATATCCCTCGCGCTCGAGGGTCGCGATCCGCTCGGCCTTGCCCGGCTCTTTTTCGCGCAGCATGGCGAGCGCTTCCTCGGGCGTGATGCAGTCGGTGATGTAGCGGAAGTCGATGCAGCGCACGAGTTCTTCCGGCGACATGTCGGCGACCAGCTTCCACACCGGCTTGCCAACCATCTTCGCCCAGATATCCCAGACGGCGTTGACGACGGCGCCGGTGGCCAGGTGGATCGCGCCCTTGTCCGGGCCGATCCAGCGCAACTGGCTGTCCGACGTCACGTGCCGCCAGAAGGCGCCCATGTCAGCGGCCACCTTGTCCATCTCCAGGCCGACGACCAGATGGCGCATCGCCTCGATCGCCGCGCAGCAGATTTCGTTGCCGCGGCCGATGGTGAAGGTCAGACCATGACCCTCGATCCCTGCCGTGTCGGTCTTCAGGATGACATAGGCCGCCGAATAGTCGGGGTCCGGGTTCATCGCGTCGGAACCGTCGAGATGCTGCGACGTCGGGAAACGCAGGTCGAGCACCCGCATGTCGATGATTCTGGTCATGGTGTGGGTCCTCTGGGCACGATCCCGAAAGGCTGGGAGCCTCGAGGGCAAGTTCGTGCGGCTGAAACGAGAGCGGAAGGATTGCCTGGGAGACGCCTCCCGCTCCAAAGGGGTCAGGCAGCGATAACGCGCTGCCTCTGGCTGCCCAGGCCTTCGATGCCAAGAGTCATCGTCTGGCCTGCTTTGAGATAGACGGGAGGTTTCTGGCCAAGGCCGACGCCGGGCGGGGTGCCGGTCGAGATGACGTCGCCGGACTGCAGGCTCATGAAGCGGCTGAGGTAGGATACGACCTGCTGCACCGAGAAGATCATCGTTTTGGTCGAGCCGTCCTGGAAGCGCTTGTCATCGACATCGAGCCACATCTTGAGGTTCTGCGGGTCGGCGATCTCGTCAGCGGTCACCATCCAGGGGCCGGTCGGGCCGAAGGTGTCGCAACCCTTGCCCTTGTCCCAGGTGCCGCCGCGCTCGGTCTGGAATTCGCGTTCGGAAACGTCGTTGATGACGCAATAGCCGGCAACGTGGGACATGGCGTCGGCCTCGTCGATGTAGCGGCCGGGCTTGCCGATGACGACGCCAAGCTCGACCTCCCAATCGGTCTTGACCGAATTGCGCGGGATTTCGACGTCGTCGTTGGGACCGACGATGGCCGAGGTCCACTTGTTGAAGACGATCGGTTCGGCGGGAATGGCTGCACCGGTTTCGGCGGCATGGTCGGCATAGTTGAGGCCGATGCAGATGAACTTGCCGATGCGGCCGACGCAGGCGCCGAGGCGCAGATCCTGCTGAGGCGTGCCGGCTACCAGCGGCAGCGTCTCGATATCGAGGGTGCGCAGGCGGGCGAGGCCTTCGGGCGTCAGAACGTCGCCGGCGATGTCGTCGACGTGGCGCGAGAGATCGCGGACGCGGCCTGATCTGTCGAGGATGCCGGGCTTCTCGTTGCCCTTGGGGCCGTAGCGGAGCAGTTTCATCTGATGTCACCTTGATTGGAAAAAGCCGGAGGCGGCGGACCGCCTCCGGTAGAGTTGCACAGGATCAGTCGTACAGCACCGCTGCGATTTCGGGCTGATCGATGTTCGACTTGTCGTAGTAGTAGAAGCCGGTGTCGATGTTCTTTTCGACGGCTTCGCCCTTTGCCGCCTTCACGGCTGCCTCGACAGTCTTGTAGCCGATGCCGACCGGGTTCTGGGTGATGGCGCCGGCCATCTGGCCGTCGCGGATCGCCGCCTTCTGCTGGGCGCCCGAGTCGTAGCCGATGATCACCAGCTGGCGGCCGAGCTCCTTGGCGCCGTTGACGACGCCGATGGCCGAGCCTTCATTGGCACCGAACATGCCCTTGAGGTCGGGGTTGGCCTGCAGGATCGCCTTGGTGATTTCGGTCGACTTGAGATGATCGCCCTCCCCATATTCGATGGCGACGATCTCGACCTTCGGGTGGGCTTCCTTCATGCGGTTGACGAAGCCGTCGCGGCGGTCCACGCCGGTGCGGCTGGTCTGGTCATGGACGACAAGTGCCACCTTGCCTTCGTCGCCGATCAGCTCGGCCATCTTGTCGGCGGCGAGGGCCGCCGCCGCAATATTGTTGGTCGAGGCTGTGGCCACCGGGATGTCGCTGTCGACGCCGGAGTCGAAGGCGACGACCGGGATCTTGGCGTCCTTGGCCTGCTGCAGCAGCGGGATAGCCGCCTGGCTGTCGAGGGCGGCGAAGCCGATCGCCGCCGGTTTTTTGGCAAGCGCTGCGGCCAGCATGTCGATCTGACGGTCGACCTGGGTTTCCGAGTCAGGGCCTTCGAAGGTGACTTCGACGCCGAGATCGGCGGCAGCCTTGTCGGCGCCGGCTTTCACCGCTTGCCAGAACTGGTGCTGAAAGCCCTTGGAGATCAGCGGGATGTACATCTTGTCCTGGGCCATTGCCATGGTCGAGCCGTAGCCGAGGATCGTCATGGCGCTGAGAGCGCCAATCACTGTGCGTCTGGTGAACATGTTTCCTCCGATTGAACCTTGGTTGTTGAACTCTGCTGGTGGAGCGCTTTCGCTCTCTTCTTGATGTTGGCGCAGCACCCCGGCGCTGCGCGAAGCAAGCTTGCTCAAAGACTGCGCCGCCGCAGAATGTCGGTGTAGACGGCGAGAATGATGATCGAGCCGGTGACCACGGTCTGCCATTCCTGGGCGACCGAGAGGATGCGCAGGCCGTTGGCGAGCACGGAGATGATAAGGGCGCCGATCAGCGTGCCGATGATGGTGCCGCGGCCGCCCGAGAGCGAGGTGCCGCCGATGACAACCGCCGCAATCGCATCGAGCTCGTAGCCCTGGCCGAGCGCGGGCTGGGCCGAGTTGAGCCGCGAGGCGATCAGCAGGCCGGCGATGCCACAGATCGAGCCGGCCAGCGCATAGACCGCGATCTTCCAGCGGTCGGTGTTGACGCCGGAAAGCCTGACCGCCTCTTCGTTGGAGCCGAGCGCAAAGGTGAAGCGGCCCAAAATGGTGCGCTCGAGGATGAAGCTGGTGGCGATGGCGACCAGGAACAGGATCAGCACGCCGTTGGGGATCGGAAGGCTCGGGATGACCGAGCCGATCAATGAGCCTTGCGAGATCTGGGTGAAGCCGGGCGTGCCGTTGAAGTAGATCGGGCGCGTGCCCGAGATCACCAGCGACAAGCCCTTGAGGATCAACATCATGCCAAGCGTGGCGATGAAGGGCGGGATTTTGAGCTTGGCGACGAACGTTCCGGACAGCGTGCCACTGGCAGCCCCCGCCAGGATCGCGGCCAGCACGCCGAGGCCGAGCGGCATGCCCCAGAAGGTCAGCACCACGCCGGCAATCACCGCACAGAAGGTCATCAGCGTGCCGACCGACAGGTCGATGCCGCCTGTGATGATGACCAGCGTTGCTGCGATCGCCAGCACGCCGTTGACCGACGTCGCCTGCAGGATGGCGATGATGTTGGACGTCTGCATGAAATTGGGCGAGGCAAAGCTGAACACCGCGACAAGGATGATCAGGCTGGCGAAGGCGAGCAGCCGGTGTTGCGCGCCGGAAAATCGCGAAACGGCAGAGGTGTTCGCCGTGGATGCTGCAGCACTCATTTGGCCTCTCCCTTTGCCGTCTTTTGCTTGTTCTGGTTGGCGGCATCGCCGCGAAGCGTCGCCAAATGCATGATCTCCTCCTGGCTGGCGCCGCCGGGCAAGATGCCGGTCAGCCGCCCCTCGCACATCACCGCGATGCGATGGCTGAGCCGGAGCACCTCCGGCAGTTCGGAGGAGATGACGATGATGGCGCGGCCCTGCTGGGCCAGCGCATTCAAGAGCTTGTAGATTTCGTTCTTGGCGCCGACGTCGATGCCACGCGTCGGCTCGTCGAAGATCAGCACCTCGCAGTCGCGCAGCAGCCATTTGGCGATGACGATCTTCTGCTGGTTGCCGCCCGACAGCAGGCGCACTTCCTGCCGGTCCGACGGGGTCTTGATCGCCAACTGGTCGATGTAGCGGGCGGCGACATCGTGCATGACGCCTTCCCTGAGCAACCCGGCCGGGCCGGCGAAGCGCGCAAGGCTGGCCAGCACGACGTTGTTGCGTACGTCCATGCCGGTGGCGAGGCCGAAATGCTTGCGGTCCTCGGAGAGGTAGCCGATGCCGGCACGCACGGCGTCTTGCGGGATACGGATGTCGACCTTTTTGCCATGCATGAAGATGTCGCCGCCGTCGCGACGGTCGGCGCCGAATATGGCACGCGCCACCTCGGTGCGGCCGGCGCCCATCAAGCCGGCGAAACCGAGGATTTCGCCCTTGCGGACAGAAAGGCTGACGTCGCGGATGACCGTACCGCGATTGAGGTTCTTGACCTCCAGCACGGTCTCGGACTTGCTGTGGTCGGGAATGTCCGGCCGTTCGTCGGTCAACGTGCGGCCGACCATCATCGAGATGATCTTCTCGACTGGCGTCTCGGCAGCCGGCACCGTGCCGATATATTCGCTGTCGCGCATGACGGTGACGCGGTCGGCGATGCGCTTCAGCTCGTCCATCTTGTGCGAGATGTAGACGATGCCGACACCCTCGGCCTTCAGCCTGGCGATGATGGCGAAGAGCTCCGCGATCTCGGCGTCGTTGAGGGCCGCCGTCGGCTCGTCCATGATCAGCACGCGCGAGCGATAGGACAGCGCCTTGGCGATCTCGACCATCTGCTGGCGTGCGATGGTCAGCCCGCCGACCGGGGTGCGCGGGTCGAGCTTCAGATGCATCGAGGCAAAGATCTCGGCGGTATCAGCGTTGAGTTTCGCCTCGTCGAGCAGCAGGCCGCCGGCCTTGCGTGGCTCGCGGCCGATGAAGATGTTCTGCGCCGCTGTCAGATGCGGCATCAGATTGAGCTCCTGATGGATGATGCCGATGCCGAGATCCTGGGCCTGGCGCGGCGAGTTGATCTCGACCGGCTTGCCGTCGAGCAGGATCTCACCCGCATCGCGGCGGTAGATGCCGGCGAGGATCTTCATCAGCGTCGACTTGCCGGCGCCGTTCTCCCCCATCAGGGCATGCACTTCGCCTGACAGCAGCTCGAGTTGGGCATTGTGCAGGGCGCGCACGCCGGGGAACGACTTGCCGATGTCCTTCATGACGACGAGAGCGGTCATGCGCGACCTCCTTCGATGCCGTAGAAGCGGGCGGCTGTGCCGCCCAGGATCGCCATGCGCTCGCGTTGGCCAAGGCCGTCAAGCAGGCGGCCCGTGACCTCGTCCCAGAAGGCGAAGGGGTTGGCCAGTGTCAGCACCGGCCAGTCCGACCCCCAGATCAGGCGATCCGGCCCAAACCAGTCGAGCAGGCTGCAGATCGCCGGGTGCAGCGCTTCAGCCGCGGCCTTGGACGTCGCGCGGCGCTCCGCGGGCAATTCGGTGAGCAGGCCAGACAGCTTGCAATAGACCTGCGTGTGCCCCGACAGCTCGGCCATGCCGAACCGCCACATGCCATGGCGCGGATCGTCGGCAGAAGCGGCGAAGGCGGGCTTGGCAGCATGGTCGATGACGACGGGGAGCTCGGGATGTGCCTCGACGAAACGCCCGAGCGCCTGAAGATGCTGCGGCATCACGAGCGCGTCGAAACGCAGGCCGAGCCGCTTGAGTGCTGCGATAGCGTCCAGGTGCGGGCGGGTGGCGATCCAGTCGGGATCGTCGAGATCCTGCAACATCGGCCGGACGCCCTTGAACAGGGGATCGGCAGCGAAGCGATCGAGCGTGGCAACGCTGTCGGTGGAGGACAGTTCGACCCAGCCGACGACGCCGGCAACAGCCTTGTCGTCGCGGCCCTGGTCGAGCAGGAACTGCGTCTCGGCTTCCGTCGGGGCTGCCTGGACCAGGATGCGTTTGGCGATGCCGGCGGCTTCCGCCAGCGGGCGCATCTCGGCCGCGCCGAAGTCGCGGTAGATCGGCTGGAGATCGGCGGCGTCTGATGTCAGCCAGCCATAGTCGCCGCGCTGGAGCGTCCAGTAGTGGCAGTGGCCGTCGATCCTTTCGATCATGGCCGCCGCTCCGCCTATATGGTGACGCCGCCGTCGACCAGGACCGCCTGGCCGGTGACGAAGCGCGACTCGTCGGACAAGAGATAGACGACCAGTGGTGCTATGTCGTCGACCGTGGCGAGCCGGCCGATCGGCTGGCGGGCGATGAAGTCCTTTTCGGCCTGCACCGGGTCGGCGGCAGCAGCGATGCGGCCGCGCAGCGACGGCGTGTCGACTGTGCCCGGGCAGAGCGCGTTGCAGCGCACGCCGCGGCGCACATAGTCGGCGGCCATGCCCTTGGTGAAGCCGATGACCGCCGCCTTGGTGGCGCCGTAGAGCAGCCGGTTGGGGAAGCCTTTGATCGACGAAGCCATGGAGGCCATGTTGAGGATCGACACGGCGCCGGTCTTTTCGGCGCGTTCGAGCATGCCGGGCAGGAACGCCTTGGTCGTGCGGTACATGCTCTTGACGTTCAGGTCGAAGCTGAAGTCCCAGTCTTCGTCGCTGCAGTCCATGATGGTGCCGTTGTGGACGAAGCCGGCGCAGTTGAAGAGCCCGTCGAGCGGCGCCTGGCCGGCGGCGAAGCTTGCCACGGCCTTGCCGTCGCGGACGTCGAGACGATGGGTCTCGATGTTCTTATGTTCGGTCGAAAGCGCTTTGAGCGCGTCGTCATTGATGTCGGTGGCGATGACATGGGCGCCCTCATTGGCGCAGGCCAGCGCGCTGGCGCGGCCGATGCCCTGAGCGGCGGCGGAAATGAAAATGCGTTTCCCGCTTAGTCGCATAACCGTCGCTCCTCCCAGCAAACTGCTTGCGCTTCTGTCTATATACGAACATACTATTCATAAATGAACCGACCATGCAATGGGGAATCGTGGGCCGGTCGACAGGGAGGTTCTCGCGTCATGCCAAAAGGGCCGGCAAAGACCGCCAATAGCGTCGACAAGGACGAGCGCTACCGCGCACCGGCACTGGACAAGGGCCTGGACATTCTCGAGCTGCTTTCGGAGCAACCGGGTGGCCTGACCCGGGCCGAGATCGGTGAGGCGATGGGACGTGGGCCGAGCGAGGTCTACCGCATGCTCGAACGTCTGGTGGCGCGCGACTTTGTCAGCCGCTCGCCAGAGGGCGACCGCTACGCGCTGACCATGAAGCTTTTCATCCTCGCCCATCGGCATCCGCCGATAAGGCGGTTGGTGGCGCGGGCTCAGCCTTTGATGGATGCATTTTCGGTGGCTGCCGGCCAGTCATGTCATCTGGTAGCGCCCGACCGCGACGCGGCGATCGTGGTGGCGCATGCCAGCCCGCCCGGCAACTGGGAATTCGGCATCCGCATCGGCGCCCATATCGATCTCCTGACCACCAGCTCGGGTCATATCCTGCTCGCCTTCCAGGACCCGCATTCGCAATCCGAGGCAGCTGCGCGTTGGGAAGGCACCAGGCAGGCAAGCGCGCGCGAAAAGCTGGAGCCGATCCTGACCGGCTATCGCGAGGCCGGCCACCGTGTCGGCCCGAGCCAGCAGATGCGCGCCATCGACGACATCTCGGTGCCGATCCTGTCGCCGGACGGGTATGCCATCGCCGTGCTGACCTGTCCCTACATCCTGCGGATCGACGACAGGCAGGCGGACATTGATCAGACGCTGGTGTTGCTCAAGGACGTGGCGGCGAAGCTGTCGCTGTCGTAGGCGCGGGTTGGACGTTGCTTTGGCGCTGCGTAGCGCAGAGCTCGATGCTACGTACCGGCAGGCGGTTGAGGGGGCGGCTGCGCCCCTTTCAGGGAAAGTTCTGGCTCTCCTAAACCTGCGCCGAAGACGCGGTTCATCCCCCCGGCGGTACCACGCCCTTGCGCACGGCGAAGTCGGCATAGAAGCGGCGTTCCTGGGTCTGGATGACGGCATAGGCCTTCTTGGCGCGCTCGTAGAAGGCGAAGCGTTCGATGCCGACCATCTTGGTGGCCGTGCCCTCGATCAGCTTGCCGACCTCACGCTGCACCTCGGGGATCTCGTCCGGCTTGCCGACCACTTCCATGCGGCCGAAGGCGTCGTCGACGAAAGTGTCGACCGGCATCACCGACAGCACCGCCTTCATGACGCTGACGATGTCGCCGTCGATGCGCAGTGGCCGGCCGAAGACGGTCTGCCTCGCCATCGCATCGGCCGGGAAATTGGCATCGGCGATAACAAGGTCGTCGCCATGGCCCATGGCGCGGAGCACGTAGAGCACGTCGGGGCCAAGCAGCGGATCGATGCCAAGGAGCATTTTTGTCACCTGAGATGGGGGTTGCGGATGCGGGGCGGCCGCACCTGAACGCCATAGTTTCCAGTCCAGAATTGCAGGCAAGTGCTTGCGCGCGCAACCTGTCCATCTGACATTTTCACCTTTCGCGGAAATGCGGAAAACGGACTTCCGCATTTCCGTAACACCCCTAGGCGTCGCGGACGAAACCTTCGCTCGCAACCAGAAGGTTGCGCGTGTAGTCCTGCGCCACGTTTCGCGTGGCGAGGTCGCCGGCCTGCAGCCGTTCGACCTCCTGTCCGCCCTGCATCACCATCAGCCGCTCGCACATGTGGGTGATGACGCCGAGGTCGTGGCTGACCATGACGAAGGTCAGCTTGCGGTCGCGGCGCACCTGTTCGAGCAGGTTGAGCACTTCGGCCTGCACCGAAGCATCGAGGGCCGATGTCGGCTCGTCGAGCAGCAGGATCGACGGTTCGAGGATCAGCGCGCGGGCGATCGCCACGCGCTGGCGCTGGCCGCCCGAGAGCTGGTGCGAGTAGCGGAAGCGGAAGCCGGAGCCGAGGCCGACCTCGTCGAGCGCGCGCTGGATGCGTTTCTCGGTGTCGCCGAAACCGTGAATGTCGAGCGGTTCGAGCAGCAACCTGTCGACGGTCTGGCGCGGGTGCAGCGAACCGTACGGATCCTGGAACACCATCTGCACCTGGCGGTAGAATTCCTTGTCCCTGAGCTTGCCCAACCGCTTGCCGCTGACGTCGATGGTGCCGCCGGAGACGGGCGCGAGACCGGCGACGGCGCGCAGCAGCGTCGATTTGCCCGAGCCGGATTCGCCGACGAGGCCGAAGGATTCGCCTTGCGCCACGGTCACGCTGACGTCCTTCAGCGCGACGAAATCGTCGTAGACCACACGCAGCTTGTCGATCGAGAGAGCAGGGGTCACAGCAGCCACTCCGGCTTTCGGTCGAGCACGGGCAGCGGGTGCCGGTCGGCGCCGATCTTGGGCATGCAGTTGAGCAGGCCTTGCGTGTAGGGATGCTTCGCCTGCGACAGTTCCGAGGCCTTCAGTTCCTCGACGATCTTGCCGGCATACATGACGATGACGCGGTCGCAGAAGGTCGAGACCAGGCGCAGGTCGTGGGAAATGAAGATCAGGCCCATGCCGCGGTCGATCACCAGCCGGTCTAGAATGCGCAAGATGTCGAGCTGGACAGTGACGTCGAGCGCCGAGGTCGGTTCGTCGGCGATCAGAAGTTCCGGCCCGGCAATCAGCATCATGGCGATCATGGCGCGCTGGCCCATGCCGCCCGAGACCTCGTGCGGGTAGAGGTCGTAGACCCGCTTCGGGTCGCGAATCTGGACGGCGGCGAGCATGTCGAGAGCGCGCTCGCGGGCCGCCGACTTGCTGACCTTTTCATGCGTCCGCAGCGTCTCCACGATCTGGCGGCCGATGGTCATGACCGGATCGAGCGAATATTTCGGATCCTGCAGGATCATGGCGATGCGGTTGCCACGCAGCGCCCGGCGCTCGGAGACGGAGGCCTTGAGCAGGTCGATGCCGCTGAATTCAAGCCTTCTGGCGCCGATCTCGGCATGCTGTGGCGTCAACCCCATGATCGCGCGGCCGGTCTGCGACTTGCCCGAACCGCTTTCGCCGACGATGCCGAGCCGTTCCTGGCCGAGCGCGAAGGATACGCCGCGCACCGCTTCGACCACACCGGTGCGGGTGGGGAAGGAGACCCTGAGGTCTTCGACATGCAGCAACGTGCTCATTGGCCACCGCTGCGTGTGTCGAGTGCGTCGCGCAGGCCGTCGCCGAGCAGGTTGAAGCCAAGGCTGACGATGAGGATCGCAGCACCCGGTGCTGCCGCCACCCACCATTGGTCGAGGATGAAGCGGCGCCCCGAGGCGATCATCGCGCCCCATTCCGGCAGCGGCGGCTGGGCGCCGAGGCCGAGGAAGCCGAGACCGGCGGCGGTCAGAATGATGCCGGCCATGTCGAGCGTGACGCGGACGATCAGCGAAGAGATGCATAGCGGCATGATGTGGCGGAGCACGATGCGCATCGGCGAGGCACCCATCAATTTCACCGCTGCGATGTAATCGGAATTGCGCACGGTCAGCGTTTCGGCACGAGCGATGCGGGCATAGGGCGGCCACGAGGTCAGCGCGATGGCGATGATGGCGTTCTCGATGCCGGGCCCGAGGGCTGCGACGAATGCCAGAGCCAGAACCAGCTTGGGGAAGGCGAGGAAGATGTCGGTGATGCGCATCAGCACCGCGTCGATCCAGCCGCCGGCATAGCCGGCCGCCGTGCCGACCAGGAGGCCGATCGGCGCTGCGATGATCGCCACCAGCACGATGACCTGCAAGGTCAGACGCGAGCCGTAGATCAGGCGTGAAAGGATGTCGCGGCCCTGGTCGTCGGTGCCGAGCCAGTAGGTGGAGCTCGCCGGCAGCAGGCGGGCGTTCTTGAGGTCGCCAATATAGGGCGAATGCGGCGCCAGGAGCGGCGCGAAGGCGGCAACAAACAGCAGCAGAAGGATAATGCCGAGGCCGATCGCGGCAAGCCGGTTGGCGGTGAAGCGGCGCCAGGTCACATAGGCGCGGCCGAGCCGCGCCTGCAGGCGCGATTGCGGTCGGTCGGTGAGCAGCCATTCGCGGCGGGTCATGGTCGTGTCGCTCATCGGATGCGCGTCCTTGGGTCGAGCAGACGATAAAGCAGGTCGGAGAGCAGGTTGAGCGCGATGAACACCGAACCGATGACGATCGTGCCGCCCAGCACCGCGTTCATGTCGGCGTTCTGCAGCGAGTTGGTGATGTAGAGGCCGAGGCCGGGCCAGGCGAAGACGGTTTCGGTCAGGACCGAGCCTTCGAGCAGGCCGGCATAAGAAAGGGCAATGACGGTGACCAGCGGCACGGCGGCGTTGCGCAGTGCGTGGCCCCAGATGATGCGGGTTTCCGACAGGCCCTTGGCGCGGGCGGCGACGATGTATTCCTGGCTCAGCTCGTTCAGCATGAAGGAGCGCGTCATGCGGCTGATATAGGCGAGCGAGAAATAGCCGAGCAACGACGCTGGCAGGATGATGTGGGCGAAGATGTCCTTGAAGGCGGCCCAGTCGCGATTGAGGACCGCGTCGAGCAGGTAGAAGCCGGTGATCGGCGTGAAGGTGTATTCGAACACCACATCGATGCGGCCGGGGCCGGCGGTCCAGCCGAGGCGGGCATAGAACACCAGAAGCGCCAAAAGACCGAGCCAGAAGATCGGCACCGAATAGCCGATCAGGCCGATGATGCGCACGATCTGGTCGGCGAGGCTGCCACGCTTGACGGCGGCGAGCACGCCAAGTGGGATGCCAAGGGCTGCGCCGATGATGGTGCCGACGGAGGCGAGTTCCATCGTTGCCGGAAAGACGCGGCGGATGTCGGCCATGACGGGATTTGTGGTGAGCACCGAGGTGCCGAAATCGCCCGACAGCACGCCTTTCACATAGAGATAGAATTGCTGGTAATAGGGCAGGTTGAAGCCCATCTGCTCGCGCGTCCGCTCGACGACGTGAGCCGGCGCCCGGTCGCCGACGATGGCGAGCACGGGGTCGATCGGCACGACCCGGCCGATGAAGAAGGTGACAGCCAGAAGGCCGAGATAGGTGGTCCCCACGATCACCGCGAAACTGGCGACCGCCTTGAGAATGGTGGAGGCGCGCCTGTTGGCGCGCCTCGCGGGCGTTTGTGTATCAGCAGTGCTCAATGGTCCGATCCTTTTGCGCACGGCCCCTTGCGGATGTCATGCGCAGACTCGAATGGCTACAGCGTCGCTTTGCGCGTTCCGGAGAACGCGCGGCGCCGTAAAGGATCATTCCTTGGTCACGGGGGCGACGAAGTTCGAATCGAAGTTCGGTCCAAGCTTGTAGTTCTTGACGTTGCCGCGCAGGCCGGCGACCTCGGTCTGCTGGAAGATCAGCACGAACGGGCTGGTGTCGAGGGCTGCCTGCTGCAGTTCCTTGTACATCGTCGCACGCTTGTCGTTGTCGCGTTCCAGCAAGGCTGCCTTGGTCTTTTCGGTCAGCTCCGGCACATCCCATGCATTGCGCCAGGCCAGGGTCTTCACCGTGCCGTCGTCGGCATTGTTCGGGTTGGAGGTGAAGGTCTCGGCGTTGGAGTTCGGATCCCAGTAATCCATGCCCCACTGGCCGATATACATGTCGTGGTTGCGGGCACGGTACTTGGTCAGGGTCTGCTTGCCGTCGCCGGGGATGATCTCGACCTTCACGCCGGCCTGGCCGACCGTCTGCTGGAAGGATTCGGCAATGCCCGTCACCGGCTGGGTGTTGCGCACGTCCATGGTCACCGAGAAGCCGTCCTTCAGGCCTGCCTTTTCCAGCAGTTCCTTGGCCTTGGCGACGTCGAAGGTGAACGGGTTGGAATCGAGTGCGCCGAGCACGCCCTTGGCCTGGTAGGTCTGGCGGATTTCGCCGATGCCCTTGATCAGCGTCGAGCCGATGGCATCATAGTCGACCAGATATTTGAGCGCCTGGCGTACTTCAGGCTTGGCCAGGTTCGGGTTTTTCTGGTTGAGGCTGATGTAGTAGACGGTGCCCTTCGGCGCGCTCGTGGTAGTCAGCTCGGCGTTCTTCGAAATGGCTTCCAGGTCGCCTGGCTCGAGGTTGCGGGCGACGTCGATGTCACCGGCTTCGAGCATCAGGCGCTGGGTGGCGCTTTCCTTGACGTGGCGGTAGATGACGCGGGCAAGCGCCGGCTTGTCGCCATAATAGTTGTCGTTGCGTTCGAGCACGAGGATCTCGTTGGCGCGCCAGTCGCGGATCTTGAACGGACCCGAGCCGGCGTAGCCGGTCTTCAGCCAGCCATTGCCGAAGTCGTTGTCGAACTTGTACTCGTCGGTCGGTGTAACTGGAGCGACATGCTCGAGCACCAGCTTGCTGTCCATCACGGCACCGACCGTGGCGGTCAGGCAGTTGAGCACGAAGGACGGCGCATAGGACTTGTCGACGGTGAAGACGAAGGTACTGTCATCGGCGGCCTTGGCCTTCTCGGTGACGTTGTCCTTGGTCAAGCCGAACTGGGTGAGGATGAAGGCCGGGCTCTTGTCGAGCTTGACCACGCGCTCGAACGACCAGGCGACGTCCTTGGCGGTGATCGGATTGCCCGATGCGAACTTCAGGCCCGACTTGAGCTTGAAGGTGTAGGTCAGGCCGTCGTCGGAGACGGTCCAGCTTTCGGCGACGCCGGGACGCACCTTGGTGGTGTCGTTGATGTCGAGACGTACAAGCATGTCATAGGCGTTGCCGAGGAATTCGGCCGGGCTGAGCTCGAAGGACTCTGCCGGGTCAAGCGTGATGGTGTCGTCGATGGCCCATGCCTGGACCAGCGTGTCGGCCGGCGTCGCCGCAAGTGCCGGCGCCGCGAAGACCATCGCCGACAGAGCGGCGCCGGCAAGCATCAGACGGAAGTGTCCGTTCATTTTACCAAGCATCATTTTTCAGTTCCCCAAGTTGACGATTATTTGTTGTTAGGCTGCCGTTTCGTGCCAGGCCGAGCGCAAGACCCTCAGCCAGTTGTCGCGGCAGATTTTCGCCAGATCGTCGTCACCGTAGCCCGCGCCGCTGAGGGCGGCAACGAGGTTCTGCAGGCCGGCGGCATCGCCGATCTCGGCCGGCACGGTGGCGCCGTCGAAGTCCGAACCCAGCGCCACGCCATCGATGCCGACATGTTCGACGAGATAGTCGATATGGCGAATCATGTCCGATAGCGGCGTGTCGACGCTCTTCAGCCCGTCTTCGCGCAGCATGGTGACGGCGAAGTTCAGGCCGACAAGGCCGTTGCTCTCACGCACCGCTGCAAGCTGCTTGTCGGTCAGGTTGCGGCTGATCGGCGTAATCGCATGAACGTTGGAGTGGCTGACGATCAGCGGCTTCTCAGAAAGCCTGGCGACGTCCCAGAAGCCTTTCTCGGTGATGTGGGCAAGGTCGATGGCGACGCCGATGCGGTTGCATTCCTTGACCAGCCGCTTGCCGGCGTCGGTCAGGCCGGGGCCGGTGTCGGGGCTCGACGGGAAGGCGAAGGGCACGCCATGGCCGAAGACGGTGTTGCGGCTCCAGACAGGGCCGAGCGAGCGCAGGCCGGCGGCATAGAACACGTCGAGTGCGGCGAGATCGGCGTCGATCGCCTCGCAGCCTTCCATGTGCAGGACGGCGGCAAACTTGCCTTCGGCCTCGGCGGCCTCGATATCGTTTGCGTCGCGGCAGATCTTCCAGCCGCCGGCGCGCTCGACGCGGAACGCGATCGACGCCATGTCGAGGGCGATGTCGAGCGACGGCGCGCGTTCGAGCGGCTTGCACAGCGGAATGGCGTAGTGGCCGTTTTCGTCGCGCTGCTCGTCGGGCATGCTGGCCGAGGTGATGTAAATGGCGCAGAGGCCGCCGGCGAGGCCGCCCTTTGCGGCGCGCGGCATGTCGATGTGGCCCTGGCGGGTGCCCTCGATGAACTCGGCCACCGGATCGGCGCCCTTGGCGGCGTTCTGCCACAACCGGAAAAGGACGTCGTTGTGACCGTCGAATACTGCCTGCATTACCCACTCCTGTAAGTGGAAGGCAGTTGAAGGATGCCGGGCGGGGGGAGTCAACATGTGCCAACGGGCGCCCGATGGGTCGAAGCCGCGGTTCCGCTGGGGAAGCCCTATCCAGGACCAACACTAAGCCATGCCTGGACCACTCGCGCCTGAATCGGCCGCCACGGTCCTCAAACAGGCTCGATATGAGGGGTTGACCGCCCTCGGCTGCCGCCGGGGCTGACGCAGCGGCAGTGATTGGCTCTGGCTGGACGTTGTGCGCTGGCGCATTTTTGTGCAGGCGGGTCGGGTGCGGTCGATGAGCCGTGCATCACATTGCCAATCCAATCACAGGACATATTCATTATGACAGAAGGCAGTCTTCTTGATCATGCACTCGTGCGCCTCGACGAGGCGGCAAAACACCTGAACGTCGACGCCGACGTGATCGAGAAACTGAAGTTCGCCCGCGAGACGACCAAGGCACGGCTGATGATCCGCATGGACGACGGCTCGCGAAAATCGTTCCTCTCGTGGCGCTGCCGTTATGACGACACCCGTGGCCCGACCAAGGGCGGCATCCGTTTCCATCCGGAATCGACCGCCGACGAGGTCGAGATGCTGGCGTTCTGGATGACCTTCAAATGCGCCGTGATGAACCTGCCCTATGGCGGCGGCAAGGGTGCTGTGCAGGTCGACCCGCGCAAGCTGTCCAAAGCCGAGTTGGAGCGCCTGTCGCGTGCCTACATGCAGGCCTTCGCCCGCATCATCGGGCCCGACCGCGACATCCCGGCACCAGACGTCTACACCAACTCGATGATCATGGGCTGGATGGCCGACGAGTACGCCCAGATCGTCGGTCAGGCTTCGCCCGCCGTCATCACCGGCAAGCCGCTGGCGCTGGGCGGCTCGCTCGGCCGCGGCGACGCCACCGCGCGAGGCGGCTTCTATCTCGTGCGGCACCTCGCCGACGAACTCGGGCTCAAGGGCAGCCTGCGCATTGCCGTGCAAGGCTTTGGCAATGCTGGCCAGCATATCGCCCGCCTGCTTGCCTCGGACGGCCACAAGATCATTGCCGTGTCGGATTCGGAAGGTGCCGTGCATGCATCCGACGGCCTCGACCTCGACCGCCTGTTTGCGGCCAAGAACAGCGCCCGTTCGGTGACCTCGACCGCCGGTCAACACGGTCATGAGCTGCTTGCCGGCGACGCGCTCGTCGGCGTCGACTGCGATATCCTGGTGCCGTCGGCGCTGGAAAACATGATCCGCGTCGACAACGCCGACAGCGTCAAGGCGCGCATCGTGCTCGAGCTCGCCAACGGTCCGGTGACCTCGGAAGCCGACGCCATCCTGGAAAAGAAGGGCATCGTCGTGCTGCCCGACATCCTGGCGAACGCCGGCGGCGTCACCGTCTCCTATTTCGAATGGGTGCAGAACCGCCAGGGCTTCTACTGGCAGATCGAGGAGATTCACGACCGGCTGCGCGCCATCATGGAACGCGAGGGCCGCGCCATCTGGGACGTCGCCAGCAAGAAGGAGATCTCGGTGCGGACAGCCGCTTATGTGCATGCGCTCGGCCGTCTCGCTGAGGCGATCGAGGCGCACGGCACGCAGAGCTACTTCGACAGCTGAGCCACGCCGGGGTGTAGCGCCGGGCCATTCGGCCCGGCGGTCCGTCTTTCATCTTCATTTGTCAGGCCGGTGCCCGGCTCTGGCCTGCTATTTTCCGGTTGAAGCGCCGAATTGGTGCGATTAGGGCTATTGCCGGAAAATCCCCACAACCCTTGCCTTCCAGGCAGACCCGGCGGCCCGATTATGTCCTTCATTCCCGATTGGTCGACCATCATCCAGTTCGCGATCGCAACCTTCATCATCGCGATCACGCCCGGACCCGACATGACCCTGTTCGTCGGCCGCGCGTTGTCGGAAGGCCGCAAGGCCGGCTTTGCCTGCATGGCAGGCGCGATGACCGGCATCGTCATCCACACCACGCTGGTGGCGCTTGGCCTCTCGGCCCTGATCGTCGCTTCGCCGCAAGCCTTCATGGCGCTCAAGGTCGTCGGTGCCGGCTACCTGGTCTGGCTCGCCTTCCAGGCGATCACCAAGGGTTCGGCGTTTTCGCCCGACACCACCAAGCGTGCGCCGCGCTCTGTGTTCCAGAACTGGGCCACCGGCCTCGGCATCAATCTGCTCAACCCGAAGATCATCCTGTTCTTCATGACGTTCCTGCCGCAGTTCGTTTCGGCCCACGACACCAACGCGCCGGGCAAGCTGTTCTTCCTCGGTGCGATGTTCATCGTCCTGTCGCTGCCGGTGACGGCGCCGATGGTGATTGCCGCCGACAAATTCGCCGGGCTGCTCAAGAAGAGTCCGCGCGTGACGCGCATCGTCGACTATCTGTTTGCAGGGGTGTTCTCGGCCTTCGCGCTGAAGATCCTCACGGCGCAGGCGAAGTAGGGGTATTCCTGAGCGCGCCGGCGAAGCGGCCGGTGACGAACCAGTAGGCGATGCCGCCGACCAAACCGCTGCCGATGATCGACACCGGCCAGAGCGGATCGCGATAGGCGAAGCCGCCGTCGTCGCTCTGGTAGGCGACGCCTATGAAGACCAGCGCCACGAAGCCGCCGGCAAGGGCGTAGAACAGCCAGTCGCGCTTGCCGAGCAATTCGGCGAGCAGCATGACGACGACTGCCGGCACGAAGCCGAAATAGGCGACGAACAGCGCGATGAACGGAATGGTGAAGACCATCGAGCCGCTGGCTACCTCGGGCGGTATGTCGGTGGCTATCAGGCCCGCAACGCCAAGGAACACAACGTTGAGGAAGGCGCTGGCGGCAATGGACGCCGCGGCATAGCCCAGCACCATGTGGGCGAATTTGCCGAGATAGACGAGGACGCGGCTCACGCCTCGCCGTGTCCCGCGATCATCATCGCCTCGAGCGCCAGGCGCTCGCTCTTCTTCATGCGCTCGGATTCCGACTTGAGCTGGCCGCAGGCGGCGAGGATGTCACGGCCGCGCGGGGTGCGGATCGGCGAGGCATAGCCGGCATTGTTGATGTAGTCGGCGAACTTCTCGATCGTTTCCCAGTCCGAGCACTGATAGTTGGTGCCGGGCCATGGATTGAACGGGATCAGATTGATCTTGGCCGGCACGCCCTTGAGCAGCTTGACCAGCGCCTTGGCATCTTCGAGGCTGTCGTTGACGTCCTTCAGCATCACATATTCGAAGGTGATGCGGCGGGCGTTCGACAGGCCGGGATAGTTGCGGCAGGCGTCGACCAGATCCTTGAGCGGGTACTTCTTGTTGATCGGCACCAGCAGGTCGCGCAGGTCGTCATTGGTGGCGTGCAGCGAGATCGCCAGCATGACGCCGATTTCCTCGCCGGTGCGGAAGATTTCCGGCACGACACCCGAGGTCGACAGCGTGATGCGGCGCTTGGACAGCGCCAGCCCGTCGCCATCGGAGGCAATCAGCAGCGCCTTCTTGACCGCCTCGAAATTGTACAGCGGCTCGCCCATGCCCATCATGACGATGTTGGAGACCTTGCGGCCCTCGGCCGGAACAATGGCGCCGGCGGGCGTGTCGCGGTCGGGGAAATCGCCGAGCCGATCGCGTGCCGTCATCAGCTGCGCCAGGATCTCTTCCGCCGTCAGGTTGCGCACCAGCTTCTGGGTTCCGGTGTGGCAGAACGAGCAGGTCAGCGTGCAGCCGACCTGCGACGAGATGCACAGCGTGCCGCGGCCTTCCTCGGGGATGTAGACGGTCTCGATTTCAACCGGGCGACCGGCGCCTCGCGGCGGGAAACGGAACAGCCACTTGCGCGTGCCGTCCGAGGAAATCTGCTCCTCGACGATCTCCGGCCGCGCGATTGTGAAGTGCTTGGCGAGCTCGGCGCGCAGGTCCTTGGAGATGTTGAACATGTCGGCGAAGTCGGAGACGCCGCGGACATAAAGCCAGTGCCAGAGCTGCTGGACACGCATCTTGGCCTGGCGTTCGGGGACGACGCCTGACGTAACGAGCGCTTCGGCAAGCTCCTCGCGGGTGAGGCCGATCAGCTCGCCCTTGACGGGCGCGGCCGCACGGGCGCGCAACGCGTCACGGGTAGCATCGGTGGTAAGGTCGAGCGAAAGGGTCATTCGGGCTCAGCTAGCTGTAGATATCGGCAAATGTAGGATTTTGGCGCGACATATCACAGGTCTGGCGCTGCGTCACGTTTTGGCGGCCATGCATTTGTGCCGCAGCTTTGCAGTCTGTTAGGCAATGGCTGGGATGCTGGCCCGATGAGCAACATCTTTAACGTTGTCCTGGTGGCGCTCGTCGTCAATCTTGCGGCGTTCGCTGCCTTCTGGCGCGACAAGTATCTGGCCCGCGCCGGCGGCCGGCGCATCCCCGAGAAAACCCTGCTCTGGCTCGCCTTCGCCGGTGGCAGCCTGGGTGCCTTGTCGGCCCAGCACCTGTTCCGACACAAGACCCGCAAGGAGCCGTTCCGATCGCGGCTCTACACAATTGTCATCGTGCATGCGGTCGCCATTGCCGTACTGGCGATCTGGCTGATCGCGCCGCAATGGGCCTCGGGGTTGCTTGATGCGCTGAGCCGACCGGCCGTGTCTTAGGCCGAAGATGTTTCAGGCGGTTGGGCGGAGCACCAGCCGGTAGCGCTGCTCAGGCCGGCCGCTGCGTTGGTGTGGCACCGGTTCGCCCAGGCGTCGCCAGCCGAGACGTTCGTAAAGCCGGACGGCGCGCTCATTGTCCGAATAGACCGCGAGTTCGGCCGCATCGAAGCCGCGCTCGCGCAGCAGCGCTGCGATGCCGGCCAGCAATTCGACTGCCGCGCCCTTGCCCCAATGGTTCGGGTCGACGCCGAAATAGTGCAGTTCCGCCACGTTGCCATCTCCCGGCATCGGCGCAATGGCACCGAAGGCAACAGCGGTCCCATCGGTGGCCTCGGCGATGGCGAGCAGAGCCCGCTCCGAGCTGGCGAGCACCCGCGAAATGATCGGCCGCGCCTCGTCGAGCGTCGCCACATCAGGATCGTTGTCGCGCACCGCCGTCGCCCGCGCCCAGATGATCGCGGCCTGGTCGAGATGGCTACTGGTCCCGTCAATGATCCTGTGCATCTGCAGACCCCGGCTCCTGTCGCAAAAAAAGCCGGGCGATCGGGCCGCCCGGCTTTCGAAAACCTGTCTTGCGTCTGCGCTTATTTGCAGGTGGTGATCGACGTCAGCGCCGCCGAAATGCCCTTGAGCGAGAAGACGTAATTGGTCGGGTTGCCACGGCCTGATTTGGCCGAGACCTTCATGTCCGAGCCGCCCTTCATGGCGCTGATCAGGGCAGGTTCCTCGGCTGCGTTCTCGACCCAGGCCGACTTTCCCTTGGTGAACATCGAGAACGACTTGTCGCCGATGGTGACGGTGACCTTGGAGTTTTCCTGGAAATTGTAGCCGGCGATGAACTGCGGCTCGAAGGAAACCTTCTGGCCGGGGCGCTGGCTGACGAAGAAGAACATGTCGCCATGGTCGAGCGTCGGCGGCTGCTTGTCGGTCGGCACCGTCAGCACGTAGCAGACCTTGCCGTTCTGCGCCTGGTAGCTGTAGGTGCCCCAGGCGTTGTGCTGGCCGATCTTGGTCGCCGACTGGGCGAGCGCCGGCATTGCCGACACTGCAAGCACCAGACCCGAAATTGTAGCTATCAAACCGCGCATCGTTTTTCCTGTAGTTCAAATGGAGCGGGGCAGGCCGACTGCGCGCCCGCCCGTTCGCTTCATTTTGATTTAATCTGGGTTACCAAAGGGTGAATGCTTTTCAGAAAGGACATTCATCGCATGGAACCCCGCCGAACTGCCCATCGTGGACGGGCACCTTGTCCCTGACGTGGTTGAAAACCACGAAAACGGCAAGAGTTTGACTTTTCGTTTCAGGATGAAACAAGCGGGCAGCGCTGTCACTGGTCCTGTGACAGCGCTTCCTTCGCGGCAAGGCGGTGGGCTGGTGTCATGTGCGCCCGGACCGCCGTGATCGCAGCGGTCAGCACGGCGATGTCGTCGGTGAAGCCGAGGCCCAGTATGACATCGGGAATGGTGTCGACCGGCAGGATGAAATAGCCGAGCGCCGCCAACAGGATACCTTTGGCTCGCAGCGGCGTGTCCTTGTCCAGCGCGCAATAATAGGCCGCCACCACCTCTTCCATGAAAGGCACGTGGCGGGCGGCGCGCTTGGCGGTGCGCCAGAACTTCTCGCGCACCTCGGCTTCGCTTGCCGGAGCGCCGTTCGCGCCGCCGCGAAAGCTGTCAAAGCCGGGAAACTTCACCATCCAGACAATCTCCTTTGCCCGAACTCTAACTTCTCACGCTTGCCGGAAACCGGTTCCGGTTTCGGTGCCAATGCGCGATCAAAGATGTGGGAAGGTTCGGTCCCCTCTGCAAGATGCCGGCCTCAGGAACCGAAATAGCCGTTCATGCGCTTGGCCAGCTTGAAATCCAGCTCGGTCAGCCCGCCGGCGTCGTGGGTGTTCAGCGTGACGTCGACCGTCTTGTAGACATTCGACCAGTCGGGGTGGTGGTCGAGCTGTTCTGCCGCCATGGCGACGCGGGTCATGAAGGCGAAGGCCTCACTGAAGTTCTTGAACACGAAGCTGCGCGACATCGACAACCCGTCGGCGGCGAGTGTCCAGCCGCCGAGCGCGTCGAGCGCTGCCTTCAGCTCCTGCTGTCCAAGTTTCTCTCTGGCCATTTCATGCTCCCGTGATATGCGAAGTGTTCACCAGCATAGCGCGGGATCGATGAGCGAGAAGCCGGTAAAATCAATTCTGTTCGTTTGCCTCGGCAACATTTGCCGTTCGCCCCTTGCCGAAGGTGTGTTTCGGGCCGTGCTCACCGAGCGCGGGCTGGATGGCGAATACACAATCGACTCGGCTGGCACCGGCGGCTGGCACGCGGGTTCGGCCCCGGATCCGCGGTCGATTGCGGTTGCGGCCGAGCATGGCATCGACATCACCGCCCAGCAGGCCCGCAAGGTGGTGGCGCGCGATTTCGAGCGCTTCGACCTGATCCTCGGCATGGACCGCTCCAATGTCGACGATCTCAGGGCGCTTGCGCCGGCGAGCTTGGCCGAGCGTGTCGAGCTTTTCATCGGCCAGGCCGTGGGTGGACCACGCGACGTGCCCGATCCCTATTACGGCGGGGAAGACGGCTTCGCTGCGGTCTACCGCATGATCCGCGACGCTTCGGAGGCGCTTGCCGACCGGCTGGCAGCGCGGGCGTCGACGCCATTCAGCGGCCAGGCTTCCTCGACGATGTAGGGGCCGCCGCCGACCGAGTCGCGCGACGACATCAAGACGAAGCGGCCGACACGGAAGGGCACGGTGGCGAAGTTGCCGCGCGCTGACAGATAGTGTGCGACATCGAGCGGGCTGGTGTTCCTGAGCCGCGCCAGCGTGACATGCGGGGTGAACTTGCGCGGATCCGACGGCAGGCCGAGGCGCTTGCTGATGCGCTCGATTTCGGCCTGCAGCGCGTTCATCTCCGGCGAGGGTGTGACGCCGGCCCAGACCGCGTGCGGCTTTTTCTGACCGAAGGCGCCGACACCCGAAAGCGTGAGCTGGAAGCTCGGACGGTCGACACGGTCGAGTGCTTCGACGATCTCGTCGGCGACGTGGCCTTCGATGTCGCCGAAGAAACGCAAGGTGAGGTGGTAGTTTTCGACATCGATCCAGCGGGCGCCTGACAGGCCGCCCCTGAGCAGCGACAGCGATAAGGCGGCATCACGCGGAATTTCGAGGGCGGTGAAAAGTCGCGGCATGGCCAGGCTCCCTTCCTCGAATCGCAGTTCGTAGGGCTCAGCGAATCATCGATCGCTGCGCCGGGCAAGCGCTTTGTTCAGCGCCTGCTGTTTCGACAACGCAACGAAATCGGATGTGTTGCAACGATGCATGACGACGTTCATTTGCCGGCAATTGTCTTTTCGACAGTCGGCAGCGCCTTTGCGACCATGCGGTCGATACCTTCTGCTGTCGGGTGCATGCCGTCCTCCAAAAGCAGTTTCGGATCACCGGCGACGCCATCGAGAAAGAACGGGTAGAGCGTCACGCCGTACTTCTCGGCCAGCCTCGGATAGATCGTGCCGAATTGTTCGCCATAAGCGTGACCGAGATTTGGCGCCGCAACCATGCCGGCCAGCAGCACCTCGATCTTTCGCTCCTGGAGCCGGGCAAGCATCTTGTCGAGGTTCTGCTCGACGAGCGCCGGGTCGATGCCGCGCAGCATGTCGTTGGCGCCGAGCTCCAGTATGACCAGCTGCGTTCCGTCGGGGACGGACCAGTCGAGCCGCGACAGGCCGCCGCTTGTGGTGTCGCCAGAGACGCCGGCATTGGTAATCACGACATCGTGACCATTGTTGCGTAGCGCCTTTTCGAGCTTTTCGGGAAAGCTCTCGCCGGGATTGAGGCCATATCCGGCCATCAGGCTGTCGCCAAAGCCGACGATCTTGAATGGTTCGGCCCAAACCGGGGCAATGGTCGTGAAAAAGGCCAGAGAGACGGCAAGGAATGCGAAGGTCAGATGTTTCAATGCCATGTTTCAAAACCCATATGACGGAAAAATTCACGCCTCTTAGATTTTCATATAGGACAGATTTGCCGTGACAGAAGCAGTCATCGAACTGAGAGACGTGTCGTTGACGCTTGGGACGGGGGCTTCTTCAGTGCATGTGCTGAAGGGCGTGAGCCTTGATGTCGCCGCCGGCGAGGCCACCGGCATCGTCGGCCCTTCCGGTTCCGGCAAATCGACGCTGCTGATGGTTCTGGCCGGACTCGAACGTGTCGATGGCGGCACGGTCAAGATCGCCGGCGAGCTGCTCAACGGCCGCAGCGAGGACCAGATCGCGGCGTTTCGCGGCCGCAACATCGGCATCGTCTTCCAGTCGTTCCATCTGATCCCCAACATGACCGCGCTGGAAAACGTCGCCGTGCCGCTCGAACTGGCCGGCAAGCGCGACGCCTTTGCCATCGCTGAACGCGAGCTTGCGGCCGTCGGCCTCGCCGACCGCGTCACGCACTATCCGGGCGAGCTTTCGGGCGGCGAACAACAGCGCGTGGCGATTGCGCGTGCGCTGGCGCCGGAGCCTGCCATCCTCATCGCCGACGAGCCGACAGGCAATCTCGACCAGGCGACAGGGCGGCAGATCGCCGACCTCCTGTTCGCCAAGGCCGCCGAACGCGCCATGACGCTGGTGTTGGTGACGCACGATCCAGCACTCGCCGCGCGCTGCGACCGGCAGGTGGCGATGCGCTCCGGACGGATCGAGACGGCGACAATTGCGCCTCTGGCCGAGAAAGTCCGGGCATGAGGTCTCTCATCCCGGCCCACCCCCCTCGGGCCTGCCGGCCATCTCCCCCGTATGGGGGGAGATCAGCCTACGTCACCGCCTTTGCCAACCTCAGATGGTGCAGGACGAGCGCCGTCGGCGACGCGACCAATCTCGCCCCATGCGGGGGAGATGGCCGGCCGGCCACAGGGGGGTGGCGTGGAGCGCCAACCTCGCAGTTGTCCGCCGGATCGCAGGTGCTCCCATGCTGAAGGACCTGCCTCTCGCCTTCCGCTTTGCCGCGCGCGAAATGCGTGGCGGCCTGCGCGGCTTCGTGATCTTCCTGATCTGCATCGCGCTCGGCGTGGCGGCAATCGGCGGCGTCAATTCGGTGGCGCGGGCGATTACCGCCGGCGTTGCCAGCGAGGGTCAGGCGCTCCTCGGCGGCGACATCCGTTTCCAGCTGATCCAGCGCGAGGCGACCGACAAGGAAAAGACCTTCCTCGAAAGCCTCGGCACCGTCTCGCACAATGCCGGCATGCGCTCGATGGCACGGCTGGAAGACGGTTCCGACCAGTCGCTTGTCGAAGCCAAGGCGGTCGACGACGCCTATCCGCTTTACGGCCAACTGGTGACGGAGCCGGCGCTGCCCCGCGCCGAACTCTTTGCCGAGCGCTCGGGCATCTTTGGCGCGGCGGCCCCGGATCTGTTGTTCGAACGGCTCAACCTCAAGCTTGGCGACCGCATCAAGCTCGGCAGCGTGACCTTCGAACTCCGGGCAAAGCTGGTCACCGAGCCCGACGCGGTCTCCGACGGCTTCGGCTTTGCGCCGCGCCTGTTGGTGTCGATGGAAGGGTTGAGCACTTCCGGACTGATCCAGCCCGGCAGTCTCGTCGAACACGCCTACAAGCTGCGCATGCCGGTCGGTACCAGCGAAGCCGAAGTGGCTGATGTGCGCGAGCGGGCGAATGCCGAGTTCCCCGAGGCTGGCTGGAGCGTGCGGACAAGGACCAATGCCGCGCCGGCATTGTCGGCCAACATCGAACGCTTCACCCAGTTCCTGACGCTGGTCGGCTTGACCTCACTGGTCGTTGGCGGTGTTGGCGTAGCGAATGCCGTGCGCGCCTATCTCGACGGCAAGCGTGGCGTCATTGCCACCTTCAAGAGCCTGGGCGCCTCGGGCGGCTTCGTACTGACAGTTTATCTCATCCAGATCCTGCTTATTGCAGGTCTCGGCATCGCCATCGGCCTGGCGCTCGGCGCGCTGATGCCGTTTGCGGCGAGCGCAGCACTCCAGTCGGTCATCCCGGTACCGGCCGAAGCCGGCGTCTACCCGGCGGCACTTGCCATGGCCGCTCTGTTCGGCGTCCTTGTGACGCTTGCTTTCGCCATCCTGCCGCTCGGCCGTGCCCGCGACGTGCCGGCCACCGCGCTGTTCCGCGAGATGGGTTTTGAAGGTCGGGGCCTGCCGCGGCTGGTCTACATCGCAACCGCTTTGGGCATCGCCGCTATACTCGCGGCGCTCGCGATCTGGTTCGCCGGCGACCGCCGCATCGCCACCATTTTTGTCGGCGCGACGATCTTTTCGTTTCTGGTGCTGCGCGCCGTGGCCGTTGCGGTGCAGTGGCTGGCGCGGAAAAGCCCGCGTGTGCGCTCGACCGCGCTCAGGCTCGCCGTCGGCAACATCCACCGCCCCGGCGCTTTGACGCCGTCCGTGGTGCTGTCGCTCGGCCTCGGGCTGACGCTTCTCGTCACGCTGGCGCTGATCGACGGCAATCTGCGCCGCCAGATATCAGGCAGCCTGCCGGAGCGGGCGCCGAACTTCTTCTTCGTCGACATCCAGCCTGACCAGGTCGACGACTTTGCTAGGCTGGTTGCGACAGAGGCGCCCGGCGGCAAGCTGGTGCGGGTGCCGATGCTGCGCGGCCGTGTCATGGCGCTCAACGGCACCGACGTGCAGAAACTCAACGTACCGCCGGAAGGCGCCTGGGTGCTGCGCGGCGACCGTGGCCTGACCTATGCCAAGAACCTGCCGGAGAATTCGACGCTGTCGCAAGGCACGTGGTGGCCGGCCGACTATTCGGGCGAGCCGCTGGTGTCATTCTCGGCACAAGAGGCGGGCGAACTCGGCCTCAAGATTGGCGACATGGTCACCGTCAACGTGCTGGGCCGCAACGTCACGGCCAAGATCGCCAATTTCCGCGAAGTGCAGTGGGAATCGATGGGCATCAACTTCGTCATGGTGTTTTCACCCAACACCTTCGCCGGTGCGCCGCACAGCTGGCTGGCGACGCTGACCGAAGACAAGGCTGTCCCTGCCGACGAGGCTAAGATCCTGAACGCGGTGACGCGCAGCTATCCGGCAATCACCACCGTGCGGGTGAAGGACGCGCTCGACGTCGTCAACCGGCTGGTCGCCCAGCTCGGTACTGCGATCCGTGCCGCTGCCGGCGTGGCGCTGATCGCCTCGGTGCTGGTGCTGGCCGGCGCACTTGCCGCCGGCAACCGTGCCCGGGTCCATGACGCGGTCATCCTGAAGACGCTCGGTGCGACGCGGCGGACGTTGATATCGGCGTTTTCGCTGGAATACATGCTGATCGGCCTCGCCACCGCCATCTTCGCGCTCGCCGCCGGCGGGGTCGCGGCCTGGTTCGTCGTCGCGCGAATCATGACGCTGCCATCGTCCTTCCTGCCGGAGGTGGCGGTTGCGACGATCGTCTTTGCCCTGGTGCTGACCGTCGGCTTCGGTCTGGTCGGCACCTGGCGGGTGCTCGGCCACAAGGCGGCGCCGGTGCTGCGCAGCGAATGACGAAATGCCGTTGCGCGGGCTGGACTTCAACGACATTTGTATGAGATTGTGCGCTCACAGCCGGTTTCAAGGCGTTACAGGCCTTGTTTAGGTCTGAAAGAAACATCATATTTCGGCGGAGGCATGCTGGAGTCCCGCCAGCGGCGCCTGGGTCTCGGCCTGACACCCGACGGGGCAGAAGCAACAGAGGAAACCATGTCCGACTTTAGAAACTACCAGACGCGCATGGCGACGGCAGGCAGCCGCACCGACGCGTCGATCGACGAAGGCCTGCGCGCCTACATGCTCAAGGTTTACAACCTTATGGCGCTCGGCCTGGTCATCACCGGTCTTGCAGCGCTGGGCACCATGACGCTGGCGACCACCAACGATCCGGCCACCGCCGTCGCCACGATGGGCAACGGCAAGATGCTGACCAGCCTCGGCGTTGCGCTCTATGGTTCGCCGCTGAAGTGGGTCGTCATGCTGGCTCCGCTCGGCATGGTGTTCTTCCTGAGCGCCCGCATCCAGTCGATGAGCGTTTCCGGCGCGCAGACCGCGTTCTGGGTGTTCGCCGGCCTGATGGGCCTGTCGCTGTCGTCAATCTTCCTGGTCTACACCAGCGCCAGCATCGTCCAGACCTTCTTCATCACCGCGACCGCCTTCGGTGCGCTCTCGCTTGTCGGCTACACGACCAAGCGTGACCTGACCGCCATGGGCACGTTCCTGACCATGGGCGTGATCGGCCTGCTGATCGCGATGGTGGTCAACATCTTCCTGCAGTCGCCGGCCCTGCAGTTCGCCATCTCGGCGATCGGCGTGCTGGTGTTCGCTGGCCTGACCGCCTACGACACGCAGAAGATCAAGGAGATGTATTTCGACGGCGACGACGTGCTCGTCTCCGGCCGCAAGGCGATCATGGGCGCGCTCACGCTCTATCTCGACTTCATCAACCTGTTCTCGTTCCTGCTGTCGTTCCTGGGCAACCGCGAATAATCAGCTGGACCATCAGACTTTCGAAGGGCGGCCAATGGCCGCCCTTTTCATTTGTTCGGAGCTTTGCTCTAATGGAGGCAGAAGAATGGATTGCCTAAAAAATGAGCATGAAGATTCGGCACGCGCTGCCTGACGACCTCGACCGGATCACCGAAATCTATGCCGACGCGGTCCTCAACGGCACGGCGAGCTACGAGCTCGATCCGCCCTCGCGCGCCGAGATGGGGGAGCGCTACAACAGCCTGACGGATGCCGGTTATCCCTACCTCGTCGCCGAGCGCGACGCTGTCATTCTGGGCTATGCCTATGCCGGCCCGTTCCGTGCGCGCCCTGCCTATCGCTTCATTGTCGAGGATTCGATCTATGTTGCGCCGGAAGCCAAGGGCGCCGGCATCGGCAAGGCGCTGATGCAGGCGCTGATCGACGAATCAACTGTTCTCGGCTTTCGACAGATCATCGCCGTCATCGGCGACGGCCATGCCGACAGCGCTTCGGTGCAGCTGCATGAAAGGCTCGGTTTCCATCACACCGGCCGCATGGAAGGCTCCGGCTACAAGCATGGCCGCTGGCTCGACACCGTGTTCATGCAACTGGCGCTGAATGGCGGCGCGACACTGCCGCCGGATCCGGGCTCGATGCCGGAACGGCGCTTCGTCGCCAAAGGCGGCAAGGGCTGAGCCGTCAGCCCGTGCCGCCGAGAAGCGGCACGAAACGCACGGCCACGAGCGTCTTCCGCGCATAGTCGTTCTCGCCGTTGCGCACGATCTTGACCAATTGCTGGTCGCCGAACGGGCCCAAGGGCATGATCAGCCGTCCGCCTATCGCAAGCTGTTCCTTCCACGCCGACGGCACGGTGCGTGAACCCGCTGCCGAGAGAATGGCGTCGAACGGCGCCTCGGCCTCGCAGCCGGCCGAGCCGTCTCCCGCGATGACTTGTACATTCGCATGGCCGAGCTTGTTCAGCCGAGCCCTGGCGCTGTCGGCCAGCGAAGCGATGCGCTCGATGGTGACGACGCGGCCGGCTAGCCTGGCCATGACGGCCGCCGCATAGCCCGAGCCGGTGCCGATCTCCAGAACCTTGTTGCCGCGCTCGAGTTCCGCCGCCCAGGCCATCAGCGCGACGATGTAAGGTTGCGATATAGTCTGGTCGTGGGCGATGGGCAGGGCGGTGTCGTCGTAGGCGCGGTCGCGCAGGGCCGTGGGTACGAATTTCTCGCGCGGCACCGCGGCCATGGCCTCCAGCACCGCCGGCTCGGTCAATCCACGCCGGGCGATCTGGTACTCCACCATGTTGAGGCGCGCTGCCCGATAGTCGACCATGGCCTTCCTGCCGTCGCCCCTTTAACCGTCGCGGTTGCGCAAGGTTCCCCTATCAGGGCTGCTTACGCAGCGTCCGCAAGATGGTGCAGCGCGGCGCCTCTTGCTGCATTGCACAAAACGCAAAGCTCCTATGCAATATCAACACTTTAAATCGATACGCAGCGGAGCTAGATATCAGTCATCGAATTTGTCGGGCCTACCTCCTCCCAGGTTTCCGACGAATAGGTCAGCGCCTACCTCCTCCCAGACGCTGGCCACAAATACGACACCCGCCGGACCTCCTCCCCCGGCGGGTGTTGTTTTTTCAGCCTCCCTCACATCGATGTCAGCTTCGCCGCACGTACCGCGTGGCGGTGGATCATGTCTGGCCAATTCGCCGGACAGCACGCTCACAGCGATCGCCGATGTGGCGCTGAGGTGGTCGATCAGGCTATAGCCATTGCCAAGCGTCTTGCGGCAAAGGCCGTCGAGAAACGAAGCGATAATGCCCCGACCGACGACGCGAACACACGCGCAAACGGCCCCGGGGCGGGTGAGGAACGAGGAAAGGAATTCAGCATGAACATGACCAGCGAAACCGCCGCTCTTCTGGAGCGGCTTGGCGTTGCGTCAGCTGCCTTCACCGGCGGCGACCTGATCGTGCGCAGCCCGGTGACGGGCGACCAGATCGGCGCGCTCAAGTCGATCTCATCAGCCGAGGCGGAAGCCGTAATTGCCCGCGCCGATGCCGCCTTCAAGGCCTGGCGCAACGTGCCGGCGCCGAAGCGCGGCGAGCTTGTCCGCCTGCTCGGCGAGGAGCTGCGCGCTTCAAAGGCCGATCTCGGCCGCCTGGTCTCGATCGAGGTGGGAAAGATCGCCTCCGAGGGCCTCGGCGAAGTCCAGGAGATGATCGACATCTGCGACTTCGCCGTCGGCCTGTCGCGCCAACTTTATGGCCTGACCATTGCCACCGAGCGTCCCGGCCATCGCATGATGGAAACCTGGCATCCGCTCGGCGTCACAGGCGTCATCTCGGCCTTCAACTTCCCCGTTGCGGTGTGGTCGTGGAATGCAGCCCTGGCCTTTGTCTGCGGCAATTCGGTTGTCTGGAAGCCGTCGGAAAAGACGCCGCTGACCGCCCTTGCCTGCCAGGCGATCTTCGAGCGTGCGGCAAAACGTTTTGGCGCTGATGCGCCCGCAGGCCTGTCGCAGCTTTTGATCGGCGACCGCGCCATCGGCGAGGTGCTTGTCGACCACCCCAAGGTGCCGCTGGTCTCGGCCACCGGCTCGACCCGCATGGGCCGTGACGTCGGCCCGCGTCTGGCCAAACGTTTCGCCCGCGCCATCCTCGAGCTCGGCGGCAACAATGCCGGCATCGTCTGCCCTTCGGCCAATCTCGACATGGCGCTGCGCGCCATCGCCTTCGGCGCCATGGGCACCGCCGGCCAGCGCTGCACCACCATGCGCCGCCTGTTCGTCCATGACAGCGTCTACGACCAGCTCGTGCCGCGGCTGAAGAAGGCCTATCAGAGCGTCTCGGTCGGCAGCCCGCTGGAGAGCTCGGCCCTCGTCGGCCCGCTGATCGACAAGGCCGCCTTCGACGGCATGCAGAAGGCGCTGAAGCACGCGGCCGAGGCCGGCGGCGAGATCACCGGTGGTGCGCGCGTCGACCAGGGCCATGACGGCGCCTATTACGTCAAGCCGGCACTGGTCGAGATGCCTGATCAGACAGGTCCGGTGCTGGAAGAGACCTTCGCACCGATCCTTTATGTGATGAAGTATTCCGACTTCGATGCTGTGCTCGACCTGCACAATGCGGTCGGCGCCGGCCTGTCGTCGTCGATCTTCACGCTCGACCTGCAGGAAGCCGAACGTTTCCTCTCGGTCGAGGGTTCGGACTGCGGCATCGCCAATGTCAACATCGGCACCTCGGGTGCGGAGATCGGCGGCGCGTTCGGCGGCGAGAAGGAGACCGGCGGCGGCCGCGAAAGCGGCTCGGACGCCTGGAAGGCCTATATGCGCCGCGCCACCAACACGGTGAACTACTCCAGGGCGCTGCCGCTGGCCCAGGGCGTCAGCTTCGACATCGACTGAGCAAGCCGACACCGGTTGCGGCGCTGGCATCGGCCACGCCGCAGCCACGTGATTTCAAGCGCCGTCCGCAGAAGCGGGCGGCGTTTCCGCTTGCGGTTCAGAGTGTCAGGTCGGGGATTGTCCATCCCGCCAACTCCGCTTGTGCTGCCGGCGCGATGGGCAGAAGCTTGCGCGTTTCCAGGTCGAAGCAGATGGCCACAACCTCCATCGAGCCGAACGGCCTTCCGGAGAACGGGTCGAGCATCCAGTTGACGATGTTCATGGTCCGCCCGTCGATGCGGGCGAGGCCGGAGCGCACCTCCCAGCAGTCGCCGCTTGCGGGCAGGCCGTCCACGCCGATCAGGAACTCGAGTGCTGCGGCACCGAAATGTGGTCCAGTCCTGTCGCTGTGGCGGGCGCAGGCCTCGCGCAGCGGCGTGATGATGTTGCGGACGCTGTCGGCCATGGCGCCGACGAAGGCGTAAGGCAGCATCCTGCCCCAGGGGTCACAGGCCTGATGCGGCACGGCGCCTTGGCCAAGCCGATGCAGGCCGAGTTGTTCGGCCCGCGCGCCCGATGCGGATATCACCGTGGGGAGATCGCCTGTGCCACGCGGCATTGCCAGCCTCGGCGTCTCGGTGAGCTCGGCCGCAATATGATTGGCGAAGGTCTCAGGCCATGGCCGCCCGCTGCCGTCCGTCGATGCGACATGATGGAGGCGGATGCGAAAGGTCGCGGCGCAATCATTCGAGGCTGTGTCGAACATCATGGCAACGATGTCGGCCGTGCCGTTGCCTATGGCGGCGAACCCGGCCGAGATGTGCATCGAGCTTCCGGCCCGCGCCTCGCGCAGGAAGCGGATATGCATGGTCCTGACGGCCAATGTCGTCTCCGAGCCGACCGCCAACAGGCGGGGCAGGCCAGTCCGGTCGAACAGCATGGTGATGGCCTCCATGCAGCGCGCGACGTAGAAGCGCGTGTTCATATGGCCCATTTCGTCGCATTCCCAGGTGGCGACGCCGCCGCGCCAGACGTCGCGCAACCCCGATATGCCAGCCTTCATGCGTATTCTCCCGTGCTCGACTGCAAGTCGTACCGGTGATGGCAATGAAGGCCATCGTCCGATGCGACGATGGCCGACGGGAGAGACGGGCGTTCGCTCGAACAAAGAATTTGTCGCAGCGTGGTCCATTTTCGCTTTCGTGCCATCGATGCTATCAGTGGCCCCCGAAAAGAAAAGGTCGCGACGCTTGGTCGGATTTCGCCGCAAGGGATTTGGGTTCGGGGTCGCGCTTGTCGCGGCGCTGATGCTCGTCCTGCAGACGGTGGCGGGTGCCATCGCGCTCGGCCAGGGCACGCCGCCGCTCGACATTTTCGGCAACCCGCTCTGCATCACCTCGGCAAGCGGCCACACCGCACCGGCCAAGAGCGAACATCCTGCCTTGACCGCGTGTTGCACGCTTGGCTGCAATATGGTCTCGCCGCTCGCGGTGATGCCGCCCGATGGCGCTGGTCTTCTGCTCGGGCGCCTGATCGAGACAAAGACCGTCTTCCTGGCGCTCAGACCCGATGCGGCGACAGCGCCGGAGCACGACCCCGGAAATCCGCGCGCGCCGCCACCACTGGTCTGAGACGGCTGCCGCATAGCAGCAGCCGAACGAATTCGCTTATCTCGACAGAGCCTGCGCTGCATGTGCCGGCGCCTTAGACATCCGGAGTTTTCCATGACCCGTTCCGTTCGCGCCTTTTCGCGCCCGCTTTTCCGCAGCTTCGAGGAGCGTATCGGCATCGCCGTCTTTGCGCTGCTGCTGCTCTTCGCTTCGACCCAGCAGATGCTCGCCCATGGCTTCAAGGCGGGCGATCTCGAGATCGGCCACCCCTGGTCGCGCGCTACGCCGGCCGGCGCCAAGGTCGCTGCCGGTTATTTGACCATCACGAACAACGGCAGCCAGGCCGACCGCCTGGTTTCGATCCAGTCCGACGTTTCCGAAAAGGCCGAGATTCACGAGATGGCGGTAGACGCCAAAGGCGTGATGAAGATGCGCCAGATTACCGACGGCCTCGAAATCCCGGCCGGCGGCGAGGTCGCGCTCAAGCCGGGCGCCTACCACATCATGTTCATCGGCCTGAAGGCGCCGGTCAAGGAAGGCGACAAATTCTCCGGCACGTTGACCTTCGAAAAGGCCGGTACGGTGACCGTCGAGTTCCAGGCCGACAAGATCGGCGGCCAGAGCCAGGACCATTCGGGCCACTGACATCATGCGGGCGCGCTTTCCTTGCCTGACCGGGGGCGGCATTGTTGGCGACAGCGCGCGCCTGCTCGTTTTCCTGTGCGGCCTGATCATGGCCGCCAGTGCCTTTCTGGGCACGACGTCGGTCGCACGTGCTCATGCCTCGTTGCTGCGCTCGGCGCCTGTCGAAGGTGCGGTGGTGCAGGCAGCCCCCGCCGAGCTCTTGCTCGGTTTCAGCGAGACTGTGGCGCCGCTGGTCACCGAGCTGATTGGGCCCGACGGCACCAAAACGCGCCTGACAGCCAAGGCAAATGGCGCCGACCTGGCGATTGCCTGGCCGGACTGGAGGGCCGAAGGCACCTACCTTTTGTCCTGGCGTGTCGTCTCTTCCGACGGGCACCCTGTGGCGGGCGTGTTGTCCTTTTCGGTCGGCAATCCGAGTGTCACGCCTCCCGCTACACCTGAGCTGAACGACACGTCGCTGCGACTTGCCATCTGGAGCGCCAAGCTGGTGCTCTATCTCGGCCTGTTCCTTGGCGTCGGTGGCGCATTCGCGCTCGCCTGGCTCATGCCCGGCAAGCACTCCGGTGTCGGTGTCATCGGCGCGCTGCTCGTTGCGGGCCTTGTCGCAGCACCCGTCTCGTTCGGGCTGCAAGGGCTCGATGCGCTCGGCGCGCCGCTCGCATTGTTCGGTCAGGGCATGGGCTGGCAGGCGGCGGCTGCGACCAGCTATGCCGTCACCGCGGCTATCGCCTTCATCGCGCTGTCGCTGGCGCTGCTGGCACTCGCCAGCGATGCCAGCCTGGCCCGTTGGCTGTCGCTTGCCGGCCTCGTCGGCGTCGGCACCGCCTTGGCCGCGAGCGGCCATGCCAGTGCCGCAACCCCGCAATGGCTGACGCGTCCGATGGTGTTTTTCCATGGGACCGGCATCGCCTTCTGGGCCGGGGCGTTGCTGCCGCTGGCCTTTTGCGGGCGCGAAGGTGGAGAAAGCGCCGAGCTGGCGCTGCGACGGTTTTCGGTGGCCATTCCCTATGTGGTTGCGACGTTGGTCGCCGCCGGTCTCGTGCTGACAGTCATCCAGGTCGAGGCAGTTCCCGCGCTCTGGCATACCGGATACGGGCTGCTGCTGTCGGCGAAGCTGGTGCTGGCTTTCGCCCTGCTTGCGCTCGCCGGTTTCAACCGTTGGCAGCTGACGAAACCGGCCTTGGCCGAGCAGCGTGGGGCACAGCGCCTGCTGGTGCGCAGCATTCTGGTCGAGACGCTGCTGATGGTCGCGATCCTCGGTTTCGTCGCCGGCTTCCGCTTCACGCCGCCACCGCGCGTTCTGGCTATCGAGACGGCGGCGCCTGCAGCAATTCACATCCATACTCCGGAGGCCATGGCCGACTTTGCCCTCAGCCCCGGCCATGCCGGCGCTGTCAGCGCCTCGATCATGGTGATGACTGGCGATTTCGGCCCGCTCGACGCGCGCGGCGTCGTGCTGCGGCTGAGCCAGTCCGGCTCGACCGAAATCAAGGCCGACGCCTACAAGCCCGGCGACGGCACCTGGCGAATCGACAGCCTCGACCTGCCGGCGCCGGGCATATGGGCCGTCGCCATCGACATCGACATGGCGGAAGGGCAGGTGGTCACTCTGGACGGCGCGGTCGCCATTCGTCCTGCAACCGGCTGGTAGTCGATACGGACGATGCCGCACCCGTGACGCTGCCTATCGTCCGGGCATCTTTTTTGCAGATGCCCGGGAGCACGCGCATGAAAATCCTCATCATTGGCGGAACGGGCATGATCGGCGGCCACACCGCCGCCTACCTCAAGGCTCAAGGCAACGAAGTGGTGCTGGCGGCACGCAAGCCGGCACCCGAGACGACCCCGATGGCGGCCTATCCGACCATCTATGGCGACTACACCAAGGGTGATTTCTTGGCTGCCGACCTCGCGCCATTCGACGGCATCCTGTTTGCCGCCGGCAACGACATCCGCCACCTGCCCAAGGGCGTCGACGAGAACGAGTTCTGGACCAAGATGCAGATCGAGGGCGTGCCGACCTTCGTCGAGCTGGCGCGCAAGGCCGGCGTCCGTCGCGTCGTCCACATCGGCAGCTACTATCACCAGGTCATGCCGAACCTGGTGGAGACAAACGCCTATGTGCGTGGCCGCAGCCTTGCCGACGAAGGCGTGCGTGCGCTTGCGACCGCCGACTTCAACGTCTCGACGCTCAACCCGCCGTCGATCGTCGGCTATGTCCAGGGTCTGCCGACCAAGCGCTACGAGACGCTGATGGCTTATGCGCGCGGCGAGACGCAGATGCCGATCTTCGCGCCGCCCGGCGGCACCAACTACATGTCGGTGCAGTCGCTGGCGGAAGCCATCTGGGGAGCTTTCCAGCGCGCCGAGAGCGGCAAGGCCTATCTGGTCGGCGACGAGAACCTGACGTTCCAGCAATATTTCCAGTCGCTGTTCGACGCCGTCGGCAATCCGCACCGGGTCGAGGAGCGCAATGAGGAGCACCCGCTTTTGCCCGACATGTTCATCGTTCCGGGCCGTGGCAACATCCTCGCTTACGAGCCTGAGGCCGAGGAGACCAAGCTGCTCGGCTATCGCCGCAACGACGTGCAGCGGGCGCTGCGCGAGGTCTTCGCGCAGGTCTCGGGCCGGTAGCGCTTCTCCGGGGAGGACGTCATGGCCGACAATCAGGCGGATCTGCTGATGGAAGTGGCGCTGCGGCGGGTGTCGGAGCGCTATGCCTATGCTGTCGACACTGGCGATGGCGACCTGCTCGCCGCGCAGTTCACCGCTGATGGCGCGGTCATCGCGCCGCGTGGGACCTTCGAGGGTCTCGCCCAACTGCGCGGCATTCCAGCGATGGTCGCCGGCCGCTATCTCAAGACCTTCCATGCCGTGCTCAATCAGGCGGTCAGGCCGGTCGAGGGCGGTGCCGAAGGCGAGACATACTGCATCGCACGGCACTATTTCCGCGATCCGGCCGGCCGCTACCTCTGCTACGAGATGACCATCCGCTACCAGGATCGCTTCGTCCGCACCCCTGACGGATGGCGCCTTGCGCGCCGCGAGTTGGTGGTGGTCGGCACCCACACATATGAGGCGCAGGACGCGGCGAGCTGAGCCGCCTGTGCTTGAACCGTCGACTGCGGAGGACAAGATGACCGACGAAATCTCCATCCTTGGCCTCGCCGGCAAAGTCGCGCTGGTAACCGGCGGCGGCGCTGGCATCGGCCGCGCCACGGCCGAACTCTTTGCGCGCGCCGGCATGAAGGTTGCTGTCGCCGAGATCGACCCCGTTCGGGTGACATCGATGCGCGAGATGCTGGGCCCCGATCACCTCGTCGTCGAAGCCGACGTACGCAAGGCGGATGACGTGGCGCGCCTTGTCGAAGCGGTGCGCGGCAGCTTCGGCCGGCTCGATGTGGTGGTCAACAATGTCGGCGACTATCTCGGCTTCAAGACGCCGTTCGAGCACTCGACCGAGGCCGAATGGAACGCGCTCTACCACGTCAACTTGCTGCACATGTTCCATGTCAGCAAGGCGGCGATCCCGCTGATGCGGGCAAGTGGGCAAGGCGGCAGCATCATCAACGTTTCGACCATCGAGGCCTTCCGCGGCATCCCGATGACGGTTGTCTATTCGGCCTTCAAGGCAGCGGTCACCGGCTTCACCCAGAGCCTCGCCGTCGAGCTTGGCCAGCATGGCATCCGCGTCAACGCCATTGCGCCCGAGACCACCAATTCGGCGCAGATCGTGGCGACGCCGCGCGTGCCCAAGGAAAATCTCGAGCACCTCAAGCGCTGGTTCCCCATTGGCCGCTTTGGCGAGGGTTCGGACTCGGCGGGTGCCGCACTGTTCCTGGCGTCGGACACGCTGTCAGGCTGGGTGTCGGGCACGACGATCCTTGTCGATGGCGGCGCGCTTGCCGCCGGTGCCTGGATGCGCATGGCCAACGACGCCTGGACGCACCTGCCTGTCATCCAGTCCGACGGCTACACGCCACGGCCGGAAGCGCGCTGAGGCCTGACAGGCTTCAGGCAGCGCTCGACCGCTGGAGCTCCGAGCGCATGTTGCCGGGAGCTTCGTTGCGACCGACGAGGCTTGCAATCTCCGACAGCGGCAACGGCCGGCCGAACAGGAAGCCCTGCATCTCGGTGCAGCCTTCGGCGCGCAGGAACTCGAAGCTTTCCCGCTTTTCCACGCCTTCGGCCAGAACCGGGATGCGCAGGTCGTTGGCGAGCAGGATCGTTGCCCTCACGATCGCCGCGGCTGCGCTGTCATTGCTGACGTCCTCGACGAAGGAGCGGTCGATCTTGACCCTGTCGAAGGGGAAGATCTGCAGCGTCGACAGCGAGGAATAGCCGACGCCGTAATCATCCATGGCGATGGTCACGCCGAGCGCCTTGAGCTGGCGCACCACGTGCAGGGCGCGGTCGCGGTCCTCGATGATGCTGGCCTCGGTGATCTCGAGCTCCAGCCGCGAGGCCGCAAGGCCGGTCGAAAGCAGCGTCTCATGCACAACCTTGGTCAGGTCGGCCTGCACCAGCTGGGCGGCGGCGATGTTGACGGCGATCTTGTAGGGCTTGCGCCAGCCGGCAACCTCGGCGCAGGCGGTCTTCAGCACCCACTCGCCGATCGGGATGATCAACCCATTCTCCTCGGCGATGGGGATGAATTCTTCCGGCGCCACGATGCCGCGTTCGCGATGATGCCAGCGCAGCAGCGCCTCATAGGCGGTGACCTCGCCAGTCTTCATGTCGAGCTGCGGCTGGTAATAAAGTTCGAACTCGTCGCGCTCCAGCGCGTGCCGCAGTTCCATGGCGAGCGCGCTGCGCTCGCGCCGGCCCTCGTCCATCGAGCGGTCGTAGTAGCAGACCTTGTCTGTTACGGCGCGTTTGGCGCGGTACATGGCAAGGTCGGCCGCGCCGATCAGCTCGTCGGCGTCGCTGGCGTGGTGCGGGAACAGGCTGATGCCGATGCTGGCGCCGACGGACAACGTCTTGGACTTGTTCTGGATCGGGTCGAGCACACCGGAAATCAGCCTGATGACGAAGCGATCGACTTCTTCCTTGCTCGAAATGTCCTGCTTGACGGCGATGAACTCGTCGCCGCCGACGCGCGCCACCAGTTCACCGGGGCCGGTCAGGATCTTCAGCCGGTTGGCCACCGTCTGCAACAGCAGGTCACCAGCGTGGTGGCCGTGGACGTCGTTGATCTCCTTGAAGCGGTCGAGGTCGACCACAATGACAGCGGCTTCCTTGCCGGCGGCAGCACTGCGCTTGAGCATGCCGGGCAGGTTGTCGGACAGGAAGGCGCGATTGGGCAGGCCGGTCAGCGGGTCGTGCTGGGCGGCATGGCGGAAGCTGTCGACCAGTTCGCGCTGCGACTTGGCGTCCATCACGTAAAGCGTCAGCCCAGCGATGATCGCCATGGTGGCGAGCACCAGAACGGCGAGGAATTCGCTCGACAACACCTTTGTCGGCACCGGAACCGACGGATCGGGCACAATGGTGGCAGCGCCCATGGCAGTGAAATGCATGGCGCAGATGGCAAGCACGAGAGCCAGCACCGAGAGCGGCTTGGCGTAGCGAATGCGCTGCCGCGCCGCCAGATGCATGGCGAGTGCGCCGAAGGCTACGGCAAACAGGATCGAGGCCTCGACGAGACCGGCATCCCACTCGATGCGGCCGGCGATCTCGAAACCGCGCATGCCGGTGAAATGCATGGCAACCACACCCGCGCCGATCACCGCGCCGCCCGTCTCGACCGGCAGTCCATTGGGCGGGCTCGCTGAAAGATGCAGTCCGGCGGCGGTGAAGGCGATGGCGATGAGCAGCGAGGCGATGGTCAGAAGCGGGTCGAAGGCTGCCTCGAACGGCAGTTGGAAGCCAAGCATGGCAACGAAATGTGTGGTCCAGATCGCGGCGCCGCAGGCGATGCCGGAAAGCACGATCCAAGAGGAGCGGGCACTGGCCGAGAGACGAGAGGCACGCTCGAAAAGCCGAATAGTCATGGCCGCGCCGGCAATACAGACGATCGCGGCGACCACGACGAACGAATAGTCATGCTCGTAAGCAAGACAGGAAATGACCTTGAACATTGCCACGCCCCCATGCCCGCCAAGACTGTCTGGTCAGGCCGTGGCTAAGTCTCCTCCCGAAAGATGAAAGAAATTCCTAATCTAAGCAGGCTTTTGTTCACGCGGTACGCGCATCTGGTCGCGGTGTACGCGCTGCCCGCGAGCTGTCCGCCGCGGGAAGGCTATCACAGCATCACGGTTGCGAACCGCGCGCATTTCTTCGACAAATGATTGTCTCAGTCTAAGCAGGAGCAGGGGCATGGCAGAGGGCAAGACCAAGCGGTTCGACGCAACGCTGACCGCGTTGCGGGGAGTTCTGATCGCGGCGGCGGCATTGGTCGCCTTCTTCTATCCGTCCCAGGCGGTGCAATTGCTGGTGCTGGTCGGCGGCGGGCTGTTGCTCGTCGACGGCATTTTGGGCCTGGTGACGCTCGACCGCTCGCCGCCACGCACGACCGGCCAGACGCTCGGGCTGGTCCGCAACCTGTTGTCGATCGCCGCGGGCGCGATCGTCGTCGCCAGCGGCCTGTTGACCAGCGTGTTCACCTTGTCGGCGCTGACATGGATCGTCGGCCTGCTGGCGCTGCTCGTCGGCCTGATCGAGATGGCGTCGAGCTTTCTCGATAGCGAGCGGCAGACGCGGCTGTGGCCGACACTTGTCGGCGGCGCGGTCTATGCCGCCTTTGGCCTGGCGCTGATGTTCGTGCCGCTTTCAAGCGCTGAAACGCTGCTGCGCATCGCCATGATCCTGATGCTCGCCTATGCGCTGCTGTTGTTCTACCGCGCCTGGAGCATTCGCGCGGCGCGCTAACTAGTTCGCGCCGGAAAAACCGGTGAGGAAGGCGGTCAGGTTGTCGCCGAGCGCGTCACAGAGATAGCCGCCCTCCTGGACGATGACAGTCGGCAACCTTAGCTGGGCAATCGCCTCGGCAATGCGCGCAAAGCCCGATGTCGTCACCGACAAGCCGCCGAACGGGTCGCCTTCGAAGGCATCGAGCCCGAGTGCCACGACAAGCGCGTCGGGCGCAAAGGCCCGGATGCGGCTGACGGCGTGGCCGAGCGCCTCCAGGAACTCGGTATCGCCCGACTTGCGCGCCAAGGGCAGGTTGAGGTTGTAGCCGAGACCGGTAGCCTCGCCGCGCTCGTCGGCATGGCCCCAGAAGAACGGGTAGAAGCGGCTCGGATCGGCGTGCAGCGACACTGTCAGCACGTCCGGTCTCGCGTAAAAGATGCCTTGCGTGCCGTTGCCGTGATGAAGGTCGACATCGAGGATGGCGACGCGCGAGGCGGTCGCCCGCAGCCGCTGCGCGGCAATGGCCGAATTGTTGAAGAAGCAGAAGCCGCCGGCGACGTCGGCAAAGGCATGATGGCCGGGCGGGCGGCACAGCGCGTAGGCCGCCGGTTCACCCGACATCACCGCCTCTGTGGCGGCGACGGCACTCCATGCGCTCCAGCAGGCGCTGTCGAAGGTCTCTGCCGAGATCGGGCAGGCGGTGTCGGCCATGTGGTAACCGGCCTGGCCGGCCGCACCCGCTGGGTAGCTGCCATTGCGGGCAAAAGGATGGACGTTGGGAATGACCTCGGCGGAAGCGCCCTCCATGCGCTGCCAGCGCTCGAAGATGTGGGTGAGGAACTCGATGTATTCGGGCGTGTGGACCGCAGCGATCGGGGTGAGGCCGTAGCTGGCCGGGCGATGGATCGTCGAGCCGGCCGCCCGGGAGCCCGCCAGCAGGCGCTCGACGCGTTCGGGCTGTTCCGGATTGGGCTTTTGCATTCCCATCGACAGGAACGCCTTGGGGTCGTGCCGCTTCTGCTCCTCGGCATAGAAGGTTTTCATTCCGGCTCCCCCGTCGTTTGGCTCAGCGCCTGGAATGTCGGTCCGCCGGCAATGTAGGACCTCTGGTCCTTCGTCCAGGCAAAGCCGAGCCTGGTGTAGAAGGGATGCGCCCGCGCATTGTCCTCATCGACCGCGAGCCTGATGTAGACGCCGCCTCTGTCCCGGCAAAGCCGGGCGACATGGCGCAATAGCCGCTCGCCGATGCCGAAGCTGCGGAATTGCTGGTCGACGAACAGGTCCTGCACGAAGACGCCCGGACGACCATACCAGGTCGAGAAGATCGGAAAGAACAGGCACATGCCAGCGAAAGCGCCGTCGATCTCGGCGATGACCGCTTCAAAGGCCGGCTTTTCGCCAAAGCCGAAACGCCGGATGTCGTCTTCCGTGCAGGCGATGCCGTCAGCCTCACCGACATGCGCGGCAAGGCCGATGATCGCCTTCATCAGCAACGGCGAATCGTCAGTGGTTGCCGGCCGGATGAGAATGGCGGCCGGTTCTGTCTTCTTGGCGCCCATTGGCTTGTTCCGCATTCAGTCGCGGTATTGATAGCATCGAGGAAAGGGCCGGGGAGCGGGATTCGGTCTCTGGCGCAAGCATCGCGGCATCATGGCCCGATGCGCTGCAACTCGCGCTTGGCGCACCGGTCGAGACGACTTTAGGCTTCCACTACCTTCAGGCGCTTGTCGAAGACGCCGAGCACACGGGCCAATTCGTGGCCGCGCTTGAGGATCAGGCCGCCGGCGGCGATGACCGAGAAGGCGCCCTGCTTGCGGGCGAGCCTGGGATCCTTGACGATCTGGAATAGCGGCGTTTCGCTGGTGCGGCGAAATACCGAAAAGACGGCGCGGTCGCTGAGATGGTCGATGGCGTAGTCGCGCCACTCATTGGCGGCAACCATGCGTCCATAGAGCCTGAGAATCTGGTCGAGTTCCCGTCTCTCGAATGCCACCGGGAGTTCTTGTCGCTCCCGACGGGCCTCATGGAGCGGGATCAAAACCGCGGATGGCTCGCCATCCTCCGCCCCAGCACCGCGATCAGTCATCAATCGTTCCCTTGCAGAACATGACCTCGGCTAAAGAATCGCGCATTCGCACCCGAAATGCAACAAGTAACACCTGTATGAAGAGTGTAAGGTAGCTTGCCGCAGCGGTAACGTTTGCGAAACAGACTGTCGGAATTGGTGATGACTCGCCACATTCCTGCCGTTTTTTATCCGCGCTGACGCCCCATTGTCCGACGAATTTACCCGTGTTGCCTGAGACGGTTCGGTCCGGCACCGGCTCGTAAACCCCAAGCCCCCCGCCCACGGGCTAGAGTCGGATCGAACCAACCTCGGTTCCTTTTCAGGACGAGGGCGACGATCCCAAAATCTGAAGCCGACGTCTGGCCACAAGCCTGCGTCGGCTTTTTTGCATCTACAGCGCCGTCTTCGACGGCTTGCGCACGACAGCCGCGCCGAGAATCGGGCCCGGTACGCCATCCTTGCCGACAGCCTGCAACAGCACGGCGCAGCCGCCCTTCTTTTCCACTTCGCTCTTCGGCAGCTCGAACCGTTGCGTCTGGCCGTGCCACATGCCAGCGGTGTGCAGGTCGGTGACGGCATTCCAGTAGGTGACGCTGCGGCCCTTGTTTTCGCCCTTCTGGAGGTCGACGACCTGCGGCGGCTGATAATGCACGATCACCACATGGGCCGGGCTGGCCGGGCCGGTGGCGGCGCCGACCTCGATGGTGAAGGTGTCGCCATTGTCGGTCACCTTGAGGTCGACATTCATGCCCTGGCCGGTCTCGGCGAGGTTGGCGAGTGCGCCGTTCACATCCTCGCTTTTGGCGCCATTTACATGGGTGCGGCCATTGATGACGGCCTGGGGCGTGTAGACCGAGCGCGCGCCGAAGGCACGCATATAGGCATATTGCCGGTCGGTGTTGTCCTTGCTGCCGAGTTCGTCCTGCCAGCCGAGATAATCCCAGTAGGTGACGTGATAGGCGAGCGCGACCATGTCGTCCTGGGCGGCGAATTTGGCAAACAGTTCATCGGCCGGCGGGCAGGAATTGCAGCCCTGGCTGGTGAAGAGTTCGATGACGCCGAGCGGGCGCACGGGTGCCTTGGCTGTCGAGTCGGCATGCGTTGCGCCGGTAAACCCGGCAAAGGCCAGCGCCACGGCCGCCAGCCGAAAATATCTGCGAAACTCCATGACCGATCCAGATCCTCAGCCAGCGAAACCGGCCTTTTTGTAGTTGCTGAAATATGTGGCAGAAGCGCCATTCAACGGGAAGTCACGTTGCGGTGAAATTTTCAACAAGTGAAGTTTCCGCTGCGTCAGGCTGTCGGGACAAATTACCGTTATGAAAATTGGCTGGCGGCGGTAGAATTGGGCCGTGGTGAGGCAAGGTGATGCTGGAACAGTTCAGCCAACATCTCGATCTCTATTGCGAGCGCACTGACATCGGTCTGTGGACTGAGCCGTTCAATGCCGTCAGCAATCTCGCCTTTTTCCTCGCCGGCCTGTGGGGCGTCTACGAGGCACGGCGGCGCGATGCCGGCACTTTCGTCGAGGTGCTGGGCTGGTGGGTGGTGGCGATCGGCATCGGCTCGACGCTGTTCCATACGTTTGCCAACGAGGCGACCAAATGGGGCGACATCGTCCCGATCGCCGGTTTCACGCTGGTCTATTCGCTGTTCAACCTGCGCCGCTTCGCCGGCATGGGATGGACCAAAGCGCTGGTGATCTTCTTTGCTTTCTATGTCGCTGTCGGGTTCGTCACCTACATGGTGCCGGACTGGCTGCGCACAGCTTCAAACGGCACTACCGGCTACCTGCCGCCGTTCCTGGCGCTGATCTTCTTCGGTTGGGTGGTCATCGCCAGCGGCAGCCGTGCCGGCTGGTACAACATCGCCGCCGCCGTCATCTTCCTCGGCGCCGTCACCTGCCGGGTCATGGACCCGCTGGTCTGCGACGCCATGCCGATCGGCACGCATTTCATGTGGCATATGCTGGACGGGCTGATGCTCGGCGTGCTGCTCGCCGCGACGACACGCTACGGCAGGCCACGTACAGTGCGGGCAGTTCATGAAAATCCAGCACGTTTGACGGCGGACGGTGCCTTACCCGGCCAGTGAAGCTGCAGGCTCGGCGTGCCGTTCGGCCCAGCCGTCGAGCCATTCGGCGCCTTGCATCTCGATAAGCCGCGACGACGTCCGGTCGAACTCAAAGGCCTCGTGTCCACGTTTTCCGACATAAAGCTTGTCGGGCGTGGCGGCGGCGCTGATCACCAGCCTGATCTGCTGGTCATAGAGCGTGTCGACCAAGAGGATGAAGCGCTTGGCCTCGTTGCGATTGGCTTCTGCCAGAACCGGCACATGGTCGACGAAAATGGTCTTGTAGTGTGCGGTGATCGCCAGATAGTCGCGCGCCGCAAGCGGCTTTTCGCAGAGATCGGCGAAGCCGAAGCGCGCACAGCCGGGAACGGCCGCCGGCACGGCGACCTTGCGGCCCTTGACCGCGACGGTGGCCGCCTCAGCTGCGGCACCATGGGTCATCCTGGCCCAGGCCTTGTCCATCGCCTTGTCGGCAGCCTCGCCGAGCGGGCTGATATAGACAGGCACGCGATCGAGCTTCTCCAGCCGGTAATCGGTGTCGGCATCGAGGTTGAGCACGTTGGTGTTCTGCTCGAGCATACCGATGAAGGGCAGGAACAGTTGGCGATTGAGCCCGTCGCGATAAAGATCGCGCGGCGCGACGTTGGAGGTGGCGACCAGCACCACGCCTTGGGCAAACAGCGCCGAAAACAGCCTCGACAGGATCATCGCGTCGGCGATGTCGGTGACCGAGAACTCGTCGAAGCACAGCACCCAGGCCTCCTCGGCCAGTGCCGCCGCCACCGGGGGGATCGGGTCGTCATCGCGCGAGGTGCCGTTCTTGCGCGCCGCCCGCTGCCTCTGGATGCGGTCGTGCACGTCGGCCATGAAGTCGTTGAAATGGACGCGACGCTTGTGCTTGACCGGCACCAGCTCGAAGAACATGTCCATCAGCATGGTCTTGCCGCGGCCGACGCCGCCATGGACGTAGAGGCCCTTGACGTGTTCGTGCTGCGGCTTGCGCCGGGCAAACAGCCAACCCAGGGCGCTCGACTTGCGCGCCAGCCTCTTCTCGGAAATCTCGTCGATCAGCCGGTCCAGTGCGGCCACGATCGGAAGCTGGGCCTGGTCGCTGCGGATGCTGCCGCTCTCGACCAGGTGGTCATAACGCTGCCTGACGGTCACATGAGTCTGCAGGCCGTCACGAACGTGCATGATTTACTCTGGCTGCCGAGATGTCAGCGGTTCAGCGAAATCGGCAGGCCGTTCGAGGTCTGGCCGTCGAAGCGGCCTTCGCCCGATTGATAGAGCCTGGCCAGCGGCGAGCCGCTTTCATCGAACAGCGTCAGCTGCTTGCCAGCGACGTTCCACGACTTGACGCCGTCGATCGGAGCCGGGCAGCGCAGCGGGCCGGCGCGGAAGCCCTGGCCGAACTTGGTCTGCGGCGTCGCCACCTTGCAGCTCTGGCCGGAAACCGACGCGCTCCACACCCCAGCCACGCTGGTTGCGGTGATGTCGGGTGCGTTGGCGGCGGCAGCGCCACCGTCGGCGGGCAGGGCCGCGACCTGGGTCTGTGCCGGCGCGGCCGGGAATTGCGAAGCACCTGCGGCGGCGCCTGGTGCCGAGGGCGGCGGCAGCTGGCCGCTGGTGACAGTGCCGGCGGGCGCCGCGGGCAGCGGGGCCGGCTGGGTGTCCATCGAGGAAAGGCGCGTGCTGTTGCAGCCAGCTGCAGCCAGAAGCGCCACCAGCGATGCGGCCAGCAGGCCGGTTTTCGAAAAAGCCATTGCATTCCCTCCGTGGGGCAGTTCTGGGGGCGCCCCCGCGCGATCGACAATTCGCCTCTAAAGCGGCGAAGTTGGCAGAATTTCAACCTGATATGGTTAAAATAGGGTTTGCGTATGAAATTGTTGCAAAATTGTCTCAATAGGCCAACGTGCCGCGAGACTGGTAATTCGGTGATGTTTCCGCCATATAGGCCCCAAACAGCCGCGAGACTTACCGACCATGGCCATTGAGGCCCCTTTCGCCAAGATGAACGGGCTCGGCAACGACATTATCGTTGCCGACATGCGCGGTCGCGCGGACCGCGTTACGCCTGCCGCGGCGATTGCGCTTGCCGCCGATCCGGCGACCAAGTTCGACCAGATCATGGCGATCCACGACCCGCGCACCCCGGGCACCGTGAACTACATCGAGATCATCAACTCCGACGGCACCCATGCCCAGGCCTGCGGCAACGGCACGCGCTGCGTCGTCCAGGCGCTGGCCGCCGAGACCGGACAGAAGGTGTTCACCTTCGAGACTGTCGCCGGCATCCTCAATGCCGAAGAGCATGAGGACGGCTCGATCTCGGTCGACATGGGCATTCCCCGCTTCGGCTGGCAGGACATCCCGCTGGCGGAAGAATTCCGCGACACCCGCGCCATCGAGTTGCAGATCGGGCCGATTGACCAGCCTGTGCTGCATTCGCCCTCGGTCGCCTCGATGGGCAACCCGCACGCCATTTTCTGGGTCGACAACGACGTCTGGTCCTACGATCTCGACCGTTTCGGCCCGCTGCTCGAAAACCATCCGATCTTTCCCGAGCGTGCCAACATCTCGATCGCCCAGGTGACCTCGCCCGGGACGCTCAACCTGCGCACCTGGGAGCGTGGCGCCGGCCTGACCTTGGCTTGCGGTTCGGCCACCTGTGCTGCTGCCGTCTCAGCCGCGCGCACCGGCCGTACCGGCCGTAGCGTGACCGTCACCGTGCCGAGCGGCGGTACGCTTCAGATCGACTGGCGTAACGACGACCATGTCGTCATGACCGGTCCCGCCGAGTGGGAATTCTCCGGCAGCTTCAATCCGGCGACCGGCGCCTGGCGTCGCGATCAGCAGGACGTCGCCTGATGGCGGTCGACGTCGTAACTTTCGGCTGCCGCCTCAACACCTACGAATCCGAGGTGATGAAGCGCGAGGCCAAGGCCGCAGGCCTTGAAGAACTCAAGGGCGGCGCGGTCATATTCAACACCTGCGCAGTGACGAGCGAAGCGGTGCGCCAGGCCAAGCAGTCGATCCGCAAGGCGCGCCGCGAGAACCCTGACGCGCGCATCATCGTCACCGGCTGTGCCGCCCAGACCGACCCGGCGGCTTTTGCCGACATGGCCGAGGTCGACCTCGTGCTCGGCAACGAGGAAAAGCTCAAGGCGCACAATTACCTGGCGCTGCCGGACTTCGGCGTCAACGATTTCGAGAAGGCCCGCGTCAACGACATCTTTTCCGTGCGCGAGACGGCTGGCCACATGGTCGATGCCATCGAAGGCCGCGCACGCGCCTTCGTCCAGGTGCAGAACGGCTGCGACCATCGCTGCACCTTCTGCATCATTCCCTATGGCCGCGGCAATTCGCGCTCGGTGCCGATGGGCGCGGTGGTCGAGCAGATCAAGCGCCTGGCCGGCAACGGTTATGCCGAGGTGGTGCTGTCGGGCGTCGACATGACCAGCTATGGCGCCGACCTGCCGGGCGCGCCGCGACTGGGCAAGCTGGTCAAGACCATTCTGCGCCAGGTTCCCGACGTTCGCCGCCTGCGTCTCTCCTCGATCGATTCGATCGAGGCCGACGAGGACCTGCTCGAAGCGGTCGCTACCGAGAGCCGGCTGATGCCGCATCTGCATCTGTCGCTGCAGTCGGGCGACGACATGATCCTGAAGCGCATGAAGCGCCGCCACCTGCGCGACCAGTCGATCCAGTTCTGCGCCGATGTGCGCAAGCTTCGCCCCGACATTGTCTTCGGCGCCGACATCATTGCCGGTTTTCCGACCGAGACCGACGAGATGTTCGAGAATTCGATCCGCATCGTCGAGGAGTGTGGGTTGACCCATCTCCACGTTTTCCCGTTCAGCCCGCGAGAGGGCACGCCCGCCGCGCGCATGCCGCAGGTTCGTCGCGACATCGTCAAGCAGCGCGCCGCCCGCCTGCGCGCTGCCGGAGACGTCGCCTATACGAACCATCTCGAAAGCCTCAAGGGCTCGCGCCAGAAGGTGCTAGTCGAGCGCGAGGGGCTCGGCCGGACGGAAGGTTTTACGCTCGTTGCGATCGACAGGGGCACGGCGGGTGAAATCATGGAAGTCGACATCGCCGGACATGACGGCGAGCGGCTGACAGCGGCACCGGCCGCCGCGCGCGCGGCCTGACGAAAGCGACCGCATGGCATTCGGGTTCATCAAGAAAGTTTTCTCCTTCGGCAAGAAGGAGACTGTCGAGCAGCCGGCCGAGAACGAGGTTCTGCCGCCGCTGAATTTTGACGCTCTGGAAGCGTTGAAGCCGGCGGAAGAGGTGCCGGCCGCAGCGGAAACGCCTGTCGCTGGGGAGACACCGGCCGTTCCGATCGAAGAGCCGACGCCGGAGCCGGCTCCAGAAACGCCGCCGACGCCGCCAGTGGTGCCGGAGCCAAAGCCGGCCGAACAGCCGGTACCGGTCGAGCCCGGGCCGCAGCCCGTTCCGCCGGAAGAACCTGCTTTCGAGCCGGAAAAGCCAGCCGAACAGCCCGTGCCTGCGCCGAGCCCGGTCGAGCCGGAGCCAACGCCGGCGGAGGTTCCGCTGCCGCCGGTTGAGCCGTCCACGCCGGAGTTGCCCGAAGAAGTTCCGGCCCAGCCGGTGCCCTCTGCGCCCGAGCCGACAATGCGTGCCTCTGAAACGGAGCCGGTTGTCGAAGAGCCCGTCGTCGAGGCGCCTGCCCCTGTACCGCCGGAACCTGTGGCTGAACCACGTCCCGTCGAGCCAGTCGACGAGGAGCCTGCGCCGATCGCAGCCGAAGCGCCTGTGCCTGTGGCGATGGCGGCCGAGGAAGCGCAGCCGGTAGCCGCGCTGCGCGATGCCGTTTCCAAGCCTGCACCTGTTGTCGTTCCCGCTCCCGCTGAACCGGTACAGGCTTCCTCTGCGCCTGAGCCGAAACCCTCGGCCGGCAAGGTCACCGTCCAGAAGAAGGTCGAGCAGAAGGCCGAAATCGTCGAAGTGGCGGCGCCCGCGCCGCGCCAGAGCTGGTTCCAGCGCCTGCGCCAGGGCCTGTCGCGCTCATCCAAGGAACTGTCGGGCAACATTGCCGGCATCTTCACCAAGCGCAAGCTGGACGAAGACACGCTGCAGGACCTCGAAGACGTGCTGATCCGCGCCGATCTCGGCGTCGAGACCGCGCTTCGGGTCACCGACGCGCTGGCGGCGAGCCGCTATGGCAAGGACGTTTCCGACCACGAGGTCCGCTCGATCATGGCGGTCGAGGTCGAGAAGGTGCTGAAGCCGGTGGCGCTTCCGCTGGAGCTCGACCTGTCGCACAAGCCGCATGTCATCCTGGTCGTCGGCGTCAACGGCACCGGCAAGACCACCACCATCGGCAAGCTGGCCGCCAAGCTCACCGAAGGCGGGCTGTCTGTCATGCTCGCCGCCGGCGACACGTTCCGTGCCGCGGCCATCGAGCAGCTGAAGATCTGGGGTGAACGCACCAAGTCGCCCGTCATCGCCACCAAGCTCGGCGCTGATGCCGCCGGTCTCGCCTACGATGCGTTCGAGCAGGCCAAGGCCGCCGGATCCGACGTGCTGATCATCGATACCGCCGGCCGCCTGCAGAACAAGGCCGAGCTGATGGCCGAGCTCGAAAAGATCGTGCGTGTTCTCGGCAAGCTCGATCCCGAAGCCCCGCACACGGTGCTGCAGACTGTCGATGCCACCACCGGCCAGAACGCGCTCAATCAGGTCGAGATCTTCCGCAATGTCGCAGGTGTGAACGGGCTGGTGATGACAAAGCTCGACGGTACGGCGCGCGGCGGTATTTTGGTCGCAATCGCCGCCAAACATAAGCTGCCGGTCTATTTCATCGGCGTCGGCGAGCAGGTCGACGATCTCGAACCCTTTTCGGCAAGCGATTTCGCCAAGGCGATCGCAGGAGTCGCCTGATCCATGAATGCACCTATCCTCGAACGCGATCCGTCGGACCCGAAAACCAAGAAGGAAGACGTCAGCCCGCTGCTCAAGCTGGCGCTGGAGCTCGGGCCGCTGGTCGTGTTCTTCTTCGCCAACGCGCGCGGCGAGTGGCTGGCGTCGCACTTCCCGATACTGGCAGAGCTTGGCAAGCCGATCTTCGTCGCCACAGGCCTCTTCATGGTTGCCACGGCGGTTGCGCTGGCGGCTTCCTGGCTGCTGACCCGCTCGCTGCCGATCATGCCACTGGTCTCGGGCGTCGTTGTCTTCATATTCGGCGCGCTGACGCTCTATCTGCAGAACGACATCTTCATCAAGATGAAGCCAACGATCATCAATTCGCTTTTCGGTGTCGTGCTACTGGGTGGCCTTGTCTTCGGCAAGTCGTTGCTTGGCTATGTTTTTGCATCGGCCTTTCGCCTCGATGCCGAAGGCTGGCGCAAGCTGACCTTCCGCTGGGGCCTGTTCTTCCTGTTTCTTGCTCTGGTCAACGAGGTTGTTTGGCGGTCCTTTACGACCGACACCTGGGTGGCTTTCAAGGTCTGGGGCATCATGCCGATAACCTTGCTCTTCACTTTCAGCCAGATGCCGCTCATCATGCGCCATTCGTTGGAAGACCATAAGTAAGAGGGCATCATGGAGTTCATCACCGACCGCGAGGCGTTGCGTCAACATTATCGCGCGCCGGGTGATGGCGCCGTGCGCAAGGAGCTCCGCCGCCTCGACCATCACGCCAAGGGCTTCCTGGCGCGCAGCCCGTTCGTGCTTATCGGTTCGTCCGACGACAAGGGCAACGCCGACGTCACGCCCAAGGGCGACAAGCCGGGTTTCGTCGCCATCCTCGACGATGCCACCATCGCCATTCCCGACCGGCCCGGCAACAACAGGCTCGACACGCTGGAAAACGTCATCGTCAATCCCGCTGTCGGCCTGCTGTTCCTGATACCGGGCATGAACGAGACACTGCGTATCAATGGCGATGCGCGCCTGACCGCCGATCCGGCGTTGTGCGAACGGCTCGCCGCCGAAGGCAAGCTGCCGGTCACCGTCATGGTGGTTGCGATCAAGGCTGTCTACATGCATTGCGCCAAGGCGTTCATGCGTTCCGAGCTGTGGGTATCAGGCACATGGCCCGACCGCACCAGCCTGCCTACGCTCGGCCAGATCCTCCGCGACCAGCTGGTGCTCGCCGACAATGCCGAGACGCTCGACCGCTCGCTGGACGAGTCCTATCGCAAGAGCATGTGGTAGCTTTCGCCGGACACGAATCGTCCGACGCTGGCGGCCTTGCCTTGATCAATATTCTCGCCCTTTCCGGCAGCCAGCGGGCTGCCTCTACCAACACTGCGCTTGTTGTCGCCCTGGCGCGCAATGCGCCACCGGGATGCCATGTCAGCGTCTATGACGGGCTTGGCCACCTGCCGATTTTCAATCCCGATGACGAGGGTGAACGCACACCGCAGGAGGTGACGGCGCTCATCGCTGCCGTTACGCGAGCCGACGGAGTGATCGTCTCTTGTCCTGAATACGCCCATGGGGTGCCGGGCGGACTGAAGAATGCGCTGGACTGGCTGGTTTCACGTGACGCCGTCGTCGGCAAGCCGGCGATGCAGGTTCATGCCTCGCCGCGGTCGCAATTTGCCCGCGCTGCCCTTGCCGAGATCATGAGAACAATGTCCTTCGACCTTTTTGACGGGCAAGACCTGACCATTACGCTGCTCGGCAAGAGACCGCAGGAGATGGACGAGATCCTTGCTGACGCGGCTAGCATCGCATTGATGCGGGACAGGTTGGCGGCGTTTTCCAGTTTTGTTTGCACTCGTTAACTCGTTATGCGCGCCGTGCATTGCTGCGTTGCAGCATCTTATTTTGCAGCGCAACGGTTCCTATGTCATGTTCGGATCGATCAGGGAGGTCGGTTCAAGCCGCATCGGGCGGCAGACGAAAGGAACGCAAGATGTTGTTCGACAACCTTCTGACCCGCGCGCGCCAGAGCGCCGCCAAGCGCAAGCAGTACAAGCGCCTTGTTGCCGAAATCGACGGCTTCTCGAGCCGCGACCTGGCCGATATGCGCGCCGACCGCAGCGAGATGCTGTTCCAGGCCTACAAGCAGGTCTACGGCTGATTCCTAGCCAGAAATGTCCGGCCGGCTTTTGACCGGCCGTTGCGACAAGGCGCCAGGGGCTCCCGCAAGGGATGCCGCAAGCGCCTTTTTCGTTTCCAGCATCGTGGGCTCCGCGGTGGCCTCAGTGCACCGGCATCGTCGCAGTCGCGCGGCCATGCGACCGCTTCAGCCAGTAGCCGAAGATCGCTGCGGTGATGAAGGCGATCAGCCCGTAGATCGCTGCCGGAACCGCCATTGTCGCGTTGTTGAGCAGCAGCGGGCTCAGCGCGATGGCGATTGCCAGCGTGCCGTTGTGGATGCCGATCTCCATGCCGATCGCGGTGGCCTGCCGTTTTTCGACGCCGGCGGCGCGGGGCACGAAATAGCCGACGCCAAGGCTGACGAGGTTGAAGGCAAGGGCTGCCAGGCCGACGATCGGTCCCCAGGCCTTGAGTGTTTCCCATTCCTGCACGAGCGCCACGGCAACCACGGCGAACAGGAACAGCATCGAGAAGATCTTCACCGGCCGCGCCATGCGTTCGGCGAAATCAGGGAAGCGGCTGCGCAGCCACATGCCGATCAGCACGGGGCCGAGCACGATGACGAACACCTGCATCACCTTGGCGAATTGCAGCGGGATGGCCTGGTCGCCCGACATGAAATGCATCAGCGACCAGTTGACGATCAGCGGCAGCGTCACGATCGACAGCGCCGAATTGATCGCCGTCAGCGTGATGTTGAGCGCCACGTCGCCGTCGGCCAGGTGGCTGTAGAGATTGGCTGAGGTGCCGCCGGGGCTTGCCGCCAAAAGCATCATGCCCACAGCCAATGCCGGTTCGAGGCCGAAGACGTAGACCAGCCCGAGACACGCAAGCGGCAGGATGACGGTCTGGCAGAGCAGCGCCACGATCACCGCCTTGGGCTTTTGCAGGACGTTGCGAAAATCCTCCGTCGTCAGCGACAGGCCGAGGCCGAGCATGATGACGCCGAGCGCGAGCGGCAGAAAAATGATGAGCGCGGAACTGTCTTGCATTGACGTCTCCCCCAACAGCCACCGGTCGCGCCCTCACGGCGCGCCTCTCCCCAGCGGTTGTATGAAAACGTAGTTGAAATCTTGATGATTCGCACGTGGTGCGCGAGCCGGCCCCGATCCGGTCTATTGCGCCGCCAGTGCCTTCTCGATTTCGGGCATGAGTGTCGTGCTCACCGCCTCCGGCGACAGCGGTCCGACATGCTTGAATGCAACCTTGCCGTCCTTGCCCAGAAGGAAGGTCTCCGGCACGCCATAGACACCCCAGTCGATCGCCGTGCGGCCGTTCTGGTCGACGCCGATCGCTTTGTAGGGGCTGCCGAGGTCGCCGAGAAAACGACGGGCATTCTCGGGCTTGTCCTTGTAGTTCAAGCCGGCGATGGAAAAGCGCGGGTCCTTCGACAGTTCGAGCAGCACCGGGTGTTCCTCGCGGCATGGCGCGCACCACGACGCCCAGACATTGACCAGCGTGACCTTGCCGGCGAAGTCGGCTGAGTTCAGCCCGGGAACCTGCATGCCTTCGAGCGGCGGCAGGTCTGTCTCTGGCGCCATCTGGCCGATCAGCGCCGAGGGCACCGCGGTGAGGTCGCGGCCGGACAGCAGCTGCGCCAGAAACAGGCCGGCGAGGCCCATGAAAATCAGCAGCGGCAGCAGAACCATAAGCCTGCGAGGCCGCGCCGTCGGCTTCTGGCTGTCGGTGCTCATGCCTTGGCCTTGTCCGAGCGACGGCGATGGCCGGCGGCCTCAAGTTCGGCCATCTCGCGCTTGCGCGCGCGCTGGTCGGCAAGAATCCACAGCACCAGTCCGACGATGGCAATCGCCGAAACGGCATATGCCGCGGTGACATAGAGGGCATGCGCGCTCATCGGGCACCCTGGCAAGACGTGGTCATGTCGCTGTTTCCGAGCATGTCATTCACTTAGCGGCGAGGCTGCCGCTGCGCAATCGGACGCCGCGCCGCACCGTTGCGGTTGAAGGAAACGTGATCAGTCGGTGCCCGAGCGAAGCGCAACCGCCGCCGCCAATGGGCCGATGACGGCGAGGAACATCGTCAATGCGCAAAGAATCAGGAACGGCGGGGTGAACGGGTCGGGGTCGTTGACAGCACCGTAGCTTGCTGTGACGCCGAAGATCAGCACCGGGATGACCAGCGGCAGCACCAGCACCGAGATCAGCAGCCCGCCCCGCGGCAGGGCGACGGTGACGGCGGCACCCGTCGCGCCGATGAAGACGATGGCCGGCGTGCCGACGAGCAAGGTGAGTGCCGCGGCCCCGATGCCGATGAGCTCCATGTTCATGAACAGGCCAAGCAGGGGGGCTGCGATGACCAGAGGCAACACGCTTGCTGTCCAGTGCGCCAGGCATTTGACCAGCACCGTCAGCGCCAGCATGTGGCGGTCGGCATTGAGCACCAGAAGATCGAGCGAGCCGTCCTCGCGGTCGGCCTGGAACAGCCGGTCGAGGCCGAGCAGGCTGGCCAGCAGCGCGCCGATCCAGAGAATTGCCGGGCCGATGCGGGCAAGCAGGTTGAGATCGGGCCCGACGCCGAAGGGGATGGTGACGATGACGGCGAGGAAAAACAGCACGCCCGTCAAGGCGCCACCGCCGGCGCGGACGCCCATGCGTAGGTCGCGAAGGTAGAGGGCTAGCATGGGAGCTGCCTTCCGTCGATCTGTTCGGAGAGGTGGCGTTCTTTGCCACCCCCCTCTGTCCTGCCGGCCATCTCCCCGGCAAGGGGGGAGATCACGCAGTGGGCTGGCCATTGCCAATCGCCAATGTTGCAGAAGGGGCGTCGAGGTCGAAGCCGCCAATCTCCCCCCATGCGGGGGAGATGGCCGGCAGGACAGAGGGGGGTGGGAAGAAGGGCAGCGTTTTCAGACATGCACCCGCCCCATCTCCAGCGCCTTCACCCCCTCCAGCCCAAGCGGCAGATGGGTCGCGGCGACGACGATTCCGCCCGCCGCGCAATGATCCCGCATCAGCCCTGCCAAGCGCGCGTCGGACGCCTTGTCGAGACCTGCAGTCGGCTCGTCGAGCAGCCAGACCGGGCGGTGGCTAATGAGCAGCTTGGCGATCGCGGCACGGCGCTTCTGGCCGGTGGAGAGGTAGCCGAAGGGCAGGTGGCTGAGGCCGCCGAGGCCGACATCGTCCAGGGCGTCAGCAATGCCCAGCTTTCCACTGCCCGCAAAGCTCTGCCAGAATTCGAGATTCTCGCGAACCGTCAATGCGGCCTTCATTGCGTTCTGATGACCGAGATAGTGGCAGGCTGCGGCAACGGTCGGAAACTCCTCGCCGCCGCCCTCGATGCCGATTCGTCCCGATGCATGCGGCAAAAGCCCGGCGATGACGCGCAGCAGGGTCGACTTGCCCGAACCGTTGGGGCCGGTGACGATCAGCGCCTCGCCGTTCTCCAGCGTGAAGCCGATGTCTTCGAAAACCGGCTCGCCACCCCGTTCACCGCTGAGATTTTCGGCGATCAGCCGCATTCTTCCCCCGTCGCCGAAACCATCTCGCTGCCGCTTTGCGTCGCAGCAAAATAGGCGAATCTCCGTCTAGAACTATTCCAATAAATTCTCTATATGCCACTCGACCATGCCAGCGGTCGGCATGGAAACAGAATTTGCGCCGAACCAGCGCACGCGCCGCCTTGAACGGCTCGGGTTGCTTGGGACCGGACAGCGGAAATGGCCGTACCCGCACCTTTGCGCGTGATTGCATGCCCATCGGAGTCCGTTCCCTTTCAGGCTGAACAGACAAGGATGGATCGCACGTGTCCAAATCACTCGACAGTTTCAATTGCCGCCGCACGCTCACCGCTGCAGGCACGGACTATGTCTATTACAGCCTCATCGAGGCCGAAAAGAACGGCCTGACCGGCATCTCGCAGCTGCCCTATTCGATGAAGGTGCTGCTGGAAAACCTGCTGCGCAACGAAGACGGCCGCACCGTCACCAAGGACGCCATCCAGGCGGTTGCCGGCTGGCTTGTCGACAAGGGCACCGCCGGCGTCGAGATCGCCTACCGCCCGGCCCGCGTGCTGATGCAGGACTTCACCGGCGTTCCGGCCGTCGTCGACCTTGCCGCCATGCGTGACGGTATCAAGACCCTGGGCGGCGACCCTGAGAAGATCAACCCGCTGGTTCCGGTCGACCTCGTCATCGACCACTCGGTCATCGTCGACGAATTCGGCACTCCGCTGGCCTTCGCCCGCAACGTCGAGCTCGAATATGAGCGCAATGAAGAGCGCTACAAGTTCCTGAAGTGGGGCCAGCAGGCGTTCCGCAACTTCCGCGTCGTGCCGCCCGGCACCGGCATCTGCCACCAGGTCAACCTCGAATACCTCGCCCAGACGGTCTGGACCAACACCGAGGACGGCGTGACGACCGCCTATCCCGACACCTGCGTCGGCACCGATTCGCACACCACCATGGTCAATGGCCTCGGCGTGCTGGGCTGGGGCGTCGGCGGCATCGAGGCTGAGGCCGCGATGCTCGGCCAGCCGGTCTCGATGCTTCTGCCCGAGGTCATCGGCTTCCGCCTGACCGGCAAGCTCAAGGAAGGCGTCACCGCCACCGACCTGGTGCTGACCGTCACCCAGATGCTGCGCAAGAAGGGCGTCGTCGGCAAGTTCGTCGAGTTCTTCGGCCCCGGCCTGTCCAACATGACGCTGGCCGACCGTGCCACCATCGGCAACATGGCGCCGGAATATGGCGCGACCTGCGGCTTCTTCCCGGTCGATTCCGAGACCATTCGCTATCTCAACATGTCGGGCCGCGCCGAAAACCGCATTGCGCTGGTCGAGGAGTTCTCCAAGGCGCAGGGCATGTGGCGCGACGCTTCGTCGGCCGATCCTGTCTTCACCGACCTGCTCGAGCTCGACATGGCGTCAGTCGTTCCATCGATGGCCGGCCCGAAGCGTCCCGAAGGCCGCATCCCGCTCGAAGGCATCGCCTCGGGCTTCGCGACCGCGCTCGAAGCCGAGTACAAGAAGACCGTCGACACCGCCAAGCGTTATGCGGTCGAGGGTGAAAAGTTCGACCTCGGCCATGGCGACGTGGTGATCGCTGCGATCACCTCCTGCACCAACACCTCGAACCCGAGCGTGCTGATCGGCGCCGGCCTTCTGGCCCGCAATGCCAACCGCATCGGCCTCAAGCAGAAGCCGTGGGTGAAGACCTCGCTGGCTCCCGGTTCGCAGGTGGTTGCCGAGTATCTCGAGAAGTCGGGCCTGCAGAAGGAGCTCGACCAGATCGGCTTCAACCTCGTCGGCTTCGGCTGCACGACCTGCATCGGCAACTCCGGCCCGCTGCCGGCGCCGATCTCCAAGACCATCAACGACAAGGGCCTGATCGGTGCGGCCGTGCTCTCGGGCAACCGCAACTTCGAAGGCCGCGTGTCGCCCGACGTGCAGGCCAACTATCTGGCCTCGCCGCCGTTGGTGGTCGCTTACGCGCTCGCCGGCACTGTGACCCTGGACCTGACCTCCGAGCCGATCGGCGAGGACCGTGACGGTAAGCCGGTGTTCCTGAAGGACATCTGGCCGACCAATGTCGAGATCGAGCAGTTCATCGCCGAGAACGTCACCCGCGAGCTGTTTGCCCGCAAATATGCCGACGTCTTCAAGGGCGACGAGAATTGGCAGAACGTCAAGGCGCCGGAAGGCCAGACCTACGCCTGGGACGACAAGTCGACCTATGTGCAGAACCCGCCCTACTTCGTCGGCATGGGGTCGAAGCCCGGTCAGATCGGCAAGATCGAGGGCGCACGTGTGCTCGGCCTGTTCGGTGACAAGATCACCACCGACCACATCTCGCCGGCCGGTTCGATCAAGGCGGCTTCGCCCGCCGGCAAGTACCTGACCGACAACGGCGTCGGCGTTGCCGACTTCAACCAGTACGGCACGCGTCGTGGCAACCACGAAGTGATGATGCGCGGCACGTTTGCCAACATCCGCATCCGCAACCACATGCTGGGCGAGAACGGTCGCGAGGGTGGCTACACCTTCCACTATCCGTCCAAGGAAGAGATGCCGATCTACGATGCCGCCATGCAGTATCGTAGCGAAGGTACGCCGCTGGTGATTTTCGCCGGCGTCGAGTACGGCAACGGCTCATCGCGTGACTGGGCTGCCAAGGGCACCAACCTGCTCGGCGTTCGCGCCGTCATCGCCCAGTCGTTCGAGCGTATCCACCGCTCGAACCTGGTCGGCATGGGCGTGATCCCCTTCACCTTCGAAGAGGGCACCAGCTGGAAGACGCTTGGCCTCAAGGGTGACGAGCAGGTGACGATCGACGGCCTCGAGACGATCAAGCCGCGCCAGAAGATGGTGGCCAAGATCACCTTCGCCGACGGTTCGGTGAAGGACGTTCCGATCCTCTGCCGCATCGATACCCTTGATGAACTCGACTACTTCAAGAACGGCGGCATCCTGCAGTACGTCCTGCGCGACCTCGCCGCGTAAGTTCTCGACGCGATTCATGTGAAACAAACCGCCGGGGCGAAAGCTCCGGCGGTTTTTTGCAGGTGCTGTTTGCAATAGACGTGTTCTCGGTCCGGGGGCGCCGGGCAAGAGCCACTGGCCGCCAGATGGGTCGGCGACGCCATCGGCTGCAGTTTCTGGATGTTCATGGGCCGGATCGTGCTCGACGCCGATTGCAGCGGTCTTGCCGGTGGCCTCATCGCGGCGGGCAGCATCGAGCCATGCCGCGTGTCTCTGACCCTTCTCAGCCTTCCCCATGTGCCGCTCTGTGCGGCCTGCCGCCGTCCCGTAGTGCAAGGGTTTCATGCGCAGGATCGGCAACTTGTCCCATGGTACTACGTCTTTGCATTCCCGATGCAGCAGATGACGGTTGCGCGCCCAGGGCGGTGGCTGAGCGTGATCGTGGTGCCCATAAAGCTTAATCTTCGGTGTCATGATCCTTCGCACCCCCCTCTGGCCTGCCGGCCATCTCCCCCACAAGGAGGGAGATTAGTCGCTCCGCCGGCGGCCCTCATCCCGCGATGCTGATGGATCAGGCTTGCGGCCTTTGTCGCTTGGCCGAGGCGCCGATGACGGCCTGATCTCCCCCCTTGTGGGGGAGATGGCCGGCAGGCCAGAGGGGGTGGGAGGGGAATAAGAGGCTGGGGGAAAGCGTCAACAAGCGAAAGATGCCCGGCAGGGCAGAGGGGGGGGGGGTGCGAAGGAACGAGACGATGGAAACCAAGCCTGCGGCATCGCCAGAGCGTGAAGGCGTGAGGATCCTATCCCGCTCTCTTCCGTAGGCCCCGCCAAAACGAAGGTCAGGCCGTCATCGACGCTCCGGTCTACTTCGATCCTTCGCCAAGGTCGTAGAGATACATCACAAACGTCTCCGCCGGTTCGGCCGGCTCCCTGCGGCTGTCGTAGAGGGCACGGGCGGGGAGGTTGTCGGGTTCGGTGCCGAGCCAGGCTTCCGCACAGCCGGCTTCGCGGCCGGCGGCGAAGAGCGCGTCCATCAGCAGGTTGGCGATGCCGCGGCGCTGCCAGGCCGGCGCGACGCCGACCTCGTCGACATAGAGCTCCGACGGCTTGTCGACGTGGTGGTGGATCATGCCGGCTGCCTGCGCCACAACCTGGCCATCATCGAGGGCGACGAAGAGCAGATGGCCCGGGGAGGCGAGACAGGCCTTCAGGCGGAGCGGGTCGACCCGCTCGTCGAAGACGTCTGCGGCGACGGTGTCGAGCAGGCGTTCGTCGCCGGGACCCAGTCTGCGGATCTCGATGGGAGGCATCGTTCTCTTCACCATTTCTTCGTAAAGTCGTCACAAAACTTTGACGTTTACGTAAATCCCGTTGTTTCTAACCGATTGAAAAAGTTGAGGTCAAAATAATCGGTTGAATTATTTTGGCCATGGAGCTATTGCGAGCCGCTATTTCTGGCTGCATTTCCGCGGCCTCTCTGGCCCAAACCTAATCCACCCCGCCGCCACGGCGTCGTTACAGGCAAAGGGAAATTCCTTCATGGCACGCAACAAGATAGCCCTCATCGGCTCCGGCATGATTGGCGGCACGCTCGCCCATATGGTTGGCCTCAAGGACCTCGGCGACGTGGTCATGTTCGATATTGCCGAAGGCATCCCGCAGGGTAAAGGTCTCGATATCGCGCAATCCTCGACGGTCGACGGCTTCGACTCGCGCTACACCGGCGTCAACGACTATGCCGGCATCGAGGGTGCCGACGTCTGCATCGTCACCGCCGGCGTGCCGCGCAAGCCCGGCATGAGCCGCGACGACCTGCTCGGCATCAACCTCAAGGTCATGGAACAGGTCGGCGCCGGCATCAAGAAGTATGCCCCGAAGGCCTTCGTCATCTGCATCACCAACCCGCTCGACGCCATGGTGTGGGCGTTGCAGAAGTTTTCGGGCCTGCCCAAGAGCCACGTCGTCGGCATGGCCGGCGTGCTCGACTCGGCGCGTTTCCGCTACTTCCTGTCGGAAGAGTTCAAGGTTTCGGTCGAAGACGTCTCGGCGATGACGCTGGGCGGCCACGGCGACGACATGGTGCCGATGGTGCGCTATTCGACCGTTGCCGGCATTCCGCTGCCGGACCTGGTCAAGATGGGCTGGACCAGCCAGGACAAGCTCGACGCCATCGTCGAGCGCACCCGCAAGGGCGGCGGCGAGATCGTCGGCCTGCTCAAGACCGGCTCGGCCTACTACGCGCCGGCCTCGTCGGCGATCCAGATGGCCGAAGCCTATCTCAAGGACAAGAAGCGCGTGCTGCCCTGCGCGACGCACCTGTCGGGCCAGTATGGCGTCAAGGACATGTATGTCGGCGTTCCCGTGGTGATCGGCGCCGGTGGCGTCGAGCGCATCATCGAGCTCGACTTCAACAAGGCCGAGCAGAAGATGTTCGAGAAGTCGGTCGAAGCGGTGAAGGGTCTGTGCGAGGCCTGCGTCGCCATCGCGCCGAACCTCGCCAAGAAGTAAGGGACAACGGGCATGAACATCCACGAGTATCAGGGCAAGCAATTGCTCAAGGGTTTCGGTGCTCCCGTCGCTGACGGCGTGCCGGTGTTCAAGATCGAGGAAGCCGAAGCTGCCGCCAAGGCGCTGCCGGGCCCGCTCTACGTCGTGAAGAGCCAGATCCACGCCGGCGGCCGCGGCAAGGGCAAATTCAAGGAACTGCCCGCCGACGCCAAGGGCGGCGTGCGTCTCGCCAAGTCGGTCGACGAGGTCGTGGCGTTTGCCAAGGAAATGCTCGGCAACACGCTGGTGACCAAGCAGACCGGTCCGGCCGGCAAGCAGGTCAACCGCCTCTACATCGAGGACGGCGCCGACATCGACCGCGAGCTGTATCTGTCGATCCTCGTCGACCGTTCGGTCGGCCGCATCGCCTTCGTGGTTTCGACCGAGGGCGGCATGGACATCGAGGCTGTCGCCCACGACACGCCGGAGAAGATCATCACCGTTGCGATCGACCCGGAAAAGGGCGTGACGGCTGACGACCTCAAGGCGCTGAATTCGGCGCTGAAGCTTTCGGGCGAGGCGGCCAAGGACGGCGAGAGCCTGTTCCCGATCCTCTACATGGCGTTTGTCGAGAAGGACATGAGCCTGCTCGAGGTCAATCCGCTGATCGTCATGAAGAATGGCCGCCTGCGCGTGCTCGATGCCAAGGTGTCGTTCGACAACAATGCGCTGTTCCGCCACGCCGACGTGCTCGAGCTGCGCGACACCACCGAAGAGGACGCCAAGGAGATCGAGGCGTCGAAATACGACCTCGCTTATGTGGCGCTCGACGGCAACATCGGCTGCATGGTCAACGGCGCCGGCCTGGCCATGGCGACGATGGACATCATCAAGCTCTACGGTGCCGAGCCTGCCAACTTCCTCGACGTCGGCGGCGGCGCTTCCAAGGAGAAGGTGACGGCGGCGTTCAAGATCATCACCGCCGATCCGGCTGTCGAAGGCATCCTGGTCAACATCTTCGGCGGCATCATGAAGTGCGACGTCATTGCCGAGGGCGTGATCGCGGCGGTCAAGGAAGTCGGCCTCAAGGTTCCGCTGGTTGTGCGCCTCGAAGGCACCAATGTCGAGCTGGGCAAGAAGATCATCAACGAGAGCGGGCTGAACGTCATCTCGGCCGACGACCTCGACGACGCGGCGAAGAAGATCGTCGCTGCGGTGAAGGGGTAGTAATCAAATGCTTCGCGCTTCGCAAATGATGGTGCTGTCGGTCTTCGGACTGACGTCGCCTTCGTTTGCGGGCGAGGCGGCTGACGCGGCCGCCCTCTTTCGCGACATATGTCTCGCGACAGAGGGTGATCTGGTCGTAGCCAAGGAACGGGCGCAGGCGCACGGCTTCGAATTTCAGAACGGGGTGGGAAATCTCGCCGGAGTGAAGCAGCCCTCTGTGGTGCTGACGCCTGCAAGCGGCAACGTCAGGCACGACAAGTGCGCGCTTCATGGTGAAACCGTTGCGGAGGAGGCGATTGCCGCCACTGCCTTGTCAAAGGGATTGGTCGAGGTTCCGGCCGTAGGGCAGCTCTTCGAGGGCATGTTGGTCCGGACTTTCGTCAGCCGCGAATGTGCTGAGGCGTCTGAGTTTTTTGGCTCTTGCGAGCTGATTCAGTTCCTTGGCGATGAAAGACCTGGGCCGTCATCAACGCCGTTCTTTCGCACCTTCAATTACGTACCCAGCAGGAAACCGGTTAGCTGACGATTTTGAGCCAGCCTGATCGACAAGTTAAAACTTACTCGGATAGAGGACTTTAGATGTCCATTCTCATCGACAAGAACACCAAGATCCTGGTGCAGGGCCTGACCGGCAACACCGGTTCGTTCCACACCGAGCAGGCGCTGGCTTATCACGGCACCAAGATGGTCGGCGGCATCCACCCCAAGAAGGGCGGCGAGAAGTGGGACGGTTCCGTGCCGCTGCCGATCTTCTCGACGGTTGCCGAAGGCAAGGAAAAGACCGGCGCCAATGCGTCCGTCGTCTACGTGCCGCCGGCAGGTGCCGCCGCAGCGATCATCGAGGCGATCGACGCCGAGATCCCGCTGATCGTCTGCATCACCGAAGGCATCCCGGTCACCGACATGATCAAGGTCAAGGCACGCCTCGACCGCTCGAAGTCGCGCCTCATCGGCCCGAACTGCCCCGGCATCGTCACGCCGGACGAGTGCAAGATCGGCATCATGCCGGGCAACATCTTCCGCAAGGGTTCGGTCGGTGTTGTTTCACGCTCGGGAACGCTTACCTATGAAGCGGTGTTCCAGACCACCAATGCCGGTCTCGGCCAGTCGACGGCTGTCGGCATCGGCGGCGACCCGGTCAAGGGCACGGAATTCATCGACATGCTCGAGATGTTCCTGGCTGACGACGAGACCAAGTCGATCATCATGATCGGCGAAATCGGCGGCTCGGCCGAAGAGGACGCAGCGCAGTTCCTCATCGACGAGGCCAAGCGCGGTCGCAAGAAGCCGATGGCCGGCTTCATCGCCGGACGCACCGCACCGGAAGGCCGCACCATGGGCCATGCCGGTGCAGTGATCTCCGGCGGCAAGGGCGGCGCGGAAGACAAGATCGCGGCCATGGAGGCAGCGGGCATCCGCGTGTCGCCGTCGCCGGCACGCCTCGGCACCACGCTGGTCGAGGCGATCAAGGGCTAAGGCCAAGTGAATAGGGGAGTAGGGCAGTACAGGCAGTAGGAATTCCAGATCATTGCCCTACTGCCTTACTGCGCTACTCCCTTCAAAACAGGAGAGGAGCCAGAGGCTCCGCAGGACAAAGATGGCACGATCCGATCAGGCCAACGACCAATTTTCCCTCACCTCGTTCCTCTATGGCGGCAATGCCGACTACATCGAGGCGCTGCACGCCGCCTATCTCGACGACCCTGAAGCGGTCGACCAGGAGTGGCGCGACTTCTTCGGCGCGCTGAAGGACGACGCCGGCGACATCCGCAAGAACGCCAAGGGCGCCTCGTGGTCGACGCCGAGCTGGCCGCTGCAGGCCAATGGCGAACTGGTTTCCGCGCTCGACGGCAACTGGGGCATGGTCGAGAAGCTGATCGAGAAGAAGGTCAAGGACAAGGCTGTCGCCACAACCGGCACCGAACCGTCCAAGGCCGACGTGCTGCAGGCGACGCGCGACTCGGTGCGCGCCATCATGATGATCCGCGCCTACCGCATGCGCGGCCACCTGCATGCCAATCTCGACCCGCTCGGCATCGCCAAGCCGCTCGAGGATTATAACGAGCTGTCGCCTGAGGCCTATGGCTTCACCGCCGCCGATTACGACCGGCCGATCTTCATCGACCATGTGCTGGGCCTCGAATACGCGACCATCCGCGAGATGCTCGAGATCCTGAAGCGTACCTATTGCTCGACGCTCGGCGTCGAGTTCATGCATATCTCCGACCCCGAGGAAAAGGCCTGGATCCAGGCCCGCATCGAAGGTCCGGACAAGGCGATCGAGTTCACGCCTGAGGGCAAGAAGGCGATCCTGTCGAAGCTGATCGAGGCCGAGGGCTTCGAGCAGTTCATCGACGTCAAGTACAAGGGCACCAAGCGTTTCGGCCTCGACGGCGGCGAGTCGCTGATCCCGGCGCTGGAGCAGATCGTCAAGCGCGGCGGCTCGCTCGGCCTCAAGGAGGTCGTGCTCGGCATGGCCCACCGCGGCCGCCTCAATGTCTTGACCAACGTCATGGCCAAGCCGCATCGCGCCGTGTTCCACGAGTTCAAGGGCGGCTCCTACGCGCCTGACGACGTCGAGGGTTCGGGCGACGTGAAGTACCACCTTGGTGCCTCGTCGGACCGCGAGTTCGACGGCAACAAGGTCCACCTGTCCTTGACCGCCAACCCCTCGCATCTCGAGATCGTCGATCCGGTGGTGATGGGCAAGGCACGCGCCAAGCAGGACCAGCTGTTCGGCCGCGCCCGCGGCGAGATCGTACCGCAGGAAGAGCGCGCCAAGGTGATGCCGCTTCTGCTGCACGGCGATGCGGCATTCGCCGGCCAGGGCGTGATCGCCGAAATCCTCGGCCTGTCGGGCCTGCGCGGCCATCGCGTCGCCGGCACGCTGCACTTCATCATCAACAACCAGATCGGCTTCACGACCAACCCGCGCTTCTCGCGTTCGTCGCCCTATCCGTCCGACGTTGCCAAGATGATCGAGGCGCCGATCTTCCACGTCAATGGCGACGACCCGGAGGCAGTGGTGTTCGCGGCCAAGGTCGCGACCGAGTTCCGCATGAAGTTCCACAAGCCGGTCGTCGTGGACATGTTCTGCTACCGCCGCTTCGGCCACAACGAAGGCGACGAGCCTGCTTTCACGCAGCCGATCATGTACCGCAACATCCGCACCCATAAGACCACGGTGCAGACCTATGCCGAGAAGCTGATGGCCGAAGGCCTGATGAACCAGGCCGAGGTCGACAAGATGCGCGCCGACTGGCGCGGCTTCCTCGAAGCCGAGTTCGAGGCGGGCCAGGCCTACAAGCCGAACAAGGCCGACTGGCTTGATGGCGCGTGGTCGGGCATGCGCACGGCCGACAACCAGGACGAACAGCGCCGCGGCAAGACCGCGGTGCCGGTCAAGACGCTGAAGGAAATCGGCAAGAAGCTGACCGAGGTGCCGAAGGACTTCGAAGTCCACCGCACCATCGGCCGCTTCCTCGAAAACCGCCGCCAGGCGATCGAATCGGGTGAAGGCATCGACTGGGCAACGGCGGAATCGCTGGCGTTCGGCTCGATCCTGCTCGACGGCAATCCGATCCGCCTGTCGGGCCAGGATTCCGAGCGCGGCACGTTCTCGCAGCGCCACACCGTGCTCTACGATCAGCGTGACGAAAACCGCTACATCCCGCTCAACAATTTGTCGGCGGCGCAGGCCGGTTACGAGGTCATCAACTCGATGCTCTCGGAAGAAGCCGTGCTTGGCTTCGAATATGGCTACTCGCTCGCCGAGCCCAAGGCGCTGACGCTGTGGGAAGCACAGTTCGGCGACTTCGCCAACGGCGCCCAGGTGGTGTTCGACCAGTTCATCTCGTCTGGCGAACGCAAGTGGCTGCGCATGTCGGGTCTCGTCTGCCTCTTGCCGCACGGCTATGAAGGCCAGGGCCCCGAGCACTCGTCGGCGCGCCTCGAGCGCTTCCTGCAGCTCTGCGCCGAAGACAACATGCAGGTGGCCAATGTCACCACGCCGGCCAACTACTTCCACATCCTGCGCCGGCAGCTGAAGCGCGACTTCCGCAAGCCGCTGATCCTGATGACGCCGAAGTCGCTGCTGCGCCACAAGCGTGCCGTGTCGTCGCTGTCGGAGATCTCGGGCGAGAGCTCGTTCCACCGTCTCTTGTGGGACGACGCCCAGTATCTCGGCGATCAGCCGATCAAGCTGGTCAAGGACTCGAAGATCCGCCGCGTCGTGCTGTGCACCGGCAAGGTCTATTACGACCTCTACGAGGAGCGCGAGAAGCGCAGTATCGACGACATCTATTTGTTGCGCGTCGAGCAGCTCTATCCGTTCCCGGCCAAGGCGCTGATCACCGAGCTCAGCCGCTTCCGCAACGCCGAAATGGTGTGGTGCCAGGAAGAGCCCAAGAACATGGGCGCGTGGTCGTTCATCGACCCGTATCTGGAATGGGTGCTCGCCCATATCGACGCCAAGCACCAGCGCGTGCGCTACACCGGCCGTCCGGCTGCCGCCTCCCCGGCGACGGGCCTGATGTCCAAGCACCTGGCGCAGCTCCAGGCATTCCTCGACGACGCCCTCGGCGAATAAACAAAGAACGGACAGGCAAAAAAATGGCTACCGAAATCCGTGTCCCTACCCTCGGTGAATCCGTTTCCGAGGCAACCATCGGCAAGTGGTTCAAGAAGGCCGGCGACGTGATCGCCGCCGATGAGCCTTTGGTCGAGCTCGAGACCGACAAGGTCACCATCGAAGTGCCGGCGCCTGCCGCCGGCGTGCTGGTCGAGCTGACCGTCAAGGAAGGCGAGACCGTCGGCGTCGGTGCGCTGCTCGGCACCATCGGTGCCGGCGATGGCGCCGTGCCCGCGGCCAAGCCCGCAGCTGTCGCCCAGGCGTCGGCGCCGAACGCGGCATCGACCGTCAAGGAAGCCGTCGCGCAGACCGCATCGGTTGCCGGCTCGCCGCCCATCGAAGAGCGCAAGATGCCGCCGGCACCGGCTGCTGCCAAGATTCTGGCCGAGACCAACCTGTCGGTCGACCAGGTCGCCGGCTCCGGCAAGCGCGGCCAGGTGCTGAAGGGCGACGTGCTTGAAGCCATTGCCAAGGGCGTTTCGGCGCCCGCCGCTGCACCGGCCGCTGCCGCCGCACCGGTTGCGGCACGCGTTCCCTCGTCAACCGAAGACGCTCCGCGTGAAGAGCGCGTGCGCATGACCAAGCTGCGCCAGACGATCGCGCGCCGCCTCAAGGAAGCGCAGTCGACGGCTGCCATGCTGACCACCTTCAACGAGGTCGACATGAGCGCGGTGATGGCGCTGCGCACCAAGTACAAGGACATCTTCGAGAAGAAGCATGGCGTGAAGCTCGGCTTCATGGGCTTCTTCACCAAGGCGGTGACCCATGCGCTGAAGGAAATCCCGGCCGTCAACGCCGAGATCGACGGCACCGATATCATTTACAAGAACTTCGCCCATGTCGGCGTTGCCGTCGGCACCGAAAAGGGCCTGGTGGTTCCGGTGGTGCGCGATGCCGACCAGATGTCGATCGCCGAGATCGAGAAGGAAATCGGTCGCCTCGGTCTCGCCGCGCGCGATGGCAAGCTGTCGGTCGCCGACATGCAGGGCGGCACCTTCACCATCTCCAACGGCGGCGTCTACGGCTCGCTGATGTCGACGCCGATCCTGAACGCACCGCAGTCGGGCATCCTCGGCATGCACAAGATCCAGGACCGTCCGGTCGTAGTCGGCGGCCAGATCGTCATCCGCCCGATGATGTATCTTGCACTGTCCTACGATCACCGCATCGTCGACGGCAAGGAAGCCGTGACCTTCCTGGTCCGCGTCAAGGACAGCCTGGAAGATCCGGAGCGTCTGGTTCTCGACCTCTGATCGAAAAAGGCTTCAAGGGGCCCGGCTGACCGGGCCCCTTTGCTTTCCTGAGCTAATGCCGGACTTGCCAGCGGCCGGAGACGCCGTACTGATCAGCTATCTTGCACTTCGAGGGCGGTAGTGGTGATGGAAGCCGCAGCAGCATCGACTGAAATCTGGGTTCTGGGCTGGAGTGTCGTGCTGCTGATCGCGCACATACTGGTGCAGGCGCTTTCGCTCGACCTGTCGGGCGATTTCAGCATCAAGTATCTGCTCAGTTCGCGTGACGACGGCCGCGCGCCGAAGAGCATCGTTTCGGGGCGTCTGATCCGGTCGCTCAACAACATGCTGGAGACCTATCCCGCCTTCATCGCGCTGGCGTTGGCGCTGGCGGTGACAGGCAAGACGGGCGAGCTGGGTGCCCTGGGCGCCGTGATGTGGATCGTCGCCCGCCTTGTTTATGCCTTGCTGTACGTGGCCGGAATTCCGGTGCTGCGTACGCTCGTCTGGTTCGTTTCGATCGCCGGGCTGGTCCTGATGGTCGTGCGCCTGATGACGTAACATTGCCGCCTGAAGAAACCGAAACGAGACGGTCGCATGGCTTTCGAACCAGACATTCCCGCAATCCAGGTGCATCTGTGCGTCAAGGACGGCAAGGAGGCGATCGCCTTCTACGAAAAGGCGTTCGATGCCGTCGAGACCTTCGAGCAGATGGCCGATGACGGCGTGCGTGTACTGCATGCCAACCTCGCCATGTTCGGCAGCGAGGTGATGCTGCATGACGAGTTTCCCGAATTCGGCGGCGATGTGTTGTCGCCGCACTCCCGCGGCGGCGCCAGCATGACCGTCAACATCAATTTGAAGCTGCCCGGCCAGGTCGACCAGGCGGTCGAGCGGGCGGTGGCGGCTGGGGCGAAGACTGTGATGGAGCCAGACGACATGTTCTGGGGCGCACGCTACGCCAAGATTCAGGATCCGTTCGGTCATGTCTGGGCGTTCAATGCGCCCTTGGGCAATGCGTCACTGGGCGCGCAGTCGGGGAGTGACAAGGCATGACGCAATATGCGTTCGAATTTGCCGGCCTGCTGGCCGTGTTCTCGGTGCTGATGGTGGTGCCGGGTGCCGATTTCGTCATGGTGGTGCGCCAGAGCATCGTGCATGGCCGCCGCGCCGCCATCATCACCAGCTTCGGCATCGGCGTGTCGCTGCTGTTTCATGTCAGCTACACCATCCTCGGCATCGGGCTGATCGTGTCGAAGTCATTGCTGCTGTTTTCGCTGATCAAGTGGGCCGGTGCCGCATACCTGCTCTATCTCGGCATCAAGGCGCTGCGTGCCGGGCCGATGGAGATGGCGTCGGTCGAGGTGCAGGCGGGCGCAAGTGAGACCCGGGAGATTTCTGCTGTGCGCTGCTTCCTGACGGGCTTCGTCACCAATGCGCTCAACCCCAAGGCGGTGCTGTTCTTCCTGCCGCTGTTCACGGCGATGGTCAGCCACGAGACGCCCGCCGCGGTGAAGGGCGTCTACGGGCTGCTGATGGCCGTGGTGCTGATCGCCTGGTTTGTTGGCGTGTCGATGTTCTTCACCATGGCCTCGGTGCGCGAGCGCTTCGTCGCCTGGGGCCGCTGGTTCAACAAGGTGACCGGCATGATCTTCATCGGGCTTGGCGTGAAGCTCGCGACCGTGCAGGCCGGCTGATGCGGCTTCAGGCACTGATCACGGCTGTTGCAGTGCTGTCGGCGACGGTGGCGCAAGCGGCATGCCCGATCGAGCTTGCTGTCTATGGCGACCGCGACGGTGCCGCCGAGATCGACTTCCGGCCGACGCTGGAATCGGCAACCGTGACCAACAGCTTCAAGATGGTGATGGACAATTCCATCGTGCTCGACGGCGTGGTGATGTGGTCGCAGGACGTGGCGCGGCCGAACGGCATGCTGATGCATCAGTGCCCGGAAGGCGACGTGACCGGCGAGGAGATCGAAGCCTGCACGGTGTGGCAGGGTGTGATCTACAGCGTCGACGAGCAGGGCAATGTCGGGCTTCTGCCGCGCGAGCGCATCGCGGCGGCCGCGCCGAAGAAACTTATCTTCTCCGACCTGGGCCACGGGCTCAGGACATCTGCAGCCTATGGTCCCCAAGGCTTTTCCAAAGTGCCGTGGGACGTTTTCGAGCTGAAGGGGTGCCAGGAATGAGCGCTCAGAGAAAAGTCCTGCTGGTCACAGGCGGCAGCCGCGGTATCGGGGCCGCCATCTGCAGGCTGGCGGCCAAGGCCGGCTATCGCGTGGCGTTCAGCTACGTGTCCAACGCTGCCGCGGCCACAGCACTGGTGGCCGAGCTGAAGTCGGCAGGCGGCGATGCCATCGCCATCAAGGGCGATGTCGGTAACGAGGCCGACGTGCTCGCCATGTTCGCCGAGGTTGACCGCGCCTATGGCCGGCTCGACGCCTTCGTCAACAATGCCGGCGTGGTCGACATGAAGGCGCGCGTCGACGAGATGAGCGCCTTCAGACTCGAGCGCATGATGCGCATCAACGTCGTCGGCTCGATCCTGTGCGCCCGCGAGGCGGTGAAGCGCATGTCGAGCCTGCATGGTGGCGCGGGTGGCGCCATCGTCAACATCTCGTCGGCGGCCGCCTCGCTCGGCTCGCCCGGCGAATATGTCGACTATGCCGCCTCCAAGGGCGCGATCGACACCTTGACCATCGGGCTTGCCAAGGAAGTGGCGACCGAGGGCGTGCGCGTCAACGCGGTGCGTCCCGGCATCATCGACACTGAAATCCACGCGTCGGGCGGTCAGCCCGACCGGATCGCCGCCATTCGCGGGCTCGTGCCGATGAAACGCGAAGGCAAGGCGGAAGAAGTTGCCCGTGCCGTCATCTGGCTTTTGTCGGATGAGGCATCATATACGACGGGCTCGATTTTGAATGTGAGCGGCGGTCGCTGACCGCCCCAGGCAAGAAGGAAAGAACAATGGCATATGACGTCGTCGTAATCGGCTCGGGCCCAGGCGGATATGTGTGCGCCATCAAGGCGGCGCAGCTCGGATTGAAGGTCGCCGTGGTCGAGAAGAACGCGACCTTCGGCGGCACCTGCCTGAACATCGGCTGCATTCCCTCCAAGGCGCTGCTGCATGCGTCGGAAATGCTGGCCGAGGCGCAGCATTCCTTCGACGCGCTCGGCGTCGAGGTCGGCACGCCGAAGATGAACCTGAAGAAGATGATGGCGCACAAGGATGCGACCGTCGCTGCCAACGTCAACGGCGTGTCGTTCCTGTTCAAGAAGAACAAGATCGAAAGCTTCCAGGGCATCGGCAAGGTGTTGGGCGCCGGCAAGGTCGGCGTGACCGGGGCCGACGGCAAGACCCAGGAACTGGAGACCAAGAACATCGTCATCGCCACCGGCTCCGACGTCGCCGGCATTCCGGGCGTCAATGTCGAGTTCGACGAGAAGGTGATCATCTCGTCCACCGGCGGCCTGTCGCTGGAGAAGGTGCCTGCTCATCTGGTGGTTGTTGGCGGCGGCGTCATCGGCCTCGAGCTCGGCTCGGTCTGGGCGCGCCTCGGTGCCAAGGTGACTGTTGTCGAGTATCTCGACACCATCCTGGGCGGCATGGACGGCGACGTCGCCAAGCAGTTCCAGCGCATGCTGGCCAAGCAGGGCTTCGAGTTCAAACTCGGCTCCAAGGTGACGGGTGTCGCCAAGGCCAAGAAGGGCGCGACGGTGACCTTCGAGCCGGTAAAGGGAGGAGACACTGAGACCATCGAGGCCGATGTCGTGCTCGTTGCCACCGGCCGTCGGCCCTACACTGACGGTCTGGGGCTCAAGGAAGCCGGCGTCGAGATGGACGAGCGTGGTCGGGTCAAGACCGACGGCCATCTGCGCACCAACGTTGCCGGCATCTATGCCATCGGCGACGTCGTCGTCGGCCCGATGCTGGCACACAAGGCAGAGGACGAGGGCGTGGCGGTTGCCGAGATCATCGCCGGCCAGGCCGGTCATGTAAATTACGACGTCATCCCCGGTGTGGTCTACACCAGCCCCGAAGTGGCTTCGGTCGGCAAGACCGAAGACGAGCTCAAGAAGGCCGGCGTTGCCTACAAGGTCGGCAAGTTCCCGTTTACCGCCAACGGCCGGGCGCGCGCCATGCTGCACACCGACGGCTTCGTGAAGGTGCTGGCCGACAAGGACAGCGACAGGGTGCTGGGCGTGCACATCGTCGGCTTCGGCGCCGGCGAGATGATCCACGAAGCGGCGGTGCTGATGGAATTCGGCGGCTCGTCGGAAGATCTCGGCCGCACTTGCCATGCGCACCCGACGATGTCGGAAGCGGTGAAGGAAGCGGCACTCGCCACCTTCTTCAAGCCGATCCACATGTAAGAACCGCTGGATCGCTTCGGTCCGCAGTTCGTTTCGAACCAAATTGAAACGGCCCGCTCGATGAGCGGGCCGTTTGCATTTGAGCTGGTGCCTTAGCCGCCGGAAGGTGCCGGGGCCGGAGCCGTTGTGCCGCCGCCCGAAGGCGCTGGCTCGGCCGGTGCCGGCGTTGCCGGTGCGGGTGCAGGCTCGGCAGGTGCCGGCGCGGGGGCCGGTTCAGCAGGCGCGGGCGCCATCGTGCCCGACGGTGCCGGAGCAGCAGGTTCGGCCGGAGCTGGTGCCGGGGCCGTCGCTGCCGGTGGCTCGGCGGGTGCCGGAGCTTCGGCGGTCTTGGGACCGAAGATGTAATAGGCCACCGCGGCGAGCAGCACGACGATGATGGCTATCAGCCACGTGCTGCCCATGCTCGACTGGCCGGCCGGGCGTCCTGGATCTGGATTGTTCACCATTGAGATCTCCCTCAGCTGCGCTCCGCAATCGTTGCGTGAACATCGCAATCAACGCGCGAAGGCCGTTTCGGTTTCACTTTGACGTGAAAATTTCGAAACGAACGTTCCGGCGGCGTCGTTTCGCCACACTTCAAAGGCGATCAAACAGGAATAGGCTCGGTCAGGTTGCAATGAGCAGAGGCCAAGAACATGCCAGTGGTGCCTGTCTTTCCCGATGCCGCGCAAATATTGCCCGGCGCGAGTTTCGCCGACAAATTTACCGTTGTGGTGCATGGCCAGCGTCTTGACGTCGGGACTGCGGCCGAGCGGGTGTTCCGCCATCGGCCGAGTTGGATCGGGGCACTGATGACGCTGCGCAACGTGATGGTCAGGCCGTTCGGCTTGAAGACTCGCGACGAAGACCTTGCGCCGGAGCTGGAACGGAAGGGGATGTTCCCTGTGCTGAGCCAGTCCGGGCAGCGGATGGTGCTTGGCTTGGACGACCACCATCTCGATTTCAGGCTGCTTGTCGAATTGACAGAGCTTGGTGGGGGCCGGCAGGAGGTCAGCGCAACAACGTTGGTCAAGCCGCACAACTGGCTCGGCCGAACCTATCTCACCATTGTCCTGCCGTTCCACAGGATCATCGTTCCGGCCATGCTGGCGCGGGCTGCCAAGCCTTAGAAGCAGTTGTCAGCGGTCGGCCACCGTCACGGTGTAACCGGCCTTGCGGAACAACTCGACCAGCCCGTCCGGGCCGGGCAGGTGCAGCGCGCCGACGGCCATGAAGGCGTCGCCCGGACCGACGAGCGGCCCGGCGCGCTCGACCATGGTCTTGTTGCGCGTCGTCACCATCGCTTCCTCGAAGGCGGCATAGCTGGTTTCGTCGCCGGCTGAGCTCGGCAGCGCATTGCGGAACAGCGGCCAGAACATGCCGGTGTCGCCGCGCTGGTAGAGCACGACCATCGTTTCGATGACATCGTTCATGCGGTTGCCCAGCTTGAGGGTTTCGACGAGGCCCTTGATATGGAATTCGATCGGCAGCGACGCCATCGCCGAGAGCTGGTCGGCCGCACTTTCGAGGCCCTTGACCTGCTTGCCGGCCGCCTTGGCCTGCTGGGCCAAGAGGATGTCGAGCACCGGCGCGCCGCCGGACTTGCGGGCGAGCTCGCAGGCTGGAAGGGCGACCATCGCCGACAGCATCCACGGCTTCATCTTGGTCACGCTTGCCGGCGGGATGCCGCGCGCTTCCAGCGCCGCATTGACGATCTTTGCTTCCTCTGCCGACAGCAACGACGGCAATGTCGTCGCATCGGTGAACATCATCAATTCGGGCTGTTTCATCAGGCCGGCGACCATCGCCTGCTGGTCGAGCACATCAGTGGTTTCGATGACCAGCGTGTGCGATCCGTCGAAGGCCTTTTGCGCCGCCGGCTCAAGCACGGTGACGCGCGGATCGGTGACATGCATTGTGCCGTACAGCCAGGACGGCTTCTGGCCGGGCTTTTCCAGCTTCCACAACAAGCCCTGGCCGTTGAGCGTGTCCCTGGCCTCGGTTTCGATCCTGGCGAGCGCTGCCGGGTCGCTCTTCTGCAACTCGGCCAGCATGTCGGAGCCAGTGCAAACAGGCGCCTCGGCACGTGCCTTGCCGGCGAGCAGGAAGGCGATGGCGAAGAACAGGATGAAGAACAGCATGTTGAGCGCTGCAAGCAGCTTCAACGACAACAGCGAGGTGCGATCGGCAATGGCAGCGAGACGTGTCATGCTGCTGGTGTAACGGTCAAAAACGGCAAAACGGTTAATGCGGTGGTGACAATTGTCGAGCCGCAAGAGCTGTTGCAGGCGGAATATGCTCCGGAAATCGGGGGCGACTTCCGGACGAGGCGTCAGGCACGCGGGTGGGCGGCTTCGTAGATTTCCAGCAGCCGCGCCGTGTCGACGCCGGTGTAAATCTGGGTCGTCGACAGGCTGGCGTGGCCGAGCAGTTCCTGGATGGTGCGCAAGTCGCCGCCTCGGCCGAGCAGGTGGGTGGCAAAGGAATGGCGCAAAGCATGCGGGGTTGCCGTATCGGGCAGGTTGAGTGCTGCGCGCATCTTGCGCATCTCGCGCTGGATGATTGCCGGATCGAGCTGGCCGCCGCGCGCGCCGCGAAACAGGGCGCCGCCAGCGCAGAGATGGTAGGGGCAGAGCTTGCGGTATTCGGCGACGGCCTGGAGTGCAACTGATAGAACCGGCACGAGACGGGTCTTGCCGCCCTTGCCCGAAACGCGCAGCACGGTGTCGGCAGGCGAGGCCAGTTCCGCGCCGGACAGGTTGAGTGCTTCGGAAATACGCAGGCCTGAGCCATAGAGCAGGGTCAGCACGGCGGCATTGCGCGCGGCGATCCATGGTTCTTCGGCGAGCTGTTCGCCCACCGAGACGACACGCCTGGCATCGACCGCGGTCAGCGGTTTGGGCAGCGATTTCGGTTGCTTCGGCGCCCTGAGGGCCGACGAACCGGCTGCATTGACCAGGCCCTGGCGTTCGAGGAAGCGCAGCAGCGAGCGAACGCCGGCAAGGCCGCGCCCGAGCGTGCGGGCACCGGCGCCGTCGGCGCGGCGCGAGGCAAGGAAGCCGCGCAGGTCGGCCGGGCGCAGGTCGCTGATGTCGGAAATGCCGGGTGGGTCGCCATTGTGGCCGGTCAGGAACTGCAGGAACTGGCGTGTGTCGCGCTCATAGGCATCGACCGTTGCTGCCGAGAGGCGACGTTCGCCGGCAAGCGCCTTCAGCCAGCCTTCGCGGGCTGATTGCAGGTCGGGTTTTGCGGCGATGAGGAATTCCTGCATTGGCAGCGGGCGTCCGATTGGAATATGGCAGTGTTGAACGCGTGAAGTTGACAAGCAGTGAAGCAGGCGATGGCCAAACCCCAAAATCCTATCCAGATGGCCGTGATCGGCGCCGCCCATGGCATCAAAGGCGAGTTGCGGGTCAAGACCTTCACCGGCGACCCGCTGGCTTTGGCCGACTACGGCCCGCTCTATGCCAAGGACGGGCGCGCTTTCGAGATCGCCGCGATCCGGCCTGCCAACGAGGTGGTGGTGGTGCGTTTCAAGGGCGTGGCCGACCGCAACGCGGCCGAGGCGCTGACAGGCACGGAGCTGTTCGTCGACCGTTCGGCGCTGCCCGACGATGGTGACGAGGGCGAGTTCTATCACGCCGACCTGGTCGGCCTCCAGGTTCGCGATGAAACCGGCGCACCGGTGGGCAAGGTGTTTGCCGTGCAGAATTATGGCGGCGGCGACATTTTGGAAATCCAGTACCAGGGCCGCAAGGGCGTGCTGATCCCGTTCACCCAGGCCGCGGTGCCGGTCGTCGATGTATCAGGCGGCTTCGTGGCCATCGACACTGTGGCGGCCGGACTTGTCGATGACGAGGACGACGAAGACGCACCCTCCGATGGCGAGTTCGACAAACGGCCGCGCGGCCCGAAGGACGCCGGGGGCAATCGCTGATGTTCCGAGCAACCGTGCTCACGCTTTATCCGGAAATGTTTCCGGGCGCGCTGGGGCTGTCCCTGGCCGGGCGGGCGATGGAGCGCGGCGACTGGGCGCTGGAGGCGGTGCAGATCCGCGACTTCGCCACCGACAAGCACCGGACCGTGGACGATTCTCCGGCCGGCGGCGGCGCCGGCATGGTGCTGCGTGCCGACATCATCGCCAAGGCCGTCGACCACGCTTCGCCCGAGGGTGACGAACGTCCGCGCATCCTGATGAGCCCGCGCGGCAAGCCGCTGACCCAGGAGCGGGTGCGCGAGCTGGCGGCGGGGCCTGGTGCTGTGATCCTGTGCGGGCGCTTTGAAGGCGTCGACCAGCGCGTGATCGATGCACGCGAGCTGGAAGAGATTTCAGTTGGCGACTTCATCCTATCCGGCGGCGAGCCGGCAGCACTGGTGCTGCTCGACGCGGTGGTGCGGCTTCTGCCCGGCGTGATGGGCAACGACGTCTCGGGTGACGAAGAGAGCTTTGAGGGTGGGCTGCTCGAGCACCCGCATTACACCCGGCCACAGGAGTTCGAGGGCCGGGCCATCCCCGAGGTGCTGACCTCGGGCAATCACGGCAAGATCGCCAAATGGCGGCGGGCGGAGGCCGAGAAGCTGACGCAGGCACGACGACCGGATTTGTGGGCCGGGCGTGCGGGGAAGAAAGGGTAGGTGTGGGCCCCGCCCCTCATCTGCCTGTGAGCACCCTCTCCCCGTGATCGGGGAGAGGTGAGAAGCGACGGCGCTTCAGCCTTTTGTGAAGTAATAGCCCGCAAGGAACAGCCCGACCGCGACGACGAAGGTGCGTACGAGCGCTTGGGGGACGCGGCGGGCGGTCCAGACGCCGGCGTAGCCGCCGAGCGCGACGCCCGGCACCATGATCGCGGCATGGGTCCAGGCGACGACACCGCCCGAGGCGAAGATGATGATGGCAACCGCGGCGATGACGATTGAGAGCATGTTCTTCAACGCGTTGAGGCGGTGGTAGTCGCCGCCTTCGGTGAGGCCGAGGGTGGCCAGCATCATCACGCCCATGCCGGCGCCGAAGAAGCCGCCATAGATCGAGGTGAAGAACTGAACGATGCGGCCGGCGAGCGAGGCCGGTGCATCAGCGGCGCGCGCGGCGAGCTTCTTCGGGCGCAGCCAGGGGCCGGCGGCAAAGAGGGCGGTGGCGGCAAGCAGAAGCCACGGCACGAGCGCGCCGAAGGCGACATTGTCGAGCGAGAGCAGGATGAGCGCTCCGGCCAGCGCGCCAACGGCCGAAATGATGGCAAAGGCGACGGCGCCGCGCCACATCTGCCTGATGTCGGCCATGTAGGCCCAGGTCGACGTGATGTAGCCGGGGAACTGGGCGATCGACGAGGTGGCGTTGGCCGAGATCGGCGGGACGCCGAGCATGGTCATGGCGCCGAAAGTGAGGAAGGTGCCGCCGCCGGCGATGGCATTGACGACTCCCGATAGGAAGCCGGCGAGGAAGAGGATGCCAATTGTGACGAGGGACACGGGCTGCCTGAGAGGTGGTTTGCGTTCGTTGCTCTGTAGGAAGCTGACGCAGGGAAGGCAAGGCACGTTGTCCCATACCTCCGTGAAACTGGCTTTGTGGCCGCCGGCCGCCATCCTTCGCTGGACCGCTGCACGCAAGGCGCGTAAAAAAGAAGCGGCAAAGGCGTGACAAATGGCCGAAATAGCGCTATGTGCCGGCCCGAACCGGACGAATAATCGACCGGACCCGTCAACAGTGACGGTGTAGTCGCCCCTGCCAGAAGGCCCGCAAGGGAAGAAGGCATACCCAAGCGGTCATTTGGAACTGCAAGGCGAGCGTTGGGCGCTCTGGCTGTCGGAAGAACAAGAAGTGGATTTTTGAGATGGATATCATCCGCCAGCTCGAGGCCGAACAGGCCGCCAAGATCGAAGCCAAGCGCACCCTGCCGGAATTCCAGCCGGGCGACACCGTGCGCGTCCAGGTGCGCGTCACCGAAGGCTCGCGTACCCGCGTCCAGGCCTATGAAGGCGTCGTCATCGCTCGCGCCGGCTCGGGCTTCCAGGAAAACTTCACCGTCCGCAAGATCTCCTATGGCGAAGGCGTGGAACGCGTGTTCCCGGTCTATTCGCCGATGATCGAGGGCGTCGAGATCGTCCGTCGCGGCAAGGTGCGTCGCGCCAAGCTTTACTACCTGCGCGATCGTCGCGGTAAGTCGGCTCGTATCACCGAGAACACCGGCGTCCGCGCCCGCAAGCTGAACGACGCCGAGCGTGCCGCACTGGTCGCCGAGAAGGCCCGTATCGAAGCCGAGAAGGTTGCCGCAGCCCAGGCGCTGGCCGCCGAGAAGGCCGCTCAGGAAGCCGCCGAGAAGAAGGCAGCAGCCGAGGCCGCCAAGGCAGCTGAAGCCGCCGCCGAGTAATCGCTGGCGCTACCAGATTTCGAAAGGGCGGCCTCGTGCCGCCCTTTTTCGTTTCGGAGAGGATTTGATGGCGAGCACGCGGGATTTCATTGTTCGGCGGCTGGTGCCGGGCGAGGGCGCTGCCTTTCGTGAGCTGAGGCGCGCAGCGCTTGTGAATGCGCCGCTCGCCTTCAGCTCGAGCCCGGAAGACGAGGCGCACCTGACCGACGCCGATTTCGAGGCGCGGATCAGCCTTGCCGAACCCGATGCGGTGTATGGCGTGTTTGGCGATGGCGAGCTCGTCGGCGTCGCGACCTTCATCGGCGACAAGCGGCGCAAGACACGGCACAAGGGCGCGATGTTCGGCGTTTATGTCGATCCGGTCTGGCGCGGCACGGGTTCCGCCCGGGCGCTGGTGCGGCAGGTGATCGACCATGCGACCGAACGCGGCCTTGCACTGCATGCCCATGTGATTGCCGACAATCTGCCGGCACTCAGGCTCTATCTCGGTCTTGGATTCGTCAGCTACGGCGTCGAGCCGAGGGCGCTTCTCGTCGACGGCGTGTTTCATGACGAGCATCTGCTGATTTACCAGCCGGGTGGCTGAGGCCGGGGTTTGTTTCGCAAACGGGCCAAAAGCGAAACAGATACAGTGCATTCGGCTGTGCCAGCGCATCGTCCATGCTTGCAAGCACGCTTGGGACGGCTAAAGTCTGGCGCAAATCGACCGGCGCCGCCGGTCTTCTTGTTTCGGGGAACGCATCATGTCTAATTTCAAACTGTCGCTGGCCGGCGCGCTGGCTGTCGTGCTTCTGCCCTTGGCCGCCATGGCCCAGAGCCTGCCGGATCTTGGCGGCAAGTCGGTCGTCGTGGTGACCGAAAATGCCTATCCGCCGCTGCAGTTCATCGACCCCAAGACCGGCAAGCAGATCGGCTGGGAGTACGACGCCATGGACGAGATCGCCAAGCGTCTGAACGTCAAGATCGAGTACCAGAACACCTCGTGGGACGCCATGATCCAGGCGGTCTCGGACGGCCAGTACCAGATCGGCATGACCGGCATCACCATTAAGGACGAGCGCAAGGAGAAGGTCGACTTCTCCGACCCCTATATGCGGTCACAGCAGTTCATGCTGGTGCGATCAGACGAGAGCCGCTTCACCGACGCCAAGAGCTTCGGTGCGCTCAAGGACGGCCTGATCGCGGCGCAGCCGGGCACCTCGCCTTTCTACACCGCCGTCTACGAGATCCTCGACGGCAACGAGCAGAACCCGCGCATCAAGCTGTTCGAGACCTTCGGCGCCACCGTGCAGGCGCTCAAGGCCGGCGACGTCGACCTCGTGCTGACCGACAGCGTCGCCGCCCAGGGTTATGTCGACGCCTCGGAAGGCAAGCTCAAGGTGGTGGGCGAGCCGCTGGGTAGCGAGGATTTCGGCTTCATCTTCAAGAAGGGCTCGGACCTCGTCGCTCCGATCAACCAGGCGATCGCGGCGCTGAAGGCTGACGGCACCTTCGACAAGCTGAACAAGAAGTGGTTCCTCGACTACAAGATGGGCCAGTGATTGCGCTGCCGTCTCCTCCACTTGGCGGAGACGGCAAACTGTTGGTCGAGCCTAGGCTCGGTAGCGGCTGGCGCCGGCGTGGTCGACGACATAGAGCCACATGCCGTCGGCCTGCCTGCGCACGATTTCGGCAGTGAAGCCGAAACAGAGGGTGCGGCCTTCCTCATCGACGATCGCGAAATCGGCGCGCAGCAGCGCCAGGTCGCCATGCTCGACGCAGAAGGTGTTTTGCGACCTCATCGTGCCGGGCATGCGCACGAGCCGCTCAAGTTCTTCGGCGATGGCGGCCTTGCCTGCAAAGCCCTCGCCGCCGGCATCGACCAGCAGGCGGGCATCTTCCTCGTAGAGCCCAAGCAGAGCCTCGACATCGCCGCTGTTGCGGATGGCGGCAAAAGTTTCGTTCATGTCGGCCGGCCGGTAGACTTTTGATGACATTGGCTTTCTCCTGTTTCGGCGACCAGAACATGCCGTTGCAGAACTATCCAAACGGGTACCCCGAATGAGTGCAGAGATGACCGCGACCAGCGAGCGCGAGGTGCCGATGCCGCGACGGCCGGAGCTATGTCCGGTTGAAGACTGGCTCTCTTTTCTCGGCCATCGCTGGAACGCGCTGGTGTTGTGGCAGCTGTCGGTGGGCGCGAAGCGGCATGGCGACCTGATGGCACGGCTGCCCGGGGTCACCGCCAAGGTGCTGTCGGAGCGGTTGGACGGCCTGTTGAGACGCGGCCTTGTCGAGCGTGACGCAGTTTCAGCTTTCCCGCGCGGCGTCGTCTATTCGTTGACGGCGGGCGGTCGCCGGGTGGTCGCCTTGCTCGACCAGTTCGAGACGCTGCCGCATTCTTTTGCCGGGCCGCGGCAGGACGCAGCATGAGCCAGTACCGGGTCAAGAAGGACGATTTCCCGTGGTGGCTGGTGGCTGCCGTGGCGATCGGTGTGCTTTCGGCGGTGACCATCGCGGCCAGCGACGTCTACGGCCAGATCCTGTCGACCCTCGTCAAAGGGCTTTGGGTAACACTTTTCGTCACCATCGTCGCCTTCGCCATGGCCTCGGCGCTCGGGCTGCTCATCGCCCTGCTCGGGCTGTCGAATTCCAAGCTGCTGCGTCAGGTTTCGCGTTTCTATGTCGAGATCATTCGCGGCCTGCCGATCCTGGTGCTGCTGTTCTGGATCGCTTTCGTCGGCGCGCCGGCCTTCGTCGTGGCGTGGAACTGGGTGACGCTACCGCTGCAATCGGCGGGGCTGGTCGAGCCGATGCAGGTGCGCGACTTCTCGCTACTGTGGCGGGCGATCATTGCACTCACGATCGCCTATTCGTCCTTCATCGCCGAAATCTTCCGCGCCGGCATCCAGGCCGTCGATGTCGGCCAGATCGAGGCGGCGAAGGCGTTGGGATTGTCGCGCACCCAGCGCTTTCGGCTGATTGTCTGGCCGCAGGCATTCAGGACCATCCTGCCGCCCTATGGCAACGACTTTATCGCCATGGTGAAGGATTCCTCGCTGGTGTCGGTGCTTGGCGTCGCCGACATCACCCAGATGGCCAAGGTCTATGCCTCGGGATCATTCCGCTTCTTCGAGACCTACTCTATCGTAGCCTATGTCTACCTGCTCCTGACCGTCGGGCTGTCGCTCAGCCTGCGGGCGCTGGAGCGGCGGATGCGCCGGGATTTCACGCCATGACCGGAGGTGCCGACAAGACTGCGCTCGACATGGTCTATGCGGCAGAGACAGAAATGCAGCTGGCGGCGGCCTATGCGGCCTGGGCGAACGGCTACGACACCGAGACAGCGGCGCTGGGATACTGCCTGCCCTTCGTGATCGCGGCGTGGGTGGCGCGGCACGTGCCCAAGGGCGAAGGACCGCTGCTCGATGCCGGTTGCGGCACCGGACTGTCGGGGCCGTATCTCCAGGCGCTTGGATATGACGACATCGAAGGGCTCGACTTCTCCGAGGAAATGCTCGAACTGGCGCGGGCACGCGGCGGCCACAGCGCGCTGACGCAGGCCGCACTCGGCGGTCCGTTGCCTTGGGCCGACCGGCATTTCGCCGCCGTCTTCTCGACCGGCGTGTTCACGGCGGGCCATGCGCCGGCATCGAGCCTGGACGAATTGGTCCGGATCACGCGGCCGGGTGGCTTCGTCATCTTCACCGTCCGCGACGTGGTCCTGGAAGCGGGCGGTTTCCAGGATAAGTTCACTGAACTTGTGACGACCGGAAGATGGCAGGCGGTCGAGGAGAGCCCTGCTTTCCGGGCCTTTGCCGTGGCCGAACCGGATGTGCTGGTCAAGGCGTATATATTCAGGGTTGTCTGAAATGTCGCGCGTCATTCGGCCTCTGCGACCGGATGGACGATTGCGAGCGGCACTGCCGCGGACAAATCTCGCGGCATGGAAGCCATTCGCAAGATCCTCTCCAATCCACTCTCCCGCCTGCGCTTCGCGGGCCTGTTCGAGGGAAGCACGCTGCTTTTCCTCGTGCTGTTTGCTGTCCCGATGAAACATCTGGCCGGCTATCCCGCAATCGTCAGCGCGGCCGGGCCGGTCCACGGCCTCGCCTTCGTCTTCTACGTCGTGTGCCTGGTCGACAATTTCTCCGGCGGTGGTTGGTCGCTCAGGGAGATGCTGCGCACCGGCCTCGCCTGCCTCGTGACCTTCGGCACCTTCATCAATGATCGCTTCCTCGCCGCCAGGGCGGCCAACCAGACGGCAGGGCAATGAGCTATCTCGTCATCAAGTCTCTGCATGTCGTGGCGATGGTGGTCTGGCTGTCAGGCATGATATCAGTGCCGCTGGCATTGTCGCACATGGCCCGGAATGGCGGCATCGATTCGCGGCAGGCGGCGCAGTTGCGCGCCGGCTTCTCGATGCTGTCGACGCCGGCGATGATGATCGTCTGGGCGCTGGGGCTCTATCTCGCTTATGACCTCGGCTCTTTCGGCGACGCCTGGCTGCACGCCAAGCTGGCGCTTGTCGTGGCGATGTCGGGCCTGCATGGCGTGCTGTCGGGCCAGTTGCGGCAGCTCGCAGGCGCCAGGCTGGCGAAGCCTGCCGGCATCGTGCTGAAGCTGCATTGGCTGGTCGGCCTGCTGTTGCTCGGCATTGTCGGGCTGGTGATCATCAAGCCGTTCTGAGCGAAGCGGGCTGTTCCGGGCGAGGAACCACCCTTGCCATGGCGCGTTGGGAGCCGAACCCATCATGAGGCCCCCATGGAACAGCTCGTCGAAGAATTCGGCCATCCGACCTACACCTCGTTTCCCGTCATCGTCGCGCGCATGCTGCTGGCTGCCGTCTTCGGCGCGGCCATCGGCTTCGAGCGCGAATGGCGCAACCGGCCGGCGGGTCTGAGGACACATATCCTCGTCTGTGTGGCGGCGGCGACCTTCGCGCTGCTGACCATCGAGATCGTGCATGCGCCGATGTTCGGACCGGAGGTGCTGAAGGACGGCGCCAAGGTCGATCCGATCCGCGTCGTCGAGGCGGTGACCGCCGGCGTCGCCTTCCTTGCCGCGGGCGTAGTGTTTTTCAGCAGGGGCGAGGTGCAGGGGCTGACGACGGGTGCCGGCATGTGGCTGGCGGGCGCCATCGGCCTCGCCGCAGGCCTTGGGCTCTGGCAGATCGCGGCCTTCGTCACCCTGCTCGCACTGTGCGTTCTCGGCTTGCTGCACCGCTTCGAGGTCAAGTTTGACCTCAGCGAGGACAAACGCGACGAAAAGCCGGGTGCGCATAGCCCGGGCGAGGGCAAGGCCGGCTAGTCAGCCTTCGTCTCATCGCCTGGGCGGGTCGTCACGTCGTCGCGCACCTTTTCGAACAGCAGCCGCAGCGCCTGCCGCAACGCCTCCATCTCTTGCGGGCTGGTCAGTTCGGCCCAGCGCTCGTCAACCTTGCGCCCTGTGGCGGCGGCGATGGGGCGCACGGCCTTGCCGCGTTCCGTGAGGAAGACCAGCCGGCCGCGGCGGTCGTTGGGATCGGGTCGGCGCTCGACATAACCAAGCTTCTCGAGCTCCTCCACCGCCTGGGCCATCGTCTGCTTGCGGACATGGGCGAGCTTGGTCAGTTCGCTGACCTGGATGCCTTGCGATGGGGTGAAGGTGAAGACGTTGGCGTGCGGCGGACGAATGTCGCCGAATCCGGCAGCGTCGAGGGCGGTGTCGACGGCCTGGGTCCAATGCTGGTGGACCAGGCGCAGCAACAGGCCGAGCGGCGGATTTTCCGGGATCGTCTCTTTCAAGATAGACAGGTGCCTGACTAATTGATATTAGACAGGCACCTTACTACTTGAGCGACGGGAAGGAAAGCCAGATGCCTGCAATCAGCGTACTCGACTCGACAATCTCCTATGTGGATGTGGGGCACGGCGTGCCGTTCGTGTTCCTGCACGGCAACCCGACATCGTCCTATCTGTGGCGCAACGTGCTTCCCGGCATGGGCGACGGCGTGCGCCGGCTTGCGCCCGACCTGATCGGCATGGGCGGTTCAGGCAAACCTGACATTGCCTACAGCTTCGACGATCACGCCCGCTATCTCGACGGCTGGTTCGAGGCGATGGGGCTGGAGGAGGTGGTGCTTGTCGGTCACGACTGGGGCGGGGCGCTGGCCTTCGACTGGGCGGCGCGCCACTCCGGGCGGGTGCGCGGCATCGCGGTGATGGAGACGATCGTGCGTCCGATGAGCTGGGCCGACTTCGCCGACAGCGCCAGGCCACGCTATGAGGCACTTCGCGGCGCGGGCACCGGCGAGGCCAAGGTGCTGGACGAGAACTTCTTCATAGAGTTCGCCCTGCGCGCCACCGTGCTCAATGGGCTGAGCGACGGGGATCTCGACGTCTATCGCAAGCCCTATCCGACCCGCGAAAGCCGGCGGCCACTGCTCGCCTGGCCACGCGCCATGCCGATCGACGGCGAGCCAGCCGATGTGATTGCCCGCATCGAGGCCTATGACCGCTGGCTGGCGGCGAGCGGCGGCGTGCCGAAGCTGCTTTTAACCTTCGAAGGTTCGATGGAGACGTTGATGATCGGGGAGGAGATGATCCGGTGGTGCGCCGACAACATTGCCAGCCTCGAGATCGAGAACTGCGGTCCAGCCCGGCATGCGGCGCCGGAAGACCAGCCGGAAGCGATTGCTGCCGCTGTTTCAGGCTGGGCCGACCGGCATGGGCTGCGCCGCGGCGAGGCTGCGCTGGCGCGCATCGTATAGCTGCTTGCGGGCATCCGTGGACGCTCCGCCATCTTGCCGCTTGGGCCAGGCGGAGCTTGCGATTGCCGGAACGTCAAAAGATTGGTATTGAGCCGCTTATGGAAGCACTCTTTGGAGATCCGGCCTACAAGGGTTTCGTGCTGCAGGACCACAAGCGCCTGCCGTCGCGATTCTTTGCCCGGATTTCAGGCGCGTTGACCAGCCGACTTATCTAGTCGCTTGCGCCGAGCCGACGGGCCTTTGGCGCGCCCTTTAGCCTTCCCAAGTTTCATATCGACGGATCCAAAGCCATGAGCGCACCGCGTACCCTCTATGACAAGATCTTTGACGACCACGTCGTCGACCGCCAGGAAGACGGCACCTGCCTGCTCTACATCGACCGTCACCTCGTGCACGAAGTGACGAGCCCGCAGGCCTTCGAAGGCCTGCGTATGACCGGCCGCAAGGTCCGTCATCCCGAGAAGACGCTCGCCGTGGTCGACCACAACGTGCCGACCTCGCCGGACCGCAAGAACGGCATCAAGAACGAGGAAAGCCGCATCCAGGTCGAGGCGCTGGCCAAGAACTCGGCCGATTTCGGCGTCGAGTATTACTCCGAGAACGACAAGCGCCAGGGCATCGTCCATATCGTCGGCCCCGAGCAGGGCTTTACGCTGCCGGGCATGACCATCGTCTGCGGCGACAGCCACACCTCGACGCATGGTGCTTTTGGTGCATTGGCGCACGGCATCGGCACCTCGGAAGTGGAACACGTCCTGGCGACCCAGACGCTGATCCAGAAGAAGGCCAAGAACATGCTGGTACGTGTCGACGGCCAACTGCCGGAAGGCGTGACCGCCAAGGACATCGTGCTTGCCATCATCGGCGAGATCGGCACCGCCGGCGGCACCGGCTACGTCATCGAATATGCTGGCGAGGCGATCCGTGCCCTGTCGATGGAAGGCCGCATGACGATCTGCAACATGTCGATCGAAGGCGGCGCCCGCGCCGGCCTGATCGCGCCTGACGAGAAGACCTACGCTTACGTCCAGGACAAGCCGCGCGCGCCGAAGGGCAAGGCCTTCGACATGGCGCTCGACTACTGGAAGACGCTGCATTCGGACGAAGGTGCGCATTTCGACAAGGTCATCGTGCTCGACGCAGCCAAGCTGCCGCCGATCGTTACCTGGGGCTCGTCGCCCGAGGACGTCGTCGCCGTAACCGGCGTGGTGCCGGATGCCGAGGCGATCGAGGACGAGACCAAGCGCAACTCCAAGAAGCGCGCGCTCGACTATATGGGCCTGACCGCCGGCACCAAGATCACCGACATTTCGGTCGACCGCGTCTTCATCGGCTCGTGCACCAATGGCCGCATCGAGGACCTGCGCGCCGTCGCCAAGGTCGTCGAAGGCCGCAAGGTCGCCTCGACTGTCAGCGCGATGATCGTGCCGGGCTCGGGCCTGGTCAAGGAACAGGCGGAAGCCGAAGGCCTGGACAAGATCTTCGTGGCGGCTGGCTTCGACTGGCGCGAGCCGGGCTGCTCGATGTGCCTGGCCATGAACGACGACCGCCTCAAGCCGCATGAGCGCTGCGCCTCGACCTCGAACCGCAACTTCGAGGGCCGCCAGGGCTTCAAGGGCCGCACCCATCTGGTGTCGCCGGCCATGGCTGCGGCCGCTGCCATCGCCGGCCACTTCGTCGACATCCGCGACTGGCACTGACGAGAGCGGCCTCAGGGCTGCAGCAGAAACAGACAAGGCGGCGGAGCACATGCTCCGCCGCCTTTTTGTCTCAAGCCTCTGGGATGACCGGTATTTCGGCCCTTGCGTTAACGTCTTTTTCGCTGGGCTGTGGTGTCATCCGCGCGAAGGAGATTGCAGTCGACGATGACCGGCGCCGAGTTCATACTTGCGATCAACGTGTTTGTTGCCGGCCTCCTGGCCGGCGCTTTCATGTCGATTGCCATCTATGACGGGCGTCGCAACTCGGCGCGCTGGTTCGCGCTCTGCTACCTCGCCGGCATCGTCTATATCGGGACCGAGTTCGCGATCCCGATGTTCGAAGACACGCGGTTCATCGTCACCGCCAATTTCGTCGCCTTCCTGGCCACGCTGATGGTCATGAACGTCGGCTTGGCCATCCGCTACGAGGCGCAGCCGGCATGGCGGCTGATGGCAGCGTTTCTCGTTGTGACGACGATAGCCGTCTTTGCCACGCAGGGCTTTGCCCGCGATTCGCTGCTGCGCATGATGACCTACCAGACGCCTTATGCGATCGCTCAAGCCGTCGGTGCCGCTACAATACTGCGCTCGCGCCGGCAGCTCAGCCAGTTCGACTACGTGCTGGCGGGCGTGCTCTTCGCCAGCGCGCTGCAGTTCTTCTCCAAGCCTTATCTAGCGCTCGCCGTCGGCGGCCCGGGCGCCGATCCGCATCACTATCTGCAGAGCACCTATGCGATGATCTCGCAGGCGCTCGGCACGGTGTTTGCGCTGTCGATCGCGCTGATGCTGCTGGTGATTTTGGTGCGCGACATCCTGCTCGACGCGACGCAGAAGTCGGAGACCGACGCGTTGTCGGGCCTGCTCAACCGCGGCGGCTTCCAGCGCCGGGCGGCCAGCGCGATGCGCGACGCGGTGCGCCAGGGCCTGCCGATCACGCTTGTCATCTCCGACCTCGATCACTTCAAGTCGATCAACGACAGTTACGGCCACGCCTCGGGCGATCGTGTCATCGAAGCATTTGCCCAGTTCATCCGCGAATCGATGGCCGGTCATCACGTCGCCGGCCGGATCGGCGGCGAGGAATTCGCGATCATCCTGCCGGGCGCGCATCTGGCCTCGGCGCGGCTGTTCGCCGAAGGCGCGCGCTCGGCATTCTCCGGCATGCCGATCGATGGCCTACCGGACGATTGCCGCTTTACCGCAAGCTTCGGTGTCGCCGAACTGGTGGCCGGCGAAAGCATCGACCAGTTGATGGTGCGGGCCGACTCAGCGCTTTACGAAGCCAAGAAGGACGGGCGCGACTGCGTTCGGGTGTGGGGCGCGGTGCAGCTGTTTTCGGACTCGACCGTGGTGCCGTTCGGCCTCAAGCCGCCGAGCCGGTAGCCGCGTAGTTTCAGCGGCAGACCAGGCCGGGCTGCGGGATTTCACCTTCGGAGAAACCATACATGTAGCTGCGGCCCTTGAGCAGCATGGGCGGGCGGTAGCAGTGGCGCTGCGCGCTGGGGCCGTCGAGATAGACGACCTTCGGTCCGGTCGAACCGGTGTAGGCTGCGAGCTTGCGGGCCGAAGCGCCCTCGCCGACGATGATGCGCTTGTAGCCGGTGGTGCTCTCGACGATCAGGTTGCCGAACGAATCGGCATAAACGCGGTCGTGGCTGCCTCCTGCGGCGGCCGGAGAGGTTAGCGCGACGCCGGCGGCAAGCATGAAAGACGCAAATGTGGTCAAAGCCAGTGCGGGACGCATCGGGCAAATCTCCCTGTTCGATCGAACCGGAGATTAACCGTTTCTTAATCATTGTTAAGGCTTGGCGTCTGCTTGGACGGAAAAGATTAACAAACATGGTTAATTTTCTGTTGCGCTGATATGCCTGCAGCCTGTCCAAGCCAACGAACGGGTAGCCTGATATCGTCCCGATGGGGGATGCCGTCATTGCCTGTTTCGTCGGCACGTCTGGTGACGACTCACCCACTGGGGTAGTGGCGGCATTTGTTCAATCGATTGAAGCCGTGATGCGACTAAATAGGTGCGCCAGAACGGTTTTCTGACTTTGACGCGGTGCAAAAAGAGCTTTAGAAAGCGCGCAGTCCGACGTCGCAAAACGGTGCGACGGCGCCGTATTCAAACATAGCCACGCTCGGATGCAGACCGGGGGAGCCATGAGCAAATCACAAGCAACCCAAGCCACATCGCGTGCGCGGCCTTTGTCGCCGCACCTGAGCATCTATCGTCCGCCGGTGACGATGACGACCTCGATCCTGCACCGCATCACCGGCTGCGCGCTGTATTTCGGCACGCTGCTGGTCGCCTGGTGGCTGATCGCGGCGGCGACGTCGCAGGAGTATTTCGACTTCGTCAGTTGGGTCTATGGCAGCTGGATCGGCCAGCTGGTGCTGCTCGGCTACACCTGGGCCCTGATGCTGCACATGCTGGGCGGCATCCGCCACCTGGTCTGGGACACCGGTGCCGCGCTCGAAAAGGAAACCGCCTCCAGGTTCGCCTGGGCGACGCTCGTCGGTTCGGTGGTGCTGACAGCGGCGGTCTGGATCGTCGGCTACATGGTGCGGGGAGCGTAGGATGAGCGGCTCGAACAACGACATGCGCACCGCGCTTGGCAAGGTCCGCGGCCTGGGTTCGGCCCGCGAGGGTACCGAACATTTCTGGCGCCAGCGCCTGACGGCGGTCGCCAACATCCCGTTGATGCTGTTCTTCGTTGGCCTCTTGATCGCGCTCAACGGTGCCGATTTCGCCACCGTGCGCGCCTCGTTCGCCAATCCTCTGGTGTCGCTTGTGCTGGCGCTGGTGCTGGTCTCGGGCCTCTACCACATGCGCCTCGGCATGCAGGTGGTGATCGAGGACTACGTGCATGGCGAGTTGCTCAAGGTGACGCTCATCATGCTCAACACTTTCTTTACCGTAGCTGTCGGCGTCGCTTCGCTCTTCGCCCTGCTCAAACTTGCATTTGGAGGCTGAAACGGTGGCCAAGGACGGCAAGACCAGCGGAGCTTCCGCCTATACCTATGTCGATCACAAGTTCGACGTCGTCGTCGTCGGTGCCGGCGGTGCCGGCCTGCGTGCCACGCTCGGCATGGCTGAGCAGGGGCTGAAGACCGCCTGCATCACCAAGGTGTTCCCGACCCGCTCGCACACGGTTGCGGCTCAGGGCGGAATCGCCGCCTCGCTGCAGAACATGGGCCCCGACTCCTGGCAGTGGCACATGTACGACACCGTCAAGGGTTCCGACTGGCTCGGCGATGTCGACGCGATGGAGTATCTGGTGCGCGAAGCGCCGGCTGCGGTCTATGAGCTCGAGCATTATGGCGTGCCGTTCTCGCGTACTGAAGAGGGCAAGATTTACCAGCGGCCGTTCGGCGGCCACATGATGAATTATGGCGACGGCCCGCCCGTGCAGCGCACCTGCGCTGCCGCCGACCGCACCGGCCACGCCATCCTGCACACGCTCTACGGCCAGTCGCTGAAGAACAACGCGCAGTTCTTCATCGAGTATTTCGCCCTTGACCTGATCATGGAGCCGGATGGCACCTGCACCGGTGTCGTGGCCTGGAACCTCGACGACGGCACAATCCACCGCTTCTCGGCCAAGATGGTGGTGCTGGCGACCGGAGGCTACGGCCGCGCCTATTTCTCGGCGACCTCGGCCCATACCTGCACCGGCGACGGCGGCGGTATGGCCGCGCGTGCCGGCCTGCCTTTGCAGGACATGGAGTTCGTGCAGTTCCACCCGACCGGCATCTATGGTTCGGGCTGCCTGATCACCGAAGGCGCGCGTGGCGAGGGCGGTTATCTCGTCAACTCCGAAGGCGAGCGCTTCATGGAGCGCTACGCACCATCGGCCAAGGACCTGGCATCGCGCGACGTGGTTTCGCGCTGCATGACGCTGGAGATCCGCGACGGTCGCGGCGTCGGCAAGAACAAGGACCACATCTTCCTGCATCTCGACCACCTCGATCCGGCGGTCCTGCATGAGCGGCTGCCCGGCATTTCCGAGTCGGCGAAGATCTTCGCCGGTGTCGACGTGACCCGCGAGCCGATCCCGGTGCTGCCGACGGTGCACTACAACATGGGCGGCATCCCGACCAACTATTGGGGCGAGGTGCTGAACCCGACCAAGGCGAACCCGGACCGCGTGTCGCCCGGCCTGATGGCCGTCGGCGAGGCCGGTTGTGCTTCGGTGCATGGCGCCAACCGTCTCGGCTCCAACTCGCTGATCGACCTCGTGGTGTTCGGTCGCGCCGCCGCCATCCGCGCCGGCCAGGTCGTCGACCGCAACGCGCCGATCCCGTCGCCCAACGCCGCTTCGGTCGAGAAGATCATGGATCGTTTCGACCGCCTGCGCCACGCCAATGGCGGCACGCCGACGGCAGTGCTGCGCGAGAAGATGCAGAAGGCGATGCAGGAGGACGCTGCCGTGTTCCGCACCCAGGAATCGCTGGAGCAGGGCTGCAAGCGCATCTCCGAGATCTGGGGCGAGATGAAGGACATCAAGGTCTTCGACCGCTCGATGATCTGGAACTCGGACCTGGTGGAGACGCTGGAGCTCGAAAACCTGATGTCGAACGCCATCGCAACCGTCTATGGCGCGGAAGCACGCAAGGAAAGCCGTGGCGCGCATGCCCGCGAGGACTTCTCGGCCCGTGACGACGTCAACTGGCGCCAGCACACGCTGGCCCACGTCGCCGAGGACGGCAAGGTGACGCTGACCTACCGGCCGGTGCACACCGAGCCGCTGCTCAAGGAGGAAGACGGTGGCATCTCCCTGGCCAAGATCGCACCCAAGGCGCGGGTGTACTGAGCCATGGTCGAGACGCGGCGCTGCGCAAGACAAGCTGGAGGGCCTGAAACGGCCGTCCTCGCTTGCGCGCGCGCCGACAAGCGCTTGGAGAATTGGCGCTTGGAGAATTGGCGCTGGGAGAACTGGCGCCGGGAGTGCCGGCGATGAGCGAACTCGCTTTCTTCGCCATCAATCTCGACCGAACGCCGCATCGCTGGGCGGAAATCCAGCGGCTGTTCGGCGCGATGCCTTGGCCGCTCGAACGTGTCGCCGCAGTCGATGTGCGCAACCCCGACGAGGTGCTGGCAGTGCGCGGCCAGAAGCTGGATATGCCGCCCAACGGCATCGGCTGGAATCCGCTGCGCAACCGCATGTTTGCGCTGGTCGAGGAAGCATGTTTTGCCAGCCACATGCTGGCGCTGAAGGCGTTCCTGGCATCCGGCCACGACCACGCGGTGATCCTGGAAGACGACGCGGTACCGCTCGACGGTTTCGCCGAGACGATGCGCCGGCTCCTTGCCAGCGGCATCGCCTTCGACATCGTCAAGATGGAAGGCATCGTCCGCAGCGGCGGCAGGCTGTCCGTGCCGGTGGCCGACCTGGGGGCTGCGAAGCTGGTGCGTTCGCTGCGCCCGTCTTCGGGTGGCGCCGGTTATCTGGTGACGCGCAAGGCTGCCGGGCAACTGCTTGCCAGGGCCGGCAAGCTGGCCGTGCCGGTCGACGATTTCATTTCCAATGCCGGGCTGCATGGCTGCGACGTGATGCACACTTCGCCCTGGCTGATCGCACAGGCCGGTGCCGACACGACGATGGGCGATCTCAGGACGCCGCACCGCCACGTCAAGCGGCGCGACCCGTTCCATTTCCTTCAGCAGGGGCTGGTGCGCGGCAGGCTCAGGATCCAGCTCTGGCTCAACGCCATGCATGGTTCGCCGCTGTCGCTGTTCGGGCTCTACATGGCGCCATGGTCGCCCGTCGATGTCGGCCAGCAGATGCGTCGGCTGGCGGTGCAGGCATGATGGCCGCGACCTTGCCCGATGCAGGTTATTCGGCTGTGCCGCTTGCGGCCAAGCTCGGCCTCAAGGACGGCCAGAGCGTGGTCTTGGTGAACCTGCCTGGCGATCTCCGGGGGCTGGCAACTGCCTGCGACTTCGCGGCTGTGGCGCAGACGGACTGGGCAGCCCTTGGCGCAACGGGCGAGCGGCATGACATCGTTCATGCCTTCACCGGCAAGCGCGCCGATCTCGAAGGTCATGTCGAGACATTCAAGAAGATGATCGCGCCCGACGGCGCTGTCTGGATCTCCTGGCCCAAGAAGGCAGCGAAGATCGCCACCGACATCACCGAGGATGTCATTCGCGACGTCGTGCTGCCGACTGGGCTGGTGGACGTAAAGGTCTGTGCCGTGGATGCCGTGTGGAGCGGGCTCAAGCTCGTCATCCGCAAGGAACTGCGTGCCAAGCTGTGAGGAACCGATCGTGGTCGAACTAACACTCCCCAAGAACTCGCAGATCAAGCAGGGCAAGACCTGGCCGAAGCCGGAGGGTGCGACCAATCTGCGCGAGTACCGGATCTACCGCTGGTCGCCCGACGACGGCGAGAACCCGAGCATCGATACCTATTTTGTCGATGTCGACGATTGCGGCCCGATGGTGCTGGACGCGCTGCTTTACATCAAGAACAAGATCGACCCGACGCTGACTTTGCGCCGCTCCTGCCGCGAAGGCATCTGCGGCTCCTGCGCGATGAACATCGACGGCTCGAACACGCTGGCCTGCACCAAGGGCTGCGACGACATTTCGGGCGCGGTGAAGATCTACCCGCTGCCGCACATGCCGGTCGTCAAGGATCTGGTGCCCGACCTCACCAACTTCTACGCCCAGCACCGCTCGATCGAGCCGTGGCTGAAGACGGTATCGCCCGAGCCGGCGAAGGAATGGCTGCAAAGCCATGAGGACCGCCAGAAGCTCGACGGCCTCTATGAATGCATCCTGTGCGCCTGCTGCTCGACCTCGTGCCCGAGCTACTGGTGGAACGGCGATCGCTATCTCGGCCCGGCCGTGCTGCTGCAGGCCTATCGCTGGCTGATCGACTCCAGAGACGAAGCCAAGGGCGAGCGCCTCGACAATCTCGAGGATCCGTTCCGGCTCTATCGCTGCCACACGATCATGAACTGTGCCCAGACCTGCCCCAAGGGTCTGAACCCGGCCAAGGCGATCGCGGAGATCAAGAAAATGATGGTGGAGCGGCGGGTCTAAGTCGTGACGGACACGGATCTTCCCCATCTCACCCCGGCCGAAGCGCGCGTGCTCGGCTGTCTGATCGAGAAGAAGGAACTGACGCCTGACGTCTATCCGATGACGTCGAATGCGCTGGTTGCCGCGGCCAATCAGAAGACCTCGCGCGAGCCGGTCATGGCCCTTGAGATGGTCGACGTCGTCAGGACGCTTGGCACGTTGCAGTCGAAGGGACTGGCGAAGCAGCAGTTCGCTTCGCGCGTTGAGCGCTACGAACACCAGATGGCGCAGAAATTCTCGCTGACGCGCAACCAGAGCGCGCTGATCGGCATGCTTTTGCTGCGCGGTCCCCAGACCGTCTACGAATTGCTCGCTCGCACCGAGCGCATGGCGAATTTCGCCGATGCCGACGCCGTGCGCAGCGAGCTCGACATGCTGATCGGCCGCCGGCCTGCGCTGGTCAAGGAGATCGGCCGCGCACCCGGTCAGCGCGAAGATCGTTTTGCGCATCTTCTGTCAGGCGATGTCGATGTCGCCGCTGTCGTGCCAAGCCGAGCACCGAGCACCGCTTCATCCGTTGTCTCGGAGCTCGAGGAGCGCCTCCGCCTGCTGGAAGAGGAAGTGGCGGCGCTCAAGGCGCGGCTCGATGCGGTTGGCGCATAGGCGATCGCAGAACAATTGAAAACGGCCGGGTTGCGAAAGCAACCCGGCCGTTCTTGCATTTTGGGAGAGAGCGCGACTTGCCTTCTTTTGCCGCAAGGGGAGAAGGGGAAGAACTGGCCTTACTTCCTCGCCGCTTCAACGATCTCGCGGGCCATCACTTCTGCGACGGCATCGGTGGTGCGGCCTTCGCGGTCGGCGCGCTGGAAGATGGCCGACAGCGTGTCGGCGATGCGGGCGACGCGCGGGGTGACGGTTGCGACGTCGTAGCCGCCATCGGCCATCTCGGCGGCGACGTTGATGACGCCGCCGGCATTGATGACGTAATCGGGGGCATAGAGGATGCCGCGCGTGACGAGGCGCTGCCCGTCCTCGGCGGTAGCCAGCTGGTTGTTGGCGGCGCCGGCGACGATCTTCGCCTTGAGCAGCGGAATGGTGTCGGCAGACAGGATGCCGCCCAGCGCGCAGGGCGCGAAGATGTCGACGTCGGCTGCGACGATCCTGTCGCCTGATACGACGGTTGCGCCGAAGGTCTCGGCGGCGCGGGCGGTTCTGACCGCATCGAGATCGCAGACTGTCAGGACGGCACCTTCGGTGTGGAGCTTCTGGCACAGCGACCAGCCGACCGAGCCAAGGCCCTGGACGGCGACGCGGACGCCAGCAAGATCGTCGCTGCCGGTGCGGTGGCGCAGGGCCGCCTTGAGCCCGACGAAAGTGCCTTCGGCGGTGAAGGGCGAGGGGTTGCCGCTGCCGCCTTTGGTGGTGCCGCTGACATTGGGCGCGCGCTCGGCGAGGAAGTCGGCGTCGGCCAGCGTCATACCGACGTCCTCGGCGGTGATGTACTGGCCCTGAAGTGTGTTAAGCATCTCGGCATAGGCCTCGAGCATGGCCGGCGTCTTTTCGGTTTTGGCGTCGGCGATGATGACCGCCTTGCCACCGCCGAGCGGCAGGCCGGCGATGGCCGACTTGAAGGTCATGCCGCGCGACAGGCGCAGCGCGTCGATGATGCCGGCTTCGAAGCTTGTGTGCGGCCAGATGCGCGTGCCGCCGAGGGCGGGCCCGAGAACGGTGGTGTGGACCGAGACGATCGCGGTCAGCCCGCGTGCCGTGTCGCGGCCGAGCCAGACCTGCTCGTGATGGTCGAAGCCTTGGAGATGACGAACGTCTGCGGTGATGTCGGTGATTTCGAGCGTCGTCGCGACAGATGGCTGCGGATGACGCGGTTCAAGGACGTTCAGCATGAGGGTTCCTCCCGGGTGCGCTGGTCCCCTCGAAAGCTAAACATTTTCGGCGATTTTTGGTTTCGAAGACGGGGCGCCGCGCGACTGCCCGTTGCGCGGTGCCGCTTTGCCGCGCAACAAACGCAAAACACGGAGGGCGCGGAAGGGGGGTGGCCGGACGCGGGTCTGCCCCCACGCGCCCGGCCTGCCGGCTGGTCGGAATGCCACTGCCCTGGCACTCCTTGCAGCCAGACTCCGTCAGCCGCCGGCGTTGAACGCCGGCGTTTCAGGGCCTGTCCTTGCGGATCAGGCCTCCGGTTCGCTGTTCTCCTTCGGCTGCCGCTTGTCAGCCGGTTCGGGGAGCTTGCCGCCGAGCGCCATGGGGGCGAGGAAAGCGCGCGGGTTGAAGCCGGCCGCGGCAAGAGCCGCGAGCGTCTTCCAGACTTGCAGGCGGTACATGTCCGTTACCTCGTTCGCTGGACTGACCACTTCGATTCGCGAGCGCAAACTAGACGGGTGAGCAGTGCCGTTCTTGGACTGCGCGGCCCATTCTCAGGGTTTCGGCGGTACGGGCTTGACCTATTCATCCGCGCGAAATAGAAAGAGCATCTGCCCGCCTTGGTTGTGTATCGTTGAGTAGACCAATGACGAATCCTGACGGGCAGAATGCCTCCTTTCGCGTGCTGACAGACGACCTCCCGGCGCAGGAGCGGCTTGCGGTTCTGCGCGAGGTCTATGGCCGCACCATCCTCAATGCCGATCTCGAGCCGTTGGAAGGTGCGCCCGTCCACATGGACATGCGGGTGCGGCTGCTGCCGGGCGTCGGCATCGCCACCGGCTCGGCGTCGCCGATCAAGGTCGGCATCGGCAAGGAGATGATCGACAATGACGATGTGATCCTGCTCGCCGCTCTGTCGGGCGGCAGCCACATGCAGGTCGGCGGCCAGGACGAAAGCATCCGTCCGGGTTGCGCGATGTTCGTGCCCGGTGGGCGGGTCGGCGCCAATATCACGCGGCCGGGCTTCACCTATGTCAACCTGCGCTTCGACAGGAAAGCGCTGCAGCCGCTGCTCGGCGACGTCTCCGCAATGATGATGCGGCCGATTCCGATCAGCCAAGGGCCGATGCAGTTGTTGATCACCTATGCCACGGCGCTGCAGAAGCTGGACGAGCCGCTGCCGGGCAACATGGCGCGCATGGTGGCGAGCCATCTGCTCGACCTGACCGCGCTGACGCTTGGAGCCGAGCGCGACGCCGAACAGGTGGCGCTGGGGCGTGGGCTGCGAGCCGCCAGGCTGGCGGCAATCAAGTCGGACATTTCGGCGCGCGGCGACCTGCGCGGACTGTCGGCCGAGGCGATCGCGGCCGAGCACAAGCTGTCGCCGCGCTATGTCAGGAAGCTGTTCGAGAGCGAGGGGCTGTCCTTCACCGAATTCGCGCTCGGCCAGAAGCTGAAGCGAGCGTACCGCATGCTGGCCGACCCGCTGTGGGCGCAGCGCAGCATCACCGACATCGCCTATGAGGCGGGCTTCAACGATTTGTCGTATTTCAACCGGGTGTTTCGCCGCCGCTTCGACGCGACGCCGTCCGAGGTGCGGGCGGATGGGCTGGCCGCCTGAGGCGGCGAGGGCGCCGATGCCTGACCGGCGCCCAGAGTGCCGTTAGGCGAGGCTGGCGGTCAGCGAAACCTTGATCGCACCGAGCGCCTTGGAAACCGGGCAGTTCTCCTTGGCCTTGGTGGCAAGTTCCTGGAACTTGCCATTGTCGATGCCGGGCACGGTGCCGACAAGCGTCAGCGCGCTTTCGGTAATGCCGGTGCCGGGGATCAGCGTCACCACCGCCTTGGCGTCGAGCCTGTCGGCGGGCGTGCCGTTTTCGGCGAGGAAGTGCGACAGCTGCATGGCGAAGCAGCCGGCGTGGGCGGCGGCGATCAGCTCCTCGGGGTTGGTACCGGACTTGCCGGTTTCGTCCTCGAAGCGGGCCTTGAACGAATAGGGTTGGCCCTTGATCGCGCCGCTCTGGGTGTCGAGCGTTCCCGAGCCTTCCTTCAGATTGCCTTTCCAGACGGCGTTGGCGCTGTGGTTCATGACGTTCTCCATGATTTCTGACGGGGCCAGGTACGGCAACCGGGTGAGACTATAGCGCCGCCCGGCGTACCCGCCAGCGTTCCGTCGTCGGGAAAGCAAACATCGCGCGAAAAAAGTCCTTGCGCCGAAATGTCTGCTTGTCTTCGCCAGCTGCGTCCTTGCGGCGTAAGGTCAACCCAGGGAGATCAACCGTGAAATATGCCTGCCTTGTCTATCTCGAAGAGGGCCTGTTCGGGACGCTGTCGCCTGAACAGAAAGAGAAGCTCGACACAGACTCGTTGGCCTATGACAGGCATCTCGAAGCTAAAGGCAAGCTGATCGCGGCCGAGGCGCTGCAGTCGGTGAGGGCGGCGAAGACGGTCACGCGACGCGCCGGCAAGCGGCTGGTGACCGACGGGCCGTTCGCAGAGACCAAGGAACAGCTGATCGGCTTCGTGATGATCGAGGCGACCGACCAGGACGAGGCCCTGGAGATCGCCTCGAACATCCCGCTGGCGGCGATGGGCAAGGTCGAGGTCAGGCCGATCTACGACATTCCCGGTGCTTGATGCTGTAGCTGGCTGGATGGCGAACTGCCGCCGTCAGATCGCCTCGCCCTTGAGCAGGCGCGGGGTTTCGCCTGTCAGGCCTGAGGCCTGGCGGATGAAATAGTCCTTGAGCCGGGGCACGCGGTCGACGAGGCCGAGGCCGATGTCGCGGATGGTACGGACGGGCGCGATGTCATTGGAGAACAGCCGGTTGAGCACGTCGGTGGTGATGCCCATGCGCACGGTGTCGAAGCGGCGCCATTGCTCGTAGCGCTCGAGCACGTCGATGGCGCCGATGTCCTGTCCCAGGCGATCGGCCTCGACGGTGGTTTCGGCAAGCGCTGCGGCATCCTTGAAGCCGAGATTGAGGCCTTGGCCGGCGATCGGGTGGATTCCGTGGGCGGCGTCGCCGGCAAGCGCGAAGCGGGAAGCGACGAAGGCGCGCGCCAGGGTCAGGCCGAGCGGCCAGGCACGCGGCTTGCCCTCGACGCGGATCTCGCCGAGCTTCAGGCCGAAACGCTGTTCGAGCTCTATCTCGAAGACGAACGGGTCGCCCGCAACCAGCTTGTCGGCGTCCTCGGTGCGTTCGGTCCAGACGATGGAGGAGCGGTTGGTGCCGTCCTTGGTCGGCTTGAGCGGCAGCGTGGCGAAGGGGCCGGCCGGCAGGAAATGCTCCTCGGCGCGGCCGCCATGCGGGCGCTCGTGGATTACGGTGCAGACGATGCCGGACTGGCCGTATTCCCAGCGCACGGTCTTGATGCCGGCCATGTCGCGCAGCCTGGAGTTGACCCCGTCGGCAGCGATGAGAAGGCGCGTGTCGATGCTGATACCGTCGGCGAGATGGACCTTGGCCCCGGCGGTGCCGGCCTCGAAGGCCTGGACGGCGACGCCTTCGATGATGTCGATACCGAGCTCGGCGGCGCGGCGGCGCAGGGCGCCGTTGAGCAGCCGGTTCTCGATCATGTGGGCGAAGGGCTCGCCGGCGCCGATCTCGCCGTCGAACGTGAGGAACACCGGACGGACCGGATCGGCACTCTTCGAATCGGTGATGATCATGTCGGTGATCGCCTGTGCCTCGGGTGCGATCTCTTCCCAGCAGCCGAGCTGGTCGAGCATGCGGCAGGCAGCAGCCGCGATGGCCGAGGCGCGGCCGTCCTTGCGCCAGACCTCGGCGGGAGCCGCGTCGACGATGGCGATGTGCAGATTGGGTCGTGCCTGCTTGATCGAAACGGCGGTGGCGAGGCCGACATAACCGGCGCCGGCGACGAGCACGTCGAGCTGTGTCGATTTCTTGTCGTCAGATTCGCGCGTGACCATGGCGGCGTCCTTTACGGCTAGGCTTCCCGCCTTGACTCGACGGGGGCTTCCTGCTGGAAACCGGAAATACTTCGTCCCGAAAAGGGGAAAAGCATGCCGGCCGGAATACAAGAGCTTCTCAGCATTCTCAATCTCGAGAAGCTGGAACACAACCTGTTCCGTGGTCGCAGCCCGCAGGTTCAGTGGCAGCGCGTGTTTGGCGGCCAGACCATCGCCCAGGCGCTGGTGGCGGCACAGCGCACCGTCGAGCCCGACCGGCACGTGCATTCGCTGCACGGCTACTTTATGCGCCCCGGCGACATCACCGTGCCGATCATCTACGAGGTCGACCGCATCCGCGACGGCGGCAGCTTCACCACGCGGCGCGTGGTGGCGATCCAGCATGGCCACGCGATCTTTTCGCTCGAAGCGTCGTTCCAGGTCGAGGAGCAGGGCCTGGAATACCAGATGCCGATGCCGCTCGACGTGCCGCCGCCGGAAGAGCTCAAGTCGCAGCGCGAGCTGCTGGCCGAGGCCACCCATGTGCCCGAGCAGATCAGGCTGTTCTGGGCCAAGGAACGGCCGCTGGAGCTGAGGCCGGTCTATGCCGAGCATTATTCGAGCCGTGACAAGCTGCCGCCGCTGCAGAAGGTGTGGATCCGCCTGACCGGCCCGGTGCCGAACGACCGGGCACTGCGCTGTGCGGTGCTTGCCTATCTTTCCGACATGACGCTGCTCGATACGGCAACCTTTGCCCATGGCCGTGGCATCTTCGATCCCGACATCCAGGCGGCGAGTATCGACCACGCGATGTGGTTCCATCGCGAGCATGCGCTCGACGGCTGGCTGCTTTACACCCAGGACAGCCCTTCGACTTCGGGTTCGCGCGGCTTCACGCGCGGCGCGCTCTATGCCCAGGACGGCACGCTGGTCGCTTCGGTGGCACAAGAGGGGCTGATCCGCCTGCGGACAAAGCCTACGAAATAGGCATTTTGGCTATTTTGCACATTTTGTGAGCAGGTGCTTTGCTGCACCTGCGAAGGATGTCGTCTGCACGCAGCGCATTTTCATTAAATTTCAAATGGTTGGCTTGTGCTGGGGCAAACTGGCACGGAGCTTGAATAGCCTTGGTCACTCACCGGTGGTCTTCGGGTCCGCTGGCGACGTCTGCAACGCGGGGGACCCGCATCAGAAAGGGGTGAAACCTGATGAAAATCGTGATGGCCATCATCAAGCCGTTCAAGCTCGACGAGGTGCGCGAAGCGCTCACCAATGTCGGCATCCAGGGCCTGACCGTCACCGAAGTAAAAGGCTATGGGCGGCAAAAGGGACATACCGAGATCTACCGCGGCGCCGAATATGCCGTGAGCTTCCTGCCCAAGATCAAGATCGAAGTCGCCGTCTCGACCGACCTCGTCGACAAGGCCGTGGAGGCGATCACCGGGGCCGCCAAGACCGGCCAGATCGGCGACGGCAAGATTTTCGTCTTCGGCATCGACCAGGCCGTGCGCATCCGTACCGGCGAAACCGACACCGACGCGCTCTGAGCAGGCCAACCAATTCTCATGGAGACCTCAATGCAAATTCCAACCTCATTGAAGACGGCGGCGCGGACGGCCCTTGTCGGCACGCTCGCACTGACCGCCCTGGGAACGGTCGCAGCCTTCGCCCAGGAAGCCGCACCTGCGGCGGCAGATGCCGCGGCGGCCGCGCCGGCGCCCGCCGACGTCATGGAAAAGGGCGACGTCGCCTGGATGCTGACCTCGTCACTCTTGGTGCTGTTCATGGCACTGCCGGGCCTGGCGCTGTTCTATGGCGGCCTGGTGCGCGCCAAGAACATGCTGTCAGTGCTGATGCAGTGCACGATGATCGTGGCGCTGGTGATCGTGATCTGGACGTTCTGGGGCTACTCGATGGCCTTCGGCGACGCGCCGAGCCCGTATTGGGGCGGCCTCGGCAAGGCATTTTTGGCCGGCGTGACGCCCGAGAGCATGGCGGCGACCTTCACCAAGGGCATCGTCATCCCCGAATACGTCTTCATCGTCTTCCAGATGACCTTTGCCTGCATCACGCCGGCGCTGATCGTCGGCGCCTTTGCCGAACGCATCAAGTTCTCGGCCGTGCTGCTGTTCGTCGCGCTGTGGGTGACGGTCGTCTATTTCCCGATCGCCCACATGGTCTGGGATTCGGATGGCCTGATCTACGGCTGGGGCGCACTTGATTTCGCCGGCGGTACCGTCGTGCACATCAATGCCGGCATCGCCGCCCTGGTCGGCGCCCTGGTGATCGGCAAGCGCACGGGCTACGGCAAGGACAACATGGCCCCGCACTCGATGACGCTGACCATGGTCGGCGCCTCGATCCTGTGGGTCGGCTGGTTCGGCTTCAATGCCGGCTCGAACCTCGAAGCCAATGGCGGTGCGGCACTTGCGATGATCAACACCTTCACCGCCACTGCCGGCGCGATCCTCGCATGGGTAATCATCGAAGTGGTTGCCCGCGGCAAGGCGTCGATGCTGGGTGCTGCTTCCGGCATGGTTGCCGGCCTCGTCGCGGTGACGCCTGCCGCCGGCTTCGTCGGTCCGGTCGGCGCCATCGCACTCGGCGCCATCGCCTCGGTGATCTGCTACTTCTTCGTGGCGGTGGTCAAGATCAAGCTCGGCTATGACGACTCGCTCGACGTGTTCGGCATCCACGGCGTCGGTGGCATTGTCGGCGCCATCGGCACCGGCGTGTTCAACGCCGAGGCGCTCGGCGGCATCGGCTACGGCGAAATGTCGATCGGCGGCCAGGTCTGGACGCAGTTCCTCGCTGTCTCGGTGACCGTCATCTGGTGCGGCATCGGCTCGCTGGTACTCTACAAGCTGGTCGACCTGCTCGTCGGCCTGCGCCCGACCGTCGAAGCCGAACGCCAGGGCCTCGACCTGACCTCGCATGGTGAAGTGGCCTACCACTCCTGATGCCTGTTGGAGCGCGGTCCTCCCCCTAGGGATCGTGCTCCGGCGCGCGCGGCCGACGCCCTGGCCGCGCAACATCCTCCCTAATCCCGTCGTGGCCGCCCTCAAGGCAGCTGCGCTTTGAGGCCCGGAGCAATCCGGGCCTCCTTTTTTGTCTGGAGTTGTTAGTCGGCCTTGGGCAATGCCGGATCGAGCGGACGCTTGCTCAGGAAATTGCGCAGGTTGCGCGGCGTGCGGGGATAGCTGTCGCCCTCATATTTCGCCGGGTCGCGATAGACGCTCAGTGTCGATGGATCGCGGCGCGTGCCGCGCGGAATGGTACCCCAGCGGCCGGCGTCGTAGAGGTCGACGAGGAAGGCGTAATCGTAGCGGCAGAAGCGAAGCGCCTTGGCGAGTGCTGCCGGCGACAGGTCGGACGGGCTGGCCTGGCCGCTCGAGACGTGGATGTGCGGCATCGACACATCCTGGCCGACGATCTCGCTGATATAGGCCGCGACCTGGTCGATCTTCTCGAGTTTGAACACCCGGTCGAAGAGGAAAAGGTTGCTGCCGAGAAAGTAGCGCGGCGAGGCGACATGAAAGCGGACGTCGGCGCAGATGCGGCAATAGTCCTCGACCCTGAGGATGAAGGTCTCGAGGTCCGGTTCGAGCGACAGGCCGAGCTCGCGGGCCAGCGGGCTGTCGGCTTCATCTGACGTCAGCAGGCCGGCTTTGACGACGCGGTCGGAATAGGCCGACAGCAGCCGCTCGACCGGGTCCCTGACGATGGTGAAGGGCTTGGCGTCGGCATTGTGCATCGGGCGAAACGGATCGACCAGATTGGTGCCGAGGTGGTGGTGGACGTCGTCGTCGGGATTGTCGAGCGCCTGATGCGCGCCGGCGACCTGCATGAGCAGGTACTTGACGCTGCTGCTGCCACTCTTGGGTTGGCGTCGAAGAATCTCAATCCTGTCGGCATCTGGCTCCTGGCTTGAATCCGAGGGGGCAAAGCGACGGAGGTACGTCGCGCGATCCGGGTCGTTACCTGGTCAGTCGATTATATGTGTACATGCTAATGTGTCTACCCGATGGCAGCAGGCGTAGCGTCCACCGGGGCCCGAGCCAGCCGGGCCCTTGGCTGGATTCTGGAGTGCCTTGCGCGCCTTCAGGCGAAGAATGCCCGGATGCGCGTCCACATGCTGATCGCTGCCCGGACACGGCGGGCGGCACTTGCACCCCTGACCGCGTCGCCGAAATGGCAGTAGCAGACGATGTTGTGCAGCTGCCGGTCGGACAGCTCGAAGAAGCGCTTGGCTGCGCCGTAGCTGTCGTCTTCAAGGCCTGCTGCCCGGAAGGCAGGGTCCTCGAATGCAACGGTAATAGGCGAGCCCGGTACGCGCATGGCGAGCCGTTCGGCGCGCGGCGCATATTCGGTGCCGGAAAGTGTGCCGAGGCGCCGTTCCGGCTGATCTTCGAGCAGTTGCGCCCAGCGCTCGAGACGCTCGGTACGCGTCATCGGCAGATAGGGGCTGAGCGGCTGGATGTCTGCGAAGGCCTGCAGTTGCTCGATGCTATGGTGCTTCATCGCTGCCTCCATTAGATTTTCCTAATATGGAAAACTATGGCGCTGCGGTCTCTGCGGCAAGCCTGTTTTGGACCGGAAATGCAAAAACCCCGTTCTGTCGGGACGGGGTTTCTGCGAGCCAGGTCGGGGTCGTTACATCGCCGACGTCATGACGGCGGTCACCTTGGTGGCATCGTCATCGGCAACGGTAATCGACACCTTCATGCCTGCCGCCAGATCGGCGGGAAGTGCCACGTCAGCCGGGACGGTGTAAGTCTTGCCGTCCTCGAGCGTGATCACGCGGGTGTCCTTGTTGAACTCCTTGACCACGCCGTCGGCCGAAGCTGCCCAAGCGGCGCCAGCCATCAAGGCTGCCGCACCCAAAGCCAAAATGAGCTTTCTCATTTTCTTCTCCTCGTTTCTGGTCCCTTCCGGCAGACCCAACGCCACGGAGACAGGATGGTTGCATCAAAAATGCCTATGCCGGGGAGGAGTGACGCGGTGTTTGCCGCCGCTCGCGGAAGCGTCCAAGGGGCTGTTGCGTGAACAATGGCTTAACCTTAATGCCGCCTTAACCTTCGCCCCGATAGTCTGGCAAACGAATCTGCCCGCCATGCGTCCGCATGCGGGCCACGGCATCAATGGACGGGGACGAGGCATGCGTTCTGGGGTTTCCTCACCGCTCGCGCTGACCGAGACGGGGCACGGCATTCAGGCATTCGCGCGACGGCAGGCAGGCCGCGCGGCGGGTCTGGGCCTGTTTGCCTTCGTGGCCTTCGGGCTGGCGGCGCTCGGCACCTGGAATGTCGCCGACCCGAGCTTCAGCCATGCCACCGACAATCCCGTCACCAACGCCATGGGGTATCCGGGTGCGGTGTTCGCCGATCTCGCGATGCAGTTCTTCGGCCTTGCCTCGGTCGCTGCCCTGATGCCGGCGGTGATCTGGGGCGTGCTGTTCGTCACCGCGCGCGGCGTCGACCGTATGCCCAAGCGCGGCCTGGTCTGGTTCGGCTCGGCACTTCTTGGCGCGGCCATTGCCGGCTGTGTCGGCGCACCGCCGACCTGGCCGCTGCCGACCGGCCTCGGTGGCGTGTTCGGCGACATGGTGCTCAAGGTGCCGGGGCTGTTCATCGGCGGCTATCCAACCGGGCTGATCGCCACCGTCATTGGCGTGTTGCTGATTGCGCCGGCGATCTGGCTATTTGCCTTCGGCGCCGGCCTGCTCAACCGCGAGAACGGCTTTGCAGTGGTCAATCCCAAGCCCAAGCCCGACATGCGCGAGCAGGACTTCGCCAGCTTCGACGACGAGGACGAGGACGAAAACGAGGGCGTGCTGGCGCTCGGCGCCATCGCCCACTGGTGGCTGTCGGCCAGGGCCTGGATGCGCCGTCGCGCCGCCAAGCGGCGCGAGCTGGAAGGCTACGACCTGCCGCCGGTCAAGCGCGAGAGCGCCTGGCGGCAGGCGGCCGAGCGCGTCGAATCGGCCGAGCGCGCCGAGCAGCGCGTTACGACAGGCGGCCGCGCCCGCGTCGAACCTGAATTCTTTGCCCAGATGGTGTCGGAACGGACGGTTTCGATCGACCCCAACGACCAGGATGTCTTCGGTGACGACGACGACATGGACATGCCGCCGGTGTCATCAGAGCGCCGGGGCGCCAATGCCCAGGTGCAGAATTTCCGCTCGCCGGAGGCTGGATCTCCCGCCGTGCGTGTCGCAGCACCTGCCCCCCGGCCGGCACCAGGAGCCCGTGTCCAGCGCGAGGCCCAGACCACGCTGATCGGCACCGAGACATTCGAGATGCCGTCGCTGCATTTCCTGGCCGAGCCCAAGAACGTCGTGCGTGACGCCTCGCTTTCCAAGGATGCGCTGGAACAGAATGCGCGGCTGCTGGAAGGCGTGCTCGAAGATTTCGGCGTCAAGGGCGAGATCATCCATGTCCGTCCCGGCCCCGTCGTCACGCTCTACGAACTGGAGCCGGCGCCCGGTATCAAGTCGAGTCGCGTCATCGGCCTCGCCGACGACATCGCCCGCTCGATGAGCGCGATTGCCGCCCGCGTCGCGGTGGTGCCGGGGCGCAATGCGATCGGCATCGAACTGCCGAACGCCAAGCGCGAAACCGTCTATCTCCGCGAGATTCTGGCGAGCCGCGACTTCGAGACGACCAAGTCGAAGCTGGCGCTGGCACTTGGCAAGACGATCAATGGCGAGGCCGTCATCGTCGACATCGCCAAGATGCCGCACGTGCTGGTCGCCGGTACCACCGGCTCGGGCAAGTCGGTCGCCATCAACACCATGATCCTGTCCTTGCTCTATCGGATGACGCCGCAGGAATGCCGCCTGATCATGATCGATCCGAAGATGCTGGAACTGTCGGTCTATGACGGCATCCCGCATCTTCTGACCCCTGTCGTCACCGATCCAAAGAAGGCCGTGGTGGCGCTGAAATGGACGGTGCGGGAGATGGAAGACCGCTACCGCAAGATGTCCAAGGTCGGTGTGCGGAACATCGACGGCTTTAACGCGCGCGTCAGCCAGGCGGAAAAGAAGGGCGAGCAGATCTCGCGCACGGTGCAGACAGGCTTCGACCGTCAGACCGGCGAGGCGATCTACGAAACCGAAAATCTCGATCTAGCGCCGCTGCCCTACATCGTCGTCATCATCGACGAAATGGCCGACCTGATGATGGTCGCCGGCAAGGACATCGAAGGTGCGGTCCAGCGCCTGGCGCAGATGGCGCGCGCGGCCGGCATCCACGTGATCATGGCGACCCAGCGTCCGTCGGTCGACGTCATCACCGGCACCATCAAGGCCAACTTCCCGACCCGCATATCGTTCCAGGTGACGTCGAAGATCGACAGTCGCACCATTCTCGGCGAGCAGGGCGCCGAACAGCTGCTCGGCATGGGCGACATGCTCTATATGGCCGGCGGCGGCCGCATCCAGCGCGTCCATGGCCCGTTCGTCGCCGACGACGAGGTCGAGAAGGTCGTTGCCCATCTCAAGCTGCAGGGCGTGCCGGAATATCTCGACGCCATCACCGAGGATGACGGCGAGGACGAGGACGAGCCGTCGGGCAAGGGCGGCGGTAATGGCGGTGGCGGCAATTTCGAGGATTCGGACGATCCCTACGACCAGGCGGTCTCGGTGGTGCTGCGTGACGGCAAGGCGTCGACCAGCTACATCCAGCGCCGCCTCGGCATCGGCTACAACCGCGCGGCGTCGATCATCGAGCGGATGGAGCAGGAGGGCATCGTCGGTCCGGCAAATCATGCCGGCAAGCGCGAGATTCTGGTGCCGACGGAAGACGACAAGATGTAGGATCGGGGAACTGGCGATCACGTTTTCGCGTTCAGTGCGCGAGGCCGTGAACCATGTCAAACTTCAGCCCTACTAAGTGCCGATACAACCGTCGAACTTGAATGAGAGAGTAACCGGCATGAACGATATCCGCACTCCGACCCGCCGACGCCTGCTCGGCTTCGCGGCCGCTATCGCGCTGACCGCGACGCCGTTGGTGGCCTTCAACGGCCCGGCACAGGCACAAGGCTCCGATGCCGCCCAGCGCATCGCCGATCATTTCTCGAGCGTGCGCTCGATGTCGGGCGAGTTCGTGCAGTTTGGTCCGCGCGGCGAACAGACCGGCGGCAAGTTCTTCCTGCAGCGACCGGGAAAGATCCGCTTCAACTACGAGGCACCGTCGAACTTCAAGGTGATTTCCGACGGCCAGTCGGTGGTCATCCTCAACTCGAAGATGCGCACCTCCGACCTCTATCCGCTGTCGAAAACGCCGCTGAAGCTTTTGCTCGACGAGCGCATCGACCTCAGCGGCAACAAGGTCAAGAGCGTCACCGAAGAGGACGACCTGACCACCATCAAGCTGTCGGACAAGCAGGTCTTCGGCAATTCGACCATCACCATGATGTTCGACCCCAAGACCTACGAACTGCGCCAGTGGACGATCACCGACGCCCAGGGCAAGGACACCACCGTCATGGTGTTCAACGTCAAGCAGGGCGGTTCCTTCCCGGGCGATACGTTCAAGATCGACTACAAGCTCAATCGCGAGCTGAACGCGCAGAAGAAGAGCGACTAACAGGCTGCCCGCCAACTCTACCTTGCCGGCCATATGACACGGCAAGCTATGTGCGCGGCCTCATTCGCTGGACTGCCCGGCTTAGTTGTGGACATCGGCGGCACGGGCGCCGCATCGGGCATCGTGCCTTGTCATCGCAGGTCCGTGCTGGCAGGTTCCGCCGCAACCTGTTGCCGGAACCTGCCATGCCCTTTTCCATCGCCACCTGGAACATCAACTCCGTGCGCCTGCGCATGCCGCTGGTCGAGCGGCTGCTGAGCGAGCAGGCGCCTGACGTTTTGTGCCTGCAGGAAACCAAGTGTCCCGACGACCAGTTTCCCTCGGCGGCGTTCCGCAAGGCAGGCTACGAGCACATCGCCTTCCATGGCCAGAAGGGCTACCACGGCGTTGCCACTGTGGCGCGGCGGCCGCTGGAGATCGTGGAGAAGCGGCGGTTCTGCGAGATCGACGACAGTCGGCATTTGTCGGTGCGCTTCGAGGCCGGCGGCAAGAAGGTGACGCTGCACAATTTCTACGTTCCGGCCGGCGGCGACGAGCCGGATGTCGAGATCAATCCGAAGTTCCGCCACAAGCTCGGCTTCGTTTCGGAGATGAACGCCATCCGCGCCGACCATGACGAAGGTTCGGCTTCGGTGCTGGTCGGCGACCTCAACATCGCGCCATTGGAGCACGACGTCTGGTCGCACAAGCAACTGCTCAACGTCGTCAGCCACACGCCGGTCGAGACCGAGAGTTTCGAGGCGATGCGCAAGGCCGGCGAATGGGTCGATCTGATGCGGCTCAACGTGCCCGACGACCAGAAGATCTACACTTGGTGGAGCTATCGGGCGAAGGACTGGGAGACCTCCAACCGCGGCCGACGGCTCGATCACGTCTGGTCCTCGGCCAATCTCGCGCCCAAGCTTGCCGGCATCGACATCCTGAGTGCCGCCCGCGGCTGGGAACGGCCGTCGGATCATGTGCCAGTCATAGCGCGCTTCGACCTGGACTGAGGGATTCTGGCGAGGCCGGCCTGCAAATGGCGGCTTTCTGCGCTTCCGGTGCTCACGGACCTGAATGGCCGCTCCGGTCCTCGAAATCCATCATTTTCGGCTCGGCCTGGCCCGATCCGGCCGCGCCCAGCTGGCCGAATTGAATTGACGGCTGGCCGACTACTTCCCGAATCGCGGCGCCATGCTTTCGATGCGGGCGATCATGTCCTGGAGGTCTTCGAGGATGTGCTGGTGCAGCCGCTCTGCGAGTTCGGGGTATTCCTCGAGGATGCGGTGGAACATTTTTCGGTTGAGCCGGATTATTTCCGAATCGATGGCGGCAGCGGCACTGGTCAGGCGCCTGGTGTCGGCGATGAGGGCGAGCTCGCCAAGCATCGAGCCGGGCCCGGCGGAGCCAAGATCGGCGCGCACGCCGTCGGTCTCGCGGTAAAGCGCAATACGTCCCGATATCACGACATAGGCCGAATCGGCCTCGTCGTCCTCGCGGTAGAGCTTGCGATCGGCGGGGAGGTTCACATTCTCCGCACCGAAGGCCAGCAAACGCAGCTGTTCTTGTGTGAAGCCCTCAAACAGCCTCACGCCGGACAGGATGCGGATGTCGTCATCCAGCGCCATTATGTCCCCGACTTCTCAGACTGGCTCCCCTCCCGTTGTTAGCCGGTTCCCCGTTCCAAGCTAACAACTTATTCCGCTTATCCCCCCGAAAACCAAAGCTGATTTTGGGGCGATTCAGCAAACCAGTCAGGGGACCAGCTTGTATCCGCCGCTTTCTGTCACAAGAATTTCAGCATTGGAAGGATCGCGCTCGATCTTCTGGCGCAGCCGGTAGACATGGGTTTCCAGCGTGTGGGTCGTGACCCCCGAATTGTAGCCCCAGACTTCCTCGAGAAGGACGTCGCGGGTGACCACTTTCTGGTCGGCGCGGTAGAGATATTTGATGATCGAGGCTTCCTTTTCGGTCAGCCTGACCTTGCCGCCGCGGGCGTCGATGAGAAGCTTCTGGCTCGGCTTGAACGTATAGGGCCCGACCGAGAAGGTGGCGTCCTCACTCTGCTCGTGCTGGCGCAGCTGGGCGCGGATGCGGGCGAGCAGGACGGCGAAGCGGAACGGCTTGGTGACATAGTCATTGGCGCCGGCTTCGAGGCCGAGGATGGTGTCGGAATCGGTGTCGTGGCCGGTTAGCATGATGATCGGCGCCTTGTAGCCGCCCTTGCGCAGGATCTTGACCGCCTCGCGTCCATCCATGTCGGGCAGGCCGACATCCATGATCAGCAGGTCTATGAGGCCGGCGCGCGCCGCGGTGACGCCCTTGGCGGCCGTCGCTTCCTCAAGGACTTCGAACTCCTCGTAGAGCGCCAGCTGTTCGACCAATGTGCTGCGCAGATCGTCGTCATCGTCGACGATGAGGATAGTGCGTGAGGTCATGGATCAATCCGTTGTTTCAAAATCAGTATTCAGTTGACCGCGGCAATCGAATGCGGAAGCTGATCGCCACAACTTTCAGCGGTAGTGATTTGTTCCGCAAGGCGATCATACAAGAAAAATCAAAGGCGTAATTGGGGCGGGTGCATTTTTGCGAAATGGCATTTCGACAATCGTCGTGCGGGCCAAGCCCGGCGACCCGACCAAGGGGCTGATGCAGGTCGGCGGGCTGGTGTTTCCCTGCGCGCTGGGGCGCGGCGGCATCACCGCGAGCAAGCGCGAGGGCGACGGCGGCACGCCGCTGGCGTCGATGCGGCTGTTGTCGGGCTATTTCCGCCGCGACCAGTTCGTGGCGGGGCAGAGCCGCCTGCCTATGAGCCCGATCGGCGCCGATCTCGGCTGGTGCGAGGTGCCGGACGACCGCAACTACAACAGGCCGGTGAAGATACCTTACGGCGCCAGCCATGAGCGGATGAAGCGCGACGACAACCTCTACGATGCTTGCCTGGTGCTCGACTGGAACATCCGGCCCCGCCGGCGCGGGCGCGGGAGCGCTATCTTCTTCCACCTGGCGCGGCCGGGTTTCACGCCGACGCAAGGCTGCGTCGCGGTCACGGCGCAAGTGATGGCGCGGCTTCTGCCGCAACTGTCGCGCCGGACCGTGCTGAAGGTGGTGCGCTAGTCACTGCACAGAAAGCGGCCCGAAGATCGGGAGACATGATCCTCGGGCCGAGCGTGCTCCCAGAGTGAGCTTGGGAGATGGGAATCAGTGACGGTTCAGGCGGCGGGGCTGCTGCCAGCCGATGTCGAGCAGGCCGAGACGGCCGAGATTCGCATCGACGGCCCTGGCGATATCCTTTTGGGCGATACCGGTGTCCCGGCGATAATGGTCCGACAGCTCGGCCGCATCCTGCGGCGCCGGCACGTTGAGTGCTGCCCGCATCTGGCGAAGCCAGTCGAAAACCGGCTGCAGCCGCGACGGCTGGACAAAGGTGGTTCTCAAGACAGCGGTGGACATGGTCATTTCCGTTTCGTCCGGACATCAAATCCGGTTTGACATTGGTTGAACTGGGCTCATGATGCAGTGCTGAAAGGCAAAAGAGAAACGAGTAGTTTTTTCTCGACCATCAAACCAAATTTGAAGATCCGGCAATGCGCTTCGTACCTGGGACACGTGCTTTGCGAACGCTGGCGGCCGCCGGCAAGCATCTGAATTTCACCCGCGCCGCCGACGAGCTCGGCCTGACGCCGGCTGCGGTCAGCCACCAGATCAAGGAAATCGAGGACCAGCTCGGCGTCACCCTGTTCATCCGTACCAGTCGGAGCATCAGGCTGACCGAGGCAGGATCGGCGCTGGTCGACGCTTCGGTCGATGCGCTCGACGTGCTCAACCGCGCGGTGTCGCGGGCGCGGAAGCTCAGCCGCGGCACGGCGCTGCTCAAGGTGACGCTCGACGCGCAATTCGCCTCGAAATGGCTGATGCGACGCATCGACGGGTTCCGCAAGCTGCATGCCGACATCGAGCTGCGTTTCGACATCAGCTACGAGGTGCGCGACTTCGACCTCGACGATGTCGATGTGGCGATCCGCTTCGGCATGGGCAAGTATCCCGGCCTGCGCGCCGACCGGCTGTTCGACAACATGATCATCCCGGTGTGCAGCCCGCGGCTTCTGGCATCCGGGCCGCCGCTCAAGGTGCCGCGCGACCTGTTCCACCACACACTGGTGCATATCGAGTGGTCGCAGCAGGGCGTGACCTGGCCGAACTGGCGGATGTGGATGGCAGCTGCCGGCGTCGACGATTTCGACGACAGCCGCGCCATCGTCTTCACCACCTCGTCGGACGCGGTACAGGCGGCGATCGACGGCAGCGTCGTGGCGCTTGCCGATTTCGCCATGGTCGCCAACGACCTGTCGGAGGGGCGGCTGGTCCGGCCATTCGACCTGGGCATCCGGGTGTCGCGTGAGTTCGCCTATTTCCTGGTCTATCCCAAGACGTCGGAGGGCGACCCGCGCATCGGGGCGTTCCGAGACTGGATCATCGAGGAGGCGGCGAAGACGGAGATTTGAGTGCGTCGATTCACGTCATCCCGGAAACCGGAGCGCAGCGTAGGGTTATCCGGACCCGATCGCCCGGGATGACGATCGCAGGGAGCTCGGTTCAGGCAAATCGCCAGACGGTGGTGCGCTTGACCTCGGCGTCCTCGAGGGCGCGGGTGACCGGCACCTCGTAGGTGGCGAGCTTTTGCAGCCGGTCCTTGGGCAGGTAGGAGCGGCCGGGGTCGCCGACGAGCACGTCGGCGCCGCGGGACCGAAGCGCTTCGAACCACGGCACGAGCCGGTCGGCGAAAGGCTTTTCGTAACAGACGTCGCCGGCGAGGACGACATCCCAGCCGTCGTCGCGCCCGACCTGGTCGGCGCCGAGGAAACCGACCTCAACGGCATTGGCCTCGGCATTCAGCCGGATCGCCGTCTCGCAGAACGGGTCGATGTCGGCGCCTGTAAGGTTTGCAGCCCCCGCCTTCATCGCAGCGATGGCGACGAGACCCGAGCCGGAGGCAAAGTCGAGCACGCGCTTGCCGGCAACAGTCTTGGGGTGATCGAGTACGTAGCGCGCCAGACCCTGGCCGCCTGCCCAGGCGAAGGCCCAGAAGGGCGGCGGCAGGCCGATCTCGGACAGCTCTTCCTCGGTACGGTGCCAGAGGTCGTGCGCCTCGTCGGCGAGATGGAGCGCGACTTCGGGCACATGCGGCGGCCGCATCAGCGCCGTGTTGGCGCGGATGAAGCTTGCGGCACCCTCTGATGTCAGGCGTGTCGGGGAAGCCGTCGTCACGGCGCCTTGTCGAGCCCGGCCATGCGGCAGACTTCCTGCCACTCGTCAGCGGTCACCGGCTGGACCGACAGGCGCATCGAGGTGACAAGCGCCATCTTTTCGAGCTTCGGATTGGCCTTGACGTCTGCAAGGGTGACGGGCTTGGGGACCGGGCTGTGGTAGCGGATGTCGACGCACTCCCAACGCGGGTCTTCGGTCGTTGTGTCATGATGGGCGAGCGCGCAGACCTCGGCGATGCCGACGACTTCGAGCCCCTCATTGGAGTGGTAGAAAAAGCCGAGGTCGCCGATCTGCATGGCGCGCATGTTGTTGCGGGCGAGGTAGTTGCGCACGCCGTCCCACTGCGTGCCTTCCTTGCCCTTGGCCTTCAGCATCTCGAAGGAGAATTTGAACGGCTCGGATTTGAACAGCCAGTATTTCTTCTCGCTCATCTCGTCCCCTCTTGGCTTGTGGTCAGGCGCTGGCCGGGTTGTTGAAGACCCAGTTCCACGGCCGGATCTGGACGCTCTCGAACAGGCCGGCCTTGGCGTAGGGGTCGGTGCCGGCGATTGCCTGGGCAGCCTCCGCGTCAGCGGCTTCGATGACGACGAGCGAACCATCCGGCTTGCCGTCGGCATCAAGGAAGGGGCCGGCGAATTTCAGCGCGCCCTTGGCGTTGAGGTCGTTGAGGAAGGCGACATGGTCGGGCCGTGCGTCGAGGCGGACCTGGAGATGGTTCGGCTTGTCCTTGCAGATCAGTGCGAAAAGCATGTTGTCCCTCTCGATTTGGACGTTCAGTCGGCTTCGGCGCGCAGCGGGCGGGTCATCAGCCCGGCGACGGCCTCGTTGATGGTAATGGCATTGTCGAGCAGGGCAGCGACCGCCTCGATAATCGGCGCGTCGAGGCCACGTTCACGGGCGATGCGGGCGGCGATGTGGGCAGTGGCGACACCTTCGGCGAGCGGGCGGCCGGCAAGCTCTTCGCCTTTGCCGAGTGCCACGCCATAAGCGAAATTGCGCGATTGCACCGACGAGCAGGTCAGCATCAGGTCGCCGAGGCCGGACAGGCCCATCAGCGTTTCGGGGCGGGCGCCGAAGGCGGCGCCGATGCGGCGCAGTTCGACGAAGCCACGGGTGACCAGCGCTGCCTGGGCCGAGGCGCCGAGACCGGCCCCGGTGACGGCACCGGCGGCGATGGCAAAGACGTTTTTCAGCGCACCGCCGATTTCGACACCGATCAGGTCGTCGCTGGAATAGCAGCGCAGGTTGGCTGCCGAGAAGCGCACCGCCAGAGCCGAGGCCAGCGCCTCGTCTTCGGCAGCGACGACGACGGCGGTGGGGAGTCCACGCGAGACGTCGGTGGCGAAACTCGGGCCGGACAGTGCCGCCACGGGATTGTCGGGCAAGATTGCGCTGGAGATGTCGGACAGCAGGCGGCCGGTGTCGCGCTCGATACCCTTGGCGCAGAGCACCAGCGGAACATCGTCGGCGATATGCGGCTTGACCTCGGTCAGCACGCTGCGCAGGGCCTGTGCCGGGGTGACGACCAGCACGCAATCGGTGCCGGCAAGCGCCTGGGCAAGGTCGGTTGTGGCGGCGATCCCTGTCTCGAAGACGATGCCGGCGAGATAGCGTGGGTTGGTGCCCTTGGCGATCGCCGTGACGCTGTCTGTGTCGCGGGCCCAGAGCGTGACGGCATGGCCGGCGCGCAGCATGGCGAGCGCAAGTGCCGTGCCCCAGGCGCCGCCACCGAGAACCGTGACCTTGAATGCGCTCATGCCTTGGCTCCCCGCCTGCCGGAACCGACGACCGGGGCTGACACGCTGTCCAGCGGCCAGCGCGAGCGCGGTACAAAATCGAATGCGTTGGGTTCGACGAGATCGGCGCGCAGGCGCTCGATGCCGGCCCAGGCGATCATTGCGGCATTGTCGGTGCACAGCGCCATCGGTGGCGCGATGAAGGCAAAACCGTTTTTGGCGCAGAGCTTTTCCAGCATGGCGCGGATCTGTTTGTTGGCGGCGACCCCGCCGGCGACGACGAGGGCCGGAGCTGCGGTGTCGGGGAACTCGTCACGGAAGCGGGCCAGCGCGCGCTTGACGCGGTCGCCGAGCGTATCAGTGACGGCTGCCTGAAAGGAGGCGCAGATGTCGGCGACGTCCTGGTCGCTGAGGGGTGCCACCGATGTTGCTGCCTGGCGCACCGAGGTCTTGAGGCCGGAGAAGGAGAAATCAGGCTGGGCTGAACCCTTCATCGGGCGCGGGAAGACAAAGCGTGAAGCGTCGCCCGACTGGGCTGCCTTTTCGACATTGGGGCCACCTGGATAAGGCAGGGCCAGCATCTTGGCGGTCTTGTCGAAGGCTTCGCCGAGCGCGTCGTCGATGGTGGTCGCCCAGCGCTGATAGTCGCCGACGCCCTTGACCAGGACGATCTGGGTGTGGCCGCCGGAGACGAGCAGCAAGAGGTAGGGAAATGCGAGGGCGTCGGTGAGCCGCGCCGTCAGCGCGTGGCCTTCGAGATGGTTGATGGCGATCAGCGGCTTGCCCCCTGAAGCGGCAATCGCCTTGGCCGTCATCAGCCCGACGATCAGCCCGCCGACGAGGCCGGGACCGGCCGTGGCGGCAATGGCGTCGATGTCTTCAAGGGCAACGCCGGAATCCTCGAGCGCCGCCTCGACGATGCCGTCGAGAGCCTCGACATGGGCGCGCGCGGCGATCTCCGGCACGACGCCGCCAAAGGCCGCGTGCTCGTCGATCTGGCTGAATACCGTGTTCGACAGGATGCGCGGCGGCTGCCCGGATTTGAGCGCAACGACGCTGGCCGCGGTTTCGTCGCAGCTTGTCTCGATGCCAAGAACACGGATCAATTGGTCGCTACCCTGCATGATTGCCCGGTGGTAATTTCCTAGATAGGAGGTACGGGACCGCCCCGCCAGCGCGGGGTTATCACGGACCAAGCGCTATGCAAACTAGAGCCTTGAGAATCGGAACCCGCGGCAGCCTGCTGGCGCTCGCCCAGGCGCACGAGACGCGTGCGCGGCTGATGGCAGCGCACGGCCTGCCGGAAGAGGCATTCGAGATCGTGACGATTTCGACCAGCGGCGACCGCATCCAGGACCGGCCACTGTCGCTCGCCGGCGGCAAGGGGCTGTTCACCAAGGAACTGGAAGAGGCGATGTATGCCGGCGAGATCGACATCGCCGTGCATTCGTCCAAGGACATGCCGACGCAGCTGCCCGACGGGCTCGAATTGTCGGCGTTCCTGCCGCGCGAGGACCCAAGGGATGCGTTCATCGGCCGCGCGGCACCCAGCATCATGGAACTGCCGCAAGGTGCCGTCGTCGGCTCCTCGTCGCTCAGGCGACAGGCGCTGATCCGACGCATGCGGCCCGACCTCGACGTGGTGATGTTCCGCGGCAACGTGCAGACCCGCCTGAGGAAGCTTGACGAGGGGGTGGCCGAGGGCACGATCCTCGCCAATGCCGGTCTGCGCCGGCTTGGGCTCGAAGAGGTCATCACCGATCTGATGGCGCTCGACGCCTTCCCGCCGGCCCCCGGGCAGGGTGCGATCTGCATCGAGAGCCGCATTGGCGATACTGCTGTCACCAACATGCTCCAGGCGATTGATCACAAGCCGACCGGGCAGGCTCTGGCCTGCGAAAGGGCGTTTCTGGCCGCACTCGACGGCTCTTGCCGCACGCCGATCGCCGGATATGCCGAGATCGACGGCGACAGGCTGTCTTTCGCCGGGCTTATCCTGACCCCGGATGGTACGCTGTGGCACGAAGCCAAGGCCGACGGCCGGGCGGCGGATGCCGCCGAGATCGGCCGGAATGCCGGCGACGAGGTGCGGGCACGGGCCGGCACCACATTCTTCGAGGGATGGAGCTAGATGGCACAGCGGGTGCTGGTGACGAGGCCGGAACCCGGCGCAACCCGCACCGCGCGGCGCCTCGAGGCGCTCGGCTTCGAGCCTGTGCTTTTGCCACTTTCCGAAACGCGACCGCTGCCGGTGGCGCGTGAAAGCGTCCCGTCCGGCGCGACGGCGATCGCGGTGACAAGCGCTAACGCATTGCGACACGCGCCGAGCGGGCTTGTCGAGCGACTGCGGGGCCTGCCCTGTCACGCCGTTGGCGCAAAGACCGCGGAAAGCGCGCGCAAAGCCGGCTTCTACTCCGTCAACGAAGGTCCTGGCGACGCTGCCGCGCTCGCCGACATGATAGCAATCGAACTCGGCAAGGCGACGGTTGTCTATCTGTGCGGCCGGGTACGGATGCCGGACTTCGAACGTCGTCTCGGCATCAACGGGGTGCGGGTGGTGCCGATCGAAACTTATGACACAGTCGCGCTCAATCCGGCCCCTTCCTTCGTGCGCCAGCAGCTTGGCGGGCAACCAATCGACGCCGTGCTCGTTTACTCGGCGCGCGCCGCAGCCGCCTTCGGTTCGCTGATGGAAATGCACGCCGAGGCGGATTTCCTGATGCGCAACGCGCGTTGCCTTTGCCTGTCCGGCCGCATCGCTTCGGCGCTGGTCGGCGGTATCAGGGTCGAGGTCGCGCGCGATCCCAATGAGGATGCGCTGCTGGCGCTTCTCGGCGATCCCGACTGACGGAAAGGCTACTTGCCATCAACCGGCCTTTTTTCGCGGGACGGTGGGTGTTACTGGTTTTTGATCTTCGAACCCGCATCTGCCGCGGGATTTATGCCAACGAAATCGCGGAGCCCCCAGCATGGTCAAGACGCCGAAGACGCGCCATTCGAAGACGCATCGCGATCCGGTGACGATCGAACTGGAGCCGGGCGCGGTGTCGCGCGTCGAAGAGGCCGCCAAGCCTGACGCTGAGACGGAGGCGGTCGCGGCGACGGCCGGCGAAGAAGCCCTAACCTCGGCAGAGACGCCGTCGGAGGAGACGGCGGCGAAGGCCGACAGCGCCTATGCCTCCTATGACTACAGCTTCGAAAACGACAAGCCGGCCCAAACGCCCAAGGCCGAGGCGTCGTCGCGTGCTGCTTCGTCGAGTTCGGCTGGGTCGCGGGCTACAAGTGATGCAGCCTCGGCTGCATCATCGAATCGTCAATCAGCATCCGGGCTGCTGCCGGGCCTGGCCGGCGGCGTGATCGCGCTCTTGGTGGCCGGTGGGCTGCAATATGCCGGCGTGCTGGGTGCGCCGGGTACCGGAACCGGTGACAACGGACAGATGCAGGCCGAAATCGCCTCGTTGAAGTCGCAGCTGGCCGATCTCGGTGCTGCCGCCAATGGCGGTGCGGCGCTGAAGGGTGACGTCGACGGCCTCGCCGCTGCCGTCCAGCAGGTGAAGTCGGACATCGAGGCGCTGAAAGCAACGGCCGGCCAGGCCGGGTCGAATGAGGCCCTTGCCACGCTTGACGGCCGCATAGCGCAGGTTGAAGCGGCCGTGACCTCGCTCAGCCAGAACAACGGCGCTTCGAGCGAGATCGCAGCACTCACCGAGCGCGTCAGCGGCCTTGACGCGGCGCTGAAGTCGGCGGGCGAGGCAGCGACGGTCGATGACGGCAAGATCGCGACGCTGGAGCAGTCCATCTCCGCGCTCACCTCGAAGGTCGACGCACAGGCGTCGCAGCCCAAGATCGCGCTGGCGATCGCCGCTTCGGCGTTGAAGGCGGCTGTCGACCGGGGCGCGGGCTTCGGCGCCGAGCTCGAAACTTTCGCCGCGATTTCCCCGGAGGCGCCTGAACTGGCGGCCCTCAGGGCGCATGCCGAAAAGGGCGTGCCGACACGCGCCGATATCGTGACCGAAACCGATGCGGCGGCGAATGCGATGATCGCTGCAGCCAAGCCGGTCAACGAGGATGCCGGCATCCTCGAACGGCTGGTGTCGAGCGCCGAGCAGCTGGTTCAGGTGCGGCCGATCGGGGCGGTCGAGGGCACCGGCGTGCCGGAGACGGTGGCGCGCATGGAGGTGGCGGTCAACCAGGGCGATTTCGCCAAGGCGCTGGCCGAATATGACACCCTGCCCGAGACGGCGAAGGCTGCGGGCGCCGACTTCGCTGCCAAGCTCAAGGCGCGGCTCGATGTCGAAACGCTGGTCGACAAGCTTGTCGCCGGCGCGATGAAGGCATGAGGGACGCCAGATGATCCGTATCCTGTTCTATCTGGCCATCGTTTTTGCGCTCGGGCTGGGCTTTGCCTGGCTGGCCGACCGTCCCGGCGACATGGTCGTGACCTTCAGCGGCTACCAGTACAAGGTCAGCCTGATGGTGGCAGCGGTGGCGATCACCGCGATCGTTGCGGCAACGATGTTGACCTGGTGGCTCACCAAAGCGGTTTGGAATAGCCCTTTCACCATCGCCCGGCATTTTCGCGCCCGCCGGCGCGACCGCGGCTATCAGGCGCTGTCGACCGGCATGATCGCCGCCGGAGCGGGCGACGCCGCACTTGCGCGCAAGAAGAACAAGGAAGCCGCCAAGCTGATCAACTCCGACCAGGAGCCGCTGATCCTGCTGCTCGATGCCCAGGCGTCGCTGCTGGAGGGCGACCACGACACGGCGCGGCAGAAGTTCGAGGCGATGCTGGACGATCCCGAGATGCGGCTGCTCGGCCTGCGCGGGCTCTATCTCGAAGCCGAACGGCTCGGCGACCGGGCCGCTGCACGCCACTATGCCGGCCGCGCCGCCGGCCTTGCGCCGCAGCTCGGCTGGGCGGCGGATTCGACGCTTGAGGAAAAGTGCGAACGCGGCGACTGGGACGGCGCGCTGGCGCTGATCGACGCGCAGAAGTCGACGCGCCAGATCGAGCGCGACGTTGCCAACAACAAGCGCGCGGTGCTTTTGACCGCCAAGGCGATGTCGCTGTTCGAAGGCGATTTCAATGCGGCGCGGTCCGCAGCGCTTGAGGCCAATCGGCTGCGGCCCGGTTTCGGTCCGGCGGCTGCAATTGCCGCAAAGGCGCTGTTCCGCCAGAACGACGTGCGCAAGGGCTCGAAGGCGCTGGAGACGGCGTGGAAGGCGGAACCGCTGCCCGACATCGCCGAGCTCTACGTCCATGGTCGTCCAGGCGATGCCGTGCTCGACCGGCTGGCGCGGGCAAAGAAATTGCAATCGCTGAAGCAGAACCATCCGGAATCCTCGCTCGCCGTGGCGCGGGCGGCACTGGAAGCACAGGATTACAAGCTGGCGCGCTCCGAGGCCGAGGCCGCCGCACGGATGCAGCCGCGCGAGGGTGCCTATCTTTTGCTCGCCGACATCGAGGAAGCCCAAGGTGGCGACCAGGGCAAGGTGCGACAGTGGCTGTCGCGGGCCGTGCGCGCGCCGCGCGACCCGGCCTGGGTGGCGGACGGCGTGGTCTCCGAACGCTGGGCGCCGTTCTCACCCGTCACCGGCCGGCTCGACGCTTTCGAATGGAAGGCGCCGGAAGAGCGGCTCGGCCACCTGATCGAGCAGGACGACGAGCCGAACGAGCGGGTGTCGATCCCCAGCATTCCGGCAGCGCAGCCCGCCGGCGACGACATCGTCGACGTGATCGTCGAGGACGAGGTGGCGCAGGAGACTGCGGCAGTGCTGCCCGTGCCCCCGCGCGCGGTGCCGCCGGCGACCGACGGCGCGACCCTGACCGACGAGGATGACATGGCCGAACCGATCCGCTTGCCCGACGACCCCGGCGTCGATCCGGAAGTGGAGCGGGAAAACGCCCAGAAGCGGTTCCGTTTGTTTTGATTTCAGCTCGACCCTAGATCTAGGCTTGGCCCAAACAGGAACCGACGATGTTCGAACGCATGATTTCGTTTCTGAAGGACCTGCCGGCGGCAGGGTCCAAGGCGAGCCGCGAGGACGATCCGCGCGTTGCCGCGGCGGCGCTGATGTACCATGTCATGGACGCCGACGGCGACCGGCAGGACGTCGAATGGGAGCGGGTCAAGCAGTTGCTGAGCCAGAGCTACGGCATTTCGGGCGCCGAGCTCGACCGGCTGGTCAAGGCCGGCGAACAGGCCGACAACGAAGCGATCGATCTCTATGCCTTCACCAGCGTGCTCAAGCGCAGCCTCGACGACCAGGCGCGCAAGGACTTCATCGGCATGATGTGGGAAATCGTCTATGCCGACGGCGAGCTGCATGAGATGGAGGACAACACCATCTGGCGCATCGCCGAACTGATCGGCGTGGAAAGCCGCGACCGCGTCGAGGCCAAGCGCAAGGCGGCTCAGAAGGCGCAGCGCCAGATCGGACCCGAAGCGGACGAGTAGCTGTAAATGCCGGGCAAGGCGCAACCCAAGATCCTGGTGGTGCTGCATCAGGAGCATTCGAGTGCCGGCCGCGTCGGCCATGTGCTGATCGAGAACGGCTTCGATCTCGACATCCGCCGGCCACCGCTCGGCGATCCCTTGCCCGAGACGCTCGACGGGCATGCCGGCGCCGTGGTCTTCGGTGGCCCGATGAGCGCCAACGACCAGGATGAGTTCGTTCGGCGCGAGACCGACTGGCTGGCCGTGCCGCTCAAGGAAAACCGCCCGTTCCTCGGCATCTGCCTCGGCGCCCAGATGCTGGTCAATCACCTCGGCGGCAAGGTCGAAGGGCATGGCGAGGGGCTTGTCGAGATCGGCTGGTATCCGATCAAGGCGACCGAGGAAGGCCGCAAGCTGATGCATTGGCCCGAGATGGTCTACCAGTTCCACCGCGAGGGCTTTTCGCTGCCTGGGGATGCCGTGCTGCTGGCGTCGTCGGAGAGTTATCCCAACCAGGCCTTCCGTTATGGCGACAATGCCTGGGGCATCCAGTTCCATGCCGAACTGACGCGCGTGATGATGCAGCGCTGGGTGGTGCGCGGCGCCGAACGCTTCGTCTTGCCAGGCGCCCAGCCCGGCCGCGACCATCTCGGCGGCCGGCTGATCTGGGACATGCATCTCAAGCGCTGGCTCGACGAATTCCTGGTCAGGATCTTCGGCGAACCGGTCAAGGGCTGAGGCTTACTTCTTGCCCTCGCGGGCGTCGATTTCGCTCTGCTGGGTGTCGATTGCCGCTGCCTGCACCTTGGTGTTCTGGCCGGCGCCGACCATCCAGCGTCCGTTCTCCTTGACCAGCACATAGAGCGGCGAACCTTCGAGCTCGCCTTCGATAGGCGTGCCGTCCTTGTGGATCGGGCGCTGGCGGACATTCACCGCGGCCACGTCGGGGCTCAGCATCGTGACATGAGCGACGTCGTAGCGGGCATACTGGTCGCCCAGGTCAGGCGTCAACACCTTGCGGGCGAAGTCGGAAATCTCGGCCTTGCTGCTGAACCGCCGACCAAAGGCGGTGACCCAGACGGCGTCGGGACGAAACAGGGCAAGGAAATCGTCCGCCGAGCGTTCGTTCTGCGAGCGCTCGACTTCGGTGATCAGCTTGTTGATCAAGGCGAGGTCGTTTGTCATCCACATTGGCCATGGTCATTCCGAACTATTCTGACGCTCGCGCGGTGTTCTTCTTGCGGTGATCAGGCGGGGCAAGCATCACGATCCCCTGACCGATGTAGAAGAATGTATGAATACGTTGCGACGTTTGCAACGCCGGCAAAGCAACCGGGCAATGGAAAGTTCAGACGTGCCGGTCGAGGTGCCTGACCTTGCGCAAGGCAGGGAACGTCCAGGCCCAGATGCCGGCAACGGCAATGGCGCCGATGCCGCCGAAGACGACGGCGGGCGCGGTGCCGATCAGAGCGGCCATGGTGCCGGCGCGGAATTCGCCGAGTTCGTTGGAGGCGCCGACGAAGACGCCGTTGACCGCGTTGACGCGACCACGGACATGGTCGGGCGTCCACAGCTGGATCAGCGTTTCCCTGATGTAGACGCTGACCATGTCGGTGGCGCCGAGCAGCGCAAGTGCCGATATGGAGACCCAGGGGATCGTCGAGATGCCGAAGATCGCCGTGGCGACGCCGAACAGCGCCACGAAGACGAACATGACCTTGCCGGCATGGTCGCGGATCGGGTGCCCGGCGAGCCAGACGGCGACGATGATGGCGCCGACGCCGGGGGCGGCGCGGAGCAGGCCGAGGCCCCACGGCCCAAGGTCGAGAATGTCGCGCGCATAGACCGGCAGCAACGCCACGGCGCCGGACAGCAGCACGGCGAAGAGGTCAAGCGAGATGGCGCCGAGCACGACCTTTTCGCCCCAGATGTAGCGGAAGCCGGCGAACAGCGTCTCGACCGACGGCTTGTCGGTCTCGCTGCGCTGGACCGGCCTGGGGATGGAGAAGATCAGCGCCGTCGATGCCAGCATCAGGACGGCGGCGGCACCATAGGCGATCTCGGGCGACAGGCCATAGAGCAGGCCGCCGGCGACCGGGCCGACGATCGTCGCCGTCTGCCAGGCCGACGAGTTCCAGGCGACCGCGTTGGCAAAGTCCTCTGATGGCACGAGGTTGGCGACCAACGAAGCCGAGGCCGGACCGAAGAAGGCACGCGCAATGCCGAAAACGACGAGCACGGCAAAGATCGGCAACGGGCTTGCAAGGCCGTGGTAGGTCAGCGCCAGCAGCGCCGCCGCACAGGCGGCCTCGACCAGGGCGGATAGGCCCATGATCAGCCTGCGGCCGAAACGGTCGGCCACGACTCCGGTGACAAGGACGAGCAGCAACGCTGGGGCAAACTGGATGACGCCGACGAGGCCGAGGTCGAAAGGGTCGCGTGTCAGGTCATAGACCTGCCAGCCGACGCCGACCGAGATGATCTGCGTCGAAAAGGTACCCAGGAAGCGCGCCACCCAGTAGCGCGAGAACGCTCCATGGCGGAAGGCGGCGAAACGCTGTTCGGGTGCCGTGGCGGTCTGGGATGTCATCGGGGCGGGCGAATGCACCTGTTGCGGCGCCGGTCCGGATCGCGCCAGCCGACACGCGCTGCATAGCGCAGTTTGCGGACGGGCGGGCCGACAAAATCGGCTGGATCAAGATTTTCCGGGTCGGCTGGCCAGCGTGGCCCGGCACATCACGCCACCGGGCCGAAGCCGCACGGTCCCGGCCAGCTTTGCTACCTGACGAAGACCGTCACCGCGCCATCTTCGGCGATTCTGGCGGCCACGATGGCCGAGGTGTCGACCGTGTTGGCGTCGATCTGCTTTTTCAGCGCGCTGTTGGCCATGATCGCGGCCTGCACGCCAGTGATATCGGCCTCGTTGTCCGACACGGCCTTGTCCAGTACCTGGTTGTCGCCGGGGCTGACGATGTCGGAAATCTTGACGACACGGACGCTGCCGACGGTCGTCATGGCCTGGATCGCGGTTGCAGTGCTCCGGCTGGCTTCGATGGCCGACATGACGGTGGCGAGATCGGTCATTGTGCCGGTACTGGCCGTCGTGGACCTATCCAGCTGCGCAGCCGGCTTGGCGGCGTCCTCGGCGGCGGCGGGTACCGCCAGCGTTGCCGACGCGATCAGGATCGCGATAGCGTGTGCATGTTTCATCTCTTTCCTCTCAAATTCCTGGCCTCTAAAATTTCTGGCCGCCGCCCAGGTGACTAACCGACCGGGCCGGTTTCGGTTCCGCGAAAAAGCCGTTTCGGGTGACGTCGGACGGCAGGTGCGGGCAGAGAGTAAAGCCGGGTGTCGCCGATCAGGCGCCCATCATCCACAGCACCGCGCTCGACGCCCCGAACACCACGGCAAGATAGAACCAGTCTGTCCAATCCATCGATGACTCCTGAGATCAGGGCGTGCCACGCAACGACCGCGTCCGCCGATACTGCCTGTTCGGCGGCAGTTGCATTGCAAGGCCGGTTCGGTGCCTGGACGCCGACAACTGGCGACGCTGGTCACTGCAAGAGATGCAGCACCAGGACAAAGGCAGTGGCGTTGGTGTGGAGCATCGTTGTTGCCATCGCCAGCATCGTGGCCGCGACGAAATAGAGTTCTATGCGCTGTTCGCCTTTTTCGGGGCGTTGCGGTTGAAGTGGCGTCGGCATGATGTCGGCTCCAGCGATATCAGCTGATTCAATTCCCGAAACGACCGACAGTTCCATGACGTCGACCAGGATTTGACAGAAGGCTGGTGCGGGCAGGCTGCGTTACGCCTGGATGCCTGGACCGATGCCGTTCGACGGTATCGAAGGCGACGGCGGGCGCCAGTCCGCTGCCGAACCGGGCCGTCGCAGCGCCGCCGGTTCCTTGGCGCGGGCCCAGCAGTAGTAGAGCAGGAACGAGCCGATGACGTAGGGCTGGAGGATATCCACCTCGAAGAACGAGCGAATGACCAAGAGCGCGAGCAGCCCGGTCTGCAGCAGGGCTTCGGTCCAGTCGCCGTCGGACAAAAGGCGCGCGATGCAGAGCCTGAGGATGGCGAGCAGCGGCAGCACGATCATGACCGCGCCAACATAGCCTGTTTCTACCAGCGCCTCGATATAGGTGTTGTGGAAGTGGAAGCCGGTGCGGGCGGGGATGTAGAACTCGTTCCAAAGCCGCTCGGCCTCGGAAAAGCCCTGCACCCAGTAGGCGGCGTAACCGACGCCGAGCAGCGGCGTGTTGGCCGCCGCGTCGATGCCCTGCTGCCAGAGATAGGTGCGGCCAGTCAGCGTCGAATCCTTGCCGAAGGCGCCGAGCACCATGTCGACCGCGCCGACATTGAGGGCGGCCAGCACTGCCGTGCCGGCAAGCGCGAGGCCGGCGGCGAAGAAGATCCGGCGATGTGTCGGCGAGAATGCCTCCAGTCCGGCGATGGCGATGACCATGGCGATGGCCGCGGGCGTGGCGAGCATCGATGTCGCTGATTGCGACAGCACCAGCGACACGGCCGAAAGGGCGACGACCCCGAGCGCAAGGAGGCGAGCGATGCGGCTACGGGTCAGGAACAGCGCGAAATAGCAGCCCAGCAGCACGCCCAGCGAGGCGTAGAAGCCGAGCTGGTTCTTGGAACCGAAGGCGCCGACGAAGCTGTAGCTGCCGTCGAGCGCGTCATAGACATAGCCGCCCTGCAGCATCGAATAACCGAGAATGACGGCGATGCCTGCGATGGCGCCGATGCACAAGGTGCGCGCATCGATGACACGGGCGGCGATAACGGCGCAGACGACATGAGTGAGGTACTGGAGGGCTGCGCGCAAGGTGACGTCAGGCACGTCTGACCAAAAATAGGACAGGCATGCCAAGAACGCGAAGGCCAGGAGCTGCGGCGACCGGGCAAGGCGGCCGAGCGCGAAACGGTAGTCGACCAGCACCAGCGGCAGCCACACCGCGTAATACATCAGGATCGAGATCTGGCCGATGCGGAAGGAATAGGCGAAGACGAAGAACGAGACGGCGACCGCGAACGCACCGTAGAGCGTGTTGCGGCCGGGTTCGACCAGTGACGACTTCCTGATCCGCATCGTGCCTGACCCGATCAGCTACTGGACGAGCGGGCTACCCGACCGCACGACCTTGATCACGTCGCCGGGCAGGATGGACGTGTCTTCGGCAGCCGTGATTTCCTTGCTCTTGCCATCGCTGCCCTTGCGGACGAGGACAAAGGACGTCGGGTGCTCGATGCCGGCTGCCGCAGACGCCGTGCCGCCGGCTTCAGCGATCAGGCCCTTCTGCATGCCGAGCTTGAGCGTCACAGCATTGAGATCGCCGACAGTCTTCTGGCGCTCGACGGCGAGTTCGGATTCGGCGTCGTTCCTGAGATCGATCGCTTCCTGCTCGGCCTTGCTGACGTCCTGCTTGGCGCGCAGCGTGGCGGTCTCGAGGTCGAGGATCTTGCCTTCCATCTCGGCGATCGAACGTTCGGTCGACAGCACGCGTGTGTTCACGACGAGCCCCTTCTGCGCCAGCGTGTCGATGCCGCTGAGTTCCTTTCTGGCGAGTTCGACCTGGCGTTTCTGCGTCTCGGCCTTCTGGCCGAGCGAGACGATCTCGCTTTCGAGTAGGCCCTTGAGGTTGTCGAGCGCCTGCAGCCGGAGCGTGAGCTTCTTCTGGCGCGAAGCCATGATGGCGGTCTCGTTGGCGACCATGCCGTCCACCCCAGGCAAGGAGGCGATGTCCTTTGGGGCGGCGAATTCGGTCTTGCCGGTGAGTTCGGCGTCTATGCGCGCCTGCGTCACCATCAGGCGGAGCTGCTCGTCGGACAGCACGGCGTGGCTGCCTTCGGCGTTGATGAGGTCGCGCTCGGTGCGGGCGCCGTCGGCGCCGCGACGCATGCCGCCAGCGATGCTGACCGCCTTGAGCACGGTGAGGTCGGGCGCATAGGCATATTGGCCGGGGCTCTGGATGTCGCCGGAGATGTAGAACGGGCGGAACTGCGCGACCTCGACCGAAGCCTCGGGGCGATCGGACAGGCCGAACTTGTCCTGCAGGGTCTTGCCGATGGTCTCGGCGATCTCGGCCGTCGTCTTGCCCGCGGCTTCGGTCTCACCGACGAACGGCAGCGACAGCTTGCCGGAGGGGCCGACCGTGTAGTCGCCGCTGACCGAGGACCAGTCGCGGAAGGCGCCTTCGACGGTCTGCCATTCGACGACGCGGATTGTCAGCTTGTCCTGGGTGCCGAGCTTATAGTCCTCGGCTGCGGCCAGGGTTGTCGCGAAAGCGAGGGCAAGACAGAGCGCGCCGCCCATGCCGAGCAGGCGCTTTGCGCGCTTGGGAGTGCTGATGGTGTTCAACGGTATCGTCCATTCCTGTGCCGCGACATCTCCGGGGATGCGCGGCTGGGAGTGGCCGCGCGCGTCGGCGCAGCCCGATTGCGGCAGGATCAGTAGCTGCCGCGCGACATGCAGACGGCCGGAACCGTCTTCAGGATGATGCGGATATCTTCGACGAGCGACCAGTTCTCGACATAGTGACGATCGAAGGCCACGCGGCTGTCGTAAGAGACGTCGTTGCGGCCGCTGACCTGCCACAGTCCTGTGAGACCCGGCCGGGACTTGAGGTAGAAGACGACGGCCTTGCCGTAATATTCGAGCTCGTCGCGGACCACCGGGCGCGGGCCGACGATGCTCATGTCGCCGAGCAGGATGTTGATGATCTGCGGCAGCTCGTCGAGGCTGAGCTTGCGCAGCACGGTGCCGACGCGGGTCACGCGCGGGTCGTCCTTGAGTTTGCGCGTTCCCTCCCACTCGGCCCGCGCCTCAGGATCGTTGCGCAGATGAGCGGCCAGAACTGAATCGCCGTCTCGAACCATGGTGCGAAACTTGAGGCACTGGAAGATACGGCCGCCCCGGCCGATGCGGCGATGGCCGTAGAAGACCGAGCCGCCGTCGGAGACTTTCACCAGTAGTGCGATGAGCAGGAACAACGGGCTCAGCGCGACGATGCCGAGACCGGCACCGACGATGTCGAATCCGCGCTTGGCCACGCCACCGAGCGGAGGAAGGTCGGCGGCCATATGTGGAAGCTCCAAGCTGCTCGACTTGGCTAGATCCCTCATGCTGCAACTCCAATTGGTCGATAAATCGCCCCAGAATCGCCCCGTGTCAGGATAGGATTGGTATGCTGCGCCGCAACACACGTTTTTTTGACGTGTGAAATATTTGCGCCAGTAGATGTCCAAGAACCGTGCATGGCCTGCACAAAAAGAGTCCATTGCGACAGTTTTGTGTCCTCAAGATTAATGCGTATGCAGAATCAATCCGGTCCATCAGGTGGAAATGCCTGAAATTATATCTTCGTCGTGCTGCTGTTTAGTCGAACAAAGTGCGTCACGAGATACGAGCATATTGTTTCAGGCGGCTGATATCGTCAAAATTTCTGAAATAACGCCATCAAAGGCAAAAATCGTTTCGACTTGGGGCATCGCCGGACGGTGCAATGCAGCATTCATCTTTGCCGTCTAGACTCGCTCTCCAAGAGGCTCCGCTTGCTGACAGTTGGGCGGGCCAATATAGTGGAATGACGTTCTTCGCGCCGACCGGCTGGGGCCGCGCAGGCATCAAAATAAAACGAAGGAACGGACACGGGCGGAAGCTTTCAGGGCAAGGGGAGTTGCAAGCAACATGGCGACGAAATCAGTGCCGATTCCTCCGGCCTGACGATCAGCTGACATGACTTTACCCAAATTCGTGTTCGGCATGGCGATGGTCATCGCTGTCGTGGCGCTGTGGTCCTACATGGATGCTGCCGGCTGGGGCACGATCTTGCTGCGCGCGGTGATATGCGCGGTTGTTCTTCAGGTCGGATACTTTCTCGTCGTGCTGGCAATGGTGGCGCGCGCCGGACCGAAACCGGTGGAAACAGGCAAGTCGAAGACCGCGGCTGAAGGTACCGCCACTGTTCCAGCCGACGACCTGACCCCGAAAGGCAGCGCTCACTAGACCGACAAGATCGGCGTGCGCGGCCGCCTGTTCCGGCAGAATCGCTGCGGTCCTGCCCGTATATGTAAGCAAGACGCGACGCTGCCAATCCGAAGGCGGCCCTGGCGGCCTCGGTGTGATGAAACCGTCATATGTGATCGGACGAAGCTGCCTGCAGCCCTTGGAAAGCCGCGGCTTGCCGATGTTGGCTGCCGGTGCCCGTAGCGCCTCCCGTGAACCGCCGTAACAAAAGTTGGGGTTCCCTTGTTAGCAGGTGCAATATAGCTCTTGCGTCGGCGGGCTATGACGAAAGGCAACCGACGTGAGCGGAACCGACGTCTGTGTCATCATTGCTGCGCGCAACGCAGCCGAAACGATCACGACGGCCATTGCCTCCGCTCAGCTGGAGCCGGAGGTGGCCGAGGTGGTCGTCGTGGACGACGCTTCGACCGATGCGACCGAGGCGGTGGCGCGCGCCGCCGATGACGGCAGCGGCAGGCTGCTGGTGCTGCGGCTCGACGTCAATCGCGGCCCGTCCTTTGCCCGCAACATGGCAATACGCCACTCCAGGGCGCCGCTGATCAGCATCCTCGACGCCGATGATTTTTTCCTGCCGGGCCGGTTCGCGAAACTCGTGGCCGGCGATGACTGGGATCTCGTCGCCGACAACATCGTCTTTGCCGAACACGCCTCGGTGCGCGACGTGCTGTCGGGCAGTATCGAGCAGTTCGCAGCCGATCCGACCGAGCTCGACCTTGTCGGCTTCGTCGCCGGCAACATTTCCCGGCGCGGCGCCCGGCGCGGCGAGCTGGGTTTTCTCAAGCCGGTGATGCGGCGCGCCATGCTCACAGAGTACGGCCTGCATTATGACGAGCAGCTGCGCCTCGGCGAGGATTATGCGCTATATGCCCGGGCCCTGGCTTTCGGTGCCTGCTTCAAGCTGATCCGCTCCTGCGGCTATTGCGCGGTGGTCCGGTCCAATTCGCTGAGCGGCCAGCATCGTACCGAGGACCTGAGGCGGCTGGCCGATGCCGATCTCGACCTTCTGGCGCTTGCCGGTCTGACAGCCGGACAGCGACATGTCCTGCGCCGCCATGAGCGGCATGTGCGCGACAAATATCGGCTGCGACATTTCCTCGATCTCAAGGCCAGTGGCGGGCTTTCCGGTGCCATGGGCTTTGCCTTCGCCTCGCCGACGAACCTGTCGGCCGTGACCAAAGGGGTGGCATTCGACAAGCTCGAGCTGCTGCGCCGTGGCAATCCGTCGGCGATGGAAAGTGGCGCTGCACGTCCACGTTACCTGATGGCCGGTTCGGCCGCGAAGGCGGGGTAGGGCGCATGGCATCGATCTTCGCATTCCGCACCCGCAGCCCCGACCGCGACCGGCAGACCGACGAGGCGCGCTTCGGCCAGCTGTCACGGGCTCTGGACGAACTCGCCGCCGGCATCGAGGCGGAACGAACCGGCATCCGCAACCGCTACGAGGCGGTCTCGGCCAATGCTGCTTTCCTTGTCGAAGCCATGGAAAATTCAGCGGTTTCCGTTCTGCGGGCGCGTGAGATGGACCAGCTGACAGAATCGCTCAAGGCTTGTCTGAGACGGATCGAGGCGCTCGGACGGCAAAAGGATTTCGTCGCCGGGCTTCGTCATTCGCTGGACATTTTTGCCGATGAAGGTCGCGAGATCGACGAGGAATCATCGGCACGTTTGGCGCAAGGGGAGGCCCTGCGCCAGTTCTAGGCCCGAGGCGACAGGGCCTGACATCAGGGAGGATGGGAGGATTTCGTCCGGCTGGGGGCATCTCTGGCCGGTGTGGCAATGCGGTTTCCGGGCGGGAGGCGCGAAGACACAAGGATGACCTATGAACGCGAACGTTAGGGACTATAGCGCGTGCCGACCTCTCGGCAGTGCCGCTGCGTTGGCAGTGTCGGTCACACTTGCCGGCCTGCTGGGTATGTCGGGCGGTGCCATGGCGCAGGAGGCCACCGGCAAGTCCTTCGTCGAGACCTTCGACACGCTGAGCGCTTCGCGCTGGTTCATCTCGGACGGCTGGGACAACGGCAAGCACCAGAACTGCACCTGGTCGAAAGAGCAGGTCAAGGTTGCCGACGGCAATCTGGTCCTGAGCTTCGAGAAGAAGCCATTGAAGAGCCGCGACTATTCCTGCGGCGAGGTGCAGACCAAGGAACGTTTCGGCTACGGCACCTATGAGGCGCGGATGAAGACAGGTACCGGCTCGGGCCTGAATGCCGCCTTTTTCACCTATATCGGCCCGGTGCACAAAAAGCCGCATGACGAGATCGACTTCGAGGTCCTGACCAAGGATCCCTCGAAGGTGCAGGTCAACGCCTATGTCGGCGGCAAGTCCAATGACGAGAAGCTTGTCGACGTGCCCGGCGGCGCCGACCAAAGTTTCAACGACTATGCCTTCGTCTGGGAGAAGGGGCGGCTGCGCTGGTATGTCAACGGCCAGCTGGTGCATGAGGTGACCGATCCTACCCAGCTGCCGAGCAACCCGCAGAAGATATTCTTCAGCTTGTGGGGCACCGGCACGCTGCGCGAATGGATGGGCGAGTTCACCGATCCCGGCAAGCCGGTGAGCATGGCGGTCGATCGCGTCGCCTTCACCGCCCCGGGCGAAGCTTGCCAGTTCGAGGGCTCGGTCGCGTGCACCCTGAAATGACGGGCAGATACCCAGGCGCGGTTCAGCCGCGCTTCGACATCATCAACAGACAGGAACGGACTGGATGAACCTCACGGTATTTGGGATTGGCTATGTCGGTCTTGTTCAGGCGGCTGTTCTGGCCGAGGTCGGTCATGATGTCGTCTGCGTCGACGTCGATGCGGCCAAGGTCGAGCGGCTGAACCAGGGTTTCATCCCGATCTTCGAGCCGGGGCTGGAGGCGCTGGTGCGCGAGAACCACGCGGCGGGGCGTATCGTCTTCACGACGGACGCTTCGATGGCCGTGCGCCATGGCGCGATCCAGATGATTGCGGTCGGCACGCCGCAGGGCGAGGACGGCTCGGCCGACCTCAAATATGTGCTGTCGGTGGCCGATGCCATCGGCCGCGAGATGGCGGGTGCCAAGATCGTGGTGACCAAGTCGACGGTGCCGGTCGGCACCGCCGACAAGGTGCGCGAGACGATTGCGGTGGCCTTGAAACAGAGAGGCCGGGAGGAGCTAAGCTTCGACGTCGTCTCCAACCCGGAGTTTTTGAAGGAAGGTTCGGCGGTCGCCGACTGCATGAAGCCCGACCGCATCATCGTCGGCACCGACAGCGAAGCGGCCGAGGAGGTGATGCGCGAGCTCTATGCACCGTTCAACCGCAACCACGAGAAGATGATCGTGATGGACGTGCGCTCGGCCGAGTTCACCAAATACGCCGCCAACTGCATGCTGGCGACCAAGATCAGCTTCATGAACGAAATGGCGAACCTGGCCGAACTGCTCGGCGCCGATATCGAGGAGGTGCGCAAGGGCATCGGCTCTGACCCGCGTATCGGCTACCACTTCATCTATCCGGGGCTCGGCTATGGCGGCTCGTGTTTCCCCAAGGATGTGCGGGCACTGATCCGCACCGCCGGCGATGTCGGTTTCGAGCCTGTGCTGCTGCACTCGGTCGAGGCGCGCAACAATGCCCAGAAGGCGGTGCTGTTCGACAAGCTGAAGAGCCACTTCAACGGCGACCTTGCCGGCAAGACCTTTGCGCTCTGGGGTCTGGCCTTCAAGCCCAACACCGACGACATGCGTGAGGCACCATCGAGGGTGCTGATGGAGGCGCTGTGGCAAGCCGGCGCCAGGGTGCAGGCCTATGATCCCGAGGCGATGAACGAGGCGCAGCAGATCTATGGCCAGCGCGACGACCTCACCTTGTGCGGTACCAAGGAGGCGGCGTTGCGCGGCGCCGATGCACTCTTGATCGCCACCGAGTGGAAGAATTTTAGGGCGCCGTCCTTCGAGCTGATCCGCGACCAGCTCAAGACCGCCGTCATCTTCGACGGCCGCAACCTCTATGACCCGGCGGTCGTCGCCCGCCACGGCTTCCAATACGTCTCCATCGGCCGCAAGGCCGGGTGAGGCGCGAGGCCGTCAACCATTCGATATCGGAGCAGGGACATGAAGGTTCTGTTTGCAGGCGGCAACGGCTACACGCCCGAGTTCAGCGGCGGCGTTCAGTCGTCGACGCATCACCTGGTCGAGCAATTGCGCGCCCATGGCCACGAGGCCTCGGTGCTGGCCGCGCTGTTCGGCGACGGCATGTTCGGCTTCAAGGCGAGAGCCAAGATGAAGCTGACCGGACAACGCGCCGTCATCGACAGCTTCCCTGGATATCCCGTGGTGCGGGCCTGGTTTCCATGGGAGGCCGCAGGCTTCGCAGTGGAGAAGCTGAAGCCCGACGTCGCCGTGGTCCAGTGCCACAAGTCGGTGCCGATCGGGAAAGCGCTGGAGGCCCAGGGCATTCCGCTGGTCGTCTATCTCCGGAATGTCGAATTCCACGAGCTTGGCGGCGATCTCAGCGAGTTGCGACAGGCGCGCTACATCGCCAATTCGGAATTCACCGCGCACACCTATGGCCAGCGCTTCGGCATCGAATCGACTGTCATTCCGCCGACGATCAATCCAGCCCACTACGCCACGGAAACGTCAGGCGACTTCGTCACGCTGATCAATCCTTACGAGGAAAAGGGTTTTGAGCTTGCGGTGCGCATCGCCGGGCGCTGCCCCGACATTCCGTTCCTGTTCGTCGAAAGCTGGAAGCTGGCCGACGATCACCGCGCCCGTATCGAGCAGACGATTGCGCCGCTCGGCAATGTCCGGCTCGAAAGCCGAACCAGCAACATGAAGACGGTCTATGGCCGGACGAAGATCCTGCTCGCGCCGAGCAAATGGGAGGAGGCCTGGGGCCGTGTCGCCTCGGAGGCGCATTGCAGCGGCATTCCGGTCATCGGCTCGCGCCGCGGCGGCCTGCCGGAGGCGGTTGGCGAGGGCGGCGTGGTGCTCGACTACGATGCGCCGCTCGACGACTGGGTCGAAACCGTGCGTCGGCTCTGGCAGGACAAGGCCTGGTATGACCGGCAGTCGGCGGCCGCGCGCGCCTTTGCCGGACGCGCGCAACTCGACCCCGACGCGCAGTTCGCCACCTTCATGGGCGTGCTCGAGCAGGCCGTGACGCAGGGCCTGAACAAGGCTGCCTGAGGTGATGCCGTCAGGGTTCTGGAGAGCCGTTCGATGAGGGTCTGTTTCGTCGTCGACAAGTTCCCGTCGCTGTCCGAGACCTTCGTGCTCGACCAGATCGAGGGCTGCCTTGCGCGCGGCATCGAAGTCGGCGTCATCTGCAATGAGACGACCTTCGGCAAGGAGCGCAACATCGACGATCCGCGCTGGCGCAACCTGCCCGGTGGCGTCGCGCAATGGTGGGGTGCGCTCGGCCCGCTGCGCCCGTCGCTGCGCCGCTGGTCGGGCAAGCTTTGGGACAAGGCCTCGACGGCGCTCGACATTGCCTTTGCCGGCAAGCTCGAAAAATACGACGTCATCGTCGCGCATTTCGGCAACAACGGACTGCGGGTCGCAAGGGCGATGAAGCAGCGGCGGATCGCAGCACCCCTGGTGACGATATTCCATGGCCATGATGTCGGCGCGCCGATGCATGACGGCTCGCTGTCGCGCTACGGGGTCGTCTTCCGCCAAGGCGCGTTGCAACTGCCGGTCAACGGCTTCTTCCGCGATGCGCTGATCGGGGCCGGCGCGCGCGCCGACAGCGTCGCCGTGCACCACATGGGCGTCGACACCGATGCGATCGGTTTTCGCGCCGGCGAGCGTCGCGGCAGCAGGCTGGCGCTGATCTCTGTCTGCCGGCTGACCGAGAAGAAGGGAATCGAGTTCGCGCTTCGCGCGCTCGGCGACGTTCAGGCCGTCCGACCCGACATCGACTGGTCCTATGTGATCATCGGCGGCGGCGAATTGCTCGATCCGATGAGACAACTGGCGGCACGTCTCGGCATCTCCGAACGTGTCGCTTTTCTCGGGCCGCGTCCGCACAGCGAGGTCAAGCAACAGCTTGCCGAGGCGCATGCCTTTGTGCTGCCGAGCGTCGGTGCGGGCGACGGTGACCTCGAAGGCATCCCCGTGGCGCTGATGGAGGCGATGGCTGCGGGGTTGACCGTGGTCAGCACCTATCATTCCGGCATTCCCGAGCTGATCGAGGACGGCAGGACCGGTCTCCTGGCGCCCGAACGGGACATCCGTGTGCTGGCGCAAAAGCTGATCTGGGTCGCCGACAATCCCGTCTCCTGCGAGGAGCTGGCGCGCGCGGCACGACGCAAGGTCGAGGACGAATTCGACTCCGGCCGGCTCAACGACGCCTTTGCCGACACGCTGTTCCGGCTTGCCGCGACAAGGGCTGCAGCATGACCGCCGAGGCGCAGCAACTCGGGCGCATTGCGCTACGTGGCGGGGCGCTGACGGCAGCGGCGCAGGCGATCAAGATCGGCATCCAGTTCGTTTCCGTGGTGGTCCTGGCCAGGATGCTGGCGCCGGAGGATTTTGGCCTCGTCGCCTCCGTCGGCCCGATCATCGCCTTTGTCGGGTTGTTCCAGAATCTCGGCCTGCAGCAGGCCGTCATCCAGCGTCCGGAAATCAGCCGGCAGCAGCTCAACCAGGTGTTCTGGATCAGCGCGCTGGCCGGCCTGATCTGCACGATCGTCATCGCCGCCCTGTCGCCGGCGGTGTCGGCATTTTATGGCGATGGCAGGATGACCGGCATCACGCTTGCCGCCGCCATGCCGCTCCTGCTCGGTAGTCTTGCCGCGCTGCCGCTGGCCTTGATGAACCGCAATTTGCAGTTCGGCCAGCTGGCGATCAACGACGTCGCGACCGCCCTTGCCGGCTTGGGGGCGGCGATTGCCGCGGCCTATGCCGGGCTTGGCTACTGGTCGCTGGTAATCGGGCCTGCGGCTGGTGCCGTGGTGACGCTCGCCGGCGCGTGGCTGGCGACGCGCTGGAAACCGGGCAAGCCGAGCATCAAGGTGGAGCGCGAGATCCTGTCCTTCGGCGCCAATCTCACCGGCTTCAATCTCGTCAACTTCTTCTCGCGCAACCTCGACAACATCCTGATCGGCAAGTTTTCCGGCCCGGTCGAGCTCGGCTATTACGACAGGGCCTACAAGCTGCTCTTGTTTCCGCTGCAAAACATCAACCAGCCGCTGTCGCGGCTGATGGTGCCGTTGCTCAGCCGCATCCAGGACGACAAGCCACGCTTTCGCGAGCTCTATCTGCGCACCAACTGGCTGCTTGCCTTCATCACGGTACCGGGAATCGCGGCGCTGACGATTGCCGCCGAACCCGTGGTTTCGATCCTGTTCGGCGAACGCTGGCTCGGCGTGGCGCCGATCTTCGCCTGGCTCGGCATTGCCGGACTGATGCAGCCGGTGTCGAGCACGACGGGCTGGATCTTCATCTGTCAGGGCAAGACGCGCACGATGTTCCGCTGGGGCGTCTATTCGGCGCTGACAACGGTGCTGTCATTCGCCGTCGGGCTGAAATGGGGTGCTGTTGGCGTCGCCGCCGCCTATGCCATCTCAGGCTACGTGCTCAGGCTGCCGGTGCTGGCGGTGATGCTCGGGCGCACCGGCCCGGTCTCGGCGCTCGACTTCATGATGGTGCAGGGGCTGCTGATCATTGCCGCCGCCGTGACCTGGCTCGGCTACGGCTACCTGCCGGCCGCACTCACCGCGCAATCCAACGTCGTGGCGGCGATCACCGCGGCAGCTCTAAGCTACGCGGTGGCGCTCGCTTTCATGGTTGCCGTGCCGCAGTCGCGCCGTGCCCTCGTCGAGGCGTGGAAGACTGTCGCCCGCAACATTCGCTGAAGGGGCAGCAAGCAGCGGCCGGACCAGATCGGCGGCCGACATGGCCGAAGCGTGTTCTTCCAACACTGCTGCAAGCGTCGTTGTACGGAGTTGGTCGAGATCGGCGGCGAAGGCCGCGAGCTTCCGGCCGGCCTCTTCCGGTGTCACGGTGTCGATATCGAGCAGCAGGTCAGCAAGGCCGACACGCTTGGCGAGCTCACGGGTCTTGAACTCGTAGGCGATCGGCAGCACGGGCACGCCGACGCACAATGACATGATCATCATGTGCATGCGCGTGGCGACGACGAAGTCGAAGCCCTTGACCAGCTCCATCAACTGCTCGGGCGTGTGGAAGCCGGCGTCGACGTCGACATGGGCTGCGACGTCGGCATCGAGTGCGGCGACGATCGCCCGCGCGGTCTTCGAATCGTCATGGGCATATTCCGGCACGCCCTGGCAGGTCGAGACGAAGGTCACCTGCTTGCCGTGTTCGCGCACCAGTGCCGTCGCGATATCGCGGATCGAGGCCATGTAGCGGTGCATGCCGTCGGCGCCGTCATTGACGTAGTTCCAGTGTCGTACCGAAATGCCGACACGGCCGGTCTGTGCCGGCGGCGTGCCGGCCGCAAGCAGCGTTTCGATGCGCTTCTTGTCGGCGAGTGCAAACACCGAATCGGCGACGACATGGCATTTGCCGGGATTGTCGACGAGCCCGTCGAGATGGCCGTGCGAGCGTTTGTCGCGCAACAGGATCAACGGGCTGCGGTCGAAGGCCGGCTTCAGTTCACGGCGGTTGTAGTCCTTGTCGAACGGGCCCAGCGACTGGGTGAAGAATACCGGGTCCTTGCCGAAGATCGCGTCGATGCGGAACTGGTTGAGGCGGCGTTCGAGATTGTAGTTCTCGACCAGATAGGTGCCGCCTGTGGTGACGACCAGATCGGCTTGGCGGTACATGTCGACGCTGCGACGGTCCTCGGCGCTGAACATCGTCTCGTCCAGGGCGCGGCTCTTGCCGTAGTGGCGCAGCGCACTCAGGGCGAGGCGGTTGTAGATCGGCTTGGCTAGGTTCTTCAGGCGGTTGTCGTCATAGGGGTATTTGAAGATCGATTCGGCCAGCAGCTTGCGGATCTCGATATCGGGATAGGCTTGCGTGGGATAAAGCCGCGACGCTACCGTGGGCTGGCTATCGAATACCTGGAAGCGCAACTCGCCCGGACAGGCCGCTTTGAGGATGTGCCGGATGGCCAGCAGGATCGCCGCATCGCCAGTGTTCAGGCAGACGGTGTTTTCGACGATGACAGTCTTCATGGGCGCTGGCCTCCTCGGATTGGTCGCGTCGGGAAGATAAGTACAGGCTAACCGGGCCATTTTGCGGCGCAACAATAATTGAGGTGCGAGCAGTCAATAATTGTTGCGACGCAACAATGGGTGCACTAGCTTCGTCGTCGGTGGGCCAAACTGCGAGCGTGAATTCATGCTGCATGTTCTGTACCTGGTGCACGATGTTTCCGACCCGGCAGTCCGTCGACGGATCATCATGCTCAAGGCTGGTGGCGCGCGCGTTACGCTCGCTGGTTTCCGCCGGACGCAAGAACGCGAAGACGTCGAGGGCCTGACGCCGATCGACCTGGGTCACACCCGCGACGGGCGCTTTGCGCAGCGTCTGGGGGCGGTGGCGGTTGCTGCTACGCGCATCGGCGCTGCGCTGAGGGCGGTGGCTGCGCCCGACGTGATTGTTGCCCGCAATCTCGAAATGCTGGCGTTGGCGCAACGTGCCCGTTCGGCCCTCGGCGCCTCGATGCCTGTTATCTACGAGTGCCTCGACATCCACCGGCTGGTGCTGCGCGAGGATTTTCTGGGCAAGGGCCTGCGCGGGGCCGAGCGCCTCTTCGGGCGCAATGTCGGCCTGCTGCTGACCAGCTCGCCGGCTTTCGTCAGGCATTATTTCGAACGGTACGGCCAGATCGATGCCCCCATCGAACTGGTCGAGAACAAGCTCCTCGAGCTGGAGCCGCGTATTGATTCGATGCCGTCGGCACTGGCTGATGAGCCCTGGACGATCGGCTGGTTCGGGGCGCTGCGCTGTCGCAGGTCGCTCGAGCTTCTGGCCGCTTTCACCCGCAAGGCGGAAGGGCGATTCGAGATCGTGCTGCGCGGCCGGCCGGCACTTTCGGCGTTTCCTGATTTTCACGGTTTCGTCGAATCCGAGCCCCATTTGACGTTTAAAGGTGCTTACAGAAATCCCGAGGACATGGCCGACATCTATGCGCAGGTGGACTTTGCCTGGGCGATCGACTTCTTCGAGGAAGGTCAGAACTCGACATGGCTGTTGCCCAACCGGCTCTATGAAAGCTGCCGATTCGGTACTGTGCCGATCGCCATGGCCGGCACCGAGACGGCGCGCTTCCTCGAGCGCCTCGATATCGGGCTGATGCTGCCCGAGCCGTCGGCATCAGCTCTGGCGGAAGCGCTCTCGGGCATGACGAGCGAACGTTACGCCGCCTTGCGCGGCGAAGTGCTTGCCCGTGATCCGCGAAACTGGATCTGCGACCTGGCCGATTGCCGGGCGCTGGTGGCGAAGCTCGAACGGGTCGCCGCCCAAAACGGCGAAAGCCCTGGCGCCATCGCCGCCTGACCTTCAACGCAATCAACACAAGCAGACGCATGACCGAAACGTCCTCCGCCATCATCATCATTCCGTGCCTCGACGAGGAGCGCCATATCGGCGGCCTTCTGGCCCAGCTGCGGCCCTCTGCCCGGCGGCTCGGCGCAATGATCATCGTCGCCGACGGCGGCAGCCGCGATGCGACCCGGACCATCGTTGCCGGCATTGCTGCCGAAGACGACAATGTCGTGCTGATCGACAATCCGGCGCGTATCCAGAGTGCGGCAGTGAACCTGGCCGTCGAACGCTTCGGTCGTGGCGTCGACTATCTGATCCGCATCGACGCTCATGGCGGCTATCCCGACGATTATTGCGACCGGCTGTTCGAGGAAGCGCTGGCGACGGGCGCCGATTCCCTCGTCGTTTCGATGCTGACCGAAGGCCGCGGCACCGTGCAGCAGGCGGCTGCGGCTGCGCAGAACTCGAAGCTCGGCACAGGTGGGTCGAAGCACAGGCATGGCTCGGCCGGGGAATGGGTCGATCACGGCCATCACGCGCTGATGCGCATCGCAGCGTTCAGCGATGTCGGCGGCTATGACGAGAGCTTCAGTCACAATGAGGATGCCGAGCTCGACCATCGTCTGCGCCAGGCCGGCTACCGCATCTGGATGAGCGGGCGCACCCGCATGACCTATTTTCCGCGTGCTTCACTTGGCGGCCTGTTCCACCAGTATCTCGGTTATGGCAGGGGACGGGCGCGGAACGTGCTGAAACACCGCGTCATCCCAAGGCTCCGCCAGATGGTGCCGCTGATGGTGGCGCCGACGGCGCTGCTCGCAAGCCTCGCCGTCGTTCACTGGATCTTCGCCGTGCCTGTCCTCGTCTGGGCGGCGATCTGTCTGAGCTATGGCGCTGCCCTTGCCTTGCGGGCCGGCAAGCCGGGGCTGGCGCTCGCCGGCGTGTCGGCGATGGTGATGCATTTCGCCTGGTCGCTCGGCTTCTGGCTTCAACTCGTTGCCTTGCCGGCAAGAGGGCGCCCAGCATGACCGAAATGCCCAGCATCGACATCTGCGTCTGCACCTTCCGGCGGCGCGAACTGGCCGACACGTTGCAGTCGCTTGCGGCGATGGACCTACCCGCGGGGTATCGCATCGGCATCGTCGTGGCCGACAATGACGAGGTGCCCAGTGCTGCGGAACTGGTCTCCGTTCTGGCGGACGAGCTTTCGCTCGAGGTTCGCTACGTCCATTGCCCGGCGCGCAACATCTCGCTTGCCCGCAACGCTTGCCTGGATGCCAGCTCGGCCGATTTCGTCGCCTTCATCGACGATGACGAGAAGGCGACAGGCATGTGGCTGAAGCGGCTCGTCGAGACCGCGCAGGCGACCGGTGCCGAGGTGGTGCTCGGGCCGGTCAAGGCGCGTTATGGGACGGGAGCCCCGGGCTGGATGCAGGTCGGCGACTTTCACTCGACCTATCCGGTGTTCGTTCGGGGTGAGATCCGCACCGGCTACACCTGTAATGCCTTGCTCCGGATCGTTTCGCCCAGCATCGCCGGCCGCCGCTTCAGCCTGGAGCGCGGCCAGTCGGGCGGCGAGGACACCGAATTCTTCGACCAGGTGTTCGGTGCCGGTGGTCGCATAAGCTATGCCGCGGAGGCCTGGGTGGAGGAGCCGGTTCCGGCGTCTCGCGCCTCGTTCCGCTGGCTGACGACGCGGCGCTTCCGTGTCGGGCAGACGCATGGTCGCCTGCTTGGCGCCAAGCGGAGTGGCGTTGGTCGCTTCGGTGAGCTCGTACGGGCCTCGGCCAAGGCCGGCTATTGCTTTGCCGCGGCGGGGCTGACCGCGCTGCAGCCGGTCAGCCGCAACCGCAGCCTGTTGCGTGGCGTGATGCATTTGGGCGTGCTGAGCGGGCTGGCCGGCGCACGTGAACTGCGTCTCTACGGCAAAGAGGGAGGTCAGGATGCAGCCTGACGTCAGCTTCGTCATCGCCGCCTACAATGCCGAGGCAACGCTCGGCCGCGCCATTGACAGCGCGCTTTCACAGCAAGGCGTCACCGTCGAGGTGATCGTCGTCGACGACTGCTCATCCGACGCGACGATTGCGCTTGCACGGGCCTATGCCGATCCGCGTGTGCGGGTCGTGGCGCTGGAGAAAAATCGCGGCCCAGGTGGAGCGCGCAACGCTGGCCTCGATGCGGCGCTGGGGCGCTGGGTCGCCGTGCTCGATTCGGACGATGCCGTCCTGCCCGACAGGCTTTCGGCAATGATCGGCAGGGCTGATGCTGGCTCCGCGGCGATAGCGGTCGACAACATCGTGGTTGTTCACGACGACGGCAGGCCAAGCGAAGTAATGTTCGCCGAAAGCTATCTCGAAAAACTCGGCAATCTGACGCTGGCGGACTTCATCAGCAGCAATGTCGTCTTCGAGGCGACGTTCAATTTTGGTTACATGAAGCCGATATTCTTGCGTGAATATCTCGAGACAAATGAGCTCCGTTACGACGAGAATTTGCGCATCGGCGAGGACTATATCCTGCTCGCCAGCGCGCTCGCGCGGGGCGGCGGCTGCATCGTCGAACCCGCTGTAGGCTATGCCTATCACGTGCGAAACGGCTCCATTTCAAGAGTTCTGGAGCTTCATCACGTCGAGGCGATGCAGCGGGCGGATGCCATCTTCGAGGCGGCTTACTGGCTCGACGGAGAGGCGAAAAAGGCGTTCACGCGACGTGCCCGGAGCCTCTCCCAGGCTGCCTCATTCCTGTCACTGGTTACGCACATCAAGCAGCGGTCGCCGCTCAAGGCGGTACGGACCGCACTGGGGGACCCGGCGGCGGTTCGACATTTGCGGATGCCTATAGAAGTCCGGCTGCGCCGGCTTGCCAGGCAGTTCGCATACCGGTCCGGCACATGATGCGCGTGCCCGGAGCGGCCAAGAACAAGACGAGGAGAGTTACATGAGCGAGAGGATTGGCACGATGAAGAAAGTCAGGAAAGCGGTGATCCCGGTGGCGGGTCTCGGCACGCGGTTCCTTCCCGCGACCAAGTCGATGCCCAAGGAGATGCTGCCCGTGGTCGACAGGCCGGTGGTGCAGTATGCCGTCGACGAGGCGCTGGAGGCCGGCATCGAACACATCGTCTTCGTCACCGGCCGCAACAAGGCTGTCATCGAGGACTATTTCGACCTTCACCCCGAACTCGTCGGCACGCTCGAACAGGCCGGAAAGGTCGACCAGATCAGGTCGCTGGAGAGCCTGCTGCCTGTGCCCGGCGCCACCAGCTTCACCCGCCAGCAGGCGCCGCACGGCCTCGGTCACGCCGTCTGGTGCGCCCGCGACATCATCGGCGACGAGCCCTTCGCGCTGTTGCTGCCCGACATGGTGTCCTTCGGCAAGCGCGGCTGCCTGGCCGAGATCATGGACTTGCATGCCGTGTCAGGCGGCAACGTCATTGCCGTCGAGCAGTGCGATCCGAGTGAAACGAACAAGTATGGCATCGTCGGCAAAGGCCCCGATGTCGGTTCGGGCTTCGAGGTGACGGCGATGGTCGAAAAGCCGGCCCCGGCCCAGGCGCCGTCGAATTTCTACATCAACGGCCGCTACATCCTGCAACCGGAAATCTTCAACCTTTTGGGCACGCAGAAGCGTGGCGCCGGCGGCGAGATCCAGCTGACCGACGCAATGGTACGCCTTGCCGCGAGCCAGGCCTTCTTCGCCCGGCCATTCAATGGCCGGATGTTCGACTGCGGCTCCAAGGAAGGTTTCATCCAGGCCAATGTCGCCTTTGCCCTGAAGCGGGCCGACATTCGCGACTCCGTGCTCGATGCCATCCGCGAAATGGTCGCCGAGCAGGATCACGTCGTCGCGGCCTGACATGATCGGTCCGTCGCGGCGGCTGGAATGGCCGCCGCGACGACGTTCGAAAAGACCCGTGCCCGTCGGGCGCGGTAGATTGCGTAGCTGAAGTCGGCTTCGCCAGAACCCAGCGAGCAGCGGCCGCTGCTCAGGCAAGAACTGGAACGCAGATGAACTACGCCAGCTTTCCCTTCGGCAACCGCCTTGCCGCGTCCCGCGAGGATGCGCGCGAGGGGAGCGACTTCATCGACCTCGAACGCCTGCTGGCGATGGCCAAGCGCCAGGCCAAGGTGGTCGGCGTCGGCGCCGTCATCGGCCTGCTGCTCGGGCTTGTCTATCTGCAGACGACGCCACCGACCTTCACGGCGTCGACCCGCGTGCTGATCGACGAGGGCATGAACAAGATGGTCGACGAGGTGTCGGCGACGCCTGTCAACATGCAGACCGATGCGGCGATCCTGTCACAGATCGAGATCATCAAGTCGGCGCGGCTGGCTGCCGTGGTGGTCGAGAAGCAGAAGCTCGACCAGAACGCCAGCTTCATGCAGCCGCCGCAATCGCTGCTGTCGACGCTTGTCGGCTACGCTCGCGGCTTCCTGCAGGTTTTCCGTTCCGCGCCCGAGATCGCCGGCGGCGCCGAACTTACCGATGCGCAACGCAAGGCGATGGCCGACGCCGCCCGCAAGGAGCAGGCGGTAGCAATGCTGCAGAACAACATCATGGCCGAGCGCTCCGGCCGCAGCTATGTCATTTCCATGGCCTACCGCGCGCATGATCCGCAGCTGGCGGCTGCGATCACCAAAGCCTATGCCGATGCCTTTGTCGCCGACCAATTGGATGCCAGCTTCGACGCCACCGAAAAGGCGGCCGTCTGGCTGCAAGGCCGGCTGGAGGAACTGCGCACGAGTTCGCAGAAGGCCGCGCTCGAGGTGGAAAAATTCCGCGCCGAGAACGGCCTTGCGGCGGCGCGCGGCGAAACCATCGCCGAGCAGCAGCTTTCCGATCTCAACGCCCAGCTGATCCTCGCACAGGCCGATACCGCCAAGGCGCGGGCGCGCTACGAACAATACCGCACCATCGTCGAGAGCGGGCCGGAAGCGGCGGTCGGCAACTCAACCCTGTCGGCGGCCGAGGCAGGCAATCCGCTGATCTCGGAGCTCAAGAAGCGCCATTCCGGCGTGTCGAAGCGCGAGCAGGAGATTTCGGCCGGCTTCGGTCCCAACCACCCTCAGGCGGTGGCGCTTCGCAAGGAACAGAGCGACCTCGCCAACCAGATTTTCCGCGAGCTGAGCCAGCTTTCCGAAACCTATCGCAACGAATTCGAGGTGGCGCAGTCGCGCGAGACCGCGCTCCGCAACTCCGTGTCGGAGGCGACCGGCCAGAACTCGAGCGCCAACCAGGCGCAGGTGCGGCTGCGCGAACTGCAGCAACAGGCGACGGCACTCAGCACGCTCTACCAGACCTTCCTGTCGCGCTACGAGGAGGCGTCGCAGCAGCGCTCCTTCCCGATCGCCAAGGTCCGGGTGATTTCGGAAGCAACGATGCCGCGCGGCCCGTCGAGCCCGCGGACCTCGATGGTGTTTGGCCTGGCGCTGGTGCTCGGCGTCGTCCTCGGTGCTGCCTTCGGCGCACTCAACGAATTCAACGAGCGCTTCTTCCGCACCGCGGAGGACGTGCGCGAAAGGCTGGGCGTCAAGTTCCTCGGCTACCTGCCACTCATCGCCTCGAACGAGGACAGGAAGGACGCCGGGAAGACGGGCAATATGGGCACGCCGCCGCCGTCGCGCGCGGCGGAGCTTATGAAACGCCGGGCCAGGATGCGCATCGCGGTCGACCAGCCGGCGTCGATGTTCGCGGAAACGCTGCGCAGCACCAAGATCGCCGGCGACGTCGTGCTGCAGGACATCGGCAGCAAGGTGATTGGTGTCATCTCGATGCTGCCGGGCGAGGGCAAGTCGACGGTTGCCGCCAATCTGGCCGGCCTGATCGCCAGCAATGGCGCAAGGACGCTGTTGATCGACGCCGACCTGCGCAATCCGGGCCTCAGCCGCAGCCTTGGCATCGATGCCGAGCAAGGGCTGGTGGAAGCCGTGGTCAACGACCAGGGCTGGCAGTCGGTGGTGAAGGTCGACCGCCAGAGCAAGATGGCGATCGTGCCTGCGGTGGTGCGCGGCCGCTTTTCGCATACCAGCGAACTGCTGTCGTCGGCCGGCATGCGGCGTTTCATCGACGACGCCAAGGCGACGTTCGACTACATCATCGTCGACCTGCCGCCACTCGGGCCGGTCGTCGACGCCAAGGCGTTCGCGCCGCTGGCCGACGGTTTCGTGCTGGTGGCGGAATGGGGTGCTACCCCGCGTCCGCTGGTCCGCTCCGGGCTCGGCGCCGAGCCGCAGATCGCCAGCAAGGTGCTCGGCCTGGTGCTCAACAAGGTCGACTTGAAGAAACTGCCGCGCTACGGCGCCTATGGCGGCTCCGAGCAGTTCCTGGAACGCTATTCCAGCTACTATATCGACAGGAGCGAAACCAAAGCCAAGGCCTAGGTCGCGAGCTAGGAGAAAAACAGCCTGCCGCTCTTGCCCGATATGCGCACCGCCGTCAGCCGACCGGTCTTGAAGGCGCCGGTGTCGATGTCCAGCCGGCGGCCGTCGATGCGCGGATGGTCAACCGGCGTGTGGCCATGCACGACCCAGCGGTCGAGCCGGCGCGACGCCTCGAAGAACTCCTCCCTGATGTAGAGCAGGTCGTCGTCTTCCTGGTCGAGCAGCGGCACGCCGGGCCGGATGCCCGCATGAACGAACACGAAGCGTTCGGAATAGGCCATGATCGGCAGGTCGCGCATGAAGGCGATGTGTTCCGGCGGGATGGTTGCGCGAATATGGTCGTCGAGCCTGTTGCCGCCGCCATAGAGTTCGCCGAGATGCTCGGCGTCGATGCCGTAGGAGAACAGCGTGCTGCGTGCACCCGTGGACAGCCACCGAGCCAGTGACAGCTTGCCGTCGAGATAGTCGAGCGTCTGGGTCTCGTGGTTGCCCATCAGGCAGAGACGCTCGAAGCCTGGTGGCGGCGGGGCTATGAGGTGATCGATCACCTGTGCCGAATCGGGGCCACGGTCGATATAGTCGCCAAGCATGATGATCAGCTTGCGGCCGGGCAGGATGGCCGCGTCGGCAACGACCTTGTCCTCGAGCGTGCGCAGTTCGCGATAGCAGCCATGGACGTCGCCGATCGCATAGACGACCGTTCCGAACAGGTCGATCTCGATGCGCCGGCGCCCGGGTGACTGTCTTTGCGAACGGAAATTCAGAAAGCTGACCAGCCTGTCGCCTCGCTAAAATTGTCGGGTTGCGTCCCGACGCCGGGCACGTCAGTGCCTGAGATCACAGTGCGCGGCGGGCGTTTCCGTTTGCTGAACGTAGCCGTTGGCATGCTTGATTTGAACCAGGATGCCGTTGCAAGCAACAGCGTGCCGGAACCCATGAGCTGCATCCGAGTTAGCGCTGATCCCGAGGGATCGCACCGATGCGGAAAGACACCGAGCAGTCCCGGCGCGTGCCGGACGAAAATGCCGAGGCCGCGCATGACGCATCGCTGGCTTAGGTCAGCGACGACGAGCCCGGCATATCAAGGAAAAGGGCAGGCAAGCGCCTTCTCTACGAAACGGCCAATGGCGGAAAGGTCGCCAGCAAGGCGGTTCTTGCGCGCATCGATGCGCTTGCCATTCCTCCGGCATGGACTGATGTGTGGATTTGCGCCGAAAGCAACGGTCATATCCAGGCGACGGGACGCGACCAGCGTGGCCGAAAGCAATATCGCTACCATCCCGACTGGTCGGAAAAGCGTGACGAGCTCAAATTCTCGAGCCTGGCCGAATTTGCACGCGCGCTGCCGCTGCTGCGCCGCCGGATCAACAAGGATTTGCGGCTGCGCGGAATGGTGCGCGAGCGGGTCGTCGCAGCGGTGGTATGGCTGCTGGACAATACAATGATCCGGGTGGGTGGCGCCGCCTATGCCAGGGAGAATGGCAGCTTCGGGCTGACGACGCTACGCAACCGCCATGTCAACATCGAAGGTTCGACGCTCAGATTCGCCTTCAAGGGCAAATCGGGAAAGGAATGGCGTCTGCGGCTGGTCGACAGGCGTATGGCAAAGATCGTGCGCAGCATCCAGGAACTGCCCGGCCAGACCCTGTTTCAATATCTCGACGACAATGGTGCGCGGGCGCCGATATCGTCCCAGGACGTCAATGACTACATTCGAGCTGCGGCGGGCGCAGCTTTCAGCTCCAAACATTTCCGCACCTGGGGCGGAACCGTGCGCGCGATGGCGCTGTTTTCCAGAACGCCGGTGCCCGAGCGGGCGGAAGCGAGGGCACAGGCATGCAACAAAGTCATTGACGACGTTGCCAGGCACCTCGGCAACACGCGGGCCGTCTGCCGAAAAGGTTACATTCATCCGGAAGTGATTTTGGCGTGGTCGGAAGGGCGGTTGTCTGACGAGCTGGCTGCGTCCCGCCCCAAGGCCGGCTCGCAGCTTGACGTCGACGAGCGCATCACTCTTGCCTGGCTTTCGCGGCAAGAGAAGCGAAGCCGACTGCAGAGGTGAAGCTACTGCCGTCAGGGAGCGGGCGTCCGGACCAGGTCAAGCGGTGCGTCGAGCGTCCAGGTAACGCCATCCGGTTGGAAGCTGAGATGGCCGACGCCGTTCAGCGCCAAAGGCGCGACGCGCTCGAGCACGATCCGGCCAAATCCTTTGCGCGAGGCCTTTCCGACGGTCGGTCCGTTGGTTTCCTTCCAGGTCAGGCGAAAGCGATCGGAAGCGGTCCAGCCGATTTCGACGGTGCCAAGATCGGATGACAGCGCGCCATGCTTGGCCGAATTGGTGGCAAGCTCATGAAAGGCCATGCCGAGATTCTGGACCGCCATCGTCGACAGCAGGACCGGCTCGCCCGATATGCTGATGCGGCGCTCGGCGGCAAACGGCCGGATCTGGTTGCTGACCAGATCGGCTAGGTCAGCGCCGCGCCAGTCACCGTCGACAAGCAGATCCTGGGACTGCGACAGCGCCATGATCCTGTTGCGGATCTGGGTGTCGAATTCGGCGATCGTCGTTGCGTGCTTGCCCGTCTCGCGGATCATCGACAGGATGACGGCGAACTGGTTCTTCACCCGGTGGTTGACCTCGCGCATGAGCATGCGGATGCGGCTCTCGCTTTCCTTGCGCTCGGTAATGTCTCTGGCGATCTTCGAGGCGCCGATGACCTTGCCGGCGCCGTTGAGCACCGGCGATACGGTGAGCGAAATGAAGACCAAGCTGCCGTCCTTGCGTTTCCTGATCGTATCGAAGTGGTCGACGCGCTGACCGCTCCGCACCTTGCCGAGGATGAGGTCCTCTTCGTCCTGCCTGTCATCTGGGATCAGCATGCGGACGTGCTTGCCGATGGCTTCATCGGCGCTGTAGCCGAAAAGCCTGGTGGCGCCGGCGTTCCAGCTCTGGATGACGCCGCACAGGTCCTTGCTGACGATGGCGTCGTCGGAAGATTCGACGATCGAGGCGAGGCGCTGGGTTTGTATCTCGGCCTGCTTCTGGGCCGAGATGTCGACCAGAAGGTTGATGGCACCCGTTATCTCGCCGGTTTCGTCGCGTATTGGCGCGGGGAAGGCGAGGAACGGCACCAGAGTGCCATCTGGCCGCTCGGCTATGGCCTCGGCGTTGCGGATCGCCCGACCCTCCTTCAGGGCCAGCGCCATCGGGCAGTCGCCATGTGCCAGCGGTTCGCCATCCACCGTCCGAAGCCGCCACGAGCCGCACCACGAGTCCTTGCCGATTTCGGGCCGGTGACCCCAGAGTGCTGCTGCGGCTTCATTGAAAAAGGTGATCCGCCCGCTGGCATCGGTCGTATAGACCGCAGCCGGCAGCCCGCCGAGCAAAGTCTCGCGATTCGTCATGTGGCCGCCCTGGTTCCGTGGGGCATTAACGACCAATGCCCGCATGAGTTCCGTTCATACAGAAATCGACACTCGAAGGCGCGGAAATGCACCCGTTTCTCCCGGGTAAGGTGTTCGGAAGGGCGGCTTTCATGTTGCATTGCAACATAGTTTGAATTGTGCCCGCTTGCATGGTCGCCCAACCTGCCGTCATGTCCAGCACGCACATCACAGCACACGTTGCAGCAAAGACATGACGGCACCTGTCACCACCTTCCGCCCCGACATCGAGGGCCTGCGTGCCATCGCCGTCGGCGGCGTGATCGCCTTTCACTTCGGCCTGTCCGACCTGCCGGGCGGTTTCATCGGCGTCGATATCTTCTTCGTCATCTCGGGCTATCTGATCACCCGTCACCTGATTCAGGAGATCGGCCGTAGCGGGACCGTCGATCTCTGGCGCTTCTATGGGCGCCGCGCCCGACGGCTGTTGCCGGCATCGCTTCTGGTGATCGCCACCACGCTTGCCGCCGGCTATTTCATCCTCGCGCCGTCCGAGCAGCAGCTTTACGCCAAGGGTGCGCTGTTTGCCTCGAGCTACGTCATCAATCTCTGGCTGCTGCGCTGGTCGTTCGATTATTTCGCCGCCGACACGGCCAGCAACCCGTTTCTGCATTTCTGGTCGTTGTCGGTCGAGGAGCAGTTCTATCTGCTTTGGCCGGCGTTCCTGCTGTTGGTCGCGTGGTTCCGGCCGGGGGCAAGGGGTATCGCGCTCATCCTCGGTGTGGTTGTACTGGTGTCGTTCGGAGTGAGCGCCTGGATGACCTCGGAGTCGCAGCCCTGGGCCTTCTATTTCTCGCCGCTGCGGGCCTGGGAATTCGCTGTGGGCGGGCTCGTTTCGCTTGTTGTGGCGGAGCGCTGGGCATCGGGTTTTCGATTCTCGCCTGTCATGGGCTGGACTGGTATCGCATTGATCGCCGTCGCCTACCTCAGCGTCTCGGAGACCGATCCTTTCCCCGGCTTCATCGCGTTGCTGCCGGTCGCGGGAACGGCGATGCTGCTGCTGTCAGGCGCCCGCAAGAGTGCTGTCGGGCCGGCAAGCCTGCTGTCGCTGCCGCCGTTCCAATGGACCGGCAAGCTGTCCTATTCGCTGTATCTCTGGCACTGGCCCGTCATCGTCTATGCGACGATCCTGTGGCCTGACCTTACGCTTGCCGGCAGGCTTGCCTGCCTGGCGGTGACGGTCGGCCTGTCCTTCCTCAGTTATCGGTATGTCGAGAATCCTGTTCGTTCCAATGGCTGGCTTTCGGCCGGTTCGCTGCGCTCGCTGGGTTTGGCGGCGCTGCTGACCTCGCTCGGCGTGACATTGTCCTTTGGCGCAGCTCAGATTGCTGCGCGAAGTGTCGGCCCGGAGCAGAAGTTGATCGCGGACAGTGCTGCACGTTCGTCGTCGGCGCGCCAGATAGACAGCGCCTGCGTTGCCAGCCTCGAGCAGACCAAGCCGCGCAGCTGCAGTCTGGGTGCATCGAAGCCGCAAAAGACGATCGTGCTGTTCGGCGATTCGCATGCCGACCACTGGTCGACGCCGCTGGCAAAGATTGCCGAGACCAACAACTGGCGGCTGGTGACCTATCTGAAATCGTCCTGCTCGGTGGCGGCGGTGCCGACATGGAACGTGCGATTGATGCGGGCCTATTCCGAATGCGATGCGTGGCGGCAGACGGCAATGAAGGAGATCGCCAGCCTCAAGCCCGATGCGGTGATCGTTTCGCAGTTTTCCTACAGCTACGTCGAAAACGACGTCAATGGCGGGTTGGAGCATCTGGTCAGCCGCGACGTCTGGGCGGGTGGCCTGAGGGCATCGCTTGCGGCGCTTCGCAAGACCGGCGCCGAGGTCGTGCTGCTCGGGGATGTTCCCGTTCACAAGTCATATCTCGACCGTTGTGTCGCCCGTTCGTTGTGGCAGGGCAGGAGCAGCACGGTCTGCGACACGCCGCGACGGGAAGCGATCGACGAACGGGTGTCGAAGACTGAACAAGTGGCGAGCGCCGGGCTTGATGGCGTCCGCTATGTCGACCTGACCGAGCTGTTCTGCAACGACACGACCTGCCCGGCGATGATCGGTGGCAAGCTGACCTTCCGCGACCGCCACCACGTCGCCACGCCTTTTGCGGCGACCCTTGCCGGTTCGATGCAGCGCGCGATCTTCGGCAACCAGGTGGCGGCGCGCTGGCCGTGAGGCCGGACCGATCTTGCTAGAGGCGGATGCCCGTCTGCAGCAGGCCACGGGTGATGCTGCCCGAGGTCGGCAACAGTGGGATCAGACAGGCCTGGAGCGCGTGGTAGATGTCGGGCTTGCCGTAGAACGGGCCGGCATTGGGTTTGAGATCGTCGTCGAGCTGGGCGTGCCAGCCGCCATTGGCGCGGTCGATGAAGCGGCTGGCGCAGAAACTCCAGATTCGGCGGTACCAGGCCTCGTAGGCAGCGTCGCCGCCGATGGCGTTGAGTACGGACGCGGCACCGATCGCCTCGCAGCACGGCCACCAGTAGCGATCCCTGATCCGGGCCGAGCCGTCCCATTCGAGCGTGTAATAGAAGCCGCCCTTGGCGGTATCCCAACCGTCTGCCGTCGCCTGGCCGAACAGGTTCCTTGCCGCGTCCGGCAGCCAGGCATGCTTGCGGCCGCCGAGCTCCCACAATTGCAGCAGCAGCCGTGCCCATTCGAGCGAATGGCCAGGCGTCGTGCCATAAGGGCGGAACATCGGGTCGCCGGAGTAATCGCGGTCGAGCTTCCATTCCGCGGTGAAATGCTCGGGCAGGCGCCAACCGGCGGCAGCCGAATGGCGGCGGATGATCAGGTCGGCGATGCGCTCGGCCATGGTGAGATAGATGCTGTCGCCAGTCGCCTCGAAGGCGGCCATCAGCGCCTCTGTGAGGTGCATGTTGGAGTTCTGGCCACGATAGCTGTCGAGCGGCTGCCAGTCGCGGCTGAACTCTTCCGCCACCGCGCCATGCGCCTCTTCCCAGAATTTTTCAGACAGGATTGTCGAGATGTCGGTCAGCAGGCGGTCGGCGTCGGGGTGGCCGGCGACCTTGGCACTGGAGGCGGCAAGCAGGACGAAAGCATGACCATAGGCCTGCTTGGTGTCGTTGGTCGGACCGTCATAACCGACGCCCCAGAAATAGCCGCCATTGGCTGTGTCGCGATGGCCGTTCCAGAGGAATTCCATGCCGTGGTCGACGAGCACGTCGGCGCCGGGGCGTCCCATCAGATGGGCAATCGAGAAACAGTGCACCAGGCGCGTGGTGACGTGGATCTGTCGGCCGGCGAAGCGGCCGGGGACGGCGCCCGGCGCGAGCGGGTGGCCATGATCGTCGAGGTCGTGGAAGCCGCCGAGCGGATTGAGGCTCTGGCGTTCGAAGAAAGAGAACAGCGCGTCGGCCTGCTGCAACAGCCACAAGCGATGGCTTGGAAGCGTGGTCCATTTGGCCGAGCCGGCGGAAATTTCCAAAGAAGCCATGGATAGGAGTTCCCTGCGGCTGCTGGCCGCGCCTCGATGATTTCCCCGACCTAAGACGTAATGGCCCGCGCACTCAACAGGAAAACGCCATGATTTGCGTCCAGCGGTGCATAGACGCTGGATACGGCTAATATGCCACGGTGGTGCCACTAGCCATGGCGCGTGCCGCGCATTATGGACAAATGGCGCGCTTGACCGAGTTGGCAGCGAGATTTCGGGGACTAAATGACGAAATTGATGTCGTCCAAGGCGGACGACCTGCCCAAAGGGTCTGCCCAGGGTGCGGATCATGCGGCTGAAAAGGCGCTCGTTCGCCGGCTAGCCTCGCATTGCAACCGCTTTCGCGACCCCGACAACCGCCGCGCGGCGTTCGAACTGGCGGTGACGCTGATACCTTTCCTGATGATGGGTGCAACGCTTGTCTGGCTCGCAACCTATGCCGGCCCGCTGCTCGGCGGTTGGCGCTGGCTGCTGATGGTGGCGTTGGCGCCGGTCTGTGCCTCGTTCCTGGTGCGGTTGTTTGCCATCCAGCATGACTGCGGTCACGGCTCGTTCACCAGTTCGCGTATGGCCAACAAGACCATCGGCCGGGCGCTGAGTGTCTTCACCTTCACGCCCTACACGCTATGGCAGAAGGCGCATGCCGTGCACCATGGCGGCTCGGGCAATCTCGACAAACGCGGCATCGGCGACATCGATACGCGCACGGTTGCCGAATATGAGGCGATGACCACCAGCCAGCGGCTGATGTATCGCATCTATCGCAACCCGATCATCCTGATCGTCATCGGCGTGCCGATCTACTTTCTGATCATGCACCGGCTGCCCTACAACGACGCCATTCCGCGCGTCGAGGCATGGCGCAGCGCCGGCGGCCTCAACGTGGCGCTGGTGCTGGTCTATGGCGGCCTCGTGCTCTTGGCCGGCTGGGCGGTGATGCTGGCGGTTCTGCCCGTCGTGGTGATGGGCGCATGGGCCGGCGGCTGGCTGTTCTACGTCCAGCACCAGTTCGAAGAGACGCGCTGGGATGCGGGCGACGCCTGGGACCTGCATGTCGCGGCCTTTGGCGGCAGCTCGTGGTATGCCTTGCCCGCTGTGGCGCAGTGGATCACCGGCTCGATCGGCCTGCACCACATCCACCATCTGTGCAGCCGCGTGCCGTTCTATCGCCTGCAGGCCTGCTTCGACAGCAATGCCGAGCTTCGCGATGCCAGCCAGACGGTGAAGCTGACTTTCTGGAAGAGCGTCGGCTGCGTCAATCTCGCGCTGTGGTGCGAGGATCGCCGTCGCCTCGTGACCTTCGCCGAAGCCAGGGTCTAGCTGCCTCTTGGCGGTGTGATGGCCGGCAGTGCCAGAGCTTGGCGTCTTCTGGCTGAAAACGACCTCCAATTCCCAGGTTCCGTCTAGAGGGCCGGTTGCGGCACGCCCTCGCGGATCAGCCGCGAGAAATCGCCGGTCAGCCCAACCGCCAGCGCGCGCTGGGCGATATGGGCGCGGCTGCGCAGCTCCTGCACCGACATGCGTGTGTCGAGCGCGCCACGGTCATAGGCATATTCGGGCAGGTAGCCGTTGACGATCAGGCGCCAGTCGAACGGGGTGACGTCGCCGACGGCGCGCATCATCCTGAAGATGACGGTGGTGCAGTTGGTGGTGATCGAATTGTAGAAGCGCGGTGTTGCGGCCAGCGCATTGGCATCGGCGACATAACCGAGCAGCAGCGCCCGGGCGGCAGTCGGTGAGACGTTGAGGCGATAGAGCTGGACGTCCTCGCCGCGAATGTTCGAGCGGACACCAACGACGTCGCGCTCGTCGGCGGCGACGATGACCAGCGGGTTGGCCTTGAACAGATCGGCGATCGGCGAAAACTGACCGCCATTCTGCCTGCGGACCTCGACCGACCAGGCGAGCTGGTCACCGCCCTCGAAGCCGAAGCTCATGATGACATGGGCCATCTCGGGCCCGGCCCAGTAGGACATGAACAGGTCGAGCGTCTTGAGCTTGCCCAGGTCGTAGCTGCGCGTCGTCCAGCGTTCGGTGAAGTCGCTGTTGCTGCGCCAGTCGAAGTCGCGGACATCTGTCAGGGTCAGCATGTCGCCGTCGCGCCGGCCGGTGACCTGCCGGGCCACGTCGGGCGCAAACTCGGCATGGTCCGACGGAACGATGGTGTTCCACCATACCAGCACCGCGGCGAAGCCGATGGCGAACAGTGCCAGCCCATGCAGGCGCCAGGGCGTGAACAGCGCGATAGCCGCGGCGATGCCGAGCAGGACGAACAAGCCTGCGGCCAGTCCCCTGGCGATGTCAGGCGCCGGCAACCGATACCAAAGCGCCATCGCTGCCCAGGCGGTGGTGAGCGCGATGGCGATGACAAGGACGATGGCCGAAACGATCAAGCCCACACTGCGCACTGCCAACTCCGGTCGGGTTCATTTCGATGCTCACGCCGAGATCGCAGATCGGCTGTCCGGCGGCAAGGCGGCATCGGCACGCCAGTGGCGATTTGCGCGGCACCTATTGCAGCCGGAAATCGCAGATTTCGGCGCTCAGGGCCGCGACTTCCTCACAGAACTGCACATGGTAATCGTTCCTGAAAGTGGCGAAGTATTCGAGATTGGGCAGCTCCATCTCGGTGCGCACGACGCACAGCCGGCCATCGGCGACCATGTTCCTGAAGAAGGCGTGCGGCAGGATGGTGACGCCCATGCCATGGGCCGCCAAGTGAGCCAGCGCCACCATGTTGTTGCAGGAAATCGTCCGCTTGAACGGCAAATTCGGGTTGTCGATGACGCTGTGCAGGATCGGCCGCAGGATCGAGCCGGTCGTCTGGATCAGCAATGGATGCTTGGTGAGATCGCTCAACGTCGCATTGTCCTTGCCGTCCAACAGCTTCGGGCTGCACATCCACACAAGCTCGATGGCGCCAAGCGGCGTGCTGACGAATTGCGGCTCCTGGATGACACGCGGGCAGATGACGAAGTCGAGGCGGCGGTCGACCAGGCGCTCGAGCAGGGAGGCGGTGAGGTCGATCTCGGGTTCGAGCGTGATCATCGGATAGCGGTCGAGAATCCCGGACAACAGTTCGGGCAGCCATGACAGCGCGACGAGATCAGTGACGCCAAGGCGAAAGCGGAATGACGGAACCGACGATTTCTTTGCCAGTGAGTTCAGGCGATCGTTCAGGCGCAGAATCTGCTCGGCGATTGCGCGGATCTCTTCGCCCTTGGTCGTCAGGACCGGCTTGCGCCCGGTCCGATGGAACAGCGGCGTCGAAAACCTGGCCTCCAGTTCGCCGATGCGCTTGGAGATCGTCGACTGGACCATGTTCAGATAGTCGGCAGCAGCCTCGAAACTGCCCAGCGTGCTGACCCAGTAAAGCGCCTCCATCTGCTTGATCGTGAACATGAATTCCTCCTGATATGAAGGATAGTGATGCCTTCTGATGCATTAATATCGCTTTTCTTCAGGAAGTGACACTCCTATCCCTTTGGCGACTGGAGGTCGCTGATCCGCGGTCGCCAAGGGAGGAGCTATCATGACCGTCACCGAATTGCCGTCCGCAGCACCCGTTGCGGACGATCTGCTGAGACAATATGCCAATGTCGCGACGTCGATCGTCAGCGACAATCTGGATCGTCTTCCGGGCGCGGTGGGTCTGCTGCCTTTTCATGCCGGCGGACAGCTGGTCGGCACGGCGCTGACGGTGCGGACGCGTCGCGGCGACAATCTCGCCATCCATGCGGCGCTGCGCATTGCGCGTCCCGGCGACGTCATCGTCGTCGACGGCGGCGGCGACACCAGCCAGGCGCTGATCGGCGAGATCATCCTGGCCCATGCCGAATCCCTTGGTGTTGCCGGCTTCGTCATCGACGGAGCTATCCGTGACGTCGCAGCCATCAGGGCCAGCAAGCTGCCTTGTTTTGCCCGCGGCGTCACCCATCGCGGCCCCTACAAGAATGGCCCCGGCGCCATCAACGTCGACGTCGCCATCGGCGGCCTCGTCGTTCATCCGGGCGACCTGGTCGTCGGCGACGAGGACGGCGTCGTCGCCCTGTCGCCGAAGGTGGCGGCCGACATCCTGCCCGGCATCCGTGCCCAGGAGGAGAAGGAACGACTGAAGCTGGAGGGCTTCAGGACGGGTGCGCGCCTGCGCGCCGTCTAGCAGCGACGGACTTCACGAAATCAACTAGAACTCGGGAGGAGTTTGAAATGAACGCATTCAGGAAAACCGCACTGGGGCTTTCGACGGCGCTGTTTCTGTCGCCGATGCCAACGGCCATGGCCCAGTCGGGCGATGCCGTGACCATCGTCTTGCCGGGCGGGCCGGACCGGCTCGATCCATGCGAGACTCCGCGCTCGGTCATCGGCCGCATCATCAAGCAGAATGTCGTCGAGACGCTGGTCGAGCTGGACTATGCCAAGCAGACGACAATTCCGCGCCTCGCCGAAAGCTGGGAGCAGACCTCGCCGACGACCTGGCGCTTCAACCTGCGCAAGGGCGTCAAGTTCCACGACGGCACGCCGTTCGATGCGGCCTCGGTGGTTTATTCGCTCGAGCGCACGCTCGATCCCAAGCTGACCTGCATCACCCGCACCAAATATTTCGGCGGCGTCGACATCACTGCCAAGGCGATCGACGAGAACACCGTCGAGTTCATGACCAAGACGCCGATGCCGATCCTGCCGACGCTGCTGGCGCAGCTGGCGATCGCATCGGCGAAGACGCCGAAGGGCGAATACACGACCGAGCCGATCGGCACCGGCCCCTATGACTTCGTCAGCTGGACCCAGGGCGAGAACGTCAAGATCAAGCGTTTCGACGGCTATTGGGGCGAGAAGCCGAAGATCGAAGACGCCACCTATGTCTGGCGCAGCGAATCCTCCGTCGCGGCCGCGATGGTGGAAACCGGCGAGGCCGACCTGGCCTTCTCGATCGCGCCGCAGGATGCGACCAATCCGGAGACGGACAAGGTCTACCCGAACTCCGACAGTGCGATGTTCCGTCTCTCCGCCGACATTCCGCCGCTCAACGACATTCGCGTGCGCAAGGCCTTAAACCTGGCGATCGACCGCAAGGCATTCCTCGGCAGCGTCATCAGCGACAAGGCGGAACTCGCCACCCAGCAGGTCGGCCCGAGCGTGCTCGGCCACAACCCGAACCTCGTGCCGTGGCCCTATGACCCCGAACAGGCCAAGGCGCTGCTCGCCGAGGCAAAGGCCGCGGGCGTGCCCGTCGACACCGAGATCCGCATGATCGGCCGCCCCGGCATGTTCGCCAACTCGAACGAGTTCGTCGAGGCGGCCGCCGAGATGCTGCGGGCCGTCGGCTTCAAGATCAAGCTCGACAATCTCGAGATGACACAGTGGCTGGAGGCGGCCAACAAGCCGTTCGCCGCCGGTCGCCAGGCCAACGCGCTGCTGACAATGCATGACAACAACAGCGGCGACGCCCAGTTCACCGCGTTCTTCAAGTATCACAGCGACGGCCGCCAGAGCGAAATCCACGACGCCAAGGTGGACAAGCTGATCACTGACGCCGGCATGGCCTCGGGCGAGGAACGCGCCAAGCTCTACCAGGAGACCTTCCGCTACATCTACGAGGACCTTGTCGCCGACGCGCCGCTGTTCCACATGGTCAACTACATGCGGGTCGGCAAGCGCATCGACTTCACACCGACAATTGCCAACGCGGTCGAGCTGCAGCTTGCCAAGCTGGTCGTCAAGTCACCGTCGTAACACTGGAACGGCGCCGGCCGATCGCCGGCGCCGCCCTCCCGTGTCAACCATGTCCGGCGGAGGAGGCGGAGAATGGGCAATTTCATCTTCAAGCGATCGTTGCAGAGCGTGCTGTCGCTGGCGCTGCTGATCATCCTCGTCTTCTTTCTGGCCAGGTTCACGGGCTCGCCTGCAGACCTCTATCTGCCGCTCGACGCCACCGAGGAGATGCGCGACCAGTTCAACCAGCGCTTCGGATTCGACGATCCGGTCTATGTCCAGTTCTTCCGTTTCCTGGGCGGCTTGCTGCAGTTCGATCTCGGCGAGTCGATCCAGTATTCGAAGCCGGCCGTCGAGGTCGTGCTGCAGGCCTTCCCGACGACCCTGATGCTGGCGGCGATCACCATGCCGATCGTCATCGCGGTCGCCATCGTTACCGGCTCGCTCGCCGCCTTTCGTCCGGGCGGGCTGTTTGACCGCATCGCCAGCCTGATCTCGCTGATCGGCGCCAGCACGCCGAATTTCTGGGTGGCGATCGTCGGCGTGATCGTCTTCGCCGTCTGGCTGCGCGTGCTGCCGACATCGGGCACCGGAACGCCCTGGCACTGGGTCCTACCGGTCGCAGTGCTTTGCCTCAGGCCAACGGGTGTCTTGGTGCAGGTCGTGCGCTCGTCGATGATCACGGCGCTGTCTTCGGCCTATGTGAAGACGGCGCGAGCCAAGGGCGTGCGCGCCAGGGCCATCGTCTTCGTTCACGCGCTGCGCAACGCGCTGCTGCCTGTCATCACGGTCGCCAGCGACCAGGCCGCCGGCATCGTCAATGGGGCAGTCATCGTCGAAACGGTGTTTGGTTTCCCCGGCATCGGCAAGCTGATGATCGATTCCGTGCTGCTGCGCGACTTTGCCGTCATCCAGGCCGCAGTGCTGGTCACGGCACTTGCCGTCTTCATCATCAACATCGTTGTGGACATCACCTATGCGCTCGTCGATCCACGCATCCGGCACAGCTGAGATGGCCAGGCCCGCACAGGCAACGCCGTCGGCACTCCGCGACATCGTCTCGAGCCTGTTGTGCGACAAGGTCGCCCTGGTCTCGGCCGCCTTCCTGGCCATCGTCCTGGTTTGCGTTGCACTGGGGCCGACGCTGCTCGCCGACCAGGCCCGCGCCATGAACCTGATGCAGCGCAACGCAGCACCGTTCTCGTTCGATCGGCCATGGCTCTACATCCTCGGCGCCGACGCGCTCGGACGCTCGGTTCTCGCCCGCATCATCGTGGCGAGCCAGAATACCATCCTGATCGCCGGAACGGCGGTGCTGACCTCGCTGGTGGTCGGCGGTGCGCTCGGCCTCGTCGCCGGTTTCAAGGAGGGCGCCGTCAGCGCGATCCTGTTGCGCCTGGCGGATGCTATCATGAGCTTTCCGTCGCTTCTGCTCGCCGTTATCGTGCTGTTCGTGTTCGAGCCCGGCGTCGCCAACGTCATCCTGGTGCTCGCCATCTCTCGCGTGCCGATCTTCCTGCGCACGGTCCGCGCCGAAGTGCTCGAGCTGAAGGAACGGCTGTTCGTCACCTCGGCACGCGCCATGGGCGCCTCGACCTGGCGCATCCTGTTCCGCCATGTCGCGCCGATGGTCCTGCCGACCGTCATCAATCTCGCGGCGCTGGAAATGGCCTTCGTCATGCTCGTCGAATCCGGCCTGAGCTTCCTCGGCATTGGCATCCAGCCGCCCGAGATCACCTGGGGCCTTATGGTCTCGGACGGGCGCAACTACATCGGCTCGGCCTGGTGGGTGGCGTTCTGGCCCGGCCTCGTGATCATGCTCGTCACCATGTCGCTCAATCTGTTCTCGAACTGGCTCCGCGTCGTGACCGATCCGGTTGAACGCTGGCGCCTGCAAACCTCGGCGGAATGACAATGCCCGACACGAGACTTCTCAAGGTGCAGAACCTCAGCATCCAGTTCCCGACGCGCAAGGGCATCGTGCATGCCGTCAACGACGTCAGCTGGACTGTCGACAGGGGCGAAACGCTAGCCATCCTCGGTGAGAGCGGTTCCGGCAAGAGTGTCAGCGCCTCTGCGGTGATGAACCTCGTCGACACGCCGCCGGCGGTGATCTCGTCCGGGCAGATCCTGTTCCGTGGCCAGGACCTGCTGAAGGCCTCTGCCGAGGACCGGCGCCTGGTCAACGGCAAGAGCATCTCGATGATCTTCCAGGACCCGCTCGCCGCGCTCAACCCGGTCTACCCGATCGGCTGGCAGATCGCCGAGACGATGCGCGTGCACGGCATCGACGCCGACACGGCGCGGCGACGCGCCATCGACCTGCTCGGCCGCGTCGGCATATCGGATCCGGAGCGGCGCGCGGGCGACTATCCGCACCAGTTCTCGGGCGGCCAGCGCCAACGCATCATGATCGCGTCGGCGATCGCGCTGCAGCCCGACCTTCTGATCGCCGACGAGCCGACAAGCGCGCTCGACGTCACCGTGCAGGCGCAGGTGCTGGACCTGATGAAGGAGCTGCAGCGTGACAGCGGCATGGGCATGGTGATCATCACCCACGACCTCAGCGTCGTCGAAAAGGTCGCCGACAAGGTCGTGGTCATGCAGGGCGGGCGCATCGTCGAAGCAGGACCTGTGGCCAAGGTACTATCGCAGCCGAGCCATCCCTATACCCAGCGCCTGCTCGACGCGGTACCGGGGCGCCATGGCTTCAGCGTCAACGAGGCAGCCGAGGCGGGACCGACGCCGCTGCTCGAGGTGCGCAATGTCTCCAAGGTCTATTTCGGCCGCCCCAAGTTGTTTTCCAGCGCTCCGCAGCCGCAGGTCAAGGCGGTCGACGACGCGAGCTTCAAGCTGTCGCGCGGTGCGACGCTTGGCATCGTCGGCGAATCCGGCTCCGGCAAGTCGACGCTGGCGCGCATGCTGCTCGGGCTCGACACACCCACGGCGGGATCGATCGACTTCGACGGCAAGGACCTGCTCAAGTTGTCGCAGGCCGAGACCTTCAAGGTTCGGCGTCGCATGCAATTCGTGTTCCAGGATCCGACCGCTTCGCTCAATCCGCGCATGACCATTCAGCAGATCGTGTCGGAACCGTGGGCGATCCATGCGGGCGTGCTGCCGAGGCAGCAATGGCGTGAGCGTGTCGCCGAACTGCTCGAGAAGGTCGGGTTGCTGCCGGACCATGCCGAGCGCTACCCGCACCAGTTCTCCGGCGGCCAACGGCAGCGCATCGCCATCGCCCGCTCACTGGCGCTGCAGCCGGAGTTGATCGTCTGCGACGAGGCGGTGTCGGCGCTCGACGTCTCGATCCAGGCGCAGATCATCGACCTGCTCAAGGAACTGCGCCGCGACATGGGGCTGTCCTACATCTTCATTGCCCACGATCTCGCGCTGGTCCGCGACTTCGCCACCTCGGTCATCGTCATGTACCAGGGCAAGATCGTCGAGCAGGGCCCGACCGAGCAGGTCTACGGCAAGCCGCAGCACGATTACACCAGGCGACTTTTGGCGGCGAGCGAAGTGCAGCCGGGCGCGCTGGCGGCCTGAGATGACGTCGATTCCCGATCCGGTTGTAGAGCCGCAGCTGTTGAACGCAATGCGGCCTGCCCCAGGCCTGGGCGCGCTGTTCCTCGCCTGCCTGAAGATCGGGCTGCTGAGCTTCGGCGGCGGTTTGTCAGGTTGGCTCTACCAGGAGTTCGTCTTGCGCAACCGCTGGATCAGCGACGAGGATTTCGCCAGCTCGCTCGCGATCTCGCAAATGCTGCCCGGTGCCAATGTCGTCAACCTGGTCATCTGCATGGGCGACGATTTACGCGGCCTTGCCGGCAGCACCGCCTGTGTGCTCGGCTTCCTCATCGGCCCGTTCTTTGCCGTGATCGCATTGAGCGCAGTGTTCGACTCCCTGCCCGATGTGACCATGCTGGAGGCGGCGTCGAATGGCGTGGCCTATGCCGCGTTGGGGCTTTTGCTGGTGATCTGCCTGAAGGGTGTCCAGCGCGCCATGAAGTTTCCACCGAGCTTGGTCGTGATTGCCGTCGTCGCCATCGCCGTCGGGCTGATGAAGCTGCCGCTGATCCCCGTCGTCCTTGTCGTGGCACCGATCAGCGTCGCCCTTGCCTGGCGTCGGAGCTGATCAATGCGCGACGACGACCTTGTCACCCTGATCGCCGTTTTCGTGCCGTTTTCGCTGCTGTCGATCGGCGGCGGCTCGGCGATCATCGCCGGTATCCAGCACGAATCCGTCGCGGTGCACAGCTGGATCAGCAGCCGTGAGTTCATCGACCTGTTCGCCATCTCCCGCGCTGCACCCGGACCGGGCACTATGCTTGCGACGCTTATCGGCTGGAAGGTCGCCGGCTGGTGGGGAGCGCTGGCCGCGACCATGGCCCTGTTCGTGCCGTCTTCGCTGCTCTGCTACGGCGTCATCAAGGTGTCCAATGCCCACAAGGCAAAGCGGTGGCACAAGGCGATGCGCGAAGGCCTCGCCCCCGTCGGGGTGGGGCTGATCATTGCGGGCGTCATTGCCATTTTTCAGCTCGCTGGCGGCGGTCTGCTTGCAGCCGGGATCGCCGTGGCCTCGGCCGCACTGCTGCTCTGGATGCCGCGCTGTCCCACCGTCGGCGTGCTTGTCGCCGGGGCGGGGACGATGCTGCTGTGGGCCCAGTTCGGAGCTACGGGCTGACAAGGCTGGCGGCGTGTGCCCCCTGCTGCATCGGTTGCGTCCTTTACATTACCAACATGCCATGCAGTCATGTGGCATCAGGAGGAAATGGGAGGCGGTGCGTTGGGAGGCGTGCTGCAGTGCCGATGTTTTCGCATTCCGACCATATTCGCGAGATCGAAAGCGTCAGCCTCGGTGCCTCGACCGGGCGTGACGAGCAAGTGGTCAGGTCGTGGCTGCGCTGCATCGAGCAGCATCGTCTCGACCCTACCCAGGCGTGCGAGGCCTATATCCTGCCCGATGGCGAACTGCGCGCGCATCGCCAGCAGTCCGAGGAACTGATCGCCATTGCCCGCTCGGGCCTCGAAAACCTGTTCCGGCAGGTGGCGGGCCAGAACTACGTTCTGCTGCTGTCCGACCGCAAGGGCGTGACGGTCGAGTTTCTGGGCGACCCGCTGTTCGACAACAATCTCCGCAAGGCCGGCCTGTATCTCGGCTCCGAGTGGTCGGAGGCGCGCGCCGGAACCTGCGCCGTCGGCGCCTGCCTGGAGGCGGGTGAGGCCCTGACGATCCACCAGACCGACCATTTCGACAACACGCACACGCCGCTGTCCTGCACCGCCGCGCCGGTCTACGATACCAGTGGCGATCTTGCCGCCGTGCTCGACATCTCCCTGTTGAGCTCGCCGATTCGCAAGACCAGCCAGAACCTCGCGCTGCATCTGGTCGCCGCCACCGTGCGCCGCATCGAGCTGGCCAATCTGATGGCCCAGACCCGGGACGAATGGGTGCTGCGCTTTGCCCGCTCGCCGGAGTTCCTCGACGTCGACCCGGAGGCGGCGATTTCCATCGATGGCTCGGGCCGCATCATCGGCATGACCCATGGCGGCGCCAAGATACTGGCGCGCTCTGTCGGACTCGACTGGCGCCAGCCGGACGGGCTGATCGGTCAGCCGATCGCACGATTCTTCGACATGGAGATCGACGACCTGCCGGATCTCACCCGGCGGCGGCCGACTCAGGATCGCCTGGTCTTCGCCCGCGACGGCAACGCGCTGTTTGCCCACGCCATCGAGCCGCACCACAAGGTGCAGGCGCCGGTGCTGGCGCGCGAGCAGATCCCGGTGTCGCTGCGTGGCCTGAGCGGCGGCGATCCGCAGATGGCTGCACTCCAGGCGAAGGCGGCGAAGCTGGCCGGCAAGCCGCTGCCGATCCTGCTCCAGGGCGAAACCGGCACCGGCAAGGAATATCTGGCCAAGGCCATCCACGACGGTGCTGCCGTCAAGGGCAAGTTCGTCGCCATCAACTGCGCCGCGATCCCGGAGCAACTGATCGAAAGCGAGTTGTTCGGCCACCTGCCGGGCGCCTTCACCGGTGCTTCCGCCAAGGGGCGCAAGGGCCTGATAGAGGAGGCCGACGGTGGCACACTGTTCCTCGACGAGATCGGCGACATGCCGCTTTCACTGCAGAGCCGTTTCCTGCGAGTCCTGGCCGAACGGGAGGTGCTGCCGGTGGGCGCTGCGCGGCCAAAACCAGTGAACCTCAGGGTCATCTCGGCCTCGCACCGAGACCTCGGCTTGCTGGTGCGGGAGGGACGCTTCCGCGAGGATCTTTACTACCGCCTGAATGCGGCGACACTTTCGATCCCGCCGCTGCGCGAGCGCCGCGACTTCGACTGGCTGCTCGAGACGGTCGTAGCCCGCCACCGACCGGTCGGCGAGCGACTTGCAGTCTCGCCGGCGGCACTCCTGGCGTTGCGCGCCCATGGCTGGCCGGGCAACATCCGTGAGCTCGACAATGTGATCGCCGTTGCTGCAGCGCTTTGCCAGGACGGCGTGATCGAACCCGGCGACCTGCCGGAGACGCTGACGTCGGCGGCAGCGGTCGCCGTGCGGCTCGATGACGCCAGTGCCGGACCGGCGGCGCTGAAAGCGATGCTCGGGGCCTGCGGCTGGAACATTTCCGAGACCGCCCGCCGCATGGGCGTCGACCGCTCCACCATCCACCGCCAGATCAAGCGCTACGGCCTGACCGCGCTCAACTGAGCTGTTGCAGCTTGCCGCTGCAACAGCTGTGGCATGCGGCAGGCGCGGTGCAACAGGCCGCGCCTGCGTTTCCCTGGGAAATCAAGTCTTTTCCCGGCGCCGGCGACTTGGCACGGCGCTTGCTGTCCATGGATCGACTGGAATCGGAGGAAGCCATGTCGAACAGCCAGGGCCGCGACGGCCTGCTGAAAGCTGCGGAACAGCCGGAGACGAGAATCCGTCTCGCCGGCCGGACCGCCCGGGAAAGCGCGAGACCGCGCGCACTCGTCATTTGAACAATCATCGGCAATTCGGAGGAAAACAACATGCTCGACGACAGCCCGCAGACCAAGATCGACAACATTCTCGCCAAGCTGGAAAAAGCGCTTGCCGGCGGCGACATCGAAGCGGCGGTGAACCTGTTCCAGGCAGACTGTTACTGGCGTGACCTGGTGACGTTTACCTGGAACCTCAAGACCATGGAGGGCCACGACCAGATCCGCGACATGTTGAAGAGCCAGCTGGCATCGATCAAGCCGGGGCGCTTCCGCCAGGACGAAAAGGAGCTTGCCAGCCAGAATGACGGCATCACCGACGGCTGGTTCGAGTTCGAGACTGCAGTGGCGCGCGGCTATGGCCACGTCAGGCTCAAGAACGGTCTCATCTGGACGCTGCTGACGACGATGAGCGAGCTGAAGGGTCACGAAGAGCCCAAGGGCCTGCTGCGTCCGATGGGTGCCGAACATGGCAGCGACGCCGGCCGCCGGACGTGGAAGGAAAAGCGCGAGGCGGAGGCCGCAGAGCTCGGCTTCTCCGAGCAGCCTTATGTCGTCATCATTGGCGGCGGCCAGGGCGGCATCGCGCTGGGCGCCCGACTGCGGCAGCTCGGCGTGCCCACCATCATCGTCGAACGCAACGAGCGGCCGGGCGACAGCTGGCGCAAGCGCTACAAGTCGCTCTGCCTGCACGATCCGGTCTGGTACGATCACCTGCCCTACATTCCGTTCCCCGAGAACTGGCCGGTCTTTGCGCCGAAGGACAAGATCGGCGACTGGCTGGAGATGTACACCAAGGTGATGGAGCTCAACTACTGGAGCTCGACCAGTTGCAAGTCCGCCAGCTATGACGAGGCCACGCGCGAGTGGACGGTCGTGGTCGAGCGCGACGGACGGGAGATCGTGCTGAAGCCGAAGCAGCTGGTGCTGGCGACGGGGATGTCGGGCAAGGCGAATGTTCCCAAGTTCAAGGGGCAGGACGTCTTCAAGGGCGAGCAGCAGCATTCCTCCCAGCATCCGGGGCCCGATGCCTACCGGGGCAAGAAGGTTGTCGTTGTCGGCTCCAACAACTCGGCGCACGACATCTGCGCGGCCCTCTGGGAGGGTGGCGCCGACGTCACCATGCTGCAGCGGTCCTCGACCCACATCGTCAAGTCGGACTCGCTGATGGAGATCGGGCTCGGCGATCTCTATTCCGAGCGCGCGGTCGCTGCCGGCATGACGACACGTAAGGCGGACCTGGTCTTCGCCTCGTTGCCCTATCGTATCATGCACGAGTTCCAGGTGCCGATTTACAACAAGATCCGCGAGAAGGACGCCGCCTTCTACGAGCGGCTGGAGAAGGCCGGCTTCATGCTCGACTTCGGAGACGACGAGTCCGGCCTGTTCATGAAGTACCTCCGGCGCGGCTCCGGCTACTACATCGACGTCGGCGCCTGCGAGCTGGTTGCCGATGGCCGGATCAAGCTGGTCAGCGGTGTCGGCGTCGAGAAGCTGACGGAGACCTCGATCGTGCTCGAAGACGGGCGCGAGCTGGAAGCCGACCTCATCGTCTATGCCACCGGCTATGGCTCGATGAACGGCTGGGCCGCCGACCTGATCAGCCAGGACGTCGCCGACAAGGTCGGCAAGTGCTGGGGACTTGGCTCGAGCACGACCAAGGATCCCGGTCCGTGGGAAGGCGAACAGCGCAACATGTGGAAGCCGACCCGGCAGGACGCGCTGTGGTTCCATGGCGGCAACCTGCACCAGTCCAGGCATTATTCGCAGTATCTGTCGCTGCAGCTCAAGGCGCGCAAGGAAGGGATCGCAACCGACGTCTACGGGTTGCAGGAGGTCCATCACAAGTCCTGATGTCAAACCACGCGGCCGGCGGGCGTTGGCTCCGCCGGCCGGCATCCGCATACGTCTAAGGGCTACTTGACCCGATTTCGGAAGCAGGCAACGACTATGCGGTACGGGAAGAGGTGCAGACGCCGCCGGAGGAGAGGATGAGAGGCACCGCAGTCACCGAGCATGCCGACAAGGTGCAGGCTGCCCTGAAGTCGAGCGAGGCCGCGCGTTCGGCACTGGTCGCGTCCTGGCAGCGATCGTCGCATCACCATCTCGATCCGACCCATCGCAGCCCGCCCAAACGCTTGACCGAATCCGAGCTCGTGTTCGCCCGGCAGCGCATCGAGCCGCTCATCGCGGTCGCCCAGGCCAGCCTCGACAGGCTCTACCTCGCCGTCGGCGGGGTCGGCTGCTGCGTGCTCCTGGCGGATCGCGACGGCGTGCCGGTCGAGCGCCGCGGTGCGCTGGCCGATGACGAGACCTTCCATGACTGGGGACTGTGGACCGGCACGGTGTGGAGCGAGGAGAGCGAGGGCACCAATGGCATTGGTACCTGCCTTGTCGAGCAGCGACCGCTGACAATCCATCGCGGCCAGCATTTTCTGACGCGCAACACGGCTTTGTCCTGTACGACCACGCCGATCTTCGACCACGAAGGCAAGCTGGCCGCGGCGCTCGACGTCTCGTCCTGCCGTGCCGACCTGACCGAGGGCTTTGTCAACCTCATCGCGCTGGCGGTGGGGGACGCCGCCCGGCGCATCGAAGCCGACAATTTCCGGCTCGCCTTCCCCGATGCCCGCATCATGCTGGCGCCGGTGGCCGAACGCAGCGCCGGCGCCCTGCTTGCCATCGATGCCGACGATCTCGTCATCGGCGCGACGCGCAGCGCCAGGCTGGCGCTCGGGCTGACCGCCGAAAGCTTTGCCAAACCCATGCCGGCAGCCGACCTGCTGGGCGGCAGCGTGGTGGCGGAGCGAGAATTGCGCGAGGCCGAGCGGGCCGTGCTGCAGCGCGCGCTGGCCCGCGCCGGCGGCAATGTCGCGCTTGCCGCGCGTATGCTCGGCATCAGCCGCGCGACCTTGCATCGCAAGATGAACCGGCTCGATCTCCACCGCGCCACCTGACGAAATCAACGGATGCTGACAAGTCTCCTGACATCAAGATGGCAGGAGCCGGGTGGTATGTTGCGGCCAGTTCATCGAGGAGGACGTCGTGATCAAGACTTACCGGGGCAGCTGTCATTGCGGCAAGGTGCATTTCGAGGCTGACATGGATCTCGCGGCAGGGACTGCGCGCTGCAACTGTTCGATCTGCTCCAAGCGGCGCTCGTGGAACGCGCTGGTCAAGCCGGCACAGTTTCGCCTGCTGTCGGGCGAGGACGCCATGACCGACTACGGCTTCGGCGCCATGCAGGGGCATCATCTGTTCTGTTCGACCTGCGGCTGCGCGCCGTTCAGCCAAGGTCATGTCGAGGCGATCGGCGGCGACTTCGTCGCCATCCAGATCGGATGTCTCGACGACGTCGATCCGAACGAGCTTGCAGCGGCGCCCGTCAACTATGGCAATGGCCGCGACAATAGGTGGTGGGAACCGCCTGCGATCACCTCCTACATCTGAGGTCCCGGCACCGCTTTTCGGCCGGCTGCCAGTGCGTTTGGCAGATGTGTCGCAGAACTGCGACACATCGCGACGGGCCCCGCTTGCAGCCCGGCTGACAACTGTCGAAGTCCCGGCAAGTCTGCCTCCCGACGCGCCGCATGCCGCGGCGCTGCTTCTCGGGAGGAAGAGCATGAACAAGGTGGAATTCTCGCGTACCGCCAAGGTGCCGTTTGCCAAGCGTTATGACAACTATATCGGCGGTGCCTGGGTAGCGCCGAAGGCCGGCCGCTATTTCGAAAACATCTCGCCTGTCACAGGCCGGCCGCTCGGCGAGGTTGCCCGCTCCGATGCGGCCGACATCGAGGCGGCACTCGACGCCGCCCACAAGGCCAAGGACGCCTGGGGCAAGACAGCACCTGCGACCCGCGCGCTGATCCTCAATCGCATCGCCGATCGTATGGAGGAAAACCTCGACCTTCTGGCGCTGGCCGAGACCTGGGACAATGGCAAGCCGATCCGCGAGACGACCGCCGCCGACGTGCCGCTTGCCATCGACCATTTCCGCTACTTCGCCGGCGCGCTGCGCGGCCAGGAAGGGAGCCTGTCGCAGATCGACGACGACACTGTCGCCTATCATTTCCACGAGCCGCTCGGCGTCGTCGGCCAGATCATTCCGTGGAACTTCCCACTGCTGATGGCCTGCTGGAAGCTGGCACCGGCGCTCGCTGCCGGCAACTGCGTGGTGCTGAAGCCGGCTGAGCAGACGCCCGCCACCATCATGCTGTGGGCCGACCTGATCGGCGACCTGTTGCCCGAGGGCGTGCTGAACATCGTCAACGGCTTCGGCCTCGAGGCCGGCAAACCGCTGGCGTCGAGCCCGCGCATCGCCAAGATCGCCTTCACCGGGGAAACGACGACCGGCCGGCTGATCATGCAATATGCCTCGCAGAACCTGATCCCGGTGACGCTCGAACTTGGCGGCAAGTCGCCCAACATCTTCTTCCAGGACGTGACAGCGGAAGACGACGACTTCTTCGACAAGGCGATCGAAGGCTTCGTCATGTTCGCGCTCAACCAGGGCGAGGTCTGCACCTGCCCGAGCCGCGCGCTGGTGCATGAGAAGATCTACGACAGATTCATGGAGCGGGCGCTGAAGCGCGTCGAGGCGATCGTCCAGGGCGACCCGCTCGACCCGGCGACGATGATCGGCGCCCAGGCTTCGTCGGAGCAGCTGGAGAAGATCCTGTCCTACATGGACATCGGCCGCCAGGAAGGCGCCGAGCTGCTGGCCGGCGGTGAACGCGCCAACCTGCCGGGCGACCTTGCCGGCGGCTATTACGTCAAGCCGACCGTGTTCAGGGGCCACAACAAGATGCGCATCTTCCAGGAGGAGATTTTCGGGCCGGTTGTCTCGGTCACCACCTTCAAGGACGATGATGACGCGCTGTCGATTGCCAACGATACGCTCTATGGCCTCGGCGCCGGAATCTGGAGCCGCGACGCCAACCGGCTCTACCGCTTCGGCCGCGCCATTCAGGCCGGCCGCGTCTGGACCAACTGCTACCACGCCTATCCGGCGCACGCTGCCTTCGGCGGTTACAAGCAGTCGGGCATCGGCCGCGAGACGCACAAGATGATGCTCGACCACTACCAGCAGACCAAGAACATGCTGGTCAGCTACAGCCCGAAGAAGCTCGGGTTTTTCTGAGCCTCTTCCTTCTCCCCGCTTGCGGGGAGAAGGTGCCCGAAAGGGGCGGATGAGGGGCGGCTCGAACCAGCAATGTCTGCGCTGCCCCTCACCTGCCTGCCGGCATCCTCTCCCCGTGAACGGGGAGAGGAAAGCTAACCCGGAACTCCGCCCATGCCCTCGCATCCTCCCCTCGACAAGGTCTCCGCCACGGTCGAAGCAGTCGCCCTGCTCGACGAGATCATCGCCGACCATGGGCCGGTGCTGTTCCACCAGTCCGGCGGCTGTTGCGACGGCTCGTCGCCGATGTGCTATCCGCGCTCCGACTTCATCGTCGGCGACAACGACGTGCGGCTGGGCACCATCGGCGAAACGCCTGTCTACATCAGCGCCTCCCAATACGAGGCCTGGAAACACACCGACCTGATCATCGACGTCGTGCCGGGGCGCGGCGGCATGTTCTCGCTCGACAACGGCCGCGACAAGCGTTTTCTGACGCGCTCGACGGTGTGCGCCCGACCGGCCTGCTAGCGCTCAGCCAGCTCATCGCATAGTGCCTGGTGCGCCGCAGAAGACAGCCGGACAAGCCGTCGCGGAAACGGACCGATTTGCCCGGCGGGGTCCGTGCCGTCGTTAGCGAGGTTCCGCTTTTCTTCGAACCGCGGAACCTTTCTATCTTCCTGCTTTTGCGCAATTCCGGACGGAAAACCGCTGCACACTTTTCCTGGAATTGCGCTAGCGCGTCGTTGCCGTCCGCGCCTTCGGGCCGGGATGGCGCTCTTCCAGCTTGTCCGCGTGATGGGCGCGGCCGGTGGCCCTCAGGCGTTCGAGATAGGCCGGCAACTCGCCCTTGCAGTGATAGGGACCGCCCTCGCGCAGGACGGTTACCAGCGGGTCGACGTCGGTCTCGCTGCGGGCAAGCGTGGCCGAACGCCAGTCCTCCAGGAGCTTGCTCGCATGGGCGACGATGTCGGGCCGCTCGACGGCGAGGTCGTGCTGCTCGTGCGGGTCGTAGGTCAGGTTGTAGAGCTCGATCGGTTCGAGGTCCTTGTAGCCGTCGTGGTAGGTGCGCAGCATCAGCCAGTCGGCATCCTCGCTGCGGAAACGCACGCCACGCTGCACCGCCCATGCGCCCTGCGACAGCACCAGAAAGTCGCGGCCACCCTGTTCACCCGCTGCCAGAGCAGGCGCGAAGGACTTGCCGTCCCAGACCTCGGGCACCTTGCCGCCGAGCTTGTCGATCAGGGTCGCGGCCCAGTCGAAGTGATAGTGCAGGCCCTCGTTGACGCCGCGCATGTCGGCGACACCGGGCCAGCGCATGACCAGCGGCACGTTGCAGGTGTATTCGTCCGCGGTCTGGTGGTCGGCCCAGACGTTGAGTTCACCCATGTTCTCGCCATGGTCGGCACCGATGACGATGATGGTGTCGTCGAACAGGCCGAGGTCCTTCAGCGTGGCGACCAGCATGCCGACATGGTCGTCAGCATATCTGACGCCGGTGTCGTAGCCGTCGAACCAGGCCTTGGCCTTTGCGAGGTCATCGATGGGGACGGGCATGCGAGGGTAGCCGGAGGGATCGGCGTCATAGCCGCGCGGCTCCATCGGGCTGTGTGGGCCATAGCCTTTCATCTGCTCGGCAAGGACCTCGCGCGTCATCCATGACGGGATCGGATCGTCCCTGAACGGGTCGCCGAAGCTTTCAGGTACGCGGTAGGGCGTGTGCGGATCCCAGACATTGACATGCAGGAACCATTTCCTGGACTTGCCGTTGCGGCGCAGCCAGTCGACGGCTACCGGGACGACGTCGTCGGCATTCTCCATGCCACCCTGGCCGGGATTGAACATCTCGTTGAAGCCGGCATACCAATGCCAGCAGCCATGGCGCTCGCCGAAGGACGAGATCGTGGCGGTGTGATAGCCGAGGTCGCGCAGCGCCTTCATCCAGCCTTCCTCGTAGAAGGTGCCGGCCCAGGCACGCTCAGCACCCTCCCGAAAAGGTTCGCAGGCGGTGCCGCCATGACCGACGACGCCCGTCCGCAACCCGTGCCGGCCACTCCAGAGAGCGGTGCGCGACGGGTGGCAGGGCACGTCGGAGACATAGACGTTCTCGAAGCGGATGCCGTCTGCCGCCAGAGCGTCGATCGCAGGCGAGGTGTTGCGGTGGTAGCCGTAGCAGCCGAGATGGTCGCGGCGGAGACTGTCGATGTCGATGTAGAGAACGTTCATGGGGTCACGCTTGGATGGGAGAGGTCGGGAAAGGCCCCGCCGCCAAAGCGGCGAGGCAAGCAGGCTCGATCAGCCGGCGTAGAGATCGCCGAGATAGTAGTCCTTCGGATCGAGCGGGTCCTTCAGCTTGCCGAAAGCGACAAACTGTTCGTTGAGGCCCTTGAGCCAGCCGGCGACGGTGCCGTCCTTGGTGGCGGCGGCAAGTTCGGCACTGGTCAGGTACTTGCCGTTCTTGCTCTCGGTTACCAGCGGGTCTGCCGGAACGCCGAGGAATTTGGCGGTGATATCGACCGAGCGCGGAACGTCGGCGGCACGGAAGTCGTTGGCGTCCTTGAGCACGGCGATCATCTTCCTGACCGTGTCCTGATCTTCGGCTGCAACCTCGTTACGGGCGACGAAGGCCGAGGGGAAGGAATTGGCGGGGAAGAAATCGGCGCTCTGGGCGACCTCGACCAGGTCGGGCACGGTCTTCTTGATGACGCCGACGAGCGGGTACCAGATGCCGGCACCGTCGATCTGCTTGGAGGCGAAGGCCGAGACCACGGTGCTCGGGTCCATCTTGACCACCTCGACGTCGGAGAGCTGCATGCCTGCCTTGGCGAGCGCGAGGCGCAGCAGCATGTCGCCGGATGTGCCCTCGGGCACGCCGACCTTCTTGCCCTTGAGGTCGGCCATCGAGTTGAAACCGGCCTGGGCGATGACGCGATCGGACAGGCCAAGCGCGTTCATGGCGACGATCTTGGCTTTGCCAGAGGCGGGCAGCCACAAGGCGCCGGGACCGACATAACCGAAGTCGAGGCTGCCGGCGCCGAGCGCCTGGACCTGGATAGGACCGTTGGTGAACACCTTGAGTTCCGGTTCGAGGCCATGTTTGGCCCACAGGCCCTGGTCGCTGGCAACGGCTGTCAGGCTGGTGCCGAAATAGTCGGCGATGTAGCCGACGCGCACCGGCTTGGCCTGTGCGCGGGCCGGACTGCCGAGCGACAACACTGCGGGTGCGGCCAGCGCGCTTCCGGTTGCGGCGAGAAAGCCGCGCCTGGTCAGTTTGATCTTCATTGTAGTCCTCCCTTTGGTGTCAGGCCTCGACCTGCGGCTTCTGGTGGTAGACCGCGTGCCAGACCTGGTTGCGTATCTCGGTGAATTCCTTGGACAGGCGCACATCCTCGTTGCGCTCGGCCGGCAGGTTGACCGGTATGATCTTGTGCAGGCGCCCGGGCCGGGCGGCCATGACGATGACGCGGTTGGCGAGATAGACCGCCTCGTCGACGTCATGGGTGATGAAGAAGACGGTGCGGCGCTCGCGGCTCCAGGTGTCGAGCAACTGGTCCTGCATGTGCACCCGGGTCAGCGCGTCGAGCGCGCCGAACGGCTCGTCCATCAAAAGCATCGTCGGGTCGACGGCATAGGCGCGGGCAATCGCGCAGCGCTGCTTCATGCCGCCCGACAGAGTCTTGGGCAGCGCGTCGGCGAAATCGCGGAGCCCGACCAGCCCGATGAAATGGTCGGAGATGCGGCGCCGCTCCGACGCCGGCAGGCCCTTGATGCGCAGTCCGAACTCGACGTTCTGGCGCACCGTCAGCCACGGGAACAGGGCGTATTGCTGGAAGATGACGCCCCGTTCCGGCCCCGGGCCGCTGACCGGCCTGCCGTCGACGAGAACCTTGCCGTCGGAGACGTCCATCAGGCCGGCGGCGATGTTCATCGCCGTCGACTTGCCGCAGCCGGACGGGCCGACGACGGTGACGAACTCGCCGTCGGCGATGTCGAGGTTGAGCCGGTCAAGCGCCAGGAACGACTTGTCGCCTTCGCCGAAGCGGCGGCTGACATTTTGGAAGGAAAGTTTGGGCTGGAAGGAAAGCTTGGGCTGGCTCATTGGGCGCGCTCCTGCCAACTGGTGAGGCGGCGTTCGGTCGCCTGAAGCAGGCGATCCATCAGCAGGCCGAGCACGCCGATGGTGATCAGGCTGACGAAGATGGTCGGCAGGTCGTAATAGAGCTGGGCCTGCTGCATCCGGAAGCCGAGGCCCGACTGCGCCGCGATCAGCTCGGCCGCGACGACAGTTGCCCAGGCCGATCCCAGGCCGATGCGGACGCCGACGAGGATGAAGGGGGTCGACGCCGGGATGACGACCCGCGGGAATATGACCCTGTCGCTGGCACCGAGCACGCGGGCTGCGTTGATCAAAGTGCGGTCGACGCTGATGACTCCCTGATAGGTGGCGACGACGCAGGACAGGAACGAGGCAAGGAAGATGACGAAGATCTTGGGGGCCTCGTCGATGCCCATGGTGACGATGGCGAGCGGGATAACCGCCAGCGGCGGGATCATGCGGAAGAACTGGACATAAGGTTCGATCAGCGCGCGGGCGATCTTGTACCAGCCCATCAGGAAGCCGACCGGGATGGCGAGTGCTGCGCCGAGCAGGAAGCCTGTGAGCACGCGCTTAAGGCTGGAGAAGATGTCGAGCGCGAGCTGGCCGTTGGCGGCGAGTTCGATGGCGCGGACGAACACTTCCTGCGGCCCGGGCAGGACAACCAGCTTGGCTGCCGTGATCGCCCACCAGATGGCCAGGCCGACGAGGAAGGCGAGGGCGTTGAGAGCGAGGCCGGGGAGGTGTGGTCCGACGCGCGAAAGAAGCGTGCCAGTGGAGGCCGCGGCGGTCGACGAGGCGGCGCTCAATGGAGTGCTCCCGAATAGAAGAACTGGTCAAGTGCAACGGCCGCGCCGCCGATGGCGCCGGACTGCGCTCCGAACGTGGCGCGGCGGATGCTCAATATGTCGCGCATATGCGGCATGATGCGGAGCGGCAGGTCCCGTTCCAGCCGCTCGAACAGCGATTGCGGCGCGTCGCCGAGATGACCGCCGAAGACGATCAGGTCGGGGCTCAATATGTTGACGGCGCTGGCGAGCGCGGTGGTGAGGTGGCGAACGACGACGTCCCAGGCGGCGGTGTTCTGCTCGACCCTGGCGAGCAGGTTGTCGGGCGCCGCGCCCTTGAGGCCGGCAGCGTCCATCAAAGCGCGCTCGCAGACGAAGGTTTCGAGGCAGCCGACATTGCCGCAGGCACAGCGCTTGCCCTCGGCCACGATCTGGATGTGGCCGAGTTCGACCGCACCATGGCCGCCCGGCCTGAACGGCGCGCCATCGACCATCAACCCGGCGCCAAGGCCGGTGCGCAGGTAGATGTAGAGCAGGGCCGGCACATTCTTGCCGATGCCGTAGTGGCTTTCGGCCAGAGCCATGGCGCTGACATTGTGTTCGACCGTCGTCGGCAGTCGAAGCGCATCTTCGAGCTTGTCGGCGAGCGGCACGTTGCGCCAGCCGACATTGATCGAGGCGAGCGCCGTGCGGCGCGCCGGATCGACCGGGCCGGGCACGCCGATGCCGACGCCAAGCAGTCTGCTGGTCTCGACCTGCACTTCGGCGGCAAGCTCGGTGACAGTCTTCGACACCTGACCGACGATCTCGTCGGGATCGGCAGCCTCGGTGTCGAAGGCAAAGGCGGCGGTGGCCTTGGGGCGGGCGAGGAGATCGGTGATCGCCACCTGCACATTGCCGGCGCCGATATGGACGCCGGCGACGCTGCGGGCGTCGGGCGCCAGCTTCACCGCCTGGGCGGGGCGGCCGACCACGCCGTTGGGCAGGCTGGTGTCGCCTTCGAGGATCGAGCCATCACGCAGCAGGGCAGCCGTGACATGGGTCAGCGTCGTCGCCGACAGCTTCGACCGGCGCGACAGGTCGGCCCGCGACTGCGGTCCTTCATCCCTGAGGATGCGCAAGATATGGCCGTGATGAACACCCATCCGGTTCCTCCCATATTATTTTCTAAACTTTAGAAATTAATATGGGAGGAGTCAACAGGTTCGGTTGGCGGACCAAAGGATCGACATCCGAACCGACGAACGGCCAGAGTGTCCCGGCTGGCGAATGAGATCGGCGCGCTCCCCTGTTCGATAACGAGCCCGAAGCGGTGCCGTGCTCCCGCTATGCCAGCAGCGACCAGGCGAACTGGGCCGAGACGGCGAGCAGGAAGACGCCGAAGGACACTTCGAGCGCGCGCTTGGAGGCAGCATGGGCCATACGCGCGCCAAGGGGGGCAGTGACGAGCGATATCGGCATGATCAGCGCCACGGCAAGCATGTTGACGTAGCCGAGCGAGAATTCGGGCAGGTCGGTCTTGTGCCAGCCGGCGACGATCAGACCAATGACTGCGGGGATGGAAATAAGCACGCCGACGCCGGACGAGGTCGCCACCGCGCGCTTGATCGGCTGGTTGTAGAGCATCATGAAGGTGTTGTTCATGATGCCGCCGCCGATGCCCATCAGCGTCGAGAGGAAGCCGATCAACAGGCCGTAGAGTGAACGCACCGGCTGGCCGGGCAGGTCCTGGGCGACGATCCAGCCCGGCTTGTTGATCAGCATCTTGACGCCGACCATGGTGGCGATCGCGGTGAATATCCACTTCAGGCTGGCGCCGGAAATGACGGCTGCGACCGCCGAGGCGAGAATGGCGCCGACAGGCAATACGATTGCCCAGCTTTTGAGCAGCGGCATGTCGACCGCGCCATGCTTGCGGTGGGCCATGAAGGAGCGGATCGAGGTCGGCACGACGATGCCGAGCGAGGTCGCCACCGCCAGATGCATGCGGATGCTTTCATCGACGTCGAGCATGGCAAGCGCCTGCACCAGGACGGGGACGAGGATGGCGCCGCCGCCGATGCCGAACAGTCCGGCCAGAAGGCCGGCCACGGCGCCGGAGAGGACGAGGGCAATTGCAAGGGTCAACATCGCTTGATTTCTCTGGGCTGGTAAAGACGAGGGGAACCCGGGCTGGCCGGATTCCCCTTTGCTGATGTGTCAGGCTGAAGTGCCGCCGGACGTTGCGCTTACGGCTGGTAGTCGGCCGGGGCGATGATCTTGGAGAAGTCGTAGCCGGCGACCTTCTCCTTGGTGACGAGCAGGGCCGGCGCTTCGATGCGGCCGAGCACCTTGCCGCCTTCGATCGCGGCGATCGCCTCGCGGGCGGCGTCGCGGCCCATGGCCACCGCCGGCTGCAGCGAGGCGCAGGTCAGCTTGCCATTTTCGAGGGCAGTGCGTGCCTCATCGTTGAGGTTGGAGGTCGAGACCTTGATCTTCTCGACGGAGGCGCCGAGCTGGTTGATCGACTCGACGGCCATGGTGTCGGCGGCGGTGAAAATGCCGTGCATCTCGGGATGGGCCTTGGCCCATTCGACCGCGGCGACACCCGCATCCTTGGTGCCGCCGGCCTTTTCGGCGACGATCTTGATGTCGGGGAAGTCGGCTTCCATGGTGTTCTTGAAGCCGGTGACGCGCAGCTTGGCCCAGATCTCGTCCGGACCGGCGAACAGGCCGACCTCACCCTTGCCGCCGATGGCGCGGCCGAGGCAGATGCCCTGCAGGCGGCCCATGCCGATGTTGTCGGCGCCGACGAATGAGGTCAGGCGGTCGGACTTTGGCGGCACCGACAGTGCGATAACAGGGATGCCCTTGTCGATGGCTTCCTCGACCGCCGGGCCGACGGCTGCGGCGTCGGCGGCGCCAATGATGATGGCGTCGACCTTCTTGTCGATGTAGCTGCGGATCTGCTCGATCTGGACCTCGGCCTTGTCCTTGGCGTCGCCCTTCAGCACCGTGTAGCCCTTTTCCTTTCCGGCGGTCTCGACGCCGTAGAGCCCGGCCTTCCAGAACGGCGAGCCGAAATAGGGGACCGTGACGCCGATCGTCTTCTCGGCCGCCATGGCCGGTGCCGACAGCATGCCTGTTGCCGCCATCGCCAGAGCCAAAGTCAAATACCGTGCATTCTTGCCCATGATTTCTCCTCCAGAATTCGGGTCTTGAATATCGCCGTTGCTCGATGTGCCGGCGGCTACAGGTACCTTGTAGTATGCAATGCGATTATCATGTATGCATAGATGAGTTTGAGAATGCAAATGATTTGATATGCACATCCGCATTCTTGTATACCTGCTTGCGCAAAAGCGTGCGGCTGCGCCGGCAGGCAAGGCGTGAGTTGGCGGGAACGCAGGGTGTTGCTCGGTCAACCCAAGGCGAGCGCAAGTGGCCCGGCCAGTGGCCAGGCAAGGTCAACTTCGGTGTCGGGATGATGCCTTGGGCTACTTGGCCGCTTCGGCGGCGAAGCGGCTCATGACGCCGGCGCTGAGGCGGGCGTTGTGCTGGTAAAGGGCGGCGAAGGCAGCCGGACCGTCATTGGCGCGGATCGCGTCGACGACCTTCTGGTGCTCGTCGAGCGACTGCTGCAGTCGGATGTCGGCGGGACCGGCCTGGTGCTGGCGGAAAGGGGCGAGGCGCACGCGCAGGTCGACCGCCATCGCGGTGATGGTGACGCTGTGGGCGCCACGGCAGATGGCATCATGGAACTTGCGGTTGATGTCGCGGCAGCCCTCGATGTCCTTTTCGGCGGCGCAGGCCGCGTATTGGCGGTGCAGTTCATAAAGCTGCTCGCGCTCGAGCGCGCTCATGCGCTGCGCGGCGAGGCGGGCGCACAGGGCCTCGATCTCGCATTCGGCCTCCAGCATGTCGGCCATCTGTTCGGTGTCGATGCGGGCGACGACGCCGCCGCGGCGCGGATTCATCTCGATCAGGCCGCGGGCGCCGAGTTCGCGCAGGGCGTCACGCACCGGCGTTCTGGAGACGCCGAACTTCTCGGCGATGACCTTTTCTTCGAGCTTCTGGCCAGGAACCATCACGCCCTTGGCGATTTCCTCGGCGAGGGCCTGGTAGATCTGCGAGGCGATGGTGGTCATGCGTTCGGCTTTCCGGTTTTCACGGCAAATGGCGATCTGCCGCGAGGCAAATCCCAAATCGATTTAGTGACAGCCCGAGATTTATGCAAGCTGGGCTTTGAGTATACCGCCGTTGCGATGCGCGGCGAGGTTGTGGAGAAAGACGTTGATCTGTGCGTTTTCCGCCGCCGGTGAGCGTCCGGCCATGTGCGGTGTCAGCACGGCATTGTCGAGGTCGGCGAGGCCGGCGGGCAGCTCAGGCTCGCCTTCGAAGACGTCGAGGCCGGCGCCGGCAATTCGGCTTTCACGGAGGGCTTCGACCAGTGCCGCAGTGTCGACAACCATGCCGCGCGAGACATTGACCAGGAACCCGCCCGGCCCGAGTGCCGCAAGCATGCGGCGGTCGACGAGATGTCGCGTTGACGGCCCGCCGGGGCAGGCGATGACGAGGAAATCACTCATCGATGCAAGCACGATCGGGTCGAGCACGTGCTGCCAGTCGACGTCGGTTACTGGATTGCGGGTGGTGTAGGCGACGCGCATGCCGAAGGCTTCGCCGCGCTTTGCCACGCTTTGGCCGATGTTGCCGAGGCCGATGATGCCGAGGGTTGCGCCCGACAGCGTCGGCCGGGCCGAGCGGATCGCGCCCCAGGCACCCTCTCGCAGGCGGCGGTCGCGCCGGCAGATGTCGCGCGAGATCGCCAGCATCAGCGCGAGCGCGTGGTCAGCGACAGTCTCCGTGTTGGTGTTCGGCGCGTGGGTGACGTGGATGCCGCGGCGCCTTGCGGCCTCGACGTCGACATTCTCGTAGCCCGCGCCATAGGCGGAAACCAGCTTTAGGTCCGGCAGTCTGGCCATCTCGCCGTCGGACATGCCGGTGCTGCCGTTGGTGAGCACCGCCCAGACGCCGCTGAAATCGATCTCCGGTGATCCGCTGCCCAGTCCTGCGGGCAGCGTGATCACGTCGTAGGATTGGGACAGTCGCGACAGGCAGGTGTCGGATACGGGGATCGTCACCGCGATCTTGGACTTGGCCATCTCGATTGCTCCATTCCGTTCTTGCCGCCGCCCAAGCCGGCGGCTGTGACATGGCCCGATGCCGGGGGTGCTAGTTGCTCCGGCATTGGTTCGGGCTAGGTCAGGCGGCGTTGACGTTCTTGACCGCGCCCTTCCAGCCGTTCTCGGTGACGTCGAAAACGATGCCTTCGGGGGTCTTGTACTTCACTTCGTAGAAGACGTTCGGGTTCGATTCCTTGCGGCCGTTCATGTACGAACCGCCGGCAGCCTTCACCAGTTCGTCGGTCTCCTCGACCGAATCCACCCACATGCCGAAGTGGATGATGCCGTTGTAGTCCTTCTCGGTCTCGAAGCCCGGAACCGGCTCTTCGCCGAAGTTCAAAAGGGCGACGTTCATGACGCCGTCGGACATGTAGACGCCGCGCATCGCCTGGCCGGCGCGGGTCATGCCGAAGGCCTTCTCGAAGAACTGGGCGGCCGCTTCCGGGTCGGACACGGCGATGGCGAGATGGCGCAACTTGGCCATTGGTTTTCCTTTCACAGGGTTTGACGGCGAGGCGGCAGCCGCCCCGCAACACAGGCTATCATCTGTGTATGCAAATACTAATCTGTGTATGCAAATATGTTGTCAAGTGTGAAATTGACTGCTATCCAGCGACAAAAGAGGGGAGTGGGTACACCTGCTTGAGGGCCCCTCTGCGAGGAGCAGGGACAGCGGAAATGCGATTTGCGGGACTTTCGCCTGATGAGCGGGCGCGACTGGATGCCATAGGCAGGGTCTGGAACGACGATCTCGGCGCGAGCCGTAAGGTGGTGCTCGACGTCTATCGCGACCATCACCAGGAAAAGGCCGCCAATGACGGCATCGTCGTCCACCGCGACCTGGCCTATGGCGCCGATCCCGCCCATCGTCTCGACGTCTTCGAAAGCAGCAGCCGTTGCGCGTCCGGGCGCGGCCGGCCGGTCGTCGTCTTTGTCCATGGCGGCGCGTTTACGCGCGGCTCGAAAAGCGTGGACGGCCTGATCTACGACAATGTGCTGCGCTGGTTCAGCCGCCAGGGCCTCGTCGGCGTCAATGTCGAGTACCGGCTGGCGCCCGGCGCGCAGTACCCGGAAGGCGCGCGCGACGTGGCGGCGGCGATCGACTGGATCGCCGCAAACATCGAGCGTTTCGGCGGCAATCCGCGCGCGATCCTGCTTGTTGGCCATTCCGCCGGTGGCTGCCATGTCGCCGGTTATCTCCACGACCCCAATGTCGGGCGGCTTCCGAGCCCCGACATCAGAGGGGCGGTGCTGATCAGCGCGCGGCTCAGGGCCGACAGCCTGCCCACCAATCCCAATGCCAACAACGTCCGCCAGTATTTCGGCGACGACGAGGCGGCCTACGACGCGCTGTCGCCGGTCATTCATGCGGGAACCAGTGCGCTGCCGGTGATGGTCGCCGTTGCCGAGTTCGAGAACCGCTACATCGACGCCTATGGCGCCGAGTTCGTCCAGCGGCATGCGATGCGCACCGGCAAGGCGCCGCGCTTCGTCCAGCTGAGCCGCCATAACCACACATCCATCGTCGCGCATTTCGATACGCACGAAGAGGAACTGGGACACGAGATCATGCGCTTCGCCATCGACGAATGCGGTCTCTTTCCCTGCGGATTGTCCTGTCAAAAGCGAAAGTGAGACCCATGACCCAGGAGCTTCTCTCCGTCTACGCCCCGGTTCTGACGCCGTTCAATCCGGACCTAACAGTCAATTCGCAGCATTTCCTCAGCCATTGCCGCTGGGTCGTCGAGCAGGGTGCCGGCCTTGCGATCTTCGGCACCAACAGCGAGGCAGCTTCGCTGTCGATTTCGGAAAAGCGTCGCCTGCTCGATGAGGTGGTTGCTGCTGGCATCCCTGCCTCGGCGCTGATGCCCGGCACCGGCAACAATTCGCTCGGGGAGACCGTTGAGCTGACACGCGCGGCGGTCGACGCGGGTGCGCCCGCCGTGCTGGTGCTGCCGCCGTTTTTCTTCAAGCCGGTAACGACCGAAGGGCTGATCCGCCACTATGGCCGCCTGATCGAAGCTGTCGGTTCGGACAAGCTGCAGGTGGTGCTCTATCACATCCCGCAATTCACCGGCGTGCCTGTTACCGTCGAACTGGTCGAGGGCCTGCGTCGCCGCTATCCCAACGTCGTCGGCATCAAGGACAGCTCGGGCGACCGCGAAAACCTGGCGCGTTATCTCGACGTCGGCGACGGCTTCAAGGTCTTCCCGGCTTCCGAGATTCTGCTCGGCGAGACGATGGCCAGGGGGTCGGTCGGCTGCATCTCGGCGACCGCCAACGTCAATGCCAAGGGCATGGTCGAGGCGGTGGTGAACACGCCAAAGATGGGCGTGACCGACGCCTTCGCCCAGGCTGTCACCGTGCGCACGCTGTTCCAGCAGTTCCCGATGATCCAGGCGATGAAGTCACTGATCGCGCGCGAACTCGGCTCCAACGATTGGCGCACCGTGCGCGCGCCGCTGGTCGAACTCGACGCGCAGGCCGAGCAGACGTTCTTCGCTGCGGTCGACCAGGCCGGCTTCTCGCCCTGGGCGCTGGAGAAGGCGGCGTGAGCACTGCTGCAGCCGACAGGCCGAAGCCGCTCGCCAACTATCCTTTCCTGCGTGAGGCGGGCGGCCTGCTGTTCCTGTCAGGCGTCAGCGCCCGGCAGAAGGACGGCACAATTGCAGGTGTCTCCAGGCAGGCGGGCGAAGCAATCTACGACGTGGCCGAGCAGTTCCGGGCGATCGTCACCAACATCACCGAGACGTTGCGCGCGGTCGACGGCACGCTCTCGGATCTGGTCGACGTCACGATCTTCCTCACCGACATGGCCTACTATCCAGCCATGAACTGCGAATACAACAAGTGGTTCGGGCCTGACGGCCCGGCCCGCACCACCGTCGGCGTCCGCCAGTTGCCGCACCCGGACATGGTGGTCGAGCTCAAGGTCGTGGCGCGCCGGCCGGACTGATTTTCAGGTAGACCTGTTTCAAGACTTTTTCAGACCGCCTGTTACCGCACCCATAGCCTGCCCCCGGCGCTTGCGTCGGGGGCTATTTTCTTTTCAGGCGCAGATCAAAGCACCGTGCAGGCTTCGTTGAAGGGCAGGCGCGGGTGGCGGGGAAACAGCTTGGCCGGATCGCCATGGCCGATGCCGCAGATGAAGTTTGAACGAATGGCCGTGCCGGCAAAGAAGATCTCGTCGGTGGCGGCACGGTTGAAGCCGGAGATCGGCCCGCAGTCGAGGCCGAGCGCACGCGCCGCCAGCATGTAATAGGCGGCCTGCAGCGTGGCGTTGCGGAAGGCTGTGTCGTCGACGAGATGCGGATTGCGCTCGAAATGGCCTTTGCCGTCGGTGTGCGGGAACAGAAACGGCATCTTCTCGGCAAAAGCGTAGTCGGTGGCGAAGATGGCGACGACCGGGCAGGTCATGATCTTGGAGACGTTGCCCGCAGCCAGCGCCGCCTTCAGCTTTTCGCGTGCCGCATCGGTCGCCAGGTAGACTATACGCAGCGGCGAGCAGTTCATGCTCGTCGGCCCCATCCTGGCGATGTCGTGGATTCGTTCGAGCAGCGCGAGATCGACCGGCCGGTCGAGCCAACCATTCTGGCTGCGGGCGTCGAAGAACAGGCGGTCTAGCAGGGTCTTGCCGTCGTCCGGTGTGTCGATCTTCATGGCGTGATCCATCAGAAGCGTTCCATTTCCAGTGTTGGAGCTTGCCCGTGCGCCTCGGCGATCAGCGTGGCCACGACAGCTGTGTTGACGAGCGGATCGGGGCGAGCGTTGTCCGGGCCCTGGGCCTCGGCGAATGACTTGAGGGCGCGGATTCGCGTCGCCCAGTCGGACGTTCTGGGAAAGGCGGCGAGCAAGGCGGGCATGGCCAGTCGGTCGAGCCTGTCGACGAAGGCGGCCATGGCCACGTCGGCGAGCGAAAAGCTGTCTGCTGCCAGCCAGTGTCTTTCAGCCAATGCTCGCTCCATCATGGCCATCACGTCGCGGAACGTCCTGATCGAGGTGACGACGGCCGCGTGATCGAAGGGCGCGTGCGCCGCGGCCAGATAGGCGTCGCGTCGTGCCGGCAGCGGATGTCGCGAGATCATTTCAGCGAATGCGGCAGGGGCGATTTTCGCTACACGCGCCTTGAGGATGAGATTGAAGGTCGGCGGGCGGATGGCCGGGTGCACCACCTCGTCTTCGAAGCGAGCCCAGCTTCGCGCGCGTGCGCGTTCTCCTATCGAAGATGGCAACAGCCTGCCGCCGGCAATATCGACGAGCAGCTCGTTGATGTCGGAGGATTCGACGAAGACCTCGCCGTTCCAGCGTAGCGCCGGCACCAGCCCTTTGGGGTGCACTGTGAGATAGGCCGGGGTGAGATTGTCGAAACGCGACAGGTCGATGCGGCGCGAGGTCCAGGGAAGGTCGAGCTCGGCCAGGCACATGCGGACCTTGAAGGACTGAACCGAACCCCATTCATGGAACAATTCGATTTCAGACATCGTTAGAAACTCGCTCTCCGTGCGCACCTCATGCTTGACATGCATACACAGATGATCAAATGTATGCAACAACGATAGCAGGCAACAAGGAAGGAGCCAGCCAGTGGTGTGGCACGCGCTAGGACAACGAGTGATCAGGGACGAAGTTCGGCCCGTATTGGTGACGGAGCAGGGCGTCTATGACCTCGCGCTGGTGGCACGCCTTACGGGTAAGGACGCCCAGGCCTGGGACAAGTGGATTTCAGGCGGCGTGGCGGGCATGCTCGACCGCTGGCTGGACGTGGCGCCGGCTTTGGCGGCTCTCGCCGAGAACGTTGCCGCTGCAGGTCCAAAATATGAGCCGCTGGGAACGGGAACGCAGCTTTGCGAGCCCTATCGCCCGATCCGCATTTTCGCCACTGCGTCCAACTATGTCGAGCATGCCCAGGAGATGGGCACGGTGCTGGCCGCCAAGTCGGAAAGCCAGCCCTATGTCTTCATGAAGGCGGATTCGAGCGTCATCGGTCCCGATGCGGCGGTGATCCTGCCGGAGCGGGCGCAGAAGGTCGATTGGGAGGTCGAGCTGGCGGCAGTCATAGGCATCGGCGGCCGCGACATTCCGGTCGAGAAGGCACTGGACCATGTCGCTGCCTATTCGGTCATCAACGACATCACCTCGCGCGATCTCACGCGCCGCTCCGATTTCCCCTTCAAATTCGACTGGTTCCGGGGCAAGAGCTTCGACACGTTCGCCCCGCTCGGTCCGTGGCTCGTGCCGGCCGCCTGCATCGGCGATCCGCAGAGCCTGCGCCTGACGCTGGACGTGAACGGAACGCGCAAGCAGGACGACAGTACCGGTTCGATGATTTTTTCCGTCGCCGAGCAGATCTCCTATCTGTCGTCGATCCTGACGCTTCGGCCGGGCGACCTGATCGCCACCGGCACGCCTGACGGCGTCGGCATGGGAACCGGCGAGTTCCTCAACTGCGGGGACATCGTCACGGCTGCCGTAGAGAAGGTCGGCGCCATAACAAATCCGATCCGGTCCATGCCGGTCGGGTAAGAAGCATCCAAAAAATCAGGCCCAACACTGAGGAGGACAGTATGGCAATGAGTTTCGGGAAAGCACTGCGCGGGCTCGCGCTGGCAGGTGCCGTTGCAAGCATGACGGCCGCCGCCTCGGCGGCCGAGAAGGTCGCATTCAACATGTCGTGGCTGCCGCAAGGCAGCGTCGGCGGCATCCTGGTCGCCAAGGCCAAGGGTTTCTATGACGAGGCTGGCCTCGACGTCACCGTCTACCAGGGTTATGGCGGCCAGCGCACCGTCAACGAGATCGACCAGGGCCTGTTCGACATCGGTTATGGCGATCCTGTCTCGGTCATTCTCAACCGCGCCAATGGCGGCAAGGCCGTTTTCGTCGGCTCGATCAACACGGTGTGGCCGGGCGCGCTCTGCTACCTGACCAAGGACGGCGAGGGCGAAAAGAAGCTCGCCGACTTCGCCGGCAAGTCGGTCGGCGGCGGCGCCACATCGCCGGTGCAGAACATCGTGCCGAGTTGGCTCGTCGACAATGGCCTGCCCAAGGATCACCTCAAGCTGCTACGCATGAACCCGGCCGTCATCACCTCGTCCTTCCTGGAAGGCAAGGTCGATCTCGCCGAGTGCTGGGAAGGCGCCAGCCTGCCGATCCTGACAGAGAATGCCGGCGAGAGTGGCAAGAAGATCGGCATGATCAAGTATCGCGACTTCGGTCTCGACATGTATGGCAGCGGCTTCGTCACCACCGAGCAGATGCTGGCCGAGAAGCCCGAGGTCGTCGACAAGTTCCTCGACGCTTCCTACCGTGGCTATGAGTTCCTCGCGCAGAACCCGGATGAATCCGCCGATCTGATCGTCAAGCAGTATCCGACGCTCGAAAAGAGCATCGTGCTGGAGCAGATCAAGCAGATCAACGCGCTTGTCCGCGATCCGAACGCAGAGAACAAGGAGCTGGGTTTCGTCCGTGCCGACCGCATGGAAAAGACCATGGGCTTCGTGCGTGAAGCTTTCGTCGTCGACGACAGCATCAAGACCGACGACCTCTACCGCAATATCAGCCGCTGAGGGCTGACTTCACTCCTGGATGAGGAACATGAAGAAGAAGATCAACGTCAGGAAGCTGGGCCACATGGTCCTGATGGTTCGTGACATCCACAAGTCCGTCGACTTCTACACCAATGTCGTCGGCCTGGAGGTCTCGGACTGGATCGAGGACAAGATGGTGTTCCTGCGTGCAGGCGCCGACCATCACGACCTCGCCTTGTCGCAAATTCCGGCCGACTCGCCGGATCGCGACGACCTGCCGAAGTATTCGAGGCCCGGCCTCGAGCACTTCTCCTACCTGGTCGACAGCCTCGAGGACATGGAGGCAGCGGCCGAGATGCTGCAGGAGCGCGGCGTGGAAATCGTCCGCGGCATCGGCAAGCATGGCCCGGGCGCCAACTGCTTCCTCGTGTTCAAGGATCCCGACGGCAACAACTGCGAGATCTATTGCGACATGATCCAGGTGACCGAAGACAACCCGCATGTCGCACAGGTCTGGGCGCGCAACATCGACGCCTTCGACCAGTGGCATTTCAAGCGCTTCCTTGTCCCGCCGCCCCACCAGGTGGTGAAGGACAAGCTGGGCGAGTAGGCCGAGGACCTGCAAGCCACCGAGACGAGGGGCGCCGGCCATGCTGGCGCCCTTGCTCAAAGAGCGCACCGGACAGACCGGATGCGACACACAGATTTGCCGGGGCTGCTGCCTGTGAGGCCCACCCCCGGACGCCTATCAGGAGGAGCCAATATGTCAGGCGTAAGTCCAAGACTTGTCGCATACGCGCAAGTCGTCTCGTTTTTCGGAGCGTTCCTGCTCTTCTGGGAATACGGCGTTCGCTATTTCGAAGTGAAAAGCTACATCCTGCCGCCGATCTCGGCGATCGCGGTGGCGATCTGGGAGTCACGCGACCAGATCTTCGAGCACTCCATGTACACGCTGGCCGAAGTGCTGATCGGCTTCATCGCCGCCGTCGTCGTCGGCATCATCATCGGCATGATCGTCTATGTCTCGCCTTTCGCCCAGCGCACCATCTATCCGCTGGTGACGGCGCTGCAGACGACTCCGAAAAGCGCGCTTGCGCCGCTGATGATCGTCTGGTTCGGCTACGGCTTCGTCTCCAAGGTGGCGATGGCCTTCCTGTTCGCCTTCTTCCCGATCGTCGTCGCCACGCTGGGCGGCTTTGCCGGCACGGCCAAGAACCTGGAAGAGCATTTCCGCGCCCTCAATGCCGGCCCGTGGACGACCTTCACGACGCTGCGCCTGCCGAGCGCGCTGCCGGCTTTCATCGATGGCTGTCGCGTGGCGATGCCGCTGGCGATGATCGGCGCCATCATCGGCGAGCTCGTCGGCTCCGATCGCGGCCTGGGCAACCTCATCATGCTGGGCACCGCCTCGTCGCGCACCGACCTCGTCTTCGGCTGCATCATCGTCATCACGCTGATCTCGCTGGTGCTCTATGCGGCCATCGAATTCGCGGCCAAGTCCGTCTGGTGGCGGGGTATCCAGGTATGAATATCGCAGTTCGGGAGGACATCATGTCGGCTACGGCGACCATCGAGGCGAACAAGGGTGGCGCGCAGCCGGCCGCCCAGCCTCTGGCCAACCACATCGAAGCCAAAAGGCTGAACAAGCACTTCGGCAAGGTCGCGGCGCTCGAAGACATCAATTTCGGCATCCGCAACCAGGAATTCGTCTCGGTGCTCGGGCCGAGCGGCTGCGGCAAGAGCACGCTTCTGCGCATCATTGCCGGCCTGATCCCCTATGAGAGCGGCACGGCGACGATCAGGGGCGAGGCGATCCACTCGCCGCGACCTGACATCGGCGTGGTCTTTCAGACCAACAACATGCTGCCCTGGCTCACCGTGCGCAAGAATGTCGAGCTCGGCGCCCGCATCCGAAAGATGCCGGCGCAAGCCCGCGACCACGCGGTCGACAAGGTGCTGGAGGTTTTGTCGCTCTCAAAGTTCGCCGACGCCCACCCGCACCAGCTGTCGGGCGGCATGCGCCAGCGCGCCTCGATCGGCCAGGCGCTGGTGCTCGATCCGCCGATCCTGCTCATGGACGAACCCTTCGGCGCGCTCGACGCGCTGACCCGCGACAAGCTCAATGTCGAGCTGCTGCGCATCTGGCAGGAGCACCGCAAGACGGTGATGCTGATCACCCACAGCATTGCCGAGGCCGTGTTCTTGTCCGACCGCGTGCTGGTCATGGCCGACCGGCCGGGCAAGATCATCGAAGAGGTGGTGATCGATCTGCCGCGTCCGCGCGACGCCGCCGCCACCCGCGCGCTGCCGCAGTTCGGCGAATATGTCGCCTATCTCGGCAAGATCATGGGCGTGACGAAGTAGTCACCTCGCCGGACACTGACGGCATTTCGATCGCACTCTCGCGGCTGCCACTGGCTGGCGGCCGCTTTTTTTGACCCAGAATTTCCGAGGAAACCACATGACTGAACTGACGCTTTCCATAGCCAACACCATCATCGCTGCAGCCTTCGAAAAGGGCGCCGAGGCGAAGATGAAGCCCCTGACAATTGCGGTGCTCGACGCCGGTGGGCATCTGAAGGCCTTCCAGAAACAGGACGGTGCGTCGCTGCTGCGCTACGAGATCGCCGCGGGCAAGGCCTATGGCGCGCTGGCGGTCGGCATGGGGTCGCGCTGGCTCGACCAGACCGCGAGGGAGCGGCCGCACTTTGTCGAGGGGCTCAATGCCGTCTCCGGCTGCAGGATCGTGCCCGTTCCGGGCGGCGTGCTCGTGCGCGACCAGGCCGGCAAGCTCCTCGGCGCCGTCGGCGTCACTGGTGACACGTCGGACAATGACGAACTCGTGGCCGTTGCTGGGATCGAGGCGGCAGGTCTCAGGCATCAGGTCGAGTGATGGTCTGAACGAGCCATCGAGGCGACGGCGAGGCGGTTCGTCATAGCCGCCAGCAAGGTCGCCGATTCTGCCAAGTGTCTTCAACGTTAGTTCCGGCGCAGCCTCTCCGGCGATTTGCCGGAGAGGCTGTTGCGGTTCAGCTGTGGGCTGTCAGGCTGCGCGACGCTGGCTCTGAGGTGGCGAAGTCTCGGCAAGCGCGAACTGCGCGATCAACTGGCGCAGCCGGGCGGCCTCGCCGGCAAGCGTCACGCTGGCGGCGGTGGTCTCCTCGACCATGGCGGCGTTCTGCTGGGTGACCTGGTCAATCTGGTTGACCGCGGTATTGACTTCGCCGAGGCCGGTCGACTGCTCGTGCACCGAGGTGGCGATCGCGTCCATGTGCTGATTGATGGTCACGACATAGGTCTCGATGGTCTTCAGTGCCTCGCCGGTTTGCCGCACCAGCTTGACACCGGCTTCGATCTCGACGCTCGAATTGCGGATCAGTTCCTTGATTTCCCTGGCCGCCTTGGCCGAGCGCTGCGCCAGTTCGCGCACCTCGTGGGCGACGACGGCAAAGCCCTTGCCAGCATCGCCCGCCCGCGCCGCCTCGACGCCGGCGTTGAGCGCCAGAAGGTTGGTCTGGAAGGCGATCTCGTCGATGACGCCGATGATGTTGGAGATCTGGCCGGAGGCTTCCTCGATCCGGCCCATGGCCTCGACCGCGTTCCCCACCACAGCGCCCGACTGGGCGGCGCTGGCATTGGCCCGCATCGCCACGGCACGCGCCTCGTCGGCGCGCTTGGCGGAGTTGGAGACATTGACGGTGATCTCGTCGAGCGCGGCGGCCGTCTCTTCGAGCGACGCTGCCTGCTGTTCGGTGCGGCGCGACAAGTCGTCGGCGCTGACGCTGATCTCGCGGGTTCCGTTGTCGATCGATCCGGCCGACAGGGTGATGGCCGACAGCGTGTCGCCGAGCTGGCCGATCGCGGCGTTGAGATCATGGCGCAGCGGCTCGAAATCCGGCGCAAAGGCTTGATCGAGCTGGAACGACAGGTCGCCCGAGGCAAGCCGGCGCAAACCGGCCGCAAGCCCCGATGTCGCTTGCTCCAGTCGCGCCTGGGCTGCGGCTTCGGCTTCCTCCGTCAGGCGGATGCGGTCGCTCTCGGCCCGTGCCCGCGTGGCTTGCGCCTCCTCTTCCATGCGCCGGTTGGCAATGGCCGCCTGGCGGAACACCTCGACCGCTCCGGCCATATCGCCGATCTCGTCGCGGCGCCCGGAATAGGGAACTCCCGTCACCGTGTCGCCGGACGCCAGCCGGCGCATTGCCTCTTGCATGCGCTTGAGTGGGGTCGTGACGCCGCCGATCACCAGCCAGACCGAGAAGGCAACGATGGCCAACGAGACGACCGCGAGCGCGCCCATCCACAGGACGATGGTAGATTTCAGCTCGTTTGCGGCGGCAAATTCCTCCTGCGCCACGCGAAGCTGGAGCGAGACCAAGTCGCTGATGGGCGTGGCAAGCGGATCGATCGTCGGATAGAGCCGCTCGCCGACGAAGCGATCGAGGGCTGCCTGATCCTTTCGCGCGATGATACCGACCAGAGTGTCGATCTCACTTCTCGAACTCTCGCGAAGCCCTGCGAACCCGTCGGCCAGCGCCTTTTCATCCGATGTCATCGTCGTTGACGCATAGGCCGTCCAGGAGCGGTCGATGGCATCGATGGCGACACGCAACGCCTTTTCGCCTTCCGCCCAATCGAGCGCGCCGCTTCTGACCTTGTGGGCCGTGTCGACGATGTTGACGGCATACATGTCCGCGACGGTCTTCAGATGGGTCATCGGCTCGACGCGATCGACGACAATGGTGCGGGTGCGCTCCGACACTGATTGCAGCGCCAAAAAGGCGGTGCCGCCTGAAATCAGCAACAAAGCGGCGAGAAGGGCGATACTGGCAATGAGCTTTAATCTAATCGTCATGACGGGGTTCCGGCTCGATTTGATATCGCTCAGTACCGCGCCGCAGATTGCAACTTTATTAAACTGTCATGTATCGGCACCACAAAATTCTCTATCGCAATGCGGGAATAATTTCGAGATGCCGCAACCAGGGCGATTTCAAAAGAACTGGTCGATACATTTTTTTGTTTATACTTCAATTCAACGAAATAAATCAGTGTTGATGCGCGCTTGGTCATCGAAGCGCGACATGCAGCGTCCAAGGCAGGCAAAGAACAATCGCCCGACGACACTCCATGTGAGGGGGCGTTGTTGCAGAATTTACGTCGTCGGACTTGGTTTGCCGGGCTTTGGCGATTGACGGACCGAGCGATGTCTCGGCCGATCTTCCAGAGCAGGCGGGAGATCCCGGCGATGTTCGATGAGCGCCTCGGACGCTCTCCGCTTTATGCGGCTGCAAGCACCGGTGGCCGGCAAGAAGGTGGGGCTTGGGCGCAGATCTTTTCAAAGATGCGGCAGCATGCCAGTGGCTGGGCCGACCTGCAAGCAGGCTGACGACACCGCCATTGGTCCGGCTGTCGGCCGCTCATGGCTGGTTTGAGCCGTCTGTTGGCAAAAATAAAGAAGATTGTCGACAATATGGTTGACATGTGTGTTGCGACTTCGTAGCTTTTGGCACGCAGGCGGCAATCGGCAAGGCAGTGGAGGTGCAGCCGGTTGATGCGGCGAGCAGATTGGCGGCCCCGAGCCGCCATCGCTTCATGAAAAGATCCCCGCCAAAGGGGGCTGGGGCAAAACGAAGTGGTGGAGAACTCACATGTTCAGGAAGCTGATCCTCGCGGCAGGCCGCGGGCTTTTCGACGCCTTGCCATGCGGAGCCCCTCAAGAGGATCTCCGCGCTGATATCGCGCAGCTTACCGAGAACAAGCCGCACCACCGGCTGACTCATTTCGCCCAGTAAACACCACGTGGAGCCGGCGCAGCAGGCGCTCCGGCTCCGTCCACCCCGCGAGGCTCCACATGCTGGTCTTCACTATAAGCCGCATTGCCAATGCCATCATGGTCATGCTGGCGGTCGCCATGCTCGCCTTCCTGATTTTCCGTCTCGCCGGCGATCCGGTCGAGCTCATGGTCACCGAACAGACGACGCAGGCGGACCGTGATGCCATTCGCGAGCGGCTGGGTCTCGACGACGGCGTTGCCACCCAGTTTGCGCGCTTCGTCGCGAATGCGGCACAGGGCGATTTCGGCATCTCCTACCGCAATGGCCAGGACGTGCTGACCCTGATCGGAGAGCGCTTCCCGGCGACGTTGGAGCTTGTTCTGGTGGCGACACTGATCTCGCTGGTCGTCGGCCTGCCGCTCGGCGTGCTGACCGCGATCAAGCGGGGGAGATGGTACACGGAGTCGCTGCAATTCCTGTCGATCGTCGGCGTGTCGCTGCCGAGCTTCGTCGTGGGCATTCTCCTGATCCTGGTGTTTTCTGTCATCCTCGGCGTGTCGCCGTCCTTCGGTCGCGGCGAGGTCGTGCAGTTGGGATGGTGGTCGACCGGCCTTCTGACGCCGTCCGGACGCGCGGCGCTGATCCTGCCGGCGGTGTCGCTGTCGCTCTACCAGATCACGCTGATCATGCGCCTCGTCCGCGCCGAGATGCTTGAAGTGCTGCGCTCCGACTATGTCAAGTTCGCCCGCGCCCGCGGCATTCCGCGCTGGCGCATCTATTTCCGCCACGCGCTGCGCAACTGCCTGATGCCGGTGGTGACCATGACCGCGATGAACATCGGCTCGCTGATCGCCTTCGCGCTCATCACCGAGACTGTCTTCCAGTGGCCGGGCATGGGCATGCTGTTCATTCAGGCGGTGACTTTCCTCGATATCCCCGTCATGGCCGCCTATCTCTGCATCATCTCCTTCATCTTCGTCGCGCTGAACACGCTGGTCGACATCACCTATGCCGTGATCGATCCGCGCCTGCGTGCCTCGCACTGACAGCTGGAGTCCAGTCGATGACGACAGACGTTACCAAAACCGGCGCTGCCGCCCGTCCCGGCCTGCTCAAGCGCATCCGCAATAGCGATGTCTGGTGGTCCTTCACCCGCAGCAAGTCGGCGATGATCGCCGCCGTGATCCTGGCCGTGCTGGTGTCGGCTGCGGTGTTTGCGCCGCTGATCGCACCGCAGAACCCTTATGATGCTGCCCAGCTCGATATGTGGAAGGCCGAGCTTCCGCCGATCTGGGAGCCAACGGGTGAGTGGCCCTACCTGCTCGGCACCGACACGCAAGGGCGCGACATGCTGTCGGCCATTCTCTACGGCACGCGCATATCCATCGTCATCGGCCTCTTCTCGGTGGTGCTGTCCTTGCTGATCGGCATGACCGCGGGCCTGTGCGCCGGCTTCTTTGGCGGTGTCGTCGACAATCTCTTGATGCGCTTCGGCGACATCACGTTGTCGATCCCGACGATCCTGATCGCCATCCTTGTGTCGACCGTCGTGCGCCAGATGTTGCCGGATGACCTGCGCGAGATCGGAGCCGCGGCCGTGCTGGTGTTCGCGATCGCGCTGTCGTCCTGGGTGCAATATGCGCGCACCGTGCGTGCACAGACCATTGTCGAGCGCAACAAGGAATATGTTCAGGCGGCTCGCCTGCTGAAAGTGCCCGCTCGTCGTATCCTGGCGCATCACATCCTGCCCAACACGCTGACGCCGGTACTGGTCGCCGCCACGCTGAACTTCGGCATGGCGATCCTGACCGAGGCGACGCTGTCGTTCCTTGGCATCGGCATGCCACCCGGCCAGCCGTCGCTCGGAACGCTGATCCGCATTGGCAACCAGTTCCTGTTCTCCGGTTCGTGGTGGATCGTGCTGTTTCCGGTGATCCAGCTCTGCCTGCTCGTCGTCGTCGTCAACATTCTGGGTGACTGGCTGCGCGACCTGCTCAATCCGAAACTGAGGTAAGCGTGATGACCAACCTGTTGCTTCGCAACGTTCGTCCTTATGGCGGTGCGAATTCCGATCTGCTGATCCGCGACGGGCGGATCGCCGGCATTGGCCGTTTCGAGCCAGACCCCGGCATGCCGGTCGAGAATGGCAAGGGCGCCATCGCCATTCCGGGCCTGATCGACGCGCATACCCATCTCGACAAGACCACCTGGGGCATGCCCTGGCACGAGAACAATCGCCGCGCCGTGCTGCGCGAGCGGATCGATTTCGAGCGCGAGCACCGCATCGAGATCGGCATCGACCCACATCGCCAGTCGATGCGCCATGCCATCGGCCTCGCCGCCCATGGCGCGACGCATATCCGCAGCCATGTCGACATCGATCCGGTCCACAAGCTGGCGCTCGTCGACGGCATCATGGAAACCCGCGAGAAGCTGAAAGGCTTCATCGACATCGAGATCGTCGCCTTCCCGCAGTCGGGCCTGATGGTCATGCCGGGCACGCTGGAACTGCTCGACGAGGCACTCAGCCAGGGCTGCGAGGTTCTTGGCGGCATCGATCCCTGCGGCATCGACCGCGACCCCAAGGGCCAGCTCGACGCGCTCTTCGCCCTGGCGCTGAAGCACCAGTGCCCGATCGACATTCACCTCCATGAGGCGGGCGATCTTGGCGCCTTCACCATGGAACTGATGTTCGAGCGCATCCGCGCCAACGGCATGCAGGGCAAGGTTGCGATCAGCCACGCCTTTGCACTCGGCATGAACGACTATCTGCGCGTCGGCCAGCTGATCGAACAGATCGCCGAACTCGACGTGGCGATCCTGACCACGGGTGCGCCGTCGGCCACCGTGCCGTCGATCATGCGCCTCAAGCAGGCAGGCGTCCGCGTCGGCGCCGGCTGCGACGGCATCCGCGACACCTGGGGCCCCTGGGGCCAGCCCGACATGCTCGACCGCGCCAAGGTGGTCGGCATGAAGAACGGCCTGCGCTCGGACATCGAGCTGGCGCATGTGTTGCACGTCGTCTCGCAGGGCGGCGCGGATGTCATGCGCATCGAGGGCTACGGCCTCGCCGAAGGCTGCAACGCAGACCTGACCCTGCTGACCGGCGAGACGCTGGCCCACGCCGTGGTCGATGTCGCGCCGCGCCCGCTGGTCGTCAAGGGCGGTCGCGTCACCGCGCGCAACGGCCAGGCCACGGTGGAAATGCCATGACAAGACAGGTTCTCGACACGCTCGAACTCGGCAAGCGTCCCGAAGGGCGCACGCTCATCACCGCCGCCTGGGTGCTCGGTCACCGCGATGGTGGCCACCGGCTGATCCCCAATGGCCAGGTCGTCATCGACGGTGGCGAGGTGATCTATGTCGGTACCGATTTTGCCGGCGAGGTCGCCCGCCGCATCGATTTCGGCAATGCACTTGTCAGCCCCGGCCTCATCGATCTCGATGCGCTGTCGGATCTCGACACCACCATCCTGGGCATCGACCACCATCCGGGTTGGGCCAAGGGCCGTGTCTGGCCGCGCCACTACGTCGAAGCCGGCCCCTACGAGATGTATTCGCAGGAGGAGTTGGCCTTCCAGAAGCGTTTTGCCTTCGGCCAGCTGCTGCTGAACGGTATCACCACGGCCGCGCCCATCGCCTCGCTGTTCTATCGCGAGTGGGGCGAGACGGTTGCCGAGTTCGACGCGGCGGCCGATGCGGCCGGAGAGCTTGGCCTGCGCGTCTATCTCAGCCCGGCCTATCGCGCCGGCGGCATGGTGCTTGAAGAGCCGGGCCGCATGGAAGCAGTGTTCGACGAGAAGCGCGGCCTCGCCGGACTGCGCGACGCCGTCGACTACATCGGGCGGCAGAACGGTCGCCATGGCGACCTGGTGCGCGGCCTGCTGGTGCCGGACCGTGTCGAGACCTGCACCGAGGAGCTGCTGCGCCAGACGCAAGCCGCGGCTGCAGAACTCGGTTGCAGGATCCGCCTGCACATGGCGCAGGGCTCTATGGAAGTCGACACCGTGCGCAAGCTGCATGGTGCGACAGCACCTGTGTGGCTGGCACGCGCCGGTCTGCTCAACGACCGTCTGATCGCGCCGCATGCCACCAACGCCACCGAGGAAGACCTCGGTCTCTATGCCGAGAACGGCGTGTCGATCGTGCATTGCCCGCTGGTTTCGGCCCGTGGCGGCAGCACGCTCAACTCGTTCTCCAAGTGCAAGGAACGTGGCATCAACATCGCGATGGGCACCGACACGACGCCTGCCGACATGCTGATGAACCTGCTTGTCGGCCTGATCGCCTGCCGCATCAACGACCGGGCTCCGGACCGTGTCCGGAGTGCCGATCTGTTCGACGCAGCGACACTCGGCGGCGCCAAGGCGCTTGGCCGCGACGACCTGGGCAAGCTGATCTCAGGCGCGCGCGCCGACATCGCCGTGTTCGGCCTCGACGACGCGGTCATGGCGCCGTCTATCGATCCGATCACCACGCTGGTAACCGGCGGATCGGGCAAGGTCACCCAGGCCGTGTTCGTCGACGGGCGCCTGTCGATGCGCTTCGGCGAGGTTGCCGGCATCGACATGAAGGCCGCGCGCCAGCTTGCGCAGCGCCAGTTCGACGGTCTCATCGCCAAGTATCCGGAGCGCAGCTGGGGCAACCCGCCTGTTTCGGAAATCTTCCCGCCCAGCTATCCGATAGAGGTCAACGACAATGGCTGAAGCCGAGAAGGCAGTGCTTGAAGTACGCAACCTCAAGGTCGAGTTTCCCGGCCGCCGCGGGGTTGCCACCGCGCTCTCCGACGTGAGCCTGTCGATCCGACCCGGCGAGATCCTCGGCGTCGTCGGCGAGTCCGGTGCCGGCAAGTCGATGACGGGCCTGGCGATCCAGGGCCTGCTCGAGCGGCCGGGCCGCATCGCCGAAGGCGAGATATGGCTTGGCGATCGCCGCATCGACCAGCTCAACGACCGCGAGATGGAGACGATCCGCGGCCGCGAGATCGGTGCGATCTTCCAGGACCCGCTGACTTCGCTCAACCCGTTGTTCACCGTCGGTGCACAGCTGACCGAAACCATCCGTCAGCATCTCGGCATGGGCAAGGCCGAAGCCAGGGCACGGGCGATCTCGCTGCTCAAGGATGTCGGCATTCCTTCGCCGGAGGATCGCTTCGGCCAGTATCCGCACCAGTTTTCGGGCGGCATGCGACAGCGCGTGGTGATTGCGCTTGCGCTGGCCGCCTCGCCCAAGCTGATCATCGCCGATGAGCCGACCACCGCGCTCGACGTGTCCATCCAGGCGCAGATTACCTCGCTGCTGCGCAAGTTGTGCAAGGAGAAGCAGACGGCGGTGATGCTGGTGACGCATGACATGGGCGTCATTGCCGAGACCGCCGACCGCATTGCGGTGATGTATGCCGGTCGCCTCGTCGAGATCGGACCTGTCGCCGAGGTGCTGCATGCGCCCAAGCACCCCTACACGCGGGGGCTGATGGCTTCGATCCCCGCACTCGGCGCGCGCGTCAAGCAGCTGAATCAGATCGACGGCTCGATGCCGCGGCTCGACGCCATTCCCGATGGCTGCGCCTTCAACCCGCGCTGCAAGGACGCCGGGCCACGCTGCTCGCGTGAACGGCCGGGTCTCGTGACTTCGGGCAACGGGGCAAGCGCTTGCTGGATGAATGCAGGAGGAACCGCATGACCGCGATGACTTCACACAAGACCTCGGCGCTGAGCGTCAACGGGCTGATCAAGACATTCGACGTGTCGGCGCCGTGGCTGAACCGCGTGGTCGAGCGCAAGCCGCGCCAGTACCTGCAGGCGGTCAACGACATCAGCTTCGAGGTGCCGTTGGGCGGTTGCCTCAGCCTGGTCGGCGAAAGCGGTTGCGGCAAGTCGACGGTCGCCCGCCTGGTGACGGGCCTCTACCGGGCCAATGGCGGCGAGATGCGCTTCGCTCCCGGCGAGGACGGCAAGCCGCTGGCGGCCCAGATGATCTTCCAGGATCCCTACGCCTCGCTCAACCCGCGCTGGCGGGTGAAGAACATCATCGCCGAGCCGATCCGCGAGCTTAAGCTCAGGAACACGGCGGCGGAGATCGAAGAGCGCGTGGTGGAGCTGCTGAAGACCGTCGGCCTGTCGGCGTCGGACGGCGACAAGTTCCCGCACGAATTCTCCGGCGGCCAGCGCCAGCGCATCTCGATCGCGCGTGCGCTTGCCGGCGAGCCGCGCTTTCTGGTCTGCGACGAGCCGACGTCGGCACTCGACGTCTCGGTGCAGGCGCAGGTGCTGAACCTCATGCGCAAGTTGCAGGACGAATTCGGCCTGACCTATTTGTTCATCAGCCACGACATGAGCGTGGTCAGGCACATGTCCGACCGCATTGCGGTCATGTATCTCGGCCGCATCGTCGAAGAGGGGGAGACGGAGGCACTGTTTGCCAAGCCGCGCCATCCCTACACGCAGCTGCTGCTCGAGACGATCCCCAACGTCAAGGATCCGCACCGGGATCGCGTCGTTGCAGGTGGCGAGGTGCCAAGCCCGCTCAAGCCGCCGTCGGGCTGTCCGTTCCATCCGCGATGCCCGATGGCCACCGCACGCTGCTCATCCGAGCTCCCGGCGGTGCGCACGCTCGCGGGTGGAACGCGCGTGGCATGTCACCTCGTGACCGATGAGTGACGATGAGGGATGCGGGTTACGCCAAGGCGGCCTTGAGGTCATGCGACATGTCGCGGACCTCCCTGAGGTCCAGCTCGGACTCGACATGGTCGAGATGATGTTGCATCAGCCGCGAGGCCTTTTCGACGTCGCCGGCGGCAATGGCCTCGACGATTTCGTCATGTTCGTCCGGCCCGCAATTGAAGCGCGCGGTGTTGCGATACACGGCGGTGATCAGCGAGGTGCGCGAGATCAGGTCGCGCATCATGCCGAAGAGGAAGTCCGAACCGGAGAGCTCGGCGAGCAGGAGGTGGAAGCCACCGGACAGCTTGATGATGTCGGTGGTGGCGTCGTTGGCGTTTGCGACCCTTTCGCGCGCGACATGGCTGCGCAACCTGACGACGTCGGCCTTCGACCGCGAAGTGCAGATACGCTCGATGACGCAGCGCTCAACCGATCGGCGCACGAAGAACACCTCCCGGGCCTCGTCGACGGACGGCTGGCACACGAAAGCGCCGCGATTGGGGATGATGGTGACAAGCCCTTCGCGCTCGAGCGCGGTCAATGCCTGGCGAATGCGCGCGCGGCTGACGTCGAAGATTTCGGCCAGTTGGCCTTCCTTGAGCTGGACGCCCGGACGCAGCCGCCGCTCGGCAATAGAAAGCCATACTTTTTCGACGATCTGTTGTGTCGAAACGCTTGCTTGTTCGGTCATGAAGCGCTGCCTCCTGCGATGGCCGACATTCGTCATGGACACTTAAAAGTCAACATTCCAATAAATTACCCGAACCCCCCTTTGCGGACAATCCAGCATAAAATTGTGTACCAAGCGGTTCGGGTTTGAGAGGGCATATGGAGTTCGATTTCACCAGGCTGGAGATGGAAAGCCGCTATCGCCTGCTGACCAATTTCATTGGTCCGCGGCCGATTGCGCTCGTCACCACCCGCACGGCCACGGGGCGCAGCAATGCAGCCCCGATGAGTTTCTTCAACGTATTCTCCCATGAGCCGCCGATCGTCGTGCTGGGTATCCAGCCGCGTCTTTCCGGCGAGGACAAGGACACGGTGGTCAATATCAGGCGGAGCGGCGAGTTCGTGGTCAATATGGTCGACATGGCCCTGTCGCAGCAGATGCTCGTCTGCGGCCTGGGCTTCGAAAGCGATGTCGACGAACTTGAAATGGCAGGGCTGCCCACCGCTCGCGGCGCCCAGATCGACGTCGACTACGTGACCAACGCACCATGCGCATTCGAATGCCGCGTCGAGCGGCTGATCGAATATCCACGCCGCCTGCTCGTGCTGGGCGAAGTCGTGCACATGCATGTGCGCCGCGACTGCCTCGACGAGGCGGGACGGTATGTAAACCCCGAAGTCTACCAGCCGATCGCCCGGCTTCACGCAGACAACTACATCACTTCCGACCGCCAGTTCGTGCTGAAGGCACCGACGATCGCGGATGTGCTCAAGGCAAACGAACGCGGCGAGTAGGATCCAGCAAAGTGCATATCCGCCTGATCAATCCAAATTCGACCGCTTCCATGACCAACCAGGCACTGGAAAGCGCGCTGCGCGTTGCCAATGCGGCGACGCATGTGAGTGCCGTCAACCCGACCAGAACACCTGTCAGCATCGAAGGCAGCGCCGACGAGGCGCTGGCGGTGCCGGACATGCTGTCGGAAATCCGCAAGGGCGAGGGTGAGGGCGTCGACGCCTATGTCATCGCCTGCTTCGACGACCCCGGCCTGCATGCCGCCCGCGAAGTCGCCAAGGGGCCGGTCATCGGCATCTGCCAGGCTGCCGTGCAGGTGGCGATGACGATCAGCCGCCGCTTCTCCGTCGTCACCACGCTGCCGCGCTCGGTGCCGATCATCGAGGACATCGTCCAGGCCTATGGTGCCGGGCACCATTGCCGCGCCGTGCACGCCATCGACCTGCCGGTGCTCGGGCTCGAGGAAGACCCTGAGACGGCAGAGCGCCTGCTGATCGAGACGATCGAGCGGGCAAAGCTCTATGACCGCGCCGAGGCGATCATCCTCGGCTGTGCCGGCATGTCGAGCCTGTGCGATCGTCTGGCCAAGGCAACGGGCGTGCCGGTCATCGACGGCGTCACCGCCGCGCTGAAGATCGCAGAGGCGCTTGTCGGCGCCGGCTATGTCACGTCGAAGGTCAACGCCTATGATTTCCCGCGCCAGAAGGGACCGGCGCCTGCCGATGTCGATCTGCAGTTGAGAGCGGCGAACAGCTAGTACCGGAAACGACAAAGGGGCCCTTGGGCCCCTTTGCTTTGGTGGATGGTGGCTGCCTGCTTCGGCAGGCAGCCATCGATGCCCGATCTTACAGAACCGGTGGCGCCGGTGGCACCACCGCTTCCTCGAAGGTGCGATAGAGCTTGCCCCAGGCGGGATCGTGCATGTGTGCCTTAAGGCCTGCCCGTTCGACAAGGGCCTGCGCCTCGCGCTCGCCGAAATCGAGCGCCTGTTCCATGTCGGTGGTCAGCACCTTGCCGCCTTCCATCAGGATCTTGCCGTCGACGATGACGGTGTCGACGTCGCTGCCGAGAACCTGCTGGACCAGCCGGTGAACGACCATCCAGTTCGGCGTCAGATGCGGCTGGCGCATGTTGATGATGGCGATATCGGCTTTCTTGCCGACCTCCAGCGAGCCGATCTCGTGGTCCATGCCGAGTGCTCTCGCGGCGTCGATGGTGATCATCTCGAACATCTTGCCCGGCGGCAGCAAATAGCGGTCGTGATTGTGCAGCAGGTGCTGCGTGTACTGGGCAAGCCGCGCCATCTGGAACATGTCGAAGTGGCGGCTCGGCGAGACGCCATCGGAGGTGACGGCAACCGGCACACCCTTGGAGATCATGTCGAGGATCGGCGTCGAGCGGCCGGGTGGGGCGTGCGTGACGAAGGTGCCGGTCTCGGCAAGAATGTCGACCTCTTCATGTGATATGCCCCAGCAGTGCTGCAGGTGGACGTCGGGTCCGAGGATGGCGTTTTCCTTGTCCTGGAAGGCCATGCGGATCTGGCCGGCGAAGGCGTCGGAGTGGATACGAACGCCCCATTTGCGGGCGGTTTCGCGCACGCGGCGGGCCTGCATGCGGTCATTGTCGGTGAGCTTGACCGCCCGGTCCGGTGTGCTGGCGTTGGACGGATCGAGCGACGGCACGATGGTGAAGGGCGTCAGGAACACCTTGATGCGCCCGTCGGCGCTGCCGTTCAGCTCCTGGATCGTTGCCTCTGCGCCCTCGATCATCTGCTCGAAGGGGATGTGTCGGCGTTCCGGCTTGCCGCTTTCCCAGCGTGTGACCGGATGCGGCCAGGGCAGGCCGGCCGGGCCGACGCAGATGATCTCGCGCAGGCCGATCTCGCCATAGGCCTTGGCATGGTTGCTGGCAAAGACCGGATCGTCGCTGCGCGGCATCGACGCGATGATGCTGACACCTGTCGTGACGCCGGCGCGCAGGCGCTCGAGGCCCGATACCAGGCCGTCGGCATACCAATAGTCGCGCGTCATGTAGTGGTAGTAGGTCGGGGTGACGATCTGCATCCACATCGAGTTTGTGTCTGCTCCGATGCTGCGGATCAGCACGTGCCCGGCATGGCCGTGGGCGTCGATGAGACCGGGGATGATCAGCTTGCCACGGCAGTCGACAGCCTTCTTGTCCTGATGCCGTGGTTCGAGCTCGCTCGCCGAACCAATGTCGACAATCCTGTCATCCCTGATCGCGATTGCGCCGTCTTCGATGATGCGCCGATCGGGGTCGACGGTGACGATGGTTCCGTGCAGCAACAGCAGATCGCTCATGCGGTTTTTCCTCCATTTCCGCTGGCCACCGGCCTTCTGGCAGCCCCATCGGTTGGCTCGACGCCGCATGGCGCCAGCGTGACCCGACGTAATTTTGCTACCGATTCAGCGAAATTGCGTCAACAAGATTGTTGACAATCCTGTCGATCAGATCGATGGTGGGTTCCAGCAAGCGCGATCCTTGGGAGGTAAAATGTCTCGCTTTAAGAAACTCATTCTCGGTGCCGTTGCAGCAATCGCCATCTCGGCACCGGCCAGTGCCGAAACCCTGCGTTGGGGCGGCCGCGCCGATATCTATTCGCTCGATCCTGATTCGATCGCGTCGACGTTCAACCTGTCGTTCCTCAACCACATCTATGAGGGCCTGGTTCGCTACGACGCCAACTTCAAGATCGAGCCGGCGCTGGCGACCAAGTGGGAGCTGATCGACAACAAGGTCTGGCGCTTCACCCTGCGCCAGGGCGTCAAGTTCCACAACGGTGCCGACTTCACCGCGGACGACGTGATCGCCTCGCTCAACCGCGTCACCGATCCGGCCTCGCCGCTGCGCGGCAACATCCCGCTCTACGTCAGCAGCAAGAAGGTCGATGACCACACGGTCGACATCGAGGTCTCGGCGCCGACGTCGCTGTTCCTCAACGACATGACGAACATCTTCATGTTCAGCGGCAAGTGGCTGAAGGACAACAACACGGAGAAGCCGACCGCCGTCGACACCAAGACGGAAGGCTTCGCCACCCACAACACCAACGGCACGGGCCCCTTCAAGCTCGAAAGCCGCGTCGCCGACAGCAAGACCGTGCTGCTGGTCAACGATCTCTGGTGGGATGAGAAGAAGCACAATCTCGACCGCATCGAATACATGCCGATCGCCTCGCCGGCGACCCGTGTCGCAGCACTGCTGTCGGGCGAAGTCGACCTCGTCGACTCCGCGCCGATCCAGGATTTGCCGCGTCTCGAAAGCACGCCCGGCCTGACGGTGCTGAAGAAGCAGGAGTTCCGCACGGTCTTCCTCGGCTTCAACCGCAAGGAGAAGCTGGAAGACGGTCGTCCCAGCCCGTTTAACGACGTGCGTGTACGTCAGGCCGTCGAGGCTGCGATCGACCGCGACCTGATCAATGCCAAGGTGATGCGCGGCCTCGCCCGTCCGTCCGGCTCGCTGATCGCGCCTGAGATCGCAGGCTATGCCAAGTCGCTCGACACCTACAGCAAGGCCGATCCGGAACGCGCCAAGGCGCTGCTCAAGGAAGCCGGCCAGGAAGGCCTGAAGTTCACCTACATGTGCTCCAACGACGAGAGCATCAACGAGGAGGACTTCTGCGCCGGCATCGCCAACATGCTGAAGCGCGCCGGCTTCGACGTCTCGATCGACATTGCGCCGCGCGCCGTCCAATCGCCGAAGCGCACGCAGGGCAAGGCCGACATGTTCAACCTGAGCTGGGCCAACGAGCCGACGCTCGACGCCTACTCGATCCTGGCCCAGGTGCTGTCGACCAAGAACGACAAGGTCGGCGTCTCGAACTATGGCGGATGGTCGTATCCGGAGCTGGACAAGCTGGTTGCGCAGGCCGTGCAGGAACCTGATGTCGCCAAGCGCCTGGCGCTGGAAGAAGCAGCCCTCAAGATCGCCAAGGACGACACGATCCTCGTTCCGCTGCACCAGCAGCCGATCGCCTGGGCGACGCAGGCCAAGGTCAAGAGCGTCGACTTCCGCTCGGACAACAAGCCGCGCCACTGGCTGACGCAGATGGCCGGCGACTAAGCCCAGCCAAACCGTAACTCCCAAGAAGACCTGGGCGCTTCATCCTGAAAGGTGAAGCGCCCTTTCTTTGGCAGCGCCCGCTCGCCGGCAGGCGCGACGACTTCAGACTGGATTGGCGATGACACGTCCCGAAGAGCTGACCCTTGGCCAGCGGCCGGCCGGCCGTACCCTCATGACCGCCGACTGGCTGCTTGCCTACAACGGCGAAGGGCATTGCCTGGTGCCGCGCGGAGAGCTGGTGGTCGAAGGGGGCGAGGTCATCTTCGCCGGCCGCCGCTTCGATGGCGAGGTGGCGAGACGCATCGACTTCGGCGCAGCCCTGATCAGCCCCGGCCTGATCGACCTCGATGCGCTGTCCGACATCGACACCTATGTGCTCGTCCACGACAACCAGCCCGGATGGGCCAAGGGCCGCATCTGGCCGCGCTCCTATGTCGAGCGTGGACCCTACGAGATGTATTCGCCCGAGGAATTGGCCTTCCAGAAGAAGTTCGCCTTCGGCCTGTCCTTGCTCAACGGCGTCACGTCGGCAGCACCTATTGCCTCGCTCTACTATCGCGAATGGGGCGAGACGGCCGCCGAATTCGATGCGGCAGCGGACGCGGCCGGTGACCTCGGTCTTCGCGTGTTTCTCAGCCCCGCCTACCGCTCGGGCGGCATGGTGCTGGAGGCGCCGGGCAAGATCGTGCCTGACTTCGACGAGGCACGAGGGCTGGCCGGTCTCGACGATGCGATAGCTTTCATCGAGCGCCAGCACGGCCGGCATGGCGGGCTGGTCAACGGCATGCTCGCGCCCGACCGGGTCGAGACCTGCACGCTCGAAGTCCTGCAGCGGACGATGGCTGCGGCGCGCGATCTCGATTGCCGGGTGCGGCTGCATATGGCCCAGGGCAAGCTCGAGCTCGACACCATGCACAAGCTGCATGGTGTGTCTGGGCCGCGCTGGATGGGCGATCATGGCCTGTTGAGCGAGCGACTGATCACCCCGCACGGCACCCATGCCTCGCTCGACGACCTGAAGCTCTATGCCGAAAACGGCGTCTCTATCGCGCACTCGCCGCTGGTGTCGGCGCGCATGGGCAGCACGCTGAACTCCTTCGCCTCCTGCCGGAAGCTCGGCATCAACATCGGCATGGCAACCGACACGGCACCGCAGGACATGCTGATGAACCTGCTGATGGGACTCGTCGGATGCCGGATCAGCGAGAAGGCATCCGACGCCGTTCTCAGCAAGGATCTCTACGATGCCGCCACGCTGGGCGGCGCCAAGGCGCTGGGCCGGACCGATATCGGCCGGCTTGCCGCCGGCACGAAGGCCGACATCGCGATCTTCCGCCTCGACGACCCCTACATGACGCCGACTGTCGATCCGATCACCACACTGGTGCTTGGCGGCTCGGGCAAGGTCACGCAGGCGGTGTTTGTCGACGGACGCCTGTCGATGCTCGAGGGCAAGCTCGCAGGTTTCGATATACGTGCCGCCCGCGAACGCGCCCAACGGCAGTTCGAAGGGCTGATCGCCAAGTATCCCGACAGAAGCTTTGAGCATCCGCCGGTGTCGGAGATCTTCGCGCCGAGCTATCCAATCCTGAATTGAGCAGGACGGGGCAGTCGGCTGATGCCCGCGCCAGGCGGTTTGCGAATTGTGCTGATCAGCCTTGAATGATGGCGTTGGTCGCGCTGGCGCGCAGGCCCAGCATGGCAGACATCCAGTCGACAAGTTCCTTGATCGGGCCGGTCTGCTCCCAGGAGTAAATGGAGACGGCGATCGGTGGTTCGGTGCCGAACGGCGCGTAAGTCTTGACCCGTCTTCCGGGGGTGGTTGCGACGGGTAGCAGGGTGATGCCAAAGCCAGCCTCGACAGCCACAAGAATGTTCAGAAGGCTGCTGCTCGAGAAGGCGACATACCAGCGGCGGCGTTCCCGTTCGATGCGCTCGAACATCTGGTCGCGGTACAGGCCGCCCGGTGAGAAGACCACCAGCGGCATTGGGTCCGGCCAGTCGCGATCGGAATCGACCGCCTCTAGCCACGCCATGGGCTCGGGGAAGGACGCGCGCGCATCCGCGCTCTGGGCGGGCTCCTTGACCACGGCGATGTCGAACTCGCCATCCCGGTAGCGCCGGGTCAGGTCGCGGCTCAGCCCTGATGTCACGTCCATCCTGATCTCGCGGCGTCCTTGCGCGAACTCCCGGAACAAGGCCGCCATCGGGCCGTCGAAGATGTCTTCTGCCAATCCAATGCGAATGGCCGTCAAGCCTGCAGGATCGCCCAGCGCGGCCTGAGCCTCCTGCTGAAGCGTGAGGATGCGGCGGGCATAGCCTTGCAGGCGCTCGCCCGAGGCGGTGGCGCTGATCGGTCTTGCTTCCCGATCAATCAGCGCATGGCCAACAGTCTCCTCCAGCCTGGCGAGCTGCTGGCTGATCGTCGATTGCGTCAGGTGCAACTGCTCTGCGGCACGGGTGAAGCTGCCCGTGTCGAGGATGCCGATGAAGGCGCGGAGAAGGCGGGGATCGAGCACGTGCTGCCCATTCTCTTCGAATTGAATTTCCGAATGGATATCATCCATCTATTTAATTTTCAAATGCTCTAATTTGAAGCTACTGAGAATTGCTGACTGCCAACGCCTTAGCCATCTCGGACAGATTGGACTGCATGACCAGAGCACGCTCCGACACAGGTCATTTCCGGGTCCGCGCCACGCCTGCCCGCCGTGTCCCTAAGACCACTGCCGAGACCGTAAGCCGATCGTAGCGCAAACACCTGACCGACGTGCGGCCGGAGGAGGCCCACGGTTTATCGGTTGCAACAGACGGAGGAGAAATAGCAATGTCATACCCTTGGAAGCATCGCGTCCGGATGGCCATCGGTGCAGCGGCAGCGAGCCTGACCCTGCTCGGTGGTGCCGCCTACAGCCCGGCTGGCGCCTCGGAGGCCGGGTTCAAGCCGGACGCCCCGCTGGCCAAGCTTGTGCCTGAGAAGTATCGCGAAAAGGGCGTGTTGGTGATTGCCACCCAGCCCGACTTCGAGCCCGCGAACTTCACTCCGATCGGCGAGTCCGCCATCAAGGGCTACAATGTCGACCTCATGGAGGCGATGGCAGCAAAGCTCGGCCTGCCGGTCCAGTGGGACAAGGTGCCCTTCGACCAGATCCTTATCGGCATGCAGAGCAAGAAGTTCGATGCAGCGATCGCGGGCATGACCGACCGCAAGAACCGCCAGGAAAAGGTCGACTTCATCGACTACCAGCTGGCCGGCTCGGTGTTCATGATCGCCAAGGGCAATCCGAAGGGGATAACGGGTGCGGTAAACGGCGGCTGCGGCATCACGATCGGTGACGTCAAGGGCAGCGACGCGCAGCGTCTGGTCGACCTGATGGCCGCGGCATGCACTGCCGAAGGCAAGGAACCGACGAAGCTCGTCTCCTACCCCAACAGCAGCGACAAGAACCTTGCCCTCACCTCTGGCCGCATCGATGCGATGATCTGGCCTGACCTGGCCGTGTCCGTCTTGATGCGCGAGACCGGCGATGTGCTCGACTCCCTGCCGATCGAGTTCGAGCCGAAGGTCTATCTCGGGATGACCTTCAACAAGGAGGAGAGCGCGCTGCGTGACGGCTTCGTCGCGGCACTCAAGGCCATCCATGAAGACGGCACCTATGACGAGATCCTTGCCGACTGGAAGGTCGAAGTCATCAAACTCGAAGACTACGGGGTCAATCTGGCGAAGGACTGACTCTCATGTCGCACCTCAATTTCGAGGGCTCTGAGCAAAGCGAAGTCAGCCCGGTCGTCGCGCACTATGTGCGGCGGCCGGGCGAAGAGCCCGCAACGCAATCTGCGCCTGTGCGCGCCAAGCAACGCATGAAATACGGGCAGATCGTCTCCGCCCTGATTGTCGCGGCACTGCTGTCGATGTTCACGGTTTCCCAGGCCGGCAATCCGAACATGGAGTGGGGCGTGGCTGCTCAATTCATGTTCCATCCGGTCATTCTCGGCGGCGTCGGGGTGACGATCCAGCTGTCCGTGCTCGCGATGCTGATCTCCATCGTGCTCGCCTTTGTCATCGCCTTGATGATGCAGAGCCAGAACAAGGTCGCGAGCGTCATCGGGCGTGGGTATGTCTGGTTCTTCCGCGGCGTTCCGATGCTGGTGCAGGTGCTGCTCTGGTACAATCTCGCGGTGCTGTTCCCGACGATCTTCGGGTACAGCACGAACAGCCTCATCTCAGGATTTTCCGCCGGTCTGATCGCGCTGTCGCTGGCCGAGTCCGGCTACATGGCTGAGGTGATCCGCGGCGGCATGCTGTCGGTGCCGGCCGGACAGATCGATGCGGGAATGAGCCTCGGACTGACCCGCGGCGAGGCGCTTCGCAAGATCGTCCTGCCGCAGAGCATTCGCGTGATCATCCCGCCGACGGGCAACCAGTTCATCGGCATGCTCAAGGCGACGTCGCTGGTCTCCGTCATCGGCGGCAGCGACCTGCTCACCAGGGCACAACTGGTCTATGGCCAGAACTTCAAGATCCTGCCGCTGCTGATCGTCGCGGTGCTCTGGTACCTGCTCCTGGTCACCGTCGCCAGCATCGGCCAGCACTTCCTGGAAAAGCACTTCAATGTGAGCCAGCCGGGGTCGCGCCAGGCGCGCCGGAAGAAGCAACGTCCGACGACCACAAATGTGACCGTCGCCGTGAGCGGAGGGACGGCGTGATGGGTGCGACAAACACGATGCTCAAGGTCGAGGGCGTCAACAAGTGGCTTGGCGAAAACCATGTCCTGCGGGGCGTCGACATCCAGGTCCGCAAGGGCGAGATCGTCTGCGTCCTGGGGCCATCCGGCTCGGGCAAGAGCACGCTGCTGCGCTGCATCAACCACCTTGACCCTGTCGATGGTGGTCTGATCGAGGTGGCGGGCGAACGCATCGGCTACGAGCTTCGCGGCGGCGTGCTCTACGAACAGCATGAGCGCGCCGTCGCCAAGGCGCGCCAGCATATCGGCATGGTGTTCCAGCACTTCAATCTCTTCGGCAACATGACCGCCCTGGAGAATGTCGTCTACGGCCCGGTGCAGATCCTGAAGCGCCCGCGCAAGGAGAGCATCGACAAGGCCGAGAAGCTGCTTGCGCTTGTCGGGATGTCCGAGCGGGCCGATGCCTATCCGAGCCAGCTGTCGGGTGGCCAGCAGCAGCGCGTGGCCATCGCCCGGGCGCTGGCGATGGAACCGCGTCTGATGATGTTCGATGAACCGACCAGCGCACTCGACCCCGAGCTTGTAGGCGAGGTGCTCACCACCATGCGAAAGGTGGCCGAAGAAGGCATGACGATGCTGGTCGTCACGCACGAGATCGGCTTCGCCCGCGAGGTTGCCGACCGGGTGGTGTTCATGGACCAGGGCCGCGTTCTCGAGGACGGGCCGGCGCGCGATGTGCTCGACAACCCAAGGCATGAACGGACCGCGGCATTCCTGCGTCGCGTCCGCTGAGTTTCGGTCCGACCGCGACCGTATGACGACAATTCAAGGACCAACATGATGAAAGACAAGAGTTACGCGCTGTCCAACGTGCGCCCGTGGGGCGCCGAGCCGGTGGACATCCTGATCGAGGGTGACCGGATTGCCGGCATACGCCCGGCCTCGAAGGCGGAAGCCGGCGACGTCGACGGCAACGGCCTGCTTGCCATGCCTGGCTTCGTCAACACCCATGCTCATGTCGACAAGAGCTGGTGGGGCAAGCCCTGGGTCGGCTACACCTACTCCGACCGCCCGACCGTCGAAGGCTGGATCGCCAACGAGCGCGCCCAGCGCGACAAGTATGGCGTTCCGAATGCTGCGTCCTCGGCCGCCGTGCTGCGCCAGTTCGTGCGCAACGGCACGACGGCAACTCGCACGCATGTCGACGTCGACCTGGGCGTCGGGTTGCGTGGGCTGGAGTGCGTCGAGGCGGCAAAGGCCGAGCTCGGCGATGCCATCCAGGTCGAGACCGTCGCATTCCCGCAGGACGGCGTGCTGCGCCGCCCCGGCGTGATGCAGCTGCTCGACGAGGCGGCAAAGGCGGGCGCGGACAATATCGGCGGCCTCGACCCTGGTACCATCGACGGCAATGTCGAGGCTGTGCTGGACGGGCTCTTCGACATCGCCGTGAAGCGCAACGTCGGGCTCGACTTCCACCTGCACGAGTTCGGCTCGCTCGGCGTCTACGAGTTTCGTCAGGTCATGCGTCGCACGATCGATGCCGGCCTGCAGGGTCGCGTCACCATCTCGCACGGCTTCGTGCTCGGCACGCTGCCCCAGAACGTCCAGGAGGAGATCGTCGAGAAGCTCGCGGAAGCGGGTGTTTCATGGACGACGGTTGCCATGGGCGGTACGGCGCCGCTTCCCTGGCAGCAGATGCGGCAACGTTCCGTGCCTCTCGGGCTAGGCACCGACGGCACCCGCGATTTGTGGTCGCCCTTCGGCGATGGCGACATGCTGCGCGTCGCGCATCAGTTCGCACGGTTGAGCGGTCTGCGCCATGACGACAAACTCCTTGCTGCCGTGGAACTGGCAACCAAGGGCGGCGCGCATTTTGTCGGACGCGACGTGCATGACCTGGTCGCGGATTCGCGCGCCGATATCGTGCTGGTCGATGCCGAAAACGTCTCCGATGCGCTGATCCGTTGCCCCCCGCGCAAGCTGGTCATTTCGGGCGGACGCATCGTCGCCCGCGACGGCGACGTGCTGGTCTGAGCCCCTCGCACTCCGAAATGACCAGAACAGGCCGCGTCAGCTTCCCCAGAGGGCTGGCGCGGCCTTGGCTCGTGAAAGTCCGGCAAGTCGGCAATGCCTTCTCCATGTAGGGGCATTGACACTGCCGGTACTTCGCGAATTACCTGCACGAACTGAACTTCTTTCGCCAGAGCTGGCACTGCCACGCCAAACAGGGAGCGAGCATCGTGCTTGAGCTACAGGCTGACATCATCCGGACCCTTGGCGTGGCTTCGGTCTTCGACGCCGATGCGGAGACTGAACGGCGCATCACGTTTCTGGCTGACTATCTCAGGGCATCCGCGATGCGCGCCTATGTCCTCGGGATCAGCGGCGGTGTCGACTCCCTGACTGCTGCGATGCTGGCGCAAGCCGCCGTCCGGCGCCTGCGCGACCACGGTCATGAGGCGCAATTCATCGCCGTTCGCCTGCCCTATGGCATCCAGGCGGATGAGGCCGATGCCCAGACTGCGCTCGATGCGATCGGCCCGGACCGCACGGTGACGATCAACATCAAGCCGGCGGCGGACGCCATGTTGGCGGACGTCCGTCGTGATTTAGGTGACCTCTTCGAGCCGGCCCGGCTGGACTTTCACCTGGGCAACATCAAGGCTCGCCAGCGCATGATTGCGCAATATGCACTGGCGGGTGCCGTGCGCGGCCTGGTGATCGGGACCGACCATGCGGCAGAGGCGCTGATGGGGTTCTTCACCAAGTTCGGCGACGGTGCTGCCGATATCACGCCACTTCAAGGTCTCACGAAGCGGCGCGTTCGGGCGATCGCCGCGCATCTTGGCGCACCGCAGACACTGATCGAAAAGGTGCCTACTGCAGACCTCGAAAACGATGCGCCGCTGCGGCCCGACGAAGAGGTGTATGGCGTGACATACGACAACATCGACGACTTTCTGGAAGGCAAATCGATTGCCGAACCGGCCCGCCACCGGATCCTCGCGATGCATCTGGCGACAGCGCACAAACGTGCCTTGCCGGTCGCGCCGGAATAAGCGCTTGCCGACCCCATTCTTTGTTGAATGCGCTGTTGGTGGTGCTTGTGGCTAGCGGCCAAAAGCGTGCTGCAGATCCATCCTCCGAACCGTGCTTCCGGGCGTCACCGGAAGGCAATGCGCTGTCAAACTAGGCAGCCGCAGAGGGACTGGATCGATATGGTTCGATCGGCTCCATGACCTCGCCGTAACGGCTGGGATCGAAACGGAAATAGACGAGCGCGCTTGCGGTTACGAGCATGGCGTGCATGACCCAGCCGGTCGCGAAACTCCCAGTAAAACCATGCATCAGTGCCATGGCGTAAGGTCCCAGCGCCGCGATCAGGAACCCGCCCCCTTGCATGGCCGCGGCAAGTGCGCCCGCCTGATCTGGGCGGGGCAGATGGTCGAGGGCGGTTACCATGGCGAGCGCGAAGCTGCCGCCGAGGCCCACGCCACAGAGTGCGACCCATAGCCAGGCGCAGGGTGCTGGAAGACATGCCAGGCCCAGGAAGCCTATGATCTGGACGGCGGCCGTAAACAAGAGCCAGGGTCGCCGATCGTTTGCGCCGCGGGCCAGGAAAGGCAGGCCGAAGGCCGAGACCGCCTGGCACAGTGCCATGATGGCTACCAGGTTGCTGCTTTGCGAATTCGTCCAGCCCTGGGCCTGGTAGTAGGGTGCAAGCCAGGCCACCATCGACGAGTAGCCGCTGTTGACCAGCCCGAACGCCGCGATCAGTGCCCAGGTGCGCGGGCGCAGCAGAAGCAGCCTTGTCATCGGCCTGGCAGGTCCCGTCGCTTTCGCATTGGCGAGGACGCGGGAGGCGGCCAGCAACGCCACGAAAACGGGCGCCGCCAGCCAGGCGAGAGCCGCCCGCCAGCTGTATCCTGCATTTGCCAACGCAGGCATCAGCCGCGCGCCAACCGCGCCGCCGGCCATGATCATGGCCGAATACAGTCCGGTGACCGTCGGTACGCTTGCAGGGAAGCGAGCTTTGATGATCCCGGGAAACACGGCCTGGACGAAGGCGACGCCCGCACCGCACAGAATGGCCGTCAGGATCATCGTAGCGTCATTGAAGGCGACGAACCGCAGCAAGGACCCCGCCATCAGCAAGGCGAGTGCTGCCAGCAACCCTTGCCGTGTTCCGACCATGGCCTGAATGGCCGGCGCGACAAAGGCACCGATGCCCATGAGCGCCATCGGCAGCAAAGTGAGCAACGAGATGCCGGCATATCCCATGCCGGTGTCTTCGACGATGGACGGGAGCAGGGTGGCTGGTGCGGTGATGAAGGGTCGTAGATTGACGCCGATCATTACGACGAGGGCGAGCATCGTCCATCGTTGGTTTGTCCACGCAGTCTTGGTCTTGTCCATTTGCGTGGGCTATCCCTCGGCAGCCGAACGTGCCGTCCTGGAGCGGTAGAGGTCGTCGGCGTGTTGATCAGCATCTCGACGATCCTGGCATGCCGTTCGCTGCCACAGGATGATCGCCACATAGGCTGACGGTTAGCCGTTGTGCGCCGCATGCGCCAATTAGATGTTTTCATGGCCAACATGCGCACTCCCAATGGCAGGCATGACCACGCCGCACGACTGGAGCGGGACCATGGGGCGAGGAGATCGAACTTACGGGAAAATCCGCTGTGGTGTGCGGTTCGTTGCGAACGAGTCTCACTCGATGATCTCGCGGCCAGCGCCAAGTTCTCGTCGATTTTCCACGGCGAATTGTTGAGGCTATGCAGAAGTTTACGTTGTATTTCCTTACCAATATGAACAGGGATTTCGGGAACTTCGAAACCTGTGCAGGGGGCTGATGAGTCTGCGGCGGCGCTGCCTCCCGTAGCCGGTGACGGTTGACTTTGGCACCGAGGAGGAAGTCTCGTATGGCTTGTCCGACGCTGCTCGCCGGCGGCCGGGCACCGAGCACTTCTGCCGCCGCCACTGAGAAAGCAGCCTCTGCGGAGCCCGTACGGTATGGCCCAGCGCCGACACACTTTCTGAAGGTTTGTGACGGCCGATGGACCCACCGGCCGTCGGGGGGGCAGTTAGGCAAGCGGATGATGGATCGCGAAGTTCTTGACCTGCTGGTAGGCGCTAAGCGCCTCGAGACCCTTTTCACGGCCGAAGCCCGACAGCTTGAAGCCGCCAAAGGGAAATTCGACATCCAGGCCGACGCCGAAGGCGTTGATCCACACCTGGCCGACACGCAGCTTCTCGCCGACGCCGAGGGCCTTGTTGATGTTGGTGGTGTGGATGCCGGCGACAAGACCAAAGGGCGAGTCATTGGCACCGGCAACGGCTTCTTCAGCGGTGTCGAACGGAATGACGGTCAGGATCGGCCCGAAGATTTCCTCACGTGCGATCTGGGTGCTGTTGTTGGCTCCTATGACCAGGCCCGGCCTGACGAAGGCGCCCTCGGCGAGTGAAGCCGATTTCGGCAGGTCGGCGCCGAGCAGCAGTTCGCCGTCCTTGCGGGCGATGTCATAATAGCGCTCGACATCGTTCTTGTGTGCCCTGCTGATCAGCGGCCCCATGTCCGGATCGTCGACGCCGGCGCCGAGCGTCATCGCGCTGATGCGGGCATGCAGCTTGTCGACGACGCGGTCGTGGATCGAGCGCTCGACGAACAGCCGGGTTCCGGCGTTGCAGACCTGGCCGCAATGGGTAAGGAAGCCGCCGGCGACGATCGGCAGCGACTTGTCGAGATCGGCGTCGGCAAACAGGATCTGCGGTGACTTGCCGCCGAGCTCCATGTTGCAGGGGATGGCGTGCGAGGCGGCCGCGACCAGTACGCGCTCGCCGGTCGGCACGGAACCGGTGAAGGTAATCTGGTCGACCCCTTTGTGGCGGGCGAGCAGGTCGCCGGCAACCGAACCGCGGCCGTTGACCAGATTGACCAGGCCTTCGGGCAGGCCGGCCTCCTGGCATATCTTCATGAACTCATAGGCCGTGACGGGCGTGTCGGCCGACGGCTTGATGATGACGGCACAGCCGGCGGCAAGCGCCGGCGCAACGCCGCGGGCGATGAGCTGGAAGGGATAGTTCCACGGAATGATGTGGAGGCTGACGCCGATCGCCTCCTTGACCGTCCAGTCCGACCAGTCGGGCCCAAGCGGGATCGAGCTGCCATGCAGCTTGTCGGCGGCACCTCCATAGAATTCGAAGAAGCGGGCCGAGCAGTCGACCTCCCAATAGGAGTCGCGCAGGGGCTTGCCGCTGTCGATGCTTTCCTTGCGGGCGATCTCGTCGCGCCGCTGCAGCATCAACTCGCCGATGCGGTGCAGGATGCGACCACGCTCGAACGGACGCATGCGCCGCCAGGGTCCATTGTCGAATGCCTGGCGCGCCGCGGCGACTGCCATGTCGACTTCAACTGCTCCGGCACGTGCGAACTCGGCGACCAGCACGCCCGTTGCCGGGTCGAAAGACCGGCCGACGCCGTCGGAGCCTTCGTTGAGAACCTTATTGCCGACGACGATTGGAATGAAGGCGCGGTCAGTCACGTGAATCTCCATGGGTTGGGCATTCTGCTCGCTGCCGGATTGGCAACTTTTCCATCGTTGTTGTATGCAAAACAAAAAAGATTGTCTACAGTAATTGACAACGTGTTTACACGCTGGTAGCCAGAATTCATCGAAAGACGGGAGTGAGGGGCCAAATGGAGCTTGGTTTGAAAGGTAAGCGCGCGCTGGTTACAGCCGCTTCCCGTGGGCTTGGCAGGGCCTCGGCCCTGGCGCTGGCCGCCGAGGGTGCGTGGGTTGCCGTCGCGGGACGCAACACGGAAGCGATGCAGGATCTTGTGCGCGAATTGCTCGATGCGGGTGCAGCCGATGCAATTGCGGTCAAGATGGATCTGACGGACCGTACGACGCTCAAGCCGGCGGTCGACGAAGTGGTCGCCAATTTCGGCGGCCTCGACATTTTCGTCGGCAATACCGGCGGTCCTGCTGCCGGACCATTCCTCAGCGTTTCACGCGATGGATGGGAGCAGGCGCTGAACGAGAGCCTTCTGCCGCTTGTCGAGCTCTCTCACGCGGTGCTGCCGCACATGCAGGCCGGCGGCTGGGGCCGCATCATCTTCATTACGACGGTCGGCGTGAAGGTGGTTCAGCCCAACATGGTTCTGTCGGACTCGGTGCGCTTGGCTGTGGTCGGCCTGGCCAAGTCGCTCTCCATCGAGTTCGCCCATGAAGGCATCATGGTGAACTGCCTCTGTCCGGGGCCGTTCGCCACCGACCGCATGGAGTATCTGATCCAGTCGAGCATGGATCGAGACGGTCTGGACCGTAAGGCGGCGGAAGCGCTGTGGCTTGAAGAAGTGCCGGTCGGCAAGTTCGGCGACCCCAATGATTTCGGCGCGATTGTCGCCACGCTCGCCTCCGAGCGGGCCGGTTTCATTACCGGCACGGCCATCGCCCTCGACGGAGGAAAATCTCGTGCTTACTAAGAACCAGTCCGCCAAGAGCGCAACCATGGACGGCGGTGCAGCCGTCGTCGCCTGGCTCAAGGCCGTCGGCGTGCAGAACATCTTTTCCGTTTCGGGCGGGCCGATCAATTCGGTTTATCGCGCCTGTGCGCATCAGGGGCTTCCGCTCATCCATGCCCGCCACGAGGCCGCAGCCTGCTTTATGGCCGAGGCCCAGTCGCGGGTCACCGGCAAGGCCGGTGCTGCGGTCGTCACGCTCGGACCCGGCGTTACCAATGCGGTTACGCCAGGGCTCGTCGCCATGCTCGCCGGCACGCCGGTCATCATCGTCGGAGCCCAGGCCGGTACCAAGTCGGCCGAACGTGGCGCCGGAATGGCCTATGATGTCCTGCCGATCATGAAGGGGGTCACCAAATGGGCTGCGCGCTGCACCGATCCGAACCGGCTGCAGGAATATCTCGACATTGCCTGGCGCAAGATGTGGGCCGGTCGGCCCGGTCCTGTGTTCCTCGAGGTGCCGACAGACATTCTGTCGACTCCGCTGAGCACCGAGGTGGCGAGCGCCTGTCCGCCGATGCCCGGCATTGCCGGCGTGCCCGCACGTGATGCCGACGCAGCGCGCACCCTGCTGGCGCAGGCCAAGAGACCGCTGCTTGTCCTTGGCGATGAATTGTTCTGGGACCGCACCGATCGGATCACGGAAGTGGTCGAAAAGCACGGCCTCGCATTCGCCACGATGCGGCTTGCACGCGGCATCGTCGATGAGCGGCACCCCAGGTGGATGGGACCTGCCTACGCGCCTTGCAATGCAACGCTGCGAAGGGCGATGAAGGAAGCGGACTGCATTTTGCTGCTCGGCCATCATTTCGAATTCGATCTCGAATTCGGCGACACGGTTGGCCAGGACGCCCGCATCATTCAGGTCTGTTCCGACCAGGAACTGCTGCATCGCAACAAGCAGGCCGATATCGCCATTGCCGCATCGCCTGCAGCCTTTCTCGACGTCGTTGCCGAGATGTCACCTTTGCAGATCGATCGGCTCTGGAGCGACGGCCTGGTCACGGCCTGGCAGAGCGAGCGCGAAAGCCAGTTAGGCGAGGGCGATGCCACAGGCATTCACCCGGTCGCTGCGATAGATGCGGTAAGTGCTGCTGCGCCCGACAATGCGATCTTCGTCACCTCGCATGGCAATATCGACTTCTGGGCGGATGCGCGGCTGCGTGTTCCGGCAGTGGGCCGTTATCTCCGCGCCGGCCAGTCCGGAGCCCTTGGGGCCGAGGTTCCCTATGGCGCGGGCGCGTGCTTTGCCGATCCGGATGCGCCGGTAATCGTGTTCGTCGGCGATGGTGGCGTTGGATTCCACATTTCGGAACTCGATACTGCCGAACGCTACGGTCGGGCATTCATCATTGTCGTGCTCGACGATGAGATGTGGGGGGCGATCGCCCTGCCACAGGAACAGAGCTTCGGTGAAACCTACGAGATGAACCTGCCGCGTCGCGACTGGGCAAAGGTTGCCGAGGGACTGGGCGGGCGAGGCTATTTTGCCCGCGATGCCGATGCCATCCAGAAGGCCCTTGCCGACGCCATTGCCAGCGGCAAGCCGGCGCTGATCCAGGTGCCGGTGCGCAGCGTCATCAGCCCTTACATGGCCTACATCTCGTAGCCGTTGTTCACGAAGATATCTGGAGAGACAGCATGAACATATGGAAGAACTCTGCGGCCACGGGCATCACCCCGCCCAATCACTTTGGTGGCCTCAATGTGCTCGACATCGTGCCCTTCAAAGGCAACAATTTCTGCATCCAGCTTTCGAAAGCTCCGAAGGGTGGCGGCGGCGATCTTCATCATCACGACGACTGGGCGCAGGCGTTCTACATGGTGAAGGGCGAGATGACCTTCGACACGGGCAAGGAACGTTTCACGCTCAAGCCGGGCGAGTCCGTCCTGTTCGAGCCGGGCGACCCGCACTACACGGTCAATGAGGCGGATGAGCAGGCGGAATACCTGGTCATCACAATTCAGCAGTAAGCCTGAGCGGGATCGGTGGCGGAAAGCTTGCATCGCGTCCGCCAAGGATGCATCTAACGTCAGATGCGGCAGATCTGGGAGTAAACGGTGAGCGAAGTCATGGATGACGAGAGGGAAACCAGGCTGTCTGCGGACAACCTGATCCGCCTTCTTGAAGATGACATTCTCAACAGCGTGCTGAAGCCGGGCGACCGGCTGGACGAGCAGTCGCTTGCACGCCGCTTTGAGGTTTCGCGCACCCCGGTGCGGGAAGCGCTTCGACATCTCGCCTCAAGCGGCCTCGTCGACATCCGCAAGAACCAGGGTGCGACGGTCAAGCGGCTTACCACCGCCGAGCTGATCGAGATGTTCCAGATCATGGCGGAGTATGAGGGGCTTTCGGCCCGTCTTTCCGCCCGCCGGATGACGCGCGACGAGCTCACCGAAATGCGCAAATGGCACGACGAGTGCGCAGCGAGAGCCGAAAAGGAAGACCACGATGGCTTCTATGAAGCCAACAACCTCTTCCATGACACGATCTTCCGCGGTTCGCGCAACGTCTTCCTGCAGGTCGAGAGCCGCAAGCTGCGCAACCGGCTCAATGTCTATCGGCGTCACATCACGACGCCGCGCAAGATGGCGAAGTCCGTCATCGAGCATCGGGGTATCGTCGATGCGATCGTGGCGGGCGACGAAGAACTGGCACACAGCCTGATGCGCCAGCACGTCGATCTGCTGGCAGGCGCGGCTGCCGATGTGCTGCTCGCACTTGAGACCGAAAATCTAGAATAGACCCCGGCCAAACCGGTTGGACGACGACGTCGCTTGCGGCGCGCGGAGACGCGCGCGCTGGCTCCTGGAGAGCATTGCCCAAAGGTCCGGCGCCAGATGTGCCCGGCAGAGCAAATGAGGTTCGCAATGAAGTTAGTCGAGAATCGCTCCGCCAAGCGGAACATGCCCCTCAGCGCAACGGAAGCTGCGATTGCTGGCGTTGGCGCTCCCGCGATCGTCCGTGAATTTCTTCCCGCCTTTCCCATCTATGCGCCGACACCGCTGGAGAGCCTTCCTGGTCTCGCTGCGACCCTGGGCATCGCATCTGTCGATCTCAAGGACGAAGGCCACCGCTATGGCCTGTACAGCTTCAAGGCGCTCGGCGGCGCCTATGCCGTCGCCCGCCTGGTTCGTGACCATGCAGCGCGGGTTCTCGGTCGTGATGTCGAACCGGCCGAGTTGCTCTCCGAAGTGGTCAAGCAGGTCGCAGCCGACCTCACCGTGTGTTGCGCCACCGATGGCAACCATGGCCGCTCCGTTGCGGCCGGCGCCCAGATGTTCGGCTGCCGGTGCGTGATCTTCCTGCACAGCGGGGTTTCCGTCGGGCGCGAAAAGGCCATTGCAGGCTTTGGAGCCGAGATCCGGCGGACCGATGGCAATTATGACCAGTCCGTCGCAGAAGCGAGCGAAACGGCGAACCGCGAAGGCTGGACGACGGTCTCCGATTTTGCCTGGGAGGGCTACACCGAAATCCCCGGCATGGTCATGCAGGGTTACACCTTGATGCTGGGCGAGATCTCCGCCCAGGCAAGGCAGCCTTACACGCATGTCTTCATTCAGGGGGGCGTCGGTGGTCTTGCAGCGGTCGTTGCCGGATATTTTCTGGACCGGGACGGGGCGTCGCGCCCGAAACTCATCGTCGTCGAGCCCGACAAGGCGGCCTGCCTGCAGATGAGTGCCGCCGCCGGCAAGCGGATGTCGATCGAAGCCGGTGACGCCACCGTGATGGCGATGCTCGAATGTTATGAGCCGTCGCTGACAGCCTGGGAAATTCTCGAAAAGAGTGCCGACTATTACCTCGATGTCGGTGATGGCGCGGCCGTCGATGCGTTGAGAAAGCTTGCCCGTCCCGTCGCCAACGACCCAGCGCTACGCATTGGCGAATCCGGCGTTGCAGGCCTTGCAGGACTGATCGCCGCTGCTGGCGACCCATCGATGCGTGCCACGCTCGGTCTCGACGCCGGCTCGCATATCCTTTTGATCGGCACCGAAGGTGCAACAGATCCGGAGCTCTATGAAGCGCTTCTGCATGGGGCGGCGACACCGGCATTTCACGCCCATGCTGCGGCCTTGTGAGGGACGTCGATGAGCGATCTGTTTGCAACTGATGTTGTTGACGCCGATGTGCGCGGCCGGGCTGCTGCCCGTTTCAGGCAAGCTGGCGTCAAGCTGCCGAAACTATCCGAACTGGCGCGGCCGGAGACCATCGACCCGACGGCTCTCGCTGCACTGGCCGGTATCGAACCGGATGCCGCCGACCCGCTCAACCTCTTTCGCGTTCACTGGCACAATGGGCCTGACCGGAGCGGACAGACTGAAACACCGTGCCATATCATATTGCCTGAAGCACTGACGGGCGTGCGCGCCAGGATCGTCGTTGCGGTCGGCGATCGCTTTCCGATGATTGCGGCACACAAGGTGCTGGCGGCATATGGCTGTCTGGTGCCTCGGTTGGTCACCGGACAATTCGATCTCGACAACCAGCGCGCGGTGTGGCCATCGACAGGCAATTATTGCCGCGGCGGGGTTGCGATATCGACGATCCTTGGGGCGCGCAGTGTTGCCGTGCTGCCGGAAGGAATGAGCCCCGAGCGGTTCCGCTGGTTGGAAAAATGGACCGCCGACCCGCGCGACATCCTGCGTACGCCAGGCAGCGAAAGCAACCTCAAGGAAATCTACGACGCCTGCCACGAACTGGCAAAGGATGCGCGCAACGTCATCCTCAACCAGTTCAGCGAATATGGGAACTACATCGCGCACCGCGCGGTGACCGGACTGGCGCTGGAGCGGGTCTTCAACGCCGTCAATACAAACGGCAAGCTCAGGGCGCGGGCGTTCGTCGCCGCGTCCGGCTCCTCCGGTACGCTTGCAGCAGGTGACCATCTCAAGGAACGCCTGGGCTGTCAGATCGCTGCCGTGGAAGCCACCGAGTGCCCGACGCTGCTCAACAATGGCTATGGCGAGCACAACATCCAGGGCATCGGCGACAAACATGTGCCGCTGATCCACAATGTCCTCAATACGGACTATGTCATCGGGGTATCCGAGCGTTCTCCCGATAGCCTCAACCTGCTTTTCAACCATCCGGCAGGGCGTGCGTATCTGCGCAATCACAAAGGTCTGTCGGACGAGACGATCGGCAGCTTCACCCATCTTGGCCTGTCATCGATCGCCAACATCGTGGCGGCAATCAAGCTGGCCAGATATCTGGATCTTGGTCCCGAAGACGTCGTCCTGACGGTCGCCACCGATGGTGCTGCGATGTACGAATCCCAGCTCGGCAAGGTCCTGGATGCTTCGTTCGGAGGCGTGTTCGATGCGCTGTCGGCAGCGGAAGTGTTCGGCGAGCATTTGGCGGGCGTGCGGACCGATGCAATGATCGAGCTGACGCGGCTTGATCGCGAGCGCATCTTCAATCTCGGCTACTACACCTGGGTGGAACAGCAGGGCGTATCGCTTGAGGATTTCTCACGCCGGCGCCAACAGTCCTTCTGGGACGGCCTGATGGCCATGGTTCCGGTGTGGGACGGGCTCATCGCTGAGTTCAACACCGCAGCTGCCTGAGGCTGCGGTCGAAGCTGAGTGAAGCGGAAAAGGCCGGCGGATTGCTCCGCCGGCCTTTTTGTTGGCCTCCACTTTGGCAGGGCGGCGGCCTCAGGCCGCCCCGCGAAGATGTTGCGAGAGCTTCCATATCGCATTGGTGTTCAGCGGTGTCGAAGAGACGCCGACGTCCAGCGCATTGGCCACCGCATTGGCGATGGCCGCCGCAGGGCCAATCGCTCCGCCTTCTCCCAGGCCCTTGGCACCCAGCGGTGTCAACGGGGTAGGGGTCTCGATATGATGAACCTCGATGTTGGGGATTTCAGGCGCCAGCGGCATCAGGTAGTCGGCAAAGCTGGTGGTCAGGGGCTGGCATTCGGCATCGTAGATGAAATGCTCGAACATGGCCGAGCCGATGCCCTGGACAACGCCGCCGCGTACCTGGCCGTCCACCACCAGCGGGTTGAGGATGGTGCCGCAGTCTTCGACCACGACAAACCGCCGCAACTTCATCTTGCCGGTCGCGATGTCGATTTCGACAACGGCGGCATGCACCGCATTCGAATAGGTGCCGTCCCTGGGGCCATCCTGGCGTTGCTCGGCTTCAAGACCCGGCTGCATGCCCTCGGGAAGCTGATCGACGTTGCGCAGCGCTGCCCGCGCGAGCTTGCGGATGGCAATGAAACGTTGTTCGGCATCGCGGACATAGGCATTGCCGTTTGACAGTTCGATCTCATCCGGCTTGGCCTGAAGCAGGTGGGCGGCGATGGCTTTCAGCTTGGCGGCGAGCTTGAGCGAGGCAAGATGGACGGCACCGCCACCCAGAGCCCCACCGCGGCTACCCCAGGTGCCTACGGAATAGGGCGTGGTCAACGTGTCGCCGTGGCGGACATAGACGTTCTCCGGGTTCACCCCGAGCGCATCGGCGGCAACCTGGGCCATCGTCGTTTCGAGACCCTGACCATGGTTTTGCAGTCCGAGGTCGATCGTGACCTCGCCGTCTGGCGACATCTCGACCCGGGCAGCGATATAGCCGGTCTCGATCGGCACGCGGCGCCTGGTGAAATCGGGCGTGCCATGCGCCGTCTGCTCGATGAAGCAGGCGATGCCGACGCCCACGCGCTTGGTGCTGGAACCGCGCGAGGCCGCAGCTTCGGTCACGTCCTCGGCCAGCAGCACCTGCATCTGCTCGAGCGATTGCGCGTAGGAGCCTTCGTCGTAGCTGAAGCCAAGCACGTTCTTGTACGGAAACTGCCGGATCATGTTTTTTAGCCGGAAGGCAAATGGGTCCATGCCCAGTTCCTTGGCGATGTCGTCCATCAGGCGCTCCTGGGAGAACACCGCCGAGGGGCGTGCGACGCCGCGATAGGTGCCGATCGCGCATTTGTTGGTCGCGACCGCACGGAATGTCGCCTCGTAGGCCTGGAAGTCATAGGGGCCAGGCAGGACCTTGCCGACCATGCCGGGTTCGCCCGCAGAGGTGAACGGAAAGGTCGAATAGGCGCCGTTGTCTACCGTGATATCCGCCTTGAGCCCGAGCAGCCGGCCATCGGCCGAGACATATGCCTCAAGTGTGTGTTGATGGTCGCGGGCATGGATGCTTGCAATCAGGTGTTCGCGGCGGTCTTCGATCCATTTGACCGGACGTCCGGTCTTCATGGCGAGCCAGGCGACCAGGACCTCGTCGCCGAACACCTGGCCCTTGACCCCGAAGCCACCGCCAACATCGGGCGCGACCACACGGATGCGGGATTCCGGCAGGTCCAGTTCCTCGGAGATGTAGGTGCGTACCAGGTGCGGCATCTGGGTTGACGACCAGACTGTGAGCACGCGGTCGGCATGGTCGTAGCTGGCGACGACGCCCCGGCATTCCATCGGCACGCCAGCCTGGCGCTGGGTGCTGTAGGTGCGCTTGATGATGTGGGCCGCCGCGGCCCTTGCCGCTTCGAGATCGCCGCCCTTCATCTGGCGTTGAACGATGATGTTGCTGGCCCAGCCGTCGAACAGCGGTGGAAGCGAGGGGTCTCGCGCCTGTGCCATGGTGCCTATGACGGGCAGGGTCTCGTAATCGACGAAGACGAGTTCGGCAGCATCCTCGGCCTTGTAGGCATCCTCGGCCAGGACCACGGCGACCGGTTCGCCGACGAAACGCACCTTGCCCTCAGCCAGCAGCGGCTGCTCGGAATACTGCATTTCTGGATAGTCCTGGTGCGCCTTCATCGACAGCCCGGCGGTATCCTTGCCGGTAAACACCCAGGTCGCATAGTCGAGATCGGCCAGCGCCGAGGTATCTATCTCGACGATGTTGGCATGTGCCGTGTCTGCGCGAACGAATGAGAGGTGGAGCATGTCGGGCAAGCGGATGTCGTCGACGTAGCGCGCCGAGCCGGACAGCAGGCGTGTATCCTCGAAGCGCTGGACGCGGGCGCCGATATGTTTGGGACGATCAGCCATCATTTCACATTCCTCCGCCAAGGCCCAGATTGACCGCCTTGCGGACGGCCGCGACGATGCCGTGATATCCGGTGCAGCGGCAGATGTTGCCGCTCATGGCTTCGCGGATCTCTTCATCGCCGGGCAGGCGCTTCTGCTCGACCATCTCTTCGACGAAAGGCACCAGCGTCATGATGAACCCAGGGGTACAGTAGCCACATTGCAGGCCGTGCTCGCTGCGGAAAGCCTGCTGAAGCGCGTGTTCCGCTGTCGGCCCGCCAATGCTCTCGACGGTCCGGATCGCTGAGCCGTCGCACTGAGCGGCGAAGGTGAGGCACGAAAGCCGCGGTGTCCCGTCGAGATGCACTGTGCAGCAGCCGCAGGCACCGTGGGCACAGCCAATATGGACGCCTGACAGGCCGAATTCCTGGCGCAGGACATCCGCAAGCAGGCGTCTGGGTTCGACGCTCAGCGTCTTGGTTTTTCCGTTCACTTCCAGGGTAATGTCGATCATGATTTGTCCAGCGCTCTGGTGCAGGCCGCCTCGATGGCGCGGTGCGTGAGTTCGGCGATCAGGCCACGGCGATAGTCTGCTGAGGCAATGTGGTCGTCGACCGGGTCGATCGAGGCGGCGAAGATGCGACCAGCCTCGGCAGCGGGCGGATCTGCGAGGGACTTGCCGACGAGGAAGTCTTCCACGTCCGGCGCCCGCATGGGGAACAGGTCCGCGCCACAGCAGACCATGGCTGCCCGAACGACCTTGCCGCCGCCATGCTCCAGCGAGATTCCGATCGATGCCGTTGCGAAGTCGCCGCTGCGTTCGCCCAGTTCGATGAAACTGCCGGTCGATGACGCCGGCGGAATCGGAAACTCTACCGCTACCACCATTTCACCCGGTTCGAGCGCGGTCACATAGGCGCTCAGGAAGAACTCCTGTGCCTTGATGCGTCGCTCGCCCGTGACCGAGCGAGCGACGATATCGGCATCGTAGAGCACCGAGACGGCCGGCAGCTCGGCGGTTGGGTCGGCATGGGAAATGCTGCCACCGATCGAACCGTTTCGCCGGATCGTCGGATGGCCGATGTAGTGGACTGCGTCGAGAAAGGCGGGAAAGTGCCGCGCGATCCAGGGATCGTCGAAATAGGCAATGTGCCGGGTCAACGCGCCTATCCGCAGGACGGGCCCGACGATTTCGATCGCATCGAGCGGCAGGCGATTGATGTCGACAAGATGGCCAGGCCGCGCCAACCGGAAATTCATCATCGGCACAAGGCTTTGGCCACCGGCGATCGGCCGACCGTTCTCGCCGAATTCGCCCAGCAACTCGAGCGCGTGCTCGAGTGAGGTCGCGCGGTGATACTCGAATGACGCTGGCCTCATCAGTTTCCTCTTAACAAAGGGGGAGAATCCTGACGGAGTCTCCACCCGAACCCATCAATACGGTCTCGGCCGCTTGTCAGCAAACTAAGCGAGGCCGCAGTTGTATGCAATAAAAAAAAGATTGTAGACAACTGTGAGGATTCCGCATTATGTTGAGCCATCGCCGACTGGGAGGAAACCTGTGGGCGTCGAAGGTCGACGAGTTCAGCGCAGCCGGCGTCGAGCGCGAGCTGCCAAGGGAGGGAACTATGTTTGCAATGCGAAGCTTTGCGTGGAGCTTGAGTGCGGCAGCCTTTGGGCTCGCCTTACTCGGCACCGCAGCTCAAGCCGACGACACCGTGACGCTGAAGATGGTCGGCGCCTGGGCGCATGGCTTTTCTCCGACGGCGGACGTCGGCAAGAATTTCATGGACAACGTCAATCGTCTTGGCGAAGGCAAGGTCAAGATCCAGTATATGGGCGCGGACGAAGTGATCCCGCCATTCGATCAGCCGGAAGCCCTCGTCAATGGTGTGTTCGACGTGTGGTACGGGGCACCGAACTATTTCACCGGCGTCGTGCCGGGCGGTGACATCACCGAACTTTCGACACATCTGACCCCGGATGACGGTCCGGGCTCGGAGCTCCATGACTTCCTGGTCAAATTGTACGAGCCAAAGGGCGTTCGCTACCTCGGGCATGCAACCGGCGAGCCAGGTGTTGGCACTCATTATGTCAGCACGCAATTTCCCGTCACGAGCATCGATGACCTGAAAGGCAAGAAGCTTCGCGTTACGCCGGTCACCCGCCATTTCGTGCAGTCTGCAGGTGCTGAGTCCGTGACACTCCCGCCAGGCGATATCTTCCTGGCCATGGATCGCCGCACTGTTGACGGCTTCACCTGGCCGGTTGCCGATGCCTTCACCCGCTACGGTTGGCAGGAGGTCACCAAATACATGATCGATCAGCCGATGTACCGCAGCGGCGCCAGCATCGCCATGAACCTGGACAAGTGGGACAGCCTTACTCCCGAGACGCAGGGCATCCTGCTCGAGGCGATGAAAGAGACGCAGGAATGGACCCGTGCATGGTTCGCCAAGAACCTCGCCGAGCAGGTCGGTCTCATGCAAAAGGCCGGCATGCAGGTGCTCAAACTGTCCGAGCCAGAGGCTGAGCGCTGGAACGCGACGGCCAAGGATTCGCTGTGGGCCTACTACAAGACGGTCCTGAGCGCCGAACAGTTCGAAACGGCCCAGCGCTTGCTGGCCAAGTAGCTAGACGATTTCCCGGCAATCGCTGCGAAGCGTCGTTTCGATCCTTCACGGCGGTGCCGGGGTCCTCACCAAATTGGATAATGTTCATGAGAACATTCGGAAAGCTCTTCGACCGGCTCGAAGACGTCATGGCGGCAAGCGCTGCCTGCCTGCTCCTGGCGATCATGCTGGCGACCGTGGTCAAGGTCGTCGGCCGCGCGCTGTTCAATCACGGCATCATGGGCATCGACCAGATCAGTGGCACCATGATGGTCTATGTCGCGTTTCTTGGCGCGGCCTGGGTCCTTCGCAATGAAGGCCACATCACGATCGACATCCTGACGTCGAACCTGTCCGAAAGAGGCCAGCGCATTATGGGCGTCGCAAGCTCCATCGTGGGTGCCATCGCATGCCTGGTGATCGCCTACTTTGCCGTCATCGCGACGGGCCTTTCCATCAAACGAGGCGTCATGGTCGCCGCCGAACTCGAGATCCCCCGCGCTCTCAATCTCTGGGTGATCCCCTTCGGCTGCACGGTGCTCGGCATCGAGTTCATCCGTCGCGCGATCCGCATACAGAAGGGCATTGTCTTGAAATCCGAATTCGTCGCGGCGGAGGCCTGATCATCATGGAATGGTGGGAATTTCTACTCGCGTTCTTCTGCGCCCTCGCGGCCCTTATGGTGATCGGCGTTCCGGTCGCAATCTCCTTCATCGTCGTCAATCTGGTCGGCGTCTATTTCCTTTGGGGAAGCGGCGGCTTCAATCAGATCATCCTCAGCATCGACAGCTCGATCGCGTCCTTCATGCTGGTGCCAATTCCCATGTTCATTCTCATGGGCTGCATGATGTTTCATACCGGCATCGCAGAACGGCTGATCAACGTGCTCGATCAGTGGCTGGGCTTCATTGCCGGACGCCTCGCGGTCCTTGCGGTCGGCGCCGGAACGATCCTTGCCATGCTGACCGGCGTTGCCATGGGCAGCGTTGCCATGCTCGGCTCGACGCTCACTCCCGAGATGGAACGGCGTGGCTACTCCAAGACGATGTCGCTTGGGCCCATCCTGGGCAGCGGCGCCCTGGCAATCCTGATGCCATCCAGCACGCTTGCAATCGTGCTCGCCAGCGTCGGCGGCTTTTCCATCGCCAAGGTCCTGGTCGGCGTGGTCATTCCCGGGATCATGCTTGCGACGATGTACATTGCCTACATCGTCATCCGGGCGACGCTTCAGCCTCATGTGGCCCCCGCCTATGAAGTGCCGCGTGTGCCGCTTGGCCGCAAGCTTAAGGACACCGCACTATACCTCGTGCCGCCGGTGTCGATCATCGTCCTTGTCGTCGGTCTCATCTTCGGTGGTATCGCCACGCCGACGGAAGCGGCATCGATCGGCACGTTCATGACCTTCGTGCTGGCATTTCTTTATGGAAAGCTGAACTGGGCGGTGCTCAAGAAGGGCATTGGTTCGGCGACGCATATCTCGGTGATGATCCTGCTGATCCTCACCGGATCGGCAGGCTTCGGCCAGTTGCTCAGCTTCTCGGGCGCAACCACTGCCATCACCGGCTGGGCCACCGATCTGCCGGTTCACCAGTACGTCCTCATGGCGATGATGATGATCACCGTCATGGTCATCGGCATTTTCCTCGAGCAGATTTCGATCGTGCTGATCACCGTTCCGATCTTCATGCCTGTTGTACATGCCATGGGTTGGGATCCGATCTGGTTTGCCATCATCATGATGGTCAATCTCGAGCTGGACACCATCATGCCACCGGCCGGACTTTCCCTGTTCGTGATGAAAGGCATCGCGCCAAAGGGAACCACGATGGGCGACATCTATCGGGCCGCCATGCCGTTCGTGCTGATGAACATCACACTGATGATCCTGATGATCATGTTCCCGCAGATCTCGCTCTGGCTTCCGAGCCTGATGCCCTGAGCTCTGATGAACGGACGCAGCGATCGGCTGCGTCCACCCCCAAAATCCCCCAACCTTCATCTCTCCGCAAATTCTGGAGCCGCTACGCTATGACCAGTCAACGACAGGCCATCCTGGACACGATCGACAAGAACCGTGACAAGGCCGTCCAGTTTCTCCAGAAAATGGTGACGATCCCAAGCGTGACCGGCGACGAGGCCGCTATCCAGGCGTTCGTGGCCGACTACATGAACGGCATGGGTCTCGAAGTCGACATGTGGGAGACCAACTGGGAAGAGCTGAAGAAGCACCCCGGCTATCGCCCGGTCGACCGGGGCTATGAAGGCCGCCCCAACATCGTCGGCACCCGGAAGGGCATCGGCGGCGGCCGTTCGCTGTTGCTCAACGGGCATACGGACGTCATTCCCGTCGGCAACGGCGAAGGCTGGAGCGACAATCCATGGTCGGCGTCGATCAAGGATGGCCGCATCTATGGTCGCGGTTCCTGCGACATGAAGAGCGGCGTGGCGAGCCACATCCTCGCCGTCGAGTTCCTCAAGGAGGCAGGCGTCGAGCTCAAGGGTGACGTCTACATCAATGTCGTCATCGATGAGGAGGTCAGTGGCCACGGCACGCTCGATACCGTGATCCGCGGCTACAAGGCTGACGCAGGCATTTCAGGCGAGACGAGCGATCTGGCGGTTCAGCCGGCATGTATCGGCCGCATCTGGTTTCAGATCGACGTGCAGGGTAAGCCGGCGGGCATCCAGCAGCGCTATCTCGGCATCAGCGCCATCGACCTCGGCAACAAGATCGTCAAGGCCGTCCAGGAGCTCGAGGATCATCGTGTCGCGACCGTCAGGCATCCGCTCTATCCAAGCGCAATCGACTCGTTGCCCTGCATCATCGGCAGCTTCCAGGCGGGCAATTATCCGAGCGCCTTCCCGGCGAGTGCGGTGCTCAAAGGCAGCATCGGAACCGTACCGGGCGAGGATCATGAAGGTGTCAAGCAGAGCCTCGTCGACAAGATCGCCAAGGTAGCGGCGGAAGATGAGTGGATGCGCGAGCACCCGCCGGTCGTGCGTTTCGTCGGCTATGACGCCGAAGCCTCGGAAATCCCGAGAGATCACGCCATCGTCGATCTGGTGTCGAGGAACTTCACCGAGCTGACCGGTCGCAAGCCTGAAATCAGCGGACGCCAGGGGGCTGCCGATACCCGCTTCCTCAACAGCTATGGCGAGACGCCGACGGTGATCTTCGGGCCCGGCTCGACAGCGGTCATGCATGCCAATGACGAGTATGTCTCGATCGAAGACTACCTGACCGCCATCAAGGTGATGGCGCTCTGTATCTACGACTGGTGTGGCGCGCGCGACTGACGCCCCCGTGCCCGCGCCGATTTGCGGGCTTCAATGGATAGCTGATCCCGCAATGGGATCAGCCAGTCCCTCGGTTGGCGGTGTCGCGTCATCAGCGACCTTTTGCCCGCGTTGCGGGGGTGGGCTGGCGAAAGATTCCGCCCGGCGAAAATGCCTCGCGCAGATATTCGGCGAAGGCCTTCACGGCCGGACGCATCGTCTGCCGGCGAAGGCGCAGGCTCATCACATGGACGGGCGGCAGCGTCTCGCGGATCGGCACGACCGCGATCTTCGAACCGTCATAGCCGATCGTCGTGCCGGGCACGGCATTGTGGATGGTGAAGCCGTGGCCGTGACCGACCAGGCCCCTGATCAATTCGTAGGATCGCGAGCGGTAGACAACGCGCGGCTCGACCTTGCATGTCAGGAACAGGTTGAAGAAATACTCGCGCGAATGCGGCAGATCGAGCAGGATGAACGGCTCGGCGGCCAGTTCCTTGAGGCTTACGCTTTCACGCCCGGCCAGCGGATGGTCGCCCGCCACCAGCAGATAGGGTGGCAGCTCCGCCAAACGCTCGCCCAACACCTCGTCGGGCAGGGCGTAGGCGTAGGAAAGCGCGAGCTCCAGCCGACCCGAAAGCAGGCCGTCGACAATGTCCTGCTGGTTGCCTTCCTCGAGGTTGACGGCGATCCCCGGGAGGCGCTGGGAGAAGCCACTGAGCAGTGCCGGCATGAAGCGGGTAGCCAGGGTCATGAACGAGCCGATGGTGATTTCACCGGCTTCGCCATCGGCCAGCGATTGCATGCTGCGCTGAAAGTCGCGCGCATGGCTAAGCAACAGCCGAGCCTCGCTGACCAGCTTCCGTCCGGCGACTGTGAGCGTCATGCCGCGGGCGTGATGGCGCACGAATATCTGGGCACCGAGCTCAGCCTCCGCGTGGGCGATTGCGGCGGAAATCGTCGGCTGCGACACGTTCAGCCCCTTGGCAGCATCCGTCACACTACCGAGTTCGGCAGTGGCGACGATGTAGCCCAGATTGCGCAACGAGAAGTGCATAGGGAAAACCTATCTTGTTGGCCGATTAAAAGTATTATCTCTAATCGACCGAGCATGTTCAAGTCGTCGTCAGAAAGGTCGCGCCAAGGCGGACTGCTCGCAGAGGCAGCCGCAGGGGCCAAACGACGGGATGCATTCGCATCGCCCCTCAAGGGAACGGGGGCGACGAATTAGAAGCTGACAAACGCTGAGCGTTTTTCGCGGGAATCGCCGCGAATCCGTCCGCTGTCTTGCGGGGGCTTCGCGGTGTCCAAACAACAAATGGGAGAAAGACACATGATCAGGAAATTGAGCGTCGTCGCTGCAGCAGCGATTGCCGTCGTATTGGGATCCGGCTTGGCCGCCAGCGCGCAGACGAAGCTGCGCCTGGCGGTGGAAACGACGGGCCGCGACCCCACCAACGTCATGCTCGGGACGTTCCGCGATGAGCTCAAGGTGCTGGCCGGCGACGACGTTGCCATGGACTACTTCGAGGGCGGCGCGCTTGGCGACGAAGGAGCACTCGCCGAGTTGATCCGGGCCGGCCAGGTTGAGATCGTTTCCATGGGATCCGACATCGTGTCGCTCGACAGCAAGTTCGCCGTCTTCGACATGCCCTTCATGTTTCCCGACAAATCCAAGGCGCGAGCCGCGATGGATGGCGAGCTTGGGGAAATGCTCGCGACGTCGCTGCGCGAAACCACGGGCCTTCAAGTCATCGGCTACGGTGAACTCGGCTTCCGGGTGATCAGCAACAACGTTCGTCCGATCAACAAGCCGGAAGACCTGCGGGGGCTGAAGCTGCGAACCCCCAGCAATCAGGGACGCATCCTCGCTTTCCAGACGCTCGGCGCCGCGCCGACGCCCATGCCGCTCGGTGAAGCCTACGTCGCCTTGCGCCAGGGCGCGCTCGACGGACAGGAAAATCCGATGTCGGTCATCAAGGAGTTTTCGCTGTTCGAAGTGCAGAAGTACGTTTCGATCACCAACCATGTCTACACGCCGATCACCCTGACGATGAACGGGCGGGCCTGGGATGCGCTGACGCCGGAATTGCAGGCCAAGCTGAAGCAGGCTGCCAAGAAGGCAGGCGAGGCGACCCGCGTGCAATCGGACGAGAGTGACGCCAAACTCATCGACGAGTTTAAGGCGGCCGGAGTCGAGGTCAACATGGTCGACGCTGCAGCCTTCGCCGCAGCCGCGGCACCGATCGCTGAGAAGCTGGCTTCGGTCGTAACTCCTGAATTCATGGCCAAGGCGCTGGAGATGACGAAGTGAGCGTTGGAAGCGTGAAACCGAACGATCCCCGCCCGGCGTTCCGTTACGATGGTGACGGCTACAAGGCGCGGATCGGCCTGATCTTCATGGCCTCGAGCGTGGTCATGGAAGCTGAAATGTGGGCAATGGCAGCCGAAGGTGTCGCTGTCCACACCGCGCGCATCAAGCTCCCCAAAGTGACCGTCGAGGGCATCCAGGAGATGATGAACGCACCACAGCTCGAGGAGGCCGCGCGCCTCCTCGGTTCGGCGCCGATCGATGTTTTGTGTTTTGGCGGAACCAGCGCATCCTTCCTCCATGGAACGGCCTATGACGTCGCGCTCAGCAGGAAGCTGGCCGCCTGGGCTCCTGGGCCGAAGATCACAACTGCCTCTACCGCGACGCTCGCCGCGCTGGCAGCGGTGAGGGCCGGAAAGGTGGCCCTGGTCACGCCATACGTGGATGGCGTCCACGCGCGTGCCATCCGCTTCCTCGAAGAAAACGGCCACAAGGTCGTGAGCAGCCGCAACCTAGGCATCGATAAGGACCAGGCGTTGGCCGAGGTTCCGTTGGAACAGATCTACGATCTCGTGCGCGAGACCGATCATCCCGACGCGACCGCCGTGTTCATCAGTTGCACCAACTTCCGCTCGGCGGGAGCTATCGAGGCACTGGAGACAGCCCTGGGCAAACCGGTCGTGTCGGCCGTGCAGGCGTCGTTCTGGCATTGCCTCGAGGTGCTCGACGTCAACGGTGCAAAGCCGGGATACGGATCGTTGTTCGCCCGCCGTATGGCCTCCCCGAAAGCATCAGGTGCTGCATGACCCCAGTTGCTCCTGCACAATTGGACCATGGAGAGATGGACGAGTTGCCGGCGTTTCGGAACAAGCTTGTCGCGGCCTTGAACTGGATGCTCGAAACGCTCGCCATGCTGGTGATGGCTGGACTGGCGTCTCTGGTGTTTCTCAATGCTTTCAGTCGATACGCGCTCTCGACACCGCTGCCCTGGGCAGAGGAAATCGCCATCAACCTGATGGTCTGGCTGACCGCCCTGGGCATCATGATGGCCGGCATGCGGCAGTCCCTGATCTGCTGCGACATCGTCACCGGTCGGCTGTCGACAGGTCGCTTGCGCTTGGTTGCCGGCTTCTGCGCGGTTCTGGGTTCGGCAGCCATGTTCTACTGTGCGTGGCTGGCCTGGCAGTACCTCATGATCTTCGGAAGCGATGCTTCGCCGGTGCTGCGCCTGCCGAAGGGTATCGTGATCGCGGGGCTGTTCTTCGCGCTGCTCGGACTGGCCACGACCCTTCTGGTCCCCCTATTCAAACGGAAGTGACCTTGTCATGCTTTTCCTTGCACTCGCAGTGATATTAACGCTTTGCGTCTTGGCGCTGATGGGCATGCCCATCATCGTCGCGCTCGCATCCTCCGTTATCGTCTTCCTGATGGTGAGTGGTGGCTGGGAGCTTTCCTTGCCCCAGCAAGTTCTGTCGGGCATCAGCGACTACGTGTTGATTACATTGCCGCTGTTCATCCTGGCCGGTGGCATAATGAATGCCAGCGGCATCGCCGACAGGCTATTCGACCTCGCCGCGGCGATTTTTGGTTGGATGCGTGGCGGCCTAGCCCATGTCGACATTGCAGTGAGCGTGATGTTCGGAGGCATGATCGGAACCTCGGTCGCCGATCTGGCAGGCAGCGCGTCCGTGATCATCCCGAAGATGAAGAAGAACGGCTATCCGGGTCCATTCGCGGCCGCGCTTTCGGCGACCTCATCGGGCATTGGAATCCTGGTCCCGCCCAGCTCGCCGATGATCCTCTATTCCGCCGTGACGGGGACTTCCTTGGGGGCACTGTTCCTTGCCGGTCTGGTGCCGGGCCTCGTGCTAGCAGGAACGCTGATGCTGACCGTGGCCATCCTTGCCCGCAAGAATGACTGGAAGCCGATGCAGTGCTTTGCCTGGCACGAAGTGATGCGAACGGGCAAGCGCGCCCTTTTGCCAATGGGACTTCCCGGACTGATCCTCGGCGGGTTGGTGTTCGGTATCCTGACGCCATCGGAAGCCGGTGCGTTCGCTGTCGCCTATGCCCTGCTCTTGTCCATGGCCGTCTACAAGACTTTGACGTTCAGGGACCTGCGCACTGTCCTGGTGGAGGCGACGGTACTCACGGGTGAAGTCATGCTGGTCGTGGGCTTTTCGGTGGCGCTCGGCTGGGCTCTGTCAGAGGCGAGGGTACCCGTCGCTCTGGCCGACCTGATGCAGGCGCTGTTCCCGTTTGAATCGACCGTTCCGCAGATCATGCTCATGCTGTTGCTGGCACTCATCGCGGGTATGGTCCTCGATCCGCTGATACCCATGATCATGCCTATCCTGTTGCCTTCGCTGATGGCTCTCGACATCGACCTCGTGCATTTCGGTGTTCTGATGGTGGTTACGGTGGTACTTGGACAAGTGACACCACCAGTTGCCTTGGCGCTGATCGTGGCGGCCCGCATTGGCAAGGAAGACGTCATCGCGACGTTTAGGGCAAACACGCCCTTCTTGATCGCGATGTTCCTGTTCCTCCTGCTGCTGATCTTTGTCCCCTCGATCGCTACCTGGCTTCCCAACCTGGTGATGTAGCGCAAGTCTCCACCCGCCGGCGGGTCCGGCGGGTGCTCCTCTCCTCGAAACGCCAGGCTGCCGTGCCCGCTTGCGGGAACGTGAGCCTTGGCATCAGCAAAGACTGGTGAACTCATGTCCGCATCTACAATCGTCCAATCGACCGATTCCAAAGCGGGGCAGGACTTGGGCGCGCTTCTGTTCTATTCGGAGTTCGACGACCCGGTGGAATGGGCGCGAGTCCTCAAAGCCGAGCTACCGTCGCTGGATTTCCGCATCTATCCGGATGTCGGCAACCCAGACGAAATCCGCACTGTTCTGGCTTGGCAACCGTTTCCCGGGTTCTTCGAGCCATTCAACAACCTGTCGCTCGTCATCAATCTCGGCGCTGGCATCGACTCCCTTGCCGAGCGCTCAGACCTGCCCGATGTGCCGATCTCGCGGCTTTCGGATTCGGGGATGATGGCGCTCATGCGAAGCTATGTGCTGTTTTCTGTTATCCGTTACGCCCGCGATTTTCATGAGTTCGAAACCGCAAAGCGCCTCGGCGAATGGCGCTACATTCACCCACGGGCCTTACACCGCATCAAGGTTGGCGTGCTCGGGCTTGGGCATCTCGGTGCCGCCGTCGCTTCCGCGCTGGCTGACGCGGGCTTCGACGTGAGAGGCTGGGATCAGGCAGAGAAACAGATATCAGGGGTTACCTGCTACTCCGGTGCAGAGATGGCTTCATTCCTGGCCGAGGTCGAAATTCTGGTCAACATGTTGCCCCTTACCGGCTCGACCCGCCATCTGATCGGCAAGGCCGCTTTCGACGCCTTGCCAAGAGGCGCTAAGTTCATCAATGCCTCGCGTGGTTTGGTTGTCGATGAGCCGGCTCTGGTCGCTGCTCTCCAGTCCGGGCAGATTGGTGGTGCTACGCTCGATGTATTCTGGACCGAGCCGCTTCCGAAGCATCACCCGTTCTGGGCGATGGAGAATGTTCTGGTTACGCCGCACCTGGCGAGTATCACTGTGCCGGAGGCGGCCGCGCGCGATGTGGCCGAAAGCATCCGCCGCGTGGCGGCAGGGAGCAAACCGCTGCATCTCACGAAGCCAGCCAGAGGCTACTAGTTAGCGATATGCGGTCAAGCGGACCACACGAGAGCGAGGGCAAATGGGGGAGGATCGCTGGCTTCCTGCGGTTCTTCCCCATTTTTTTCATACAGCTTGGTATCGGCATCAACTGATTTGCTTTGGCAGCATCACCTTCGAATACAGGAATGTACGTCTCGCGCCGTCTTGGCGAAATGGGATGACGCCAGTGCCCTTGATACGGTCTCGGAAGCAGGTTGGCCGCACTAGAGGCGACGCTGCTGCTTTCACTGCATGTAGGCATTCTCATTTATGTTGTAGACAATGTGATTTGTATTGCATACATTCCTTCGGCGAGGTGCGGTGACCGTCTGTTGCCGTCTCTATCCAAATCATCGAAAAGGAGCCGACATGTCCCTCATTATTGAAGGCGAAGAGCGCATTCCCGCACCGATAGCCACGGTGTGGCGAGGCCTCAACGATCCCGAGATGCTGAAGGCATCGATTCCTGGCTGCGAAGCGCTGGAGAAGACATCAGACGATCGCATGAAGGCGACAGTCGTACTGAAGATCGGGCCTATCAAGGCGAGCTTCGCCGGCGAGGTGACGCTGTCCAACATCGATGCACCGAAGTTCTACACGATCTCCGGTGAAGGTAAGGGCGGTATCGCGGGTTTTGCCAAAGGCGGTGCGGACGTCACGTTGACCGAAGATGGTCCAGGCGTGACGCTGCTGACCTACAAGGCAAGCGCTGACGTCGGCGGCAAGGTAGCACAATTGGGCAGCCGGCTGATCGTCTCCACATCGAAGAAGCTAGCGGCGGAGTTCTTCTCGACATTCAACAAGTTGGTGTCGGGCGCAGCAGCAACTTAGTTCAGGTAGCTCCCTACTAAGATTGCATGGCGATCCGCCCGCGCAGCGCTTGCTCGGAGGGCTATGGGCAGCACCGAAGGGCGTCTTCCGGCTTATCCCTTCGTTCTTCCTTCTGAGCAGCGGTGCCGCGAACGAGCATGGATGCCGTGTTGGCCCTGAAGAGGCTGGTGGATGGAACCTTTTTTTGTCGGCCAGTGCGCCAGCGGACGTCGAACTCACTCCGGCTGAGGGGCGTGCTGATCGCAGGTCCGATTGGTGAACTGGATGCCGTTGTCGGTTAGAACGATGTGGATGGCATAGGGCACGGCCGCAATCAGATCCTGAAGGAACTGGACCATTAACATCTTGCCCGCCGTCTCGTGCAATTGCGCATAGGCGAACTTGGACGTTCGATCTATGGCAACGAAGAGACGCAGCGGGGGGCAGGCGAGCACCTCGCCTCCTGAGGAGGGATTTTGGTGAATTCCGCTGGTGGTGTGGGTAGTCTCAATCGAAGAGGTCTCAGCCTTCCAGTTCCCTGATAATATCCATTTTTCAGGGAAATTTGACATCTTTCCCCGTTTTCTGTGTGATCCGACAGCAAAATACCCTGACAGTTCAGCGCTTTACGCCGTAATTCCCTGCCTTTGGGAACAGGGAAGGCAACAAGCCGGAACAGGGAACGAAGGAAAGCCAGGAGGGAATGAGCGAATGAGCGAATGAGCGTTCGAAAACGCACACTTGCGGCAACGCTCGCAGGTTCCGTCGGGATTTGGGTGAAGTATGTTAACGGCCGAGATCGAACGTGCCAACGGCCCGACGTCACCAGCATCGATCCATGCCCGTAGCGGCGGCTGACGATCTGGAAGAACATCGGGCTCGAATGGCAGGTGGTCGAATTCGTCGACGATCAGCAGCTTGGTCCTGGTACAGATCGTCAACTGCTCGTCGAGCCTGCCATCGCTATGGGTTTTGGCCAGTCGCTCTCAGTTCTCGGCGGTGTCCGACCTGGACGCTATGGTTATGCCGGCTTGCCTCGCGGCCGATGCTGACCGCCCAGTTGCGTCGTGCTTGATGGGCCAAGGAATAGCAGTGCGTTGCCGCGGGCGATCTCCCAGCAGGTCGCAAGCTAGGTGAGCTTTCCTGCCTGATCCAGTGATGGCTGCGCGTCGAGCATGGTTTTATCCTTGATGTTTCTTCAGTTGAGGCCGTCGAGTTCGTGGACCTCGGGGTAGCAGACTGGCTTGCCCGTGCCGGCAACTTCTCCCTCCCCTTTCAGGGTATGACGATCCCAGCGTCTTTATCTTACTTTAGTATTGGCCGACATCGGCTGGAGGCGTGGAGCTGGATGAGCGCATAGGCGCCCGAACCAAGTTGGCGCTAAGCAGCCGGCTGGAACGGTATTGGACAATCGAATTCAGGGATCGCCACTAAGCGACGTTATCTGCCCTTTAACGAATTCCATTGAGCTGGAAAAGGAGACGCAAGATGAACAACAGAGCACTAACCACCCTGGGCACAACGGCCTTGATGGCCCTGGCGCCTAGCCTCGCCAACGCCCATACCGGTCTCGGTCATGTCGATGGTTTCGCCCACGGCTTTGCTCATCCGCTGGGCGGGCTCGACCACGTCCTTGCCATGGTCATGGTCGGCCTGCTCGCGTCCCAACTTGGCGGCCGGGCCCGCTGGCTGGTGCCGGCGAGCTTCGTTGCGGTGATAGTGCTGGGCGGCGCGCTTGGCCTTGCCGGCATCGCCGTGCCCTCCGTCGAGCTCGGCATAGGCCTGTCCATCGTTGTTCTCGGCGGCGTTGTCGCCTTCAACCTACGGGCTGGAGTAGCTGCCGCCATGGCACTCGTCGGTTTCTTTGCGGTCTTCCACGGTTATGCCCACGGCGCCGAAATGCCGGAGAGCGCCAGCGGCTTGTCCTATGGCCTGGGCTTTGTGCTGGCGACCGCAACGCTGCATGCCGCGGGCCTCGGCTTGGGCTTGCTGCTCGATGGCAAGGGCGGGGCGAGGGGCGCGCTGCTTGTCCGTTCGCTCGGCGCAGTGGCGGCTGTCGCCGGTGTCGGCGTGGTGGCCGGTCTCGTCTGAGAGCCGTCTCCTGCTGCGCGAGCGCAGCAGGACGCTTATGCCCGACAGGAGGTGCTAGGATGAGTATTTCAGTCCCCCTACATCAGGCCCGCCCTGTCGGGTTCCCTCGGGTCGAAGCCGGTGCCGGCAGGAAAGCCGCAGCGCCGCCGCTGCAGCAGAACCCGCACGCCGTTCGTGCGCCTGGGGAGAACGAGCTGCAGGCGGCGATCGGCCGAGAGGTGCGGGCCTGCCGCAAACGCCACGGCATGACCGCCACCGAGCTCGCCAGCGCCGCAAACGTCTCGGTCGGCATGATGTCCAAGATCGAAAACGGCGTCATCTCGGCGTCGCTGACCACGCTGCAGGCCTTGTCCCAGGCGCTCGGCGTGCCAATGACCGCGCTGCTCAGAAGCTTCGAAGAAGAGCGCAGCGCGGTCTTCGTCAGGGCAGGCACCGGCGTCGAGGTGGAGCGGCGCGGCACCCGCGCCGGCCATCACTACAATCTGCTCGGCTACATCGGCTCCGCCTCGAGCCCGGTGTCCGTCGAGCCTTACCTCATCACCCTGGCCAGCGATACCGACACGTTCCCGTTGTTCCAGCATGCGGGCATGGAGTTCCTCTACCTGCTCGAAGGTGAGATCACCTACCGGCACGGCACGAACCTTTATCATATGATCCCCGGAGACAGCCTGTTCTTCGAAGCCGACACCCCGCACGGCCCCGAACAGATGACCCGGTTGCCGATCCGCTTCCTGTCCGTCATTGCCTACCCGCAGGGCGGCGAGGATTGACGAGGCACCTGGCCAAAGGCCAATGCCAAAGGCCAATGCACCGGAGCACCCAATCTCCCCTGCCTGTCAGCCCTCGGATGTCGCCGCTACGCTCACCGTTTCCGCCCCCTTGTGTGCAATGCAATGTGACAGAAGGGGCCGCGGAGGCAAATTTGCCGATGTGGATCCTCGGTGACGAGCAAGGCAGACGATTGATTTCACCGATAAAGGTTGCCTACGACCGTAGCAGCAGACGGTCGTGCAGCGGCAGCGCTAAGCTTGGATGCGCCAATCGGCGATGGGAGGGCATCCTGCGCTATGCATGCGGCTGGCCCCTTTTTTCATCAAAAACATCCCCCGTAGATCTAAGATGGGATGCCTCGCAAGGTCCTCGCGCTCCACCAGCCATCGACCATTATCCTACCCGGACAGGTAGATATACAGGCCCGGCGTGCATGGCATTATTGGGATGTATAGAAATGCCCAGCGCCTAACTGAGAACATGCGGAAGGACAGCCGACTATGCATCTGACTATACGCGAGGAGGAGAGGATCCAACTGTGGGCGGCCGCCGAAATGGCGCGCCGTCGCTTGGATAAGGGAATCCGGCTGAACTACCCGGAAGCAATAGCGCTCATTTCGGACGAGATCTTGGAGCGCGCTCGTGAGGGTGTCATCCCGATGCTGACTGACATGATGGAATATGGCGCGACGATCCTTAAGCGCGAGCATGTGATGGAAGGCGTGCCGGATATGCTGACGATCCTGCAGGTCGAAGCGTTGTTCCCCGACGGCACCAAGCTCGTGACGGTAATGAACCCGGTTCGCGATTGAAGGGATCGAAGTCACTGAGCTGCCGCTCGTTTCCCCCCAAACTGCATTGCCTGGAGTAAAACCATGACCGCTAAGTGGTCCCGCCCTCCGTTGCCCAAATCCGTAGTAGCCGCCGAAGCATTCGATGTCGGCGAACCTACTAAGGCTGGAATGATCGAATTTGCCGATGGCGACATCGAGATCAATGTCGGCCGCCGGACAATCGAGCTGGTGATGGTCAATACTGGCGACCGCCCAGTTCAGATCGGCGCCCATTATCACATCGCCGAATGCAATCGGGCGATGGCCTTCGATCGCGAAGCCGCCTTCGGCATGCATCTCGACATCGCAAGCGGGACGGCCGTGCGCTTTGAACCCGGCCAAAGCCGCAAGGTCCAACTGACGACCTATGTGGGCCGCGAGGTGGCCTACGGCATGAACAACATGACCAACGGCTCGGTTCGCTCGGACATCATCAAGCAGCAAGCCGTTCGGCGCCTTAGGGAGCATGGCTTCTGCTTTGAGGGTGAGCGCTACGCTGTCAATACGCCGCCGGATGCGCGCTTCGCTACGCGCTCCACGAAAGAATAGGCCAAGTAGGACGGCACGGAGATTAATCATGAGCATAAAGCTGTCGAGACCCGAATATGCGGTCCAATATGGTCCGACGACGGGCGACAAGATTCATCTTGCCGATACGGGACTGGTTGCCGAGATCGAGCATGACTACACCACCTACGGAGACGAACTCGTCTTCGGCGGCGGCAAGACCATCCGAGATGGCATGGGGCAGGCCTCCAAATGGAAAGCCAGTGATGGCGCCCTTGATCTGGTGATCACCAATGCCGTGATAATCGATCCTATTCTTGGTGTCGTTAAGGGCGACATTGGTATCAAGGACGGGCTGATCGTCGGCGTCGGCAAGTCCGGCAATCCCGACACGATGAACATAACGCCTGGACTTATCGTCGCGCCCAACACCGACATCCTGTCGGTGGAAGGTATGATCGTCACGCCGGGCTTCATCGACATCCATCCGCACTTCGATTCCGTGCAGCAGCTCTATGAATACCAGGGCGCCGGATTCACCACCGTGATCGGCGGCGGTTCAGGCCCGAAGACGGTCGGGATCGAATGTCCTGGCGTCTTCAATCTTCACCGCATGCTCGAGGCGATGGCCGAGATTCCGCTCAACTTTGGCAATTTCGGCAAGGGCAATTCCGCCACCAAGGGCTCGCTCGCTGAGCAGGTAATTATCGGTGGCGCTACCGGCCTGAAGATCCACGAGGACTGGTCCTCGTCGCCGGCGGCAATTGAAGCTTGCATGGATCTCGCCGACGAGCTCGATTTCCAGGTCCAGGTTCATGCCGATACGCTGAACGAGACCGGCTACTATGAAGACACGCTTGCTGCCATCAACGGCCGCGTGATGCACATCTACCACGCTGAGGGTGCTGGCGGCGGTAACGCCCCCGATATCATGCGCTGCGTAATGGAGCCGAACTGTCTGCCGAGTTCGACGAACCCGACCAATCCGTTCTCAATCAACACGTACGATGAAGAAATCGACATGTTGATCACTTGCCACAATCTAAACAAGCAAGTGCCGACCGACATGGCCTTCATCCAGGGCCGTGCGCGGGCGGAGACGATGCGGGCAGAGGACGTACTGCACGATCTTGGCGCCATCAGCATGATTGGCTCGGATAGCCAGGGTGTCGGCCGAGCAGCCGAAAGCGCGCAACGCGCGTTCCAGCTTGCCGCCGTCAACAAAATGCGCTTCGGACGCTTACCGGAGGATGGTGTTGGTAACGACAATTTCCGCATCAAGCGTTATCTCGCGAAGGTCACCATCAATCCTGCCGTCACTTTCGGTGTCGACAGTTATGTCGGTTCGATCACACCCGGAAAGCTGGCCGATTTGGTGCTGTGGCGACCGAAATTCTTCATCGCTAAGCCGGAAACCTCTGTGAAGGGCGGTTTCATCTCCCATGCCGTGATGGGCGACCCGGCCGGTTCTCTGATGACATGCCAGCCCCTGAAATACCGGCCGCAATACGGCTCGCTAGGCGCCAACCCGGCCCGCACTAGCTATTCCTTTGTCACCCAAGCGGCGATTGATGCGGGACTCGAGGGCCGCCTGCGCAGCCATCAGACGCTTATGCCGGTGAAGCGCACGCGCACAATCTCCAAGCGCGATATGGTCCATAACAACCTCATGCCAAATATCGAGATCGATCCGGAAACCTACAATGTCTATGTCGACGGCAATCGCATTACCGTCAAGCCGGCGAAGACATTGCCGCTGACACAACTCTATTACTTCCGGTGATAGAATGAGCATCATCTCCAGTATCATCGGCCATGTTGCCGACCTCAAGAATCCTAAGAAAATTGACATGCTTGAGCTCACGTCGGAAGAGCGGGTCTCTCCGCATTTCGCTGCGACCACTCAGTTGGGCCGGCAGCTGCGGGTATCCTTCCCGCGCGGTGCCGAACTCCAGGACGGTGACGTTCTTTGCTTCGATGATGAGACGGCGGTCGTGGTCAAGGCCAAGGACGAGGATCTCCTCTTCCTGAAACCCGGGGACGATCGCATTGCATGGTGGGCGGCTTGCTATCAACTTGGCAATTTTCACCGGCCGGCTCGCTTTCGCGAGGACGGTATTTTAACCCCGGACGATCCACTCGCGGCGCAAATGCTGCATCGTCTGGGCATTGCCATCGAGCATGTCTGCGCGCCTTTCGTCGGTCGCCGTTTTGGCGCCGCCGGTGCTCATCATCAACATGATCATGAAACGGATGCCCACCATGCGGCCCGGCACCACGATCACTAGGGACAAGGTGGCAACTGGTCGACTTACTGGCAATGGCGGCGATCGCCTGCTTGCGCTCCTGCAGGTGACGAACGCCGCCTTCCCGACTGGAACGTTCACCCATTCGTACGGCTTCGAGACGTGGCTGCACGACAGCACGATCTGCAATGCCGCTGAAGCAGAAACCAAATGTGTGGACTGGCTACGCTTCAATCTGGCCACGGGCGATGCCGCCGCGGTGGCTCTGGCATATCGCAGCTGCTACCTGGACGACATGGGCGGTATTGCAGAAATCGACCGGCAAGTCGGCGCCATCAAGCTCAGCCGGGAAGCGCGCAATGCCTCCATCATGACCGGCACAGCTTTCATTGCTGCGGGCAAAGACATTTTCGACCTCGAGCAAATCGTCAGGCTCGCCGAGATGGTCGCCAGGCAGGAGTGCGACGGCCACCACGCGATCGCCTATGGTGCCCTTTCGACAGGTCTTGGCTTCACCGAGCAGGAGACCGTCACCAGCTTTCTCTGGGCGAGTTTTTCCAGCCTAGTCGGTGTGGTCCAGAGGCTGATTCCACTTGGCCAGACCGAGGCGCAGCGGATCGTCGCCAATGTCGCGCCGCTCGTAGAACACTGTTCCGAAGTCGCTCGGACCCGAGAGTTGCGCAAACTGTCCTCGTCATTTGCGACGCTCGACATTGCTTCCATGCGCCATGAGCGAATTCAAACTCGGCTCTGTATCTCATAATGTGTGAAAGGATCAGTTCATGCGCAAACCAGTCCGCCTCGGCATTGCAGGTCCCGTCGGTTCGGGGAAGACCACGCTTCTCATCCAGCTCTGCCGAGAAATGGGGCGGCGCTATTCCATCGCGGTGATCACCAACGACATATTCACCCAGGAGGATGCAGAGATCGTTGCGCGTAGCGGCGCTATCGATTTGGACCGCATTGTCGGCGTGGAGACGGGAGGATGCCCACATACGGCCATCCGTGAAGACGTTTCCATGAACTTGGTCGCCGTCAACAACTTGGTCAAGCGGTTCCCCGACCTCGACCTGATCCTGATCGAAAGCGGCGGCGACAATCTCGCGGCCACATTCAGTCCGGAGCTCGCCGACAGCCATATCTACGTGATCGATGTCGGCGAGGGCGAAAAAATCCCGCGCAAGGGAGGGCCTGGCATCACCCGCTCGCCGCTCCTACTGATTAACAAGATGGACATCGCGCCCTATGTGGGCGCGGACCTTTCGGTCATGGATCGGGATGCCTGCAAGATGCGCGGCACTAAGCCCTATTTTTTTACCAACATGAAGACCGGTGCCGGACTTGAGGCCGTAACCACCTGGATTGAGCACAGCGTGCTCATGTCCGTAGCAGCTTGAGGCCGATATCATGCAGATCGTTTATCCCGACAGCAATTGGATCATCGGCAAGCACGCGCTGATGAATCTGCATGTCATCCGGCGCAACGGCCGAACCGAGATCGACCCGAAGAGCTGGCGCATTCCCTACCAGTGGCAAGGATGCCACTATCAGGATAATGACGATCAGCCGTTTCTACTCACCATCAATAGCGGCGGCGGCTTTGTCGAAGGCGATTCGGCCGAACTCCACGCCACCATGGAGAAGGGCACGCGCGCGTTGATCACGACGACCGCGGCCAGCAAGTTCTACAAATGCCCACAGGGCGCTACCTCGCGTGAACAGATACGCATCACCGTTGGTGCGGACGCACTGCTCGAATACCATCCGGACGAGGCTATCCTGTTTGCGGGTTCGCGCGTGGAGCGTCGCACGCGCATCGACCTTGATGAGACTTCGCGCTTATTCGCTACCGACATGATAGCGGCTGGCCGCATCCACTACGGATCGGGCGAGGCCTTCAAATTTCACGCGCTGGAGTCCGAATTCGAAGTACGAATCGACGGTGAGGTTATGCTGCTTGACCGCCTGATCGCCGAAGGAGCTGAGGAGGCCGAGGCGCTCGGTCGATTGTGGGGAGGCTCGTCCCAGATGGCGACGGTAATCGCTGTGGGCAGCGACCTGCCGCCCGGCATTGAAAGCAAGATCGAGGCAGCACTCTCCGGCTGTGCGGTCGGCTCGGCCGGCGCAACCCGCATCGGCAACGCAGTCATCTGTCGAATTCTCGCTGCCGAAGCATGGGCCTGCCAAGAAGCGGTGTACAAATGCTGGAGCCTCGTGCGCCCCTATCTGGCTGGCAAGCCGGCTCGACCCATCCGCAAATGCTGACTGGCATTTGCTGAATGCAGTTATGCGAGGGGTGGCGTTTGTCAGGCGGCTACCGGGAGCTGCCGGAGCAATGCATACGCTGCAGACCTACTCCTCTGAGTTCCTGCCAGCGGGATTCACCTGGCAGCGAACGCGAAACCCTCCCTCTTCGGGTAATAGCGGACATCGCACCAGCGTCTTAACTTCCCTTAGGTCAATACCCAAAGCTTTCATGTTTGGCTCATGGCCCACCACCAGAGGGGAAAAAACAATGAAACTGGTTCCTACCCACGTCAAGAAAACTCTAGCTACGCTTGCCTGTCTTGTTGGGGTCCAGGCCTTTTGGGCCAGCGCGCCGGCTTTGGCACAGGATGAGATCGTCCTTTGCACGGTAGACGATCTTTCGGGCGACTTCTCCATTATGTCTACGCCCAAAACTTACGGCTATCGCCTAGCCGTGAAGGAGATCAACGAGCTCGGCGGCATCGAGGTCGATGGCGCAAAAAAGACGATTAAGTTAGTGTCCTATGACGGTCAGTCAGACGTGAAACGTTATCAGGAAATGGCCCAGCGTTGCATTTTCGACGACGAGGCCAATGTCGTCATGGCAGGCTACACCGGCGCCGAGCGCGAAGCTGCGCGCAAGGAGGTGGTCCGCAACAAGGTCATCTTTTGGCATAACAATCAGGGCGAGGGCGGCATCGCCGACAGGTACTCGTTCTTCTCTGGCCCAACGCCGGAACAGCAGGTCCTTCCCGCGCTCAAGCATATGATCAAGGAGATGGGCCCGCGGATAACCTTCATCGGGGCGGACTACAATTTCTGCCGGGCTATCGGCCAATGGGTCCGCGTGGCCGCCGGGCTCTATGACGGCAAGATCGAGATGGAAGAATACTTTCCTTTTGGCGTCTCGCAATGGCAGTCGACGATCGACAAGATTAAAGGGATCAAGCCCGACTTCCAGGTGCACTGCCTAGTGGGTGCGGAGCAGGTGCAGTTCTATCCTCAGGCGCGCTCTGCTGGCCTTGTGACGCCGATGTGGTCCAATGTCACCATCTCCGATGGATACGAGCACAAGCGTTTCGCTCCGCCGTCGTTGGCTAACATGTATGTTCCGCCGGCCTATATCGAGGATGTGCCGGGCGACGCAAGCAAAGCGTTCGCCTCCAAGATCCGCGCCATGTTCCCAGACGCCGTGTATGTGAACGAGCACGCGGCCTTCGGCTATGTTGCGGTCAAGGCGATGGCCGATGCGTGGAAGCGGGCCGGTACCACTGAGACCGACGCCGTTATCAAGGCGTTGGAAGAAGACGTGTCCATTCCTGATGCGCCGGGCGGTCCCTGGACGTTGCGCGGCTCACAGCATCATGCTGCCATGCCGACCTACCTCTTTATGGTCGATGATACCCATAACCTCCAACTCATAACGCCGCTGGGCGTCACCGAGCCGACCTTCCTCACCGACGTCGGCGTCGACATGCGCAACGATGCCCCTGGCCGGCAGTTTCTGCCACCGGACAATCCGAAATGGAAAGACTTCTTTCAGAAGGACTGAAGTCTTCGTGTGTCGTGGCCTAGCGCCACGACACCCTTTCCTGGGCTGCCGCACCTTCATAGTGGCGTGGAGATCTCTATGGATATTCTCGGTCAGATCATAAGTTACGTATATCAATACTTTGACAATCTCGGATTTCTACTGCTGGCCGGAGTTGGCCTGATCATAATCTACGGCATGATGGGCGTCATCAATATGGCGCATGGGGAACTGATGATGATCGGCGCCTATGTCGCTGTCACCGCATTCCACGCAGGCGCACCCGCCCCGGTAGCGGTCGCGCTCGCCGGGCTCGGAGCGGGGCTTGCCGGCGTCGTCATTGAGCGTCTTGTCATCCGCCATTTCTACAATCAGTTGCTATCCTCCCTGGTCGTGACCTGGGGGGTAAGTCTGATCATTAGTCAGGGCACGCTGCTCGTGCTCGGTCCATCAATCATGAATATGCCAACGCCGCTTGGCAGCTTCAGCGTCGGCCCCTTCTCATTCGGTGTCTATCGCGTCGTCATGTTTCTGGTGGCGGTTGGGCTCATCGCTGGCGTCTGGGCGATCTTCCGCTGGACCAGATTGGGAACACAGGCGCAGGCTACTATGGAAAACCCCGCTATGGCCAACGCGCTCGGCATCGACACGCGGCGGGTCTATACGCTGACCTTCGGCCTTGGCTCGGCACTCGGCGGCGTCGCAGGCGCGATGTTCGCCATGACCGCGACGATCTCGCCGTTCTTCGGCCAGAACTACACACCGATGGCCTTTATCACAGTGGTGATCGGTGGGGGCGCCGCCCCGATCCTCGGCCTGGCTTATGCCGGCCTCTACCTGGCCGGCGTGCAGACGTTCGCCTCCAACGTCTTCAACGAATACATCGGCTATGTCTCGGTCATGGCCGCGGCCCTACTGGCACTCCTTGTCATGCCCTCCGGCATTTCCGACTTCATCGAGCGGCGTCGCACGCGCGCGACGCAGAGGTGACCATGCAAACCCACTCCAATCGCTTTCTGCGTTTTCTGAGTTCGTTCAATGGCCATCAGACGCTTGGCAACAGCCGGTTCTTCTGGGCCTGTTGGCTCGTGGTGGTGGCACTTCTCGTATTGCTGCCGTTCTTCGGATCGCGTTATCAAGTCATCACGGCTAGCAACTTCCTTGTTTCATCAATCTTGGCTTTGAGCCTTTCCTTGATTTGGGGGTATTGCGGCATATTGAGCCTGGGCCAGGCAGCCTTCTACTGCATCGGAGGCTATGCGTACGGTATTGTCGCAATGAACCTCATCGGTACCCATGGCAACACCAATCTTGCCATTGTAGCGGGTATGTTGGCGCCGGCGATCTTTTCTCTGCTGATCGGCGCGCTGATGTTTTACAGCCGCCTGAAGGGGGTCTATGTCGCTATCCTGACGCTGGTGACCTCATTGCTTCTCGGCCTCTTCATGCGCCAGACGGCGGACCCGAGTTACGTTGTGGGTGCTGCTTACCTTGGAGGCATGAATGGCCTGAGCCCAGCCACCGCGTCCGATCCCTCCCTCCCAAGCCTTATCCTTGGTTTCGGCAGCGCGGTGTTCGAGTTCGATGGCCGTGGTCGGGCTTTCTACTGGCTTGTGCTCGGCATTGGCATCGCTGTTTATTTTGGTCTGCGCTGGATCGTGAATTCCAGCTTCGGCTATGTCCTTGTGGCCGTGCGCGAGGACCCGGAGAGGGCCGAGACCTTCGGCTATGATGTGCGGCTGGTGCAACTCGGTGTTTTCTGCCTTTCGGCGGCGATCGCTGGGCTCGCTGGCACGCTGTATACGGCCTGGGGTACCTACATCCACCCGGACGGATTTAGTGTTGCGGCGAATATTCTGGTCGTCATTTGGGTGGCTGTGGGTGGGCGCAAGGACTTGACTTCGGTAATCGTCAGTACTGTTGTGCTCAACTGGATTTCAATCGAACTATCGACATGGGGAGAGGTTTCCATGTTGGTGCTTGGCTGTATCCTGGTTGCCGCGATGCTGGCAGCTCCCGAGGGAGTGTTCACGGGCGTCGGCCGGGCAATCGGCAGTTTGCTTAGCAAACGGCGGCCCGCGCCCGCGGCATCCGATAGTGCTCCTTCCCAAGCTTATTATCGTCCAAAGATGGAGCGCATGCGATGAACGACTATGCAATGATCGGCGCGCGCCTTGAAGTAGGGCAGCATACGTCGACTCAATCACCAATCCTTGAGGTGCGCGACGTACACAAAGTGTTCGGTGGCGTCCGTGCCCTCAACGGACTGTCGCTGGCAATTTCCGAGGGCGAGATCCATTGCGTTCTTGGGCCCAATGGTGCCGGCAAGAGCACGTTCTTCAAGATGCTCATGGGAACCGACAGGCCGACATCGGGCCAGATATTCTACAAGGGGCACGACGTCACCCGCCTGCCAGCTTTCCACCGTGCCCGCCTTGGCCTATCGGTGAAATTTCAGAATATCCGAGTCTTTACAGACCTCACTGTCTTTCAGAACCTGTTCATCCCGTTGCGTCGCCACTATAGCGCCCGCCAGATTCCAGAACGAGTCGCAGCGCTTCTGGCACAGATTAGCCTTTCCGGTAACGAGCAGCGCCTCGCTCGCGAACTCTCTCACGGCCAGCAGCAGTGGCTGGCCATCGCCATGTCCATGGCGTTCGACCCCGAGATCCTGCTTCTCGACGAGCCGACAGCTGGAATGTCGGTGGAGGAGACCGATAAAACGGCCGACATCATTCGCCAGCTTAACCAACAGAAAGTCACAACCATCGTTATCGAGCACGATATGGGGTTCATTCGCGACCTCTGCGCCCGCACCAGCGTGCTGCATTATGGCAAGCTATTTGCACAGGGCAGCTTCGATGAGATTGCCTCTGATGCGGATGTGCGGCGCATTTACCTCGGCACTTTGTGAGGGAGATATCGAACATGCAGCTTCAGATTTCAGACCTAAGGTCAGGATATGGCACTGTCCGGATCATCAATGACGTGTCCGTTGGAATCAAACCTGGTGAGATCGTCGCCGTCATTGGGCGCAACGGCGTCGGCAAGACTACCTTGATCAAGGCGATCATGGGCGCTTTGCCGTGCATGTCCGGTTCGATTACTTATCGCGACAATGATATCACCAACCTTAGTGCTGCCGGCCGGGCCCGATTGGGAATTGGCTATGTACCGCAGGGGCGGGGAATATTCACGCGCATGACCGTTGCCGCGAACCTGACACTCGGTTCCGGTGTGGGTAGCGCCGTAGCCCCCGACTGGAAGCGGGCCTTTTCATTCTTCCCGATACTTGAGAAACGGCTGCCCCAATTGGCCGGCTCGATGAGCGGAGGCGAGCAACAGCAACTTGCCATCGGTCGTATCCTGGCAGGGCGGCCAGAGATTATCTTGTTCGACGAACCGTCCGAAGGCATCCAGCCCAACATTGTCCAGGAGATCGGCACGATTATTCGTCGCCTCAGGGACGAGGAAGGACTGACAATCATGATTGTGGAGCAGAATCTTCAATTGATTCGCTCCGTCGCTGACTACTGCCTAGTGATGGACAAGGGTCAGATCATCGCGCGGATCTCTCCTGGCGAATTGGAGGATCCGGAAGTAGCGCAACGCTATCTCGCAATCTGAAGCGACAGTCATCAGGATTGCAGTTTAGGTCCAGGGTCAGATAAGACCAAGCCGAATGGCCATGGCGACAGCCTGAGACCGGTTCGTTGCTTCAAGCTTCGCAATCGCATTCTTGATATGTAGTCTCACAGTTTCGAGTGATCTTCCAAGAATAATCGAGGTTTCGCTCGAAGTCTTGCCCGCTGATGCCCAACGAAGGCATTCCAGTTCACGTGGAGTGAGCTTGTTCCAGCGAACGACGTCGATCTGGCTTTCGAACTTCAGATCGAAGATGACCTTTGTAAAAAGATGCATCAAATTGAAGAGAGGTTCACGGGTCTGATCAAATAGCGAGGCCCATTCGACCTTTGTCCGGTCGGTGATAGCGCTCATGACGGCAAAACGCCCGAACGGCAGGTGGGCCGGAACCGTAATGCCGCGCGACAGGCCGAAATCTCCTAGGTAAGCGCAGGCCTCCCGCTGGATGGATGCTAGTCGTTCGCTGGCTTGCACCTGTATCCAATCAATGGGCAACGTTCCATCGAAGCAGGCCCGGTAATAGGGGTCCACTTTCATGAATCGTTCCCATCCATCTTCAAACCCCTTTGGGAAGTTCCGTACATTGAGTTTAAGGGGTAACCAGTCGCCATTCGGTAATTGTGGTCGCACTGGCTGATATGCATATAAGACCTGAGTAAATCCAAGTTCGGCAGTAAGCTCCATCAATATATCTAATGCTTCTTTGAAGCTTGTAGAAGCTTCTATTCTACTTCTAGAATTCTTAGGAAGTCTCGCTGCGTCACCTTGGAACATTTAAATATCTTCCGGTTTAATGAGCGCCTGTCCACAAAAGAATTGAGAATAAGAGTGTAGTGGAAAATTCGCCTGGTACAACGCAAAAATCCCAGGGATATTCTGCAGTCGCGGCATTCCAGTTGGCGATGCGTCGGTGTGTCTCTGGTTGTTCGGCTACCGCTACATGACGCGGATCAAGCGCCAATCAAATGTGTCAACACCATTCGCCAGCAATAGTGGTGCGACCGTAGGGGGGGCTGCTTGCGGGGGCAACGCTCAACAGCGATTGTCAATAATTCTTTCTGTTCTCATATGGGCATCATCAGGCTGAGGACCGCTCTGATCGAATAAGACAATGCGAGTGCAAGAAATCCAAGTGAAACGACGTATACAGCCGTCCATTTGATGTGGTCAGTCCGGCGCGGAAGGGTTGCAGCGCGAACCAGACGATCGCGACCAGACCAAGCTAGGATAGAGCAGCCTTGAGCGAGGGTTCGACGTTGGGGATCGACGCGCCGAGCAGGTAGGAGGTCGCTATCAGCGCGACATAGCTGCCCAAGACCAGGTTCGCCACGAATTTTGCCCGGTCGCGCAGCAGGCCCTTCTGGAACATCATCAGATTATACGGCCCGATCGAGGCCATGCCGAGCGCCAGCCGGCTTGGAACCTGCTCACACCGGCAAAGCTCGTGGTGTTTCCTCCAGAGGTGGAGTGGTGGGCATTGTCTAGCGCAGGGTACGGCTGCTGGGCAAGTTTCCTGCTTGGCGATTCGCAAATCTCGAAGACTCGCTGAAGTTGTCTTGAAATCGCGCCCGGAACCTGCTGTGTGGGCTTGATCTTCGTGGAGAGCGGCCAACCCAGTATTTGCATCACCGGGTGCACTCTTTGCGGAACGCCACCTGGGCCGGATCGTGGCGCACATACTGCAAAGATGAACAGTCATTTGCCGGAGCGTCTTAAGATCGCCCATAAAAAGCAGTCAGCAGTAGATCTGCAGGAACGCGCGAACCCCGGCCAGAATAGCTTCGCGGTCTTCCGGGCGTTCGAACGCAATACCTCGTGTTGCGTAGTCAATCGGATCGAAACTCTGTTGAAGTGACTTGCGCCGCACCGCCGTCTCTTTAGCGCCTACTATATCCCTCGCCATTGCCTGAGCCGCCCCAAGCCGTGCTAGTCCCCAACTCCCGAGTCGCGGGATTTTCCGAAGCCGTGTGACCGCGCCAGCATAGTCGCCAGCCAAATATAATGCCATCGAGCGATCAAAGTGATACCAGTCCGGATGCAATGGATTCAGCCGAACCGCGCGGTCCATCCAGCCGATGCCCTCCTGCACACGGCCACGAAGCACAAGCAGATAGCCCATCTGCGCGATCGTGTCGGCGTCGTAAGGGTTCAGTTCAAGGGACCGCGCGACATGATGCTCGGCCGCATCGTATTCCCGGAGATAAAGGCGCACGAGGCCAAGGATGCGATGCGTACGCGCCTCCTCCGGAGCAAGGCTGACCCCGGTAGAGGCTAAGTTGAGGGCAACGAGAAGTTCAGTATTCGTACTCAGGCCATAGTTACCGAGAATGGTTGTCGCGAGCGCGAGATAGGAATGTATGAGACCATTGGTCGGATCGCGTGCAAGGGCGTCAGACAAAACGTCATGCGCTTTCTGATTGTCGCCTTCGCCGTAACCTCTGAGCAACGCGATGCCCTGCAGGAGTAGGTCATGTGCCTTCCGGTCAGCGGGCGGCTTGCGCGCGGCAAGCCGGAGCGACGCGTCCTCGACATGGGAGACCAGCCGACTGATCACTTGCCTCGCTATCAAGTCTTCCAGGGCCAGCGGGTCTGGATCGAACACTTCGATGCGGTCCGCCCACAAGAGGCTGCCATCAGTTGCATCGATGAGGCTGACCCCAACCCGCACCATTCCTGCGGTCCGTTCGATGTGCCCATCGACAAGATAACGAGCACCAAGACGACGGCCCAGTTCCTTCGGGTCGCTTTTGTCGGCGTTCGCGGAGGCCAGCGACGTGGCTCTTGCGATGACCGGAACGGTCCTGAACCGGGCCAGACCGGTGATGATCTCCTCGCAGAGCATGGCGGCGTAGGTACCATCACTGCCGGGTGTACGGTCGTCGAAAAGGAGCGTCGCAATGGGGGTCTCGCCACTGTCCGGCGCAGCCGCGAATACGTCCCGTGTTCCCGGGTCGAGGAAATAACCGCGTCCGGCAACCGTCCTAATCGCCGCGGGACCAACCTCGCCGAGGGCCTTTCTGATTTCCCGGATCGCTTGCGTGAGCGAGTCTTCCGTGACAATCACATCCGGCCAGACAGTGTCGATCAAATCAGCCTTTGGGACGACGCGCCCCGCCTGTTTTGCAAGGCAAGCGAGCAATTCAAACGCCTTGCGACGCAATGGGATGTCGCTACCGTCCTTGAGAAGGAGGCCACGGTTGAGGTCGAGCGTGAAGCCGCGGAATTGGATGGGCGTTAGATTGCCCACAGTCATATAGCGGTTAACCTCTCACAAGCGCCTTAGACGCTGCCACAATCGCCGGTTATCCGGCTTGTTGTCAACGACGGAGGGTCCTTCGTCCTCATCCGGGGACGGGCCGCCGCGTGCGACCGTGAGATACTGGAAATACTCAAAATAGCTATCGCAGCATGGGCCTGAACCAAAGCCGCAGTTTGATGCCGTAGTAAGGAGTTCACGAGCTTCCTGGTGTCGCATGCGGTTCATGGTCTGCCCCCCGCAGTCTGCTCGGCGTTGCGGATGCGCTCGGCCACCATCGCTTGAAGCTGCCAGAGGCGGCGATCACGAATACCGCGTTGCTCCAGACTCTCGACGGTGCGCAGGAGATACTCGGCACATGATCCGGTATGGCCGACGGCCGTAGCAAGCACGTTCGCAACCGATCCAAGCGATTGCCGCCCCGCATACGCCGGTCCAGCCCTGTCGGCGCAGAAGGCGATCGCCTTGGTCCGCTCCCCTTCGATATCGACTGATATCCAGCGGGGCTGGTTCGTGGAGATTTTGCTGGATACCTCGCGTCGAAGAAGCGCGATTAATGCATCCTGAGTATTCGAATCGGGAAGCCTCTGCACCATCCCCCGGCAACGCCCGCCAAGATCGAGGACCAGCATGAGGCCCGGACGATCTGGCGTGCCGCGCCACCGGTTAAGTTTCAAACGGAACGCCCGGTGCCAACCCGGGGCGACCGCAAAGCGTTCCGCGATAACCTCGAAAGCTGGCTTCCAAAGAAGTGAGCCGTAGGCAAACACCCATAGTGGGCCGCTTGTCGGCCGGTGCGCCAGGAGATCATCGGCGAGGGCTGCGTAGTCGCTGTCCGTCATCGGCACGAAACCCGGCGTCGGGCCGCTGTCGGCGACTACACGATTGACCCTCGATACCAACTCCGAAGTGAGTTGCATGACCGGCCTCCAGCGAGCACCGTGTATGCTTCCACGTGCCAAGGCTTCGGTCCCGAAACAGTTCTGAAACTTTGCTGAATTCTATTGAAGCACAGGACATAGCTGTTGGTTCTGTCGCAAAGATCACGGCGGGACAAAGTGAGGAAGCCGCGAGGATGGCGAACTGCTCGGCGATCGGCGGGCGGGGATTGTAGGCATACCTCGCCTGTCGTTTGCATGTGGATCATCTCGATGCCGGACAGGATGATCGCGGCGGTTGCCTTCGACTTGCCACAATGCCTCGAGCGCTCGCCTTGAGGGTCTCTGGAGGTAAACATGTCTGAGGCGCCTGATAAAAGCAGTGACGTGGACGGAAGAGTGCACTTGGCCTTCCAAAGCCACATGTTGACGATGCCTGTTTCGGCGATCGTTCCGTTGAAGGGTTTACCCGAAGGGGTAGCAGAAAACCGAAAGTTCGCGCAAATCTTGAGCTCTATCAAGGCAATCGGCATGGTCGAGGCGCCGGTTGTTATTGCCGATTCTCAAAATCCCGACAATTACCTTCTGCTAGATGGTCATCTGCGTTTGGAAGCTCTGAAGAAACTCGGGGTCTCGGATGTCGAATGCTTGCTTGCGACTGACTAACAAGCGGGTTAACCGGCTGCCGCCAATTCAGGAGCATCGGATGATCGCGCGGGCCATTGAACGAGGAGTTTCTTCCGTCGAAATCGCGGATGCCCTCGATCTGCAGGTGCAGTCCGTCTTGAGGCGGTTTCGCCTTCTTGCGGGAATTAGTCCTGAAGCAGCCGAGATGCTGAAGGATACGCCTTGTTCGATGAAAGTATTCGGTATTTTGCGACATGCGCGGCGGCCCGTTGTTGAAAATGGAGCGCCGACCGCGAAGAGAAGCGAGTGACCCGCGGGGCGATATGATCCGATAAACAAACCAGGAGCAGCTTGACTTCAATGATCTCAAGCAGAGAAGCCTGCTAGCAGCAGCACGACGTCGCCGGCGGTTTTGCCAATCAGCGCGATGACCACAGGTAGAGTGCTGCGCCACAGGCGAAATGGTCGTGCTGGTTCTGCAGTTTGGCGAACCTCTATATAGAGGAAAACACAGGTCGCGATCGTCATCCAAGCCGATTGGCCGCGGCTTGAACGACTTCGACACATCGGAATCGGACCCTAGCTTTTCGATTTTTATCTACCAGCGGCCTTGCCCGCGAACGCGTAATCTCACCCTGGATTGCGGCGGAAGGCTTTTCTTATGCGAAGCAAAATGCCGCCGGGCAACAAAACGGCAACGTTGGGTAGGCGGAGTTGCGCTAGCCCTTTTTAAGGCGGCCTCATCGGTCACGGTGTAAGATCAAGTGCCGGAACGATGTTGTGGTACGGCAGGCCTGCATCTTCGTTCAGGCGTTTAACATCGGTATCGGAATTGGCTTCGAAGAGGCACATACAGCGGCCGTCTTCGGGCGCAAAGGTGGAGCGAAGATACTTGATCTCCGTGCCTGCGGCTGACATCTCAGTTGCCTTGCTGATCGCAGCTTTCTGCGCGCTACCAAGGGCTTCCATGCTGATCCCTTTGAGGTCCCGTTCCACCATATAAACGCTCATTTCGTCCTCCTCTGTTCGTGTGGAGAGAGCTGTCTACGTCTCACGCAGAGAGCAGACCACGTTCAGGGCCCGCTGGGAACGACTTGTTTTCTATTGATCCATAACCGACAGCTATGGATCGGCATGGTATTATCCTGCTCCGAGGAGCTCTGGGAGGCGTCAACCGTGGAGATGTCTCAGGTCCGGTATGTGCTGGCTGCCATAGAAGCTTTGAACTTCACCAAGGCGGCCGCCCAATGCAATGTGTCGCAGCCCGCCCTGACCAGGGCGATAAAGACCTTAGAAGATGAACTTGGCGCTGCCTTATTCTATCGGGAAGGGAAGCGTGTTCTCCTGAGTGAATTCGGTCGGTCGATTCTCCCGCATTTGCAACACATCAAGCAGGAGGCGGAAGCGGCCCGGACTCTCGCCGACAATTTCAGGCTTCTCGACCAGGTGCCCATTCGCCTTGGCATCATGTCAACCATTGGCCATGTGAAGCTGTCGCGATTTCTCGCCAGGTTCCAGAAGGAATTCCATGGAGTAGACCTTGAGGTCAGTGAAGGAAAAATCGGCGATCTGAAAAGCCGTCTCGAAAGCAGCGAACTCGATCTGGCCGTCCTCAATCCTCTCGACGGACTTGGCGATTTCTTCCGCGTCCAAGAGCTCTACAAAGAACGCTATGTCGTCATATTCCCGCCCGACCATCGGCTTTCGGCAGTTGACGCTGTCCGGTTGGGCGACCTCTCTGACGAACCCTATGTTGATCGCCTGTCATGCGAGATGCGGGACATGGTGATGGATGTCTGTCGACAGACCAACGTGAACCTGTACGCTCGTTTTCGCTCTGAGCGCGAAGACTGGGTGCAATCGATGGTGCTCGCCAGAATTGGCTTCGCCTTCATGCCGGAATACTCCGTCACGTTGCCCGAGCTTCTGCAGCGTCCGCTTGTCGAGCCGTCGGTGACGCGGACCATTTCCCTTGTAACCGTGCCGGGAAGGCAATTCAGTCCTGCCACCGCGGCAATAGTTCGCGCTGCCCAGAAATACGATTGGCCGGGTTGAAACGACGGTTCTCGGGCCTCTGGGCTAAGCCGCGTGGCGGACATAGCTGCTAGGCTTTTTCATCGAGATCGGATGCGCCCTACACGACGGGGAAATTATCTGCTTGCTATTTCCACTCACGGTGGATGCTACTGGCATAGTGCCACCGATGGCTGTTGCGACGCTAGCGCCGATGTCGTGGACGATTGCGGAACCCGGCCAAGTCAGCAGCGTCGGCCCGTGAAATCGTCGCGGGACGATGGGAGTTACTCAATCGCAGCTAAGCGAGCAGGCGTTCCCTTCAGATGCCTCTCGTGGACTGCCGCAAATGTTAGGACTTCGTCCTCATGGACGGTTATCGGTGTTACGCTAGGCCCAGCCAAGATCAAATAGCCGCCGTTAAGTCGGTGGGTCACTTCAAGCCGCACAAGGACATGGTCGCCTGCGCTAACGGGTCTTTCACTCATTTATGCCGCTCCGGCTTAGCGCCCCTCGCGAAAACCGACCTAACCATTGTTTCCAAAAACTAAGAGAAACACAATGGCCAACGATCTGGTTCGCTTGCACGTTGCGGCTTAGGCGCCGCACCGAATTGGGGGCAGCCACATAAAGCCGGTCTTGGTAGTGTCATAGGCTAGACTAATGGTATGATCGAAACGGATGAGTCCCGAAGGGGATACCGTCAGATGGCGGCGTGTGCGAGTCTTCGGTATGCACACTGGGATTTCCATCACACTCAGCGATGCTGATCGTCGTCTGCTTGAGGGCAACCGCTGACCGCAATTCGACCCAGAAGCATGTCTGGCGCGCCCGGATCGTGCAGCTCAGTGCGGAAGGCCTGGGAACGAATGCCATCATGGCGGCAACCGGGACAGCGAAGGCGAACGTCTGGAAGGGCACCGGTTGCGGATGACCGCACCAAGGCCATTGTCGAGATGACGCTCAGGCCACCGCCGCATGAAGCCAGGACGGCGCGTGCGATGGCAAGGGTCTCCGGGCTCGCGGTCTCGAGAGTGGAGAGGACCTGGAAAACACATGGCCTGCACCGCATCGTTGGCGGCGCTTCAAGCTTTCGACGGATCCTGCCTTCGCCGAGAAGCTGCATGACATCGTCGGGCTCTACGTGGCACCTCCGGCTCATGCCGCGGTGTTAAGCGTCGACGAGAAGTCCGAGATCCAGGCGCTCGACCGGACACAGCCGGGCCTGCCGCTCAAGAAGGGCCGAGGCGCGACGATGACCCGTGACTACAAGCGCCACGGCACAACCACCCTGTTCGTCGCTCTGAACGTGCTTTGGCGTCAGGAGGTTAGGTCGGCCGAAGGCTGACAGAAACTGTCAGATGACGGCATAGAGCCCTCTTTGCGCGTTTTGCGCCGACCCCCGATAGCCTCGCAGCGCCCATAGGCTCGCCGCTCGCGGCCGCTGGGCGCTTCCGGGTAATGGGGCAAGCAGGCGGAGCGGCCGCCTGACGCGATGCGCTTCCCCACGACGATCCTCGCCATCAGACGGACGGTGGGCTGGATCAGCCAGTGGAAACAGATGATCACGGACCCGACGCCGAAGATCGGCCGGCCTCGGCAGCTCTACAGCGGACCGACGCGGCGGATTACGTCGGGATCAGCGCGCTGATCGTTAGAAGCTTGCGCCGCTGATATCGCCGCCAAGAGCGTAGCGGCCACCGATCACAAACTGCTCGGCACTCATGGCGATGTGCTTGGCCGCCGCGCGAACGTCGCGTTCGCGCCTCTCGAAGGGTTGGGACTCCGCAAGGGCCCGGGCTCCGATCAGATCGTTCACCCGCAGTACGACGCTCACTGCGACTTCAGCGGCGTGAGAACAGGCAAGCCGGTAGTTGATACGGGCCGCAACCAGATCAGAGCCCTCGCTTTCTATGGACGTGCACAAGGCCGACATGGCTGACCGCATGTAGGCGCCAGCCGCCCTGCACTGCGAAAGGCAGCGCCCGATCTCTGCGTGAGCCAGTTCGCGTTCTGCGACGGGGACGGTCATGCCCTGACGACGGTGGTCGGAGCTTAACGAGATGAGCGCGTCGATTGCGCCCTTCGCGATCCCAAGCGGCACTGTGGCAACAGTCCAGACAAAGGCGGAAATGCCCGGAAGGCGATAGACAACACCGGCGTGGGTAGGATTTGGCTGAAAGTCGCAAACGAATTCGGCTGGCAGGAACGCGTTGTCTGCCGCGAAGTCCCAGCTTCCGGTGCCTCTCATCCCTGACACATGCCAGTTGTCGATCAGATTGACGGCCTCACGGGGCAAGAACGCTAGAACGATCCGCCCACTGCCTTCGTTCACTTCACAAAGCGGGGCAAAGGTCGTGGCGTGTGGCGCGCCGCTGGCAAAGGGCCATCGGCCTGTGATGCGGTATCCACCCTTAGCACGGACCGCCTTGCCAATCGCGCCTGTGCTTGAGGCGACGAAGGCCGACGGTTTCCCGAACACCTTCTGTGCTGCGTCCAACGGCAGATAGCCGCCAGCGCGCGAAATGCCGCCTCCGTTTCCGACGAGCCAGCCGATTGTTCCATCAACTGCTGCAGCATGCTCGACCACGGCCATGAAGTCGAGGGGCGAAAGCCCGCATCCGCCCAGTTGAGCTGGCAGCAGAAGGCGGAAGAACCCCGCCTCGCTCAAGGCACCAAACACCTCGTCCGACAGCCTTCGATCCGCGTCAAAGCGCCCGGATTCCTCTGCCAGCAAAGGTTGGATCTGTTCGAACCTTTCGATCATGGTTGCAGCGTTCGATGCCGATTGTCCGTCCAGCATGATGATCTCCTTCCAGAATGCCGGAATGGTCGGACTCGATGAGATGCGCGGCAACAGCAAAGAATTCGGGGCAAGGTGACTACAATTCATCTAGAATTCGACGCATGCACCGCCTTCCGCCTCTTCGAGAGCTTCAGGCCTTTGAATCCGCGGCCCGCCTTCTGAGCTTCAGGAAGGCGGCCGAGGAACTATCCGTCACACCCACAGCCGTCAGTCACCAGATACGGCTACTGGAACGCTATTGCGGCCAGCCCCTTTTTCAGCGCCAGCCGAGGCCGTTGCAGCTCACCACTGCCGGCGCACAGCTTCTGCCGGTTGTCCGGGACGCTTTTCTGTCGATCTCGGACGAGCTTGCGCGCCTTACCCCTGGCAGCCCGATCGGCCATCTTCGGGTGACGACAACCAGCGCCTTCGCCGCGCGCTGGCTGCTGCCACGCCTGGAAAGCTGGCGAGCGGAAGCGCCGGGATCGACGCTCGACCTTGTGGGAACGGATACGGTACTGAACCTTCGCACGGGCGAAGTTGACGTTGCGATCCGCTATGCGCGGGGATCCCCGACAGACGGAGTCGCGGTGGAGCTACTTCGCGATACCTTCCACGTCGTTGCGGCGCCGTCGATTCTTCAGGGAGGCGTCCGCATGATCGAGCCTCAGGCGATCCTCGATCTGCCACGTGTCGAGGTCGGCTGGCCCCTGACCGACGTAGGTGCGCCCACTTGGCGTCACTGGGAGACTGCGGCCCGAGCGGCAGGCTACCGAATCAGCGGCACCGTCCGGCCACCGCAACTGAAATTCCACGAAGAGCACCACGGGATCGAAGCGATCGTAGCCGGACAGGGTCTTGGGCTGTGTAGTGACGTGCTCGTTGCCCGGGAGCTTCGCGATGGCCGTCTTCTGCGAGTCAGCGATATCGTTCTGCCCGGCTACGGCTTCTACTTTGTCTATCGGGCCGAGCACCCGAGGCGCGGGGCCTTGGAAGCCCTGCTTCGCTGGATGCAGCGACAAGCCTCCGCGTGAAACCGATTGTCAAACTTGCTCGTGCACTGGCTCCCACGCAGAAGATGACCTACTGCGCCTTGGTAGTCCAACCGAAGATTGCCATGAGTTCCTCGTCGGTCGCACCGTTCTCGGCGGCCACCGTGGCGCCCGCTTTGATGCCAACAAACGCGGCAGCCTGCTCTCGGCTTACTCCCACCGGGGGAAGATTGTCGGGTAAGGGGCGTCGGCTCATTTTCATGCCCTGTCGAATATCGACGGGTTTTGCGCCTTGGCAATCGCCACAAGGCGATTGAATTCCTCGGCGCCCAGTTCGGCGCGGATGGTGTTCAGAATCACCTTGTGTCGGTCCTCGCGACTCATCGGATACGAGCGCAGGATACGCGAGGCTCCGTCGCTGCTTCTGGCCGACTTTGCCGAAGGCGTCGGGCTGCGCTATGTCGGCCGGGCCATGGATCACCCGTTGGCGATTGAGCTTGGGCTGTCGGATGGAACAGTTGATGATCTGTTTGTAACGGCAAGTAAGTTGTGACGACGTAATAACTGCCGAAAACGCTGTTTTAGGATGCGCTAGACATCATGACGTAACCGGAAGAAACGAGTGAGTTTACGTAGACCGCAATTTCTTCCGCGCTTGGCCGCTTGTGGTCGACTCGTACAGGTGCCTGAGTAACCGGAGTAATCAGTGCTGCCGGTGTAGGATCGACGAACTTGTGGTGCACAATTTCCGGCCTCACTACAGCCTTGAAAGCTATGTCGAAGGCGTCGCGCTCCAAGTGCGGAAAGGCGTGGACCAACTTGTTGAATAGATATTCGGCGTCTTCGGTAAGACGAGGGAATGCGATGAAGGTCGCCGGGATATCGTTGCGGACCACTGATTCCATTAGGGTAGTGAACTTCTGGCGAATGACCGCCTCCTGATCCGCGCCACGTTCGGTACTCCATAAACCGCCGGGAGTGCCCCATCCGTTTACGCTGCCGATTGTCTCATGCTGGACGTGGCGTCGGCTTGCCGCAGCATCCGCGAAATTACGCACCGGGATGATGACGTGACTGATGGTGATCCCGAGCGTCAGCATTTCGTCGATCTGGTCGCAAAAGTGCGGGCCTTTGATAACTTCAGGAAGATTGGGGTAGTCCGACAAATGCCACTCAAGCCCAGCACGAGCCTTCTCAAAATAGCCGCGTGACAAGTCTGAGGCGAAACCGGTGTCTTCGCCAAGATGCGTCAAGAGTTGAACGAGCAGAGTTGTCCCCGCCCGCCCAGTTCCGGTGATGACAATACGACCGTTCATTTTGCCCCCTCAAATGCGGGCGCGACAATATCGCACCAACGGCTAACCTTCAATCGGCAGAAATCCCAACGACTGACAATGATCTTGCCCGCCGCGTGCCCTAGCAGGCCGAGCTGCAGGTGCCCGAGGGGGGCTCGGGGGACGGGCAACCGGGTGAGAGCACTCCGTCCAGGCGTTCGCGTCTGACCGCCCCACCTGCGCGAATGACATTGCATCAAAAAGCTTGTGACCTCAATCGCAGTAATCAGGCCGACTTCCGCCTGCCGCGAAATACCGACCACGCAATCAGGCCGGCCCCGATCAGGGTTGCACCCCAAGCGATCAGCGTCGGCACCATCGGACTGCCAAAGCAGCCATTAAGCCCGACGTAATCCATATAGTAGCAATGCCTGGCAGGGGTTTCGTTCTCGAAGCTAAATGTCCGCGTGAACATTCCGTTGAAGAACAAAAACACGCCAGCAATCAAAATCACCCACTTCATCTAGCCCTCCCGTTGATGCGGGCAGATTGAACGACTTCATCATCAAAGGAAACCACCATGGACCGCAATTTCCAGCGGGCGCTTGCGCTGACTGTCGGTCGAGCCGTGAAGTGGCTGATGGTCGGCATCTTTGGCCTGTTCGCTGGCGTGGTAATGTTCGGGGAATCCGTCATCCAAGTGCTGGCTTGGTTCAAGCCGCCGCATTAAATTTACGGGCGATTAACCAAGTCAGGCGATTGTGGCTAAGCGGACATGTATCTTGTACCGCGTCCTTTTAGTCCTAACCATTCAAAGAGCCCCGCTGCCCTAAAGTCGCGGGGCTTTTTGTTGCACGTTGGAACCGGGGTCAGGAAATTGGAGTTAAAACCACACGTGGCCTTTCCTGTCAGCCACGTTGAGGTGAAAGCCTGCCGGATCCTTTTGCCCACGGCGGGCTTTCACATAGCTTGCCGCAACCCCTCAGTAACCACGCGCAACGGCTTCAAGCTACCAATCCCCTAGCCCAACTGCCGAAAGGTCGCTTTTTTCGTGGACTCATTTTCCTGAGGTTGCCAGGAGTCAGTATTCTGATAATTTAGTAACGCTAACTGAACAATTGGGCAGACACATCCCCGCTTTGGCTTTGGCTGGCGGGGATTTTTTCAGCACGTGCCGACGGGTTGGCGGAAGTTCAGCGCTGTAGGCAATCGTCGCAGAGCCCGAATTTCCATGCCGCGGCTGTTAGGCCATTGAACCGGCCGCGGCAATGGATGCACTCAAGATCGCCTTCTTGTTCCCGCTTGATCGGTGATAGCATTTTTTCAATCACGAGATACATGTCGCGCCGGTGCTGCAAGGCATTCGGGGCTTCTCGCTCAGTAAGAAATACTTGCTTTCCCATTGCCATATTCCCCGAGCTCGTGCGCTTCCCGGTTTCCAGTTACTCATTATGTGAGACTGGTGGTCAAGTAGATCATTGGATAGAACCCCAACGAGGGCTTGGCCTCTGTGGTCAGTTCATGGCGGATGATCTAGCAACGCACAGCAGCCCGCAGCTCAATCCATAACCAGCAGCAGGCCGGGATGAAGTTTTTTGAGAACGGGCAGCGACCTCGTTTGCCAGGCAATATTGCTGTTGCCACGAAATACCAATCGAACTTCAGGGTGGTTTCGGGCCTCAATCACCCATTTGGCCAGAATGTTCTTGCCTTGTGAATTGAGGAATTCAAGGTCGGACAAATGTACCGTAATAGCTGGTGTTCCGGAGTTAAGGACCGCTCGCACCAAAGACGTGATCTGAGCCGTGCTTTCTTTCTCCAGATGCATGACTCCACTGAAATATATATCGCTTCCCTCGGTCCAAACGCTGTATTCGTCAGTCTTGATATCCATAGATATCTACCTTCATGCATCATGTCACGGCCAAGATGCTTCGCACAATATTCGTTCCCGCATTTACAATAGGTTGGCGCGATTCCACGAATTTGAGCTAAATTCTCCCGTTTCATAGCCGATCATCCTGGCGAACCCTTTTCCAATCGGCTCGGGCCCGAGTCGTGGCGTGCCAAAGACGCCGTGACCAACGCGAGGCAGCATGGCTTCCTCAACTGGGCCCGGCCCGCCTTATCGGCTATTGCCGTCTGTTCGGCCAATCGAGGGTAGTATTATCCTAACGGCTCATCGGCGATAGCGTCGTAGCCATCCACCCGAAACTCTCTCAAGCGGTCGCGCCTGAATAAGCGTTCGGTCAGTTCCTCCTTCGACATAGGTTTAGAGAACCAGTAACCTTGTAATTGTTGGCTGCCGGCCTCTCGTGCAAACTCCGCTTGGTGTCGATTCTCAATTCCTTCGACTGTGACAGGGAGCCCGAGAGCATTCACCAGTTTGATAGTCGCATCCAACACTTCTGCATCCCGAGGATTGTGCTCGATATTGGCGACAAGCGACTTGTCTAACTTGACGCGATCGAAGCAGAATTGCCGCAACGAGCCGATGCTCGCGAAGCCGGACCCGAAATCGTCGAGAGCGACCTTAATTCCCAGCGCCTTGATCTCCGAGATTGATCGCTTTGCCTGATCGGCATTCGAAATCAGGACTCCCTCCGTAAGCTCGATGGTCAGACGGTGAGGTTCAAACGCAAACTTGTCGAGAAGGGCCTTTAGGCTTCCTGCAAAGTACCGGTTGCGGAGCTGCAGAGGGGAGACATTCACCGCAATCTGCAAGCCTGGCCATTGTGAGCCTTGGACTATAGCTTCTTCCAGGACTTGAGATCCCAGTAATCCGATGAGCCCGGCCCTCTCGGCAACCGGTATGAACACATCGGGGGCAATCGGACCGCTCTCGCTGTTCCATCTCGCCAGGCCTTCCACACCGCAAATATCCCCGCTGCGCGCATCTACGACCGGCTGGAATGCGACCTTGATTTGGCGCCGATCCAAGGCCGCGATAAGCTGTTGTTCTAGTTTCGCTTGTTCGGACAGCTCGGCTTCAAAATGCGGGCCAAACACGACCGTCGCGCCATCTGAACCATGCTTGGCGTGATGCAGAGCCATTTCGGCTTGTCGTAACAAGTCGTGAAATTTTGTCTCCGAAAACGCGGCCTCGGCCACGCCGACGCTGACTCCGACCTCGATCTCGCGTCGTCCAATCTTGAAGGGTTCCGCGAAGACCTCACTTATGGCCGATTGCAAATGTGCGACCTTGCCGGCTGCGTCGGCCAACGACACGATCGCGAACTCGTCGCCGTCCAAACGGGAGATCGTTGTTCCCGGGGGCAGATCCTTGGTTAACCGCGCTGCGACGGCTCCAAGCAATTTATCGCCAACCTGTTGCCCCCAGAGGTCGTTAATGGCTTTGAAGCCATCAATGTCTACCAGATAAAGACCGATCATCGCCGAACTGCACATGTCAGGCGGAGCGAGATGTTCGACATATTCTGTAAGACCCGGTCTGTTAAGCACACCGGTTAAATGATCGTGGAGCGCGTTGCGCCTCGCGCGTGCCTCCTCCTTGGCGAGCGAACGCACCGAAAGCAGGCCAATCAAGCCAATGCCGATGATCAGCAGAAGCAGGATTGCAGCCGCTCCAAAAATGAGCAGACGTACACGTTCATAGCTGCGCGTACCCGGCTTCTCAGATGGAAGGCTGAGGAAGCCTACCGTATTCCCGTCGACATCTTTTAAAGGCGCCGCAACGGTGCCGTCCATGAGGGCATCAGTTAGTTGAAGGCGAGGGAGGTTGAATTTTTGCGCAGTCTCGTTGATCGCGTTGGCGTCAAGATCCTTCGCAAATATCAGAATGTGGGAATCCGGCGGTGGAATGGCCTGAATGAAGGGACGGATGCGCGCAGCCGCAACTAGCGCGATCCCGTGCACCGTTCGTATGAAACTGGCATGTACGTCGCCTTGGAGGCCATCAGCAGCGCGCGCACGCTCCACGAGGCGAGCCAAGGAGCTGTCGAAAAACTCGCTGGGCCGCATATCCACTGATTTGCCGTAGCGGTAGTGCAGCAGTGGTTTGTCGTCGGGTCCGATCACCAGCGCCATGTCGTATAGGGGATAGTCTAGCGTCGGGACGCCCCAGTTCTCGATCAGCCAGGCATCTCGAATTGGCGAAGTCAGTTGTCGGTAAGCCTCGTCCCAGAATGCATTGTCCCTGACCGTGCCGGCCATCTGTGAACGCAATGACTCTAGGGCGGACGCCGCTGCACCAGCTGCCCTTGCCTCCTCGAGTTCATCAGCGGTACGCACGATCGAATAAATCGCGCCGCTGACGAAAACCCCCAGCGCCGCGGCAACTCCAAGCGAGAGAAGAACGGCGGTTATGATGACCGTTCTTTTCTGACGACCTGTCGAACCGAGAGGAGGGAGTTGAACGCCGCCGGCCATTGAAAAGCTCATGAATGGAAAAAACGTTGCATAGGGGTGATTAACCCGAACTCTTAAGTTAAGGCTCAATAAGCATTTCCTAATTTGATTCCTAAACTTGTAATCGCATCAAGTATGCTGAGCCGATGTTCAATGATGCCACAATTACAGGTGGGATCTTTTCCGTGTAAGTGTTGTGGAAGAAGGGTTTCAGCTGGCCAACTATGTGCGGTCAACAGAGATGGCGATGCCCACTCGCCGCCATAGCGGCGATCGGGTGCGCCACGCAGCGGCTTCCTAAGTTGCTATGGTCAGTGGAGCAAACGGCCGAGTGCGATCTCAATAGCGATCTGCATGGCCATACCAATCTCGCGGCTGAGCTGCTGATCTCCCATGGTGTCGGCGTCCAGCTTGGCGTTGGTCAGCAGCTTCAACACTTCGAGGGCCTCATCGGCATCCAGAGTGTGAGTGAACTCGGGATCGCCCATCGCCTGCGCCAGTTCCTGGGCTTCGGACAGTTCGAGGTCGGGCATACTACCATCCAGTTTGGATCTGCTGTCGCGATGTAGAGCTGTTTCAGCACTCGGCATTTTCACGAACGCGATCAACGAGGATGCAAGGCGTCACTTTCTAGCACAGGCCAACGGTGCGCGCTCCAGGCGGCGCCGGGTAATGCTGGGTTAAGTCGGTGATTTAGCCAGTCCTAATGCAGCGTCAAGCAACTCACGCGCGTGCTCATAACCAAAATTCAATCATGCATACTTTAGTCGCGATGAAATACACGCCAGGGTCTTTGTTTTGAGAGATTATGCAACCCTGATTGCATCTTGCCCCTACGGAAAGCATCGTATAGGCCTTTTCATCATGTAAGAATAAATGGGAACAGAGTGATGGAAATGTATTCTGCTAGGCGTGGAGCAGCTATTTCTCCTGTAGAATTTACTGCGAGGGTTGTCTCCGCATATTTATCAAATAATCCTGTTCCTTTAAGCGATGTTGGCGATCTTATAGCAATCGTTCACAGGTCGACTGTCGATATGAATTTGCCAGGAGGACGATTTTCCAATCGTCAACGTCTGCGGCCTGCGGTGCCTGTTGAGAGCTCTGTAACGGGAGACTATATTATTTGCTTGGAAGATGGGCGTAGGTTTAAATTCATCAAAAATCACATCGAAACGATATACCATCTAAGCCCGGCCCAATACCGTGAAAAATGGAATCTTCCTTCCGATTATCCTATGGTCGCACCCAATTATTCAGCGTTGCGCTCTCGGATGGCCAAAGAATTAGGTCTCGGCCGCAAGACCCGAACGCGATTGTCTTGACGACGGTTTTGCGGCTCCAGAACGCGGCCCGAGGGAGCTTGGCCCCCGAATATCACTCCGGCCTGTATGTGAAAGAGGTGCGATTTTTCCCGCGAAGTTTGGCTTCGTAAAGGCACCGAGAGGCTTGACGCAGGCACTCTGCTGGATCGGCCGAGCCGCGGATTTCCGCGCCGCCAATGCTGACAGTCGCGCGGAAGCTGCCCCGGCTGCTTTTCACCGAGGGAATCGACTCCACTTGCCGTCTAATCGTATCTGCGCGCAATATTGCGGCCTGCTGGTCGACGCCGCCTAAGATGACGCCGAATTCGGTGCCACCGGTTCTGCCCACTACGTCGCTGGGTCGCGTTGCATACAAAAGAGCCTTGGCTATCCGGGTCAAGGCCTCATCGCCTTTGGCATGGCCGTGCTGGTCATTGATCTTGGTGAAATTGTCCGCATCGATCAGGAGGAGGGTGTCGCGATCTTCGTCGTACCGCGCACGAGCCAGATGGCCAATAAATGCCTCGCGATTAAAAAGTCCTGTCGCCGGATCGTGGCTTGTTAAATAGCTGAGTTTCTCGTGTGTCTTTCTCAGCGCTGCGTGCGATTTGGCGAGCGCTTCACTGGCTTCCCTGTACAGCTCAGACTGATGGAAAATATACGAGGCGATTGGCATCGCGATGACAATCGGAATCACTGTGCATTCCACCCAGCTAAGCCAGTCGATCGGCATGCCAAGCGCCAACCTGGCGGAGAATGAAAGTGCAAAGGTCGAAGCGACCGCAATCACGGTCACGACAGCTGCTTTTGCGAGGATGAGGTTGCGCCGGGTCATCTTCTTAGATTAGGAAAAGCTCATTTAAGTATCCCTTATGAAATGTCGAAAACGACAAGTCAATAACTGGCATCGGAAGCCTTTCCTATTTCGGGAGCGTGACCTTGCGGAGCAGGGAAAGCGCGTTATTCAGATCGGCTTTTGTGTTCATCCGGAATATTCGGCGAGTCAGAGAAAGGTGAACAGCCAGACAGTGCGAGTCCCAGTTTTGTGGAAAGATTGATTAAACTCAGCGAATATCCACTGGGGGGAATTTAAGGGTTGTGGAATACAATAGGAAACAGGTTTTTACCGATGCGCTGAAGCATTCATGCATAGGAGGAAGCCATGGTATGCGCCTCGACAGCGTTTACAAAAATGTTGGTCGGCAGCATTGTCCTAGTGATGCCTTGTGGAGCCGCGACGGCGGCGGATACTGGCGTTGGCGGCGGCAGACCTTACGGGCCAAGCATCAACGATCCAGCTATAGACTTGCCGCCTGCCAGCGACGTCACGCGCTGCAACACGGTTCTTGCAAATCCTCAGGCCTTTGAAGTTGACCTTTACGAACTTTGCAAGCTCTTACGTTCTCTGACTAAGCCGCAAAGATTGCAGCCAAAAGTCGAGCTTACGTAGATCTGTCCCCGGCTGCGAGATGGTGATGATCGCGAATCGATCCAGCAAGACCAGCAGGCAATGCTCGTCGAGGCCTGCAGGGACGCAAAAAATCGATCATTCGACGCTTTAACTTCGGGCGTTTGGATGCCTGCCTAACAATTCCGACTAGGTATTCTTCCGCTAGCCAGGCCTTTGGCAGCGAGCCGCCCAAATTTTGGCGCCAATCAACGGAACTATCCGAGTTTCCAGGAATTGTGCTGCACCTATAGGCTTTGGCGGCCGTCAATGGCGAATGAGCAGCTATCCGATATCGAGTTGATCCGCGCTGAACTGCGCGCCCTTCGAATACATATTGGCCGATCACGCTCCCGCAGTCTGCTTGAAGAAGCGGATGTTCTGCTTTCGGTAGCGGAAAGCCATGTGAATCGCGCGGTCCAGGCAGTCCGGTGGGGCGTATCGCACCAGAGGGACGAGGAAGCACCCTAGACAATCTTACGAATGCGTCCCTTCTCAAGCACGAAGACTCCATGTGTCCCGCCTTGGCTCTCCAGATCCGTTTGTATCTCGTCCCAGGTGCCAAGATATTCGCCGCAATCATCGCAGGCGATGGGTGTGCCGGGCTGCGCCTCCTCGGGTATCCTCAGCCGGATCGTCAAACAATACGGGCATTCGAGCTGGTGATTCAAATATCGCGGCGCGTTCATGGCGATGTCTCGAAGGTATTCTGCAAACGGCGTCGTTGCCAATCTGCCATGGCGCGCCCGCCACCGGTTGGGTGTGTATTGGGCAGTGGCGGGCGCTAAGCTCGACGGCAATTCGAGCTTTGTGTATCTTAGCATAGTTATAGCGGGTCTAGACCCACGATGTTGGGCGACCCCCGGGATCGTAATCTGGCTGTCGTAGCCGTAGAGGCGAAACGTGATGCGCCCGTCTATTGATGACCTCGACTTCGAGGGTGATCCTGTCACCGTGACGAATGTTTCTCGGTTGCTCGGCCATGAGCGCTCCCCCCCCCGGCCCGGTGGGCAGAGCCCAAGCTAGGTTACCATAGAGCGAGACACAGCGAAGACGACCCACTATGAGCGATCTTCCCGACATCCGATGGCGTCGGCCATGGAGATGATGATCTGGAGCTTGAAGACTATCGCAGCTTCAGACACCTCAGACCATATCGTGGGATATGGCCCGTTCTCGACTTCTCGACATGATGGTCCCTTTCCTGTTTCAGTGAAGGCGAGATGCTTTCTCCTGTACGATGAAGTCTGCCAAGCAACTCAGCACATCTGCGATGATATTCGCATCCGGCCATTGGAGCACTGGATACTCGCTGTCTGCAACACCAAGTATCGGCATGAGCTTGAAGGCTTTATCGTCCCGCTCTGACGCATCCGCATTCATCGTGAATTTCAGATCGGGAAAGCGGCGCTCAAGCTCGCTGAGCATCATAGGCCGGTTCTGGTCAAACCCTCACCCGCTGGGGGAATGACAAAAAACTCACGGCTCTCACCGTCTTCCGATTGGATTGGATGCATGGCACGCCCTCATTCGCTGGACGCAATTTGTCGCATGTGCCTTCCTTTCTGCCAATCAGAGAGGAAGCCCGGTGCCGAACTCAACTGCCGCGATGGTTTCTTGGTTCCTAAGTGCAGTGCCTGCTGATGCCGTTGAGCTCTACGTCAGCCCTCCGGCGCGTGCCGTAGTGCTCAGCGTCGACGAAAAGAGCCAGATCCAGGCGATCGACAGGGCGCAGCCGGGCCTGCCGATGAAGAAGGGGCGCGGAGCGACCATGACCCATGACTACAAGAGCCACGGCACGACCACGCTTTTTGCGGCGCTCGACGTGCTCGAAGGAACGGTGTTCGGGAGGAACATGCAGCGCCATCGACATCAGGAGTTTATTCGCTTGCTCAACGCCCTGGAGGGCGAGATCCCGGCCGGCTCGTCCACGCGATTCTTGACAACTACGCCGCACATAAAACTCCAGAAGTGCGGCGCTGGCTGGCGCGTCATCCGCGTTGGACCTTCCACTTCACTCCAACATCAAGCTCTTGGCTGAACGCCGTCGAGGGCTTCTTCGCCAAGCTTTCCCGCAGGCGGCTCAAGCACGGCGTGTTTTGCTCCGTCACGGAACTCCAGGCCGCAATCAACCGCTTCGTTGCCGAGCACAACCGATCCCCAAGCCATTGGTATGGCGGGCCGACCCCGACGAAATCATCGCGGCACGCGCAAGAGGGTTCCAAACGTTAGAGTCAGTCCACTAGGGTGATCGGAGTTGACGAAATTGCGTTCCCGATCATGCCGCTGGTGAGGTGAGTTATGGTACGCTTCTTCGGGATCAATAGATTGGCTGGCAAAAAGCAGCGCGCAGCACGGCGCCTTGGAAGAATATCGAAGTCAGGAAGTGGTCGCAGATGCCGAATGACGAACTTACACGCCGCATGCAGCAATTCAGCCAGCGGCTAGACTGGAACCTACTAAAGACATTCCATGACATAGTCGAGGCTAATGGCATCACCGCTGCTGCCAATGTTGGATGGCACAAACAATCCACCATCAGCCTGGCTCTGAAACGTCTCGAAGCTGTCGTCGGCAGCAGGCTTTGCCAGCGGGGGCGCGTAGGATTTGAACTCACTGATGAGGGGAGAATCTTGTATGATTGTGTAAAGCATATTCACGAAGGTATAGAGCAGGCCAAGTATACTATTAACAACTCAGGATGCAATATCTCTGGCAAACTTGATGTTGCTATCATCAGTAATTTTGCAAGTGATGTAATGGACAGAATTTTTATAAAATATAACTCGGAGTATCCAGAAGTTTTAATAACTCTTGAAGTACGTACTTGGAGTGCGATAGCAACATGCTTGGTAAATAATGATTATGATATCGGAATATCACCAATATTGTATAGGCATAGCGATCTCAGATATGATTTTCTGACGAGGGAGTATCACAATATATATTGTGGAAAACAACATCATCTTTTTAACAAGTTGCCAGAGCCGATTACTCTCAGTGATGAAGCGTTCATCCTAACTGGCTCCGATGAGCCGGATTCACTTACAAGTTTCCGCCTTAGGCATCGCCTGGGACAAAAGGTAACAGCAAGAACTCCAAATCTTGAGGAAGCAAGGCGTCTGACCGTTGCAGGCGTTGGAGTGTGCATCCTTCCCGTGCAGTTTGTCGCTGCCGATGTTGACGATGGTTTGCTTTGGCCATTATTAGGTCAGACCGAGGCGCTATCGTGCGATATATACGTCATCAGCAACATTCATTCACAGAAGCGGACCGCAATAGATGCGTTCATTGAGAAGTCTGTAGAAATCACGAATGATATTATTCCATAATAGTTTTGTTCAGCGGCAAGTCGTCTATAATATACGTTAGCAATATGTGAATTACATTATCGTAAAACTCTAATACGACGGCGCGAGTCGCCGGTCGGCGAACATTGGTGTCGTCAATGTACAAAATAGCTACGAGGTAGGTTTCTCGTCGCCCTCCATGTGTTCTCAATGGGCAAAAAGCAGGGTCATCAATGACTCATAGTGGAGGAGAACCCGCATGGAAGCCGGAACGCAGGAATTCTCAATACCCCGAACGCCGGCGCTCATAGCCACACATGAAGCGCCATCATTTTCCCTTCAGCGTACACTCGATTGGACGCATGCCTTCTGGTTTGCCGCCGGAACCCCCGTCCTCGTGCTCTTTTCCATCGGGGCCGTTGCCTCGGCTATGGGCAACATTTCTCCGCTGGTGTGGATTGTTTCTATGTTCATTGGCTTCATCCAATGCTTCACCTACGCGGAGATATCGGGCTTGTTTCCGAACAAGTCGGGCGGCGCGTCGGTCTATGGCGCCATGGCATGGGTGCGGTACGGTAAGATGCTTGGACCGATTTCGGTCTGGACCAATTGGTTCTCCTGGTCTCCTGTCTTGGCAGTAGGATCGGGCCTCGCGGCCGGCTATGTTTTGCAGATGCTGTTTCCGGCTGACGCCGCGATACGCACATGGTCAATCACATTGCTAGATCTGAGCTACATCAAATCGGGCCTTCACCTGCGCATCAACTCGACTTTCCTGCTTGGCATGCTTCTGATGCTGACGGTGTTTGCGATCCAGCATCGTGGTGTCCTGAAGGCCGCAAAGGTGCAGATGGCCGTGGCCGTGGCAGTTCTGGTGCCGCTCTTCCTTATCGGCATTGTTCCAGTCTTCACAGGCGATGTGCATTCGAGCAATTTTATGCCTTTTGTTCCACTCACGCAGGATGCGTTGGGACAGCCTACTGCTGGCACTTGGAACATGGTTGGCTATACGACGTTCGCAGCGGGCTTGCTGCTGGCTGCTTGGTCCACCTATCCGTTTGAAACGGCGGTCTGTTATGTCCGCGAGTTCAAGAATCCCGGATATGATACAGTGCGTGCGCTGGTCTATTCCGGATTGCTGTGCATCCTGTTCTACACTGTCGTGCCGATCGCGTTCCAAGGCTATCTCGGCCTGGACGGAATGCTCGACCCTGGCATCTATGACGGCACCGGTGTTGGCCGGGTGATGGCGCAAATGGTGGGGGCCGGCCCCGTGCTGGCCAATATCATCATGACGATGCTGATCCTGTCGGTTTGCTTAGTCATCATGACTGCAATGGCAGGGTCATCGCGCACACTCTATCAAGGTTCGCATGACGGCTGGCTGCCGAAATATCTGTCCAGGCTCAATAGCCACGGCGCACCCGTCGCCGCCATGTGGACCGATCTGGTCTTCAATGCTTTCCTGCTCATGTTGTCGGACTATGTGTTCCTCATTGTGCTCGCCAACACCACCTACATGATCTTCGTGTTCCTCAACCTGCAGGCCGGATGGCTGCATCGGATAGATAGGCCAGAAGCCCCAAGGCCGTATCGCTGTCCCAACTGGCTGCTTTGGGTTGGCGGGATCTGTGGTTATCTCAACCTGCTGATCATGGGATGGGGGGCCGACTTCTGGGGCGAACGAGCCCTGTTCGCTAGCCTTGCGATCACCGCCGGCATTATCCCGATCTTCCTGTTCCGTCATTACGTGACCGATCGCGGAAAATTTCCTGAGTGGATGCAAGCAGATCTGATGGAGGGCGACGTGCCGATGAAAAAACGCGCGGGGAATTTGCCCTATGTCGTCCTCGTCACTGGTGGTTTGACGATCTACATCGGGCATCTGCTCGCCACCTATCAAATGTAAGTGCTTCAATAGCAGCGCCATCGACGCCGCTTGCTAGAGAAGCTGTCGACCCCGCCGGGACCTGCTCCCGGTGGGGATGGTGGTTTACGTCAGCTGTCCGGTGCCTAGACATGTGGTTGCGGATTGACCTGGTCAATGTTGCTCATTGAAAAGTAGGTCGTTGATCTAAGAGTAGCATGAAATATCCTTTTTGATGAGGTCTAATTATTGGATAATTCCTTGAATAGACCTTCTGAATTGCAACCTAATATGTAGATGGTTTGGCAATTTGGTCTTGTGCAGCGAGTATCCGACATATCGAATAACTCGGTGTGAGTTCAACAAAAGACACCTTTGGAACGATCTATCAAACTTAGGAATAAGCAATGGGAAATGGACCTCACGATCATCACCACAGCGGCGACCAAAGCCACTCTCATGCCGAGGAAATAAGAAACTCGACGGATGGCAGGCAGGCACTTGATCGACTTTCGCGCATCTCTCAAAAGAAGCAGGAAGAGGAGACTGCCCGGTCGCTTGAGTTGGGTCTGGAGGCGGCATCGTCAGTGGTCGACCGCAGCATCTCGCTGTTCAGCCGCGGCCACCAGCCTGCCTTCGCCGGCATCAATACTTTCATGAAAGTCCCCTATTGCGAGGACATCCGCAAGATTGGCCAATACGAAGCCGCATTCGTCGGCGCGCCGTTCGATTCTGCGACCACTTATCGACCAGGCACCCGGTTTGGGCCCCAGGCCGTTCGGAGGATCTCCGCTCTCTATGACGGTTACTGGTTCGATGGCGGCGTTGACATCTATGAGGAGTTGGACCTCTGCGATGCCGGCGACATCTTTGTCATTCCTGGCAACATCGAAAAGACTTTCGATCAAGTCACTAAGGCCGTATCGCACATCTATACGTCTGGCGTCTTCCCAATCATCTGCGGAGGCGATCACAGCCTCGGCTTCCCCAATGTCCGCGGGATCGCTCCGCACATCGACGGCAATGTCGGCATCATTCACATCGACCGGCACATCGATATCCAGGAGAAGGATATGGATGAGCGGATGCACACCACGCCCTGGTTCTGGACTACACATGAGGGGCGCGAGATATCACACCGCGATCATAGCCACATGCATGATGTTGGCTTGCCAAACTGTCATCCCAAGAACCTAGTCCAGCTCGGCATCGGTGGATGGTACGGGAACCGTCCAGGCAGTGCGGTTGCCCAGAGGCGTGGCACCAGTGTCATGACGATGTTCGACCTGGAGAAGCACGGAGCAAAAAAGGTGGCCGAAATGGCCCTTGAGATGGCTTGGGAAGGGTGTAAGGCGGTATATCTTTCCTTCGATATCGACTCGATCGACCCAGGCTTTGCACCCGGAACAGGCTCGCCGGAGCCGGGTGGTTTGATGCCTCGCGAAGCCTTCGAGATAATTCGGACGATCGCGGCCGAGGGACTGTGCGGGATGGAGGTGGTTGAAGTTTCGCCGCCCTATGACGTTAATGATAATACAGCCCAACTTGCCTGCAGAGTTGTTCTCGACACTTTGGGCACGCTGATCGCGAACGGCAAACTTGGCCATCGCGACAAGGCGCGGGTCGGCTGAGTATGGCGTCGCTTGCAGCCTTTTTCTCAAGACCACATCGATAATTCGAACGGAAGAGCAGGTGGTTCATGTCTAAATACAGCATTCGCACGCTGCTGACTGCAGCAGTCGTTACTCTCCCCACTTTGGCGATGGCTCATCCAGGACACGGTGAGATTCATGGCTTTTCCGGCGGTTTTGCCCATCCACTGGGTGGTCTCGACCACGTATTGGCGATGACGTTGGTTGGAGTCCTTGCGGCACAGCTCGGCGGTCGGGCGCTCTGGCTCGTTCCCGCCAGCTTTGTTGGCGTCATGGCCCTCGGCGGCTGGACCGGTTTTGCCGGCGCAGGCCTGCCCTTCGTCGAACTGGGAACCGCAGCCTCAATTGTCGTGCTTGGAGCGATAGTCGCCTTTGGTCTCAGTGTACCGGTAGCCGCAGTAATGGGGTTGGTTGGCTTCTTCGCAATTTTCCATGGCTATGCGCATGGTGCGGAGATGCCGGAAAGCGCCGGAGGTCTGACCTATGCGGCTGGTTTCATGGCCGCCACAGCATTGCTGCACACACTGGGCCTTGTTGGTGGCCTTCTGCTCGACCGCGCCACCAAAATGAGGGGCACATCCATTGTCAGATGTTTGGGCGGCGTCGGTGCGCTCGCTGGGGTGGCCATTCTCTCCGGCATCCTCTGACCCCAACCAAGAGGCGTCCCATTGGGACGCCTCTTGACCGCAAACACCGTCTTTTCGTTTGCCAAACTGGCGCTTTGCGAAGGAGTCTTGGATGACTGACCTATCCGGTTCAGTGGAGCAGTCGGCCGACATACTACCCCAGCGGCTGTCAATAGAGCATACGAACGCCTTCGTCGACCGCCATGACGCTGGCAAAAATCATATTGATGAAGGCGAGCGCCTGCAGGCTGCAATTGGTCGTGAGATCCGCGCGATCCGTAGCCGTTACGGCCTGAGTGCCACCGAATTGGCGTCAGCAGCAGGCATATCGATCGGCATGCTTTCAAAAGTGGAGCATGGCAGTATTTCGCCTTCGCTCGATACGCTGCAGGCACTGTCGTCCGCGCTTGGAGTGTCGCCGACGGCCTTGTTTCGACGCTACGAAGAAAACTACAATGCTGTCTTCGTCAAGGCCGGCCAAGGGCTGAATGTCGAACGGCGTGGCACCCGAACTGGCCACCACTATGATCTGCTTGGTTATATAGGCTCCAACACAGCCGGTGTGGTGGTCGAACCCTATCTGGTAAGCCTCTCGCAACCTTTGGATGAACTGCCTGTGTTGCATCATGACGGTCTGGAACTGCTCTACATGCTCGAAGGCGAGATACTCTATCGGCACGACAGCAACCTCTACCGGATGAAACCGGGGGATAGTCTGTTCTTCGACGCCAGTGCACCGCACGGCCCGTGCGAGCTGATAACAATGCCAATTCGACTTCTCTCGGTGATTTCCTACCGCGCCGCCTGGCAGGCGACTGACGGACGGCGATCAAAATGTCGACGCCGTTAACTGAGGCAGGCGATAAAATCCTCACGGAGCCTGTCGCGCCGTGCAAGCTCCGGGAAACTCGGCTTGTCAATGACATAAACGCCGACGGATGGAGCCATTTGACGTGGAAGCAAAGGCCACAATCTTCGATTTGCTTCATCCGCCGACGCATAGCTCTCCGGCAAAAAGCAAAGCCCTATTCCGAGAAGTGCAAACCGCCTTGCCTCCTCGAGATGTTCGCTGACGGCGGATATTTTTTGGCCGAGCCCGTATTGCAGCCGGAACGCGCGCAATTCATCGGGCTCATCGCTACCAGTAAGTATGAAACGCTCATCCGCGAGAGCCAACGGGTCGTCGAACTTTTCACCGAACAGCCGATGATGAATTCCGCAATACGGCCGGTGAAGCTCATTCGAAAGAAAACGGTATCTGAGTTCCGGGCGCATGATTCTGGAAGGAGCCACCCCGATGTCGATCTCACTGCGCATGACGGAGCCCGCTACGTGAGCCGAGGCCATCGTCGAGACAACAAGCTCCACGTTCGGAAACCTGGTGTGAAAGAGGGCTATCGCTATGTCCAAGGCTCCACTGACGAAGTTGCTAATCAGCCCAATCGACAGATTCCCATGGATTTCGGTCGACGATTCACTGGCAAGGCTTGGAATTTCGCGAACCGCACGCATCATAGGAGCGCAGAGTTCGGCCAATAATATCCCTTCAGCCGTCAGCTCGAAACCTGCCGAGCCACGCCTGCAAAGGACAGTCCCGATCCGCCCTTCGAGACGCTGGAGTGCGAGGCTTATGGCGGATTGCTTCAGAAGAATACGGTCCGTTGCCTTTGTTACTCCACCGGCCTGCACGATCTCGTGGAATATCTTCAGCAAATTCCAATCGAGGTCACGGGCGAAATCATCAATTGACGTCATGAAGACTTTGGCTCCGGCGACATGCAATCCGGCATTGCATAGCTGCGATGGTCGTGCGGCTAAATATAACACTCTTATTCGTAACGCCAAGCCTGCCTCGGGCAAGACCAAGAATCTGGCCGGGACAAGACAAAAAAGGAGAAAAGACGGATGAACTCGAGAGATGTCTACCGGCATATGCGGCGGATAAGAAGCATCTTGTACTGGCTCTTTGCGGTGAGGGCGCGTCGACTTTAGATCCAAGGTCAGGATTGCCCAGTCGATCGCGCTTGCCGTTCGGCTACAACTGCTGCTGACCGGCAGGAAGCTACGTGACAGCGCGCCCGGACGATCCCGAAGCGCGCGTCCTGGTGAAAATCGAGCAGTCGTCAGATATTACGAAATGACCAAAGCCTCCTTGCTAGCCGCGGCAGCATTGGCGAAACAGGCGCTGCAGGGGCCGATCGTTGACACTCGGCATAGTTTTTACCCTCAGAGGGCGTGGCCGGCCCCCATCAGATGGTCCGAGTTCAATGTTAGTGCAGGACGGGTCTTGACGCCACGGCCGGTGTGGGCCGGCGAAGCTGGTCCGGGCTGCGTAGCCGGCCCAGGATTGCTTCTGGCGCGGGCGGTTTGTAGCCCAGCGATGAATGCGGTCGCACCGTATTGTAGTGCTGCCGCCAGCCGTCGATGACTTGGCGATGAATTCCGGGCCGTTGTCGGAACGAATGTGGCCGGGATGCCACGCAGGATGAACAGGTCGAACAGAACGTCGATCACGTCGACAGCCTCAGCTTCCGGCTCACCCTGATGGCGATGCACTCCCTTGTGAACTCGTCGATCACGTTGAGCATGCGGAACTTTCTGCCGTTGTGGGTTCGATCCTCGACGAAGTCGTAGGACCAGACATGGTTGGGATACTCCGGCCGCAGCTGGATGCAGGAACCGTCATTCAGCCAGAGACGTCCGCGTTTGGGTTGCTTCTGCGGAACCTTCGGCCCCTCACACAGCCAGATCCGTTCGACCTGTTTGACGTTCACCACCCAACCCGCGCGATGCAGCATCATAGTGATGCGGCGATACCCGTAGCGGCCATATTGGATAGCGAGCGCAAGGATGTCGGCGGTCAAGGCCGCTTCATCATCCGGTGTCGTCGGAACCTTGCGCTGCGTGGATCGATGCTGACCCAGAACCCGGCACGCCCGTCGTTCGCGGACGCCAAACTCGGCCACAACATGATCCACACAGGCACGGCGACGTGCGGGGCGTAGAAGTTTCCCCGCGCAGCTTCCGCCAGGATCATCTTGTCCAGCGTCATGGTCGGAGACGGCGCGCCGAAGCCGCGAGTTCTCCGTCTCAAGCACTTTCTCGCCCGCCGCCGTAACCCAGCCCCGCAACTTGGTGGGGACTACATGCCGACGTCGGCGATAGTCATGAACGCGCGAAGGAGGCGAGGATCTAGCATGCACCATCAAGAGCGGTATGAACTTTACGTATTTCAGTCGTGGCGTATTTATGTCGAAGGATTTTATGCAGCGTAGACTTCGTGAAAACTACAAAATTTAGTATTATGCTGCGAAGTCTATTTCTCTGCCGACGCCTTTCTCTCGGGCCCTTCTGACAAGAAGGTTGCCAATCGCCAGATCCTGGATGGCGAGACCCGTGGAGTTGAACAGGGTGATGTCGTCGGCGGAAGTCCGCCCCGAGGACTTGCCGGTGATGACGTCGCCGATCTCAGGCAAGGCCTGATCCAGGCTAATCGCGCCGTCGGCAATTGCAAGTAGCAGGTCTCCCGAGTCGTGCATGGCCATGGGAACGCTATCGAGGAAAACCCGCGCTTTTGCCATGCCAGCAGAGTCGATCTCCCGATGGTCGGGGCGCGGCGGCGCGCCGACCGCGTTGATGTGCTGGCCCGGCCTGAACCAGGCTCCCTCGACATAAGCGTCGCGCGATGGGGTCAGCGTACAAACGATGTCGGACTGGGCAAAAACATCCTGCGGCGAAGCAGCGCCTTCCAGCACAAGGTCTGGGAAACTCTGCTCGACCCGTTCGATGAAGCGGGCGATGGTGGCGGCGGTACGCGACCACACCACCACGCGTTCAATCGGCCGGATTTCACGGATAGCCCGCACATGCTCAATGGCAAGTTCGCCAGCGCCGACCAGCCCCAATACACGACTGTCAACGCGCGACAAATGCTTCGTGGCTACGGCGCTGGCTGAAGCTGTTCTAATACGGGTTGGAATCTGGCCATGGAAGATCGCGATCGGAGCGCCCGTCTCTTGTGAAACCAGCAGCGCCATCGAACGCTGCATGGGAAGGTTGCGCGTCGAGTTTTCGGGGATGTCGGCGAGCAACTTGACCACTGCGAGGCCCTGGCGATCGGCGAGCGCGGGCATCGCCAGGAAGGCCGCTGTGCCGGAAGGCAGCTTCATCGCTACCGCCGCCGGTTGTTCGGCTGCGCCGTTGGACATATCGGCATGTGCTGCTTCCACTGCCTCGATGACCTCGGCTTGGGTCACCAAGCCTTCAACTTCGGACCGAGTTAGCACGAGGGTCGTGCGCGGGCTCAGGTGGTGACCGGTAGTCTTGTTGATTTCCATCGGCGTCCTCACTCACTCTGCGGATGTTGCGAACTCTCATCGTTCGCCTTGTTCGAATGTCCTATATTTTGTTTACAATGTCAACTATAGTTGTTCACAATTCGCGGGGCTGATGTGAAGCCTTCTTGTCGTCTGCTCGACGGTTTGCCGCAACGTAGGATTGGAGATCGCAATTGCGACAGGCAGAAACTTATGAGCTTCGTTGCATAGCGCGGCGAAGAAGCTTTTCCGATGCAAACGCGCTGTTCGCAGGTGAAAGCACTGCCTAGCACCAAGCTGGGCAGCGTTTCGATCGGCCCTCCGAGTGCCGTGTCATTGATGATTTGTTGGTCGTCGTCGAAAGTTGCAGTGAGACGCGTTAGGCTTGAGCAGCCTTGAATTTGCGCCGGCGTGCATGAAGGATCGGTTCGGTGTAACCCGATGGTTGCAAACGACCCTCGAACGCCAAGTCGCAAGCCGCACCGAATGCCGTTCCGTCGAACCCAGGAGCCATGGGGCGGTAGGATGGATCGCCGGCATTCTGGTGGTCGACGACCTCGGCCATGCGGCGCATGATTTGCATGAGCTCGCCTTCATTCACGATGCCGTGGTGAAGCCAATTGGCGATGTGTTGCGCCGAGATGCGGCATGTCGCGCGATCCTCCATGAGGCCGACGTCGTTGATATCGGGTACTTTCGAGCAGCCGACGCCCTGATAGATCCAGCGCACGACATAGCCGAGGATTCCCTGCGCGTTGTTTTCGACTTCGCGGCGGATCTGTTCGGGCGTCCACTTGCGGTAGCTGGCTATTGGGATTTCGAGGATCGACTCGACATAGGCACGCCTGCCGCCTTTAGCGAGCGCGGCCTGGACCGCAAAGACGTCGACCTTGTGGTAGTGCAGGGCATGCAGCGTCGCCGCCGTCGGGCTTGGTACCCAAGCGCAATTGGCTCCGGCCTTGGGATGTTCGATCTTGGCGTCCATCATCGCAGCCATGCGGTCCGGTACCGCCCACATGCCCTTGCCGATCTGCGCTCGGCCGGAGAGACCGCATTCCAGGCCAATGTCGACGTTCTGGTCCTCGTAGGCGGTGATCCAGCTTTTGCGCTTGATGAAGTCCTTTCGACTAAACGGTCCAGCCTGCATCGAGGTATGAATCTCGTCGCCAGTACGGTCAAGGAAGCCGGTGTTGATGAAGACGATGCGGTGCTTCGCCGCTCGGATGCATTCCTTGAGATTGACGCTCGTGCGCCGCTCTTCGTCCATCACGCCCAGCTTGACGGTGTACCTTGGCAGGCCGAGCACCGCCTCAACATATGTGAAAACCTCGTCGGCGAAAGCGACCTCGTCGGGACCGTGCATCTTCGGCTTGACGACATAGACCGAACCCGCGACCGAGTTGCGCAGACCGTCGGACTTCTTGAGGTCATGCATCGCAATAAGCGTGGTCACCATCGCATCCATCAGGCCTTCGAAAACCTCGCTGCCATTGCGCTCGAGGATGGCCGGGTTGGTCATGAGATGCCCAACATTGCGCACCAGCATCAATGCGCGACCCTTGAGCGAAATCTCGCCGCCGTTGGCCGCGGTGAAGGCCAGGTCGGGGGTCAACTGCCGCGTCAACTCGGCGCCATCCTTGCGGAAGGTTTCTGCCAGGTTGCCCTGCATCAGCCCCAGCCAGTTACGATAGGCCACAACCTTGTCGTCGGCATCGACGCAGGCAACGGAATCCTCACAGTCCATGATCGCCGAGAGGGCGCTTTCCAATCGTATGTCGGCGAGCCCAGCCTGGTCGCGGCTGCCGATTGCATGGGTCCGGTCGAAGACCAATTGGACATGGAGCCCGTTGTTCCGCAGCAACACGGCGGCGGGTGCGCGTGGATGACCACGATAACCGACAAACTTTTCCGGATGGACCAAAGGCATGTCGTCGACCAGGAGCGCGCGCCCTTGAACGTGATAGCGCCGTGCATCGGCATGGCTCGCGCCCTGCAGCGGGAAGGCCTCGTCCAGGAATACCCGCGCCCGTGCCACCACACGGGCGCCGCGGCCTCGATCGTAGCCGTTGGCAGGAGGCGGTCCGCCTGCTGCGTCCGTTCCATACAGACCGTCGTAGAGGCTGCCCCAGCGGGCATTGGCGGCATTCAGAGCGAAGCGGGCATTGGTGATTGGCACTACGAGTTGCGGACCCGCGACCAAGGCGATCTCGGGGTCGACGTTCTCGGTCGCGATGGTGAAATTGCCGCCCTCGGGCAGTAGATATCCAATCTCGACGAGGAAGGCCTTATAGGCGTTCCGGTCATGCGGCTGGTTGCGCCGGGCGAGGTGCCAGGCATCGATCTGGGCCTGCAAGTCGTCGCGCCGGCGCAAGAGCGCGGCATTGCGTGGTCCAAACTCGTTCACCAGCGCAGAAAACCCATTCCAGAAAGTCGGGGTATCAATGCCTGTGCCGGGAAGCGCCTCCCGTTCCAGGAAGGATACAAGCTCGGATGCGACAACCAGGTCGCCACGTGCCAGGTACGAAGCCGAGGCTGAGGTTTCGACTGTTTCGTTCATGATGCTTCCCTATCAGTCGGCAATTGCCGTGCTTCGCAGCGGATGGGTCGGGATGTGTGGAACATTCCCTGTCTCATCGAGAGTCGTGGCGCCGCCCTTTTTTGGAAGGATGCGGTTTGGCGAATGAATAGGGCTTCAAACCTGCCAGACACTGCGGACGGGCGGACCGACAGCACTCACCAAAGAGTCACAAACCAATGTTAACAAATAAGAATGCCATTGTAAACAATAATGAGGCTCTGGGCGACCTCGTTGGCGCAGTTGGTTGGCGGCGAGCTAAATCCGCAGATTTGGGCCAGACCGCGGCGTGCTTTGCCTTTCGCGCGTTTGAGACCGCCAATCGTGCTGCGGCTGTCTGACGCCGTCACTGCCAGCCTACGGCTGTGGTAATCATGGAATGCGATATTGTACGCCTACGCTGCGCTGCCGACTTTTGGCAGTCTGGTTCGAAACAGATACCGGTAGTGTCCTGAAGCAGATGCCGGAGGTTGCTTATGCTCGGTGCCTTTGCGCAGGTACATGCCGGCGGCGGATGCCGGCTGACCAGGACAAGACCGCTACGAGAAAGTCTCCAGAACTGCCAGGAAGGTGTGTCGCTCGGCTTGGCCCTCGGTCAGTCGGACGCGCCCTTGAATATCAGCGAGATGATGATCCATGAGGCGTTGCGCCTTGGTCAGATCCCTTTCTTTCAATGCGGCAACGATCATCCGGTGATGGTCGGCACCGCAGTCATCCTTGCGCTCGTCCTCATACAAGGACATCACCAGGGAAAGGCGCGCCACGATCTTGGCGAGAACCTCGGTCAAAACCGGATTTCCGGCGGCGTGGGCCAACTCGATGTGGAATTTCCCGGATAAGACGGTCTTCGACTTTTCGTCGCTGTGGCTGTGAATGTGCTCTTCTTCGTCAGTCAACTTCTTGAGCGCGTCCAGCTGTTGCTCCGTTGCGCGCTCGACGACCAGCTCAAGGATGCCTTGCTCGATTTTTCTTCTCGCTTCAAACAGGCTTTTCGCCTGCTCGATACTGGGTTCGGCCACGAAGGTTCCGCGATTCCTGCGCCTGTCTAGAAGATGGTCGCTTTCCAGTACGCCGAGCGCGCCACGAACGACGGTTCGGCTGACGTGAAAATGGTCCGCTATGGCATCTTCGAGAACCTTGGTTCCAGGTTTGAGTGCGCCCTCGCCAATGGCCGCAGCCAGCGTGGCGCGGATGCGTTCGGAAACGTCTTCGTTGTTCTCAGCCGCCTCGACCGAACCATTAGCCTTCGGCGTTACCTTGGCGCCTTGACGGCGGGTCCTCTTCACCAGCTTTTCCAATCAGATCCGCTCCTTCCAGCCTCGGGGCAAGGCAACTTGGCCTCGAGACAACTCCTATACGAATGTTTTTGCGCAAATGTTGTAGAACCATCGCGCGGTGCCCGGAATGCGCCGGAAGCGGCTGCCGCCGGCGCAACTTCCAGGTCAGGCCGCCTTCTGCTTGGTCGCCGTGGAGGAGAGGACGATACCCTTTTCCGCACACAAATTCTCTATGTGCTGGGCGGATTGCCTGATGAACGCGATCGCCTCATTGTAGCCGTAGGACTGGATCTCGTAAGTCGGATAGCCATAGTGGCTGCTCTCAAACTCTTCCCAGCTCGGACATTCACCCGACGCCACCCGTTTCTCGTAAGCATCCACCATCTCAATGTAGGCATCCAGTTCCTCTGCGGTGAGATCGGGATGACCGGCCCGCCAGATCGGGTCTTCGAGCTGGATGCACTGGCGCGGATTGGCTTGGCGACGGTTGTCTTCGACCGATTGAGCGATTTCGAGCGACAGGTTCAGCTCGGAATTTACATCCGCGAGAATGGGAAGAATCGAAGCGAAATCGACAACCCCGCCACCGCAAGGCCTGGGCTGGAAATCGAATCCACCGGGAGCCCGTCCGACATAGGCATCCTTGATGTGCGTTTGCCTGATATAGGGAGCCACGCGCTTGGCGGCAAAGACCGGGTGTTCGCCGCGCTGCACCATATTTGCGGTGTCCAGCACCACCCCGACGCAGTCCGCACCGACCTTCTCAATCAACCTCACGATCTCGAAGGATGTGATCTCGTCGTGGGTTTCAATGTTCATATGGACGCCGTTTGCACGCGCGGCAGGTGCAAGCTTCTGCAGGACTCTTTCGATGGCCAGCAGTTGCTCTTCCCATGTCACGTCGGTTCGAAAGCGATCGACAGCCAGTCTGCCCGGGTAGGCTGGCTTGAAGTTGCCTGGAGAGACCCACATCTCACGACAGCCAATTGCAGCGCTGGCTTCCATCATCCGCGTGAGCCCCGCGATGATGTCGCCGTCTCCAGCGGCCCGCAGTTCCGGCGCCTCGGCGCTGCAATACGGGTTGATCTTGCCAAGGCCACTCTCGATGTAGAGCCCCAGGTCGTCGGCCTTTGCTCTGATGTCGCGCAACTCGCCGACATCGAGATTCGGACTCATGTCCAGGACCGTGGTGAAGAAGACGCCCTTCAAGCCAAGCTCCTTGACGTGGTCGAGACTCGCCAGCGGGCCTCGCTTCTTGGCTTCCGGCAACTTCTGTCCATCGATTCCCAGTTTCATTTTGGCCTCCTTGCTGTTTCCTGATCTTCAAACGCGATCTCTGATGGTGGTGAGCGCAGTGTAGTTTTTCGATGTGCCGCGGCACGCAAGGCGTGCGCTGCTGGCTTGTCGTCATCTTGTCGAGGAGCGGCCCTTCGGCGTCATTCGTTGTTCGAGATAGTGCTGGCCAATTGACGCCACGGTTGTGATGGCGAGGTACCAGATCGATGCGACAAACAGCAGCTCGATGACCAGAAAGTTGCGGGCGTAAATGTGCTGCGCCTGGGTGAGCAGATCCTGCATGCCGATCACCGAAACGATGGCGCTCGCCTTGAGCATGCCGATGGCCTGATTTCCGGTTGGCGGAATGATCAATCGGACCGCCTGCGGCAGAACGACGGTCCACAAGGTCTGGAGCGGGCGAAGTCCGAGTGAACGGGCCGCTTCCCGTTGACCACGATCCACGGCAAGGAGGCCGCTCCGGATGATCTCGGACATGTTTGCGGCTTCGTGAAGCCCCAACGCCAAGAAGCCAGCCAGCGAGGGGGTGATCAGATCGTTGATCGATATGGTGTAGCTTCCCAGTCCGACCTGCGGAATGAAAAGCGCAATGTTGAACCAGAAGAATATCTGGACAATAAGCGGGACACCGCGAAACCACCACACGAAACCAGCGGCGATCGCCTTGAGAACGAAGTTCTGACTGGTTGCCATGATCGCCAGGACAGCGCCGAGCACAATGCCGAACAGCATGGCGGCTGCGGTCAGCTCCAGCGTGAGAATGACTCCGGCGAGAATGGAAGGATGGACTAGGTAACGGGGGATCTCGCCCCATTGAATGCTTTGGCTTTGCGCCACGACCCAGGCGAACAGGACCAGCGCGAGGATCGCGCTGGCACCGATTGCAACCTGGCCCCATTGGGTATGTCTGGGCACTCGCGGCGCAAATGCCATACCGGTTGATTGAGCCGAGACCTGAGGCATTGATCACTCCACGGGCATACTTGCCGCGTCGTTGACCTTGATGGTCTTCACGGCCAGCGGGCTCAGGCTCCACCTCTTCATGATGGCTTCGTAGCCGCCGCTTTCCACCAACTGCTGCAACCCAGCAACTACAGCGTCGCGCAGTTGGGGATTGTCCTTGGCGGTAAGCATGCCGAGATAACCAACGGCTAGCCTTACATCCGGAAGTGCCTGGAGGCCCTTGCCGTTGCCGGTCTGATTTTCCGTGGTGTAGACGCTCGTCGCATAGCCATTGACGGTTGCGTCGGCCCTTCCAGTCCGAACGGCCTGAAGGACGTCGGGCATCTTCGGGATCGCCATGATGTCCATTGGGGTCGTGCACTTCGCCGAAGCAGCCTCGACCATCCTCGCCTGGAACGTCCCGACCGGAACAGCGACCTTCTTGCCGCACAGGTCACTCATCGATTTGATACCGAGCGGGTTGTCCTTGATCGTCATGATCGTGGTCGCGTCGTACATGTAGTCGATGACGTCGACCTGCTTTTCCAGTTCTGGATCGTCGTTGATGCCGGAAATCGAAATGTCGAAACGCTTGGACAGGATCGAGGGCACGATCGCGGCGCCCGCGCCGACGTCCGTCATCTGAACCTCTAGCCCGAAAATGACACCGAGCGCAGCGGCGAGATCGGCGTCGATCCCGACGAGCTTGCCATCGTCGGCATGGAAGCTAATCGGCGGGGTCAAGTCGGTCGCGACTTTCAGGACGCCTGCCTCCTTCAGCGCAGGGGGCAGCATATCGGCCAGTTTTTGCGTGAATGCTACGCCGGGCAATTTTGCAATGTCCGCGTCCGGCGTCATCTTCACCGCCTCGTTCGCGGCGGCATAGACGGGAGCAGCGCTAGACGCCGCAAGCAATACGGCCACCAGACTGGCCAATCCCGCCCTTCCAATTCTCCCAATGCTATTCATGTGAACCCCTTTTTCGTTTTTTCATATTGTCTATTCACGTGAATTTCCAAGAAGTGACTTTTCGACCCTGTGTCTATAGCTCTCCTGCGGTTCAACTAACGGAATTTACTGATTTTTCACAAATTCCTCTGGACGCTCCAGAAGTTACGAATAAACTTTCGCACAAAGTTGCGAATTTTCCTAGTGCAAAGTTCGGCAGGCAATGATGCCCAGGGCGGGGGGCGACGCGTGCTGCTCATCCGCGTTCCTCATCCGATTTTCTGCGTGTCTGATAGTCGCCGGCGGCTGGCGGCCTGCAAGCATGGGGCAGGCCGCCGAAACCAGACGCCGGGCGGAGCAGGAATGCTAGCATGGGCCCGTCGGCGACCAAGTCGCCCGGCCTCGGGTTTTGCCGGTGTGTAGCGAGAAACTTATCCGCCCGGCACTTCAGCGTTGTACGCCGCGATCGTTGCCATATTGACGATGTCGGAGTCCTTGGCATTCAGCGGGACGATCTGCACCGGCTTGTTGAGGCCGACGAGCAGCGGGCCGATGACGGTGGAGCCGCCGAGTTCCTGCAGCATCTTGGTCGAGATCGCCGCCGAGTGGAAGGCCGGCATGACCAGCACGTTGGCGGCACCGGAGAGGCGGCAGAAGGGGTATTGCTGCTGCATCAGGCGGTGGTTGAGCGCGACGTCGGCGGCCATTTCGCCGTCATATTCGAAATCGACGCGGCGCTTGTCGAGGATCTTGACCGCTTCCTGGACACGCTCGGAGCGCTCGCCGGCCGGATGGCCGAAGGTCGAGTAGGCGAGCATCGCCACGCGCGGCTCATAGCCCATGCGGCGAGCGAAATGCGCGGCCTCCTCGGCGATGTCGGCGATCTGCTCGGCATTGGGCATGTCGTGGACGGCGGTGTCGGCGACGATGACGGTGCGGCCGCGGGCGAGCACGATCGACACGCCGATGACGCGGTGGCCGGGCTTGGCGTCGATAACGCGGCGGACGTCTTCCAGCACCGTCGAGTAATTGCGGGTGACGCCCGTGACCACGCCGTCGGCGTCGCCAAGCGCCACCATGCACGCGGCGAAGTGGTTGCGGTCGTTGTTGATCAGGCGCTGGCAGTCGCGCAGCAGATAGCCCTTGCGCTGCATGCGCTCGTAGAGGAAATCGGCATAGATGGCGTTGCGGCGCGACAGCCGCGCATTGATGATCTCGAGGCCCGGCTTGTTGAGATCGATGCCGGCCTGCCGGGCGTTTTCCTTGATGATGTCGTCGCGGCCCAAAAGGATGGCTGTGCCGAGCTTCTGGTTCACATAGGACACAGCCGCACGCATCACCTGCTCCTCCTCGCCCTCGGCGAAGACGATGCGCTTGGGCTGGCGCCGCACGCGGTCGTAGATGCGCTGCAAGGTGGACGCGATCGGGTCGCGGCGGGCGGAGAGCTCGTTGGCATATTTGTCGAGATCGAGGATCGGCCGGCCGGCGACACCCGATTCCATGGCCGCCTTGGCGACCGCGATCGGGATCGCCGAGATCAGGCGCGGGTCGAACGGCACCGGGATGATATAGTTGGGGCCGAATTTCGGCCGGTTGCCCTGGTAGGCGGCGGCGACGTCGTCGGGCACGTCCTGGCGGGCGAGCTCCGCCAATGCGGTTGCGGCCGCCACCTTCATGGCGTCGTTGATGGTGGTGGCGCGGACATCGAGCGCGCCGCGGAAGATGTAGGGGAAGCCGAGCACGTTGTTGACCTGGTTCGGATAGTCCGAACGGCCGGTCGCCATGATGGCGTCGGTGCGGATCTCGGCGACTTCCTCGGGCGTGATCTCCGGATCGGGATTGGCCATGGCGAAGATGATCGGGTTCTTGGCCATGGACTGGATCATGGCCGGTGTCAGCGCGCCCTTGGCCGAGAGGCCGAAGACGATGTCGGCGCCGTCCATGGCGTCGGCCAGCGAACGCGCCTCGGTCTTGACCGCATGCGCCGACTTCCACTGGTTCATGCCTTCGGTGCGGCCCTGGTAGACCACGCCCTTGGTGTCGCACAAAATGACATTGTCAGGCGTGAAGCCCATCGACTTGATCAGCTCGATGCAGGCAATGCCGGCGGAACCGGCGCCATTGCAGACCAGCTTGGCCGTCTTCATGTCGCGGCCGGTGATTTCGAGCGCATTGATCAGGCCGGCGGCGGCGATGATGGCCGTGCCGTGCTGGTCGTCATGGAAGACGGGGATGTCCATCAGCTCGCGCAGGCGCTGCTCGATGATGAAGCATTCGGGCGCCTTGATGTCCTCGAGATTGATGCCGCCGAAGGACGGCCCGAGGAAACGCACGCAGTTGATGAATTCGTCGGCGTCCTCGGTGTCGACCTCGAGGTCGATGGAATCGACGTCGGCGAAGCGCTTGAACAGCACCGCCTTGCCCTCCATGACCGGCTTGGAGGCCAGCGCGCCGAGATTGCCGAGGCCGAGGATGGCGGTGCCGTTGGAGATGACGGCGACCATGTTGCCGCGGGTGGTGTAGTCATAGGCGCGGGACGGATCCTCGGCGATGGCCTTCACCGGCACGGCGACGCCGGGCGAATAGGCGAGGCTGAGGTCGCGCTGCGTCGCCATCGGCTTGGTCGGGTTGATCTCGAGCTTGCCCGGGCGGCCCATGGCATGGAAATCGAGCGCTTCTTCGGGGCTAACCGAGCGGGCAGCCGGGCTGCCTTTCAAGATATTGTCCACGATGACACCTCATCCTTGGCCGTGGTTGCGTTCACAACGATGTATGTTATTGTTTACAAATTAAGCATCATTTGTCTACAAGAAATGTGGATTGCCAATTTCGAACGCGGTCCGTCATGGTGAAAATTCTGGTAGTCAATCCGAACACGACAGCGACAATGACCCAAAAGATCGGGGCGGCAGCAAAGGCATCCGCTTCTCGAGGCACAAGCATGGGGCCGGCGAGCATCGAAGGCTATTACGACGAAGCCATCTCGGTGGTCGGGCTGCTCGATGTCATGTCAAGATCGACAGGATATAATGCAGCCATCCTGGCCTGCTTCGACGACACCGGTCTTGATGCGGCCAGATGTGTTTCGGAACGGCCGGTGCTCGGCATCGGAGAGGCTGCCTTCCACATCGCAAGCCTGATTGCCGGAAAGTTCAGCGTCGTTGCCACACTGCCGCGCTCGATCCCGGCGATAGAGCACAACCTGGTGCGCTACGGCCTCGCCTCACCTTGTGCGCGTGTTCGGGCGGCCGACGTGCCGGTCCTTGAGCTTGAATCCGAGGATTCCGAAACGCGCAGGCGCATATCTTATGAGATCGAACTGGCAAAGGTCCAGGATCGGGCGGAGGCCATCGTATTAGGCTGCGCAGGGATGGCCGATCTGGCTGCTGGTCTGTCGGTCGAGCACGATCCCCGTGGTCGACGGCGTCGCTGCCGCTGTGAAGTTGGCCGAGGCCATAGCCTCGCTTGGGTTGAAGACGTCCAAGCTCGGAGACTATGCGGTCCCCAGTCACAAAATTTACACCGGCATAATGTCAAATTTCGCCCCGAGGCGGCAACACTATCCAAATATGTAGTCTAGGTCAGGTTCGTCGATATCGTAGTCGTCGAGCCGCAGCGTGCTTTCGAGGTGCGTCAAGTGGTGGCCCATTAACTCCTTGGCGCCCGCGGCATCGCCTCGCTCGATAGCATCCACTATCCCCTGATGCTCTTCGACCGAACAGCTGGACGTCAGGCCGCCGCCATAAAGGCTGACAATGAGCGAGCTCTGGGACAGCACCGACTCCAGGATACCGTAAAGGACCTTGCTGCCGGAGAGGCGCGTCAAGGTAAGGTGAAATTCGCCAGCCATCCGGACGGCTTCGCGGCGCTGCCCCTTGTCCCTTGCTGTCGCTTCCTGGAGGAGGTGTGCACGCAGCGCCTTTACCGTTGCCGGATCTGCCTTGGCAATGACCCGCTCAACGACCAGCTCTTCCAGCTGCCTGCGCGCGCTGAAGATATCTCGTGCGTCAGCTTCCGTTGGCTTGGTGACAAATGCGCCACGGTTCGGGATGAGCTCGATTACTTTTTGATGTGAAAGTGCCAGCAAGGCGCGGCGTATGTGGCCCCTGCCCACGGAGAAAAAGCTCGCCAGGGCTTCTTCGCCGAGCTTGGTTCCCGGCCTGATGCGTTGTTCATAGATAGCTTTGAGAATCGCGTCGAAGACCCGCTGGCCGGCCGGCTGAAGGCTTTCGCCGCCTGATGCTGGCAACGTCTCTTTTTCCTGCTGCTGATTGCTCACGATTGTCGACTGCTTATCCAACGTAGTCTGCACCTTTGCACAACGGCACCGCTGTCTCCCTGAGCGAACCCCAACCCTTGTTTACGATACGTCGCAATCAGAATCCACCGCCAGCGGCGAGCAGGATCTTTGCGGCGGGCCGAAAAATTGTTAACACCATTTGCATTGACTTGCTAACAAAAGTCTGCGATAAAGTTCACAACACTGAGCGAGGCGCGCCACATGCGGCATGCGGATTTCCTCGGACATTGTTTTTCCAGCGGCCGTCAACCTCGGGAAGTGCGCGATATGCATGCGATACTCGGTTTAGAAGAACGATCCGCCGCCAAACTTCAGATGGGGGCGAATATGGCGAACCAGGGAATTCACCTTGAGGTCGAAAACCTAAGTCACTCGTATGGGGCGCTGCGTGTCCTGCATGACATCGACTTCGATGTACGTCCCGGCGAAATCGTAGCGCTTCTTGGGCCAAGTGGTTGCGGCAAGACGACAATTCTGCGGCTGATCGCCGGATTTGTACGTCAGACGGAAGGCCGCATCCTTATGGGCGGCAAGGCGATTGATAATGTTCCGTCCAATCGCCGTCAGATCGGGCTTGTGTTTCAGAACTATGCGCTTTTTCCCCACCTGACGGTTCGGGAGAATATTGGCTACGGCCTGGTCGCGCAGGGAAAGAAGCGCACGGATGTTCGGCGCAGGGTCGATGAGATGCTGGAACTGACCCAGCTTTCGACGCTGGCGGATCGCCTCCCGCGTGAGCTGTCCGGTGGGCAGCAGCAGCGTGTGGCCACCGGCCGTGCGCTGGCAACTCAACCCAGGCTGATGCTCCTCGATGAGCCGTTCGGTGCTCTCGACAAGAACCTCCGCCTGGACATGCAGATTGAATTCCAGCGTACGCAGCGTGAATTCGGCATTACGTCCATCATCGTCACCCATGACCAGGAAGAAGCGTTCAGCCTGGCGCATCGCGTGATCGTGCTGAATGGCGGGCGTATCGAGCAGATTGCGGCACCGGCAACGCTCTACGACCGGCCGGGGAGCTTGTTTGTAAATGGCTTTGTCGGCAGCACGAACCGGCTCGACGGCGAAGTCGTCAAAGTCGACGCAAACAGTTTGGCTGTCCGCCTGCTTGGTTCCGAGACGATAGAGGTAGCCGGGCGCACGCAAGCCAAGGAAGGGGCCAAGGTAACGCTCACCGCCCGTCCCGAACATGTCACCCTCAGTACCGTGAAGGTTCCGGGCTCGCTTCCCGGCATCGTGGACGCCGTTCTGCCGGTCGGCCCGGTGTTCATTTACGAAATTGCCTTGAAGGACGGAACGCCCATCAAGGTTAGCGAGGCTCGCGCCACGGGCAGCAGCCCTCTGGAGCGAGGAACTGAAGTGTCCGTCGTCATCCCTGCCGATCAATGTCAGGTGTTTGTCGACGGTAAAAGAGCGGTCGAAGCCTGAGTACCAACAACAACAATTCGCAACACTAGCGCCGATCGAGCCACAAGGGAGAGACCAATGGCTGGCATGGAAGTGAATCGTCGAGAACTCATTCGACTTGGCCTTCTGGCCGGAGCGGGGTCCATTGCCGGGTCGGCGCTCCTGCGGACCACAGACGCCTTTGCGGCAAGTGAAGTCATCGCTGCCATCTTCCCAGGCTCCTGGGAAGATGCCTTCCAGAAGGTCGTTTCGCCGGCGTTCAAGGAAGCCGCAGGCAGCGATCTCGTGCTCTCGCCTGCACTGGCCTCGGACCAGCTTGGGAAGATGATGGCGTCGCCAACTTCGCCGCCATACGATGCGCTATTGATGTCGCCAGGCCAATCGGCCATCGCCATCGAAAACAACCTGATCGAGAAAGTCGATCCCAGCCAGATACCCAATTGGGGCGAACTTTCCGACCCCTCTTTTCAGAACGAATGGGGTCCTGCAGTAACGATTCAGTTGGACGGCTTGGCCTACAACCCGCAGAAGGTCCGCGCGCCCAAGGGCTATGGCGACCTGTTCAGCCCCGACTTCTTCGGCAGGGTTGCCTTCACCGGATTCAAGAGCAACAGCGCGGTTATGGCCTGGATTCAGACCGCCAAGGCCTTTGGCGGATCCGAGCAGAACCTGGACCCGCTTTGGCCCAAGCTCAAGGACTATCTCCAGCACGTCGGCGCCATCGCAAACGACATGAACCATCAGCAATCACTGTTCCAGCAAGGCGAGATCGACGTGATGATTGCCAGCACTGGCAACGTCGCGCGCTTGAAGAGCCTTGGCGTGCCGATCGAGTTCGTCGTCCCGGAGGAGGGGGCGCCGGCGACCCCAGTCAACATCCACCTGACCAAAGGCGCCAAGGACCCCAAGGCCGTCTATGCCTACATGGACGCTGTGATTTCAGCCAAGGTCCAGGATGCGCTACAAGCCGCGCCGCTCAACAACTTCCCCACCAACAAGTCGGTCGCGCTGGCTCCTGATGTCGCCAAATACATGACGCGCGAGCAACTGGCTTCGTTCGTCTATCTCGACTGGAAAAACATCAACGCAAGGCGCGCCGAGTGGACCGCGAAGTTTGATGAGGTCGTTCGCCAATAGGCGACATCCAAGAACGATCTGACAGTGCAGTCGAAGCGGAGCATGAGGAAAAGGTCATGAAGATATTACCGATAGTGGTTCTCAATGGGCTTTTCTTCATAGCTCCGCTTTTCCTTCTCGTGGGCATGAGTTTCAGCGGAGATGGCGGCGCGACGCTCCAGCACTATATCCGGTTCTTTGCCGACCCAATCAATATCGAGGTTTTGCGCGACACCATCTATCTGGGCCTGAAGGTGATCGTGTTCACCACGGTCGTCGGCTACCCCGTGGCGTTGCTGTTCATGCTTCTTGGGCCGAAGGGACGACGGATCCTGTTATTCTGCACCGTCCTGCCAATGCTCACCAGCAACGTCGTCCGCACCCTTGCATGGATCGCGATCCTTGGTCGCGAGGGTGTGGTCAACAATGCGTTGCTCAACCTGGGCTTCACCTCCACACCCATCCAGTTCATGTACAACGAATTGGGGTTGATCATCGCTCTCAGCCAGATCGAGCTTCCGCTTCTTGTTCTGCCGCTGGTGTCGGTGCTCGCCAAGATCGACAGAAGTCTGTGGGAGGCGTCGACATCACTGGGGATGAATGCCTGGCGGACGTTTTTCCGGATCATCCTGCCGTTGAGCATCCCTGGTCTGATCGCTGGCTGGGTCCTGGTGTTTGCCAGCGCTTGCATGAACTTCGTCACCCAGGCCGTCATCGGCGGGGCACGGCTGATCTACCTGCCGCAATTCATCTATCAGGAAGTTAACACTCTCTACGACTGGCCTTTCGCTGCAGCCATCGCGATCGTCATGCTCACCTCGATTGGCATCGTGCTTGGCGCGCTTACGGCAGTCGGCCGCAACCGGAGGATCAACGTCTATGCTTAGTCTAGGCAAAAGTGATTGGGCAGGCCTTTCCTTCAATCTCGTGGTGATTGTCCTGGGCTGCTTTGGCGTCACCATCATGGTCGCCCCGGTTGTGGTCGGGTTCATGATGTCGCTCACCGCCGGCAACACAATTCAGTTTCCGCCTGAAGGTATCTCTCTGCGCTGGTACGAGAACCTGCTCGATCCGGCAGAATCTGGTCGCATCCATGCTGCGGCGCTGACCAGTCTGCAGATTGCGACCCTCGCCACGCTTCTGTCGATCCTAGTCGCCGTTCCGGCGGCACTCGGCATGGCAAGTAAGGAAGGCCGCAAATATGCGGTTCTCGAGCCGTTCTTCATGCTGCCGATGGTTTTGCCGACCCTGGTTTTCGGCATCGCAGCTCTGATGTTCTTCGTGAAGCTCGGAGTAAGTCCTTCGTTCTGGCTCGTGGTTGTAGGTCACACAGTCATCTTCACGCCCCTGGTTTTTCGCACGACAGTCGCCGTTGTCTCTCAGCTCAGCCCCACTTTGGGTGAGAGCTCGATGATCCTTGGGGCAAGCCGAACACATACACTCCGTCGCGTAACGCTACCTTTGATCATGCCGGGCATTCTGGGCGGCGCCTTGCTGGTGTTCATGAGTTCGCTGGACAACGTGTCGGTTTCTCTTTTCCTGGCTGATGCCCGCACCAGCGTACTGCCGATCCGGATGTGGCGCATGATTGAGGAATCTCTGGACGTGCGCGTGGCCGCCATCTCTGGTGTCGTCATTGCAGTCACCTTCCTGCTGGTCGTCATCGCATCCTCGTTCGGAAATCTTATTCCCAAGGAGAAGTAGCCGAGACCGCATCCGAGCCGTCGCGACCCGAACAATGGCTTGTGCCAAGGCCGACCGGGGAGACCCAATATGATAAAGGAAGACCATCATGAGTGAACGAAACCACATCGACGGCCAATCGCGCCTGCTCGGCAACCGTTACTCGGGTCGCATTGAAAAGCTGCTAGATGGCTTCGAGCCGAGCTTCGAGTTCAAGGCGCCATTGCCACTGCCGGAAGCCGAATTTGCGGAGCGCGTCCGCCGCATCCGGCGCGAGGCAGTATTGGCTGGCCACGATGCCCTGATTGTGCACACCGGAAGTCTCGGTTGGTTCCATGCCTCGAACCTCTATCTGCGTTACATCTGCGATTGGATGCGCGAAGGCGTCCTGATAATTCCCACCGACAGCGACAAGGAGATGATCCTGGTCTCATTCTTCACGCAGTCGGTGATCCTGCCACCGGGCGGTGAACCGGTAGGCCTCAACCAGATTTGGCAGGTCGGCGCAATCGGCCGCGAATATGCGGATCGCCCCGGCTCCTCTGCCGTCAAGACCGCCGAAGCGGTGACGAAGCTGCTTGAAGACAATGGGCTGAAGAATGCCCAGATCGGACGCCTTGGAGACAGAACGAGCTTGGAGGTGTTTGGCTATCTCGAACATATGATGCCCAAGACGAAGTTCGTCCCGGCTAATGCGATCGTCGACCGCATGCAGAAGATACGTTCGCCGCGTGAGATCGAGATGTCCCGGGCAGCGGCCCAGTTGATCTCGATCGGCACCGAGGCAGCCTACCACGTGACCCGACCCGGGGTAACCGACACAGAGATCTTTGCCGCCTTCACCTTCGCCCAAATGGCACGCGGTGGCGAAACCGGCGATGGCTATCAGATCGGGATCAACGAGTTTGGCACACATTGCGGCAAGCCCTATGGCCATGTCGTCAGGCCTGGCGATCTGATCAACCTCTACATCTCGAACGTGACGTATCGCGGCTATACTGCCCAGACGGCGCGGATGATTGCTGTGGGCAACATCACCGAAAGACAAGAAAAGGTCCTGGCTGCCTGCACCGAAGGTGTCAAACGAGCGGAGAAGCTGATCCGTCCGGGTGTCCTCATGAGCGAGGTCAACAATGCGGCGTTCGAACCCTATATCGAACACGGACTGCTCACTTCTTCGGATGCCCGGACAATGCCCTACAATTGGTCACCGGCCTCAGACGGAGGCGCCCGGCTCGTACCGTACCAATATGTGCCGGATGCGGACTGGGAAGCCCAGGGACGCAAGCTGATGCATGTCTACCCTGCAGTTAACGGCCCGCACAATCCGAACCTCGGGCACTCAGTCGGCATGGCGGGCGGCAGCAACAGCTTCAACGTGTCCTCGCACAATTATGATCGGTTTGAGGAAGGCATGGTGTTTGTCCTTCATACGCAGTGGTTGGAGGCGCAATCGGCCGGCTGCAATGTCGGCGACCTCTACGTCGTGACAGCGGACGGTTTCGAGAATCTCAGCCGGCACACGCCACTGGAAACGCACCGCATCGCGGTCTGATAGTATTCCCGCCGACCCCATGTTCCTCCCCATTGGCGTTGCCCGCGCCGGGTCGGCGGGAGCCGTTCAACCCGGACAGCCGGATCGTGGGTAACCGGACCGTGAAAGGTACCAGCCTCTGGTAGGCGTTGCGACAGTCCGCAAAGCACCGGTGGAAAGGGCTGTTCCGGTCTTCAGGCCGGCGCGTCCAGGAATCGAAAAAGCGTTTGCGAACCCTGCGCCAGCTACCTGTAATGATTGCTTCCGGTGTAACGCTCGGTCCGGAAAAACCACCTTGCCTTGGGATCAGCCTTCAAGACCTTGGATGCGCAGAATGAATGTGGTGAACACGATCTGGCATGCCGATGCCCACGACAACCCAAGGCAACTGCTATCGAAAATCTTCAGAGCCGCGGTTGTCGCGGCACATCCCGAATTGGCTATCCGTAGCCATTTGCCAGTTCGACCCAAGGGCCGAACAATTGTCGTCGGCGCCGGCAAGGGCGCGGCACAGATGGCTGCTGCCTTCGAAAAGCTTTGGGTCGGCCCCTTGGAAGGCTTGGTGGTTACCCGCTACGGCTTTTCGAGCCCGTGCGAACGCATTCGTGTAGTCGAGGCCTGTCATCCAGTCCCCGATGCCTCCGGGATGGAGGCGTCCCGGCAGCTTTTCGAGGCAGTTTCCGATCTCGGCGAGGACGATCTTGTGGTGGCGCTGATCACCGGCGGCGGCTCCGCGCTACTTGCGTCTCCTGCTGCCGGCCTGACGCTTGACGACGAGATTTCGGTCAACAAGGCTTTGCTTGCTTCTGGCGCGCCGATCTCGGCTATGAACACTATCCGCAAACATGTCTCCGCCATCAAGGGCGGTCGACTGGCGGCTGCTGCCCATCCTGCGCGTGTCGTTTCGTTGATAGTCTCGGACGTCCCCGGCGATAACCCGGCATTGGTCGCTTCTGGGCCAACGGTACCCGACGCTACTTCGCGTCATGATGCGCTTCGGCTTATCGAAGCCTATGGAATAGGCCTCCCGGCAACTGTCATGGCGCACTTGAAGTCCGCGGCCGCGGATGCACCTTTGCCGGCAGACCCGCGCTTTATGCTTGATGAAGTGCATGTGATTTCATCCGCAGCCGTAGCGCTAGACGCTGCCGCAGCGGAGGCAAGAAGATACGGCATCGAAGCGGTTATCCTGTCCGATGCCATTGAAGGCGAGGCGCGCGAAGTGGGCAGGATACACGCAGCCATCGCCCGGGAAGTTGCGCAACGCAATCGTCCTTTTTCCAAGCCCGTACTTATTCTCTCCGGTGGCGAGACGACCGTCACGCTATGGAACAAAGGCAAGGGTGGCCGGAACAGCGAATTTCTGCTGGCCTTTGCAATCGGCATTGATGGAATTGAAGGTATCCACGCTCTGGCCGCAGACACCGACGGTATTGACGGTTCGGAGGGCAATGCCGGCGCCTTTGCCAACGCCTCGACAGTGTCCCGCATGCGAGCGCAGGGCGTCGACGCGAACGACATGCTCGCAGACAACGACTCGTGGACCGCCTTTAACGTTGTCGATGACCTTTTCGTCACCGGTCCGACCGGGACCAATGTCAGCGACTTGAGAGCAATTTTGGTTACTTGAATTACGCAATGAGGGTTCTTTACGTTCCGCGGTTCGGCGAACGCGTGGTCGATGCGCCGATTGCTCAGTCTATGGACGATGCGGCGAAGAACCTTATTGGCTTGGGTCATGAGGTCGAAGTTGGCAAGGTGCCATTCGATACTGATCGCTTTGAACGCAGCATGAACATACTGGGGGCTTCAGGTCTTGCCTGGTTGCTTCGTGACGCAGATTGGCGCGGCCAGATCGGCGACGAATACATTAAGACCATCGAGGACGGTCAGCGGTTTTCAGCCATTGAATACTACGAGGCCTTAGAAGCGGACCGAGAGCTTTTCAGGGAGCTTGCTGACGCGTTTCAGGCCTATGATTTCACCCTGACCCCATCGGCCGGCGCGATGCCATGGGCAGCCGATTCGTTCAACCCGCCACATCATGCGCCGTTTACTGCCTTTGCGAACTTGACCGGAGTGCCGGCGATTAGCATCCCGGCCAAACCTGGCCCGACTGGAGTTCCAATCGGATTTCAACTGTTTAGCTAGGGCGGAGTTGATGCGGCTGGTCGAGGAAGTCGGGCCGGATACGATAGGCATCGTCTTCGATACGGCAAACGTGCTGCAGCGCGCCGAGCATCCGGTCTGGGCAGCCAGGCGCGTGGCACCTTGTGTGCGCCAATCCCATATCAAGGACGCGCTGATCGCCTATGATGGTGAAGTGCTCGATTTCCAGAAGCGCCCCTGCGTCGTCGTCGTTGATTTCCGAGCCATCATGCCAATCCTTGCCGCGGCCATCGAGATCGCCCACCCCAAGTGGCTCGAAGGGCATCCTGATCTGTGTGTCGAGGAATATGCTATATGAAGATGGTGCAGGATTAAGCCGCCCGCATCGCCAGCGGTGAGGTCATGGACCGCGAAAGTTTCGCCGCCTGGGCGGTGAATGACTATCACTATGCCGAGACTGTCGACTATCGCCCATGTCAGGGGGTATCTGCGAGGAGCTTGGCCTGCTGGATCTGCCGTCGTCAACGAGTACGGCTGGAAAAAGATCCGCGTACCGCCAGGAAGCGTCGCAGGCACGCGTTACGCCCGCCGACCTGACAGTCATGACCCTGAGACCATGGACGAGAGGCCTGACGAGGGTGAGTGTAAATCGGCCTGGAATAGGAACCCTGCGTCATGTCCCATCAAGGACGTAGCACGGCAATGACGAAGCCGCTCGCTCGCTGCAGCGCTGTCAACGGCACGCTCGCAAGCGGCTTCCTGCTTCTGCCACCAGGATTTATACAGGGATCCGCCATGGACCGGATCGAAGCCAGTTTCGTTCATGCCGAACCCACCAAATACGGTCCCCTACGCTAGAAACTTGTGATGCTTTCATCTAATTTATCTATTTTCGCCATCCCGACATCTTAATAGTAACAGTAAAATATTGCTCGAACTTATTATTTAATATTTCTAGAAATTATATTGTGATCCTCACCACCAATTCCTTGTCTTGGCAGGGTGGCGTGGTGAATTACGACGTACGAAAAATACTTTTAGCCCCTACTTGTTTTTCCGAACCCGAATCAGCAACATCTAGGCATTCCCTACTAGGGATGGCCCAACCTGTAGTGCGGACGGGCAGGCCTTTCGAAAAGTTCAATCTTGCTGATCTCGCCGGATCTTCGCCGGCGGAACGAGGAGGTCTTTGTCATGTCAAACGCAGAAGGAACACGTCGCTTAGACGACGTACCCGCCAGATCTAACCATCCCGAAGTCGAGATGGTTGCGATCGACCGGCTGATCGCCCCCAAAAGGTCATTGCGCAAGGTAACTGAGCGCCATGTTGAATCCGTTGTCCGGTCCATCGGACAATTCGGTTTCATCGGGGCGATCATCGTTGATGAAAACCTTAGCGTAATCACGGGCCAAGTCCGGCTCGAAGCGGCGCGGCGGCTCGGATATGCAGAACTGCCAGTCATCCGGGTTGACCATCTGACTCAAGCACAGATCAGGGCGTATCGCATAGCTGACAACAAACTGGCAGAAGGCGTAGCCTGGGACGAGAGTGCACTTCGTTTGGAGTTCGAAGAAATTTTGGTGCTCGACACTACCTTCGAGCTTGAGCTGACCGGATTTTCAACCGGCGAGCTCGATGTGGTCCTTGATGCCCAGGATGGCAGCGATCCAGCCGATCAGATGGACGTTGCTCCTGCTGATGTCGCGGTGTCTCGGCTCGGCGATCTCTGGCAAGTTGGACAGCACCGCCTGATCTGCGGAGATGCGAAGCTGCAGCCAACCTATGCCACCTTGTTGCGCGGTGAGACGGCGCGGCTCGTTGCAATCGATCCGCCCTACAATGTCGGGATCGCCAGCATCATGGGGCTCGGTGAGACCAGGTATCGCGAGTTTGCCGAAGCGTCGGGCGAGATGAGCCCCGAGCAATTCCAAACTTTCCTGGCTACGAGTTTGTCAGCCATGTCCGAGCATCTGGTACGTGGCGGGCTCGTCTATTCCTTCATGGACTGGAAGCACATCGAGACCTTGCTCGCTGCGGGACGCGGGCTTGATTACGAGCTGCTCAACCTGGCTGTCTGGAACAAGATGAAGGGCGGCATGGGAAGCCTGTACCGCTCCGCCCATGAACTCTGCGCCGTGTTCAAGAAACCCGGTGCTTCCCACCTCAATAATATTGAGCTCGGCCGTCACGGCCGCAATCGAACAAATGTCTGGGATATACCCGGGTTCAGCAGTTTTGGTCGGGAGCGGAACAAACGCCTTGCCGATCATCCGACGGTCAAGCCGGTCGAACTGATCGCTGACATCATCAAGGACGCCTCACGACGTGGCGACATCGTAATCGACGGCTTTTGTGGCTCCGGAACGATGCTGATCGCCGCAGAAAAAACCGGCCGCGTTGCGCGCTGCGTCGAACTCGATCCGCAATATGTCGACGTTTCCCTGCGGCGCTTTGAAGAGCGGTTCGGCATTGAAGCGGTGCACGCTGAGACCGGTCTTGGTTTCCACGAGATGAGTGAGATGCGTCGCGCCGAAAACACTGGCCAGACAGTTACCACCGAAAATGTAGATACTCGCACTGGCCACGGCAGTTCGGCGGTCGCTCCTGCACAGCAAGCTGGCTTGGCGGAACTGAACGCTCCCGCGCCGCGCCGCCGCCGTGTTCCGCCCTGGCTCATGGAGCCGAGTGTCGTTACCGGCAAGGTCGTGGGAGGTCGGGCATGAGTAGGCCATCGCGAAGCGACCCCACCGGCAATCCTGTCCGTCCATCTCAGGATGCAGCAGCGCCGCGGCGACGTCGTCCGCCGCCGCAGATGGCCGTTCCTCGCCCCCCTGACGAGGCTCCATCCAACATGCCGCCTGTGCCATCGCAACCCGCGAGCAGCGGTAACAGCTCCAGTGAGCCTTATGATGTCGGCTATGGCAAGCCGCCAAAGGCGACGCAGTTCAAACCGGGAAGAAGTGGCAACCCCAAAGGTCGGCCGAAAGAAGCTCGCTCAATGAAGGCGATTGCGCTCCGCGAGTTTACACAGTTGGTGGAAATCCGTGACGGTGATGGAACCCGCAAGATCACCAAGCGTGAGGCATTGATCAAGTCGTTGATGGTGAAAGCCCTCAAAGGCGACCTCAACGCGATAAAGGCGCTGATCGCCATCGCAGGCGAGAATACCGAGCCGGAATTCGATTCCGTTCATGAGCAGGTTCTTTCACCCGCTGACCAAGCCCAGCTCCGGCATCTTCTCGGTGACGCAGCACTCGATATGTCGATCGGTCCTCAAAGCAGAAAGCGAAAGGACTAAATTGATGAGCGGCGTTCAGCCAACGTTCGGTGCCGTGCAAAACCCGTCGCAGTTTCTAGCGGAACTGCGACGGAGGTCGCTCAGCGCTTTTGTGGGAAGTGTCTTCGGCGAACTCAACGGCGACGGCTATCAGCCCAATTGGCATATCGACGCGATCGCCTGGCATCTCGAGGAAGTCGAACGTGGTGCCTTAAAGCGTCTCATCATCACACTTCCACCACGTCACCTTAAGTCGTTCGCCGCGTCTATTGCATTCCCCGCCTGGGTCCTTGGCCGAGATCCGATGCGCAAGGTGATATCCATCTCCTACTCGCAGGACCTGACGAAGAACCTTTCGAACGAGTTCAGGCGTGTTCTGGATCTGCCACTCTACGCCCGTCTTTTTCCAAACACCCGGCTGAGCAAGACCAAGAACACTGAGATCGAGCAAAAGACCACTTCAGGCGGGTTTCGTTATGCCACCTCAGTTGATGGAACACTCACCGGGAGAGGCGGCGATATCATCATCATCGACGACCCGATCAAGGCGGGCTCGGTGATGTCAGACGCCGAGCGTACTGCGGTCAACACCTGGTATCACAATTCCGTTGTGTCGCGCCTCGATAGCAAGAAAGACGGCGCGATCGTTATCGTCATGCAACGCCTCCACGAAAACGATCTGGTCGGTCACCTGACCGAACGCGAGGACCATGGCTGGACGGTCTTGAACATCCCAGCGATTGCCAATGTTGATACGATCTACCGTACTGGCAATGGCCTCAACAACCGTACTTATCACCGCCGGGCCGGCGAACTGATCCAGCAAGACCGAGAGGGCCGGGACCATCTCGACGCTTTAAGACACGATATCGGTACCCATCAGTTCTCTGCACAATATCAGCAGGAGCCGATACCACTGACCGGCAATCTGATCCGACGGGACTGGTTGAGGAGCTACAGTACCCCGCCCAAGCGAGAAGAGTTCGATTTGATCGCACAAAGCTGGGATACCGCTTCGAACGCAGAAGAACAGAACGACTTCTCAGTCTGCACGAGCTGGGGCGTCATAGGACAACGGCTCTACCTGCTCGATCTGTGCCGTAAGAAGCTCGAATACCCCGATCTGCGCAAAGAGGCCTTGCGACTAGCGCGTCAGTTTCGGCCTGGTATCATTTTGATCGAGAGGGCCGGAACAGGGTTCGCGCTTCTCAAGGATTTGCCTCAGGGCTTCCAGGGTGCATTCCTCCCGAGGAGTACTCCTCGGGGCGACAAAGTCACTCGCGTCGCGGGTGTGTCGTCGCTTATTGAGCAAGGCAGGGTGCTCATCCCAAAAGACGCCTTGTGGCGCGGCGAGTTCCTGAAAGAGGTCCTGGCCTTCCCTGGTTCGCGGCACGACGACCAAGTCGACAGTATGGAGCAATTCCTGCGCTACATGCAGTCGCTCGGCAATCGTATTCCAAAATTCGATGCCACAGGTCAGCGTGTCCGTGAAAGGCGCAGCGTGATCAACCGGCGCTGAGGGCGGCTATCGCGGACGGATGTTCGGCGCGCTCACGACCGACCGGCAGGTGTGATCGCTGATTTGCGGGCCAACGCATCAAGCGTCGCAACAGCCACTTCGAGCTCTGGCTGACCGAGCTTGGCAATCAGCTCGCGTGCGACAACCACCAGATCCTCGCCGTTGGCCGGACCCGTTGTCCCGAGATCGTTGAACAGCTCTGTCGTTGACACGTTAAGCACCGCGGCCATCCGCTCTATTGTGGCTACTGACGGCCAGTTCAGTCCCCTTTCGATCATCGAAATCCCATCGACACTGCGGTCAAGTGCCGCCGCGAAGTCGTTCTGTGTCAGCCCACGCAGATCGCGCAGGGTTTTGATCCGACGTCCGAGTGCCTGTTTGAGCTCCATGAGCCGTATCATGAATGCGGGCCATTCGACTTAGAACCGAGCTAACATGCGGAATTGACTTGTAAATCGTATCTATAGTACGCCAATGTCCACTCCAATGATGCTTACGATCCGGCAAGACGCCCGGACCATTGGAGAACGAATCATGGGTGCTTCCAACGACCTGACCGCATTGCTCGTCGTCGTCTGGCTCTTCGGACTGATTTTTGTCTTGGCGAGCCTCATCAGACCAGTGCCGCCGTTTCGATCACGGATGCAGGCACTGTTCTTAGGGCTGCCTGGCATCCTAGTCGGGCCGTTCGTCCTTGCAATCGCCCTGGGTTGGGCCCCGAAACCTCGGCACCCGGACAGCGTGCCAGCGATTGCGACAGCTCAAGAGCCTCAATCAGCGAGTCGGGCGCCGGAAGAAACCGGGCCCTCCCCATCGGCACCCAACGGTGCCGTAGCAACGACAACCACAACGAACCCTGGTGGCCCTTCAGCCCCTGAAATTGTCGGCCTCACCCATATCAATAAGGCCTTGGGTAAACGCGTGACCTACAGCCAAGCTCGAACACGGGTGCTGGTAAGCCAAGATGTCCCGGCAGGTGCTTGGTCGATAAAGGAGGTCTCGACCAAAGTGATCTGCTTTGTCGACGGCAACAACGCGGTCTTCTTTACCATCGGCGAGCGCTTCATTGCCGCCAATGGCAAAGCTCGTCAGTTTGTTCGCCACAAGGCTGGCGAGGGCATCGTGTTGGCAAATGACAAGGTGGCACCGGTCGAAGAACTCGAACGCGGGACACATACGAAGCTCGTCGACGCTGTGATTGACGCCGGCCTTGCCCTTTGCGGGCAAAAGTCGGTCGACGAGATCAGCAATTCGGTCGAAGAGGCGGCAGAGGCACCGCCAGCGGCCGCCCAGCCGGTCGCATCTCGAGACAATGAAGTCCTGTTGAACGCCGCACTTGCGATCAGGGGCGCCGATATCTGCGGCTACGACTTTAATGCGGCCTCCATGGTCGATTACCTGCAGGAGCACGACGTCGACCAGGAGGCGTTCACCACCAAGGTCGAGCCATATCTGGTGATCGCCAACGGCATCCTAAGTAGCGGTAACAAGAGGTTCTGCAAGAAGGATTTCTTGCAGAAGTTCGGGCCTGAGGGGTTTGGCTTTATCGCAGAGCGGTAGCGGGCGCGGCTTGGTGGCGTGACTTCTTCGACATCGTTAGTGCCACCCCCAATCAGCCCACGCCGGACATCAGACCGCAGGGTCCAAGGGCCGAGAAATGAGCGGGATCGCCAAACTGCGGCGATCCGCCTGCACCAGATTGCATAGGCCAAAGAGCAGTCTTTCCAGGCAGGCAATGATATGAAGCGATCTTTGCACCGCTTGTCACCTCGAACACTCAGATTGGTAGCCGGCTCGAAGCGACCGCGATGGAGCTTGGCCCGTACCAAATCGACGGCTGTAGTGAGCCTGCTGATGTTGTTGTCGGCAGCGACAGGCTATTTCGGGTTTGATCAGAGGCCGTCTGCTCATCTCAACATCCCAGTTCAGCCGCTTGTCGGCCGAGCTTCGGTTGTCGATGGCGATACCATTGAGATCCGGGGTGAACGTATACGCATCAACGGCATCGACGCACCTGAATCAGCCCAAACCTGCACAGATGGAAGCGGCATGAACTACCGATGCGGCGCAGTCGCAGCGGCTGCCCTTGCTGAATATCTCGAACAGTCGTCCCCGACCCGTTGCGAATTCGTCGACCGAGATCGCTATGGCCGCTTTGTCGGCAATTGCCGCCGCGCTGATGGCAAGAACGTTGCTGAATGGCTGGCTCGCAACGGCCACGCGCTTGACTGGCCGCGGTACAGCAATGGGACCTACGCATCTCATCAGAGCGCCGCCAAGAAAGAGCGCATTGGCGTCTGGTCGGGCTCGTTCCAAGCGCCGTGGGACTGGCGCGCCGAACAACGAGGCGAGACTGCTGATTCCGCGACTGTCCTTGTGCCAGAGGAGCCGGCCACGACGACACCGAGCTATGGCCTGGTGTCGTCATCCTGTCGGATTAAGGGGAACATCGCAGCCGACGGCGATCGCATCTATCACATGCCAGACCAGAAATTTTACACCAAGACCAAGATCGCCACGTCAAAAGGCGAGCGCTGGTTCTGTTCAGAAGCGCAGGCGCGACAGGCCGGCTGGCGACCCGCCCGTCAATGATCTTGATAGGCCATGTTCCATGGCTATATTGTCCCCGGCTGTGTGACGAATATTGTGTGCGCATTCGGTTGTTGTTTAAGGCAGCTGTTTGTCTCAACGATTATGCTCGCAAGCCAAGCGATAGCGCAATCAAACGTAGCGAGTCCAGGTGTGCGATTTTTTGTTAGAACTGCCAGGTATGATCCGAATTTTGCGCGCTATGTTATAATTTGAATTATTCATTGACGTTTACGACAACATCTATTGCCATCCGGAATAATAGCAATATTAATGAGAGCTTGTTTCAAGATGGGATGTTGATAGAGGAATGATGCGTAAATTATTCGAGGCGGCCGTATTTATTCTTTCTTTTTCTCTTCCCGCAATTGCTAGCGATTTCGCTGGACCTGCAAGAATTATCGACGGCGACACGATCAAAGTTGGCATGGTCAGTATCAGGCTTCATGGCATCGACGCGCCTGAGGTTGGCCAGCGATGCAAGATGTCAAACGGCAAGAACTGGGATTGTGACGATACCGCCATGGATAGGCTTAGTGACCTGATATCCAAAGGCGTTGTCTGCAAAGGAAAAAAGTACGACGGCTATGACAGGCTCCTAGCAGTCTGTTTCACCCCCGGTGGGACCGACATTAATAAGACCATGGTCGCAGAGGGATATGCTTGGGCCTTCAGAAAATACTCGCTCGACTACGCTTCAGATGAGGAGTCAGCCCGTGGGCAGGGACTAGGTGTCTGGCAAGCCGAGACCCAGGCTCCTTGGGACTACCGCGACATGAAGTGGCAGGTTGCAGCACAAGAAGCTCCAAAGGGCTGCCCCATCAAAGGCAACATTTCTTCCAACGGCAACATCTACCACGCGCCTTGGAGCCCTTGGTACAATAGGACGAAGGTTAGTGTAGACAAAGGCGAACGCTGGTTCTGCAGCGAGAGAGAAGCTTTGGATGCAGGCTGGAGAGCTCCTGCTTGGCGATAAGCGGGGATCGCTATGGCTGCGACGGTTCTGGTATGTTTCGCTTCCGTACCCTGATCTCGATTCTTCGGCGATCCTGAACATCGCCTGTTTGGGCCCCGTCAGTCAGTCTGTCCCCAGGTAGGATGAGTTGTGCGCCAGACATCGGAAGGATCGTAAGACCTTCAAGCTCAGGGACGCTATTCAGCACTTCGGCGACGGCCATCGCTCGCGCAAGACCAAGCCCTGCATTGTCGCCTGGCCGCATCTTTCCGACTGATGTGGTGCCATCGAGAATACCTTTCATCTCGGCATCCAAGTTTGACCTGACCCCATTGATCTTTTGTTCATCGGTATGGCCAATGACTTCGATCACATCGACTTCGTACTTTGTCGCAATTTCTGCGATGCGTTGCGATGTGTCTTCAGCAAGCAACTTCCTGAAACCAGGACTGAGCAAGGCGCTGCCGCTCTCAAAGAAATAGTCCTTGGTTTCGCTAAGGTTGATAATCGGCGGCCATTCGTGTGGCTTTGAATCCCCTTCTGTCGCTCTGAAGGCCTCAGCTTGCCTGATTATCTCGGCCAGCTGCTCCTTCGCTGCAACTTCTGTCGAGACTATGACCTTCTCGCGCAGAAGCTTGATTGCGTCGGTTAGCTTTTCTAGGTCCCCCGTAGTCAAGTCTTGTTCTTGAAGCTTTTCGATCACGGCAGACGCTTCGACCACCTCGGCAGGCGTAATGCCCCCATTTCTGAGTTCGATGATGACTGGGGCGTGCTTGTTGATCTCGTCAAGAGTGAGACCAGTTGCTTTGAGCTGGTCAATATCCCGTTTGGCGATCTCCAACTCGCGCCAACTTTCGTCGATCTCTTTGGGAGTCGCACTGCTTAGGTGCTTGAGTTTCTCGGACAATTGGATGGTTAGCGCCTTCTCCTCGGCCAAAGCGATTTCCAGTGCTTGTTTATCAGAGGCAGTTAGCAGGGCTTTGTCGGCTTGCTTCCGCTCTTTGATGATGATGGCACCAGCCGCTAGCAGAAGGCAGAAAACGAGGAGCAGCATAGACTCGGCCATCGTCAGGCCTAGGATGAGGCCTCGACCATAGCCACGCTGTTCGCTCGAGACAGAAGTGCCCTGAATGCTCATCCTAATGGCCACCACTTCTTGCCATTGCCTTCAATGTTGGGAGCTTGCCCATCGGTTGGACGTGGGGACCATGGCTCTACAATTGGTGTTGGCTCGTTCGCCATGACGTGTGGTGGCGGTGTGGGCGCGGTGGGTGTCAAAGGCACGACTGGCACCGATTTGCGCGTTCCGTTTACAGTTGTGCCAATCGCACTTGGCTCTTCTGCGCCCTGGGCCTTCATGGCATCGTCCAGCGCCCTGCTCAAAGCGGAAACCATATCGTTGTTTTGCTGCTCTAGCTTGCGCGCCATACTGTCAGTGTTCTGCTGAACCTTCGCAGAAGCTACGACCGCCTTTTCCATGAGCAAAATCGACTTGCTCATCGTATCTGTTACCTTTTCGAGGCCAGACATAACCGCATCGAAACGAGCGTTTTGCGCGGTCATTGAGGCTTCATTCTTGGCGATGTAGGCATGCATCGACGTGCTGAGCTCCTTCACCATCGGTGCGAACTCGTTCCTGATAACGGCTTCAGGAAGCATGACGTCATCAATTTTCTTGGCTGCGTTTTCTATGTTCTGAACGATCCCAGTGAGCTTCGAAACGATTTGCTCGAAAGCTGTATCGGCCACACTGCCGAACTTCACCGAAGCCTCTTTCATGGGCCGGATGGCCTCTTCCGCCATCTTTCCCACCGTTTCTGTGACTTGCGTGTTCGTCTGCTCCATGTGCTGGAGCATGTCGTCGAAGCCTTCGGTGATCATCTGCGTGTTGACCCGACGGAAATCGACGAACTCTCGCGAGGTGTTTTCCAGCTCCGCTCTCACGCGCCTCGTCATTGACGCGAGGTCGTGACGTGTTGCACGTTCGATGTCGAGGACGTCTCGGCGTGTCTGGTTGTACAGAATGCGAAGGGAGATGCCGACGATTGTTGATGTGATGGCGATGCCGAAGTTTCTGACAACATCGTCCATCGAACCGTCTGAGGTGAACTGATAAAGCGACACCCCAAGGCTCGAGAGGGTGAACAGAAAACCCATGTAATAGAGATTGTCGCCAGTCTGCTCATCATGGAGGCGTATGCGCCCCGAATACCAGGATAGCCCAAGGTAACCGAGCATCAGAATGATCGGGAACATCATTGAGATAAACGGGTTAAGCCCTGAAAGCTTCGACACCGCAATGAAAACGCACCCGATGAGAGTGAAACCGCCGAAAACGATGAGTGGCAAATTCTGAATGATCGTGGGGGCGGAACGCCTCGCTAGCGCGTCGATTTTCAATTCATGCCCTCCAGTTTCAACGGCTTTTGCCAGCTGCCGTCATTGCCCTCGACCCAGTTCGCCCAAAACGTCACGTGTTCGGCACTATTGAACGATTTCGCTTTTCGATTTACGTACCAAAGCGTAACTTCGACCCCGACGAGGGAGGTCGCATATTCAGTGTAGGCTGGGCTGGACTTGTAATTGGCGTAGTCGATTCCTGATTTATATTGGGAATAGAGTGACGTGTGTTCGATCATGTCAGATGCGACGATGAGCTTTTTGGGTATATTTGTGAACTTGTCGAAGACGGTCAGTTTGATAATTTGTATTCCGGCCATGATAGGCGACTGATCGCCTGACTGCCCGTTCTCGATCTCGCTTTCCACTTTCCCTAGTGGTTCGTTGAACGCATCTTCCCACTGCTTTTGGCGGCGTGCTGGATTCTGCGTCCAGATATCAACCGAGGATCCGTCCCCGGGATTACAGCCATCAAACATTTTGACGAGTTCGCCTGGCTTTGCCGTCAAACCGTATATTTCGAGCAAGCCACCGATTGGGATTGCCTCGGCGACAGTCTTGAATTGGGTCTTAAGGTCAATCATGGTCGTTTTGGTGATTGGATCGGTCGTATCGAATAGGACCGACGTCACTGCGATTGGGCCAGTTGTCGGGCATAGTGATGTCTGGTCCAGCTTCGTTGCGTTTGAAGCTTTGACATAGAGGTAGATGAGTCCGCCACCGAGGCCCGCGGAAAGAGCCAGAATGGCCGCCCCGCCAAGGATCATCCCTGAACCGCCGCTTTTCCGTCTGCGTTTCCTAGACATTTGTGGCCTCCGGATGAAGCTTGTCGAGTTCCCTGAACTCGTCTATGCCGCCTTCACAGACCGCAGCAATGTTCTTGATCTGGTCGGTTAACTCAGCTTGGGCCTTGGTAATCGAAGCTGAGATATCTTTGTCAGAGAGTTCTGCATCGGAAGCGCGTGTGGGCTTAATTCGCTCGAGCTTGTAGGTGTTGTCAAAGTACTTTGGAGCGTCAGTCGTGCGGGCTTTGATGTTGGCGTCCCTATACTTCCTCAGAAGCATGTTAGCCGTCCGCTCGAGTTGATCCTGATATTGTGTAAAGAGCGAAAGCATCTTTGAGCGGTGCGCAATGATCGCATTGTGCTCTCTGCGTCGGCCGCTCAGGCTTTTGATGATGGCATCGACCTTCTCGTTGTGCTCATCACGAACGTCGATGAGATTGTCGATCAGGTACTCTTGGCGGTTCACATATTTCTCGCGGGCAGCAATCAGGCGTTTGTGGACGCCTGCGTACCCAAGATAGGGGTCTCGCAGGTACCAGCCATCGATAAACGCGATGATCGAAAAAATCACGCCTGTTCCAAATAGTAGCCAGGACTTGATGTCGGTGAGTCCAAACGGATCATTTCGCATCCTGGCGATTGCCTGCACTCCGGCTTCATCGAAGAAGGTTCCTGAGATTTCGCGATAGTGCGCGAGCAACAGATTCAGGCTAACGGCAAAACTCACGTAGACGAGGATGGAAGCTAGGCCAATGAGCTTCAGGAACCATGACCTATGAGCCGTTAGGCTGACGCAAAATAGCGCTAGAATCAGTGTGAAGCCGATATTGAGGAACGAAAACGCTATCGCCTCGACAATACCGCCGACAACGCCCATCTCGCTCCCTTTAGCAAGGAAGAAGCCGTTCGCGATAACCTCAAACAGAAATACGAGGATGAGGACGGAGATCTTGAAGAACATGACCGATCCCTCAGACACTCGAGGGGCACGTGTAATGCGATGCGTCTTTTGGAAATGGTCAAAGTCCTTTTCGGCAGCATCTAGCCCGCGCCGGAGCCCATGGAGCTCGTTGCGTCCCTTTACGATCTCCGCCTTAAAGTCCGAGACGCCTTCGGCGCTTGTCTTTTGGATATCCGAAAACTGACCTTGGAAGTCGAGGCTGGCGAGCCTCTCTGTAAAGAGATGCAACTGGTCTTCAAGGTTATGATGCGCAGCATTCTTTGCATCCTGTATCTTTCCGACGATGGAAAGTTCGAAATCGTCCAAAGATTTGGCGCTTTTCGATGGCTGATTTTGCGCGCCACGAGCTTCACCTTCTTCTGCGAGTTGCATGTCTCTTGTGACCCGCTCGACGTCGAGACTGGGAAAGATCTCGGTATTCACCACGTAGTCGTGGCTGCTCTCCCGAAATTTTTCAAGAAGCCCGTTAAGTCCGCTAAAAGCTCTCGCCAAAACCTGCCCCCTGCAGTGCACCCAATGGGTTCTATTAGCATGTCATCTTGCACTGGCAACGGGCTAGACTGCATGAGAAAATACGGCCAGCCCGTACACCGCATCAGGCTCGACGGCGTGTTAAGGGGTTATTTTGCCTGTCCCCAGCTACACACCGTCCGCTCCCAGTTGCTAATGTTGAGATCGACGCGCATCGGGGCAGACTCTCGAAGAGCCCAAGCCCCCCCCCGATCAGTTTCCTCCAAATGATAACCGCGCCCGCTGCATCCACACCTTTCACTTGAAAGACCGACTTCACGATATCCAGACCGATCGTCGTAGCGTTGACCATCTAAGCTCTCCTCCAGCTCTGGCCCTGCGGCTATAGCCGAAAGGTGGAGGAGAGCCGTCCACTGCATCAGGAGCGGACAGGCAGCTCTTAGCTAGAGCTGCACAGACAGCTTCTGATTACCAGCCAACCCCATTTCGACCGCTACGGCCCGCTTCCCGCCTTCAGAACTCGTGCAGGGGCAGCCGAGCGGTTCGGTGAGCATTCTGATTTTGTCAGCTTGAGACGTGGCTGCTAGGCCACCTTCATAGCCAACGCTGTGAACTACATGGCGCATACTTGCCCTATGAACGGCTCGTTTGTCTCTTTCTAGGAAACGACTTGTCACGACCGTTGCGAGTGGTTGAAATGTCCGTCATTGGTATAGGGGGGAGTCGGACGACACCAACTGCTAGATTGACAGCGATATCGCACCGCAGGCAACGATTGAGTAGATGACATCGACAAACTGTCCCTTCGACGGCGTCCACTTGCGATGGCCCGTAGAGAGAAACTCTTTGCCTTTCGCAGTTCGCGTGGTCGAGCCACGTCGCCTAGAGCCTAGCAATCACGTCAGGCTGCTCAACGCGGTGGTGGAGGAGCTGCTGAATCCGGCGACGGTGCCGAGGGACAGGTTTGACGACGCGACAACCCAGCCTGCAGCGCGCAGATACGACTTGGTGACGTTCCCTGAGGCGTTCGCGCCGGCGGAGGCCATTGTCGCTGTTGCGGACGCGTTGCGGGGACAGGGGCCGTCGGGATGTCTGCACATTGGCCTCAGACCCGACAGCGGCGGATCGAACCATCTATTCACGCTGGCGGCAGCCCATGAGCTGGCCGACCGCCTTGAAACACTTGTGGAACCGGGTCTAAGGGATCTGTCGGGCTTTAAATCGTGGCTTGGCCGGCAGGCTTCGAACAAGCCCTTCAATCTCGGATGTGTCCTGGCAGTCGACGCCGACTCGAAGCTGCGGGTCTGCCTTCATCCGAAGCTGGTGAGATCGAAGTTCGAGATCGACCGGCTCCCGGAGCGCCACATGCACGAGGCGAACCTGCTAACCCTCATCACGTTGGTCCCCGCCAACCCGCGCTTCGGCACGGTGACGCTTCAGCCGCTGATCTGTTCCGACGCACTCGACCTGGACACCGACAGCGGTCTGCCGCCGCCCATCCCGGCGGTGACGAGCCACGCGCGGTGTTTTCCCGACCCGCCGAACCACGTCGATGTGGTGTCAGTCGCGACCTGCACGCCACAGTCGGAAGGCGCGCTTGACGGCGGCGACCCGTATCGCGCGTGGCACGTTCAATTCCTAGACGCATTCAGGGCCGCAGCGGAACGGCCGGACCGAGCGCGGCACCATTTTTCCTCCTTCATTTTGTCTAACTACGGCGAAATGGCCGGCAAGCCAGGTGGGTTGTCCGGCGCGTTTCTCCCGGTTTCTCCCGGTTTCCCGGCCAGCGATGCCGAAGTATCGGTGTCCTGCTGGGGACGTCCGAAGAAAAGCTCGGTGAACAACACTTGGTCCACAACGGACGACGATGCCCTGAATAGCTGGAGTAATCGTGGTTTCGTTGCAGGTCTTAACCCGTTCTCGCCGCGAGCCGTGTCGGAGGCCCGAATGCTAGCATTCGACGTTCACCGCCTGCCAAGAGAGGCGTCGCGATGGCGTACCAACGAGAGCCTTGTCGCATGGGAAGTCAGGACTTGGGTGGCCGAGCCTGACGACGACCGCCTGCGTCAGATAGGAGCAACGCATGCCTGACCAGCCAGCCTATTCGCGTGCGATCGAGTTCCGGGCACGACCGCTACCTTGGCTAGTCGTGCACCACCTCCTCGACGCCGATCTCGTCCGCGAGTTGCTATCGGCGATTGTCGTTGAGAGCAGTGCGGGACGATGGACGCTCAACGACCTGTTCGAGGAGGCGCCGGCAGCCGGCAATCCGGCGACGGCCGATTGGATTCTGGCCACCCGGGACGTACCAGACGCCTTCGCCTCGTTTCTCTCCCGGGTCGTCCTCGCGGTTGTATGGCGGGGCGATGACGTCCACTTGGTTGAGCCGGACGGCCTCGGAGCCGACGAGGCGGACTGGGCGCGGAGCTTGATCACGGCGCTGTCCCTCGGAACCGCCGACTTCGGTTTCGATCCTACTCTCCAGGGCAGCGGCCGGACCATGGGTCTCGCACCCTATGTTACTGCGATGGCAGAAGCGCGACAGAGGGTCGGCAGCACCGCATCCACTAGATGGCTGGAGCAGATCGAAGAGGCGACGAAAGACGCGCCGCCATTGCTGGGCGCCTTGTTCACGAAACACGTCGGCGATCTCCTGGGGGACGCCGACTGCTGGGGTCTTGCGCTCGAGTGCTACCTGCAGGCAGGCGACCGTCTGATCGACGACAGTATCTGGGAAGGCGCTGTCGTCCGCACCAGACAGATTGTCGCGCAGTCTGTCGCGATGGCCACGTGGCATCGCGACGGCCCTGAGCAGGCCGCTGCACTGTTGGAAGCGCTTGTGTCTGAATCGACTGTCGATGGATCCCCACTGCCGTTGCTCAATGCCGCGTTCGATCTCATGAACGCGCGTGCCGCCCGTGGTTCGTTCTCGACGGCCTGGTCGGCCCGCCGCCCGGCCACCTACACCGCGCCCCTCCTGCTGCAATCCCACAACCTCGAACACGCGCTGACCTATGCCGCCACCGGCCGGTTCAAGGATTCCCACCGATGGTTTTGGGCAAAGCTCCGTCGGCAGACTGCTCTTGGCGGCACCACCGCTGCTTGGCAAACGAAAGGGCATTACGGTCGGGCGGTGATCGACGAAGTAGAAGCCAGTCTGGGGCGCGAACTGCAACCCAGATCATTCGCGATGGGGGTGAGGCTGCTCGTCGAGAGTGGGCGGACGGAGCTTGCTGACGCTACGTCGTGGAGCGAACGATTGGTAGAAACATACCTCACGCCTACAACGCTGGACGAGCTGCGCGACACCACGGCGCGCAGCCCGGGAACCAGGATCGAGAGGGAGCTAGTCGCGACGTCGCTTCGCCGCGAGTGGCTGCTCGCGATACCGGCGGACAAGGTGGAGCTCGCGCGCGACATGCTGGCGGACCTCGCGTCCACGGCCCGTTTGGGCCAGCACACTGGCATGTCCAGCACAAACACTGGTGGACTGTCGCTCAAGTCGCTCAAGATCGTCGCGACTGAGCGCCCCGAGTTCAGGGGACTGATTGGTCCCGAACTCGTCGCTCTCGTCGACAGGTTTCGACAAAGCTCTGGTCCGCGTCCGATGGCGGATGCCATTGAGGCTGCCGCGCTATTCGTCGACGGAATCGACAAGGACTCCGCTGAGGCATTGTGCCGAAAGGCGGCGGAACTGGTCCAGGACCTACCGCACGATGCATTCTGGCCTATCACCCGTGCTGCCTCGCGACTTCTCGACTCGGACGCGGCATCTGCCCTTTCGAGACAGGACGAGGCGTTCCAGCGCCTGCGGTCGGCAGCGCTCGTCAAGCTGGCGCTCAACTCAGCGTCGCAGCACACGTCGCTTCTCTACCTGCTGCGAGACATCGACCCTTCGGCGGTACGCGAACAGATTGGCGCCGAGGAGCTCGAGTCCGTAGTGAATGGAATCCGCGCGCGCGCGCGCGAAATGTCGTCGAGCGCCGCGACGGAAAACATCCACGCGCTGCTCGTAGCGCCCAAAGTGGCGGGCGAGGCGGGCGTCCACGAAGCACTCGACGCAATCGAGCGGATTTTGCGGTCGGCCACATCACCGAGGCCGTCACCCTCTCTACAGAATGGCTACGAGGTGCTGTTGCTCATCGCAAGGAATGGAGACAAGATCGCCGATGACCTCGACACGACCCTCGATCTCCGCGCGAGGGTAAGGCAATTGCTCAGCCCTCTGAATGATTTGTGGCGATCGGCGGCCTCCCGGCCGCTAATTTTTGCCGGCTTTGCTGTCCCACCGCGCAGCACCCCGGATCGCGTGACGGTGCATAACTGGACCTTCGCAACGCTCGAGCTCCTCCGCTGGCTCGGTGCCGGTGCGGAACTCAATGAGGCACTCGAGACAGCGGCCGCCAACCATCTGCTCGCCGAGGGCATGTCAACGGGGCGAGCCGTGCAGGGGGCTACTTCGGACGCGATCGACGCGGACGCGGTGGCGAAGGAGCGCGCAGAAGCGTTCTACGCGGCGCTTGGTGAACGTCTAGTCGCCATCGGGTCGCGCGCGGATCAAGGGGCGGCCGCCTCGCTACGCATACTGCTCCACCGCTGCCTCCAGCTCGGCCCCCGCGGAGAGGACGCCGCCCTACTTTTGGCGTCGCGTTGCCTCGGCATCACCCTGGACCCGAATGCTGCCTCGGTTAATACTTACACTGCGAAGCTGCGTCGGGACGCGAACCTCAGGCTGAGCCTCTCGCCTCTGCTCCGATGTGTGCTGGACGAGGCCGCTGCTCGGATCTGACCAGTGCCGGACGGGGACGCTACGCCACCGACCAGGTGGGTCGCCTGCGTGAATGTGCAGAAGACTTGGTCTGGCGTCTTGCGCTTGGAGTTCTGGTCCATCCGATCATCAAGCGGCCTCTTGCTTCTTCGTTGGCATAGGCGCCTCCAGGGAGCTTGCCGACCGCTGACGAAATTACTGTCCATGAAGTTCTGGAGAAGCTCGACGGCGAGTTTTCGCGCGTTGCCGCGGCGGTTGCCAACCGGGAATTCGCAAAAATCGCGAAATGTTCTGAACGGCTGAAATGAGGGCGCTTGCGCGGCGAGTCGGACAGGCATGGCTAGATTTTGAGTATCGTCTTCCGGTTCAAAGTCGAGTTACATTACAGATCGAAAAGGCTCATCTGTCGTCCCTCGAGTTCTGCGATAATGCGGCCCTTGGTCTTGGAGCTTCGGAAAAGCTGATACTGGGCTGTACTTTTAACGCTCGCACAGGCTTTCGCGACTAATGCCAAGGCCTCCAAGACAAGATCGCGGGCCTCTTCTCCAATTGGTATTTGTTTATTCTTGCCTGAAAGGATCAATTGGGCGGCATAGAGCACAAACCAGTGGCCGTATATGAGATACTGTCGCTCGCCTGTGGCCTCGATCGCATCCCGTTGCTGCACTAAATGACTATCGCGCATCTCTTCAATCAGTCTATATAGCTCGACGAGCCGACAAAGTTCATCAACACTGTAGTGTTCATGGAAGATAAGATGAAAACGATCTCCGAATATCGTATCCGAGTCAGCCTTGGCGCGATCTGGTTCTCCCATTTGATACGAAAGTAAGATTTGCCCAAGCTTCAATGCATCGATCCTTCTGCTTGGGTCACGATCAGCATGCATGTTCCTCTTCCGCTCGAAGAAATAACTCCGGTCCTGAAACCCGATCTCCAACTTCTTCATCACAGGATGATTTGCTCGCAGGTCACGCCCTTGAATACGAGCCTGACTATTCGTGGCGACGGCGACCCGTTCAGCAATATCGTTTCGATTTGTGGCGTAGATCCGGACCATCAACACAACATTGTCGAACGCTTCCGGCGAACGCCTGAAAGCTTCCAACAGAGAGTGTGAGGTCTGCGCACCATTGACGATCTGAAAATCTTCGATCCTGATGATTGGATTGGAATGGCCCTTGTTATAGGCATAATCCTTGCACGTAATCGTAACGCCGTTGTTCAGATACCAAAAAAGATGGCTGTCTTCGGAAACTGCTGTCTGTATAATATTGCTGTTATAGCCACCATTTGCTCCCAGGAATATTCTAAGGTTCTCATCAAAAAGATGTCTCTTGATCGATTTCTTGTCAGCTGTTTGGATGAGCTGCACAAACGACCGGGCATCCACTGAAGCGATAACACCTCGAATGTCGCCGTCACTTCTTTCGAACGCCTCCTTGCCTACGACCTGAAGGTTTCCGATCTCACGGTCGCGTCCGGCTGCACCAATGTCACGCATAATTTCGAAGGGGCCGTAGACCTCGTAGTCGACATTACCCATCGACTGTAACGTGCTGTCCAAAATCAATTGGGCAGATGCGGAGAGACCCTTACCATTGCTGCAGAACACGACGCGATATCGGCAAATTACGCCTCGTCTGTGAAGCTCCCAGATGCGTGTCACGGCCTCCGTAAGCTGAACGTTGCCAGTTGTAACAAGTCGCGCTTCCTTTTCGAAGAGTGCATGCAAAAACGACGCGATCCTCAGGATTTCGCCGTCATTGATGGTCCGATCCGTCGATTTCAACGAAGTTCGATGTTTCGCTTGGAAAATGAGGATCTCGGCCCTGTCTTCACGTTCTAGGATTTCGATAGCATCGACGCCAAGATCATTTCCGCCGTCTACGATTATCTCGGGGTAGTCGGTCGCCCGATCAGGAAAGTACTGGCCTAGCACGAGGTAGAGGAAACCACGGGACGGGTTCGCCAAACCGTATTTGGTGACCTCCGCTTGAACGCGGGCTTCCACGATGTCCCATTCGACAGGGGAAACAGCTGGCATTATTTCAAGCCTCGTCCAAATAACTGAAGCTTTACGCATTATGATCGACTTCTACAGCTGGTCTCGACAGTTTTCACCATGTTTTCAAGATATAAGGGTGCCGAGTAGGACCGCCTCAGCCTAACTACTGGGCTGAAGTGGGAACCAGGAACGTTCTGGCGATTTTGAACGCTTCGGTGCAACGTCGATCGCTGCCTTGCCGGTCGGTGATGTCAGTTTTCGGGAAGTCGCAAGGGCACAGGAACGGCCGGAGTGGGCGCGTAGCGGCCATTCCGCCTGATCCGAACGGTCGCCTGCTTCCGAGCCCAGGCAAAGTTTGACTAAACGGCTGCCAAAGGCGCTTTGTCGACCTCCCGATCTCTCCTGGCTGTCCTTGAGGCGGTGGTGAAACCGGGCTATCATGTGTTTGCACACATCAGGGTCGGGTCAATGCCCCGTCCGTTGCCCGTTCAATGGCGGCCGAGTGCAGGGGCGCCTATGCAGGTTGTGGCAACTTTCTGGATCATCATCGATCTTGGAAGTTGGCATGCCGAAACTCAGAAGACTGCGCGATGACGCTTACAACCGACAGGACGGTCACTGCTGGTACTGTGGCCGCCTCATGTCACCAGCCGATGGGATAGATTCCAGCAGATGCACGGCTGAGCACCTTCTGCCACAATGCGAGGGCGGCAAAGATAAGCGTGACAATGTCGTGGCTGCATGTTGGCTTTGCAACAGTCGGCGGCACCGACGAAAGGTGCCGCTTAGCCCCGAGGCCTATTACATCCACGTCAGAGCGCTGATTGCGGAAGGACGATGGCACGTACGCTGCTGGATGCCCGACCGTATTCTTTCTTGATGAAAGGATGTCGGCTTTTCATAGTTCGCTGGGCTAGCTGGATGACAGGATTGGGGCGCGCAGCTGTTGAGCAGAATCTGAGGTCTAGGCGCCTCATCCCGGACCAGGACATCCTCCCTGCACAATGCTCGCGGAGTCGCCGTCGGACACCGACACGGGGCAGTCGTCGTCCCTTGCACTTGATAATGCGCGAAGCATTCCGGCCCCAGTAGCCAGCACAGATTGTTCGTTGGCCGCGTCCGTATCACTTACTCTTCGCGGGGCGGCTCGCCTTGGCAGGCGGTTTTTTGTTCTTGGACGGCTTGCGCCCAAGTCCCAGCTGTTTGGCCAGTTCTGACCGCGCCGCGGAGTAATTGGGAGCCACCATTGGGTAGTCGTTCGGGAGACCCCACTTGGCGCGATAGTCTGCCGGCGTCATGCCATACTTGGTCATCAGGTGGCGTTTGATAGATTTGTATTTCTGGCCGTCCTCGAGTGAGATCATGTAATCCGGAGTGACGGACTTCTTAATGGGGACAGCTGGTTTCTGGACTTCGGTTGGTCCGGCTGGTTCGGTGCTCGAACCAGTGGACAATGCCTGAATTGACTGATGTACCTGGTTGATCAGACCTGCGAGCTCGGCAGCGGGCACCGGATTGTTCGATACGTAAGCAGCAACAATATCTGCAGTTAGGGGCAGCAGAACTGCGGATTCGGCAATTTTGTCGGACATGGCCAAGCCTTATTGAATAATGTTCGAGATGTCACGACTGCTGTCTAATAGAGGTGGCTGACATCGGCAAGTGAAATTGAGCCAAAGAATTTGCGGCAAAACTCACATAATGGAGCTATCATTCGCAACATAGAACGGATGTGAGCTGATAAAATGTATCTTTGCGCATAGTGATTAACTCAAAGATGTGCGACCCCGGGTAAATATCCTTGGGGATCAGCATTTGTTCTGCGCAATGTGGTCATCTCCCGCTGGACTTTCAGGCAACAGCAAGCATGTGTGGCGTCGAACGCAATGGCGGAGGCACTCATGCCGAAGGACGATGTAGGGACCCAGCCGAAGGATGACGGAGATGTCCGCCTCCGCGCAATTCTGTCTGGAATCGAGCCCGAGCTGCGACGGCTGAATGCGGTGATCTCAAATCTGACGGTCCTGGCGGCTTCCCAAGACAACATCGAGCCGACTGCGCTTACTGTGTTGGCAGAGGTCGGCAGCGATGCAATTGGACGGGCAACGAGCAGTTGGCGAGATGCTTTCAACCTTGCGCATGCAGCGCAGCGCCGACTGGTAACCTGAGTGGACTTCCAGGCCAAAGCAAGCATGATTGCTTAAGACGGGGGTGACGCTTTTGCCCCGATGAGATGAGAAGGCCACTGTCGCCCAAAAGTCTTGCGCCCGCCAGATGCGGGCTTCCGTCAGTACCGGCGCCGAATGGTTTGGCGCTGTGATTTGCGGAGAAAGACCATGGCCATTTCCAAAACTTCGACCTCGGATGCAATCGAGTTCATGCGGGCAGAGTCTGCCAGTGATGTTGCGACGGGTGCAGCAGGCGCGGGCGCAGTCACCAACCCGAGCGCTGCGGCGAAACCCACTCTGAAAGGCAAGGCACAGGCCAAGCGTGGGAAGACGATGCCGAAGGGCGCGCCTACCTCCGAGACGTCAGTGACTAAGGTCAAGAAGACCCGGCCAACCGAGACGAAGGCAGATGTGGTGCTGAAGAAGCTCAGGCTGACCAAGGGTGCGACGCTCCATCAGCTCATCGAGGTCACCGGCTGGCAGGCCCATTCGGTGCGCGGCTTTCTCTCCGGAACAGTGAAGAAGAAGCTCGGCCTCAACCTTACGAGCGAGACCAGCAAAGACGGCTTGCGACGTTATCGCATCGATGACACCGCCGCGGCGGCATGAACGTCATGCGAGCGGATAGCAGGTTGGAGCAGGAGCTTGCGGAACTGGATACCCTCTCGCGGGACGCACTTGGTGTCCTTTGGCAAAAACAGTACGGCTGCTTGCCCCCGACCGGTGTGCGCCGCGAACTCCTGATCCGGTCGGCCGCTTGGCATCTGCAAGCAAAACGTCTCGGCGGCTATTCCGCCGAGACGCGCCGCCGCCTCAAGTTCGCCATGGCGGACGTCAGCAAGACGTTGGCCGATCGCCGTGCCGATCAGCTCGCCCAGCAAGCTGATGGTACCCGATCAAGCGACGCTGTTGCAGAAAATGGACACAGCACAAGTCGCAGCGAACCGCCGCCAGCTGCTGAAACAAGATCGGGCGGTAATAGCTCGTCGAAGCCGAAGCGCCGCGATGTGCAGCCGGGAGCCAGGTTGATCCGGGACTGGAACGGCCGAACACATGTCGTCGACGTGATCGAAGGTGGTTATGTCTTCGAAGCCAAGCTCTACTCTTCGCTGACTGCAATCACCCGCAAGATCACTGGAACCCACTGGTCGGGGCCAAGGTTCTTCGGACTGGTAACGCGATGAGTACCGCTTCCAGACATTCCCGCATTCCCCGGCATAGTAGCACCCAGCAGCCATCAGATCAGAGCAAACTCGGTATGTCGAAACAGCAGCTGCGCTGTGCGATCTATACCCGTAAGTCGAGTGAGGAAGGTCTCGATCAGGATTTCAACTCACTCGACGCTCAGCGTGAAGCCTGTGCCGCCTTCATCGCCTCGCAAGTTGGTCTTGGCTGGAAACTGGTCGCTGACCGTTATGATGATGGTGGCATCTCGGGCGGTACAATGGAGCGACCGGCATTGCAGCGGCTGCTCCAGGACATCCGCGATCGCAAGATAGATGTCGTGGTGGTCTACAAAATCGACCGGTTGACCCGCTCTCTGATGGACTTCTCGCGCATCGTCGAGATTTTCGACAACAGCAGTGTCTCGTTTGTCTCCGTCACCCAGCAGTTTAACACGACCACTTCAATGGGCAGGCTCACGCTAAACGTGCTCTTGTCCTTTGCCCAGTTCGAACGTGAGGTCACTGCCGAGCGCATCCGTGACAAGATAGCCGCCTCCAAGAAGAAGGGCATGTGGATGGGAGGTACTGTGCCGCTAGGCTATGCGGTGCAGCAAAGGAAACTGATCATCAAGGAGCCGGAAGCAGGTTTCGTGCTAGGCTTGTTCGAACGCTATGTGCAACTCCGGTCGGTGCCGGCGCTTGTAGCTGAGGTAAATAGGCAGGCGGACAGCGTCGCCCAAACACTACAGGACGATTGCGCCGTTCCCTTCACCCGCCGGATGCATGCTGGCATGGTCTACAAGATGCTGGCCAACCCGCTTTATATCGGCAAGCTGCGTCATCACGACAACGTCCATGACGGTGAACATCAACCCATCGTCGACAATGAGTTGTTCGAAAAGGTCCAAGAACTGATGGCACTGGGCGCTGTCCGCGTGAAGGGCTCGTCCGTCCATCCCGATACACACTTGCTGTCGGGGATTGTCTTTGACGAGACGGGGGATCGGCTGCGGCCAACCCATGCGACCAACCATGGCAAACGCTATCGCTATTACGTATCAAGCAGACTCCTGCCGAAGGATCGTCGTGATGAGGGCGGCTGGCGCGTTCCGGCTTCGGAGTTGGAAAACGTCGTCCGCTCGTTCGCGAAGAGGCTACTGTCCGATCAGATCAAGCTCTCGAAGTGGCTTGCTGCAGATACCTCGCCAGATATGGTTCTTTCTGGGTTGAGTGGCGCATCACAGATCGCCGATCGCTTGGCGTCCTGTGAAACGAATGTCCAGGCGAAAGCCATACTGCACGTGTTGTTCAAACGGATCACTCTCTCTGCAACGGAGATCCGCTTTGACATCGACCGTGCTGCCTTGATCCGGATGCTGATCGACGGCAGCGATAAAACCGAATTGGTTAAGACCAGCTCGACAGATTTCAGTGAGGTAACAACAGAGACAATCTTCGTTCCGATCGCTTTAAAGCGTCGCGGTATTGAAGCGCGACTTGTCCTGGATCCCGAAAATGCTCCGGCACGGCAACCAGCCCCACCGCTCGTATCGCTAATAGCAAAGGCCCAACTCTATCTTGCAATGCTGACCGAACGCGCCGGGATCACCCTTGTCGAGATCGCAGAGCACTTCGAGGTGCACCCGGCCGAGATTAGTCGCCTATTGCCGCTGGCGTTTCTTTCGCCTCAGCTTACACATGAGATCCTGACGGGCCTGCAGCCAGTCGAGCTGTCCGCACGCACCCTCGCGCGGCTGGATCTGTCCAACGATTGGTCAGCCCAGGCCACTCAGCTTCGTGGCTAGAACTCCAGAAAAACGCTGTTCAAGCTCACGGTTATGCCTGCATCCTTGCGATGCAGGCATAATCATTTGTCCCGCGAATTGGTCACGGAAAACGGCCACAGAGACGGCGCCCGCAAATGCCCCAGAATTGCTGGTCTCAGCGCCCGGTGAGACCAGCCTTTCGGTCTCTCTCCGCGCTAAGCTACGGAAAAGTCCAGGTAATTCTGAGTGCTGGGAGAAATGGTAGTTTGCCAATATTCCGCTGGTGGAGCTGAGGAGGATCGAACTCCTGACCTCGTCATTGCGAACGACGCGCTCTCCCAGCTGAGCTACAGCCCCGTTCAGCGGATGGCCGCATTTATTGGCGCTCGAAGCCGTCTGTCAAGCGAGCAGTTGACGTAGGGGCGAAATCACATTCCGGCAGGTGCGGCAGTCGCGGAACGCACGGTCTGTCAGGCGGGACTTGCCGCTCAGGCGTGCAATGGCTAAATGTCGGCAATTCATTGGAGATCGGCATGCTCGCCCTCATTCAGACCATCGTTCTGGCCCTCGACCTCTACTGGTGGATCATCATCGCCTCGGCGATCTTCTCCTGGCTCTATGCTTTCAACGTGGTCAACCCGCGCAACCAGGTGGTCGGCACCATCGGCAATATGCTGTTCCGGCTGACCGAGCCGGCGCTACGGCCGATCCGTCGCCTGATGCCAGACCTTGGCGGCATCGACATTTCGCCGATCGTGCTTCTGCTTGCGCTGTTCTTCGTCAGGCAGTTCATCCTCACCACGGTGGCTCCGCTCGTCATCTGACCTTTGGTGGTGGCCAGCTTCTTCAAGGAGCGTGATGACGGCGTCGAGCTTTATGTCAGGCTGACGCCGCGTTCCTCGAAGGATGCTGTCGAAGGTGTTGAGCAGGCGGCCGACGAACGCTGCCATCTCGCGGCGCGGGTGCGCGCCGTGCCAGAAAAAGGCAAGGCCAACGCAGCGCTTGAGAAGCTGCTCGCAGCCGAGTTGGGCATTCCGAGAAACTCCATAAAAGTGGTCGCCGGCGCAACCTCGCGACTGAAGACCATTCGCGTGGCAGGCAACACAGGCGAACTGGCCAAGCTCATGATGGAGCTCGCCAGGCGCTGAGCCCGCGCTCTGGATAACGTGGCTCGGGCGCGACATACTCCGGTTGCATGCGCGCAGGATGTTGCGGGGCATCGCAGGTTCGGAGGGGAGCGCGGAATGCGGAAGCTTGTATTTGCCTTGGCCCTTGCCTTGCCGTTGCATCAGGCCGTGGCGGAAGAGATCTCGAGCGCCTATGTCGAGACCAACACCGAGGCGGACTGCGTGCTCTTCGACAAGGCCGGCACAGATGACGGCGACTATGCCAACATGGTTTGTCCGGGATATCGCGGCTATCCGGTGCTGGTGTTTTCAGCCGATCTCAGGGAGTCCGTGTTCTACGGTTTCCCGCCCGCCGATTTCGTCGACATCCCGTGGCAGAGCTTCGAGACGTTCAACAGAAGTGCCGGCAAGGCCGAATGGCGCATTTCGAGCCATGACGGCAAGGTGGTCCCGTTCGCCACCATCCGCCGCTGGTACGTCCAGGCGGAACCTGCCGAGGGCGACAAGGAAATCGAGGTGCTGGTGGTGGCGAAGGTCGGGCAGCCGGGCAAGGCCGATGGCTGCGTCGTTGGGCTGGTGTTGGCGACCGGTGAACCCAAGGCCAATGAGCTGGCGCGCAAGATCGCCGACGAACAGGCTCGCGATTTTGCCTGCGGCTCGGACGAGAGGGTGCTCGTCGGCGATCCGATGCCGGTGTTCTACTCTGAAGGCAAGCCAAAGAATTGAGGCGCGGTCGGCACTGCCGAACCGCGCCCGGTATTCACTGACCTTGAAACAGAAGCCTCAGGCCTTCAGCGCCTTGGCGCGTTCGATCGCCTCGACGATCATCTTCTTGGCGTAGGCCGCATCGTGCCAGCCGCCGATCTTGACCCACTTGCCGGGCTCGAGATCCTTGTAATGGCCGAAGAAGTGCTCGATCTGCTGCAGCGTGATCTCGGGCAGGTCGGTGTGGTTGAAGACGTTCTCGTAGCGGCGGGTCAGCTTGGGCGACGGAACGGCGATAACCTTTTCGTCCTGGCCGGCATTGTCTTCCATGACCAGCACGCCGATCGGGCGCACGTTGATGACGCAGCCGGGAATGAGCTGGCGGGTGTTGCAGACCAGCACGTCGATCGGGTCGCCGTCGCCGGAAAGGGTGTGCGGCACGAAGCCGTAGTTACCCGGATAGTGCATCGGGGTGTAGAGGAAGCGGTCGACGACGAGCGTGCCGGCTTCCTTGTCCATCTCGTACTTGATCGGCTGGCCGCCGACAGGCACTTCGACGATCACGTTGACGTCTTCAGGCGGATTCTTGCCGATCGAAATCGCATCGATGCGCATGGGGAAGCTCCAGAATTAAAGGTGCCTCCCGATAAACGCCTTGGGCCGCGTGTGCAATGCAATATTGATGTCAGGAGACTGCGACGAAAGGCTTGCTTTCCGGATCACTCCCAGACGAAAGCGACCTTCTTCAGCGCCTTGTGGTCGAAAACCTCGACGCCCTCGGCGATGTCGCGGCCGCCGGCACCGGAATAGAAGGCGAGCGCGTTGTCGTTCTCCTCGAGCGCCCAGACCACCATGCCCTTGAGGCCGTGGTCGGCGAGGCGCTGGCGGGCGGCGGCGAAAAGGCGGCTGCCGAGGCCGATGCCCTGGCATTCGGGGCGGAGGTAGAGTTCGTAGATCTCGCCCTGCTGCTTGAGTTCACGGGCGCGGTTGCGGCCGAGCGTGGCATAACCGGCAATCTTGCCGCCGATCTCGATCACCAGAACGGTTGCGGCGCGGCGGATGGCGTTGGCCCACCATTCGCCGCCGCGGCGGTTGATCATGGTGGTCAGCGCACGATGCGGGATGATGCCGGAATAAGCGCCGCGCCAGGCCTCGTGATGCACCTCGGCGATGGCATCCGCGTCGCGGGGCTCGGCTTTCCTGATGTCGATCGTCAGCGTGTTCATAGTTTCTTAACCATAAACCGCGCCGCGACAGTTGCAAAGAGTCCGCACGCGGCCGGAATGGCGTTTCATGTGATCCGGATCGAGGATCAGGTGCAGGTGTGTCCAAATGGACTCACCAGGGCTATGCGGTCAGATCTCGACGAGGTGGTCGTCGAGTTCGTTGACGTCGGCTGAAGACACTGGGAAATGCCGGGCTAGCAGGGTGCCGACTGTGGCGATGGCCGCAACGAAACCGTCGGCGAGACGGTTGGCACGCGCTTCTGCGGTGAGGTCGCGGACGATGCCGTCCCAGGCGTCCTGCGGAACCTTGGCGTGGATGCCGGCGTCGGCGACGACCTCGGCATAACGTTCGGCCAGCGACACGAAGATCAGCACGCCGGTGCGTGCGGTGGTGAGATGCACGTTGCGGGCATAGAACTGCCTCAGCGCGTTGGCGTGGGCGGCGCGGTAGAGCAGGCCACGCGGGACGAGCCGGATGCGCAGGCCGGGCAGCCACCACAACAGCGCGCAGGCAGCCGCCGCCGCCAGCAACTGGACGATGACGAAATGCGGCAGCCGGACGGCGACCCACCAGTATTCGAGCACCAAGGCCGCGGCGAGGCTGACCAGCAGGATACCCGTGATGACGGCGAAGGCCGCGGCAAAGAAGTAGCCATCGCTGCGGTGGGCGACGACGCAGTAGATCTCGCCGGAGGTCTGGGCTTCGGCGGCGCGGATGGCCGCGGCGATGCGTCCGTGATCGCTGGGGGGGAGCGTGGTCTGGGTCATGTCGTCCTACCAGCTCCCCGATGAACCGCCGCCGCCGGAGGATCCGCCCCCGCCGGAAAATCCGCCGCCACCGCCGCCCGACGACCAGCCTCCGCCGCCGCCACCCGAGGACCAGCCGCCGCCTGATGACGACGAGCCGGAGCGCTGGTTGTAATTGAAGGTCATGCCGAGCCACTCGTAGCGGCCGGGTCCGAGCTTGCGGCCATACATTCGCGGCAGGATGGCCATGGCCATGCCGCCAAAGAAAAGAGTCGCCCAAAGCGCTATGAAGACGAAAAAGATGATGTCGTCTTCGCTCCAGCCGGCAACGCCGGTCTGCTCATTGCGCTTGGCGCGTGCCTCGAGTTCGGCGCCATCGCCCTCGACGACCATGACGATGTCGTCGACCGCCTTGGAAATGCCGCCCGAAAAATCGCCGGCGCGGAAGGCCGGCACCATGGTGTTCTCGATGATCAGCTTGGTGTGCAGGTCGGTGAGCACGCCTTCCAGGCCGTAACCCACCTCGATGCGCATGCGCCGGTCGTTGGGCGCCACGATCAGCAGCACGCCATTGTCCTCACCGGCCTGGCCGAGCTTCCAGGCGCGGAACAGGCGGTTGGCATAGGGCTCGATCTCCTCGCCGTCGAGGCTCGGGATGGTGGCGACGACGATCTGGTCGGAGGATTTCTGCTCGAAAGCCGCGAGTTTCTGGACCAGCTCGGCTTCGGTGGCGGCGTCGATGATGCCGGCGTCGTCGACGACACGGCCGGTGAGGATGGGCAGTTCGGCGGCGAGGACGGGAGCCGCAAACAACAGCAGAAGCAATGCGAGAAGGGCAGGGACGTGCTTGAGCACCCGCCTCTGGCCTGCCGGCCATCTCCCCCGCATGGCGGGAGATTGGCAGCGCCGGCCTTGGTGCTGGACGTTCAATGTTTGCGATGAATACAGGCCGTGCGTCCAGCTGATCTCCCCCCTTGCGGGGGAGATGGCCGGCAGGCCAGAGGGGGGTGTCCGGGCGCCCGCGCTCAAGGTCATTGCTGCAACTTTACCGGAGAGGTCCGACCCCGCTTATGGTCATCACCCGCCCTGGCCGGTGCCGAAATTCACCTTGGGCGCCTCGAGCTTATCTTCGGCGACGGTGAAGTTCTGGAATGGTTGGTTGCGGAACCAGAGCGTGTTCCAAATCATGGCGGGGAAGGTCTTGAGCGAGGTGTTGTAGACGCGAACGGTCTCGATGTAGTCGCGGCGGGCGACGGCGATGCGGTTTTCGGTGCCTTCGAGCTGGGCCTGCAAAGCGAGGAAGTTCTGGTTGGCCTTGAGGTCGGGGTAGTTCTCGACGACCGCGAGCAGGCGTGACAGCGCGCTGGTCAGGCCGGCCTGGTTGTCCTGGAAAGCCTTGAAGGCGTTGGGGTCGGTCAGCGTTTCCGGCGTCACCGTCACCTGGGTTGCCTTGGCGCGGGCCTCGACGACGCCTTCCAGCGTGTCCTTCTCATGCGAGGCGTAACCCTTCACCGTCTCGACCAGGTTGGGGATGAGGTCGGCGCGGCGCTGGTACTGGTTCAGCACTTCGCTCCAGGCCGCCTTCGCCTGCTCTTCCTGGGTCGGGATGGTGTTGTAGCCACAGGCCGACAGCAATGGCACGACGATCGCCAGAACAACGAAAGCCGGAAGCAGACGGAAAGCAGGAAGTGCCGGCGAAGCTTGCATGCGCATCTGTTTGTCCTCGACAAAGCAACTGATCCGACAGCATTATCACAAACGCGCCTGGAGAAAACCGGCGTTCGATTTGGCGATGATGCCAGGAGTTTTTGACGATGGCGTCACCGAGAGACAGCGACGGCGAGAAGGAATCGCGCCGCATCCTCGACCGCATAGCACGCGAGAGCGACCCTGGCGGCGCGTCGTTCGTGGCGCGCAAGGCCAGCGAAATACGCAATCATCTCGGCGCCGCCGACGTCGACAAGGCCGACCCGATCGAGCACATCGGCACGCGCATCGGCCGCATCCTCGGCTTTCTCCTGACCATCGGCCTCGTTCTGTGGCTGATCAATTATCTCGTTCGAGGCGGATAATGGTGACAGGCAGTGAGGACGGGGGGCCGGCGGAGTCTCGCCGCATCCTCAAACGGCTGTCGCGTGAGAGCGACCATGGCGGACGCTCGTTTGTCGCACGCCGCAAATATGCTGCGAAAGAAAAAGGCGAGACGCCCAATGGCTGGGTGCCGTGTTGGCTATCGCGCTTGTCTTCTGGTTGTTGTCTTACATTGCACTGGTGAAAATCTGATGAGCACTGAACAGTCCGGAGCGCCACGCGCGGTCATCGTCGTGTCGAGCCATGTCGCGCGTGGGTCGGTGGGCAACCGCGCGGCGGTGTTTGCGCTGGAGACGCTCGGCCACCCGGTCTGGGCCGTACCGACGGTGATCTTGCCGTGGCACCCGGGCCATGGCCGTGCGACGCGCATCGTGCCGCCGACAGAACAATTCGCCGCCTTCATGGCCGATCTTGAGCGGGCGCCATGGCTAGGCGAAGTCGCTGCGGTGCTGTCGGGTTATCTCGGCGAGCCAGGCCAGGTGCAAGCTGTGGCCTCGCTGGTCGAAACGGTGAAGGTGAGAAATCCGAAGGCGCTCTATGTTTGCGATCCCGTCATCGGCGACAAGGGCGGGCTATATGTCGCCGAGACGCTGGCCGCGGGCATTCGCGACAGGTTGCTGCCCTTGGCCGATATCGCCACGCCCAATCGCTATGAGCTGGAATGGCTGGCGGGTGCCAAGGCCGACGACATGCGTTCGACAATGGCGACTGCCCTCGGGCTCGGGCCGGCAACGATGCTGGTCACCTCGGCGCCGGCGATGATGGCCAACGGCACGGGCAATTTGCTGGTCACCCAGACGCAGGCGCTGCTGGCCGAACACCGCACGGTCGAGCGCCCGCCGAACGGGCTCGGCGACCTGAGTGCTGCCGTCTTTCTGGCGCGACTGCTGGCCGGGCACACGCCATCCAAGGCGCTGCAGTCGACCACCGCTGCCGTCTACGAGATCCTGGCGCGCACGTCGAAGCGCGGCGGCGACGAGCTGCAGCTCGAAACCGATGCGCAAAGCCTGTCGCATCCGATGGCGATGGTCGAGCTGCGCACGCTCATCCATCCCTCGCGGAGCCGGAAACCCGGCCAGGATTCTGGGGCGTGACGGTTGCCGGCGTCGACGGCTGCAAGGCCGGATGGGTCGCGGTGATCCGTGACGACGCCGGAACGAGAGCGCAGGTGTTCGGCAGCTTCGACGCGCTGTTGGCGGCAATTCCAGACGATGCGGTGGTGGCGGTCGACATGCCGATCGGCCTGCCTGACTTCACCACCAAGGGTGGTCGTGGTCCCGAGATGCTGGTGCGGCCTTTGCTCGGCCAGCGGCAATCGAGCGTGTTTTCGATCCCGTCGCGCGCGGCAGTCCATGCTGAGGCGGCCGAGTTCACCGATCTCGAGGCCTGGTACGCCGCGCATCGCCGGTCGAGCGAGATCGCTATGCGGACCTCTGAGCCGCCACGCGGCGTCTCGATCCAGGCCTTCGGCATATTTGCCAAGATACGGGAGATCGACGCGCTGATGATCTCGAGGCCGGAGCTGCGTGAGCGCGTGATAGAATCCCATCCCGAAGTGGCGTTCTGGCGGCTGAATGGCGGGCAGGCGATGAGATTGCCGAAGAAGATCAAGGGTCGTGTCAATCCCGACGGCATGGCGGAGCGGAAAACGCTGCTGGCGCGCGTCGGCCATGGCCGCGGCTTCCTCGACCAGCCTCCGCCGCGCGGTGCGGCTGCTGACGACTTCCTCGATGCCTGCGCGATGATGCTGATCGCCGAGCGGCACCGGCGCGGCGAGACCATGAGCTTTCCGTCGCCGCCCGGGCGCGATATCAATGGCATTCCGGTCGCGATCTGGGTTTAATGCTTTCGTCCGACAATACTCCTGTCCGACAGGGAGGCGTGTGATGTTGCCCGTTCGTACGATTGCCACAGTCCTGGCGCTGCTGGTGGCCGCCGGCGCCGTGGCGCAGGAGAGCATCGTCGACCGTTGGTATCAGGCGCTGCTCAAGGCGGATGGTCCGACCCTGTCGCAACTGTTGGCCGACAATGCGACGATACGGCTCGACGATATTGGCGTGACCCAGAGCAAGGCGGAGTTCATCGCCTCGATGGATGAATGGCAGGTTGCCGTGAAAGGCGCCAAGATCCGCCACAAGATCGAAGCGGAAATGGGCGAAACGACCGTGGTGCGTACCTGCTACGACTTCCCCAACAATGACATGACGACGCGCGAGACATTTACCGCCAGGAACGGCCTCATCGTCGCCAACACGCAGATGACGATCGGCGAGAATTGCGACGGCTTCTAGAGCGTTCCGCTTTTCGTGGGTTGCGGAAGCTCTCTGTCTCCATGTCCTGCGCAATTCCGGACGGAAAACTGCTGCTGCTCTAGCCCTGCTTCAGCCGTGCCATCAGCGACGGCTCCGGCAGCCGGCGCCAGATCAGCCATGACAGAATGGCAAGGAGGCCCATGATCGGGATCACGGTGGCGAGCGCATTGACCGGGTCACCCATCAATGCCGCCGCTGCACCGCCAACCATTCCCGCGCCCATCTGGAAGAAGCCCATCATGGCGGATGCCGCCCCGGCATTTTCGGGGAAGGGCGCCATCGCCGCCGTCATCATCGCCGGCGAGATCATGGCGATGCCGAAGGCGTAGATGCCGACCGGAACCATGACCAGCAGGAAGCTGGGTTCATAGGTCCTGAGCAGGATGGCCATGGCGATCGATCCGATGGCAACGAAAACCAGGCCGACGGGCACCATCCTTGCTGCGCCGAAACGCTTCATGAAGATGCGCATGACGATCGCGCCGGCCATGAAATTGGCGGTCTGCATCAGCATGCCGACGCCGAACTGGGTGGGCGTGAGGCCGACACGCTCCATCAGAATGAAGGCCAGCACGGTCGCCTGGGTGTAGATCGCGCCGGTCGTGCCGGCGATGACCAGGCAGCAGAGCACGAAATAGGGGCTGCGGAAGAGCGAGCCGTAGGAGGTGACGAGGGCTTTCGGCCGGATGCGGCTGAGGTCGCGCGTCACCGTTTCGCGCAGGGCAAAGATCGCCACCAGCATGACGACGACGCCGAGCAGCACCATCACCACGAAGATGGCATGCCAGCCGAACAACTCCATGGTCAGGCCGCCGAGGGTTGGCGCGATGGCCGGGCCGAGGGCCAAAAGGATGCCGATCATGTTCATGATGCGGGCGGAGCGTTCGTGGGTGAAGACGTCGCGAACGACGGCACGCGCCACCGAAACACCGACGGCGGCGCCGACGCCCTGCAGGAAGCGCGCGACGACGAGCGTTTCGATGTTCGGCGCCATCAGCGCCAGAACGCTTGCGGCAAGATAGATCGCCATGAAGGCGAGCGTGATCGGGCGGCGGCCAAAACCGTCGGAAAGCGGGCCACAGACGAGTTGGGCAAAGGCAAAGCCGCCGAAATAGAGCGACAGCGTCATCTTGACCGCAGCTTCGGTGGTGCCGAAGGCCTGGACGATCTCGGGCATGGCGGGCGTGAACAGCGCCAGCGAGATCGGGCCGATGGCAACCATCAGGCCGCCGATCAGCGACACCCGACGCTCGCTCATGATCGGTGCGGTTTCCACAAGGTCCAGCGCCTGGCTGATATCAGTGCGCATGTTCATGCCGCCGTGTCCTCGCCCGAAAGCGCTTCGGTGCGCGTGGCGAGCAGGTTGGTGCGGGCTGACCGCAGTGAAACGAGAAGGCGCTGCCAGTCGTCCGGATCGATGCCAAACGCTGCCTCGCTTCGGATCGCGGCGGCGATGGGCTCGATCTGCCTGACGACGGTAGACCCGGCTTCGGTGAGGGTGACCAGCTTGGCACGGCGATCGGCCGGATCGGGCTGGCGCTCGACGAACCCCTTGGCTTCTAGCCGGTCGACAAGACCGCTCAGGGTCATCGCTTCGACACCCAGCCGCTCGGCCAATGCCGTCTGCCTGATCGGACCGGTGCGGCTGACATTGAGCAGCGCCCGGCCCTCGCCGGTGGTCAGGCCGAGGCCGGCTTCAGTGGTGCGGCGGTCCATCTCGGCGCGGATGATGCGCGAGAGATCGTTGACGATGAAGCCGAAAGTGTCGGTTTCCGGACTGGCAGGCATTTTAGTAAGCAATCCTTATTATATGGGTTACTTAGTTTACGTGAGGCGACGAGTCAATGCGGTTGCGCAGTTACCGGTCCGGCCCTACATCGAGGCTGTCCGAACCGAATGCCAATCGAGGAAGCCATTCATGTCCGCCAGCCAGAACATCGATCTCGCGCGTCATCCGCTGACCCATTGGGCCGGGCCGCTCGGCCTGCCGGATTTCACCAGGATCGAGGACAGCGATTTCGGGCCGGTGTTTGATGCAGCGCTTGCCGCGCACGCCGCCGAGATCGATGCGATTGCCGCCAATGCGGAACAAGCGACGGTCGCCAACACGCTTGAAGCAATGGAGCTCGCAGGTGATGCGCTCGACCGCGTGTCCTCGATCTTCTGGTGCCGCGCCGGTGCCCACACCAATGACGCGATCCAGGCGATGGAGCGTGAGATCTCGCCGAAGATGGCTCGCCATTTCTCGGCAATCTCGATGAACGAGAAGCTGTTTGCTCGCATAGACGATCTCTACTCCCGCCGCGCTTCGCTCGGCCTAGACCCTGAGACGCTGAGGGTGCTGGAAAAAACCTGGAAAGGCTTCGTCCGTTCGGGTGCCAAGCTCGACCCGGTGGGCAAGTCGCGGCTTGCCGCTATCCAGGAAGAGCTTGCCTCGCTTGGCGCCAAGTTCGGCCAGAACGTTCTGGCCGACGAGAGGGAATGGGTGCTGTTTCTCGACGAAGGCGATCTCGACGGCCTGCCGGAATTTGTCCGTGGTGCGATGGGCCAGGCTGCCGAGGCGCGCGGCGAGACGGGTAAGTACGCCGTCACCTTGTCACGCTCGATCTATGAGCCGTTCACGACGTTCTCCGAGCGGCGTGACCTGCGCGAAAAGGCATTCAAGGCTTTTGCGGGACGCGGCGAAACAGGTGGCGAGACCGACAATGCCAGCATTGTGCGCGATACGCTCAGCCTGCGCGCCGAAAAGGCCAGGCTGCTCGGCTATGACAGCTATGCGGCGCTGAAGCTCGACGACACCATGGCAAAGACCCCCAAGGCGGTGATGGAGCTGCTCGAGCCGGTGTGGAACAAGGCGCGCGAGAAGGCCGCCGCCGACGAGACCGAACTGCAGCGCCTTGCAGCGGCCGCCGGCAGCAACGACAAGCTCGCCGCCTGGGACTGGCGCTTCTATCAGGAGAAGCTGCGGGCGGAGAAATACGCCTTCGACGAGGCCGAGCTGAAGCCCTACCTCCAGCTCGAGAACGTCATCAAGGCCTGCTTCGATGTCGCGACCCGGTTGTTCGGCATCACCTTCAAGGAAGTGCCCGACGTTGCCGCCTGGCATCCCGATGCCAGGGTGTTCGAGGTGTTCAACGCCGACGGCAGCACGCGCGGGCTCTTCCTCGCCGACTATTTTGCCCGCCAGTCGAAGCGTTCGGGTGCCTGGATGAGTGCGCTGCAGTCAGGCTACAGGCTGGGCAAGGGCTCGACGCCGATCATCTACAACATCATGAACTCCGCCAAGCCGAAGGCCGGCGAGCCGGCGCTGCTGTCGCTCGACGAGGCCAAGACGCTGTTCCATGAATTTGGCCACGCTTTGCATGGCATGCTGACCGATGTCACCTGGCCGTCAGTGGCGGGCACCTCGGTCAGCCGCGACTTCGTCGAATTGCCGTCGCAACTCTACGAACACTGGCTGACGGTGCCGGCGGTGCTGGAAAAGCATGCGCTGCACTACAAGACCGGCAAGCCGATGCCCAAGGCTCTGCTCGACAAGATGCTGGCTGCCAAGACTTTCGGCGCCGGCTTTGCCACCGTCGAGTTCGCCTCGTCGGCGCTTGTCGACATGGCCTATCATGCCCGGCCGGACGCACCGACGGAGCCCGCCGCCTTCGAAGCCGAGACACTGGAAAAGCTCGGCATGCCGGATGCGATCGTCATGCGTCACCGTACGCCGCATTTCCTGCATGTGTTCTCGGGCGAGGGCTATTCGGCCGGCTACTACTCCTACATGTGGTCGGAAGTGCTCGACGCCGACGCCTTCGCCGCCTTCGAGGAAACCGGCGACGCCTTCAATCCCGGCATGGCCGAGAAGCTACGCAAGCACATCTATGCGGCAGGCGGTTCGGCCGATCCGGAAGAACTCTACAAGGCCTTCCGCGGCAAGTTGCCGTCGCCGGAGGCGATGATGGAAAAGCGCGGCCTCGTCTAGGCCGCGGACGGGCAGGCCGATGGAACTACCGGCAGCATTGCGGGCGGCGGTCGACCGGGCGCTGGAAGGCGTGCCGCTTGGCGAGTTGCAGCGGGCTGCCGACACCTTGTCGAGCCGCTATCGCGCCGAGTTGCGCGATGGAAAACTGCATCTGTCGGACGAGATGTTCGCCAACGCCTATCTGGCGACGCGGCTGCCGGCGACATTTGCGGCCGTCAGGGCGAGTCTCGAAAGTGCCGCCGAGCTGATGCCTGACTTTGCGCCGAAAAGCCTGCTCGACATCGGTGCCGGTCCAGGCACGGCACTTTGGGCGGCTTCGGACTGCTGGCCGAGCATCGATTCCGCGACGATGCTCGAGGCAAGCCAGGCGATCCATAAGGTTGGCCTTGCGTTGTCGGCGCATTCGGGCGTTGCGCATGTGGATTGGCGCGTGGCGGATGCCGCCAAGAGCTTCGAGGCCGACAAGGCCGATCTGGTGACGCTGGCCTATGTGCTGGACGAGTTGTCGCCGGCCGAGGGGCTCGCGTTGGTCGAGCGCCTGTGGGCTGCCACCGATGGCCTGCTTGTCGTGGTCGAGCCCGGCACGCCGGCCGGCTGGCAGCGCATGATGGCGGTGCGACAGCGCCTCATCGATCTCGGCGCACATCTGACGGCACCTTGTCCGCATGCCGAAGCCTGCCCGATCGTCGAGCCCGACTGGTGCCATTTTTCGCGCCGCGTGGCGCGCTCGCGGCTGCATCGGCTGACCAAGCGTGGCGAGGTGCCGTGGGAAGACGAGAAATACATTTTCCTGGCCGCGTCGCGCATGCCGGCTGAACCATTCCGCGCCCGGGTCTTGGCGCCGGCGCGCGGCGGATCGGGCAAGGTCCAGCTCAAACTGTGCCTGGAAAATGGCTCGATCGAGGAAAAGCTCTTGACCAAGCGCGATGGCGAGCTGTTCAGGTCGGCACGACGGGCCGACTGGGGCGACTTCTTGTAGGCTTGCCGGCGGGCAGAAAATCGGCCGATTTGCCCGCCCCCCTTTCGCATTTGCGAAAAAAGCTGTATGAGCCCGGCCACACGAAACGCGGCGCGTCGACAGGCAGTGCCCGCAACGCTCCCGAGTAGACATATGAACCTCCGCAATATCGCGATCATCGCGCACGTCGACCATGGCAAGACCACGCTGGTCGACCAGCTTCTCAAGCAATCCGGCTCGTTCCGTGAAAACCAGCGCGTCGCCGAGCGCGCGATGGATTCGAACGATCTCGAAAAGGAACGCGGCATCACCATCCTGGCCAAGGCGACTTCGGTCGACTGGAAGGACACCCGCATCAACATCGTCGACACCCCTGGCCACGCCGATTTCGGCGGCGAGGTCGAACGCATCCTGTCGATGGTCGACAGCGCGATTGTTCTGGTCGACGCTGCCGAAGGCCCGATGCCGCAGACCAAGTTCGTGGTCGGCAAGGCGCTCAAGGTCGGCCTGAAGCCGATCGTCGTCATCAACAAGATCGACCGTCCTGATGGCCGCCATCAGGAAGTCATCAACGAGGTGTTCGACCTGTTCGCAGCCCTCGACGCCACCGACGAACAGCTCGACTTCCCGATCCTCTACGGTTCGGGCCGCGATGGCTGGGTTTCCGAGAATCCGGAAGGCCCGAAGGACCAGGGCCTGGCGCCGCTGTTCGACCTCGTGCTCAAGCACGTACCGGCACCGACGGTTCACCCCGGCCCGTTCCGCATGATCGGCACCATTCTCGAGGCGAACCCGTTCCTCGGTCGCATCATCACCGGCCGCATCGAATCCGGCACGCTGAAGTCCAACCAGCCGGTCAAGGTGCTGCACCATGACGGTTCGCTGCTGGAAACCGGCCGCGTCTCCAAGATCCTCGCCTTTCGTGGTCTCGAGCGTCAGCCGATCGAAGAAGCGCAGGCAGGCGACATCGTTGCCATCGCCGGCCTTTCCAAGGGAACCGTCGCCGACACCTTCTGCGACCCGGCCGTGACCGAGCCGCTGCATGCGCAGCCGATCGATCCGCCGACCGTCACCATGTCCTTCATCGTCAACGACTCGCCGCTGGCCGGCACCGAAGGTGACAAGGTCACCAGCCGCGTCATCCGCGACCGTCTGCTCAAGGAAGCCGAAGGCAACGTCGCCCTCAAGATCGAGGAATCGGCCGACAAGGATTCGTTCTACGTCTCCGGCCGTGGCGAATTGCAGCTGGCCGTGCTGATCGAAACGATGCGCCGCGAGGGCTTCGAGCTTGCCGTGTCGCGTCCGCGTGTCGTCATGCAGAAGGACGAGAACGGCGACCTGCTCGAGCCCGTCGAAGAAGTCGTCATCGACGTTGATGAAGAGCATGCCGGCGTCGTCGTCCAGAAGATGTCGGAGCGCAAGGCCGAGATGGTCGAGCTGCGTCCTTCAGGCGGCAACCGGCAGCGTCTGGTGTTCCATGCGCCGACGCGCGGCCTGATCGGCTACCAGTCGGAACTGCTCACCGATACGCGTGGCACGGCTGTCATGAACCGCCTGTTCCACTCCTACCAGGGCTACAAGGGCGAGCTGCCCGGTCGCACCAACGGCGTTCTGATATCCAATGATCAGGGTGAGTCGGTTGCATTCGCCATGTGGAACCTGGAAGACCGCGGCCCGATGGTCATCGACGCCGGCGTGAAGGTCTACCAGGGCATGATCATCGGTATCCACAGCCGCGACAACGACCTCGAGGTCAACGTGCTGAAGGGCAAGAAGCTGACCAATATCCGCGCCGCCGGCAAGGATGAAGCAGTGCGCCTGACGCCGCCGATCCGCATGACGCTCGAGCGCGCGCTCGCCTGGATCCAGGACGACGAACTGGTCGAAGTGACGCCGGAGACCATCCGCCTGCGCAAGCTCTATCTCGACCCGAACGAGCGCAAGCGCTTCGAGAAGTCGTCGAAGACCGCCGGCGCGGCATAAGCCACGCGGCACAAATCAAAAGGGCGTCTCCAATGGAGGCGCCCTTTTTGCTTTGGGGCGTGGGTGCGACCCCGACTACATCTCGATGATGGGTGCGACTTCCACCGAACCACCGGCGTGGAGGATAGGGCAGCCCTTGGCGATGCGCGCGGCGTCGGCGGGATCCTTCGCGTCGAACACCGAATAGCCGCTGACCGGATTGGCGCCGCCGTCATTGGTAACAGCGCCGTTGGCGGCAACCGTCTGCGACTTGCCGACCGGATTGCCGCCATCGACGACGGCAGCGCCCAAGCCGGCAAACCAGTCCATCCAGGCCTTCATCACCTTGGCGCCTTCTTCCTCCGATTGCGGCATGGCGCCGCCGTGATAGACGAAGAGAAACTTGGCCATGACATCTCCTCCGTGGCGTGCCGAGGTGCCGGCCACCCGACATCGTGCCGGCGCGCGAGCTATTCATTTGCCTGTAGGCTGTCCTGGACAACCTGCTTTCCTGTCCGATCTCGCAAAGTTGATGGCATAGGCGCCTGGTTCGTCTGGCGGTTGCAAGTTGCGGCGCATGCCGTAAGGTTCCGCGACCAGCCATTCGGGGATGACGATGGAACCGACTTCGCTTCTGATCTTTGCCGGTGCTCTGCTTGTTGCCGCCGGTTCGCCCGGGCCTTCCATTGCAGCACTGGTGGCACGGGTCATCTCGAAGGGCTTTCGTGACGTGTTGCCGTTCCTGGCGGCGATGTGGATCGGCGAGGCGATCTGGCTTTCGCTGGCGGTGTTTGGCCTCGCCTTCGTGGCGCAGTCCTTTCACATGGCCTTCGTCGTGGTGAAGTGGGCTGGCGTCGCCTATCTCGTCTACCTCGCCTGGAAAATGTGGACGGCCCCCGTCGACACGCGCGAAGGCGAGATGCCGAGCCAGGATTCTCCGCTCAAGCTTTTCGCTGCCGGCATGGCCGTGACGCTCGGCAATCCCAAGATCATGATGTTCTATCTGGCGCTGTTGCCGACGATCATCGACCTGGCTTCGGTGAGCGTCGTCGGCTGGCTGGAACTGACGCTGACGATGGCGGCGGTGTTGATCGCCATCGACCTCGCCTGGGTGTTCGCAGCAGCACAGGCGCGCAAGCTTTTGCGGAGCAAGCGGGCGATGCAGATTGCGAATCGGGTGAGCGCCACGACCATGGCGGGTGCGGCCGCGGCGATTGCCGCGAGGTAAAAGGCCAAAGTTTTGTCAGGCCGGGTACGCAGCGAGCCTTGGGGACGCTGCGTCAGCCTATTTTGCAGGCAATTTCTGCCTGCCCGATAGGCGTTTTTGCCTACCTTCCGTCAAACCTTTGTCGCTAAAGGCAGGCCATCTGCTACGATAGTCGCAAAAGCATGTGACGGGACGGGAGAAACTAGCGTCATGGCCGCATCTGTGAAGTCTAAGGCGAAATCCGCCAAGACTGCATCCGCCTCCAAATCCTCCAACAGACCTCCCCAGCTGCACGAATTGCTGCTCGCCCGAGCGCCGGCCGAGGACGTGGCCGATTACGAGCCGGGCATGCTGGAGCGCGCAGCACAGCTCGCCGAGCAGGCCGTGCTCAAGCACCGCAAAGGTTCTTCGGTCATCGACATCGAGACCGACGGCAGCGTCGTCCGTCACGACCGGCCGGTCACTGTCGTCACCGTCGTCAACGACAACATGCCGTTCCTGTTCGATTCGGTGCTCGGCGAGATCACCGAAGCCGCCGGCGAGCCGGTGCTTGTCACCCACCCGGTCATCCACGTGCGCCATGGCCGCACCGGCGTCGACGAGATCCTGAGCGATGGCGGCCACAAGGGCGAGGAGGCGGCCGACAAGGTCAGCGTCATTCACGTCCACATTCCGCCGCTTGGCAAGGAAGCCGCAGAAGCGTTGCGCGAGCGGCTGAAGAAGCTGCTTGGGCAGGTGCGCGCCGCCGTCACCGACTGGAAGCCGATGCTGGCCAGGCTCGACCAGGCGATCTCGGAATTCCGCTATGCGCCGATCCCGCTCGACAAGAACGCGGTGACCGAGGCGATCGCCTTCCTCGAATGGCTGCGCGACGACAATTTCACCTTCCTCGGCATGCGCGAATTCAAATATTCGGGCGGCGAAAAGAGTGGCGTACTGGAACGCTCCGACAAGCCGGGCCTCGGCATCCTCGCCGACCCCGACGTTCTGGTGCTGCGCCGCGACACCATCGACGCGACGTCGACGACACCCGAAATCCGCGCCTTTCTGCATGGCCCGGATCCGCTGATCGTCACCAAGGCCAATGCCAAGTCGGCGGTGCACCGCCGCGCCTATCTCGACTACATCGGCATCAAGACCTACGACGCCAAGGGGCAGCTGTCGGGCGAACTGCGCATCGTCGGCCTGTTCACCTCGACCGCCTACACGCGCTCGGTGATGAAGATTCCCTATCTGCGCTCCAAGGCCGAAACCGTGGTGCAGAAGTCGGGCTTCGACCCTGCCGACCATTCCGGCAAGGCGCTGATCAACGTGCTTGAATCCTATCCGCGCGACGAGCTGTTCCAGGTCGCCGTGCCGACGTTGCGCAAGCATTCCGAGGCCATCCTCGGCTTGATCGAACGGCCGCGCGTGCGTGCGCTGGTGCGTGTCGACCAGTTCGATCGCTTTGTCTCGATCCTCGTCTTCGTGCCGCGCGACCGCTACGATTCGGTGGTGCGCGAGAAGATCGGCGCCTATCTCAAGTCCGTGTTCGAAGGCCGCCTGTCGGCCTATTACCCGGCCTTCCCCGAGGGCGGGCTGGCGCGCGTCCATTTCATCATCGGCCGCTCCGGCGGCAAGACGCCCAAGGTCGAGCAGACGGCCATCGAGGCGGCAATCCGCGATATGGTGCGGACCTGGGAGGACGGCTTGCGCGAGGCTTCAGCCGAGGCCGGCTCATCCGCATCTTTCGTCAGGCTCGCCAGCCACTTCCCGCAGGACTACCAGAACAGCTTCTCGCCGGCGGCAGCCCTCGTCGATGCCGAGCGCATCGCCTCGATCGGCGCATCCAACCCGATCGTCATCGACTGCTATCGCGACACCGGCCAGGCGTCCACACAGGCCTCGCTGAAGATCTATCACCACGGCGCGCCGGTGGCGCTGTCGCGGCGCGTGCCATTGCTCGAGAACATGGGCTTCCGCGTTATCAGCGAGCGCACATTCGAACTGGGCGAGAAGGGCGAAGACCAGATCTTCATCCATGACATGGAGCTGGAGAACGCCTACGGCCAGCCGATCGACCTCGCCGACAGTGGCGCGCTGTTCGAAGAGGTGTTCCTGTCGGTCTGGAACGGCGACGCCGACAATGACGGTTACAACGCGCTGGCGCAGACGGCAGGTCTCGGCTCCAACGAGATTCTTATCCTGCGTGCCTATGGCCGCTACCTGCAGCAGGCCGGCATTCCGCAGAGCCAGGATTTCATCGCGGCAGCGCTGAACCGCTATCCCGATATCGCGCGCGGCCTGCACGCGCTTTTCCTCGCCCGGCTCGATCCGGCACAGGAACAGGACGGCCTGGTCACCGCCAAGCACCTCAAGGCCAAGATCAAGGACGCGCTCGAGGCGGTCCCCAATATTGACGACGACACCATCATCCGGCGCTACGTCAACCTGATCGAAGCGTCGCTCAGGACCAACCACTTCGTGGCGGGTAAGAAGGAACGTGGCCAATCGCTGGCGATCAAGCTCGACTCGCGCAGCGTCGAAGGCCTGGCAGAGCCGCGGCCGTGGCGCGAGATCTTCGTTTATGGTTCGGAGGTCGAGGGGCTGCATCTGCGCTTCGGCGCGGTGGCGCGCGGCGGCCTGCGCTGGTCTGACCGTGCCCAGGACTATCGCACCGAGGTGCTTGGCCTGGTCAAGGCGCAGCAGGTCAAGAATGCCGTCATCGTGCCTGTCGGCGCCAAGGGCGGCTTCTTCCCCAAGCGCCTGCCCGTGGGCGGCAGCCGCGACGCGGTGTTCGAGGCCGGCAAGGCTGCTTACGTCAATTTCGTCTCCAGCCTGCTGTCGATCACCGACAATCTCGACGGCGACAAGGTGGTGCCGCCGGTGGGCGTTGTCCGCCGCGATATCGACGATCCCTATTTCGTCGTTGCCGCCGACAAGGGCACGGCGACCTTCTCCGACACGGCCAACGGCATCAGCGAGAAGCACGGCTTCTGGCTCGACGACGCCTTCGCCTCGGGCGGCTCGGCCGGCTACGACCACAAGAAGATGGGCATCACGGCGCGTGGCGCCTGGGAAGCGGTCAAACGGCACTTCCGTGAGATGAACCGCGACATCCAGACGACGCCGTTCACCGTCGTCGGCGTCGGCGACATGTCGGGCGACGTCTTCGGCAACGGCATGCTGTTGTCCGAGCAAACGAAGCTGATCGCCGCCTTCGACCACCGCGACATCTTCATCGATCCCGAGCCCGATATGGCCGCGTCCTTTGCCGAGCGCAAGCGGATGTTCGACCTGCCGCGTTCGAGCTGGCAGGACTATGACAAGTCCAAGCTGTCGGCAGGCGGCGTGATCGTTTCGCGCGCCCAGAAGTCGGTGACGCTGCCGCATGCGGCGGCAACGGCGATCGGGCTCGCCAAGACGACCGCATCGCCGACCGAGATCATGAACGCCATCCTGCGGGCGCAGGTCGACCTGTTGTGGTTCGGCGGCATCGGCACCTATGTCAGGGCGACCGGCGAATCCAACCAGGAAGTCGGTGACCGCGCCAACGACCCGATCCGCGTCACCGCCACCGACCTCAGGGTCAAGGTGATCGGCGAGGGTGCCAATCTCGGCGCAACCCAACGGGCGCGCATCGAGTTCGGCCTCAAGGGTGGGCGCTGCAACTCGGACGCCATCGACAATTCGGGCGGCGTCAATTCGTCCGACGTCGAGGTCAACATCAAGATCGCGCTGGCTTCGGCGATGCGCAAGGGCACGCTGCAGCGGCCGGCACGCAACAAGTTCCTCGCCGAAATGACCGAGGAGGTTGCCGGGCTGGTGCTGGCCAACAACTACGAGCAGACGCTGGCGCTGTCGGTCGCGGCCAAGCGCGGTATTCAGGACATCGCGCATCAGGGCCGCTTCATGAGCGCGCTCGAGGCGCGCGGACTGCTCGACCGCGCCGTCGAGAACCTGCCATGGCCGCCTGCTCTGGCCGAACGCCAGACGCGTGGCGAGCCGCTGACCCGGGCCGAGCTTGGCGTGCTTTTGGCCTATGCCAAGATCGTGCTGTTCTCCGACATCGTCGCCAGCGACGTGCCCGACGAAGCCCATTTCGAACGTGATCTGCTCGGCTACTTCCCCGAGCGCATGGCCAAGAAATATGCCGCCGAGATCGGTGGTCACCGGCTGCGCCGCGAGATCATCGCGCGTGTCGTCGCCAACGATCTCGTCAATCGTGGTGGGCCATCCTTCGTCAACCGGCTGCAGGAGGCCAGCGGCCGTTCGGCGGCCGATGTGGTGCGGGCTTTTGCCGTCGTGCGCGATGGCTTTGCCCTGCCGGCGCTCTATCGCGAGATCGACGCGCTCGACAATGTCGTCGACGGCACGCTGCAGCTCGACCTGTATCAGGCGGTCAGCCGGCTGATCTTCGGTACCAGCGGCTGGTATCTGCGCAACGAGCACAGCGACGCGCCATTGGCGAGCCGCATCGCCGAGCTGCAGGAAGCACGCGCAGCACTGGAGCCGAAGTTCTCAGGCATGCTGCCTGCCTTCACACGCGAGCGCATCGAAAACCGCAAGGCTGGCTTTGCCGCTGCCGGTGCGCCGGAGAAACTGGCCGAGCGGCTGTCGCTGCTCGAGGCAGGCGAACTGGTGCCCGACATCGCCCTGGTGGCCAAGACCGCCAAGGCCGACATCCTGGCAGCGGCGAAGGCGTTTTTCGGCGTCAGCGAGGCGTTCCGCATCCCGCGGATCGAGGATGCAACGCATGCGATCGCCACCTCCGACTATTATGAGGGGCTGGCGCTGTCGCGTGCATCCGACACCATCGGTGCGGCGCGACGCGGCATCGCGGTTGCGGCATTGACCGGTTTCGGCAAGGCTGCCGATCCGGTCGCGGCATGGCTCGACGCCGGCGGCGACAGGACCAACCGCACCCGCGACAGGCTGCAGGCCCTGACGGAGGGTGGCGACATCACCGTGTCGCGCCTGACGGTGGCGGCCGGGCTGATGAGCGACCTGTCGGGACGCTGAGCCCTTGCAATGGCGCCTGCCACGGCAACCGTGGCAGGCATTTTCCTCAAGGACCACGCAAGCGAACTGCGCTATAGCTCCAGACAACGCGCTGATGCGGCGCGCGCGGAGGGATGATGGCTGACGTGATGGTGGTTCAACGCACGCCTCGGCGTGGCGTCTGGGGATGGATGTTCTTCGACTGGGCGGCGCAGCCGTTCTTCACCGTGGTCACCACCTTCATCTTCGGTCCCTATTTCGTCTCGCGCATGGCGACCGATCCGGCCATGGGCCAGGCAGCCTGGGGTTACGGCATTGCTGCAGCCGGTTTCGTCATCGCCATCCTGTCGCCGGTGCTTGGCTCGATCGCCGACCAGACCGGCCCGCGCAAGCCATGGATCGCATTCTTTGCCGCGATCAAGATCATCAGCCTGTGCCTGCTCTGGTATGCCGAGCCCGGATCGCCGCTGGTGCCGATCGTCCTGCTGTTTTCGCTCGCTTCGGTGGCGGCGGAGTTCTCGATCGTCTTCAACGATTCGATGATGCCTCGCCTTGTTTCGAAGGAGGAGATCGGCAAGATTTCCAACATTGCCTGGGGCCTTGGTTATCTCGGCGGCATGATCGTGCTGATCTTCGTCGTCGGTTTCCTGGCTGCGTCGCCCGAGAGCGGCAAGACCATCATCGGTGCGGCCCCGCTGTTCGGGCTGGACCCGGTGGCAGGCGAGGATGCTCGCGCCACAGGCCCGATTTCAGCACTGTGGTACCTCGTCTTCATCCTGCCGATGTTTTTCTTTACGCCCGACAGCGGCAAGGGCATCGCCATCCGGCCGGCCATGCGGCTGGGGCTTTCCGAGCTCAAGTCGACGATCGGCGAGGTGCGCCAGCGCACCGGCATCTTCCGTTTCCTCGTCGCCCGCATGATTTACCAGGACGGCGTCAACGCCTTGCTCGGTCTTGGCGGCGCGTTCGCGGCTGCGATGTTCGGTTGGACAATCACTGAAATCGGAATCTACGGCATCATTCTCAATGTCGTCGCCATCTTTGGCTGCCTGGTTGCCAGCCGTCTCGACACCAGCTTCGGTTCCAAGGTCGTGGTGGTGTTTTCGCTGGTGCTGCTGACGATCGCCACCATCGGCATCGTCTCCACCGGACCGGGCTACACGCTGTTCGGCCTGTGGCAGATGCCTGGTGCCGATACCAACGGGCTGTTCGGCACGCCCGCCGAGAAGGCCTACATTGCCTTCGGCCTGCTGGTCGGCATTGCCTTCGGCCCGGTGCAGGCGTCGTCGCGCTCCTATATGGCGCGCAGTGTCTCGGCCGATGAGGCAGGGCGCTATTTCGGTCTGTATGCGCTGTCGGGCCGGGCGACCAGCTTCGTCGCGCCGTTCGTGGTCGCGACAGTCACCGCCCTGAGCGGCTCGCCACGGCTTGGCATGGCGATGATCATCATATTCTTCGTCGTCGGGCTGGCAGTGCTGTTGCGCACGCCCTATCCGGCTGACGAGGTGAAATAGCGGATATTATCTTCCCCCTGTGGGAGAAGCTGTCACCGAAGACGACGGATAGCGGCGCTGGACGAGGCGGTGCGTCTCAAGGTTTCGGCGCTCGCCGCTTTTCTGGCAACACCTCACTCCGTCCAGAACCCCTCGTCCGGCTTTGCTCCGCTCACTACCTTCTCCCGCAACAGGAGAAGGTATCTGCCCCTCAGTGCCTGAAGTGTCTCACGCCGGTGAAGATCATGGCGATACCATGGGCATCTGCCGCGGCGATGACGTCGTCGTCGCGCATCGAGCCGCCTGGCTGGATGACAGCAGTGGCGCCCGCCTCGACGGCAGACAGCAGGCCGTCGGCGAAGGGGAAGAAGGCATCGGAGGCAACCACCGACCCCTTGGTCAGCGGTTCGGCGAGGCCGGCGGCTTCCGCGGCATCCAGCGCCTTGCGGGCGGCGATGCGCGATGAATCGACCCGGCTCATCTGGCCGGCGCCGATACCCACCGTGGCAAGATCCTTTGCATAGACGATGGCGTTCGACTTGACGTGCTTGGCGACACGGAAGGCGAATTTCAGGTCTTCGATCTCGCGTTGGGTCGGCTGTCGCCTGGTCACGACATTGAGGTCGAGCGTATCGACGACGGCGTTGTCGCGCGATTGGACAAGCAGGCCGCCGGCGACCGACTTGACCGAAAGCCCGACGCGATCCGGATCGGGCAGGCCGCCTGTCACCAGCAGCCGCAGGTTCTTCTTGGCAGCGACGATGGCCTGGGCCTCCGGCGTAGCCTCCGGCGCAATGATGACTTCGGTGAAGATCTTGACGATCTCCTCGGCCGCCTCGGCGTCGAGAATGCGGTTGAGCGCAACGATGCCGCCGAAAGCCGAGACGGGGTCACAGGCGAGCGCCCGGGCATAGGCCTCGGTCAGCGTTGCACCCTCGGCGACACCGCACGGATTGGCGTGCTTGATGATGGCGACGGCGGCCGTGCGGACAGGGTCGAACTCGCCGGCCAGCTCAAAGGCGGCGTCGGTATCGTTGATGTTGTTGTAGGACAGCTGCTTGCCCTGGAGCTGGGTCGCGGTGGCGACGCCGGGACGCTTGTCGCCGGTCAGGTAGAAGCCGGCCGATTGATGCGGGTTCTCGCCATAGCGCATGACGCTCTGCAGCTTGCCGCCGAAAGCGCGCCAGTCGGGCGTCTCGATCTCGAGCGCCTCGGCGAACCAGCCCGAGATCGCCGCGTCATAGGCGGCGGTGCGGGCAAAGGCCTTGGCGGCGAGCTTCTTGCGGAACTCGTAGGTCAGGCAGCCATTGTTGGCGACGATGCTGTCGAGCACGTCCTTGTAGTCGGCCGGGTCGGTGACGATGGCGACATAGGCGTGGTTCTTGGCCGAGGCGCGGACCATGGCCGGGCCGCCAATGTCGATGTTCTCGACGATCGAGGCGTAGTGAGCGCCGGAATCGCGGACCTCCTCGAAGGGATAGAGATTGACCACCACGAGGTCGATCGGCTCGATGCCGTGCTCGGCCATGGCAGCGACATGCTCGGGGTCGTCGCGGACGCCGAGCAATGCGCCATGCACCGACGGATGCAGCGTCTTGACGCGGCCGTCCATGATCTCGGGGAACTTGGTGAGCTCGGAAACGTCGCGGACGGCGATGCCCTCGGCCGAAATACTCTTGGCGGTGCCTCCGGTGGAGACCAGCTCGACGCCGACATTGGTCAGGCACTTGGCAAATTCGATCAGCCCGGTCTTGTCGGAGACCGACAGCAAAGCGCGCCGGATCGGCACGAGGTCGGGTGCGGGGGTCTTCTTGGAAACGACGGCCATGGGTGGCGGGCCCTTCAAAGTTGGGAGCGGAAACTTTGCTTGCGGGCGGCCTAGCACATGAGGCCCGGAAATCAAGGCGCGCAGCCGCGCATGCGGCCTATTTCCCGAGGTGATGCCGATCAGGCGCTCAAGGTGCCTCCGCAATCCTGGACGGCTCTAGCCGTCGAGGCGGCTGATGATGCGCGTGCGCGAGAACTGCCAATGCACCTCGGAGATTTCCGAAGCCTTGAACGACAGCACGATCTGGCGGGAGCGGCGGGGACCGCCGAGACCAGCGAAATAGATCGATTCCTCGACCTCGGACGCAACATCAGGCGAGGTGAAGACCCAGGTGTCGATATCAGGCCCGGTCAACACCAGTCGCTCCTTCTGGTCACGGAACAGCTGGACGTCGGGATGGACGTGGAAGCGGATGGTGACGAGATCGCGGCCATCATTCTTGATCGGCGTCTTGCCTGCACGAAGGATGCGGTCGCAGCCCGACAGGATGCTGCCGCCGGCCGACAGGCTCAGCTCGCGCTCGTGATGGAGGCCGAAGCGCTGGGCGTAGCCGTCATGGCGGGCGACGAAGCCATGGATGCCGGGTCTGTCCAAGCGCTGGGTCGGCACCGATTTCGGTCCGCCAAAAAGCGGGCTGCCGAGCACGCCGCTGACGCGTTGCGAGTGGGCGAAGCTGGCCGACGAGGTGTCGTTGATGGTGACGGTGGAGTGAGCCGCGGTGGCCCGCGCCAGCGGCCTGAGATCGGCTGCGCCATAGGTGTCGATGCCGGCGTTGACGATGTAGTGCTGGCGGCCCGACGACATCTCGAAGGCAAGGCAACCGGCATGGGCCTGGTTCGACACGTCGATCGGCGGTGCCGTGCCGGTGTCGGCAATCACCGTCGTGCCGCCCATGGCGAGGCGCTCGTAGCCGGAATGGGTGGCGTGCAGCGGCGGCGAACCGGCGGTGTCGTCATGGCGCAGGATCGCCACGATGCGGTCATGGATGGTGGCGCCCATGCCGTTGAAGCGGGCGAGGCTGCCGTCCTGGTGGCGGAAGAAGCGCAGTGCCGGCAGCATGCGCTCGACGGCATTGATCAGCGCCAGCGGCGGCTGCTCGGCCTGGTTGGCGTAGGTGTGGCGCAGCGGCAAAAGGTCGGCGAGAATTTCGAGAACCGCCATCGGATTGCGCGAGATGTGCCCGCCGTCGGGCAGGATCTGGCGGTCGAGCTCCTCGGCGAGGTTGCGCGTGGCCGAGCGCAGCGCCGAGACAGGCGCCGGCAGCGACAATGCGGCGAAGGCGAGCGCAACACGGGCGCGGAGCCTGTCCTTGCCGTCGGGCATCTCGGGTGACATCGACCGGAGATAACGGATCTGCATTGCCAGCGAACGCAGGAAAGACCGGTAGAAGGCGAACTCGGCGCCCTGCAGCACGACCGAGGAGTGCTGCAGCCAGGCGATGACGCGCTTGGCGGTGGTTGCCGGTTCCCAGGCGATGCCGGAAATCCGGCTGCCATGCAGCGCGATCCAGTCTGACACCAGGGCGCGGGCGTTGGCGGCGGCCAGCTCGGTGCCGGCGGCGCGCATGTGGCGCAGCCAGCGGAAGCCATGCAGGCTGCGCTGCCAGCCGCGATTGGGCACGTCGATCAGGAAGGGCGACTGGCCGCCGGTCTCGACAAGATGGCCCGACAGCGGAAAGCGGCCATAGTAGATTTCGAGCGCGATCTGGGGATCGGCCAGGCGCAGATCCGGCGGCGCGATAAGTACGCGTTCGGGCGTGCGCCCGGAGTAGCGCCAGCTGTAGGCCGGCCCGGCGCGCAGGCGCCGGCGCGTCTTACGCCAGAACTCCTTGGCAACGAGAGCCCAAAGACGCGTCGTGTTGTCCGCCGCGATCGACAATACCCCTCCTGACGCAACCCCACGTCGTCACACAAATTAGGTTGTTTCAATGGCGGGCGCGAGGGTGAATTTTTCGTAAACGCCGTGTTGATCAGGCGATGCGTCGGAACCTTGCTGCAAAGAAGCCATCCAGGCCGGAGATGGCGGCATTGCCGATGTCGAGGCCAGCGGGCGTGGTGCGCAAAAAGCCGGTGGCGGTGACGAAATCGTCGATGCCTGCGACCTCGCCTGTCCGAATCGGGTCAAGTTCGACCTTGGCCTTGTGATCGGCGAGGAAGCCGGCAACGAGCGCTTCGCCTTCCTCGGGATCAAGCGAGCAGTTGGAAAAGACGATTCTGCCGCCAGGTCTCACCAGCTTGACGGCGCGGTCGAGCAAAGCGCGCTGGACGCCGGCGAGCTTGGTGATGTCGGCAGGCGACTTGGTCCACAACACGTCGGGATGGCGGCGCACCGTGCCGGTGGACGAGCAGGGCGCGTCGAGCAGGACGGCATCGAACAGCTCGGCCGGCTCATAAGTGAGAATGTCGGCATTGACCTTGTCGGCGTCGAGGCCAAGGCGCTCGAGATTGCCGGCAAGACGGGCGAGGCGGTTCTTCGAGGCTTCGACCGCTGTGACCTTGGCGCCGGTGAGCACGAGCTGTGCCGTCTTGCCGCCGGGGGCAGCGCAGAGGTCGGCAACGCGCTGGCCGGTGACGTCGCCGAACAACTTTGCCGGCAATGCGGCAGCGGCGTCCTGGACCCACCAGGCGCCTTCGGCGAAGCCCGGGAGTTCGGCGACGGGGCCGGAGAGGCGTTCGATCCGGATCGTTCCGGTGGGCAGCACGGTGCCGCCCAGTTGCTCCGCCCACTTGGCCGGATCCGCCTTGGCGGTGAAATCGACCGGCGCCTCGATGCGATGCGCGGCGAGGATCAGCTTTGCCTGTTCGAGGCCGTAGGCCGCCGTCAAGCGCTCGACGAACCAGTCCGGCGCGTCACTTGTCGTTGCCAGCATTTCGGGCAGTTCGGCGTCCTTGGCACGCGCAAGGGTGCGCAGCACGCCATTGACCAGGCCGGAGAAGCGCACGGTGCGCGGGTCGGCCTTGGCGTGGGTGACGGCGAGGTCGACGGCGGCGCTGTCGGGAATGTCGAGGAACAGGATCTGGGCTGCCGCGACATGAAGGATGTGGGTGAGAACAGTCGCGTTGGCCGGCAACGGCTTTTCCAGCCGGCGCGCCAGCAATTTGGCGATGGTGACTCGATGACGAAGCGCGGTGGCCAGGATGGCGCGGACCAAGCCGCGGTCACGCATGTCGAGCGCGCGGAACTGCGGGTGGCCGTGTTCGTGATCGGTCAGGCCGTCGAGTGGGGTCCCGGCGTCGATCGTCGCGGCAAGCAGGCGGGCGGCCGCCATGCGCGCAGCGATGCCGGGGACATCGGGAACGGTGGACGGGCGACTGCCCTTGGCATTGCCTGAGCGTGCGCGGTTTCGCTTGTCGTCGCGCTGACCGCCGCTCACGACCTCGGGCCTTTCGGCCCGGTCGGATTGCGGCCCCAGGGGCCGGACGGACGTGGCTGTTCGGGCGCGGACTGCTCGGCAGGGCGACCGCCCCACGGACCCTGCGGGCCGGAAGGTGCCGAGGGCTGCGCCGTCGGCTGGGGTGCCGTACGCTGGGCTGGACGACCGACACCCTCGTTCGCCATCGCCTGCAGGGCGGCGATGCGGTTTTCTGTATTGGGGTGGGTCGAGAAAAGATTGTCCATGCGCTCGCCGGATAGAGGATTGATAATGAAGAGGGGAGCCATCGCAGGATTGCGCTCGGCTTCGGGGTTGTGGATGCGTTCGACGTTGCGGGCGATCTTGTCAAGGGCCGAGGCGAGCCAGAGCGGATTGCCGCAGATCTCGGCGCCGCGCCTGTCGGCCGAATATTCGCGGGTCCGGCTGATCGCCATCTGCACCAGCATGGCGGCAAACGGCGCCACGATCATCGCCACCAGAACGCCGACGAAGCCGAGCGGATTGTTGTTGTCGCGGTTGCCACCGAAGAAGAAGGCGAAGTTGCCGAGCATCGAGATCGCACCGGCAAGGGTCGCGGTAACGGTCATGATCAGCGTGTCGCGGTTTTCGATATGGGCGAGCTCGTGCGCCATCACGGCGGCGACTTCCTCATGGCTGAGGCGCTGCAACAGGCCGGTGGAAGCGGCGACGGCGGCATTTTCGGGATTCCGGCCGGTGGCAAAGGCGTTGGGCTGCGGGCTGTCGATCAGATAGACCCTGGGCATCGGCAGGCGGGCATTGGCGGCAAGGCCACGCACGATGGCGTAATATTCAGGTGCGTTGCGCTCGTCGACCTCGATGGCATTGTTCATGCGCAGGACCAACTTGTCGGAATTCCAGTAGCTGAACAGGTTCATGCCTGCCGCGATCAGGAAGGCGATGGTCATGCCGCCGTAGCCGCCGATCAGATAGCCGACGCCCATGAACAGCGCCGTCATGGTCGCCAGAAGCATCGCCGTCCGCATCATGTTCATCGTTCACTCCGTCCTTTTCCGCGCGCGCCAGGGTCGATCACGGCTGTGCGCTTCGCTATATGATGGGAGAGACGAGGGTGCGTTTCAATCATTTCCGAGGAATCCCATGGACGACGCCAAGCTGCAGACCGATCTGGAAACGCCTGCGCCAAGGCAGCTTTCGCCGGCGGCCAAGCGTGCGCTCGCCGAAGCGGAAGCGCGCCGCGAGGCCTACAAGGCCGAAGAAGCCAAGCTGCCGCGCGAGATCGGCGGCCGTGGCGGCAAGGAGCCCGGGCGCTATGGCGACTGGGAAATCAAGGGCCTGACCAGCGACTTCTGACGCGGCTGGGTCGGGTCTTCCTTGCACGACTGCGATGGAACCGAAATCGCGAGCCGGTCGTTCTCCAAGGGACCGTGCAAGGAGCTGCCATGACCAGGATGATTTCGGGACTCGCACTTGTTGTGCTGCTGGGTGCCGTGCCCGCGCAGGCGCAGACCAAGGAACCGGCGGTGCCGCCGCAGAATTCGCTCAAGCTGTCCGAGATCATCGCCAAGATCGAGCAGCGCGACCAGTTCCACTACATCTCCGAGATCGATTGGGAGAGCGAAGGCTATTACGACGTGACCTACTACACATCCGACAAGGCCAAGGTGGAGATCAAGGTCGATCCTGTCAGCGGCGAGCCGAGGTTGTAGTTTCGCAACGCCTGCTCTCGGGCGTATTGCTCAATCGACGACATAGGAATAAATACCTTGAATGGATTCGAATCCGCTCAAGGTTATTTCGGTGCTGGTTTGTGTCGGCCTTGCCTCTCCCGTAGAAGCCAAACGGCGGGACAATTTCGCCGGGCCGGTCAGCGCGCGCGTCGTCGAGGTGATCGACGGCGACACGCTCCTGGCCGAGGCCGAGATCTGGCCCGGGCAGACGCTGCGGGTGAACATCCGCATTCGTGGCATCGACGCACCGGAGATGAAAAGCCGGTGCGTGGATGAACGAACCGCGGCACTGGCGGCACGAGCAGCCTTGCCCGGCTTGTCGCTGAGGGTCCGATAAGTCTCTCCAATATCGGTGGCGCCAAATATTACGGCCGTGTGCTTGCCGACGTCAGCACCGGAGACGGTGAGGGGGTCGCCAAGGCAATGCTCGAAGACGGGCTGGTGCGCGCTTATGGCGGCGGCAAGCGGGACAGCTGGTGTAGGTGACCCGATCTGGCACAGGCTCTGTGTGCCGAAGTGAGGCGGCGCCAGCGGTGCTGCCGTCACCATGGTGAATGAGCGGTAAACAAGCCCGCCGGTTTGCAAGCGGGTTAACCCCACATTCACCATGTGGATCAGTGATCTCAATGAAAATCAATGACTTGAAGCGGTGATGCCGCCGTGCCCGGCTGAATGGGCGGCCGCGGCCGATTTCCTGCTTTGCCCTTGCCAGAGGCACACAGGCGGCGGGGCAGGACATGCGGAAATTTCAGGCACTGGCACGGGCGGCAAGGCGTTTCACCGGAGACAGCAGCGGCAACTTTGCCATTCTTGGCGGCGTCACCATTTCCATTCTTGCCATGGCAGCCGGCTACGGCATCAACACCGCGCAGTTGTTCAACGTGAAGTCGGGTCTGTCGCAGGCGGTTGATGCCGCGGTGACGTCGACCGCCCGCGATCTGACGACCGGCAAGATCAAGCTCGAGGATGCGGACGCCACAGTCCGGGCCTTTCTCGAGGCCAATGCTGGCCGTCTGCTGGCGCCGGGCGAAAAGGTCGAGTTGAACAAGGTGACAGTCGACAAGCTCGCCGGCACGGTGGAGGCGTCGGCCTACATCGACGTCAATGTGTTCTTCCCGTTGTTCGGCACGTCCAACCGTCAGCGTGTCGCCGCGTCGACGGCGTCACTCTATTCCGACAAGCGCATCGAAGTGGCGATGATGCTCGACGTGACCGGGTCGATGCAGGGTCAGAAGATCAAGGATTTGAAGATGGCGGCAAAGAATGCGGTCGACAGCTTCCTGAAGGGCGAGAAGACGCCCGCAGGCGAACCGCGCGTGCGCATGTCGCTGGTGCCCTACGCAAACTCCGTCAACACGGGCGATCTGGCGTCAAGCTCTGTGTTTGTTGAACGCAGTCGTGCTGATCGCAAGCAAGCGCCAGCCAATACCGATGCGAAAGCAGTTTCGAGCGCGCCGCGCCCCGACAATTGCGCCACCGAGCGCAAGGGTGATTACCGGTACACCGATGCTGGCCCCGAACTTTCGATGGTCAATCGCGATTATCTGATCGACGACTATTCCAGAGAATACAACTACACCCCAACCTGTCCCACTGCGAAGGTGGTGCCACTTACCGAGGACGGCAAGAAGCTCAAAACCGAGATCGACGCCTTTGTTGCCGATGGCGGCACCGCCGGGCATATCGGCATCCAGTGGGCCTGGTACACCTTGTCGGAAAATTGGGCGGGGGTGTTTCAGAAGTCGGAGCGGCCCGAAAAGGCCGACCCGGAAAAGGTGGCCAAGTTCGCGATCCTGATGACCGACGGCGAATTCAACCTGTCCTATTTCGACGTTTCCGATGGGAAGAGCGCCTACAATGCGAGCGGCAAGACAGCGACCCGCACGGCAGCCAAGACATTGTGCAAGGAAATGCGAAAGAAGGGCATCGAGATTTTCACCATCGGCTTCAAGCTCGACACCGCGGCTGCGAAGCAGACCATGAAAGACTGCGCTTCGCCAGACGGTGTGGTGAAGCGTTATTTCGAGACCTCGAACGGCAAGGAACTCGATACTGCTTTTCAGACAATCGCTCAGAACATCGAGCGGCTGGTGCTGACCAAATAGCAGGACGGTATGCGCCGAAAGGAAAAAGGCCGCCCTTCTTGCGAAGAGGCGGCCTTTCCGTGTTTCCGTCCATGGCGCGGCTCAGGCTGTTACCAGCCGCGCTTCTCGCGCCTTAACGGGAAGACTGCTTCCCGAAAGGGCAATCCGCTGAGGCCACGTTCTGGAAAACGAAATCACTCGACATCGGATCACCTCCTTTCAGTTCGTTGAACACTTGAAGAAGGTGGGGTCTTTCCATCGATTTGGCAAGTGCGACCATGGCACTAGACAATTGGTACGACATCATGCTGCGAGACTGTGCTTTTCCTGGAACACCTCGCGTGCGGCGAACAGGCCGTTGAGGGCCGCCGGAAAGCCGGCATAGACCGCCATCTGCATGATGGTCTCGACGATCTCGTCGCGGCTCAAACCGACATTCAGTCCCGCCTGGATGTGCACCTTGAGCTGCGGCGCAGCATTGCCGAGCGCGGTCAGGGCGGCGATCGTTGCGATCTCGCGCGACCTCAAGTCGAGGCCGGGGCGTGAATAGATGTCGCCGAACGGAAACTCGATGATGTAGCGGGCGAAATCGGGGGCAATGTCGGCGAGAGACTCGACGACCTTCCGCCCGCCTTCGCCGTCGATGTCAGAGAGTGCGCGCGTGCCGCGCTCGAAGCGGCTTTCGTTGTTGTTGTCCATTGGTCTCGATCCTTTGTTCTGCATCGGCGTAGCCCGATATCTTGGCGTCGAGAACGAGGAGGTTGGCTTGAAGATCGGCGACATTGGCCAGGACCTTGTCGCGGTGCCTTTCCAGCAGGAGGCGACGCTCGGCTTCGCTAGCCTCACCCTGCTGGCGAAGCCGGGCATAACGCAGCATCTCGCGGATCGGCATGCCGGTGGACTTGAGCCGGCCGAGGAACTCGATCCAGGTGAGGATCGAGGCGTCATAGTCGCGTTGCCCCGAGGCGTCCTTGTCGGCCACGGGCAACAGCCCGATCTGCTCGTAGTAGCGGATCGTGTAAGCGGTCAAACCGCTGCGCCTGGCAAGCTCACCGATCTTCATCATCAACCTTGTCTCGTTACGACGCTCGCGATGCTAGGTGTTCGAGCGCACTCTAAGTCAAGGCCTGTCCTTCATGCCTGCCGGGCGCGGGCGCTTTGCCTGCTCAGTCGGCGCGTCCGGCGCGCGTGTCGAGCCCGCGACCCGGCCGCCAGACAGCGTCAGGCTTGGTCCACAGCACCGGGTCGACGATCAGCTTGGCGAGTTCGCGCGCCTGCAGATCAAGGAAGCGCTCGCCCTTCTCGGCCGAGCCCTTGGCCGGAACGCCCCATGTGCCGGTATTGGGCGCGCGCTCGGAGAACGAGTAGAAGCGATGGGCACCATGCGGCGCCTCGTTCTTGCCGGCCTCGTTGGTGAAGGCCAACTCGAATTTGTCCGGTTTCACCGTGTCGGGCGAGATCGCCAGCATCACTGACGCCTCGCCTTCGCAGGCATGCTTGGGACCGTTGTCGGTCTCGAACAATGCTGCCGTCTCCGCCGGCGCCAGCATCCAGGGCGTGGTGTAGACGATCGGCATGGCGAACTCGACGGCAAGCTCGCGTGTCGACATCGCCAGCGGGTCGATGTTGCCGCCATGGCCGTTGACGATCAGCAACCGGGTAAAGCCGATAGCCTTCAGCGACCGGACGATCGATTTCAGCACATGGAAATAGGCGGTGTAGTCGAGGCTGATCGTGCCGCCGAACGGCAGATGGTGTTCGCTCATGCCAAGCCAGAGGCCGGGCAGCACGGCGAGAGGCACCTCATCGGCGACCAGGCGCGCGCCGCGCCGGGCGGCGGCCTCGGCGCTGGCCGTGTCGGTAATGACAGGCAGATGCGGGCCATGCTGCTCCAGTGAGCCGACCGGCAGGATCGCCATGGCGTTGCCGCGCGCGGCGATCTCGCGCAGGTCCGGCGCGGTCATGCGCGCCCACTCAACTTCTCGTGCCATCTGGCAGCTCCTCTCAGGAATTTTCGTATAGGAAAATTCTTTTTCTGATGCGAGGAGTTGTCAATAGGTGACTTCGAGCAGTCATTGGACCAGCGGTCCGTGCATCGCCGAAGCAAAAACCCCCGCATCGGTGATGCGGGGGTTGGAGGTTCATCAGGCCCGCTTGTTCTGGCGGTTGGCGACGAGGTCGTCGACGACGGCCGGATCGGCCAGCGTCGAGGTGTCGCCGAGCGCGCCGAAATCGTCCTCGGCGATCTTGCGCAGGATGCGGCGCATGATCTTGCCCGAGCGGGTCTTGGGCAGGCCCGGCGCAAACTGGATCTTGTCGGGCGAAGCGATGGCGCCGATCTCCTTGCGGACATGGGCGACGAGCTCCTTGCGCAGGTCCTCGGTCGCCTCGATGCCCGACATCAGCGTGACATAGCTGTAGATGCCCTGGCCCTTGATGTCGTGCGGGTAACCGACGACGGCGGCTTCCGAAACCTTGTCGTGGCTGACCAGCGCCGACTCGACCTCTGCGGTGCCCATGCGGTGACCCGAGACGTTGATGACGTCGTCGACTCGGCCGGTGATCCAGTAGTAGCCGTCGGCGTCACGGCGGCAGCCGTCACCGGTGAAATACTTGCCCTTGTAGGTGGCGAAATAGGTCTGGATGAAGCGTTCGTGGTCGCCATAGACGGTGCGCATCTGACCCGGCCAGGAATCGGTGACGCAGAGATTGCCGTCGGCGGCACCCTCGAGCACATTGCCTTCGTTGTCGACGAGCTCCGGCTTGACGCCGAAGAACGGCCGCGTCGCCGAGCCCGGCTTGAGGTCGGTTGCACCAGGCAGCGGCGTGATCAGGATGCCGCCGGTCTCGGTCTGCCACCAGGTGTCGACGATCGGCACCTTCTTTTCGCCGACGACGTTGTAATACCACTCCCAGGCTTCCGGATTGATCGGCTCGCCGACCGAACCCAGAACGCGCAGGCTCTTGCGCGAAGCCTTCTTCACATGCTCGTCGCCGGCGCCCATCAAAGCGCGGATGGCGGTGGGGGCGGTGTAGAAGATGTTGACCTTGTGCTTGTCGACGACGTCCCAGAAGCGTGAGGCGCTGGGGTAATTGGGCACACCCTCGAACATCAGCGTGGTGGCGCCGTTGGCGAGCGGGCCATAGACGATGTAGCTGTGGCCGGTGACCCAGCCGACATCGGCCGTGCACCAGTAGATATCGCCGTCATGGTAGTCGAAGACATATTGGTGGGTCATCGAGGCGTAGACGAGATAGCCGCCGGTGGTGTGCAGCACGCCCTTGGGCTTGCCGGTCGAACCCGAGGTGTAGAGGATGAACAACGGATCCTCGGCCTTCATCTTCTCGGGCTTGCATTCGGCTTTCACCGAGCGGACCTCGTCGTGGTACCAGTGGTCGCGGCCGGGCGCCCAGCCGACCTTGCCGCCGGTGCGGCGCACCACCAGCACGTCCTTGACCATGACATGGTGCTTGGCGGCAATGTCGATTGCCTTGTCGGTGTTTTCCTTGAGCGGGATCGCCTTGCCGCCACGCAGGCCCTCATCAGCGGTGATGACGAAGGTCGATTCGCAGTCGACGATGCGTCCGGCCAGCGCATCGGGCGAGAAGCCGCCGAAGACGATCGAATGGATGGCGCCGATGCGGGTGCAGGCCAGCATCGCATAGGCAGCCTCGGGGATCATCGGCATGTAGATGGTGACGCGGTCGCCCTTCTTGACGCCGTGCTTCTTCATCACGTTGGCGAGGCGGCAGACATGCTCGTAGAGCTCGTTGTAGGTGATCTTCTTGTCGTCGTAAGGGTTGTCGCCTTCCCAGATGATGGCGGTCTGGTTGCCGCGCTTCTTCAGGTGGCGGTCGATGCAATTGTAGGAGACGTTGGTCAGGCCGTCCTCGAACCACTTGATCGACACCTTGCCGTCGAAGGAGGTGTTCTTGACCTTGGTGTAGGGCTTGAACCAGTCGATGCGCTTGCCGTGCTTGCCCCAGAACTTGTCGGGGTTCTTGACGCTCTCGCCATACCATTTCAGGTAGGTATCGTTGTCGATCAGCGCATTCTTCTTCCACGCCGGCTGAACGCGGTGGACACGGACTTCGGACATTTCTCTCCCTTCCTCCCGGAAACGATCCGACGGCTCCTTGCGGCCGGCGGACGGCGGCGTTGGAGCCGCGTTGGCGCGCATTATTAGCAATTCGCGCCGCCTCACAATATTAGACCTTGGATTTGGCTGTGGTCTTTCCGTAGCGGCAAATCGCCGCCGCTATATAGCTATCAGCAATGGCTGAGGTCGAGTGCTAAAGTGCTGATTTCTTGGAACTATCATATGCGCATTCTGTTGTTTTAGCAGACGGTTAACCATCGCGGCGCAGACTTTGGCCGTGGAGGAGCTGTTCGATACGGAAGGCCAGCATGCGCGACGCTTCTGAACTGGAACTGATGCTCAAGGGCTACGGCCTGACCACGGCCGAAATCCTCTATCACCTGCCCGACCACCCACATGTGCTGCAGACATTCATCTGGCAGGACTACGACCTGGCGCCGAAATTTCCCGTCCTGTTCGGCTTCATCGAGTTCTGGCGGACAAAGCTCGAAGGCCCGCTGCACTCGGTGCACTACACCCACCGCAAGCTGATCGCGCCCAACGAATGGCGCAAGGTCGACGGCGAGTTCGTGCTGCTGCACTGAGCCTTCCCGTCGGTTCGCCTATCTCATTGATCGACAGCGATTTTTCACGCGATGACGGTCGCCGGCGCAAGGTTCTGGCACAAATCAATTGCGGCTTTTGCGGCGCTGGGCCGATTGCAGGACGCTCCCCGGGCCGCTATCCCGCCCTCCAGAGTTCCCGTCGAATCCTTGAGATCGGCGGGTATAAGGGAGAACTACGATGAACATGAAGATCCTTGCGGGCGTCTCGCTCGCCGCGCTGATGGCCTTCGGCTCCACCGCGCATGCCGACATCACCATCGGCCTCGTCGCCCCGCTGACCGGTCCGGTCGCCGCCTATGGCGACCAGGTCAAGAACGGCGCCCAGGCTGCCGTCGATGTCATCAATGAAAAGGGTGGCATCCTCGGCGAGAAGATCGTGCTGAAGCTCGCCGACGATGCCGGCGATCCAAAGCAGGGCGTCTCGGCTGCCAACCTGCTGGTTGGCGAAGGCGTGAAATATGTCGTTGGCCCGGTGACTTCGGGCGTTGCGATCCCGGCTTCGGACGTCTTTGCCGAAAACGGCATCCTGATGGTGACGCCGACGGCAACCGCGCCGGACCTGACCGCACGCGGCCTGACCAACGTGCTGCGCACCTGCGGCCGTGACGACCAGCAGGCCGAAGTTGCCGCTGCCTACGTGCTCAAGAACATGAAGGACAAGCGCGTCGCCGTGATCGACGACAAGGGCACCTACGGCAAGGGCCTGGCCGAAGCCTTCAAGAAGGCGATCAATGCCGGCGGTCTGACCGAAGTGCAGCAGAACTCGCTCAACCCGGGCGAAAAGGACCTTTCGGCACTGATCACCCGTCTCAAGGCCGACAATGCCGAAGTCATCTACTTCGGCGGCTATCACCCCGAGGGTGGCCTTCTGGCGCGCCAGCTGAAGGACGGTGGCGTCAACGCCGTCATCATCGGCGGCGAAGGCCTGTCGAACACCGAGTTCTGGGCGATCGGCAACGAAGCCGCTGCCGGCACGCTGTTCACCAATGCGACCGACGCACTGAAGAACCCGGCCTCGGCCGAGGCGGTCAAGGTTCTGACCGACAAGGGCATTCCCGCCGAGGCGTTCACCCTCAACGCCTATGCTGCCGTCGAGGTGCTGAAGGCCGGCATCGAAAAGGCCGGCAAGGCCGACGACGCCGCAGCTGTTGCCGCCGCGCTCAAGTCGGGCGAGCCGATCTCCACCGCCATCGGTAACCTGACGTATGGCGAAACCGGCGACCTGACTTCGCCGAGCTTCTCGCTGTTCAAGTGGGAAGGCGGCAAGATCGTCGCCGCGGAGTAACTTCCGGGCTAGGCAGAAACGAAAAGGCCGGGATGCAGATCCCGGCCCTTTGTGTTCGTGGCTGCTGGCATCTCAGCGGGTGCCGAAGATCGCCGAGCCGACCCGCACGCTGGTGGCGCCGAATGCAATCGCAAGTTCGTAGTCGCCCGACATGCCCATCGAAAGCTTCGCGACATCGGCTTCGCGCGCCAGTTTTTCCAGCAGGGCAAAATGCGGGCCGGGGTTTTCGTCAGCCGGCGGGATGCACATCAGGCCTTCGATGGCGAGGTTGTGGACCTCGCGGCAGCGCTTGACGAAGGCGACCGCTTCGCGTGGCTCGATGCCGGCCTTTTGCGGTTCGGAGCCGGTGTTGACCTGGACGTAGAGGTTCGGCGACCGGCCCTGCTTCTCGATTTCCCGGGCGAGCTCGGCGGCAATCTTCTCGCGGTCGACAGTCTCGATGACGTCGAACAGGGCGACCGCCTCCTTGGCCTTGTTGGATTGCAGCGGGCCGATCAGATGAAGCTCGATGTCGGAAATCTCCGCCTTCAGCTGCGGCCACTTGCCTTGCGCTTCCTGGACGCGGTTTTCGCCGAAGACGCGCTGTCCGGCCTCGATGACGGGGCGGATGTGCTCGGCATCGAAGGTCTTGGAGACCGCCACCAGCACTGTCGAGCCCTCTGGCCTGTTGGCCTCGCGCTCGGCCGCACCTATCTTATGCTTCACCAGAGTGAGCTGTTCGACCGACTTTTCCATGCCGCTGGCCCTGCTGCTTTTTGCCCGCCTCCAGCCTGCCGGAGTTGACGGGTCCGGGAATCCATGATGAACACCCGGCAACGATTTCCTGAACCGCGGGTTTTCGCCCCGGTCCATGCACGCTTTTAAGTGAAAAACATCCGATGGCAACCGAACGATACAATCCGCGCGCGTCCGAACCCAAATGGCAGAAGGCCTGGGGCGAGGCAAAGCTCTTCGAGACCGACAACGACGATCCCCGGCCGAAATACTACGTGCTGGAAATGTTCCCCTATCCGTCGGGGCGCATCCATGTCGGCCACGTCCGCAACTACGCGATGGGCGACGTCGTCGCGCGCTTCCGCCGCGCCATGGGCTACAACGTGCTCCATCCGATGGGCTGGGATGCCTTCGGCATGCCAGCGGAAAACGCTGCGATGAAGAACAAGGTCCATCCCAAGGACTGGACCTACCAGAACATCGCGACGATGCGCACGCAGCTGAAGTCGATGGGCCTGTCGCTCGACTGGAGCCGTGAGTTCGCCACCTGCGACGTCGACTATTACCACCGCCAGCAGATGCTGTTCATCGACTTCGTCGAGAAGGGACTGGTCACCCGCAAGTCGTCCAAGGTCAACTGGGATCCCGAGGACATGACCGTGCTGGCCAACGAGCAGGTCATCGACGGACGCGGCTGGCGTTCCGGCGCACTGGTCGAACAGCGTGAACTGACGCAGTGGTTCTTCAAGATCACCGATTTTGCACAGGACCTGTCGGACGCGCTCGACGGCCTCGACGAGTGGCCCGAGAAGGTCAAGCTGATGCAGCGCAACTGGATCGGCCGTTCGGAGGGGCTGCTGATCCGCTGGCCGCTGGCCGCCGGTACCGCACCTGCGGGTGAGAACGAACTGGAAGTCTACACGACGCGTCCGGACACGATCTTCGGCGCCTCCTTCATGGCGATCTCGGCCGACCATCCGCTGGCCAGGAAGGCCGCCGAGAGCAAGCCCGACCTCGCCGCCTTCATGGACGACGTGCGCCGCATGGGTACGTCGGTGGCAGCGCTTGAAACGGCCGAGAAGAAGGGCATGGACACCGGCATCCGCGTCGTCCATCCGTTCGACCCGAGCTGGACGCTGCCGGTCTATGTCGCCAATTTCGTGCTGATGGACTACGGTACGGGCGCCATCTTCGGCTGCCCTTCGGGCGACCAGCGTGACCTCGATTTCGCCAACAAGTATGGCCTGCCGGTGGTTCCTGTCGTGATGCCGGAGGGCGGCGATGCCGCGACCTTCCAGATCACTGAGGAGGCCTATACCGACGATGGCGTGATGATCAATTCGCGCTTCCTCGACGGCATGAAGCCGGAGGCGGCGTTCAACGACGTTGCCACCCGTCTCGAGCAGATCTCGATCGGCAATCGCCCGATGGGCGAGCGCAAGGTGCAGTTCCGCCTGCGCGACTGGGGCATTTCGCGCCAGCGCTACTGGGGCTGCCCGATCCCGATGATCCACTGCGAGGATTGCGGTGTCGTGCCGGTGCCGAAGGCCGATCTGCCGGTCAGGCTGCCCGACGACGTCGAGTTCGACCGTCCGGGCAATCCGCTCGACCGTCACCCGACCTGGCGCCACGTCAACTGCCCGCAATGCGGCAAGGCGGCACGCCGCGAGACCGACACGATGGACACGTTTGTCGATTCGTCGTGGTATTTCGCGCGCTTCACCGCACCTTGGGAAAACGAACCGACCGATCCGAAGGCCGCCAATGAGTGGCTGCCGGTCGATCAGTATATCGGCGGCATCGAGCATGCGATCCTGCACTTGCTCTATTCGCGCTTCTTCACCCGCGCGATGAGCAAGGCCGGCCACCTCGACCTGTCCGAACCCTTCAAGGGCCTGTTCACGCAAGGCATGGTCGTGCATGAGACCTACCGTCTCGGCAGCGGCCCGAACGGCGAGTGGGTTTCGCCGAGCGACGTCAAGATCGAAGAGACCGACGGCAAGCGGCGGGCGACGCTGGTTGCGACCGGCGAGCCGGTGGAGATCGGCTCGATCGAGAAGATGTCGAAGTCGAAGAAGAACGTTGTCGACCCCGACGACATCATCGCGAGCTATGGCGCCGACACTGCGCGCTGGTTCGTGCTCAGCGATTCGCCGCCCGAACGTGACGTGGTGTGGACCGAGGCCGGCGTCGAGGGCGCGCATCGTTTCGTGCAACGCGTCTGGCGCCTGGTGTCCGAATCGGCGGAGGTGCTGGCCCAAGCGGAAGCCAGGGCAGCCGGCGAAGGCGATGCGGCGGCCGTCTCGAAGGCGGCGCACAAGGCGCTGAAGTCGGTCGGCGAGGACATCGGCAAGCTCGCCTTCAACAAGGCCGTTGCGCGCATCTACGAGCTGACCAACACGCTGCAGGGGCCGCTTGCCGACGCTGCCGCCGGCAAGGCTTCGGCCGAGATGGTCTCGGCGCTGCGCGAGGCTGTCGACATCCTGATCGTGATGATCGCGCCGATGATGCCGCATCTGGCCGAAGAGTGCTGGGCAGCGCTGCAGGGCGATGGCCTGGTTGCCGATCGTCCGTGGCCAAAGTTCGATGCAGCACTCGTCGTCGACAACGAAATCACTTATCCGGTCCAGATCAACGGCAAGAAAAGAGCTGATTTGACAATCGCCCGCGACGCAGATCAATTGACCGTCGAAAAAGCGGCGCTGGCACTGGAAGCAGTGCAGAAGGCGCTGGATGGGAAGTCGCCGCGCAAGGTGATTGTTGTGCCGCAGAGGATCGTCAATGTCGTTGCCTGAGGCGCGGAATTCTGCCCGTTCGTTGCGTGTTGCTGCGCGTCTGGCTTTGGTTGCCACGCTTGCACTGGCATCTGCCTGCACCGTGCGTCCGCTTTATTCGGACGGTCCGGCACAGGCGGGTGTCGAGGCCGGCACGGCGACACAACTGGCCTCGATCAACATCAAGCCGGTCAACACCCGCTACGGCCAGGAAGTCCGCAACCATCTGATCTTCATGTTCAATGGCGGTGCCGGCCAGCAAGCAGCGGCGCCATACAGGATGGATCTGGCGGTGACAGCGTTGAGCGAATCGGCGCTGCTCGCCGCCGTGACCACCAAGGACGACGAGCCCACCACCGGCACGATGACCCTGACCGGCACCTATATCATCACCGATATCAAGACCGGCAAGCGTATCGCTTCGGGCAAGCGCAACGTCTCGGCGTCGTTCGACCGGCCGCGCCAGGAGTTCGCCACGCTGCGGGCGCAGCGTGATGCCGAAAACCGTGCGGCGCGCGAACTGGCCGAACTGCTCAGGCTGGCCATCGCCCAGGACATGTCCAAGGGCTGACGCCCTCTTCAAAGGGATGGGTCGATGCGGCTGACATCCTTTTCGGCCGCAGGCTATCGATCGCTGCGATCGATCCGGCTCGACATCGGCCAAGTCTCGATTTTCGTCGGCGAGAACGGTGTCGGCAAGTCCAATCTCTATCGGGCGCTGCAGCTCATCAAGGCGTCCGCCGAGGGAACGCTGGCGCGCGAGATCGCCGGCGAGGGCGGCATGAACTCAGCCCTGTGGTCGGGCACTCGCCGCATCGGGCAGCCGGCCCGCGTGATCATCGACGCTCAATTCGTCGATGACGAGACGGCCGTGTGCTATGCCTACAAGGTCGAGATCGGTCTGCCGCCGCCGCTGTCGGCGGGTTTCGCCTTTGAACCGCACGTCAAGGAAGAGAGCCTGACCATCGAGGCAGGACGTCGACCGGTCGAGATGATGTCGCGCAAGGGGCAGGCCATTTTTGCCCGCGACGGAGACGGTCGCCGGGTCGAGCACCCCGAACGTGTCCTGAACTCAGAAACCGCGCTGGCTCTGCTCGGCAGCGCTGGCCGCTATCCCGAGGTTGGCGACATGCGCGCCGCCGTTGCCGGCTGGCGATTCTATCACGGCTTCCGCACGGACGCAGATTCGCCGGTGCGGCGGGCAGCACTTGCAACGACGTCGCCCATGCTCGACGAGGACGGCGCCAATCTGGCGGCCGTCTTTGCAACGCTGAGGCATATCCGCGAGGACACCGTCGATCTCGACCGCTGTATCGCCGATGCGCTTGGCGGTGCACAACTCGACGTGCCCGTGCCGGGAGAAACCGCGACATTCGGGCTGGTGTTGCCCGAATTCCCGCAGCGTGTGTTCAGGCCGCAGGAACTGTCGGACGGCCAGACCCGCTTCCTGGCGCTGGCGGGTGCGCTTTTGTCCTACAGGCTACCGAAACTCATTGCGCTCAACGAGCCCGAGTCGAGCCTGCATCCGCGCATGATGCCGGCACTCGCCGACATGGTCGCGCGGGCCGCCGAGCGCACGCAGGTGTGGGTGGTGACACATTCGCGCGAGCTTGCCGACCTGATCCGAGACCGCACCGGGTCGCGGGCGCTGACGGTGGTGCGCAATGAAGGTGCGACGACGATCGAAGGCATGCGCGCGACAGGGCAGATGCCCGACGACGATTGATGCCGGCTCAGGCACGCGCAACGCGCCGCTTCACCAACGTCCAGCCGAGCGTCATCCCGGCGGCGGCGATCAGGATCGCTGCGGCGCCGAGCAGCTGCAGCGGCTGCAGACGATGGCCAAAGGCCAGGAAGTCGGCCAGGATCGCAACGACTGGATAGATGAAGGACAGCGCCCCCACGAGGTTCGTCGGCAGCTTCTGGATCGCGCCGTAGAGCAGGATATACATCACGCCGGTATGGACGACGCCGACCGCGACAAGCAGCGTCCAGGTCTTCGCGCCGACCGGAAGCGCGGCGGAGTTGGCGAAGGGCGCGAGCATGAGGATGCCGACGGTCACCTGGATCAGCGCGATCAGATGCGGCGGCACACCCTTGAGCTTCTTGGTGATGATCGCCGCGATGGCGTAGAAGAAGGCAGCACCCAGCGCCAGCAGGATGCCGCAGAGATAGTCGGTGCCGACGGCGCCGGCGTCCGGCTTGGACTGGACGATCAAAAGCATGCCGCCAAAGGCGATGCCGAGCCAGCTCAGCTTGGTCAGCGTCAGCCGCTCGCCGAACAACGTTGCCCCGAGCGCCACCAGCATGAAGGGCTGGGTGTTGTAGACGGCGGTCGCGATCGAGATCGAGGCGCGCGGGAAGGCCGCGAACAGCAGGATCCAGTTGGAGACTATAGCGACACCGCCGGCCGCGGCCCAGCCAATCTGGCGGCGCGTCATCACCTCGGGCCTGAACAGGCCGAGTGCGGCGCAGACGATCAGCAGGGTGATGGCGCCGAAGGCGCAGCGCCAGAACACCACATCCATCACCGGCTGGCCGGACAGGACGACGAACAGCCCGATCGTTCCCGAAATCACCATGGCGGCGGTCATTTCGACGGTTCCGCGCATCTTGTCCGACATGTCCCTGCTCCCTTGTTAGGCTGGGCACATTCTGCGCGGTCGCAGGGCGGAAAAACATGGCATTGAAGAGACGCTTTCTCGGTTCTCCCTGATAATGTAAGGTTGATGAATGATTTTGCCTTTGAGGTGAAAAATGCTTGATGACATCGACCGGCGCATGGTCGAAACCCTGGTCGAGGACGCCAGGATTTCCCTGAAGGAACTGGCCCAGAGGGTCGGGCTGTCGTCCCCGAGCGCATCGGAACGGCTGAAGCGGCTGGAGGAGCGTGGCGTCATCCGCGGCTTTACTGTCGATGTCGACCCGGCGGCGCTTGGCTACACGCTGCAGGCCATCGTCCGCATCCGGCCGCTGCCGGGCAAGCTGCATGTGGTGCAGGACCTGATCCAGCAGATCCCGCAATTCTCCGAATGCGACAAGGTGACTGGCGACGACTGCTTCGTCGGGCGGCTGCACATCCGCTCCATCGACGAGCTCGACACGATCCTTGACCGCATCGCCGACAAGGCGGAAACCAGCAGCTCGATCGTCAAGGCGCAGCCGGTCAAGCGCAGGCTGCCGCCGCTTCTCTGAGCAGCAGACACAAAAAAGCCGGCGCTGATGGCGCCGGCTTTCGTCGTTCTGGCTGGAAGATCAGCCGATCTTCTGGCCGGTCTTGGCCCAGTCGGCCAGGAACATCTCGAGGCCCTTGTCGGTCAGCGGGTGCTTGACCAGTGCCTTCAGCGTTGCCGGCGGGATGGTGGCGACGTCGGCGCCGATCAGGGCGGCGCGCTTGACGTGCTCCGTCGAGCGGATCGAAGCGGCCAGGATCTCGGTGTCGAAGCCGTAATTGTCATAGATGTGGCGGATCTCGGCGATCAGCTCCATACCATCGACGGCCATGTCGTCGAGACGGCCGATGAAGGGCGAAATGAAGGTGGCACCGGCCTTGGCGGCGAGCAGGGCCTGGTTGGCGGAGAAGCACAGCGTGACGTTGACCATGCGGCCCTCCGAGGTCAGCGCGCGGCAGGCCTTGAGCCCGTCCAGCGTCAGCGGCACCTTGATGCAGATGTTGTCGGCGATCTTCGACAGCACCGCCGCTTCCTTCATCATCTCGGCATATTCGGTGGCAGCGACTTCGGCCGAAACAGGGCCTTCGACGATGTCGCAGATTTCCTTGGTCACTTCGGCGATGTTGCGGCCGGACTTAAGGATCAGCGACGGATTGGTGGTGACGCCGTCGAGAAGGCCGAGCTCGTTGAGCTCGCGGATGTCCTTCACGTCGGCGGTGTCGACGAAAAACTTCATAACTGTCTCCTTGGTGATGGAAGGGTGCCTCAGGCACACCGCACATGTCGGCCTTTGCTCTAAACCAAGTTCGGGGCAAGGTCACGCGTCATGACCGCCGATTCGCCAAGAACCAGGGCCGCCCCCGTGCTGGTGCCGATGCCGGCCGAGCGCGCCTACTCCTATGCCGTTCCCGACGGCATGCAGGTGGTGCCCGGCTCGATCGTGCGCGTGCCGCTCGGCCCGCGCGAGGTGGCAGGCATCGTCTGGGACGGACCGGTCGAAGCGGTCGATCCGAAGAAGCTCAGGCCGATTGCGCATGTCTTCGATTGTCCCCCCGTCAATGACGAGATGCGCCGGCTGGTCGACTGGATCGCCCACTACACCCTGTCGCCGCCCGGCATGGTGGCGCGAATGATCCTGCGCGCGCCCGAGGCCTTCGATCCGGAGCCCTGGACGGAAGGGCTCAAGCGCAGCGACGGCGAGCCCGACCGAATGACTGCGGCGCGCGCCCGTGTGCTCGAAATGGCCAATGACGGCATAGCCTGGACGCGCTCGGGCCTGGCGCATGCTGCCGGCGTTTCCTCCACCGTCATCGACGGGCTGAGGGCGCAAGGCGTATTCGAGACGGTGATGATCCCGCCGCGCCCGGTGGTGGCGCCGCCCGATACGTCCTACACCAGCGCAGAGCTCACCAACGACCAGGAGGCAACCGCGGCAAGCTTGCGCGCCCAGGTCGAGGCCGACAAATTCGCGGTCACGCTGATCGACGGCGTCACCGGCTCGGGCAAGACGGAAGTCTATTTCGAAGCGGTGGCGGCGGCGCTCGACAAAGGCAAGCAGGTGCTGATCCTGCTGCCTGAAATCGCGCTGACGCAGGCCTTCCTCGAGCGCTTCCAGAACCGATTTGGCACCAAGCCCGCCGAGTGGCATTCGGACCTGCCGCCAAGGATGCGCGAGCGCGTCTGGCGCCAGGTCGCCGAGGGTGGCGTGCGGGTGGTGGCTGGCGCCCGCTCGGCCCTGTTCCTGCCGTTCAACAATCTCGGGCTGATCGTCGTCGACGAAGAACATGACCCTGCCTACAAGCAGGAGGACCGCGTCTTCTACAATGCCCGCGACATGGCCGTGGTGCGGGGCCATATCGGCGGCTTTCCTGTCGTGCTGGCGTCAGCCACGCCGTCGGTCGAGAGCCGGGTCAACGCCGAGCAGGGCAAGTATGTGCGTTCGGTGCTTTCAGCCCGTTTCGCCGAGGCGGCGCTGCCACAGCTGGCGACGGTCGACATGCGGCGCTCGCCACCGGCGCGCGGCGGCTTCCTGTCGCCGGTGCTGCTCGGCAAGATGCGCGAAACCCTTGGCCGGCAGGAGCAGTCGCTGCTGTTCCTCAACCGGCGCGGTTATGCGCCGCTGACGCTCTGCCGGGTCTGCGGTCACCGCTTCGGCTGCCCGGTCTGTTCGGCCTGGCTGGTCGAGCATCGCTTTCGTGGCCAGTTGGTCTGCCACCATTGCGGCCACAACGAGAAACGGCCCGAGGCCTGCCCGGAATGCGGCACCTTCGATCATCTCGTCGCCTGCGGGCCGGGCGTCGAACGCATTGCCGAGGAAGTGGTTTCGCATTTCCCCGACGCGCGCACCATCGTGCTGTCCTCGGACATGCTGGGCGGCGTGAAACGGCTCAGGCTGGAACTGGAGGCGATCGCCAATGGCGAAGCCGATATCGTCATCGGTACCCAGCTCGTCGCCAAGGGGCACAACTTTCCGAACATGACGCTGGTCGGCGTGGTCGACGCCGATCTTGGCCTCGCGAATGGCGACCCGCGTGCCGCCGAGAGGACCTATCAGCTGTTGTCGCAGGTGACCGGCCGGGCAGGGCGCACCGGCAAGAAGAGCCTTGGCCTGCTGCAGACCTTCCAGCCGGACCATCCGGTCATGCGGGCGATTGTCTCGGGCGATTCGGAGGCCTTCTACGATCGTGAGATCGCCGAGCGCGAGCGTTCCGCCCTGCCTCCCTACGGCCGGCTCGCCGGCATCATCGTCAGCGCGGCAACGCGGCCCGAGGCCGAGAGCCATGCGCGTGGTCTGCGCCGCGCAGCCCAGGTGGCGCAGGATGTCCATGTGCTCGGGCCAGCGGAGGCGCCGCTGGCGCTCATCGGCGGCCGCCATCGCTTCCGTTTGCTGGTCCAGGCCGACAGGAAGGCCGACATACAGGGCTACATCCGCGCGCTGCTTGCCGCCGGGCCCAAGCTGCGCGGATCGGTGCGCGTGCAGGTCGACATCGATCCGCAGAGTTTCCTGTGATCAGGCCACGGGCCGGGTGATCATGCCGAGCAGCGGCGGCGTCGCTGCAGGGCCGTACATGGTTTTTTCCAGCACATAGCCGCCCGCCTTGAGGCGCACCTCGATGGCGTGCGCGATAGCTGAGATCTGGCCGGCGCTTGGCGGCTCGAAGAACAGGTACAGTTTGCCCTCCGGGGCGAGCAGCGACCGGATCAGCTTGAGTTCGCGCGCCGCCTCCAGCCAGAACAGGTTGACGTTGATGGCGAAGATCTTGTCGAAGTGCCGACCGCCACCGCTCCAATCCGCGAGTGCCCCCTGCGCCAACGCTGCCTTGCCGGCCGATATCGCCGCGCGATTTCTCTCGTCGGCGGAGCTTACGGCGCTGTCCGAGCGATCGAGCCCGATAATGTGACCATCGGTCAGCAGCGGCGTGATTTCAGCCATGGCGATGCCCCGCCCGCAGCCGATTTCCAGCAGCCTGTCGCTTGGCTGAATGCCGAGGTGACTGATCGCCCAGACTATTCGCGCCGGTATGGCCATGGTCGCCTCCATCAGGCCCGCCGACCGCAGCATACTTGTTTCGGCCGTTCACACCAGTTGCGCTCTGGCGCTCGACACACCGTCGGATATGATCCCTGTGGATTCGAGGCCTGACCGGAGGGGAAATATGGAGTTCGCATTTCCGTGGCCGGCGAGCCAGGGCGAGTGGCTGGCGTGGAGCTCGGCGGCGGTCACGCTGCTGTTCGGTGTCATCCTGTTCTTTGCCCCGAGAATCGCCTTCCGCCTGCTCAGGCTGCAGGCAAGGCCGGACAATCCGGAAGCCATCGCCCAGGGGCGCGCCACTATGGCCGGCTTCTTCCTCGGGGTTGGGCTGTGCGCGATTCTGCTAGCCCAGCCATTGCTTTACATGGCGCTCGGCGTGTCGTGGCTGTTCACTGCCTTCGGCCGGATCGTCGCCATGATGTCGGACGGTGCCAACACCCCATACAATTGGGTGGCGATCGTTGTCGAACTGGCGCTGGCGGCCCTACCCCTTGGGTTTGTTTTCGGCTTCTGGCCGTGAATCGCCGTCAAGCCACAGCTCCGATGCGCAAGATGCGACAATAGTGCCTCAAAAGCCTGTTAGAGGACGTGTTGCGGTCCTCAAAAGCCTGTGCTAGACGGCAATCGACTTTCGGCCGGGGGGATGCGGCTGTCGCGAGCTCCGGGGTCAAAAAACGCAGTAAGGTCAAAGATTTAGCTAGAGTCTCACACTCGCGCCAACAATCTTGCGGCCTGTCAGACAAGAGAAAAGACGGTCCGTGACCCAATCTTCCTCGCCAATCTCCGGTGTTGCTGAGCGCTATGCGGGATCGTTGTTCGATCTCGCACTCGAAGCAGGCGCTGTTGCAAAGGTAGAAGCCGACCTCGGTCGTTTCGCTGTGCTGCTTGACGGCAGTGCTGATCTGGATCGCCTGATCAAGAGCCCGGTGTTCTCCGGCGAAGATCAGGAAAGGGCCATCTCGGCGATCGCCGACAAGGCCAAGATCACCGGCCTGACCGGCAATTTCCTCCGCCTCGTGGCGCGCAATCGCCGCCTGTTCGCACTGCCCGGCATGATCAAGGCGTTCCGCCAGATCGCCGCCGAGCATCGTGGCGAGACCTCGGCAGAGGTGACTTCGGCGCATGCGTTGACCGCGGCGCAGGAAACGGAACTCAAGTCGGCGCTGAAGAGTGTCGCCGGCAAGGACGTGGCGATCTCGGTCGCGGTCGATCCTTCGCTGCTCGGCGGCCTGATCGTGAAGATGGGCTCGCGCCAGATCGATACGTCGCTCAAAACCAAACTCAATTCGCTCAAGCTTGCACTGAAAGAGGTCGGCTGATGGACATCCGCGCCGCGGAAATTTCCGCAATTCTGAAAGACCAGATCAAGAATTTCGGCAAGGAAGCCGAAGTTACCGAAGTCGGTCAGGTTCTGTCGGTGGGTGACGGTATCGCCCGCGTCTACGGTCTCGACAACGTCCAGGCGGGCGAAATGGTCGAGTTCCCGGGCGGCATCCGCGGCATGGCGCTGAACCTTGAAAGCGACAACGTCGGCGTCGTCATCTTCGGTGCCGACCGCGACATCAAGGAAGGCGACACCGTCAAGCGTACCGGCGCGATCGTCGACGTCCCGGTCGGTCCGGAGCTCCTCGGCCGCGTCGTCGACGCGCTCGGCAACCCGATCGACGGCAAGGGCCCGATCAAGGCGAAGGAGCGTCGCCGCGTCGACGTCAAGGCGCCCGGCATCATCCCCCGCAAGTCGGTGCATGAGCCGATGTCGACCGGCCTCAAGGCCATCGACGCCCTGATCCCGGTCGGCCGCGGTCAGCGCGAACTGGTCATCGGTGACCGTCAGACCGGCAAGACCGCCATCATTCTCGACACCATCCTGAACCAGAAGGCGATCCATGTCGCTGGTCCGGAGAAGGAAAAGCTCTACTGCGTCTACGTCGCCGTCGGCCAGAAGCGCTCGACCGTCGCGCAGTTCGTGAAGGTGCTCGAAGAGCGCGGCGCGCTCGAATATTCGATCATCATCGCCGCCACCGCCTCCGATCCGGCCCCGATGCAGTTCCTGGCTCCGTTCGCCGGCTGCGCCATGGGCGAATACTTCCGCGACAACGGCAAGCATGCCCTGATCGCTTATGACGATCTGTCTAAGCAGGCCGTCGCCTATCGCCAGATGTCGCTGCTGCTGCGCCGCCCGCCGGGCCGTGAAGCTTACCCGGGCGACGTCTTCTACCTGCACTCGCGCCTGCTCGAGCGTTCGGCCAAGCTGAACGACGAAAACGGCGCCGGCTCGCTGACCGCTCTGCCGGTCATCGAAACGCAGGCCAACGACGTCTCGGCCTACATCCCGACCAACGTGATCTCGATCACCGACGGCCAGATCTTCCTCGAGACCAATCTGTTCTTCCAGGGCATCCGTCCTGCCGTGAACGTCGGTCTGTCGGTGTCGCGCGTCGGCTCGTCGGCCCAGATCAAGGCGATGAAGCAGGTTGCAGGCTCGATCAAGGGCGAGCTCGCGCAGTACCGCGAAATGGCTGCCTTCGCGCAGTTCGGTTCCGACCTCGACGCGGCCACCCAGCGTCTGCTCAACCGCGGTGCGCGCCTGACCGAACTGCTCAAGCAGCCGCAGTTCTCGCCGCTCAAGACCGAAGAGCAGGTGGCGGTGATCTTCGCCGGCGTCAACGGCTATCTCGACAAGCTGGCCCTCAACCAGGTCGGCAAGTTCGAGCAGGGCCTGCTGGCTTACATGCGCTCGGAAGGCAAAGACGTTCTCGACGGCATCCGTACGGAGAAGGCGCTCAGCGACGATCTCCGCGGCAAGCTCAAGGGTCACATCGACGCTTTCGCGAAAAACTTCGCCTGACACTGACGGATAAGGCATGGCCTCGCTAAAAGACCTCCGCAACCGTATCGCCTCGGTCAAGGCGACGCAGAAGATCACCAAGGCGATGCAGATGGTCGCCGCGGCGAAGCTGCGTCGCGCCCAGGAAGCTGCGGAAGCCGCGCGTCCCTACTCGCAGCGCATGGGTGCGGTTCTCGCGAATATCGCCCAGGCTGTCGGTGGCGGTGGCGATGCTCCGGCGCTGATGACCGGCACCGGCAAGGACGACGTGCATCTGCTCGTCGTCTGCACGGCCGAGCGCGGCCTGTGCGGCGGCTTCAACAGCCAGATTTCGCGTCTGGCTCGCGACCATGTCCGCAAGCTCCAGGGCCAGGGCAAGACGGTCAAGATCATCACCGTCGGCAAGAAGGGCTACGATGTCCTGCGTCGCGACTTCGCCTCGCTGATCATCGACCGCGTCGAACTGCGCGACGCCAAGCAGGTTGGCTTCGTCCATGCCGACATGATCGCCAAGAAGGTGATCACCCTGTTCAACCAGGGCGGCTTCGATGTCTGCACGCTGTTCTACTCCGAGTTCAAGTCGGTGATCAGCCAGGTTCCGACCGCGCAGCAGGTCATTCCTGCCGCCGCTCCTTCGGCCGGCGCCGATGCCGCGACCAGCGGCGGTGCGGTCTATGAATACGAGCCGGAGCCGGGCGAAATCCTCGGCGACCTCATTCCGCGCAACATCTCGGTGCAGATTTTCCGGGCGCTGCTGGAAAATGCCGCCGGCGAGATGGGTGCCAAGATGAGCGCGATGGACAATGCCACGCGCAACGCAGGCGACATGATCAACAAGCTGACGATCACGTACAACCGCCAGCGTCAGGCCCAGATCACCAAGGAACTGATCGAGATTATTTCGGGCGCCGAAGCGCTCTAGCCACGTGATGGCTCGCCGCAAGGCGGGTCCGCGTGAAACAACGAACGGACACAGAGGTTAAACGATGGCTAAAGCAGCTACTCCGAAAGCCGCTCCGGCGGCGGAAAAGGCCCCCGCAGCAAAGAAGGCGGCGCCTGCCAAGGCGGCCGCTGCCAAGGTCGAAAAGTCGGCGGTCGTCGCCTCCGGCGCGGGCCGCGTCTCGCAGGTCATCGGCGCTGTCGTCGACGTGCAGTTCGACGGCGAACTGCCGCCGATCCTGAACGCGCTCGAGACGATGAACGGCGACAACCGCCTCATCCTCGAAGTGGCACAGCACCTCGGCGAAAACACCGTCCGCTGCATCGCCATGGACATTTCGGAAGGCCTCGTTCGTGGCCAGGCCGTCCGTGACACCGGTTCGCCGATCATGGTTCCGGTTGGCGACGAGACGCTCGGCCGCATCATGAACGTCATCGGCGAGCCGGTCGACGAAGCCGGCCCGGTCAAGACCAAGTCCAAGCGCGCCATCCACCAGGAAGCGCCTGCCTATGTCGACCAGTCGACCGAAGCACAGATCCTGGTCACCGGCATCAAGGTCGTCGATCTGCTGGCTCCTTATGCTCGCGGCGGCAAGATCGGCCTGTTCGGCGGCGCCGGCGTCGGCAAGACCGTTCTGATCCAGGAACTGATCAACAACGTCGCCAAGGCGCACGGTGGTTACTCGGTGTTCGCCGGCGTCGGCGAGCGCACCCGCGAAGGCAACGATCTGTATCACGAAATGATCGAGTCGGGCGTTAACAAGGACCCGCACGAGAACAACGGCTCGACCGAAGGTTCGAAGTGCGCCCTGGTGTTCGGCCAGATGAACGAGCCGCCCGGTGCGCGCGCCCGCGTCGCCCTGTCGGGCCTGACCATCGCCGAGCACTTCCGCGACCAGGGCCAGGACGTGCTGTTCTTCGTCGACAACATCTTCCGCTTCACCCAGGCGGGTTCGGAAGTGTCGGCTCTGCTCGGCCGTATTCCTTCGGCCGTGGGCTATCAGCCGACGCTGTCGACCGATATGGGTGCGATGCAGGAACGCATCACCACCACCAACAAGGGCTCGATCACCTCGGTTCAGGCGATCTACGTCCCCGCCGACGACTTGACCGACCCGGCGCCGGCAACCTCGTTCGCGCACCTTGACGCGACGACGGTCCTCAACCGCGCCATCTCGGAAAAGGGTATCTACCCGGCCGTGGATCCGCTCGACTCGACCTCGCGCATGCTCGACCCGCTGATCGTCGGCGAAGAGCACTACTCGGTCGCCCGCCGCGTCCAGGAAATCCTCCAGCGCTACAAGTCGCTGCAGGACATCATCGCCATCCTGGGCATGGACGAGCTGTCGGAAGAGGACAAGGTCACGGTTGCCCGCGCCCGCAAGATCGAGCGCTTCCTGTCGCAGCCGTTCTTCGTCGCAGAAGTGTTCACCGGTTCGCCTGGCCAGCTGGTGCCGCTCGAAGACACCATCAAGAGCTTCAAGGGCCTGGTCGACGGCGAGTACGATCACCTGCCGGAAGCTGCCTTCTACATGGTCGGCGGCATCGACATGGCGATCGAGAAGGCCCAGCGCCTGGCTGCAGAAGCGGCATAATCATGAAAGCCGCAGCGCGGACCCGATGGTCCGCGCTGTTGCACCGATGACTGCCCGCTTGCGGGCAGGTCTGCTCGGAACTCCGTCCAAGCATTTGTGAGACACCATGGCTGAAGCATTCAAATTCGAACTGGTCTCGCCCGAGCGTCTGCTCGTTTCGGAGCAGGTCGAGTCCGTCGTCATTCCCGGTGCGGAAGGCGAAATGACTGTCATGGCCAACCATGCGCCGGTCATGACGACGATCAAGCCGGGCGTCGTGACGGTGAAGGCCGTCGGCGGCAAGGAAGAGCGCTACGTCGTGTTTGGCGGCTTCGCCGACATCGTTCCGGCCGGCTGCACGCTGCTCGCCGAATCGGCGACGCCGGTCAAGGACATCGACCGCGCCGAACTGCTGCGCCGCATCCAGGAAGCGCGTGAAGACGTCGCCGACGCCAAGGAAGACCAGGCCCGCACCAAGGCGGAAGCCTATCTCAATCACCTGTCGACCCTGGAAGCCGCTATCTGAGGCGTTGTCGCCCGGTCAGGCGCAGTTTGACAGAATCGCTCAAGCCGTCGGTCACACCGGCGGCTTTTTGCTTTCTGGGGCCATGGTCGGCCTTAGGGGCGAGAGCAACGCTAGCTGCGCCACATCCGGACCGCATCGGCCAGTGGCAGCGGCGCCCGAGGCCGTGGGCGGGCCTTGGCCGGCGTCCCCGAGAAACGTGGTGCCGGGGCTGGTTGCGTCAACCCGTCCAGCTGAACGAAGCTCTCCCGCGCGACGAGATGCGGATGCCGTGCGGCCTGGTGCAGGTCGAGGACCGGTGAGACGCAGGCATCTGAGTGCTCGAGCAAAGCAAGCCACTCAGTGCTTGGGCGTTCGATGATCAGCGCTGCAATCTTCTCTTTCAATGCCGGCCAATTATGCGGGTCGGCACGCAGGGCGTGGGCGGACTCGTCCAAGCCGATAGCCTGACGGAGCAGTTCGAAGAACTGCGGTTCGATCGGGCCGATGGCGATGTGTACACCATCGGCGCATTCATAGGCGCCGTAGTAGGGCGCGCCGCCGTCGAGCAGGTTGGTTTCGCGCCGCGGCTGCCACTGGCCTGCCGAGGCCAGGTCATGGGCCATCGTCATCAACTGGATGGTGCCGTCGCAAATGGCGGCGTCGACGACCTGGCCCGCGCCTGTGCGCTGTGCCGAAAAAAGCGCCGCGAGCATGCCGGAGACGAGGAACATGGCGCCGCCGCCAAAATCGCCGACGAGGTTGAGCGGCGGCATGGGCTGGCCGGCCGGTCCGATCGCCGCAAGCGCGCCGGTGATGGCGATGTAGTTGATGTCGTGACCCGCATGGGTTGCCAGCGGGCCCGTCTGACCCCACCCCGTCATGCGGCCGTAGACGAGGCGCACGTTGCGTTCCAGCAGGACGTCGGGTCCCAGGCCTAGGCGTTCCATGACACCTGGTCGGAACCCTTCGATCAGGGCATCGGCACTGTCGCAGAGTGTGCGGACCATCTCGGCCTGATCGGGATCCTTGAGGTCTGCGGCCACGGTCGGCCGCCCGCGTCCCGAAATCGGATCGGGAACTGTTGGCGTGGCGACCGGGCGCGCGATGCGGACGACGTCCGCTCCCATGTCGGCGAACTGCATGGCGGCGAAAGGCGCAGGCCCGAGACCGACGAACTCGACGATGCGAAGCCCCGCAAGCGGGCCGGTGGACGGTTTCGACATGTTGCGCGCTCCCGGAGGCGGAGACTGAACGACTGCGGATGTGCCCGTGACGCCACCCGCCTGGCATGGTGTGGCAGATCCGGTCTAGGGTTGGGGCTGTGCAGCCTTCCACTCGGCGTAAAGATGCTGGCCTTTCTGCGGGCGCACCGGACGATACGCCACCTTCATGGATTGCTCGGGCGCAGGGCGCGCAAGGTCGGCATAGACCGCCGCCGTGGACAGGCCATAGGGCTCGCCGTCGTCGTTCGAATAGGCGTATGCAACTTCGGTTATGCCCGCCATCCGCATTGCGCCCATGCACATCGGGCAAGGATGGCCGCTCGCATAGACCGTACAGCCGTCGAGTCGCGGCGAGGCGAGGGCCTGGCTTGCCGCGCGGATGGCAGACATCTCGGCATGAGCAGTCGGATCGTTGGACGACAGCACTTCGTTGACGCCACTGGCGATAACCTCACCGTTCCTGACAACCACGGCTCCGAAAGGACGGCCGCCTCTCGAGATGTTCGCGCGCGCCAGCTCGATTGCCTGACAAAGGAAATCACGCGACCTGTCCATTTCAGCCTCCTTCAGCGGGCGCCCGCAGCAACCAGGACCTTCTCGATCTCGCTGAAGCCGTGCTTGCGGGCGTTCTGCAGCGGCGTCACGCCGTCGCCATCGGCAAGGTTAACGTCGGCCCCGGCGTCGATGAGCAACTTGACGATCGCGACATGGCGAGGGCCGCCGTCGCCGAGCACGATGGCCTCGATAAGTGCCGTCCAATTGAGCTTGTTGATGTGGTCTACATCGACGCCCGCCTCGATCAGCGTGCGCACGGTCTCGACATGGCCGCGTTCGGCGGCCGGGATCAGTGCGGTGCCGCCGTAGCGGTTGATGCTCTTGAGGTCGGCGCCATGGCTGAGGGTCATCTTCAGAATCTCGAGATGTCCGCGCGCGCCGGCATAGAGATACGGGCTGTCGTTGATGGCATCCTTGGCGTTGACGTCGGCGCCGGCGTCGATCAGCACCCTGGCGGTTTCGATCTGGTTGGCGTGGGTAGCGAGCAGAAGTGCTGTGCGGCCGTTGTCGTCGCGTGCGTCGATGCTGGCGCCCTTTGCAAGCAGGTCGCGGACGGCTATCGCGTCGCCCTTGCTTGCACTCGCATGCAATTCACGTTCGAGCATGTTTTCTCCTGCGGCAGCTGGGGTAATCCATGCCATGGCAGCGAATGCCAGGACAGAGGCGATGTTGAGCAACAGACGGTTCATTTTCGTGTCTCTCGATGCGTATGGCTGGGCCGAGCTGGGTTTCGCTCCGCAAGTTTTACCTTCTGAAACCAAATCTGTTCGCGATTGTGGCAGATGACATTGGTGTCTTGTTTGTGAGTGCCATACGGTCTATTGCGGATTGTCAGCCGGGACGGGGGTCAAAAGGCAACGACATCAGGAATCCACCGTGAAGGGAATAATACTTGCGGGCGGTAGCGGCACGCGTCTCTATCCTGCAACACTTGCAGTATCGAAGCAGATACTACCGATATATGATAAGCCGATGATCTATTATCCGCTTGGCGTTCTCATGCTGGCGGGTATTCAGGACATTCTCATCATTTCGACCCCGCGTGACCTGCCGCAGTTCCAGCAGTTGCTCGGCGACGGCTCGGCGTTCGGCGTCTCGTTCTCCTATGCTGTCCAGCCATCGCCCAACGGTCTGGCCGAAGCGTTCATCATCGGGCGCGAGTTCATCGGCAACAGCCCGGTGGCACTCATCCTTGGCGACAACATCTTCTATGGCGACGGCCTGTCGGAGCGCTGTCGGGCAGCCGTTGCCCGCGAGAGCGGCGCTTCGGTCTTTGCCTACCATGTCGAGGATCCGCAGCGTTATGGCGTCGTGTCATTCGACCGGGAGACCCAGCGTGCCCTGTCGATCGAAGAAAAGCCTGCGCAGCCGCGCTCGAACTGGGCGGTGACAGGTCTCTATTTCTACGACAATTCGGTGGTCGACATTGCCTCGTCGATCAAGCCGTCGGCGCGTGGCGAACTGGAGATCACCGACGTCAACCGCACCTATCTCGAGCGCGATACGTTGCATGTCGTCCGCCTGGGCAGGGGCTACGCCTGGCTCGATACCGGCACTCATGACAGCCTCCACGAGGCGTCGTCCTTCGTGCGCACCATCGAGCATCGCCAGGGCATCAAGATCATGTGCCCGGAAGAGATCGGCTTCGAACTCGGCTGGGTCAGCGAAGAGGACGTGTTGCGCCGTGCCGCCGAGCTCGGCAAGACCGACTATGCCCGCTATCTCGAGCGCCGAGTCAGGGAAATCAGTCATGGTTGAGGTGAGCAAGCTCGGCCTGGACGGCGTTTGCGAAATACGCGTCCCCAGGTTCGATGACGCACGCGGTTTCTTTTCCGAGACCTGGAATGCCGGGAAGCTTGCCCAGGCAGGCATCGCCGTCGATTTCGTGCAGGACAATCACTCGCTGTCGCGGGAGCGCGGCGTGTTGCGGGGGCTGCATTTCCAGAAGCCGCCCTTTGCACAGGACAAGCTGGTGCGGGTCCTGCGCGGATCGATCTACGACGTCGCCATCGACATTCGCGTGGGCTCGCCGACCTTCGGCAAATGGGTGGGGCTGACGGTTTCCGCCGAAGAATGGAATCAGATATGGGTGCCCAAGGGCTTCGCGCATGGCTTTGTTACGCTCGAGCCCGACACCGAAGTTGCCTACAAGGTGTCGGCACCCTATTCGCAGCCGCATGACCGTTCGATCCGCTTCGATGACCCCGACATCGCGATCGACTGGCCGGTAGCCGCACAAGAGCTGATCCTGTCGGACAAGGATGCTGCCGCCCCCTTGCTGACTGATGTCGAAACCGGATTTGTCTACCCGTGAAAAACGTCCCTCAAACTGTGCTGGTCACCGGTGGCGCCGGTTTCATCGGCTCGGCCGTCTGCCGGCATCTGGTGGCAAGCGGCAAGTACCGCGTCGTTAACCTGGACAAGCTGACCTACGCCGGCAACCTGACGTCGCTGCGTGATCTCGATGGCAATCCGAACTATGTCTTCCGGAAGGCCGACATCTGCGACACGGACAAGGTGCGCAAAATTCTCGCAGACGAAGCCGTCGATCTCGTCATGCACCTGGCGGCAGAAAGCCACGTCGACCGATCGATCGACGGGCCTATGGCCTTCGTCACCACCAATGTCGTTGGCACGGCGAGCCTGCTGCAGGCCGTGCTCGACCACTGGCGCAGCCTTGGGGAGGAGGCACGCAAGCGCTTCCGCTTCCATCACGTCTCGACCGACGAGGTGTTCGGCGACCTGCCTTTCGATTCCGGCGTCTTCACCGAGGACTCGCCCTACAAGCCGTCGTCGCCTTATTCGGCATCGAAGGCGGCGTCCGATCACTTCGTGCGCGCCTGGCACGAGACCTACGGATTGCCGGTGGTCCTTTCCAACTGTTCGAACAACTACGGGCCCTACCACTTCCCGGAAAAGCTGATCCCGCTGGTCATCGCCAACGCGTTGGATGAGCAGCCGCTGCCGGTCTATGGCAAAGGCGCCAACATCCGTGACTGGCTGTTCGTCGAGGATCACGCCAGGGCACTCGAAGCGGTCATGACCGGGGGCCGGATTGGTGAGAGCTACAACATCGGCGGACGTGCCGAACGCACCAATCTCGAAGTTGTCGAAGCCATCTGTGCCCTGCTTGATGCACGCCGCCCTCGCAATGGCGGCCGCTCGCATCTCGACCTCATCACCTATGTTACCGACCGGCCCGGACATGACCGGCGCTATGCGATCGATCCGACCAAGAGCGAGCAGGAACTGGGCTGGACGCCGCTGGAAACCTTTGAGACCGGCCTCGCCCGGACCGTCGACTGGTATCTCGCCAATGGCTGGTGGTGGCGCCCGATCCGCGAGCAGTGCTTCGACGGAACCCGCCAGGGACTGGTCGCCGCCAAGTGAAGATTCTGGTTACCGGAACATCCGGCCAATTGGCGCTCTCGCTTGCCGAGCGCGCCAAGGGAAAAGCAGATATCGTCCTTGTCGGTCGGCCTGACCTCGACCTTGAAGATCTCGCGACTTTTGCCCCGGTCCTGAAATCGGTCGCGCCTGATATGGTCATCAATGCCGCCGCGCACACCGGCGTCGATCAGCAGGAAGACGAACCCCAGCGTGCGTTTCGCATCAATGCCGAGGCGCCGGCGGAATTGGCTCGGCTGACCAGGCTTGCGGGCATCCCGATCGTCCAGGTTTCGACGGACTACGTGTTTGATGGCAAGGCGGCGCAGCCTTACTCAGAGACGGACATGCCCAACCCGCAGACGGTCTATGGCCGCAGCAAGCTGGTGGGCGAGGAAGCCGTCCGTGCCGGCAATCCGGACCACCTGGTGGTGCGCACGGCCTGGGTCGTCAGCCGCCATGCCCGCAACTTCGTCAAGACGATGCTCACGCTCGCGGCGACACGCGACAGGCTACAGGTCGTGGCCGACCAGTTCGGCAATCCGACGGAGGCCCGTGATCTCGCCGACGGCTTGCTGGCGGCAGCTGCCTCGTGGCACAAGCGAGGCGGCTTTCCGCAGGGTCTCTACCATCTCGCCGGCCAGGGCCGCGCCAGTTGGTTTGAGCTGGCCACTCACGTCTTTACCGTCAGTGCGTCGCTCGGCGGACCATCCGCGCTTGCAGAACCTGTCGGCAGTGAGCAATGGCCAGCAAAGGCTGCACGGCCGGCGAATTCGCAACTGAGCTCGGACGCCTTTGCCCGCGATTTCGGCTACCGTGCCGGCGAGTGGCGAGAGCGGGTCGCGGGCCTGGTCACGGAACTGGTCGGATCTGCAAACAGGTGAATCTGACCCTGAGCGCTTTCGAAAGCGAACGCCAGTTGCCCGTTGCCGGAAGGTTCCCGTTTGGTTGATCACCCGATTGCTACGGCGGAAAGAAGCTGTGATTGTACAAATGTTGTCCGGACAGCCGTTTCGCTGCATAGATGCGAGACGAGGAAAAGCTCACTGCTTTGGGTAGGAGTCGACATTTACGTTAAGTCAAGTTGATGCGGACGACTTTATGAAACCGGAAGTGGATCTGATCGTCGTTACCCACAACAGCGGCTCGGTCTTGCCAGTGTTTTTGGCGACTGTTCCGAGTTGTGCAAACGTTGTTGTCGTCGACAACGCCAGTGTCGACGACTCCGTGACGCTTGCCGAGGCTGCCGGGGCGAAGGTCATCGAGATCGAGGAAAATGTCGGCTATGGCAGCGCCTGCAATGTCGGCGCGGCCGCCGGCAATGCGCCATTCCTGCTGCTTGCCAATCCTGACCTTCGCTTCGAGGCGGGCGCGATAGAGGCGCTTGTTGCTGCAGCAGCTGCCCATCCCGACGCCGCCTTCAATCCGCGTTTCTATTCGGGCTCGCGCCGGCGCTTCAGACGGTGGTCGCGACTGCTGCCGGCGTCCGACTTTTGGCACGGGGCGCCACCCAACCATGATTGCGCCATCCCGGTCCTGCATGGCGCCTGCATCTTCATCAGGCGCAAGCATTTCGAGCAGGTTGGCGGCTTCGACCAGAACATCTTCCTGTTCCACGAGGACGACGACCTCAGCGTGCGGCTGCTGCGGGTCGGTGTCGAGCTGCGGCTTGCTGCAGGTGCTGCCGTCGACCATGCGGAAGGCCGCTCCAGCGCGCGGTCGGTCGAGTCGGGCCGCGTCAAGGGTGAAGCGATGGGCCGGTCGCTGGTCTATGTCATGAACAAGCACCAGATGCCGCTTGACGTACCTGCCGAACGTTTCCGTACGTGGCTGAAGCTGCTGTGGCCGCATGTGCTGTTCTCCAGTGCGCGACGCTCCAAGCTTCTGGGATTTGCAAACGGATTGAATGGCGGCCCTATGGGCAGTTTCGGGAAGCGCCAGTGAACGCTCTGTCAGGCGCCCCGTGGCGTGAAAGGCCATCCTTCTTGCGCAGAGTCTGGGGAAAGTTGCGGCGGATCGCGCAGCCGTCCCGATGGCTGGCGAGGTCACAGCCGTCGGACCGGCTACACGAGACACAGGTCCGCAATCTCCTTGGCCATTATCCGGCCGGTGACTATAAGCCGATAGCAAGCGAAAAGCCGGCCGCGACCGACGTCCGCCTGGTGGCGTACTACCTGCCGCAGTTTCATCCGACGGCGGAGAACGACGAGTGGTGGGGGAGCGGCTTCACCGAATGGCGCAACGTTGCGCGCGCGTTCCCTGTCTTCGAAGGTCACTACCAGCCGCGGCTGCCGGGAGAACTGGGCTATTATGACCTGCGGTTGCCTGAAGTCATGCGCCGGCAGGTCGAACTGGCCAAGCTCTATGGCATCTCAGCCTTCTGTTTTCATTTCTACTGGTTTGGTGGTCGGCGTCTGCTGGAAGGTCCGCTGGACCATTATCTGGCAACCGCCGATCTCGACCTGCCATTCTCCCTGTGCTGGGCCAACGAAACCTGGTCGCGACGCTGGTCCGGGCGCGAGCAGGACGTGCTTCTGGCGCAGCGGCATTCGGCGGAGGACGACATCGCGGTCATTCGCGGCCTCGACAAATATTTCCGCGATCCCCGCTATCTGAAAATCGACGGCAAGCCGGTTTTCACCGTCTATCGCGCGAGCCTCTTCCCGGACATGAAAGCCACCATCGCACGCTGGCGCGCAGAGATGACCAGGCTCGGATATCCTGGGATCTACCTGATCGCGACGAATGCCTTTGATTTCAGTGCGCATCGCGACCACGGCTTCGATGCGCTGTCCGAGTTTCCGCCGCACAACATCCGCACGCCGAGTATCGAAAGCAGCTTGTCCGTCTCACGCTTCCGGGACAGCGGTCGTATTCGACGCTACGCCGACGTGGTGGCAGCGGAAAAGGTGAAGTCGGTCGAGGCAGGCGTCGTCCATCCCGGCGTCATGCCGTCATGGGACAACAGCGCGCGCCGTCCGACGTCTGCCCAGATCTACCATGGCTCGACGCCCGATCTGTTCGAGCAATGGCTCGGGGACGCGATGGAGCGCGCGCAGGCCAATCCTGCAAACGAGCGCCTTGTCTTCATCAATGCCTGGAACGAGTGGGGCGAGGGGGCGTATCTCGAACCCGACCTGAGATATGGTTACGCCTATCTCGAGGCCTGCGCGGAAGCCCTTCGGAACCATAAGTGACAGCGGCGCCGTCTCGCATAAGGCAATTTCCATCGGGGCGCTGGGCCTGTACAAGGCGCGCTGACATCTCACTTGCATTGGAGAGTACGTATGGCCGGTGGACAAGACCGCATCGTCTGGCTGAATGGCAGCTACCTGCCGGCCGCTGAGGCCAAACTGTCGATCTTCGATCGCGGCTTCCTGTTTGCCGACGGCATCTACGAGGTGACGGCGGTTCTTGACGGCAAGCTAGTCGACAGCGACCTGCACATGGCGCGTCTGGAGCGCTCGGCCTGTGAACTTGGCTTGCGCCTGCCCATCACCACCGCTGCCATCGAAGAGATCGAGCACGGTCTGATCGAGCGCAACGGTCTGCAGGAAGGGCTTGTCTACCTGCAACTGACGCGGGGCGCCGAAGAGCGGAACTTCCTGTTCGGCGAGGAGCTGGAGCCGACACTCCTGCTGTTGACGCAGGCGAAGGTGCTTGTCGATGTTGCCGCAGCAAGGACCGGCATTGCCGTCAAGACGCTGGCCGACCTGCGCTGGGCAAGGCGCGACATCAAGAGCGTGTCCCTGCTGCCGCAGGTGTTGGCCAAGCGCGACGCCAAGGCGGAAGGTTGCGACGAGGCGTGGATGGTCGAGGACGGTCATGTCTCCGAAGGTGCGTCGTCGACCGCCTATATCGTTACCCATGACGGCAAGATCGTCTCACCCGCCAACAGCCAGCGCACGCTGCCCGGTTGTACGCGGCAGGCGCTTGTCCAGTTGGCCGAGGAGGGCGGCCTGACGCTCGAGCAACGCCGCTTTACCGTCGAGGAAGCCCAGGCTGCTGCCGAAGCCTTCATCACCAGCGCTTCGACCTTCGTCATGCCGGTGGCCCGCATCGATGGCAAGCCGATCGGCGACGGCAAGCCGGGACCAGTCGTCACGCGGCTGCGCGAGATCTATATCGACCATGCGCGCGCGAGCGCACGCTGACGGGCAAGGGCTGACCCATCCGGGCCCGTAGCCAGGGGGGGCCGGCAAACGCCGTCGCGGCTGCCGAAGATACACGACCATCTTCGGGTCCCGGTAGTCGTCCATGGTCGGCATGGCGTGCATGAAGACGGCTAGAACCGCACCGCAAGGTTTGCCTTGAAGCTGTGATCCTGTGCGTCGGATGCCAGTTGGCCATGATAGGCAAGGCCGACGCTTGCAGCCGCGGAGATGTCGAAGTCGAGCCGGCCTCGGCAATGGCGCTGTCTCTGGCGATCGGTGCCCCCGCGACAGAGAAAGCGCTGGAGTAGCCAAAGGCATTGACTGACGAGGGAAACGTGTTGCCGAAAGCGTGGCGCCGGCCGAGCATGCCGCGTGCCCTGGTTTCTATGCCGGCCACTGTAAATGCGGTCGAGGCGCGCAACCCGACGGTGGCGAAGGTGACGTCGGTCGAATCCCTTGCGACGGTGAGAGCCGCAGCGCCGCCCTGTTCGGCAAAGCCATCCGTGTGGAGATTGACGGAGGCGAGATTGGCGAAGGGTTTTGTCGATGGGCAAATCGCGCAACTTTCCGGCGCTGAGTACCTAACCTACGAATCTGCCGGTTGGTGGGAACACCAGGATCTTTATGTCATCCGCAGACCTTCCGCCGCTGCACACGCTGGGATCCAAATGAAGACAGCTGGAGAGTAATGTCGATCGAGTAGATCTACAGCGGAGTGGTTAGCGGACATACAGATCAGGGCTATAAGGCGGTATCAGACTCTAATGCGGTCTCGCACGTTCATGAGCGCGAAGCCGAGCAAATTGTCGCCACGCCACAGGAGTGGATTGGCTGCTCGCTTGTCATCAGCGGCCAAGCCGATGCCCCACACGCGGTCCACCGGGCTTGCTTCAACTAGAATCTGATTGCCGGTAGACAGCAGAAATGCCCCGAGCGCCTTGTTTTGGGAGAACTTTGCGAAGCTTCCTTCAGTGACGATGCGGCGCTTCTCTCCATCCCAACGCGCCTCATCAAAACCGCGCACCTCGCGACCGATCTGCTTTGCCTGCTTGGGACTTCGCGCCTTAAGGACGTGCTGCACCGCTTCTTGGTCGCCAAACAGCCGTGCCTTCTCAGCCATCATCCAATGCTCAGCCGTGGGATAGCGGATGCTGGCCACCTCAAAGGCCGCAGACCACCACTGGCTGAAGCGTGAGGCAGTTATCCGTCCATCTCTTGCAGGCTGGTGCCCCCAGAAGAAAAGGAACTTCAGGCGTGCCTTGGCACGGAACGCTGTCTCAAGGTGGGCGCGATCATGAACCATAATCTGCACTCTAAAGCAGCAATGCCGAACATCGGCAATGAAGGCAGGAAGCCGCCGTTGCGGCCTCAAGATATTTAGGGCTTTAAGCGTAGAAGCGGCGGTGTCTGGCGGAGAGGGAGGGATTCGAACCCCCGATGGGCTTGCACCCATGCCGCATTTCGAGTGCGGTGCATTCGACCACTCTGCCACCTCTCCGCGGTCGTGATCGGCCGTTGCCGGCGCGGCGCAGTAGATAACGGCTCATGGCCTGTCGCACAAGGCCAAATGTGACCGAGTTGGCGTATCTTTTTCATTGAGCCGATTTAGCCAGATGGACGCTGCGTCAGCCCGGTGGAAAATCACGGTCAGAGAGACTGGCTTCACGGGCGTTTGGGTTATGCGGGCGTCGCCTCGGCAGTTGTTCGCTTGAGCTGAAGCCGGTATCCGGGACTGGACTGCGTGAGGCTCGCGTCGGCACGGGAGGCCTGACCGGGCTCAAAAGCGCAGCTTTGCCAAGGTGTTCGCCTTGACTTCATGGCAACCTTCGGTTACGGGACCCCTGCAATCGGCGTGGAGGGTCCTCTGCGCCGTTTGTCATGAACCCGTAACGACTGACAAAAAGACGGCCGAAAAGGCCGACCGAACAGCGAAAGGCACAAAATGTTCGCAGTCATCAAAACGGGCGGTAAGCAGTATCGCGTTGCCGCCAATGATGTGATCAAGGTTGAGAAGCTCGTCGGCGCCGCCGGCGACACCGTGGAATTCGTTGAAGTGCTCGCCGTTGGCGAAGGTGAAAACGCCGAGATCGGCGCGCCCTTCGTCGCGGGCGCAGTGGTGACGGCTGAGGTGGTCGAGCACGGCCGCAACAAGACCGTCATCGCCTTCAAGAAGCGTCGCCGCCAGAACTCGCGTCGCGCCCGCGGTCACCGCCAGCACCACACCACTGTCCGGATCTCCGAGATCCTGACCGGCGGTGCGAAGCCTTCGAAGAAGGCGGCAGTGAAGGCCGAAGCCGCAGCTGATGCAGCTGCAGAAAAGCCCGCGAAGAAGGCAGCGCCGAAAAAGGCTGCAGCCGTCGCGGAATCAGAGTAATCAGAGCGCTGAAGGAGAACATCCATGGCACATAAGAAAGCTGGCGGTTCGTCGCGCAACGGTCGCGATTCAGAGTCGAAGCGCCTTGGCGTCAAGAAGTTCGGTAGCGAGTCCGTGATTCCGGGCAACATTATCGTTCGTCAACGCGGCACCACCTGGCATCCCGGCGTCAACGTCGGCATGGGCAAGGATCACACCCTTTTTGCGCTCGAAGCCGGCGCCGTGACCTTCAACAAAAAAGCCAATGGCCGAACCTACGTATCGGTGAATCCGATTCTCAAGGCCGCGGAGTAGCCGGTTCCGCACTACAACACCGGCGCCCCATCTCGGGAACCGGTGTCTGGCCAAGCCAGGAAAAGGATCAGGGGAGATGGGTTTCCATCTCCCCTTTTTCATTTTCCTGGAGGATTTCACATGGTTGCCGAGAAGGAAGACAGCGAAGACGAAAGGCTGTCGATCGACTGTCCGATATTGCTGACCGAGCGCCTGGTCCTGCGGCCACCGCACGAGGACGACATCCCCGAGCTGGTGCAGCTGGCCGACAACCGCCACATCGCCGAGATGTTGTCGCGGATGCCGCATCCCTACGGCGAGGCCGAGGCGCGAGCCTTCCTGTCGATGGCGCGTAGCAGGCGCGGCGGGGTGGTTTATGCCATCACCATCGCCGACACCGGTGCCTTCGTCGGTTCGGCCGGGCTAAACGTCACCGACCGCGGGCTAGAGCTCGGCTACTGGATCGGTGAACCCTACTGGAAGTCGGGCTATGCCACCGAGGCCGCGCATGCGCTCGTCGATCTCGCCTTCCGGGCAACCGATGTTGCCGTGCTCAACGTCTCGTGCCGGGTCATCAACCCGGCGTCGCGGCGGGTCATCCACAAGTGCGGCTTCCAGTATGCCGGCCAGGGCATGCTGAACTCGATCGTCGCCGGCCAGGTCCCTGTCGAGCGTTACCGGCTCGACCGCAAGACCTGGGCGAGCCTCAGGTCGTGGGCGCGGTTCTAGGCGGACGGCTCAGGCCAGCTCGACCCACACCGGCTGGTGGTCGGAACCTGCCGCATCGCTGTCGATGCGGACGGATTTGACCCTGGCGGCCATGTTGGCCTGAACGAAGACGTAGTCGATGAGGCGGGTTTTTTCCGGATGGGTCGTGTCGGTCCAGGAGACCGACCCATCCGGAACTCCGCCCGCCAGCGTATAGGCGTCGACAGGGTGATGGGCGACGATCTGCGGACCTTCCACCGGGTCGGGCACGCCGGTCATGACGAGATGTTCGGGCGAGCCCGGCACCATGTTGAAGTCGCCCATGAGAACGAATTCCTCGGGGCTGGGGAGCTCGGGGAAACCGTATTCGGCAGCACCGGTGAGGACGCCGCCTTCTGCGGCAAAGGCGTAGACCCGTTCCTTGAGGTGACGGATCTGGGCGATGCGCTCCTCCTGGCTGACGTGGTCGGTGTGTACGGAGTAGACACGCAGCGGACCCGACGGTGCCATAATAAGCGCTTCCAGCGCCGAGCGCTGCAGGTTGCCGCGGCTGAGGCGTTTGCTGCGCGGCAGGAGCAGGTTGCGCGACGCGACGATGGGCCAGCGCGACAGCACCATGTTGCCGAACTGCAGCCGCTTGTTGGCGGGCTTGCCGTCGGTGCCGAGCATGCCGAAGTCGATGTCCATGGCGACGCCGTAGACATGGAAGTAGTCGGGCAGCAGGCGGGCAAGGCCGTCGACCATGTCGGCCATGTCGTTGCGCATGAAGTTGCGGGTCACCTCCTGCAGCGACACGATGTCGGCGCCGTCGACGGCGCGGGCAATGCGGTCGAGGTCGTAGCGCGCGTCGCGGCCGACGCCATACTGGGTGTTGTAGGTGACCAGTTTCATCTACGTCCTTTCGATACGGGCTTCGCGGCCCAATCCGCTCTCGCCCTTCGCCGCGCCTTGCGCTATGGCAAGTGCGCTGAAACAACGAAATAGCAGCAGAAGACGAAGAGTCCGATGAAATTTCTCGATCAGGCCAAGGTTTACATCCGCTCCGGCAACGGTGGCGCGGGTGCAGTGTCGTTCCGGCGCGAAAAGTTCATCGAATTCGGCGGCCCCGACGGTGGCGATGGCGGCCGCGGTGGCGACGTCTGGCTCGAGGTCGTCGATGGTCTCAACACGCTGATCGACTATCGTTACCAGCAGCATTTCAAGGCGCAGACCGGCATTCACGGCATGGGCCGCAACATGACCGGCGCCAAGGGGGCCGACATCACGCTCAAGGTCCCGGTCGGCACGCAGGTCTATGAAGAAGACAACGAGACGCTGATCTGCGACCTGACCCAGGTCGGCCAGCGTTATCTGCTCGCCAAGGGCGGCAATGGCGGTTTCGGCAACCAGCATTTCAAGACCTCGACCAACCAGGCGCCGCGGCGAGCCAATCCCGGCCTCGAAGGCCAGGAGATGTGGGTCTGGCTCAGGCTCAAGCTGATCGCCGATGCCGGGCTCGTCGGCCTGCCCAATGCCGGCAAGTCGACCTTCCTTGCCTCGGTCACGGCGGCAAAGCCTAAGATTGCCGACTATCCCTTCACCACGCTGCATCCGGGCCTGGGCGTCGCCCGCATCGACGCCCGCGAGTTCGTCATCGCCGACATTCCCGGTCTGATCGAGGGCGCGCATGAAGGTGTTGGCATCGGCGACCGTTTCCTTGGCCATGTCGAGCGCACGCGCGTGCTGCTGCATCTGGTCTCGGCGCGGGAAGAAAGCCCTGCCAAGGCCTACAAGACGGTGCGCCGCGAGCTTGAGGCCTATGGCCACGGTCTCGACGAGAAGTTCGAAGTGGTCGCACTTTCCCAGGCTGATACGCTCGATCCAGATGAACGCAAGAAGAAGATGGCATCGTTGAAACGCGCGGCTGGGCGCGCGCCTATCCTCCTGTCGGCGGCGACGCGCGAGGGCGTCGAGGAGACGCTGCGCGCGCTGATGAGCGTGGTCGAAGAGGCACGTCAGGCAAGCGGCGAGGTGGCGCCCTCCGACGCGGGCTGGACGAAGTAGACTGCCATGACGATCCCTACGCTTCGAAGCTACAAGCGCATCACAGTCAAAATCGGCTCGGCGCTGCTTGTCGACCGCTCGACCGGTCTCAAGCGCGAATGGCTGGCCTCGATGGCCGACGACATCGCAACGCTCGCCGAAGGTGGCGCCGACGTGCTGGTCGTCTCGTCGGGCGCGATCGCGCTTGGCCGCACCATCCTCGGTCTCGGCAAGCGCGCCTTGAAGCTGGAAGAGAGCCAGGCCGCCGCGGCCGTCGGCCAGATCGCTTTGTCGGGCGCCTGGGCGGAAGAGCTCGGCCGCAAGGGGCTGAAGTCGGGCCAGATTCTGGTCACGCTCGGCGACACCGAGGAGCGCCGGCGCTATCTGAACGCGCGCGCCACCATATCGACGCTGCTCAAGATGGATGCTGTGCCGGTCATCAACGAAAACGACACGGTGGCGACGAGCGAAATCCGCTATGGCGACAATGATCGCCTGGCGGCGCGTGTGGCGACGATGATGGGATCTGATCTTTTGGTGCTGCTGTCCGACATCGACGGGCTCTACACCGCCCCGCCGGCAAGCGACCCGAATGCCAAATTCATTCCGGTCGTCGACCGCATCACGCCTGATATCGAGGCGATGGCCGGGGGAGCTGCCTCCGAACTGTCGCGCGGCGGCATGCGGACGAAGATCGACGCCGGCAAGATCGCCACTGCGGCCGGCACGGCGATGATCATCACCGCCGGCACGCGGCTGTCGCCGCTGATGGCGATCGAACGCGGCGAACGCTCCACCCTGTTTCGGCCGAGCGGCAATCCGGTGAAGGGCTACAAGACCTGGATCGCCGGCCAGCTCGAGCCGGCAGGACGGCTGACCGTCGATGCGGGTGCCGTCGGTGCGCTGTTGTCGGGCAAGTCGCTGCTGCCGGCCGGTGTGAAGCTTGTCAGCGGCAATTTCTCACGCGGCGACACGGTGGCGATCCTGTCGCCCGAGGGGCGCGAGATCGCGCGCGGGCTGGTTGCCTATGACGCCGCGGATGCCGTAAGGATCGCTGGACTGAAGACGGCGGAGATCGAAACCGTTCTTGGCTACGAGGCACGCTCGGCGATGATCCATCGTGACGACCTCGTGGTCAGCCATACGGACAAGGTTGCGGTGCAAGCGGAAGGGTAGGACATGCTGAAGGCGCATGAGAAGTCCCATGAGGATACGGCGCGGCTGATGGCTGATATCGGCCGCAAGGCTCGTGCCGCCGCCCGCCCACTCGCTGTCGCCTCCGCCGAACGCAAGCATGCTGCTCTCATCGGCATGGCCGAAGCCATCCTGAATCGCGAGCACGAGATCCTCGAAGCCAACGCCATCGACGTGAAGAACGGGGAAGAAGCCGGTCTCAGCGGTTCGTTCATGGATCGTTTGAAGCTGACGTCGGGCCGAATCCGCGACATGGCCGACGGCATCCGCGCCATTGCCGATCTCAGGGACCCGGTCGGCGAAGTGATTGCCGAATGGGACCGCCCCAATGGCCTGCATATCGAGCGCGTGCGCACGCCGCTCGGCGTCATCGGCGTGATCTATGAAAGCCGTCCCAATGTCACGGCGGATGCCGGTGCGCTGTGCCTCAAGGCCGGCAACCCGGTGATCCTGCGCGGCGGCTCGGATTCGCTCAACTCGTCGCTGGCGATTCATTCTTGCCTCGCCGAGGGACTGAAGTCGGCCAACCTGCCCGAGGACGCGATCCAGTTGGTGCCGGTGGCCGACCGTGCCGCCGTCGGCGAAATGCTGAAGGGCCTGTCGGGCAATCTCGACGTCATCATCCCGCGCGGCGGCAAGAGCCTTGTCGAACGCGTTCAGACCGAGGCGCGAGTGCCGGTATTCGCCCATCTCGAGGGCATCTGCCATCTCTACATCGACAAATCGGCCAAGCTCGACATGGCAGTGGCGATCGCAGTCAACGCCAAGATGCGCCGCACCGGCATCTGCGGCGCGGCAGAGACCTTGCTCGTTGATCGCGCAGTTGCGGCGACACATCTGATTCCGGTGCTCGAAGCGCTGCGCAAGGCAGGCTGTGAAATTCATGCCGACGCGGATGTGGTCACGGCCTTTGCCGACGCCAAGCCGGCGACCGATGCCGACTGGGTGACCGAATATCTCGACGCCATCATCTCGGTGAAGCTTGTCGACGGGGTCGCCGGCGCCATCGAGCATATCGAGACGTTCTCCTCACACCACACCGAGGCGATCGTTGCCGAGGATGCGAAGGCCGTCGAACGTTTCTTCAACGAGATCGATTCGGCGATCCTGCTGCACAACGCCTCAACCCAGTTCGCCGACGGCGGCGAGTTCGGCATGGGTGCGGAGATCGGCATCGCCACCGGCAAGATGCATGCGCGCGGACCGGTCGGCGTCGAGCAACTGACCTCGTTCAAATACCGTGTGCGCGGCAACGGCCAGCTTCGGCCGTGACGGAAAGCATCGGGCTGGTGTGACGGCTCAGGGGGCCTAAAGTTGCTGTTGCCTTCGGAGCCGCCAGTTTCCCAAAAGTACCTTCGCATGCCGCATGCCATGAAAGGCATGCAGGTCGGGCTGTTCGGCGGGTCGTTCAACCCGCCGCATGCCGGCCATGGCCTCGTCGCTGAAATCGCCATGCGCCGGCTGCAACTCGACCAGCTGTGGTGGATGGTCACCCCAGGCAATCCGCTGAAAAGCACACGCGAGCTGGCGCCGCTGGCCAGACGCATCGAACTGTCCGAGCAGATCGCGGAAAACCCGCGCATCAAGGTCACCGCCTTCGAGGCGAGCCACAATGTGCGCTACACCGCCGACACGCTGGCGCTGATCAAGGCGCGCAACCCGGGCGTCGATTTTGTCTGGATCATGGGCGCCGACAATCTGCGCGATTTCCATCGCTGGCAGCGCTGGCGGCAGATCGCGACGACCTTCCCGATCGCCGTCATCGACCGGCCGGGGGCGACGCTGTCATTCCTGTCGTCTGTGGTCGCCAAGACCTTCGACTATGCACGTGTCGACGAGGGCGACGCGCCGCTGCTGGCGCGCATGAAGGCCCCTGCCTGGACCTTCATCCACGGACCCCGTTCCCTGCTGTCGTCGACGGCGCTGAGGAACGGGACGGCCAAGGGCAAGTCCTAGCCGTCCGGACGGAAAACCGCGGTACAGTTTTCCTGGAATTGCGTCAGCCTTTGATCGGGATCCAGATCTCGTAGCCGCCATTGCCCGTCGCCGGGTCGAAGCTCTCCGGGTAGAGCTCGAAATTGGGACCGTCTGCGGCTTCATGCCCCGATGTCGGCAGCCACTTACTCCACACCGTGTGGGTGATGCGACGGATCATCGAAATGTGGTCGGTGGTGGCAAACACCGCATAGCGCTGCGGCGGGATGCGCAGACGGGTGTACTCCGAGGTCAGGTCGGCGAAATCCTTGACCTCGACGCCGGCGATGTACTCGAAACTGTCGTCGTCGAAATTGCAGCAGACGCCATAGCCGACATAGTTCTTCTGGCCGGGCACGCTGCCAAAATGCGGGCCGAAGCGCTGCCACAGCGACGGGATCGCCAGGCTCGTTTCGCTGGTGTAGCGCTGGCCGAAGCCGGCTATGAGCAGGGGGCCGCCATCGACGAAGCGCGACGGGGCGAGGTTTTCGACGAAGGTCTCGTCCATTTTGAGAAGCTCCAGGCATTGGGTCTGTGAAACGGAGCCATTGGCGCGCACCTCCTCGGGCGTCTGCCCAAAGCGATCGCGGAAGGCCCGGGTGAACGCCTCATGCGAGCCGTAACCGGCGTCGAGCGCGACCGCCAGAATGTCGGGCGCGCCCTTGGCCAGCGCCAGCGCGGCATCGATCAGGCGGCGGGCCCTGATATAGCCCGTGACCGATTGGCCGGTGGCGGCAGCGAAGGCGCGCGACATGTGAAAACGCGAGACCCCGCCAGCGGCGGCGATGTCATCGAGGCCGATGTCCTTGAGGTAGTGGCTCTCGATGTACCAGATGGCTTTCTGAACAGGGGTCATTGTTGTTTCCGGCATGAGGACGACCCCGATATGCCTGCTTGCGGGGAAGTCCATTTGATCGTGCTTGCTGCACAGCGCTTTTTTGCGCCGATGTCGATGGCAATAACGCCGGTCGGCCCGTCTTGATCCAGTCCGGACTATTGGCTGAACCTGCACGGCCGATGTCGCAAATGCAGCGGCGCCAATGTGTCGCAGCCGCGAAACTGGCTGCATGGAACAACGGCACGGGATGATCAGCGAAGTCGAAGAGGGCGACCACACGCCGGCGATCGCCGTTGCCGGTGTGATCCTGGCGATGGCGCTGCTCGCCGTCGGCAACGGCCTGATGTTCGGCTACATCCCTGTCAGCCTGGGGGCCGCGGGCTATGCGCCGACCTGGGCGGGCACGATGCTGACCGGCCTGTCGGCGGGCGGCCTTGCCGGCTGCCTGCTCACCGGAGCGCTGGTGCGCCGTGTCGGCCATGCCCGTGCCTACATGGTGTTTTCCGCCCTGATCGTGCTGTCCAACGTTGCCGTCGCTGCAGGCACGTTCCCCTTCGTCTGGATCGCCGCTCGGGCGCTTTATGGCTTTGCCATCTGCGGCTTGTTCATCGTCGCGCAGAGCTGGCTCAACGACGCCGTCGGCAACGACATACGCGGCCGGGTCATGGCGATCTTCTACGTCGCTTATGTCGTCGGCCTCGGTATCGGTTCGTTCCTGCTGCGCTTCGTCGACATCGCAACCGCGCAGGCGCCGTTGCTTTGCGTGGCCTCCGCCGCCATCTCGATCCTGCCCGTCGGGCTGACCCGGTTGCGGCAGCCGCCGCCACCGCTGGCGGCCTCTGTGGCGCTGGCGCGGGCGTGGCGGATCTCTCCCGTCGGCGTCGCCGGTATGCTTGCGGTTGGTGGTCTGTCGATGATGATCGCCGGCTTCGCGCCGATCCACGCCACGGCGAGCGGTTTCAGCCAGCAGGAGGTGGCGACGCTGTTGTTTGCCATGCCCCTCGGTACGCTCCTGTTCCAGATCCCGCTGGGCTGGATCTCCGATCGAACCGACCGGCGCTATGTGCTGGTGGCGGCGGGGCTCCTGGTGGTGATCGCCGGGATTGCGGCAAACCGTTTCGACGGCAGTGCCCTGCCGCTGATGGTCGCGATCTATGTCGTGTGGAGCGGCACCAGCGAATCGATCTACTCGCTGTCGAGCGCGCATGCCAGCGACCGCGCCCACAAGGACGACCTCGTGGCACTGTCGAGCAGCATGCTGTTTGCCTGGTCGCTGTCGGGCTTCATCGTTCCCGGCCTCGGCACCTTGCTGACGGCTTTCTACGGAACCCAGGCTTTCATGTATGTCGCCACTGCCATCGCGGCGTTGTTCACCGCTTTCGTGCTCTGGCGCCTGCGTATCAGTCCGGCGGTGCCGGAGGCCGATGCTGGCAGCTTTGCGCCGATGTCGGCCCAGCTGCCGCCGTCGACCGAGCCATAGGAACCCTGGCGCGAGGGCTGCCGGGACGATCAACTTGTTGTCGCTGTCTTGAAACTGTAGCCTAACTCTGCCTATCTAAATGGTGTCGCCCGAGTTCAGGGTGATTTGGTTGTTCCTGTCGGAAAGGAAAGACACTGAGAACAGCACTTCGGAAGAAGGCGGAAGTCATGCCTTCGCCGGCCGGGATAGGCGAATTCGACGCTGTTGCCCGCGCCCTCAAGACAGTCCTTGACAGTCTGGAAGACTCCAAGGCCGAAAACATCGTCTCCATCGACATTCAGGGGAAATCGAGCCTCGGCGACTACATGGTCATCGCCTCGGGTCGATCGCACCGTCATGTCGCGGCGGTTGCCGATCATCTCCTCACAGCGCTGAAGGATGCCGGTCTCGGCGCCGCCCGCGTCGAGGGGCTGTCAGGTGCCGACTGGGTCCTCATCGATTCAGGCGATATCATCGTCCATGTCTTCCGGCCCGAAATCCGCGAGTTCTACAACATCGAAAAGATGTGGCAGGCGCCGGATCTCGAGGAAGAAACGGTTCATTGAGCCGCTAGACGCCAGGGATGAAAGTCTGGGTACATGCCGTGGGCCGGATGAAAGCCGGCCCCGAGAAGGAACTCGCCGACCGCTATCTCGATCGGTTCTCGAAAAGCGGCGGCCCGCTCGGCCTCGATTTTTCCGGAGTTACCGAGATCGCAGAAAGCCGTGCCCAGACCGTTGATGAGCGGCGGCGCGAAGAAGCCGATAGGCTGCGCGCCCAGATGGCGCCGGGAACCGCACTCATCCTGCTCGACGAACGCGGCAAGAATCTCTCCTCGCAGCAATTTGCCGACAAGATGTCGTCGCTGCGCGACGGCGGCCAGCGCGGCGTGATGATTGCCATTGGCGGTCCTGACGGCCACGACGAGGCGCTGCGCAACGAAGCCCAGATGCTGATTTCGTTCGGTGCCGCGACCTGGCCGCACCAGATGGTCCGCATCATGCTTGGCGAGCAACTCTATCGCGCGGCGACCATTCTTTCAGGGCATCCCTATCATCGCGCGTGAATGGGCTGACATGTCGGCAAGCGCCTTGTCAGTTAGCATTTCCGGGCAGGATCTGGCGAACCGTTCAGCAAATGGATCCGGCACCATGTATGCGCCTCTGGTTCGGGAATAGTAGACCACGTGCTCGTTTGGATTACCGCACAAGGTCTGTATATTGCAGCAGAAAACGCTGGTGCCGAAGTACAAAGGCGGCGTCGTCCTTTTCCGGCACGCCAAGGTTGCGAGCTTTTCTTGGGCTGCCCCGGTAAGGTCCTGACCAGACAAGTATTCGTAGAGCGAATATACGTCGCCTATGGCGCGGCTCTCGATGGTCAACGCATCCGTCGCTGCGATAAGTGCCGAGCAGATACATGCCAGTGAGAGGAACCTCTTTGGTCTTGTGATGTGGGTTCTCCGACAAGGCCTATCGCGTCCACTATACAAATTCGAACAGGAAAATAATGGCAGCGTCCGGAATTTGACAAAATGGCTGGGCAAAAGTCCGCCCGCGGTCGTGCCCGGTGAACATGGTTGATGGTTCGTTAACGATGCCGCCGCTAAGGTCGCAAGCATACAACCGGATCATCGCATGGCGCGGAATTCCCCAGTGAAGTCGTGGCTCCAACCATGCCGCGGCATCGTCGCCGCAGGCTGGATCGCGCTCGCCTGCGGAGCCGCATTGGCCCAGGTAGGCCCGCCCTTGCCGGACCCGGACCGTACGCGGTCCGAACTCGAGAACCTGTCGCGCGTCATCGAGGTTTCAGCCGAGCGGCGCGAAAAGCTGGCGGCCGAGATTGCCCAGGTGAAGAAGGATCACGCCTCGATCACCGCGGCGCTGATCCAGTCGGCAAAGACTGAGCGCAAGCTCGCCCAAGACATCGAAGATATCGCCGGCAAGGTCGAAGGGCTGAAAGAGCAGGAGGCGGGCATCCGCACCTCGCTCAACATGCGCCGCGGCGTGCTGGCGGAGGTGCTTGGCGCGTTGCAGCGCATGGGCCTCAATCCGCCGCCGGCGATCCTGGTCAAGCCGGAAGACGCGCTGTCGTCGATCCGCAGCGCCATCCTTCTCGGCGCCGTGGTGCCTGAGCTGCGCTCCGAGACCGAGATTCTGATGGCCGACCTCAAGGAGCTGTCACGGGTTGTGGCCTCGATCGAGGCGGAACGTGACCGCCTGACAACCGCGATGACGGCGCAGGCCGGCGAAAAGGCGCGACTGGACCTGCTGCTCGAAGCCAAGAACCGGCTACGCTCGGAATCCGAGACAGCGCTTGCCGAAGAGACGAAAAATTCAGTCGAACTCGCAGCGCGAGCCGAAAGTCTCAAAGATTTGATCGCCTCGCTCGACAAGCAGGCGGCGAAGAAGGCCGCCGACGCAGAGGCCTCTCGAAAGGCTGCCGCGGAGGCAGCCAAGGCAGCAAACGAACCGGTCGTTCCGGTGGTGCCGGAAGCCAACCAACTTGTTGCTTCCGCTCCATTTTCCTTGCTCCAGGGGCAGGTGGCGCTACCGGTCGCCGGGCGTATCAAACGCCGCTTCGGCGCCGACGATGGCATCGGCGGCACCATGCTTGGGGACATGGTTGCGACACAATCGGGCGCCATCGTCACCGCTCCGGCGGATGGAAGCGTTCTTTATGCGGGGCCTTTCCGCTCCTATGGTCAACTCTTGATCCTCAACGCCGGCGACGGCTATCATGTCGTCTTGGCGGGGATGAGCAGAATCAGCGTCGCGCCGGGTCAGTCCGTACTAGCAGGCGAGCCGATCGGTGCGATGGGAGAGGCGAGGGTGGCGAGCACCTCAGCCTCGGACAATGCAAATGCGACGCCGGAACTCTATGTCGAGTTCCGCAAGGATGGAAAACCCGTCGATCCGACCCCGTGGTGGGCGGACCGCACCTCTGGAAGGACATGAAATGATGCGTAAACTGTCGCTTCTGCTTGCCGGGGCGCTGATGGGAGGCTCCGCGATGAGCCTGGTGTACGGTGCGCCCGGCTCGACAGCGAATGCGGCGGGTTCCGAAACCTACCGCCAGCTCGCCATCTTCGGCGACATCTTCGAACGCGTGCGCGGTCAGTATGTGACCCCGCCGGACGAAAAGTCGCTGATCGAGAACGCCATCAACGGCATGCTGACCTCGCTCGATCCGCATTCGTCATATCTCAACGCTGAAGCGGCCAAGGACATGCGTGTCCAGACCAAGGGCGAATTCGGCGGCCTCGGCATCGAGGTGACGATGGAGAATGAGCTGGTCAAGGTCATCACCCCGATCGACGACACGCCCGCCGCCAAGGCAGGCGTGCTGGCCGGCGATTACATTTCCAAGATCGATGGCGAGGAAGTTCGCGGCCTGACGCTGAACGACGCCGTCGAAAAGATGCGCGGCCTGATCAACACCCCGATCAAGCTGACGATCCTGCGCGAAGGCGCCGACAAGCCGATCGAGCTGTCGATCATGCGCGACGTCATCAAGGTCAAGGCGGTCAAGTTCCGCGTCGACAACGATGTCGGCTACCTGAAGGTCACCTCCTTCACCGAAAAGACCTTCGACGACCTGCAAAACGCGATCACCACGATCAAGAAGCAGGTCCCGGCGGACAAGTTGAAGGGTTATGTGCTCGACCTGCGCCTCAACCCGGGCGGCCTGCTCGACCAGGCGGTCAGCGTTTCCGACACCTTCCTCGACCGCGGCGAGATCGTTTCGACCCGCGGCCGCGATCCGAAGGACATCACCCGCTTCGACTCGCGTCCCGGCGACGACATCGACGGCAAGCCGCTGATCGTCCTGATCAATGGCGGTTCGGCGAGTGCTTCGGAAATCGTGGCTGGCGCGTTGCAGGATCTGCGCCGCGCCACCGTGGTGGGCACGCAGTCCTTCGGCAAAGGTTCGGTGCAGACCATCATCCCGCTGGCCGAGAACGGCGCGCTCAGGCTGACGACGGCGCTTTATTACACGCCGTCAGGCAAGTCGATCCAGGGCAAGGGTATCACGCCCGACATCAAGGTCGACCAGCCGCTGCCGGCAGACCTGCAGGGCCGCGACGTGACCCGTGGCGAGTCCGAACTCAAGGGCCATATCAAGGGGGCCGAGGAAAGCGACAAGGGTTCGGGCTCGGCAGCCTATGTGCCGCCGGAGCCGAAGGACGACCTGCAGCTCAATTACGCACTGGAGCTGTTGCGTGGACAGAAGACCGATCCGGCCTTCCCGCCCAACCCCGACAAGGCCGTGATGAACCAGCAGTAAGGGGCGACCGGCGAAGCGCTGGCCTGCTTTACGTGACAATGCCATGCTGCCGGGACCGCAAGGTTCCGGCAGTTTGATTCGGGGAGGCTGGCTTCGGCCACAGGGCACGGCGTGGTGCAGATCGAAAAGGAAATCGACCGTCCGCTTGGACAGGCGCCGCGCCGTCCGACTGGCAAGCGCTCTGCCTGGCTGCGCAAGGGGCCGCTGCTTGCCGGCCTGTGCGTCCTGGCATTGGTGGCGGCGTCGGCGTCGATCGCCTTTCGCCAGAAGCCTTATCGCACGCCTGAAGTCGTTGCGGTGGTTACGCCCGAGGTGGTTGCCGTGGCGCCCGCACAACCCGTGGCCAAACCGAAGCCGGCACAGACGCCGAGCGGCGGCCCGCAGATCATCCGCGTCAACCCGCCAGAGAGCGAGGGTGGTGCCGTCGTCGTCCGCGATCCCTCTGCCGTCGGGCAGAATGTGGGCGTCGCCCATTTGCCGGAGAAGGCACTGATCGAGGCCAGCCCCGCCGGGCCGTTGCCGATCCGCGCCGCCGACGGGCGCCGTCCGTTTGACGTCTATGCCCGGGCCTGGTCCGGTGCGCGTGGCGCGCGGGTGGCGATCGTGATCGGCGGGCTCGGACTGTCGCAGACCGGAACCCAGACGGCGATCGGCAAGCTGCCGCCGGAGATCACGCTCGGTTTCGCGCCGCAGGGCAACAGCCTTGGCCGATGGATGCAGGCGGCGCGGCGCGAGGGCCACGAGATCGTCATGCAGGTGCCGCTCGAGCCGTTCGATTTTCCCAACGTCAATCCCGGTCGCAACACGCTGACCGTCGAGGCCGGTGCCGACGAGATCCTCAAGAACCTGCGCTGGACGCTGTCGCGGACGACAAACTACACCGCCGTGATGAACTACATGGGGGCGCGCTTCTCGACGAACCCCGAGGCGATGGGCGTGATGATGGCCGAGCTCGGCAAGCGTGGCATCGGTTATGTCGACGACGGCACATCGGCACGAAGCCTCGCACCTGAGACAGCGTTGAAGAACGGCGTGCCGTTTGCTGCTGGTGATGCCATCATCGACGGCGTTCAGGATCGCGGCGCGATCCTCGACAAGCTCGACGAGCTGGAGCGGACGGCGCGCGCCAAGGGCTTTGCCATCGGCACCGGCAATGCATTCGACGTCACCGTCGACGCCGTGGCCTCGTGGGCAAGCGAGGCACGCAAGCGCGGCATCGAGATCGTGCCGATCTCGGCTGTCGCGAGCGACCCCGAACGAGGATAGGACTTGATGTCGAAGACCCTGAAAGCGCCCGCAGATCTGCCCTACCGTCCTTGCGTCGGCATCATGGTGCTGAATGCGAGGGGGATGGTCTGGGCCGGCCACCGCATCGCCGAGCCGGACAGCGAACTGTCTGATACCGACCAGTTGTGGCAGATGCCGCAAGGCGGCATCGACAAGGGTGAAGATCCGTATCCGGCCGCACTCCGCGAGCTTTATGAAGAGACCGGCATGCGCAGCGTCAGCCTGCTTGCAGAGGCGCCCGACTGGATCAACTACGACCTGCCGCCGCATCTGCTCGGCATCGCCCTCAAGGGCAAATATCGCGGCCAGACGCAGAAATGGTTCGCCTTCCGCTTCGAGGGCGAGGAAAGCGAGATCGCCATCAACCCGCCGCCGGGCGGCCATTCGGCCGAATTCGACCGCTGGGCGTGGAAGCCGATGTTCGAGCTGCCGGAACTGATCGTGCCGTTCAAGCGCAAGGTCTATGACGAGGTCGTGGCGGCGTTCAGGCACCTGGCCGGATAATACTTGGCCGGATAGCATCTGGCCGGCCGCCCTTGACAAGCAGGGCGGGGTCGGCGACCCTCCGGCCATGTGCACTTACGCTCATATTGGCAGCTTTGCCTTGTTCCGGGTCTGCCCCATCGCGGGATCCTAGCCCCGGCTCGGTCGCTATGCGACGTCCGAGCCTGCGGGGCACTTTTCAATGCATGAAATCATGAGCACCGGGCCGCTGGGCGGAACGGTCTGAACATTTGGGCACGTCCGCTTTTGCGCGGACGGACCGGTCGTGAGCGTTTCCGCCACGGCCGGACGAGAATCCGTGGAGTATCCATTGCGCCAGAACATCAAGCAGCGCCGCGAACATGAGATCGTGGTGAGCGAAAACGATCATGCCAGGCTGACCGGCCTCGCCGAATCCAGCCTCGAACGTCTACCTGGAATCGCCGAGGAACTGCTCGCCGAAATGGAGCGCGCCAAGATCAAGCCGCTCAGCCGCATCCCGGCCAATGTCGTGCGCATGGGCTCGACCGTGACGTTCCGCGGCGGCGACGGCGAGGTCAAGACGGTGACGCTGGTCTATCCCGGCAAGGCCGACATCGCCGAAGGCAAGGTCTCGATCCTGACACCGGTGGGTGCAGCCCTGATCGGTCTTCGCGAAGGTCAGTCAGTTGCCTGGACATCGCGCGACGGGCGCCGTCTCGAACTGGAGATCGTGACCGTCGAAGCGCCCCGTGCGGACGCCAACTGACGACGCGCTCCTGCCAGCCCACTCCTGAAATCCGCCTGCGCGTCCACCTTGACGCCTTGGCGCTGCATGCCGGGCAACACCCGGTGCTTGCGGAGACAAGCCATGTCCAAATGTCAGCTGACGACCAAGGATTTTGCCATCGTCAAGACGATGCTCGACCGCCTCGCCTGGTCGGGCGGTCCGCTGGTGGCGCTGTTGCGCCGGAAGCTCGCTTCGGCCCAGGTCGTGTTTTCGAATGAGGCCGACGCAGACGTGGTGACGCTGAACAGCCGCGTCACCTTCAGCGTCGATGGTGGCGCACCGCATACCCGGATCGTGGCGCATGGGCCGATGGACGGCATGGTCGGGCAGATCATCCCGATCACCGTGCCGCGCGGGCTTGCCCTGCTCGGCCTGCGCAAGGGCCAGTCGATATCGATCGACTGCGGCCGCGGTGCAACGGAGACCATCTGCGTCGACGAGATTCACTACCAGCCCGAGGCGGCGCGGCCGGGCATCGCAACGTCGGACCTTCGTCCCGACCCATCTGAACGCCGCTTTCCAGTGCTGGTGTTCAGCGCCGATGAGCCGCAAGCTCTTGGCGTGCCGGGAAAAATCCGGCACATCTCGACAAATGGCGATGATCCGGGCCCGTCTGCGGCCTGACCGGCGCCGTCTGCAGCGCTTCGGAGAGTGCTCGAAGCAGCCGCAAATCGGGAATATGCACGCTCCGAAATCGACCTGATATGTCGGAGCCTGTATCTGGGGGCGCAATGAAGGTCATAGTCGTCGGCGGCGGCGTCATCGGGGTGACGACTGCCTACTATCTTGCCGAGGCCGGCCACGAGGTGGTCGTCTACGACCGCCAGAAGGGGCCGGCGCAAGAAGCCAGCTATGCCAATTCGGGCGAGATTGCCTCCGGCTGTGCCTCGCCCCTGGCAGCACCTGGCTTGCCGCTCAAGGCGCTGAAATGGCTCGCCATGAAGGATGGCTCCTTTTCCTTCCGGCCGAAATTCGACCCCAAGATGTGGATGTGGCTGGCCCGGGTGCTGCGCAATTGCACGGCCGAGCGCTACCAGGCGAACAAGTCGCTGATGGTGCCGCTCGCCGAATACAGCCGCGACATGTTGCGGGTGCTGCGCGAAGGCACCGGCATCGCCTATGACGAGCTCAGTCATGGCACGCTGCAACTGTTTCGCACCCAGGAACAACTCGACGGCATCGCTGCGGATGTTGCCGTGCTCGACAGGCTCGAGGTGCCGTACGAAATTCTCGATGCGGCGGGATGCGTTGAAGTGGAGCCCGGTCTTGTTCGCTCGCGCCACAGCTTATCTGGCGGCCTGCGCCTGCCTGACGACGAGACCGGTGACTGCAGCTTGTTCACCGAGCGCCTGGTCGAGTTGTGCGCCGCGCGCGGTGTGGTGTTCAAGTTCGGGCAGAAGGTCTTTTCGATCGATGCCTGGGCCGGGAAAGTTCAGCGCGTCACGGTCAACGGCCATGAGGACGCCGACGCGTTCGTTCTGGCGGCGGGCAGCTATTCCGAACGCTTCATGCGTAAGCTGCACCAGCGCCTGCCGCTCTATCCGCTGAAGGGCTATTCGCTGACGGTGCCGATCGCCGACGTCGATGCAGCGCCTGCCTCGAGTGTTATCGATGTTGCCGGCACGGTCGCCGTCACACGGCTTGGCGACCGCATCCGCATCGGTGGCACCGTGGAGATTTCGGGCTTCGATCTGACCCTGCACGAGCAGCGGCGGGTGCCGCTCGAGCGTGCGCTAAGCGAGCTGTTTCCGGATGCCGGCGATCTGCGCGAAGGGCGCTTTTGGTGCGGCTTGCGTTCGATGACGCCTGACGGTCCGCCGGTTCTGGGACGGACCAAGCTGCCGAACCTCTACATCAACGCGGGCCACGGCATGCTAGGCTGGACCATGGCCTGCGGTTCGGCGAAAATCCTTGCCGACATGATCTCCGGCCGCGAGCCGGAGATCGATATCAGCGGCCTTGGCCCTGAGCGCTTTTGGGCCTGACGTCAGGCCACCTTCTTCAGCGAGCGCGGCGCCTCCGCCGATTGGTACATCGAGATGACGTGGCCGTCGGGATCGGTGAATTCGGATGACCATCCGCCCGGCGCGTGGCTCACCGGGGTGACGATGGTCACGCCATTGTCGGCCAGCGTCGACACGATGTCATCGATGCCGCCGTCGGCGATCTCGAAGACGATGATCGGTGAGTTGCCGGGCCGGGACTCCATCGCAAAGAAGATCAGGTCGACGCCATTGGCGGTATTGGCGAGCAGCCAGTCGCCGGCGGTGTCGGCGTCGCCTTCCATGCGCTGGACCTCGAGACCCATGACATCGCGATAGAAGGCTTCGGTCTTGTCGATGTTCGAGACGTAGTAGCAGATGTTACCCAGTTTGCTTTTGCCGAACATATGGTCACTCCGTGAGGTCGGTTGCACGCCTGTTGAGTTGCCGTGCCGCCGGGTTTTGTGAGGTGCCGACGACAAAAAGGTGCCCGTCGGGGTCGTGGCTGGCGAGCAGGGCGCCCGGTTGCCTGGCCAAAGCGAGCAGGGAACGCCTGATGCTGCCGAAGGCAAGAGTGCCGGTCAGGCCCGGAATTTCCCCAAAGGAGCCACCGCCATAGGCCAACCAGCGCCGCCGGATTTCTGCGATGCGCTGCCGCAAGGCCGGATCGGCGAGGTGCTGCAGCCAGGCGATTTCCTGCCGCGTATGGCCTGTCAGCGCCAGCAGCGTCGTCGTGCGCAAGCCAGGGGGCAAGGTCGCGACGAACCTGACCGGCAAGGCTTCTTGGGGCTTTGGCTCGCAGCTGATGGCTGCGAAAGGTTGTTCTCGTTTTCTGCGCCGAACTGCCGAACGCGCGTCGAAGGCGGCGCGGCGTCGCAATGCGCCTTCAAGCCAGCGCCGGTTCTCGACATTCGACAGGTCGGTGCGCCCCGCCTCGACCGCCGCGACAAGAACCGTCTGTAACAGATCTTCGGCCTCATCGGCGCGCCTCGTGGCGCGCCGGGCCTTGCGCAGCAATTCTGCGTAGGGACGGGGCAGCAAATCGGTTTCCTCGGTTGGAGTACCGACGTTAGCGGATGTGTGAGCTTATCGGAAGGCTGTTCAGATGAACAGCGCCCGCTCGCGTTCCACAGCTTTGGTGATGAAGCCCGCCACCGTCTGGATGCGGCGCAAAGGCCGGACGGACTCGTGATAGACAAGCCAGTAGGCGCGGCGGATTGGCGGGATCGCCGTTACCGGCACGATGTCGGCAATCCTGCGGGCAATGAAGGTGTGCAGTATGCCGATGCCAGCGCCTGAGCGCACCGCCTCGACCTGCCCGAGCGCGGACGAAATCGAGAAGGCGGACTCCCATGACGGGCTGAACTCGGCGGCGTAGTCGAGCGATGAGCTGACCACGAGGTCGGGTACGTAGCCGATCAGGCGGTGGGCCGAAAGCTCGGGGCGCGAGGTGGGGAGGCCGTATTGTTCGACATAGGCGCGGGAAGCAAACAGGCCGAGCGAATAGTCGACAAGCTTTGCCGCCACCAGTCGGCCTTCGCTCGGCCGCTCGGTGGTGATGGCGATGTCTGCCTCGCGCCGCGACAGTGAAAATGTCCTTGGGACCGGAACGAGCTGGATGCGCAGGTCGGCGTGCTGGGCGGTCAGCGTGCCCAGGCGTTGCGCCAGGAAGGCAACGCCGAATCCGTCAGGCGCGCCGATGCGCACCGTGCCCGACACTTCGTCGCCTTCGCCCGAAATTTCGGCGCGGGCAGTCAGCATGTCGGCTTCCATGCGCTCGGCGACTTCGAGGAAGCGCTCGCCGGCGGGCGTCAGTTCGCTGCCGGTGGTCAGCCGGCGGAAGAGTTTTGTCTTCAGCGCCTCTTCGAGGGCTGCCACGCGCCGAGATACCGTTGCGTGGTTGAGCTCGAGCCGCCGTGCCGCACCGAGGATCTGGCCGGTGCGCGCGACGGCGAGGAAGATGCGGACGTCATCCCAGTTCATCGGTGGTTCCGACCTCAGGCGAAGGGCTACGATCCGTGCACCCTACTATGCATGAAATCGCATTCAAGCTCTCGTCGGACTTTATTTTCTGCACAACGGTTGCGTTCACCCTCGCGTTGCAAAGGCGCGCGTTAAGCGGGACAATGAGCCATCAACAAAGAATGGGAGAGAAGCAATGGTCGACTACGGTCATTTCATCGGCGGCAAGCATGTCGCCGGCACCAGCGGGCGCAAGCAGGACGTGCTGCAGCCGATGGACGGTTCGGTACGCGCCACGGTGGCACTTGCCTCGGCGCAGGAACTGCGCGCCGCCGTCGAGAATGCCAAGGCAGCACAGCCTGCCTGGGCGGCCACCAATCCGCAGCGCCGCGTCCGCGTGCTGATGAAGTTCCTGGAGCTGGTGCACAAGGAATACGACTCGCTGGCCGAGCTTCTGGCGCGCGAGCATGGCAAGACCATTGCCGACGCCAAGGGTGACATTCAGCGCGGCCTTGAAGTTGTCGAAGTGTGCATTGGCGCTCCACACATGATGAAGGGCGAGTTCACCGACGGCGCCGGCCCAGGCATCGACGTCTACTCGATGCGCCAGGCGCTCGGCGTCGTCGCCGGCATCACCCCGTTCAACTTCCCGGCGATGATCCCGCTGTGGAAGATCGCGCCGGCGATTGCTTGCGGCAACGCCTTCATCCTGAAGCCGTCAGAGCGCGACCCGGGCGTGCCGTTGCGCATCGCCGAACTGTTCCTCGAAGCCGGCCTTCCGGCAGGCATCCTCAACGTCGTCAACGGCGACAAGACGGTTGTCGACGCGATCCTCGACGATCCCGACATCAAGGCCGTCGGCTTCGTCGGCTCGACGCCGATCGCCCAGTACATCTACAGCCGGGGCTGCGCCAACGGCAAGCGCGTGCAGTGCTTCGGCGGCGCCAAGAATCACATGATCATCATGCCCGACGCCGACATGGACCAGACCGTCGACGCGCTGATCGGCGCCGGCTACGGCTCGGCCGGCGAGCGCTGCATGGCGATCTCGGTGGCCGTTCCCGTCGGCCACGACACCGCCGAACGGCTGATGGAAAAGCTGGTCCCGCGCGTCGAGAGCCTGAAGGTCGGCCCGTCGACCGACTCGTCCGCCGACTTCGGCCCGGTCGTCACGCGTGAGGCGCTGGAGCGTATCAAGGGTTACGTCGACATCGGCGTCAAGGAAGGCGCCAAGCTCGTCGTCGACGGCCGCGGCTTCAAGATGCAGGGCTACGAGAACGGCTTCTATATGGGCGGCTGTCTGTTCGACCATGTGACCGCCGATATGCGCATCTATAAGGAAGAGATCTTCGGCCCGGTTCTCTCGGTGGTGCGCGCGCCGACCTACGAGAACGCCATCAAGTTGGCCAACGACCACGAGATGGGCAACGGCGTGGCGATCTTCACCCGCGACGGCGACGCCGCCCGCGATTTCGCTTCACGCGTCCAGGTCGGCATGGTCGGTATCAACGTGCCGATCCCGGTTCCGATCGCTTACTACACCTTCGGCGGCTGGAAGGCTTCGTCCTTCGGTGACCTCAATCAGCACGGTCCGGATGCGTTCCGCTTCTACACCAAGACCAAGACGGTGACCTCGCGCTGGCCGTCGGGCGTCAAGGAAGGTGCGGAGTTCGTCATTCCGACGATGAACTAAGCCCAACGGCGTGGAGTTCATCATCCCGACGATGAACTGATCGTTTCTAGCTGGAAAATGAACGGGCGCCCGTTGGGCGCCCGTATTACGTTTCGTCCTCTTCTTCCGGTCCCGGCTGGTACTCCAGCAGGTCGCCCGGCTGGCACTCGAGCTCGGCGCAGATGCGGGCGAGCGTCGAAAACCTGACACCGCGCACCTTGCCGGACTTCAGCAGCGACAGGTTCTGCTCAGTGATGCCGATCTTGGCGGCGAGTTCCTTGGAACGCATCTTGCGGCGCGCCAGCATGACGTCGAGATTGACGATGACCGGCATGTCAGACGAACCGCTTGTTGTCGTCGTCGACCTCGGCGGCCACCGCAAGGAGGTGGCCAAAGACGATCAGTATGCCCGACAGGATCAGGGCCAGCAGTTCGTGCGTGCCGAAGCTGATCGCCAGGAACCGCTGGCCGGCCGGCATGTCGAGGCTGACGATGAGCGAGACCAGCGGCGGGGCCAACGCCATGGCGATCGCGTTGGTCAGAAAAGCCACGCCTGACAGGCGCATCAGGCGCGCGCTTTCAGCGCCGACGATGTCATGCAGGCCGATCTCGCGGAACGCCGCCCGCAGCGTCTGCAGCGCCCATCCGAGCAATCCGGCCTGTGCGAGAAATGCCGCTGCCAGCAACAGCATCGTCGAGGTCGAGAGCTGCGGCGGCCTCGGAAGTGCCAGCCTTTCGATCACGAACGTGCCGATCCAGGTCGGGTCGGACCAGGCCAGTACCAGCCCGTAGAGGACGAACAGGCCGAGAATGGCCATCAGCACGAGGATGAGCTTTTCCATGCGCCGGCTCAGCAAACGGGCGCGCTCGCGGGCAGTCTCCATTTCGGCCTCTCAAATTCTGTTTGCAAAAATTATCGTAAAACAATAAGTCAGTGCTGTCAAACAACCATACGGAGGCATTATGTCGGTGCGTGGACGTTCGATTGCAGGGCTGGCCTCGCTGTTGACGCTGTCTGCCTGCGCTTCGCTCAATCCTATGGCGCTGACCAGGCTCGCAGCCCTTGATCCTCTAGAGATCGCGCCGGAGCAGATGAGCGTCGCAGCCGTCATGCCTGTTCCGCTCAAGCTGCGCACCGGCGATGTCGTGCTGCATTTCGCGATGGAGGCGCCGGCACCTTATGGACCGGTCAACGAGGCCTTGCCGCTCGAAATCGTATCAGGCGACAATGCGCCGGGCGTGTCGGCCAGCCCTTCCTTCGAAAGGATCCAGGTCGCTCGCGTCGCGCAGGCGGACCTGGCCCGGCTCGCCGCCGCGCAGGCCAAGGCGCGCGCTTTCAAGGCGACCGGCCGGAAGGACGGCAAGGGCAGCATATCCGTGACGATCAAGGGTGGATGCCGCGACGGTGCCATCAACCCCGGCGCGCTCGTGGCAGAGATTTTCATGCGCAGCCAGGCGGACGAACAGTACTTCCTGGTGTCGTCGGTAAACCTGAGAAAACTGCTGACGGACGACGCCATCGCAAAGCTGCCATTGTGTGATCCCCGACAGGGCTGACGTGCCGCCGCTTGTTGCGGCGGTGTGCAGCAATATGCCCCGGGTGCGAGGGCCTGGACGGAATGACGGAAGGCCCAATGCTTCCGGGGCTTCCACTGGCCCTTCGTGTTAAGATGGGTCGTTACCTTCCCGCACAGATGCGGCGGCAAGGAGGTGTCGAATGGCGCTCGCGCCCGCATTCCACACAAGCGGGCTGGCGGCCGTCGGCTTGGCGCTGATGCTGCCGGCCACCCCGGCAGTTGCAGAGCTGTTCTGCAGCGACCATGACGCGATCGTGGCCGGCCTGACGGACAGTTTTCACGAGCGGCGCCTTGGTTACGGCGTCGCCAGCGACGCGGCCATCGTCGAAATCTACATCTCCGCCGATGGCACCTGGACCGTGCTGTTGTCGGATGTCAGAGGCCGCAGCTGTGTGCTCGCCGCCGGCGACGGCTGGGAGAGCGCCGTTGACGAGGTCAGGGAAGCCGAACCGAGGCATTGATCGATCATGCGGCCTTACCGCGTCGCTGCCGCCTCGGCGTGGGCGCGCAGCATCGCCATCAGCCGCTCGGCTTCCTGCGCTGCACTTTCCTCGTCGTGCTCAAGGATCGAGCGGATCAGCGCGACGTGGTGTTCTGCGGACGCGGCGAGGCCGGTGTCACGCTGATAGCGGAACCAGAAACGCCGGCTGTGGGTCTGCAGAGGTGCCGCGAGGCGGGCGGCGAAATCGTTGTCGGCGGCAAGGGCGAGGGCCTCGTCGAGCGCCTTGTCGGCCGCGAGGAAGCCGAGCACGTCGGCTGCGATCACTGCTTTCTGCATCGCAAGGGCTGCGGCATGGAACTGGTTGGCGGCATCGCGGGTGACGAAGCGCGCCGCCGAGCGAGCAAGCACGACCTCGATGCCGCGGCGCGCGTCGAGCACGCGCAGCCAGTCGCCGGGGTGCAGCGGCGCAATCGCCAGGCCGGCGCGCGGCCTGATCTCGACCAGTCCTTCCCAGGCCAGGCGCTGGATCGCCTCGCGCACCGGCGTGCGGCCAAGGCCAAGCCTGTCGATCAGAGAACCTTCGGTGGCAATGGTCCCAGGGGCGAGCTCGAGGGTGACGATGAGCCGTTCGAGCTCGCGGTAGGCCCGTGTCGCAGCCGGTTCCAGTTTCTCAGCTTGCATGACCGAATCTCTTGAAAGCGCAATGATATATTTTTGATATATCAGATGCGATTGCCAATTGACAATGTTGGTCGCCTAGTCATATATCACTGATATATCAGATGGAGAAAGCGCCATGTGGGCCGGAGTCATCCCAGCAGTCACCACCAAATTCACGGCGGACGATCGCCTCGATCATGCCGAAATGGAGCGCTGCTTCGCGCTGCAGATGGAGGCCGGATGTGACGGCCTGATCGTCGCCGGCTCGCTCGGCGAGGGCCCGATGCTCTCGCATGACGAAAAGATCGAAGTGCTGAAGACCGCCCAGAAGGTCGCCGCCGGCAAGCCGGTGCTGCTGACGGTCAACGAGGCCGGCACCCGCGAGGCGGCGGCCATCGCTAAGCGCGCCTCTAGGGAAGGCGCGTCCGGCCTGATGGTGGTGCCGAGCCCGATCTACCACACCAACCCGGAAGAGACGGTGGCGGCCCTTCGCGCCGTGGCCGAAGCCGGCGACCTGCCGGTCATGATCTACTCCAACCGCCTCGCCTACCGCGTCGACGTCACTGTCGACCAGATGGAGGAACTGGCGTCCGACACGCGCTTCGTCGCGGTCAAGGAATCGTCCGACGACATCCGCCGCTCGACCGAGATCATCAACCGCCTGGGCAACCGCTACGACCTGTTCACCGGCGTCGACAACCTCGCCTTCGAGGCTCTTTCGGTCGGCGCCATCGGTTGGGTTGCAGGCCTCGTCGTCGCCTTCCCGCGCGAGACTGTCGCCATCTACCAGCTGATGAAGCAGGGCCGGCGCGAAGAGGCGCTCGCCATCTACCGCTGGTTCCGCCCGCTGCTCGACCTCGACGTCTCGACCTATCTGGTCCAGAACATCAAGCTTGCCGAGGTGCTGGCGATCGGCTCCCACGATCGTGTGCGCATGCCGCGCAAGCCATTGTCGGGCGAGCGCCGCAACGCGGTCGAGAAGATCATCAAGGACGCCCTGGAAGTCCGCCCCAAGCTGCCTTCGTTCTGATCTGGTAAGGGCAGGGCTCGGAGGGGAGCAAGGCATGAGTGCAGCGGTCGACGAGATCGACATTGCCATCATCGGCGCCGGCATCGTCGGCATCGTAGCGGCTGCCTATCTCGCCGAGGCCGGGCGCAAGGTGACGGTCTTTGACCGCACCGGCGTCTGCGAGGAAACCAGCTCCGGCAATGCCGGGGCGTTTGCGTTCTCCGATGTCCTGCCGCTTGCGCACAAGGGCATGATGCGCAACGTACCGAAATGGCTGGCCGACCCGCTTGGCCCGCTGACCATTCCACCTGCCTACCTGCCCAAGCTTGCGCCATGGCTCTTCCGCTTCTGGCGTGCCGGGGCGCCCGCCAACTATGAGGCGAGCCTTGCCGCGCAGGCCGGGCTGATGAAGCTCGCCGAGCAGGAGTGGGCGTCGCTGATGGCGCGCTCGGGTACCGGCTCGATGCTGCGCGAGGACGGTTCGCTTGAACTCTACGAGCGTGAGGCGGAGTTCAAGGCGGCATTGCCGAGCTGGGCGGCGCGTGACCGCTTCGGCATCGCCTACCGGCATCTCGAAAAGCACGAACTCGCAAACTATCAGCCCGGGCTGGCCGACCGCTTCACGCGTGGCACCTTCGTGCCCGGCTGGAAGACGGTGTCCGACCCGAAGGATCTCGGCAAGGCGATCTGGCGTCATGCCGAGGCCAGCGGCGCTTCCTTCGTCAAGGGCGATGTCGGGCTTGTCCGGCCGACTGGTGACCGCATCCTGATCCAGCTCAAGCAAGGCCGCACGCTGTTCGCCCGCCAGGTGCTGATCGCTGCCGGAGCCTGGTCGCATTTGCTCGCCCGTCAGCTCGGCGACGTCATCCCGCTCGAAACCGAGCGCGGCTACAACACGACGCTCCCCACCAGTGCTTTCGACGTCAACCGACAGCTGATCTTCTCCGGCCATGGCTTCGTCATCACGCCGCTTGCCACCGGCCTGCGCGTCGGCGGCGCAGTCGAGCTGGGCGGCATCTCGCGGGCGCCGAACTATGCGCGGTCGAAGGCGATGCTGGAGAAGGCGCGCAAGTTCCTACAGGGTCTCGATACTTCGGGCGGGCGCGAATGGATGGGCTTCCGCCCGTCGCTGCCCGATTCGCTGCCGGTCATTGGCGGCTCGCGCAGCCAAGCCGGCGTCCACTACGCTTTCGGCCATGGTCACCTTGGCCTCACCCAGGCGGCGGCCACTGGCCGGCTGGTGCGCGAGCGGATGCTGGGTCAAAAGTCGGCGATCGATCTCACCCCCTTTTCCGCCCAACGTTTCTGACGCAAGGTATCATCATGGCGCGCCACTCCTTTTTCTGTATCGACGGCCACACCTGCGGCAATCCGGTGCGGCTGGTGGCGGGCGGCGGCCCCCGCCTCGAAGGCGCGACGATGATGGAACGTCGGGCGCATTTCCTTGCCGAATACGACTGGATCCGCACCGGGCTGATGTTCGAGCCGCGCGGCCATGACGTGATGTCGGGCTCGATCCTCTATCCGCCGACGCGCGAGGATTGCGATGTCGCCATCCTGTTCATCGAGACGTCGGGCTGCCTGCCGATGTGCGGCCACGGCACGATCGGCACGGTGACGATGGCGATCGAGCACGGGCTGATCAAGCCGAAGACGCCGGGCACGCTGCGCCTCGACACGCCGGCCGGCCTCGTGATTGCCGAGTACAGGCAGGTCGGCGATTATGTCGAGGAAGTGCGCATCACCAACGTGCCGTCCTTCCTTTATGCCGAAGGGCTTTCGGTCGAATGCCCTGTACTCGGCGAGATCAGGGTCGACGTCGCTTATGGCGGAAATTTCTACGCCATCGTCGAGCCGCAGGAAAACTACCGCGACATGGCCGACTACACCGCCGGCGATTTCATCGCCTGGAGCCCTGTCGTGCGGCAGCGGCTGAACGAAAAATACCAGTTTGTGCATCCTGAAAATCCCGGCATCGATCGGCTGTCGCACATGCTGTGGACGGGTGCGCCGAAGCATGCCGAAGCGCATGCCCGCAACGCGGTCTTCTATGGCGACAAGGCGATCGACCGCTCGCCTTGCGGCACCGGCACCTCGGCGCGCATGGCGCAGCTTCACGGCAAGGACAAGCTCAGGGCGGGTGACGATTTCGTGCACGAATCGATCATCGGTTCGCTGTTCAAGGGGCGGGTCGAGCGCGAGGTCGAAGTGGCCGGCAAGAAGGCGATCATTCCCTCGATCGGGGGGTGGGCGCGGATGACCGGATTGAACACCATCTTCATCGACGATCGCGATCCGTTCGCGCATGGGTTCATAGTCAAATAGTCGTATGGCAGGGAGCTGGAGCAGCCAATATGTCTAGACATTCATAGGAAAGAGACCATCGGCAAGACGCAAGGAACTGTCGCAGCTACGTATCTTGGCGCTACATTCTTCGATAATGGCGCGCAAAATCACCGGAATCGGCAAAGACATTGCGTTGAGCCAATGATAGGTTTCGCGATAGTCCAGGGCCTGGACAACAAAAAACAGAGGCGGCGGAAAACGCTGTCCGGCAAGCCGCAACGGGTTGAAGAATCACGTTGCAATCCAGGCTCGAAACTTTAGGACTAGGGGAAATATCAAAAGGAATGCGTGCACGCGCGACATTCCAGGGGAGCCGCATCCATATGCAATATTTCGTCCAGCAGCTGGTCAATGGGCTGACGCTGGGGTCCATCTATGGCCTGATCGCGATCGGCTATACGATGGTCTACGGCATCATCGGCATGATCAATTTCGCCCATGGCGACATCTTCATGCTCGGGGCGTTTACCGCTCTGATCGTGTTCCTGATCCTGGGCGCCATGTTCTATTCGGTGCCGGTCGTCATCGCCCTGCTGATCATGATGGTCGTGGCGATGCTCCTGACCAGCCTCTACAACTGGACGATCGAAAAGGTGGCCTACAGGCCGCTGCGCGGATCGTTCCGCCTGGCGCCGCTGATCACCGCCATCGGCATGTCGATCGCGCTGTCCAATTTCGTTCAGGTCACCCAGGGTCCGCGCAACAAGCCGATCCCGCCAATGGTCAGCCAGGTCTACAATGTCGGCGGCATCTCGATTTCGCTGAAGCAGATCATCATCGTCGTGGTCACCGCCCTGCTGCTCGCTTTGTTCTGGTACCTCGTCAACAAGACCTCGCTCGGCCGCGCCCAGCGTGCCTGCGAGCAGGACCGCAAGATGGCAGCTTTGCTCGGCATTGACGTCGACCGCACCATCTCCATCACCTTCATCATGGGTGCAGCCCTTGCCGCCGTCGCCGGTACCCTGTTCCTCATGTATTACGGTGTCGTTGCCTTCTCCGACGGTTTCGTGCCCGGGGTCAAAGCCTTCACGGCGGCGGTGCTTGGCGGCATCGGCTCGTTGCCGGGAGCTGTCATTGGCGGCCTGATGATCGGCTTCATCGAAAGCATGTGGTCGGCCTACTTCTCGATCGACTACAAGGACGTTGCAGCGTTCTCGATCCTCGCCATCGTGCTCATCTTCCTGCCCTCCGGCATCCTTGGCCGGCCCGAAGTCGAGAAGGTCTGACAACATGGCCAATATCGCCCAAGCTTCACGCGAAGAGACCGCCAGCCCCTTGCAGCACGGCCTTCGCGAGGCCTTCTATGCGGGTATCATCGCGTTTGGCCTTTTCTTCCTCTTCATCGGCCTCAAGACCGACCAGAACATCAGCAACGAACTGGTCCTCGTTCCGCGCTGGGGCCTGCTTACCATCGTCGTCGGCCTGGTCATGCTCGGCCGCTTCCTCTACGTCGCCTATGCGCAGCCATTCATGGCGCGGCAGAAGATCGTCGATGTCGCCAGCGGGCTGCTGCCCGACAGCGTGGCGACGCGGTTCTTCCGCTTGCCCTACTTCATTGGGGCGCTGGTCGTCGCGGCGGTGCTTCTGTTGTTCGCCGGCTCGCTTGACGGGATTTTCGGTTCCGGCCTGGCTGGTTACCTGCGCTTCTTCCGTGCGCTGGCGATCATCTATGCGCTGGCCTCGGTGCTGTTCTACTTCCGCGCCTTCATCCATAACCACTTTTCGGCCCTCGGCGTCGGCGTCCTGATCGCCTATCCAATCGTTGTCGTGCTGATCCTGGCGCTCTTGACGGGGTCGATGGCTGGCGGCTTCCAGGGTTCGCTCAAGTGGGTCGACAATTTCGGCATCCAGATCCTGATCTACGTCATGCTGGCCTGGGGCCTGAACATTGTTGTCGGTCTCGCCGGGCTGCTCGATCTTGGCTACGTCGCCTTCTACGCCGTCGGCGCCTATGCCTATGCGCTTTTGGCAACACAGCTCGGCTGGTCGTTCTGGATCCTGCTGCCGGTGGCCGGCATCATGGCCGCCTTCTGGGGCGTCATCCTCGGTTTCCCGGTGCTGCGGCTTCGAGGCGACTATCTGGCGATCGTCACGCTCGCCTTCGGTGAGATCATCCGCCTCGTGCTGATCAATTGGCGCGAAGTCACCAACGGTGCTGCCGGCATCTCCGGCATCCCGAAGGTCAGCTTCTTCGGGCTGATGTCGTTCAACGTCTCCGATCCCAACTACATCGCCAAGGTGCTCGGCATTGCCCAGTCCGGCGCCTACTACAAGATCTTCCTCTACTACCTCATCCTTGGCCTGGCGCTGCTGACTGCCTTCGTCACCATACGCCTGCGCCGCATGCCGGTCGGCCGCGCCTGGGAAGCGCTGCGCGAGGACGAGATCGCTTGCCGTTCGCTCGGCATCAACACCACCACCACCAAGCTCACCGCCTTTGCGACAGGCGCCATGTTCGGCGGTTTCGCCGGTTCGTTCTTCGCCGCGCGCCAGGGCTTCGTGTCGCCTGAATCCTTCGTCTTCCTGGAATCGGCGATCATCCTGGCTATCGTGGTGCTCGGCGGCATGGGGTCGCTGGTCGGCATCGCGGTCGCGGCCGCGGTGATGATCGGCGGCACCGAGATCCTGCGCGAGATGGAGTTCCTCAAGCACGTCTTCGGGCCGGACTTCACGCCTGAGCTTTACCGCATGCTGCTGTTTGGCATGGCGATGGTCATCGTGATGCTGTGGAAGCCTAGAGGTTTCGTCGGCAGCCGCGAACCCACCGCCTTCCTGCATGAACGAAAAGCTGTCTCCAGTTCCTTCACCAAGGAAGGACACGGCTGATGAACGCGAGCGCATCCATGAGCAAGCCGATCCTGCAGGTCGAGCATCTGTCGATGAAATTCGGTGGCCTTGTCGCCATCGGCGACCTGTCCTTTGAGGCCAAGCGCGGGGAAATCACCGCGCTGATCGGCCCGAACGGTGCCGGCAAGACCACGGTCTTCAACTGCATTACGGGCTTCTACAAGCCGACCGAAGGCATGATCCGGTTCAACGGCCGCGAAGGCGGGGAATTCCTCCTCGAGCGCATGCCGGACTTCCAGATCACCGCCAAGGCCAAGGTCGCGCGTACCTTCCAGAACATCCGGCTGTTTTCGGGCATGACGCTGCTCGAGAATCTTCTGGTTGCCCAGCACAACAAGCTGATGAAGGCCTCCGGATTTACCGTCATGGGCCTGGTCGGCCTTGGCGGCTACCGCAGGGCGTCGGCTGAATCAGTCGAGCTTGCCAAGCATTGGCTCGAAAAGGCCGAACTGCTCGACCGTGCCGACGATCCGGCGGGCGACCTTCCCTATGGCGCACAACGCCGCCTCGAGATTGCGCGCGCCATGTGTACCGGGCCCGAGCTGCTTTGCCTCGACGAGCCGGCGGCCGGCCTCAACCCTAAAGAGTCGCTGGCGCTCAATACGCTGCTCAACGACATCAAGGACAACACCGGCACTTCGATCCTGCTCATCGAGCACGACATGTCGGTGGTCATGCAGATTTCCGACCACGTCGTGGTGCTGGAATACGGCCGCAAGATTTCCGATGGCGACCCGATGTCGGTCAGGACGGATCCGAAGGTCATTGCCGCCTATCTCGGCGTTGACGACGAAGAGGTTTCCAACGTTCTGGTCGAGGTTGGCGACGAGCAGGTCATCGAAGAGCTCGAAGGCATGCCGGATCCGGCCCATGGACCTGGTTCGTCTTCGTCGATGATGGCCGGACCGGTGAGCGACACCATTGGCCACAGCGATGGTCATGGCGAAGTCGTCTCGGTCTCCAAGGGCGCATCGAAAGCCAGTCAGGTTGAAGTGCAGGCTGCAAGGGCAGCCGCCGCGTCTGCAAGCCAGATGGCTCCCGCCGGAAAGGCGACGAAGGCCAAGCCTGCGGCTGCACCAGCGGGGTTGATGTCTGCGCCGGTCAAGCCTGCGCCCAAGGCGGCAGCCGGCAAGGCATCCGCTGCTGTTCCTGCCAAGCTAGCGGCAAAGGCTGAGACGAAGCCTGCGGCCAGGGCAAGCAGGCCTGCGGTCGTGAAAGAGGCGGTCAAGCCCGCGGCCAAGGCAGCGCCGGCACCTGCAAAGCAAGTCGCCAGGGGGGATGCGCCGAAGGCTGCTGCCAAGACAACGACCAAGGCCCCGGCGAAGGCTGCTCCGGCAGCCAAGCCAGCCGCTGTATCGGCCAAGCCGGTTGCCAAAGCCACGACCTCTGCGAAGCCGACCGGCACGGCCACGCCGCGGGCGAAACCGGCTGCCAGGGCGACACCAGCCGCGAATCCTGCTACCAAGACAGCAAAGGTCGTAAAGTCTGCAGTCACGGCCACGCCGGCACCAAAGGGCAGCGCCAAGCCTGTCCCGGCTGCCAAGCCAGCGGTCGCCAAAGCCGAAACGAAGACGCCAGAAAAGCCGTCATCAACGGCCGCGGCAAAGGCGCCCGCCAAGCCTGCGGCGTCAACGCCCAAACCGACTGCCGCCAAGCCGGCGGCGTCCAAACCTGCCGCCGCGAAGCCCTCAGCTCCGAAGACCATCTCCAACGTACTTGCCGCTCCGCGTGGCGGCGTTGCCGACCGGCTCATCGCGATCAAGGGCATCGGGCCGGTCAACGAAAAGAAGCTCAACGAGCACGGTATCTTCCATTTCGACCAGGTGGCGGCGTGGAAGAAGTCGGACATCGCGGCGGCCGAGGCCTATCTCGCCTTTGACGGCCGCATCGAACGGGAAGACTGGGTGGGGCAGGCCAAGGCGCTGGCGCGTGAAGCGGCCAAGCCGGCGAAAGCCAAGCGCGGAGGTGGCAAGTGACGGCTAAGACCTTGCTCGACATCAAAGGTGTCGAGACCTACTACGGCAACATCCGCGCCCTCAGCGGCGTCGACGTCGCTGTCAATGAAGGCGAGATCGTCGCGCTGATCGGCGCCAACGGCGCTGGCAAGTCGACGCTGATGATGACCATCTTCGGTACGCCAAGGGCGCGCCGCGGCACCATCACCTTCGCCGGAACCGACATCACCGACATGCCGACGCACGAGATCGCGAGGTTGCGCATCGCGCAATCGCCCGAGGGCCGGCGCATCTTCCCGCGCATGACGGTGATGGAAAATCTGCAGATGGGCGCAAGCCTCGACAACCTCAAATACTATGATGAGGACGTCGAGAAGGTGTTCACGCTGTTTCCACGTCTCAAGGAGCGCATCGGCCAGCGCGGCGGCACGCTTTCCGGCGGAGAGCAGCAGATGCTGTCGATCGGCCGCGCGCTGATGGCTCGACCCAAGCTGCTGCTGCTCGACGAGCCTTCGCTCGGCCTGGCGCCGCTGATCGTGAAGCAGATCTTCGACGCCATCCGCGAGCTCAACCGCACCCAAGGGCTGACCGTGTTCCTTGTCGAGCAGAACGCCTTCGGCGCCCTCAAGCTGGCGACGCGCGGCTACGTCATGGTCAACGGCGTCGTCACGATGAGCGGCACCGGCAAGGATCTGCTCGCCGATCCCGAGGTTCGCGCAGCCTATCTCGAAGGCGGCCGTCACTAGGAGACACCATCATGCACGGCATTCTCTACGAGGAAGCCTCGATCTGGCAGTTCCTGTTCGTCAGCTGCCTGCTGGGTGGATGGGCGGCCTGGATGACCGGACGCGCCTGTGCCCAGACCTGGCGCAGCTACGCGCAGCTCGTGTTGTACATTCTGGGGCTTGGGCTCGGCGTGCGCTTCATCCACCACGCGCTGTTCGAGGGCACCATGTTCTCGCTGCAATACTATATCGTCGACACCGTCATATCGCTGGTTTTTGCAACGCTTGGTTACAAATACACCCGCACCAATCAGATGGTGAAGCAATATCACTGGCTCTATGAAAAGGCCTCGCCGCTTTCTTGGCGCGCCAAGTCTTGAGGGGGGTCTAACGCGCCGATTCGCAAATGAATCGGCGTGACAACTGCCGGAAAATCGGCAAACTCACCTTTCTGCGATATGGGTGGGCATCGCATGAAAGAACATCCACGCCCACTCAACTAATGGGAGTGTTTCAATGAAAAAGTCACTTTTGTCGGCTGTTGCACTGACCGCGCTTGTGGCGTTCAGCGGCAGCGCATGGGCCGATATCATTGTTGGCGTCGCTGGCCCGATCACCGGCCCGAACGCAGCCTTCGGAGCGCAGCTCCAGAAGGGTGCCGAGCAGGCGGTTGCCGACATTAACGCAGCTGGCGGCATCAACGGCGAGCAGATCAAGCTGGTTGTCGGCGACGACGTTTCCGATCCGAAGCAGGGCATCTCGGTCGCCAACAAGTTCGTCGCTGACGGCGTCAAGTTCGTGGTCGGTCACTTCAACTCGGGCGTCTCGATCCCGGCTTCGGAAGTCTACGCCGAGAACGGCATTCTCGAAATCACCCCGGCTGCGACCAACCCGCAGTTCACCGAGCGTGGCCTGTGGAACACCTTCCGCACCTGCGGCCGTGACGACCAGCAGGGCGCCATCGCCGGCGCATATCTGGCTGAGAAGTTCAAGGACGCCAAGATCGCGGTGATCCACGACAAGACGCCTTACGGCCAGGGTCTGGCTGACGAAACCAAGAAGGCGATGAACGCTGCCGGCCTGACCGAGGTCATGTACGAAGGCGTCAACATCGGCGACAAGGATTTCTCGGCACTCATCGGCAAGATGAAGGAAGCCGGCGTCACCATCATCTATTGGGGCGGCCTACACACCGAAGCCGGCCTGATCATCCGCCAGACGGCTGACCAGGGCCTCAAGGCGAAGCTGGTTTCGGGCGATGGCATCGTCTCGAACGAACTCGCCTCGATCGCTGGCGACGCTGTTGCCGGTACCCTCAACACCTTCGGTCCCGATCCGACGCTGAACCCGACCAACAACGCGCTGGTCGAAAAGTTCCGTGCCGCCGGCTTCAACCCCGAGGCTTACACCCTCTACTCCTACGCAGCGATGCAGGTCATCGCCGAAGCTGCCAAGAAGGCCGGTTCGGTCGATCCGCAGGAAGTGGCGAAGGCAATGAAGGCGAACACCTTCCCGACCGTGCTTGGCGACATGGGCTTCGACGAGAAGGGCGACCCGAAGCTGCCCGGCTACATCATGTATGAATGGGTGAAGGGCGACGACGGCAAGTACACCTACAAGCCGCAGAAGTAATTTCAGCAGGGTCTGCTGATGTGAGATGCCCGGCGCGAAAGCGTCGGGCATTTTTTTGTGCCGTGGAAAAATGCCGGTCTGACCCAACGGAAATTAAATCGATTTAGCAATGTGTGTTTTCGGTTGCACCGCAGCATTTTCCCGCTAATCATTCGCCGCCTCTTAAATATCCGGTCCCTGGAGCGTATTCGTGCCGATCAGCAAGATCCTCGTCGCCAACCGATCCGAAATCGCCATCCGCGTCTTCCGCGCGGCCAATGAGCTGGGGCTCAAAACTGTGGCGATCTGGGCCGAAGAGGACAAATATTCGCTGCATCGCTTCAAGGCCGACGAAAGCTACCAGGTCGGCCGTGGTCCCCATCTCACCAAGGACATGGGACCGATCGAAAGCTACCTGTCGATCGAGGAGATCATCCGCGTCGCCAGGCTGTCGGGTGCCGATGCCATCCATCCCGGCTATGGTCTGTTGTCGGAGAGCCCCGAGTTCGCTGACGCCTGTGCTGCCAATGGCATCACCTTCATCGGGCCGAAGCCCGAGACCATGCGCCGGCTTGGCAACAAGGTGGCGGCGCGCAACCTTGCCATTGAAGTCGGTGTGCCGGTGATCCCGGCGACCGACCCTCTGCCCGACGACATGGACGAGGTGAAGAGGCTCGCCGCCGAGGTTGGCTATCCCGTCATGCTCAAGGCCTCATGGGGTGGCGGAGGTCGTGGCATGCGCGCCATCCGCAGCGAGGCCGACCTCATCCGCGAGGTGACCGAAGGCAAGCGCGAAGCCAAGGCGGCGTTCGGCAAGGACGAGGTCTATCTTGAAAAGCTGATCGAACGCGCTCGCCACGTCGAGGTGCAGGTGCTGGGTGACACCCATGGCAACGCCGTGCACCTGTTCGAGCGCGACTGCTCGATCCAGCGCCGCAACCAGAAGGTCGTCGAGCGCGCACCAGCACCTTACCTCAGCGAGGAGCTGCGCCAGGAGCTGTGCGGTTATGCCCTCAAGCTCGCCCGCGACACCGCCTATATCGGCGCGGGCACTGTCGAGTTCCTGCAGGATGCCGACACCGGCAAGTTCTACTTCATCGAGGTCAACCCGCGCATCCAGGTCGAACATACCGTCACCGAGCAGGTGACCGGCATCGACATCGTCAAGGCACAGATCCACATCCTTGACGGCTTCGCCATAGGCACGCCGGAATCGGGCGTGCCCGTCCAGGCAGACATCCGCCTCAACGGCCATGCCTTGCAGTGCCGCATCACGACCGAGGACCCGGAGCAGAACTTTATTCCCGACTATGGCCGCATCACCGCCTATCGCGGCGCCACCGGTTTCGGCATCCGCCTCGACGGCGGCACGGCCTATTCGGGCGCGGTCATCACCCGTTTCTACGATCCGCTGCTGGAAAAGGTCACCGCCTGGGCGCCGAACCCGGTCGAGGCGATCGCGCGCATGCATCGGGCGCTGCGCGAGTTCCGCATTCGCGGCGTGGCGACCAACCTGACCTTCCTCGAAGCGATCATCACGCACCCGTCGTTCCGCGATAATTCCTACACCACCAGATTCATCGACTCGACGCCCGAGCTGTTCGCGCAGGTCAAGCGCCAGGACCGCGCCACCAAGCTGCTCAACTACCTCGCCGACGTCACCGTCAACGGCCACCCGGAGACGCGTGGCCGCGCCGCGCCCAATCCAGAGGCCGCAGCACCCGTCGTGCCGTGGTTCACCGGCCCGATCCCCGACGGCACTAGGCAGATGCTCGACCAGCTTGGCCCGGAGAAGTTCGCGGCCTGGATGCGGGCGCAGAAGCAGGTACTGATCACCGACACGACGATGCGTGACGGCCACCAGTCGCTTCTGGCGACGCGGGTGCGCACCCATGACATCGCCAAGATTGCCGGTACCTATGCGCGCGCGCTGCCGCAGCTGCTGTCGCTCGAATGCTGGGGCGGTGCCACCTTCGACGTCGCCATGCGCTTCCTGACCGAAGACCCGTGGGAGCGGCTATCGAAAGTCCGTCAGGCGGCGCCCAACATCCTGCTGCAGATGCTGCTGCGCGGCGCCAACGGCGTCGGCTACACCAACTATCCCGACAACGTCGTCCAGCATTTCGTTCGCCAGGCTGCATCAGGTGGCGTCGACCTGTTCCGCGTCTTCGACTGCCTCAACTGGGTCGAGAACATGCGCGTGTCGATGGATGCGGTCGGTGCCGAGGGCAAGCTCTGCGAAGCGGCGATCTGCTACACCGGTGACATCCTCGACCCGAACAGGGCGAAGTACGACCTGAAGTATTATGTCGGCCTCGCCAAGGAGCTGGAAGCGGCCGGCGCGCACATCATCGCCGTCAAGGACATGGCGGGCCTGCTCAAGCCGGCTGCGGCGCGCGTGCTGTTCAAGGCGCTGCGTGAGGCCACCGACCTGCCGATCCATTTCCACACCCACGACACGTCGGGCCTGTCGGCGGCAACCGTGCTGGCGGCGGTCGAAAGCGGCGTCGATGCCATCGACGCGGCCATGGATGCCTTCTCCGGCAACACCTCGCAGCCGTGCCTGGGCTCGATCGTCGAGGCACTGCGTGGTTCGGATCGCGACCCGGGCCTGGCGCCCGAATGGATCCGCCGCATCTCGTTCTACTGGGAAGCCGTGCGCAACCAGTATGCCGCCTTCGAGAGCGACCTGAAGGGACCCGCTTCGGAGGTCTATCTGCATGAGATGCCGGGTGGCCAGTTCACCAACCTGAAGGAACAGGCCCGCTCGCTCGGCCTCGAGACCCGCTGGCACGAGGTGGCGCAGGCTTATCACGACGTCAACCTGATGTTCGGCGACATCGTCAAGGTGACGCCGTCGTCCAAGGTCGTCGGCGACATGGCACTGATGATGGTCAGCCAGGAGCTGACCGTCGCCGACGTCGAGAACCCGGCCAAGGACATTGCCTTCCCGGACTCGGTGGTGTCGATGCTGCGCGGCGATCTCGGCCAGTCGCCGGGCGGCTGGCCGGCGGCACTGCAGAAAAAGGTGCTGAAGGGCGAGACACCGATCACCACGCGCCCCGGTTCGCTGCTCAAGCCGGCCGATCTCAAGGCCAACCGCAAGGAAATCGAGAGCAAGCTCGGGCGCAAGCTGTCCGAGGACGAGTTTGCCTCCTGGCTGATGTACCCGAAGGTGTTCACCGACTTCGTCGGCGCCCAGGACACCTACGGTCCGGTCAGCGTGCTGCCGACGCCGGTCTATTTCTACGGCATGAAGCCGGAGGACGAGGTTTTCGTCGATATCGAAAAGGGCAAGACGCTGGTCATCCGTTGCCTCGCTGTCGGCGACGTCGACGAGAAGGGCATGGTGACGGTGTTCTTCGAACTCAACGGCCAGCCGCGCCGCGTCAAGGTGCCGGACCGTGCCCATGGCGCATCCGCCTCCAAGGCACGGCGCAAGGCCGAGGCGGGCAACGACGCCCATGTCGGTGCGCCGATGCCGGGTGTCGTCTCGACGCTCGCCGTTTCGGCCGGCCAGCCGATCAAGGCCGGCGACGTGCTGCTGTCGATCGAAGCCATGAAGATGGAAACTGCACTGCATGCCGAACGCGACGGCACCATCGCCGAAGTGCTGGTGCGTGCCGGCGACCAGATCGACGCCAAGGACCTTTTGGTCGTCTACGGCTGATCTCGCTCAGGGTCGGGGGCTCAGAACAGCCCCTGACCTGCCTTTGCTTCTTCCGCCATGGTGCGGCGGATCAGGTTCTTGTACATGTAGCCGCGCTGGCCTTTGTAGACGACCGTGCACCAGTTGCAGTCGACCTCGGCCTCGATCTCGGCATTGGCCGGAACGACGACGATCACCTTGGCCTCGTCGGCAGGTCCGTCACGCAAATTGGCGTATTTCACCACCTTTGCCGGGCGCAACTCCGGCAGCGGACCGGTGGTCGCCTGGGCAACATTACCGGTCTCGCCGTCTATCATGCCGGTCTGCTGCTCGAGCATCGCCACTTCGGTTTCCGTCTCCGCCACCTGGACGTCGATCGAACCGCGCAACCCTTCCGTTGGAATGGCCGTGGTCGGCGCTGGATCGGGCGCCCGGTCGGCGGCCGTGGTCAATGGCGTTGTGGCCGTCTCGCCTCGCTCGTCCGGGCCGGCAGCTGCCGTCGCCCGGGGCTTTTCGAAATGGCTGGTTGCGGGTGCCGAGGCCAGGGCTGACAGGAGCGGGGCCTGTGTTGGCGCCGGCACTGCCGGAACCGGAGCGGCTGCTGTCTGACCGGCGGCCGATGCGATCGGCTTGGCTGTCTCGGCGGGGATTTCCGTGCCGGGGATCTTGGTTTCGAGGCGCGGGGGCACGACGGCTGCGGTTTCTATCGGGTCCGGCTCGTCGCTGCCGGTGAGCCCGAATGCGACGATGGCGATCGCCAGCGCCGCAGCTGCGCCAAGCAAGCCGATTTCGAGCTTCGACAGATGCAGCCGGGGCAGACGGGCGGCGAGGCCGCTTGATATCCCGGCAAGCCGGAAGGCGGGGGTATTCATGGTACAAGACTCCACACTGGTACAGCCCGGCGACATGCCGAAGCCGACCCCCAACCCGATTTGGCATGCAACGTATCGAAACGATTGCGAACGTGGAGTGTGTTGCCCGTCCCGCCGCAGTTTCCAGGCTTCCCTGCTAGCCCAGCTATTCGACGGAATTCGGGCAATCGTTAACCTTTGTTACCGTCTTGGCCCAATGCTTGCCATGAAAGCTGACTTGACTGGCTTCTAAATCGATTTAAAAATCAGCATTCGCCTTGAAATGCGGTGGCGACACCGGGACCTGTCGAGCTTGGCGGTCACTTTTTGAATCCGACGATCACGGCAGATTGAAATCGATTTCAGCTGCCAGGCAGCTATGTTAGGAGTCGCGCTCGATGAACATCAAAGACGCCACCCCGACACCCGCCAACGCTTCGGCCCGATGGGCTGTCGCAGCAGCATTTTTCATGAACGGCTTCATGACCGGAAGCTGGGCGCCGCAGATTCCGTTGCTGGTCACCCGGCTCGGCATCAGCGAGTTCGTGCTCGGCCTGTTGATCCTTGGTTTCGGCATCGGCGCGCTGACGGCGATGCCGTTCTCAGGTTACCTGATGACCAAGCGCGGCTCACGCCCTGTTGTCATCGGCTTCGCCTGGATTCTGGTCTTTGCACTGCTGATGGTAGCCTTGGCGCCCAATGTCTGGCTGACTGCGGTGACGATGTACATCTTCGGCGCCACGGCGGGCGCCATGGATGTCGCCATGAACGCCAATGCCGTTGCGGTGGAAAAGCGGCTGTCGCGTGCCATCATGTCGTCGTCGCACGGCTTCTGGAGCCTTGGCGGCTTCGTCGGCGGCGGGCTTGGCGGCATCATCATCCAGCAGTTCGGGCATCTGCCGCATGCCTTGTTCGTCACGCTCGTTGCAGCGGCCATGACCGCCTTTGCCCTGCGCTATCTGATCGAGGACAAGCCGGTGGCGCATGAGCATCGGCATTTCCGCATGCCGCGCCTGGCGGCCATTTATCTCGTCGGTGTCATGGCGCTGTTTTCGATGATCCCGGAAGGTGCGGTGCTCGACTGGGCGGCGCTCTACCTCAAGCAGGAACTTGGCGCCGACATCGCTACCGCCGGTTTCGCCTTTGCCGCCTTCTCCGGCATCATGGCACTGATGCGGTTCCTGGGTGATGGTGTCCGCAACCGCTTCGGTGCGGTCAACACCCTGCGCGTCTCGGCACTGGTCGCCGCTGCCGGCATGCTGGCTGCAGGCCTTGCGCCCAATCCCTGGATCGCCATCGCCGCCTTCGCCATGTGCGGGCTGGGCGTCGCCAACATGGTGCCGATCGCCTTCTCCGCCGCCGGAAACCAGCCCGGCGTGGTGCCGAACATCGGCATGAGCGTGGTCACCACGATGGGGTATTCAGGCATACTGGTGGCGCCGTCGGCGATCGGCTTCGTCGCCGGCCATACGGGCTTTGCGCCTGTTTTCGTCACCTTGTCCGGCCTGCTGGTCGTGGTATCCGTCATGGCCGGGCTCGCCCGCCATGCCGACTTCAGGGCCGTGTCTCAAACGGCGCCGGCGGAATAACGCTTCAGCTCTTCGTGCAGGAAGTCGACGACGCGACGGATACGTACGCTTGCGCGCACGTCGCGATGCATGGCGAGCCAGACCGGCAGTACAGGCAGCGGCAGGTCAGGCAGGACGACCTCCAGCCCCGGCTCGCGGCGGATCAGCGGCAACTGGCCGATACCCACGCCGTTGCCGGCCCGCACGGCCTCCCAGAGCACGATGTGGTTGTCGGAGCGGAAGCGGAAGGCATGCCGCGTCATCCCGGGGTAGAAGCGTTCGAGGCCGCGGATCATCTCGTCGCTGCGGTCGAACCCGATCAGGTCATGCTGCTGCAGATCCTCCGGATGCCCCAGCCGGCCGCGGCGGTCGAGATAGGTTGTAGCAGCGCACATCCGTAGCGCGATGTCGGTGACCTTGCGCGCCACCAGCTCGTTCTGGGCCGGCTGCACCATGCGGATCGCGATGTCGGCGTCGCGGCGCAGAAGATTCTCGACCTGGTTGGACGCGACGACCTCGACCTCGATGCCCGGCTCTTCCATTCCGAGATGCGCCAGCATCACAGGCAGGACATGTGCGGCGACCATCTCGCTCGCCGCGATCCGGACCGTGCCTTCGATCGCTTCCACCGCGCCCAAAGCGAGCCGCGCGAATGATGTTGCCTGTTCGCTGACGGCACGGCCCCGCTCGAACAGCAGGCTACCGGCCTCGGTCAGCACATAACCCTGGCGGCCACGCCGAAACAGCGTGACGTCGAGTACGTGCTCGAGCTCGGCGATATGGCGACCCAGGGTCGGCTGGCTGGAGCCCAGTTTGCGCGCCGCGGCCGACAGGCTGCCGGTTTCGGCAACCGCGACGAAGCTTCGGATGAGGTTCCAGTCGAGCTCAGGCATCTATACAAAAACGAATATCAGGTTGCCATTTCCAGTCAATTTATTTCCCGAAATGAATGAACGACATTGCGGTCACACAACAGGAGTGACCGACATGACCAAGATCGCAATATTGGGTGGCCGCGGCCGGCTTGGCCGCGCCGTCGCCAAGGCCTTTCTCGACGCGGGATACCAGGTGAGGGCCATCACCCGCGACGGGACGCTGCCGGCTGAGCTTGCTGGCGCCGAAGCGTTCGCCGCCGACGCGCTCGACCGGCAGTCGCTTGTCGCTGCCACACGTGGCATGGACATCGTCTTCAACGGCCTGAGTCCCGTCTACACCGACTGGAGCTCGGTGCTGCCGATGGCCGAAAACGTCATGGCTGCCTGCCACGCCAATGGCGCGCTGCACATGGTTGCCGGTACCGTCTACAACTTCGGCTCGCCGATGCCTGCCGTCATATCCGAGGACACGCCGCAGCGACCGACGACCGACAAGGGCCGCATCCGCGCAGAGCAAGAAGAGCTGTACCGGAACGAGGCCGATGCCGGCCGGGTTCGTACTGTGTTGCTCAGGGCCGGCGACTTCTTTGGCGGCAAGGGCACGGGCTCCTGGTTCGACCTGATCATCGCCTCCAAGCTGGCCAAGGGCGTCTACACCGCGCCTGGCCCCGTGGATCTCGTTCATGCCTGGGCCTATCTGCCCGATCTCGCCAGAACGTTTGTGGCGCTGGCCGACAGGCGAGAGTCTCTCGGCGCCTATGAAAGCTTCAATCTCCCGGGCCACTCCCTGACCGACCTGGAGATCAAGGCGGCAATGGGGCGTGTGACAGGCCGCAAGCTCAAGCTCACTAGCATGCCGTGGTGGGTGCTGCGCGCCGGCAGCCCGTTCGTGCCGATGTGGAAGGCGATCGTATCGATGTCCTATCTGCGCTTCGAACCGCATCGCCTCGTCTCGATGCGGCTGGGAGCCGCCATCGGCGAGATCCCGCACACGCCGCTGGACGAGGCGGTGAAGGGCGCGCTCGACGATCTTGACTTGCTCCCTTCCAGACTCAAGTCGGCCGCCTGAAGCCTTTCAGCTTCCAGCCGGTGACTGTGCATGAGATAGTTGCCGTGTGGGGGGCGTTGGATGAGCGCGTTGACCGGTATCGCCTTGTTGCTCGCAGCTTGCAACGGCGCCGGCCGTGGCCGACGCGCTCTCCGACAGCCGGGACCTACACGACACGATCTCCGCCCAGTCGGCCGTGCTTGAAAGCCTGATCGAGAAGGTGGACGACGCCGCCCAGACTGCCGCCGACATCGAGAGGCTCGTCTATCTGCCAAGCTCGAAGCGGGAGAAGGCCTGGGCTTTGAAGGCCATGGATGTCGGCGGGGCCGCCAACCCCTACAGAAAGTACGGCGTCTGCCTTGAGGCGTCGTCCGACTTCAATGCTTATGTCACCGATGTCCAGCATGCGTTGCGGACCGGGGCGTCCCGGCCCGGCACGATTACCGCAAGGGGCTGGCGACCTGCGCAGGCTTGCACCAGTCGCCTTAGCCGGCTGGTCCGCTGACGGTCAGATCCGCCCCATCAGCATCAACACCAAGAGCACCACGAGCAGGATGCCGACGATGCCCGATGGGCCATATCCCCATCCGCGCGAGTGCGGCCAGGCCGGCACCGCGCCGAGCAGGATCAGGATCAGGATGATGATGAGCAGGGTTGAAATCGTCATTGTTCATGCCTCGGATTCTTGGGGTTCATCGAGGCAGCAACGCAAAAGGCCGCCCGGTTGTTCCTGGGCGGCCTTTCATGGGGTCTTGCTTGGTCAGTCTATTCCGCTGCCTTGGGGAAGGCGACAGCAGGTTCGTCGGGGCCAGGCGCCGGGGTGGCGCTAGCCTCGACCTTGTCCTTCCGGTGGAGAAGCTTGCTGAACCAGCCACGCTGGCCGGGCTTGCGTTTCTCGCGGGTGAACACCATCAGCATCGCCGGCGTCACCACCAGTGTCAGCACGGTGGCGAACGACAGGCCGAAGACGATCGCCGAGGAGAGCGCGATCCACCACTGCGTCGACGGGGCGTTGATCGTCGTCTCGTGGTGGAAGATCTCCAGGCCGAGGCCGAAGGCGATCGGCATGACGCCAAGGATGGCCGACAGTGCGGTCAGTACCACGGGCCGCGCGCGTTCGCGGCAGGTCTGCAGCACCGCGTCGAGCTTGTTCCAACCTTCATCGCGCAGCCGATCATAGGTGTCGATCAGCACGATGTTGTTGTTCACCACCACGCCGGCCAGTGCGATGAAGCCGATGCCCGACATGACGATGACGAAGGTCTGACCGGTCAGCAACATGCCGAGCAGCGCACCGATCACCGCCATGACGACGCAGGACAACACCAAGAGCACGCTGGTGAACTTGTTGAACTGCGCCAGAAGCACGATGAAGATCAGGAAGATCGCGGCGCCGAACGCATTGCTGAGGAAGGCAGCTGCCTCCGCGCTGTCTTCGTTCGACCCGGCGAGCTTCCAGTCGACGCCCGGCTTGGCAATCTCACCAACGGCCTTGGCGACCGCAGCCTGAACTTCGGCGACCTGGAAGCCGCCTGCCACATTGGCCTGGATGGTGATGGTGCGCTTGCTGTCGATACGTTTCAGGACGCCAGCGGTCGGCTCCGGCTTGCGCGAGACGAAGTTGGAGATAGGCACAGACCCTTGTGCCGTTTCGATGCGCAACTCGTCGAGCGCCGACAGCGTGCGTCGGTCCTCCGGCAGACGCAGCCTGATGTCGACGGCGTCGTCCGTGCCCGCGGGCCGATAGTCGGTCAGTTTCAGGCCCGTGGTCACGAGCTGAACCACCGTTCCGACAGAGGTCGGGCTGATGCCGAACTGCGCGGCCTTGGAGCGATCGACCTCAAGCGCCCAGTCGACCCCGGGGGGCGGCAGGCCATCGGAAAGGTCGATGACGCCGGGAACCTTGGCCACGGTCGCGGCCACCAGCTTGGCATAGTCGTTGAGCCCGGTCGGGTCCGTCGCCGAAAGCTGCACCTGGATGGCCTTGCCGGTCGGCGGGCCGGCGTCCGGAACGCGCACCTCGACATCGACGCCCGGAATGCCGGCCATCGCGACACGCAGGTCTTCGAGGATCTTGTGCGCGGATTCGCGCTCGCGCCAGTCGATGAACTCATAGTTGATGACACCGACGACGTCTTCCGGAACGTCCTCGCCGCCGCGTGTCTTGCCGACCTTGGTCAGTACCGACTTGATGCCGGGCCAGCCGATGATGCGCTGTTCGGCGATGCGTGTTGCGGCGTCCATTTCCTCAAGCGAGAGGTTGCCGCGGGCGTGGACGTAAAGCAGGCCGTAGTCCGGCTCGACCGAGGGGAAGAACTCCACGCCATTGCCGAACTTGACGTAGGAATAGAGGCCGCCGCCCAGCAGCATCAGCGTCAGGACGATGGCGGTGATCGGGAAGGCCACGGCCTTCTTGACGATCGCCATGTAGAGGCCGTCGCGGTTTTCTTCCTCGCCATGAAGCGGCGCCTTGCCGATGATTGCGCCGATCGCCGGGGCAAAAATCAACGCATAGGCCATCGAGGCGGCGAGCGTGACGATCAGCGTGATCGGCAGATACTTCATGAAGTCGCCGACGATGCCTGGCCAGAACAGCAGCGGCGAAAACGCCGCGATGCGGGTCAGGGTCGCGGCAATGACCGGTCCGGCCATGCGTTTGGCGGCTTCCTCGAACGCCTGCGCCTTCGGCATGCCTTCCGACATGCGGCGCTCGGCATATTCGGTGACGATGATCGCATCGTCGACAAGCATGCCAACCGCCAGAATGAGCGAGAACAGCACGATCATGTTGATCGTGTAGCCCATCAAGGCAAGCAGCAGGATGCCGATCAGGAACGAAGACGGGATCGCCAGTCCGATCAGCATCGAGGCGCGCCCCGAAAGCGCATAGAGAATGACGATGAAGACCAGGATGACGGCAATCATCACGTGGTTCTGCAGGTCGTTCAGCAGCTGGTTGACGAAAACCGACTTGTCCTGGGTGTAGGTCACCTGCAGGTCGGGCAGCGCCTGTTTGCTCTTTGCCACGAACTCTTCGGCAACCTTCTTCGAGCCTTCGATGGTCTCGACGACATTGGCGCCGATGCGCTTCTTGACCGCCAGCGTGATCGCCGGCCTGCCGTCGATGCGGGCGATCGTCTCGGCGTCCTTGAAGGTCGAACGCACGGTGGCGACGTCGCGAACTCGGACCACAGCGTTCGGGCCGGCCACGACAGGCAGGTTTGCGACGTCCTCCGGCGTTTCGATCAGCGACGGCACCTTCACTGCGTATTTGCCTTCCGCTCCCTCGATGGTACCGGCGGCGACGAGACTGTTCGATGCGCCGACGCCCTGGATGAGCTGGTCGAGCTGCAGGCCATAGGAAGACAGCTTTACCGGATCGACGATCGCCTCGACGAGCTCGTCGCGAGATCCCTGGATCTCGGCCTCGAGCACGCCGGGCACCTCTTCGATGCGGTCGCGCAGGTCCTTGGCGGCGGCGGTCAGAGCGCGTTCCGGAATGTCGCCGGACAGCGTGATGAACACGACCGGGAATTCGGACAGATTCACCTCGTTGACTGTCGGTTCTTCGACGCCCGCGGGGAGGTCGCGCTTGGCGTCCTGCACCTTGTTGCGCGTGTCGATCAACGCGTCGCCCAAATCGACCGACGGATCGAATTCGACGACGACGTTGGCGCCGCCCTGATAGGCGTTCGACTTCATCTCCTTGAGCCCCTTCAGGCTCTTGAGCTGAGATTCGACAGGGCGCAGCAACAGTCGTTCGGCGTCTTCAGGCGAAATGCCGTTGTACACCAGGCTGACATACATGATCGGAATGGCGACGTCCGGCTCGGCTTCCTTGGGCACGGCGCGGTAGGCAAGCGCCCCCGCGATGACCAGGAAGAGCAAGACCGAAAGGGTCAGTCGCGCATTGCGGATCGCAAGGCTGACGATATCCATTTTTACTGCGTCCCGGCTGCGCTTTCAGCGAGTTTCTTGAGGGCCGCCTCGTCGGCGACCTGGGCCTGCACTTCGTCGCCTTCCTTGACGAGGTCCTGGCCGGCGATGATGACCTTCGCGTCAGCTGGGATGCCACCGAGGACGAGACCCTTCTGGGTGTCGTCGACCAGGTCGATCGGGAAGAAGACCACCTTCGACGCCGCGTCGATGGCGCGGATGCCGAGGTCGCCGTTCTGGCCGAGCGTCACCACCGAACGGGGCAACACCACCGCGTCGGTCGGGTTGGCGCGCACGGTGATTTCAGCGGTCATGCCGGCCGGGATGGCATTGTCCTTGTTGGGGACCGCGATCTCGATCGGGAAGGTGCGGGTCTTGGCGGTGGCGTCGCGGCTGATATAGCGAACCTTGCCCTTGACCACTTCGCCGTTGATCAGGCTGACATCGGCCTCATCGCCGATCTTGACGTAGCGCAGGTCGCGCTCGCTGATCTCGCCCTTGGCGAGGATCGGATCGAGACTCAGGATCGTGGCAACCTCGCCGCCTTGCGCGACCGAGGAGCCGAGCTCCACAGAAACACGATCGACGACGCCGTTGAACGGAGCCTTGACCTGGTTGCGCGACAGCTCGGCTTCGGATGCCTGGAGCTGCGACTGTGCGGTCTGGTAGTTGGACCATGCAATGTCGCCGGTCAGCTTGGCTGCAGAGCCTGCCTTGGTGAGCTTCTGCGCTGCTTCCCATTCGGCTTTGCGCTGCGACAGCACCGCCTTTGCCGTTTCGACGGCTGCGGCCTTCTCTTCGGCGTCGAGCATCAGGATCAGGTCACCCTGCTTGATGTGGTCGCCCTGCTTGACCGGCAGTTCGGCAATGATGCCGGCCGCACGAGTGGCAAGCGTTGCGCGCTTTTCTGCTTCGGTCTGGCCGGAAATGCGGATGGCGCGGGCGTGTTCGACGCGTGGCGGCGCGACAACCATGACAGCGCGCAGCGGCGCCTTTGGTTGTTCTGCGGCCTGGGCAGGTTTTTCGTCGGGTTGAGTCTGAGCGCTGCCCACCGAAGAGAATTCGCCAGTGCCCATCCACGCGGCGAATGCCACGAGCACGACCAAGGCTGCAAGCTTATGGAACCTAATCTTCGACATTGTCGTTATCCGTTAAGGACGGTTGCGGCTACCGCCATCTTGCCTGGCGCGTCGCCCCGATATGGTGGCGCGCAATACCGCATTCAATCCGCCGCGGGGGCAAAGCGGCGGAAGGGCGTCTTCTACATCAAATGAAGATTACAAAATAGTGATAAAAAAGAATGGAAACATCATCCTGACAAAACTGGCAGGAGGTGTCAGCACGCCGTGGTTGCTTGTCCCCAATGACGGATTTTCGCGGGTTAGTTGTGCTGGCGAACGGCAGCTGGCTTGGTTCTGGTGGCCAGAAACTCGCGGACGCGGCGTCCGACCGAGGGGCCATGCAGCGGCTTGAAGCCGTCGTCGAGCTGCCCGGATAGGTCGAGCGTGGCCTTCGTGCCCACCGAATCAAAGTTGTCCTCGAGCCAGTCGCTGGCCGCCGTGCGGCCAAGGTCGCGCAAGTATTCGAGGAACGCCCACTCGGCATTTACCTTCGACGACGCTGAAAGATCCTTGAACGCCTCGTCGGCGTCGATGCGGTGCATGCGGATGTCGCGGAACTCAACATGAGGCAGGCGGCCTGCGGCGATCAGCTCCTTGATGAAGGCGATGGCGCGGAATTCGCGCAGCAATCCGGCATTGAAGGTGATCTCGTCGATGCGGTTCTGGATTTCGTTGGCCGTCTTCGGCGTCTGTTCGCGGATGACGGGGTTGATCTGGACGAGCAGGACGTCGTCCGTTTCATTGGCCTTGAAGAACGGATAGATCGCTGGATTGCCGCCATAGCCGCCGTCCCAATAGGGCACGCCATTGATCTCGACGGCCTGGAAGATCTGCGGCAGACAGGCCGAGGCCATCACCGTGTCGAGGTCGATCTCGCCGTCGCTGAACACACGCAACTGTCCGGTCTCGACATTGGTCGCCGAGATGAACAGGTCGATGTCCTTGCAGGCGCGGACATTGGCGAAGTCGATCTCCTCGGCGACGACGTCCCGCAGCGGGTTGAGGTTCAGGGGATTGGCGACATAGGGCGACAGCACCCGCGACATGGTGTCGAACCAGATGTAGCCGGGGGTGTTCTCGATCGACCAATTGCCCCACAGCACGTCCCATGGCGAACGCTGCACCGGGCTGAAGCGCCCCTTTCGTGCGACTGCCCGCCAGAACCCAGCGAGCTTGGCGCGTGCACCCTCGGCACCGCCGCGGACCCAGCCGTCGGCCAACGCCACCGCGTTCATCGCGCCGGCGCTGGTGCCGGAGATGGCCCTGATGTCGAGCCGGCCGTCCTCCAGCAGGCGATCGAGCACGCCCCAGGAGAAGGCTCCGTGCGAACCTCCACCCTGCAGCGCCACGTTGATCGGCTTGTTCTCCTCCGCCGTGCCGTTTCCAGTCATGGCGTCATTGTCCTTTGTGTCGGGGTTCGTCTACCTGGCGGAGCGTTACTGAGCCGTCCAGCCGCCATCGACCGAGATGTGGGTGCCGTTGATCTGGCTTGCCGCCGGGGAGGCGAGGAAGACGGCAGTCGCTGCGATCTGCTCGACGGTGACGAATTCCTTGGTCGGCTGGCGGTCGAGCATGACCTCGCGGATCACCGTCTCGCGGTCCATGTTGTGCGCCTTCATCTGGTCGGGGATCTGCGCCTCGACCAGCGGGGTCAGCACATAGCCGGGGCAGATGGCGTTGCAGGTGATCTTGTCCTGCGCCAGTTCCAGCGCCACCGTCTTGGTCAGGCCCATAATGCCATGCTTGGCCGAGACATAGGCAGACTTGTAGGCCGAGGCTACCAGGCCATGGGCCGAGGCGATGTTGATGATGCGGCCGCTGCCGGCCTTCTTCATCAGCGGGATCGCGGCCGCGGTGGTGTGGAACGCCGACGTCAGGTTGATGGCGATGATGGCGTCCCACTTCTCTGTGGGGAAGTCCTCGACCGGGGCGACATGCTGGATGCCGGCATTGTTGACCAGAACGTCGACGGTACCGAATTCCTCGGCGGCCCTGGCGACCAGCGCCCGGCATTCGGCCGCCTTGGACATGTCGGCCTTGATGTAGACGACCTCGGCCTTGTGTTCCTTCGACAGCCGTTCGGCGATGGCATGGTCGGCCGGCGTATCGGAAAAGGAGTTGATGACGACGTTCATGCCGTCGCGGGCAAAAGCCTCGGCGATGGCGAGGCCGATGCCGGAGGTCGAGCCGGTGACGATGGCGGTCCTGGTCGCGGTCATGCAGGAAAATCCTTCGGGAATCTTTATGGTGCGATGCAACATATACGTGCTGTGCGGCGCAAAAGAAGCACCGCTGTCGCACAGTTTCGTGAAATTGTGGGGTGAGGACCGAGTTTTTCCTACCAGTCGTCGTAGGCCGGGCACTCGGATGAGGCCTGCTTCGACAGCAGGAAGCGCTTGTCGTCGGCGCCGGACAACAACTCGACCCCGCCTTCTTCGTCCTCGCCGCAATCCGATGTCATACGCAGTCGGCCGAGCGCCTCGAGATCGACCACTATCTTGCCGCCGACGCTGCGTTTGACCATCACGCCGCCGCCGTCGCAATCGACGCCGCAGAAGATCGACTTGCCGTCGTCGCTGGGGCTGCATTCGCCCATCGCGCTGAGCGGCTTCGCCTGCTTGTGGCCGCGCAGCTTGGCCAGGACCTCGAAATAATAGTTGCGCTGGCCCTTGGGGTAAAACGCGTCCGGCTCGTGAATGTAGTAGGCGATGCGGAACTGCATTTCCGTCACCTGCTGCTTCGGATGCGCCTTGAGATGCGCTTCGTCGTAGATCCGGCCGAAACAGGCGCGTGCGCCGGCTTCAGGGGGGGTGAAATTGGCGAGTTCACCCTCCTTGCCGGGTTCGATTGCCTGGGTGCGGGCTTGGGCGCAAACGAGCAGTGCTGACAGGGCGACAAGCGGCAAGACGGGACTGCGGAGCGATGCTGCCATGAAATCCCCCATGGATGTGGGTCCACACTACAGCATTGGACGCCGTTGTTCATCTCCGCTTGCTGCCAGGTTAACGCCGCCCTTGGCGGGCGCGACCACCTGCGATATTGACATCGCGCGCAGCGCGCGCCACCTCAGGCGCGGATACCTCGAGCTTCAAGAAGGCCGTCGATGACCGGCTATTTTTCGTCCCCATTTGCCCGCCGCAAGTCGGTCGGCGTCAGCGTCGGCGGCGTGATCGTTGGTGGCGAAGCACCCGTCGTCGTGCAGTCGATGACCAACACCGATACGGCCGACATCGACAAGACCGTCGCCCAGGTCGCAGCGCTTCATCGCGCCGGGTCCGAAATCGTGCGCATCACCGTCGACCGCGACGAAAGTGCCGCCGCCGTTCCGCACATCCGCGACCGTCTCGCCCGCCTTGGCATCAACGTGCCTTTGGTCGGCGATTTCCATTACATCGGCCACAAGCTGCTTGCCGACCATCCCGCTTGTGCTGAGGCGCTGGCCAAGTACCGCATCAATCCGGGCAATGTCGGGTTCAAGGAGAAGAAGGACAAGCAGTTTGCCGACATCGTCGAGATGGCGATCCGCCACGACAAGCCTGTGCGCATCGGCGTCAACTGGGGCTCGCTCGACCAGGATTTGCTGACCCGGCTGATGGACGAGAACCAGGCGAACGGCTCGCCGCTCACCGCCAGCCAGGTCATGCACGAGGCGATCGTGCAGTCGGCGCTGATCTCGGCGGATCTCGCCGAAGAAATCGGCCTGCCGCGTGAAAACATCATCCTTTCGGCCAAGGTCAGCGGCGTCCAGGACCTGATCGCCGTCTACACAATGCTCGCCGCTCGCTCCAACCACGCGCTGCATCTCGGCCTGACCGAAGCAGGCATGGGCTCGAAAGGCATCGTCGCCTCGTCGGCGGCGATGGGCATCCTGTTGCAGCAGGGCATTGGCGACACCATCCGCATCTCGCTGACGCCTGAGCCCAATGGCGACCGCACCAGGGAAGTCCAGGTGTCGCAGGAGCTACTGCAGACGATGGGCTTCCGCCAGTTCGTGCCGATCGTTGCCGCATGCCCGGGTTGCGGCCGCACCACCTCGACCGTGTTCCAGGAGCTGGCCCAGAACATCCAGGACGATCTGCGCAAGAACATGCCGGTCTGGCGCGAGAAGTATCCCGGCGTCGAAATGCTGAAGGTTGCGGTGATGGGCTGCATCGTCAATGGTCCGGGCGAATCCAAGCATGCCGACATCGGCATCTCGTTGCCTGGCACCGGCGAGACGCCGACGGCGCCTGTGTTCATCGACGGCAAGAAGGCCGCGACGCTGCGCGGTCCAGCGATCGCCGCGGATTTCGAAAAGATGGTTGCCGATTATATCGAGCAGCGTTTCGGCCGCGGCCAGGCGGCAGCCGAATAGGGATGCGCAACCTGTCGAGGGCAGCTCTGGCTTTCCTCGTCTCGCTTGCCATGTGCCTGCCTGCATTGGCCGATCCGCCACGGTCGCCGAAGAAGACCCATGCCGCGCGCGTCTGCGAGCTCATCGACACCCATGCCCGACGCCACGGCCTGCCTAGCGAGTTCTTCGCAAGGCTGATCTGGAAGGAGAGCCGTTTCGATCCGAATGCGGTGAGCCCGGCAGGTGCGGAAGGCATTGCCCAGTTCATGCCCGGTACCGCCGCGATGCGCGGCCTCGCCAATCCGTTCGACATGGAGCAGGCGATCCCGGCGTCGGCGCGCTATCTCGGCGAGCTCAAATCCGGCTTCGGCAATCTTGGCCTGGCCGCCGCTGCCTACAATGCCGGCGAGAACCGCGTCGCGCGCTGGCTGTCGTCAGGCGGCTTCCTGCCGCTCGAAACCGAGGACTATGTGCTCGACATCATGGGCGAGCCGGCCGACAATTTTGCCGACAAGGCCCATGCCGGCACGAACCGGCCGCTCGATCCCAACATGTCTTTTGCCGCCGCCTGCCAGAACCTGAAGGTGATCATGTCCCAGACAGTCGCCATGGCCAGCGTGCATGTGAAACCCTGGGGCATCCAGGTCGCCGGCAATTTCCGCCGCGCGGCGGCGATCAGGCAGTGGCAGCGGCTCGAGGGACGATTTCCGAAGCTGCTGTCGTCGCATGATCCTGTCGTAAGTCGCGTGCGTACGCCAATCGGCCGACGTGGCATCTATGCCGTGCGCATCGGCGCCGACGACCGCAGCGAAGCAGGCCAGATCTGCCAGAGCCTGCGCAGCATCGGCGGCTCCTGCATCGTGGTCAGGAACCGCTGACGGCCGGTCTGTTCAGGCGGCTGCCGAGCTCTTGAGCGGCTGGTCCGTGAGCAAGCGATGACAGGTGGCAGCGTCGCCTGCCTTGCGCAGGCTTGCCACCACTTCGACGTCGCGCAGCCGACGGGCGATCTTGGCCAGCACGTTGAGATGTTCCTGCGGCGAGGCCTCCGGCAACAGCAGCAGCACGACAAGGTCGACATCCCGGTCGTCGATAGCCTCGAAGGCACAGGGTGCGGCCAGTCTTACAAACGCGCCATAGGGCGTCTGCAGCCCGCGCAACCTGGAATGCGGGATGGCAACGCCTTGGCCAAGCCCGGTCGAGCCGAGCTTTTCCCTGGCTGCAAGCGTCGAACTGATCTCGGCGGCCGGACAGCCGGTGCGGCGTGCGGCATGCGCCGCAAGCGCTTTGAGCAGTCGTGTCTTGCTCTCCGGCCGGAGGTCGAGGACCACGTCCTCGACCGAAATCACGTCCGAGATTTCCATTGTCAGCTTGAAAGCATGGTGGCCAACGCCAGGCCGCCCAGCAGCACGCCGGTGACGAAGAACAGGCGGGTGAACATGAAGGGCTCGGTCTGGCCCTTGACCAGCTTACCGTCATTGGCGGCATCACGGCGCGTGGGCTCTGTGGTCCGTGCACTGACGAACCGGTCGGGCATCTGGGTACGAAGCATTTTCTTACTTCCTTGTTGTTCACGCCGGAGCGGCGAGGTCGCCGTCGTCCGGTCGCGTCAGGAAGGTAAAATCAGCCGCATCAGGATTCGAGACGGGCGGAACTGCCAAGAAATAAAGAAGTCATAGGCAGTTTGCGTCGTCACGCAGACTGGACGAGCTCGGCGCTCTCGCTCAGCCAGATGCCGATCTTGGCGCCGAGCTTGTCGGGCGACACCGGCTTGGGCAGGTAATCGTCCATGCCGGCGTCAATGCATTTCTCGCGGTCGCCCTTCAACGCATGCGCTGTCACACCGATGATCGGCGTGCGGCTGCCATTGGCCGCTTCCTCCAAGCGGATGGCGCGTGTCGCCTCGTAGCCGTTCATCTCCGGCATCGAAACATCCATCAGGATCAGCTTGGGCTTGAAGGTGCGGTACATCTCCACCGCCGTGCGGCCATTGCCGGCGATGCGGTGGCTGAGCCCGAGGCCGGATAGAATCTGGCCGAAGACGAGCTGGTTGACCTCATTGTCCTCGGCCACCAGGACGTCGAGCCCGCTGGATTGCAACACTGCCGGCTCGTGATGGGCGACCGGTGCGACGGAAGGGCCGCGGATGACCGTGAATGCAGGTGTGTGTCGGACCGGCTCGCGCACGAATTCGGTGCGGCCGGCCTGCGATCGGGCCTTCTGCACCGCAGCGATCACCGTTCCGAGCAGCACTGCCGAGCGGGCGGGCTTGGTCAGATGCGCGGCGATGCCGAAATCAAGCACCATGCGGGAGAAATCGATTTGGTCGACCGAAGTTAACAGCACCACCGGGATCGACGAGATGCGGCTGTCGGCGGCGATTGCCTTGGCGACATCGGCGCCGTTCATGCCGGGCATCTGGTAGTCGAGGATGACGCAGTCGACGCTGGCGCCGAGCTGGGCGGCGCGGTCCAGGAAGGCGAGGCCGATGGCGCCGCTTTCCGCGGCTGCACAGTCGAAACCCCAGCTCTTCAGCTGCTCCAGCAGGATTTCGCGGTTGACCGGATTGTCGTCGATGACCAGCACGCGCGCGCCGGTGACGTCGACCGGCACGACGCTGCTTTCCTGTTGCGCTTCATGGACCGGCAGCATCGCTGTGAACCAGAACACCGAACCCTTGCCCAGCTCGCTTTCGACGCCGATACGGCCCCCCATCAGGTCGACAAGGCGGGCCGCGATGGCAAGGCCGAGGCCGGTGCCTTCATGGCGACGCGTCGAGCTGCCGTCGACCTGAGCGAATTTCTCGAACACGCTCTGCAGCTTGTCCGCGGGGATGCCGATGCCGGTGTCCTCGACACGGATGCTGAGTGCCACGGTCCCATCGACGACCTCGCCGGTCACGTCGACAAGCACATGGCCGCGCTCGGTGAACTTCACCGCATTGCCGAGCATGTTGGTGATGATCTGGCGGAAGCGCCCGACGTCGCCGGTGACATGGCTCGGCAGGCGGGGATCGACGCGGACGATGAGCTCGAGGTTCTTTTCGGCAACCCGGGCCGAGATCAGCGTCGCGACATCCTCGACCGCCTCGCCGAGATGGAACGGGGCCGGGTCGAGCGTCAACTGGCCGGCGTTGATCTTGGAGAAGTCGAGTACGTCGTTGATGATCGTCAGCAGCGCGTTGCCCGATTTCACGATGACTTCAGTGAAGGTCTTCTGGCGTGGGGTCAGGTCGGTGCGTGCCAAGAGCTCGGCCATGCCGAGGACACCGTTCATCGGCGTCCGGATCTCATGGCTCATATTGGCAAGGAATTCCGACTTTGCCCGGTCGGCCGCTTCGGCCTTCGACAGCGACTCGGCACTTTCGGAGAATGCCTTGCGGATGGCGTGTTCCATCGGGCGGAAGACCCACGCAGCGACGCCGCCGATGACCAGGATCAGGAGTGCGGCGGCCGTGGTCAGCAGCCGGTCGCTGTGCGCTTCGGCATAACGGCGTTCGTTTTCCATGGCGGCCGTGGCGCGCAGCAGCATCGGCTGGGCGAAAAGATCGTTCTGGTTGCGGATCTCGCGATAGCTCCATTCGTCGGAGGTCTTGGCACTCGCCAGCGCTCCGAGGTTGTGGGTGATGTCGCGTGCCGACCAGAACAGATCGCCATTGACGGATGCGCTGTCGAGTTCGCGCACGGATTTGTCGGACAGGCTGGGGCGGACGGTGTCGATCGAGCTGGCCAGGTGGCTGATGCGGGCGTCGAGCCTGAGAGCATGGTTGCGGGCGGCAGCCGCCAGCGCTTCCTGCGTTTCCGGCCGCCAGGTACCGTTCGTCGTCTCGGCGAAGCTGCTGGCATTGCGCAGCTCGCGTGAGAACAGTTGTAGCTCGGCGGCAATGGCATCGACGTCGCGGCGATAAGTATTGCCCTGGCTGAAGGCCAGCATGACGGCGATGGACGTCAGGGCGAAGATCAGGAGACCCGAAAGATATCGGATCCGTATGGAACGGATGAAGGACGAGTGCTCCGGCATGCGCAACCCCAAACACATACGCACAATTTACAGAGCCGGAATAGACACCATTAACATTAAGAGTTTCTGACCCGCACAACTTGTCCGCGAAATGTTGCTTGCCGGCTGACAGTAAAGATCAGCTGTTGCGCTCTGCGACGAAACTTGCGGCAGCTTTGAGCATGATTGCGCGTTCGCCGAAGGGCTCCAGCAAGTCGTGCGCCTGGTTGACCAGGCCAACAAGCTGGGAGCGGGCCCAGTTGGGGCCGTGGAGTGAAACCAGCGTCGCCTTGCCGGCGGCTGCGTCCTTGCCGGTTGCCTTGCCCATCGTCTCGGCGTCGGCGGTGAGGTCGAGCAGGTCGTCGGCAAGCTGGAAGGCGAGCCCGATCGCCGAACCGAACTCGGCCAGTCTTTCACGCTCGTCGGCAGATGCGCCGCCAACGATGGCGCCGGCCTCGCAGGCGAAGCGGATCAGGGCGCCGGTCTTCATCGCTTGCAGTCTTATGATGCCTGTTTCGTCGGGTTTGTTGTGTTCGGCGTCGAGATCGAGTGCCTGGCCGCCGACCATGCCGCCGGGGCCGGCAGCGCGCGCCAGCGCCAAGACGAGGGCTGCGCGGCGGTCGGCCGGCAACGGCGTCGCCTCGTCGGCAATAATGTCGAAGGCAAAGGTCAACAGGCCGTCGCCGGCGAGGATCGCCGTCGCCTCGTCGAAAGCCTTGTGCACCGTCGGTTGGCCGCGGCGCAGGTCGTCGTCGTCCATCGCCGGCAGGTCGTCATGGATCAGCGAATAGCAATGCACACATTCGAGCGCAGTTGCGACACGCAGAGCTGCCTCGCCATCAGCATCGAACAGGGCAGCACTCTCCAGCACCAGGAATGGGCGCAGCCGCTTGCCGCCGTTGAGCACGCCATGGCGCATCGCCGCCATCAGATGCCCGGGCCGTGCGATCTCGCCGGACAGGGGGCTCTCGCCGAGCAACTGCCGCAACCGCGTTTCGACTGTTTCCGCGCGCATGCGCAGGAAGGTTTCGAACATGATATCGCTGTCGATCGTCATGGCGGCGAGCGGTAGCCGACAGTCAGACGTTGCGCAAGAAGCCAAGCGCCTTTATGCCAAAAGGCTGACAAGACAGGGCGGACGGGTTGTCGGAACCGATCATAGAGCCGGAAACCGAAAGGCTGGAGATGGCAGCAGCGCGACGCGGGATGTTCTCGCGCGGAAGCCTGCGCCGCTGGGTGCGGCTCGGTGCGCTGCTCGCCGCGCTGATGATCGCGCTGCCGGTGGTGTTGACCATCTTCTATCTGCCTCCGGTCGTGCGCCCGATCTCGACGCTGATGATCAAGGATGTCGTCACGCTGCAGGGCTATGACCGCCAGTGGGTGCCGCTCGACGACATCGCGCCCGTCATGGCGCATTCCGTCATCATGTCCGAGGACGGGCAATTCTGCGCCCACAGGGGCGTCGACCTGGGTGAGTTGCGTGGTGTCATCAGCGATGCGCTCGACGGGGAATCGACTCGTGGTGCTTCGACCATCCCGATGCAGACGGTGAAGAATCTTTATCTCTGGAATGGCCGCTCGTTCCTGCGGAAGGCGCTGGAACTGCCGCTGGCGATCTATTTCGATGCGCTGATGCCCAAGCGGCGGATCATGGAAATCTATCTCAACATCGCCGAGTGGGGCCCCAACATCTACGGCGTCGAGGCGGCGTCGCAGCATTATTTCGGCAAGCCGGCCAGCCAGCTGTCGCGGCGCCAGGCAGCGCTTCTGGCGGTAACCTTGCCCAATCCGGCGGCACGCAATCCAGCCAAGCCTGGACCCGGGCTGAGGCGGCTCGCATCGCTCATCGAGCGCCGCGCCACCAAGGCAGGCGCCTATGTGCAGTGCCTGAACTAGATAGACGGCTGTCGGCTGAAAAAAGAGTCGCTTCGGGCTGGTCAAGCCTGCGTTCGCCGTGTATAGGCTCGCCAACTTTCTCAGTTTCCGGCCCATGCGCGGCCCTTTCACGAGGGCGGACAGGGTCATTTGACCGATTGGTGGAGTATATCCATGGCTGTTCCAAAACGAAAAACCTCCCCGTCCAAGCGCGGCATGCGCCGCTCGGCCGACGCGCTGAAGGCCCCGACCTATGTCGAGGACAAGAATTCCGGCGAAATGCGCCGCCCGCACCACATCGACCTCAAGACCGGCATGTATCGCGGTCGCCAGGTTCTGACGCCGAAGGAAAGCTAAGCAGCTTTTCCCGAGGGAAAGCCAAGCGGCTTTACCCGAGCGAGCAAATTGGGAAAGGACCGGCCTTGCCGGTCCTTTCTTTTTGCATGTCCGGATGATGGTGCTGAATTTCCTTGACGCCCGGCCGTCCGGGGATTCTAGAAGGTGCCAGCGCAAAGCGGAGACCGGTCCATGCTCGCGGGCATTCCCCTTCTGATCATACCCTTCGTCCTCTACAATATCGGCGTGGCCGGCTTGTTCGGCAGCGGCCCCGACGGCAATCCGTGGGCAACCGAGATCCTCACGTTGGGGATGATGTCGGGCGGCAGTTTTGCGCTTACCCTCGGCGACCTGCTGATCGTGGTGGCGCTGCTGCTTTTCTTCGTCGAGATCGTCAAGGCGACCCGCACGGGCAGCGCCTCTGTCGTCGATCACTTGCTTTCGACCTTCGTCTTTGTCGCGTTCCTGGTCGAATTCCTGCTGGTGCGCGGCGCCACCAGCTCGGTCTTCTTCATATTGATGGTGATTTCGCTGCTCGACGTGCTGGCTGGCTTCTCGGTATCGATCCGTTCGGCCAACCGGGACGTCACGTTTGGGCGCGAGTAGAAGCGCGCTCCTCGAGGAGCGCGCTTGATAGGTCAGACCTTGGCGACGAAGCCGGCCGATTCGATGCCGGCCATGGCCGCCAGTTCGTCATTGTCCGACGTGTCGCCCGAAATGCCGACCGCGCCGAGCACGTCGCCATTCTTGTTGCGGATCAACACGCCGCCCGGCACCGGTACGATCTTTCCGCCCGACACCGCCGAAAGCCCCTGGAAGAAATGCGGACGCTCGACGGCGGCAACGCCGAGTGCGCGCGAGCTCGAGCCGACGGCAAGCGCGCCATAGGCCTTGCCCGACGCCACTTCGGCGCGGATGAAGGGCGAGCCGTCCTGGCGCTGGAAGGCCAGGAGGTGGCCGCCGGCGTCGAGCACGGCGACGCCCAGGGGCTTGAACTTCTGCTCGGCGGCAAGGCCGAAAGCGGTGTCGATGATGGCGTTGGCCTTGGCCAGCGTCAGTTCGGTCATGTGCAGTCCTCCTGATAAAATCGATGGGCGTCTAGCAAACACCCTCCCGACGCCCGGCAAAACCCTGCGTCAGGTTGAAAATCTCTCGTCCTAAAGGGTAGGGGCGGGGGCGTGCTGCGTTGGCTTGCCGGTGGTTCAAGGAAGAGCTCAAGCTTCAAGTCTCTCCGGCCCTTCGCTGTCGCTCCGGCCCTTCGCTGTCGCTCCGGGCGTTCGACGCTCGGAAAGCCAAGCAGTTGGCTTTCCGTCGGCCTTAAGTGCCGCAGTTCCCTGCCGGGGCCCCGCTGCCTCCGGCAGCTTCCCGGCGTTCGCACCCTTTGAAACGTCCACCGGACGTTTCAATCCGCCAAGGCGGACCGGGTGCTCATCCCATCGAATCGATCTTGCGCTGCATGGCGGCGAGCTGGTCCTTGAGTTCCTTGAGCTCGTCCGGCTTCTCGGGCGTTTCTTTCTTCGCCGGCTCTGCGGGCGCTGCCGTGCCGGGCATCGGAAACGGGGTGAACATGCGCATCGCGTTCTGGAACAGCTCCATGTTGCGGCGCGTCTGCTCTTCCAGCGCCTTCATCGGCGCGGTCCCCTTCATCATGTCCATCGGCGCCTTGCCGAAGGTCGCCTTCATCTGTTCGCGGAAGCGTTCCTGTTCCTTCGAGAAGGCGAGCATGGACTGTTCGAGGAAGCTCGGCACGACCATCTGCATCTGGTCGCCGTAATAGGAGATCAGCTGCCTGAGGAACGGGATCGGCAGCATGTTCTGGCCGTCCTTGTTCTCCAGTTCGAAGATGATCTGGGTCAAAACCGGGTGCGTGATATCCTCGCCGGTCTTGGCGTCCTGCACGGTAAATTCCTCGCCTTTCTTGACCATTTCGGCCAGGTCCTCGAGCGTGACGTAAGTACTCGTGCCGGTGTTGTAGAGACGGCGGTTGGCGTATTTCTTGATTACGATTGGCGTGTCTTTGGCAACCATCAGCATCCTCCCCCGGAAGACCGGAATGCCGTGTAAGCAGCCGGTAACATTTCGCCGGCCACGAGGATAAGCGCAAAGCAATCGCAAATCCAAGTGGTTTGTGCACTGCGAGAAGGCAAGGCGAGGCAACGCCGGCAAAAAAATGCTGCGCAGCATTGCTGCAGTGCGGCCGCAGCATCGGCGATCCGTTGATTTTCCGGTTTGACTCGGGTCCTGGAACGGGCAAGAAAAGTCATGAGCGCCAATGTCCTCGAGGCGCCAGAACCATTCGTCAAACGAAGTCTGGAGAGAAACATGTCCGCCTCGTCCTCCATCGTCGTCGCCAGCGCCGCTCGAACGCCGGTCGGCTCGTTCAACGGTGCCTTCGCCAACACCCCGGCCCATGAACTCGGTGCAGTCGCGGTCCGCGAGGCGCTGGCACGCGCCGGTGTCGACCCCAGGGAAGTCGACGAAGTCATCCTCGGCCAGATCCTTGCCGCCGGCGCCGGCCAGAACCCGGCCCGCCAGGCGGCCATGGCGGCGGGTGTGCCGCAGGAGGCGACCGCCTGGGGCCTCAACCAGCTGTGCGGCTCGGGCCTGCGCACCATTGCCATCGGCATGCAGCAGATTGCTACCGGCGACGCCAAGATCATCGTCGCCGGCGGCCAGGAATCGATGTCGATGGCGCCGCACTGCCAGCACCTGCGTGGCGGCGTGAAGATGGGCGACTTCAAGATGATCGACACGATGATCAAGGACGGCCTGACCGACGCCTTCTACGGCTACCACATGGGCAACACCGCCGAGAACGTCGCGCGCCAGTGGCAGCTGACCCGCGACGAGCAGGACCAGTTCGCCGTCGCCTCGCAGAACAAGGCCGAAGCCGCGCAGGTTGCAGGCCGCTTCAAGGACGAGATCGTTCCGGTCACCATCAAAGGCAAGAAGGGCGACACCATCGTCGACCAGGACGAATACATCCGCCACGGTGCGACCCTCGATTCGCTTGCCAAGCTGCGGCCTGCCTTCGACAAGGAAGGCTCCGTCACCGCCGGCAATGCCTCCGGCATCAATGACGGCGCTGCCGCTGTCGTGCTGATGACCGAAGCCGAGGCTGTACGCCGCGGCCTCACCCCGCTGGTCCGCATCGTTTCCTGGGCGACCGCCGGCGTCGACCCGCAGATCATGGGCACCGGCCCGATCCCGGCGTCGCGCAAGGCGCTGGAAAAGGCCGGCTGGTCGGTCGGCGATCTCGACCTGGTCGAAGCCAACGAGGCTTTCGCCGCACAGGCCTGCGCGGTCAACAAGGACATGGGCTGGGATCCGGCGATCGTCAACGTCAATGGCGGCGCCATTGCCATCGGCCATCCGGTGGGCGCGTCCGGCGCCCGCGTCTTCAACACGCTGGTCTACGAAATGCGCCGGCGCAGTGCGAAAAAGGGTCTGGCGACCCTGTGCATCGGCGGCGGCATGGGCGTCGCGATGTGTGTCGAGGCGATGTAGATCGAAAACAAAAGGGCGGCCGATGTGCCGCCCTTTTTGTCTCTAAAAGCCTCTCGCAAGGGAAAAGCCTGTCGCAAGGGCAGTCCATCAAGCAGCAGAAAAGGGGAAACGCATGAGCAAGGTTGCACTGGTTACCGGAGGATCGCGCGGCATCGGTGCTGCTATTTCGATCGCGCTGAAGGAGGCGGGCTACTCGGTTGCGGCCAACTACGCCGGCAATGACGAAGCTGCGCAGAAGTTCAAGGCCGAGACGGGCATTCCGGTCTACAAATGGTCGGTCGCCGACTACGACGCCTGCGAGGCCGGCATCAAGCAGGTCGAGGCTGACCTCGGCCCCGTCTCGGTGCTGGTCAACAACGCCGGCATCACGCGCGACTCGATGTTCCACAAGATGACGCGCGAGCAGTGGAAGGAAGTCATCGACACCAACCTGAACGGTGCCTTCAACATGACCCATCCGCTGTGGAGCGGCATGCGTGACCGCAAGTTCGGCCGCGTCATCACCATCTCCTCGATCAACGGCCAGAAGGGCCAGGCCGGCCAGGCCAATTATTCGGCCTCCAAGGCAGGCGACATCGGCTTCACCAAGGCCCTGGCCCAGGAAGGCGCCCGCGTCGGCATCACCGTCAATGTCATCTGTCCCGGCTACATTGCCACCGAGATGGTGATGGCGGTTCCGGAAAAGGTGCGGGAATCGATCATCGCCCAGATCCCGGTCAGCAGGCTCGGCGAGCCTGAAGAGATCGCGCGCTGCGTGGTGTTCCTGGCATCGGAACAATCGGGCTTCATCACGGGCGCGACCCTGTCCGCAAACGGCGGACAATATTTCGTCTGACCGTCGGGCTTGCTGCCCCGAAACAAGAAAACGGCGCCGCAAGGCGCCGTTTTCGCGTCTGGCCGGTGAGGCTCAGTCCTTTTCGAACATCGCCTTGTGAACGATGCCGGCGATCGCCGCGCCGACGATCGGGGCTACCCAGAACAACCACAACTGCTGCAGGGCGATGCCGCCGACGAACAGCGCCGGTCCGGTCGAGCGGGCCGGGTTGACCGAGGTGTTGGTGACCGGAATCGAGATCAGGTGGATAAGCGTCAGCGCAAGGCCAATGGCGATCGGTGCGAAGCCGGCCGGCACGCGTCCATGGGTCGAGCCCAGGATGATCATCAGGAACATGAAGGTCAAAACGACCTCGATGATCAATGCCGAGGTCAGGCCATATTTGCCGGGTGAAGCGTCGCCATAGCCGTTGGTCGCGAAGCCGCCGATACCGGCAAAGTCGGCCTTACCGCTGACGATGAGGTAGAGCACCGTCGAGGCGACGATGGCGCCGACAAGCTGGGCGATGACATAAGGCACAAGGTTCTTAGCTTCGAAGCGACCGGCCATCATCAGGCCGACAGAGACTGCGGGGTTGAAGTGGCCGCCCGAGATGCCGCCGACGGCATAGGCCATGGTCAGCACGGTCAGGCCGAATGCCAGGGCTACGCCGGCAAAGCCGATGCCGAGTTCGGGAAACGCAGCCGCAAGCACCGCACTGCCGCAACCACCAAAGACAAGCCAGAATGTGCCGAGGAACTCGGCGAATAGACGTTTGCTCATGATCTTCCCTCCAGATGTCGTGCGCCTGCGTGGTGCACCGCATTTTCCAGAGGCCCCGCCTGGGCAATCCCCGCCGCGCAGACTCAACATGCGGATGGAGACATGCCTCGCTGTCGCATTCAACGGGTGTGGTTCCCTTAACGTAATGCAATCACAGATATTTTCGTCGAACCAGCGGTGTGCCGCTTTGGCACGCAAAGATTAACGCGCCCGGGAGCCTGTTGTGGACAAGGCTGTGACTCCACGGTGGATAATCGGTGGAGTCGTTGGGGAAGACACAACATCTAGCGGTGAACAAATCAGGAAACTTGTCCTATCAGTGATTCGTCGCCTGTTCGTTCCGCATTTGGTTCAAATCTTAACGAAATGCCGCTCGTCGACGATTCCAGCGTTAACCCGGAGATAGGAAACATCAACAAAATCATTATTTTGCGTCGGGTTTGCCAGAGCGTTCGGGCGCTTGGCCGGCAAAGGTTAACAGCAGTGGGCTAAAGCATGAAACGGGCCACTTTAGAGAATCTGCATGTGGTGCGACTTGCCAGCACGAAATCTATATGTTGGGGTGAACAAAACCTGAATCTGCCGGAGTCAGTGATTCGTCGCTGATTCGTTCCAGACTCGTTCCAACTCTTAAATCTGGAACATTCCGCTTTCGCTTCGTCTCGCAAATCCCTATGTGTCCAGTCGTCGTGAAAGCGGCGCAACGCCGGGTGGGCCCGGCGCCGAGGGCGGTTCCTTAGAATGAATGTTCACTCCAAGCAGAATGACCCCCTGATCCTGTCGGGTCGCGATGTGACAGCGGTCCTCGGGCCGACCAACACCGGCAAGACGCATCTCGCCATCGAGCGCATGGTCGCGCATGAAAGCGGCATCATCGGCCTGCCGCTCAGGCTGCTTGCCCGCGAGGTCTATGGCCGGCTCTGCGAGAAGGTTGGTGCCCATAAGGTCGCGCTGGTGACCGGCGAGGAGAAGATCCTGCCGGCCGGTGCCAAGTATTCCGTCTGCACCGTCGAGGCGATGCCGCGTCAGACCGATGCCGCCTTCGTCGCCATCGACGAGGTACAGCTCGCCGGCGATCTCGAGCGGGGCCATATCTTCACCGACCGCATCCTGCACCTGCGGGGCAGGCAGGAAACGCTGCTGCTGGGTGCTGCCACCATGCACGGCATCCTGCAGAAGCTTTTGAAGGGCGTGTCGGTGGTCACCCGGCCGCGCCTGTCGCATCTTGCCTATGCCGGCTCCAAGAAGCTGACGCGGCTGCCGCGCCGCTCGGCCATCGTCGCCTTTTCGGCGGATGAGGTCTATGGCATCGCCGAGCTCATCCGCCGTCAGCAGGGCGGCGCTGCCGTCGTGCTCGGCGCGCTCAGCCCACGCACCCGCAACGCCCAGGTCGAACTCTACCAGTCCGGCGACGTCGACTACCTGATTGCCACAGATGCCATCGGCATGGGCCTCAATCTCGATGTCGACCATGTTGCCTTTGCCCAGAACCGCAAGTTCGACGGCTACCAGTATCGCCAGCTGACCGCCGCCGAGCTTGGCCAGATCGCCGGCCGTGCCGGCCGTCATCTTCGCGACGGCACCTTTGGCGTTACCGGCCAGGTTGATCCGTTCGACGAGGAGCTGATCGAGAAGATCGAAGGGCACGATTTCGAGCCGGTGAAGGTGCTGCAGTGGCGCACCGCTTCGTTCGACTTCACAAGCCTCGACACGCTCAAGCGCTCGATCGACACGGTGGCGCCCGTCGAGGGCCTGACGCGGGCGCTACCTGCGGTCGACGCCCAGGCGCTCGAACACCTGTCGCGTGACGAAAACATCCGCTCGCTCGCCACCGGTCGCGAACGTGTCGCCCTGTTGTGGGAGACCTGCGCGCTGCCCGACTATCGCAGGATTGCGCCTGCCCAGCACGCCGACCTCATTGCGTCGATGTATGACGATCTCGCCCGCAACGGTCATGTCGACGAAAACTACATGGCCGAACAGGTGCGCCGCGCCGATTCCACCGAAGGCGACATCGACACGCTCTCCCACCGGATCGCACAGATCCGGACCTGGACTTTTGTCTCAAACCGCCCTGGCTGGCTTGCCGATCCGGCACACTGGCAAGAAAAAACGCGAAACATCGAAGACAGATTGTCGGATGCACTGCATGAGCGGTTGACGAAACGCTTTGTAGACCGCAGGACTTCCGTCCTCATGCGCCGCCTTAGAGAAAACACTATGCTTGAAGCCGAAATAAGCCCGTCCGGAACTGTCCTCGTCGAGGGCCACCATGTCGGCGAACTGCAAGGGTTCCGTTTCACCGCAGATCAGAGCGCTGGCGGAGAAGACGCCAAGGCCGTGCGCACGGCAGCACAGAAGGCGCTCGCCACAGAATTCGATGCCCGCGCGGAGCGTTTCTCGGCGTCGCCCAATGGCGATATCGCGCTTGGCTCCGACGGCGTTCTGCGCTGGATCGGCGCGCCGATCGGCACGCTGGTCGAGGGCGAGGACGCGCTCAAGCCGCGCGTCGTGCTGCTCGCCGACGAGCAACTGACGGGCCCGGCCCGTGACAAGGTCGCGGCGCGCGCCGACCGTTTCGTCAATTTCCAGATTGAGTCGCTGCTCAAGCCGTTGGTCGATCTCAAGGCCGGAGAACAGCTTTCCGGCATTGGCCGTGGCATCGCTTTCCAGTTGGTCGAGAATTTCGGCCTGATCAATCGCCGCGACATCGCCGACGAGGTGAAGTCGCTCGACCAGGAAGGTCGCGCAGCACTTCGCCGTCTCGGCGTCCGCTTCGGCGCCTACCACGTCTTTGTACCGGCGCTGATCAAGCCGGCACCGTCCGGCCTGGTGACGCTGCTCTGGGCGCTCAAGAATGACGGCAAGGACAAGCCGGGCTTCGGCGATGTCGTCCATGCGTTGGCCGCCGGCCGTACGTCTGTTGTCATCGATCAGGCTTTCGACAAGACCTTCTACAAGCTTGCCGGATTCCGCAATCTCGGCCGCCGCGCCGTGCGTGTCGACATTCTCGAACGTCTCGCCGATCTGATCCGCCCGGCGCTTGCCTGGAAGCAGGGCATCGGTGCGCGTCCTGACGGTGCCTATGACGGCAGCGCCTTCATCGTCACGCCGCAGATGATGTCGATCCTCGGCGCAACCGGCGACGACATGGAAGAAATCCTCAAGGGCCTCGGCTATCGCGCCGAGCCGAAGCCGGCTGCCGAGGTCAAGGACAAGCTCGAGACGATCGACGCTGCCACGCGCGAGGCCGTGGCCAAGGCGCAGGCCGACAAGGCCGCAGCGGCAGCTGCCGCTGCCGGCCAGGCCGCCGAGGTTTCCACGGAAGCATTTGCCCAAGCCGCGCAGGAAGCGGATGCCGAGCAGGCGCCGGAAGCTGTTGCCGAGGTTGCAGCTGAGGTCGTGGCCGAAGTGGCGGCCGAGCCTGCCGTCGAACCCGAGGCAGTTGCTGCACCCGCCGCAGAAGTGGAAGCCGTCGCAGAACCTGTAGCCGAAGCGCTGTCGGAAGCGGCGGCCGTCGAGACTGCTGCAGCCGAAGCCCAGCCGGCAACTGCCGCCGCGGAGCCTGCCGAAGAACCCAAGCCGATCCTTTTGTGGCGTCAGGGCCGCTTCGAGCAGCGCCCGCGTCATCGCCAGGACAATCGCCCACGCGGCGGCCAGCGCGAGCAGCGTGCCGCCGGCGCACCCGCAGCCCGTCAGGGCCAGGGCGAGGGCAGCCGCAGTGGCGGGCGCGAGGGTGGCGAAGGCCGTGATGGCGGCCGTCCGCGTTTCGACCGCAAGCCCGGCGGCAAGCCGCAGGGCGAGGGTGGGCGTCCCGAACACCGCAATCGCAATGAGCGTCCGCAGGGCGACAGGCACGGCGGCGACCGCAACGGCTCCAAGGGCAAGCCCGCCTTCCAACCCAAGCCACGCGAGGAGCGTCCGGTGCGCATCGATCCGGATTCGCCCTTCGCCAAGCTCGCCGCGCTGCGCGACCAGCTCAAGAAGTAAGCGCCTTGGCCGGCGAGGGAAGACAGCGCATCGACAAGTGGCTGTTCTTCTCGCGCGCGGTCAAGTCGCGCTCGCTTGGCGCCAAGCTCGCGCAATCGGGCGGCGTCAGGTGCAACGGCCAGAAGCTCAGCCAGGCCTCCGACATCGTCAAGGCAGGCGACGTGCTGACGATCACGCTCGATCGTCGCATCCTGGTCTACAAGATTCTGCTGGCTGGCGAGCGTCGCGGGCCGGCCGAAGAAGCACGCAAGCTCTACGACGACATCTCTCCTGCACCCACGCCGAGGGATGAGGCGCCGCCCGACGCCAGGCCGCCGCTGCGCGAGGTTGGCAGTGGCCGTCCAACCAAGAAAGAAAGGCGGGCCACCGACAGGCTGCGCGACCAGTGACGCAAAGGCTCTGGAGCCGCGGCAACGAAGTTGAGAATTACGTTCCGCAAACGTGCTTCTGCGCGGAATGGCCGCCCTTGCAACGACCCCGCAAAGGGGATACCTCACCCGAAAGATACAAACTACGGGAAGTCCCGGAGCCTGCTTCATGACCTACGTCGTCACCGACAACTGCATCAAATGCAAATACATGGATTGCATCGAGGTTTGTCCGGTCGACTGCTTCTATGAGGGCGAGAACATGCTCGTCATTCATCCCGACGAGTGCATCGACTGCGGCGTCTGCGAACCGGAATGTCCGGCCGACGCGATCAAGCCTGACACCGAGTCGGGGCTCGACAAATGGCTGCAGATCAACACCGAATATGCCGAAAAATGGCCGAATATCACGGCAAAGAAGGAGCCGCCGGCAGACGCCAAGGAATTTGACGGCGTCGAAGGCAAGTTCGAGAAGTTCTTTTCGGCCGAGCCTGGCGAAGGCAACTGAGGGTAGCGCGCCCTAAATGGCGCTAGATCGTTGGATTGAGAGCCGCCGTCGACTCTTGACGCGGCAGATTGTTCGCGTATGCAGCAAAATCTTGATTCTTCCGACTTTTTGTGTTAGAGCTAGCCCAACATGCCGATGACACAACGTCGATTTATGGCGCATAGCCTAATTCACTGAAAGGTGACAACCCTAATCCGGACCAGAGTAATCTGGGCCCGGCGGTCGCAACGTTTTGCGGTTTGCCGGTCCAGGCTCTTCCGATTGGGGGTCGAATGTCGTGCGGCAGAAGGTCGCGTTTTGCGACCGTCCCGATCAACCGGCCTCGGCGGGCCGGTGTCACAAGAAGGAGTTCAGGGCGTATGGCAACTTCCATCCCGCAGAAGAAATCCGCAGCACGTCACGGTTTCAAGACTGGCGAGTATATTGTCTACCCGGCGCACGGCGTCGGCCAGATCGTATCGATCGACGAGCAGGAAGTGGCGGGACACAAGCTCGAGTTGTTCGTAATCGATTTCCAGAAAGACAAGATGCGCCTCAAGGTGCCGGTCGCCAAGGCAACGTCCATCGGCATGCGCAAGCTGTCGGAGACCGACTATGTCGAGCGTGCCTTGAAGGTCGTGCAGGGCCGCGCCCGCGTCAAGCGCACCATGTGGTCGCGCCGCGCCCAGGAATATGATGCGAAGATCAATTCCGGCGACCTGATCTCGATCGCCGAAGTCGTGCGTGACCTCTATCGCGCCGACAACCAGCCGGAGCAGTCCTACTCCGAGCGCCAGCTCTATGAAGCAGCGCTCGACCGCATGGCGCGCGAACTGGCAGCGGTCAACCGCCTGTCGGAGACCGAGGCTGTCCGTCTCATCGAGACCAACCTCAACAAGGGTCCGAAGCGCGGCACCAAGGCTGACAACGAAGAAGCCGACGCCGAGCAGGAAGAAGCTGCCTGATAGGGTTTGTAAGTTCCGCTATGAAAAACCCGGCCATTGGCCGGGTTTCAGACTGCTGACAAACCCCGTCGAATTTCGGCGGGGTTTTGTTTTGTGGGTTGATTGAGCTTTTTTGGATTGATGTCGGGGGGCAGATGCCAAGGCCGTTGCGAGCCGGCTTTGGCCTCATGCGAGGCTTGGTTTTGGCTTTGGCCAGAGGCTGATTGCGATCTTTTTCATGTTCTGGGCGGCGGCTGCGATCAGGCACTGGCAGGCGACGCGTGTTCGCCCTCGGAAGCGGGCATAGCGATGGCCGAAGAGCTGCTTGGCATCGGCGAAGGATCGCTCGACCGTCTCCTTGCGGCGTCGATAGATCGCCTTGCCCCATGCGGTTAAGCGGTTGGCATCGACCCGCTCGCGGACATCCTGCCAGACATGGCGCGTGATGGTGCGCTCGGCCTTGGCGTTTGATGTGCAAGACGCCAGCAGCGGACAGTTGCGGCAGATCGTCGGGTCGCTCCTGTAGTGGCGATAACCGCCGCGATCGGTGGTGGCGTAAGTGAGCAACTGGCCCTGCGGGCAACGATAGCCGTCAAGGTCCGGCTCATGGACGAAAGCGCCCTTCCTCATCTTGCCAGGCTTTGGCCGGGGCGGGTTGCGATAGCCGACGACACCGTGGATGTTCCTGTCCTCCAGGCCCTTGGCGATGCCTGGCGTGGCATAGCCGGCATCCAGCCCCGCCGCCGTGACGTCGAAGCCGAAACGCTCCACCTGGCGGTCGAGCCGGTCGAGATAGACGATCGAGTCATGCACGTTGGCCGGCGTGGCAAACGTGTCGGTGATGATGCCGAAGCCGCCATCCACCGTGCGGTGATCGAGATAAAAGAAGCCCTTCGGCTTGCCCTCGCGCACCATATAGCCAGCCTCAGGATCGGTGCGCGAGACCTTCGTCTCTTTCACCGCAGGCTGCCGCTCCTGCTCCTTCAGCGCCTTCTGGCCGTGCAACGCCCGTTCGGCATCGATCGCCCGGTCGAGCTCGCCCCAGTAGTCGGCACGCGACTTGGCGACCATGGCAAGGTCGTACTTGCCCTTGTTGGCATTGGCCTTCAGGTGCGTGCTGTCGGTGTAGAGCACCGTGCCGTCGACCAAGCCTGCCCCGATCGCCTGCTCGACAATGCGGTCGAAGATCGCCTGCGCGATCGTCTCGTCCTGGTAGCGCCGGCGTCGGTTCTGCGACAATGTCGAGGCGTCGAACACCTTGTCCGTCAGCTTCAGCCGCAGGAACCACCGGTAGGCGACATTGACCTCGATCTCTCGCACCAATTGCCGCTCCGAGCGCACCCCGAACAGGTAGCCGATGAACAGCGCCTTGAACATCAAGGTCGGATCAAGTGGCGGGCGACCATTGTCGGCGCAGTAAAGCGGCGCTGTCAGATCGTGGATGAACGAGAAATCGATAACACCATCGATCTTGCGCAGAAGGTGATCAACTGGAACCAGTTGATCGAGCGTGACGATCTCAAGTGCGGTTTGTTCAGGGCCGGCTCGCTTCAACATCACCCACTGAATCACAAACCCCCAACTCTCGCCAGGGGTTTGTCAGCAGTCTGAACCCGGCCATTGGCCGGGTTTTTTGTTTGTCTGCCGAGAGGCAGCGCGTCTCAGCAGACAATGGTGCGTTGCGCGGCCAATCGGCTGAAAGTCACTTCTGGAAAATATCCTAGAGGCTCTGGCTGGATGAGATGCCGCCGCTTCTGGACCGTCACCGCGGTTGCCGTGACCCTGCGACCGACGGGACAGGCCAGAAGGTGGCCCTGCTGGCCGAGCAGTTCGGCGTGAAAGCCGCTACTGAGCCGACCGGTTTTGCTGTATCCGACGCCAATCATCGCAACAGGAGAGGCAGCATATGGGCACCGCACTTCTTGTCATCGACGTGCAGAATGCGATCCTGAGGGGCAGAGGCACCTCGGAGCGGCAGCCACTGCTCGAGGCTGCGCTCGACGATACCATCGGCAGGCTGCGTGATCTCCAGGACAGAGCGCGTTCTGCGGGCGTGCCGGTCATAGTCATCCAGCATGACGGCCCTGCGGGCCACCGCCTGGCAGTTGGCACGGAAGGTTGGGAAGTCCGGCCGGAGCTGGCCCCGCGGGCCGGTGACCTTCTCGTTCGCAAGAAGAGCTCGGACTCGTTTCACGAGACCGAGCTCGGCGCCCGCCTTGGTGAGCTTGGTATCTCGCATCTTGTCGTCGGCGGCTGCATGACCCAGTTCTGCGTCGACACGACTGTGCGTCGGGCCGTGTCGTTCGGTTACGACGTCACGCTCGTCGCCGACTGCCATACGACCGCCGACTCGGCCCATCTCACGCATGTCGACATCATCGCCCACCACAACGAAACGCTCGACGGTTTTGGTGCCGGCGATGCCGTGGTCGATGTCCGCCCGGCCGTGGCAATCTCGTTCTGACCACTGCCTGGGGCGGCAGCGAGATCTAGCCTTCGCCGCCCTTGCCGTGGTCGTGCTGATGCGTGATCGTCGCGATGAACCGTTTGGTGCGCTCGTGCCTGGGATTGCCGAACACCTCGTTGGCAGGGCCCTTTTCAACCACCGAGCCCGCTTCCAGGAACAGCACCTCATGGGCAATCTTCGACGCCAGGCGCAGATCGTGCGTGGCGATCACCATCGTCGTGCCCTCGCGCGCCAGCTGGCCGAGCACGTCGACCACTTCCTGCGCCAGTTCCGGGTCGAGTGCCGAGGTCGGCTCATCGCACAACAGCACCTTGGGCGACGGCGCCAGCGCGCGTGCGATGGCCACGCGCTGCTGCTGACCGCCGGATAAGGTCGCGGGCCAGGCGTCGAGCTTGTGCGCCATGCCGACCTTGTCGAGCAGCGTCATGGCCCGCTCGCGTGCCTTCGCATCTGGCCATTTCAGCACCGTCACCAGACCTTCCATGACGTTCTCGATCGCCGTGCGATGCGGAAACAACTGGAAGTTCTGGAACACCATGCCTGTCTGGCGGCGCAACTGCTGGATTGCCTTGGTGGCGACGCGGTGGCCGGGGCGGAATTCGAGCGTGTCGTCGCCGATGCGCACAGTGCCGGAGGTCGGAATTTCCAGCATGTTGATGCAGCGCAGCAGCGTGCTCTTGCCGCCGCCGGAAGGCCCGACGAGGGCGGTGACGCTGCCCTCGCGGATCTCGACCGAAACATCCTTGAGCACGACATTGTCACCGAATTGTTTGACGATGTGGGACAGTCCGATCATGACCGTGCCTCCAGGAAGCCGCCGTAACGGTTGAGCCGCTTCTCGAGCCTGACCTGAAGCGACGACAGCACCGAGCTCATTGCGAGATAGAGTATGGCCGCCTCGACATAGAGGATCAGCGGTTCATAAGTGGTGGCGACGATGCGCTGGGCTGCCTGGAACATCTCCGGCACGGTGATGGCGGCAGCCAGCGAGGTGTCCTTGACCAGCGAGATGAAGGTGTTGGACAGCGGTGGCACGGCGACGCGGGCTGCCTGCGGCAGGACTGTGCGACGCATCGCCTGCGACCATGTCATGCCGATAGAGTAAGCCGCTTCCCACTGCCCCTTGGCCACCGAGCTGATGGCGGCACGAATGATCTCGGAGGAATAGGCGCCGACATTGAGGGTGAAGCCGATCAGTGCCGCCGGAAAGGCGTCGAGCACGATGCCGATGCTGGGCAGGCCGTAGAAGATCAGGAACAGCTGCACCAGAAGTGGCGTGCCGCGGATGATCCAGACGTAGAAGCGGACGATGCCAGAAAGCCAGGTAGGCCCGAACAGGCGGGCAAGGGCTGCGCCCAGCCCCACGGTCAGGCCGAAGGCGAAAGAGAGAAGCGTCAGCGGGGCTGTGAAAACGAGCGCGGCCCACAACAGTGGGCCGAGCGAGTCCAGCATCAATTGAAGCCAGTGTGGCAAGATGAATGCTCCCTCTCCACAACAAACAAGCCCGGAAAATCGCAGATTTTCCGGGCAAGTTCATGGGAAAAAATGAGAGGTGGAAAATGAGCGCCTTACAGGCGGCCGCCACGCCGGGCGCCGCCTGAAGGGCAATGCTGTTACTGCGAGACGTCGGCGCCGAAATAGGTCTCGGAAATCTTCTTGTAGGTGCCGTCGGCCTTGATCTCCGCCAGCGCCTTGTTGATCGCCTCGACCAGCTCGGGCTCACCCTTACGCACGATCACGCCGGAGAAGTCGGCCTTGGCCTCTTCGGCGACGATCTTCACGTCGGCGTCGGGCTTGTGCTTCTTGAAGTCGAGGAACGATAGCGAGTCGTTGATGGTGGCGTCGGCGCGGCCGTTCAGCACCAGCTGGATCGACTGGTCGAAGCCATCGGTGCCGACGAGCTCAGCGCCATTGGCCTCGGCGATCTTGCCGAAATTGCTGGTCAGCGACTGGGCCGACTTTTTGCCCTTGAGGTCGGCGAAGCCCTTGATGTCCTCATTCTTGCCGCTGACGATCAGCACTGCCTTCGAGGCGATGTAGGGATCGGAGAAGTCGTACTTGGCCTTGCGCGCCTCCGTGATGCCGACCTGGTTGATGACGGCGTCATAGCGCTTGGCGTCGATGCCGGCGATCAGGCCGTCCCACTTGCCTTCGAGAAACTCTGCCTTGACGCCGAGGCGCTTGGCGATTTCCTTGCCGATCTCGACGTCGAAGCCGACGAGCGCTCCCGATGCGTCATGATAGGTAAAGGGCGCGTAGGTGCCCTCGGTGCCGATCTTGAATACGCCGGCTGCCTTGATCTCATTGAGATTTTCACCGGCATGGCCGGCGGCGACGGCTGCGAGCTGGATCGTTGCGGCAACGGCCAGCGACTTAAACCACTTCATTTTGTGTGATCCCGATTTTGTGCCCGGCTTGCTGGCCGGGAAAGTTGTGATTGGCGGCAATCTGTCAGAAGCCAGCTCTCGACATAAGGAATGAAATTTCAAAATCGACGCAATACTGGAATGCGAATCTACGCAACTGAAGGCCGCCAGCCGCCCCGGAACATTCGACGATACGGCGCGTTAATGGCGCTGCGGGGCAGCGCGGCAATTGCGGTGCGCGTCTGGCTGCTCTCAGGACAAGGGGCGCAAGATGTATATGGATCGGGCAGGCCTGTCTGGCGAGCAGATGATGCTGAGGGCGGCGTCGCGCGCGCCCTATCTGGAGCGCGGCGAAGAGCTCGAGCTGGCGATCCGCTGGAAAGAACGGCACGATCAGGATGCGCTCAACCGCATCACCACCGCCCATATGCGCCTCGTCATCGCCATGGCGGTCAAGTTCCGGCGCTACGGGCTGCCGATGGGCGACCTCATCCAGGAAGGCCATGTCGGGCTGCTTGAAGCGGCGGCACGCTTCGACCCGGAGCGTGAGGTCCGCTTCTCGACCTATGCGACCTGGTGGATTCGCGCCTCGATGCAGGACTATATCCTGCGCAACTGGTCGATCGTCCGTGGCGGCACGAGTTCGGCGCAGAAGTCGCTGTTCTTCAACCTGCGGCGCATGCGCGCCCGGCTCGCCCAGGGCGGCGACCCGCTCGGCGGCACCGCAGCCTATCAGGAGATTTCGGTAGCCCTTGGCGTGTCGGAAGCCGACGTCGCGCTGATGGACATGCGGTTGTCGGTGCCCGACACCTCGCTCAATGCGCCGCTCAGCGACGATGGCGATTCGGGCGAACGGATGGATCTGCTGGTCTCGGACGATCCCTTGCCGGACGAGCTGGTCGGCGAGGCGATCGACATCGAGCGCCGCTCGGGATGGCTGCATGACGCGCTCACCGTGCTCAATGCGAGGGAACTGCAGATCATCGAAGAACGTCGGCTGACGGAGGAAGGTGCTACGCTGGAAGAGCTCGGCACCTCGCTCGGCATCTCGAAGGAGCGGGTTCGCCAGATCGAGACCCGCGCCATGGAAAAGCTGAAATCAGCGCTGGAGCGGAAGAACCCGGCGTTCCAGGTCGCCTGAGCGCTGATCTCTTGGACCTGCATCGTGCTTCCCGAACGTCCCGATTTCCGGGCCGATGCGCTACCGGTCGGTGACGATCTTGACCTTGTCGCCGGCGGAGACCGAGGCGCCGGGCGCCAGCGCATTCAGAACCCTGAACAGGTCGAGCTTGCGGTCGACGCCGACCATGCTGGCGGCGAGCGAGCCCATGTTCTGGCCGGGCTGGACGGTGACGACGCGGATGCGCAACGGCTTCAGACCAGCCTTCTCCGCTGCCGTCATGACCCGGAAGCTGGAGCTGACCGAACGGGCGATCTGGCCCAGCGCGGTGCTGGCCGTCGGAGCGGCCGTCAGCAGGCGATAGACCTGCGCGCCATTGCGGATCACGACGATATCGAACTGCCAGCCTTCGGCGCTGGCGCGGGCGAAGGCCGCCTCGTTGCCGTTGATCGTATCGGCGCGCACGCTCGACGGGTCGAGGCCTGCGACCCAGCCGCTCTTGACGTAGTCGGTCAGTGGCAGCTTGGCGTCGATCGCCACGCCATCGAAGCGGATAGCCGTATTGTCAGGTCCGGTCGCTGTGACGGCGGCTGCCGTGTTGTCGATGACAAAGCCTTGCGGCACGGCAAACGAGATGCCGAGCTTGGGGTGCATGAAGGTGGTGCCGCGCACATAGCCTTCGTCGGGCGTGTCGCCGAACAGCAGGCCGTCGATGCCGGCGAGGAAGGAATCGCGATCGCGGCGGCCGATACCGGGCGCGCCGAACTGGCGGGCGTGGCGCTGGGCAAGGTCGATGCGCTGCGGCGCGTTGGGGTGGCTGGCCAGGAAGTCGAGGCTGGCGTCGGTGGCGCCGCTGACCGCGCGCAGGTCGGAGTAGGCGGCCATCGACTGCAGGAAGCGTCCTGCGGCAAACGGATCGTAGCCGGCCTGGCCGCTCATCTTGATGCCGATGCCGTCGGCTTCCAGCTCCTGATTGCGCGAGAACTGGGCGAGCCGGAGCTTGCCGCGGATCAGCGCTGCCTTGGCGGTCGGGCTTTCGCCGAGCACGTCGGTGACGACCTTGGTCGCCAACACTTCCTCGGCTTCCTTCTGCTGACGCTGGATGCCGTGGTTGGCAGTGACGTGGCCCATCTCGTGCGAGATGACGGCGGCCAGCTCGGCCGAATCATTGGCCAGCGCCAGCAGGCCGCGCGTCACGTAGAGATAGCCGCCGGGCAGCGCAAAGGCATTGACGTTGGGCGAGTTCAGGATGGTGATGCGGTAGGTCTGGTTCGGGTTGCTCGACACGGTGGTCAAGCTGCCGACAACCTTGGCGACCATGCGCTCAAGCTTGGGATCCGAATACTCGCCGCCATAGGTCGCCAGAATGCGCGGATGCTGCGCCTTGGCGATCTCGGCGAGCTTGTCGTTGCGGGTGACGTTGTCGACGGTGACAGGATTGTTGGACGGCTGGAAGCCTGACTCGCGGACATCGGAGGGGTTGAGTATCTGGCAACCCGAGACAAGCGCCGACAGCGCGACGGCAACCATCAGGCGCGCATAGCGGGGCGTTCTCGTCTCGATCAACATGTCGCGGCAGGTGGGCAGAGCTCGCGTCCTTTCGAAGTCTTTAGGCGGCAGGCAAAACAGAAGCGGGCCCGACCAGATGGACGTAGCCACAGACGACTCGCCGACACAATAAGGCCGATACCGCCAATGTGGCGATTTGGCTGTAAATTATGTCCGCTTCCGGGCAACCCGGCGTGATCGCGTCATCACCGTTCACCGCCGATATAGTGTCTGAACGCTTCAGGTCCAGCATTGGTGAAGAAATCCGCAGTCTTTCCAGCCGCCGCGACAGTGCCAGCCTCGACGAAAACCATGTTTTTAGCCAGTTTTCGGGCATCTTCGGGCTGGTGTGTCACGAAAAGCACGGTCATGCCGCGTTCTGCATGAAGGCTCGCCACGAGATCCAGCATATCCTCGCGCAATGCTGGTCCAAGCGAGGCAAAGGGTTCATCCAGCAGGAGAATCGGACGGTCGCGGACAAGGACGCGCGCCAGCGCCACGCGCTGGCGTTCGCCGCCCGACAGTTCGCGGGGCAGGCGCTTCTCCATGCCGGCGAGGCCGACGCGTGTCAGTGCGGTTGCCACGTCCCGCCTGTCGGCAGTGTCCAGGCGAAGCGCAGGCGAGCGACCGAGCCCGACATTCTTCTCGACGTCGAGATGGGCAAAGAGGTTGTTTTCCTGGAAAACCATCGACACCGGCCGCTCGGATGGCGGTGCGATCGTCACGTCGACGTCGCCGATCAACACGCGGCCTTCGCGCGGTATCTCAAAGCCGGCGACGAGGTTGAGCAATGTCGACTTGCCGGCGCCGCTCGGTCCCATGATCGCGGTGATCTCGCCCGGTGCAAAGGTCACGTCGAAGCGCACCATGGTGTCGCTATAGCTGAACACCACATGGTCGAGGCGTACCGCGGCACTGGTCGAGGTCATTTCGCAGTCTCCCTGCCGAGGCGGTCGGCGAGCATCGTCAACGCCAGGCACAACAGGCCGAGCATCAATGCAAGTCCCGCAGCGTCATCGGTGCGGTAGCTGCCCATGCGGGCGAGCAAAAGGTAGGGCAAGGTCTGCACCGCGTCGCTGCCGAACAGCGCGATGACACCGAGATCGCCGAGCGACAGCGCCATGGCAAAGGCGAATGCCGTTGCAAGCGGGCGCTTGAGCACCGGCCAGTCGATCAACCGCAGCCTGTTCCAGCCTGAGATGCCGAGCTGGGCGCACAGCCTTTCGTGACGTTCGCTGGCCGCGTCATAGGCAGGGCGGACGGCGCGGACGGCAAATGGCATGGCCATAACGGCGTTGACGGTGACGACCATGAATGGCGCCAGCGAAAACACCTCGACCGACTGCCGCACCAGCACGAACCAGCCGGCACCGATGACGATCGGCGGCACCACCAATACGAAGCCGGCGCCGGTGTCGGTGAAGCGTTCGAGCAATGTCTTTTCGCCGCCTGTCCTGCTGCCGGCCAGTGCCCGGCGCGCCATGACGAGGGACAGCGCAAGCATGGTTGCGAGTGTTGCCGACAGCGTCGCAAGCACGATGCTGGTACGTGTCGCACGCTGCACCGCCGCTTCGCCGGCGAGGCGGCCGAGATCGGCCTCAAGCCCGGAGACGATTGTCGCCAGCATCGGCCCACCGACGAAGACGAGCGCCACAACGATGATGGCGGTGTTGAGCGCCTTCTCGCCGGTCTTTGCCTTGATGTAGTTGCGCTGGGCCACCGGCAGGTTGGCGTCGCCGGTCGTGTTGGCACCGAGCCGCATCAGCGCCAGAACCACAACTGCCGTGAGCGCGATCTGCAGCAGGGTCAGGGCGACTGCGCGCGCGGGGTCGAAGTCGAAGCGCAACGCCTGATAGATCGCAACCTCAAGCGTTGTTGCGGCCGGGCCGCCGCCGAGCGTCAGCACGATGGTGAAGGAGGTGATGCACAGCATGAAAACGAGGCCCGCAATGCCGGGCAAGGCTGCTCGGATTGCCGGCCATTCGATCATGCGGAAGCTCGACCGTGCGCCCATGCCGAGCTGGCTCGCCAGCCGCCACTGGTCCGCCGGCACCGTCTGCAGCGCCTCCAGAATCAGCCGCGTCGCCAGCGGCAGGTTGAAGAAGACATGGGCAACGAGAATGCCGGACAGCCCATAGATGCCGGGCCAGGTGCCGCCGGTCAGCGCCGCCAGCGGTTCAGCGAAATAGCCGGCGCGGCCGTAGAGCGACAGGATGCCAAGGGCTGCGACGATCGCCGGCAAGGCGAGGGGAACGGCAAACAGGCGCAGGATCAGCGCGCGGCCGGGAAAGGCGGGATGCCGTGCGAGCGCTCGGGCAACGAAGATCGCCGGCACAACCGACAGCAAGGTCGACAGCAGCGCCTGCCACAGGGTGAAACGGGCAATGCGGAAGAGATAGGAATCGAAGGCGTCGGCAGCACCTTGTGGATTGCGTGCGGCCTCGATGCCAAGACCGGCAAATGCGCCGCCGATCAGGATGCCGATGGCCGCCAGCGCGATGATGCCGGCGGCGATGCGGGGGTCTGTACGGCTCACCGACATGCAGGGCCGCGATTGGCTGGGCGCAGGTGCGGCAGCCGCGATGGGTCGCGCTCTGTCCCACCCCCCTCTGGCCTGCCGGCCATCTCCCCCGCAAGGGGGGAGATCAGCGGCTTGGATGCCCACGCACCACCGGCAACCTCTGGGGTTGGCGAGAGCCATTCCACTACCAATCTCCCCCCTTGCGGGGGAGATGGCCGGCAGGCCAGAAGGGGATGTTCAAGCGCAACCATGGCAGGTCGACAGAGCCTTACTTGCTCATCACGCCGAGCCACTCGTCGACCCAGGCCTTGCGGTTGGCAGCCACCTCGTCGGCGCTGAAGATCAGCGTCTTGGTCGGCTTCACCAGCTTGTCGAAGGCAGGGTTGAGCGGCTTGTCGGTCTTGCCGGCGGGCAGCATCCAGTTGGTTTCGGGTACGGCGTCCTGGAAGCCTGGGCTGGTCATGAAGGCCATGAACTTTTCGGCCAGCGGGTTCTTGGCGCCGGTCGTGGTGATGCCGGCGACTTCGATCTGCAGGTAGTGGCCTTCCTCGAAGGACGCCGCCTGGTAACGCTCGGTGTTCTCGGCGACCATGTGGTAGGCTGGCGAGGTGGTGTAGGACAGCACCATCGGCGCCTCGCCCTTGGTGAACAGGCCATAGGCCTCGCTCCAGCCCGGGGTGACGGTCAGCACGCGGCCCTTGAGCTTGGCCCAGGCTTCCGGCGCCTTGTCGCCATAGACCGACTTGACCCAGAGCAGCAGGCCGAGGCCCGGCGTCGAGGTGCGCGGATCCTGGATCGCGATCTTTTCTTCCGGATTGCCCTCGACAAGTTCCTTCAGGCTTTTCGGCGGGTTCTTCAGCGTCTCGGTGTCATAGACGACGGCGAAGTAGCCGTAGTCGTAAGGAACGAAGGTGTCGTCCTTCCAGTCACCCGGAACCTTGACGTCGGCGCCGGCGGCACCATGCGGTGCAAACAGGCCGGTGGCCTTGGCTTCGGCTGTCAGGTTGGTGTCGAGGCCAAGCACGATGTCGGCCTTGGTCGATGCACCTTCGAGCTTGATGCGGTTGAGCAGTGCTACGCCATCGGCGACCGAGACGAAGTCGACAGTGCAGGCGCAGTCGGCTTCGAAGGCCTTCTTGACCTGCGGGCCGGGGCCCCACTCGGAGGTGAAGCTTTCATAGGTGTAGACGGTAAGCTTGCCTTCGGCAGCGGCAGGGAAAGCAACCGTGGCCAGTGCCAGGGCGGAAGTCATGGACAGGATCAACGAGCGCATCGGCGCCTCCTTCATTGGTGTTGAAAGGGAATTTGAAGCGCCGGGCGTCCGAAGCATCTAATCCCTCCGCCGGTACAAACCGGATCAGGTTCAGCGGGTTGGCCGGGACGGTTCCCTATGCCTCTCAGCCGGCACGCAATTGCGCGACCGGCACCCCGTTAGAGCGGTTCAACAAATAGGCTCGCGCATCAGGCCACGCAAGCGGTAGTTTGCCGGCCACCGACCGCGTCGCGGCCTTCCGTTTCGGCTGCCGGGCTGGTAATGCGCATGCCATGACCCGGTTCACCATACTTCTCGGCGGCGAGCTTTTCCGCACCCCGCGCCTCGACCGCCAGGTGGCGGGCAGCAGGGTGATTGCGGCAGATGCCGGTATCCGCCATGCCGCCACGCTCGGGCTGATGCCAGAACTGTGGCTCGGCGACTTCGATTCCGTGCCGGTAAATCTCGACCCGCGTTTTGCCGACCTGCCGCGGGCGACCTTTCCGGCCGAAAAGGACAGGACCGACGGTGAACTGGCCATCGATGCCGCGCTTCGGCTCGGCGCGACCTCGCTGGTGCTTGTCGGCGCCTTCGGCGGCGCCCGCGCCGACCACGCCTTCCTTCATTTCGCCCTGGCGCTCAGGCTTGCCGAAGCCGGCATCGAGGTGCTGCTGAGCAGCGGGCGCCAGGAGGCTTTGCCGCTCCTGCCCGGCAGCGCCGGCTTCGACTATGAAGACGGCATGCTGTTTTCGGTGCTCGCCTTCTCCGAGCTGACCGGGCTGTCCGAACAGGGCGCCAAGTGGCCGCTCGACAATGTCGACGTGCCGTTCGGTTCGTCGCTGACCCTTTCCAATGAAGTGCGGGGTCCGTTGCGGATTTCGCTCGGTAGCGGCCGTGCCCTACTCCTCGCTCATCCCTTTCCTGCCTCGGATTTCTGAAACATGGCGCCTCCGCTTCTCAATCTCGACGGCATCCGTCTGACCTTTGGCGGCACGCCGCTGCTCGATGGCGCCGCACTGACGGCAGCTGCCGGCGACAAGATCGCGCTTGTCGGCCGCAACGGCTCGGGCAAGTCGACGCTGCTCAAGATCGCGGCGGGCATGATCGAGCCGCAGGACGGCGTGGTGTTCCGCCAGCCTACGGCAACCATCCGCTACTTGCCGCAGATGCCCGACATGGACGGCTTCCCCTCTGTCCGCGCCTATGTCGAAGCCGGGCTCGGACCTGCTGACGATCCGCATCGCGCCACCTATCTGCTCGACCATCTCGGCCTGACCGGCGAGGAGTCTCCGGCCGACCTGTCGGGCGGCGAGGCGCGCCGCGCAGCACTTGCCCGCGTCATGGCGCCCGAGCCCGACATCCTTCTGCTCGACGAGCCGACCAACCATCTCGACCTCTCGGTCATCGAATGGCTGGAAGAGGAACTGATCCGCACCTCCTCGGCGCTGATCCTGATCTCGCACGACCGCCGTTTCCTCGAGCGCGTCAGCCGCAACACCGTCTGGCTCGATCGCGGCCAGACGCGCCGGCTCGACCGCGGCTTTGCCCATTTCGAGGAATGGCGGGACCAGATCCTGGAGGAAGAGGAGCGCGAGCAGCACAAGTTAGGCCGTCAGATCGTGCGCGAGGAGCATTGGCTGCGCTATGGCGTGACGGCGCGGCGCAAGCGCAACATGCGCCGTCTCGGCGAACTGCAGACGATGCGCCAGACGTTCCGCAGCCATCGCGGCGCCGAGGGCGTGGCAACCATGGTTGCGAGCGAGGCGGCAGAATCCGGCAAGCTTATCATCGAGGCCAAGAACATCGAAAAGAGCTTTGGCGAGCTTTCAGTCGTCAAGGGTTTCTCGACCCGCATCCAGCGCGGTGATCGCGTCGGTCTCGTCGGCCCCAATGGCGCCGGCAAGACGACCTTGCTCAAGATGCTGACCGGCGAGATGGAGCCCGATGCCGGCAGCGTGCGGCTTGGCGTCAATCTGGAGATCGCCACCCTCGACCAGAAGCGCGAGGCGGTCGATCCGAACGAGACGCTGTCGAGCTACCTGACCGATGGCCGTGGCGAAAACCTCGTCATCAATGGCGAGCAGCGCCACGTCGTCTCCTACATGAAGGACTTCCTGTTCAAGCCCGAGCAGGCGCGGACGCCGGTGCGCGAACTGTCCGGCGGCGAACGTGCCCGGCTGATCCTGGCGCGCGTGCTGGCGCGTCCGGCAAACCTTCTGGTGCTCGACGAACCGACCAACGATCTCGACATGGAGACGCTGGAACTGCTTCAGGAACTGGTCGCCGGTTTCGCCGGCACCGTCATCCTGGTCAGTCACGACCGCGATTTCCTTGACCGCACCGTCACCAGCATCATTGCGCCCGACGGCGAGGGCCGCTGGATCGAGTATGCCGGCGGCTACGCCGACATGCTGGCCCAGCGCGGAGGCACCAAGCTCGACGACCGCAAGTCGCGCAAGGCAGCCAATGGCCAGGCCTCAGCCGGCCGCGGCGAAGCCGAAGTGCCCAAGGCCGCGTCCAAGAAGCTGTCGTTCAAGCAGAAGTTCGCGCTCGAAAGCCTGCCCAAGAAGATGGAGGCAGTGACCGCCTCGATCTCGCGGCTGGAAAACCAGATCGCCGATCCAGCCTTCTACGAGCGCGATCCGCACGGTTTCCAGAAGACCATCGCCGCACTCGACAAGGAACGCACGACGCTCACCGCGCTTGAGGAGGAGTGGCTGGAACTCGAGATGTTGCGCGAGGAACTGGAAGGCTAGCCACAGCCTAGAGACAGGCCTCGCAGATCGCCGCGATATGACGGTGGTCGGTGCCGCAGCAGCCGCCAAGAACCTTGATGTGGGCGAAGCTGTTCCGCATCGTCCGATAGCGGCGGGCGAGATCGGCAGGATCGCCGGGATCGAGCTCTGTCGCTGCATCGAGTTCGGCGTGGCTCTTTGCCGATGCGTTTGCCCGCACGCCACCAACTCGCTGGACCCAGCTGCCGGCTTCCGCCAGCACGCTCTGGAAATGGCTGGGATGGGCGCAGTTGATCATGAAGTAGGCGGGCGCGCCGTCGGTCTCGTCATCGACGATCTCGATCGCTTCCGCCAGGCTTTCGCCCGATGGCAATCGCCCGTCAGTCTCTACCGTAAAGGAAATCACCGATGGCAGGCCCGCTTCCATGGCGGCACAGGCGATGCCGACCGCTTCCTCGGGGTAGTTCATGGTCACGGCGCTGATCATGTCGGCTCCGGCGTCGCGGAATGCGACGACCTGGTCGCGATGATAGTCCGAGGCCTCGACCGGCGTCATCTCCATCTCGGGACGGTAGCCGTCGCCACGTGGGCCGACCACACCGTTGACCGGCACCGTCATGCCGCGGGCAACGTAAGGCGCCCGCAGCGCTTTCGCCTGTGCGACGGCGCGACGATTAATGTCCGAAAGTGCCGTGCGGGAGTAGCCCAGCTTCTCGCCCCAGTCGGGATTGGCCCGCCATGTCGGCGTGTCCAGCACGAAGCTCACCCCGTGTTGCTCGGCGATATCGAGAAAGCGCCTGAAATAGCCGTCGAGCCTGTCGCGGCCGGCCGTATCGAGCAACAGCGGAAACGCCGCGAAACACGGCAGGTCCATCCCGTCCAGGAAGACCAACGTTGTCTCGAGGCCGCCGTCGGTGAGTGCGACGGAAGCGCCGAGATGCGGAAGATCTGTCGTCGCAGCGCACATGATATACCGAAGGCGTTCGGCTTTCCGTCGGCTGGGTCATATCCGTCAGCCTGGACGCGGCCGAACGCGTTCTTCAGCCTAACATCTTACTTTAGGGGTTTCTACTTTAAGCCGCCGGCTGGAATCTCTGGCGCGAGACGACGCGCGAGGACCGAAAGGTACGTCTCGGTCGTCGTGCAAGCGGCGGTCATAGTTGCCCTGCAGGCACGCCGTTCCAAGGCTACTGACGCGGAGGATGATCATCCGCGCCAGCGAAAGCTCCAGATCAGCCGGCTTCCTTGGCCTGCCAGGCCTTCATCGCGTCTTCGAACACCTTGTCGCCCGGGATGCCCTTTTCGAGCGTGAACAGCGCGCGGCGGCCCGACTTGTAGACGACCGGCACGTCGATCCAGCTCTGGCGACGCAGGAGGTTCAGATTGGCGTCGACCTCGGCCTTGGTGTCGTTGAGCGCTACGAGGAAGAAGCCGTCGGCGATCTTGGCCGGAATGCCGAGCAGCGAATTGCCGGCGTCCTGTTCCGAGCTCTTCATCGCCACGCGCAGGATGTTCTCGATGCCGCCGCCGTCAAAGCCCTGAGGCGTCAGGAAGATCATTTCCAGGATATGGCTCGCCGGCAGCGTCTTGTCGGCGTTACGGCGGATGGTCATGCGCAACTGGATGTCCTTGCCGGGGATTGTCGCTTCGGCGCGGATGGCAGGCTCGGGCGGCAGGTCGCCGCCGGGCGATTCCTGTACCACCGTCCAGACGACGGAACCCGGCTCAGCCGAGCCTTGGGCGACGTTGGTGCGCTCTTCGTAGAAGATCGCCTTCTGGCCGACGGCCACGGGTGCGTTTTCGCCTGCCGCAGGCGTTGTCGTCGCCGGTGTTCCCTCGGCGGGTGTCGCGGGCGTGGCAGGGGTTGCCGGCGCGGTCTCGGGCGTCGCCGGTGGCGTTGCCGGAGCCGGCTGGGTCAGTGCTGCAACCGAGGTGCCTTCGCCGACGGTGTTGCTGCCGCTGGCCGGACCAGGATCGACCTCCTTGCCATCCGCGGTCATGCGCTGGGTGAACTTGCCGGGCTCGTCGCTTGCCGGCGCTTGTGCTGCCTGGCCGCCATTGGCCGGCGGAGGAGTGGCTGCTTCATTCGTTGGCGGGGGCGTTTCCGCCGCCGTGTCGCCGCCACTGCCGACAAAGGCATCGCGGTTGGACCACAGCGCATAGCCGCCGGCGCCGACCACCACCACGGCAAGTGCCGCTGCGATCAGGCCGCCGCTGATGCGCTTGCGCGGCTTCTGCCGCGTGTTGGCGAATGGATCGCCATTGTTGGCTGCGGCGTTGCCGAAGTTGTTGTCGCCTTCGCCGTCCTGCGCTTCGTCATCGTCGCTTGCCGAGAAGTCGGGCAGGGGCTCGCGCTGCTGCGGCGTGTAGGCCGGAATGGGGGCTGCTGCAGGCGGTGGCGCGACCGGGGTCACCGGGCTGCGTGGCTCCGGTGCAGGTGCTGCCCTGGTATAGGCCGGCTGATCCTTGTTGCGGGCGATCGAGGTAAAGACGTTTTCCAGCTCGGCCAGCGGATCGTCTTCCACAACGGGCGGATGGAATTCCGCCTCGACGATCGCGATCGCGTCCTCGAGCGACTTGGTCTGGCGTTCGGCAACGGCTGCGGGCGGCTGCGGGTTGAGCGCGGCGAGTTTGGCCGCGATGGTGCTGCGGGCCTTGTCATACACCCGAGCGCGCATCGCCGGCGTGGTGTCACCCATGCCATCCAGCGTCTTTTTCAGAACCGCTACGAAGTCTGCCATTCTCTCGTCGACCTATCTCTTCTTCTGGGCCGCGGCGATTCCGGCGGCAAATCAGCCGCCGGAAAGTTGCCAAAACTAGTCTTCAAACGGATCGGTCACAAGTATCGTGTCATCCCGCTCCGGGCTGGTGGAAAGCATGGCCACCGGGGCGCCGATCAGCTCCTCGATGTAGCGCACATACTTTACCGCCTGGGCCGGCAGGTCGTTCCAGCTGCGGGCGCCCGCGGTGGTGCCCTTCCAGCCTTCCAGTGTCTCGTAGACCGGCTCGACACGCGCCTGGGCGCCCTGGCTCGCCGGCAGGTAGTCGATCAGTTCGCCGTCGAGCATATAGCCGGTGCAGACCTTGATCTCGTCGAGACCGTCGAGCACGTCGAGCTTGGTCAAGGCGATGCCCTTGATGCCGTTGACGGCAACCGCCTGGCGCACCAGCACGGCATCGAACCAGCCGCAGCGGCGCTTGCGGCCGGTGACGACGCCGAATTCGTGGCCGCGGGTGCCGAGGAATTCGCCGACTTCGTTCTGTTGCTCGGTCGGGAAGGGGCCCTCGCCGACGCGGGTGGTGTAGGCCTTGGTGATGCCGAGCACGTAGTGGATCGAGCCCGGGCCCATTCCGGAACCCGCTGCCGCCTGGCCGGCGACCGTGTTCGACGAGGTCACGAACGGATAGGTGCCGTGGTCGATGTCGAGCAGGGTGCCCTGGGCGCCTTCGAACAGGATGCGTTCGCCGGCGCGACGCTTGTCGTCGAGCACCTTCCAGACGCGGTCCATGTAGGGCAGGATCTTGTCGGCGATCGAGGTCAGCTCGGCCATGATGACGTCGTGCGTCACCTCGGGATGGCCAAGCCCGCGGCGCATGGCATTGTGGTGCGTCAGCAAACGGTCGACCTTCTGGGGGAGCGTTTCCAAATCCGCCAAGTCCATCACCCTGACGGCACGGCGGCCCACCTTGTCTTCGTAGGCGGGGCCGATGCCGCGACGGGTCGTGCCAATCTTCGTTCCGGAATTGGAGGCGGCGTCCTCGCGGAAACCATCCAGCTCACGATGCAGCGACAGGATAAGCGCGGTGTTTTCGGCTATTTTCAGGCGATCGGGGCCGATCTCGACGCCCTGGGCGCGGATCTTCTCGATCTCGGCGACAAAGGCATGCGGGTCGAAGACGACGCCATTGCCGATGATCGACAGCTTGCCCTCGCGCACGACGCCGGATGGCAGCAGCGACAGCTTGTAGACCACACCGTCGACCACCAGCGTATGGCCGGCATTATGCCCGCCCTGGAAACGCACCACCACATCGGCGCGCTCCGACAGCCAGTCGACGATCTTGCCCTTGCCTTCGTCGCCCCACTGGGAACCGACGACCACCACATTGGCCATAATATTTTCCTTCCGACATCGCGGCTGAGGCCGCGAACAGTGCAAAATGACAGGCCTCTATAACGCCAAGCAATTGGATGTGCGACCTTTCTTTGCCGCCTCAGGCACAACAAATTCAGCCTTTGGGCGCATTTACATGCCGAAAGCCAGCACCTAGGTCGGCATGGTGCCCCTCGCCAGCGAAAGTCCGGCCGCATGCATCGAAACGCCTATGTCCTGCTGTTGGCGACCACCCTGTTCTGGGGTGGCAATGCGGTGGCGGGCAAGCTTGCCGTGGGCCACGCCTCGCCGATGCTTTTGACCTCGTTGCGCTGGGCGTTCGCCGCCGCATTTCTCGGCGCCGTCGGCTGGTCCAGGCTCCGGGTGGACTGGGCGGTGGCGCGCAGGCAGCTCTGGCTGCTTGTCGCCTTGGGCGGGTTAGGCTTCACCGCCTTCAATGCCGCCCTCTACTCCGCGCTCAATTTCACCTCGGCCATCAATGCCAGCATCGAGCAGGCGGGCATGCCCATGGTCATCTTTGCCGCCAACTTCATCCTGTTTCGCATGCGGGTCAGCTGGGGCCAGATTCTGGGCTTCCTGTTGTCGCTGACAGGCATCGCGCTGACCGCCAGCCATGGCGATCTCAGGAGCTTGCTCGCGCTCGACATGAATTTCGGCGATGCGCTGATGCTGATCGCCGTTCTCGTCTACAGTGCCTACACAGTTGCGCTGCGCTTCAAGCCGGACATCCACTGGCTGAGCCTGATGATCGTCATGACATCGGCCGCCTTCGTCACCTCGCTTCCGTTCGTCGCCTGGGAAATCGGCACTGGCAGGGCCATCGCGCCCGATGCGACGGGCTGGGCGATCACCGCCTACATGGTGCTGTTTCCCTCGATCCTGGCGCAGATCTTCTACATCAGGGGTGTCGAACTCATCGGCGCCAATCGTGCGGGCCTGTTCATCAACATGGTGCCGATCTTCGGCACGTTGTTGTCGGTGATGATCATCGGCGAGGACTTCCAGCTCTACCACGCAGTCGCCATCGTGCTGGTGCTTGGCGGCATCTGGCTTGCCGAGCACTCCGGGCGGAAAATGGCGAGCGCCGAGGAGCTTTTGGCTGCCGAAAAACACAGCTCCGATGCCTGAAAAGAAGAAGGCGCGGGGATCGGCCCGCGCCCTTTGGTGCCTTGGGAGGCTTTGTCAGATGCCGTTGATGTCGAACTGCAGGCGCTTGGCCGAGTCGATCGACTTGTGGTCGCGCACCTTGGCGAGCACGTCTTCGGGGAACGGTGCGTCGAGATAGAGCAAGGCGATCGCATTGCCACCCGGCCGGTCGCGGCCGAGCTGGAAGTTGGCGATGTTGACGCCGCTCTCGCCGCACACGGTGCCGAGCAGGCCGATGATACCAGGCGCGTCGGCGTTGGTGGTGTAGAGCATGTGTTGGCCGACCTCGGCATCGAGATTGATGCCCTTGATCTGGATGAAACGCGGCTTGCCGTCGGAGAAGCACGTGCCGGCGATCGAGCGCGTCATATGCTCGGTCTTCACGCTCAGCTTGATATATCCGTCGAACACGCCCGACTTGTCGCGCTTGACCTCGGCGACGATGATGCCGCGCTCCTTCACCATGATCGGCGCCGACACCATGTTGACGTCGGAGACCTGCGGCCGGATCAGGCCGGCGAGCGCAGCACTGATCAGCGCCTTGGTGTTCATCTGTGCGGTCTGGCCGTCGAACAGGATCTCGACCTCGGTGATCGGGTCTTCCGTCACCTGGCCGACAAAGGCGCCGAGCACTTCGGCGAGCTTGACGAAGGGCTTGAGCCGCGGCGCTTCCTCAGCGGTGATGGACGGCATGTTGATGGCGTTGGAAACAGCACCCTTGACCAGATAGTCGGCCATCTGCTCGGCCACCTGCAAGGCGACGTTCTCCTGCGCTTCCGAGGTCGATGCGCCGAGATGCGGGGTGCAGACGACGTTGTCCATGCCGAACAATTCGTTTTGCTCAGCCGGTTCCACCTCGAACACGTCGATGCCGGCGCCTGCCACCTTGCCGCTTTTCAGGCCGGCGATCAGGTCCTTCTCGACGATCAGGCCGCCGCGGGCGCAGTTGATGATGCGCACGCCCGTCTTCATCTTGGCGATGGACTCGGCGTTGATGATGTTGCGCGTCTTGTCGGTCAGTGGCGTATGCAGCGTGATGAAGTCGGCGCGGGCGAACAGCTCGTCGAGCTCGACCTTTTCGACGCCGAGTTCTTCGGCGCGATGCTCGGACAGGAACGGATCGAAGGCAACGACATGCATCTTGAGGCCGACGGCGCGCGTGGCGACGATCGAGCCGATGTTGCCGCAGCCGATCAGGCCGAGCGTCTTGCCGGTGATCTCGACGCCCATGAAGCGGTTCTTCTCCCACTTGCCGGCATGGGTCGAGGCATTGGCCTCGGGCAGCTGGCGAGCGACCGCGAACATCAGCGCGATGGCGTGTTCGGCGGTGGTGATCGAATTGCCGAAGGGCGTGTTCATGACGATGATACCGCGCCGCGAGGCGGCAGGAATATCGACATTGTCGACGCCTATGCCGGCGCGGCCGATGACCTTGAGATTGGTCGCCGCAGCGATCAGCTTTTCGGTGACCTTGGTCGCCGAGCGGATGGCCAGGCCGTCATATTGGCCGATGACTTCGAGCAGCTTTTCCTTGTCCTTGCCGAGGTCGGGCAGGTAGTCGACCTCGACGCCACGATCCTTGAAAATCTGGACGGCGGTGGTGGAGAGTTTGTCGGAAACGAGAACGCGAGGCATGGGTCTTAATCCCTTTGCGATTGGTCTGCCTCCCTCTTGTGGGGAGGTCGGTCGCGAAGCGACCGGGTGGGGGAATGGGTTGAACGCGGGGATGGGAGCAACGTCTGATGCGCCCCCAATCCCAATCCGCCGTGCGGATCGACCTCCCCGCGCGGGGGAGGGCAAGGGCGTCAGGCCGCAGCCTTGAGCGCTGCCTTCTGGTTGGCGAAGGCCCAGTCGAGCCAAGGCATCAGCGCCACCAGATCGGACGTCTCGACGGTGGCGCCGGCCCAAATGCGCAGGCCGGGCGGCGCGTCGCGATAGGCGCCGATGTCGAAGGCGACGCCTTCCTTTTCCAGCGCCGAGACCATGCCCTTGGCGAAGGCCGCCTGACCGTCCTTGTCGAGAGCGGCGACCTCAGGGTCGACGATCGACAGGCAGACCGAGGTGTTGGAGCGTGTCTCCGCAACGACGGCCAGGTTGGCGAGCCAGCCGGACTTTTCGACGAACGCGTCGATGGCGGCGAAGTTGGCGTCGGCGCGGGCAACAAGCGCATCGAGGCCGCCCAGGCCCTTGGCCCAGTTCAGCGCGTCGAGATAATCCTCGACGCAGAGCATCGACGGGGTGTTGATGGTCTCGCCCTTGAAGATGCCTTCGATCAGCTTGCCGCCCGAGGTCAGGCGGAAGATCTTGGGCAGCGGCCAGGCCGGCTTGTAGCTCTCGAGGCGTTCGACGGCGCGCGGGCTGAGGATCAGCATGCCGTGGGCGCCTTCGCCGCCGAGCACCTTCTGCCAGGAGAAGGTGACGACGTCGAGCTTCCGGAAATCGAGCTTCTGGGCGAACGCCGCCGATGTGGCGTCGCAGATGGTCAGGCCCTTGCGGTCGGCGGGGATGAAGTCACCATTGGCGACGCGCACGCCCGAGGTCGTGCCGTTCCAGGTGAAGACGACGTCGCGGTCGAAATCGACCTTGCCGAGATCGGGCAGCTCGCCATAGGGCGCCTCGAACTTGCGCACGTCTTCGATCCTGAGCTGCTTGACCACGTCGGTGATCCAGCCTGCGCCGAAGCTCTCCCAGGCGACCATGTCGATGCCACGTTCACCGAGCAGCGACCACATCGCCATCTCGACGGCGCCGGTGTCGGAAGCCGGAACGATGCCGATGCGGTAGTCCGATGGGACCTGGAGAACTTCGCGGGTCAGCGCGATGGCCTGCTCGAGCTTGGTCTTGCCGATCTTGGCACGGTGCGAGCGGCCGAGCGGCGCGTCAGCGAGGGCCTGGAGCGACCAGCCGGGACGTTTTGCGCAGGGACCTGAGGAGAAATTGGGGTTTGCCGGACGGAGTCCGGGTTTGGCGACGATCGTCATCGTGGTTCTATCCTTCCAGATAGTTGGCCCCTCGTTGGGGAGGGGTGGCCCACGGACGGCGATATGCGTTTAGCGTTCGGGCGTCAAGAGGAAAGTTTCTGTCGCAAAGAGGACATGCCGTGACGGTGCGGAAATGCAGGCAGCGCTGGTCGCCGACCGGGCATGCCCGCAATCGCCACCTACTCTGCCGGCAGATAGCCCGCATGGACCAGATGGTCGTGCAGCAACTCCCGGATGGCTTCCTGCCGGCTGGCGTCGCTCTGCTTGTTGCGGCGATATTCGTCCACGGCGTCCAGCACGGTCGATGGAAACCTCATATGCACGGCCTCGGTCCCCGCCGGCCGCCGCCCTCGTTTCGGAAGTTGTTCACGCAAGTCCGCCCCCCAAGTGAAGTCTAATTTAGAGAATCGTAAATTCTGAAAGATGAAATTGCAATAACGAAGTGGCTGGTGGGAAGGTGGCGGAAATGCCTCCAACGCTGTTTGTGGGCACAGGGAAGACCGGTTTAGGTCAGCGGTTGTGCGGCGATTGGAATTAACGCAGAACGGGCATCGGTTTGCAGGGCTTGCATTGGCGGGGTGGTTCGTGGCTCACGTGTTTTCACTCGGACTGCGGTTTCAGGGGCTGATTGCCGCTCGTCCGCAAGCCGTGACCGTGGCTTCGCTGGCTGCAATCGTCGGCATTTCTCTGGCCCTCGGATTCTACAATCTCGACTTCCTCTATGGCGCCCATGTCGACGAACCAACGAAGGTGGCACTGGTCGCGGACAAGCCCAACAGTTATTTCCACCCACCGTTACTGATCGTTCTGGCGAGGGGCGTTGTGTGGCTCGTGTCGGCTTCCAGCGACCTGGATCGGCTTTGGGCCGGCCGCTTCGTCAGTGTCATGGCAATGACGGCCGCAAGCGCGCTTTTCTACCTTGTCATGGCGCGCTACATTGATCGCCTGCAGTCCGTTATCTGGAGTTGCGTTTTCGCGTCGTCTCCGGCAATCGCCGTGCACGCCCATTACTTCAAGGAAGATGCGTTGCTCGTGCTCGCCATTTGCCTTGGCCTCCACGCGCTGGTGCGGCTTGTGGAAAGAACCGACCTGCACAATCTGATCTATTTGGGCATTGCTCTCGGTCTTGCGCCGTCGGCCAAGTATGTTGGTTTCCTGAACAGCGTCGGGTTGTTCGCCTTTGCCCTGTGGTACTGCCGGTTAGGCGTGAGGGGGGGCGCATTGGTGGTCGTCGCGGGCGCCGCCACCATTCTCGCCGTTCTGCTCGTCTCCTTCGCGGGCGAAAGCGGAACCGGTCTTGGCGATGTGTTGACTGGCCTCGCAAGGGAACTCAGGCATGCCGAGGATGGCCATGACCTCAAGGAATGGGTCTGGGCAGGCAATGGATTCACCCATCTGCGTCACCACCTGCTTCCAAGCATCACGGCGATGACGTTTCTCATAGGTCTCGGGGCAATCTGTTTGGCGCTGGTCAAGGACCGAGACCGGCAAGTGGCAGCCTTTGCGGCGGCCGCGATCATATGGTTGTTCGCGCTTGAGCTCTCGCCGCTCAAGATCGTGGGGCAGATGCGCTATGTGCTTCCAGTTGTCATCTATTTCCTGCTCGCCGCTGGGATTGACTGCTCGCGCTCAGTCGCCATTCGAAGCCGAGCCGGGGCCATGGTGTTGGCCCTTGTTGCGCTGACGGTCACAGCACATGCGGGGATTTCCTATGTTCGGAACATGAATCCCGGCAAGGACACGCGGACGAGGGCAGTCGAATTCCTGACGGCAAACGGGATGACCAATGTGGTCTCCGACTATCCGATCGGTCATCCAGTGGCGCAGACATGGGACTATGAAGCGCTGGCCTCGTATGACTATCTGCTGTCGCTCAGATTCGAGCGCTATTTGCGCGGTGGCGAGCTGAGAGCACAAGACTCGCAAGTCTACGAGCTGGCATCGATGTTCCATTGCCTCGACGGGTATGCTGTCGCAACGATTTCCCGGCTCTATGGGGACTACGGCTTCGTCGCGCCGACTGTCAGGATATACGATCTCAAGCGCGGCGCCTCATGCATCCCGGCAGCAAAAAGCCGGATGTGAGGCACGGCTGGCTTCTTCGAGAGAACGCAGCGCTTCTAGAAAGCGAACGGCGGGCAATAGCCCGCCGCTGTCATCATCTTAGGGGAGATCAGGCGCTTACCAAAGATCGTAGCGCAGACCGACCTTGACCTGATGGTAGTCGAGGCCCTTCTTGGTGGTGAGCGTGCTGAAATCCATGTATTCCAGATCGGGCGCGCTCAGATACTGGTAGCCGACGTCGATCGAGGTGTTCTGAGCGACGCGATATGCGACACCGGCGCCGACCGAGTATGCGACCTTGTATTGCGCGTCGCGGGCATAGAAGTCGAGTGTCGGGTCGACATCGTCGATGCTCACGCGCTGGCTTGAATAGATCAGGCCCAGGCCGGCGCCGACATAGGGCGTGAAGCCGGCGACGGTGCCGAGATCGGCATAGACATTTGCCATGCCGTTCCAGAAGCTGTTCTTCAGCGAGACGGTGGTGTCGGCATCCGAAGCGCTGAAACTGTCGGTGCCCAGGAAGCCGACATTGAGCTCACCGCGCAGGAAATCACTGAAATGATAGCCAGCACCGATGCTGCCGGTGATGCTGGTGCTGTCGGATTCAACACCGAACAGCGTGAAGTCGTAGGGCGACTTGGTGATGTTGTAGCCGACGTCGCCGCGCAGGTACCAGCCGGAACCGACTTCGACCGGGACATATTCCGGGGCCTCGTCGATGGCGATTGGCGGGTCGTAGTCGGCAGCGCCGGCTGCGAGTGGCCAAAGCATGGTCGCTGCCAGTGCCAGCGCTATGCGAGACGTCAAGGTCATGATCGCATTCTCCCGAAATGGCGCCAGATGTTGCCGATGAGCCCAGCAGCCGTTCAGCTCATCATTAACCATAGAGGTTAAGTCACAGTTAAGGATAACAGATGGTTAGCTGGTGTTTGCGGACGTCGCCGCAAAGAAAAACCGCCCGGCGAGCCGGGCGGTTTGGTGTCAGGAAAATCCGCTTGGACGGTTAGTTCAGCGAGTAGCGGACACCAAGCTTGAAGTCGTGCGAGGTGATGTCCTTGAACCGGATGCCGTCATTGGCAGGCGGGAAGGGGAAGGACGGGTCGACGTTCTTCAACTCACCGGTCTGGCCGTCGCCGAGATTGACGAAGCTGTAGCCGAGGTCGATGGTCATGCGCTCGGTGGCCTTGATGCCGAGACCGGCATGAAGTGCCCAGGCGAGATCCCAGCGCGACTTGTCGGCGGCATAAGCGCCACCGCCCGTCTGCGGGTTGGTGTCGGTGAAGCTGGAGATCGTGTTGCGCGACGCGCCGATACCCGCACCGACATATGGCGTGATGCCATAGAACGTGCCGACGTCGGCATAGGCGTTGGCCAGAAACAGCCATTCCGACTTTCTGCCGCGATAATCGTTGGTTGTTACCGGATCACCGGGAGCCGTGGCCCTCAGCCAGTCCTGTGCGGTGAAGTCCGCCGCGCCGCGATACTCGGCGGTGATGTCGCCACGCAGGAAGTCGTTGAACTGATAGCCGACGCCGAGGCCGAAAGTCGGCGCCGAGCCGAAGCTGCCATCATCGTACCAGCCATGTTCGAACGGGATGTCGAACAGCGGCGATTCCAGTCGCTTGATGCGCTGGTTGCTCATGCCGATGTGGCCGCGCAGGTACCAGCCGCCATAGGATGGCTGCTCGACCTCGATGATCGGCTCGGGCATGTCGGCGGCGAAAGCCGGCCCGGCGACCCCGACGAGCAGCGCGGCGAATAATGCGTTCCTTCCAATATTGAACATTGCCCATAACCCTATACTTGCGGACCCGCTACGCGCCCGACGTCACTAACCGGGATGGATAATGCTTGGTATAGGTTAAGGCCCGCTTAACCCTGGCGATTAACCATGTTTGCCTGCGCTCAATGGTTGCCGAGGTTGTGGCCTCAAGCTTTTGAACAACAAAAAGCCCGCCGGAGGCGGGCCTTTCAGTGTCTCTCAGATATCTCAGCTCAGGCGGCCGAGCGGTTTTCCGATATGACGCCGACGATGTCGTTGACCACGGTTTCGACCAGTTGCGGGTCGTCGCCTTCGGCCATCACGCGGATCAGGGGCTCGGTGCCCGACGGGCGGATCACCAGACGACCGTTCTTGCCCAGCCGGTTGCGGCCGTCTTCGATCGCCGCCTTCACCAGTGTCTCCTCCAGCGGCTTGCCGCCGGAGAAGCGGACGTTCTTGAGCAACTGCGGCACCGGCTCGAAGGTGCGGCTGAGCTCGCTCATCGGCTTGTTGGAGCGCTTGATGCAGGCAAGCACCTGCAGCGCCGCCACCAGCCCGTCGCCCGTGGTCGAGTAGTCGGTCAAAACGATGTGGCCCGACTGCTCGCCGCCGATGTTCAGGCCATGCGCGCGCATGTGCTCGACGACATAGCGGTCGCCGACCTTGGTGCGATGCAGTTCGAGGTTGAGCTCGCCGAGATAGCGCTCCAGGCCGAGGTTCGACATCACGGTCGCCACGACGCCGCCGCCGGCTAGACGGCCGCTCTGCTGCCAGGATTGCGCGATCAGCGCCATGATCTGATCGCCGTCGACGACGGTGCCGTTTTCGTCGACGATGACGACGCGGTCGGCGTCGCCGTCAAGCGCGATGCCGATGTCGGCGCGAACCTCGTGGATCTTCTTTTGCAGGCCGGCCGGATGGGTCGAGCCGCATTCGGCGTTGATGTTGAAGCCGTTGGGCTCGACATTGATCGGGATCACCTCGGCGCCGAGTTCCCAAAGGGCGGCAGGCGCCACCTTGTAGGCTGCGCCGTTGGCGCAGTCGACGACGATGCGCAGGCCCGACAGAGACATCGAGCGCGGCAGGGTGCGCTTGGCGAATTCGATGTAGCGGTCATGCACGCCATCGACGCGCTTTGCCCGGCCGAGCCCGTCGGAATCGGCGAGCAGCGCCTCGACATCCTGGTCGAGCATCGCCTCGATGCGTTCCTCGATCTCGTCGGAGAGCTTGTAGCCGTCTGGGCCGAACAGCTTGATGCCGTTGTCGTGGTAGGGATTGTGCGATGCCGAGATCATCACGCCGATGTCGGCGCGCAGCGAACGCACAAGCATGGCGACAGCCGGCGTCGGGATCGGGCCGAGCAGGAACACGTCCATGCCCGCGGCGCACAGGCCCGACACCAGCGCGTTCTCGATCATGTAGCCCGACAGGCGCGTGTCTTTGCCAAGCACGACGCGGTGGCGGTGATTGCCGCGCTGAAACGACAGGCCGGCAGCCATGCCGACCTTCATCGCAACCTCAGCGGTCATCGGAAATTTGTTGGCCCGTCCGCGAATGCCGTCGGTGCCGAAATAGCGTCCAGCCATGTTAGCCTGTCCCCGTGGAGTCCACCCGCGCCTGCTTTGCCACAACGCGGGCCGACCAACGCATCACATTTGGTGATTTTATGTCACAAAAGCTTAGAAAAGGGTTGGGGTTTTTCGCGGCAGTCTCCCCGACTTGACGGTGGGTGGGCTTTTGTCGGCCCCCCTGATGCCAGGCTACAGACGTGGCGCGGCTCAAATTTGGGCAAACCGTTTGTTGGAGCCCGACAGGATCCATATCGCACTGGTTGCAGAAGTTGCTTAGCTGTCGGGCGCAGATGCAGAAGGCGCCACCTTGCCAATTCCTTGAATCCAGCTAGACAGGAACTCCGGCTCACTCGAAGGAACACGATATGCCGGATCTCTCCACACTTATGCTTTTTGCCGCCGCATCGGTGGTTCTGACCGCCACGCCCGGTCCCGACATGCTGCTCATCGCCTCGCGCAGCATCAGCCAGGGGCGCTCGGCGGGTTTCCTGACCTATCTCGGCATCGCGCTCGGCACCTATTGCCATGCGCTGGCCGCGGCCCTCGGGCTTTCGCAGCTGTTTGGGGCAGTGCCTGTCGCCTACGAGATCGTGCGCTGGGCCGGTTGCGCCTATCTGCTCTACCTTGCCTGGAAGACGCTGCGCTCCGAGACCTCGGCCTTTGCGCCGGCGTCCGGTCTCAAGCGGTTCTCGTCAAGGCGCATCCTCGGCGCAGGGCTTGCCACCAACCTGCTCAACCCCAAGATGGCGTTGTTCGTGCTGGCGCTGTTTCCGCAGTTCATCCGTCCCGACACCGGATCGATGATCGTGCAGACGCTGGTGCTGGCGACCGTGCTCAACGGGATCGGCTTCATCGTCAACGGCTCGGTCATCCTGCTGAGCAGCCACCTGCGCCAGCGGGCAGGCGGATTGGTGCGGCTGGGCAGGCTGCCTCAATATTTCCTCGCCAGTGTCTTTGCCGGGCTGGCATGCCGGGTGGCGCTGGGCAGCCGAAACTGAGCATCGCCGGCTGCTGAACCGAAGATGCAAAAACCGCTGCTGGGTGCCCTCAGCGGCGGCTCCCTGAGAACGCTATCGACTCAAGTCGCAAGTTTCGCGCCGGCCAGTAGGTCGTCGATCACCGACGCCCGGAACGCGCCGCTCTTTAGAGTGCCATCGTTGTTCATGAGAAGTGCCGCCACGTGGTTCTGGTCCTCCGACAGCGCCACGATGTTGGAGGCGCCGTTGTCGCTGCCTGTGTGGCCGACGACTTTGCGGCTGGCACTTTCCTCTTCGGTCCAGCCGAGCCCTTGATAAGGGTAGATCTTCGGGTCGACCTGCCTGCGCAGCATTTCGGCGGATGCTCGCTGGGACAGGACGGCATTATGGCTTCCCCACAGCATGGCATGCAGCGACTTGACGAGGTCGCTCACCGAGCAGCGTAGCATTCCGGCCGGAACGTCGGGATAACCCTGCTGCGGCAGTTCGACGAACGTGCCATCCTCGAAGCTGTAGGGCTTGGCAAGCACATCGCGCTGGAATTGCCTCAGATACCAATGGGCATTGCTGACGCCGATCGGGTCGAGAATGTTCTCCTTGACGTAAGCCGGGAAGCTCGTCCCGCTGACGCGTTCGACGACGTAGCTCGCGAGCGCAATGGCGACGTTGCTGTATTCCCACTTTGTGCCCGGCTCCGCCGGGAGGAAGGATGTCCCGGGTGCATAAGCGCTGCCGCCACTCACAAGATAGTTCCGCAGGAAGTCCGACAGGCTCTGCGTGGGATCGCCCGGGAAAGAAAACGTCGCCATGGCCTTCGTCGAAAATGCTCGATGTGTGGGTCAAAAGGTGGTGCGGCGTGATCGGCAACTGTGGATGGTGCGGGTTGCGGACCTGAAAATCGATGAATCCGCTGACGTCGCCCTGCAGGTCGAGACCCTTGCGTTCGAACAGCTGCACCAGGGCGGAAGCCGTGAAAAGCTTGCTTATGGATGCCAGGTGCATCGGGGTGTCGGTAGTGAGCTTTCGCTGCTGTTTCAGGTCGGCGAAGCCGAAGGCCTCGGAGAAGAGCGTGGTGTTTTCCCTGGATGCGATTACAACGGCCGCGCCCACGACGTTTGCCGCCTTCATCCGTGCAGCAATGCCGGCTGCGAAGTCGCGGCGCCAGTCTTCGAAAGACGGGTTCCTTGCGTCGACCGCAAAGGCCAAGGATCGCTGAGGGATGAGCATGCCGGTCAATCCCAGTTCGAGCAGTGAACGACGCGATGCGACCATGATCTGTTCCGCTTTCTGGCGGTCTGCCGACTGGATGCGATTCGGATGCGTGCCCGAACATTGGCGGCAGCGTGCCGATGACCTCTGCGAAAACTTGGCGGAAACGGTCATCTGCTTGGAGGCAGTCTGCGACCGCCCAGAATGCAAAAACGCCGCCGAGTTTCCTCGACGGCGTTTTTCATTCAGTACCGGTGTCCGGGCCTCAGCTCGACGGCTGGGGTTCCATGCCGCCTTCGGGCTCCGAACCCTTCTTCTTGCCGCGGGTCGAACCGGCCTTCGGCACGGCCGAGCCGCGCGACGGCGGGGTGTCGTCACCCATGTCGCGGGCGGGCTTGCTGCCGGCGATCAACTGCTTGATCTCTTCGCCCGACAGCGTCTCGTATTCGAGCAGGCCTTCGGCGAGTGCGATCCAGTCCTTCTTCTTCTTGGTCAGGATGGTCCTGGCCGTCGAATAGGCCTCGTCGATCAGGCGGCGCACTTCGGCGTCGATGATCTGGGCAGTCTCTTCCGAGATGTTCTGGGTGCGGGCCACCGAGTGGCCGAGGAACACCTCTTCCTGGTTGTCGCCGTAAGCGACGTGGCCAAGCTTGTCGGAGAAGCCCCAGCGGGTGACCATGGCGCGCGCCAGCTTGGTCGCCTGCTCGATGTCGGAGGAGGCACCGGACGTGATGTTCTCCTTGCCGAACTTGAACTCCTCGGCAACGCGACCGCCCATCATGATCGCCAGACGCGAGATCATGTACTTGTAGCTCATCGAGTAGCGGTCGCCTTCCGGCAGCTGCATGACCATGCCCAGCGCGCGGCCGCGTGGGATAATGGTCGCCTTGTGCAGCGGGTCGGCGGCCGGCACGTTGAGCGCCAGGATGGCGTGGCCGGATTCGTGATAGGCGGTCAGCTCCTTCTCGGCCTGGGTCATGGCCGAGGAGCGGCGCTCTGCGCCCATCATGATCTTGTCCTTGGCGTCCTCGAATTCCTGCATGGTGACCAGGCGCTTGTTGCGGCGCGCAGCCATCAGGGCGGATTCGTTGACCAGGTTCATCAGGTCGGCGCCGGAGAAGCCGGGGGTGCCGCGTGCGACCGTCTTGAGGTCGACATTGGGCGCCAACGGCACGTTGCGGACGTGAACCTTGAGGATCTTCTCGCGACCGACGATGTCCGGGTTCGGCACAACGACCTGGCGGTCGAAGCGGCCCGGACGCAGCAGCGCGGGATCGAGAACGTCGGGACGGTTGGTCGCGGCGATCAGGATGATCGACTCGTTGGCCTCGAAGCCGTCCATTTCGACCAGCAACTGGTTCAGCGTCTGCTCGCGTTCGTCGTTGCCACCGCCGAGGCCAGCGCCACGATGGCGGCCGACGGCGTCGATTTCGTCGATGAAGATGATGCAAGGCGCGTTCTTCTTGGCCTGCTCGAACATGTCGCGGACGCGGCTTGCACCGACGCCGACGAACATTTCGACGAAGTCAGAACCCGAGATGGTGAAAAACGGCACATTGGCTTCACCGGCGACCGAGCGGGCAAGCAGCGTCTTGCCGGTACCGGGAGGGCCGACGAGCAGCACGCCGCGCGGGATCTTGCCGCCGAGGCGCTGGAACTTCTGCGGGTCGCGCAGGAACTCGACGATCTCTTCCAGGTCTTCCTTGGCTTCGTCGACACCGGCGACATCGCCGAAGGTGACGCGGCCGTGTGCTTCGGTCAGAAGCTTGGCCTTGGACTTGCCGAAGCCCATGGCGCGGCCGGAACCCGACTGCATCTGGCGCATGAAGAAGATCCACACGCCGAGGATCAGGATCATCGGCAGCCAGGACAAAAGCACCGAGAAGATCGAGCCCGAACCGTCATTTTCAGGGCGGGCGTTGATGGTGACGTTCTTCTGCTCGAGGCGCGACACCAGCGTCGCGTCGCCCGGCGAGTAGGTCTGGAAGCCTGTCGAGTTGTCGATATAGGTACCGCTGATGCGGTCACCGGCAATCGTCACCGTCTTGACGCGGCCGGAGTCCAGATCCTGGAGGAACTGCGAATACGCCACTTCGCTCGACGCGCCGCGGGTCTGCGGGGTCTGGAACAGATTGAACAGGGCGATGAGCAGAACGGCTATGATCGCCCACAGCGCGAAGTTGCGATAGTTCGGATTCATCGAGTTTCCCGTTGGCGCCCACGAGGGGCGCGTATGGTGAGAGTAAGCTTGCCCCTAACATAGGCACGGCCTCGGACATTGCCAAGCGCGTCCCTAAGTCTCGGTTAAGGTCAAACAGCAATGTGACCACGGCATGGCGAGGCCGGGATCGCTTGCCCGCCAATCAGTTCTGACACAGCCTGAGCCGGAGCCAGGTCGAAGCCGGGGAGGAAGCGCGCCCAGGGGGCGGCCAGCGCGTCAGCATTTGTTAGAAACGCCAATCCCGTCAATGTTTCGCCGCGCCATAAGGCGGGCTCGGCCTGAAGTGCCGCCCGGACAAGACTTTGCGGTGCATTCGCCTCCGACGCCATCGAGATGGCTGCCGTCAAACCGAGTGGTGCGACGGTCATTTCAGCCTGTCCTGGTTGTGGGGCCGCAATCCTGTAGCGGCCGTCCCACAGACCCGTCGCCAATGGCATTGCCCGCGGCAATCCGCGTCCCTCGCGCAGCAGGAAAATGCCTGCGCTTCTGATGTCGACAAGTGCGCGCGACAATGTGGCGCGGGCCGGTTTTTTGTTAGCCGGCCCATCGGCGAGACGCTCCAGCAGGTCGCGGACGCGTGCCTCGTCAGGCAGATGCGGCACGCCGCCTGACACCGCAATCAACACACGCAGCGCGTAGGCCGCCGCATCGCTGTCAGGTGTCTCCGCGAAGGCCGGGTCGAGACGGTTCAGTCCCGGGCTGACGCGACTGGCATGGGCGGCGATCAGCGCTGCCGCACGCTCGCCCAGTTTGGTGCGCGCCGCGCCTGCCTGCCGGGCGTCGCTTAGGGCGGCCTCGATCCGCTGGATGCCATCGTTCTGCAGCGACAGCCGCATGCGTGGCCGCTCGTAGGCGTCATTGGTGTTGGTGGGGTCGTCGATCCAGCTGGTCCTGAGCGCCCTGAGCATGTCGCGCAGCCGCTCGCGGCGCTGCCCGAGCAGCGGGCGGACGATCCAGATGTCGCCGTCGAAAAGCGTGGCCGAGGCCATGCCGGCGGCACCGCGGCCCGTGCCGCGCGCGCTGCGCATCAGCACCGTCTCGGCCTGGTCGTCGGCGGTGTGACCGGTGACCAGGATCGTCGCACCCGCCTCGCGCGCTGCCTGGGCGAGCAGATCGTAGCGCGCATTGCGCGCGGCGGCTGCGATGCCGGTCGACGGCTTGTCGCCGGTCCAGTGCATCGTGCGATGGGCAATGCCAAAGCGGGCGCAGAGCTGCCCAACCGCGTCGGCCTCGGCGTTCGAACCGGGGCGCAGCGCGTGGTCGACGGTCACCGCCTGCAAGCGGGTCGTCGGCGCGTGCCTGTCGAGATGGGATTTGAGAAGAAGGAGAAGCGCTGTCGAGTCGCTGCCGCCTGATGCCGCTGCGATGATCGTTGCGTGCGCGGCAAAGTCGAACTCGGAAAAGTCTGCAAAGAAGTCAGCGTCGATCGGCTGCGTCAGCACGCGGCGAGAGCCCGTTCCTGCTTGACCCGTTCCTTGATGGCGCCGGAGACGTCGGGATAGCGCTTGCCAATCTCGCCGAAGGTGGCGCAGGCAACATCGCGCTGCTTCAGGCCGACAAGCGAAACGCCGAGCTTGAGCATCATTTCAGGCGCCTTCTTGGACTTCGGATATTCCTTCGAGGCGTTGAGGAAAATCTCGGCAGCGTCGCGGTACTTCTTTTGGCCGAGAAGCGACTCGCCCAGCCAGAAGCGGGCATCGGCCGTCTTGGGATCGGCGGGAAAGCGCGAGATGTGATCGCGAAAACCCTGTTCGGCGGTGGTGTAGTCGCCCGAAAGCACGAACTGGTAGGAGTTACGGTAAAGCTCGTCCGGATCGTTGGTGTCGGGCAATGCGGCAACAGCGGTGCCATTGCTCTTCGGTTGCGCCGGTTGCGTTGCGGCAGGCGCGTGCGGTTGGGCCGGTGCAGCGACCTGCGGATTGGCGCTTTCCGAGACGACGTTGCCATTGGCATCGACGGTGATGGTGCCGAATGTCGTCGGCGGCGCGCCGGTGCCGCCACCGGCAACTGCACCGGGCTCACCGGTGCCGGAATCGGTGATTACGTCTTCGACGCTGTTTGCGCCTGGGGCGGGAGCGGTCGCCGTCTGGGCCGCGCCGGGTTGAGGCGCCGTGGGCGCCTCAACGATCGAGCTGTTGCTCTTGCCGGAGGCGTCGGACTTCTTCTGTCCGCCGCCCTCAAGCTCCTGGAAGCGGAACTCGTTGTCTTCCTGCATCTTCCGCATCTGCTCCTGCATCTGCAGGATCTGGAAGTTCAGCTCCTCGATGGAGCCGTTGAGCTTGCGGATTTCCTCCTCGAGCGCGGTGACGCGCGGATCGCCCGCCTGGGCGAGCTGGATCGGAACTTCGGTGCTCTCCGTCTTGCTGCCGAAAACACCCGGCAGGCCGATCTTGGGGAAGTCGATGCCAATGCCGTCGCGCGCGTGCGCTGCGGCCCCCGACAGAAGGAAGATGGCAAGTGTGCCACTCAGGATTGATCGAAAATGCATTAGCCTCTCGCCGTGGAAGAGAATTTGGTTGCTTCGCGCCGATGCGCTCTCGTCATTTATCAGGACCGGAGACTTCGGCCAAATTTTGTTTCGAACTGCCAGATAAGCAAAAGGCGGCCCGAAGACCGCCTTTCGTTTCACTCAGTGGCTTCGCGCAGCTCAGCTGCCGGCGCCTGACAGCGTCGTGACGGCGCGGCGGTTCTGCGACCAGCAGGAGATGTCGTCGCAAACCGCGACCGGACGTTCCTTGCCGTAGGAGATCGTCTTCAGGCGGTTGGCGGCAACGCCCTGCGAGATCAGGTAGTCGCGGGCGGCAGCGGCGCGACGTGCGCCGAGAGCCAGGTTGTATTCGCGGGTGCCGCGTTCGTCGGCATGGCCTTCGACAACGACTGCGTACTGGCCGTACTTGTTCAGCCACTGCGCCTGGCGGCTCAGGATGCCCTGGGCGTCGGCACGAACCGATGAAGAGTCGGTGTCAAAGAAGATGCGGTCGCCGACATTGACGGTGAAGTCCTGCGACGAGCCCGGCGTTGCCGAGCCGGCGCCGCCGCCGAGGCCGAGATCGGCCGCGTTGTTCGGGGTCTTCTTCGAGGCGCAGCCGGCAATCGCCAGAGAGGCGATCAGGGCCACGACCACGGGGTTGGTTGCAAATTTTGCGATACGGCGCATCCCGCCTCTCCTTCGCATTCGAGTGATTTCGTTGAACATCCAGTAACCACTTTGGGGTTAACCGGCATTCAAGGAACGTGGTTAAAATTTCGTTGCTGCTCGCTGTAGTGTCCCCGCATGCGGCAGCCGTCGAACATGCACTTCGCCGCGCACCGTAGGCGAAAATACGGCAGAAAGGCGGCGTCATTGGTCAAATGACGCCGCCTGGTCCATTCGTCGCGCCTTCACCGGAGAAGGTTAACAACGGGCCCCTGTGGCACTGCGTGTCAGCTGGGACGCGCAAAGGGCGCTGTTACACTTTGACACGGGTGCCTGGCCCGATGCGAAGATCGAAACCGATCTTCGCGCCCGTGCACTTAGTCGAGCAGCGGCGACCAGGCCGGGTCGGAGGCAAAGCCCGAGGTCGGGATCGCCTGCTCGTTGCGGCCGGTGAGGTCGACCGAGTAGAGCTTGGGACCGCCGCCGCCGGGCTGGTCGCGGAAGAACATCACGACGCGGCCATTCGGCGCCCAGGTCGGGCCTTCCTGCTGGAATCCGGTCGACAGGATGCGCTCGCCCGAACCGTCGGTCTTCATCACGCCGATCTGGAACTGGCCGCCCGACTGCTTGGTGAAGGCGATCAGGTCGCCGCGCGGCGACCACACCGGGGTCGAGTAGCTGCCGCCGCCGAAGGAAACGCGGGTCTGGCCCGAGCCGTCGGCGCCCATGACGTAGATTTGTGGCTGGCCGCCACGGTCGGAGGTGAAGACCACCTTGGAACCGTCGGGCGAATAGGATGGCGAGGTGTCGATGGCGCTGGAATTGGTCAGGCGCGTGGTGGTGCGGCTGCGCAGGTCCATCGAGAAGATGTTGGAATTGCCGTCGTCGCGCAGCAGGCTCATGATCACCTTCTGGCCATCCGGTGAAAAGCGCGGCGCAAAGGTCATGCCGGGGAAGTTGCCGACCAGTTCGCGCTGGCCGGTCTCGATCTGCAGCAGATAGACCTGCGGCTGACCGCTTTCGTAGGACATGTAGGTGATTTCCTGGCGCGTCGGCGAGAAGCGCGGGGTCATGGCGATCGAGCGGCCATCGGAGAGGTAGCGCACATTGGCGCCGTCCTGATCCATGATCGCGAGGCGCTTCTTGCGCGCGGTCTTGGCGCCCGACTCGTCGATGAACACGACGCGGGTGTCGAAGTAACCCTTCTCACCGGTCAGGCGCTCGTAAATGGCATCGGCGATGATGTGGGCGATGCGGCGCGAATTTGCCTTGTTGGCGAAGAACTGCTCGCCGGCAAGCTGCTGGCCGGCAAAGGTGTCCCACAGCCGGAACTCGGCCTTCAGCCTGCCGTCCGCTTCCTGGCTGACACGGCCGGTGACCAGCGCCTGGGCATTGATGACCTTCCAGTCCTCGAAGCGCGGTGCGACATCGGGGTTGGAGATCTTCTCGATGAAGGCGCCCTTGTCGATCGGGGCGAACAGGCCCGAGCGCTGCAGGTCGGCGGCGACGATGCCGGCGATCTCGGCGCCCATCGCATCACCTGACAGGAAATCGGTGATGGCGATCGGCAGCGGCTCGACATTGCCCTTGTTGACGTCGATCTCGACCAGCGCGCGTGCGGGCAAGGTTGCAAACGCGGTCATGCCGCTCGCCATGGCGCCGATCAGAAGGATCGCTTTGATTACATGCTTCATTAGACAGGCCTCTTAGTTCCGGGTGAGCGTGTGGGCGCTCAGAACATTTCGCTCGGGTCGAAATTGACGATGACTTGGTCCCAGCCGCCGGCATATTTGTCAGCCGGCAGATTGTACGGAGCACACTGGAGGACCGCGCGGCGCGCCGACTCGGCTGCCGCCCGCTCGATGCCGGCCGAACCACCACCGGAGATGATCTCCGGCCGTCCCTCGACTTCGCCGCTAGGGGTGAGATTGAACTGAATGGAAACCTTGAGGTTGCCGCCGTCCATGGCGCCTGCCGGCACGTTCCAGCAACGCTGGACCTGACCGCGAAGGGCGTCCATCTCGCTCTGGCTCAGCTTGTTGCCGCCGGTGTCCTTCTTGCCGCCCAGCGATGCCTGTTCGGTGGAGCGCTTGGCGCCGCCGCCCGAAGGCTTCTGTTTGTTGAGAAGGGCCGCAACCTCGTCGGCGTTGAATTCCTTTTCTTCCGACTTCGGCTTGGACGAGGCCTGCTGGGTCTGCTTGTCTTCCTGCTTGCGCTCGGGCGTCTTGGCCGTCTGCGCCTGCGGAGGCTGCGGCTTGGCTTCGGGTGCCGGCGCATTCTCGGGCAGCTTGACGGCTTCCGCCTCGGCCTGGTCGTTGACGATGGTCTCGGCAACCGGGTCGGGCTTGACTTCCTGCTTGGGCTGGGGCTGCGGCGTCACTTCGGTCGCCGGTACCGGCACAGGCTTTGGCTCGGCCTGCTTCACCGGCTCGGGCTTGGGTTGCTCGACCGGTGTCGGCTTGGGCTCGGGCTTGGGCGAGGGCGGCGGTGCGGCTGCGACATCCACTTCCTTCTGCGTCGGCTCGGGCGTCGGCGGCTTGTCGCTGTCGGTCTTGTTGTCGCCGACATTCTGGGCGTCCGGCACGATGTCGGGACGGCTTGTCGGCTTGGGCGCCGGCTTTTCGTTGGCCGGGGCCTTCTTGTCGCCCTTCTGGATCTGGGTGATCGATTCCACCGGCACGATGTCGACCGGGAACGCCTCGACGTCGGCGACTTCGAGGGCGCTGGGTGCCGACAGGGTGAACAGGCCGAAACCCAGCACCGCCGCATGCAAAACCACAGATGTCGTGATGCCGGTCTTCATTTTGCGGGCTACTGGTCCTGTTCCTGCAGCGTAACGAGGCCGATCTTGTTGTAGCCGGCGGCCTGGATACGGGCCATGACCTTCATCACCGTACCGTAGTCGGCGGTCTTGTCGCCGCGCACGTAGATGCGTTCCTCGTAGCCGGCCTTGGCGATGGCGCCGAGCTTGGCGACGACCTCGTCGATCGGGATCTCGGTTTCCTGGATGTGGATCTGGCCGGCCTCGTTGATGGAGATGGTGATCGGCTGTGTTTCCGAATTCAGCGCTTTGGCCTGGGTCTCGGGCAGGTCGATTGGCACGCCGACGGTCATCAGCGGTGCGGCCACCATGAAGATGATGAGCAGCACCAGCATCACGTCGACGAACGGCGTGACGTTGATTTCGGACATCAGGCCGTGGTGGCGGCCGCGCCGCCTGTGGCCGCGTCCGCCGCGGCCCGAACCGCCCGCGCTAACTGACATACCCATGGTCTACTCCTCAGGTCCGCTGCGCGACTTTTTCATCGATTTGGCGCGACAGTATGGCGGAGAACTCGTCCGAGAAGCCCTCCATGCGCATGCCGATCTTGCCGGCGTCGGATGACAGCTTGTTGTAGGCGATGACCGCGGGAATAGCGGCGAGCAGGCCGATTGCGGTTGCCAGCAGTGCCTCGGCGATGCCGGGGGCGACGACGGCGAGGTTGGTCGACTTCGAGCCGGCAATGGCCTGGAACGAGGTCATGATGCCGACGACGGTGCCGAACAGGCCGATGAAGGGGGCGGCCGAACCGATGGTGGCGAGGAAGCCGAGCCGGCCTTCCAGCCGCTCCATCTCGCGCGTCAGCGCCAGGTCCATTGCCTTGTCGATACGGGTCTGCAGCGCCAGCGGCGATTTGGCGCCCTTCTCGAAACTCTTCTTCCACTCCTTCATGGCAGCGACGAAGATCGCGCTCATGCCTGTGGTCTTGCGATCGGAAAGGTTGCGATAGAGCTCTTCCAGCGACTGGCCCGACCAGAAGATCTGTTCGAAGCGGTTCAGCGCTGCGCGCATGCGGTTGTAGGCAACCAGCTTGTCGACGATGATCGCCCAGGTCCATACCGACGCGCCGAGCAGGCCCAGCATCACCAGCTTGACCACCCAGCCGGCCTGCCAGAACAGCGCCCAAATCGACAATTCCGCGCCGGTTTGGGCGAGAGGTAGGTTTTCCATCTTGTAACAGTCCTTAAGATTTCCGGGCCCGGCTCGCAGCTAGCCCTTGCGCATCATCCCATCGTGGTCCGTTCGCGCGAAGCTTCCGGAAGTGCCCCAAAATGCGCCTTTTCGGCCTTTTCGGAGCCAATTTTGGTGAAAGGAAGGCCGCTCGGAATACTTACGACTTTCACCGACCCCTTAATGGACCGTTATGGTTAAAGATGGGTTAGGAACATGATGGTGCGCCAACCTGCCACCCGGTGCGACGGGATTGCAGCGCTCCGGAGCCCAGTAATCGCTGCGCGGCGTCACACGATCTCGTGATCAGTGAACTCTCATGGCAGGGCCGTCGGCGGTGTGCTGCCGCTCGGCCGACGTTACCGTCCGGGCATGAAGGCTTCGATCCAGTCCTTTGGGAAACGCCTGGGGCGGCCATTCTCGCCGATAATTGCCGCTTCGACCTTGGCTTCGACCAGCACCTCGTCACCGCGTTTCAACTGCTGCGCCATGGTGATGCGGGCGCCTGAGACGTCCTGCGTCCGGGTTTCGATGGTCAGGATGTCGTCGATCTTGGCAGATCCGCGGAAATCGATCTCCATGCGGCGCACCACCCAGACGATCTTTTCGCCATGTTTGCCGTCGACAAGTTCGGTGTGGTGGACGCCGGCGAGGCGCAGGAAGTCCGAGCGCCCGCGTTCAAAGAACTCGAGATAACGCGCATGGTAGACGACGCCGGAGAAGTCGGTGTCGGCATAATAGACCCGCGCCATCAGCCGGTGGCCGAACGGCGTCAGGGCGCCGGATAGGCCGGCCGCCAGCAAGTCCTGGTCCACATTGTCCGCCATTGCACATCCTCTTTGCGGTCCATTGTCGGGACGATCCGGCAACAGGGCAGGGAGTCCGATGGCATTATCGGTGGCAACGATCAAGAACTGTCTGACGCATTGCCGGCACGGGTTTGTCGACATCCGAGCGGCCTTGGCCAGGGCAGCGCCTTGCGGCAGTTCCGTCAGACCTTTTCGCCCTGCCTTTCGGCAGGTGCGACGCTCAGGTCCTGGCATGCCTTCTGCAGTCGAGCCTGCGTACCCATCGGCCCCGGACGTTTGCGCGAAAACACCAGCAGGTTGGTCCGCATGGCCGGCGGCATGAGCCATTGCAGCAGCGAGACGAAGGCAAAGCCCGCCGCCGTGCCGCCATGATATTTCGGCGTGCCGTTGGAAACGTAGCCATGGTGCGACCAGCTCTTTTCGTCGAAGGCGCGCCGAATGCTGCCCAAGGTGTTCATGCGGTAGAATGTCGGAAACGCATCTTCCCGTGGCCGCTCGGGCCACACCAGCCTCATCATGCGATCCTTCACCGTTTCCGGCACCAGCGTGGTGCCAATCCCGACATAGCCAAGGCGGTTCGGGGTGAGCGCGCAAAGCCATCCGCCGGGCTTGAGCACCCGGTGGATTTCCTGCGCGAACTGCCGGGGATGTTCGACATGCTCGATCACCCACTCGCAGATGATGATGTCGACGCATGCGTCTTCCAGTGGCAGGCGGCCGCCAGGTTCAATGACCCGCGCCTCGTCGAGATGCGGATGCGTCATCACCACCGGGTCGACGTCGATGCCGATGACCTTCTTCACGCGGCCATGGAAATTGCAGAACCACTTGCGGAAAGGCGCACTGCCGTGGTCGAAACGGGAGCCACGCCCGGCCCCCAGGTCGACGACCACCATATCGGGCTCCACAAGGGCGTTGACGCGCGTGTAGAACTCGATCGCCTCATCGTCCCGGGTAAATCCGCCGGCTGCTGTCTCAGGCCGCCATTGGTCAACCACCGTCATTGCATAACCCCCGCTGCTCTATTGATTGATGTCGCGCACTATAAGCAGTCTTAACGAATAAATAACCATCGAGGTCAGGCAGATAATGAAGATCTCCAGTTACGGTTAATCCGCGTTGCCTTATGTTGCGTCACGAAATCTGCTGTCATGGGACCAACGAGGATCACGTGGTGGAAACCGGCGATTTCAGGACGGTGTTATCAGGAAAATCCTTCATTCATCTGGAGGGCCGGCTTTTCATTTTGTCTGGCCCTTGGGCTTTCCTTTTCCCCGGCTTTTCGGCACCAGTTCCGTGACAGTCTGAGGCGGACGGCAATGGTAGCGATGATCAGAACCTCGTTGATGGCTTTGCTGGCGCTGGCATTGTCGGTCTGCGCGGCCGATGCCGCGACATTCACGATGAAGCGGGGCATCAATCTCGACATCTGGGAAACCTGGCCCGGTGAGGACAAATGGGACGACGCGAACGTCATCCTGCCGTTTCCCGAATGGCGCCAACGGCTCGGTGAGGGCGACCTGAAAACGCTCAAGGCCGGCGGGTTCGACGTCGTGCGCATTCCCGTCGACCCTTCGGTGTTCCTGTCCAAAAAGACAGAACCGCTGCGCGAACAATTGCTTGAGAGCGTCCTGGAGTCGGCGCGCATGGTCAACGCGGCCGGGCTCAAGGCGGTGGTCGACCTTCACCTCATTCCGTCAGGCGGCAATGGCCAGATCGGCATGTCCGAGGTGATGGACGATCCGGCCAATTTCGACCGCTATGTCGAGCTGGTCCGGCAGATGGGACTCACCTTGGCCAAGGAAGATCCGGGCCTGGTCGCCTTTGAGCTGATGAACGAGCCGGTCGTCGATTGCGAACAAGGCGAGGCCAAGCTCTGGCCTGAACGTCTCAAGCGCCTTTATGCCGCCGCGCGCGCAACGGCGACCCGCCTGACCCTTGTGCTGTCAGGCAGTTGCTGGGCCGGTGCGGAAGGTCTCGCCACGCTCGACCCCAAGGATATTCCCGACGACAATGTCATCTGGACGTTCCATTCCTACCAGCCGTTCCTGCTGACCAGCCAGGGCGCCACCTGGGCCGGCGACTTCATTCGTTATGTTACCGGGCTGCCTTATCCGCCCTATGCCGTGCCTCGCGCCGAGCTTGATGCTGTGCTCGACAAGGTCCGGGCCAAGATCCGGGCCGAGGCGCCGATGCTGCGCCGGGCCGGCATGCTCGCCTATCTCGATGAGCAGATCGCCCTGATCGACAGCAAGGAAAAGCTCGAAGCCGAGCTCGACGCGCCGTTCCGCCAGGTCGATGCCTGGGCGAAGAAGCACGACATCTCGCCCGACAATATCTATCTCGGCGAGTTCGGCATGATCCGCCAGGAGTACAACAATCCCTACGTCATGCCCGGTGCCTGGCGCGCCGCTTATGTCAACGACATGATCGCTCGCGCCGAGGCGCGCGGTTATGCTTGGTCGATCTGGGGCTACGGCGGCGCTTTCGGCATCGTCGACGAATTCGAGGGGCGGAAGGCGGAACCTGACGTGCTCGAGGTTGTGAAGGGGCTGAAGTAGCTTCGCTTCAGCTCAACCCAGCTCGATCGTCAGGATTTCCGGACGCACGCCGAAACGGATCGGTGCGATGCTGAAACCGAGGCCGCCCGAAACGATCAGGTTGCGGCCAGCTTCGACGACGTGGCCATAGGCGTAGCGGTTGCCGTAACGCGAGGGAACGACCGGCGAATAGCCGAACAGGCGTACCTGGCCGCCATGGGTGTGGCCCGACAGGGTCAACGCAACGCGGCTGGGAACGTCGGGAAAAATGTCGGGCTCATGGGCGAGCAGGATGACAGGTGCCTCATCGCCGACTTTCGCCAACGTGCCTCTCACGTCGTGAAGCCCGGTGAAGCCCTTGCGGCCCCATGCTCTGCCTGGCCGCAAGGCCAGCTGGTCGGCGAGGCCTGCGATCCAGAAGCCATGACCTTCCTTTTCCAGCCGGACGACGTCGTTTTCCATGACGGGAATACCCGCCGCTTCCAGCGCCCGCCTGGCAATTGTCGGACCTTGCCCGGCCTTCTGCGCCGTCAGGTCCTCCCACCAGTCATGATTGCCAAGGATGGAGAACACGCCGAGCGGTGCCTTGAGGCCCGAAAGGGCCGGAGCCCATTCATGGGAATCGACCCAGCCGCTTACCATGCGGGTTCCAGCGACGTAGTCACCAAGCAGTACGATGATGTCGGGCTCCAGCGCGTTGGCTTCTTCCGCCAACGAAGCGATGCGCTCTGGCGTCATCCATGGCCGGCAGGCGTGGATGTCGGCGAGCGCCACGACGCGCAGCTTCAAGCCATCGGGCCAGTTGGGCGGGGTCAGCGCGTAGCGTTTCACCCGTGTCAGCAGCATCGGTTCGATGCCGACCGCATAGCTGCCAAGCGCCGCCGCAGCCAGGACCGAACCGCCGAGAAAACGGAAGAAGCCGCGGCGAGTGATCAAGCTTTGGCACCCGTGCGATGGCGCTCGAAGCGCTGCTCGCGCACGCCGCCGGACCACTGGTCGCGTTCTTCCTCGGCAACGAGGTTGAAGCCGAACGATTCATAGAGATGCCGGGCCGGACCGAGCCCGACGAATGTCGTGAGATAGACGCCGGGAAAACCCTTGGCGTCGACATGCGCCATGGCCTTGTCCATCAGCCGGCGCCCGAGGCCCGTCCCGCGCGCGCCATCGCTGGTGATGAACCAGCGCAGATGCGCCAGCAGCTCCGTCGAGGTCGGAGCCTCCAGGCTGATCGTGCCAAGCAGGGCGCCGTTGTCGTCATCCTCAGCGGCGAAGAAGTCGAGGCCGGGTCTGAAGTCGCGCATGAAGGCGGAAAGCTCGCTGGCGACCTTGGCCTCGAAAGGCAGCCCAAAACCCCAGTCGCGGGCGTAATAGACGGCGTGCAGTCCAACGATGTCGGCTGTCAGTCCGGGGCGATAGCCGATCATGTATCAGTCTTCCTCTTGGAACAGGTTGATCTGCTGCACGGCAAGGTCGCGCGGGATCTCGAGGCCAAGGTGCTTCCAGGCATTGGCCGTCAGCACGCGGCCGCGCGGCGTGCGTTGGATGAAGCCCTGTTGGATCAGATAGGGCTCGATGATGTCTTCGATGGCGTCGCGTGGCTCGGACAGGCCGGCGGCGATGGTCTCGATGCCGACCGGGCCGCCGCCGAAATTCATCGCGATCATCGAGAGGTAGCGCCGGTCGAGCGAATCGAGACCGAGTGCGTCGACCTCCAGCCGCGACAGCGCCTCATCGGCGATGCGGCGGTCGACCGGACCGGAGCCGGCGACGGCGGCGAAGTCGCGGACGCGGCGCAAGAGGCGGCCGGCGATGCGCGGGGTGCCGCGGGCCCGGCGCGCGATCTCGATGGCGCCGTCGTCGGCGAGCGGCATGCCGAGGATGCGGGCGCCGCGCCGCACGATCAGCTCGAGCTCCTCGACCGTATAGAAATTGAGCCGGGTCGGGATGCCGAAGCGGTCGCGCAGCGGGTTCGTCAGCAGACCGAGACGGGTGGTCGCGGCGACAAGCGTGAACTTGGCCAGGTCGATCTTGACCGAGCGCGCCGCCGGACCTTCGCCGATGATCAGGTCAAGCTGGTAGTCCTCCATCGCCGGATAGAGGATTTCCTCGACTGCCGGGTTGAGGCGGTGGATCTCGTCGATGAACAGCACGTCGCGTTCTTCGAGATTGGTCAGCAGTGCGGCAAGGTCGCCGGCCTTGGCGATGACCGGGCCGGAGGTCGAACGGAAATTGACGCCGAGCTCGCGTGCCATGATCTGGGCGAGCGTCGTCTTGCCGAGGCCGGGCGGACCGACGAACAGCACATGGTCGAGCGCCTCGCCACGGCCCTTTGCCGCCTCGATGAAGATCTTGAGATTGGCGCGCGCCGCCGCCTGGCCGACGAAATCGTCCAGCGTCTGCGGGCGCAGGCTGTTGTCGGCATCCTCGCCGCGTTTGTCGGGGGTGATAAGACGGTCAGGCGAATTCATGCGTCCGTCCTCGCACGGAGACCGGCTGCGAGCAAGCCGCTCACCGTGCCAGCTCCTTCAGGCCGAAGCGGATCAGCTTGGAGGAATCGGCGTCTTCGCCGACGCTCTTCATGGCGGCGGCAATGGCGTTGGCGGCGATGTCGCGAGAATAGCCGAGATTGACCAGTGCCGAGACCGCGTCGGCGATGGGGGCAGGGGCGACGCCTTCGCCGAGTTCCTGCTTGAGCCCGATCGTGCCCGTTGCCTCGCCGGCGAAAGCCGGGGCCTTGTTCTTGAGCTCGGTGACGATGCGCTCGGCAACCTTCTTGCCGACGCCGGGCGCGCGACTGACCATGGCGATGTCGCGCAGCGCGATCGCGTTGGCGAGATCGGAAGGCGCCAGCGTCGACAGGATCGCCAGCGCCACCTTGGCGCCGACGCCCTGGACGTTGGCCATCAAGAGCTTGAACCACTCGCGTTCCAGCTCGGTCTTGAAGCCGTAGAGCCGAATCATGTCTTCGCGGACATAAGTCTCGATGAACAGGATCGCGGCTTCGCCGGCGCCGGGCAAGGCTGCGAGCGTGCGCGTCGAGCAATAGGCGACGTAGCCGACGCCATGCACGTCGAGCACGCAGAAATCCTCGCCGATCTCGTCGACGGTGCCCTTCAACTTGCCGATCATGGTTCAAGCCTCGTCATGGATGGGTATCGGGCGCGATGATTTCGAGCTCGGGGAAATAGGTGCGGTAGCGGGTGGCGTATCGGGTCAACAGGCGATGTCCGGACACAAGCGCATGCGCCCCGATGAGGAAGTCGGGCAGGGTCCGCTCACCGCGACCGCCCCGCTGCCGGTATTCGCGGTGCGCCCAACCGGCGGCCAGCGCGGCCTCGAAAGGTATGTCCTCGAAGGTCCACAGCGTCGAGACAAAGACGCCTTGATAGCGCTCCGCCGAAACGAACTCATGCGAAACTTCGGCTGCGACAATGGCATTGAATATCAGGTCGCCATACCGTCGTGCTTCTCGAATCTGCTGCCTGGACCAGGTCGCCCACTGCGAGCCGGGCTCGACGACATCAATGATGACGTTGGAATCAATGATTGTCGCGGACATCACGATCCCTGGTCATGGCCATGATGTCATCGGCAGTCAGATTGCTGTCGCCCGTACCTTCGATACGTCGGAACCAATCCTCCAGGCTGCGGTCAAGCGCCTTCGCCCGCATATCTGGCTCGGTGCCGCGCACCAGTTCGACAGCGCCGTCGGCGCGTTCGACAAAATCCACCTCCGACCCTGCCTCGATGCCGAGCCGGTCACGGATTTCCTTGGGGATCGTCACCTGGCCCTTTGTGGTCACGCGCATGGTAATACCTCGTAGGTATTACTTAGTGGCGATGTGAGAACAAGTCAAGAACACGTAGGTCGTGGCGAGGGTGTGGTGTGCGGTCGGGACGCCTGACTGGACGTCACCGGCCCTTCGCCAGCGCCAGCATTTCGTCACCATTTGTCGCCAGATCCCCGGCGCCTTCGAGCCGGTCGAGAATGGCCAGGAACCGGTCAAGCCGGTCGCGGTCGGCCAGCCTGTTGATCTCATCCTTGGGCACGATGGTGATCTTGCCGCCTTCGATACCGAAAATCACCTCGGTGTTGGCGCCGATGCTGAACGTCTCGCGCAGATCGCGAGGGATCGTCACTTGGCCCTTGCTGGTAACCCGCATGGAATCATTCCTCTTCTTGCTGGAAAGGAATGTTGCAGCGATGAGAACAAGTCAAGAACATCACGCGTGAGCGGCAGCCAATGCAGCCAGCCTGTATGCCGGGCTCTGGCGGTGGTGGGCATGGCAGATGGCGATTGCGAGGGCATCAGCGGCATCGGCGGTGTCGAACACCGACTTCGGCAACAGCACCTTGACCATCATGGCGATCTGCTTCTTGTCGCCGTGGCCGACGCCGATGACCGCCTTCTTCACCGCATTGGGTGAGTACTCGGCGACGACGAGCCCGGCGCGGGCCGGCACCAGCATGGCGATGCCGCGCGCCTGGCCGAGCTTCAGGGTTGCAGTGGCATCCTTGTTGACGAAGGTCGCCTCGACGGCCGCCTCATGCGGCATTTCGCGGTGAAGCACGTCGGCAAGGCCGTCATGCAACTGGCAAAGCCGGCTGGCGAGCGCCGCCTTGTTGTCGGAGCGCACGGTGCCGGCGGCGACGAACCGCAGCGAGTTGCCGAGGCTCTCGATGATGCCCCAGCCGGTGCGCTGAAGGCCGGGATCGATACCAATGATACGAATCGTCTCTTTCATCCGCGAACTCTATCTTCACGGAGACAAGACGCCAGAAAAATGTGAACAAAACAGAAACAATCCCCGCGTCATCGCAGGGATGGTCCTGCGTCAGTTGCGGGCAAAGGCCGTGTTGAGCAGGCTGATCTGGTCGGAAACCGGGTTGCTGCGGCGCATCGCCTGCACCGGCACGACGGTTGCGCCGTTGCCATAGATTTCATCGTCCATGCGGCGCACATGCGCCTGCAGGCGCAGCGAGCGGCGCACCAGGTCGACGAAATCGGCGGGCAGTTCGTTCCAGCCGGCGGCGTCGTCATGGGCGGAAGCCGTGTCGAGCCGCACCTTGGACTTCTCCGAGGCGACCTGGTCGCGGGTCATCTCGCCTGAGTTGGCGGCGCGCTGCAAAAGCAGCCACGAGGCGATCTGCATCAGTCGGGTGGTCAGCCGCATCGATTCGGCGGCGTAGAGGGTGGCGGCAAGCCGCGACAGCTTCTTGGCCTCGACGCGGCCGGCACCGTCGAGATACTCGGCGGCCTGTTCGACCAGGCCCATGCCCTCATTGTAGAGGGGCTTGAAGGACGGCGAAAACACCCGCCTTTCGGCGAGCTTGATCGTGTTTGCGCTTTCCCTCGAAGGCTCGTTCATCATCGCTACCCTGCACCCTGTTCGCGTTCTGCCCGTCTTTCCCGACGGATTCTGCGCGGCCGTTCCTATACGCCAAGCCCGATGAAAATGCGCTTACGCCGATGTGAACGCAAGCGCATGTTTAACAAAGGGTTAACGCGCCGGATTGGATAGCTTTTGGAGGGCATTTCCGAAGGCGCGCGGGCGAAAAAAAAGAGCCGCGGAAAAGCGCGGCTCTCAGGAGTTTAACAGGGAGGCGTCAAACAAAGTGGCTCCAACCACTCGGTAAGAATCCAGATGACTGGATACGCACAGTAAACACTGGGAATGCTTAATGGGCGCTTAAGATCGGTGCCGATTTCGCCTTATGGCGCGTTAGACTGTGCCGGCACGGCACAACGGTGTGGTGTTGCCGGCAGGCAGGATCTTATGCCGACTCAGGACTTCCACACCGTCGGCAGGGCGATGAAGGCAAACAGCAGCATCGCTGCGTAAAAGCCCATCGACGACATCGCCACCACCGGTTCGATCGCCGCATTGCCGCCGAGCAGGAAGAACAAGCCGACCAGAAGGCCGATGCCGCTGACCGCCGTCAGCCAGAAATGGACCTTGGCCAGCGTCTTGTCGCGGGCGACAGGAAAAAGATGGTAGAAGAAGGCGAACACCGCCGACATCAGCCAGCCCGCCACCATGGTGTGGGCGTGAACCGGCATCTGGCTGTGGTCCTGGCTGATCGACATGTGCAGGCCAAGCGCCATGCCGCACAGCGCGTAGACGACCGCGAGCGTGAAGAAATTCCGTGCTACCCCTTGCATTGTAGTCTCCTGATGCCTTTTCCCCCAGCAGGGAATGGGTTGATGTCGGCCCGTGACGAACCGTCGTAACGGCGCATGTGCACCGGCCGTGTTTCCGCGGCATGCCGCACGGCCAGGCCGCGCGCATGTCGGGTCGTTACATTACAGATATCGTCAGGATGATGTGTCCGGCCATTCGCCCCCCGCGGCCGGTTGGATACGCGCCCCTCCAGCGCATGAAGGACGATATCACGTCGCCCGGTCGGCATTACATGCCTTGTAGCTGAAATGACGTGTTTTCCCCTGCCACCTTGTGGGGCCCCCGACCATCGTTTCCATTGCCGAAACATCCCGCCGTTTTCATCGACACACTACCGAAACAGCACCGGCGCTATTAGCCGGCCCGAAAATGAGCGCGGCCTGAAGTGGGTGCTGCGATTTCGCAAAACCGGATTGGAAAGGTCAGGAGTATGGATTGGTACTCTCTCTTCAAGTTTCTTCACGTCGTCGCAGCCGTTCTCTGGGTCGGCGGCGGCTTCGCACTGATGCTGCTCGCGGTTCGCGCCGACCGTGCCGGCGACACCGACGGCATGTTGCAGGTCATGCGTTCGGTCGGCGAACTCGGCAACCGGCTGTTCATGCCGGCATCGCTGGTCACGCTTCTGCTCGGCCTCGTCATGTGCTGGTTCTGGGTCGGCTTCACCGATCTCTGGATCGTGCTCGGGCTTGCAGGTTACGCCATGGCCTTCCTGATCGGCACCCTGGTGTTCAAACCGACCGCCGACCGCATGGCTGCGATCATCGCCCGCGATGGCGTGACGCCTGCAGCGCTCGATCAGGGCCGGCGCATCCTCAAGGTGGCGCGATTCGACTATGCGATGATGCTGATCATCGTCGCCGACATGGTGCTCAAGCCGACGGCTTCCGACCTACCGATCCTCTCGGCGATGGCTGTCGTTTTCGCGGCCGGCTTGTGGGCAGCCTTCGATGGCCTGCGCCCGTCCACCGTGGTTGCGGCCTGAAGGAATGGGCGCGCTTCCGGCGCGTCGCCCTCGATCCTTATCCCTTGGCCATGTCGCGCAGCCGGAACTTCTGGATCTTGCCGGTCGAGGTCTTGGGAATCTCGGCGAAGATCACCGCCTTCGGCACCTTGAAGCGCGCGAGCAGGGAGCGGCAGTGCTCGATGATTTCGGCCTCCGTCGCTTGCCTGCCTGGCTTCAGCTCGACATAGGCAATGGGCACTTCGCCCCATTTGTCGTCGGACCGCGCCACCACTCCGCATGAAGCGACCGAGGGGTGCTTGTAGAGCGCGTCCTCGACCTCGATCGACGAGATGTTTTCGCCGCCCGAAATGATGATGTCCTTGGAGCGATCCTTGATCTGGATGTAGCCGTCCGGATGCATCACACCGAGGTCGCCGGAATGGAACCAGCCGCCGGCAAAGGCCTCGTCGGTCGCCTTCTTGTTCTTGAGATAGCCCCTCATGACGATGTTGCCGCGGAACATCACCTCGCCGATGGTCTCGCCGTCGGCGGGTGTCCTTTGCATCGTCTCGGGGTCCATCACGGTCAGGTCCTCGAGTGCTGCATAGCGCACACCTTGGCGCGCCTTCTTCGCCGTGCGCGGTCCCTTCTCGAGTTTGTCCCATTCGCCGTGCCATTCGTTGACGACCGCAGGCCCGTAGGTCTCGGTCAGGCCATAGAGATGGGTGACGGCGAAGCCGGCGTCGGCCATGCCAGACAGCACCGCTTCCGGCGGCGGCGCGGCAGCTGTGTTGAAGGTGACCTGCTGCGGAAATGTGCGCTTGTCCTCGTCCTGGGCATTGATCAGGATCGACATGACGATCGGTGCCCCGCACAGATGCGTCACGCCATGGTCGGCGATGGCATCATACATTTGCCTCGCGCGTACCCAGCGCAGGCAGACATGGGTGCCGGCCTGCACGGCGAGCGTCCACGGAAAGCACCAGCCGTTGCAGTGGAACATCGGCAGCGTCCAGAGATAGACGGCGTGCTTGGCCATGCCGGCGTGGATGGTGTTGGTGTAGGCCATCAGCGCGGCACCGCGATGGTGGTACACCACACCCTTGGGATTTCCGGTCGTTCCCGATGTGTAGTTGAGTGAGATCGCGTCCCATTCATCGTCGGGCATCGACCATGCGAAAGCCCTGTCGCCTGTCGCGACGAAGTCTTCATAGTCGAGGCTGCCGATACGCTCGCCCTTGGGATAGGGGGCGTCCGCGGGATATTCAGGGTCGTCATAACAGATGACCAGCGGCTTCACCGTTGCCAGCGCCAGAGCCTCCTTGACCACGCCTGTGAATTCGCGGTCGACGATCAGCAGCTTGGTCTCGGCATGGTCGAGCTGGAAGGCGATGATCGCCGCGTCAAGCCTGGTGTTCAGCGAATGCAGCACCGCCTTTGTCATCGGCACGCCGAAATGCGCCTCCAGCATCGGCGGGGTGTTGGACAGCATCACCGTCACCGTATCGCCCTTGCCGATGCCGCTCGCCTTGAGCGCCGCGGCAAGTTTCAGCGACCGTTCCCACCATTCGTGGTAGCTGGTGCGCCGGCTGCCATGGATGATGGCGACGTGGTGGGGAAATGTCTTGGCCGCGCGTTCGAGAAAGCTCAGCGGCGTCAGCGGCTGGTGATTGGCGGGGGTCTTGTCGAGGTCTTCCTCGTACTTGCCCATGACGGTTCTCCTCCCTGGTCGCGACGAGCCTAGTCCACCGCCGCGCGGCGGTCATCCTCACATAAAGTCGACCACCCCGTCATAGAGCAGCTTCAGGGCCACGATTGCCACCGTCGCGTAAGTGAAGGGGTAGAAGATTTCCGGCCGCATCCGCCTGACCAGCCAAGCGCCGGCCAGCGTCGCCAGCGGTGCCAATGGCATCAGCGCCAGCGAGGCGGTCAGATTGGCTGTGTCGAACTGGCCGAGCGCAAAGTAGGGCACCAGCTTGATGGCGTTGGTGACGGCGAAGAAGATGACGCTGGTGCCGGTCAGCACCTTCGGATCCATCCTCAGCGGCAAGGTGTAGACCTGGAAGGGCGGGCCACCGACATGGGCGACGAAGCTGGTGAAGCCGGCGATCGATCCCCAGAAGGCGCCGGCGATGCCGTTCGGCTCGGTCTTGTGGTCGGCGCCGTGGCGCAGGCTGGTGTAGATCCAGCGCGCCACGAAGATGAAGGCGATGGCGCCGACGATGAAGCGCACATTGTCGGCAGTCACGACAGAGGCCATCAGCCAGCCGATGCCGATGCCGATGATCGAGCCCGGCAGCATCTGCCACAGGATCGTGCGGTCGAAGACGCCGCGCCAGGTCCACAGCGACACCACGTCCATCAGGATCAGGATCGGCAACAGGATTGCCGCGGCCTGCACCGGCGAGATCACCAGCGCCATCAGCGGAACGCCGACGAAGCCGACGGCACCGCCAAAGCCACCCTTGGAAAGGCCAACCAGAATCACGGCAGGAACTGCCGCTGCATAGAACCACGGATCGAGAAGAAGGTCGGTCATGGAGGGCCTCTCGAATCCGCAATATCGGGATGCCGCGCAGTTGGCGAGTGCCTTCCCCATGTTTTCATGTGCTTGGGCTTTGTCGCCCATCCTGTTCAACGGCAGCACTTTGTTCTATGCCCCAATGCAAACATGATCGCCTTGCATAGGCGTCAAGCACCCGGATCGATGCACATGAACCCAACCACGCCACCCAATCGCTGCCGTATCGTGCTGATCGCGCCGCCGACAGTCGCCCCGCAACAGGTCGAGGCGGCACTCGCCGGTGGCGACGTCGCATCGCTGATCCTGCCCGGCGAGGGCGTCGATGAAGCGTCGTTCCAGAGCTTTGCCGAAAAGGTCGTGGCCGCCGCGCAGAAGGCCGGGGTGGCAGTGGTCGTCGCCGGCGACACCCGCGTCGCCGGGCGTGTCCATGCCGATGGCATCCATATAGAGGGCAACAAGGAAGAGCTTGCGGAGGCCGTCGAAAGCTACCAGCAGCGCATGATGGTCGGTGCCGGTGGCGCAAAGACGCGCGACGATGCGCTTGAGCTCGGCGAAGAGCGACCAGACTACATCTTCTTTGGTCGCTTCGGCTACGACAACAAGCCCGAGCCGCATTCGCGCAATCTTTCGCTCGGCGAATGGTGGTCCGAGATGATCGAGATCCCGTGCATCGTCATGGCCGGTTCGGACATCGCCTCGGTCGAGGCAGTGGCTGCTACCGGCGTCGAATTCGTTGCCGTGTCGTCGGCGGTGTTCGGCGAAGGCATTGACCCGCGCGAGGCGGTGGCCCGCGCCAATGCGCTGCTCGACGAAACCGCGCCGCGTTTCGAGGAGTAGTCATCGATGGATCGTTCGCGCCTTCTTGCCGCTCTGCTGTGCCTGGGCTTTGGGCTCGAGCCCGCGATTGCCGTCGAGAGCGCGCCGATCCCGCCGTCCGACCAGGGGGCCGTTCCTTCACTCGGCAAGCCGCTCGACCTGATCGATCCGAACCGCTTCGGGCCGGCTCCGATGCCGCTCGATGCCGCGCCCATGCCGGTCGGCGAGCCGATTCCGGCGCCGCAAACGCCCGACCTCGGCGCCAACCCGGCGGCCAAGGCGACTGACGGTATCGACCCCAACCGTTTCGGCGGCAAGCATTCTGACGAAGCCTATGGCGCCTTCCAGCGTGGCCTCTACAAGACGGCCTACAATCTTGGCATCACACGTGCCGAGGCCGGCGATGCCGCTGCGCAGACGCTGGTGGCCGAGATCCTTTCGCGCGGCCTGGGCGTCGCCCGCAACGACAGCGAGGCGGCCAAATGGTATGAACGCGCCGCAGAACAGGGCATTCCCGAAGCCCAGTTCCAATATGCGCTGATGCTGCTCGATGGAAAATACGTTACCCGCGACGACAAGGCCGCCAATGCGCTGATGCAGGCGGCGGCCGAAGCCGGCAACCGTTTCGCCCAGTTCAACTATGCCCAGATGCTGGTGCAGCGCGAACCGGGCGGCAAGGGCCTCGAAAAGGCCGTGCCCTATTACGAGCGCGCGGCGGCCACCGGGCTGCCCGATGCGCAATACGCCATGGCCCAGGTCTACGCCAACGGCGTCGGCGGCAAGCGCCGCGACGACAACCAGGCGCGGCTGCTGCTCGTCCGTGCCGCCAGGCAGAACTACGACTCGGCCCAGTTCGACCTCGGCTTATGGATGGCCGATGGCCGTGGCGGCGATCGCGACCTGAAATCCGCCTTCGGCTGGATGAAGCTTGCCGCCGATGGCGGCAATGTCGCGGCGCAGAACCGGCTCGCCAAGTTCTATATGGGCGGCATCGGCGTCGATCCCGATCCCATTCTGGCGGCGGCGTGGTACATCAACGCCCGCCGTGCCGGGCTCAACGATCCCGAGATGGACGACTTCCTGCGTGGCCTGACCGACGCCGAGATGAAGCAGGCGCTGGAACGTGCCAACCGTCTGCGCTGATCCAGCGAAAATCTCGACTTCTCTTGCCTAAAAAGCCATTTTGTGGTCTTGGAGGCGCCGATAGCGCCCCTTCCGGCGCAAACCTCTCTTCCGGAATCCAATCATGGCCAAGATCAACGGCAACGAAATCCGTCCCGGCAACGTCATCGAGCATGACGGCGGCCTCTGGGTGGCGGTCAGGACCAATCACGTCAAGCCCGGCAAGGGCGGCGCCTACAACCAGGTCGAACTGAAGAACCTCATCAACGGCACCAAGCTCAACGAGCGTTTCCGCTCGGCCGAGACCGTCGAGAAGGTCCGCCTGGAGCAGAAGGATTTTTCGTTCCTCTACGAGCAGGGCGACGCCCTGGTATTCATGGACACCGCCAGCTACGAGCAGCTCGAACTGCTCAAGGATTTTGTCGGCGATCGCGCTGCGTTCCTGCAGGACGGCATGATGGTTACCGTCGAGCTCTATGACGAGCGCCCGATCGGCATCGCGCTGCCCGACCAGGTGACGCTGACGATCACCGAAGCCGATCCTGTCGTGAAGGGCCAGACGGCTGCGTCGTCCTACAAGCCGGCCGTGCTGGAAAACGGCGTCCGCGTGCTGGTTCCGCCGTTCATCTCTTCGGGCGAGCGCATCATCGTCGACACCAACGAAATCACCTACGTCCGCCGCGCGGACTGATTTCGACACTGCTGAGGTTGTAGAAATGGCGCGTTCAGCGATCCTAAATGTTATGGTGCAGGCCGCCATGAAGGCCGGCCGCTCGCTGGCGCGTGATTTCGGCGAGGTGCAGAATCTGCAGGTCTCGCTGAAAGGCCCGGGCGACTATGTCAGCCAGGCCGATCGCAAGGCCGAAGACATCATCTTCACCGAGCTGTCCAAGGCACGCGCCGGCTATGGCTTCCTGATGGAAGAGCGCGGCGCCGTCGCCGGCGAGGACGACCAGCATCGCTGGATCGTCGATCCACTCGACGGTACCACCAACTTCCTGCACGGCATTCCGGTGTTCTCGATCTCGATCGCGCTGGAGCGCCAGGGCCAGATCGTTGCCGCCGTCGTCTACAACCCGGCGATGGACGAGCTCTACACCGCCGAGCGTGGCGGTGGCGCCTTCCTCAATGATCGCCGCCTGCGTGTTTCCGGCCGTACCAAGCTGGTCGATGCCGTCATCGGCTGCGGCGTGCCGCATCTCGGCCGTGGCCATCACGGCAACTTCCTGCTCGAGCTGCGCAACGTCATGGGCGAAGTGGCGGGCATACGTCGTCTCGGCTCGGCCGCGCTCGACCTCGCCTATGTCGCTGCCGGCCGCATGGACGGTTTCTGGGAGACGTCGCTGTCGCCCTGGGACGTCGCTGCGGGCATCCTGCTCGTGCGCGAAGCCGGCGGTTTCGTCTCCGACGACAAGGGCGGCCAGGACATGCTCGACGGCGGCTCGATCGTCGCCGGCAACGAGACCATACACCGCGCGCTCATCAAGACGCTGAAGCGCCCGGTCACGCCGCGCTGATCCGCCGCGTCGCCGGTTTCTTGCCATCGTCAATTACGCCTGCCCATATCTACAGTGCCGCGCGTCCATCTGGACGCGCCAAGGACGCTGTAGAACGTTTGAGCGGTGCATGATCCTTTCCGAAATCGGTACCGATTTTCGAGGTCATGCACCATGAAGGGCGCAGGGACGGACCATGTCGGACACGCAGCGCAAGCCTGACACAGCTGTGCCCTTCGTCGGGCGCTACAGTCATTCGCGCGCCGAGCTGATCGCCGATGGCGTGGTCCATGCGATCGGCATCGTGCTCGCCGTCGCCGCCGGTGCTGTGCTGCTCTCCGTCTCCGCATTCTTTACGGCCACGGGCGAATATCTCGCCGCGATCGTCTTCGTCGTCGCACTGCTCACCGTGCTGTCGGTGTCATGTGCCTACAATCTGTGGCCGGTATCGCCGGCCAAGTGGGTGCTGCGCCGCTTCGACCATGCTGGCATCTACCTTCTGATCGCCGCCACCTACACGCCGTTCCTTGTCCAGCTCGACGATCGCGTCACGGCAGGCTGGATGGCCGGCATCGTCTGGTCGGCGGCGGCAGCCGGCATGGTCATCAAGCTGTTCTTGCCCGGCCGGCTCGACCGGCTGGCGATCGCCTTCTACCTCGCCATGGGCTGGAGCGGCATCGTCATCCTGCAGCCGCTGATCGCCACCTTGCCGGCGGCGACGTTGTGGCTGCTGTTTGCCGGCGGTATGGTCTATTCCTGCGGCGTCTTCTTCTACGCGTGGCAGCGGCTGCGCTTCCAGAGCGCGGTCTGGCATGGCTTCGTTGTCACCGGCGCTGGCCTGCATCTGGCCGCAATGATGGACCTTCTGGTCGTGGCGCGGCTTTGACCGACGGCCGGTCCCAGCTCAGCGCGCGCAAGCGTCTTTCATTTTCGTCACATTTCCGCTTACAGTCGTAGTCCACTAACGTAACGCGCCGAAACTCATGAAAAGCTCGGTGCATAGACTTTACGGCGATGGAGCAGCCCGGGCGCATCCGTATGGATAGGCGGGGCTCCGATCGCAGGAAACCGGAACCGGGGCGCCGATGGCATTGTTGAAATCTCTCGGGGTGGGTAAAGGCTCCGATGTGCTGAGCTACGACCCGCACCGCCTGTCCTCTCCGCAGGTGTTCCTGCTGACGATGATCATCTTCCTGGCAATCGTCGCCTTCATCGCCGCGATTCTGACGCGGCAGATCTCCAGCGCTTTCGGCACAAATCCCGGCCTCAACGGTCTGATCCTCGGCGTGCTCGTCGTCGGCATCGGGCTGGCCTTCGTCCAGGTCGGCCGGCTGTTCCGCGAGGTGCGCTGGGTCAATTCCTTCCGCGCCGGCTCCGAAGCCACCGAACCGGTGCTGCTGGCGCCGATGAAGGCGATGCTCGGGCGTTCCGCATCAATGGCATTCTCGACCAGCTCGATGCGCACGATGCTCGATTCCATCGCGACGCGCCTCGACGAAAGCCGCGACGTCTCGCGCTACCTCGTCGGCCTGCTCGTCTTCCTCGGCCTGCTCGGCACCTTCTGGGGCCTGCTCGGCACCATCGGCTCGATCGGCGAGACCATCCAGTCGCTTGATCCCGGTTCGGGTGATGCCTCGGCTGTGCTCGAAGCACTGAAGGCCGGCCTCGCGGCACCGCTGCAAGGCATGGGCACGGCGTTCTCGTCGTCGCTGTTCGGTCTGTCCGGCTCGCTGGTGCTCGGCTTCCTCGACCTCCAGGCCGGACGTGCCCAGACGCGTTTCTACACCGAATTGGAAAACTGGCTGTCGTCGGTCACCGATCTGTCCTCCGACATGGTCGTCGCCGACGCCAAGAACGGTTCGGCCGACGAACTCCGCGTGCTCAGCGAGCGCCTGCGCAACATGCAGGAGCAAGGCGGCTCGAACCCGCGTGTCGCCGCCGCCATGGCCAATCTCGCCGATGGCATCTCCGGCCTGGTCAAGAACATGCGCAGCGAACAGCAAATCATGCGCGACTGGGTCGAGGCGCAGTCGGATGAACAGAAGGCGATGCGCAACACGCTCGAAAAGATCGCTGACGCCCTGAAGAAGGAAGGGGTGCACTAAGGTGGCATTGGCGCGCGGGCGGCGCGGCGACCGCCGCATCGACTATTGGCCGGGCTTTGTCGACGCTTTGTCGACGCTGCTTCTGGCCATCATGTTCCTGCTCTCGGTCTTCGTGCTGGCGCAGTTCCTGCTCAGCCGCGAAATCTCCGGCAAGGACGAGGTACTGACCAGGCTCAACTCGCAGATCAACGAGCTGACCCAGCTTCTGGCGCTCGAAAAATCCAGCTCGCAGGACGCCGAAGATGCGCTCGCCAATCTGCAGGCCTCGCTCAATGCGGCCGAAAGCGAAAAGAGCCGCCTTGAACAGCTGCTGTCCCAGGGCGCCGGCGCCGGCGCCGAGGCCAATGCCCGTATCGGCACGCTGTCGGGCGAACTGGAGAGCGAACGCCAGGTCAGCCAGCGCGCGCTGAGCCAGGTCGAGCTGCTCAACCAGCAGATTTCGGCGCTGCGCCGCCAGATCGGCGCCCTCGAAGAGGCGCTCAACGCGTCCGAGGCGCGCGACAAGGAATCCAACACCAAGATTGCCGACCTCGGCCGCCGGCTGAACGTGGCCCTGGCCCAGCGTGTGCAGGAGCTCAACCGCTACCGCTCCGACTTCTTCGGCCGCCTGCGCGAGATCCTGTCCGACCGCGAGAACATCCGCATCGTCGGCGACCGTTTCGTGTTCCAGTCGGAAGTGCTGTTCCCGACCGGATCAGAACAGATCAACGAGGCCGGCCGTGGCGAGATGAAGAAGCTCGCCGACGCCATCATCGAGCTGCAGAAGGAAATTCCGCCTGAAATTAACTGGGTGCTGCGCGTCGACGGTCACACCGACAACATTCCGTTGTCAGGCACCGGACGCTATCGCGACAATTGGGAGCTTTCCTCGGCGCGCTCGACCGCGGTGGTCAAGTTCCTGATCGAGAACGGCGTTCCGGCCAATCGCCTCGTCGCCGCCGGCTTTGGCGAATTCCAGCCGCTCGACGAAAGCGGCACCGACGAGGCGCGCTCCAGGAACCGCCGCATCGAGCTAAAGCTGACCGAGCGCTAGCCCGCAGCACCGGACTCAGGTGAGGCCGTTCTCAAGATTTCGTGTGTGAACAGGCCCGCCCCATCGGGGGCGGAGTTGCGGCAGGCCGAGGCCGAATGTGGCGGCCAAGATTATCTTTTCTTAACTAGGTTTCTGGCGGTGACGCGCCTAGTTTTCGCAGGCAGTCCGGGAACCGCCGGCGATGACCTCCCACCGTGACGCGACGGTTCCAGACGGCCTGCTATTGACGGGGCGTCCTGTCGCGTCCCGCGGGTCCGCAAGTTGCAAAAATGCGCTCTATGGCATTCAAGGCGGCTCTTGCCGCAATCCTTGCTTCAACGCCCCTGGCGACGGCTTTCGCCAAGGAGCATCACGGAACGATACGCGAGTTTTCGTTCCAGAACAGCCCCAGCGGCGGCGATAAGCCGGACGCGCCGGCACTGTCCGACGGCTATGCGACCGGCGGCCAGTTGCGCGCCATCCTTGAGGATCTCCAGGCTGACGATGCCCGCATCATGAGTGACAGCAAGGCAAGGCTGATCACCCCGGCCGAGCTTCGCAGTCTGCGCGGCGAAGAGGCGAGGATCCGCAGGACCGCTGTCCGTGATTCGGCCCGTGACGGCGGCAACATTCCTGCTGGCGCCTACGACCAGCTGATGGCGGAGGTCAACGATCTCGGCCTGCAGCTCGACCACGACGCCGCTCTCCGCTAGGAGAAGCGAGTACCCAGTCCCCCCGGATCGCTCCCCGGGGGTGACTGGGTTTTGAGCTACCAGCCGAGCCAGAGTGCCGCCAGTGCCAATGCTGCCGGCACGGTCTGGATGTAGAGGATCTTGCGGCTGACGGTCGCCGCACCGTAGAGCCCGGCGACGGCGACGCAGAGCAGGAAGAAGACCTTGACCTGGAAGCCCGCTTCGCCGAGCCACAGGCCCCAGATCAGGCCGGCGACGAGGAAGCCGTTGTAGAGCCCTTGGTTGGCCGCCAGCACTTTCGACGCCGTGGCGAAGTCCGGCTTGAGGCCGAACGCCTTGTGGCCGCGCGGCGTGTCCCACAGCACCATTTCGAGATAGACGATGTAGAGATGGATCAGGGCGACGAGCCCGACCAGTATGTTTGCGACCATAGTCGCCCCCTTCGACCTCAGTTGCACAAATTGAGCATGCCGGCTGCCGTTCCGGCAAGTGGTGGACCAGCCGAACGGTCTTGCGAAGGCGCACGGATTGGTATCCTCTCGCCGCGACTTTGAGACAGAGGAAATGCCATGTCCTTCGCAAGATTAGACGAACTCGGCCGCAAGCTCGAAGCGCTCGAACACGCGCTCGCCATCCTCGGCGCCGACGAAGCCACCCATATGGCGGTTGGCGGCGGCGCCAAGCGCGCCGAGGCGCTGTCCGCGCTCGCCGGCATGCATCACCGCCAGGCAACCGCGCCCGAAATATCAGACTGGATCGCTGCCGCCGAGACCGAGGCGCTCAATGACGATCAGCGCCTCGCCGTGGGTGAGTTCCGCCGCCAGTACACCAACATGACCTGCCTGCCGACGGAATTCGTCGAGCGCCAGACCGCCGCCCGCCTGCGTTGCGAACAGCTGTGGCGCGACCTCAGGGCCAAGAACGACTGGGCCGGCTTCCAGCCGGCGCTTGAAGGCATCGTCGCCATTGCGCGCGAGGAGGCGGCGCTGCGGTCAGAAGCGCTCGGCCTCGATCCATATGATGCGCTGTTGGAGCAATACGACCCCGGCAACCGCGTTGCCGACATCACGCCCGTTTTCACCGACCTCAAGGCGTTCCTGAAAGACTTCGTGCCCGAGGCGCTGGCTGTGCAGCAGGAGCGCCTGGCCAAAAGCCCGAAGCGGCCGCTGTCGGGCGTCTATGCCATCGAGCGCCAGCGCGAGCTTGGCCTGGCGATGATGGGCGCCGTCGGCTTCGACCTGACCCGCGGCAGCCTGTCTGTGTCGCACCACCCGTTCTGCGGTGGCGTGCCGTCCGACGTGCGCATCACCACGCGCTACAAGACTTCCGACTTCCTGTCGGCGCTGATGGGCGTGCTGCATGAGACCGGCCATGCGCTCTACGAACAGAATTTGCCGGAAGCCTGGTCGCACTGGCCGCTCGGCAAGGCGCGCGGCATGGCAGTGCACGAGAGCCAGAGCCTGTTTGTCGAAAAGCAGCTCGGCCGCAACCCGGCCTTCTGGCAATGGGCCCTGCCGCTGGTCGAGCAGCATCTCGGCGAGCGCTGGTCGATGGAGGAGATCCTGCCGCATGTGCACCATGTCGAGCGCGGCCTGATCCGCGTCGACGCCGACGAGGTCACCTATCCGCTGCACGTCATCCTGCGTTACGAGCTCGAGCAGGAGTTGATTTCGGGTCGTCTTGCGGTCGCCGACCTGCCCGAGGCCTGGGACGCCAGGATGCGCGACTATCTCGGCCTGTCGACCATCGACAATCCGGCCGACGGTCCGATGCAGGACGTGCACTGGCCGAGTGCTGCCTTCGGCTACTTCCCCTCCTACACGCTGGGCGCGATGATGGCGGCGCAGCAGTGGGCAGCGCTGAGCAGGGAACATCCTTCGGTCGACGACGAGATCGCGCGCGGTCATTTCGAAACGGTCAACGCCTGGCGTCGCGACAAGATCTGGTCGCAGGCCTCGCGCTGGTCGACCCCCGACCTGCTCGAACGCGCCACCGGCGAAAGGCTCAATGCGGCGCATTTCACGGCTCACCTGAAGAAGCGCTACGGGGCCTGACCTCCCACCGGTTCGATGCGGACATCTGCCCCCCACCCTACCTTCTCCCCGTCTTCACGGGGAGAAGGTGCCGGCAGGCGGATGAGGGGCAGCTCCTTGCTTCCGCTAGGTAATTGAGTCATCCCAGTTTCTCCTTGATTGCAACGTCGCTCCTGTCGGACACTTGACCAACGAACGTCTTGGGAGGGGCAGTTGGCGGACCGTGCGGATGCGATCGTTGTCGGCGGCGGACTTGCCGGCCTCGTTGCCGCGGCAGAGCTGGCCGATGCCGGCAAGCGGGTCATCATGCTCGAGCAGGAGAGCGAGAACTCGCTCGGCGGCCAGGCGTTCTGGTCGCTCGGCGGGCTGTTCTTCGTCGACAGTCCCGAACAGCGCCGCATGCGCATCAAGGACAGCCGCGAGCTCGCCTTGCAGGACTGGATGGGATCGGCGCAATTCGACCGGCCAGAAGATCATTGGCCGCGCAAGGTGGCCGAAGCCTTCATCGATTTCTCTGCCGGCGAGATGCGGCCGTGGCTGCATGCCCAGGGCATGCGCTCGTTTCCCGTCGTTGGTTGGGCCGAGCGTGGCGGCGCGCTGGCGCATGGCCACGGCAATTCGGTGCCGCGTTTCCATGTCACCTGGGGCACCGGCCCGGGCGTGCTCGAACCGTTTGTCCGTCGTGTCCGCGATCATGCTGCGGCGGGCCGGATCGCGCTGAAATTCCGTCATCAGGCCAGCCGGCTGATCAAGACCAATGGTGCAATGTCCGGTGTCGCCGGCGAAATCCTGGAGTCGTCTACCGTCGAGCGTGGCCAGCAATCCGGCCGCAAGGTGACAGGCGATTTCGAATTCCATGCCGACGCCGTCATCGTTACCTCGGGCGGCATCGGCGGCAATCACGACCTCGTTCGAACGGCTTGGCCGACCGACAGGCTCGGGCCGGCGCCCAAGAAGATGGTCGCCGGCGTGCCGCACCATGTCGATGGCCGCATGGTCGCGATCACGGAAGCCGCCGGCGGCACTGTCATCAACCGTGACCGCATGTGGCACTACACCGAAGGTGTGACCAACTGGGACCCGATCTGGCCCAACCACGGCATCCGCATTCTGCCGGGGCCGTCGTCGCTGTGGTTCGACGCGCTGGGCGAGCGGCTGGAAGCGCCGTTCCTGCCTGGCTTCGACACGCTCGGCACACTCCGGCGCATCCTGTCCGCCGGCCAGGAATACTCCTGGTTTGTGCTGACCCAGAAGATCATCAAGAAGGAGTTCGCGTTGTCGGGCTCGGAGCAGAACCCGGACCTGACCTCCAAGCGCTGGGTCGAGGTGTTGAAGAGCCGCCGCGCCAAGGGCGCGCCGCCGGCGGTCGAAGCGTTCAAGAAGCACGGCGAGGATTTTGTCGTCCGCGACAATCTCCGTGATCTTGTGGCCGGCATGAACACGCTTGCCGGTAACGATCTCATCGACCATGATCGGTTGCATGCGCAGATCGCAGCGCGCGACCGCGAGATCGACAATCCCTACTCCAAGGACGCCCAGGTCACCGCCATCCATGGCGCCAGGCGTTATCTCGGCGACCGGCTGGTGCGGACGGCAAAGCCGCACAAGATCCTCGATCCCGCCAACGGCCCGCTGATCGCCGTCCGCCTCAATGTGCTCACCCGCAAGACGCTGGGCGGGCTGCACACCAATCTGAATGGTCAGGTGCTCGGTGCCAATGGCGAGCCTATTCCCGGCCTCTATGCTGCCGGCGAGGTCGCCGGCTTCGGCGGCGGTGGCTATCACGGCTACAACGCGCTTGAAGGCACCTTCCTCGGCGGCTGTATCTTCTCGGGTCGCAGCGCCGGTCGGCACGCGGCGCGCTAGCCGTTTTCGGACCTGTCGCGGTCCAGCTCGCGCATCTCGCGCCGCGTCATGCCGTAGCGGGTGCGGAACATGCGGTTGAAGTTGGAGGGATCGAGGAAGCCACAGCTGGAAGCGATCTGGGCGACGCTGAGGTCGAGCGCCGGGCTCAGCGTCAGCATGCGCCGCGATCGTTCGAGCCGCGCCGTCCAGATGGCAGGCGCGACGGACTCGGCCTGTCCCGAAAATGCGCGATAAAGTTCGGAACGCGAGCGTCCACCGCGGGCGGCAACGCACCCCAGCGACGACTCCGCATCCATGTGGCGCTGGTCGATGATCGTCTGCGCCGCGGCCAAAATATCCCCCGGCAGCAGGCTTTCCTCCTCTTCGGCGGCTTGGCGCAGGCGGGGGGCGTTGCGGTATCGACTGCGGCCTCGCGCCCGATAGCTGAGAAGCTGCGCATGCGTCTTGCCACGGCCTATGTCGGCCAGATCGGCAACAGTACGCGTGACCACGGGGCCAGGGCCAGCTTGGCGGTGAAGTTTTGAGCCATGGTGCCCGCTGGAGCCGCGTGGCCCTAATCTGTCAAATGCCGGTTTCCGGAATTAGACCCAAAAATGGCGCGGGACGAAACCTTCCCAACCACGGTGTTGTCGCTTAGGTGTGGCTCATCATTTAGGGGCCTGCCTGAGGGATAAGCTCCCCTCCCGACGGCAGGTGGGGAGCAAGCAGTGCCTGCCATTTTTTCCAGAACGCGCGCTCTTTCGGGTGTGCCACTTTTTGCCCTGTGCGGTTCGCTCCAGCCTGCCTGGGCCGATCGGTGGTCCCTGGGTGGTCAGGACATCACTGATGACCTTCTCATCTGTTCATTCGAGGGCATTTGAGGCGTGGTGTATATCGAGGGAGTAGAACAGTCGCAAATGCCTGCTGCCCCATTTGGCATTTGCTGGCGCATTTCACTTGCATGCGCGAGTCTTCTCGAAACGTCCGTGAGTGGAGTTGGCGGTTGTACGAGTTGAAGCAAGTTTAGTGCTTCATACCTAATATTCTCTGTTGCTGAATAAGCTTGGCTGTTCTAAGCAAAATCTATTGTTGAGTTTTGGGTGGAGATTGGGGTCTCCGCACAATGCCTTTGCCCGGTTTGGGCGTGCATATAAGTGGTGGGGATATCATGCCTTCTTTTGACCGCAGCTCTGCTGCGCGGACTCATTTGGAATCGGCTCAAGCCAACAGGACCTCTTCCAGCCAACCCTCGAACCGACCAATCGCCCGTCTCGCCGCCTTGCGGTCCGGCACGGCGCTGGCGACGCTCGCGGCCGTGGCGGTTGTGCTCGGCGCTGCGTCGCCGGTCCTTGCAGACCAGTATTGGGATGGTGCCGACATCGTTGCCAATGGTGCCGTCAATGGAGGTTCCGGCACATGGGTTGCTGGCAGCACCAACTGGACCGACGCCACCGGCACAACAAACCAGCAATGGGTTGGTGGCACAGCGGTGTTCGGCGGCACTGGTGGAGGGGTAAACGTCCAGGGGCACCAGAATTTCGATACACTTCGTTTCACGGCCAGCGGCTACAGGCTTACGGCTACTGCTTCCGACTCGCTTACCTTGGCGCCGGCAATCGGCTCGGCGACGATAAATGTGGGTCCTGGAGTTTCCGCCGAGATCGGCATGGTCATCAAAGGGTCAGCCGGGCTCGACATTGTCGGCGGCGGTACGCTGAAACTCAGCGATTGGGTCAACACCTATACAGGCGCCACCACGATCGGCTCCGGTACGACACTCCAGATGGTTGGCAGCAGCAGCAGCATCAGCGCCTCCAGCGGATTGACGGTCGACGGTACGTTCGACATCTCGAACAAGGGTGGCGGCGTCAGCATCAAGGCGTTGACTGGCAGCGGTCTGGTCAAGCTCGCTGACAAGATTCTCAACATCACAGCGGCCAGCGGCACCTTTTCCGGCGTGATCGATGGCAGCGCTGGCATCAGCATCGATGGCGGGACACAGATTTTCACCGGCAACAACATCTTTACCGGAAGCACGGCCATCTCCAGCGGCGCAACGTTGCAGCTGGGATCTGGTGGCACGTCAGGTTCTCTTGCCGGCGCGGTCAACAATCACGGTACGCTGGTCTTCAATCGCTCCGACGACCTCGTTGTTGCCGGCCAGATCAATAGCGCAGGCTCGTTCCAGCATATTGGCGGTGGCAAGTTGACCCTTACCGGAGCTGGCAATAGCGGCAGCGGCACGGCCACCGTGCTGATCTCTAACGGCGGTACACTCCAGTTCGGTGACGGCGGGGCGAGCGGTTGGCTGGGTGGGACCAATGGCAAGATCACCATCGACGCTGGCAGCAAGCTGATTTCCAACATGTCCAATGGCCTGGGCTACCTGCCGCAGAACGTTAAGCTTGCCGGCGCGGGTCAGTTCTTCAAGCAGGGATCGGGCACCATCACATTAAGGGGCGACAGTTCCGCATTCGCCGGCGAAACCTTTGTCAACGCCGGCATGCTGAATGTCGGTTACAAGGGCATTGGTACGCTGGCTGGGCCAGTCTCCGTTGACTCCGGCGCTCGGTTCGGCGGCAGCGGCACGGTTGTCGGCAACGTGACAATCGCATCAGGTGCAGCGCATGCTGTGGGCGACAAGGCGAACCCGGCTACAACGGGCCTCGTCCATACCCAGACCGTCAACGGCGACTACGTCAATCACGGCATCCTCGAGATCGAGGCGACGCCGACGACAGCCGACAAGCTGACGGTCAACGGTACGGTCGACATATCGGGTGCGACGCTCAATCTGGTACTGACACCCAACGACCCGAGCGCGGCCGGAGGCTGGGATCCGCTCAACGGGCCGTTCACGATCATCGCCAATGATGGCGGTGACGCCGTCACCGGAACCTTCGCCTCGGTCGGTAACCTCAACAACCTGCTCTTCCTCAATCATCTCATCAGCTACACCGGTGGCGACGGCAATGACGTAACGCTGGCGCTCAGCCGCAACGACCTGTCGGTCGAGGAGGTCGCCCAGTCGCCGAACCAGTCGGCCGTCGCGGGTGCCGTCGACAATCTGCCGAGTGGCAATCCGGTGCGCTCGGCCTTGCTGATGTCGACGGACGAGGACGAGGCACGCGACGCGCTCGATCAGCTTGCCGGTGACGTGCATGCTTCGGTCAGCGGCGGCACGACGCAGACGAGCCAGTTCCTCGGCGAGTTCGCCAACGACCGCGTGCGCTCGGCCTTCGGCGATGTCGCGGCACCCGACCTGCCCGTCATGGGCTATGGCGAGGGCGGTCTCGAACTTGTCGCCGCCGATACCGACCGCTTCGTCGTCTGGGGCCAGGCGCTGGGCAATTGGGGGTCGTTCGACGGCGACGGCAATTCGGGCGGTTTCAAGCACGCGAGCGGCGGCCTCGTCGCCGGCGGCGACACCATCGTCGGCGACGGCTGGCGTCTCGGCCTGCTCGGCGGTTACAGCCGCACCAGCTTCGACAAGGATGGCGGCGCCGCCTCGGGCGACAGCGACAACTTCCATGTCGGTGTCTATGGCGGCCGTCACTTCGGCGCCGTCGCGCTGCGCGCTGGGGCGTCCTACACCAGGCACGCGATCGACACGAGCCGTACTGTCTCGTTCCCCGGTCTCACCGAAACGCTCAAGGCCAACTACGATGCCGGCACGGCGCAGGCCTTCGTCGAAACGGGCTACAAGGTCGAGATGGGCCGCGTCGCCTTCGAGCCTTTCGCCGGTCTTGCCTATGTCTCGACCTCGACCGACGGCTTCACTGAAACCGGCGGCGCGGCGGCGCTGACCAGCACCGACAAGAGCTTCGACAGCACCACGACCACGCTCGGCCTGCGCGCCGCAAGCGACTTCAACCTTGGTCACGCCAAGGCGACGGTGCGGGGCGGCCTCGGCTGGCGCCATGCCTTCGGCGACGTCACGCCTGCCTCGACAGTCGCCTTCGCAGGCGGCGGCGACAGCTTCACCGTCCATGGCGCGCCGATCGCCCGCGATGCACTGTTGATCGAAGCCGGTCTCGACTTCGCCGTCTCGCCCAAGGCCAATCTGGCCCTCAGCTACAACGGCCAGCTCGCCAACGGCGCCCGCGATCACGGCGTCAAGGCAAGCCTCGGCGTCAAATTCTAGTCGTGGAACAAGGCGACGCCGCTCCAGGCGTCGCCAATCCCCGTTGACGCGGGCAATGGCATTCGAGATTGTCGCCGCAATCGACAATCCTGGGGAGCAACCATGACCGTCTCAACCGCACACACCTACCGCACGCTGCCGCTGCCCGACTACAAGGAAAAGCCGGTCGAGGAGATGCGCGCCGGCGCAAAGTCGTTCTATGACGAGATCCGCACGCGCCACACCGTGCGCGATTTTTCCTCGCGGCCGGTGCCGCGCGACATCATCGAAACCTGCATCATGGCAGCCGGTACCGCCCCCAATGGCGCCAATCACCAGCCCTGGCATTTCGCCGTCATCGGCGACGCCGACATCAAGCGCCAGATTCGCGAAGCGGCCGAGATCGAGGAGCGTGCTTTCTACGAGGGCCGCGCCGGCGAGGAGTGGCTGAAGGCGCTGGCGCCGCTCGGTACCGATGCCTCCAAGCCCTTCCTGGAAGAGGCGCCCTGGTTGATCTGCATCTTCGGCGAGCGCAAGAGCCGCTCGGCCGACGGTGTCTCGCGCAAGAACTATTACGTGCCCGAATCGGTCAGCATCGCCACCGGCTTCCTGATCGCCGCGCTGCACCGCGCTGGCCTGGCGACGCTGACACACACGCCGAACCCAATGAGCTTCCTCAACCAGATCTGCGGCCGCGACCCGCACGACAAGCCTTACATCCTGATGGTCGTCGGCTATCCCAAGGAGGGCGCCACCATCCCCGTGCATGCCACGGAGAAGCGTCCGCTGTCGGAGATCGCGACCTTCCTGTGAGGCGTTATTCCGCGGCGCCCTGGAAGGCGCTGGCGCCGGTGTCGAATTGCAGCTTGGCGAGGCGGGCATAGATGCCACCCTTGGCGACGAGGCTGGCATGGGTGCCTTCCTCGACAATGCGGCCGCCATCCATGACCAGGATGCGGTCGGCCTTCAGCACGGTTGCCAGCCGGTGTGCGATGACGATAGTGGTGCGCCCCTGCATCAGGTGCTCGAGCGCCGTCTGGACCTGCCGCTCGCTGTCGGCGTCGAGCGCCGATGTCGCCTCGTCGAGCAACAGGATAGGCGCGTCGCGCAGGATGGCGCGGGCAATGGCGATGCGCTGGCGCTGACCGCCGGAGAGCGTGACGCCGCGTTCGCCGACTTCGGTGTCATAGCCGTCCTGCAGCTTCTCGATGAACTCGACGGCGAGCGCGGCCTCGGCTGCCTTGACGATGTCGGCCTGCGAAGCACCGGGCCGGCCGAAGCCGATGTTCTCGCCTGCCGTGCTGGCAAAGACCGTCACGTCCTGCGGCACGATGGCAATGCGGTCGCGCACGGCCTGCGGGTCGGCCTTCTGGAGGTCGACCCCGTCGATCAGCACAGCGCCGGCTTCGGGATCGTAGAAGCGCAGCAGAAGCGAAAACACCGTGCTCTTGCCGGCTCCCGACGGGCCGACGATGGCGACAGTCTCGCCCGGTTTCACGGTGAAGCTCAGGCCGCGCACGGCGGCGCGGTCGGGCCTGACCGGATAGGAGAAGGTGACGTCGCGGAATTCGATCGCGCCGCTGCTCCTTGCTGGCAGGGCGACGGGGGCTGCCGGTGTCGCGACGGTGGGCTTTTCGGCGAGGATCTCGGTGATGCGTTCGGCAGCACCTGCGGCCGAACTGAGTTCGCCCCACACTTCCGACAGCGCCCCGAGCGCGCCCGCGGCGAACACCGAATAAAGCAGGAACTGGCCGAGCGTGCCGGGTGACAGCGTGCCCTCAAGCACGTCGCGCGAACCGAACCACAACACGGCGACGACCGAGGCGAAGATGGTGAAGATGGCAAAAAAGGTCAGCACGGCGCGGGCCAGCACCGAGGCGCGGGCGGCGTTGAAGGCGGTCTCGACGGCGGCAGCGAATCGGCCCGTCACCAGCTTTTCGTTGGTGAAGGCCTGCAGCGTGCGGATGGCGCCGATCTGTTCGCTGGCAAAGGCCGTGGCGTTGGCAAGCGTGTCCTGCGCCAGCCGCGACTTGCGCCGCACCGAGCGACCGAAGGCGACCAAAGGCAGCACGATCAACGGGATCGCGGCGATGACAAGGCCCGACAGTTTCGGGCTCGTCACCACCATCATGGCGAGCGCGCCCAGGCCGAGGATGATGTTGCGCAGGGCGACGGAGGCGGTGGCGCCGACGGCCGACTTGATCTGGGTCGTGTCGGCGGCCAGCCGCGACACGATCTCGCCGGACATCGCCGTGTCGAAGAAGGCTGGCGAGAGCGAAGTGACATGCGAAAAGACGTCGCGGCGGATGTCGGAGACGACACGCTCGCCGAGCGTGATGACGAAATAGTAGCGGCAGGCAGAGGCCAGCGCGAGCAGTGCAGCGATCGCCACCAGCATGGCGAAATATTTGGCAATGAAGCTCGAATCGGCGGAGGAGAAGCCGTGGTCGATCATCCGGCGCACGGCGATCGGCAGGGTCAGCGTGGTGACGGCGGCGGCGACAAGCGAAATGATGGCGCCGATGACCAGCCTGGGATAGCGGTAGAGGTAGGGCGAAAGCCGGCTCAGCGGACGCAGCGAACGCCGGCGCTGTTCATTCGCGGCCGTTATCGTGCTCGCCATGCTATTTCCCTCTCGGCCTTGGCCCATTTGGAGGCTGCCGGCCTTGTGATTCGAAATCGGCTGATGTATAGGCACGCCGACCGTTTCTGAAGCTGTGGCCTATCTAGCCGTGGCTTCGAATTTTCGAAAGAGGCGCATCGCCGCAGGATACCTGCGCAAGCCGCGCCGCGACAGCAGGAACAGAGCGATGAAAGCCGATATCCATCCCGACTACCACACCATCAAGGTCGTCATGACCAATGGCACCGAATACCTGACCCGCTCCACCTGGGGCAAGGAAGGCGATACGATGAACCTCGATATCGACCCGACCACGCACCCGGCCTGGACCGGCGGCCAGCACAACCTGCTCGACCGCGGCGGCCGTCTGTCGAAGTTCAAGAAGCGCTACGAAGGCCTCGGCATCTAAGCCGACCCGCTTCCAAGAATACAAGGACCCGCCTTCATGGCGGGTTTTTTGTTGTCGCCGACCGAGCTAATCATCGCACGTCCCGTTTCGTGAGACAGAGCCATGCGGGACTTGAGTGATGAACGGTGGACTGGCCTGACGGGTGGATACAAGGTCACCTATGATCCCCGGCGGGCACTCGGTATATTGCCGAGCACTACAATGACAGCGCGGCCTGGAACGAGCTCCTGAACGAACTGCACCATCAGGGCGATATCGGCGAGGCGTCCTATGCAGCTGTTCCCGAGCTCGTCAGACTTTCCGCCCGACACCAGCCCGCCCACTGGGCACTCTACGGTCTGGCTGCAACGATAGAAGAGGCGCGGCTGGTCTTTCTGCGAAACCCTCTGATCCCCGAATGGCTGGACCGCGCCTATGCCGAGGCATGGCAACGTCTCTTTGAGCTGGCCTTGCGCGACTTGGGGACCGCGTCAGAGCCAAGGATCGTATCCTGCGCCTTGGCAGTCGTTGCCTTGCACCGCAAGCAGCTATCACTGGCGCGCCTTGCGCCCTGTGATGAGGATGAGCGGGCCGGGATGCTCCAAACGCAATTCGGCGCAGTTTAGGCACTTAGCCTTCGGTTTGTCCTCGCCCGAAGGTCAGGACGCCGCGATCTCTCGTAGCGCCATTCTCTTGTAGTCGGCCACCAAGGCATCGCCCTCCACCCGCTCGACGGAGATCGCCAGCCGCATCGTCGCCTCGCCGAGCGACATGATGAGAAACGCCTTGCGCTCGATCTGGGCCGCCTCGGCGCCTGTAGCAACGCGGTGCCAGGCCTCGGCCAGCAGTGCGCCATTGGCCCTGGAGTCGCGCAGGTCGATGTCGCGCAGCGCCTTGTCGGCCTGGGTCCCTGACCAGATGTCGCGCATCACCGGTTCGGCCAGGAAGATGCCGTAATAGACGTCGATCAGGTCGCCAAAGGCCTCGATCAGTCCCTTCATGTCGTTCACCCCGGCGAGCCCGCCTGAAATGCAGGCGCGGCCTTCGGCGTTGTAGCGCTCGGCCAGCGTGCGGATGATCGCGCCCTTGTCGGGGAAGTACTGGTAAAGCGAGCCGATCGATACGCCGGCGCGCTCGGCAACCTCGCCCATGCGCATGGCGTCGCTGCCGGCCTCCGCAATCAGCCCGCTCGCCGCCTGCAGCATGCGCTCGACGCGCTCCTGGCTGCGTTTCTGGCTCGGCGCGCGCCGCAGCGCCTGACCCGAGCTGTCTTCGGTCGTTTCCATGGTTTCTCGCCCGCAATGATTCCGCTTGACCTGCATAATATGAGGGTTTATCACATTTGCAAATGTGAGTATTGCTCACATTAGCAAAGGAGGCCAAAATGACCGCATTCCAGCATGACATGAAGCCCATTCTCATCCTTGGCGGCACAGGCAAGACCGGACGCCGCATCGCCGACCAGCCTGCAGCGCAAGGCCTGCCCGTCCGTATCGGCTCGCGTGCTGCCCGCCCGTCCTTCGACTGGGAGAACCGCGCGAGCTGGGCCCCCGCGCTCGAGGGTGTCGGCGCCGTCTACATCTCCTATTATCCCGACCTTGCAGCGCCCGGTGCGGCCGAAGTCATCGGCGCCTTCGCCGACCTCGCCGTCGGTTTGGGCGTGAAGCGCCTGGTGCTTCTGTCCGGCCGCGGCGAACCCGAGGCACAGCGCGCCGAGGAAAGGGTCAGGCAGTCTGGCGCCGACTGGACTGTGCTGCGCTGCAGCTGGTTCATGCAGAATTTCAGCGAGGGTTTTGTGCTCGACGCCGTGATGGCGGGAGAGGTGGCCTTGCCGGTGGGGGCTGTCGGAGAGCCCTTCATCGATGCCGACGACATCGCCGACGTCGCGGTCGCAGCCTTCACGGACAACCGCCACATCGGTCAGCTCTATGAACTTACCGGTCCGCGGCTGCTGACCTTCGCCGAGGCCATCGCAGAAATCGCCACGGTCGCCGGCCGCGACATCCGCTTCGTCGAGATCGGCGCCGCAGACTTCAAGGCCGGCCTCGCCGCAGCGCAACTGCCAAGGGACTTCGTCGAACTCCTGATGATGCTGTTCACCGAGGTTCTCGATGGCCGCAATGAGCATGTTGTGGACGACGTCAGCCGCGCGCTCGGCCGCGCCGCGCGCGACTTCACAGACTATGCCAACGATGCCACCGCAGCCGGCATCTGGGCAGAAGCACAATGATCGCGCCCGTTTTCACCGCACTCGTCTTCGCCGCCATGCTCGGCACCGGCATCGCCGCCGGCCTGTTCTTCATCTTCTCCAACACCATCATGGCGTCGTTCGCGCGCCTGCCGGTCGCGCAAGGCATCGCCGCCATGCAGCAGATCAACGTCACCATCATCAACCCGCTGTTCATGCTTGTGTTCATGGGGCTCGTGGTGCTGTCGCTGGTCCTCGGCGCCAAGGCGATTTTCGGCTGGGCCGAGGCCGGCTCGGCCTGGCTGCTCGCCGGCAGCGTCGCCTACCTGGTCGGATGCTTCCTGGTGACGATGGTGTTCAACGTGCCGCTCAACGATGCGCTCGCCGCCGTCGATCCGGCAAGTGCCGAGGGTGCCGCGATATGGGCGCGCTATCTCAACGAGTGGCTGCCGTGGAACCATGCCCGTACGGTCGCCTGCGTGGTGTCACTGGCGTCGTTCGCCATGGCTTTCCGTGCCGCATGAACAAGAAGGCCGGGGTTGACCCGGCCTTTCAGTCTCAGGCTTGGCGCTTCCAGCGCGCCACGGCGTGTTCGATCAGCTTTCCGACCAGATCGGGGTAGGGCACGCCGGAGGCTGCCATGGTCTTCGGATACATGCTTATGTTGGTGAAGCCGGGGATGGTGTTGACCTCGTTGACCAGCGCCGACCCGTCCGCCTTCACAAAGAAGTCGACGCGCGCCATGCTATCGCAGCCGAGAGCCAGGAAGGCGCTGCGGGCAACCTCCTGCAGCCTGGCCTTGGCCGCATCGGGCAGGTCCGCCGGGATGCGCAAGGCAGCGCCGTCGGCATCGATGTACTTGGCCTCATAGGTGTAGAAGCCGTGGCTCGCCGCTGGTGCGATCTCGCCCGGCACGGAGACGGAGAGCGATCCATCGGGCGCCTCGAGCACGGCGAATTCGACCTCACGGCCGTCGACGAACTCCTCGATCAACACCTTGCGGTCATATCTGAAGGCCTCGGCCAGCGCCTTGTCCAGCTGTTCCGCCGTCTCGGCCTTGCTGACGCCGACGGATGAGCCTTGCCGTGCCGGCTTGACGAAAACAGGCAGTCCGAGCTCGGCCTTGATGGCGTCGAACGTGGGACGGTCACCGAAATGCACGGTCACGCCACGCGCCACCGGCACCCCGGCCTCTCTCATCAGCCGTTTGGCGACGTCCTTGTCCATTGCGTTGGCCGAGCCGAGCACGCCCGAGCCGACATAAGGAATGTCGGCCACCTCGGCCAAACCTTGGACCGCGCCATCCTCGCCGAACGGGCCATGTAGCACCGGAAACAGCACGTCGACCCTGGGCAGCTCGAACGGCACTTCGCCGGCTGGCAGGGCGATCAGCCGCCCTTTGCCGCCCGGCACCAGCGCCACCTCGGCGCCCCCGGTGGGCACGGCCTTGGGCAGTGCGCCGTCGCGGTCGAGTTGGGCCAGGAACCAGCGGCCGTCGCGGGCGACGCCGATGGGCACGACCTCGTATCTGGACGCGTCGATCGCCTTGACGACGTTGCTTGCCGACATGAGCGAGACGTCGTGCTCGGAGGAGCGTCCGCCGAAAAGAACTGCGATGCGTGGTTTGGTGGTCATGGGTGCTTTCCGCTCTGCCGCCAGGTTCGCGCCATGCCGCGGCGCGATGTCCCTGCTTGCTCAGCAATTCGAGTTTATCTGTGGCGCCGTTTCAGGGCGCGGTGTTCTTGCGCGATTTTCGCCGTGGGCATGCCCTCAGGCCTGGTCCTTGGCCTTGTGACCCTTCCTGTCGGAATGGCCGAGATCGCGCTCGGGGTCGATGATGTCGCGCACCAGCTGTTTCAGCTTGGCCGCATCGGGGAAGCCGCCATCGCGCTTACGGTCCCACACCAACGTGTCATTGCAGGTGATGGTAAACACGCCGCCTGTGCCCGGCACCAGCGTCACCTCGCCAAGCTCGGTGCCAAATGTCGACAACAGCTCCTGCGCCATCCAGCCGGCACGAAGCAGCCACATGCACTGGGTGCAGTAGGTGATGCGGATCTGGGGCAGGAGGGAGTCGGTCATTCGCAACCCGGTGCTGTGTTGTGCGTCTTACGAGCCCCGCTTCGCGGCACCTCAGGATGAGGGAGGTTCGTGCCATCCGCCCACTCTTCGACGTTCGGGCAACGGGCAGCGCATAGTCGTGCCGGACGCCGCGGTCCTCTTCCTGAGGTGCCCGCGGAGCGGGCCTCGAAGGAGGCTGGAGAAAAGGCCTCAAACGAAAACGCCCCGGGTTTGCCGGGGCGTGTCAAAAATCAAGCCGCGCTGAGCTTGGCCATCGTCGCCTCGTCGACCTCGAAGTTGGCGTAGACGTTCTGCACGTCGTCGTCGTCTTCGAGCGTGCCGACCAGCTTCATCAGCGACTGGGCGCGTTCTTCGTCGACGGGGATGTTGTTCTGCGGCTTCCAGATGATCTTCACCGACTCGGCGTCGCCGAGCGAGCTTTCGAGCGCCTTGGACACTTCGCTGAGGTTTTCGAAAGCGCAGGTGATGGTGTGGCCGTCTTCATCCGACTGCACGTCGTCGGCACCGGCTTCGATGGCCGCGTCCATGACCTTGTCGGCGTCGCCGGCGCCTGCCGGATAGACGATTTCACCGACGCGGTCCCACATGAACGACACCGAACCTGTTTCGCCCAGTGCCCCGCCGGCCTTGGTGAAGGCTGCGCGCACGTTGGACGCCGAACGGTTGCGGTTGTCGGTCAGCGCCTCGACGATGAGGGCCACGCCACCCGGGCCATAACCTTCGTAGCGCACTTCTTCGTAGTTCTCGGCGTCGCCCATTGAGGCCTTGGAGATGGCGCGGGCAATGTTGTCCTTCGGCATCGACACCGCCTTGGCGTTCTGGACGGCAAGGCGAAGGCGCGGGTTCATCGAGGGGTCGGGCACGCCGGTCTTTGCTGCAACGGTGATTTCGCGTGCAAGCTTGGAGAACATCTTGGACCGCACCGCATCCTGGCGGCCCTTGCGGTGCATGATGTTCTTGAACTGTGAATGGCCGGCCATGGGACCCCTGTTTGTCGCTTCGGCAGTGTTTGAATGGGCCGCCTTATAGATAAATCGGCTCAATACGTCCAGACTTCAAGGCTTCCCGGCCCTCTCGAAAACGTGACTCCGTGCGTCGCGCCGCTGCTGGGATAGTGCGTTTCGCCCCGAACGCCCGAGAGCGCCATGCCCCTTCGCCTGTTCGCCGCCTGTCTTGCCACCCTGCTTTTAGCGTCGATCCCGACATGGGCGGCGGACGATCCGGTGCCGAGCAAATGCATGGCAATCGCGCAGGCGCTGCCCGACGTCACCTATGCCAGCTTCTATCAGGCCCAGACGTTCGTCGATGGCGACGTCTCCATCACCTATGCCGGCCACTCGACCTATGTCATCGAGACGCCTGGCGGCGTCCGCATCGCCACCGACTACAGCGGCATTTACGGCTCGAGTCCGTTGCCGCGCCTCGTCACCATGAACAAGGCACACCGCACCCACTACACCGACATGCCGGACCAGGCCATCGACCATGTCCTGCGCGGCTGGAACCCCGAGGGCGGGCCGGCCAGGCATGCGCTGGTCGTCGACGATGTCTATGTCCGCAACGTGCCGACCGATATCAGGCGCTTTGGCGAGATGGAGCGCGACGGCAATTCGATCTTCATCTTCGAGGTCGCCGGCCTGTGCATCGGCCATCTCGGCCATCTGCATCACCGGCTCGAGGACGCACATTATGGCGCCATCGGTCGGCTCGACGTCGTCATGGTGCCGATCGACGGCGGCATGACCTTGTCGATCGATGCGATGACCGAGATCACGACCAGGCTCTATTCGTCGATGATCCTTCCGATGCATCGGCATTCCACCCCGATTGGCGAGTTCACCGGCATGATGGGTGATGGTTTTGCCGTCGAATTCCGCAACAGCCGTTCGCTCACCGTGTCACTGAGGTCGCTGCCATCGCGGCCAACCATCGTCATTCTCGACGGTGTCTGACCTCAGCGTTCAGTTCAAGGTCGGCGATGTTGCCTCGGGCTGCCGGGCGCCGACCCGAACCATGTTGCGTCCAGCTTCCTTGGCTTCGTAGAGGGCGCGGTCGGCGGCCAGCATCATGTCGTCGAAATCGGTGTATTCCCCCGGCGCGCGCGTCGCCGCACCGATACTGACGGTGGCCCACACCTCGCCGCCCGACGGCATCTCGATCGCCCGCATTTCAAGTGCCTGGCGGATGCGCTCGGCGACCGAGGTTGCCGCGATCATGTCGAGGCCCGGCAGCACCACGGCGAACTCTTCGCCACCCATGCGGCCGAACAGGTCGGCCGGGCGCAGCAGACGGGAGATCAGGACGACAAATTCCTTCAGCATCGCGTCGCCGCCGGCATGGCCGAAGCGGTCGTTGATGTTCTTGAAGTGATCGATGTCGAGCATCAGCAGCGCCGTGCCCTGGTCCCGGTTCGCTTGCAGGCAGGCTTCGCTTCGCTCGATGAAGGCACCGCGTGACAGCGCGCCGGTCAGCGAGTCGTGGTTGGCCGCGCGCGACAGTCGTTCGATCAGCTCGACGCGGGCGGCGTTGATGCTGGCAACAGTCAGCGGACACAGCGCCATCAGGGCGATGCCGAGCCGCAGCGAGTCGAGCGAACGCAGCGGGTCGGGCAGTTCCGGCAACGGGATGAGGTTTGCCGGGATCGAGATCAGCAACCAAACGCTCAGCAGCATGGTCAGCACCGAGGTCGTGAACGTCCTGTAGGTCAGCGAGCACCAGAGCAGGGCAGGGATGGGCATCGCCAGAGCACCTGGTCCGCCCAGCATGATGGCAAGCCCAACCGAAGCCACCAGCACCAGCGCCGGCAAGGCATGCTGGAAGAGCGCGGGCGAAAGACCGGCCGGCCAATGCTCGCGCAGCCTGCGGAAGCCGGGGAATGTCAGCAGCACCGGAAGGATGATCAGGCTGTTGACCAGTTCGGTGATGAACCAGAAGGTGATGCCGCTGAAGAAGTCCTTGCCAAACAAAAGGCGTGCCGCGCCGCCGCCGGCGATCGAGGCGGCCAGTGCCACCGCGCAGCAGATGGCGAAGAGGTGCAGCACCGATGACGGCCGTTGCAGCCAGCGGTCGCTCTCCGGCACCAGCCGGAACAGCAGGTACCCGGTCAGCGCACCGGTGATGTTGGCAGTCGTCAGCCACAGCGTGACGAAGAAGTTTCCACCTGTTGAAAGGTCAGCCACGATGTAGCCGACGAAGGCGGCGAGCCAGCCCAGTGGCGTGGCGTAGCTCGGGTTGCGCACCATCATGCCGAGCAGGATGGCGTTCGCCGGCCAGACTGCGGCGAGGAAGCCGACCGGCCGCGTCAGTATGCCGAAGAACGATGCGAGGAAGACGATGCCGGCAACGATCAGAGCAATCGCAAGTTGCGGTTCCGTGTCTGGCCTGACAGGCAGTTCCCGGGTGGCAGTCAGCATTCCCCGTCCGTATGCACGTTCCTGTTCGGATTGTTGGCCAACAAGCGTTTATCCGAGCTTAATAAGTTCCTTCTGATGTACATTGAGATGCTGGCCACGTCCAAGCATTTCGCTGGCCGCGTTGATGCCTCCGCAACCGATGGGTGCGAGAGGCGTGACAGGTCAAGCGGCGATGCGCGGCTCCAGCTCCTCGACCGTGGCGTGACCGCGGAACCCGCCCAATGACACGGCTTCCCGCTCCTTCTCGATGGCATGGGCGAAGACCACCGCCGGGTCGGCTTCGAGTTTTTCCATGTGCTTGTGGATGCCGGGGAACTCGCTCGCCATGTCGAACAAGTCGAGATCCGAGCCCCAGCGCGCGATGCCGATGAAGTAGGCGTCGGCCACGGTTCTGTGGTCGCCAATCAGCCATTCGCTGTTTTCGAGCACGCGCTGCAGGAAGGCGAAGTCCATGGCTGCCTTTTCGCGCGCCATCTTGCGCAGCATGTTGCGCCCGGCGTCGTCATCTTCGACCAGCTTGAAGGCGTTCCAGCCATAGCCGAGATCGGAATGCAGCGTGGTGTGCAGGTACGACAGCATCCAGTTCAGCCGGTCGAATTCCTTGCTGCCCTGGGCAAAGCCGAGGCCATTGTCGAGGTCGCGCGCGGCGATGTTGTGCAGGATCGCCAGGCTTTCGGTCAGCGTGCCGCCATCCCCGGTGACCATCGCCGGTGTCTGGCCGAGCGGGTTGACCCTGGCGAAGGTGCGGGAATGCTTGGCTGTCATGTCTATGCGGTGCAGGCGGTAGGGCTGGCCGAGCCATTCGAGTGCCACGATCGAGCCGAACGAGCAACCATGCGGCACGCCGTAAAAGAGCACAGGTTCCATGTCATATCCTCTTGAAATCGGACCGCGAGACAGTCGCGGCGTGCCGCAGAACCTATGCATTGAACTCGTTCCAACAAGTACCTACATTTCGGTAAGGTACTGACTTCAAAGTGAGAATTGAGGATTTCTTGGCGAAGACGCAGCCAGAAAGTTGTGGCCTCGGCCCCGCCTTCCAGGTCATCGGCGGCAAATGGAAGGCGTTGATCCTGTGGCTGGTGCACACCGAGCCGCGCCGCTTCGGCGAGCTCAAGCGGCTGGTGCCCGACATCAGCGAGAAGATGCTGATCCAACAATTGCGCGAAATGGAGGCCGACGGTCTCGTCCACCGCGAGATCTTTCATGAGGTGCCGCCGCGCGTCGAGTATTCGGCGACGCCGCTCGGCCAGTCGCTCGATGAAGCGCTCGGACCGCTCGCCAGCTGGGGCAAGGAGCATGGCGCCGCCATCGAGGCGCGGAAGGCGAAATCGCCTGGTCACTAGCTGACATCAAAGCACGGGACGCGCCTCAGCCTTCCAGCTCGAGCTTCAGCCGATCGAGAATGCTCATCGCGTGGCTGGCATATTCGCTGATCCAGCGGTCGTGAATCTCTTTGATCGGCATCGAGTTGAGGTGGTTCCAGCGTTCGCGGCCTTCGCGCCGGGCGACCACCAGCTCGGCCTCCTCCAGAACCTTCAGATGCTGCATCACGGTGCAGCGGTCCATGTCGTCGAAACGCTCGCACAGGGCGCCCGTCGTCAGCGCGCCATCCTTCAGCACGTCCAGCATCAATCGCCGGCGCGGATGCGCCAGAGCCTTGAAAACATTGTCGTCTTTCGAATCGCTTGACATGTTATAATTTTATAACACATTGTTGTCGCGTGCAAGCATAGGAGGCTGACAATGTCCTTGGGGTTCAAGGTTTCGGGACGTATCGCCAAGCCCGTCCACGAGGTGTTCGACGCGGTCGTCAATCCGAAGAAGCTGAGCGGCTATTTCACCACGCTGAACGGCGCCAGCGCGCCGCTGGTCGCCGGAACCACCGTCACCTGGTGGGGTTCGGTGCCGGTCGAGGTCGACGAGATCGAGTTGGACAAGCGCATCGTACTGCGCTGGGACGCCGAGGTGGCCGAGGGCCAGCCGGCCTACAAAACCCGGATCGAGATGGGCTTCGACGTGCTCGAGGACGGCTCGACCTTCGTTACCATCGGCGAATCCGGCTGGGTCGAGGACGCGGTTGGGCGCAAGGCGTCCTACGGCAACTGCGAGGGCTGGGCGGAAATGCTGTCGGCGATGAAGGCCTGGCTCGAATACGGCATCAACCTGCGCGAGGGTTTTTATCCCTCTGAAATGCGCGGCCAATTGCCGACGACAAGCGAACGCAAGTGAGGAGAGAGACAATGGGTGCAAAGATCGAAGGCGGCATGAACATCGCCATGAAGGTGCCGAGCCACCAGTACGAGGCGACCATCGCCTTTTACCGCGACGTGGTCGGCCTCGAGGGTATCCCGGAGAAGCTGCCCGCGGTTGGCTTCAAGCTCGGCCCGAACCAGCTCTGGATCGACGAGGCCCCGACCATGAGCCAGGCTGAGGTCTGGCTGGAGTTGTTCACGCCCGATTTTGCCGGCACGCTCAAGCAACTCGGCGATGCCGGTGCGGTGCGCTGCGACCCGATCGAACCGCTCGGCGAAACCTTCCGTGGCGGCTGGATCATGAACCCGGCCAACATCGTGCACATGGTGCGCGAACCCGACGCCTGGTGAGGCTGGAACAGTTCGGGCGGCGGGCATCCCGCCGCCCGGTCTTGTCAAACCGAGTGGACTCGCACTTCGCCATTGGCTAGGAAGCAGGCCTTGTCGAACAGCTTGAGATCCAGCGGATTGGGCAGCCTGACGTCGCCGAGGTCGGGCATCGTCTTCGTTGCCGGGTCGTAGGAGCGGTCGATCTGCGAGATCATCACGACGATCAGCCCCTTGTCGCGCGCCAGTGCTCTCAGCACCCGCACCTGTTCCGTCAGCTTCGGATTGTCGCGCTTCTGGTCGAGCAGTTGCAGGTAATCAACCACCACCATCGTGCCGCGCGGCGCCGAAGCCATGCGCCCGGCGATATGGGCCGCGCAGATGATGTCGGAGCTGTCGAGCTCAAACAGGTTGCCAAACTGCGCCCGGTCGGCGCCGATGGCGCGGAAGCGATCGAGCACTTCCTTTTCAGTGTATTCGAGCGTGAAGAAGCTGCCGCGATGGCCCGATTTCATCGCCTCGACGGCGAGTTCGAGACCCATCAGCGTCTTGCCCTGGCCGGGCCGCGCGCCGAGCAGGACCATGTCGCCGGGAGCGAGCCGTGCGAACAGTCTTGCCGCCGGGCGCACGGCAGCGGCCTTGGCGGCAAGCAGGCTCCAGCCGGCAATGCCTTCGCCGGCTGCCACCTCGTCGAGTGCCTGATGAAGTGGGATCGGCTTCGTCCTGGCCAGAAGCCTGGCCTTGCGCTTCAGCACAGGAATGGGCGCGGATAGTTTCATTGTGCGAACCTCCAGATACGAGCTGTCGTCGCAACCCCTCCTTATGCACGTGCTCGAACAGATGGTTCGGTGATTTAGGCACCCTGCACGATCAGTACTTTCCCGCTGGAGGGGGGAGGCGTGGGCCGCGCCAGAATCATATGATAGCCCGGTTCCGGTCGGTATGAAATCGCTGGCCGAGACGAAAACGGCGGGCTTTTGGCCCGCCGTCGTCATGCTCATCAGTGACCGCCACTTTTCCTGCGGCGGTTCCGCTGCAGCATGTTGAGGCCCTCGACCAGCGCCGAGAAGCCCATGGCGGCGTAGATGTAGCCCTTGGGCACATGATAGCCGAAACCATCGGCAATCAGCGTCATGCCGATCATCAAGAGGAAGCCGAGCGCCAGCATGACGATCGTCGGGTTCTTCTCGATGAAGGTCGCGAGCGGCGTTGCAGCCAAAAGCATCACGGTCACGGCGACGATCACGGCGATGTACATGATGCCGATCTCGTCGGTCATGCCGACAGCGGTGATGATCGAGTCGATCGAGAACACCAGGTCGAGCAGCAGGATCTGGAAGATCGCAGCGCCCATCGAAAGCTGCAGCGTACGCGACACCATCTCGTCCTTGTGGTCCTCGGGATCGACCGAGTGGTGGATTTCCTTGGTCGCCTTCCAGACCAGGAACAGGCCGCCAGCGATCAGGATCAAGTCGCGCCAGGAGAAGCCGTGGCCGAAGGCCGTGAAGACGGGTGCCGTCAGCGCGACGATGAAGGAGATGGTGGCCAAAAGCACCAGGCGCATGATCAGGGCCGCCCCGATGCCAAGCCGCCGCGCCTTGGCGCGCTGGTGCTCAGGCAATTTGTTGGTCAGGATCGAGATGAAGATCAAATTGTCGATGCCGAGCACAACTTCGAGCGCGATCAGGGTCAGCAGTGCCACCCAGGCGGTCGGGTCGTTGATGAAGCCGAAATACGGCGCCAGGAATTCGATCATCTAAGTGTCCCCGTTGTTCTTCTGGATACGATGCGAGCGGCCGGCGGCCGCTCGTTCACATGCTACAGTGCCGAGACATGGCGCATCCGGATAGATGCATCATGCTCTAACATATGCTGACGTGCGGCGGGCAAGTAGGTTTCGACTGGCCCCACGTCAATGTCAGGACCAGAAGGATGGGACGGTTTCTTCGAGCCTAGGCCCGCGACGCAATGGCGCAACCCGTTCGGCGAGGCCGGTGCGGTCGGAAATGTCGACGCCGACGCCGCAGATGGAGGCCGGGCCGTTGGCCGCCTCGAAGCGGCCCTTCGGCACCTTGGACAGGAACCGGTTGAGCGGTTCTTCCTTGTCCATGCCGAGCGAGGAGTCGTAGTCACCGCACATGCCGGCGTCGGTCAGATAGGCGGTGCCGCCATTGAGGATCTGGTGGTCGGCGGTTGGCTGGTGGGTATGCGTGCCGACAACCAGGCTGGCGCGGCCGTCGACGAAATGGGCAAAGCACATCTTCTCGCTCGTCGCCTCGGCGTGGAAGTCGATCACCACCGCATCCGCCTGTTCGCCCAATGGGCAGGCGGCCAGTTCCCGCTCGCCGGCCTGGAACGGGTCGTCGAGTTCAGGATGCATGAACACCCGGCCCATGATGTTCGAGACGAGAACGCGGGCGCCGTTCCTGGCGATGTAGAGGCCGGAGCCGCGCCCCGGCGTGCCCTTCGGGAAATTGGCCGGGCGCAAGAAGCGTTCCTCACGCGGCGCAAAGGCCAGCGCCTCGCGCTGGTCCCAGACGTGATTGCCCGTCGTCACCACATCGGCGCCGGCAGCAAGCGTTTCGCGGAAAATCTCCTCGGTGATGCCGAAGCCGCCGGCGGCGTTCTCACCGTTGACGATGACAAAATCGAGCCGGAAATCAGAAATCAGGCCGGGCAGCTGATTCCACACCGCAGTGCGTCCGGCCTTGCCCACCATGTCGCCAAGAAAAAGAAGTCTCATGAAAAATGCTTCTACAGGGCCATTGCGAAATCATGCAAGTGGAGCCGGCCGAATTTGCCCGGAGCGGATTCGCGCTGGCCGATCACCTCACGCCGGCTCGAAACGGCGCAGCCCGCTTTCCGTCAGTATTTCGGGGATGATGACGTCGTGGTTCTCGTCGGGAACGCGCTCGACCTCCTGGCAGTCGAAGGCGATGCCGATCAGCCTGGGCTCTATGCCCTTGTCCTGCAGCTTGGAGATCGCCCGGTCGTAATAGCCGGCGCCATAGCCGATGCGGTGGCCGCGTTTGTCGAAAGCCGCCAGCGGCACCAGCATGATCTGGGGATCCAGCACCTCGGCTTCCTCATGCGGCCCGACGGTGCCAAAACCCATATCGACCATCGGTGCGCCGCGCACCAGTTCGCGGAAGACGATCGTGTGCTTGTCGAGGATCGCCGGCAGGCAGAGCCGTGCACCATGCTCGCGCAGGGCAAACATCATCGGCCTGACGTCCACCTCCGATCGCATCGGCCAGAAGCCCGAGACGATCGTGCCGGGCTCGAACTGCAGATTGTCGCGCGCCGTCTCCGCCATCTCCAGCGACGCTTCGATGCGCCAGAACTGATCGAGCGCGTCGCGCCGGTCCAGCGCTTCCTTGCGCAGCTGCTTCTTGATTTCGCGATGGGAAGTCATGCCGGTGTTCGCCCGCTCTGCTGTCGTTCGCCACGTGTTTGGCACATTGGCCGTTGCACCGGCAACGCGGAAACCGACGCTTTCAGGCGTCGGGTGGGCAGGTTTTATCCTGACAGGGAGGTGACGATCCACACAACCGGTGAAGAAGTCGATCCCGGAGACCTACAAAGTAGGTGGGCGCCGTATGGAAGAACCCACGGGTCCTCCCAGGGACAGCTCCCTAAGGATCGTTAAGGCCCCGGGGAAAATGCTCTCCTGCCGGGAAGCGCAGACCGTCACCGCCAATATAGGCGCTGTGGCCGCAATGCGCCATGGCAGTGGGACGCTTCGTGCAAGGATATTTGCGGGGCTGTGGTGTGGAGGGGTTTTTTCATGCTCATGCGCTTTGTTGTCTGTTCGAGCGAGAGCTCTGCCTCCTGTACCGCGGCGGCCCCGAACGCCTATCACGACGGGACGTCCCGCTTGCCCCACCGGCCACACCTCCCTAGTGTCGGCGCCGACGAATTTGGAGTTTCGCATGCGCTTTGAAGGAACGTCGGCTTATGTCGCCGACAAGGATCTGATGGTGGCGGTCAATGCGGCGATCGCTCTGGAGCGGCCGCTGCTGGTCAAGGGCGAGCCGGGTACCGGCAAGACCGAACTCGCCCGCCAGGTGGCATCCGGCCTCGGCCTTGAAATGATCGAGTGGAACGTCAAGTCCACCACCAAGGCACAGCAGGGTCTCTACGAATATGATGCCGTCTCGCGCCTGCGCGACAGCCAGCTCGGCGACGGCCGCTTCAACGACATCAAAAACTACATCAAGCGCGGCAAGCTGTGGGATGCGTTTGCCGCCGACAAAAAGGTCGTGCTTCTGATCGACGAGATCGACAAGGCCGACATCGAGTTCCCCAACGATCTGTTGCAGGAACTCGATCGCATGGAGTTCTTCGTCTACGAGACCGGCGAGACGATCAGCGCCAAGGTCAGGCCGATCGTCATCATCACCTCGAACAACGAGAAGGAGCTGCCCGACGCCTTCCTGCGCCGCTGCTTTTTCCACTACATCCGCTTCCCCGACGTCGACACGCTGCACAGAATCGTCGAGGTGCATTATCCCGGCATCAAGCAGAACCTGGTGCGCGCCGCACTGACCCAGTTCTACGAAATCCGCGAGGTTGCCGGCCTCAAGAAGAAGCCGTCGACCTCGGAAGCGCTCGACTGGATCCGCCTGCTGGTCGCCGACGACGTCGCGCCCGAGGACCTGCGCGCCGACCCCAAGAATGCGCTGCCCAAGCTGCATGGCGCCCTGCTCAAGAACGAGCAGGACGTGCATTTGTTCGAGCGCCTGGCATTCATGGCGAGACGGCAGGGTTGAAATTTTGGCGGCATCGTCCGGTGACCTCAGGGAAGTCGAGGTCTCGATCATTCGCTGGGTTGACGACGAACCGCAGCCGGAAATCATTGAATTCGTCTTGAGCGACCGATCTGGGCGCCAATGGCATTTCCATGAAGAATGTGCAGTGATTTCGGGAGAGTTGGTGGATGCGGCCAGCGTCTATCCGAACCCGGCACATTGCGTTGCACCGTATTGTCTCAAGGCTGCGATCCGGAAGGACGATCAATAGCGGAAGTCGATACGTATCGACCCTGGTTTGTGGATTCTCTGGAGGGCACCAGTCGATTTGAAGTCATTTCCAGCCAACTGTTGCCCGAAAGCCAGGAGCAGCGATTTGGCAGCCCTGGACCCTTGTCCCATCAGAGATTTCTGAGGACGCTGGTGCATCCAAGGAGAGAGAGCTTCATGACCGACATCACCATCCGCCCGCTCGAGCTTGCCGACCACGAGGACTGGCGCCGACTGTGGACCGCTTATCTCGATTTCTACAACACGGTCCTGCCTGAAAACATCTACAAGCTCGCCTGGAAGCGCCTGTTCACCGAGGGCGAGTTCGAGCCCAAGGGTCTGATCGCTCTCGTCGACGGCAAGGCGGTCGGCCTGACGCACTATCTCTACCACCGCTCGGGCTGGTCCGAGGCCAACAATTGCTACCTGCAGGATTTGTTCGCCGACCCGGAGGCGCGCGGCAAGGGCGTCGGCGCCGCCCTGATCGAAGCCGTGAAGCAGGAGGCCGGCAAGCTCGGCGTTACCAATGTCTACTGGATGACCCACGAGACCAACGCCACGGCGCGCAAGCTCTACGATCGCGTCGCTCGCCGCACCGGGTTCATCGAGTACGACCTGCTCTGAGGCGACAGGCAATCACTGGCCAGGACCCGCGGGCGATCAGCCCGCGGTGCGTTCCAGCCACTGGTTCCACTGGGCTGCGCTGCCGCGGAAGACGTTGAGGTCGATCTTGCCCTCGACACCATGCGACAGGCCTGAGCCCGAATACTGCCAGAACACCCAGTTGCGGCCGGGATAGACCTTGGATGGCGGCTCGGCCACGGCGCGTAGCCAGAACGGATAGTTCTGGAAGTGGCCGCGCAGATTGTCCTTGTAGAAGTCGGGCGCGGTGTAGATTACCGGACGCTGGCCGTAATGGCGCTCCAGCTTGTCCATGAAGACCTGCATCTTCTCGCGGATCTTTTCGGGGCTGTGGCGGCGCTTGCAGCTCGATTCGCCGTTATATTCGACGTCGATGACCGGTGGCAGCGCGCCGGGAACCCTGGGCACGTTGCGGATGAACCAGTCGGCCTGTTCGCCGGCGGTGCGGCACCAGTAGAAGAAGTGATAGGCGCCACGCCTCAGGCCGGCGGCCTCGGCCGCGCGCCAGTTCTTGCGGAACATCGGGTCGAGATGGTCGCCGCCGTCGGTGGCCTTGATGTAGGCGAAGTTGGCGCCCTGGGTGCGCAGCTTGGGCCAGTCGATCTCGCCCTGCCAGCGCGACACGTCGACGCCGTGAACGGCGAAATTCTTGGGCGACATCGTGCGGCCGAAATTGATCGGCTTGGCGTCGCGGAAGCGGCGGCCATAGATCTTGCCCGGCGCGAACGGCGTCGCCTTTATCGGGTTGGACGGCGCCACCAGCGCAATCGGCTTGGCGTCGGGCGTGGGCATGTCCTCAAGTTCGATGGCAGGCTCCATCGGCGCCCGCGGCATCGGTGTTGGCATTGCCATCGCCACCTGTACCGGCGCTGCCGTCATCGTGGTCACTTCGACCGGCGCTGCCATGACAGGCTGGGGCATTGGTGCCTGCGCGACCATTGGCGCGATGTCGGCCGAGGGCCGTATCACCGAACTCGTTGTTTCAGGAGATGGCGACGCCTGTTCCATCAGGTTACCGAGGCCCGAGCTCGAGGTGCAGCCGGCAAGGGCCAGGCTGGCGAGAACGATCGCTGACGCCGCTGAGAAACGCATAGGTACCCGTACGCAAAACAAACTCGGATCGAAGGCAGACTCGGCCCTCGCCCCCACTGACGGCAATTGCTAACGGGAAATTACCAAGAAAGACTGAATCCGATTTTTAATTTAATTAGATTTCGGGTGTTGCAACGCTGCCAATGCGCCCATCGCCTGATTGTCGGCACGGCTGCGGCATCGGCGGACTTGCCTGCGCGAGCGCGCCGAAGCAAAGTGCCCGCCATGTTCATACCCTTCTTTCTCGAGCTCAAGGCGGCCAAGGTTCCGGTGTCGCTGCGTGAATATCTGGCCTTGCTGGAGGCACTCGACGCCGACCTCGTCAGCTATGACGTCGAGGGTTTCTACTACCTCGCCCGTGCTGCGCTGGTGAAGGACGAGCGCCATATCGATCGTTTCGACACGGTTTTTTCCCATTACTTCAAGGGGGTCGAGGCCGTTGCGGGCGAGGGCAGTGTCGACGTCGCCAACATCCCCGAGGAATGGCTGCGCCGGCTTGCCGAGAAGACGCTGACCGATGAAGAGAAGAAACTGGTCGAGGCGCTGGGCGGCTTCGACAAGCTGATGGAGACGTTGAAGCAGCGGCTCGAAGAGCAGAAAGGTCGCCACCAGGGCGGGTCGAAATGGATCGGCACCGCGGGCACTTCGCCTTTCGGCGCCTATGGCTACAATCCCGAGGGCGTGCGCATCGGCCAGGAGGCGAGCCGCCATCGCCGCGCGGTGAAAGTGTGGGACAAGCGCGAGTTCCGCAATTTCGACGACTCCGTCGAGCTCGGCACTCGCAACATCAAGGTGGCGCTGAAGCGCCTGCGCCGCTGGGTGCGCGAGGGCGCCGAGGAAGAGCTCGACCTGCCCGGCACCATCCACGCCATCGCCGACCACGGCTATCTCGACGTCAAGACCAGGCCCGAGCGGCGCAACGCGGTGAAGCTCCTGATGTTCTTCGACGTCGGCGGCTCTATGGACGACCACATCAAGGTGGTGGAAGAGCTGTTTTCGGCGGCGCGCGTCGAGTTCCGCCAGCTCGAATATTTCTACTTCCACAACTGCCTCTACGAGGGCGTCTGGAAAGACAACCGCCGCCGCCATGCCGAGGTCATCCCGACGCTCGACGTGCTCCACAAATATGGCCACGACTACAAAGTCATCTTTGTCGGCGACGCCTCGATGAGCCCCTATGAGATCGCTTATGCCGGCGGTTCGGTCGAGCACTGGAACCCGGAGCCGGGTGCTATCTGGCTGCGCCGCGTGCTCGACCAGTGGCCGAACGCCGTCTGGCTCAATCCGACACAGGAAAAGCACTGGGGTTACACCAGTTCGATCAAGATGATCTCGGAGATCTTCGCCAACCGCATGTACCCGCTGACGCTGGCCGGGCTGGAAGGAGCGACCAGGCAGCTGTCGCGCAAGCACTAGCGGGCCGGGTTGCCCGAGCGTTGTGGCTCACCATCAAGTGATGCCCTGTCAGTCGGCACCTTTCGTAACTATCTGTGCGAAGACCACGAACAAGAAGAACAATCGAGGGAGATACCCAGAATGGACGCCAAGACCTTCCCCGTCACCCGTACCGATGCCGAGTGGCGCGCGATGCTGACGCCCGAGCAATACCAGGTGATGCGCCACCACGGCACCGAACGGCCGGGCAGCTGTGCGCTTTTGTACGAGAAGCGCGCCGGCACCTTTGCCTGTGCCGGCTGCGATCAGCCGCTGTTTGAATCCAAGCTCAAATTCGAGAGCGGCACCGGCTGGCCGAGCTTCAACGACCCGGTCGAGGGTTCGGTCGAAACCACCGTCGATCGCGGCTACGGCATGGTTCGCACCGAGGTGCATTGCGCCAATTGCGGCAGCCACCTCGGCCACGTCTTCCCCGACGGCCCGCCGCCCACCGGCCTGCGCTACTGCATCAACGGCGTGGCGCTGAATTTCGAGCCGGCAGCTTAATTCGCTCTTTTGACAAGAGACGCCGCGGGTGCTGCCCGCGGCGCGATCGTCTGATGGCAGCACCAGTGTTGCTCAGAGCAGGCTGGCGAGGATGATCCACAATGTGGCGCTCAGCTTGACAGCATTGGCATTCGGCGTGCCAGCCATGTCAGCCGTCCTCAGTACGCTGCCATAGAGGAACAGATTGTAGGGCAGCGGGATCAGGTGGACGGCGACTGCGAGCAGCGCTGACATTTTTGCGGCCAGGATCAGCAGCGCGACGATCGTCGTGGCGACGTTGATGATGCTGCCAACCACCACCATGTCCCACCAGAACAGCTGGCCGAGCGGCACGTCGCCGTTCCAGCGGCGCGAAAAGAATGCGGAAAGTCCGCTCTGTCCGCCCAGGGGATTGTCGGAGGGGTGGAAGTGCCCGGTCTGTGTCATCGCTGGTGACCCCGCGCCATTGCCGCTGATGTGACAGTCTAGCTCACAAATAGGGCATCAAATCTGCCGTGTTTACAAGTGCGCCGATAGTCTCGTTTCACAACAAGGTGAACGCCGTACGACGGCTGCAAGTTCCTCAGCCCGCCGCCTCAATCTCTGCAAGCAGTCGCTTCGATGTGGCCAGGCCGCGCCTCGCCCTCTCCTGCGGCAAAACCGTGTTCGCCAGCCGCAGCATCGGGATCTCGATGCTGAGTGGCCGGTCAGTTGGCAGAGCGGCGAGATAGGCCCTGAGCGGCAATGCCCCTTCGCCGGGCAGGTCGCGGTCGAAGGCCGAATGGCGCACCATCGTTTCAAGATCTGCTGGTTTGGGCGGGGCGTCGCACAGATGGACGTTGTTCAGCAGGCTACGGTCGAGCATCGCCAGCTCAGCTGGCGAAATGCCCATGCGGTCGATATGCAGCATGTCGAGGATCAGCCCGGCACCATGGGGTGCACCCGCCGCTACCACCGCCAGCGCCTCGTCGAGCGTTCCCGCCGCGCGATGGGCAATCGGCTCGAAGTCGACGCCGAGCCCAAAGCCCGAGGCCATTTCGGCGAGACCTGCGAACCTATCTTCGATCTCGGCCTGTTCGATCGCGCCGCGCATGTCAGCTACGGCGATCAGGCGTGGTGAACCGAGTTCCGCTGCAGCCTCCATGGCGCCGGCACTGTGCGACAGGTCGAAGCCTCGGCGGATCATCCAGCTTTCGACCTCCGTCACCGTCAGCCCGCTATTGTCGAGCCGCCGCCTGCACTCGGCGGCCAGCGCCTTGTTGCCGAGCAAGGGCGATGGCGCGTCGGCCGCCGCTGTCGGATGGATGCGCAACCCCAGATGATCGTAGCCAACGTCAGACGCGATGCGGATCGACTCGAGCGGCGAGACGACTGGGGCCGTCAGATACGACATCGAAAATCGTCTCATGGCCAAGATCCTATCTGCGATGCGTTGAAGCTGGATGATCGTGGGCCGTGCGCGGACCCGCGCCCGTCACCTTTTCGCGCAGGGTGCCTTTTGCGTATTCGGTCTTGAACATGCCGCGCCGCTGCAGTTCGGGAACCACCATGCCGATGAAGTTCTCCATCGTCTCGTGCGCCAGGATGCGGGCGATGTTGAAGCCGTCGACATCGGCGTGCTCGACCCATCTGGCGAGCTCGTCGACGACTTGTCCGGGTGTGCCGACCACCAAGAGATTGCGGCCACTGACCACCATGCTTTCGGCTGCCTGGCGCACCGTCCAACTGCCCTTGCGCGTCAGGATCTCCAGCTGCGAATGCGCCGCGTCCGTCTTTTCGTAGCGAATCGGCTCGTCCAACGGATATTTAGACAGGTCGATGCCGAGTGCTGCCGACAACTGGCTCAGCATGCCTTCGACGCTGGTGTGGCGCTTGTAGTCCTCATAGCGGGCGCGGGCGAGCGCTTCGGTTTCGTCGACGATGATGGTGGCGCCGGCGAAGAATTTCAGACTCCTGGGATCGCGGCCGAGCGCAGCGGCGCGCTTGCGCATGTCGGTCACCTGCGGCGCCACAAGCTCCAGCTTCGGCCCGTTGATGAAGATGCCCTCGGCATGGGTTGCTGCAAAGTGGCGGCCGCGCGGCGAGCCACCCGCCTGGAACAGCATCGGCGTGCGCTGCGGCGAGGGTTCGGCAGCACTCACCGCCCGGATTCTGTGATGCGGGCCGTCGTGATCGAGCTCGGAGATCAATGCCGGATCGGCATAGATGCTGCTCGCCTTGTCGCGCTTCAGCGCATCGTCGGCCCACGAGCCTTCCCACAGCCCGTACATCACTTCCATGAATTCGTCGGCGGCGTCGTAGCGCGCGTCGTGCTCGGCCAGTTCGTCGCGGCCCATGGCGAGTGCGCCGCTGCGCAGGAAGGAGGTGACGATGTTCCAGCCGATGCGTCCGCGTGTCATGTGGTCCAGGGTCGTCATGCGCCGGGCAAACAGATAGGGCGTCTCGTAGGAGGCGCTGCCGGTGATGGCGAAGCCGAGGTTTTTGGTCACCAGCGCCATGGCCGGTACGATCACCGCGGGATCGAGGCTCGGCGCCAGCGCGCCGCTGCGGAAAGCCGATGCGAAACTCTGCTTGTAGGTGTCGGGCACGCCAAGCGCGTCGGCCAGGAACAGCGCGTCGAACAAGCCTCGTTCCAGCAGGCGGGCATAGTCGGCCCAATAGTCGATGCTGGTGAAGTCGAGGGCCTTGTCGCGCGGATGGCTCCACAGGCCGAAGGCGAGGAAGCTCGGATTGCACTGGTCGAGCGCGTTGAGCCTGATTTCCCGGGTCATGCGGCGGTGTTCTCCACTTGCGTTTGTGGCACAACTTCCCGGAGGCGAGAGACTGGATCAAATGACCGTTTTCGACGAGGCGATCTCGAAATCAGGCCACACCTCCCGCGGTCCCGAACTGCGCCGCCAGTGTCTCGGCAAAACGCAGCAGCACCGGCGTCTCGATCTCCTCCCGCCAGAACAGCTTCAGCGGCAGCGGCACCGAAAATCCGGCGACGTCACGAATGATGACATTCGGCGGATGCCGCCCTGCCTGCGAGCGGTTGACGAAGGCGATGCCGAGCCCCGCGGCGACCAGGCTCAGCGTTGCCTCGGTGCTGCCGGTCTCCATCAACACGCGGATGGTGACGCCGCGTGAGTGCAGTGCCAGCGCGACCTTCTCCGCCATCAGGCCAGACTGGGCGAGGTCCATGCCGATGAAGTCGGCACCCTCGAGGTCTTCGACCACAAGCTTTGGCCGTGAGGCGAGCGGATGATGCTCGGGCAAAGCGAGCGCCAGGTCGTCCAACACAAGCTGTCGCGACTTCAGGCTGTGCGGGTAGCCGAGATCATAGGCCAGGCCGAGGTCGATTGTTCCCGCCGCCAGCGCTTGGAATGCCTGCTCGGACAGCATTGGCGTCAGTCGGAGTTCGACCGTCGGATTGGTGCTGCGGAACGCCTGCAGACCGTCGGGGACCGGCGCAAACATCATCGCAGCACCATTGAAGCCGACGCGCAGCAGCGACACCTGGCCGCTGTCGATGAGGTCGAAGCGGCGGATGGCGAGGTCGACCTCGCGCAGGATGCGCGATGCGTCTTCCAGCAGCGCTGCGCCGGCCATGGTCAGCCGCACGCCGGTCGGCTCGCGTTCGAACAGCCTGCCGCCGAGCTGCGCCTCAAGATCGCCGATGCGCCGCGACAGCGCCGACTGCACGATCGCCAGCCTATCGGCCGCCTTGTGGAAGCTGCCGAGTTCGGCGGCGACGACGAAGTGCTGCAGGTTCTTCAGGAGCTGGGCCCGGCGTATGCCGAGCCGGCCGAAGCTGAGGCTGTCGTTGGGGGTCTGAGCCTTTGGCTCGTCTGCACTGCCGGTCATCTGGGCACCACGCGCAAATGTTTGGTCGTACTGATTGTGCCGATGCCGAAACGAGATCGCCTCGTCCGAAAAGGTCATTTGCCGCTAAATGCAGTTGCCTGTCTCCTGAAGGCCGAAACAGAGATGCCTCGGGAGGACAGAATGGCTGCGAGACCCCTAATCGTCGGGATCGGCGGAACGACACGCAACGGCTCGTCTTCGGAGCGGCTGCTGCACCGGGCGCTGGCAGCGGCGCAGGCGGCAGGTGCCGATACGCTGGCCTTCAGCGGCGAAGGGCTGGTGTTTCCGATCTATGGCACTGTCACGCCCGGCGCGGCCGAGCTGGCGTTCGTCGAAGCCCTGCGCCGCGCGGACGGCGTCGTCGTTGCATCACCGGGCTATCACGGCTCGGTGTCGGGCATGGTCAAGAATGCGCTGGATTACGTCGAGGAGTTGCGTGGCGATATCAGGCCGTATCTCGAAGGGCGGCCCGTTGGGCTGATCGCCGCAGCCGCCGGCTGGCAGGCTGGCGGCTCAACGCTGCAGCATCTGCGCTCGATCGTGCACGCCCTGCGCGGTTGGCCGACGCCGTTGGGCGTCATTGCCAATTCGTCGCTACCGGACTGTGATTGTGGAGACCAGATCGCGCTGATGGTCGATCAGGTCTTGAACTTTGCGGACGCGTTTGGCGTGGGGAAAGCCAGTATGGCTGCGCCGTTGCAGTCCCGGAACGTGGCGTAGATTGCTTGCCACGATGGCTGCGGCGGGGTCGCTTGGATGCGCCGCAGCCATATTGGCCTCAGCTCATGCCGAGAGCGGCTTTGTAGAGGTCGAGGATTGCTTCCGCCTCGTCGCGCTCGGCCTGGTCCTGCTTGCGCAGGCGGATCAGTGTGCGCAGCGCCTTGGTGTCGAAGCCGGTGCCCTTGGCCTCGGCGTAGACGTCCTTGATGTCGTCGGAGATGGTCTTCTTTTCTTCTTCAAGCCGCTCGATGCGCTCGATAAAGGCGCGCAACTGGCCGGCGGCAACGGTCTGGCTGGTATCGGTGATTTCGTCGGCCATGGGGCACTCCGCAATTGTGATTGGAACAGCGCGACTCGGCGCGCCATGGGGCATTTCGGCCCGGTTCGATGCCCGATGACGGCAGGAGGGTCAAGGGGACGTGGCGGCGCAGCTGACACGACGCGACGTAATATTGCCTAGTGGTCCTTGGGTCGGCTCGCCTCAAAGGCGGTCTTTTGCGCATTGCTGGCGTCGCGCTGATACTTGGCCTGCCACTCGGCATAAGGCATGCCGTAGACGATCTCGCGCGATGCCTCCTTGGACAACTCGACGCCGGCGCCGGCGGCTGCGTCGCGATACCAGTTGGACAGGCAATTGCGGCAGAAACCGGCGAGATTCATCATGTCGATGTTCTGCACGTCGGAGCGCTCGCGCAAATGTTCGAGCAGGCGGCGAAAGGCAGCCGCCTCGAATTCGCGCTGCTGCGCCTCACTGAGTTCGGCCATGGTAACCTCCTTCACAGCGGCCCGGTGCGCGAGCCGAATTGTCTGACTTCGTGTATGTCGGCACGGCGGTTGATCGCGTCAACGATCGGCGCCAGCCGATTTGCCCAGGCTCCGGCTCCGGCGTCGTCGCCGATCAGGTCCTGCCTGATTTCGATCAGCGCATGGGCAAAGCCGTTGACGATGCAGTGCTTGTACATGGTGTCGCCGCGCAGCGCCCCATCATAGGGCTCGTTGTCGCCGACGACCAAGCCGATGTCCTCGGCCAGCATCTCGATCAGCGGCCAGGCGGCACGATGGTCCATGTCCCACAGCACGCCGGCATGCCACGGCCGGATACGGCCCTGCATGACAGGCGTGAAGGAATGCACCGACAGGATGAAGGGTGCCGTACCGGTCTCCCGGTGCACCGAGGCGATCATGGCGCCGACAGCGTCATGATAGGGTCGGTAGAAAGTGTCGAGCCGGCGCTCGCGCTCTTCCCCGGGCATTGGATAATTGCCCGGGATGACCGAGCCGTCATAGAGCTGGCGGATCAGGGTCGGGTCGTCCTCGCCGCGATTGGGGTCGATCAGAAGGCGCGAAAAATTGGCCATCACCGCCGGCGCGCCGATCATCGCCGCCAGCTTGCGGGTTACCTGTTCGGCGCCGATGTCATAGGCGATGTGGCGCTCGAACTCCTCGGGCGGCAGGCCGAGATCACCATATTCCTGCGGCAGGTCGCGCCGGGCATGGTCGCACAAAAGCACCAGCCCCTGGGCGCGGTCGCCGTCGATGATTTCGAACGGGGCAAAGAGAGTGTTTCGCGTCATCGGAGGCAAATTGTCCTTCGGCACGGCTTCGGTGTAGGTTTTGACGCCGTTGCAGCTGTGGGGATATGTGCTAACGCCGTTGTTTTGCCAACCTTTTTTCGAATATGCCAGATGGGGCGGCAAATCACGGCGGCCGAGCGCATCTAAATCGATTGGATAAGCGCCGTGCCATGCGTTGACATGCGCTTGCACATTGCCGAAAAGGGCACCAGAACATGAAAAATACGTCGAAGAGGGGCTTGGGGATGGAACTTGCCGGGGGGCCGCGCGTACGCTCAGCCTTCGCATTGCTTTTCCTTTTCCTGGCGGTTCCCCTGTTTGCCTCCGTTGCCGCGACGCCTGCGCGTGCCGATTTCAGGGTCTGCAACGCGACGCAGAGCCTCGTCGGCGTCGGCATCGGCTATCGCGCCAAGGCGGGCTGGATCACCGAAGGCTGGTGGCACATCGAAGGGCAGACCTGCAAGACGCTGATCGAAGGCCCGCTGTCATCGAGGTTTTATTATCTCTATGCAGAAGATGCCGAGCGGGGCGGACGCTGGGACGGCCCCATCAACATGTGCGTGGCTGAAAAAGAGTTCAAGGTTGCCGGGGTCACCGACTGCGTAGCACGCGGTTTCCAGCGTGCCGGCTTCCAGGAATACGACACGGGCGAGCAGGCGAACTGGATGGTCCAGCTCACCGACGAGCCCGCAACGGGCGGCAATGCGGCCGCCTCGGGAACGAACGGTCAATGAGACGTAGCCGCAAGGTCAAGATACTCGCCACACTCGGTCCGGCCTCTTCCGACGAGGTCATGATCCGCAAGCTCTTCGATGCGGGCGCCGATGTCTTCCGCATCAATATGAGCCATACCGACCACGATTCGATGCGCACGCTTGTTGGCCGTATCCGTTCGGTCGAAGAGGCGGTTGGCCGGCCCATCGGCATCCTCGCCGACCTGCAGGGACCCAAGCTCCGCGTTGGCAAGTTCGCCAATGGCAAGGAAGAGCTATCAGTCGGCCAGACCTTTACCCTCGACGACAACCCCGACCTCGGCACGTCGAGCCGTGTCCACCTGCCGCATCCTGAAATCCTCAAGTCGGTCCAGACCGGCCACCGTCTGCTCATCGATGACGGCAAGCTGGAGCTCAGGGCAACCAAGACCGACGGCAAGTCGATCGTCTGCACGGTCGTTGCCGGCACCAAGATTTCCGACAAGAAGGGCGTCAGCCTGCCCGACACCGACCTGCCGGTCGGCGCGTTGACTGAAAAGGACCGCAAGGACCTCGACGCGGTGCTCGAAACCGGCGTCGACTGGGTCGCGCTGTCCTTCATCCAGCGTCCCGAGGACCTCGCCGAGGCGCGCAAGATTGCCCAAGGGCGCGCGCTCCTGCTCTCCAAGATCGAGAAGCCGCAGGCGGTTGCCCGTCTCGCCGAAATCATCGAGCTGTCCGATGCCTTGATGGTCGCCCGTGGCGATCTCGGCGTCGAGATGCCGATCGAATCCGTGCCCGGCATCCAGAAACAGATCACCCGCGCGGCTCGCCGTGCCGGCAAGCCTGTGGTCGTCGCCACCCAGATGCTGGAATCGATGATCACGGCCCCGGTGCCGACCCGTGCTGAAGTTTCCGACGTCGCAACGGCGGTGTTCGAAGGCGCCGACGCCGTCATGTTGTCGGCCGAGTCGGCTGCCGGCCAGTACCCGGTCGAGTCGGTCGCGACCATGGACCGGATCGCCCAGCAGGTCGAAAAGGATCCGACCTATCCCGGCATCATCAACGCCCAGCGTTCGCAGCCGGAAGCGACCGGCGCCGACGCCATCTCACTTGCGGCGCGCGAAATCGCCGAGACGCTGAAATTGTCGGCAATCGTCACCTACACCGCCTCGGGCACCACCGGGCTGCGCGCGGCGCGTGAACGGCCGCAGGTGCCTGTCATCGCGCTGTCGCCGATCCTCGCCACCGCGCGTCGCCTGTCGCTGCTCTGGGGCACGCATTGCGTCGTCTCGCCGGATGCGGTGGATCTCGACGACATGGTCGACCGCGCCTGCAACGTCGCCTTCAACGAAGGCTTTGCCGCTGGCGGCGATCGCGTCATCATCACTGCCGGCGTGCCGCTCCGTACCCCTGGTTCGACCAACATGCTGCGCATCGCCTATGTCGGGCCGGAAGGCAAAGGCAGCAGGTAATTTGTGGGAGTAGGGGAGTAAGAAAGCAGGGGAATAGGCGGCTCAAGCCGTCCTCCTCGTTCTCGATATTCCCTTACTCCCCTATTCCCCTACTCCCTTAATTTGGCGCCTTCTCGTTCACGCACATATCCGTCCCGAACGCGTCGCCGGCAATGCGGGCCTCGACCTGCCGCGCCATCGCCTGCAGGTCACGTGGTTGGCCGGCGAGCCTTTCAACCGCTGCCGCGACCAGATCAGGTGCCACCCAGTCGGGTTTGTGGCCGAGGTTCCTGACCCAGACCAGCTCGGCATCAGGAATGTCGCGGGCAAGGCCGATCGAATGGATCTCCTCGTAGACGACTGTGTCTGCGTCGCCCGACAGCACCACAGTCGGCGCCTTGATTTCGGGATAGCGAGGCGCCGTCTTCAGCGCGTGCCGGTACAAGCCCTCGACATCAATCGCATTGGCGCGAAACGGCTGCGGCCGCAGCACCAGCTTGATGGAGGCTTCGTCGACATAGAAATCGGGCGCCTTGTTGGGCGAGAAGACGCAGGTCGTGGCCGCATCGATGCGCATCAGCCCGGCCGGATTGGCAACCATCGCGGCGAACAGCCGCCCGACCACCGGCCTGGCGCTCAGGCTGTAGTACCAGGAGGTGTCGCCGCCCGGCCAAGGATGTGTTGCCGCCGACAGGAACAGTAGCCCGCGCGTCTTCTCAGGGTGCTCCAGGGCGAAGGTCGCCGCGATCGAGCCGCCGAACGAATGGCCGATAATGATGGCGTCCTTGACACCGAGCCTGTCCATCAGGGTAGCGATGGTCGCGGCCTGCCCTTCCTGCGTCTCGTTGCTGCCGGGCCCGCGTTCGGACCAGCCATGGCCGGGCCGGTCGAAAAACAGCATCTCGGCGCGGCCTTCGAATTGTGACTTGAGCGGCAGCATCTGGTCCTTCAGGTTGGCGGATGCGCCGTGGATGAAGACCAGCGGCGGCAGCTCCGCGCCAACAGGCGCCGGTACATGGACGTAATGGATGTTGGTGCCCGCTATGTCGATGAAGCTGCCCACCGGCGGATTGAGGCGCTCGATCAGCCATGAGGCCACGCCTGTAAAGCCGGCAAGCGCAAGCACGATCGCAACGAGCAGGACCAGGACAAAGGTGAGGATGTTCATGCGGCTCGTTGGAGGGGAGTAGCGAAGTAGGGGAGTAGGAGAATAGGGCAGTAAGGGAGCAGGGGGAATGGGGCATCAATCGGCGACCCTCACCTGCTCCCTTACTGCCCTATTGCCTTACTCCCCTCTCAAATCCCTTCGCCCGCAAGCTCTTCCTCCAGCCGCGAAACCTCGTTTTGGGCATTTCGCAGCATCGGGTAGATGACCAGAACGCGCTGCCAGGCCTGCAGTGCCAGCTCGTTGTGGTTGGTGGCGGCCATGATCTGGGCCATGCCGGAGAGGGCGCCGAAATGGCGCGGCTCGAGCTCCAGCGTGCGTTCGATGTCGGTCATCGACTTGCGGAAGTTGCCCATCATGAAATGCACGGTGGCGCGGCGGTTCCAGCCTTCGGCATATTGGGGCTGCAGGGTCACGACCTGGTCGAGGAAATCGAGGGCAACGTCGAACTTCTTGGCTTCCAGCGCCTGCTGCGCCCACAGCATCATGAGGTCGACGGAAGCGCTGCCAGACCTGTACCAGGCTTCCCAGATCCGGTTGGCGAGGCGTTCGGCGGCCTTTTCGTTGCGCTCACGCTTGAGGTCGGAAAACAGCGAATCGAGCTGGGTGTCGGCCTTGGCGACGACGGTATCGCCGCTCGTCTGGGCAAACGCCTGGAGCGGCAGCGGCGTTGCCGCGATGGTCAGGACAAGAAAGGCAAAAACGCTCCGCATGCGGAAATTCTAGACCCCCGCATGGGAACGTCAAACTGAAATTGCCGTGATGCGCCGGCCGCAGGCGGCCGGACGGGCATCAGCCCTGGCGGGCCTTGTAGCGCGGCGCAGTCTTGTTGATGATGTAGATGCGGCCCTTGCGACGAACCAGCTGGCAGTCACGGTGGCGGCCCTTGAGCGCCTTGAGCGAATTCTTGATCTTCATGTCACTAACCCGTCAGATGGGGCCCATCTTCCGGGCCGAAACCAAAAGCGCGCCCAATGTGCGCGCCCAATTTGTGTGAGTGGCTCTTAGACGAGGAGTCTTGGCCAGTCAACCGCGCGAGCGCGTCGCACGACGGATTGATCGGCTTTTTTGCCGGCAATGGTCGTGGCCGTGCCGGGACGGGGACTTGCCAGTGGACAGCCTCGCTGGAATCCTCCCGCTCGTCAGACAACGGAGAGGCAGATGCGGCATTCGATTCTCTTGATCTCAATGGCCGGCGTGATGGTGGCATCGGTGGCGTCGGCCGAGGAGTGCGACCGCAACGACCAGACCCAGATGGGCATGAACATCTGTGCGGCCCAAGACTACGCGGCGTCAGACGCCAAGCTGAATGTCGCCTATGGTGACATCATGAAGCGCCTGTCCGACAACGCCGGCGCGCGCAAGCTGTTACAGGATTCGCAGCGCGCCTGGATCGCCTTCCGCGATGCTGAATGCAAGTTCGCCTCCTCCGGCGTCGAAGGCGGATCGGTCCAGCCGATGATCCATTCCGGCTGCCTGCAGGGACTGACCGACGCGCGTGTGACGCAACTCGACAGCTACCTCAAATGCGAGGAAGGCGACCTGAGCTGTCCAGTACCGGGCCAGTAGGCCGGCAGTCCGCGGCAGAGGTCTCGTCTCAGGCGTATTCTGCTTTGTTCTTGATATCGCAGGGAAGGCCGAACTGCGCGCCCCAGCGGCATAGTGATTCTGCTGCCGCGTTGAGGGCTGCGCCGCGTTCGGTGAGCGAGTAGACAACCTTGGCCGGCAATTCCGAATAGACCTTCCGGTCGACGAGCCCATCGGCCTCCAGTTCGCGCAATTGCTGCGCCAGCATCTTTTCGCTGATCCCGGGAATCGACTGCCTCAACCGGCCGAACCGGCGTGATGCCGTTCCGAGCTGGCAAAGAATGTCTATCTTCCATTTGCCTTCGGTCATCCTGACAGCCGCTACAAAGCCATTGTCCGCCGTCTTGTCCATGCTGCTCTCCTTACCGCCAGGTGACTACTTACGCCCGGGTTCGTATTGTGTGCCGCCTATCTCACCATACCTCCACGACGTCGCGACAGACGTCGCGTCATGGCGCCGCCAGTTGATATGGAGAGTTGGAATGAAGCGTTCAATCGCCGTTTTGGGAACCGGACGCATGGGCTCGGCACTTGCCCGCGCCCTGCTTGCATCAGATCATCGCATGACGGTCTGGAATCGTACAAAAGACAAGGCCGAACCGCTCGCCTTGCTCGGCGCAACCGTCGCATCTTCAGCACTTGAGGCCGTGACTTCAGCTGAAGTCATCATCGTGAATGTCAGCGACTACAAGGCGACTGCAGGCATCCTGCGCGACGATGCAGTCGCTTCCGCCGTCCGCGGCAAGCTGATCGTCGACCTGACGTCGGGAACGCCACAGGGTGCGCGCGATGCCGCCGAGTGGTGTGGCAGGCACGGCGCCGGCTATCTCGATGGTGCGATCATGGCAACGCCTGACTTCATCGGCACCGATGCGGGCACCATCCTGGTCTCGGGGCAGGGACAGGCCTTTCGGGACAACGAGGCCGTCTTTCGCGCGTTGGGCGGTAATGTCCAGCATGTCGGACAAGACCCTGGACGTGCCAATGCGCTTGATAGCGCTTTGCTGGCCCTGATGTGGGGTGCATTGTTCGGAGCGCTCAACGCCATCGCCGTGAGCCAGGCCGAAGACATCGATCTGGGCGAACTGGGCCGGCAGTGGGCGGCGACAGCGCAAGTTGTCGAGGGGCTCGTCACTGACCTCATCAAGCGTACCGATGCCGGCCGTTTTGCCAGCGACGAGGAGACCCTTTCGTCGATTTCCATCCATCACAGTGCGTTCCAGCACCTCCTGGAACTCATGGATGCGCGTGGCATCGACCGCGCCGTGGTTGACGGTTACGGCTTCTTCTTCCAGCGGGCGATTGCAGCCGGCCAGTTGCATGGAGATTTCGCGGCGTTGTCGCAGTTCATGGGCAAGGCCGCCTGAGAGCCAGCGCAGCGAGGAGGCTGGCCACCTGTCGGCCAGCCTCATGCCATCACTTGATATGAAGGAAACGGAATGTCTCTGACGCTTCTCGTCGACACCTATTGCTCTGCCTGGTCCACGGAGAATGCCGGGCAGCGGCGAGCCCTGCTGCTTTCGGTGTGGAGCGAGGGTGCAACCTACACCGACCCCTCGGTCCATGCCGAAGGCGTGGAAGAGCTGCTTGCGCATATCGCGGGAATTCAGGCCAGGCATCCCGGTGCCCGCATTCTGCGCACCAGTGACGTCGATGTTCATCATGGCATCGCGCGCTTCGCGTGGCAGTTCGTGATGCCCGACGGATCATCGCCGCCCGAGGGCCTCGACATCGCCTTTGTCGATGGCGACCAGAAGCGCATAACGCGCATCATCGGCTTCTTCGGTTCGATGCAAAGGCCTGCTGCGTGAGTTTGGCGGTACGACGAGCCGGCGCAGCCACAGGTGCAGTCAGCCCATTGCTGGCGGCTGTCTTTTAGCGGCGCGGCAACAGCCGGGTGAAATGGCCCATCTTGCGGCCGGGGCGGGCCTCGGCCTTGCCGTAGAGATGCACGGCGACATCCGGCTCGCCGAGCAGCGCCGGGACCTTGTCGATATCGTCGCCGATCAGGTTTTCCATGACGCAGTCGGAGTGGCGGTTGGCGTCGCCGAGCGGCAGGCCGGCGACGGCGCGGATGTGCTGCTCGAACTGCGAGACCACGCAGGCCGCCTCGGTCCAGTGGCCTGAATTGTGCACCCGCGGCGCCATCTCGTTGACCAGCAGCGAGCCGTCGGCAAGGACAAAGAACTCGACGCCGATGACGCCGACATAATCGAGTGCCGTGAGAATCTTGCGTGCCGCGTCGCGTGCTGCCATGGCAGTTTCGCTGCCGATCGTGGCCGGCAGCGTCGAGGTCGCCAGAATGCCGTTGCGGTGCACGTTCTCGGCCGGATCGAAGACGGCGATGCTGCCATCGGTGCCGCGCGCCGCGATGATCGAGATTTCGCGTTCGAAGGCGACGAAGGATTCGAGCACCAGCGGCACATTGCCGAGCGAGGCGCAGGCGCCGTCGAAGCCGCCTGTCGTCATGTTGCGGAAGACCATCTGGCCCTTGCCGTCATAACCCATACGGCAGGTTTTCAGCACGCCGCTGCCGTCGAAGGCCTTCAGCGCCTCCGCCAGCTCGGCATCGTTGTCCACAGCCCGGAAGCCGGCTGTGGATATCCCGATCCCGTTCAGGAATGTCTTTTCGACGAGCCGGTCCTGCGCAACCTCGAGGGCGCGTGCCGGCGGGTAGACGGCGATCGTTCGGCCCAGCCGTTCGGCAGCGACGACCGGCACGTTTTCGAATTCATAGGTGACGACAGCACTTGCGCGCGCCAGTTCGTCGAGGGCGGCGGGGTCGTCATAGGCGGCGACGATCTGGCGATTGGCGACCTGGGCTGCCGGGCAGTCGGCCTGGGGCTCCAGAACGATCGTCCGGTAGCCGAGGCGAGCTGCCGCCATGGCCAGCATGCGGCCGAGCTGGCCACCGCCGATGATGCCGATGGTGGCGCCGAGGGGAAGGGGCGCGCTCACGCGTCGTCCGTCGGCTGTTCGGCGACCCGTGCGGTCTGGGCAGCGCGCCATTCGTCGAGCCTTGCGGCGAGCGCGTCGTCGGACAGGGCAAGCACGGCCGCGGCAAGCAGTGCCGCGTTGGCGGCGCCGGCCTTGCCGATGGCAAGCGTGCCGACAGGGATGCCGGCCGGCATCTGGACGATGGAAAGCAGCGAATCCTGGCCCGACAAGGCTTTCGATTCGACCGGCACGCCGAACACCGGCAGAGAGGTCATGGCTGCAGTCATGCCGGGAAGATGGGCCGCACCGCCGGCGCCGGCGATGATGACGCGGAAGCCTGCTGCCTTGGCGCCCTTGGCGAAGTCGTAAAGACGGTCGGGTGTGCGGTGGGCCGAGACGATGCGTGCCTCAAAGGCGATGCCAAGCACTTCGAGCAATTCGGCGGCATGGCGCATGGTCGCCCAGTCAGACTGGCTCCCCATGATGATGGCGACGTCGACCCTGTCTTTGCTCACGCGCGGCACCCCTGCTTGATAAGCCTGCGCTTAACCGAAATGCATGGCCATCGCAACCAAAGGCCGTCCGAAAATGGCGGTTTCTCAGGCGATGATGTCGGGGATGATGCGGTCTTCGATCTGGCTGATCTTGTCCTTGAGGACCAGCTTCTTCTTCTTCATCCGCTGGATCTGCAACGTATCGCAGCCCATCGCGATCATCGCGTTGATTGCGGCATCAAAATCCGCATGGTCCTGCTTCAAGCGTGCAAACTCGAGACGAATCTCGGCTTGTTCCTGTTCCGACATGTCTACCGTCTGCAAACTCACTGGCGCACCCGGGGCGCTCCTAAGGCGGGGTCGGCGACTCCTTGTCACCGGCGCGAAGCCCTTATCACATTTCACGCTGTCAGGAAATGCTACCACACTTTATTCGACATCGCCGACGGGGGATGGCAGACTGTCATGGTTCCGTCACAGAGCACTGTCTGCGGTGGGCAGGGCTGTGCCCGGAGCATCGAGGAAACCATGAAAGGGAGAACCAATCATGTCTCTTGCTTCCCATCTTGAAGAACTCCAGCGCAAACATGGTGACGTCGAGCGCCAGCTCGGCGAAGCAATGAATCATCCATCCATGGACGACCTGCAAATCGTAGCGCTGAAGCGTCGCAAGCTGGCTCTCAAGGACGAGATTGAAAAGCTGAAAGGTGACCCGACGCAGCACTAGGCTCAGTCACAGCACTAGGCTCAGGCACGAGGTCTCCAGCAAGGCCCTGATTTTCGGCAAGGGCCCGACAGCCGGCGGCGAAGCAACATCGCCGCCGGATCAGGTTGGTCTTTATCAGCCAAATCATCGCATGACCGGAACAGCGCATCCGCAGCGGGATGCTCGTGCGTATCGGTGGTTGAGCCGGCGCTGCCGCCAGGCCATTGCCGTGATCAGCCACATCATTGGCACGTCGCGTTATTGCCCGGCATAGGACTGGCGCATCCATCTTCCTGGGCATGACCGCCTCCGAGGCGGCACCGGACAAAGCTTCAGGCGTCCCAGAACTGGTCCAGCCAGATGTTGAGCTTGCGGAAGCCGGCAACGCTGACCGCATAGACCCGGCGCGTGCCTTCGGCGCGGGCGCTGACAAGGCCGGCGTCGAGCAAGACCTTGAGGTGTTGTGACACCGCCGGGCGTGAAACCGGCAGGCCGGCGGCAAGTTCGCTGACGGTCTTGGGGCCACGCCGCAATTCTTCCAGCAGATGGCGCCGGTTGGCATCCGATATGGCGAGGAAGGGCGCGTCAGTTGTCATGGCTCATTTGTGCCGCAACATCGGCGAAATCTCAACTACCGGTCGCAATCGCCGTACTGGCGTCTCGTCGCACCACCTTGCCTGTCAGGCGGCGTCCTCGTGCCTGGGGTCGAGGCGCAGCGATTCCGGCGTCGCGCTGCGGTCGGCCGGCTGGGTCTTGAAGGCCTCGCGATCCTCGATCGGCACCGGCGCACGCCGCTTGATGCGCAGCGCGGTGTAGCCGGCGAGCATGAAATGCGCGGCAGCTGTCGCGAGGAAAAGCGCTTCCGGCCGCATGTAATCCATCAGGCCGGCGCCAAGCAGCGGCCCGACCATGGTGCCGAAGCCGTAGAGCAGCAGCAGCCCGCCCGAAACCTTGACGAAATCCTCAGGCTTGGCGTGGTCGTTGGCATGTGCCACCGCCAGCGAATAAAGCGTGTAGGCAAAGGCGCCGTAGCAGGCGGTCATGGCGATGACGAAGGCGCCTGAGCGCGGCGCCACCAGGAAGATCAGCACGGCGGCGACCGCCGAAGCGAGCGAGGCGCCGATCAGCACATAGCGGCGGTCGGTGCGATCGGAGACCTTGCCGATCGGGATCTGCAGTGCGGCACCGGCGACGACCACGAGGCTCATCATCAGCGCGATTTCGGGCGTCGAGATGCCGACGCGCGCGCCATAGACCGCGCCAAGCGTGCCCCAGTCGCCATTGGCGACGCCGATGAGGAAGCAGGCCACCGAGGCGACCGGGGAGTTTGCGTAGAGGCCCTTGATGTCGAGCGAGACGTCCTGCAGCGGCGTGGGGTGGGCGGCACTCGAAACCGCAGTCGGGATCAGCGACAGGCAAAACAGGATGCCTGTCACCATGAACAGCGAGGCGCTGGTGACGTCACCGCCGGCGACCATCATCTGGCCGGCCATGATCGAGGCGTAGGTGACCATCATGTAGAGGCCGAAGACGGTGCCGCGGTTCTCGTTGGTGGCGCGCTCGTTGAGCCAGCTTTCGATGACCATGAAGGCGCCGGCCATGGCGAAGCCGGTAAAGGCGCGCAGCGCGATCCAGACATATTCGTTGACGATCAGGCCGGTCAGCAGCGCGATGATGGCGGCCGATGCGGCGAAGGTGCCGAAGGCGCGGACATGGCCGGCGCGGCGGACGACACGCGGGGCAAAATAGCAGCCGGCAACAAAACCACCGGCCCAGGCGGTGCCCATCAGGCCAAGTGCGGTGGTGGAAAAACCTTCTTCCTGGCCGCGCAGGGGCAAAAGCAGGCCATGCAGGCCCGATGCTGCGAGCAGGAAGGCTGTGCCGCGGAGCAACGACAGGATCGGCCGGTAGGTTGCGAGCATCTGGTGTCCCACCACGAATCAATTAGGCATTGGCACCTGATGATAACCCGTTTGGGGCATATCGGTGGCGGCGCGCGTTTCAGCCGCGCTTGAACAGCGCCTCGGCGGCCGACTTGGTCGAGCCCTTGACGGTGAGCTCGGCCTCGAGCCGGCGGATCTCGGCGCGCAGGGCCGCGATGCGCTCGTTGAGCTCACCGACCGAAAGCAACGACAGATCCTGGCCGATCTCGTGGACCGGTTTCTTCTTGATCGGCTCGTCGTCGAACAGCGCCATCTCGCTCTCCTCCATCTCGGACAGGCGTTTGCCTGATTTGCCAATCAGAATACATAGTGCGGTCAAACACATGTAAAGTCCGGGGCATCTAAAGTCCGGGGCATACCGGACCAGCGGAGACCGAAAAGACATGGCCAATGTTGCCAAACTTCCAGCCAAGATGCTCGCAGTGGCGATTTCGCAGCCGGGCGGGCCGCGCGTGCTCAAGGCCGAGAAGCGCGACTTGCCGGAACTTGGCCAGGGCGAGATCCTGATCCGTGTGCATGCGGCCGGCGTCAACCGGCCCGACGTGTTGCAGCGCAAGGGCGCTTATCCCGCGCCGCCGGGCGCCTCCGACCTGCCCGGGCTCGAAGTGTCGGGCGAGGTGGCAGCACTTGGCGAGGGTGCCAAGCGCTGGCGCATCGGCGATGCAGTCTGCGCGCTGACGCCGGGCGGCGGTTATGCCGAATATGCCAGGGTGCACGAAACCAACGCGCTTCCCATGCCTACGGGCTTCACCTTCACCGAAGCAGCGGCCGTGCCCGAAACCTTCTTCACCGTCTGGCACAACGTATTTGAGCGCGGCGCGCTCAAGGCCGGCGAGACGCTTTTGATCCATGGCGGCTCGTCGGGCATCGGCACTACGGCGATCCAACTCGCCTCGGCCTTTGGCGCTTATGTCATCGTCACTGCCGGTTCCGAGGATAAATGCGCTGCCTGCCTCAAGCTCGGAGCCGACCGGGCGATCAACTACCGCAACGAAGACTTCGTCGAGGCGGTGAAGGACGCCACCGGCGGCAAGGGTGCTGACGTCATCCTCGACATGGTTGGTGGCGACTATGTCGGCCGCAACTACAATGCTGCCGCCGTCGACGGCCGCATCGTCCAGATCGCGACGCAAGGCGGGGCGGTGGCGAGCGCCGATTTCTCCAAGCTGATGGTCAAAAGGCTGACCCATACCGGCTCGACGCTCAGGCCGCGCACGACCGAGTTCAAGGCCGGCATCGCCGCAGCACTCGAAGCCCAGGTGTGGCCGCTGCTGGCCGTCCGCCGCGTGGCGCCTGTCATGGACATGATCTTCCCGCTGCGCGAAGCCTGGCGGGCGCATGAGCGCATGGAAGAGGGCGAACACATTGGCAAGATCGTGCTGGATGTGGGCTGAGGGACCTTCTGCCTCGCCTTTATGGGAGGGCCGGGGTGGGGATCTTCTCCCCGGCGCTTCCAAGGAAGCCCTTTACCGCGCCCGGACCAGAAGCTCATCGCCAGGGCGGGGCCTCAGGCAACGATGCCGCGCACGGCCCAGGCGATGTTGGCAAAGGAGCGCGGGCCGTCGGGACGGCCGGCCTCGTAGGCATCGCGCGCGGCAGCCTCGGCGCGCGCCTTGTCCGCCTGGTCGAGCGTGGCGACAAATTTGCCGATCGGACCTTCTCCTGAGGCGATGGGCACCCAGAGATCGTCGAAATCTGCATAATCCATACGCAGCAAAAGCTGGGACTCCTCGACGCGTGACAGTCCTTGTGCGACGAATGCGGCTTTCATCTCGCCCGGCTGCATCATCGGCTGGAAACAATAGCGGGCGCGCAGTTGCCGGCCAGCTTCGCCCAGCGCTGCCAGCGAATCGACGACCATGCGCATGCCGGGCATGCCACCACAATGATCCCACACCGTGGCCGCGACCACCCCGCCTGGCCGCGTTACCCTGGCCATTTCCGCGATCGCTTTGGGCGCCTCGGGCACGAAATGCAGCACCAAAAGCGCGAGCGTTCGGTCGAAGCTTTTGTCCGGGAAGGGCAGGGCGCAGGCATCGGCCTGGCTGATCTTTATGCGCGGGTCCGTATTGCGCGCCTGAGCCGCTGCGACAAAGACCGGCGAGAAGTCGATGGCCGCGATTTCCCCGAGATTTGCCGCCTTGGCCAGCACGAAGGTCAGGCTGCCGGTACCGCAGCCGACGTCGAGCACTTTCTCGCCATCGGCGAGGCCGGCAAAGTCGATGAAGGGGATTGCGAGTTTCTGGCTCCAGCGGCCCATCAACTGCTCATAGCCGGCCGCATCCTGCACGTTGAAGCTTGATGTCATCGAAGCCTCCTATGCCAAAAGGCATGGTAAGCCGCCGCGAGCGAGATGGGAAGAAAGACTGTCGACTGATCCACACAGGCTAGCTCGTGAATGACCTGCGCCCATTCCCGCCGTTCAGGCAGACGCTGCAATTTCCTGTCATCGGCTGACAGCCTTGGCACACCACTGGGGCGGTCCGGAAAGCAGCCATTGCGATAGTTCAAAGCCAACAGCATTTTGTAGACTAGGAGTGATCCCGCCGACGCGGCAAGCACGCAGTGGCGCTGGAATGTCGCGCGTCCCGCCTGCTAGGGCTGTACTCCAGTCTTGAGTGGAGAGGCAGGTGCCGAACACATCAGGTGGCCGACCCAGTCGATCGCAATGTCTTTGGTCCTGGCGCGCCATGTGCGGAAAGGCTCGCCGTCTTCGGCCATGCCGACGCGAGCCCAGTCGCTCCAATCCCGCATGGCCCAGATAAGCACCACCTCGGAATCATTGCGCATGGCGGTGCGAAAGGCGCCGACAAGCTGCAGCCCCAATTCCATTGCCTGGCCAAGCCAATGCTCCGACACCAGCCGCAAATAATCCTGCGCCAGGCCTGGCTTGATATTGACGGTCTCGTGCAGAAATACCTTGGCGCCGACCACGCTGCCGTCGGCACAAAGTTGCTCTATGTCGGGTGAGTAAGGGGCTGCGATCAACAATCGGTCGAGGCCCCCGCTGCGGTAATTTTGAGCCGTGAGCCACCACATCTCAAGCGCCTTGTCCTGCATCGTGTCCGTGCCGGTCTCATGCGCGAAACTGGCGGCCAGGCTGTCCCAGTCTTCGTACTCCCACAGGTTCACCACTTGTGGCCAACGGCCCGTGCTGCCGAGCGTCCCCCAGACGCCGAAGCATTTTTGAAGGCGTTCGGCACTGTGCCGACCCCAGTCGGTCGTCATGTGTTTGAAGTAGTTAGCCCGGTTGGCGCCGATGATGTCGATATATTCGTGGATATAGATCTTGGAATTCATTCGGGCCTCCCAAAGGTCAGCCAGCTGCCACGCCCTGCCGGGTGGCATTACAAGGGCAGACGAAGAATGATGCCCATCTCGCCGAACGGCCCCGAAGCGCGCTATCGCATTTCGGGGCAGCTCGGATGCTGCGTTGGATCTAGCGGGATCCTTTGGTCGAGGACGCCGTCCAGGGCAGCATCAGCCGTCCGAGCCAGCGGACCAGCGAGCTGAACAGGAAACCCATGAGGGCTACGGTGCAGATACCGACATACATCCGGTTGGCCTGAAACAGCGACCACGAATGCCAGATGCGATAGCCTATGCCCTGGCTTGCCTGGACGAACTCGACGCCGACGATGACCAGCACCGCCGTGCCGATGGCGATGCGCATGGAAATGAACAGCTGTGGCAAAAGTGCCGGCCAGGTGACGTGCCTGAACATATTCCAGCCCTTGGCGCCGAAGGAGCGGGCGGCCTCGTGATAGTTCTCGGGGATGGCAAGCACTGCCTCCATGCACTGGATCCAGACCAGGAAGAACACGGTCATGCCGACAAGCAGCACGCTCGGCAGTTCGCCAAGTCCGAAGATCAGCAGCAGCAACGGCAGCAGGGCGAGCTTTGGCACCGTGTAGAGCGCGGTAAGGAACGGCTCCAGCGCGGCGCGTGTCAGGCGTGACAGGCCGAGCAACAGGGCGGCGCCAAGGCCTGATGTGACGCCGATGGCGAAGCCGGCGAGTACACGCAGAGCACTCGCGATCACATCCTGCTGCAGCATTCCTGTGCGCAGCATTTCGACCGCTGACAGGAAGATCGCGCTCGGGGCGGGAAAAAAGCGCGAATCGAGAAGGCCGGCGCGGGCGCAGATCTCCCACAGGATGAAGAACACGACGGGCGTCGCCATCGCCAGCACCTTTTCCTGCCTTCGCGCCCGCAGCGCATAACCACGTGGGTCGCGCTCGGCTTCGCCCGGTCTGATAGCGATGGTCTTTTCCATGCTCGTCGCCTCCTCCGCGTCGATGTCTGTTTCAGGCAGCGTGCTTGCCGACCTGCTCTCGCAGCAGGTTCCAGATTTCCTGCTCGAGCTTGGCGAACATGGGCTCTCCGCGGATTTCCGGCGCGCGTGGTCGGGCGAAAGGCACCTCGAATTCGGCGATGATGCGACCTGGCCGCGCCGACATCACCACGACCCGGTCGCCGAGCAGCAACGCTTCTTCAAGGCTGTGGGTGACGAAGACGACTGTGCGTCTGTCTTCTTGCCAGAGCGTCAGCAACTCGTCCTGCAGGATGCGACGGTGCTGGGCGTCGAGCGCGGCGAAAGGTTCATCCATCAGAAGGATTTCAGGCTCGACCGCCATGGCGCGAGCGATGGCGACACGTTGCAACATGCCGCCGGAAAGAGCCGGCGGATATGCATTGGCGAAGTCGGCGAGGCCCATCTTGCCGAGCCAGGCCGTCGCGCGCCTGTCGGCCTCGGCGCCAGACATGCCTGTCATCTCCAGCCCGAAGCGGACATTGGCCTGGATCGTCTTCCACGGAAACACATTGTAACTCTGGAACACCATGGCGGTGGGAACCGCCCGCGTGCCACTGGCATGGACGAGGACCTCGCCCTCGCTCGGCCTGTGCAGGCCGGCAATCATCCTGAGTACCGTCGACTTGCCGCAACCCGACGGACCGACGAGGCAGACGAATTCGCCACTCCTCACCTTGAGATCGACACCGGCAAGCGCTTCGACATTGCCGTTGGCGTCATAACGCTTGCGCACCCCTCGCACTTCTATCTTGGCAGGGGCATCGGCGACCAATGGCATGGCAGCTGATATGTCGGTTCTGCGCAATGAGTTCATCTGTCGCTCCGTGAGGAAGTGCAATCCAGCGAGCGCCAAGGGCATCCGCGGACGGGAGGCTAGGCCGATAGGCGAAATCAAAACAATCGCTTCCGCAGATTTTCCGGATAGCCGGAAAAGTGCCGGTTGCGTTTGACAGCTTGTTCCGTTCGACGCCTAATCGACGTGTCTCAAGTGGCGGAAATCGTTGCCGCCTTGGAGAGCGGCGGCGGCTTTCTTTCCCCGCAGGATTGTTTCAATTCCGTGCCGGATTTCCGGCGTTCACGGCAGGCCACCAACGGCGAGCGCCATGCGTTCGACGGACGGTGGACTGCGTCCTGAAGAGTGATTTGCGAGTTTGCATATGCAGATCGTCGGCATCGACACTGGCGGCACCTTTACCGATACGGTCATTCTTACCGGCGACGGCAGGATCGGGGTCGGCAAGGCACTGACGACGCACGGCCGCCTGATGGAAGGTGTGATCGCCTCGCTTGCTGTCGCCTCCCGCTCGCTTGGCAAGAGCCTGCGCGAAATCCTCGAGGTGACCGACATCCTGTCGCACGGCACCACCGTTGGCCTCAATGCCCTGCTCACCAACGCCGGCGCCAAGGTTGGCCTGCTTGTGACCTCAGGCTTTGAGGCGACACTGCCGATGGCGCGTTCCAACAAGGTGCACGGCCTGCCCGACGAGGACAGCATCAATGCGCTCAAATGGCGCAAGCCGGATCTGCTCGTTCCCCGCCGCCGCATCATCGGTGTACGCGAACGCATCGACGTCGATGGCAACATCATCGTGCCGCTGGATGAAGAGCAGGCCCGGCAGTCGATCCGCCAACTGGTCGCGCGCGGTGCCGAGGCGATCGGCATCGCGCTGATGTGGTCGCCGGTCAATGGCAGTCACGAGCGCCGTCTCGCCGAACTCGTTGCCGAGGAGGCACCTGGCCTGCATGTGACGTTGTCGAGCGAGCTCGCGCCACGTATCGGCGAATATGAGCGCACCGCGACCGTTGCCATGAATGCCTATGTCGCACCTCTTGTCGGCGACTACCTGACCTCGCTCGACGAGGCGTTGCGCGATGAGGGATTTTCGGGCCTGTTCCTGATCGTGACCATGGGCGGCGGCGCGCGTCGCGCGAGTTCGCTGCACGACGCCCCGATACATCTGCTTCAATCCGGACCCGTCGGCGGCATCATGGCCGCCCGCCAGATCGGCGCGCGGCTTGGGCATGCCGACGTGCTTGCCACCGACGTCGGCGGCACGAGCTTCGATGTCGGCCTCGTCGTCGGTGGTGCCCTGCCGACCGCTTCCCGACCACGCATCGACCGGCATAGCCTGGCCGTTCCCGTCATAGACCTGGCCTCTATCGGAACGGGTGGAGGCAGCATTGCCTATGCCGATCCCGAACTCGGCGTGTTGCGGGTCGGACCGCAAAGCGCCGGTTCGATGCCCGGCCCGGCCTGCTACGGCCGCGGCGGCACGCAGCCTACAGTGACGGATGCCGCTGTCGTTCTGGGCCATCTCGATCACCTCGGCGGCGCGCTCATCCTGGATCGCGACGCTGCGCGGTCGGCGCTTGCGCCGCTTGCCGGCAAGCTCGGCCTTGAAATCGAAGAGGCGGCCGAGGGGATCTTGCGCGTCGCCAATGCACAGATGGCCGATCTCGTCCGCCGCGCCAGCGTGCAACGCGGCCATGATCCTCGCAACTTCGTGCTTTATGCCTATGGCGGGGCAGCACCTCAGCATGTCGGGCGCTATGCCGCCGAGATCGGTGTGAAGGCAATCGTCATACCGCGGCTGGCGCCGGAGTTCTCCGCCTGGGGGGCAGCCTCCAGCGACATGCGGACCTCCTATGAAATCGAGCTGCCCGCCCGGCCGCTGCAGGACTTCCGTGATGGCGAGATCGACGCCTTCGGTCGGCTCGAGCAGCGCGCCCGAGGCGAATTCGAGGGGCTGGCGGAGGCGAGCCTGGCAGGTGCCGTCGAGATACGGCGCAAGATCGGTCTGAAATTTTCTCGCCAGCTGCACCGGATCGACATCGAAGTGCCGTCGTCACGGCTTGGTAGAGCCGAGATTGCCGCTGCCGAGGCCGCGTTCCGGTCCCGCTACGAGCAGATCGTTGGTCGGGGTTCGGCCCATGCAAAAAGCACGATCGAACTTGCGGCCGTCGTCGTTGAAGCGCGTATGCCGATCGTCATGCCCGACAGCGCCCCGACGGGGATGCGGGGCGCGCTCCGGCCCAGCCGGCAACGGCGGGCCTGGTTCGGGGGGCGTGAGCAGGAGACGCCGGTCTTCCTGTGGGCCGAGCTTGGCGTGGGTGTCGTGATATCGGGACCTGCCTTCATCGAATCCGACCAGACAACGGCAGTCATCTATCCCGGCCAGACGGTGACGACCGACGTGGACGGCAACCTAACCATGACCGTGCCTGCGGTGCACAAGCGCTCGCCTTCGCCCAGCATCGGGGAATTCGCATGACAATCGGTCCGATCGAGCTCGAAATCATCCGCCACCGACTTGAAGCCATCAACGCGGATGCAGGCGAGACGCTGGTCCGTGTCTCGGGTTCGCAGATCGCCTCCGAGGCGAGTGATTTCAACACCGCGATCATGACGGCCGACGGCACCGTGATCTCGTGCAGCAAGTTCATTCTGGTGCAGTCGACATCGCTCAACCTTATCGTTCGCGACATCCTCGATCGCTATGGCGAAAACCCGGGCATTGGTCGCGGCGACCAGTTTCTTACCAACGATCCCTATCTCGGGGCGCTGCATCAGCCCGATGTGACGCTGGTGGCGCCGATCTTTCACGGCGACAGGCTGATTGCCTGGGCGGGGTCGACGGTGCACGAACCCGATGTCGGCGGGCCGATCAGCGGCGGCTTCAACTATGCAGCCCGCTCGATCTTCGACGAAGCGATCCCGATCCCGCCGGTCAAGATCGTCGAGGCAGGCAGCATCCGCCGCGACATCGAGCGCGATTACCTTGCCCGCACCCGAACACCGGAGCTCAACGCGCTCGATTTGCTCGGCCAGATCGCGGCGAACCGCGCATCCGAACGTCAGGTGCTGGAACTCTGCGCCGCCTATGGCACCGATGGTCTCGTGCACGCGATGGACAGGCTGCTTGCATCGACGGAGGCCGCCTTCCGGCGCCGCCTCATTGAGCTGCCAGATGGCATTTGGCGCGAGAATTCGTTCATTCAGCATGAGCAGCGTTGCGGCGCCGACTACTTGCCGAACCAGGTCTACGCGGTCCGCCTCGCCATGACCAAGACAGGCGACAAGCTCAGCTTCGACTTCACCGCCAGCGACGACCAGGCTCCTGGCGCGGTCAACTCCACCTATCCGACGCTGGCCAACTTCACCATGGCGGCGGTGCTCGTCCACATCTGCCAGGGCCTGCCCTGGATGCCCGGCGCTATATGGCGCACCATCGACATACGCACCCGAAAGGGCTCGATCGTCGATGCCGAGTGGCCGGCCGGCGTCGCGATGAGCACAGGCACCTCGGCACAAGCGATTCGCAACTGCGTCAGCGGTTGCCTCGCGCGCCTGCTCGACGGATCGGCGGCGCATGCGCACATGGCCATGGCCTCGTCGCAGTCTTCGGGCGCCGGCGGCATGTCGATTTCGGGACACCGGCGCGACGGCACCCCGTTCACCACGCTGTTTCTGGATGAGCTGAGCGGCGGCGGCGGCGCCACCGTCCATGCCGACGGGAGCGACACGTCGGGTACGGCGACATCGCCGGGCGCGACGCCGTCGAACCTCGAAACCAACGAAGCATACTATCCCGTGCTCTATCTGACGCGCCGCGAGTTGGCCGATTCCGGCGGACCCGGCATGCGACGCGGTGGCGTCGGCGCAATGCATGCCTATCGCCCGCACCAGACCGATCGATCGATCGCACTCTTGTCCATGGCGCAAGGCTTGCAGCATCCGGCGACAATGGGCGCAGCAGGCGGTGAACCCGGTTTGCCCAGCGGCTTCGCCATCATGAGTTGTGACGTGCCGGTGGCCGTTTCAAGAGGCTGGGCGGAGCTTGCGGATGCCACTGATTTTCGGCTGCCCGATGCTGCAACCAGGCTCTATCCGGATCAGATATTGGTCACGTCCTCGCAAGGGGGCGGCGGCTTTGGCGATCCGCTCGAACGCGATCCGGCTGCGGTTGCCATGGATGTGCTCGATGGTCTCGTCAGTGTGGGCAATGCATTGCGCGACTTTGGCGTGGTCCTGCGTCTCGACGGCGACCAGGTAGAGATCGACCGTGACGCGTCGGAGGCCGCACGAAAAGCACGGCTCAAGGTTCGGCTCGGCGGTCGCGATCCGCGCACGATTGAAGGTCCGGTCAGCGGACGTCGCCTGTCCAGCCATTTCCGGGCCGTCGCAGTCTCCGGTGGCGAGCAGGTCGTATGCGCCGTCTGCGGCCATGGTATCTGCGACGCTGGCGCGGACATCTACGCATCCCTTGCCGTCCATGAAGCCGTCGCCGGCGAGCGATCTGCCATCACCGACCGCTATCCCGGCAGCGAACGCTTCCGCATCCGCCATTTCTATTGTCCCGGTTGCGCCCGACAGGTCGACGTCCAGGTCGCGCTTTCAGGCGATCCGGTGCTCGAGGCGATTGAATTGCCGGTTCCCCGCATTCCGACAGAGACAAGACCATGACAGCCATCCCTTTGCCCTATGCTGACGATCCCGACACGGCGGGCTTCTGGGACGCGGCACGCGAGAGTCGCCTCGTCGTCCAGCGCTGCAAGGCCTGCGGCCATTGTCAGTTTCCACCACATCCGTTCTGCGCCGCCTGCGCCCATGCCGAGACGGAATGGGCCGAAACGTCCGGTCGAGGTTCTGTCTGGTCGTACGGTGTTGCGCATGGTCCGACGCTGCCTGGTTTCCAGGATGTGGTGCCGTATCCAATGATCGTCGTCGAATTCGAAGACCATCCGCATATCCGCATGGTCGGCAGCCTGGTTGCGGCACCCAACGCTGCCATCAACAGCTTACCAGTTTCGGCAATCCGCATCGGCATGCCAGTCGACGTCACCTTTGCTGCCGTCTCCGACGACATCACCCTGCCGCGCTGGATGCCGCGCGTTTCCGAGAGCCTGAAGCCATGAGCGATATGATCTCCCTCAAGGACCGGACTGCGATTGTCGGTATTGGCGAGACCGCCTTTGGCAAGGCCATGGTGCAAAGCGAGGAGCAGCTTGCCTGCATGGCGATCAAGGCGGCGCTCGACGACGCCGGCATCTCGCCGTCGGAGGTCGACGGCCTCTGCTCGCTCAATATGGAGAACGTCTTCCAGCACGACATCGCGCGTGATCTCGGCATGAAGGAGGTGACCTATTATTCGCAGATGCCCGCCGGCGGACATGGCGGCTGCGGTACCGTCGGCCATGCGGCCATGGCGATTGCCACCGGCCAGGCCAAGGTGGTCGTCGGCTGGCGCTCGCGCAAGCGGAGCGGCCGTGCAAGCCGTGTCTGGGCGCAACTGGAGCAGCGCATTCAGGGCAGCCGTGACACCTGGCTGAGACCCTGGGGCATCATCCGGCCTGTCGACGAGGTCGGCGTGATGTACACCCGCTATATGCACGAATTCGGCGCCACCCGCGATCATCTCGCCAATGTCGCATTGGCGTTCCGAAGCCATGCCAACCGCAATCCCAAGGCCTTCATGCATGCCAAGCCGATGAGCCGCGAAGACTATTTCGCAGCGCGCTGGATCAGCGAGCCGCTTTGCCTATTCGATTGCTGCCTCGAGACGGACGGCGCGATCGCCTTCGTCGTCACAGCAGTGGATCGCGCCAGGGATTGCCGCAACAGGCCCGTCTACGTCCACGCCGCAGCCCAGGGGTTCGATGGCGGCAGCGCCATCCTTGCCAACTACTTCACGGCCGATCCGATGCGCTCGCAGGCTGCGACCTGCGCGAAGTCCCTGTGGCGCCAGAGCGACTTCCGCGCTGCCGACATCAAGGTGGCGCAGTTCTACGACGCCTTCACGCCGGAGGTGTTCTTCACCCTCGAAGGCTACGGCTTCTGTGGGCGAGGTGAAGGCGCTGCCTTCACCGAGGATGGGGGCGTCGCGCTCGGTGGACGCCTGCCGGTAAACACCGGCGGCGGCAGCCTCTCCGAGGTCTATCTGCATGGTTTCAACATGATCACCGAAGGCGTGAAGCAGATGCGCGGCACCTCCACCGGTCAGGTCGAGCAAGCCGACTGCTGCTTCGTGAGCTCGAGCGATCTGGGCCCGACCTGTGCGGTCGTGTTGCGCAACTGAGAGGGGGGCATTGATGCACGATACCATTGTCTGGATCAGCGGCGCGACGCAGGGTGTGGGCCTCGGGCTTGCTCGCAACGTTCCATTCAAGAATGCCCGCATCATCAATCTGTCGCGTCGGAAGCACCCCGACTATGAGAGCGTCACATTTGATCTGACCGACCCCGCGTCATGGGATCGCGTCCGTGGGCATTTCATCCGGGAGCTGGCTGCCTTTCGCGGCAAGCGCGCCATATTCATTCACAACGCATACTATTCCGAAGCGATCGGCGTGGTCGGCAAGGTCTCCTCTGAGACATACGAGAAGGGCGTTCTTGCCAATCTCGCTGCACCCTTCGTGCTTGCTGAAGCGTTTCTCGACGCTTGTCGTCCCGGCTATGAGGCAGGGCTGGTGATGCTCTCTTCCGGAGCCGCAGTGGCAGCGCTCGAAGGGCTGGCCACCTACTGTGCGTCCAAGGTTGCGGTCGAACACTGGGTCGAAGTCGTCGCACGCGAACGCGAAAGCCGCGGCGGAACCGGGCCATGGGTGGTGGCGGTACGGCCGGGCGGCGTCGATACGCCGGCCCTGCGCGCGGCAGCCGAAGTCGATCCCGAACTCTATCCGCGCGTGGCGAGCCTCAAGCGCAACATTCCAAATCGCGTCGACATAGACACGGCGGGCAGACGGATCTGGGCAGCACTGCCGCCGGCTCCGGATACCGCGGTCATCTCATTCGCCGAGCCGCCTGATAACCCGGCATTCGAGTTTGGTGGTCCGCGCATAAGGCAACTCGCCGGGTCGAGCTGGAAGCTGGTCTACGACGCGGGCTGAAAAGCGCATCGGTCCGAATCCGGAACGCTTTCCGGAGAGCACGAGGTGCAGGAGCAATGGATCAGGGCGTCCTCTTGCGTCCGTTCGGACGCACGACGCTCCAGGAGGTTGCCGACCGGTGGAGGACCGGCGGCGAAAAGAAGCAACAGGGAGGAAGCAATGAAATCTCTATGGAAGAAACTGGCATTCGCCGCCGCCGTGATCGGGGCAAGCTTCGGCGCCCGTGCCGAAGGCTCCGACGCGCCGAAGCCACTACCGCAGCGTGAGAAGGTGATCGTCGCCATGACCGCGAAGGTCGAGGCCTACATACCGATGCTGCTTGCCGACCGGATGGGGGAGTTCGACAAGGAAAACATCGACATCGAATACACCTTCGCCAAGTCGAGCGACGGCATCGTGCTCCTGTCCACGGGGCGCGCAGACGTGCTCGGCGGCCAGCCGAGTGCGGCCATCTTCAACGCCATTGCCAGTGGCGCCGACATTCGTGTCGTGGCGCCGCTCTTCGTCCAGTCGCCCGGCTCGAAACAGGGCATCTGGGCCAATAATGCCTTTCTCAACGGCCGCAAATTCACCATCGACCTGTTCAAGGATCAGACGGTTGCCAGCGCCATCGGCCTCGGCTCGACGGCCTCCTACTTCCTGCAGACAGAGCTGGAAAAGGTCGGCCTGTCGCTCAAGGACGTGAAATTCCAGACCATGGCTTCTGCCGACATTCTCGTGGCCCTGGAAAACGGTGCCGTCAATTTTGGCTACCTGATCGATTCCATCTGGCAGAAGGCCGACGAATCCAAAGTGTCTTTGGCCTTCGTCCAGGGGCCTGAGATGTCAGCAGGCTCGTGGAGCTTCGGTCCGCGCCTGCTCAAGGAGCGGCGCGACGTGGGCGAGGCGGTGATGCGGGCACTGGTGCGCACGACGCGCACCTACCTGCAGGGCGACTACCACGCCAATCCCGCGGTCATGAAGATCATGCTCGAGGAACTGCAACTGCCCGAGGAGACGCTGAAGAAGGGCGTATCGCTGACCTTCGATCCCAATCTGTACATGCCGGCCGATCTCGCCGCGCGCCTGCAGAAGACCTACGCGCTCATTCCCGAGGTGCTGTCCTACAGCGAGTTGATGCCGGAAGACCGTGTCGTCGACCAAGGCTTCATTGCTGCCGCGGGCATTCCCATTCCGGCGAAATAGGCAGGTCGTCATTGGCCCGGTGCAATTCCGCAAGGCGTTGATGCCGGGAAGCTATCTGCCGGAGGGCGGATCCCAAGGCCGCCGTGGCGGGACTTTCCTCGGGATCGGCACTGACGAGCCCGACGGCGACCGGAACACGCATGAACTTCGACTGGAAGGGTGCAGCCACTGCGGTAGCCCCTTCCGCCGAGAAGCCGCGGGAGGTGGCATAGCCTTGTTTGCGAACCGATCTGACCTTGTCGAGCAACGTGGCCACACTGGCCACGCGCCTTGCCGGCGGTTCGGTGCGAAACATGCGCTTGGCAATCTCCACCACCACCTCCTGCGGCTTGCCAGACAAAAGCGCCATGCCGGCCGCTGTCGACCAGTCGTAGTCGGTGAAGCCTTCGACATGGACGCCGGCGTGAAAGTCAGAGCCGGCGATGATCGCCGAGCACTGGACCCAGCGATCGTTCTGCATGCACAGCCATACCGTCAGGCCGGTGTGGCGATGCACTTCGTCCATCAGGTCGGAGACTGCCGTGCCGCCGAAGAAGGAACCTTCGATGCGCCGGGCCAGAGTGACGATCCGGTAGGAAGGCAGGTAAACTTTCTGACGCGGGTCGAAGGCGAGGTAGCCGGTGCGCACCAGTGTCTTCAGAATGTCGTCGGCGCTGGAATTGGGAATGGCAAGCGCACGGCTGATCTCGGTCGTACGCGCCGGCCGCGGATTGGCCTGGAAGTATTCGAGCACGGACAGCACACGCAGGCTGGATTTCACCACGCCGCCAGAGCGGTCATTGGTGACGCCCCGCAGCAATTCGTTGGGCTCCTCGAATCCCAACTCCGCCCGTCTCGCCGTGTTGGCCGCGGTTCCCATGGCGCTCTCCTCTCCTTGCGCCGGCGTGCCGGCACAGAGCGTTTCACCGCCAGTTTGGCACCTTGCCGAGAAGCTGAATTCGGCCATTTGGCCTAGGCCAATCGCCCGGAAATCCGACAAACCGAAAGACCCGACATCATGCAGACCATCCCAAAGGCAATCCAGCACGCCCGCGAAGAACTCGACCGCAGCCTGGTCGATCTCCAGCGCATGTTTCGCAAGAAGAGCGGCATTGCCTATGTCGGCCGTGTCGACGCGTCGCCGCAAGCGCATAGCTGGTTTCGCCGCTTCGGCGATGACGTGCGGTTTTGCTACGTCAATCCGCGCGGCGGTGAGGCCGGTGGTGTGCCTGTCTTCACGTCGATGGCGGAGGTGCCTGATTATATCGACCTCGCCGTGGTCAAGGTGGCGCCGGCGATCGTTCCGCAGGTAATCGCCGATTGCGGTCGTCGCGGCGTGCGCGATGTCATCGTCTTCAGCTCCGGTTTTTCAGAAGTGGGTGCCGAGGGTGCCGCGCTTGAGGCCAAGGTCGCCGAGGCCGCACGTGAACATGGCGTGCGTGTCATCGGGCCGAACACCAACGACAACACATTCGAGCAGTTTCCCGTGCCGGAGCATCATCGCGGCGGCCTCGTCGGGTTGGTCACCCAGAGCGGCTTCAACGGCCGGCCCATCGTCGAGGGCATCGCCATGGGTGCTGCCTTCCGGCGTTGGGTGACGGTGGGCAACGAGGTCGATCTCGAGGTTGCCGACTTCATCAACTACTTTGCCCATGATCCGCAGACGTCGGTCATCGCAGCCTATGTCGAAGGCTTCAAGTCGATCGCCAAGCTCAGGCTGGCGCTTGAGGCTGCCAATGCAATGAAGAAGCCAGTGGTCATGCTCAAGATGGGATCGACCGAGCGTGGTGCGCGCATGGCCGCGTCGCATACAGGCCACCTCGCTGGAGCGGATGCGGTCATCAACGGCTTGTTCCGGCAGTATGGTGTGATCCGGGTCCGCGATCTCGACGAGTTGCTCGAGACGGTCAACCTGCTCGCCAAGCTGCCGGCGGGCACCGGCCCGAACTGTGCGCTCTACTCGGTTTCGGGAGGCTCGACGACGCTGATGGCCGAGCTGGCCGACAGCTATGGCGTGAGCTTTCCCGATCTGTCGCAGGCGACGATCGAAAAGCTCTACGCCTACCTGCCCAATTACGTCACCGTCTCCAATCCGATCGACAATGGCGGCGGCTTTGTCATCGCTGCCCCGCAGCAGCAGCGTATCGAGGTGCTTGAAGCCATTGCCGCCGACGCAAACGTCGATGTCATCGTGGTCGGGCTGACGGCGGCCCTTGGCCTGCTGTCCGACAGCTTTGCCGCCGACGTGCTGGCTTTCGCACCACGTTCGCCCAAGCCTGTGGTCGCGGTGTGGGGGTCGGTGCTGACCGACAGTCCCGGCTATCGCGACCTGGTCAAGTCAGGCGTGCCGATCTTCCGCTCATTCCGCAAATGCTTCCGCGCCATGCGCGCGCACGCTGACTACGAGGCCGCAAAGGCGGCATTCCGCAGCCGCTCCTGGGATGCAGCAGCATTGTCGGCCAGCCAGCAAGGCGCGCTGAAGCAGGATGGAATTCTCGACAGCGGACAGGTGGCCGCATTGCTCGACGGCTCAGGCATCTGCCGTGCTGGCGAGCGCCTGGTTACCTCGTCCTCCGAGGCAGCAGAAGCGTTCGCGGCCTGGGGAGGGCGCGTCGTCATGAAGCTGGCTTCGCCCGACATTGCCCATAAGTCGGATGCGGGTTTGGTGCTGCTCGACATCGGTGACGCTGTGACTGCCGCAAGCACTTACGAGAGCCTGGTGGCAAAGGCGAAGACCCATTTTCCGGCGGCTCGGATCGAGGGTGTGCTGATGCAGGAACTGATCGGCACCGGCGTCGAGATGATCGTCGGACTGACGCAGGATCGCGATCTTGGCCCAACCATCACCGTCGGCGCCGGGGGCATCTATGCCGAAATCCTGAAGGATGCGGCTACGCGACCGTTGCCTGTCGACAAGGACGATATCAGCGACATGATCGCCAGCCTGAGGCTCTCCCCTTTGCTCGATGGCGCCCGCGGCGCGGAGCCCTCGGACAAGGAAGCCCTTGTCGATCTGGTTTTCAAGCTGGCGCAGCTGGGGCTGGCCGCCGGTTCCGCGATAGCCGAGCTTGACCTGAATCCGGTTATCGTGCTGCCGGACCGGGCTGTGGCTGTCGATGCGCTTGTCGTCGCGGCCAACTCATCGACATAGCCGAACGATGGCGCAATTCTGCGCCGTTTGAAGGGAGAATTGGGATGCCCATCCAACAAGGGTAGGAGGTCTTCAAATGCGATCGGGCGACCGACCGCGAGCCTCGTGTTGACCCCACGCCGGTGATCGACGGTCAAGTGAGCCCCTGCCGGCTACCTGATGTGCCAGCATTGCGCCCCAACTCGCCGCAACCGGACCGACTGGTATTAGCGCCAAGCAGGACATCGCGCCATCGCTTGATAAGGTAACCCTTTTCGTTGACAGACGCGCCGTTCCCTTCTGCTTATCGCGTAACCATGGTGGTGCCGACTTATGCCCATGCCGACACCCCTCCATCCCTGCCTCTTCGGCCTCGCGCATTGGCTCGCCGCACTTATGGCCTTCGTCGTCGTGTCGATGGAGAGGTGACGGGGCGGACGCTGCACCGACCTGATCTCGCAGCGTGCGGCGCAGCCCTGTCTGACCACGCTGATCGCGCTGTCGAGCGGGGCCGAGTCTATGGCTGAAAGGGATGTGCGCCGTTGATGGCTAGCATCCCACAGTCTTATCCGCGCATCGTGTGGCGCTACTTTCGCTTCAGCGCGAGAGGTAGCGTTGCCGAGGAGCCTGAGCCCGAAGAGCTTGGAGCATTTTCGTTAGTCGGTGATCAGGAACGTCCTGTTGCTGGCCACGTCGAGCAAGGGCAGTTCCTTGTTGCCGGTGACACTCTTGCTCGCCGCGTTGCCGCCAAAGTAGGCAATGCCGACAGAAGCGCTGAACTGCTCCTGGCCTGAGCCGAGTGGGCCGGAGGGCGTGCGTGGCGCCAGAAGGCGCAATTATCGCTTCTTCCCGCGCTTGCACCCGCACTCCCGTTGGTCAAACAGAGCCCTCAAACGACAGCTAATGCTTGGTCTTCGAATGGAAGCTTCCAGTCCCCTCCCGGCCCAATCTGATCATTCCGATGCGAAGTCCTCTTGTCCTGCAAGCATCCAGCAATCGCAGCCGGGGTGCGGAGCAACATAAGTACGAAAGAGACTTGCGTGATCTAGCGATCCCCCGAACAAGATTGGGATAGCGACCGCTGTATCGTCTCGAAAACCCTGCTGTTGCCGATTTGTGAGACGTTGAACCTCATCAGATCTCCTGCCGTCTGGGCGGGGCTGAAAGCGTTCCCGGGCGCTAGGACGACACCATCGACAAGTGCTGCCCTTGCCACTTGTGCCGACGATCGAGGACCAGGAACTCTACACCAGAGAAACATCCCGGCCTGCGGTTCCAGCAAGGGCACGATGCCTATCTCCCGCAACTTCGCTCCGACTTCGTGGCGTGCTCGAGCAAGGCGCATCCGCAGTCCCTCGAGATACTTACGATGGCCACCGTCACTGAGCACGCTGAGGACGAGCTCCGCGTTGAGACGCCCGCCGCCGAATGTTGTCGCAATTTTCAGGTCGACGATCCCGTCTATCCAATCCTTTTTCGCGGCAATGAACCCGCATCGGGCTGAAGCAGAGAGGGTTTTCGAGAAGCTGCCGATGTGGATGACTCGGTTCAAGCCGTCGAACGCGGCGAGCCGCGGGCCGGGCACGTGCTCAAAGTCGGCGAATATGTCGTCCTCGACGATTGTCAGACCATGCTGTTCGGCCAGCATCAGGACACGATGGGCGATAACAGGAGAAAGCGTCGCTCCCGTCGGATTATGGACCGCCGAGTTCGTGATGTAGAGGCGTGGCCGATGCTCTGCGAGCACGGACGCGAACACCTCGATATCGGGCCCATTTGGGGTGTAGGGAACGCTGACGACCTGAACCCGGTGCGCTCTCAACAGCGCCTGGAAGTTGAAGTAGCAGGGATCGTCGAGAAGCACGGTATCGCCAGGGTCGATGAGATAGCGACAGAGAAGGTCGATGGCCTGGGTGCCGCTTTCGGTCAGGATGACCTGGTCGGGTGGTGCCTCAATGCCCTTCTCTGCCATTCGCCGGGTGATCAATTGCCGAAGGGGTGGCAATCCCAATGGCGATCCATATTCGGCCAGGGCAATCCCCGAAGCCCTGGAAAGTGCGCGTAGACCGCGCCGGAGGCCAGCCTCGGGAAGCCAGTCAGGGGGCAGCCACCCGCAGCCCGGCTTCTCGGTATTGTCGGTGGCTTCCAGCGATTGGCGGGACACCCAGAACGGATCGATAGCTCGGTCGAGCTTCGGACCAACCTCGGACAGCAACAGTGGGGCGGTCTGTGTCGCCACGTAGAAACCGGAACCAGGACGGGATAGCACCACCCCCTCGGCAACGAGGCGGTCATAGGCTTCTACGACTGTCGAAACCGAGACGCCTGACGTCTTGGCGTGTGCCCGTACGGAGGGAAGCTTGCTGCCTGGCAAGAGGCTGCGTCCGGCGATTCGACGCCTGATCTGCTCCATCACCATTTCGATACGGGTTGTGTCCATCTGTATTGCCTTTGTGGCCATAACAGTAATGTCAAACTGTACCTTACCGTATCTGGCGGTTGCAAGCGGCTGCCTGCATAGGTCCATGGACAAAGGGGGTGCCATGGAACGGTCGACAAGCGGTTGGTTGTACGGATTGATAGGTGTGATCATCTTCAGCGGGTCACTGCCCGCCACGCGCGTTGCCGTGCAGTCTCTTGATCCGGTTTTTCTGACGGTTGCTCGTGCGGCAATTGCCGGCATTCTCGGAGTTGTCTTACTAGCCGCCTTCAGGGAGCGCCGCCCGGAACGTCGCGATCTTGTTTCCCTGGTGGTCGTTGCCCTCGGCGTGGTGGTTGGTTTTCCGCTTTTGACGGCTTTTGCCCTTCAGCATGTCACGTCGGCCCACTCGATCGTGTTCATCGGCCTCCTTCCGCTCTGCACTGCGATCTTCGCCGTGATCCGCGGCAATGAGCGACCCAAGCCGATCTTCTGGCTCTTCTCGGTTCTCGGAAGCGCATTGGTCGCCGTGTTTGCGATTAGCCAGGGGCTGTCTGCCTCGCCTGTCGGCGACGCGCTCATGCTGGCCGCGATCATCGCTTGCGGGCTCGGTTACGCCGAAGGGGCGACGCTCTCGCGCAAGCTCGGTGGATGGCAGGTCATCTGCTGGGCGCTGGTGATATCCCTTCCGGTGATGCTGATGCTCACGGCGATCTATTGGCCTGCCACATTTGAGAACGTGACGATTCCGGCATGGACAAGCCTGGCCTACGTTTCCCTGTTCAGCATGCTCATCGGCTTCGTCTTCTGGTATCGCGGCCTTGCGCTTGGCGGCATCGCCTCGGTCGGACAACTTCAGCTCCTGCAGCCATTCTTTGGCCTCGTGCTTGCCGCCACATTGCTCCGCGAGCCCGTGACCCCCGTGATGTTGGTCGTCACCGTCGCTGTCATCTGCTGCGTCTTCGGGGCGCGCAGGTTCGGCAAGTGAGGTAGAGTTGGATGTGTGCGCCAGCCGCTGCAAGGAGGCCACTCTGCCGGGCGTTCATCGTAGGGCATACCGCAGTCGGCCCCATGGTGGCCGCGCAGTGGCGCGGTTGATCAAGGCCAACCCCACCCCGACCAGCGATACCGCCGTTGTATCCATCAACACTGCGAAAAGAGCCGACAACGCATACGAGGCGAACTCGCACCGCGTTGTCGGCAGGCGGGGACCGAGGCGAACGGGCTTGGCCCAAGTTAGTCAAGGCTGCGTCCAGCCCGTCGATGCTGCCTGGCGGATCAACGGAACGGCTGCAGGTGCGATTGCGATGCCCGCGCAGCCAGGGGACGCCAGCCCCGCTGGAGTGCGCTTGTCATGCTCTGACTACCAGAGCGGCTTATCCAGCTTCGTGCAGGCTATGGAGTTTGCCTGGCTTTCAGGCAGATGCTTGAAGAAATTCAGGTTGGTCACGCAGATGTCGCCATTGCCGAAGGCGATGCTTGCGGGTGCCCCGAGAGGCGCCTGGAGCGGGTTGCCCAGCTGCTGCCGCTTCTTGGCGTCGGCACTGACCTTCCAGACTTCGCTGCGCGTGGTCTCAGTCAGGTAGAAATTGCCGTCCTTGTCGACCTCCAGGCCATCCATGTTGTCGTAGCCGAAGGCGAGCATTTCAGCCTTTCCGGCACTGCCGTCATCCTGGATCGGCACCTTGACCAGCAGCGGGATGCCGCCTGTCACGCCGTAAAGCGACTTGCCGTCCGGCGCCAGCGCTATGCCATTGACGCCCACCGGATAGCCGCTGAGAGAGCGGTCTCCCGGACTGAACAGTGGGTCCTTCGACCACAACTCAGCTGATTTCTGCTCGGGGTCTATTTTCCAGATGGCCTGGAGGCTGAGATCTGACAAGTAGATCTTGCCGTCCGGTGCTATGACCGGGTCGTCGGGGAAGCAGAACGGATATCCGTCGGCCCGTGTCACCACCGGCTCGACCTTGCCCGTCGAGATCGTGACCTGGTACAGGCCGGACCTGGTGACCGTTGCATCGCCGCACCCCTCGACCGCCAAATCGGCCTTGGCAGGCCACGGAAAGCGTTTGGAGTATTCGGAAAAGGCGACGTAGAGGTGATCTTTGCCGTCCCAGTCGATGCCGACTGTGCTTCCTTTGGCATCTCCGATCACCGTCCTCAGATCGGCGATCTTGGTCGAGGTGCCGTCGGTTGCGACCTTCATGACCAGCGCGGAATGAAACAGGCTGACATAGAAATTGCCGTTGGTGTCGCCGACGAGCCCTTCGGGCGCATCGTCGAACTGTGCAAGAATTCGCCAGTCGGATGCCATTGTCTGTGATGCAAGAGACGATGCAAAAAATGTCAGAAGTGCGCCACGACGCAACATTTCTCTCTCCCATTTTGTAGATGATAGGTCCTCGCCCAATAAAGGGTGGACGCGTTCAAATGCTCTGCATCGTCTGTTCGGACTAATGTTCTGACGTGCTTTCGCAGCTCCGCCTTGTTCCGAAGCGCATGAATATTTGCTTCGTCACGACTGCCCGGCAGCTGTTTCGGTGGGCGTCCTCAGATCGCCGTGGCGAACTTCCAGGCGGGATCGGCCGCGCGCCCCCGGGCAAAAACAAGCAGGTCCTCGGCCACCTGGCTGACGGCGGCGGAATGCACGCGATATCGGTTGACCGCGAGTGCCCAGGTGACATCGAAGCCCTGGATCACCGCCATCGAAACCCTGTCGTCGCGCTTGTGTTCGTAAATGGACGAATAGGGCAGCATGGTGTAGCCGACGCCGGCGCGCGCAAGCTCGTAGCACATGGCAACCGACTCGACTTCGACAACAGTGTTGATCGAGAGATTTCCGGTTCCGAGCTTCTGTTCGAGATATCGCCGTATCGGATTGCCGGACTCAGGCAGCACCAGCTTGTGCTGCACCACGAAGTCGGCCGACACCATCCCTTCGACGCCCAGTTCCGCGCTTTCGGTTCCGAGAAGCATCATCGGCTCGCGAACAAGCGGCGTCAGGCTGAAACGCTGCGTTCGCGGCTGCAGCGCAGTGATGGCAACGTCGAGGGTCCGCCGCTGCATCCACACCTCGAGTGCGTTGGAGACGATTTCGCTGACACGCAACGTGTAATGCGGATGCTCGCGGACGACCTTCTCCAGAAAGGGGATGGCCAACAGGCGGTTCAGCGATGAGGGCAACGCCAACGACACGGACGTCGAGCTTTCCTGTGCGATCTCCTCCTTGATCAGAACGGCTTCGCGCAAAAGCTGCGGCGCACGCCCGGCGAGCAGCAAGCCGGCCTCGGTCAGCTTGGTCCCTGTCGTGTCCCGGCGGAACAGCGAGGCTCCGATTTCGCCTTCGAGAAGGGCAATTTTTCGCGAAAGCGACGGCTGGGACAGGTTCAGGTCGGCGGCCGCACGGTTCATGCTGCCGAATTCGGCGACACGCAGGAAGCACTCGAGAAGTCTGAGATCCATGTGCCGCTCGTTATTCAGAAACCGTTGAAGCCATATGATCATTATAGGAATAGTGGAGGACTGGCTCTCGCGCTAGCCTCCGGGACAGTTGAAATCGCAGAGCCTGTCCCGATGCCTGAAGCCTACATCATCGATGCCGTGCGCACGCCCGTCGGGCGCAAGAAGGGTGCTCTCGCCGGCACGCATTCCGCCGATCTGGGCGCCTTCCCGATCAGGGAACTGGTCAAGCGCACCGGCATAGATCCGGCCGGCATCGACGACGTCATCTTCGGCTGCACGGAAACCATCGGCCCTCAGGCCGGCGACATCGCCCGAACCTGCGCTCTGGTGGCCGGCCTCCCCGAACATGTGCCGGGGGTGACAATCGACAGGCAGTGCGGATCGTCGCAGCAGGCAATCCATTTCGCCGCCCAGGCGGTGATGAGCGGAACCCAGGATCTTGTGGTTGCCGGCGGCGTGCAGAACCTCAACCTCATCCCGATGGGGGCGGCCATGTCGGTCGGCACGCAGTTCGGTTTCGACGACCCTTTCAGCAGCTCGCCGGGCTGGCAGGCACGCTACGGCCAGCAGGAAGTCAGCCAGTTCAGGGCCGCCGACATGATCGCTCAGAGGTGGAACTGCAGCCGCGAAGACATGGAACGCTTTGCGCTTGAAAGCCATAGGCGCGCCATCGATGCCATCGATCGGGGACTCTTCGAATCCGAAATCGTTCCCATCGGCAGCTTTTCCGTCGACGAGGCGCCACGCCATGATACCAGCCTGGCCAAGATGGCTGCCCTGGCTCCACTGCGCGCCGGCGGCCGGGTCCATGCTGGCGTCGCCAGCCAGAACACTGACGCTGCCGCGGCCATGCTGATTGCGTCCGAACAGGCCGTGAAGGACCACGGGCTCAAACCGCGCGCACGAATCCACCACATCTCGGTCCGCGCTGCCGATCCTGTCTGGATGCTGACCGCCCCTATCCCGGCCACCCGGCATGCGCTGGCCAAGACCGGTATGCGGATCAATGACTTCGACCTGTTCGAATGCAACGAGGCTTTCGCTTCCATTCCCATGGCCTGGATGCGCGAGCTCGAAGTGCCGCACGAAAAGATGAACGTCAATGGCGGCGCGATCGCGCTCGGTCATCCGCTCGGTGCCACCGGGGCGCGCATCATGACTTCGATGTTGTTCGAGTTGGAACGACGCAACGGCAAGTTCGCCCTGCAGACCATGTGCGAGGGCGGAGGGCAGGCAAACGTCACCATCATTGAGAGGATGAACTAAGCAGAATCAATAGAGCACCACTCCAGAACGAGCAACATGAGTGATCCGACCAGGTTTTGTCGGAGATGTATTTCTTTTGTTGCTTGAATTTATTTAAGTAATGTCAAATATATCGTCCAAATAGACGATTTATGATTAGATGTCGGAAAATATTGTCGTCGAGGGCATCCCGAATATTCCGAGTCCCGATTGGAGACTTGCCTACTCGCCCACATCCACATCTGGCCTCGTCAATCGCTTAGGAGACCTTGATGATTTCGAATACCACGGACGTACTTGTCATCGGCGGCGGACCGGCCGGTTCCACTGTCGCAACCATCCTTGCCCGGCAAGGGATCAAGACCACTGTTCTGGAACGCGACGTGTTCCCGAGATATCACATCGGCGAGTCGCTTCTTGCCTCGCTGATGCCGATGCTCGACGCGATCGGCGCCGGGGAAAAGATGAAGAAGCATGGCTTCGTCGAGAAGCCTGGCGGCTACTTCAACTGGGGTAACGAAAAGTGGTCGTTCCGCTTCGACGAGATCGAGGGCGCACCGAACCACTCCTACCAGGTCAAGCGCTCGGAGTTCGACAAGCTGCTGCTCGACCACGCTGCGGAAAATGGCGCGAGCGTTCACCAGAACGTCAAGGTCAGCAAGATCGAGTTCGACAATGGCCGGGCGGTCTCGGCGAGCTACCTCGACCGAACCTCAGAGACGAGAGGCAACATCAGCTTCAAGTACCTCGTCGACTGCTCCGGCCGCAGCGGCGTTATCGCCAACGAGTATGCGAAGGACCGGCATTTCCACAACGTCTTCAAGAACGTCGCCATCTGGTCCTACTGGTCCGGGACCAACCTCTTTTACGACGATCTGCCCGCCGGCTCGACCCGTATCATCTCGGTGGAGGCCGGCTGGATCTGGTTCATTCCGCTCAACGACGGCACGGTCAGCGTCGGTACGGTGATCACCCGCGATCAGCTGCGCAAGGAACGCGATACCGGGCATAGCGCCGAACAGGTCTATGACCGGTTGCTTGCCGACAATGAGGAGGCGCGCATCATCCTGAAGGATGCCAAGCGCACCGACATCAAGATGGAGACGGATTATTCCTACACGTCGGAGCGCTTCTCGGGGCCGGGCTACTTCATGTGCGGCGATGCCGCGTGCTTTCTCGACCCGCTGCTCTCGAGCGGCGTACACCTTGCGATGGTCTCGAGCCTTGTTGCCGCCGCGTCGATTGCGAGCATCCTGAAAGGCCATGTCGACGAAGCGCGCGCGGTCAACTTCTTCGAGACCAGCTACCGGCAGGCCTATCTCAGGTTCCTGATGATGGTTTCCTCCTTCTATGACCTCAACAGAGGACAGGCAGGCTACTTCTGGGAGGCGCAGCGGCTGACCTCCAAGGACTATTCGGACCGCGACATGAAGAAGGCGTTCGTCAGCATCGTGTCTGGCGGCGCCGACTACACCGAGGTCAGTGATGGCCGCTACGGCGAAATCGTTGCCAAGCAGGTTGCCGAAAAGCTGAGGCAAGGTGTCGACATGCGCCGCGGCACGGGCCAGATCGGCGACGAGACCAAGCGCGAGAACATGCAGTTTATGGATGCTCTCAACGGACTGCAGTTCCTGCAGGCCAACGCGGCGATCGACGGCCTTTATGTGGTGACGCAGCCAGAGATCATGCTGGCTCAGACCGCAGCCTAAAGAGCCAGGGCCGGGCAACGGCCCGGCCCTTTCCCCGACATCTGTCCTGGGCGCGCCGAGGCCACCAGGATCTGGCGATGCTATGAGGTCTTGCGATGGAGAATTGGCTCGCATTTTCGGCCGCTACGATAACGCTGCTTTTCGTTCCAGGACCTACCAACACGCTGATTGCAACCAATGGTGCGCTGCTCGGCTGGAAATCTGCGCTCAGGCTTTTGCCTGCAGAGCTGGTCGGATACCTCTGCGCCATCCTTGGCTGGTCGCTCGGCCTGTCGCTCGCCGCCCGCTTCGTTCATTCGGCCGCATCGTTTGCCGCGATCGCCGCCGCCGCTGCCCTGCTCCTGTCGGCGCGCAAGCTCTGGACCTGGGATATGGCGCGTCAGAACCGGACCGGCTCGCGCGCTGCCGACATCTTCGTTGTGACGCTGTCCAATCCCAAGGCGTTGCTGTTTGCACTCACCATCGTTCCACATCTGCGTGAAGGCAACATTTCGGCCGCACTGCCATATCTGATGGGGCTGTCGCTGCTGATCCTGACGATCGGGTCCATCTGGACGCTGATTGGCGCCGGTATCGCCCGACGGTTCCAGCATTTTGCCTCGTCACGGCTTTTTGCCCGCTTGGGGGCGGCGGTGTTGGTGTTTTTCGCCACTTCGCTCTTCGTGACGACCCTTCTGCGGGCCTTCGAGCTTTAGCAGCCCATCGATCCTCACGACAATTTCCAACCAGACTCGTTCGCCCCGCGTGGGGCCAACGACGACCTTCATCGTACCCAAGGCAGACAGATGATCTCAGAAGACGCCGACTGGAAGTTCACCACCATTCCCGCCCTCTGCGCGCGCGCCGCCGAGCTCTATGGCACACGCACCGCAATTGAAGACAACGGCATCGTGCTGAACTTCATCGAGCTCGACGCGATGCGCAAGCGCGTCGCCAAGGCGATGATCGCAGCCGGTGTCGAGAAGGGCGACCGCATCATGGTCTGGGCGCCCAACACCTGGAAATGGTTCGCCACAGCCCTCGGCCTCGTCACTGCTGGCGCCGTGCTCATTCCCGCCAGCACCCGCTTCAAGGGCGCGGAAATCGCCGAACTGGTCAAGCGCAGCGGCACCTCGGTGCTGTTTTCGGTCGGCGAGTTCTTGGGCACCTACTATCCCGACCAGCTCCGTGCCGAGACGCGCGACCTGCTGCGCGAAGTGGTCGTCATCGGCGACGGCAGCAAAGGCGATCGCGACTGGGACAGCTTCGTTGCATCGGGCGACAGCATCAGCGATGCCGAGCTTGCCGCACGCGAGGCCACTGTCGGTCCCGATGATCTCTGCGACATGCTCTTCACCTCGGGCACCACGGGTTATCCCAAGGGCGTCATGTACGGTCACCAGCAGTGCCTGCGGGCGATCGACGCCTGGGCGACGCGTGTCGGCATCCGCGAGCATGACCGCATCCTGGTCATCCCGCCGCTTTTCCACGTCTTCGGCTATCGTGCCGGGGCAATGGTGGCACTTATGCGCGGCGCCGTCTTCATGCCGCATCTCACCTATGATGCCGGCGAAATTCTCAAGCGCGTCGCCGAAGAGAAGATCAGCGTCATCCCCGGTCCGCCCGCCATCTTCCAGGGCATGCTCCAGCATCCGGGACTGGCAAAATTCGACACCTCCAGCCTGCGTCTGGCCGTTACGGGAAGCACGACAATTCCGCCTATTCTGGTCCATCGGATGCGAACAGAACTTGGCATAGCGGGCGTGGTGACAGGCTATGGCCTGACCGAATGCGGCGGCTATGGCACGATGTGCCTGGCGACCGATCCGGATGAGGTGATTGCCAACACTGCCGGCAAGGCGGCTCCCGGCGTCGAAGTCCGTATCATGGCCGAGGACGGCCATTTCCTGCCCGACGGCAAGCCCGGCGAAGTGGTGATCCGCGGCTACATCGTCATGAAGGGTTATTTCAACGATCCGGAAGCCACTGCCAGGACCATTGATCCGGAGGGGTGGCTGCACACAGGCGATATCGGCTGCTTCGACAGCGACGGCAACCTGCGCATAGAGGGCCGTCTCAAGGACATGTACATCACCGGCGGCTTCAACTGCTATCCGGCCGAGATCGAGCGCATCCTGAGCCAGCACCCCGCCATCGGCATCGTTGCCGTCATCGGCGTGCCTGACGAGCGTCTCGGCGAGGTCGGCAAGGCCTATGTCGTGCTGCGCCCGGGCACCAGCGCCACCGAAAAGGACATCATCGACTGGTCGCGTGCCAACATGGCCAACTACAAGTGCCCGCGCAGCGTCGAGGTCCGATCCTCATTGCCGACCAGCCCGCAGGGCAAGGTCGTCAAGGACCTGCTCGAGGCTACGCTTACAAAATGTGCCTGAAGGGACCTCGTTTCTTTCGTCTCGTGTGATCGCCGTGCCAGCGCCCGTCGGGACTGAGCGCAATAGGTCTGCATCAATTGGCCTTTGCGTCGAACAGACACGCCGTTCCCTTCTGATTGGTCCGCGACTATGGTGATGCCGACTTCTGGCCAGCATCAACCCGACGTGACCTCACCCCTCTCCAATCCCCGCCTCCTTGGCCTCGCGCTCTGGCTCACAGCCATGGCGGTCTTCGTCGCTCTATCGGTGGAGACGTCGCGGACGCGCATGGCGGACGAGCTGGAGGTGGCGGCACGAACGTTGCACCGACTGATCTCGCAGCGCGTGGCGCAGCACGACGCGCATCTGACCACGCTGATCGCCCTGTCGAGCGGGGCCGAGCCGGCGTCCGGCGGCGCCGTGCGGCAGGTGATGGAGAGCATTTCGCGCTTCTATCCGCGTATCGCCTGGCTGTCGCTTGTCTCGCTCGACGCCCAGACGGCGGCCGGTGACGAGATGGGCGGAAGTCAGGGAGCAGCGACGTCCGGCAGTTCGGGAGCATCGTATCCGGCAGGCACTTCGGCCGTTCTTGTGCGCGAGGTGGTCGATGTGCCCGCGGGCGGCGGGCCCGAGTTGACGCCGCTCGCCGCGGAGATTGCCGCGCAGGTGCGCGGCAGAGCGAGCGTCTACGCCGCCGGCGCGGGGCGCTATCTCCTGGCCAAGCGCGCGCCGGCGCCGTCCGACCACGCCGTGGTGCTGATGATCGAAGCGGCCAGGCTTGTGGAGCCGGAAGAGCGACCAGGCTTTGCGCATCTCCGGATCAGCCTCGACGATGCTGCCCTGGTCGACCTCCCTGCCGATGCTTCATTCGGGCTCGGGGTTTCGTGGCTGACGCCACCGCATTTCGAGAAGGTGATCGACGGCGAGGGGCAGCGGCTGTTGCTGTCGCTCGACCGATCGCTGCCCTTGGCAGCCCTGGTGCCGCCCGGGCGGCTGCTGGGTTTTGCCGTGGTGGCGGGGCTGCTGGCGGCTGCCCTGAGCTTCGGGCTGGGGCAGAGGGCGGCGGTGAAGCGCTCCGAGCTTGTGGCGCAGGCGGCCGAGGCGCGGGCGCTGTTGCAGGAGCGAGAGACGCTTCTGGCGCATGCCTCGCGCGTCAACGCCATGGGCGAACTGGCGTCGGGCATCGCGCATGAGCTGACGCAGCCGCTGACCGCGCTGCTGAGCCGCAGCCAGGCTGCCCTTCGGCTGTCACAGGCGGACAGGCCGGACATGGCGATGATTTCGCAGGCGCTCGACGTTAATGTGCGCGAGGCCAAGCGTGCCGGCGAGATGCTGAAGCGGATGCGCGACTATGCCTCCAACAAGGCGCCTGAACGGGCGCGGCAGGACCTGAACGCCATCGTTGCCGAGGTTGTGGCGCTGACCTGCACCGACCTCGAGCGGCGCGGGGTTGCCCTGGTTCTGGAACTCGCGCAGCCGGCCCCGGAGGCGGTGGTCGACGCGATCGAGATGGAGCAGGTGCTGCACAATCTGATCCGCAACGCGGCGGAGGCGACCGGCCGCGGCGGGACAGTGAGGATTGCCACCCTGCGGGAGCAGCGCGAGGCGAAGCTTGTGGTCAGCGACGACGGGCCGGGCATCCCTGACGAGGTGCTGCCGAAGCTGTTCACGCCGTTCTTCACCACCAAGGCCGACGGCATGGGGCTGGGACTGTCGCTGTGCGCGTCGCTGGTGGAACGGGTGGATGGACGCATCGCCGCGGAAAACGGAGCGCCGCGCGGGGCGCGCTTTACGGTGACATTGCCCCTGGCAGGGGAGGCCAGGGGAGCGCGGGCGGCGGCGGGCAACGGGTCGCCGAGCGCGGAAGGCAGAGATGATGCATAAGGTCTATCTGGTCGACGACGACGAGGCGGTGCGCGAGGCGCTGGCGTTCCTGCTCTCGACCTACGGGATTACGGCGGAGACCTTCGGCGACCCGCAGACGTTCCTGGCACATGTCGACGAGAGCCGGCCGGGCGTGCTGGTGGTGGATCTGCGCATGCCGCTGGTGTCGGGCCAGCAATTGCACCAGAAGCTGCGCGAGCGCGACATCGACTGGCCGACCATCATGATCACCGGGCATGGCGACGTGGCTGCCTGCCGGCGGGCGTTCAAGTCGGGCATCCAGGATTTCCTGACCAAGCCGGTTGACGGCGAGGTGCTGGTCGATGCGCTGCAGCAGGCTTTTGCCAGCCTAGACGCTGGGCTGGAGAAGCGCGAAGCCCGGGCGCTTCTGGCCAGGCTTACAGAGCGCGAGCGCGAGGTGCTCGACATGGTGGCGCGAGGCTGGGCGAGCAAGGAAATCGCCGCGAGCCTCGAGGTCTCGGCCCGCACCATCGACGCGCACCGGGCGAAGATCGCGGAGAAGCTCGGCACCAGCGCTGTGGCCGAGCAGGTGCGGCTGGCGCTTCTCGCTTAGCGAGGCGGCGGCTCTCCGGGAAACGGTCTACGCGATCAGTGATGCACGGCGGGGTCGGCATAAGCGGGTGACTGCGCCTCGCGCGGTCCAGCGCTTGCGGAAAAATGTGCCGGCATCCGAAGGCAGTAGGTAATCCTACCTAGGGCAGGTGGTGGCATCGCGGATTCTGCCCGGCGGCGGTTCGGCGTAGTTCTGGCATCGGACAAGCAAGACGCTTTCTCCCGAGCAACATCAGGACAGGAACCCAGTCATGATCAAGAGCATTTTCCTCGCCGCCGCTGCCACCGTCGCCATCTCCGGTGCTGCTTCCGCACAGGTGCTGACCGAGAAGAACATCTCGTCGAGCCTCGCCGTCGAGATCGCCCAGAACGCGGTCGCAGCCTGCGCCGCCGACAAGTACAACGTCACTGCCGCAGTGGTTGACCGCGCCGGCGTGCTGCGCGCCCTCGTTCGCGCCGACAATGCCGGCACGCACACCGTTTCGGCTGCCCAGGACAAGGCCTTCACCTCGGCCTCGTCGCGTACGCCGACCTCCAAGATGGCCGAGAACGTGCAGAAGAATCCGGGCGCTGCCGGCCTGGTCGACATTGACGGCTTCCTGGTGCTCGCCGGCGGCATGCCGATCAAGGCTGGCGACGCTGTCATCGGCGCCATCGGTGTCGGCGGCGCGCCGGGCGGCAACTTCGACGAGGCTTGCGCCGTTGTGGCCATCGAAAAGGCTGCCGACAAGCTGAAGTAAGCCTGTCCGGCACATTGCCGGCAATAACGAAGCCCCGCTTCCCATCTGGGGAGGCGGGGCCTTTTCGTGTGCTGGCGCGGGTCAGAAGCCCATGGCGAAGGTGCCGCGCAACTGGTGCGCTGCGGTACCGTCGCCGACGGCACCGGCATAGCTGACATCGATGCGGGCATTGTCCCTGACGGCAAAGCTCAGGCCGGCATCGTAGACGAAGGCATCCGACGCTAGGCTGTCGCCGAGGACGGAAAACGGTGCCGTGCCGGCAAACGCGAGGCGCGACAGCGGTGCGTCGCTGTCGGTGTGACGCCAGCCGAGCATGCCCTGCAGCGTGACGGATCGCGCGCCGGCCGGCAGTTCGGTGCTTGCCCTTATGCCGAGGGTGGAGATAGTCGCATCCTGATCGCCGGCTGCCCCGGTCAGTGCCGCGGCGCCGCCGGTCTCGGCAAATCCGTCGCTGCCGGTCCTGACATAAGCGATGCCGGCAAACGGCTCGACATAGGACGCGCCAAGGCCAAGGCGGTAGCCGACGTCGCCATGGACGAGGGTCGTTGTTGCGTCGTAGCCGGCGGCGAGACTGTCGGAGAAGCCGCCGAAGGCGACGCGGCGTTCGGTCGACAGATCGTGCCACGCCTGGATGGCGCCGAATTGCAGGCGAAGCGCACCAAGTTCAGCCCCGGCGTAGATGCCGGCATGCAAGGTGTCGGCGGTACCGGTCGAGGCCTGCCCACCCCGAGAGATGCTGCTCCTGGAATAGCCGGCCATGGCGCCGAGGCGGATGCCTTCGGCGAGTTCGCCGTCGAGGCCGCCGAACAGTGCCGCGGCCTTGACCTTGAAGCCTTCCGTGTCGTCCACACCGGATAATTCCGAGATATTGCCCACACCCTCGACCCAAAAGGCACGCGACGGCTTGCCGGCCGCCGCGTGGCTGTCGAAGGTCTGGCGGATGCGGTTCTGCACGGCATCCTGTGCCAGCGTCGAGGCAATGATGCCGGCGTTCATCAGCGAGGGGTGGATGTCGCCTGACAGCTGGTCGAGCGCGTCGCGCGCGCCGCTGAAGGAAAGGCCAAGCAGGCCGCCGACCATCGGGTTGCCGGCCGAAAGGTTGTCGAGAGCGCCGGCCACGGCATGCTGGTCGTCGGTGATGGCGACGGTGCCGAACGCGGCACCGTTGAATTGCAGGGTGAGCCAGACCTCGCTGGCGTTCCTATAGTCGAGTGCACTGTCGAGGAAGGCAAAGTCGTCGGTGACGCCGCCAAAGGCGCCGGTCAGCGCTCCGGAGGTCGACAGGATCAGATACTCGTCCGACAGCGCATCCATGCCGTTGGCGACGACATGGACCGAAGACGTCGCATCGATGGTGGCGGTGCCGGCGGCGATGCGGCTGGCTGCACCGCCAATGCCGACTTCATAGAGCGAGCCTGCCTGAAAGGCGAAATCGCCCGCCACATCGAAGGTTCCATCGGGCGCGACGATTGCACCGGAGCGGATCGTGACGTCGCCGAGATCGCCGCTGCCTTCAAGCCTGGCGGTCGAGAAGACGTCGATCCCGCCGCCGAGGCCATCGCCGATCCATAAGGTCCCGCCAAGCACGTCGGTTGTTCCGGTGAAGCTTGAGCTGTTGGCGAGCAGGCGGCTCGTTCCGCTCAGATGCCTGATTGAGCCGTCGCCCGAAATGGCCGCGGCAAAATCATGGGCATCGTCGGTATGATTGAAGACGAGCGTGCCGCTGCCTGGTCCGAAAACGATCTTCGGTGCAGCGATGTCGCCCGCAGCGACGGCCGCGTCGCCCTCGGCTGCGCCGATGTTGAGCGTGCCGGTGGAACCGCCGGCGAAGCCGATCTGTATGCCGGCAGCTGCCGTTGAGATCGTGCCGCCGTGGCTGACCGTGGCGGTACCGTCGCCATTCCATCCCAGCATGACATATGTGCCCGACTCGACGCGGGAGCCCGAGCCAGAGACGATGAGGTCGCCCACGCCGGATGCGTCGGCCCCGACGATCACAGCTGCGCTTTGCAGTTTGCCGCCTGCAGTGACGCTGACCGAACCAGCCGATTTGACGCCGATCCTGATGTCGACGGTCGAGGTGAGGGCAGAGCCCGTGCCGCTGATGGTCAGTGTGCCCGAGGAGCCGGGTCCGCTGCCCAGAAAGGTACGATTGTTGGCCGTAACCTTCGCGCCGCCAGAGATATGCAATTCACCGACGCCGGACTGGCCGAGGACGAGGTTGGCATTGGTGATCTGCCACAGCGTATCGGTCCCCGAGACGTTGGCGATGCCGTGGCCGCTCGCCTGCTGGCCCAAGGTCGCCACATAGCTGCTCGCACTTGCGCCTTGGCTGACATTGAAGGTTCCCTCGCCGCCATCGCCGACGATGGTGCCACCGTTGCCGGTGTTGAGCCATTTCGAGTTCCCTCCGGTCACGTTGACCAGGCCGACGCTGCCCTCCTGCGTGGCAAGCGACGCCTGCGCGGCTTCAACACTGCCGCCAGCCGCGATGTTCAGTGTCCCTGATCCGTAGAAGCCGACATTGAGTGTGTCGGTCGTCCAGGTGGAGCCGCCCGTAACCGTCGCTTCGCCTGTCTGGCTGCTGGCAGGCGGCGCGCCGTTGACCGATGAGTTGCCGATTATCGCCGATGTCGAGGTCAGGCTGCCGCCATTGACGATGTCGAGCGAGGCGCCGGTGAAGCCGCCGACGAAGATGGTGCTCGTGCTGGCCCCGGGGGTTTCGATGCTTGGGGCATTGGGTGCGCCCGGCTGGTTGACTATAACGGCTGTTCCGGCGGGGGTGCTGCCGGCCGACCAGTTGTCGCCGTTGAACCAGTCGCTGCTTTGATCTCCCTCCCAGGTCTGGGCATGAGAAGCGGCGGCAAGGCCGCACAAGACAGTGCTGGCCATGCCGGCCATCGCAATAGCGCGCAAAAATGCGCGCTTGGCCATGCTGTGGTCAGTTGTCATGATAGATCCCCAAAAAATCGCCGTCTCAAAAATGGTGCTCCACAGCAGCAGGCTACCGCTCGAGTAGAGTGTTCAAATATGCCACCAGCAATTCCGCCCAAGTGATGACGTCGCCTGCGTATCGCAGGAGCTGAATACCGGACGAATAGCTTTCAGAAAACTTGCATTGCCCCTTTCCACTAAGTAATAAGCTTTTGCTTATAGATCAACCGGCTCAAGGCCGGTTTCTACACTTGGCGGCTATTCATTTCGGCCCGGGGCATCTGCGGCCTTGCCAGAGGGCGGCCCGTATTCGGAATGCGGCTCCGAAGGCCGCTTCGGGGCGGTTCCAAAATCGTTGCGGTGGCGGGCGAATGCGTCTATATACGGGCCGAATTTCCCATTTTCTGGTGGTCTGACCACCGCCCGCGTGAGGGACGCGGGCGAGCGAAGAGGATATATCGCATGGCCAATACGCTGCTTATGCCCAAGGCGACCGCTGTCTGGCTGGTCGACAACACAGCGCTTTCGTTCGACCAGATCGCGCAGTTCTGCTCGCTGCACCCGCTCGAGGTGAAGGCGATCGCTGACGGCGAATCGGCCCAGGGCATCAAGGGCATGGACCCGATCATGACCGGCCAGTTGACGCGCGCCGAGATCGCCAAGGGCGAGGGCGACATCAATCATCGCCTCAAGCTGTCGGATCCCAAGGTCCGCGTGCCCGAGACCAAGCGCAAGGGCCCGCGCTACACGCCGCTGTCGAAGCGCCAGGATCGCCCGAACGCCATCTACTGGCTGGTCAAGAACCATCCGGAGCTCAAGGACGCGCAGATCTCGCGCCTCGTCGGCACCACCAAGGCGACGATCGAGCAGATCCGCGAGCGCAAGCACTGGAACATGGCGACGCTGACGCCGCTCGATCCGGTGGCGCTCGGCCTGTGCTCGCAGATCGACCTCGACATCGAAGTCCAGCGCGCCTCGCGCGGCCGCGAAGCCGCCGCCCCTGTCGGCGACACCTTGCTGCCGGCCTCGCTGACCGAGCGGTTGACGCCGGAGCAGGCCGCACCCAAGGACGAGGACAAGGAACTCGACGCCAACGCCGTGTTCGCCAAGCTCTCGGCCCTGCGCTCGAAGACGCCGGACGAGGACGAAGACGACAAGTTTTGAGGTTTTCCTCACACAAACTTAGGCCCCGCATTGCGGGGCCTTTTTCGTTTCCGGGTTGCTCCGATGTCTGCGGTCAGCAGGTCAGTCCGACAGCCGGGATGCCGGCATGTCGCGGCCGAAGCGGTGCAGGGTGAGGCCAGGTGATCGGTTCGATGCAGGGGCTGCGAAGGTGATGGCCGCCTCGACGTCCTTGTAGAAGAAGCGGTGCTCGCCTTCGGCGAACAGCCGCAGTTTCGGCTGGCCGCTGAACTGGGCGTAAAGTGCGTCGTCCTCGCGCAGGACGGTGAGAACCACGTCGGGGGCGAGTTGGTAACGGCCGACATAGGTGTCGAACAGGCTGGGATCGACGGCGGCCTCGCTGTGCCGTGGCTTGACCCTTGTCAGCGGGATCTCGCGATTGAGCAGATGCAGGCCGATGTCGCTGACGCCTGTGTTGGCGTTGGACAGGACGACGACACCTCTGCGCGAGCCGGGATGAAAGCCGATGAAGGCGCTGTAGCCGCCGGTGCCGCCATCGTGCCAGGCAATCTCGCCATTGCTGCTTTTGGTGACGATCCAGCCGAGCGCCGCCGAGGTCTCCTGTTCGCCGATGGCCCGCCGTGTCGCCAGCGTGCCGGCCAGGGCAATGGTCAGCGGAGTCTTGTTCGTGTTGACCGTCACCTGCAGCAGGTCGAGCAGGTCGTTGGCGCTTGAATGCAATGCGCCGGCGCCGGCAAAAGCGGGCATCTCCCAGTTGGGCGCAATCTCCAGCATGTCGTTGTGGCCGGTGGCCAGGCGCTTGCCGAGACGAGGCGGCAATTCGATCGCCGTGCTGCGCATGGCCAGCGGGCCGCTGATGCGGTCGTGGACGAGGGCCTCGAAGCTCTTGCCGGCGCGGTGGGCAAGAGCCTGCCCCAGCAGCGCCGAGCCGAGGTTCGAGTACTCATATTCTGTACCGATGTCGCGTGGCAGCTTGTAGCCTGACACGAAGGCATTCATTTCATCGACCGTGTAGTCGGCATAAGGATTGGTCTCATCGACCGGCTCGATGTTGTCGGGCATGCGTGGCAGGCCGGAGGTCTGCGTCGCGAGGTCAACGAGGGTGATCGCCTTGCCGCCCCGTTCCGGCACGGCGACGTTCATCGGCAAATATTTGGCCACCGGGTCGGTCAGGGCGACTTCGCCGCGCGCTGCCATATCGGCCAGCAACAGCCCGGTGAATACCTTGGTCACCGAGCCGATCTCGAAGACGGTGTCGCCGTCGACCGGTCGCGGATCGAAACCGCCGAGGTCGCCATGGGCAATGATGCTACGCCCGTCCGGCCCGATGGTGCCGACGACGATGCCGACACTTCGCCTTTGGACGTCGATCCGGTCGGCGAGGATGCGGCGGATCTCCGCACCGGTTGGCATCTGACCCGACCAGTCGCCGGCAACTGCGGACAAGACAATGGGCCTGTCTTGCTTGCGGTCGAGATAGAGCAGCCCGCCGGTCACGGCCGCTACGGTGAAAATGACGGTGGCTGCAGTCAGTGCACCTGAAAATGCGGAGGATATCCTGAGGCGTCTCATGGCGATGCTGTCTCTGGGAGCGTGTTCGGCGCGCCGTGCAAATCAATCGGCATTGTCTGGTCTCGACAGATTGCGAGAGCATTGCGGCTGTGGTGACCGGTGTGGACTGGCCGGTCATCGGCTCGCCGTTGCAGCGACCTGTCGCTTCCGCCTCGCACGCCACTTTTCAACAGCCGGCTGGACAGCCGCCAAGCGCTCCGTGAAGATGAATTCACGGCGTGAGCTTTTGCGCGTTGCGGTCCCCGGGAGGCGGCCATGAGGAGCGATACCGAGTATCTACATCTTGCCGTGAAGATCGCCGGGGAGAGCCGGGCCAGCGGCAATCATCCCTTCGGCGCGATACTGGTCGGGCCGGATGGCGACGTGCTGCTTTCATCCGGCAACACCTACGCGCAGGATCGCGGCGTTGGCCATGCAGAGGCGAATGTGGCCCGCGCGGCCGCTCAGCAATACCAACCGGCCTTTCTCGAACGATGCACCTTGGTGACCTCGGTGGAGCCGTGCTGCATGTGCGCCGGGGCCTGTTACTGGGCTGGCATCGGCACCGTGGTTTATGGGCTGAGCGAAAAGCGGTTGGCCGAGCTCACCGGAGACAACCCGGAAACCTGACGCTCGACCTCAGCTGCCATCAGGTGTTTGCCGCCGGACGGCGCCATGTCGCGGTTCGTGGTCCATTCCCTGAGCTCGAAGACGAGATCGTCAACGACCATAAGGGTTTCTGGTGACGCCACCGTCATCAGGGGCTTGGCGTGGCTGACGAGCGCTTCTGCGACACGCCCTTGTCAGCGGCGTGACAAGCTTTCCGGCTTCCGCGGGGCGAAAAGGCCCACCGAAAGGGCACTCCATTGTCGGGGCCTTTGTTGGTACGCCGGTGGTCAGTCGGTCACGCGCGGGGCCGAAATGTCGTGACCGAACTGATGCAAGGTCAGGCTTGGCGAGGGGCCGGCCCTGGCAGGCGCGAAGGTGATGGCGGCCTCGACATCCTTGTAGAAGAATCGGTGTCCGCCCTCGGGGAACAGGCGGAACCTGGGCTGGTCGGTCAGTTGGGCAAACAGCTTGTCGCCGTCCCGGGTGATGTCAAAAACCATCTTTGGCGCCAGCTGATACTGGCCGACATGACCGTCGAGCAGCCTGGGATCGATGAGCGCCTCGACCGGCTTCGGTTTCGGTTCCGTCAGGGGGATGTCCCGGTTAAGCAGGTGCATGCCGATGTCGTTGACGCCGGCGTCCGAGTTGGAGAGGACGACGACACCCGTCCTTGAGCCTGGATGGAAGCCTATGAAGCTGGTGAAGCCGCCGGTGCCGCCACTGTGCCAGACGATGTCGCCCGACGAGGTTTCGGTGACCATCCAGGCGAGGCCGACCTGCGTGTCGTCATTGACCGGCTTGCGTTTGACGCTTGCCGCGGCAACGGCGTCCGTGAGCGGGGACTTTTCGGTGCTCAGCGCCATGGCCAGCAGGTTGAGCAGATCGTTGGCCGACGAGCGCAACGCGCCGGCACCGGCGATGGCCGGAAGATCCCAATTGGGAACAGGCTGCAGATCGCCATTATGGCCGGTGGCCATGCGTCCGGCGAGTTCGGCCGAAAGCGTGATGGCCGTGCTCGACATGCCGAGCGGGTTGGTGATGCGCTGGGTCACCAGCGTCTCGTAGTCGACGCCGGCATGGCGGGCGAGCGCATGGCCGAGCAGGCCGAAACCGGTGTTGGAATATTCGAAATCGGCACCGATGTCGCGCGGCAGCTGATAGCGCGACAGGAAGCGATAGAGCTGTTCGGTGGTGTAGGCGGCATAAGGATTGAGCGTGTCCGGCGGCTCCAGGTCGTCGGGCAGGCTCGGCAGGCCGGAGTGATGGGTGGCCAGGTCGGCAAGGGTGATCGACTTGCCGGCGCGCTCGGGCACGGTGACGCCTTCAGGCATGTATTTGGCAAGCGGGTCGTCGAGCCCGACTTCGCCACTGGCCACCATGTCGGCGAGCAGCAGGCCGGTGAAGCCCTTGGTGATCGAACCAATCTCGTAGACGGTGTTGCCGTCGACCTTGCGCGGATCGTTGGCGCCAAACTTGCCATGGGCAACGATGCTGCGGCCATGCGGCCCGATCGTGCCGACGACGATGCCGACGCTTTCGCGCCTTATGTCGATACGCTCGGCAAGGATCTTGGCGATCTCCTTGTCGGCGGGGAAGGAACTGGACGGCATGCTGGCCGAGGCTTTGGTCACGGCAAAAGGTCCTTCGATCTGGCGGTCAAGGGAAAGCAGGCCGGTCAAGAATGTGGCGACGGACAGGATTGCGGTGGCGGCAGCAACGGCGCGTGAGCGCATAAAGGATTTTCTTGCGGATTTCATCGGCTTGCTTTTCGAACTGGCGTTGTCGCTTGGGAGCTGGTGGCCATCTGACAGGATGAGATTGCAAGAGCATTGCGGGGGCATGCCTTGTCCGATGAGCAAAAAAGACCCCGCCTGGGTGCGGAGCCTTTTTCGTTGACGCCAATGCTGGAGGTCAGAGGCTGGTCAACCGGGAATGGGGCCATTGGCGGGCAGGACTAGCGACCTGAGCACCTGCACGCCGATGTCCTCGATGCCGACATTGGTGTTGGACAGGATGACGACGCCGACCTTCGTTCGGGGGTGGAAGGCGATGAACGAGTTGAAGCCGCCGGTGCCGCCATTGTGCCAGATGACCTCGCCGGTGGCGTTCGTGGTCACGACCCAGCCAAGGGCGGTGGCTCCGCCGTCGGTGATCTGTCTGCGTGTCGCGAGCGTTGTGGCAAGCGTCTTGGAAAGCCGCACGGCCCGGGGTGTCTGGCGCTGGCCAAGCGCCATTTCGAGGAAGACCAGCAGGTCGTTGACCGACGAGCGCAGCGCGCCCGCGCCGACGAGCTTGGGGAGGTCCCAGTTGGGAACGCCGGCCCGCGCGCTGTCATGTCCGCGCGCCATGCGTTTCGCGAGGTCGGGGGTGAGCGTGATTGCGGTGCTGGACATGCCGAGCGGGTCGGTGATCCGCAGCCTCACAAGCGTTGCGAAGTCGACGCCGGCGCGGTGGGCGAGCGCATGGCCGAGCAGGCCGAAGCCGAGATTGGAATATTCGTACTCGACGCCGATCCTGCGCGGCAGGATGTAGCTCGACAGGAAGGCGTAGAGTTGTTGGGTGGTATAGTCGGCATAAGGATTGGCCTCATCGGCTGGCGCCAGATTGTCGGGCAGCCGCGGCAGCCCCGACATGTGGGTGGCAAGGTCGGTGAACGAGATCGTCTTGCCGTCGCGTCCGGGCATTGTGACGTCTTCGGGTAGATATCTGGCAACAGGGTCGTTCAGGGCAACTTCGCCACGCTCGGCCATGTCGGCAAGCAGCATGGCGGTGAACACCTTGGTGATGGATCCGATCTCGAACAGCGTGTCGCCATCGACGGGACGTGGATCGGCGATGCCGAACCTGCCATGCGACACCACGCTGCGGCCCTTGGGGCTGACGATGCCCACGACGATACCGACGCCTTGCTTGTGTTCGTCGATACGCTCGGCAAGCAGCGCGCGAACCTTGGCGCCTGCCGGGATGCTGCCAGCGGCATTCGCCGTCGAGGTGACCAAGGGGCGCTCGATCAGGCGGTCGAGATAGAGCAGGCCGCTCGAAAAGGCGGCGATCGTCAGGATCGCGGCGGTGGCTGTCATTACGCCCTGGAGCGCCGTCTTCTTCTTGGCTGGGCCAGTCATTTGCACATGTCTCGTAAATCATCCGGGACCGCTTGGTGGCTGGTCCGGGTTGCGAGAGCATTGCGTGTGGCGGACCGTCTCGCGGAGACGGTCCGGAACGCGCCAAAAGTCGAGCCGGCTTATGTGCTGGCGATGAATTTCAGGATGCCGGCAATGCCCGAGCCCGTGGTGCCGTCCTTGCGGTCGGACGGATGGTTGATGCCGTCCATGACCGGGACCTCGATGAAGTCGAACGGGCTGATGCCCTGAAGGACAGCGGCATTGACGCCAAACTGGTTGGGGTTCGAACGGCGCTGGTGATGGGTGTAGATGCCGCATTTCGAGCAGAAGTAGTGCTTCGCCGCCCGGGTGTTGAATTCGTAGGTGGTCAGAGCTTCCTGGCCGGCCAGGACATCGACGCCGCCGAGATCGGCCGACAGTGCAACCGCGCCTCGCATCCGGCAATAGGAGCAGGTGCAGCGCCGAGCGCTGCGCAGGCCGTCCGACAGCCTGACGCGCAGGCGCACCGTGCCGCAATGGCATGCGCCGTCGATTTCTCGGATATCCATGTCCATGTGCAGTCACCTCTTCCGCCTCGTATCCCGAACCTAGCGGCATGCAGGATGGTTGGGTATGGCTGCGGGGCACAAAAGAAAAGTCCCGGCGTTGCCGGGACAGTTTGGGAGGGGCGGGGAGGGAAACTGCGGTTGTCAGCCGCCGGAGCTGCGGTCGTGTGTGCCATAGGATTCGCTGCGTTCGACGCTGCGGTAGTAGTCGACAAGCAGCTTGCCGCGCTCGGGCTTGAAGCCGCGGCCGGCAGAAGTGACCGCCGAGATGCGGTCGATGCGGAAGGCGCGGAAGTCGTTGCGCATCTCGCACCAGGCGATCAGCGTCCAGACCTTGCCCCAGAACCATAGGCCGAGCGGGCGGACCTCGCGGGCAGAGCCGCGGCCGGCTTCGTCATTGTAGTCGAGCTTGAGCACCTGGCGCTTTTCGACGGCGCGCTCGATCAGGTCGATCGCCTCGCGGTCGGCGTCTGACACCACCCACATCGGCGTGTGGATCTCGGTGCGGGCGATGCGGTCCTTTTCCGAGTCGGGCAGGACCGCGCCGATCTTGACCAGCGCTTCGTCGGCGGCACGCGCCATGGCGGCGCCACCAAAGGCGCGGACCATGCGGGCGCCGGCAACCAATGCTACGATTTCGTCCCGTGTGAACATCAGCGGCGGAAGGTCGAAACCCTCCCTCATCATATAGCCCACCCCGGCCTCGCCATCGATCGGCACACCCGTCGATTGCAGGTCGGCGATGTCGCGATAGATCGTGCGCTCGGAAACCTCGAGCCACGCGCCCAGCTTGTGCGCGGTCACCAGGCGGCCACCGCGGAGATGCTGTACGATCTGGAACAGCCTGTCGGCGCGTCTCATCGATTACCCCTCAAGTCTCGCGCTGTTCTTGGCCAAGTGGGGGCGCCTGGCGTCGATGACAATGCGCGTCGTCATAATCTCAGTCCGGAATGTCGCCAAGCGCCTGGCACAGGGCGACCGATATGCGAACCGTTCATCCTATCATCGCACAAGGCTCCTGACAGCGTATTGTCAGGAGGCGTCACCACCTCCGTGCGCGACTGCGGTATGTTCGCGGGCGAACATCGCGCGCATCTCGCCGATCTGGCCGACGAGCTCGGGATAGAGCGTCTCCAGGAAGGCGGCGGCGAAGGTTCCTGGTGCCGAACCGGGAGCGGAGACGACATTGTTGTCGGCGACGGCGTACGGCACGTCCTGGTAGCCGCGGGCGCCGGCGTAGGACGGTTCATGTTCCAGGATCCAGTCACGGCCGTTGCTGGTGTGGGAGACACCTTCGAACAGGCCGGCACGGGCGAGCGCCAGCGTGCCGGCGCAGATGCCGCCGACGACACCGCCCCGCGCCGCGACCGCCTTGAGCAACGGCGAGACATCAGGCGCGTCCTTGGCCGTCCGAGCCGATGACGGCGACGGCGTCGAGATCCATGTTTTCCGAGGGGTTCGCGCTGCGTGTCGGCGATAGGCTGAAGCCGGCGATCGAAGTCAGCGGTGCCTGGTGCGGCGAAATCGCGATCGCGCGCGCACCGAACCACTCGGCCGCCGAAGCCGCCAGAAGGCCGTATTCCCAGTCGGCATAGCCTTCGATGAACAGGACGCCGATTGTCTTGGGTGCGGTCATGGGCGTGTCCCCTTTGTCGGGCGAAGTGTCAGTTGCGGTCGGTGCGGCGCGCGTCGAAGCGGTCGGGCCAGCCGATATCCTTGCGGATGCTTGTCGGCAGAGAATTCATGAGGCGCTCGGTGCGGATCTCATTGTGCATGGTCCTGACCTTGCCAGCATAATGCCTGATGGTGCGAAAGATGACAGGCGTAAACGTGTTCATGGCGGGTCCTCCTTATCTTGTACGGGAGGAGTATCGCACACCCCTCCTGACAGCAGTCTGTCAGGAGCACGCGGTCGTGCGCGACTATGTTTCCGTCAGGCTTTGGCAGCAACCGTGCCGTTGAGCGCGAGGCGCCCGCCATCGGCGAAAATCGTCTGCCCGGTGATGTAGGAAGCATCGTCGGAAGCGAGGAAAGCGGCGATGGAAGCGATCTCTTCAGGTTCGCCGATGCGGCCGAGCGGGGTGCGCGACAGGATGCGGGCCTTGGCCACCGGATCGGCCTTGGCACGGGCCAGCATGTCGGTCGAGATCGAGCCGGGGCCGATGGCGTTGACGCGGATGCCATAGGGCGCGAGGCCGAGCGCCATCACCGTCGTCAGCTGGCCGACACCGCCCTTGGACACGGCATAGGGCACCTGGTCGGGATGGGCGACGACCGAATTGATCGACGACATGTTGATGATCGTGCCCGCGGGCCCGCCTGCCTTGACCCTGTCGGCCATGATGCGGGCGACGGCCTGGCCGGCTAGAAAAGCACCCTTGAGATTGACCCTCAGCACGCGGTCGAAATCGTCTTCGGCAAGGTCGAGGAAACTGGCCTGGTGGTCGATGCCGGCATTGTTGACCAGCACGTCGATGTCGCCGAAGGCGTCGATGGTCGAGGCGACGAGATTGTGGACGTCGAGGCGCTTGCCGACATCGGCGCGAACGAACCGCGCCTCGCCGAGCTTTTCCAGATCGCGCTCTGCGGCATTGCCCTCTTCCTGGTCGATGTCGGCGATGACGACGCGCGCGCCCTCGCGCAGGAAGCGCTGGGCGATGGCATGGCCGATGCCCCTGGCGCCGCCGGTGATGATCGCCGTCTTGCCGTTGAGCTTCATTGTCCGCTCCTGCCCTTGTCGCCGCGCGGGCGAATCCTGCGGCGGACAGTGGCGGGAAGGCCGGGCGCGGTCAACGGGGATGGGTGACGACCGCCGTCCTGCTCAGCCGCCCGATGCGGCGATGAAGACCGCCAGCTGAGCGTCGTATGCGCGCTTGTAGGCGGGACGTGCCTGGCCGCGGGCGACATAGGCGGCGAGGTTTGGATAATCCCCGACGATGCCGTCTCCCTCCAGCCGGCGCAGCACCATCACCATCATGAGGTCGCCGGCGCTGAACGCGCCGTCGAGCCACTCGGCTTCGCCAAGCCTGTCGGAAAGCTGGTCCATCCGGACGCGGATGCGATCCTTGAGCATCGGGATGCGTTCCGCGAGCCAGGGCTTGTCGCCCTCCAGGAAAGGTGCCTGTTCGAGCTCGACGATCGGTGGCTCGACAGTGTTCAGCGCGGCGAACATCCAGGTGATGGCGCGCGCCCGGGCGTTGGCTTCGCTGGGCAGCAGCCCGGCATGGCGCTCGGCGATGTGGAAGATGATCGAGCCCGACTCGAACAGGACGAGGTCGCCTTCCTCATATGTCGGGATCTGCCCGAAGGGATGACGCGCCAGATGCGCCGGCTGCTTCATCGCCTTGAACGACACCAGACGGACGTCGTAAGGCTGGCCCACCTCCTCGAGCGCCCAGCGCACGCGCATGTCGCGCGCCAGGCCCATGCCCTGGTCGGGCGAGGCCTCAAAAGCGGTGATGGTGGGGATCATCGGCAGGCTCCGGGTTGGTGCATATCCTTGCTTGGTGCCTCCAGAGGACGAATGGCAGGCATGGTTTCCGACAGGCGCCCGAATTTTCTTCGACAGGCGTCGCAAGTTTCACAATGAAATCAGTAATGTATTTCCCGTATTCCGTTTCGACCATCCAGCGCGGCTAGTCAGCCAACACCAAAGGCGCCCTTATGACCGATGACAGGCCTGCCGCTCTGCCAAGCGGTGAAGGCGCCAAGGAGTTCGATGCCGCTGCGTGGGTGGGTGAGCCGGACAACCGACCCAACGATGAATTCATGGTGGCACGCGCCAAAGTCGCGTTCTGAATGTTTGTTCTTATGACATGTGGGTTGGCTATTTACGTCACTGCACGGCTGGCCCTTCGAATTGTGGAGCTTCTGTACCAAGCTTGACAAAAGCCAGCCTCCAAGCTGTCGATTGGCAGGCCACGCAATCTTGCCAGTGGGCTGGACAATGGCCGCCGCGCCCCTATGTCGGAAGGGCGGGAAGGTTACGCCGAACTGGCCACATGCGAGAGGAGCGCACAATGCCAACTGCCAAGAACACGATCTGCCTGTGGTACGACAAGGATGCGGAGGCCGCGGCCCGATTCTACGCTACCGTGTTTCCCGACAGCAAGGTTACGGCCGTGCATCGCGCGCCGGGCGACTATCCCTCGGGCAAGGAGGGCGACGTGCTGACGGTCGAATTCACCGTCGCCGGCATTCCCTGCATCGGCCTCAATGGCGGCCCTGTCTTTACCCACGACGAGGCTTTCTCGTTCCAGATCGCCACCGACGACCAGGAAGAGACCGACCGCTACTGGAACGCAATCGTCGGCAATGGCGGCCAGGAAAGTGCCTGCGGCTGGTGCAAGGACAAATGGGGCCTCAACTGGCAGATCACGCCGCGCGTGCTGACCGATGCCATGGCTGCCGGCGGCGCTGAAGCCAAGCGCGCCTTCGCGGCGATGATGGACATGAAGAAGATCGACGTCGCCGCGATAGAGGCGGCGCGGCGGGGGTGATGCTGACGCAGTAGGGTTTGTCCAACTGGCAAGGCAGGTTAGCAAAGGTCCTTTTCCAGCCGGACGGCTGATGCCAGATCCGTCTGCACGGATGCGGCAAAGCGGAAGCCTGATGTCTCGTAGAACGGGCGCGCCCGTTCGCCGGCCACGACCTCGAGCGTTTGCGCGCCGAGCGTTTTGGCGCGTCTTTCGGCTTCGGCGACAAGCCGGGTGCCGATGCCCTTGCGCCATGCTTCCGGTGCGATGAAGAGATCCTCCAGCTCGGCCCGAGCGGCGTCGTCGCCCGGAAGAACCGTCACGAAACCGACGATCTCCCCGGCCAGTTCGGCGATGGCGACATACGGCAGGTGCGCGGCCGGAACCTCCCTTGCCCCCGGCATCGCAAGCAGCTCCTCGACATGGTCTCCCCAGGCCAGCGAAGAGCGCAGCTTGAGCGCGCCGAGGATGTCGCGATCCTCGGTGCGAGCGGGTCGAATACTGACGGTCGGTCCAAGTCCCTCGGCCAGTGACATCATTCGAGCACCAGTTGGACGTCGTCCTCGGCCTCGTCTGCACCCGGGCCATGGCACTGAATGATCTCGACCAGCCAGTCGAAGACTGTCGGGCCAATGCCGGCACGGGCATCGGCAAGCTTTTGCTTGACGTTGACCCAATTGGCAGGATGGCACTGTGCGAGCTGGAGCTCCAACTGGCGGGCCGTCTCCGGGTGCCCGAGGTTTAGCCTCGATTTCTCGGAATGCCTCCACCTCAGCGCAATCCGCTCAGGCGTCCCGAAGCCGCCTTTCAGGATGTCGTCGAACGCGTCGAGATTGCGGCCCCAGCGATGGCCGGGGATCAGGACATGGCTGATCTCGTCGTAGAATTCTTCCAGCGAGCCGATGCGGGAGCCGTCGATCGTGTATTCGGTGGTCACGCGGCTACCTCGAACTGTAGAGCAGTTGTCGAATGGCCAATGCGGTCGATATGCTTGCTGACCTGCAAGTTCCGGAGTTCGCAATGGCGGTAGAACGAACGAAACATTGGTTGATTGCGAGCGATGTCGCTGACCGGGACGGCATTGGCGTCGAACTTTACGTCAATGGCAATCTTGTATTTGAGATTTTCCGCGACGACACCAAGAAAACACGTGAGGTAACACTCTACGAGAAAGATGTTCCCTTGGAATATGTTGAGGAAGCCATATCAAAGTTCAAGACAGAAATTCCATGGGAATTCCTGGATTGATGCAGCAGGTCGAGCAGGGCGTGTCTTTGCGCGCAAGCCTCACATCTTCTCGCCAGGCAAGGCACTTGCCTGCCTGACCCAGTCGGAGAACTGGGCTTCGTCGAAGCGTCTGTCCTCGTAGATGTCGAGATAACGCACGTCGGCCTGCTTGGAGGCGCCCGGCGGCAGCGGCACAAGCTGCGCGCCCTTGAAGAAGGCGACCTTGACGTATCTGCTCATGCAGTGGAAGCCGAGGAACCAGACGTCCTTCTCCATGCCGTAGAAGGGCGAGTTCCACTTCACCGCCTTGACCACGTCGGGGACCACCGCGGTGACGAGGGCGTCGATGCGGCGGCCGACATCCTGTTTCCAGCCGGGCATGGCGTCGATATAGGACTGGAGGACGGCGTCGCCATAACCCTTCGCGATCTGCGGATTGCCGCCCGACAGCAGCTTGGGAGCTGTCTCCCGCACCATCAGGTGCGGCTCCCGGCAGCAGGCAAGGCATCGCGCCGGCCGCGGAAATAGGGCGCGAAGAACATGTAGATGCCGGTCGGGATCAGAACGAAGAGCGGCGGCAGGGGCAGGTAGTAGTACCAATCGGGCAGGGTGGTGATGGCCATGCCGGCAAAGATCGAGGCGACGACCAGGCTGAAGAGCAGCGAGGTCCAGCGATGGATGATGCGGATCACTGAGTTCATTGCGATATTCCTTATAATCGTTGGAGGCCGCAATCAGTCGAGCTTGGCGACGACATTGCCGAGCTGGTCGAAGAAGCGCGGCCAGCCGACCGTTGCGCCCTGGAAGTAGGCCTTCTGGGTGGTGGTGAAGCCGCGCTGCTCCATGCGCAGGCTGGTACCTAACGCGGTGGGGGCGAGCGTCCAGGTGACGATGCTGCGGAGATCCTTGGTGTCCCAGCGATAGGACAATGCGCGGTGCTCCTCGACGGTCTCGACCTCGCAGTCGACCTGGCCCCAGTCGGCGGACAGTGTGAAGCGGCGGCCGGCGACCGGGATGAAGTCGTTGTTCATCAGCCATTCGGCGATGAGGTGCGGCTGGGTCAGCGCGCGCCAGAGCTTTTCCGGCGGATAGGGGAAATCGCGCTCGACCACGACCGAGCGCGTGGTTTCCATCGTTTCGGTCATTGGTCCATCCTCTTGAGTAAATTGTCGAGATCGTCGAAGCGGTCGTTCCAGAAGCCGGACATTTCGGACGTCCAGTCGATCAGCGTCCGCAGCGCATCGCGCTCGACGCTGTAATAGGTGTAGCGGCCCTGCTGCCGGTCGCGCACAAGTCCGGCCGTCTTCAGGATCTTCAGATGCTTGGAGACCACCGGCTGAGAGACACCGGCCTCGCCCAGCAGGCCGACAACGGTGGTGTCGCCATTGCGGCAGAGACGCTCGAACAGCCCGCGGCGTGTCGGATCGGAAAGCGCGCGAAAGATCGCGTCCTGGGGTTCGGTCATGAGTCATACCCAAATGGCTATGAGTTAATGCATAGCCATTTGGGTATGGGATTGTCAATATGGGATAGAAATGTCATGCCGCCGCCCATGTCGGCGGCGGCGATCTGCGTCGGAATAGGCTGGCCCCTGAGCCAGATCAGCCTTGTGGTGACGCGGTCTCGACGTCTTCGATGTCGTAGGCCTCGACAAGCTCGGGCTCGGCCTCGGCATAGACGGCGGTGGGCGTGACGAGGTCTTTCAGGCTGCCGCCCGCACCATCCATGCCGGCGGCGGCCAGGAGCGCGTCGACAAGCGGCTTGTTGCCGGTGAATCGCAGAAGCTGGTCGGCGAGGTCGCCGGCGCCGGAGCGGTTGGCGCCGTCGCCGCCGGAGCGACCGGCGGAGAAGCCCTGAGTGTCGAACACGCGGATGCTCTCGATGCGGCTGGCCGGCTCCATCAGTGCCTTCAGCGCCTCCGGCAGCATGCTGATGCGAGCCTGCGTCAGCTCGAACTGGATCATCTTGTCGGACAGCGTGTTGGAGGCTTCGTTGCGCGCCCGGATGGTCTGGGCGTGGGCTTCGCCCTCGACCTGGATGCCTTCGGCGCGCACCTTCATCGCCTCGGCACTGGCGCGGGCCTCGACGAGGGTCGCCTCGGCCCGGTCCTCGGCCGCGGCCTTCTCGGCGGTGGCGCTGACGGTGACGGTGATGGCTTCGGATTCGGCCGCTTCCTGTGCCTGCAAGATGGCGATCTGGCGGTTACGGTCGGCGATTTCGCGCTCGCGCGCCGTCTGCACCTTTTCGTGGGCGGCGACGCTGAGCGCCTCGGCCTCGCGGGCCTTGGCCTCGGCGCGCAAGGTCTCCTCGCTCTTCTTGGCAATGGCCACCGCCATGGTCTGGCGGCTCAGCTCGACGTCGCGCTCGGAGTTGATGCGGGCCTCTTCCTTGGCCTTGCTGGCCGCTGCCGAACGCTCGGCGATCTCGCGCTCGCGCTCGATCTGGGCGCTCTGCTCGGCAAGCTTGGCGTCTTCCTCGGCTTTGGCCTTTTCGGCGCGGGTCAGCGCCTCCTTGTTGGCGACGTCGCGCTGCTGGTCGAGGCGGGCCTCTTCCTCCTGGCGCTTGAGCGCGAAGCGCTGCTTGGCGGCGGTCATGTCCTGCTCGGCGATCGCCACTTCGGTCTGGCGGGTGATTTCGTTGCGCTCCTTGCGGCGCTGCTCGGTAATGATGGTGAGCTTGGCCAGGCCGACGGCGTCGAACGCGTTGGTTTCGTTGAAGAACTCCTTCGGCGTCTGGTCGAGGCCGGTGAGGCTGACTGATTCCAGCTCGAGGCCGTTGGAGCGCAAGTCGGTCTCGACAGCGTCCTGCACTGCCTTGACGAAGTCGGAGCGGCTCTCGTGCAACTGGTCGAGCGTGTTGCGGGCCGCCACCGAGCGCAGCGCATCGACCAGCTTCGCTTCGACCAGGTCCTGGATTGCCTTGGGGTCGTTGACCCGGTCACCCAGCGTCTGGGCGGCCAGGCCGATGCCGTCGTCGGTGCCGTCGACGCGGACGTAGAACTCGGCGCGGATGTCGACGCGCATGCGGTCGGCAGTGATGAAGGCGTCCTCGCGGCGGCGATCGACCACCAGCTTGACGGTGTTGAGCTTGACCCGCGCCAGCGCATGGACGACCGGCAGGATGAGCGCGCCGCCGTCCTTGACGACGCGGCGGCCGCCGACGCCGGTGCGGACGAAGGCCTCATCGCGCTCGGCGCGGTGGTAGAGCCGGCCGAAGGTGAAGCCGATGGCGGCGACGATGACCGCTGTTATGGCGGCCCAGATCAGGAATTCCTGGATAGCTTCCAAAGTCCGCTCCTATTGTAATGTGCAGCCGGCGGCTTTGCCGGCCAGGAAAACCAGTCCTTCAGGCGATCTCAGTCGCTGGTGAAGGGGATAACAAGGAAGATGCGGTCGCTGCCGGGTGCCGCCGAAACCACGACGACCTCGGCACCCTTCTGGATGACGCTGCCCTGGTCTGCTGGGCGCGCCTTGATCGTGTGAAGGTCGCCATGTTCGTCGCGCACGCGGATCGCGCCGGGAACGCCGTCATCGAGCGGGCCGAGTGTGACGACACCACGCCGGCCGATCATGTGTTCGCGTGTCACCGCGTAGCTTTCGTCGCGTGGCAGCACCTTGGCGATGCCGTTGCCGACGAGCTTGGTGACGGTGACACTGGCCGGGACGGCAACCACCAGGTAAGCCCAGGCCGGCAGGCCAGGGATCGTGCCGTCGACCAGCATGCCGGTTGCGCCAAAGGTGGTGAGCAGCAGCATGCCGAGGATCGAGAATGGCACGCGACCGAAATTCAGCCAGTCGAACAGCTCGCCGATGCTGGTGCCGTCGATCATGTCGGCCACGGAATCGCCGAGCGATACACTGCCGGCGAAGTAGACGACGATCTGCAACACACCGAGGCAGAGCCCGGCGAGCAGAGGATAGAGATAAAGCGCTGAGGCGGACGTGAAGTCCTGGAGCATCGCTTATTCCTTGTCCTTGATCTGGTCACGCAGGGCGGCGAGCCTGTCGTCGATCCGGCGGTCGCGCCCGAATGCCTCCAGCTCGGCTAGGTCGTCGCTGCGGGACGCGCCTGCGGGCAGTTCGGTCAGGCGGCCGACGGCGCTGAGGGCTGCGGCGATCCTGTCCTCCGGCGACGGATGCCGGATGCCGGCGGGTGTCGGCTGGCCCTGCGCCCGATGCTGGTTGGCGCGGCGTGCGATCTTGACCCGTTCCTCGGCATCGCGGCGCGCGGCGGCGGCGGCATTGAGAGCGGCGCGTGAATCGGCGATGCGGATGTCGACGTCGTCGATCAGCTTGTCGATCGAGGCAACCTGGGCGTTGATGTCGTCCTGCCGGCCAACGCCCGCGCGCGCCAAGTCTTCGCGGCCGGAACGCAGAGCTACCAGAATATTGGCCTCCAGCGCCGTGTGCTCCTCAAGTAGATCGTCGCGCTGCATGGCGTAACGCTTGCGTTCGGCGATGAGGGCGGCCAGACCCGACTTCAGCTCGTCGGCAGCCTTGTCGATCTCGCGGATGGCCTGTTCGGCGACGGCCTCAGGTGCCTTTTGCTCCAGGCTTTCGATCACGGTGGTGACGAGGCCTGCCGCGAGGCGGGAAACCCGGCCGGAAATGGACTCGGTCTGCATGGCGTCGATCTCCTTGTTTTGCATTTCTCGGGAAAGAGGCACGGATAGCGAATAGGTCCCATCCTGTCGGATGAGGTGAGAAAGCGAAATCTTTTCAGGAATGTCGCTGTATCCTGTGACCAGGAAGCCGGCGAGCACGCGGCCGTGGAGGCTGGCCAGCGAGAGGGTGTCGACGCCCTTGAACGACATCAGCTTTTCGTCGAGCGGCAGCCTGTCGGCCGACCACGATCCGGCTGCGTATTCGCGGATACCGTTGGTCACCAGACGGGCCGGCAGACCGGTCTGCAATCTGATCTGCTCGTAAGCGAGGCGCTGCAGCTCGAAGGTATCGGCGCGGTTTGACGGCGTGTGGGCGTCCAAGATGTCGCGAATACCGGCATAGGCGCGAAATGTGTCCGCAAGATCATTGCGGCCGCTTTCATCTAGGATAAGCTTGTAGTTCGCAGACTTCATGCTTGCCTCCCTACTTCAATCACTTAGGAGGTGATTTCGTCATTGTCAAGAAAATCACCAAATCGGTGATTGAGGAATTTTTCGTCGGGCTCCGTCAGGTTGTGCTCGTGGCTCGCCGGCCGTTTCGGCTGGCTGGCGCCCTGTCCGCACTGCCGCGCAAATATGGACTGCGTCCCGGCGTGGCCGGCATCGCCAAGGCCCTGGCCGACCAGATGGTCCATTTCGCCGGGGGCGACCGGGTCGCGCCGGCATCTTGCGAAATGCCGGGACCCTGTTGCACAACAGGGCATGTCGAAGACCACTCCCGCCACGCTCGCCTTGACCAAGTCCGGCATTCCGTTTGCGCTTGCGACCTATGAGTATGACGCCGGGGCGGAGCGTGTCGGGTTGCAGGCGGCGGAGGCGATGGGGGTTTCGCCCGGCATCGTGCTCAAGACCCTGATGGTCGAGGTCGACGGCAGGCCGGCTTGCGTGGTGGTGCCCTCCGACAAGGAGGTCAACATGAAGAAGGTGGCGGCCGCCTTCGGCGGCAAGGCGGCGCAGATGATGAAGCCCGACACTGCCGAGCGACTGACCGGTTACAAGGTCGGTGGAATCAGTCCCTTCGGCCAGCGCAAGCAGGTGCCGACGGCGGTCGAGGAACTCGCGACGCTTGAGGACGAGATCTTCCTGAACGGCGGGCAGAGGGGCCTGCAGATTCGCATGCGGCCCGGTGACCTGATCGCGGCACTGGGCGCCAAGGTCGCCGACCTGATCCGCTGACGTTTCGATCCGGTAAGCTTCTTTCTGCCAAGTCGATGCAAGTCCGGCAGCACCGCTGTTTTCAGGGCTGCACGGGTCAATCGCTACTTCCGCTTGTCGGCAAAATGCTGCTTCAGCCTGGCGATCTCGTCAGGCGACAAGTCCTTGATGTCGGCGACCTGCATCCAGGCGTCGATATAGTGCTCGGCGGCGTAGACGTGGCCATAGCCCATCGGCGCGGTGGTCGCCATGGCGAGGTCGAGCGTCAGCTGCAGGAAGGTGACGACGGGGTACCAGCGCAACTCGGGCGAGACGTCGGGGCCGCGTGGCGTCTTCATCCAGTCCGGCTCGCTGTAGAGCGCGTGGGTTTCATAGAAGGTGATCGGGTCGGAGGCGTATTGCAGGTAGACCAGGCGCAGTGGACCCCATTGAGCGCCCGGAATGTCGAGCGCGTTCTTCTGTGCGGTGAAGCGGACATAGGAGCCGTCACGGAATTCGGGTAGCCACTCCGGCGAGCCGGGATTGCGGTCGTCGGTGATCGAGTGCCAGATTCGGCTGGCGAAGGGCGGGCCGCTGAGCAGCGCGCCTTGATAGGGATCTCCGAGGACCTCGAACAGCTCGTTGGACAGCTCGGTGCTGAGCGCACCAAGGCTGAGGCCGAAGAGATAGAGTTTCGGGCGCGTATCCCTGGGCAAGGTGTGCCAGTAGCCATAGATTTCGCTGAACAGCGCGCGCGACTGCTCGGCGCCGTAGCCGGGCTCGACCAGGAGCGACAGCCAACTGGCAAGATAGGAGTATTGGGCGGAGACGCTGGCGACGTCGCCATTGTGCAGGAACTCGATCGGGTCGATCGCCTGCTCGTCGACCCAGCCGGTGCCGGTGGGCGTGACGATGACGAGCGTCGAACGCTCGAAGCCGCCGGCGCGCTTCAACTCCTCCAACGCAAGTTTGGCGCGTTGCTGCGGCGTGTCGCCCGACTGCAGGCCGACATAGACGCGGATGGGTTCCTTGGCCGGTTTGCCGGTGAGTTGGCCGATGTCGGCGGCAGTGGGGCCGGAGGCGATGTAGGAGCGCCCCATGCGGCCGAGATCCTGCCAGCGCACTAGCGACGCGGCGCTGCCGGTCTTGCCAGGCTCGGCGGGCTGGCGGGTTTCGGCTGGCATCAATTCATCGAGGCGCTGGAACGAGCTGTCCATCACACGCAGGCCGTAACGGAAGATGATGCCATCGGCGGCCGACCAGAACAGGAATACGGCAATCGTGGTGCCGATGACGTAGGAGACGCGCGTCGGCACGAAGCGGCGCAGCTTTTCCGAGACGAAGACAAGGGTCCGCTTGAACAGACGGCCGAACGCCACGAGCACGACGAAGGTGATCAGCGCGATGGCGCCAACCTCAAGCGGATGGGCGGTGTCGACCGGGGCAAGCTGCATCAGCCGGCGGATCGAGTTCTGCCATTCCGACGCCTGCCACAGGAAAGCGAGACCGACGATGCCGCAGGCGATGGCGGCGATCAGCTTGCCGGCGATCAGGATGTGGGCGCGGAGTTCGGGCAGCTCGAGATAACGCCAGAGCCAGCGCAGGAAGAAGCCGCAGCCATAACCGACGGCAGCGGAAAGGCCCGACAGCACACCTTGGGTCAGGTAGTTGCGCGGGATCAGCGTGGGCGTCAGTGACGCTGCGAAAAACAGCGTGCCGAGCAGCAGGCCGGTGGTCGAGAACGAAAACCAGTAGCGGACGGCCCAGTTGCGCAGCATGCCTATGCCCCCAATCCTATCAGGCCAACTTGCCGCGTGCCTTGTGCTCAGGCAATGGCACAGCGTCCAAATCTGAGGGAAAGGCAAAGCCTTAGCTGGGAGCGAGCGCATCCATATTGCGGTCCGCTGGCATCTTCACGTTTCAGACGCAGTTGAAACTGCAGCCTTTCGGGATCTTGGCGTCGCCCACTCAAATCCTCATGGTGAGCCTGTCGAACCATGAGGATTTGGTGCCGTGAGGGCCGTCAGGCCACGCCGATGCCGCGCGCCTTCAGCGCCTCCGTGATCTCGTCGAGGATGACGGGGTCGTCGATGGTGGCGGGCATCTTCCAGTCCTCGCGGTCGGCAATCTTCTGCATCGTGCCGCGCAGGATCTTGCCGGAGCGCGTCTTGGGCAGCCGCTTGATGGTGACCACCATCTTGAAGGCGGCGACGGGACCGATGCGGTCGCGGACGAGGCCAACGACCTCCTTCTCGATCGCTGCCGTGTCGCGGGAAACGCCCGAGTTGAGCACGATGAAGCCGCAAGGGATCTGACCCTTCATGGCGTCGGCGATGCCGATGACGGCGCATTCGGCGACATCTGGGTGTTCGGCCACGACCTCCTCCATGCCGCCGGTCGACAGGCGGTGGCCGGCGACGTTGATGATGTCGTCGGTGCGGGCCATGATGAACAGATAGCCCTCGTCGTCGATGTAGCCGGCGTCGGCGGTCTTGTAGTAGCCGGGGAACTCGGCGAGGTAGGCGTTGAAGAAGCGCTCGTCGGCATGCCACAGCGTCGGCAGGCAGCCGGGCGGCAAAGGCAGCTTGACCACGACATTGCCGAGCGTGCCGCGCCCGACCTCATGGCCGGCATCATCGAGTACGCGCACGTCGTAGCCAGGCATCGGCACGCAGGGCGAGCCGTATTTGACCGGCAGCAGACCGAGCCCGACCGGGTTCTGGCTGATCGGGTGGCCGGTCTCGGTCTGCCACCAATGATCGATGACCGGGACCTTCAGCTTGTTCTCCGCCCATTTGATGGTTTCTGGGTCGGCGCGCTCGCCGGCGAGGAACAGGGTGCGGAATTTCGTAAGGTCGTATTGCGGCACGAAGAGGCCTTGCGGGTCTTCCTTCTTGATGGCGCGGAAGGCAGTGGGAGCGGTGAACAGGGCAACGACCCCGTGTTCCGAAATGACACGCCAGAATGTGCCAGCATCGGGCGTGCCGACCGGCTTGCCCTCGAACAGGATGGTGGTGGCGCCGTGTAGCAGCGGGCCATAGACGATGTAGGAGTGGCCGACGACCCAGCCGACATCGGAGGCTGCCCAGAAGACTTCGCCCGGCCTGACGCCGAACTCGTTTTCCATCGACCATTTGAGCGCGACCATGTGGCCGCCATTGTCGCGCACCACGCCCTTGGGCTGGCCTGTCGTGCCCGAGGTGTAGAGCACATAGAGCGGATCGGTGGCGGCAACGGGGACACATTCGACCGTGCGGCCGGCAGCCTTGGCGGCACCGACCGTTGCGGCATAATCGAGGTCGCGGCCGGCGACGAGATCGCAGGCCAGCTGCGGCCGCTGCAGGATGAGGCAGTGTTCCGGCTTGTGGCTGGCGAGCTCGATGGCACCGTCGAGCAACGGTTTGTAGGCGATGACGCGGCCAGGTTCGATGCCGCAAGAGGCGGAGATGATCAGCCTCGGCGTGGCGTCATCGATGCGGGTGGCGAGCTCTTTGGCGGCAAAGCCGCCGAACACCACCGAATGTATGGCGCCGAGCCGGGCGCAGGCGAGCATGGCGAAGGCAGCTTCTGCGACCATCGGCATGTAGATGATGACGCGGTCGCCTTTTTGCACGCCCTGGTCCTGCAGCACGCTGGCGAGCGCATTCACTTCGGCGAGCAGTCCGGCGTAGGTGAATTTCTGCTGCGTGCCGGTGATCGGGCTGTCGTGGATGAGGGCCACCTGTTCGGCGCGGCCGTCCTGCACATGGCGGTCGAGCGCGTTGTAGCAGGTGTTGCATTCGGCCCCTGCGAACCACTGGCCATAAACGCCGCCCTCGGCGTCGAAGACCTTGTCCCAGGGCTTGAACCAGTCGATCGCCCGCGCAGCCTCGGCCCAGAACCCCTCGGGATCGTGGGCCCAACCGTCATAGACCTCGTGATAGCGAGATGGCATGGCGTTTCCTTCCCAGGACAGTGGCCCTTGAGGCCGTCATTGTTGGCTTAGTTTGTACCCGCCGGCTCGACCGGGCGTCCATTTGACCTTGGTTTAAGAGGCTGTCCGCAAATGCCGTTTTCGACGCGTTTTGGTGCACTGCCGCTGTTCTCAAATCGTAGTGCTTGCTGCCGCACTGTAGCAGATCGGCTCATCGCCTTTGACAGGCACGCGCGAAGTTGATCAAAGACGGCATGTCCAAGGCGCTGTCGCTCCTCATCCTAGCCATCATGGCGATCCAGCTGGTCAAGCCGCTCGGCCTGCCCGGCCTGAGGCGGCGCCGCGATTTCTGGAAGCTCGCGGTGCTGGCGCTGGCGGCGATTTCTGCGACCGCGCTGCTGGGGCACTAGAAAGCCGGCGCCAGGCCCTGCCACGAAATATGCGCGCCGAGCAGGGCCAGGCCGGCAAAGAACCAGCGCCTGAAGGTTTCAGCCGCGATGCGGCCGCGCAGCCAGCCGCCGAGCCACATGCCGGCAAGCGCCGGCAGGATCGCGAAGGCCGACATGCCGACCTGATGGAGCGGAACCGCATCGTTGGCCCACAGGCCGATACCGAGCGCGACGGTCGAGACGGTGAAGGACAGCCCCAGCGCCTGCACCAGATCGTCGCGGCCAAGGCCGATCCCGCCGAGATAGGGCACGGCCGGGATGACGAAGACGCCGGTGGCGCCGGTCATGATGCCGGTGAGCGCACCGACAACAGGGCCGGCCCAAGGTTCGGCGACCGGCGGCACCGACATGTTCAGCTTGAGCAGGCCGAGCGCTGCATAGGCGAGCAGCACAAGCCCGAGGCCCGCGGTGACGATTGATGTGTAGCCGCTGGTGATCAGCCCGGTGAAGGCGAGCGTTGCCGCGAACACGGCTGTCATCATCGGCCACAGACGCCGCACGAGTGCTGCGACATCGGGGCCGGCGAGCAACTGCCAGATGTTGGTGACGAAGGAGGGCAAGAGCAGGATGGCGGCGGCTTCCGCCGGCAGCATGACGAGGCCGAGCAGCCCCATGGCGACTGTCGGCAGGCCAAGCCCAACCACGCCCTTGACCAGCCCGGCAAGGACGAAGACGGCGCCGACGACGATGATGAGCAGGTAGGGCTCAGGCATGGCCGTGACCATGCAATGGCGCCTGACATGCAGGCAAGTGCCCCCCACAGTTATGGGGGGTTCGCCGGGGCAAAACCCCATCCCAACCCCGGCGAACCTTACCTGACCGCAAGGGTCAGGCTCCGGCCATCGCCGGCAGCTCATATCAAGCAGGATGCGTGCCAGCTGTTTCTGTGCCGGATTGGGACAAGGCGCCGGGCTGTCGCCCTACAAGTTGACGACGTAAGATCATGGCGATCGGCTGATGGTCCGTCATGAAGGGCGAGGGGATGACAATGACCGATGGCGATGTCCTGGCTCTCGGAACCTGGCTCTATGACGGCCATGTTCCGACTGCGGTGAAGATCCTTCGCCAGCCCTATATACGTGGCTCGGGCGACCATGAGAATCCCCCCTGCCATCCGGGACGGAAGCGAGACGCCCTGCTTCGTTGCCTGGTGGGGGTCGCCCGGCGATCCCGGCGGTTTTCGCTCCGCTTCTGGCCAACATGAACACTGGCGGAGGCGATGTCAGCGGCAGAGGCGCTGGTTCCTGGTATCTCGTGGCAATTGCTGCCCGCGCTCTGATTGCAGGGTGGCAAGACGATGACGGGTGACGACGATTTGCGCCGAAGGCTGGATCGCTCGGCGGCCGCCTCGATGTGCTGAAGACATTGGAGGCGCAACGTCGGGCACGCCTTTCGGATAAGCCAGTTGTCGAGCGTCCGACGACGCAATGGGTCGACCCGGCTTATCACACGCGTGCCAGCCTCACGCCGCGGGAGCGGGCCGCCGGCCTGATCATCTTCATCTTCATCGTCATCGTCGTCCTGCTGCAATGGCTCTGGCCGAAATGAGCTGAGTTCCTGTAAGACGCAGCAGCCGCGTTTCGTGGTATCTTGATACGTCCAGCGTCGGGAGCGGGGGATGAATTCCCAAGGTGTTGCCAAGGGGCCGTTCGGGCCGACGACCGCTGCGGCAATCGTTCTTTCGCTGATGATCTGCACGCTTGTCGCCTATTTCGTAATGGCTGCTTTGACCATTGCTGTCGGGTGGTTGGCGATGCTCGGCGATCTGATCGCGGGCATGCTCCAGCAGTCGCGCTACATCAGGATTTTTGCCGCGACGATTGGCGCTGCCGCGGGCGGATTTTCCGGTGTCTGGGTGGCGCGGGTGGTCTGCGACTTCGCATTCACCGCCTATCTGCCGCGCGCGGTGTTTTACGCCATGGCCGTACTCGCCGCGGCCGGCCTTGCCAAGTTGTGGCAGGCCGGATCGCTGGCCGAGGGCGCGGTGATACTGGCCCAGTTCGTTGCGACCGTCATCGCTGCCTTCATCTGGTTCTGGCCCGAACGTTCACCTGTTGCCATTGGCAATGGGGTCGTCGGCTCCGACTGATCGGGCGCGACCCGGTGCGTCGCCAGGCCGCGCCATCAGTGAAAGTTGTCGGGCCGAGCAACTGGACTTGCCGGTTGCGGGCCGCTACCTGTGGCTGATGAAGCAGAACAATCTCTACCTCATCATCGGCGTACTCGTCGCCGCCGTCATCGCGCTCGGCATCTATGCCTATCGCGAAGAGACAAAGCCCAAGGGCGTCGAGCTGCGCATCGACGAAACAGGCATTTCGGTCCAGGAAAAGTAATCGCCGCCATCAGGTGGTGGCTGGCTACTTCTTGTTGACGCCGGCGACCGCGAGATTGGTCAGCTTGCTGTTGGCTGCCTTTTCCTCGTCCAGGATCTCGCTCAGCAACTTGTGCGCCTCATCGTGGCCGAGAACCTTGGCCCATTCCCTGAGCGAACCGTAGCGGGCGATCTCGTAGTGCTCGACGGCCTGGGCCGCAGCCAGCAGGCCGGCATTAAGCGCCGTTCCCGAGGTCTCCTCGATCAGACCTGCGCTTTCCTTCAGCAGGCCCTCGATGGCGTCGCACTTTTCGCCTTCGGGCTTGAGGCCGACTGATGAAAACACCTTCTTCAGGATCTGGACGTGACCCTTGGTCTCCTCCAGATGGTCGTCGAATGCCTGCTTGAGTTTGCTGTCGGTGACCGCCTTGGACACACCAGGCAGTGCCTTGGCGATGGCATTTTCGGCGTAATAGATGTCGTGCAAGGTGTGTTCGAACAGTTCGGCAAGGGTCTTCATGATCTCTTTCCTCTGCGTTTGTGTGGGGGAGTAAGCGATGGGCGCGACAATGGTTCCTGCCGTCCATGCCAACGGACCAAAGCGCGTGGGCCGAGATGGCGCGGCTGTTCCACAGTGAAGATCGCCGTTGCTGCGGCCCCGGCATGATGGAATGATGGGCCATGGCGAGATTGACGAACACGGCCCCGAACCGGGTGTTGGCTGTCGACACGATGGTGGTGAACGAAGAGCCGTTGCTGGCGTTGCTCAACCTTGAGACCGATGACGGGGCCGTCGAGCTGGCGATCAATCGGACGATGGCCGAGCTGCTCGTCGATCAACTCTTGACCCTGCTCGGATACGACGAGGAAGAGTAACCGCGCGCCCTAGCGCCGATTTGCCGTTTTCAGCTGTTGCAATGGAACACTCTGCCGCATCGGGGGTTGTCTCATGGCGAGACAACGGTGGAGCCCGCAATGTATGAGCTTTTGCAAAATCTGCTGGTCACCGCCTGGTACGGTCAGCCGGCCGGCGACGCCGACGACGTGGCGCAGGACGATGTGACAGCCGACGGCGCCGGCGAGCGCCTGCATCGCGATCTCGACGCCTGTTTCCAGGTGATCCACGAGCAGATTTCCGGGCGCAAGCAATGAGCGCTCGTGCCGCCACGGCTGCCCCCTGAAGCAAGCCGGCGTCTCCTGAAAGGAGCAACCACCGTGAATGTCGCCAACCTGCAACTCGAAGGCCTGCTGATGGCCATCGCCACCATCAATCACATCCTCGTCCGCAAGGGCGTGCTGTCGGCCGAAGAGATCGACATCGCCTTGCGCAAGGCCGAGGCGAGCGAGACATCGGGAGAGCGCTCCGACGAGCTGTCGTCGTCCCACCGCGATGCCATCAACTTCCCGATCCGGCTGCTGCAGCTGGCCAACCAGTGCCAGCCGGAAGCCGACATCCCGTCGTTTTCGACACTGGCCCGGATGGTTGGCCAGATGAAGGAACCCTACAACGACCAGATGTGAGCCCTGCCTCAACCCTTTTGCCGCCGTGCCCCATGCCTCGTAACAGCGATTGTTTTCAGATAGGGCGGCGTGAGGCGGCCTTGGGGGCAGAATGAAGATCCTTGTTTTCCAGCATCTGCGCGTCGAGCACAGCGGCATCTTCGCCGAGTTCTGGCGCGAGGCCGGGCATAGCGAGCACATCGTCGAGCTCGGCGAAGGCGAGGCGATGCCTGATCTCGACGGCTTCGACGTGCTGGCTGCGATGGGCGGGCCGATGGATGTCTGGCAGGAAGACGCCCATCCCTGGCTGAAACCGGAGAAGGCGGCGATTCGGCGCTGGGTGCGCGAACTCGGGCGGCCCTATCTCGGCATCTGTCTTGGCCACCAGCTGCTGGCCGATGCACTGGGCGGTAAGGTTGGGCTGATGAAGGCGCCGGAGGTCGGTCTTGCCACCGTCGAGCTGACCAAGACCGGCCGCAGCGATCGGTTGTTTTCCGGCGTCGATCCGGCGATCGAAACGCTGCAATGGCATGGCGCGGAGGTTTCAGGGCTGCCTTTGGGCGGCGAAGTTCTTGCCGCGAACGCCGCTTGCCCGATCCAGGCGATGCGTGTCGGCCACAAGGCCTACGGCTTCCAGTATCACATGGAAATCACCGAACGCACCGTCGACGACTGGTCGCAGATCCCGGAATACGCCGCGAGCCTCAAGCAGGCGCTGGGGCCGGAGGAGGCTCAGCGGCTGGCACAGACTGTCGCGCCGCATCTGCCTGTTTTCCGCGCCACCGCGCGCCGCATCAACGACAACTTCTTCGCTGCCATCGGCCGCTGAGCGCGGTTCACCTTGTCCTTGTTGTCGGTGGTGTGCCGACATGGCTGGTTGTATTCGCGGGCGTATCGCCCTAGGCAGGCACAAGCCAGAAAAAGAGGACAAAGATGCCCAGACCGACGAACTACAATCAGGAACGCCGCGACCGCGATCGCGCCAAGGCGGCGAAAAAGGCTGACAAGCTGGCCGCCAAGGCTGAGGCCAAGCAGCGCGGCAGGTCCGATACGGAGATGGAGTCGGAGCCGGAAGGCGAAACCGAAAACCAGGAATAGCCGCCGCAGGCGCCCGCAAGGGCGCTACCGAACCGCGTATCCGGCCCTTGATCCCGGGCAGGTGCGCCGGTCAGTCTTTGTCGTTGATGAAGACGTTGACCTCGCGCGCCGCGGCGATGAAGGCGCGCCGTGCCGACATGACAGGCTTTTCGCCCGACATGGCGTCGGAGCAGGCCTGCAGGGCCGCGCGATGCTTGGGGCTGCGCTTGCCTGGCCAGCTGTTGAGCAGGAAGGCGGAAGCTTCTTTTGCGGTGCGCAGGAGTAGCGGGGTGCCGGCCGGATCGGCCTTCACGGTGATGGGAGTTTCGAACCTGACGTTTTCCATCGCCGCTCATACGCCAAACCGCCGGGGGAAGCGAGCCGCATAACGCCTCACGGTTGAAGAGCCGGAATTGGCCCTGGCCGCGGCGGCTCGAGAGCGTGTGTCGCACATCCCGCCTGGGCCTTGTCGCGCTTTGCCTGCCGTGACAGAGCAGCTCAGGCTGGCCATGCATCGCGCCGGACGAGGACAAGAGGGAAGAATGACCATCAAGCAAATCCTGCCTGCTGTTCTAGGCCTGTTGATTGCCAGTGCCGCGCCGGCATCGGCCGAAGGCGACCGCTACCGGGCCTTCAGCACCACCGCAGAGAGCATCACCGGCGACATCTCGATGGACGATTTCTCCATCACCTTCGCCAATGGCCGATCGCTGAAGTTCGCCGCCTTGCTGGGCGACCATTTTACTGTCGACGGCGAACGGGTGAACGCCTCGGTCTACAGCGTCGAGGACCCCTCGGATCCCGAGCTGGAAAACGGCAACAGGCTGTGCGGCGCCGGCGACGTGACTTACCTGGCGAGTTGGTCCGGCGGCGAGGGCCTGACGACCGTTGCTGTGTTCACCGGCGACGAACCGCCGGAAAGCAGCGCGGATATGTGCGCGTCGTATACGTATCAGGATTGATGGGAGCTGGTGGGGGGTGCCCGAGCTACTGTTTCGGTTGCGCCTGCTGGTTTGAGGACAGCGCGCCAGCAGCACGGTTTCCCTTGTCGCGGCGGCGGTCCTCTTGGTCAGCAATTGTGACGGCACAAAATGTCGCCAGACCGATGCCTGCTCCAAGAAACCAACCGACCGCTCCGAACAATGTTCCAACCATCCAGACGCAAGCGCCAACAACAAGCATGACAAAAAATGCTTGGGCCGTGAATTTGGGGTCTCCGGGCATGGAGAAAATCCAGGCGATCAAGGAGGCGCCTGCAATTGTGCGACATTGACGTTCGCGGCGCATTCTTGCCGGCATAAACAAAAAAAAGCCCCGGATCGCTCCGGGGCTTTCGCATTTCTGCCTGATGGCCTGGCTTACGCGGCCTTTTCCAGCGCGGACTTCCACTGGCCGAGGGCGGCCAGGTGGTTCATGTGGGCGCGGTGGGTGAAGGCGGCCTGACCGGCGGCGAGGTTTTCGGCCTTGCCCGACCATGCCTTCTGCGGCGCTGCCTGCAGCGCGCGGCCGTAGGAGAAGGTCAGCTTCCACGGGTGCGGGCCGATGGCGTTGATGGCGTTGAGGTTGGCGGTAGCCTCCTCGTCGGACTGGCCGCCCGAGAGGAAGGCGATGCCCGGGACCGCAGCCGGAACCGTCTCGCGGAACAGCTTGATGGTCTTTTCTGCGATTTCCTCGGCGCTGGCCTGCCTGGCGGCCTTCTTGCCGGAGATGACCATGTTTGGCTTCAGGATCGTGCCTTCGAGCACGACGCGGGCGGCGTAGAGTTCGTCATAAAGCTTGACCAGCGTTGCCTTGGTGACGTCGTAGCAAGTGTCGATGTCATGTGCGCCGTCCATCAGCACTTCCGGCTCGACGATCGGCACGATGCCGGCTTCCTGGCAGAGTGCTGCGTAGCGGGCGAGTGCCTGGGTGTTGGCCGAGAGCGAGTAGGCCGACGGCACGTTCTTGCCGGTGTCGATGTCGATTACGGCGCGCCATTTGGCGAAGCGGGCACCGAGCTTGTAGTACTCGGCCATGCGCTCACGCAGGCCGTCGAGGCCTTCGGTGATGGTGTCGCCGGGGAAATTGACGATGGCCTTGGCGCCGGCGTCGACCTTGATGCCGGGAATGGCGCCCGATGCCTTGATGAGATCGACCAGCGGCGTGCCGTCGGCGGCGGACTGGCGAATTGTCTCGTCGTAGAGGATGACGCCGGAGATGTACTTGGTCATCGCCTCCTTGGTGCGGAACATCATCTCGCGATAGTCGCGGCGGCTGTCGGCCGTCGACTCGACGCCGATGACGTCGAAACGCTTCTTGATGGTGCCGGAGCTTTCGTCCGCAGCTAGAATGCCCTTGCCGTTCGCCACCATGGCGACGGCGATGTCTTCGAGACGTTCGCTCATACAATTACCTCCTGGTCAGATGCGGCGCGCATAGCAGATGGTTTTCCTGAACGGAATGCCGGCAACAAGCCTATAACCGATTGAAATTATTTCAATCGTTTTAGCTCGCGGGCAAGATTTACGACCGGTTGTTACAGATTTGAACTTATGACTAGACGAATAGCAAAAGGTACAGGATGCGAGGTATCGGAACCGGTCAATTCGACTCGGTCTGACTATACGTGTTCGGGTCATCTCGGCCGACCGTGCCGGCGTCTGTCTATCTATTATATCAGTGGGTGCTAAAGTATTAGCTTGCCGCATGCGCCTGTGCGCATGACGATGATGGGAGGCTGCCATGGCTGATGGCGCAATGAATGTCTCGAAATTCGAGTTCAAGTCCCACAATGAGCCGGACGAGATCCGCTCGCCGGACAAGACCCGTGTCGAAGTGGTGCGGCTGACAGGCTTCACCCTCGGCCGGCTCAATATGGAGCCGGGCTGGCGCTGGTCGGAATGCGTGAAGCCGGTGGTGAAGACCGACAGCTGCCAGGTCTCGCATGTCGGCTATGTCGTTTCGGGCACGCTGACGGTGAGGCTGAATGACGGGACGCAGAGGACGCTGACCAAGGGCACCTCCTACACCATTCCGCCTGGGCACGACGCCTGGGTCGAAGGCAATGAACGTTTCACCTGCATCGAGGTGATGAGCGCCGAGCAGTATGCCAAGCCGGCGTAAGCGGGCAGGCCGAGGCTGGGAAGCTAGACGGGACGGGCGCAGACGGCGTGGACCCCTCTCCGTCTCGCCCTGCGGGCGAGCCACCTCTCCCCAGAGGGGCGAGGAACCCAAGCTGGAGAAGCCTCGCGCCCAATCCGCGTCTTAACTGAGCTGCGGGTAGCTCAGCCTGGCCGCTGGTGTGTCAACCGAACCGCGGATGCTTCCACCGAGAATGCCAGGGAGCTGTCGGTGCAGGACTGGCTTCCTCGCCCCTTTGGGGAGAGGTGCCGAGCGCAGCGAGGCGGAGAGGGGAATCTAGCGCTCATCGAGGGCGATTGTCGGAACGGAAGCCTCCCTCGCTGGGCGAGGGAGGATGCTTGTTGCACGTCAGGCCTTGAGCACTTCGACGCCGGGCAGTTCCTTGCCTTCCATCCATTCGAGGAAGGCGCCGCCGGCGGTGGAGACATAGGTGAAGTCGTCGGCCACGCCGGCATGGTTGAGCGCTGCCACCGTGTCGCCGCCACCGGCGACGGAGACCAGCTTGCCGGCCTTGGTGCGGGCGGCCGCGTGCTGGGCGGCGGAGACAGTCGCCTTGTCGAAAGGCTCGATCTCGAAGGCGCCGAGCGGGCCGTTCCAGACCAGCGTCGAGGCGCGGTCGATCCAGTCGTTGACTGAAGCGACGGTCTTGGGACCGACGTCGAGGATCATGGCATCGGCAGGCACTGCCTCGATGGCGACGACCTCGTTGGCGGCACCCGCCTTGAACTCGCGGGCGATGACGCCGTCCGACGGCAGGATGATTGCGCAGCCGGACTGGGCAGCCTCGATCATGATCTGCTTGGCGGTAGGGGCGAGGTCATGCTCGCACAGCGACTTGCCGACATCGGTGCCGCGCGCGGCGAGGAAGGTGTTGGCCATGCCGCCGCCGATGACGAGTGCGTCGACTTTCTTAACCAGGTTCATCAAGAGGTCGATCTTGGTCGAGACCTTGGCGCCGCCGACGATGGCGACGACCGGCTTGACCGGGTTGCCGAGGCCTTTTTCCAGTGCCTCGAGCTCAGCCTGCATGGTGCGGCCGGCAAAAGCGGGCAGCTTGTGGGCGAGGCCTTCGGTCGAGGCATGCGCGCGGTGGGCGGCAGAGAAGGCGTCGTTGACAAAGATGTCGCCATTGGCGGCGAGCTGCTCGACGAAAACAGGGTCGTTCTTTTCCTCGGCCTTGTAGAAACGGGTGTTTTCGAGAAGCAGGATGTCGCCGTCCCCCATGGCGCCGACGGCGGCGGCGGCCTGTTTGCCGATGCAGTCGGCGGCAAAGCCGACCGGGCGCCCGATGACCTGCGATGTGGCGGTCGCGATGGGCGCCAGCGACAGGGCCGGATCGGGGCCGTCCTTCGGGCGGCCGAAATGGGCGAGCAGGATGACCTTGGCACCCTTGCCGGCAAGCTCGGTGATGGTGGGTGCGACACGCTCGATGCGAGTGGCATCCGTCACCTTGCCGTCGGCGACCGGCACGTTGAGGTCGACGCGGACGAGAACCCGCTTGCCGCTGACGTTGCCGATGGTGTCGAGAGTCTTGAAGGCGGCCATAAGGTTCCCTTTCCTATGGAGAGATTGCGCGGACCATACAAATCGCGGGCGCGGATGCAAGGTTTGCGCGGCGGAGTGGGTGAAATTTTGATGCTCACGGCCCTTCCTGTTGCGGTCGTGAGCGGCTATCGCCGGAGAAACGAGGGGAAGCATGCGCATCGCGGTCACCGGCACGCACGGCAGCGGCAAGACGACCCTCATCGACGACTTTGTCGCCGCACATCCAGCCTATGAGCACGAGCAGGAGCCCTATTGGGCGCTGGCGCAGCATGGCACGCCATTCGCCGACGGTGCCACATCGGCTGATCTCGAGGAGGGAGCGGAGCTGCGCGATGATCCTGGCGTCAGTTGCTTCGCCCGACAGCGTCTACGACCGCTGCCCGCTCGATTTCGTCGCCTATCTGGAAGTGGTCGCAGTCCAGGAGGGGTTCGAGTGGGTGCCGAGCGGCAAGCTGCTCGGCAGGATCGAAAAGGCACTCGCGTCGCTCGGCCTCGTCGTCTTCCTGCCGCTGTCGCGGCCGGACGAGATCGACGTGACGATCGAGCTTCCACGGCTGCGCAGCAAGGTGGATACGCGGCTGAAGGCGATCATCCGCGACGACGAGCTCGGGCTTCTCGAAGGGCGCCCCAAAATCCTCGAACTACGGGGCACGCGGGCGGAGCGGCTGGCGCGGCTTGCGGAGATTGTGGCCGGGTGAAGACTGCGCTGCTTGCCGCGCGGTCTGCCGGCAATCTGCGGGATGCCGAATCCGCGCGCCGTCCGGCCTCAGATGTTCTTGATATGTTCCAGCCCTGCTGATACATTTCTGCGGAATGCTGGAGGATAATGACGATGAGTGCTTATGCCACTGTTGGTGCGATCGACAATGCCAAGTCGAACGCCTTTTATGACGCGACCTTGGCTACGATCGGCTGGAGCAAGCACACGGAGTTTCCGGGTTGGCGCGCCTATTCGGAGGGCGGCAAGGGCGATGGCTTCGTGCTCTGGGTCTGCAAGCCGTTCGATGGTGAGCTCGCCAGCGGTGGCAACGGCTCGATGGTCGGCTTCATGGTCAAGTCCACCGCAGAGGTGGATGCGTTCCACGCGGCGGCGATGCAGTATGGCGGAACCGATGAAGGCGGGCCGAACCCGCGTCCGCACTACGGGCCGGACTGGTATTCCGCCTATGTGCGTGATCCCGCCGGGAACAAGCTTGCGGTGGTCTACAACGGGTGAGGTTGAGGACGGGCGGTTGCTGTCAGGCGATCCTTCCAGAGCGCGGCCCCTGTCGCAGACGGGCTGCAAGCAGAGAGGCTGAGTGCTTGATAGGCGCGACGTCGATGCCCTCCCACTCCTTGTGGGGAGGGCTGTAGGGGTGTTTTGGGGTGTCGCGCGACGTGTGCCCCACAAGCGGAGGGGGGCGCCTCACGCGTCCTCGGATAACCCCTCGGAGGTCGTCGACGCTTCCGTCTTGGCCTGCTTCTCCGGCCGCTTGGCGAAGAAGCGCCTGATGCGGTCGCTGATCTCGCCGCCGCTGAGGAACACCGGAACCGGCGGCGGGGGCGGGGCGGGCTCGATCGACAGGCCGACAGAGACGATGCGGCCCTTTTCGTCGACGTCGCGGACGATCAGGTCGATCAGGCCGAGCGAGACGCGGTCGGCATATTCGACATGGCCGCGCAGGCGCAGCTTGATTAGCTCGGCGATGGTCAGCTTGCGCTCTTCTTCCTTGACGGTCGCGCCATAGGCGGCTTCCAGCTCGCCGGCGAGATGGGTCTGGTCGACGGTGAAGGCGCCGAAGAAATCTTCGTCCTCGGCATCGACCTCGGCACGGCTGGCGAAGAGCCGGTCGAGCAGGCGCGGGTAGCGGTCGGGCACGAAGATGTAGACGTTGTCTCCTGCCTGCAGGCGGCCCATGTCCTGGAAGCGCATCGAGCGGCCGTCGCGTACGACCAGCGAGGGCCGCGCCCAGCGCGGGATTCGCTGCCCCTTGGCGACCGGCGAGCCCGGTACGACGCGATAGGCGAGTAGCTCGTGGTGAGCGGAGCCGGGCAGTTCGAGCTCGACCTTGTCGAGCGGGCCGAAGCGCTGCGGCACGATGAGGCCGAGGCGGCGGGCGAGCGGGCCGACCGTCCAGCCCTGGATGACGAGCGACGTCAGCACGATGATGAAGGCGATGTTGAAGATATCCCTGCCGTTCTCCAGTCCGCCGAGCACGGGGGTGATGGCGAGCAGGATGGAGACGGCGCCGCGCAGGCCGACCCAGGAAATGAAGGCCGTTTCCTGGCGCGGGATGTTAAACGGGATGAGGCAGAGCCAGACCGCCACGGGGCGTGCGACGAACATCAGGAACAGGCCCAGCACCAGTGCTGCGACCAGGATTTCAGGGAACTGCGACGGCGTGGCGAACAGGCCAAGCACCAGGAACATGATGATCTGGGCGAGCCAGGACATGCCGTCCTGGAAGCGCTTGAGCGTGGATACGGCGCGGATGTCGGAATTGCCGGCGACGAGGCCGGCGAGATAGACGGCGAGGAAGCCCGAGCCGCCGACAGCACCGGCTGCGGCGAAGACCAGCAGCGACAGCGTCAGCACGAAGATCGGCAACAGGCCACGGTCGAGGTTGAGCCGTTCGACCAGCTTGACGATGAGGAAGCCGCCGAGCAGGCCGATGGCGGCACCGAGGATCATCTGGACGAAGAAGCCGACGACGAGATCGACAAGCAAAAGGTCGGTGTCGGGCTTGGCTCCGAGCGCGATGATCTCGACAAGGGTGATGGTCAGGAAGATGGCGATCGGGTCGTTGGTGCCGGACTCGATTTCGAGCGTCGAGCGGACGCGCTCGCGCAGGTTGATGTTGCCGGCGCGCAGCAGGAAGAACACGGCGGCAGCGTCGGTCGAGGCAACGGCGGCCCCGAGCAGGAAGGATTCGAGCCAGGTGAAGCCGGTGAGATAATAGGCGGCGATGCCGAAGACGACGGTGGTGATGCCGACGCCGATGGTGGCGAGCGTAAGAGCCGGCATGCCGGCCTGGCGCAACACGCCGACGGGCGTGCCGAAGCCTGAGTCAAACAGGATGACGGCAAGTGCTATGGCGCCGACGAAATAGGCGATGTGGGCATTGTCGAAGACGATGCCGAGGCCGTCGACGCCGCTGGCAAGGCCGATGCCGAGGAACAGCAACAGCAGCGGGGCGCCGAAGCGGAAGGCGATCAGGCTCGAAAACGCCGCCGCCACGACCAGCGCCGTGCCTACCAGCGTGATGAGATATACCGCCTGTTCCATCCCCGACCCGTCTGCGAACCACCTGTTAGCTGCGTCGGTTGAGAGTGCGGCGAAGAAAAGGCCATGTCCAAGCAAGAATGGATTTTTGCCGGCTTGGACCAAACATTTTTGCATTGCGGTAGAAATGAAAACGCCCGGCCGAAGCCGGGCGTTGCCAATAGGTTAGTGCATGACCCCGAAATCGAAAGTCGATTTCGGAAAGGATCATGCAGCCGTTAAGTGCTACAGCGTCCTTTGCGCGTCCTGGCGGACGCGCGGCGCTGTAGTCGCCCGAGGCGGGCGCGGCAATCAGCCGATGGTGCGGCCCATCACGACGGCCGTGTCGGCCATGCGGTTGGAGAAGCCCCACTCATTATCGTACCAGGACATGACGCGCACGAGGTTGCCCTCGATGACCTTGGTCTGGTCGAGCGCGAAGGTCGACGAGGCCGGGTTGTGGTTCATGTCGATGGAGACCAGCGGCTCGTCGGTGTAGGCAAGCACGCCCTTGAGCGGGCCATTGGCGGCAGCGACGAGCACCGCGTTGACCTCTTCGACCGTGACGTTCTTCTTGGCCAGGAACTTGAAGTCGATGCAGGAGACGTTCGGGGTCGGCACGCGGATCGAGACGCCGTCGAGCTTGCCCTTGAGTTCCGGCAGCACCAGGCCGACGGCCTTGGCGGCACCGGTCGAGGTCGGGATCATCGACATCGCCGCGGCGCGGGCGCGGTAGAGATCCTTGTGCATGGTGTCGAGCGTCGGCTGGTCACCAGTGTAGGCATGGATCGTGGTCATGAAGCCCTTTTCGATGCCGAAGGCATTGTTGAGGACCATGGCGACGGGAGCCAGGCAGTTGGTGGTGCAGGACGCATTCGAGATGACGATGTGGTCCTTGGTGATCTTGTCGTGGTTGACGCCGTAGACCACGGTCAGGTCGGCGCCGTCGGCGGGTGCCGAGACGATGACACGCTTGGCGCCGGCGGCGAGGTGCGCCGAAGCCTTGTCCTTCGAGGTGAAGATGCCGGTGCATTCGAGCGCGATGTCGACGCCGAGTTCCTTCCACGGCAGCTGCGACGGGTCCTTGATCGCGGTGACCTTGAACTTGTCGGTGCCGATGTTGATCTGGTCGCCCTCGACCTTCACTTCGTGCGGGAAGCGGCCATGCACGCTGTCGTAGCGCAGCAGGTGGGCGTTGGTCTCGACCGGGCCGAGATCGTTGACGGCGACGACGTCGATGTCCTTGCGGCCCGACTCATAGATGGCACGCACGATGTTGCGGCCGATGCGGCCGAAACCATTGATGGCAACTCTAACGGTCATGTTGGTTCTCCTGGGGGACGTCTTATGCCTGAAGCCGAGCCGTGGCGGCCTTTGCGGCAGCCTCGGCGGTGATGCCGAAATGCTTGTAGAGCTCTTCGATCGGGGCGCTGGCGCCGAAGCCGTGCATGCCGATGAAGACGCCGTCGGAACCGATGAAGCTGTCCCAGCCCTGGCGGATGCCAGCCTCGATCGCGACCTTGACCTTGGCATTGCCGATCATCGCCTTGCGATATTCCGGGCTCTGCTGTTCGAACAACTCGAAGGCGGGGACCGAGACGACGCGGGTCGGGTGGCCGGCGGCCTGCAGCAGCTTGCGGGCGTCGAGCGCGATCTCGACCTCGGAGCCGGTGGCGAAGATGGTGACTTCGGCATCGCCGTCGGCAGTGGCGAGTTCATAGGCGCCGTAGCCGCAGAGGTTTTCCTCGACATATTCGGTGCGTACCGCCGGCAGGTTCTGGCGGGTCAGCGCCAGCGTCGACGGGGTCTTGCGATTCTCCAGCGTCAGCTGCCAGCACTCGGCAGCTTCCGTGGCATCGGCCGGACGGAAGACGATGTGGTTGGGGATGGCGCGCAGGGCCGCCAGATGCTCGACCGGCTGGTGGGTCGGGCCGTCTTCACCGAGTCCGATCGAATCGTGGGTCATGACGAAGCCGACGCGGATGCCCATCAGCGACGCCAGGCGCATGGCCGGGCGGGCATAGTCGGAGAAGCACAGGAACGTGCCGGAATAGGGGATGACGCCGCCATGCAGCGCCATGCCGTTCATGGCCGCGCACATGCCGAGCTCACGGATGCCGTAGTGGACGAAGCGCTGGCCGTAGTCTTCGGCCGAGATCGGCTTGGTCTGGCTGGTCTTGGTGTTGTTGGAGCCGGTCAGGTCAGCCGAGCCGCCGATGGTTTCGGGTACCACGCCGTTGATGACCTCGAGCGCCATTTCCGAAGACTTGCGGGTGGCGACCTTCGGCTTGTCGGCGGCGAGCTTCTTCTTGTAGTCGGCGATCGCGGCGTCGAAGCCGGCGGGCAGGTCGCCGCGCATGCGGCGCTCGAACTCGCCACGGACTTCAGTGCCGGCCTCGGCGAGGCGCTTTTCCCAGTCGACGCGCTTCTTGGCCGAGTTGAGGCCGGCGAGACGCCAGGCGTCGAGGATGTCGGAGGGGATCTCGAAGGCCGGGTATTCCCAGCCCAGCGCCTTGCGGGTCGCCTCGATCTCGGCGGCACCCAGCGGCGAACCGTGGACCTTGTTGGTGCCGGCCTTGGCCGGCGAGCCGAAGCCGATGGTGGTCTTGGCGGCGATCAGCGTCGGGCGGTCGGAGCGCTTGGCGGCCTCGATGGCACCGGCAATGGCTTCCGGATCATGGCCGTCAATGGCCAGCGTGTTCCAGCCCGAGGCGGCGAAGCGCGCCAACTGATCGGTCGAATCCGACATCGAGATCGGGCCGTCGATCGAAATGTTGTTGTCGTCCCAGAAGACGATCAGCTTGTTGAGCTTGAGGTGACCGGCAAGCGACAGCGCCTCCTGCGAGATGCCTTCCATCAGGCAGCCGTCGCCGGCGAGCACGTAGGTGTAGTGGTCGACGAGCTTGTCGCCGAACTGGGCATTCATGATGCGTTCGGCGAGCGCCATGCCGACGGCGTTGGCGAGACCCTGGCCGAGCGGACCGGTGGTGGTCTCGATGCCGGCGGCGTGGCCGTATTCGGGGTGGCCGGCGGTCTTGGAGCCCAGCTGGCGGAAATTCTTGATCTGCTCGATGGTCATGTCCTCGTAGCCCGAGAGATAGAGCAGCGAGTAGAGCAGCATCGAGCCATGGCCGGCCGACAGCACGAACCGGTCGCGATCGTGCCAATGCGGGTTGGCCGGGTCATGCTTCAGGAAGCGGGTGTAGAGCACGGTCGCGACGTCGGCGGCGCCCATCGGCAGGCCGGGATGGCCGGAGTTGGCCTTCTCGACCGCATCCATGGACAGAAAGCGGATCGCATTGGCCATCCGGTCGTGTTTTTCGCGCGAGGACATCGTCCCTCCCATAGCCGAGAAAAGGGGCCGCCGACGGCCCCAGAAAGGTGGGGCGACACATAGCAGGCACAGGGCTTGAGTCAACAAATCGGTGCGTTTTCGCACCCTCATTGCGGCGCGAAGTCACGCCCCGGCCATTTTCGCGTGCCGGCCTCGACACGCTTAGTGGGGGAAAGACAAAACAGCTTTGTTGACGCCTCCTTCAACCGGTGCCTAATGTTTCCGTGATAACGCGTTCTGAAACGTGCGCGATTCGGTGATGGGCGAGGGTCTACGGGAGCCATGACCGGGGATACGACACTCAGGGAAGTCATTGGCCGGCTAGGCAAGGCGATCGAGACGCTTGAGGGCGCGGTCGCAGCGCGGCTCGAGCACGACCAGGATTACGGCGAAGCCGAAGCCGAGGTCCAGCGCATGAATGCCGACCGTGCGCGGCTGGCGCAGGAGCTCGACAATTCCGAAGCCCGGGCCGAACGGCTGGAAGAAGCCAACAAGGAAGTCTCGCGGCGGCTCGTGACGGCGATGGAAACGATCCGCGCCGTGCTGGACAGGTAGGGTGGAGATGGCGCAAGTCACCGTTACCATCGATGGCAAGCAATACCGCATGGCCTGCGACGAGGGCCAGGAAGAGCATCTCGTCGACCTCGCCAACCGCTTCGACCGCTATGTGCTGCATCTCAAGGATTCGTTCGGCGAGATCGGCGACCAGCGACTGACCGTGATGGCCGGCATCATGGTGATGGACGAGTTGTCCGAGCTGCAGAAGCGCGTCAAGGGCATGGAAACCGAAGTGCTGACGCTGCGCAAGACGCGCGACGATGCCTTGACCAAGGCCGATAAGAACGATGCGGCGCTGACCGGCGCGCTGGGCTCGCTGGCCGAGCGCATGGAGCAGCTGGCGCTGAGCCTGACGAAAAAGGCTTGAGCGCGGGGAAAGTTCTGGGACGGGCTTCCACCTTCGGGGGAAGATGGAGACCGAAAGAAAAACGCGCCGGCATGCCGGCGCGTTTTTTGTTTCAAGCTGAGGCCGATTGTCAGGCGTCGATGGTGCGCAGCGCCTGGGCCTGCTTCTTGGCAGCGGCCTTGACCGCGTCCTGGACCTTTTCGAAGGCGCGGACCTCGATCTGGCGGACGCGCTCGCGGCTGATGTCGAATTCGGCCGAAAGCTCTTCCAGCGTCAGTGGCTCGTCGGCAAGGCGACGCGCCTCGAAGATGCGCTTTTCGCGGTCGTTGAGCACCGACATGGCGCTCGCCAGCATGCCGCGGCGGTTGTCGAGCTCGTCCTGCTCGATGAGCATGGTTTCCTGGCTGTCATGGTCGTCGACAAGCCAGTCCTGCCACTCGCCCGACTCGCCTTCGCTGGCGCGGATGGGTGCATTCAGCGAAGCGTCGCCCGACAGGCGGCGGTTCATCGACACCACCTCGGCCTCGGAGACATTGAGGCGCGTGGCGATCTCGGTGATGTGCTCGGGCCTCAGGTCGCCGTCGTCGAGCGCCTGAATCTTACCCTTGACCTTGCGCAGGTTGAAGAACAGACGCTTCTGGTTGGCGGTGGTGCCCATCTTGACCAGCGACCACGAGCGCAGGATGTACTCCTGGATCGAGGCCTTGATCCACCACATGGCATAGGTGGCGAGGCGGAAACCGCGCTCCGGCTCGAATTTCTTGACGGCCTGCATCAGGCCGACATTGCCTTCCGAGATGACTTCGCCGATGGGCAGGCCATAACCGCGATAGCCCATGGCGATCTTGGCCACCAGACGCAGGTGGCTGGTGACCAGCTTGTGGGCGGCGGTGGTGTCTTCATGCTCGTTGTACCGCTTGGCGAGCATGTACTCTTCCTGCGGCTGTAGCATCGGAAAGCGACGGATTTCTTCCAGGTAGCGGCTGAGGCCGCCTTCGCCGGAAACGATACTGGGTAGTGACTGGGCCATAAAGCACCCTCCCTCTTTGCGAGATATGCCCCCTGATCCAGGCGAGCATGTGGCGCGGCTGCCGAATGCCTGTCGCGCTATGGGTCTTATACAGGAACAAAACCAGAAAAGACACGATTTGTTCAACGCGAAACAGAGTGTCACGCCTAAGTGAACAATACGAGTCAGGTTTTCTGATCGAAGGTTCAGAGATTGCGAAAGCCTTCGACCAATTCCCCCATGTCGCGAGGCAAGGGCGCCTCGAACCGCATGATGAGATGGGAAGCCGGGTGGCGAAATGCAAGGAGGCGGGCATGCAAAGCCTGGCGTGGAAATGCCTTGACCGCGGACTTCAACGGTTCGGGCAGCCGGTTCGACTTGGTCCGGAAGGCCTGGCCATAGTCGGGATCGCCGACGACGGGGTGGCCGATATGGGCCATGTGAACGCGAATCTGGTGGGTGCGCCCGGTTTCCAGCCGGCATTCGACCAGGCTTGCCGTGGTGAATTCGGCCTGGTCCTGGCCGAACCGCTCCTGCACGGTGAAATGGGTGATGGCGTGGCGGGCGTCGTCGCGGTGTTCGGGCACCACGGCGCGGCGGACACGGTCGGCGTGGCGGCCGAGCGGAGCGTCGATGGTGCCGGCCATGCGCTGCGGAAAGCCCCAGACCAGCGCGTCATAGGCGCGTTCGAGGTCGCCGGTGCGGCCATGGTCGGCGAAGGCCTCGGACAGCGACTTGTGGGCGCGGTCGGTCTTGGCAACGACCATGACGCCCGAGGTCTCCTTGTCGAGGCGATGGACGATGCCGGGCCGCTTGACGCCGCCTATGCCCGACAGGCTGTCGCCGCAATGGTGGATCAACGCATTGACCAGCGTGCCGGTCCAGTTGCCGGCGCCGGGATGGACGACGAGGCCGGCCGGCTTGTTGATGACGATCAGCTCGTCGTCCTCATAGAGAATGTCGAGCGGTATCGCTTCGCCCTCGGGTTCGGCCGGTTCGGCCTCGGGCATGTCGATGGCTATTTCGTCGCCGGCAGCCAGCTTGCGCTTGGCCTCCTCGACGACCTTGCCGCCGATGCTGACCGCACCCTGCTTGATCAGCGCCTGGACGCGGCTGCGCGACAGATCGGGGGCGAGGCGGCCAGCCAGCCACTGGTCGAGCCGCACACCTGCGGCATCGGCGTCGGCTTCGAGCACTATCAAAGTGCCTGTCGCTTCGCTATCTGATGCGCTCATAACAATTGTTCCGGAAGCTTTGCCATGTCTCGGCCCGCTATCGAAGAAGAAGACAAGCCGCTCGACCCATCGGTTGAGCGTGTCCGCAGGAAACTGGTCCGCTTCTTCATCATCAATATAGGGCTGTTGTTCATCGCCCTTATGGCCGTCCTCGGCGGCGTTGTCTACAAATCGCGGACGCCGGAGGCGGCCGCTCCGGTGGCGAGCGGCGACATCCAGGTGCCGGCGGGCGGCCAGATCAGCGGCGAGATCATCCTGCCGGTGGGCGCCAAGATCATGTCGCAGGCGCTGTCGGGCAACCGCATCTCGATAGACGCCGAACTCGTCGACGGCAGCAGGACCATCTTCCTCTACGACATGTCAGAACGGCGCCTGATCGGCCAGTTCCAGGTCCGCACCAAGTGAGCGGCTTCGCCGCCCGGCGCCGCATCGCCACCGTCTCGGTGGTCGTCGCCGATTACGACCAGGCGATCGCCTGGTATGTCGGCAAGCTCGGGCTTTCCCTTGTCGAGGATGTCGACCTCGGCGGCGGCAAGCGCTGGATAACTGTCGAGCCGGGCAGCGGGCAGGGCGCAAGGCTGCTGCTCGCCAAAGCGGATGGCGAGAGCCAAGTGGCGGCAATCGGCAACCAGACCGGCGGGCGTGTGTTCCTGTTTCTGGAGACCGACGATTTTGCCCGCGACCATGCGGCGATGCTGGCCAATGGCGTCGAATTCCGCGAAGCGCCGCGCCACGAGGCCTATGGCACCGTCGCCGTGTTCGCCGATCTCTGCGGCAATCTGTGGGATCTGATCGAACCGAAGCGTTGATGCCCCTGCGGCAGCCTGGACAAGTGCAAATAACGCGTGCCGGGCTGTTGCTTTTTCGAGAACGCCAGCCTATATGGCCGATCTCGGCTGCGCCCATCGTCTAGCGGTCAGGACACCGCCCTCTCACGGCGGGAACAGGGGTTCGATTCCCCTTGGGCGTACCAACGATTTCAAGCACATACTGTAACTCGAGCCGCTGCCGTCAAACGACGGTCAAGCAGGGCCATTGGTCTGACGCTCTAGATCCTGCGATCGCGCCTGGCTGGCCCATTCTAGTTGTCCGGCCAGTGCGCAGGAGCGTTTCGCATGCTCATTCCCGAAACGCCGACGACGCTCCGGGCATTGTTTGTCGCGGTCATTCAATTGCCCTTGGTCACTTAGCGGTCGCGGCCTACTCGATGATGGCGGCAACGGCCTCGGGCTTCGAGACGGCGTGGCTGCCCGCCGTTTCGGTGACGGTCGCGCCCGCGCGCTCGGGCGCCATGCGCTGCGCTGCCGGCGGGATCATGCGGTCGTCGGGCGCGCCCAGGTAATAACTCGGCCGACGAGCGCAAGAACCTTCCGACCTTCGGCGGGTATCTCGCGACCGATCTCTGGCAGGAACTTGCCGAACTCGTGACACCGGTCACACCCAACGCCTAGGCTGTCGTCGGCACGGTCGAGGACCTGGAAGCGCAGACGCGGATCAAGGCGCAGAAAGCCAGGAAGGCGATCGACACGTCGTTCCATCATCTTGCCCATGACCTGCTCACCGCGAGAAACTGGATGGATGTCAGCGAAGCCCAGAACCCGGGCAGGCAGTTTGGTGCGGCGCCGACCGCCGCGCCGAGCGCGCTGCGGGAGGAGGTGCCATGGCAGCAGCCTGCAGCGGAACGGCCCAAGCGGCCGCTCGGCTTGGTGGTCTATGACTTCATGCAACAGAACCCGGCGTCCAATTTCTGTTCGGGCGGGCCGAAGGCACCCGACCTGCCCACGCTGCCAAAGGCAGCCGTGTTTTCCGCAGCCAACTATTGGCTCCAGACGGTTGGCCGTCGCGCGGACCAGCGCGACGCCACTGATCCGCGCGAAATCCTGTGCGGTGACAGCCGCCGCGCCAGCGACGACCGACCTGTCCTGGTCTTCGACGACCTCCTGGCTTTCCGGACTACAGCCCCGTGCCGGAATGCCCACCTAAGGCCTGACGTACCGCGAGATGTCAGGCCCTTTCTTTTGGTGGCGACATGCATTGCCGGCATGTCGCGTGGCCGCAGCGTGTGACCGCCGCTGCCACGTCGTTGCGAAAACGCCAAGTGGAACCTTGCCTGCCCGTCGGCGTTGCGGTGACAAAGGAGAATGCCGTCATGCTTCGAACACTAGCACTGTTTGTCGTCGGTTATGCAGCATACAGGATCGGTCGAGAGTTCATCGCCAGCGTGCCGTCGGATTTCGATCCCGTGCCGGCAGCGCCGAAGCGTCGCCGCAAGCCGGTCGTGAAGCCGAGCGCCAAGACCGCCACGGCGACCACGCACTGAAAGCCCTCGGAAATCAGGGCGGGTCCCAAACCCGCTGATTTCCGCGCCTACGCTTGCTTTCTCAAAGCGCTACGTTCGGCGGGGGCGGTTTCGGAAACAGCGGCCGGCGGCTGACGGTCGTGGTCGAACTGCTGCGCCTCGGGCAGAGGATGCAGCCAGTTTTCCCGTCGGCCAGTCCAGAGTTCATATTGAGGCGTCAGATCGGAGGGCACCACGTCGAGACTGCCGAGCATGACTTCGGCCTCGTCGTCGCTGACGAAGGTGACGCGGCTGCCGCAGGTGACGCAGAAGCTTCGCTTGCCATAGGTATTGACCTGGCCCGTCTGTTCGAGGGTCGAAACCGGCCAGACGGCATAGGCGGAAAATGCCGAACCGCTGGTCTTGCGGCAATCGGCGCAGTGGCAGATCCCGACACGCAGAGGCTCTCCGGTCACCCGGAATGTGACGGCACGGCAATAGCAGCTGCCGAATCGGATTGTCTCGCTGCGACAGTTTTCCATGGCAGAGCTCCTTTCCGCTTCAAAGGAAAGCCACAGGCAAACGTTCCCCGGATTAGAGGGGCATGCGGCCGCGTTTCGGCGTTACGATCCATGGCTCGATCGACACCGCTTCGGTTTCGCGGATGCCGACGGAGCGGGCAAAGCCGGCAAAGGCATTGCGGGCACCATCGACCGACAGCCGGTCCTCGCGTGCCGCATGGCAGGCGCGCATCGCCGTGTTGTAGATCGGTCCGCGCCTTTGTTCGGGCCACCTTGCGAGGAAGCCGAGCGCATCGGCGACACTGGCAATCTGCAGGATGGCCTGATCGGCGTCCCTGACGAAGATCGGGGTGGAAAAGGTTTTGGCTGTCATCACTTCCTCCCGGGTCATGGACCGTCTTTCGAGCAAGCGAACCTGCCGGCTTTCGGCGCGACAGGCAGACCAGGAAAATGGCGACGGCAGCCTTTCCCGTCAAGAATGGAGTTCAAGCCGCATCCGGCGACGCGGCCAGTATTCCGGCCTCGTTGCAAAAGCTTTCGAAAGCTTCCCTTGCCTCATCGACAGGGATCGAGCCGTTGATCGCGGCCTGGAGGGCGTTTTCTGCGAGATAGAAGAACGGGTTGCGCTTGTCTTGCGGCCAGCCGTCAAGAAACTCGACGGCATCCGGCACCGAGACGACCTCGCGCAGCGAAAACTCTCCATCTTTGACCCAGACGTTCGGTGTAAAATCCATCCACCAAAACGCGCCCGATGGCGGAGAGTTGCATCGGCGGCCTCAGTGCGCAGTCGATCGATAGCATTTTTTCTTAACAAGAGAGGGCATCGGCCGACAACGCTCGAGGTGCCATGCCGCCGCGAAATCATCCTGTGCTATCGGTTCTCCTGTAGGGATCAGCAAGGTTCAATTCAGGATTGCTTGATATCAACTGGCCGAGTTACTGACCGGAACTGGAGCCGCCTTTGAAGGGGGCTCATTGCCAAAAATGCAATTGCCATCGCGACTTTCATGCACATGCCCGCCCAGAATCCGCCCCGCCGCCCGACAGAGCCGATGAGCGCAGCGGAGCTGACTGCGCATCCGCTCTTTCCACGCATCGACCGGCGCCTGGCTCTCCATCTGATCGCCATCCACGAGCAGACGCCAAGGCTGGCGCGGCTCAAGGCTTCGCACCGCAAATGGCTGATGACCCAGTCGCTCTATGCGCTTACGCTCGAGCGCACCGAGGACGACCCTCATTCCGGCCTTTCGCAGTCGCGCCTGGTCGACATCGCCACCAGCATCGGCGCTGTCAGCCACAACACGGCACGAGCCTTTCTGCAGGAATTGCTGACCTACAAGTTTCTGACCGAGATCCCCACCCCGCACGACAAGCGGCTACGCCTGCTCGACACGACCGAGGCGAGTCGGAAGGCGATGACCGGCTGGTTCATGGGGCATATGAGCTGCCTCGATGAACTGGACAATGGCGGGCGGCACGCCCGCTGCACCGCCGACGACAGGATCTTCCGCGCCGCCCAGCCACGCGCAGCCCGGCGGCTGATCGAGAACCCGGTGTGGCGTTATCCGGCCGAAAGCATCAATTCGTTCCTGCAGTCGGAACTGGGCGGGATGATCCTGCACGAGCTCATATCGCGCATCGAAGATTTCATCCCGCAAGACGGCAAGGTGATCGTCGGTCCCTCCAGCCTGGCGGAACTCGCCGCGCGATACTTCATCTCCGTCACGAACCTGCGCAGAATGTTCAAGAAAGCGGAAACAAGCGGGCTGATGGGCTGGTCGGAGGCATCGGACCAAAGGGTGTTGTGGCTGTCGGCGACGTTCCTGGACGACTATTTCCTGTGGCAGGCGCAGAAATTCGCCGCCCTTGACGAGGCCTATTGCTGGGCGGTCCAGAACATTGTCGGGCACAACCACTCTGCAACCGGCTGATCCAAGCGCGACGATGTAGAAATGCCGCGACATCAACAGGCGGCAAGATAGAACCAGATTTGGTCGTTTCCGGACGCGCAGGCAGCCCTTATCAGGCGCTGAAGGGCGTGCGGCAGTCAGGTTCAGGGCAACGAAAGGTTGTCGTGCTGTGCCCCTTCATTCCAGGGGTTTTCATGAAAACAGTTCTTCTTGCTTCGACCTTGATGCTTGCCGTTGCGGGCAGCGCGTTTGCCGCCGATGTGGTTGCCCACGAGCCGGCGCCGGCGGAGGCGCCCGCTGGTTTTGTCTGGACCGGTGGCTATGTCGGCCTGCATGGCGGCTACGCCTGGCTCAATGGTACGGTCGATGTCGCTACGGCCGAACGGCCCTTCGATATCGATGGCTTCGACAACGGGCTGCTGGGTGTCCATGCAGGCTACAATTGGCAGCTTGGCGGCGGTTTCGTCGGCGGTATCGAGGTTGACCTCTCGCATGCCTGGACCAAGCGGGACTTGGTCGTCCGTGTCAGCGTTCCCGATTTCCCGCCGATGGACATTCCCGTCGAAGCCGGGACCAACTGGCAAGGCAGCGCGCGCCTGCGCGCCGGCTATGCGATGGACCGTACGCTGCTTTTCGCGACGGGCGGCGTTGGCTTCGCCAATACCTACGTGAAGATGCAGGCCTATGACGAAAGCAAGACGTTCCTCGGCTGGACAGTGGGTGCCGGCATCGAGCACGCGTTCACCGACAACTGGATCGGCCGCCTCGAATACCGTTATGCCGATTTCGGTTCGGAGACGTTTCCGGGCGACATCAAAATCGGTCTCAACGAGCACACCGTGCGCGCCGGCATCAGCTACAAGTTCTGACCGGCACTGCCCGACTAGAAAAGAGCCCGGCTTCGCGCCGGGCCTTTTTTCGTCATGGAACGGCAGGTCCGGCTGGACCTCACTCGGCTGGCAGGCTGCGCACGAATTCGACGCCGTCGATGACAAGCAGGTGTGGCTCGGGTGCGGCGGCGATGCGCTGGACGCCGTCGCTGCAGGTAAACACCGGCCAGCCGCTGTCGGCGCACAGGATCTCGACGAACCAGTTGCCGAGCTGGTCGGTCAGGCTGATGCGCAAGGCGCCGTCCTTGAGGCGCCGCGCATGGGAGCCGTTGGTTGCAGTCCAGGTCCAGGGTCCGCCGAGAGGCGGCCGGGAGAACATGACAAAGGGATAGGTCCTGGGCGGCAGGTCTTCATATTCGGCCGCCAGGCGATAGCGCATCATTGCGGTGGTGTAGTCGGCGGCGATGGACGGCCAGCGCGCATAGAGCATGCCGACGCCGTGCAGATGCGGATCGACAAGCAATTGGCGAGCACGGCTCTCGGCAGCATGGGCCGCCGTTGCCACGGCGACGGCGGCGATGGCAGCAAGCAGCATTGCGATGCGTCGCGACATGTGCCCGGGCCTCAGAGCCCATCCCGGATAGGAACGAGCGCTCATTGGAGCGTGACCTTGCCCGCGAACCTGTTTCCCAGTTTTCGGGAAAGAATCAGTCGACATCATTGTCGCCGCTTGCCGTAGCGGGATCAATGGCGGGATGATTTCTGCCTTCGGACCGCAACAGGGCAGGGCCGATCGGAAAAAATCTTGGGAAAATTGAATCGGGATGAAAGCCCCGAAAGCCTCCTGCGTTCGGGCATCAGGTCGATGCCAGAACCTGGTGAAGCGCGCCAACAGGCTGGCGTCCAATTCACCCGGTCCCGAAAGCCTGATGCTTTCGGGCTAGCAATTCGGGGTTGCAGACCGCCTTTTCGTCAGGCGGCGGCTCTTGCCCTGAAACGGGGTATGCTTGCCAGCAGCAGATCCTTGTCACGCACGCCGCTACGATAAAGCTTGAGGAGCGTCCTCGCTATCTCGCTTGCCCAGACGGAACTCGGGTCTTCGCCGCGTTCGTGGCAGATCTGGTCGAACACATGCTGAAGAAGCGCGAGATCCCTGGGATAAATCGGGGAGTTAGGCTGGGTGAAAAGTACGTGCTCCATAGTCTTCTCCCATATGGTGCTTGTTCTTTTGTCTTATGCTTTGCTGCTGAGTTTTTGCCTGCTTGCTGCCGCGGTCAGCAAAGCTGATCGCGATCAAGAACCAAATCCGCGCTCATGCCCTTGGGTATAGAACGAGGATAGAGTTCAGCATCGTCACGTATGTGGAAGCATCTGCCGCAGGCGATCGCATCAATATGCCTCCTTGAGGCAAAGGTTGCATGCAGGCGTGGGTCATTTCAGGGCAGAAATTCTGCTCTACAACCTGTGTGATGTCGAGTCACTCTGGGTTGCAACGGAGTTGCAGGAAAAGGTGCTCAAATGAAGGTGAAAGGGCCCGCCAGGAGGGGGACGGCAGGCCCTTTCTGGACGTGGCTGAAAGGAAAAGACCACGCCCGGTGTGCCAGAACGCAACTCTTCGGGGCGGGAAATGGTTCCCTTCAGACGCGCTTGCTTTACATCAGGACATCGACAGTGATCATTTGCCTTCATCATTTGTTCACCATCAACTCCCCACCATTCATGTGCGCAATGTATCGAGTGCGCGTCTTTGGCAACGCCCGGCGGGCTGCACAACCCTTCGCCCGCCGGTGCGCCTCAGGCCCCTGACATGGCCTTCCCAACGCTGCCTGCATGACTTAGCCTGACGCTATCGCCGCTGCCCGCTGGCTCGCCGGCGGGATCGCAGGAAAGGCATAAGCTCTTGGCTGAAATGACCATCATCGTCGAATTCGAGACAGTGGACGGGGCGGAGGAGCAGTTCCTCGACCTGATCTCGGAACACGCCCGTGCCACGCTGCAGGAAGAGCCGGGCTGCCTGCGCTTCGAGGTCATCAAGCCGGTGGAGCGCGACGGCACGCCGATCGCGAACAAGGTGATGGTCAACGAACTTTATGCCGATGAAGCGGCTGTTGCCGCGCATGAGCGGAACCCGCGCATGCCGGATGTGCAGGCGGCACTTTCGCCCTTGCTCAAGTCGCGCCGGCTGATCCTGGCGCGGTCGCTCGGCCTCGTCGATCCCAATGGCGGCATGCGGCCGGAAGAGCTCAACGCGGCCAATGACGATTAGCGCGGAGGTTTCAGGCCGACCTGGCACCGCTCGTGGCGATTTCCCGGTTGCCCGATGCTGACGTTGCGGAAAGTAAGCGCAGGTCAGGTGTAGTTTTCGTGGTTTCTCGTTCCAGTTACATTTGGAATTGCTGATGTGCGGCGATGCGATGTTAAGGTTAGTCAGTCGTTAATGCTTCTGCGGCAAGGTTTGTCGTGGCGGTCTGCGGGGGAGCAGCATCGCTCCATGCATGCAGGGCTGACGGATGCGGAAAATTCTGGGCTCGGACGTCAACGATCCGACCGGCGAGCCGGCCAATGAGCGGGGGCTGACGAACGAGGCTGGCGGCGCGCGGGCCCTGGACGATCTCGACCTGCCTTATGCCGATCTCGAACGCACCATCGAATCGATGAACATGGGCGTGGTGCTGGTCGATGCCGGCCTCAACGTGCAGTTCATCAACCGGGCTTTCCACGACATCTGGAGGCTGACAGTCGGCCAGGTCGCCGTCGGCTGCCCGTTCAGGGCGTTGATGGACATCAATCGCTACAGCGGTGTCTATGCCGTCGCCGACGCCGACTGGGAAAGCTACGTCGCCCTGCGCGAGTCCGAGATTGCGGCCGGTGATGTCGCGCCGCGTGAATTCCGCCGCGCCGACGGCTGTACCATGATCTATTCGGTCACTGCCCTGTCCGGCGGCAAGCGGCTGGTCTCCTATTACGACGTCAGCGAGATGAAGCGCCGTGAGGTCGAAGCGATCGAAGCCCGCCATCGGCTGGCCGAAGTGCTGGAATCGCTGCCGGCCGGCGTCGTCATCTATGACCGCGACGACCGTTTCGTGCTTGCCAACCGCAAGCTCAAGAGCGCCTTGCCGGCACTCCATGACGTACTCACCGAAGGTCGCACGCTGCGCGACAGCATGGTGGCAGCGCAGCGCTCGGGCTACTTCCGCGACACCAGCGACGACGACCTTGATGCCCTCTATGACGCCGATCCTGAGGCGTGGGTCGAGGGCATGATGGAACGCTATCATTCCAGCCAGGCGGTGCGGGAGCGGCGCAATCCCGATGGCCGCTGGTACCAGATCTTCGACCAGCGGCTGGCCGACGGCACCTTCATCGGCGTGCGTGTCGACATCACCGAACTCAAGCAGCGTGAGCGTGCGCTGCAGGACTCGATGCGCGAGAACGAGGTGTTCCGCAGCCTGATCGACAATGTTCCGGTGTCGATCTACGCCAAGCACCACGACCTCAGGCTGATGTATGTCAACCAGGGTTGGTGCGAGCTGACCGGCTATTCCAAGGAAGAGGCCATCGGCAAGACCGATCTCGAGATTTTCGGCTCCGAAGGCGAGCCCTTCATGGAGGCCGACCGCGAGGTCATGCGCCGCGGCACGACGGTTGAGATCGAAGAGACGGCGACATGCGCCGACGGGACGATGCGCCACCAGTTCGCGCGCAAGAGCGCGATGGTGGCCTCCGACGGTTCGCTCTATTTGATCGGCTCGACAACCAACATCACCGAGCTCAAGCAGCGTGAAGTCGAACTCGAGGAAGCGCAGCGCCGGGCCGTGCTGGCCGACCGCGCCAAATCCGAATTCCTTGCCAATATGAGCCACGAAATCCGCACGCCGATGAATGGCGTGCTCGGCATGGCCGAGCTTCTGGCGAAATCCGATCTCGACCCCAAGCAGAAGACCTTCACCGACATCATCGTCAAATCGGGCAATGCCCTGCTGACGATCATCAATGACATCCTCGATTTCTCGAAGATCGACGCCGGCCAGCTGGTGCTCGACCCGATCCCGTTCAACCTGTCGGAGGCGATCGAGGACGTCGCCACGCTGATGTCGACGCGGGCCAAGGAGAAGGATCTCGAGTTGATCGTCAGGATGCAGCCCGATCTCCGGCATCTCTATGTCGGCGACGTCGGCCGCATCAGGCAGATCATCACCAATCTGCTCGGCAACGCGGTGAAGTTCACCGATTCCGGCCATGTGCTCGTCGACGTGACAGGCCGCAGCGACGGCGAGCAGACCAAGCTGCATGTCGCGGTGACCGACACCGGCATCGGCATCCCCGAGGCCAAGCTCAAGCTGGTTTTCGAGAAGTTCAGCCAGGTCGACGCGTCGTCGACGCGGCGGCACGAAGGCACCGGCCTCGGCCTTGCCATCACCTCGCGCCTCGTCGACATGATGGGTGGCGAGATTGGCGTGGAGAGCGGTGAGGGGGCGGGTTCGACCTTCTGGTTCTCCTTGACCCTGCCCAACGCCGGCCGGCTGGAGACGCGGCCGGCAGCACTGATCGACGTCACCGGTGCGCGCGTGCTGATCGTTGACGACAATGCGGTCAACCGCACAATCCTGACAGAACAGATGCTGTCGTGGGGCTTTGATTCCTGTGCCGCCAAGAGCGGCGCCGAGGGACTGCAGGTGCTGCAGGCCGCGCAGGCGATGGGCATCAATGTCGACTGCATCGTGCTCGACTACCAGATGCCGGGCATGACCGGTGCCGAGATGGCCCGGATCGTGCGGCAGTCGCCGACCCTGTCGGACACGCCCGTCGTCATGCTGACCTCGGTCGACCAGTCGCTTTCTGGTCCTGGGCACCGCGATCTCGCAATTGATGCCCAGCTGATCAAGCCGGCGCGCTCGTCTGCTCTGCTGGAGGCGCTGGTCGCGGCGATCCAGCGCAAGCGGGCGCCCAACCTCACACCGGCGCAGATGGTTGAAGCGCAGGTGCCGGCTAAGCTTCCCAGCAGCCCTGCGCCGCAAGCAACGCGCCTCCGCGGCGGCCAACGGCCGGGCGGCGATGGTGGGCTCGACATTCTCGTTGCCGAGGACAACGAGGTGAACCAGATGGTGTTCAGCCAGATCCTGGCCGAAACCGAGCTCAGCTTCGAGATTGTCGGCAATGGCAGGCGCGCGGTTTCAGCCTATGGCGAGCGTCGTCCCAGGATGATCCTGATGGACGTGTCGATGCCCGAGATGAACGGGCTCGAGGCGACGAGCGAAATCCGCAGGCTCGAACGCGGCACCGGCATGCGCGTGCCGATCATCGGTGTCACTGCGCACGCACTCAAAGGCGACAAGGAACGCTGCCTCGAAGCCGGCATGGACGACTACCTGCCCAAGCCGATCAGTCCGCGGGCGCTGCTGGAAAAGATCGAGCGCTGGTCGTGGCAGGACGAGGAGCGCCGCGGCGCCGTCTGACCCGAATCCGGAAACCACGCCGGGCCGACGCTCGAAGACTGTGGAAATGTGACAGCTTCCAGTGGGCAAAGACCGGCCTGCCGTTGCGTAGGCGGCTTGCTTTCGTTGCCTGCCTGTTGTTTGCCTCGCGCCGGCAAAGGACCGAGGAAACGACCCGCTCGGCGCCATGCACAGCAACCGTTACAGGGGTGACACGAAACTGTCATGCAACTGTAATAGAGGGGGGCTATTGGCTCACCGGGCGCCGAGGAAAGGCGTCATAAGAGATACTCCAACAGGAGCAGGCCCCAATGAAAAAAGCTCTTCTCACTGCGTCGGCTGCTGCCTTCGCGATCGCAGCCTCGGTAGGCTATGCCTCGGCCCGCGACCAGATCCAGGTTGCCGGTTCCTCGACCGTTCTGCCCTATGCAAAGATCGTTGCCGAACAGTTCGGCGAGACCTTCACCAACTTCAAGACCCCCGTCGTCGAATCGGGCGGTTCGGGCGCTGGCATCAAGGAATTCTGCAAGGGCGTCGGCGAGAACACCATCGACATCGCCAACTCCTCGCGTCCGATGAAGAAGGACGAGATCAAGTCCTGCGTCGACGCAGGCGTCAAGGACATCCAGGAAGTGAAGATCGGCTATGACGGCATCGTCTTCGCGACCGACGTCAAGGGCCCGGACTGGGCGCTGACCCCGGAAGACGTCTACAAGGCGCTCGCGGCCAAGATCGCTGTCGACGGCAAGCTGGTCGACAACCCGAACACCAAGTGGAACCAGGTCAACCCGAACCTGCCCGACTGGGACATTGCTGCCTACATCCCGGGCGAAAAGCACGGCACCCGCGAAGTGTTCGAAGAAAAGCTGCTGATCGCCGGCTGCAAGACGCTCGGCGGCGTTGACGCCGGCAAGGCTTCGGGCCTCGACGACAAGGCCGCGGAAGCCGCCTGCAAGGCCGTGCGCAAGGACGGCAAGGCTGTCGACATCGACGGCGACTACTCAGAGACGCTGGCCCGCATCGACTCGAACAAGACCGGCGTCGGCGTGTTTGGCCTGGCCTTCTACGAAAACAACGCCGACAAGCTGAAGGTCGCCACCGTCGGCGGCATCACGCCTTCGGTCGAGACCATCGCCAAGGGCGAGTATCCGGTGTCGCGTCCGCTGTTCTTCTACGTCAAGAAGGCGCATCTCGGCGTTGTTCCCGGCCTGAAGGAATATGTCGAGTTCTTCCTCGACGACCAGATGGTCGGCCCGGAAAGCCCGCTCGCCGACTACGGCCTGGTTGCTGCTCCCGACGCAGAGCGCGCTGCCCAGCGCGAAGCCTTCGGCGCCGGCAAGACCATGTAATCAACGAACTGCCACGGGGCGTCGGAAAAATCCGGCGCCCCGTGGAATATTTCGCCGACTGTCCCGTTCGGCACAAAGAACCGAATTCACCGAGGCCGGCCCATGTCATTCCTGCTTGTCTTCGCCATCGTGCTCGCAATAGGCTTGGCCGCCTTCGTGGTTGGCCGGCAAAGGGCGCGCGCGCAGGACGACGGAACCGTCAAGCCGCACTCGCGGGCGCACTACCATGGCTGGTGGGCATTCCTGACCGGCGTCGTGCCGGCGGTGCTGTTCCTCGCCGCCTGGGACATCGGCGCCAGCGCCTATCTCAACAGCCACATCCATTCGTCCCTGCCGGCCGATGTCGCAGACGGCACCGTCGCGCATGAAGATCTGGCCGCAGGCCTGGTCAAGAGCCTCGCCAGCGGATTGCGCAAGCTCGACAGCCAGACGCTTGCAGCACTGCCCTCGACCTTTACCGAGCTGCAGCCGATGCTTGCCGCCAAGGGCGTGGCGCTGGCTCCCGACACACAGGACTACATGATTCCGATCGCGACTGAGACCAACAGCGTCTCCGACCGCCTCGGCATGATCTCGGCCGTCGTCTCGATCGGCCTCGCCCTGATCGGCGTCGGCTTCGGGCTGAAGGGCATCAGCCCGCGCGCCAGGGCACGCAACAATGTCGAGAAGGTGATGCTGTGGAGCCTGCTCGGCGCCTCGACGCTCGCCATTCTCACGACCATCGGCATCGTTTTGTCGATGCTGTTCCAGACGATCGCCTTTTTCGAGAAGGTGCCGCTGACCAACTTCTTCTTCGGCACGGTGTGGGATCCGCGCTTCGCCGCTGCTGGTGCGGCCGCCAGCGAAGGCCAGTTCGGCCTGATCCCGCTGCTTGCCGGCACGCTCTACATTGCCTTCGTCGCGCTGCTGGTCGCAGTGCCGATCGGCCTGATGTCGGCGGTCTACATGTCGGAATACGCCGCACCCAAGGTACGCGCGGTGGTCAAGCCGGCGCTCGAGCTGCTCGCCGGCATCCCGACGATCGTCTACGGTATCTTCGCGCTCGTCACGCTTGGGCCTTTCCTGCGCGACATCAGCGCGGCGCTCACCGGCGGCACCCCGTTCATCCAGGCGCAGTCGATCCTGACCGCCGGGCTGGTCATGGGCGTGATGCTGATCCCGGTGGTCTCTTCGCTCTCCGACGACATCATCACCGCCGTGCCGCGCGCCATGCGCGACGGCTCGCTCGGCCTTGGCGCCACGCGCTCGGAAACGATCAAGCGCGTCATCCTCCCAGCCGCTCTCCCGGGCATCGTCGGCGCCATCCTTCTGACCGCCTCGCGCGCCATCGGCGAAACGATGATCGTGGTGCTGGCAGCGGGCGTTGCCGCCAACCTGACGCTCAACCCTTTCGAGGCGATGACCACCATCACCGTCAAGATCGTCAATCAGCTGACCGGCGATCTTGAATTCAACACGCCGCAGACGCTCGTCGCCTTCGCGCTCGGCATCACGCTGTTCGCGCTGACGCTGGTGATGAACATCGTCGCCCTTTACATCGTCCGGAAGTACCGGGAGCAGTACGAATGACCGATATTTCGCTCGACACGCTGACCGCGTCAGCTGCCCGTCCGCGCCGCGACATCGGCCTCAAGAAGCGCTATGCCGCCGAACGCCGCTTCCGCCTCTATGGCGTGCTGGCGATCGCCATCGGCCTGGCCTTCCTGGCGGTGATGCTGACCTCGATCGTTTCCAAGGGCTACACGGCCTTCTGGCAGACGACGGTGACGCTGCCGATCAACTTCGACGAAAAGATCATCGACCCGTCCAACAAGCGGGCGACCGATCCGAATGTGCTGATCACGGCGAACTATCCCAAGCTCGCCGAGCAGGCGCTGATCGAGAAGCTCGGCATCGACCCGAACAACAAGGCCGATGTGCGCAAGCTCAAGGGCTTCCTGTCCGACAGCTCGCGCGTCCAGCTCCGGGCGATCGTCGCCGCCGACCCGTCGGTCATCGGCACGACCCGCAACGTCGACATCCTCGCCGCCGCCAATCTCGACTCGGCTTTCAAGGGTCAGATCGACCTCGACGTGCCGGAAAGCCGCCGCAAGGTGTCGGACCAGCAGGTCGAATGGATGAACAAGCTCAAGGCCGAAGGCGTGATGGCCGAGCATTTCAACACCGGCCTGTTCAGCTACGGCGCATCAAGCCGTCCTGAAACGTCGGGCGTCGGCGTAGCCCTCATCGGCTCGTTCTACATGATGGTGATCGTGCTTTTGCTGGCGCTGCCGATCGGCGTCGCCGCCTCGATCTATCTCGAGGAATTCGCCAAGAAGAGCCGCTTCACTGACCTGATCGAGGTCAACATCAACAACCTCGCCGCCGTGCCGTCGATCGTCTTCGGTCTGCTCGGCCTGGCCGTGTTCATCAATTTCCTCGGCCTGCCGCGTTCGGCATCCTTCGTCGGCGGCCTGGTGCTGACGCTGATGACGCTGCCGACCATCATCATCGCGACGCGCGCCGCCTTGGCTGCCGTGCCGCCGTCGATCCGTTCGGCAGCGCTTGGCCTCGGCGCCTCGAAGATGCAGATGGTGTTCCAGCACATCCTGCCACTGGCCGCTCCCGGCATCCTGACCGGCACCATCATCGGCCTGGCGCGTGCGCTCGGCGAGACAGCACCGCTTCTCTTGATCGGCATGGTCGCCTTCGTCGCCGACTATCCCAAGACGCCGTTCGATCCCGCAACCGCACTTCCGGTGCAGATCTACATGTGGGCGAACGAGGCCGAACGCGCCTTTGTCGAGCGCATGTCGGGCGCCATCATCATTCTTCTCATCTTCCTCATGGCCATGAACATCGTCGCCATCGTCCTGCGCCGCCGCTTCGAGCGCCGCTGGTAGGGCATGGACAAGGAGCATCCTGCTATGAACATCATGACCGAAAAATCCCTCGACGACGCGGTGAATGCTGAGATGAACGCCAGAACGAACGAAATCATCAAGATGCGCGGCGACAAGGTGACCGTGCACTATGGCGAGAAGCAAGCGCTGTTCGGCGTCGATCTCGACGTTCGCCAGAATCAGGTGACGGCGCTGATCGGCCCGTCGGGCTGCGGCAAGTCGACCTTCCTGCGCTGCCTCAATCGCATGAACGACACCATCGACGCAGCCCGCGTCGGCGGCAAGATCACCCTCGACAGCGAAGACATCTACGATCCCAAGATCGACGTCGTCGAGCTGCGTGCCCGCGTCGGCATGGTGTTCCAGAAGCCGAACCCGTTCCCGAAGTCGATCTACGAGAACGTCGCCTACGGCCCGCGCATCCATGGTCTCGCCAAGAACAAGGCCGAGCTCGACGTGATCGTCGAGAAGAGCCTGCAGAAGGCCGCTCTGTGGAACGAAGCCAAGGACCGCCTCAACGAGCCGGGCACCGGCCTGTCGGGCGGCCAGCAGCAGCGCCTGTGCATCGCGCGCGCCATCGCCGTTTCGCCCGAGGTGATCCTGATGGACGAGCCGTGTTCGGCGCTCGACCCGATCGCCACCGCCAAGGTCGAGGAGCTGATCGACGAACTGCGCGAGAACTACACGATCGTCATCGTCACGCACTCGATGCAGCAGGCGGCGCGCGTGTCGCAGCGCACGGCGATGTTCCACCTCGGCTATCTCGTCGAGGAAGGCCCGACCGACAAGATGTTCACCAACCCCGACGACAAGCGGACGCAGGACTACATCACCGGCCGCTTCGGCTGAGTGGGTTTCGTCGCGGCACACGATACGAGGAAGAAATCATGGGCGAACATACAGTCCGGTCCTTCGACGAAGAACTTCAGCACGTCGACCAGCTCATCCGCGACATGGGCGATCTTTCCGGCGCAATGGTGGCCGGCGCCATCCGCGCGCTTCTCACGTCCGACCAGGCACTGGCGCAAAACGTCGTTGCCGACGATACGATCATGGACGCCAAGCAGCGCGATCTCGACAATTCGGCGATCACTCTGATCGCCAAGCGCCAGCCGATGGCGCAGGACCTGCGCGCCGTGGTCGGTGCCATCCGCATGGCGGGTGACCTCGAGCGCATCGGCGACCTCGCCAAGAACATTGCCAAGCGCGTCGGCGCCGTCGGCCAGTCGCCGACCCCGCGCAATCTCTCGCATTCGATCGATGCGATGGCGCAGCTGGTGCTTGGCCAGGTTCGCGGCGTCGTCGATCTCTATGTCGCGCGTCAGGCCGAGGGCCTGAAGGATCTGCGCGCCGACGACCAGAAGATCGACATCCAGTACACCGCCGTGTTCCGCGAACTCCTGACCTACATGATGGAAGATCCGCGCAACATCACGGCCTGCACGCATCTGCTGTTCTGCGCCAAGAACCTCGAGCGCATCGGCGACCATGTCACCAACATCGCCGAGAACGCCTATTTCGTCGTGACGGGTACGCAGCTGCCGCTGAACCGGCCCAAGGTCGACGAGACCACGACGACGGTTCCGGCCTGAGCATTTCCGCAACCGCATGCGTTTGGCGCGGGGGCGCTGCATAGGTTAAATCAGCGCATGGTCCACAAGCGGCCATGCGCAAGGACAAGGTATAGCCAATGATCGCTCCCAAGGTCATGGTCGTCGAAGACGAAGAGCCGCTGGGCGTGCTGCTTCGCTACAATCTCGAATCCGAAGGCTATCAGGTCGAGGTCGTCACGCGTGGCGACGAGGCCGAGATTCGGCTCCAGGAAAACGTGCCCGACCTGCTGGTGCTCGACTGGATGGTGCCGGCGCTGTCGGGTATAGAACTGTGCCGCCGGCTCAGGATGCGTCCCGACACCGAACGCCTGCCGATCATCATGCTGACGGCGCGGGGCGAGGAAAGCGACAGGGTGCGCGGGCTTTCGACCGGGGCCGACGACTACCTGGTCAAGCCGTTCTCGACGCCGGAATTCATGGCGCGCGTCAAGGCGCTGCTGCGCCGGGCCAAACCCGAGGTGCTGTCCTCGGTGCTCAAGGTCGGCGACATCATGCTCGACCGCGAGTCGCACCGCGTCTACCGCAAGAAGAGCGAGATCAAGCTCGGGCCGACCGAATTCCGCTTGCTCGAATTCATGATGCGGCACCCGGGCCGCGTGTTCTCGCGCAGCCAGTTGCTCGACAATGTCTGGGGCGAGACGATCTATATCGACGAGCGCACCGTTGACGTGCATGTCGGGCGCCTGCGCAAGGCGGTCAACAACGGCCGCATGCCTGACGTGATCCGGACCATTCGCGGTGCCGGCTACGCCATCCGCGAGGACTGAGCCGCTTCGGGCTCTTTTCCGCTCAGCTAGGCGACGTCGGCACCGGCACGGCGTGGAGCCGTGCCTGCGGCAAAAATCTCCTGATCAATGGCAAGCAGCGCGCGCATCATCGCGCCCTCGCGTTTGAGCGGAACCTCGTTGGGTTCGGTGTCGAAGGAGATCGCCTTCGAGTGCAGCCCGCCCGCCGTCTTGGCGATGGCCGCGCGCACATGTGGCTCCATGATGTCGAAGGCGGTTGCGCCGACGCCGACGAAGGCGAGGGGGGCGGGGTCGAACAGCGCAAACATCGAGCCGAGTCCAAAGCCGATGGCTTCGCCGGCCTTGCGAAAGGCCTCGCGTTCGGGGCCATCATGGTCACGTGCCGCATCGGCCACGGCCCTGATGTCGTCGTCGGACAGGTCGGCCAGCGGCTCGGCATTCTCGTCGCCAACCCTTGCGTTGCGCCAGATGGCGTAGTTGCCGGCATAGGCCTCGATGCAGCCGCGGCGGCCGCAACGGCAAAGCGCGCCGTCCGGGCGGTGGATCATGTGGCCGAACTCGGCACCCGACGACTGCGTGCCGGTGAACAGCTCGCCCTTGATGACGAGGCCCATGCCGATGCCGTGCGAGAGCAGGATGGCGATGAAGTCGTCGCGATAACGCACCGGATCTCGCCAGCGGAGGGCCTCGGCGATCATGTTGCAGTCGTTCTCAACCGAAACAGGTACGCCGAACTCCTGCTCCAGCCGGTCGGCGAAGGGGATGTCGTCGTATCGGGTGATCGGAGACCACAACAGCTTGCGCGAGGCGGCGTCGGTGATGCCCTGGACGGCGATGGCGATGCGTAGGACGGCGCCGCCCGAAGCGCCGGCGCTGTCGATCAGGCGCCGGACCATTCCGACGCATTCGTCGACCAGCGCCTCGGCAGGCATCTGCTGCGTGACAAGCCGCCGGGTCTCTTCGGTCACGGTGTTGCCGGCATAGTCGATGATGGCGGCGGACAGGCTGTTGAGCGAGAGCACGACCGCAACGACAGACGCAGCATCGGCATCGAGCATCAACCCGACCTGCGGCCGCCCCCGTTTCATGGAGACGGGTTCGCTGAACTTGGCCTCGGCAAGGATGCCTTCTGATATGAGATCGGAGGAAATCGTCGAGATCGTCGAATGGCTGAGGCCGGTGGTGGCGGCGATTTCGGTGCGCGATGGCTGGCTGGCTCGGCGAACCGCGGATATAACCATGGCGCGGTTGCGCCGTCTCAGATCGTCGTGACGTATGCCGACCGACATGTGCTCGTCTTCCTCCCGGCGAAGCGCTGCCCTTCTTAAGCGGCAGTCCCTTACGCGCCAAGTGATTGTGACAGAGCCAGCGCCAAATGTCTCTATTTATTTCGGGCTCCGAAAAAAATAAGGAGCGCTCGCGAAACCATGTTGACAGTGGCCGGGCATTGAGTCAGTATTTTTTCGAGGCTCGAAAAAAAAGAGCTTCTCCAAGGGCTATCGCGAAGTAGGCGCGCCCATTGGGCGCAGGGAGGAAATAATGAAAAAGTTTACCACCGCCATCCTGGCGGGCGTTGCCATGACTCTGTCGCTTACGGCAGTGGCTTCGGCAAAGGACAAGGTCATCGGCGTCTCCTGGTCGAACTTCCAGGAAGAGCGCTGGAAGACCGACGAAGCCGCCATGAAGGCCGCCATCGAGGCCGCCGGCGACAAGTACATCTCGGCTGACGCGCAGTCGTCGCCGGCCAAGCAGCTGACCGACGTCGAAAGCCTGATCTCCCAGGGCGCCAACGCCCTGATCATCCTGGCTCAGGACGCCTCGGCCATCGGACCGGCTGTCGACAAGGCCGTCGCCGAAGGCATTCCTGTTGTCGGCTACGACCGCCTGATCGAGAACAAGGATGCCTTCTACCTGACCTTCGACAACAAGGAAGTCGGCCGCATGCAGGCCAAGGGCGTGTTCGCCGCCAAGCCTGAAGGCAACTACGTCTTCATCAAGGGCAGCGGTGCAGATCCGAACGCCGACTTCCTGTTCGCCGGGCAGATGGAAGTGCTCAAGGAAGCCGTCGACGCCGGCAAGATCAAGAATGTCGGCGAGGCCTATACCGATGGCTGGCTGCCGGCCAATGCCCAGAAGAACATGGAACAGTTCCTGACCGCCAACGACAACAAGATCGACGCGGTCGTGGCTTCGAACGACGGCACCGCCGGCGGCGCGATCGCAGCGCTTCAGGCACAGGGCCTTGCCGGTTCGGTGCCGGTGTCGGGCCAAGACGGCGACCATGCCGCGCTGAACCGCATCGCGCTCGGCACTCAGACCGTCTCGGTGTGGAAGGACGCGCGCGAGCTCGGCAAGAACGCCGCCGAAATCGCCTCGCAGCTCGCCGATGGCAAGAAGATGGAAGAGATCGCCAACGTCACCAAGTTCAAGACGCCTGGCGGCCTCGAGCTGAACTCGGTCTTCCTGACGCCTGTTCCGATCACCAAGGACAACCTCAACGTCGTCATCGACGCCGGCTGGGTTGGCAAGGACGTGGTCTGCCAGGGCGTGGCGGCCGGTTCGGTCGCAGCCTGCAACTGAGATCGGTTCGATCCGGTCGGTCAAACGCCGCGGCTTGCCCGCGGCGTTTTTCAAAAGCGCCCGCTTCATGACATGGCGGATTGACCCTATCATGCGCACACCGGCTGCCGCTTAGACGGCTATCCGGTCGGGAGGTAACAATGACAGACACGACAACCAACGCGCCGGCAGACCGAGCGCGAACGACCGAACTCAGCCCGGTCGGACGCTTTCTCAAGGCAACCGAGATCGATACGCGCATGCTCGGCATGGTCGGTGCGCTGCTCCTGATCTGGGTCGGGCTGCAGGTGATTTCGAGCTTGCGCCTTGGCGTCAACCCGTTCGAATTCGACAGCCGCACCTTCCTAACCGCCCGCAATCTGTGGAACCTGTCGGTGCAAGCGTCTGCCGTGGCGATTATGGCGACCGGCATGGTGCTGGTTATCGTCATGCGCAATATCGACCTGTCGGTCGGGTCGGCCGAAGGCCTGGTCGGCATGGTGATGGGCTTTGCCCAGGTGCATTTCCTGGTCAAAGCCGTCGGTCTCGAACTTGGTAATCCGTGGATCTGGGCGTTGGCACTTGCCATTGGTATTGCGCTTGGCCTGATGATAGGCGCGCTGCAAGGTTTCGTCATCGCCTACATGGAGGTTCCTGCCTTCATCGTGACGCTGGGCGGATTGCTGATCTGGCGCGGGGCGGCCTGGTGGGTCACGTCAGGCCAGACGATCGCGCCGCTCGATGCCACCTTCCAGCTCATGGGTGGTGGTCCGCAGGGCGCCATCGGAGCGACGTGGAGTTGGATCGTCGGCCTTGTCGCATGCCTGGCTGTGGTGTTCCTGCTGCTGCGTGGCCGCCAGCAACGCAAGCGCTTCAAGTTTCCGCTGCGGCCGGTCTGGGCAGAGGCATTTCTCGGCGCCGTTACCTGCGGGGTCATCCTTGGCGCGATCTGGATCGCCAACTCCTACCCTTGGCCGATCGGTATCGTGCGTCGCTACGCCGAGGCCAACGGCATTACCATCCCTGAAGGCGGCCTGTTCATCGCCCATGGCATCGCCATTCCCGTCCTGATCGCGGTGGCAGTGGGCATCGTCATGACCTTCGTCACCAACCGCACACGCTTTGGCCGCTATGTCTTCGCCATCGGCGGCAACCCGGAAGCAGCCAACCTCGCCGGTATCAACACGCGCTGGATCACCATGAAGGTGTTCATGATCATGGGCGTGCTGGCGGCGATCTCGGCGGCAGTCTCCAGTGCTCGCCTGAACTCGGCTACCAACTCGCTCGGTACCCTGGACGAACTGCTGGTCATCGCGGCAGCGGTCATTGGCGGCACCTCGCTCGCCGGTGGCTCCGGCACCGTTGCCGGTGCCATGCTGGGTGCGCTTCTGATGCAGTCATTGCAGTCGGGCATGGTGCTGCTCAACATCGACACGCCGCTGCAGAACATCGTCGTTGGCCTGGTGCTGGTCGTGGCCGTCTGGCTCGACACGCTCTATCGCAAGCGCGTCTAACGAAATCCGGGAGCCAAGATCATGGAACAGACCCGTATCCCGCTCGTCGACCTCAAGAACATCTCCATCGCCTTCGGCGGCATCCGTGCCGTCGACGATGCTTCGGTCGACCTCTATCCCGGTGAAGTGGTGGCGCTGCTCGGTCACAATGGTGCCGGCAAGTCGACGCTGATCAAGATCCTGTCGGGTGCCTACAAGCGCGACGCCGGCACCATCATGGTCCGGGGCGAGGAGGCCGCGATCTCCAACCCGCGCGACGCCAAGAAATACGGCATCGAGACGATCTACCAGACATTGGCGCTGGCCGACAATGTCGATGCCGCCGCCAACCTCTTCCTCGGCCGCGAGATCATGACCGCCTATGGCACGCTCGACGACGTCGCCATGGAAGCCGAGGCGCGCAAGGTGATGGGCCGGCTCAACCCGCGCTTCCAGCGCTTCAAGGAGCCGGTCAGCAAACTCTCCGGTGGCCAGCGTCAGTCTGTGGCGATCGCACGTGCCATCCTGTTCAATGCCCGCATACTGATCATGGACGAGCCGACGGCAGCCCTTGGACCACAGGAGACGGCGCAGGTCGGCGAACTGGTCAAGCAGCTCAAGGCCGATGGCATCGGCATCTTTCTCATCAGCCACGACATCCACGACGTGTTCGATCTCGCCGACCGTGTCTGCGTGATGAAGAACGGCCAGGTCGTCGGCACGGCCCGCACCGAGGACGTGACCAAGGATGATGTGTTGGGCATGATCATTCTCGGCAAGTGTCCGCCTGGCGCAACGCCCGGACCGGGGGCAATGCAGATCGCTGCCTGAACAGGCCCTTTGCCGGCTCAGGCAGGCCGCACGTCTGGCTCAATGCACGATCGCGAAAAGCAGTTTCACCTTTGCGCGATCGTGCTTTAATGGTGCGTGGGTGACGCGAGCCAGCCGGAATTGAGAAAGTACTTCCCCAGTCTGATCTTTATCGCCGTGACCCTCGTCAGCCTGACGATGGCCGGGCTCGTGTATCTGGCGACCGTGGAGGCGGCGCGGATCAAATTCCAGTCCGTCGCCGACGACGCGCTCAACCGCATCGAGGGCAGGCTGGAATTCGACCTTGCCTTGCTGCATGCGACGCAAGCGATGTTCGTGGCGCAGAAGGGCCATCTTTCGCGCGACCAGTTCCGCGACTATTTCGCTTCGCTCGATGCGGAGAAGAATTTCCCCAGCCTGCGCGGCATAGGCTTCCTCAGGCTGATCGAGACCAGCCAGAGCGAGACGGTCATGCGCGAACTGAAGGACGGCTACGGCATCGACCGGGCGCTGTTTCCTGAGACGACGCTGAACTGGCGGACGCCCATCGTGCTGTTCGAGCCGATGAGCAAGGCCAGCCTCGATGCGATGGGCTACGATATGGCAACCGACCCGCTGCGCCGGCCCGCCATCGAATCGGCAATGGCGGCCCAGGGCGAACCCAGGGCGACGGGCAGGGTGCTGCTCGGCCAGGGCGACAACGAGAAGCAGCCCGGGATCCTGGTGCTTTCACGCGTCGACCGCCCGGCGGCAGAAGGTCCGGCACCCGCTGGTTTTCTCTATGTCGCCTTCCGCACGTCGGAGCTTTTCCAGGCAGCACTCGGCAAGGCGCCGCTACTGCCGGTGGCGGTGGAGGTATTCGACGGGACGATGGGCGATGACACGCTTTTGTTCCGCTCGCAGGTGCCACCCGATCCCAGCTATGGCAACGAGTTTTCGGTGACGCGCGAGGCCAATGTCGCCGGCCGCAGATGGACCGTCAATTTCAGGCCGAGCACAGCGTTCGCGCCGCCATCGCCGCGTGCCGCGCCGCTGATGCTCGGGGTTTTCGGTCTCGTGCTGGCGGGTGCGATCGCGCTTGTCGCGCGCTATCAGCAGCGCGCCTATGAAGCCGCGGCGCAGTTGCACGAGACGACCGAGAAGAGCCTGCTGGAAAAGGACCTGATGCTTCAGGAAATGAAGCATCGCATCAAGAACTCGATTGCCCGCGTGCTGGCGATGGCGCGGCAGACCGCGGCGCACTCCGAGAACATCAATGACTTCTCGTCGTCCTTCTCGGCGCGGCTTCAGGCAATGGCAGCATCGCAGGACATGCTGACACGCTCGCGCTGGCAAAAGGCCGATCTCAGCGAATTGCTGCGCATCGAGTTGGGCCAGGTGTTCGGCAAGGAATTGCCGGAGGACATGATGAATGGTCCGACGGTCGAACTGGACGAGACGACGACGCAGGCACTTGGGCTGACCTTCCATGAGCTTGCGACCAACGCGTTGAAATATGGCGACGGCGACAACTCGGTTGGCGGCCTGAAGGTGAACTGGCGCATGAACGGCCAGGGCAAGAAACGGCGGCTGGTGCTCAATTGGGCCGAACGCAACGGCAATGGCGTATCGGAGCCTGAGAGGACCGGCTTTGGCACCAAGCTTATCGACATGAACATCACCCGCGAGCTCGATGGCAAGATCATGCGCCGCTACGCCAAGGACGGACTGCTGGTGGAGATCGACATACCCTATCGCGGCTGACCCGCTGCACCGACGCTCCAAAGAAAAACCCGGCGACGGCAGGGCCATCGCCGGGTTTGCCTGCAAACCGTATTAGCGGCAGCGTGCCGTGTAAATCTGGCCGCGGCTGTTGCGGTATTCGCAGTAGCCATTGCGCAGGTTGCGGACCAGCAGGCCCGAGGCCGCGCCGACGGCACCGCCGATGAGTGCGCCCCGGCCACCGCCGATGAGAGCGCCGGCAACAGCACCTACGCCCGTGCCGGTGGCTACGTCGCGCTCGGTCGTCGTGCAGCCTGAGATTGCAACGACGGCTGCAACGACAAGGATAAGCTTCTTCATGTGGTCAGTCCTCTCACTTTAACATCGCCCGGTGAATACTTAGCGTATCGGTCCAAAAATCGGAATCGTTTTTCCGCTCGCCGCATCAATTCAACGGCTTAGCGTATCCGCATGATGTCGGCTCCTCGGTCTGAAGGGGACAGGCTGATACGCTTGCGCATCAGTGGAGATATGCCGGCTTGCCGCTCGCCGCATCCGCCGCCACGACGACGCTGGAAACCGACAGCGACGCTTCGAGCATACCGTTGGGCAGCACATTCCAGGTCAGTTGGTCGTAGTCGTCCTCTAGCGCGGGATCGACCTCGAGGCATTTGGCAAAGGCGCGTCTGTCGCGCGATGTGAACGCGGTCAGAACCTTCGGCAACTCGGCCTGGCAGGCGTCATATGCCTCGAACAAGGGCGCTGGCGCCGGTGTCTCGCGGCAACCCGTCAAATCCTGCGAGCAGGAAACGACCAACAGAAACGCTGCGATGTGTTCCATGACAAACCACCTCGGCCAAGAAACGGCGGGTGGCGGGCAAAAGTTCCGTGATCCAATCGAGCTAAACCGTTTGAATCTCCGGTGTCATGTGGCGACGGCTAATCCCTGTCGATTTCGAAGTTCGCCTGGGGCATGAGGAGACGGTATTGTAGCCTGTCGACGCCGATTTCGAGTACGGCACTGCCGCTCAGCGCCGCCGGCACGACGCGCTCGAGCGCGACCGAGCCGAAGCGCTTCTTGCGTGTCGTCGCGTCGGCAGTCGGGCCGATTGCCTCCGACCAATGCAGCGCCAACTGCCCTTCGCCATCGGGACCGGATACCCTGCTGGCCGTCACCTCGACGTGACCGTCTGCACGCGAAAGCGCGCCAAAGCTCACTGAATTGACCGCCAGCTCGTGCACGGCAAGACCGATATGCAGGGCGGCATTGGGGGTGAGATAGGGATCCTCGCCAAGGATGTGGACGGCATGCTCGGTGTCGCTACTGTAGCGTTTGACCTGGCCGATTACGAGTTCGCGAAAGCCTGCGCCGCGCCAGTTCGACGACGTGACCAGATCCTGCGACGAGGCGAGCGACTGCAGCCGGCCGCGAAAACGCTCGAGGAAGACGTCGATGGAGCCGGAATAGTGACCGGTCTGGCTGGCAATGCTCTGGATGATGGCAAGCAGGTTCTTGGAGCGGTGGCTGACCTCGCGCAGCAGCGCCTTCAGCGTTTGCTCGCGCCGCTTCTGCTCTGTGGTTTCGATGACGGTGACGACGACACCCTGGACCTGGCCGCTCGACGAATGGTCGGCGTCGATACAGACATCGTACCAACGCATGCCTGCCGAGTTGTCGGCGATGCTGACCTCGAGCCCGTCCGAATTGCCGGTGGCAAGGACGTTCTTCTTTGCAGCCACGAGCCGGTCGGCCTGCTGTTGCGGCAGGGAGTTGGCCGTCCCGGACTGCTCTTCCAGCACCTCTGCCCAAGGCGGCTGCAGATTGTGTGACCACACTGTCTGCAGGGTGTGATCCTGGTAAAGCACGGCGATGCCGGCATTGCGGGAGACGTGGAGAAGAGCGGCGTCCAATCGTGAGCTCGGTCCCATTGATGCTGAGGGATTGGCCATGCCACGAGAGCCTTTGCTCTGCTTCTTGCGGTTCAGCCGAATGATTTCGACTGGAACCAAATGGGACCGCCGGGTAACGCGTCAGTGCTGAGCGCTACCCGGCGGCGCTGGACTCCGACTGAGGGGGCCGGCTTCCAGTCTCGGGTTGGTTCTTCATGTTACCGACGTCATCACGCGCGCCTGAACAGGCCCGCAATGAGCGAGATGACAAGAAACGCCAGGAAGATGAAGAACAAGATTTGCGCGATGCCGGCAGAAGTTCCGGCGATACCGCCGAAGCCGAGGGCGCCGGCGATAATCGCGACGACAAGGAATACGAGCGCCCAATACAGCATGATCTATCTCCTTCAAATGATGAATGAAAAACGTGCCGCCGCAAGGATGGTTCCCTGAGGCGAGGCCAAAAAGCCCTATGCCGCAGCCTTTGCCTGTCTGTCAAAGAACAATGCCTGACTTATCAGCGCCTTGACCATTTCAGGGTTGAACGGCTTGGTGACGAGGAAGGCCGGCTCGGGGCGCTCGCCGGTCAGCAGGCGCTCGGGGAAGGCGGTGATGAAGATCACAGGCAACGGCGCTGACGACAGCATCTCGTTGACGGCGTCGATGCCCGAGCTGCCGTCCGCGAGCTGGATGTCGGCCAGGATCATCTTCGGGCGCGTCCGCTTGAACAGCGCTATCGCTTCCGCACGAGTGCGCGCCGTGCCGACGACGCGGTGGCCGAGGCTCTCCACCATCTCCTCGATGTCCATGGCGATCAGTGGTTCGTCCTCGATGATCAGGATGTCGGTCGCGACCTGGCGCGAGATTTCGCCGCTCGCTTCATGGAGCAGCTTGGTGAACTCTTCCTCGTCGGCGTCGAGCACTTCGGCAGCTTCAGCCTCGTTGAAACCTTCAACGGCAACCAGAAGGAATGCCTGGCGCGGACGCGGCGAGAGTGCGGAGAGATTGGCGGCAGCGCGCTTTTCCCAGGCCAGGCTCGGGCCATCCTGGGGAACGCGGATGGAGACTGAGGTGAAAAGACGGGCAAATATCTTGTAGAGCGCAATGCGATCGTTGGAAGCGGACGGGAACACATCGATGTCATCGATCAGTGCTTCGAGCATCGCAGCCACCAGCGCATCGCCGCTCTCCTGGGAACCTGCCACCGCACGCGAGAAGCGACGGAGATAAGGCAGGTGGGGGGCAATTCTCGTGGATAATGTCATGGTCGACGTCTCCCTCATGTGACGTTGCTGAAACTGTTGTGAAGCGACACACAACGCTTGGTCTGTGCAAAAGTTCCTCTTTTGTGGAACCTATCCGCATTTGAGGAGTTGGGTGCAAAATTCGATAAACCGCAAAGGTTGTTGCGCGCCGTTTGGGGCGGGACGTCCGACGGGGCAAAAGGGCAAAGCAAGCATATGACAAGGCAGACAAGTGGCGCAGCCAGCGCCAGGCCGAACCGTCTTCGCGACGGTGAGCCCCTTGGGGCAAATTCAGAAATCGGCCGCAAGCTCAAGCAATATTACGATGAACTGGTGTCCGACGAGGTGCCGGATCGATTTGCCCAGCTGTTGAGCCAGCTGGAACAAGCCGAACCTGAGCAGCAGAAGGACTGACCGGGCATGGCAGCTTCCCAAGGTTTCAAGGGCGACTTGCTCGCGACCATTCCTGGCCTGCGCGCTTTCGCCATGTCGCTGTCGCAGAACGCCGACAGGGCCGACGACCTTGTCCAGGAAACGCTGGTCAAGGCGTGGGACAAGCAGTCGAGCTTTCAGCCCGGCACCAACCTCAAGGCGTGGCTGTTCACCATCCTGCGCAATGAGTTCTATTCGCAGATGCGCAAGCGTGGCCGCGAGGTGCAGGACAGCGACGGCCTTCTGACCGCACGGCTCGCCGTGCATCCGAGCCAGCCCGGCCGACTTGATCTCGACGATTTCCGCAAGGCGCTCGAGCAACTGCCGGAAGACCAGCGCGAGGCGATCATCCTGATCGGCGCGTCGGGCTTTTCCTATGAAGAGGCGGCGGAAATCTGCGGCTGTGCCGTCGGCACCATCAAGAGCCGGGTCAGCCGCGCCCGCAACAGGCTGCAGGAGATCCTGGATATCTCGGGCGAGGCCGACTACGGCCCCGACGCGATCGCGGCCCAGGTGATGGGCTCAACTGTCAGCTGAGCGCGCGCGCTTGCGAATGCTCTCGGTGACTGCCTCGATGAGATCGGCGCCGGCGTAAGGCTTGCTCACCAGGGTCACGTCAGGGAAGTCGACGAAGATCTCGTCAAGCTTGTCGTAGCCCGAAGCGAATACGAACGGAACGCCAGCCGCTTCCAGCGAGCGGGCGAAGTCGAAGGTCGGCTCGCCGCCGATCATGACGTCGATGATGGCGGCATCAAAGGGCGCGGAGATTTCACGTGCTTCGCGGAGATTGCCAGCGATGGCGACTTCGCCGGCGCCGTGGTCCCTGCAAAGCTGCTCGACGTCGAGTGCGATCAGCGCCTCGTCTTCGAGAACAAGTATACGCAGTCCTGAAAGCGGGCTCGACACGTCGTGGGGCACTCCATGGAATCGAAGCCGAACATGACGGCAGTCGCGGCTGCTGTCATTTAAAAAAGACATGCTGCGGCAGCGGCGCACCCGTGAGGAACCTTCGGCGCCATTAAGGCGTTGCCGGTCACATTTCTGGAGGAATTCATGACCGAGCAAGGCATTCCGACCGACACTGTGCGGCAGGTTTCGTGCGAGAAGTGCCCGCTCAGGCCGTTGCCGACCTTCCGGCCGTTCGACAATGACGAGCTGGCTTTCGTCAGCAGCTTCAAGCGCGGCGAGCTGTCCGTCGACAAGGGCGCGACGCTGCTTTCCGAAGGCAGCAACAGTGCCCATCTCTACACTGTGCTGGCGGGATGGGGATTTCGCTACAAGCTGCTGGAGGACGGGCGCCGCCAGATTCTCAACTACGTGCTGCTTGGCGACATGATAGGCCTGCAGGGCAGCCTGATGGGCGAGATGCAGCACTCGGTGGAGGCGCTGTCGCCGATGCTTTTGTGCATGTTCGAGCGCGACAGGCTGATGGAGCTTTATCGCGGCTATCCGGGGCTGGCCTACGACATCACCTGGATCGCCTCGCGCGAGGAGCGCATGCTCGACGAGAACCTGTTGAGTGTCGGGCGCCGGTCAGCCCTGGAGCGAGCCGCCTATTTGCTCGCCTTCATTGCCAGCAGGGCGCGGAAGGTCGGCATGGACGGGACCGGCAAGGTGGAGATTCCGATCACCCAGCAGCACGTCGCCGACACGCTCGGACTGTCGCTGGTCCACACCAACAAGACCATCCGCAAGCTGATCGACCGCAAACTCGTGCAGTGGCGCGATGGCGGCTGCAAGGTGCTCGACATCGAGGGATTGATGGCGCTGGCGAACTGGGGCGGCCTCGACGAAGGTGTCCGCCCTCTGCTTTGACAGGAGCGTTGTCTTCTTGTGCTTGCGCAATTCCGGACGGCAAAACGCGGCGCATTTTTCCTGGAACTGCGCTTAGCGCCCGTATTGTCGGTCGAGTTCGTCGACGCCCCAGTTCACGCCGGGCAGCACATTGCGGATGATGGCGTAGCCGACGAGCAAGGCCGGGATGGCGATGAAGCCGCCTACGGCGCCCCACAGCCAGATCCAGAACGCCAGTGCCAGCAGCACGACGAAGGGATTGAGCGTCATCGTCCTGCCGATGACCAGCGGGGTGACGAACTGGCCCTCGACGGTGTTGACGCCGAGATAAAGGATCACCGGCAGCAGGCTCGTAGCCAGCGTGTCGAACTCGGTCAAGCCGACGGCGAACAGGATCGCCACCATGGCCAGCGGGCCGATGAAGGGGACGAAATTGGTGAGGATGGCGAGCGCGCCCCACAGCGGCGCCGAGGGCACGCCGAGCAGATAGAGGCCGATGCCGACGGTGATGCCCTCGGCGATGTTGATGACGGTGATCGACAGCAGATATTGCGACACCAGTTGCTCGACGTCGCGGAAGATATGGGCGACGCGCCAGCGCAGGCGACGGTTGAAGCAGACCCTGAGGATGGCGATCCTGGTCTGGTCGCGCGTGGCGACGAAGAAATAGAGGCTGGCGAAGAACAGCAGGATCTGGGCGATGACCGCAGGCGCCAGTGTTGCCATCGTCTCGACGCCCATGCCTTCGTCGACCGAGACCGACACGCCTTCGCCGCCGGTGACCTGGCGCAGCTGGTCGCGCATGCTCTTGAAGGTCTCGAGCGGCCCCTTGAGGTCAGCCAGCTGGGTGGCGAGCTGAGACCAGATCTGCGGCAGGCGTTGAAGCCAGAAGCTGAGCGGTGAGCTGACCAGCAGCGCAAAGACGCAGACCGAGACGATAAACAGCAGGACGACGATCGCCGCCGACAGTGCCGGGGGCACCATGAAGCGTTCAAGCCGCGAGGCAAGCGGACCAAGCATCAGGCCGACGACGACGCCAAGTACGATGGGGGTGAGGATGAACTCGCCGGCATGCAGGGCGAACACCGTGACGACGACGCCGATGAAGATGATCGATACCTGTGCACCGCGCGTGAGAAGAATCTCGAAGTTGGATTTCGGCGGAAGGCGCACGGTCGGCGCCTTCTTGATGGTGCGAGTTGGCATCGAAGATTTTCCAGCTGAATGAGGCTGGCAAAACGTCCGGTGGTCGGCGATGGTTCCTTGGAACGACGGAACCGACAGGCGCATGAGGCGTTTCGACCCCATCGAACGCAAGGAGCAATGACATGGCTGCAGCTGCAGGAAAGGCCGGCAACGGCACTAAGACGACGCCGGACCTCGAGGCCGACATCAAGCAATTGAAGGCCGATATCGAGGCGTTGGCCAAGCAATTGGCGGCGACCGGCGAACATGGCTACGGCGCTGCGCGGCGTGCCGCGGCGCTGGGGGCAGAGCAGATGAAGGCGCAAAGCGACGCAGCCGTCGAAGCGTTGCGCAGCAATGCCCGTGACATCGAAGACCAGATCATGACCACCGTGCGCGAGAAGCCGGTGACGTCGCTTGCCATCGCCGCCGGCGTTGGTTTTCTCGTCGCGCTGCTGGCGCGGCGCTAGCGCGCCGATCGGAGATCAACCGATCTTCGATCGGCGATGCGCAATTTTCAGGCACAAGCCGGGGGACATATGCTGGCATCACTGATTGCGAGTTTCGCGACCGGCGAGACGACTTTGGCACTGAGGCGGACACGTCGCGCGGCGGCTGCCTACTTGGCGGCCGGGATCGCTGGCCTATGCGGCGCGGGCTTTCTCGTCGGCGCCGCCTTCATCTGGGCGGCTGAGAAATTTGGTCACCTCGAAGCGGCAATCGGTTTTGGCCTCGGTTTCCTGCTGCTGGCGGGGTTGATCCTGCTCGTGCACAAGCTGATGGCCGGGTCGCGGGCACGCGAAGACGAGCGTCGCCGGCGCGCCGATATCGCGGCGCTGGGTACGACGGCCGTGATGGCAGTGCTGCCGACATTGCTGCGCAGCAAGGGTGGCATCGGCGCGCTGCTGGGACCGGTGGTGGCGCTGGCCGCCTATGCGATCTATCGCGAGAATCGCAAGCCGGACGACGGCGATGGCGTGGCGGGCGAATAGGCCCGCCAGATGTCAGGCTTCGGCCGTTTCACCTAGCGGCATCGAAATGTGGGCACGCACGCCCTCGCTCGGAAATTCGTGCGTCACCTCGCTGGAGATGACTTTTGCCAGGCTGCGGCGGATGAGGATCGAGCCGAAACCGTGATGGCTCGGCGGGACGACCTCCGGTCCGCCGCTTTCAGTCCATTGTAGCTCCAGCCGCTTGTCGCTGGTCACTGTCCACGACACCAAAACGCTGCCACCCGGCGCAGATAGCGCGCCATATTTGAGCGCATTGCTGGCCAGCTCGTGCAGGATCAAAGCCAGGCCCAGCGTCTGATCAGGGCTGAGCAGCGCGTCGGGGCCAGAGATTGAAATGCGCGGGGCGTCATCGTCGTCGAAGGGCGAGAGTTCCAGCCGCGCGAGGTCACGGATGCCGATGCCGCGCCATTCATATTCCGACAACAATCCGTGGGCGAGGCCAAGCGCGCGCAGGCGCTGGCTGAAGGCGTCGAGGAATTCACGCGGCTCGCGGGCGTGGCGCACCGTCTGGGTGGCCAGCGCTTGCACGGTGGCTAGCGTGTTCTTGACCCGGTGATTGATCTCGCGCAACAGCAGGCGCTGGCGCTCCTCGGCACTGCGGCGCTCCGTGATGTCGTAGTTGACGCCGAAGACCAGCGTCGGACGGCCGTCGGCGTCACGCTCGACGACGCGGCCGCGGGCGGCGAGCCAGCGCGGCGGGTCGAAGCCGCGGATGCGGTATTCGCCGGAATAGTCGTCGCTGCCCTCAAGCGCTTCCTGGAAAATCTTGCGTGTCTTGCCGATGTCGCGACGGTCGATGGAAACGACGATGTCGCGCGCCCGCATTTTTGCAGCCGGCGGCATGTTGAAGAGTTCGGGCAGCAGCGTGTCGCATTCGACGATGCCGGTGCGCGGATCCCAGACCCAACTGGCAAGGGCAGCGGCTTCAAGTGCTATCGCGCGGCGGGTTTCGGCATGCACAAGCGCGGCCTCGGCGCGCGCGCCAGCTTGCGAGCGGTCGCGCAGGACGACGAGGCTGCCCGCAAGGGCGGCGACGTCCTGCAACTGCGCCTGCCTGTCCGGATCGGGCGCAGGGCGCCGTTCGTTGTCGAGCACCAGCAGTGCTCCGAAGGTGCGTCCTGACATGACGATCGGCGCGCCGGCATGCAGAAAAAGTGTACGGTTGACTGCTTCGGCAGGGCCGTTTGCGAGGAACCCTTCCGCCAGATCCAGTGCCTCAGTGATCTGAGCGGAGGACAGTCCGACGTCCGCCTGGACAAGCTGTCGTCCGTCCTGGTCGGCGAGGGTGAGCAGTGCTGCCGGTGCCGACATCAGGGCGGCTGCAAGCTTTGCCATCCGGTCGAAATCAGGATCGCGCTGCGCGCGCCCTTGGGCCTCGTCGGCGCTGTCGCCGGCGTCGTTGCTCGCATTGCTTCTGTCGTCTTGCACTTGGCCATCCCTCTTGGCCTGGGGAAACTAGACGGGTGCGGCACGCTTGAAAAGCCTTGGCCGAAACTTGGGAACCATGCCGTTATGCTGTCGTTAGCCCTCCTGGAACCATTTGGGAGAGCAGCGATGAGCAAGATCATTCCAGCCCGAAAGGCGCGTCAGGGGACGCGCGGCCGTCACGTCCTGCTGGTGCTTCTGGCAGCGCTGATGCTGGCCATGGCGGCATGGGGTGCCGCAGAATTCTATGGCGAGATGATCGATCAAGATGCCAACCAGACGACCACGGCTCCCGGCTAAGTATCTTGGTTTCCATGGAGATTTCGTCTCGCCCGTCCAATTGCGGGCGACGGTTTCGAAGGCCAGGCCGGCCAATCCCGACAGGGGAAAAATTCGGAACCATGGCGGGGTCACGGCGTTGTGAACCCGTAGGAGGCCGCGCCCGACCGTTCCGGCAAAAGACAGGTCAAGGCGCGGCATGCATGAACAACACGCACGAGGAGACTTTACCATGATCCGCAACCTCTTGGCCACGACCGCCATTGCAGCCCTGCTTGCGACGGGCGCCTATGCCCAGGACACCACAGCACCTGCACCGGCTCCGGCAGCCCCTACGGAAGCTGCCCCCGCGACACCTGAGGTGATCCCGCATGCCGAGGGCTTCCTTGCCGCCAACATCATTGGCGAGAAGGTCTATAACGGCACCGCCGACGACGCCGAGAACATCGGCAACGTCAACGACATCGTCCTGACCGCCGACGGCAAGGCCGACCAGTTGGTGATTGGTGTCGGCGGTTTCCTTGGTATCGGCGAAAAGAATGTCGCCGTCAGCTTCGACAAGTTCGACTGGGCCGAGAAGAACGGCGACCGCTGGCTGGTGATGTCGACGACCAAGGAGCAGCTGCAGGCGCTGCCCGATTTCAATCGCCGCGCCTATGATCCGGCTCCCGCAGCCGTAGCGGCGACCGATCCGGCCGCGCCGGCCACCGACCAGACGGCGCAGGCGCCGGCAACGCCCGAGGCGACGCCCCCTGCGACGGAACAGACCGCCCAGGCGCCGGCCGCCACGCCTGATGCGGCGACGGCCGACGACACCAAGACGGCGGCGATCGACAAGTCGACTCTGAAGGAGCTGCCGGCGGCCGATCTGCGCGCCGAAGAGCTGATGGGCACCACCGTCTATGGTGCTGACGATGCCAATATCGGCGAGATCGGCGACATCCTGATGACCGCCGACGGCAAGATCGATGCCTATGTCATCGACGTTGGCGGCTTCCTTGGCGTCGGTGAAAAGAAGGTCGCGGTCGGCAGCGACAACCTTGCCTTCATGGTCGATGCCGACGGCAAGAAATATCTCTACACCACCTTCACCAAGGAGCAGCTCGAAGGCCAGCCCGTTTATGACGCGGGCAGCTGGGCCGAAAAGCGCGACGAGCAGCGCCTGATCATCGTTCAGTAGTTGCGGCGTACCTGAGAGGAGGGGCCCGCGCTTCGGCGCGGGCCTTTTCGTTGAGGTTATGGCAAGCGCAGGAAATGGCCTGTCGGGCCATTCTCTGCCAGCTCCGATAGCGCCAGTGACTGGTCGAGATGCCTGGCGCGCCAGGCCAGCAGCCTTTCGGCAAATTCCAAGCGCACGGCCAGCCACTCCGGATCATTGGCGAGGTTGCGTGTTTCGCCGGGGTCATTGGCGAGGTCGTAGAGCAAAGGCGGCAGGCCGCCGCCGAAATGCACGTATTTGACCGCTTCAGTGCGGATGACCGACAGGTTGAGCTGTCGCGAACCGGTGCCGAAATAGGCTTCCGTGGTGCCGTTGGCGACCGAGCGGAAATCGTATTCCCAATGGGCGGCGTCGCGCCAGTCGGCGGGCTCGTCGCCATCGAGGAAGGGTTTCAGCGATTGGCCGTCTAGATGCGGCTGCGCCGCTCCGCCGACCAGCTCAAGCAAGGTCGGCATGATGTCGACGGCAGCGGTGAAGCGGTCGACGGTGCTGCCGGCCGCCCGCTCATGACCGGGTGCCTTGACGATGAGCGGGATGTGGTAGGAGCCGTCGAACCAGCCGCCCTTGCCGAGCATGTGGTGGTCACCCATCATTTCGGCGTGGTCGGAGGTCAGGATGACGATGGTGTTGTCCCAGTCGCCCTTGTCGCGGATGCCTTGCCAGATGCGCCCAAGCTGGGAATCGACCTCCGAGATCATGCCGTAATAGAGCGCGCGGATCTTGCGGAATTCGTCCTCGCTCCAGTCGCCGACCTTGCCGGGGGCGCCGGGGATGAAGCTCGACTTACCCTGGTGATGCTCGAGGTGGTAGGCGAGGAAGGGGTGGCTTGCCTTCTCCGCTTCGAAGCTCGGCGCCTTGTTGTAGGCCGGGCCTTCCGCCGGATCGTACATGGTGTTGAACGGCTCCGGCACGATGAAGGGCGGATGCGGGCTGAGGAAGGAGACATGGGCGAACCAGGGCTCGCCCTTGTCCTGTTCGCCGAGCCAGCGCAGGAACTCGCCGGTGAGGAAAGCGGCCGGCGTTTCGTCTTTCGAATAAATGGGAACCGCGTTGCTGACCTCGGGCGCATCGGCATTGGCCGGCCGGTGGACATCGGGGAAGCCGGCGCTGGAATCGATGCCGCTCTGGGTGAGCCAGGACAGCCAGCCCTTCTGGTGCTCGGGCAGAAGCTGGCGCGTGGTGAAGCCGGGCAGGACACCTTCATAGCTGCGCAGGAACGGGTCGCCCGGCGCGCGGTTGCGCGGGTCGGGCGAGACGTCGGTGTAGCCGAACAGGGTCGGGTCGTAGCCGACGCGGCGCGCGGCACGGGCGATGTTGTCGTGGCGATCGTCGAGCGGCGTGCCATTGCGGCAGACGCGGTTGTTCATCTGGTAGAGGCCGGTGTAGAGGCAGGCGCGCGCCGGCGAACAGGGGGCCGCACCGGCATAGTGGCGGGAAAACAGCACGCCCTCGCGCGCCAAAGCGTCCGAATTTGGCGTCTTCACCACGGGATGACCGACAGCCGACAGGCTGTCGCCGCGCCACTGGTCGCAAGTGATGAGAAGAATGTTCTGCCGTCTGCCGGTGCCTGCCAAGCTCGCCCCCTGGAACTGAAATCGCGGGCCAAGGAAGCCGGATTCACCGCCATGCGCAAGCATCCTCTCTGCCGCAGCGGTCATACCAGAAAGTGTGAACGAGCTCGCCTTCATTGTTCACTTTTTGGATACTGACCATTCTGTGACCGGCCACTATGACGCGACATTCGATGCGCCCATATTCGGCCCAACAGAGCGGCAGGGGCCGCGGCAAGCGAAAGGAGCAAGACGATGCTCAACCAGATCAAGGGCCTGCACCACGTTACCTCGATGGCTGGGGATGCGGCTGAAAACAACCGGTTCTTCACCCACAAGCTCGGCCTGCGCCGGGTCAAGAAGACAGTCAATTTCGACGCGCCCGACGTCTACCACCTCTATTATGCCGATGAGCTGGGCACGCCCGGTTCTGTCATGACCTATTTTCCGTTCCCGAACATCGGCAAGGGCCGTCCCGGGGTCGGCGAGGTCGGCACCACTGTGTTCTCCGTTCCCGAGGGTACGCTGCCCTTCTGGGAGAAGCGCTTCACCGAGCAGGACGTCAGCGGACTCGCGCGTGACGAGCAGTTCGGCGAGAAGCGCCTGAGCTTCGCCGGTCCCGATGGCGACGGTTTCGCGCTTGTCGAGGCCAAGGGCGACAGCCGTGCGCCCTGGATCAAGGGCGGCGTCGGCAATGACGAGGCGATCCGCGGCTTCCACTCGGCTTCGCTCAGGCTGCGCGATGGCGGGGCGACCGAAGAGCTTTTGAAGTTCATGGGCTATGAGACGGTCGACACGTCAGGCAACATCAAGCGGCTGGCGTTGAAGGACGGCAATGGCGCCGACGTCATCGACATCGAGACCTTGCCGGGTGCGTCCTTCGCCGGTCTCGGTGCGGGATCAGTGCACCACATCGCCTTTGCTGTCGAGAATCGGGCCAAGCAACTCGAGGTGCGCAAGGCGCTGATGGAGACGGGCTACCAGGTGACGCCGGTGATCGACCGCGATTATTTCTGGGCGATCTACTTCCGCACCCCCGGTGGCGTGCTGTTCGAGATCTCGACCAACGAACCCGGCTTCGACCGCGACGAGGACACCGCCCATCTCGGCGAGGCTTTGAAGCTGCCGTCGCAGCACGCGCATCTCAGGGATTATCTGGAAAACAACCTGCAGCCGCTGGGCGACTGAGGAGGGACCGATGAGCAAGGACGCTTACATCCACAAGGTGCTGCCGGGGGAACCCGGCGGACCGCTGGTCTTTGCCTTCCACGGCACCGGCGGCGACGAGAACCAGTTGCTTGGCTTTGCCCGTGAGCTGGCGGCGGGGGCGACCATCGTGTCGCCGCGCGGCGACGTCTCCGAAATGGGTGCGGCGCGCTTCTTCCGCCGCACCGGCGAGGGCGTCTACGACATGGAGGATCTCGCCAGGGCGACCGGCAAGATGGCCGAATTCGTCAAGACGCATGTCGCGGCAGTGGAGCCGTCGCAGGTGCTGGCGCTCGGCTACTCAAATGGCGCCAACATCCTGGCCTCGGTGCTGTTTGCCGAGCCCGATCTGTTCGATGCTGTCGCACTGATGCACCCACTGATCCCGTTTGCGCCTGACGTGAAGGGCAGCCTCAATGGCCGGCATGTGTTGATCACGGCGGGGCGGCGCGATCCGATCTGTCCGCCTGACCTGACGAGCCGGCTCGACGCCTGTTTGCGGCAAGCCGGCGCCGATATCAGTCTCGAATGGCATGACGGCGGCCACGAGGTGCGGCCCAACGAAATCGAAGCGGTGAAAAGCCTTTTCGCCGGCGTGACAAAAGGAGCGGCAGCATGACTGAAGAACTGGCGGCGATCGAGCGCGAGGACCGCGGCAGCAAGGGACGTTATGTCATACGCGGTGCCGGCGGCGCCGATGCGGAGATGACCTACAGCAATGTCAGCGAGACGCTGTTCATCATCGACCACACCGAGGTGCCCGATTCGTTCCGCGGCCAGGGCGCCGGCCTGAGGCTGGTGACGCGGGCGGTCGAGGACGCGCGCGCGGCGGGCAAGAAGATCATCCCGCTCTGCCCGTTTGCGGCGGCGCAATTCCGCCGTCACCCCGAATGGGCCGACGTGCTCAACAGCTGACATTGAGAGTTGTTGTCTGGCGTCGGCCAGGCAGCAGCATAGCGATCGCGAAAGGCCGGTGCAGGCGACTGCATCGGCCTTTCGTTTCTTTTCGAATGTGCCTGAATTTCAGGCAGGCTGTTACAAAGGCGATTCTGTCTGTTTCTCGAAATGGTACAGCCTCCAGGTGGAAATGACTGAAATGGCGACTGTTTGTGACCGATTAGACAGAAATGCTGACTGTTTGTGATGTTTATCGGTTGTTGCATTAGGCGTCACTGATCAGCATCGCTGTGTTACAAAGCGCGATTACATTCACATTAACAGGGGAATGAAATTTAACGAAAAGAGCTGCCCAATGTCCGGTTCCACCCAGCTTGCCGAGTTCGACCACAAGTTCCAGCCGCGTTCACACATCTATCGCCGCCCGCGCCTTGCCATCCGCCAGCGTGCCAACGAGCACCCGATGGCAATGTTTTCGATTTTCGTATTTGCCTCGCTGGCGTCGATGGCCCTGGTGCCGACCAGTGGTCCGGCCTTTGCCTCGATGGGCACGCGGCTCGGTGCGTTCGAGGGCGCGCACACGACCGCCAAGACAGACCGGCTGCCGCTGTCCGAGACCGATATCGCCTGCCGCGGGCAGGCCTGGGGCGCCGAAAGCAAGATCTGCGTCGAGACCATCGCCAAGGAAACCGGCATGCGCGAAGCCCGTAAGGTCAGGCTGATCGCCAGTGCCGAGCCGGTCCGCACCACGCCCAACATCTTCTAGCGCTCTCCGAGCGCTGCCACCTATCCCCGCGCCTGCACAGATATCCTCCAGCGCGTACCTCCCCCGCGGCCTCGGCTGCGGGGGCTTTTTTTGTTCCGGTGTCGGCCGGCCTTAGTCTCTCGGGACGATGCAGCAACGACCGTCGTCGCGCGACCGTCGTACCCTCAAGCGAGGGGAGCAGCGATGGGCCGCGTCGAAGGAAAAGTTGCGATCGTCACCGGAGCGGCGTCAGGCATGGGCGAGGCGAGCGCCAGGCTGCTGGCCCGCCAGGGTGCCGCCGTCGTCGTCAGCGACCTGCAGGCCGACAAGGGCCGCCAGGTCGCCGAGGCGATCAGGATCGCCGGTGGACGCAGCCTCTATGCCGAACATGACGTAACCTCGGAAGCAGGCTGGCAAGAAGTGATGGCAAGGACGCTCGAAGCATTCGGCGGGCTCCACATCCTGGTCAACAATGCCGGTGTCGGCGCGCCCTTCGGCAGTGTCGAGGACCTCAGCCTCGACGACTGGCGCCAGGTGATGGCCGTCAACATGGAGGGCGTGTTCCTCGGCACCAAATATGGCATCGAGGCGATGCGAAGGACCGCCAAGGGCGGGGCGATCGTCAATTTTTCGTCGACAATGGGCCTTGTTGGAAGCCCGTCGACGGCTGCCTATGTCGCGAGCAAAGGTGGGGTGAAGCTGTTCACAAAGTCGGCCGCCTTGCACTGCGCCAAGCAGCGCTACGGCATCCGTGTCAACTCGATCTGTCCCGGCTGGATCCGCACGCCGATGTCGTCGGGCGCGCTGGACAAGCTGGCTGTGAGCGGCGAAGGCAACAAGGCGGTCGAGCTGACGCCGCTCGGTCGGGTCGGCGAACCCGAGGACGTCGCTTACGGCGTGCTCTATCTCGCTTCGGACGAATCGGGCTTCGTGACCGGCACCGAACTGGTCATCGACGGCGGCTACACGGCGCAGTGAGCTCAGGCTCCGTCGGCGACCTGTTCGCTGACGGCGCTGAGCGCGCTGCGAACGTCGAAAGTGCTGAACGGCTTTTCCAGAATATGCGGCTTGAGGTTGGGCGGCAGCTGCTCAAGCTCGGCTTTGGCGCCGATCAGGTCGCCGGTGACGAGCACGAAGCGTGGCGCCATCTCGGGCTGTGTCGCGACGATGTCGCGGAAGATGGTGATGCCGCTGCGGTCGGGCATGCGCAAATCGGAAAAGATGATGTCGGGCTGATCGGCGAGCGCCTCCGAGACCGAGTCCCAGGTCGAAACGATGCGCGACTTGACGCCCATCAGTTCGAGAATGTCGGCCAGCGAAGCGGCAACGTCGGGCTCGTCATCGATGATGACGGCATGGCGCAGCCCGCTCGACTTCGGCGTCGCTTCGAGCATCGTGCCGTGGCCGTCGCCCATCGGCGGCAGTTCGACGACGAAGCGGGCACCCGTCGGCATCACCGGCTCGAACCAGACCTTGCCGTTGTGGCGGTCGACGATGGCCTTCGAGATGGACAGGCCGATGCCGGTGCCGACGCCGACCGGCTTGGTGGTGAAATAGGACTCGAAGATGCGGTCGCGGATCGCCTCTGATATGCCGGGGCCGGTGTCCTCGACCGAGAAGCCGGCGCTGCCGTCGGCATTGCGGAACGTCCTGACGCGAATGATGCGGTCGCCGGGTGCCGCGGCCAGCGCATGTTGGCTGTTGACCAGGAAGTTGGCGGCCACCTGGGTCATATGGTCGGCATCGGCCATGACGCTCAGCGTGCCCGGCACAAGCTCGGTGGCGATGCTGATGCCGCTGGAACGTGCGCCATAGGCGGTGACTTCGAGGGCGGCGCGGATGACCTGGTTGAGGTCGGTCTCGGCGCGCGAGGTCGGGTGCAGACGGACCATGCCGAGGAAGCTCTTGACGATGCGGCCGCAGCGTTCCGCGGCCGCCCGCACCTTTTCGGCGCGGACCTTGGTCTGTGGGTCGGTGGCAAATTCGTGCAGCAGCGTCGATTGCGCCACCACCACGGCGAGCGGATTGTTGAGCTCGTGCGAGACGCCGGCGAGCAGCGAGCCCATTGCCGCCATCTTTTCGTTCTGATGCAGCTTTTCGCGCTGGCGGTTGATCTCTTCCTCGGCGCGGTGCTTTTCCCTGAGGTCGCGGATCGAGCCGAGCACGAGGCGTCGGTCGGCGAGCCGCATCTCGTTGGCGGTGAGCTCGATCGGAATGATCTCGCCCGACGCGTTCTGGGTCACGGTCTCGAGCCGGTGGCCGACCATCGGCGAGCCACGCCCGGCCAAATATTCGGCACCGTTGTTGTAGCCCTTGCGGTAGTAAGTGGGGATCACCGTGTCGAGCAGGTCCTTGCCCAGGATTTCGTCGCGGGTCCAGCCGAACATCTTCTCGGCCGCCGGGTTGAACTCGATGATCGAGCCGGTCTCGTCGACCACCATGATGGCGTCGAGCGAGGCCTGCAGCATCGTCCGGCGGATGATCTCACTGACATGATACTCCGACAGCGAACGCTCGATGGCATCGCCAAGGGCGGCCGCAATGATCTCGAGTGCTGCGATTTCGTCGTCGTTCCAGTGGCGCTCGACGATGCAGTCATTGACGGCGAGCGTGCCCCAGAGATGGCCATGCGCCGACACCGACACCGACAGGAACGACTTGATGTGCTGCTTTTCGAAGTCATTGCGCAGGAAGCCGCTGAGGTCGCGGGTCAGGCCGGTGAAGATCTTGCCCTGGCGGCCTTCCTCGGCGAGGCGTTCAAGCAGCGGGTCGGAATCGACAAGCGTCTGGTTGATCGTCGTCGGCGGCGCAGCGACGGCGTCGATCTTCGGGTCGACCCAGAATGCGGCGATCGACTGCGCGAAGCCCTGGCCGGGCACGTCGCGCAGCCGGAACAGGATGGTGCGATGACCGCCGAAACCTGTAGCGAGACTGCGCAGGATCGTGTCGATCTCGATCTGCCAATCCTGGGCTGCGCGCAGCCGGCGCACGATCTGCCCGGCCACGATGGTGGGGCTCGGCGTGCCCGACGGGTTGTCGGTGCGGGAGACGGTCAACAATGTCATCGCGGTTCCTGGCGGGCCCGGAGGCTTTGGTGCGCCATGCGTCCAATAGGACGCATAAAGGACGCTCCAGTTTCATAATCTGCGCATCGTGCTTTCCGAAAATCGACTGCGATTATCGGGTCGATGCGCTAGTAGCCTTCGCTGCCGGGCAAGGAGAAGATGTAGCCTTCGCCACGCACGGTGCGCAGAAATTTCGGGTTCGCCGGATCGTCTTCGATTTTCTTCCTCAGGCGCATGATGCGAATGTCTACGGCGCGTGAGGATTCGGGGTCTTCGGCAAAGCCGATGGCCTCGGAAATCGTGGTTCGGCTGAGCAGCCGGTTGGGCCGCGTCAGGAAAACCTCGAGCATGTCGAATTCGCTCTTGGCGAGATCGATGATGGCGCCACTGCTGCCGGTGACGAGGCGACCGTCGAGGTCGGCCTGGAACGGCCCGAAGGCGATGGTGCGGCGCGGCGGCTGGGCGGCCAGCAGCGACTGCCGGTAACTCTCGGGCTGCGGCACGCGCCGGATGACCGAGCGCACGCGGGCCAGAAGTTCGCGCAGTTCGTAGGGCTTGACCATATAGTCGTCGGCGCCGATCTCGAGGCCGACGATGCGGTCGAGAGCCGTGCCTGCGGCGGTGGCGTAGATGATTCCGATCGGCATTTTCGCCCTGAGCCAGCGGCCGAGCGACAGCCCGTCTTCGCCGGGCATGGCGATATCCAGGATGGCAAGCTGGAATTGTTCGGTTTCGATGATGCTGCGCAGGGCAGCGGCACTCTCGACAGCAGTCACGTCGAAGCCGTTCGCGCCGAGATATTCGGCGACGGCATCCCTCAGGTCGGGCTCATCTTCGACGATGACAATCCGAGCGCGCAGTTTAGTCTCGCCTCCGCTACCGGCGGAAAGTAGATTGGGTATAAACATGATGTCCAGCGATCATTTCAGGTGGGCAGTTGCCAATGGCTTCCTGCCTCGTTAGGGGCGATTTTGGGCTAGGGGCGAGGCGACTGGGGACCCATCCCCGGCCGAGCGCATCCCTGGGCATTTTCTTGCCACGGCAGGCGCCGCGCAGTCCGCGCCGGCAGGCCATGGTCGCACTGAGGCTGACGATGCGGGGTGGAACGTGGCTGGAAGATCGGTCGTAGCGCTTATCGCCATTGCGGAGGTGATTGCCTCCGACCTGGCCGATCATCTCGAACGGCGCGGCCATGACGTGCGTTGTGCCAAGCGGCTGTGGGAGGCCGAGCCGCTTTTGTCGGCGAAGGGGATCGATGTCGTCGTTGTCGGCGACGGCGTGACGCCGGCCGAGGGGCGTGACCTGCTGCGCCGTTTCGGCGGCGAGGGCGGTCCCGACTTCGTGCTGATCTGCCGACCCGGTGAACTGGTCGACAAGGTGCTGGCGCTCGAACTTGGCGCCGCCGATGTCGTGGAGAGCCCTCTCGTGGTGAGGGAGCTCGCCGCGCGCATCGGCGGCCTCCTCACGCGCCGGGGACGCGGCACGCAGGAATTGGTGGTGCTGGAGAATTCGACGGTCGACCTGCGCTCCGCACTCGTCATGCACAGCACCGGCGAGGAAGAGCAGCTGTCGCCCGGCCAGATCGCGCTGCTCAAGCTGTTCCTGTCGCAACCAAGGCGCGTGCTGACCCGCGACGACATCATGGCGGCGGCGCCGGCTGAAAGTGCCGATGCCTTCGACCGCTCGATCGACTCGCGCATCGTGCGCCTGCGCCGCAAGCTCGACACCGAAAGCATCACGACCATCCGGGGTTCGGGCTATCGTTTCGACCCCCCGACAAGGACGGCCGGCCAGGAGGCCGGCACAACCACTCCAACCGAAAACCCGAACTGATGACGCCGAGCTGACCAAAATGTCAGCTTGCCGGAGCAACGACCGCCGGCGCGGCCATCTCGACAATCGCCGTCTCTTCGGCATGGGCCCTGTCCTTGAGGAGCACGCTCGCTACGCCCGCGAAGCCAAGCAGCCCCTGGGTATAGAGCAGTGCCGAAAGCACCGATGCTGCGAACTGTCTCTTCATTGCAGTGGCCCCGTTTTCCGTTTCAGGGGTTCAATCAAAAATGGCTACCGAGATACCCGCGCCGCCTGACCTGCCGTGGACGGCGCGGGTATCCTGTCCTCGCTGCGAGTGACGCGCGAGGGTCTGCTCACCCAGGCCAGGCACCCACGCCCATGGACCCGGCCGATGTGCAGAGTTGCGACGAACAAGGCTGCTGCGAAGAAGATGGCTGCGGAGGCCACCGGCGCCATGTCCTGCACCGGTGGCAATTCAGCTGCCATAGCGTTGCCCGGACTGGCCAGAAAGCCGATTCCTGACAGAATCGCCGTAGCGACGCCCACCCGCAGGAACCATCTCGCAGCCAGCCGTTTCGCGCTCATCCAACCTTCGCAACGTTCGTTTCGTCGTGGCTGAATGTGCCGGCCGGCTGTATCGGGAAGATGCCGCCGGATGGCCTTTAGTGCTTCCGAATGTTTCAAGGACGTTGCCGGGCCGGCCGGCGCTTGAATTGCGCTTTCAGCGGCATAACCCGACGTCATATCAAATGAATCATAAGCGGCGGCGGCCTGCGAGCGCTGCTTCAGCCCAGTTTGCGTCGCCGCGCGGCTGTTGCAAACCTAGGGGATGTCAATGACCGCGAAACCAAACTTGGCAATTTAGAAACGAATATGAAACGTAAAGAATATCTAAACGAAATATGTCTGAAACACGGCTCTGGCAAAAGACGTCCATTCCGAAATGCATTTTTACTGCCGGCGCGGCCGGCTCAAGGGGGACGTCATGAATTCCGAACTGAAGAAGCGCATCATCAACATTGCCGCCATCGCTATGACCGGCGCTGCACTGCTGCTGGCTGCCGGCCAGGGCAGCGCCTTTGCCGCGAGCAAGATCGTGGCGCGGGTGTCGATCAGCCAGCAGCGCATGCATGTCATCATCGATGGTCGATCGGCCTTCATCTGGAAGGTGTCGACTGCGGGCCGCGGCTATGTCACGCCGAAGGGCTCCTACAAGCCGACGCGCATGCACGAGATGTGGTATTCGAAGAAGTACGACAATGCGCCGATGCCGCATTCGGTGTTCTTCAATGGCGGCTACGCCGTGCATGCGACCAACCACATCAGCCGCCTCGGCCGCCCGGCCTCGCATGGCTGCGTGCGCCTGCACCCCGACAATGCGGCCGACTTCTACGAGCTGGTCCAGGCCTATGGCCCGTCCAACACCAGCATCCAGATCGTCAACTAGGCATTCGGGCCAGCCCGGGCGGGCGCGACCCGTCTCGGCTAAAGCGCGTTGTTGACAAACCAGTCGTAGGTCGAGCGGATGCCGCTTTCGAGTTCGATGCGCGGGCGCCAGCCGAGATGGGCGAGCTTGTCGCCGCTCATCAGCTTGCGCGGCGTGCCATCCGGCTTTGACGTGTCGAGGGCGATGCGGCCCTCGAAGCCGACGACACGCGCCACGGTCTCGGCCAGTTCGAGGATCGTTACGTCGGTGCCGGAGCCGACATTGACGTGCTGGTCGCCGGAATAGGACTTGAGCAGGAACACCATGGCGTCGGCGGCGTCGTCGACATGGAGGAACTCGCGCCGCGGCGTGCCGCTGCCCCAGATCGTCAGTTCGGCCGCACCAGACAACTTGGCCTCATGCGCCTTGCGGATCAGCGCCGGAAGGACGTGGCTGGACGTGAGATCGAAATTGTCGCCCGGGCCGTAGAGGTTGGTCGGCATCGCCGAGATGAAGTCGGCCCCATGCTGCTTGCGATAGGCTTCAGCAAGCTTGAGGCCGGCGATCTTGGCGATGGCGTACCACTCGTTGGTGGGTTCGAGCGCGCCGGTGAGCAGCGAATCCTCCGCGATCGGCTGCGTCGCGAATTTCGGATAGATGCAGCTCGAACCGAGGAACAAAAGCTTTTCCACGCCGATCTTGTGCGCGGCATGGATGACGTTGGTTTCGATCGCCAGGTTCTCGTAGAGAAACGCGGCGGGATAGGTGGCGTTGGCGAGGATGCCGCCGACCTTGGCGGCAGCGAGCAGCACCGCTTGTGGGCGGGTCTCGCCCAGCCAGGCCTCGACCTCGGCCTGCCGGGTCAGGTCGACGGTGTCGCGCCCGGCGGTGATGACTTCGCAGCCTTCCCGTGTGAGGCGGCGCACAAGCGCTGAGCCGACCATGCCGCGGTGTCCGGCGACCCAGACGCGCTTGCCGGCGAGCGGATAGAGGATGTCAGCCATTGCTGCGCTCACCGGTTTTTGCCAGCCCGCGACGATCTTCTCGAACCATCTCGGCCACCAGCTGGTCGAAGCTGGTGTTGTGGTGCCAGCCAAGCGCCTGCCGTGCCTTGGAGGCGTCGCCGAGCAGATAGTCGACTTCGGTCGGGCGGAAGTAGCGCGGGTCGATCTCGACGAGAACGCGGCCGGTGGCGCTGTCTATGCCGGTTTCGCCGACACCCTCGCCACGCCATTCGATGCTGGTGCCGATCTCGGCGAAGGCCTTTTCGACAAAGGTGCGAATCTTGTGGGCTTCGCCGGTGGCGAGCACATAGTCGTCGGGCTTGTCCTGTTGCAGCATCATCCACATGCCGAGCGCGTAGTCGCGGGCATGGCCCCAGTCGCGCCGGGCGTCGAGATTGCCGAGATAAAGCCGGTCCTGGATGCCGGCCTCGATCGCCGCCACGGCGCGGCTGATCTTGCGGGTGACGAAGGTTTCGCCGCGCAGCGGGCTTTCATGGTTGAACAGGATGCCGTTGGAAGCGTGGATGCCATAGGCTTCGCGGTAGTTGGCGACGATCCAGTAGGCGTAGAGCTTGGCGGCGGCGTAGGGCGAGCGCGGGGCGAAACCCGAAGTCTCGTTCTGCGGCGCCGGGATGTTGCCATAGAGCTCGGAGGTCGAGGCCTGGTAGAAGCGCGTCTTGCCGACGAGACCGAGCAGGCGGATGGCTTCCAGCAGCCTGAGCGGCCCGAGCGCATCGGAGTTGGCGGTGTATTCGGGCGTCTCGAAGCTGACCTGGACGTGCGACTGGGCGCCGAGATTGTAGATCTCGTCCGGTTGCGTTTCCTGCACGATGCGGATCAGGTTGGTGGCGTCGGTGAGGTCGCCATGATGCAGGATCAACCTGGGGTCGGCGACATGCGGGTCTTCGTAAAGATGCTCGATGCGGCCGGTGTTGAAGGACGACGAGCGGCGCTTGATGCCGTGGACGACATAACCCTTCGATATCAGGATCTCGGCGAGATAGGCGCCGTCCTGTCCGGTTACACCGGTGATCAGCGCCACCTTGCCGTTCTTTGCCGGCGCTGATTTCTGCTCGTTCGACATTCCGTTTCCTTGCCCGATTCCTGCGGTTCCTGCGTGCGGCGCACCCTAGAGATGTTGAGTGCACTGCGAAAGAGGCGGCTTTGGGGTCATGCGCCGAGTGCGCTTTCCCGGGCATTTCTGCATGTTTTGCCACAGCAACATTTTGTGCATTGCACGGCAGTGCATATTTGCGGCATGCAAGGGTTGTCCAATCGAGGTTGATGAAGCCAGCATTGGCAAAATTTGGCCATTTCAGACAAAATCATATGTTTTGCACGCCTGTGCAAATTTTTGCAGAATCTGGATTGACATGAACGTACCGTCGATGGAATGAATATGCCAACAGGCACGGGAATGTGCCGCACCGCCGGGAGGCGGCGGTGGTGTCGGAAGCAGGACGGGTGAGGTGTGTCCGGGCGGCTCAAGCTGCGGGGCGCAAGGTCCGCTTCGAGGCGCCCAACGGAGGAGAATTCATGCTCATGCCATCGCATGCAGGCCATGCAGTGCATCTGCGCCGGGTCGTCCCCGGTGACGTGTGCAGCAGCCATGACGGAATCTGCCGGCGGGGCGTGACCTCGTGAGCGGCCAATCGCAGAGTTCTGTCCAGACGGTGGTGAAGCCGGCGACCGTAACCCACGGGACTGTGGCTACCCTGAAGTCGCCGACCCGCTCACAGCGCCTGCGCTACCGGACCAAGGTGGCGCTGCGCGAGCCGACGACGATCATCGGCGTGCTCGCCGCGGCACTGTTTGCCTATCTCATCGTGGTGCCGATCATCTCGATGCTGTCGGATGCGATGCGGGTGCAGTTCGGCGACGAACGCCGCATCAAGCAGGATGTCGGCGAACTGACCTGGTACTACATCGACCGCGTCTTTCTCTCGCGCATCTCGCACGACCTGTTCTGGGAGCCGCTGGTCAACACGCTGAGCGTGGCGGCCGGCGCTATCACGCTGTCGATGCTTGTCGGCGGCACGCTTGCCTGGCTGCTCAGCCGCACCGACATGTTCGGCCGCCGCTGGTTCGCCACCGCCCTCATCGTGCCCTACATGCTACCGGCCTGGACCTTCGCACTGGCCTGGACGACCCTGTTCAAGAACCGAACCGTCGGCGGACAGCCCGGCTGGCTGGAATCGATCGGTTTTTCGCCGCCCGACTGGCTGTCCTACGGCCAGTTGCCGGTGACAATCATCCTGGCGCTGCACTACTCGCCCTTCGTCATCCTTTTGTTCGGCAACGCGCTGCGCCGCTTCGACTCGCAGCTCGAGGACTCGGCCCGGATTCTCGGCGCCGGCAGGCTGACGGTGGCCCGCAAGATCATCATGCCGCTGATGCGCCCATCGCTGATGTCGGCGATGGTGCTGATCTTCGCCAAATGCCTCGGCGAGTTCGGTGTGCCCTACGTGCTCGGCCTGCCGGTCAATTTCGACGTCCTGGCGACCTCGCTCTACCAGAACATCTCGTCGCGCCAGGTCGGCGTGGGAGCGGTGCTGGCAGGCGCCATCATGCTGATCGGCATCATCACCATCACCATCGATGCCCGGCTGATGCGCGAGGCGCGCCGCTTCGTCACCATCGGCTCGAAAGGCTCGATGAACCGGCTGAGCCCGCTCGGCATCCTCAGGCTGCCGGCGACCGGCTTTGCCGCGCTGATGTTCCTGCTCAGCGTCGGCCTGCCGATCGGCACGCTGTTCCTGTCGACTGTGATGCGGGTGCCCGGCCAGTTCAACCTCGACAATTTCACGCTCGACTACTGGATCGGCACCAACCTCAACACGGTGGCGCTGCAGACCGGCATCCTGCTCAGCCCGGATCTTTGGAACGCAGCCTGGAACAGCTTGCGCATCGTCGGTGTCGCCTCGATCACCTCAGGTATCCTCGGGCTGCTGGTCGGTTATGTGGTGGCGCGTACCCCGGTGAAGCCGCTCGGCACCTTCCTGCGCCAGGTGACGTTCCTGCCTTATCTGGTGCCCGGCATCGCCTTTGCAGCTGCCTATCTGTCGCTGTTTGCCGTGCCGCGCGGGCCGATCCCGGCACTCTACGGCACGACGCTGATCCTGATGCTGGCGCTGATCGCCGACCAGATGCCCTATGCCTCGCGCGCCGGCATCGCCGCCATGACACAGCTCGGAAAGGATCCGGAAGAGGCGGCTCAGATCGCCGGCGCCGGCTGGTTCCGCCGCATGATCTCGATCGTCATCCCGATCCAGAAGGGGTCGCTGACGACGGGCATCCTGTTGCCCTTCATCTCGGGCATCAAGGGCCTCAGCCTGTTCGTCGTGCTGGCGGTTCCTTCGACCGACGTGCTGACCACCTATTCGCTCCGGCTCGTCGACTACCACTACACGCAGGCCGCCAACGCCGTCGTGCTGATCATCGCCGGCCTCGCCTATTTCGGCGCGCTGCTCGGCCAGAAGCTGACCAAGACCAATCTCGCGCAAGGACTGGGGAACTGACATGCCGAAGATCAACCTGAGCGGCGTCGAGAAGAACTACGGCGGCAACTCGGCCAACGCAGTGGCCGATCTCGATCTCGAAATCGGCGATGGCGAGTTCATGTGCCTGTTGGGCCCATCCGGCTGCGGCAAGACCACGACATTGCGCATGATCGCCGGGCTGGAGCATCTGACGGCGGGCGAGATCCGCGTCGGCCAGCGTGTCGTCGATTCGGTCGTCGATGGCGTGTTCGTGCCGCCGGAAAAGCGCGAGATGGGGTTGGTGTTCCAGAGCTACGCGCTGTGGCCGCATCTGACCATCGAGCGCAACACCGACTTCGGCCTGCGCCTGCGCAAAATGCCCAAGGCCGAGCGCGAGCAGCGCGTCGACCAGGTGATGAAGACACTTGGCATCGAGAAGTATCGAGATCGCTATCCCTCGCAACTGTCTGGCGGCCAGCAGCAGCGCGTGGCGCTGGCCCGCATGCTGGCGGTCAATCCGGAGGTGCTCTTGCTCGACGAGCCGCTGTCCAACCTTGATGCCGCTCTTCGTCTTGAGATGCGGGCCGAGCTCAAGCGGCTGCACCGCGAGTTCAAGACCACCATCGTGTTTGTCACCCACGACCAGTGGGAGGCAATGACGCTGGCCACCACCATCGCGGTGATGAGCGAGGGTGAGCTGCAACAGGTCGGGACGCCCAACGACATCTACGAGCGGCCGGCCAACCGCTTCGTGGCGCAGTTCGTCGGCAATCCGCCGATCAACATCGTCGAGCTGGGTGATGGAAAATCGGAGGTGTCGCAGCTCGCCAATGCCTATCTCGGCGCGCGTTTCGCTGAGTTGCGCGACGCGGGCTCGATCGGCATCCGACCGGAGGCGATCCGGCTGGCTGATGCCGAGCGCGGCGTGGCCGACGGCGCCGTTGCCGGCCAGGCCGAGGTGACCGGCATCCTGCCCACCGGCGGCAGCTGGATCATCGAGCTCACCGCTGGCGGCGAGAAGCTGTTCATGACCACGCACCAGTCGCCGGAGGTCGAGGTCGGCGAGGCCGTGACCTGGTGGGCCAAATCAAAGGCGCTGCATGTCTTCGACAAGGCAGGCCAGCGCATGGAAGTGGCCGACAGGCTGATGCGGCCGGCGAAGCTGCATTGAGGAGAATTCCCTTCGGGCGGTGGAGGACTGCCCCGGGGCGAAGCAAGCAGGACCATCGGGAACGACACGGCCGGCATGGCGCCGGCCTGACAAGGGAGGAGAGAATGAGCAGGGATTTCAGTGTGAAACGGCTCCTGGCGGCGACGGCACTGGCTGCCGCTGTCGGATCGTTTGCCGGCGCGACACAGGCCGAGGAATTCGACCTCAACGCGCTGGTCGAGGCGGCGAAGAAGGAACCGCCGATCAATGTCTATTCGAGCACCGGCAAGATCGTGAAGCAGGCCGAGGCCTTCACCAAGAAGTACGGCGTGCAGGCGACCGGCACCAAGGCCAATGCCGCGGCGCAGCTGGAAATGGTGATCCGCGAGGGCCAGGCCAAGAACGTGCAGGGCGACGTCATCCAGATCAGCGACGTGCCCGCCGGCGTGGCGCAGTTGGTGCCGCAGGGCTTCGTCGAGAGCTGGCTGCCGCCGGATCTCGCCGCCAAGATCCCGGCGCAGTACCAGAACCCGCTGACCGTCTCCAACGAGGCCAACGTCTTTGCCTACAACACCCAGCTCAACGAAAGCTGCCCGGTCAAGAATATCTGGGAGCTGACGGAGGCCAAGTGGAAAGGCAAGCTCGCCATGCAGGACCCGCTCAACAAGGCGTCCTATGTCGACTGGTTCAACCAGATGGCGACCAACGCCGATGACAAGGTGGCTGCCGCCTACAAGGAGTATTACGGCAAGGATCTCGAAGCGGGTGAGGACGGCGCTACCGGCGCCTGGGTCAAGGCGCTCGCCGCCAACGGCCCGTTGCTCACCGATGCCGACGAGGCAGCTGCCCAGGCGGTCGGCGCTCCCGACCAGAAGGAGCAGTTCATCGGCCTGATCAGCTCGGCCAAGTTCCGCAACAACCAGGACGTCGGCTCCAAGCTTGGCCTGTGCAAGGATTTGAAGCCCTTTGCCGGTTGGATGTATCCGAGCCTCGGCTTCATAGCCAAGGGCACCGACAGCCCGAACGCATCCAGGCTGTTCATCCACTATCTGATGACCGAGGAGGGCATCGCCCCGCAGGCGGCCGACGGCAAGATGTCGACCAACAGCGACGCCAAGCTGCCCGACGACGAACCCTCTGGCATCGGCAAGGTGCTGGACCAGATCTTCCCCTACGACTCGGCGTCGGCCCAGAGTGACTGGGACGCGCGCCAGGATTGGCAGGATCTCTGGCGCATCAACTACAAGAAATAGCGCTTGCGATTGTCGCGCCCGGCACTGACGCCGGGCGCGTTTCAGCCGGATTTTTGGGGAGGAAACGATGAAACCGGCATTTGGAACGAGCAGGAAAGTTGCACTGGCAACGACGGCGCTGGCCGGGCTGATGACGGCCATGGTGATGGCGTCGGCTCCGGCGCGCGCGGAAACCTTTGACCTCAACGCGCTGGTCGAGGCGGCGAAGAAGGAAGCGCCGATCAATATCTATGACAGCACCGGCAAGATCGTCGAAATGGCCGAGAACTTCACCGCCAAATACGGAGTGAAGGCAACCGGCATCAAGGTGTCGGCGAGCGCGCAGCTCGAGATGATCGTGCGCGAGGGCCAGGCCAAGAACGTCAAGGGCGACGTGGTGCTGATTACCGACGCGCCAGCCGGCCTGGCGCAGTTGCTGCCGCAGAAATTCGTCGAGAGCTACCTGCCGCCTGACATGGCCGACAAGATCCCGGTCAAGTTCCAGAACCCGCTGGCGATCACCACCAATGCCGCTGTCTGGGCCTACAACACCGAGGCCTACGATGCCTGCCCGGTGAAGAACATCTGGGAGCTCACCGATCCCACGTGGAAAGGCAAGGTCGCCTTCTACGATCCGCTGTCGAAGGGCACCTATCCCGACTGGTTCAACCAGACTGCGACGCATGACGACGACAAGATGAAGGCTGCCTACAAGGCGCATTTCGGCAAGGATATCGAGGTCGGCGAAGACAGCGCGACGGCTGCCTGGGTCAAGGGCTTTGCCGGCAATTCGCCGCTGCTTGCGGATGCCGACGACGCGATCTCCGAAGCTGTCGGCGCGCCCGGCCAGAAGGAACCGTTCTTTGGGCTGATGAGCTCGGCCAAGTTCCGCGACAATGCCGACAAGGGTTTCAAGCTCGGGCTCTGCGAAGGGCTCGATCCCTGGCCGGGCTGGACCTATGTCAAGCTCGGACTGATCGCCACCGGCACCAAGAGCCCGAACGCGGCCAAGCTGTTCATCCACTACATCCTGACCGCGGAGGGCATCGCGCCGCAGGTGAAGGACGGCAAGCTGCCGACCAACCCCGACATCGGCCTGCCTGCCGACGAGCCGTCGGGCATCGGCAAGGTGCTGGACAAGCTGCAGCAATACGACGCCTCGACCGCACTCGAAGATTGGGACGCGCGCCAGGATTGGCAGGACCTCTGGCGCGTCGCCTACAAGAAATAGTTTCCCGGTGGGCTAGGGACGGGGCCCTTCTCCTTCGGCTCCGTCCCGCTTTTTTCCGCTTTCATCGGGAACAACTGGAGACGTGATGATGTCTGACAATTCGGGGCGAAAACTCGCGCCACCCAGGGCATTGCTGCTCGACTTTGGCGGCGTGATCGTATCGACGACGCACCTGCCCGGCTGGCGGGAGCGGCTGGCCTTGCATGTGCATGGCCTGCTCGTCCAGGCCGGCGCGCAGGCGTCGGCACTTTCGGTCGAGCAGATCACCGCCGACATCAAGGCCGGCGGCATCGCTGACTCGCACTGGAAGGATGCGATGTCGCGACCACTTGCGCCGCGCGAGCTGCGCCACGAGGAATTCTGGGGCGACTTCGTCGCCGGCGACTGGCCGCAGCAGGCGCGGGATGTCGTCGTGGCCGAGGCCTACGACCTCTGCCGCAAGATGGGCAACTGGAAGAGCGAGCGTGTCTTGCGCACCGGTATGCTCGACCTGCTCGACGCGGCAGATGGCGCAGGCGTGCCGGTCGGCATCGTCAGCAACGCGCTGTGCGGCCAGGTGCATGTCGATTTCCTCGATGTCCATGGGCTGACTGGGCGCTTTGCCGTGGTCATCCACAGCGACGAGGTCAAGCTGCGCAAGCCGAACCCCGAGGTGATCTGGCTGGCGACACGTTCGCTCGGCATCGAGCCGGAGGCGGCGTGGTATGTCGGCGACAATTTCGACCGCGACGTGCTGTGCGGAAAACGTGCCGGGATCGGCGGCAACATCCTGATGGAAGCCAAAGGTACATACGACCTGCCCTATGAATTGAAGCTCAAGCCCGATGCCATCGTCGCCGACCCGGTCGGGCTGCTCGGTCTTTTCCATGAAGCCACACGCGGGATCGCGGCATGACTGGTATCGAGGAATCCAGGCGCCTGAGAACGGTTGCCGAACAGGCGGCGCAGCTGATGCGCACCCCGCTGCTGGCGGCATTTCGCTCCAACATGGCGGTCGACTACAAGGTCGATCTGCATGACGTGGTGACCCAATACGACAAGGAAGCGGAAGTGGCGATCCGCGCCTTCATCCTGGCCGAGGTGCCCGGTTCCGTGGTGATAGGCGAGGAGGCCGGCGAAAGCGGTGCCGGCCGGGTGCGCTGGTATGTCGATCCGATCGACGGCACCTCCAACTTCGCCCGTGGCTTTGCCTTCTGGTGTGTGTCAGTCGGCGTGGCGATCGAAGGGCAGGTCGCTGCCGGCGCGGTTTATGACCCCGTCGCCGACAAGCTGTTTTCAGCCGATCTGACTGGCGCCTGGCTGAATGGCGAGCCACTGCGCTCGTGCGCCATATCTGACGAGCGACATGCGACGCTGATCACGGGCTATCCCGTGGCGCGCGACTTCCGGCGCGACGGGCAAGAGCAGACGCTGGCCAATTTCGCCGAACTGGTCGAGACGTTTTCGACGTTGCGGCGGCCGGGCAGCGGCGCGCTCAGCCTGTGCCACGTCGCGGCCGGCTGGGTCGATGCATCAGCCGGATTTGGCAGCAATCCGTGGGACGTGGCCGCAGCGGTCCTCATCCTGAAGCAGGCTGGCGGCAGCTATCACCCGCTGACCCTCGGCAAGGTCGATGCCAGCGTGCCCGACTTCATGTGCCCCGGCTATGTGGCGTTGGGAGAGGGCGCCGACTATCCGACGCTGATGCGGGTGGCGCGGCGCATCTCCGACGGTCGCGATGCCGCCCGGGGACGTGATGCGGCATGATAGAACGCCTGTGCATGGCCATAAGGACGTCGGCTTCAAGTTGTTCGATGAAATACGGAAACACCATTTAACTTAATGCGTTGACGATTTTGCACAGCTGTGCAAATTGAGGTCAACTTGTATCACAGGCGGCATTGAAATGACGGTTCACGCAAAAGCCACCGAAGCAACTGATGAAACCGGCCTCGACCGGCGCGCAGCATTCTGCCGCGACATCGCGCGTTCGGCGGGTGTCGTGGCGCTCGACGGCTTCAGCAACAGGGTGGCCGGCTTCGGCATGAAGGGGCCGCAGGATTTCCTGACTGAGACGGATGCCGCGGTGGAGCGACATCTCAAGGCGCGCATCGCCGCAGAGTTCCCCGAGGACGGCTTTCTCGGTGAGGAGGGCGGTGGGGCGATCAAGTCGGATATCTGGGTTGTCGACCCGATCGATGGCACGGCGAACTTCGCCCGCGACATTCCGCATTTCTGCATCTCGATTGCTTTCGTCAGCAATGGCGAGACCGAGATCGGCGCGATCTATAACCCTGTCCTGGACGAGCTGTATTTCGCTCGTCGCGGATATGGTGGCGACCGCAACGGCAGGGCCTTGTCGGTTGCACGCACAAGCGATTTCGACGCCGCCTGCGTGGAGTTCGGCTGGTCGAACCGCAAGACCAACAAGCGCTATCTCGAAGTGTTGTCCAATATCCTCGAGCGTGGCGCCAATGTGCGGCGCGGCGCTTCGGGCGCGCTGGGTCTCGCTTACGTCGCCGATGGCCGCTCGGATGCCTATGCAGAGTTGCACATGCATGCCTGGGACTGCCTGGCCGGACTGCTGATGGTCAAGGAAGCGGGCGGCGTTGTTGCGCCTTTCCTTGCGCTCGGCGGGCTGACCAAGGGCGGAGCGGTACTTGCCGCAGCGCCCGGCGTGGCGCTCGGCATGAGCGAAGCGACCGGCATCGCACTCGAAGCCGGCAAGTGAATTTCTTCACACATCATCAAGCATCAAGGCCGCCACATGCAACTCAACAGCCCGCGATATGAGCGCCCGGCGCTCAGCCTGATCGAGCGCGACATCGCCGGCTACGGCATCGACATCTATGTCGGTGGCATGGACGGTGCTGGCGATCTCGATCTGCTCAGGGAAAAGAACATCACCACGGTGGTGAACTGCGCCGTCAATCTCGATTTCAACTACGCCACCGAGCCGTTCGGCGAGGGCGAGGCGGCCGATGCGATCTACGGCGTCGGTGCCGTGCGTTACTACAAGCTCGGCCTGATCGACGGGCACGGCAATCCCGAGACGATGATGCTGTCGGGCTTTTATCTGCTGCGCGGTGCGCTCAGCCAGGTGCTGCCTGACAAGGCCACCTACAGGCGGCGCGAGAAGGGCAATGTGCTGGTTAACTGCCGTGGCGGCCGCAGCCGCTCGGTTTCGCTGGTTGCGCTGTTCCTGTATGTCGAAATGCCTGAAAAATTCCCCACGCTCGACACCGCCCTAGACCATGTGCGCGCGCAGCGCGAGTTGCACCGCGACGAATGGCATGAAGCGCCCAAGCCGATGCTGGTCGAGGCCGCACGCAAGGCAGCACAGTGGATCGCCATGATCGACAAGGGCTTGCCCGTGCCGGCCCTGGCTTACAAGGACTGACGGCGAGGCCCGTCCGTAGCGAGAATGAAATGAAGATTGCCGTCATCGCCGACCCGCATTTCCACGACATCAACTACCGGCAAGGTGTGGGCGTCGGCGAAGGTGCTGCGATCCGGACACTTGCCGATACGGCGGCGTCGACCCGCGTCTTCAACGAGAGCTATCACGCGACCCGTGCCCTGCTCGACGACATCGTACGAAGGGACATCTCGCTTGTCGTCGTCGCCGGCGACCTGACCGACGACGGCCAGCAATCGACGATGGCAGCGGCGACCGCGCTTCTCGACGACTACTCCAGGCGCTTCGGCCTGCGCTTTGTCGCGACGCCGGGCAATCACGATCTCTATGCCATCCATGGCCGGCACCAGAGCAAGCGTTTCCTCAATGCCGACGGTTCGCACACGCTGGTGACAAGCGATCCGGCGATGGCGCAGGGCGGATCCGTCGAGCGCATCGTCTCGGATGAGATGTATTGCGGCGGCTATGGTTCGGCCATTCCGGTGCTGGGCGCCTACGGCTTTTTCAGGCGCGACGGCGACCTGCATTGGGAGTGCCCGTTCGGGACCGACGACAGGTTGGAGGCACGGACCTTCGAGATCGTTTCCGCCGACGGGCAGACCATCAGGCGGATGATCGATGCCTCATTCCTGGTCGAGCCCGTCGAAGGCCTTTGGCTGCTGTCGATCGACGCCAATGTGTTCGAGCCACACAATGGCGACCTCGATCCGGCGTTGGAGAAGAGCTATCACGACAGCACCGATGCCGGCTGGAATTCGATGCTGCGCAACAAGGGTTTCGTCTTCGACTGGATGACCGATGTCACGGCCCGAGCCAAGGGGTCGGGCAAGCGGCTGATCGCCTTTTCGCACTACCCGATCATCGATCCGCTCAACGGCACCTCGGCCGACGAGGCCAGGCTGCTCAACGACACCAGCTTCCTGCGTCGCACGCCCAATCCCGAGGTGTCCAGGGTCGCGGCGGCGACCGGCATCAAGCTGCATTTCAGCGGTCATCTGCATATCAACGACACCGCGGTGTTCCGCGACGGCGACGATTTCCTCGTCAACATCGCCGTGCCGTCGATTGTCGGCTTTCCGCCTGCCTACAAGATTGTCGAGTTTGACGGCGAGCGCTTGGATGTCGAGACCATCACCATCGCCGATGTGCCGGATTATGACGCGGCGTTTGCGCATTACCGCATCGAGGCGGCAAGGGACGGCGTCTCGGCTGCCGTCACCGAAGCGGACAGCCATGCCGACTTACTCAGCCGGCACCTCACTGAAATGGTGCGCCACCGCTACCTGCCCAAGGAGTGGCCGCAGGATCTGGCGCGTCTGGTACCGAAGCTGACACTTGGCGACCTCGATGCCTTCGCGGCGATGTCGCAGCCGCTGTCTGTCGAGGATGCCGGCGCCATCGTCGGGCGCGCGCAATATGCGTCAGGGACGATGGCCGCGCTGCCGCTGTTCGAGGTGATCGTCGACTGGTACCGGCTGCGCAAGGGCAGGGAGATCGCGCTCGACTTCATCGATCCGGCGCGCATCGCTGCCTATCGCCTGACAGCGCAGCGATACGCCGCTGGCTCATGGCCGCGGGGCAGCCTGCAGGATCGTTTCGGCTCGTTCCTGCGCATGATGATCGACTGGCTCGACAGCCAGCCGTCGCGCGACTTTTCCGTCGACCTCGCCACCGGCGAGGTCGATCGCAACGATCACTTGGGCCGCACGGTCCGGCGCCAGACCGGAGCTGCGTGAAAGCAGACGCGGCCGCCACTCACGGCGCCATGGCCGTTGATCACGTCCGGGCCGTTGTTAACGTCCGGATTGTCGCTGTCGAGCAAGGTCGTGATGTGCTCGGCGATCTGGGCGATCGGCTGGCGGAAGGTCGTCAGCTGATAGGATGCCCAGCTCGCCTGTTCGATGTCGTCGAAGCCGACGACACAGAGATCGGCCGGCACGTTCATGCCGAATTCGACGCGCGCCGCATCCATGAAGCCGCAGGCCAGCAGGTCGGTGACGCAGAAAGCGGCGTCGGGCCGTTCCGAGCCGCTGAGCAGCAGCCGTCCGGCCTCGAAGCCAGCACCATAGCCCGTCGGGCCGGCGCGTGTGATGGAGACGGCGAGGCCGGCCTCGCGCGCTGCCTCTTCGAAGCCGCGCTCGCGGGCCACCAAGCTGGGTGTGCCGGCCTGCGAGGAAACGACCGCGATGCGGCGGCAGCCGGCACGGTGCAGCATGTGGAAGGCTTCGCGGGCGGCGACCGTGTTGTCGACGGTGATGCTTTCGGGACCGTCGAGATGGTCGTCGCGGTTGATCAGGATGACGTGCTGGCCGCTGTTGATGCAGGTGTTGATCAGCGACGCCGGCGGCGTGCCAGACAAGACCACTGTGGCATTGGCGCGGTAGTTGAGCGTCTGGCGCAGTGCTGCCTCGACGCTGTCGCTGTCGCCCGACGTGTTGATGACCATGGCGACGCGGTTGATCGCCTGCAGGCGCCGCGTGATCGCGTCGAGCAGGCGCGAATGGTAGGGCGTGTTGATGTCGGCGCCGATCAGGCAGACGATGCCGCTGTCTTCGTGGATCAGGCTGCGGGCGAGATGGTTGACGTGGTAGCCGAGCTGTTCGGCTGCTTCGAGCACCTTCTTGCGGGTCGCCTCCGAAACGCTGGCGCCGTCGGTGAAGGTGCGCGACACCGCCGAGCGCGACACGCCAGCCAGTTCAGCGACCTGCTGTGCGCTGACGAATGACCTGCCCGGCTTCATTTCGGACATTGCACAGCTCCAGTTTGGCCACGCGGTGAACCGCTTCGCAAGAGTTGCACAAATGTGCAACGTACTGTCCCTGATACAATCGGATTGTCGCGCCTGCAATCCTGCAGCTGCAATCTTGCAGTGTCCGGCCGTGGCCTAGGATGCGGCGTCAGCCATGGCCTCGACAGCCGGCATGAGGTCGGCAGAGGACAGGCTGCGCATCAGGGTGGCAAGCTCGGGTTCGTCGATCAGCACGGCGGCATCGGCGGGCGAGAGCCAGGCACGCTGGCGGGCGCCGGCTTCCTGCCAGGCATCGAGTTCCTCGCTGACCTCGATAAGATAGGCCGTGACCACGACGTGGACGAAGCTGGTCGACAGCCGCTTCCAGTAGCAATAGCTGCCTGCGGGCTTTTTCAGGGCTTTGCCGCGCACGCCGGCCTCTTCGCGGGCCTCGATCAGCGCGGCCTGGCGCCCGCTCTTGCCCTTCATCGGCCAGCCTTTGGGGACGATGAAACGGCGCGTGCCGCGCGACGTCACAAGCATGACCTGAAGCTCGCCGCCCTCGTTCACGCGGAACGGGATGGCAGCGACCTGGGCAATGCGCTCGCCCTTGCTCGCCTTGCGGATGGTCTTCTTGTCCTTCGGCATTTTCGCCCGTTCATTCCTTTGTCGGTATGAAGCACTGTCGGCTTCGATTGTATCACCTCGGCCCGTTAGGGTTCATGACGCTCAAGATAGTGCAATGAACACGATTGCAAAATGCGTAAAAAGCACTCACTCTGCAAGTGACCAAAGCGACAACAGATCGTTAGACGGCGAATAATTGTGTGGAGGGAATCGAAATATGAAAACTGCCCTTTTGCGTTCGGCCGCGCTGGCCGGGTTGATGATGGCCGGCGGCGCGTCGGCGCATGCTGAAAGCCTGACGCTCTATTGCAGCGCCGACGAGGCCTGGTGCCAGCAGATCAAGACCGGCTTCGAGGAAAAGACCGGCATCACAGTCGATATGACCCGCAAGAGCTCGGGCGAGACCTATGCCCAGGTGCGCGCCGAAGCGAGCAACCCCAAGGGCGACGTGTGGTGGGGCGGCACCGGCGACCCGCATCTGCAGGCAGCCGAGGAAAACCTGACCGAGGAATATGTCTCGCCGATGCGCGGCGAGTTGCACGACTGGGCGATCAAGCAGGCCGAGGCGGCCGGCAACAAGACGATCGGCGTCTACTCCGGCGCGCTTGGCTTCGGTTACAACAAGGACCTGCTGGCCAAGAACGGCTTGCCTGAGCCGAAGTGCTGGGCCGATCTGACCAAGCCCGAATATAAGGGCCAGATCCAGATCGCCAACCCGAATTCGTCGGGCACCGCCTACACGACGCTGGCGACGATGGTGCAGCTGATGGGCGAGGATAAGGGCTTCGAATACATGAAAGCCCTGCACAAGAACGTCAACCAGTACACCAAGTCGGGCTCGGCGCCGATCAAGGCCGCCGGCCTCGGCGAGACCACCGTCGGCATCGTGTTCATGCATGATGCGGTGGCGCAGACGGCCGCTGGCTTCCCGATCGTGACGGTCGCCCCCTGCGAGGGCACCGGCTACGAGATCGGCTCGATGTCGATCATCAAGGGCGCGCGTAATGCCGAGGCGGCCAAGAAGTTCTACGACTGGGCGCTGTCGGCGGAGATGCAGGGCAAGGCCAAGGACGTCAAGTCGTTCCAGCTGCCGTCGAACAAGGCGGCGACCGTGTCCGAGCTGACGCCTGATCTCTCGACGATCAAGCTGATCGACTACGACTTCAAGAAGTACGGCTCCAGCGAGGAGCGCAAGCGGCTGCTTGGCAAATGGGACACGGAGGTCTCCTCGCTGCCGCAATAATCCATGCGCTCCCGCGACGTAAGCGGCCGCCTGCATCCGACCGTCGTCCTGTGGACGGTGGTCGGATTGCTCGGCTTTGCCGTGCTGCCCTGGTATGGCGTCGAAGACGGGTTCTTCGGCTTGTCCTGGCTGTTTGAGGGTTATCCGCTCGACAGCGAGTTCGCACCGGCCCTGGTGCTCAATCTCAAGGGCGAAAAGCTGTGGCTCGCGCCGCTCGGCATGTTGTTGGCCGCGCCGTTGCTGCTGTGGGGGCGGAGAAAGTCCGACCCGCTGTTTGGCAAGCTGCTCGTTGCGATCGGTGCGGCGGGCTTTGTCTGGCTGCTGTTCCAGGGCTTCGCCATCGGCCTGCGCGGCTGGCAGTTCGGCTGGCTGCAAGGCCTGTTCGGCGAGCTCGGCGACCGCCAGTTCGGCATGGGCTATGGCGCGCTTCTGGTCGGCCTCGCCTTCCTGTTCCTGTTTTCCGTCGGTCTTGCCGCGCGCGGGGCCGTCGGCGGCGACGTCTTCGTCGTCTCGACAATCGCTTTCGTGGTGGCGGCGGTCGGCCTTTTCATCTTCATGCCGATTCTGCAGATGCTGGCCAATGCGCTGGTCACCGAGGACGGCGGCTATTCGGTCACCACCTTCCTCGGCAAGCTGTTCAGTCCGCGGCTTTGGAGCCTCGGCTGCCTGGCCGGCGGCAGCCGCTGCGGCGTCGCCTGGAACTCGCTGTTCCTCGCGGTGCTCGTCGGGGTGCTGACGACGGTGCTCGGCCTCGTCTTTGCGCTGATGGTGACCCGCACCGGCTTCCGCCATGGCAAGCTGCTGCGCGCACTGACGGTGCTGCCGATCATCACGCCGCCCTTCGTCATCGGCCTCGCCATCATCCTGCTCTTCGGCCTATCCGGTGCTGTCACGCAGACCTTTTCGGAGCTGTTTGGCATCCAGCCGACGCGCTGGATCTATGGCCTGCCGGGCCTGTTGATCGCGCAGCTGCTCGCCTTCACACCGATCGCCTTCCTGGTGCTGATCGGCGTCGTCGAAGGCGTCAGCCCGTCAATGGAGGAGGCGGCACAGACGCTGCGCGCCAATCGCTGGCAGACTTTCTGGACGGTGTCGCTGCCGCTGATGCGACCGGGCCTCGCCAATGCCTTCCTGCTCGGCTTCATCGAGAGCATGGCCGACTTCGGCAACCCGCTTGTGCTGGGCGGCAATTTCGACGTGCTGTCGACGGAAATCTTCTTCGCCATCGTCGGCGCGCAGAATGACGAGGCGCAGGCAGCGGTGCTCGCCATCGTCCTGCTCGTCTTCACGCTGCTTGCCTTTTACGCCCAGCGTTTCTGGCTCGGCAAGAAGTCGTATACGACGATGTCCGGCAAGGGCGATGCTGGCGTTCATCCGCAGCTGCCCACGGGCCTCAAGCGCGCCGTCTACGCCACGGCTGGCTTCTGGGTCGCCTTCACCATCTTTGTTTATGCGACGATCTTCTACGGCAGCTTCGTCAAGCTCTGGGGCGTCGACCACAGCCTGACCCTGGCTCATTATGTGAAGGCATTTGCGGTGGGCTGGAACGAGTTCGGCATCCACTGGAAGGGCTCGGCCTGGAGCTCGTTCTGGACGACTTTGCAGATCGCCTTGATCTCGTCGCCGCTGACGGCGGCCATCGGCCTGCTCACCGCCTATCTTCTGGTGCGGCAGAATTTTGCCGGCAAGAACGCTTTCGAGTTCGGCACCATGCTGTCCTTTGCCATTCCGGGCACCGTCATCGGTGTGAGCTATGTCATCGCCTTCAACGTGCCGCCGATCGAGCTGACCGGGACCGGCATCATCCTCGTTCTGTCCTTCATCTTCCGCAACATGCCGGTCGGCGTGCGGGCAGGGGTGGCGTCGATGTCGCAGATCGACAAGAGCCTGGACGAGTCGTCGCTGACGCTGGGCGCCAATTCGTGGCAGACGTTCCGCAAGGTGGTGCTGCCGCTGCTCCGGCCGGCGATCGTCGCAGCACTCGTCTATTCCTTCGTGCGCGCCATGACGGCGATCAGCGCCATCATCTTCCTGGTCAGCGCCCGCTACGACATGTCGACGAGCTACATCGTCGGCCGTGTCGAGAACAACGAGTACGGTATCGCGATCGCCTATTCGGCGGTGCTGATCGGCGTCATGCTGGCGGTGGTCGGGCTGATGCAGCTGCTTGTCGGTCGCCGCAACATCGGTCGCCGTGGCCATGAACTCTCGCAGTCGCGGACCAATGTGAGCCAACCGGCATTTTCGGGAGGGAGCTGATGATCAAGAGCAACGCCGCTTCGGTGGAGTTTCGCGCGGTCACCAAGGTCTACGGCAAGAGCCCGGCGCCGGCGGTCAACGACGTGTCTTTGTTTGTCGAGGCAGGCAAACTGGTGACGCTGCTCGGCCCGTCCGGCTGCGGCAAGACGACGACTTTGCGCATGATCGCGGGGCTGGAAATGGCGACGCGCGGACAAATCCTTATCGGCGGGACCGACGTTACGCATCTGCCGGCGACCGACCGCGACGTGTCGATGGTGTTCCAGTCCTATGCACTGTTTCCGCATATGACGGTCAATGAGAACGTCGAGTACGGGCTGAAATTCTCCGGCTTCGCCAAGCGGGAAATCGGCGATCGTGCCCGCGCCGGGCTCGAACTCGTCGGCCTCGGGGGGTATGGCAACCGTCTGCCGAGCGAGCTGTCCGGCGGCCAGCAGCAGCGCGTCGCCGTGGCGCGGGCGCTTGTGCTGGAGCCGCAGGTGCTGCTGTTCGACGAGCCACTGTCCAATCTTGATGCCAAGCTCAGGCGCCGGGTACGCGAGGAAATCCGCGACATCCAGACCAAGCTCGGCCTGACGGTAGTCTACGTCACCCATGACCAGGAGGAGGCCTTGGCCGTCTCCGACCGCATCATCGTCATGAACAATGCCGTCATTGCCCAGGACGGCACGCCGCGCGAACTGTATGACGCGCCGGCGGATGCCTTCGTCGCCGACTTCATCGGCGAGGCCAATATCTTCGATTGCGATATCGCCTCGGTAGAAGGTGAGCTTGCCACTGTGCGGCTAGGCGGTTTCGAAACGCAGCTCGACGCGCGCGGCATGCGGCCGGGGCCGGCGAAGCTGGCGGTGCGGCCAAGCCGGATCCAGATCCGGGCGGTGGGCGCGCCGAGCACCATTCCCGGGAGGCTCGATAAGGTGACCTATGTCGGCTCCGACCTCGAGTTCATGATCGGCACCGAGTTCGGCGAGGTCTTTGCCGTGTCGCCCGACGTCGATGCGCCGTTCGTGCCGGGGCAGGACGTTGGCGTGGGGTTCGCCGCACGGGGACCGGTGTTGATCAGGGCCTGAGGTTGCCTGTTGCACCGAAGCGCTTCGCTTGAACACAGTTGCCATGCCGTGACCAAGACGCTTGCCTCAGGAGACCAGTCCAGACGGGTTGGTCTCAGATGAAACTCTGCGCTGCCGCCGCCACTGCGAGGTAGCGCAGCAGCTTGGCGGCCCCGACCAACCCCAGAAAACTCCACAACGGCTCTTTCAGCGTGCCGGCGATCAAGGTCAGCGGGTCGCCGATGATCGGCACCCAGGAGAGCAGCAGCGACCAGCGGCCGTAGCGGTGGTACCAGGCCTCGGCGCGGGCGAGAGCGGCTGGACTGGCGGGAAACCAGCGGCGGTCCTTGAAGCGCTCGACCTGGCGGCCGAGCAACCAGTTGACGAGCGAACCGAGCACGTTGCCGAGGGTGGCGACGGCGATCAGCAGGGCGAGCGAGTAGCCGCCATTGACGACCAGCCCGGCGAGCAGGGCTTCGGACTGGGCGGGCAAAAGCGTCGCGGCGGCGAAGGCCGCGACGAAGAGGCCGCCATAGGCGGCGAGGCTGGTCATCGAAAGCCGGCTACTGGGTGACGCGGCCGGACAGGCCGTCGATGATCGGGCAGTCCGGGCGGCTGTCGCCATGGCAGTTATGCACGAGGTGGCGCAGCGTGTTGCGCAGCTCGGTCAGCTCGGCGAGCTTGCGGTCGATCTCGGTAAGCTTGGTCTCGGCAAGGGCCTTGACGTCAGCACTTTCGCGCTCCTTGTCGCCATAAAGCGACAACAGCTGGCGGCATTCCTCGACCGAAAAGCCGAGGCTGCGCGAGCGCTGCAGGAAACGCAGGCGGTGCACGTCCGACATCGAATAATCACGATAGCCGTTGTCGGCGCGGTCGGGGCGCAACAGGCCGATGTCCTCGTAATAGCGGATGGTCTTGGCCGGCAGGCCCGACTTTTCCGAAGCGGTACCAATGTTCATCTGTCACTCCTTGCGCATCCTGGAGCGGCCTTGTGCGTCCATCCGGATGCACGGCGCTCGAGAGCGAGTTGTTGTCATATAAAGCTTCCAGTAACTGGAAGTTCAAGGGGCTGGCGAAATCGTGATGGGCCGGGGCAACTGATGCCGCCCCGACCCACTTTCAGGCTCAGTCGGCGTAGGCCATCGACGTCATCATGCCGCCAACCATGTGGTAGAGATGGTGGCAATGCAGCGCCCATTTGCCGGCATTGTCGGCGTCGAAGGCGATGGTCACCATACCCATGTTGGCCGGCACCAGCACCGTGTCACGCACCGCGCCGGCAAAACGCTTGCCGTTGACGGCGACCACCTGGAAATGGTGGCCGTGCAGATGCATCGGATGCGACATCGTGGTGTGGTTCATGAAGGTCAGCTCGAAACGGTCGCCGCTCGCCACCGCCAGCGGCTTGTCCTGGCCGTGCATGGCGCCATCTAGCGTCCAGACATAGTTGGGGCCTTCGCCGAGCATCATCGTGTGCTTGCGAGTTGCTGCCTTCTCGGACAGCGGCTTGGTGGCACGCAGCCTTTGCTCAAGGTTGACGCCCACGGCGGGGAAATCCTCGTCGGCCATGTCGGCAAGCTTGCCGACCGACGCGCCCTTGGCGGCGAGCACGACACCGGTGCGCATGCGGCCACCTTCCTGCACGGCGAAGACCGGCCAGGCAGAGGCTTCCTTCGGCAGTTCGAGCAGGATGTCGAGTCGCTGGGCGACGGCGAACTCGAAGCGCGTGCCTTCAACCGGTTCGACCGGCATGCCGTCGACCGCAAAGAGTTTGCCCTGGAGCTTGCCGAGGTCGAGCCACATGTTGGTCGAGGCGGCGCCGTTGATGAGGCGCAGCCTGACACGTCCGCCTGGCTCGACGGAAAATATCTCTGGGTTGTCGAGGGTGCGATCGTTGGCCAGAAGCGCGTCGTACTGCACGTCCTGCAGGTGGGACATGCCGCCCATCTGGCCGCCCATCTGGCCGGCCGCCCGGCCACTCATCTGCATGGCGCCCATCGCGCCATGGTCCATCGTGTCGTGGCTTGTCTGGCCGCTGGGCATCGCCGTGACGGACATGTTGTGGCCCTCGTGGCCGCCGCCGGCTGCCGGCGCGGGTGTGGGAGCGGGCGCCATGGCGCTCATGTCGTGGCCGCCCGCCTTGAGTTCGGCGAGGATCTCCTGCGGGTGGCGGAAGGTGAAGTCGTGGAACAGAACCACCACCTCCTGCACGTCCTGGCCTGCTTCGTCAGGGTCGCGAACGATCAGCGGAGCTGCGAGCATCAACTGCTCCTGAAGACCGAAATGTGAATGCATCCAGAAGGTGCCAGCGCGGGCGAGGGGGAAGTCGTAGTCGTGGCTGCCGCCGTCGGGGATCGGCTCCTGCGAAATGCCGGCAACACCGTCCTGCCGCCATGGTGGGGTGAGGCCGTGCCAGTGGATGGCGGTCGGCTCGCCGATGAGGTTCTTCAACCGGACGCGGAAGTTTTCGCCGGCATTCATGACGATGCCGGAAGAGCCGTCGGCTTGATGAAGGCCGAAGACATTGGCGGCCTTGCCCTTGACCTCGATGACGCGCTTGCCGGCGGTGATGACCTTGTGGCCGTCGGCACGGGCCGGGCGGACCGGCATGAGCAGGGACGGGACTGCGGCAGCAGAAAGCGTTGCCGCTGATGCCGCGAGGAAGCCGCGGCGCGAAAGGGTGTTCATTTCATAGTCTCCAGAACTGATGTCTCCCGGCACGAAGCGGGCCGGGGCTTGCACGTCGAAACGCGCCGGCAGTTCAGGAGAGGGACGGCGGTCTGAGATGCGGCGAGGCGATCGCGCCGTGGAGCGGCTCGGTCTTCGCGGGCGCTGGCGAGATGGCTGTCAGGTCGGGAAAGGCTGTCGGCAGCGGCAGCGGTGCGCAATAGCTGCACGAGGCGAGACACTGCGCCAGGCAAGCCTTCTCGTCCTGCGAGACGTCGCCGCAGCAGGCAATGTCAGCCTTGGCGTGATGCGATACGGTCTGGACGGCATGCGGCTGATGCTGGCTGCCGCCCTGATGCGCGGAAGCTGCCTGGCCGAGCGCAAGGAAGAACAGCAGCGCCAGCGGCAGCATCAGGCGCAGGATCTTGAACGCCTTGGCCCTGCCGTCGTCCATGACGGCAATGCGCGCGCCAATCTGCCCGCGCCGGTTGGCGAGGAAAGGACGGGTCGTGTCTGCGACGTGCCGCATGGATTGCATATCCTATTAATGGGGATTGCACCCCTGCAAGGTCAAGCGCCGTTGTTGTCGCTGCCCTCGGGGGTGAAGAAGGCGTCGGCGTGAATGTCGAAGGCATGCACCCCAAGCGCGCCAAGTGCCGCCAAACAGGAATCGACCATCGCAGGCGGTCCGGCGACATAGGCCTTGGCGCCGGTGAGGTCGCTGTGGTCCTGTGCCAGCGCATCGGCGATGAAGCCGCTACGCCAGCCATCGGATGCGGTCTGGGAAAGCACCGGCATGAAGCTGAGGTTGCGAAACTGTCTTTCCAGCGCGCGGAAATGCTCGACCAGATAGAGGTCACGCTCGGCGCGGACGCCGAAATAGACATGGATCGGCTGAGCCATGCCCTGATGCAGCGCCGTCTCGACGATCGACTTGATCGGCGCAAGGCCGCTGCCGCCGGCAAGGGCGACGATCGGGCCTGAATGCACCTCGCGGAGATAGGCGGAACCGGCCGGGCCATCTATCTGGACAGTGTCGCCCGCAACAAGCGAAGCGTGAATCCGGCCGCTGGTCAGGCCGCCCGGCACGGCCCTGACATGCAGCTCGACAAGCTCCTCGTTCGGCCGGCTGGCCATCGAATAGTTGCGCGCCGGTGCACCCGGCACTGCCAGCGACAGATATTGGCCGGCGGCGAAGCGGAAGCTTGTACGATCGGCGAGCGCGAGGCGGATCGAAAGGATGTCGTGCGTCATGCGCTCGATGGCGACCACCTCGGCCTGCTGTGCCTCTGTCGGCTGAGGAGCGAAGGCCTCGACCAGCCATTCGACGACGACGTCGTCGCTCGGCACTGCACGGCAGGCAAGGATGAAGCCGTCGGCGCGGTCCTGTTCGGAGAGCGCGAAGGGCGAGTGTTTGCCGAGCTCGACATGACCTGAGACCAGGCGCGACTTGCAGGCGCCGCAGCGGCCGGAACGGCAGCTGTGGGGGTAGGCGATGCCGGCATCGAGCGCTGCCTGCAGGATCGTCTTGCTATCGCCGACGGCAATGCGGCGGCCCTGTTGGGGAAGGGTCAGGAAGGTCATTGTCAGGCCGCCCGTGTCAGGTCGAGCAGTGCCTCGATCTCGGCGCGCTGGGTCGGGAAGGTGCCATAGAAGACATGCTTGCCGTCGATGATGGTGATGGGGGCGACGCGCACGCCGGTGCGGCGCTTGGCTTCGTCGGCGATTGCAGGATCGCGCAGGTCGCGCTCGACGAAGGGCAGTTGCTCAGCATTCAACCAGCGCTTCAGTGCCAGGCAATCGGGGCAGGTCGGCGTGGTGTAGATCTCGATCCAGGGAGCGTTCGGCATGGCGGCCTCGCGTGATGAAGATTGGGGAGGAGCGGCCTGCCTCATTGCGCGAGCGTGCCGTCCGGAACGTTCCGGTTGCATGCGCCGCCAAGCAGGCCGCTGGACTGACTTATTCGGCCGGGACCAGCGACGGTGCGCCGGATACGGTGGTAGCACGGGCCGGAGCCTTGAAGCGCTTCAGCCGCATCGCGTTGCCCAGCACGAAGACGCTCGACATTGCCATCGCGCCCGCCGCCAGCATCGGCGACAGAAGCGTGCCGCTGACCGGGTAGAGCACGCCCGCCGCGACCGGGATGAGAGCGGCGTTGTAGGCGAAGGCCCAGAACAGGTTCTGCCTGATGTTGGCAATCGTCGCCTTCGACAGGGCGATGGCGTTGGTCACGCCGAGCAAGTCGCCCGACATCAGCACCACGTCGGCGCTTTCGATCGCAACGTCGGTGCCGGTGCCGATGGCGATGCCGACATCGGCCTCGGCAAGCGCCGGCGCATCGTTGATGCCGTCGCCGACAAAGGTCACTGCCCGGCCACCGGCACGCAGGCGCTTGACGGCGTCGACCTTGCCGTCGGGCAGAACCTCGGCGACGACCTCGTCGATGCCGAGCTGGGCGGCGATGGCTTCGGCCGTGCGACGGTTGTCGCCGGTGATCATCGCCACCTTCAAGCCCAAGTCGTGCAGGGCGCGGATCGCCTGCGGCGTCGTCGGTTTGATCGGGTCGGAGACCGCAATCACCGCAGCCAGCTTGCCGTCGACCGCCGCATAGAGCGGGGTCTTGGCCTTGAGCCCCATGCGGATCGCCGTCTCGGCGAAGCCCTGCACCGAGATGCCGAGCTTGGCCATGTAGCGGTCGGCGCCGACGGCGACGTGGTGGGTGCCGACGCTGGCGCTGACGCCGAAGCCGGGCACCGCCTCGAAGGAACCGACCTCGGCCAGAACAAGGCCTTCATCCTTGGCCGCTGCGACGATGGCTGCCGCAACCGGATGCTCCGACTGGGACTCGACGGCTGCCACCAGCGCCAGCACCTTGGTGCGGTTGAAACCTTGGGCGACGTCCAGATCGGTCATGACAGGCTTGCCGGCGGTCAGTGTACCGGTCTTGTCGAGCGCGACGACCTCGGTCGATTTCAGTGACTGCAGCGCCTCGCCGTTGCGGAACAGGACGCCGAGTTCGGCGGCGCGGCCGGTGCCGACCATGATCGAGGTCGGCGTGGCGAGACCCATGGCACAGGGGCAGGCGATGATCAGGACTGCAACGGCGTTGACCAGCGCGAAGGTGGCGGCCGGCTGGGGGCCGAAGACCAGCCAGACGAGGAACGTCGCAGCCGCTGCCACCATCACGGCAGGCACGAACCAGGCGGTGACCTTGTCGACCATTGCCTGGATCGGCAGCTTCGAGCCCTGGGCCGTTTCGACCATGCGGATGATCTGGGCCAGCAGCGTGTCGGCACCGACCTTGGTGGCGCGGTAGGTGAAGCTACCGGTCTTGTTGATCGTGCCGCCGACGACCTCCGCACCCTCGCCCTTGCTGACGGGAATGGGTTCGCCCGAAATCATCGATTCGTCGACGAAGGACGAGCCTGAAAGCACGATGCCGTCGACCGGAACCTTGTCGCCGGGACGCACCTGGACGACGTCGCCGAAGACAACCTCATCGAGCGGGACGTCGACGAAGCTGCCGTTGCGCTCGATACGCGCCGACTTCGCCTGGAGGCCCACAAGCCGCTTGATCGCCTCGGAGGTGCGGCCCTTGGCCTTGGCCTCGAGCACGCGACCGAGCAGGATCAGCGTGACGATGACGGCCGACGCTTCGTAATAGACGTTGGCGGTGCCGGCCGGCAGCAGGCCCGATGCAAAGGTGGCGACGACCGAATAGGCCCAAGCGGCGGTGGAGCCGAGCACGACCAGCGAATTCATGTCGGGTGCCAAGCGCAGCAGTGCCGGCACACCCTTCCTGTAGAAGCGTAGGCCGGGACCGAACTGGACGATGGTCGCCAGCACGAAGAAGGCGATGTAGAGCTGCTGCTGGGGGACGTTCATCATCAACCAGTGGTGCAGCGCCGGGATGGCATGCCGGCCCATCTCCAGCACGAAGATCGGCAGGGTGAGGGTGGCGGCGACGGCGAAGTCGCGCTTGAGGTGGGAGAACTCGCGATTGCGCGCCTCTTCGCGGCTGTCGCTGCTGGCGGCCGCGAGCGACGCGCCGGTCCGGCGCGGCTCGTAGCCGGCCTTGCGGATGGCGGCGTCGATGGCCGAGCGGGTGGTGCCGCCCAGCGTCTCGATGGTGGCGCGTTCGGTGGCAAGATTGACTGAAGCCGTCGTCACGCCGGGCACTGCGGCGATGGCCTTTTCGACCCGACGCACGCAGGAGGCACAGGTCATGCCCTCGATCTCGACTTCGATCGTCGCGGCCGGCACGTCGTAGCCGGCATTGCGAATCGCGGCGATGACGCCGTCGGAATTGACGTCGGCGTCGAAGCTCACATCGGCGCTTTCGGTGGCGAGGTTGACCGATGCCGTGACGACGCCGGGGACAGCCGCAATCGCCTTCTCGACGCGGCGCACGCAGGACGCGCAGGTCATGCCCTCGATCGGGAAGCTTTGTCTTGTCGTTGCCAGGTTCAAGGGAGCGTTCATCGGTGCGGACCTCTAGTTAATCACTTTCGGCCCAGAGGTCTAAGGGTTCCAGCGTTGGGAAGGTCAATAGAACTTTTGCGATTGTCGTCGATTTTGTCAACATGCTGAAATACTGAGCTTTCCCGATGGAGAGTGCCGGGTCTTCCGGGTTTTCGCGCAATCCCAAGCTGGTAACATATCCGTGATCGACAAATCGATTGACCTTCCTGTAGCTGGAAACACCAGATTGCAGGAACGGCGCGATGCCGGCCCAACCAAGGATTTCTTGAATGCTGAAGATGAATGTTCCCGACATGACCTGCGGTCATTGCGCCGGCATGGTGACCAAGGCCGTGCAGAGCGTGGACGCTGCCGCCCGCATCGACATCGACCTGAAGGCGCAAACCGTCTCGATCGAAACCGCAGCGGATGCCGCCAAGGTAGCCCAGGCGCTCGACGCCGCCGGCTATCCGGCCCAGGCTGTCTGAAGCCTGCCTTCCGGAAGGGCGGCGCGACCGGGGGCGGTGCGCCGCCCGCTTGGTTTGACTTCGCCTTCGACAGCATAAACCTTGCCGCGCAAGAGTTTCCGCAGCCACAAGTGGCCGCGCGAACATGACGCAACCTGCAACCGCCCTCATCCCCTAGTATTTCCGCGCCAAATCAAGCTATGATGCGGCTGGCCTTCCTCAAGGGACAGCGTCCCCTGGAATGCCGGGAGGACAGAGGATGGCCATAGCGCTCGTACTCGTTCTTGTTGTCATTGGCTCGGTGCTGTTCCACGTGCTGAGCCCTTGGTGGTGGACGCCGATAGCCTCCAACTGGGGCTACATCGACAGCACTCTTGTTGCGACCTTCTGGATCACCGGCGCCGTCTTCTCGGCGGTCGTTCTGTTCATGGCCTATTGCGTCTATCGCTTCCGCCACAAGGAAGGGCAGAAGGCCGCCTACGAGCCTGAAAGCAAGAAGCTCGAATCCTGGCTGACAGCGATCACTGCCATTGGCGTGGCGGCGATGTTGGCGCCTGGTCTCTATGTCTGGAAGCAATTCGTCACCGTGCCCAAGGATGCGACCGAGGTCGAGGTCGTTGCCCAGCAATGGCAGTGGAGCTTCCGGCTGCCCGGCGCCGACGGCAAGCTCGGCACCTCCAATGCCCGCCTTGTCAGCTCCGACAATCCGCTCGGCATCAATCCCGACGACCCGAACGGCCAGGACGACGTCGTGGTCGAGGCCGCCGACCTGCATCTGCCGATCGACAAGCCAGTCAAGATGCTGTTGCGCTCTATCGACGTGCTGCATGATTTCTACGTGCCCGAGTTCCGCGCCAAGATGGATATGGTGCCGGGCATGGTCACCTATTTCTGGTTTACCCCGACACGGACGGGAACCTTCGAGGTGCTGTGCGCGGAACTCTGCGGCACCGGGCACGGCTTCATGCGCGGCATAGTCATGGTCGACACCGCGCAGGACTACACGACATGGCTGCAGCAGCAGTCGACCTTTGCCCAGTTGAGCGGTCCCGCCAAGGTTGGCGTGCTGGTCGACCGGGGCAAAGTCACGGCCAGCATGGAATAGGAGACACGGCGCGACCGCTCGAAGGCGGCCTCACCGCGAAAGCAGAGGCATAGAGCAACAGGGTGCACGCATGGTCGATGTCACGCCGCATGGAGCAGACCTCATCCCGCCGGCCGAAGTGGGCGAGATGGAGCTCTACCATCCGCACAGCTGGTGGACGAAGTACGTCTTCTCGCAGGACGCCAAGGTCATTGCGATCCAGTATTCGGGTACGGCACTGGCCATCGGGCTCGTCGCGCTGGTGCTGTCCTGGCTGATGCGGCTGCAGCTCGGTTTTCCCGGCACCTTCGATTTCATCACGCCCGAGGCATATTATCAGTTCATGACCATGCACGGCATGATCATGGTCATCTACCTGCTAACCGCGCTGTTCCTCGGCGGCTTCGGCAACTACCTGATCCCACTGATGGTCGGCGCCAGGGACATGGTGTTTCCCTACGTCAACATGCTGAGTTACTGGATCTACCTCCTCGCCGTGCTGGTGCTGGTGGCAAGCTTCTTTGCGCCCGGCGGGCCGACCGGCGCCGGCTGGACGCTCTACCCGCCGCAGGCGATCTTGTCTGGCACGCCGGGGGGCACGGGGCCGGGCATCATCCTGATGCTGGTGTCTTTGATCCTGTTCATCATCGGCTTCACCATGGGTGGCCTCAACTATGTCGTGACCGTGCTGCAGGCGCGGACGCGCGGCATGACACTGATGCGGCTGCCGTTGACGGTGTGGGGCATCTTCACGGCGACCGTCATGGCGCTGCTGGCTTTTCCTGCGCTGTTCGTCGCCTGCGTGATGATGTTGTTCGACCGCGCCATCGGCTCGAGCTTCTTCATGCCGGCGATCGTCGAGATGGGCGAGCAGTCGCCGCACAATGGCGGCAGCCCGATCATGTTCCAGCACCTGTTCTGGTTCTTCGGCCACCCCGAGGTCTACATCGTGGCGCTGCCGGCCTTCGGCATCGTTTCCGACCTGATCAGCACGCACGCCCGCAAGAACATCTTCGGCTACCGCATGATGGTGTGGGCCATCGTCGGTATCGGCGCACTCAGCTTCGTGGTCTGGGCGCACCATATGTATGTCTCGGGCATGCACCCCTATTTCGGCTTCTTCTTCGCCACCACGACGCTGATCATCGCGGTGCCGACGGCGATCAAGGTCTACAACTGGGTGCTGACATTGTGGCGCGGCGACATCCACCTGACCATTCCGATGCTGTTTGCGCTCGCCTTCATCGTCACCTTCGTCAATGGCGGGCTGACCGGCCTGTTCCTCGGCAACGTCGTCGTCGACGTGCCGTTGTCGGACACCATGTTCGTGGTTGCCCACTTCCATATGGTGATGGGCGTGGCGCCGATCCTCGTGGTCTTCGGCGCGATCTATCACTGGTATCCCAAGATATCAGGCCGGATGCTCAACGAGTTCATGGGCCGGTTCCATTTCTGGGTCACCTTCATCGGCGCCTATCTGATCTTCTTTCCGATGCATTATGTCGGGCTGGTCGGCGTTCCCCGGCGTTATCCCGAGCTCGGCGACACCGCCTTCATCCCGCCGTCGGTTCACACGCTGAACGAGTTCATCACGGTTGCGGCACTCACCGTCGGCTTCGCCCAGCTGGTGTTCCTGTTCAACCTGTTCTGGAGCATCCGCCACGGCAAGGAGGCGGGTGACAATCCATGGCGGGCGACGACGCTGGAATGGCAGACCGCCGGCACGCCGCCGCCGCACGGCAATTTCGGCAAGGAGCTGCCGGTCGTCTATCGCTGGGCATATGACTACAGCGTGCCCGGCGCGCCCGAGGACTTCATCGCGCAGAACGACCCGCGCCCGGTGACGCAAGGCGGGCATGCATGAGCGCCATCCTGATCTTCCTGGGCATGGTCACCGCGATTGCCGGCTGGTGGCTGGCGCGGCAGCGGCTGATGTCGAAGCCTTGGCTCGAGGTCGGTCCGATCGACGGCTTTCCCGAGACGGAAGCGCCGGTCATGCATCCGGCGAAGATCGGGCTCGGGGTCTTCCTCGCTGTCGTCGGCGCGATTTTCGCGCTTTTGATCAGCGCCTATTTCATGCGCATGGCCTATGCCGACTGGCAAGCGACGCCGATGCCGTGGCTTTTGTGGCTCAACACCGGCATGCTGGTGCTGGCGAGCGTGGCGTTGCAATGCGCGGTGGTAGCCGCGCACAAGGGCCAGCTCGACAATCTCAAGCTTGCGCTGCTGACCGGAGCGCTGGCGTCGGTGGCATTTCTGGGCGGCCAGCTGCTGGCATGGCGCAATCTTGCCGCTGGCGGCTACTACGCCGCCGACAACCCGGCTGTCAGTTTCTTCTACCTGATCACCGCGATGCATGGCCTGCACATCATCGGCGGGCTCTTCGTACTTGGCCGGGCGAATATCAGGGCATGGCGCGGCGACAGGCTTGCGCGGCTCGTGCTGACGACAGAGCTGTGCGCCATGTACTGGCACGCGCTGCTCGTCGTCTGGCTGGTGCTGTTTGCCGTACTGATGGGCTGGGCGGCCGATTTCATCGACATCTGCCGCAGATTGCTGAGCTAGGAGGACACGCCGATGGCCGAGACCTCGCTGGGACATGTCGACCACACCGCGCCGCGGCCACCGGGCCTGCGCGGCTTCATCGCCGACTGGTCGTCGGACCAGCGCGCCTTCAAGGGCGTGTCCTGGGGGAAGGCGATGATGTGGATCTTCCTGCTCAGCGACACCTTCATTTTCGGCTGCTTCCTGTTGTCCTACATGACGGCGCGCATGTCGACGGTCGTGCCGTGGCCGAACCCGAGCGAGGTCTTCGCCCTGCATCTGTTCGGCCAGAACATCCCGCTGATCCTGATCGCGATCATGACCTTCGTGCTGATCTCGTCGTCCGGCACGATGGCGATGGCGGTCAATTTCGGCTACCGCCGCGACCGCAGGAAGACGGCGGTCCTGATGCTATTGACCGCGCTACTTGGCGCCACCTTCGTCGGCATGCAGGCCTTCGAGTGGACGAAGCTGATCAGCGAGGGCGTGCGGCCATGGGAGAACCCGTGGGGTGCGGCACAGTTCGGCTCGACCTTCTTCATGATCACCGGCTTCCACGGCACCCACGTGACGATCGGCGTGATCTTCCTGCTGATCGTCGCGCGCAAGGTCTGGCGCGGCGATTACGAGACCGGCGAGCGGGGGTTCTTCACCAGCCGGCGCGGCCAGTATGAGAGCGTCGAGATCATGGGGCTCTACTGGCACTTCGTCGATCTGGTGTGGGTGTTCATTTTCGCGTTCTTCTATCTTTGGTGAGGTGAAGCGATGGCACAGGCAGAGGCGCAGGATCACGGGCTGCACGGACATGCGGCTCCCGCTCCGGCAATGGCGCATGCCGAAGGACAACAGCACCCGATCAAGCTCTATCTGGTGGTCTGGGGCTGGCTGTTCATCCTCAGCGCCTGCTCTTACGCGGTCGATTATTTCGCCCTTCAGGGCATGCTGAGATGGAGCCTGATCCTGATCTTCATGATGCTGAAGGCGGGACTGATCGTTGCCGTGTTCATGCATATGGCCTGGGAGCGGCTTGCGCTGAGCTACGCCATCATCGTGCCGCCGCTGGTGATCCTGGTGTTCGTCGCAATCATGGTGATCGAATCCCGCTACACCGAAATCACCCGCGTGCTGTCCTTCGGCGCGGGATAGGCCACGTCCACCAGCCGCCCTTCCTTGCCGCGGCAGTTGCAACGGCAAGCTGCAACGGAATGGCGCATGGCGCGTTGCCTTGCGCCGGATTAGTATCGCGCCCGTTGGCGCAATGCGCCGGCCACAGTGAGGAGATAGCCATGAAACTGACGGCATGGGGCGCTCAAGCCCTTCTTGCAGCTTCGGTTCTAGCCACCAATCCGGTTCATGCGGCGGGCGATGCGGCCGCCGGCAAAAAGGTCTTCACCAAATGCATGGCCTGCCACGACATGGCGGTCGACAAGAACAAGATCGGCCCATCGCTGCATGGTGTCATCGGCCGCACGGCCGGCACGCTGCCGAGTTTTGAAGCCAAATATTCCGATGCGATGAAGCAGGCGGGTGCTGGCGGCCTGGTCTGGGACGAGGCCAACATCGCCGCCTACATGAAGATGCCGAAAGAAAAGGTCCCGGGCAACAAGATGGCTTTTGCCGGTCTCAAGGACGACACCGACATCGCCAATGTGATTGCATATATCGAAGAGATGTCGAAGTAGCCGCAAGATGGCAGCCGGATGCTCGCAGGCAGCTCGTGCCTCGCGAGCAGTTTCTGCAACATATGCACATTTATTGTGCGGCATCCTCCAAACGGGGGATGCCGCCGCTGCCCAAATGGTGTTCATGACTGGGCGGGCGCCCTAGCGCCCGGCGGATGCAAATGCATTTTCCGGGCGGCATTGCGGATGGCGGCGCTGCGATTGTAGACCCGGTCTATATTGCAGGTTTGCGTTTTAAATATCTAGCTATTGGTGCCTCTTTGCGGGGGGAAATTGCGGCATTCCTTGGGAGACCACGGAAGCCGCACCATTTCCTTAGGCACGGCCTGTTCAGACCAGTTGCGAGCGTCGAGAGCGTTTCCTCTTTCTTCTCTTCGCGGAAACTCTCTATCTTCTTGTTTTTGCGCAATTCCGGACGGAAAACCGCCGCACACTTTTTGCTAGTCCGGTGCGTCGAAATCGGGCGCCACAGCCGCGATATTGTAGGCTTCGAGCCGTGCCGTCGGGGCGTCGGCCGTATCGAAGCTCAGTATCGTTGCAGTACCAGGCGTCACCGGCACGACACGTGAGGGCGGCAGCCCCAGGAAGGCGTGGCAGGCAGCGCGGATGACACCGCCATGGACGATGGCGAGCGTGTCGCCGTTGCACTTCTTCAGGCAGTCCCGCAACCCTTCGACGATGCGGGCGCAGAAATCCGCCCATGCCTCGCCGCTGTCGGGGGTGAAGGTGCCGGCGCGCCAGGCGAGATATTCGTGCGGACGCTCGGCCTCGAGCTCGTGCTTGATGCGGCCGGTCCAGTTGCCCATATCGATCTCGCGCAGGCGCGGGTCGAGCGGCGCGTCGCCATAGCCGAGCAGGCTTGCCGTCTGGCGCGTACGGCCGAGGTCGGAGACCACGACGCGGTCGGGCGCCATCGCCCTGGCGAAGGACGCAAAACTCTCGACCTGCCTGATGCCCCGCGGCGATAGCGGCGCGTTGTCGTGGCCCTGGAGCCTGTGCTCGGCATTCCAGGTGGTCTCGCCATGGCGCACCATTACCAATCTCATCAGTCGATCCTTTCACCAGTCATTGCAAAAACCGCGCTCGGCTCGCCCAGGAAACTGAGGCGGATCTGTTCGCCGATCGCCGCGCTGAAATAGCCGTCGGCCATGGCGGTCAGCCGTTGGCCGTTGGAAAATGCCGTCACCATGGTGCGCCCTGCGATAGGGGCGGCTTCCTCGAAGCGCGCGGTGATCGCAGGTTGACCCTCGATGTCGCCGACCTTGATGTCATGGGCGCGGTAGAGAAGCTGGACGCCGTCATGCGCCTTGGCGCGCTGCGCATCGGCCAGCCGTAGGCCATCATAGACGAGGCCACTGTCCTGTTTCGTCACCGAGATGAGATTGGCCGGCGGCGTGCCGAGGAAGGTGGCGACGAAGGTCGTGCGCGGGTTTTCCAAAAGCTCGAGCGGCGCGCCGAACTGGTCGACCTTGCCGTTATTGAGCACAGCGACATGGCTCGCCATTGTCATCGCCTCGACCTGGTCGTGGGTGACGTAGACAGAGGTGGCACCTGTGGCGCGGTGGATGCGCATCAGTTCGCTGCGCATCTCGATGCGCAGCTTGGCGTCGAGGTTGGACAAAGGCTCGTCGAACAACAGGATGCTCGGCTTGGGGCCGATGGTGCGGGCAATCGCCACGCGCTGCTGCTGGCCGCCGGAGATCTCGGCCGGGTAGCGTTCCTTCAGCGCCGAGATGCCAAGCAGACCGAGCACTTCGTCGACGCGCGCGGCACGATCCGCCTTGCTCCACTTGGCCACCTTGAGCGGCCACTCGATGTTGCCGGCGACCGTCATATGCGGCCACAATGCATAACTCTGGAAGACGAGGCCGGCGTCGCGGCCGCCGGCGTCGGCGACAAGGCCGCGCGTGCCGTCCGAGACGGTGCGGCCCATGAAGGCCATCTCGCCTTCGCTCGGTGTTTCCAGTCCGGCGAGCATCCTGAGCAGCGTGGACTTGCCGCAGCCGGACGGGCCGACAAGCACCAGGAACGCGCCCTGCGGCACCGAGATGTCGACATTGTCGACGGCGGTGAAGCTGCCGAAACGCTTGCTGACGTTGCGGATCGCGATCGCAGCCGGATTGCCGTTGGCGGGGTTCATGCGGATTTCCACTTCTGGACACGGTTCTGCAGGCGGTGCGCCAGGAGCGTGGCGATGACGCAGAGGACGAGGATCACCATGGTGATGGCGTTGGCAAATTGCATGAAGCCTTCGGCGGCATAGCGGTAGGCGAGCATGCTGAGCACGGGCGAGGTCGAGGTGAACAAAAGCACCACCAGCGACAGGTCGCGGACGATCTTGACGAAGACCAGCAGGGCGCCGGCGAGCAGGCCGCGGATGGCGAGCGGCATGATGATCGCGCCCATGCGGCGGAAGAAGCCGGCGCCGGTCAGTCGCGCGCTTTCCTCGATGTCGGCCGAGATCTGGCCGAGCACCGAGCGGCCCGACTGCACGGCATAAGGCAAGAGATGCGCCGAGGCTGCAAGCACCAGGAGGAGGAAGGTGCCGTAGAGCGACGGCAACGGTCCGATCGGCGCCCCGAACAGCGCGATATAGGCGGCGGCGAAGGCGATCGAGGGGATCAGGATCGGGGTGAACGAGACCTGGCCGAGGACGGTTGCGAGCACGCTGCCCTTGTTGCGGGCGATGGTGTGGGCCAGCGCCAGGCCGAGCGCCATGGTGGTGATCGCCACCGTGACAGCCAGCTTCAGCGTCATCCACAGCGCCTCGATCAGCACCGGATTGCGGAAGATGCCGGCCTGGCCCTGGGCCATGTCGGTGCCGCCTTCGCCGATCCAGAAATGCGTCGTCCAGTTGGAGAACAGCGAACCGTTCTGCAAGGCGAAGCTGGAGGCGGTGAGGATCAGCGCCGGCAGGAAGGTGGTGAGCAGGCAGAGCAGGACAGCGACTGCAAACAGCGGCCAGCGCCATCTGCCGAGCGGAAAGCGTTTGGTGCGACCGCCCTTGCCGGTGACGGTGACGAAGTTCTTGCGGCCGGCGACAAGGCGCTCGCCGAGCCAGAGGAAGGAGGCGGAGACGACGATCAGAAGCAGTGCGATGACGAAGCCGCGTTCGGTTTGGCCGGTCTCGATCATCCCGAACAGGCGCGTCGACAGCGTCTGCATCCTGACCGGCAGGCCGAGCAGGGCAGGGGCGGCGAAGTTGGAGACGGCACCGGCAAATGTCAGCGATGCGGCGGCGATCAGCGCCGGTGTGACCACCGGCAGGATGATGCCGAAGAAGATGCGCGAGCGCTTGGCACCCGCGACCTGCGCTGCCTCGACGAGATCGGCGCCGATGGAGCTCAAGGCCGCCGAGATGACGGTGAAAGCAAGCGAATAATAGTGGGCGATGAGCACGATCAATGTCGGCAACAGGCCCCAGGCGAGCCAATCGGGCACGATGTAGCCGTTCGCCTCGAAGAAGCCGACCGAGCCGCCGAGGCGGCTGTTACGGAACAAAGCACCCCAGGCAAGGGCCGCGGCAAAGCTCGGGATCATGAAGGGCAGAGTGGCGAGCAGGCCGAGCGTCCTTGGCGCCGGCACGTCGGTGAGCACGACGAGCCAGGCAAGGAAGCCGCCCATCAAAAGGCAGCCTGTGGCAACGCCGATGCCGAGCAGCACCGTGTTCAAGAGCGGGCGCCACCACAGGTTTTCGGACATTTTCGAGGCCAGCACCGCCTGCCAGGCGTCAAGACCTTCGATGGTCAGCGTCGACAGGACAATTTTGACCAGCGGCGCGATGACCAGGATGCCGACGACAAGGATCAGGATGATGGGAACGAGTGTTTCGGAGCGCAAAAAGCCTCTCCGGGACAACACGGATGTTGTTACGGCGGACATGACATTCTTTCCGGGAATTGCAGTGCGCGGGCAACGGTGCCGCGGCAACACGAGGCGGCGGACAGCTGGGCACGGAGAACAGACCGGCGCCTCCCCCCAAGGCGCCGGTCCGGCCGCGGTCATTGCAGCGTCAGCACCAGGTCTGCGATACGCTTGCGGGCAGCGGCTGTCTTCACCGGATCGATGCGCCAGGCCTTGAGCTCCTTGAGCGGCACGGAGTCGGCGTTGTCCTTGATCGACGGCCGCACGGCATAGTCGCCCGCGACGTTGAAGGGCTCGAAGGCCGGTCCGCCGGTGGCAGAATCGTCGCCCATCATGAAGTCGATCAAAAGCCGCGCTGCCGCCGGGCTCGGCGCCTTGTCGACCAGTGCGAGAACCGCCGGGAACAGGATGCCGTTGGACGGCTCGACGTCGTTGGCGACCTGCAGTGCCCAGCCTTCCTTCTCGTTGTCGCGGCGGTCGGAATAGGTGGCGAAGCCGACTGGCGGGTTCTTGGCGGTCTTGTCGCCGATCGCCTTGTTGATGACATCGGAGTTGGGCACCAGGACGAGGTCGTTGGCAAAGAGGTCGCGGACGAATTGCTCGCCGGCGCCCTGCAGGTCGCTGTCGACTGATATCGGCTTGCCGAACTGCGCCTCATAGGCCTTGGCCATTTCGTCGGGGCGGAGCGAGAACTCGACCAAGAGGTCGAGCAGCTCGCCGCGCTGCAGAGGATCGACCATCAGCACGCGGCCCTTCCATTCCGGCGTCGTCAGTGCCCACAGGTTCTTGACCGGCGCGCCATTGGGATTGGCAACTTCGTTGTACATCAAAACCTTGGTCGACAGGCGCTGGGTCAGAAGCGGCGTCTTGTGCTCGTCGGCGAGTTCGCCCGCCACGCGTGGCGGAATGTAGGGCACGACACGGTTGGTCTTGACCAGGTCCTCATAGACCACCGGCGTGTCGGCGATGTAGAGCACGTCGACGGCGTTGACGCCGGCGGTCTGCTCGGCGACGACGCGGGCGATCTGCTTGACCGAGCTCATGTCGATGCCGACCAGGTCAATGCCGGGATAGGCCTCCTCGAATGCTTTCTCCACCTTGGCGATACGGCTCGACAGCGAGAAGACGGTGACCTTGCCTTCCTTCTGTGCCAGCGGCAGCAGTTCCTTGACGCTCATCGCGTCGAGTTCGGCGGCGCTTGCCGTCAGGGGCAGTATGGCGGCCGCTGCAAACAGCGCCCATTTCATCGACTTGAGCATCTTTCCCTCCCAGGTTTTCTCAATCGAATTCGTCGAACAGGCCGGACAGGCGCTCCAGCGCGCCCATGACGCGGGTCTGGTGCCGGCCGACGATGGTCAGAAGAATGGCGTTGACGATGGCGAACGGCACCGTCGGCGTCTGGAACTCGCTGCCCGAGCGGCCGCGCGGTGCCGCCAGCACGAGGTCGACAGCCGGCTGCATCATCGTGCCGGCGAGGTCGGTGACGAGCACCGCCTTGGCGCCCTGCGCGTGGCAATGCTCGATCAGTGGTGCATAGCTCGCTGGTTGCTTGCGGAAGGCGAGCGCCAGCACGAGGTCGCCCTGCTGCATGCCGACGACACGCTCGGCGATGTCGCGGCCACGGCCTTCGAGCACGATGGTGGTCATGCCGAAGCGGTCGAGCCGGCGGCGCAGGAACTGGGTGATCGACTGGGCATGGCCCTGGCCGAACAGGAAGATGCGTTTGGCATCGACGATCATGTCGGCGGCGCAGTTGATGCTGTCTTGCGAAACGGCAAGGCGGAGGTGCTCAAGCGCTGCGATCTCGCTGTCGATCAGGTCGAGCAGAAAGTCGCCATGCTCGACCTTGGCGACGGAGCGGCGCATTCGCTCGGCGGCGTCCTGGCTCTCGACCAGCTCGCGCTGCAGCTGTGAGCGCAGTTCTGGATAGCCCTTGAAGCCGAGCTTCTGGGCGAGGCGGGTCGTTGCCGCCTCATGCACGCTGGCGCGTTCGGCAAGCCGGGCGCTCGAGAGGAAGGCTGCCTCGGCGGCGTTTTCGAGCAAGGCCGAGACGAGCCGCTGGTCGGCCCCGGTGAGGCGGGTCGAATGGCTTTTGATGCGATCCAGCAGCGTCATCATCTTGCATCCATATTGCACTCGACTCTTAAGATGCAAGATATCTTGCAGTCAAGCGCAAAGGTTGCAAGATCAGACTTTCTGCCTTGCAGGGACCAGATGGCGGAAAACGAAAAAGGCGCCCTCGGGGCGCCTGGAGAGTTCGGACAGGCCGCAAGCCTATTTGTATTTCATGTAGCCGACGAAGCCGGTGATCCTCCAGCGGTCGTTCTGCTTGCGGCAGAAGTAGAGCGTCTGCCAGTTCAGCACGTCGTCGCTGCCGTCAGCGCGGCGGATGGTGCCGTCGAACTTCTTGCGCGCCAGGGCAACATCGCCTGATATGTCGATCTCGGTCAGGTTCGTGGCGCGGAAGATGCCGTCGGCAAGCGGCTCGGCATAGGCGGTTGCAGCCGTCTCGGCCGCCTGGCGCAGCCACTCGTCGCGATAGGTCCCGAGCGACGGAAAGGCGGCATTCCAGTCGTCAGGATTGGCAGCGTTGTGGGCATGGATGCCGAGGAAGCGCTGTTCGTCGAAGTCGTCCGCGACCATCGACCAGTCCTGATCGACAAAGGCTGCGATATCGCGCTCGACCAGCATCTCCCAGATCCGGGCGCGGTCGATGTCGTCGGGGAAGGGGTTCTGCCTGGAGTTCATCAGTCACCTAGGGGAAGTCTTGGGTCGTCGACCTTCAGCATGCTGAGGCTTTGCTTGATGCGGCGCAGACCTTCGAGCACGTTGGTGCCGCGGGATTCGGCGGTGGCTGTCGCGATCATGTCGAGGATGGCGAGCAGGGCGAAACGCGATGAGGTTGGCTTGTAGATGTTGCCGTCCTCGATCGGCTGGAACGGGATGACGATGTCGGCGACTTTGGCCAGTGCCGATCCGGGCGCGGTTATGGCTACGGTCTGCGCGCCATATTGGCGGGCGACCTGTACTGCATCGATCACCGACTTGGCATGGCCGGAAACGGAGAAGGCAACGACGGTCGACTCGGGTCTGGCGACCGCCGCGTACATGCGCTGCAGCTGGCCGTCGACCTGGGCCACGGCAGACAGGCCGAGGCGAAACAGGCGGTTCTGCAACTCCGTCGCCATCATCGATGAGATGCCGCCGGAGCCGAAGCACAAGATGTGCGGCGAGGCCGAAAGCCGCTCGGCCACCGAGATCAGCGTGCCCATGTCGAGACTGTCCGAAGCGCGCTGGATCGCCACGACAGCGGCTTCGGTGACGGCGGAGGCGATGCGCTGCTCGCGTGCGTCGCGGCTCAGCGGCTCGGGCTTGAGATACTGGCCGCCGATGGCGATGGCCTGTGCCAGGAAGAACTTGAAATCGCGCACGCCGTCGCAGCCGAGGTTGCGACAGAAGCGGGTAACCGTCGGTTCGCTGACGCCGACACGCGCGGCGATCTCCGAAATGGCGGCCTTGGAAGCGAAGTCGAGATCCGACAGTACAAGGCTGGCCAGGCGTTTGTCGGACTTGGAGCCGTCCTGCGCCATGACCTGAAGCCGGGTGATGATGTCGGCGATGTTGCTCATACGGGCAGGCCGGTTGCCTTGTCGAAAAGATGGATGTTTCTGGGATCGGCGGTCACCGGCAACGTCTCGCCCGGCTTGACCGACACGCGGTCGCGGAACACGGCACGCACCTGCTCGCCGCCGACCGCGCCATAGATGTGCGTCTCGGAACCGGTCGGCTCGACGACGTCGATCCTGAGCTTCATCGCCGCATCGGTGCCGCTGATGACGAAGTGCTCCGGCCGGATGCCCGCCTCGACCGTGCCTGCAAAGGCCGACGCGCGGCCGCCGTTCAGAGCCAGTCTTTCGCCGTCGGCCGTCTCGAAATAGGCGCCCGCCGCACCGAGCCTGCCCGAGACGAAGCTCATCGACGGCGAGCCGATGAAGCTCGCGACGAACTTGTTGGCCGGTCTGTCGTAGAGTTCGAGCGGTGCACCCACCTGCTGGATCTTTCCCTGGTTCATGACGACGATGCGGTCGGCCATGGTCATGGCCTCGATCTGATCGTGTGTCACGTAAACCACCGTCGATTTCAAGCGCTGATGCAGCGCCTTGATCTCGGTGCGCATCTGGACGCGCAACTGGGCGTCGAGATTGGAAAGCGGTTCGTCGAACAGGAACACCGAGGGTTCGCGCACGATGGCGCGGCCCATGGCGACGCGCTGGCGCTGGCCACCGGAGAGCTGGCGCGGATAGCGGTCGAGATAGGAATGCAAGTTGAGGATGGCAGCGGCGTTCTTCACCTTGGCATCGATCGCCGCCGCTGCCTCACCTCTGATCTTCGGGCCGAAGCCGATGTTTTCGGCCGCGGTGAGATGGGGAAACAGCGCATAGGACTGGAACACCATGGCGATGTTGCGCTTCTGCGGCGGCAGGTCGTTGGCGCGCACGCCGCCGATCAGAAGATCGCCATGGCTGATCGGTTCGAGCCCAGCCAGCATACGCAGCAAGGTCGACTTGCCGCAGCCGGAGGGGCCGACGAGCACGACGAACTCGCCGCTCGGAATGTCGAGATTGATGTTGTCGAGCACGCTGTGCTGGCCGAACGACTTGGACAGGTTGCGGAAGGTCACGCCGGTCATGGTCTTCACGCTCCCAATATGTCGTCGATGAAAGGCAGGCAGCCGGCGGTCAGCCCGGCGTCGACAGGCAGCACCGTGCCGGTAATGCCTGAGGCGCGCGGCGAGGCGAGGAAAGCGACCGCTTCGGCCACCTCCTGCGCATTGACGATGCGGCCAAGCGGATAGAGCCGCTGCAGCTTGCCCAGGATCGCGGGGTCCTTGGCAAGGCGATGATCCCAGGCGGGCGTATGGATAGAGCCCGGGCAGACGACGTTGGCGCGGACGCCCTGGCGGCCGTGCTCGACAGCAATGGCGCGCGACAGGGCATTGATGCCGGCCTTGGCAGCCGCATAGGCCGGATTGCCGAAGTGCGACAGCGCGTTGACCGAGGATATGAAGACGAAGGTACCCGAGGCGCGCTTGACCATCGGCTTGAGCAATGCGTTGGTGAGGCTGGCGACGCCGGTCAGGTTGAGGTCGATCTCGGTTTCGATCCGCTCCTGGGTCAGCGTCGGCATGGTTTCGGCGCGCGTCCAGCCGGCATTGTTGATGACGATGTCGGGCACGCCGTCAGCTTCGACCAGCTTGCGCGAGGCGGCTTCCAGCCTGGCGCGATCGGTCAGGTCGAAGCTGTGGCGGCCGGCGAGATCGAGCCCGTCCATCGCCTCGATGGACTGGTCGCAGCCGATGACGCGGGCGCCGCGCGCGGCAAAAATAGTGACCAGCACCCGGCCGAGGCCGCCGCCGGCTCCGGTGATCAGGACGGACTTTTCCCGAAACTCGTCGTCTAGGTTCAATTCTGTGCTCCCACAGCGATCTTGGCCGCTTTCTGCCTTCAGGACTATGGCTGAAAATGTAATTAAGCAACAAAGAAAATTGCTTGATATGCTGAAAATCGCCGATAATGTAAGAAAGTCACTTAATCATATAAGCGCAAATGCGCTGGAGGAGCGGGCTTGCGCCCGCGGGAGCAAGGGAACACCGACATGGCGATTTCAAAGTGGAAGACCGGCCTGCTGGCCGGGTTGAGCGTGCTGGCCTTGGCGGCTCAGGCGAATGCCGGCGAGGTCCGGGTGACGGTTGCCGAATACAGCTCGAAGACCGGCCCTTATTTCCAGGAAGTGGAAAAGGCGTTCGAGGCAGCCAATCCCGGCATCGACGTCAAGTTCGAGGTCGTGCCGTGGGACGTGCTGCTGCAGAAGCTGACCACCGACATCACCGCCGGCACCAATGCCGACCTGTCGATCATCGGCACGCGCTGGCTGATCGACTTCGTCCAGCAGGACGTCGCTGAGCCGCTCGACAGCTACATCACGCCCGACTTCAAGGGCCGTTTCATCGACACCTTCCTGTCGCCTTCGATCATGGACGGCAAGACCTACGGCCTGCCGATCGCCGCTTCGGCGCGCGCCATGTATTACAACAAGGAACTGCTCGAGAAGGCAGGTGTCGCCAACCCGCCGGCGACCTGGGCCGAGCTCAAGGACGCTGCCGCCAAGATCAAGGCGCTGGGCGGCGAGAACTATGGCTACGGCTTGCAGGGCAAGGAAATCGAGACCGACGTCTATTATTATTACGCGATGTGGTCGCAGGGCTCGGAGATCCTCGACAAGGACGGAACGTCGGGCCTCGACAGCGCCGGCGCCATCGAGGCGGCCAAGCTCTACAAGTCGCTGATCGATGAGGGGCTGACCCAACCCGGCGTCACCTCCTATGCGCGTGAGGACGTGCAGAACCTGTTCAAGCAGGGCAAGGTCGGCATGATGATCACCGCGCCCTTCCTGTCCAACCAGATCAAGGAAGAAGCGCCGAACCTGAAATATGGCGTCGCTGCCATCCCGGCTGGACCGACGGGTGCACGCGGTACCTATGGCGTCACCGATTCCATCGTCATGTTCAAGAACTCGAAGAACAAGGAAGAGGCCTGGAAGCTGCTCGACTTCCTGTTCCAGACCGACTGGCGCGCCAAGTTCACCCAGGGCGAGGGCTTCCTGCCGGTGAACAAGGAAGAGGCCAAGATGGACTACTACGTCAACAACGCCGACCTCGCCGCCTTCACGGCACTCCTGCCCGACGCCCGCTTCGCGCCGGTCATTCCGGGCTGGGAAGAAATCGCCCAGATCACCTCTGATGCGATGCAGAAGGTCTATCTTGGCGAGGGCGATCCGGAAGCCCTTCTCAAGGAAGCAGCTGTTAAGGCCGACGGCATCCTGAAGAAGTAGTCTCTTCTCCCTTCCGCCGGTGGCGCACTGGGTGCGCCGCCGGTTCCCTTTCCCGTGCTCCGGCCAAGGCTCTCATGCACAATCGCGCCCTGCCATATCTGCTGACGCTGCCGAGCCTGATCCTGGCCGCGGTGGTGATCTTCTGGCCCGTCGTCGACCTGATCCAGATCGCCACCCATGACGTCAGCCGCTTCGGCCAGCTGCGCGACTTCAACGGCGTGGCCAATTTCTCGGCGCTGGTCGCCGATCCCGATTTCATCAAGGCGCTGCTGCGGACCGGGGTGTGGACGGCCGCCGTGGTTGGCGGCGCGCTCCTGGTCTCGATCCCCGTGGCGGTCATCCTCAACACTGACTTCTACGGCCGCTCGGTGGCGCGGGTCATCGTCATGCTGCCCTGGGCGGTGTCACTGACGATGACGGCCATCGTCTGGCGCTGGGCGCTGAATGGCGAAAGCGGCATGCTGAACTCTGCCCTGCGCGGGCTCGGCCTCGCCGACCAGAACATCCAGTGGTTGGCTAGTGCTGCGACCGCATTCCCGATGCAGATCATGATCGGCATCCTGGTGACGGTGCCGTTTACCACCACCATCTTCTTGGGTGGGCTGTCGTCGATCCCCGACGACCTCTACGAAGCCGCCGCCCTCGAAGGTGCGGGGCCGGTGCAGCAGTTCAAGCGGATCACTTTTCCGCTGCTCAAACCCTTCGTCAACATCGCCATCGTGCTCAACACGATCTATGTCTTCAATTCGTTCCCGATCATCTGGGTGATGACGCAAGGCGGGCCGGCCAATTCGACCGACATCCTCGTCACCCATCTCTACAAGCTGGCTTTCCGTGTCGGCAAACTCGGCGAGGCCTCGGCCGTCTCGCTGGTGATGCTGGCGATCCTGCTCGTCTTCACCGCCATCTACATCAGGCTCGCCATGCGGGGAGAACGGGCATGATCTCGCCGAAGCTCAAGCGCACCTTCATCGCCTGGGCGCTGCTCGCGCCGCTGGTCGTGGTGACGCTATTTCCGTTCGCGGTGATGTTCCTGACCGCCGTCAAGCCGGCCCAGGAAGTGCTGACGCCAAGCTGGTGGCCGAGCGAATTCCGCTGGCGCAATTTCTACGACATGTGGGTCGCGGCCGGTTTCGGCCAGGCGCTGGTCAACTCGTTGCGCGTGTCGCTGATCGCCACCATCGGCGCCATCCTCGTCTCTATTCCCGCCGCCTATGCCATGTCGCGTTTCCGCTTTGCCGGGCATGGCGCCTTCCGGCATTTCCTGCTTGTGTCGCAGATGATCTCGCCGATCGTGCTGGTGCTCGGCCTGTTCCGGCTGCTCGCCTCCTTCGGTCTTGTCGAAAGCCTGAATGCCGTCGGCGGCGTCTACATGGCCTTCAACATCGCCTTCACCGTGTGGATGCTGCAGAGCTATTTCGACACCATCCCGCGCGATCTCGAGGAAGCCTCGTGGATGGAAGGTGGCAGCCGCTGGCTGACCCTGCGCAAGGTGTTTTTGCCGCTCTGCGTGCCGGCAATCGCCGTCACCGCCATCTTCACCTTCATCAATGCGTGGAACGAGTTCGTCGTCGCACTGACCATGCTGCGCAGCCAGGAAAGCTACACGCTGCCGATCCAGGTGTTTTCGCTCGTCGCCGGCCGCTATACCGTCGAATGGCACTACGTCATGGCTGCAACGCTCGTCGCCACCGTGCCGGTCGCCATCCTGTTCGTCTGGCTGCAGCGCTACCTGGTCCGCGGGCTGGCCCTCGGCGCCGTCAAGTAACCCTTACCTCCCGACAACAAAGAAACGAACCCAAGATGCGCATATTCACCGCCTCGCTGGCGACAGAAACCAATACCTTCTCGCCGGTGCCGACAGACCGTGCATCGTTCGAGATGGCGTTCTATGCCGGGCCGGGCCAGCATCCGGAGACGCCGACCTTGTGCTCGTCGCCGATCGTGGCGCTGCGCCGTCGCGCCGAGGCCGATCGCCTGACCGTCATCGAGGGCACGGCGACCTGGGCCGAGCCGGGCGGACTGGTGCAGCGCCAGACCTTCGAGGCGCTGCGCGACGAGATCCTCGACCAGCTCCGGGCTGCCATGCCTGTCGATGCCGTCATCCTCGGCCTGCACGGCGCCATGGTGGCGCAGGGTTATGACGACTGCGAAGGCGACCTGCTCGCCCGGGTCCGTGACATCGTCGGGCCCGACGTCGTTGTTGCTTCCGAGTTCGATCCGCACAGCCATCTGACGCCGAAACGCGTCGCCGCCTGCAACGTGCTCGCGGCCTTCCTCGAGTTCCCGCATACCGATTTCTATGAGCGCGGCGAACATGTCGTCGAGCTTGGACTGGCCGCTACGCGCGGCGAGATCAAGCCAGTCATCTCGACCTTCGATTGCCGCATGATCACCGTGTTGCCGACCAGCCGCGAGCCGATGCGCTCCTTCGTCGACCGCATCAAGGCGCTGCACGGCAAGGACGGCATCCTGTCGGTGTCGGTGATCCATGGTTTCATGGGCTCCGACGTGCCGGAGATGGGTTCGCGCATCGTGGTCGTCACCGACAATGACAAGGCCAAGGGCGATGCGCTGGCCGAAAAGCTCGGCCGCGAACTCTACGCCATGCGCGAGAAGACGGCGATGGACATGGTCGACACCGATGCCGGCATCGACCGGGCGCTGGCCGCGCGCAAGGCCAACCCGACCAAGCCGGCAGTCATCGCCGATGTCTGGGACAATCCGGGCGGCGGCGTTGCCGGCGACGGCACTTTCGTTCTGCGCCGGATGCTGGAGCGTGGCCTCGACAAGGTCGGCGTCGCCACCATCTGGGACCCGATCGCGGTGACCTTCTGCCATGCCGCCGGCAAAGGTGCCGTCATCGACCTGCGCTTCGGCGGCAAGGCCGGCCCGCAGGCCGGCGAGCCGATCGACGCCAGGGTTCAGGTGCTGAAGACCGTCGAGGAAGGCTGGCAGAGTTTCGGACCGAGCCGCGTCACGCTCGGGATGACGGCGCTGGTGCGTATTGTCGGTACCGAGGTCGACGTCATCCTCAACACCAACCGCACCCAGACCTTCGAGCCCGACATTTTCTCAAATCTCGGCGTTGATCCTGCGGACAAGGACATTTTGCTCGTCAAGTCGACCAACCATTTCTATGCCGGTTTCGCGCCGGTGGCGGCCGAGATCGTCTATGTCGACGCGCCGAGCTCCTATCCGAGCAATCCGCGCGTCACAAATTACACCAAGCTTGTCCGTCCGATCTGGCCCAGGGTCAGCGATCCCTGGGCTGTGTGAGGCGGCGGGGCGCTTAGCCCCGCCTGTCGTTTCGTCAGGTCGCTGGACGGAACGGCTTGGCCAGCGAGGCCGGGAAGTGCAGCGCCAGCATCTGGCGGTTCTGCGAGATGATGACCAGCACCACGATCGTTGCGAGATAGGGCAGGGCGGAGAGCAGTTCCGAAGGCACCGCGATACCAAGCGCCTGGCCCTGCAGCTGCAGGATGGTCATGCCGCCGAACAGCCAGGCGCCGAGCAGCACGCGCAGCGGCCGCCAGGTCGCGAACACCACCAGCGCCAGCGAGATCCAGCCCTTGCCGGCGGTCATGTTCTCGACCCAGAGCGGGGTGTAGGCAACCGACAGATAGGCGCCGGCAAGTCCAGCCATCAGCCCGCCGAACAGCACGGCGAGATAGCGGATCCTGATCACCGGATAGCCGATGGCATGCGCCGTCTCGGGTGACTCGCCGATGGTGCGCAGCACCAGTCCGCCCTTGGTGCGGTACAGGAACCAGCTGATGACGAAGAACATGATGATGGCGAAATAGACCATCGGGTCGAAGCGGAACAGCATCGGCCCGATCACCGGAATGTCGGAGAGATAGGGGATGTTGATCTTCTTCAGTGCGTCGATCGGCGCCGAGCCGAAATTGCGACCGAGAAATGCCGACACGCCCGAGCCGAAGATGGCGAGCGCCAGGCCGGCGGCATACTGGTTGGTCAGGAAGGTCAGCGCCAGCACGCCGAACAGCAGCGATGCGGCGGCCCCTGCAAGCGCGCCGGCAAGGATGGCGACCGGCATCGGCAGCCCGGCGACGATGGCCCAGAAGGCGAAGGCGGCACCCATCAGCATCATGCCTTCGATGCCGAGGTTGAGGACGCCCGATTTCTCGACGACGAGTTCGCCGAGCGCTGCAAAGATCAATGGTGTTGCGGCAATGATGGTGCCGGTGAAGATGGCAATGAACAAGTCCATCAGGCATGCTCCGGAATGCGGCGAAGCCGGTAGAAGATGAAGAAGTCAGCGGCAAGCAAGAAGAACAGCAATATGCCTTGGAAGATGCGGGTGAGCGCAGCCGACAGGCCGAGGTTCATTTGCACTGCTTCGCCGCCGAGGAACAAGAGCGACATCAGCAATCCGCCCAGCACGATGCCAAAAGCGTTAAGACGGCCGATGAAGGCGACGATGATCGCTGCGAAACCATAGCCGGGCGAGATTTGCGGCGACAGCTGTCCGAGCGGGCCGGAAACCTCGGCCATGCCGGCGATGCCAGCGGCAGCGCCACCGGCAAGCAAACCGGTCCACACGGCAGCGGATTCGCGGAAGCCGGCGTAGCGTGCTGCCAGAGGGGCTGCGCCCGAGACCGACATCTTGTAGCCAAGGAAGCTGCGGTCAGTGAACAGCCACATCAGGAACACGGCGACCACGGTGATGAACACCGAGGCGTTGAGCCGGTAGGCATAGTCGAAAGGCTCGAACATCGCCGCCGCCGACAGCAGGGCCGTCTGCGGATAGTTGAAGCCGGCCGGGTCGCGCCAGGGGCCGTGCACCAGCCACGACAACAAGAGCGTCGCGATATAGGTCAGCATCAGCGTGACCAGGATTTCGTTGGTGTTCATCCGCGCCCTGAGGAAGGCGGGGATGGCGGCCCAGGCCATGCCGGCGATGGCGCCGGCGAAGAACATCAGCGGCAGCAGCAGCCAGCTGTCGGGATTGGGGTAGAACAAGCCCACGCCGCAGGCGGCGATGGCGCCGATGATCAACTGGCCCTCGGCGCCGATGTTCCAGACATTGGCGCGGAAGCCGACGGCAAGGCTGCAGGCGATGAGGATGAGCGGCGACGCCTTGAGCAGCCACTCGGACAGCCCGTTCAGCGAATTGAGCGGGGTGATGAAGAAGGCTTGCAATGTCGCCAGCGGGTCGTAGCCGAGCACGGCAAACAAAAGCGAGCCGACGAGAAGGGTGAGCACGGTCGCGATGACCGGCGCCGCCACCCGCATCCTGGCGGATGGTTCCGGTCTTTGTTCAATCCTGAATCGCAACTTCGCCTCTCCCATTGGTGCCGTTGCCGCGGTCGACCCTTGTCATCAGCAGGCCGATTTCCTCGCGGTTGGTTTTTGTCCTGATCAGTGGCGGCGAGACCTGGCCCTGGCAGATGACGAGCAGCCGGTCGCAGATCTCGAACAGCTCGTCGAGCTCCTCCGAGATCACCAGCACGGCCGCGCCCGACCGGCTCAGATCGACAAGCGTCTGACGGATGAAAGCGGCAGCGCCGACGTCGACACCCCAGGTCGGCTGCGCCACCAGGAACAGCTTCGGGTCGAGCGCGATCTCGCGGCCGACGATGAATTTCTGCAGGTTGCCGCCCGACAGGCTCTGGGCGCTCGACTGCGGGCCGTTGGCCTTGACCTTGAAGCGCTCGATGATCTTGGCGGCGAAGCTGTTTGCCTGCTTGCGGTCGACGAGACCGTTGCGCACCAGGCCGGAGCGGTGGGCCGTCAGCACGGCGTTCTGCCACAGCGCGTGCGGCGGCACTGCGCCGCGGCCAAGCCGCTCTTCCGGCACGAAGGCCATGCCGAGTTTGCGCCTTTCGCTGGCGTTGAGATGGGCCGCAGCCTTGCCGCCGATCTGGATCGACAGCGCATTGGCATGTGTCCGTTCGCCGCTGAGCAGCGAGATCAGCTCGGCCTGGCCGTTGCCGGAGACGCCGGCAAGCCCGACGATCTCGCCACCGCGTATCTCGAAGGAGACGTTCTTGAGTTCGACGCCGTATTTGTCGCGGGCAGGGGCGGTGAGCCCGCGCACCTCGAGCACCGGTTTGTCGCTCGGCACCGAGGGTGAGACGTGCATTTCGGGCAGCTCGGCGCCGACCATCAGCCGCGCAAGTTGCGCCGAGGTGCTTTCCTTGGGTCTTGCGGTGCCGGTGACCTTGCCGTTGCGCAGCACTGTCGCGGTGTCGCAGAGCTCCTGCACTTCATCGAGCTTGTGGCTGATGTAGACGATCGAACAGCCTTCGGCGGCGAGCTGGCGCAGCGTCTCGAACAGCTTGACGACGGCCTGCGGCGTCAGCACCGAGGTCGGTTCGTCGAGGATCAAAAGCTTCGGCGCCTGCAGCAGGCAGCGCACGATCTCGACGCGCTGGCGCTCGCCGACGGACAGGTCGTGGACGCGGCGATAGGGGTCGATCGGCATGCCGTAGCGGTTCGACAGTTCAGTGATCTGGCGCGCCAGCGTGTCGAGGTCGAAGCTGCTCGACACCGCAAGTGCGATGTTCTCGACCACGGTGACCGATTCAAACAGCGCGAAATGCTGGTAGACCATTTCGATGCCGAGCGCGCGCGAGGTCGCCGGGGTGTGCGCGGCAATGGGCTTGCCGTCGCAGAAGATCTCGCCGGAATCCGCCTGGGCGGCGCCGTAGATGATCTTCATCAGGGTCGATTTGCCGGCGCCGTTTTCGCCGAGCACGGCGTGGATTTCGCCTGGCATGATCGACATCGAGATGTCGTCATTGGCGATGATGCCGGGATAACTTTTGGTGATGTTGCGCAATTCGAGGCGTGGGGGCATAGCCGGGTCCTGCCGTGAGGGTTGGACGGTGCGCAGCCATAGACCAACCGGGGCTGTGCATGACCCCGAAAATCGGAACCGATTTTCGGGAAGGATCGTGCACCCGTTTTAAGCGCTACAGCGTCCTTTGCGTGTCCAACTGGACACCAGGCGCTGTAGCGCCCCGGTGGAATTGCTAGCGGTTGCGAGGGAGGATCAGGCGAGCTTGCCGATCATTCCCTTGACGAACCAGTTCATGCCGCGGATGTCGGCATCGGCCAGCACGCTGCCGGCCGCAACCTTGACGTTGCCGTCCTGGTCCTTGAGTTCGCCGGCATAGGGGTGGATCTTGCCGGAGCCGATGTCCGTCTCGAGCTGCTTGAGCTTGGTGATCACGTCGGCCGGGATCGCCTCATTGTAAGGCGCCATCTTGACGACGCCACCGGCGAGGCCGTCCCAGCGCGCCTCGGGCTTCCAGGTGCCCGCGGCTACGCCCTTGGCGGCGCCGACATAGTCGCTCGACCAGTCGAGGGTGAAGGCGGTGAGCTGCTTGCCCGAGCCGAACTTGGCCATGTCGCTGGCGTAACCAATCGACCATGCGCCGCCTTCGCCGGCAACCTGCACGCCGGTGGCGGTATCGGTCATCGAGCAGATGACGTCGCAGCCCTGCGACAAAAGCGTGTTGGCGGCTTCCTTTTCCTTGCCCGGATCGAACCAGGAATTGAGGAAGATGGCGTTGCAGGTGGCCTCGGGATTGACGCTCTGGGCGCCGAGCAGAAGCGCGTTGGCCGGGCCGACGATGTCGGGGATCGGAAAGCCGCCGATGAAGCCGATCTTGCCATTCTTGCTCATATGCGCGCCGGCGGCACCGGCAACGAAAGTGCCTTCGTAGTACTTGGCCTCGAAGGTGCCGAGATTGGCGAGGTGGACGATACCGGAGCAATGCTCGAAGGCGACCTTCGGGAAGCGCGGCGCCACCTTCTGCATCGGCGTGCCATGCGAGAAGGAGGTGCCGAAGATCAGTTGGTTGCCGGAAGCGGCGAGCTCGCGGAAGACGCGTTCGGCGTCCTGCGGCATGAAGATATTGTCGATGACGGTGAGCGCCACCTTGTCGCCGAACTCGGCCTTGATGGCATCGACGCCAAGGCTGTGCTGCTTGGTCCAGCCGATGTCGGCGATCGGCGAGACATAGACGACGCCGATCTTGAGCGGCTCCTGGGCGCTGGCGATGCCGGCAAGGCCGCTGGTGCCGAGTGCCGCGCCCGCGGCACCGGAATATTGCAGAAATTGCCGTCTGGTCAGATTGAACATGGTGGTAACCCTCTGTTGGTTGGATGCGCCCGGCTTTGTGCCGGGTCTATTTTACGACGTGGACATGGGTGTGCGTCCGTGCCCCGCCATTCTCTCCTGCCTTCTTTCTTGGCGCCGGTTTCGGCGGCTCGCCTGCCTTGCCGTCGAGATAGGGTTCGAGCGCTTCGCGTGGCGTCAGCTCGGGAAAGACCTGGCGGTCCATGATGTAACCGCGCACGACGGAGCGGTGGTGCGCGTCGATCAGCTCCATTGCCGGCTTGAGCCGGCCCTTTTCGAGAAGTTCGATGAGCTTGGCGTGGTCGTCGAGCAGGTTGCAATAGTCGAAGTCGGCGGTGATCAGCGAACGCAGCAAGGTGGTGCGGCGGACCAACTGGGCGTGAATTTCCTGCATCACCTTGTTGCGGCTTAGGCGCACGAAGACGGTGTGGAACTCCTGGCCGAGCACGTCGGCGAGTGCGTCGTTGCCTGAAGCCACGGCCTTGCGCTGGCGCTCGACATGCTGGCGCAGTTCGGCCCAGCCGGCAGGCCCGAGACGGTCGCTCAGCTGGGCGGCGACGCCCTGTTCGACAAGGGTCAGCGCGTCATAGATCTCCATCGCGTCCTGCATGCTGGGACGGGCGACGAAGGCGCCGCGGTTGCGCTCGATTTGGGCAAGGCCGTCGTCGGCAAGGCGGATCAGCGACTGGCGGATGACGATGCGGCTGACGTCGAAGACCTCCGACAGCTCGCGCTCGCCAAGCTTGCAGCCGGGCACGAGGCGGTGATCGAGGATCGCCCGCGTCAGTATGTCGGCAATGGCCTGCGAGCGGTTGCTCATGGCGTTCTCCTTCCCGCCAGCGCCTTTGGCTTGCTTGACGGCCAGCCCGGGTTCGCGCCACGCCGGCGGCGTCGCATATCCCGGGTTACGGTTTCCATATCGGTATTCAATCGCTGGCGTCTGTCAACCAAAATTCTCACATCGGCATGCAATTTCTTATTGATTGATATCCAATCCTGTGTTTCCAATGAGGACATAACAGAGCTAGGTTCACGGGGAAGTGCTAGCCAACAGGGAGGGTGCGATGAGCACAGCAGCCCTTTGTAGCGACAGAGTCCTGCTTAACGATTGGCATGTGGTTGCGGACCTCGCCAACCTGTCGGTCGGCGCGCCGTTTCACACCCGTCTGCTGGGCGTCGACATCACCATCCATTGCCGCGGGCGCTACAACAAGGAAGTCGTCCGCGACGACACCGGCGCCCTGGTCACTTCGACCAAGCGCTACGGCTTCCTCTGGGCCTGCCTCGGCAAGCCGGAGCGCGACATCGTTTTTGTGCCGGAGGCCGAGGAGGGCGATCGGTATCTCGTCACCGGTGGCTCGATCGCGGTCAAGGTGTCGGGCTTGAGGATGGTCGAGAACTTTCTCGACATGGGCCATTTCCCCTTCGTTCACACCGGCTGGCTCGGCGACGAGCCACATACGGAGGTCGCGCCCTACAAGGTCGAGCTGACGGCCGCCGACGAGCTGGTCGCGACCGAATGCAAGTTCTACCAGCCGGTGGCTTCGCCGACGGCCAAGGGAGGTTTTGTCGTCGACTACATCTACAAGGTGATCCGGCCCTACACGGTGGCGCTCTACAAAAGCAATCCGGTGCAGAAGGATCGGCTCGACGTCATCACCCTGTTCGTCCAGCCGGTCGATGAGGACAATTGTGTTGCCCATCCCTTCCTTGCCTACCTCAAGGATGGGATCGACGAGGCTGGCATTCGCAGCTTCATGCAACTGATCTTCGCGCAGGACAAGCCGATCCTGGAGAACCAGGTGCCCAGGCGCCTGCCACTCGACCCTCGCGCTGAAACGCCCATCCGGGCCGATGCCGTCGCCGTGCTGTACCGGCGCTGGCTGCGCGACAAACCGGTCACTTACGGCGCAATACCGGCGCGGATGTGATCCGCACCCTTTGTGAAGGATATGCATATGACCAAGACGCGATGCACGGATCAGGTGATCCTCGACCTCTGGCACCCGCTGGCCGCCCTGTCGGAAGTGGCAGCTGGTGTCGTCGTCGACACGGTGCTGCTCGAGGAGCGTCTCAGCTTTGCCATTGACGGTGAGGGAAATGCGGCTGTCTGGCGCGATCGCGCCGATCTCGCCGAGGGCAGCCCTGTCGATATTGCCGTCATTTCCGGCAAGCTGCCGCTGAAGCTCGCCTATGGCTACATCTGGACCTCGCTCGGCAACCCGCCGGCCGACTTGTTCCCGATTCCAGAGTTTGACGAGGTCGATCGCCGCAAGCTCAACGCCGCCACTTTTGGCGTCAATGTCTCGGCGCCGCGGGCGATCGAGAACTTTCTCGATATGGGCCACTTCCCCTATGTCCACACCGATATCCTCGGCGCCGAACCGCACACGGAAGTGAAGGAATACGATGTCGAGATTTCCGTCGATCGCGACGAAATCCTGGCGACACGCTGCCGCTTCTTCCAGCCGATGGCATCGACGGCCTCGGACGGCGGCGCCGACGTCGACTACATCTACCGCGTGCCGCATCCCTATTGCTCGGTGCTCTACAAGTCGAGCCCGCTCGACGAGAGCCGCCTCGATGTCATCGCCGTCTTCCTGCAGCCGATCGACCAGGAGCATGTCCGCGCCCACATGCTGCTGTGCGTGCTGGACGAAGACAATGAGGATAAAGTCATCAAGCGCTTCCAGCAGACCATCTTCGGGCAGGACAAGCCGATCCTGGAAAACCAGTTCCCGAAGCGCCTGCCGCTCGATCCGCGCGCCGAAACACCAATCCGTGCCGACAAGTCGGCGATCGCCTACCGCCGGTGGCTGAGCCAGAAGGGCGTGACCTACGGGGTCATCCCGGCCGCCACCTGAGCGCCTGAGGGCGCCAACGAAAAGATCTTAGCGAGGACCATATGCTCGACCTAGCCAAATCCAGATGGCATCCCATCGCCGCGGCGCACGACCTTCCGTTGCGTCATGTTTTCCACGGCCAGCTGCTCGGCCGCGAGTTCGCGGTCTGGCGTGCCGATGATGGATACGTCAACATCTGGGAAAACCGCTGCCTGCATCGCGGCGTCCGCCTGTCGATCGGCATCAATGATGGCCGCGAGCTGAAGTGCCAGTACCATGGTTGGCGCTACTCGAACCGCACGGCCGGCTGCACCTACATCCCGGCGCACCCGGCCGACGCACCGGCCCGCACCATCACCAACCGCACCTTTGCCGCCACCGAGCGTTACGGTCTCGTCTGGTCGGCGGAAGAACCGCAGGGCGAAGTGCCGGAAGTGGCAGGGCTCGCCGAGGGTCGGCTGCTGGCGCTGCGCGGCATCCCGGTCAATGCGCCGGCCGACGTGGTCGCCGCCAGGCTGAAAGGCTACCGCTTCCAGCCGAGCGGCAGGATCGACGGCTCCGCCGCCAAGGTCGCGGTCGAAGCTGCAAGCACCTTTTCGGTGGTGCTGCGTTCAAGCGAGGCTGATGCCACCACGCTGGCCGTGTTTTTCGTCCAGCCGGTCGATTCCAATCGCTCGGTGATCCGTGGCGTGCTCGACGGGCAGGTCGAAGGCGCTGCGCGCCTTGCCGTGCTGCGCCATCACAATGAGCTGCTCTCCAGGCTGCGTCTGGCGGTCGAGGCCGAGGCGGCGCGCGAGCCGGCACCGGCGCCGCTGGAGCCGGTGATCGAGCGTGTCTCGCCCGAACTCGCCGAGATGCCCGAGGAGAGCAAACACGGCCGCAAGGCGACGATCCGTGTCGAGGTCGCCAGGAAGTGGCCGGCCGCCGATGGTATCGCCGGCTTCGAGCTTCGCCCGATCAAGGGCCTGCTGCCGACCTTCCAGCCCGGCGCCCATATCGACGTGCACCTGCCCAATGGGCTGATCCGGCAATATTCGATCACCAACGGCCCGGGCGAAAGCGACAGCTACGTCATCGGCGTCAAGCTGGAGCGCGATTCCAAGGGCGGGTCGACCTGCCTGCACGAGACAGTGCGCGAAGGCGACGTGCTGGCGATTTCCGAGCCGCGCAACAATTTCCCGCTGCGCCGCGACGCGGTGAAGACCATCTTCATCGCCGGCGGTATCGGCATCACGCCGTTGCTCGCCATGGCCCAGGCGCTCAACAACCAGAACTTGGTGCATGAGCTGCACTACTTTGCCCAGAACGAAGCGCAGCTTGCCTTCCCGGAGAAGACCAGCACGCTCGGCGCCTCGCTCAAGCCGCATCTCGGCCTTTCGCCAGACCAGACCGGCGCCAAGCTGCGCGAGATCCTCAGCGGCTACGGTCCCGACAAGCATGTCTATCTCTGCGGTCCCGGCCCGATGCTGGAGGCGGCGCGTCATATCGCGGCTGAGATGGGCTGGCCCGAAACGGCGGTGCATTTCGAATACTTCAAGAACACCAATGTCATCGACGACAGCACCAGTTTCGAGGTGGCGCTGGCGCGCTCCTGCATGACGCTGACGGTGCCCGCCGGCAAGACGATCCTCGAGGTGATGCGCGACGCCGGCATCGACATGCCGTCTTCCTGCGAGCAGGGCGCCTGCGGCACCTGCCTCGCCACCGTCATCGAAGGCGAGCCCGACCACCAGGACGTCTATCTCAACGATGCCGAGCGCAAGTCCGGCACCAAGATCATGACCTGCGTGTCGCGTGCCAAGTCGGCGCGGCTTGTGCTCGACCTCTAGGAGTTTTTGATGATCACGCTCTACGACTACGAACTGTCGGGCAACTGCTACAAGCTGCGCCTTTTGATGAGCATGCTCGGCGTCGACTGGAAGACGGTGCCGGTCGATTTCTACCCCGGGCGCGAGCACAAGTCGGACTGGTTCCTCAGGATCAATCCGCTCGGCCAGCTGCCTGTCATCGACGACGACGGGCTTATCCTGCGCGACGCCCAGGCGATCCTCGTCTACCTCGCCTCGAAATATGACGCGGCGGGAACCTGGTACCCGCGCGACAATCCCGCCCTGCTCGGCGAGGTCAGCCAGTGGCTGGCCTTTGCCGACGGCATCACCGCCACCGCATCCGCCGCCCGCCTGCACGACGCTCTGTTCTACGACTTCGACGTCGAGGCGGCCCGCACTGGCGCGCACCGGCTGTTCCGCATTCTCGATGAGCATCTGTGGTTCGGCGAGCAGGAGGGGCGCGACTGGATCTGCTCGGCGTCACACCCGACGATCGCCGACATCGCCTGCTTCCCCTACATCATGCTGTCGGAAGAGGGCGGCATTTCAAGACAGGACTATCCGGCGATCCGCCGCTGGTGCGATCGGGTCAAACGCATCAAGGGCTTCACGGTCATGTCCGGCGTGTTCCCCGCAGGGCCTGCCAAGGCGGCCTGAAGTCAGAAGACAACATTCAAGCCGGTGACATGCACGGCTGACAATCCAGATTTGGGAGTGAGAAGAAAATGAAAACCCGCGCCGCCGTCGCCGTAGGAGCCGGAAAGCCGCTCGAGATCATGGAGGTGGACCTCGAGGGGCCGCGCGAGGGCGAGGTGCTGGTCGAGATCAAGGCGACCGGCATCTGCCACACCGACGAATTCACGCTGTCGGGCGCCGATCCCGAAGGCATCTTCCCGGCCATTCTCGGCCATGAGGGTGCCGGCGTCGTCGTCGATGTCGGCAAGGGTGTCACCTCGCTCAAGAAGGGCGACCACGTCATCCCGCTCTACACGCCGGAATGCCGCTCCTGCCCGTCCTGCCTCAGCCGCAAGACCAACCTCTGCACCGCGATCCGCTCGACGCAAGGCCAGGGGCTGATGCCTGACGGCACCTCGCGCTTCTCGATCGGCAAGGACAAGATCTTCCATTATATGGGCTGCTCGACATTCTCGAACTTCACCGTGCTGCCCGAGATCGCACTCGCCAAGGTCAATCCGGACGCCCCCTTCGACAAGATCTGCTACATCGGCTGTGGGGTGACGACAGGCATCGGTGCGGTCATCAACACCGCGCGCGTCGAGATCGGCTCGACGGCCATCGTCTTCGGCCTCGGCGGCATCGGCCTCAACGTGCTGCAGGGCCTCAGACTTGCCGGCGCCGACATGATCATCGGTGTCGACATCAACAATGAGCGCAAGGCCTGGGGCGAGAAGTTCGGCATGACGCATTTCGTCAATCCGAAGGAGGTCGAGGGCGACATCGTTCCTTATCTCGTCAACATGACCAAGCGTGGCGCCGACCAGATCGGCGGCGCCGACTACACCTTCGACTGCACCGGCAACGTCAAGGTGATGCGCCAGGCACTTGAAGCCAGCCATCGCGGCTGGGGCGAAAGCATCGTCATCGGTGTCGCCGGTGCCGGCCAGGAGATATCGACGCGGCCGTTCCAACTGGTCACCGGCCGGACCTGGAAAGGCACCGCCTTTGGCGGGGCGCGCGGCCGCACCGACGTGCCGAAGATCGTCGACTGGTACATGGAGGGCAAGATCCAGATCGACCCGATGATCACCCATACGCTCAAGCTCGAAGACATCAACAAGGGTTTCGACCTGATGCATGCAGGCGAAAGCATCCGCAGCGTGGTCGTCTACTAACTCCCAAAGCCGGCCAGGCCCCCATGGCCGGCTCCCCCAAACGCCACGGCTTTTCGCCGGCCCTCAAGCCTCCCAGCTTGGCCCGCGTGTTCCCGAAGCTGGGCGTCGACCGGCGGCGTGTCCGAGGTTTCCACAACCCCTCGGCCGCGCCGCCGGCATCTCTTTGAACGGTTGCAGGTCGCCGCCCCCGAGGTTATGCCGGGGCAGCAATTCTTGACGAGAAGGCAGAGCAGATGAAGACCGTTTCCACGTCGAAGTCGCATGGCGGCATCCAGGGCGTCTATTCCCACGCCTCCGAGGCCTGCGCCTGCGACATGACCTTTGCCGTCTTCGTACCGCCGCAAGCCAAGAACGGACCCGTGCCGGTGCTGTGGTATCTCTCGGGCCTGACCTGCACCCACGCCAATGTCATGGACAAGGGCGAATACCGCCGCCTGGCCGCTGAGCTCGGCCTGATCATCGTCTGCCCCGACACCAGTCCGCGCGGCGAAGGCGTGGCCGACGAAAAGGACAACTGGCAGTTCGGTTCGGGCGCCGGCTTCTATGTCGATGCGACGCAGCAGCCCTTTGCCGCGAACTACCGGATGTATTCCTATATCACCGAGGAACTGCCGGCGCTGATCGCCGCAAACTTCCCCGCCGATATGTCGCGCCAGGCGATCTTTGGCCACTCGATGGGCGGGCACGGCGCGCTGACCATCGCACTCAAGAACCCGGAGCGCTTCAAGAGCTGCTCGGCCTTCGCACCCATCGCCCAGCCGTCGACCGCCGGCTGGTCGAAGCCGGCGCTGGAGAAGTATCTCGGTGCTGATGAAGCTGCATGGCGCGCCTATGACACGACGCTTCTGATCGAGGACGGCAAGCGGTTTCCGGAGTTCCTTGTCGACCAGGGCTCGGCCGACAGTTTCCTGCAGGAGGGCCTGCGCCCCTGGCTGCTCGACGAGGCCTGCAAGAAGGCAGGCATCGGGCTCACCCTGCGCATGCAGGATGGCTACGACCATTCCTACAACTTCATCTCGACCTTCATGGACGACCATTTGAGGTGGCACGCCGCCCGTCTGGGCTGAACGCCGAAAGTCGCTCTCACGGCCTGGCCGCCAGCAGCTTGGCGAAGACATGGCGCTTCGCCTTGCCGATGCTGATCTCCAGCGTTTCATATTGTGCCAGATGCGCCGCGATTGCGCTTGCAAGCATGCAGCCGGTGCCGCGCATGGAAACCGCGATGCGCGACGCCTCGAAGCGGATCGGCTCACGGTCGGGCAAGAGCAGCATGTCGGTGGCGCTCGCTCCCGTGGCATGCCCGCCCTTGACGAGAATGGCGGGCGCTCCGGTCTCGAAAAGCTTTGCTGCCTGGCTGACGATGTCGCCTTCGCCGGAGGCGAGCGGCAGGCCGGTCAGCAGCGCCAGTTCCGGCAGGTTGGGTGTGACCAACGTGCAGAGCGGAAACAGCTTGCGCTTGAGCGCGTCGACGGCGCCGCCGTCGAGCAGCTGACGTCCCGAGGTCGAAGCAAGCACCGGATCGAGCACGACAGGCACCGGCAGGCTGCTCGCCAGCACCGAGGCGACGGTGTCGATCGTCGCGGCCGTTCCCAGCATGCCGATCTTGACCGCAGCAATCGGATTGGCGGCAATGGCCGCGCGCATCTGCTCGGCAATCAGCTGAGGCGGCATCCGTTCGATGCGCTCGACGCGGGCATGTGTCTGCACCGTGACTGCGGTGACGGCGACGCTGCAACGCAAACCGAAGGCCGATACCGTCTCGACGTCGCGGACGATGCCGGCGCCGCCGCTCGAATCCGAGCCGGCGATGATCAGCACATGCGGGGTCATCGCCACTGAGCCGTCGCTGCCAGCCATTCGCGCGTCCGCGCTTCGGGATCAGCGTTGAGCGTGATGTCGGTGACGACGGCAGCTACGTCGGCGCCTTGCGCGAAGACGCCTGCTATGCGGTCGACATTGAGTCCGCCGATGGCGACCAGCGGTGTCGCGCCCACGCGCCGTTTCCAGAGGGCGATGCGGTCGAGCCCTTGCGGCGCCCATTTCATCGCCTTGAGGATGGTCGGATAGACGGGACCAAGCGCGACATAATCGGGCGCGGCGGCAAGTGCTGTGTCGAGTTCGGCGTCGTCATGGGTGCTGAGGCCGAGCTTCATGCCGGCGTGGCGGATCGCCTTCACATCGGCCTCGGCCAGATCCTCCTGGCCGAGATGGACGAAGTCGCAGCCCGCGTCGATGGCGAGGCGCCAGTAGTCATTGACGATGAGCTGGCAGCGGTGGCGTTCGCAGACGGCCTTCGCCGCGCGGATTTCGCGGCGCAGGCCGGCTTCGTCCATGTCCTTGATGCGCAGTTGCACCAGCTTGACGCCCAACGGCACCAGCCGCTCGATCCACGCTGCGGAATCGACGATCAGGTAAAACGGGTCGAGCTTCATGAAAATGCTGCCATGCCGATGACGGGGGTGGAGGGGACGGCCATGTCGCGCGCTTCGAGCGGGCCGGCGCGGAAGGCCTGGCGTCCTGCTGCAACCGCCTTGCCGAAAGCCGAAGCCATGGCGACGGGGTCGCCTGCCTTGGCAACCGCCGTGTTGAGCAGCACGGCGTCGTAGCCGAGCTCCAGGACGGTGGCCGCATGCGACGGGCGGCCGATGCCGGCATCGACGATGAGCGGCACATCGGGGAAATGACCGCGCAGGCTGCGCAGGGCATCGAGGTTCTGCGGCCCGCGCGCGGACCCGATCGGCGCACACCAGGGCATCAGCAGCTTGCAGCCGACATCGAGCAAGCGCCCGGCGACGACCAGATCGTCGGTCGTGTAGGGGAAGACGTCGAAGCCTTCGGCAGCCAGGATCTTGGCCGCCTCGACCAGGCCGAACACGTCGGGCTGTAGCGTGTCGTGGTTGCCGATGACCTCAAGTTTGATCCAATCGGTGCCGAACACCTCGCGGGCCATGCGCGCCGTCGTCACCGCCTCCTTGACCGAATGGCAGCCGGCGGTGTTGGGCAACACCCGGACGCCGAGCGACTGGACCAGCGACCAGAATTTTCCACCTGTCTTGCCGCCGGAAGTCTCGCGGCGCAGCGAGACAGTGACGATATCGGCGCCCGACGCTTTGATTGCTTCCGCCATGATCGCGGGCGATGGGTAAAGTGCGGTGCCGAGGAGCAGGCGGGACGAAACCTGTTGTCCGTAGAGTTCGAGCACGGGTCAGCCTCCCTTCATCGGCGCAAGAATCTCAATGCGGTCGCCGTCGGCAAGGGCGCAGTCGTCGCGCTCCCGTGCCGGGACCACCTCGCCGTTCAGCGCGGTGGCCAGCCAACTGCCCTCGTAGTCGAGCTCAGTCAGCAGCGCCGCCAGCGTGCCGGCCGCGACTTCGTGGCTTTCGCCGTTAACGGTGAGCTTCATGGGCGAACTCCTTTTTCGTCTTGTGGCCCAGGATCATGTCGGTGGCCTGCCGCGCCATCTCAGGCGCGAGCAGGAAGCCGTGGCGGTAGAGGCCGTTGATGCGGATCGTGTTGCCGTCGCGCTCGACACGCGGCAAATTGTCGGCAAAGGCTGGCCGCACACCGACACCCGTCTCGATGAGTTCAGCTTCGCCGAAAGCCGGATGCAGTGCATAGGCGGCGTTGAGCAGTTCCATCACAGAACGCGCGGTAGTCGGCCCGGTCACGTCGCTTTCGAGCATCGTCGCGCCGACCATGAACAGGTTGCCGGAGCGCGGCACGACATAGACGGGCACGCGCGGATGCAAGAGCCGTACCGGGCGCGCCAGCGAGATGTCAGACGTTCTGAGGATCAGCATCTCACCGCGCACGCCGCGCAGGCCCGGCCTCGGGTCTGCCAGGCCTGTGCAGTCGGCCTCGATGTCAGGCTCGCCGGGTGCCTGCACGGCGCCGTAGCCGAACTCGAAGCGCACGCCCGATTGCACCAGCTTTTGCTGCAGCCCGAGCATCGCCTTGCGCGGATCGAGATGCGCCTCCTCGGTGAAGAACAGTGCGCGTCCGAAACGTCCTTCGAGGTCAGGCTCGAGTGCTGCGATCGTATCGGCGTCAACCTCGCGAAAGCCGGACGTTCGGCGGCCGAAGCGGTCGAGTTCACCCGTGTCCCGGGCCGGCGCCACGACCAGCGTACCGTTGCGCATGACATGCCCGGGCAGGGCGGCGGACCACCAGTCGGCGGCACCGCGTCCGAGCGAAAGCACCGTCTCTTCGGCACTCTCGCGTTCGCACCAGGGCGCCAGCATGCCGCCGGCCTGCCATGAGGCATTGCCGGCGATCTGCCTTCTGGTGTCGACCACGGTCACGCTTGCGCCGTGTGTCGCCAGCTCATGCGCGAGCGTCAACCCGGCGACGCCCGCACCGCGGATCCGCACCTTCATGGCTGGCCTGCCGTCTCCGCGGGTTCGGCGCTTTCCACCGGCATGTAGAGGTCGCCGCCGTCGCGGTACTTCGCCGCCATCGCTGCCAGCCCTTCCTTCTGCGCCTCGGCGCGGATGTCGTGGGAGATCCGCATCGAGCAGAATTTGGGGCCGCACATGGAGCAGAAATGCGCCACCTTGTGTGCTTCCTTGGGCAAGGTCTGGTCGTGGTAGGAACGCGCCGTCTCCGGGTCGAGCGACAGGTTGAACTGGTCCTCCCAGCGGAACTCGAAGCGTGCCCGCGACAGCGCGTCGTCCCTGACCTTGGCGGCCGGATGACCTTTGGCGAGGTCGGCGGCGTGTGCTGCGATCTTGTAGGTGATAACGCCCACCTTGACGTCGTCGCGGTCGGGCAGGCCAAGATGCTCCTTGGGCGTGACGTAGCAGAGCATGGCCGTGCCGAACCAGCCGATCATTGCAGCGCCGATGCCAGAGGTGATGTGGTCGTAGCCGGGCGCGATGTCGGTGGTCAAAGGCCCAAGCGTGTAGAAGGGCGCTTCGCCGCAGACCTCGAGCTGCTTGTCCATGTTTTCCTTGATCTTGTGCATCGGCACGTGGCCGGGGCCCTCGATCATCACCTGGCAGTCCTTGGCCCAGGCGATCTTGGTAAGTTCGCCCAGCGTCTCCAGTTCGGCGAACTGGGCGGCATCGTTGGCGTCTGCAATCGAACCTGGGCGCAGGCCGTCGCCGAGCGAAAAGGCGACGTCATAGGTTCGGCAGATGTCGCAGATCTCCTCGAAATGCTCGTAGAGGAAGCTCTCCTTGTGGTGATGCAGGCACCATTTGGCCATGATCGAGCCGCCGCGCGAGACGATGCCGGTGACGCGGTCAACTGTCAGGTGGATGTAGGCGAGCCGCACGCCGGCATGGATGGTGAAATAGTCGACGCCCTGCTCGGCCTGCTCGATGAGCGTGTCGCGGAACACCTCCCAGGTCAGGTCCTCGGCGATGCCTCCGACCTTCTCCAGCGCCTGGTAGAGCGGCACCGTGCCGATCGGCACCGGCGCGTTGCGGATGATCCAGTCACGGATGTTGTGGATGTTGCGGCCGGTCGACAAGTCCATCACCGTGTCGCCGCCCCAGCGTGTCGCCCACACCATCTTCTCGACCTCCTCGGCCATCGACGAGGTGACGGCGGAATTGCCGATATTGGCGTTGATCTTGACCAGGAAATTGCGGCCGATGATCATCGGCTCGCTCTCGGGGTGGTTGATGTTGGAGGGGATGATGGCGCGGCCGCGGGCGACCTCGTCGCGGACGAATTCCGGGGTGACGAAATCGGGAATGACGGCGCCGAAGCTCTCGCCGTCGCGTTGAAGCTTGGCCCGGATCTGCTCGCGGCCGAGGTTCTCGCGGATGGCGACGAATTCCATTTCGGGCGTGACGATGCCGGCGCGGGCATAAGCAAGCTGGGTGACGGCGCGGCCGCCGGTGGCGCGCAGCGGGGCGTTGCGAACCGGGAATTCCGGCGTCAGCCTTTCGCCGGAGACGAAGCCATTGTCCTCAGCCTTGACCGCGCGGCCTTCATAACGCTCGACGTCGCCGCGGGCGATGATCCAGTCTTCGCGCAGCCGCGGCAAGCCGCGCTCGATGTCTGTTGTCACCGACGTGTCGGTGTAGGGGCCTGACGAATCATAGACGGTGACCGGCGGCTCGCCGGCGCTCGGATGAACCGAGATCTCGCGCATCGGCACACGGATGTCGGGATGGAGCTTGCCTGGCTTGTAGACCTTCCGCGACGCCGGAAGTTCGCCAACGGTGACTGATGGGGTGTGGGCATTCATGAGTGAGCCTCCTGGTTGGAGACCCAGTCCATGCGATGAGAAGGAGGAGAGGTTTTGCCTGGGGACTTCGGGCAAGAATGAGCCCGAATGCCTGAGCCGGATATCCGGCCTGCTGCGCCTCGCACCGTCCCTACGCCAGTATGAACTGGATCAGGTTCAACGGGTCACTGCGCTGCGCGAGCCAGCAGAATCTCAGCCCCTTGTCGGGACCCCCCTGGTGAGCCCTAAGCATGGAGGCGGAACCGGCGTCGTGTCAACGGCCTTTCGCCGAGGCCGAGAGAATGCCAAAGTCGGGGGCATCGAGACCCATTGCGGTTTCGAAGACGATCGGATAATAGGTCAGCGTTACTGACATAAATTGTCTGCCGCGCAGGGAGGACCAATTGGCCTGCGCACGCGACAGGAGGAGCATCCGTGACGGACAATCCCGCGCCGCTGAAGTTCCATGTGCCCGAGCCGGAAGTGCGCCCGGGCGGCACCCCCGACTTCTCCAATGTGCCGATCCCCAAGGCGGGTTCGGTCGACAGGCCGCCGGTCGACGTCGATCCCAGGACGATCCGCGACCTGGCTTATTCGATCATCCGCGTGCTCAATCGCGAGGGCGATGCCGTAGGTCCATGGGCCGGTACGCTGACCGACGAGGAGCAGCTCGAAGGGCTGCGCCACATGATGACGCTGCGCTCCTTCGACGCGCGCATGCAGATGGCGCAGCGCCAGGGCAAGACCTCTTTCTACATGCAGCATATGGGCGAGGAGGCGGTTAGCTGCGCCTTCCGCAAGGCGCTCGTTCAGGGTGACATGAACTTCCCGACCTATCGCCAGGCCGGCCTGCTGATCGCCGGCGGCTATCCGATGGTCGACATGATGAACCAGATCTATTCCAACGAGATGGATCCGCTGAAGGGCCGCCAGCTGCCGATCATGTATTCGGCCAAGGATCACGGTTTCTTCTCGATTTCCGGCAACCTGACCACCCAGTATATCCAGGCGGTGGGCTGGGCGATGGCATCCGCCATCAAGGGGGACACCAAGATCGCTGTCGGCTGGGTCGGTGACGGCGCCACCGCCGAGAGCGACTTCCACGCCGCACTTGTCTTCGCCTCGACCTACAAGGCGCCCGTCGTCCTCAACATCGTCAACAACCAGTGGGCGATCTCGACCTTCCAGGGCATCGCCCGCGGCGGCTCCGGCACCTTTGCCGCGCGCGGCCTCGGCTTCGGCATCGCAGCCTTGCGTGTCGACGGCAACGACTATCTCGCTGTCCATGCGGTGGCGAAATGGGCGACGGAGCGGGCCAGGCTCAATCTCGGGCCGACGCTGGTCGAATATGTCACCTACCGTGTCGGCGCACATTCCACGTCAGACGATCCATCCGCTTACCGGCCCAAGACAGAGTCCGATGCCTGGCCGCTGGGTGACCCGGTGATCCGGCTGAAGAACCACCTGATCAAGCGCGGCCTGTGGTCGGACGAGCGCCACAAGCAGACCGAGGCGGAAATCCTCGAGGCAGTGATCACGGCGCAGAAGGAAGCCGAGAGCCACGGCACGCTGCATGCCGGCGGCAAGCCGTCGACGCGTGACATGTTCGAGGGCGTCTATGCCGAGATGCCGCCGCATCTCCGTCGCCAGCGCCAGAAGGCGGGAGTGTAGCCGATGCCGCGCATGACAATGATCGAGGCCATCCGCAGCGCCATGGATGTCGCCATGGGCCGCGATGACAACGTCGTCGTTTTCGGCGAGGACGTCGGCTATTTCGGTGGCGTCTTCCGCTGCACCCAGGGTCTTCAGCAGAAATACGGTCGGGAGCGCTGTTTCGACGCGCCGATCAGCGAACTTGGCATCGTCGGCGCCGCCGTCGGCATGGCTGCCTATGGCCTCAAGCCATGTATCGAAATCCAGTTCGCCGACTACGTCTATCCCGCATATGACCAGATCGTTTCGGAAGCGGCACGGTTGCGATACCGCTCCAATGGCGAGTTCACCTGTCCGATCGTCATTCGCATGCCCACTGGCGGCGGCATCTTCGGCGGCCAGACCCACAGCCAGAGCCCTGAAGCGCTGTTCACCCATGTTTCCGGCCTTAAGGTGGTCGTGCCGTCCAATCCGCTCGACGCCAAGGGCCTGCTGATCGCCTCGATCGAAGACCCGGATCCGGTGATCTTTCTGGAGCCGAAACGATTGTACAACGGCCCCTTCGATGGCCATCACGACCGTCCCGTCACGGCATGGTCGAAGCATGAGTTGGGCGAGGTGCCCGATGGGCACTACACCACCCCGCTCGGCAAGGCAGAGATCCGTCGGCCGGGTTCCGCCGTCACCGTTCTCGCTTATGGCACTATGGTCTATGTCGCCCAGGCGGCGGCTGAGGAGACCGGCATCGACGCCGAAATCATCGACCTCAGGACACTGCTGCCGCTCGACCTCGAAACCATCATCGCCTCGGTCAAGAAAACCGGCCGCTGTGTCGTCGTGCATGAGGCGACGCTGACCTCGGGCTTCGGTGCCGAGCTGGCAGCCCTGGTGCAGGAGCACTGCTTCTACCATCTCGAAGCACCGGTCGCCCGCGTCACCGGTTGGGACACGCCTTATCCGCATGCCCAGGAATGGGATTATTTCCCCGGCCCCAAGCGGGTCGGCGAAGCTTTGATCGAAACGATGGGGGCCTGAACATGGGCGAACATGTCATCAAGCTTCCCGACGTCGGCGAAGGCGTGGCCGAGGCCGAACTGGTCGAATGGCACGTCAAGATCGGCGACCTCGTGCGCGAGGACGCGGTGATCGCCGCCGTCATGACCGACAAGGCAACGGTCGAAATCCCCTCGCCGGTCGATGGCGAGATCATCTGGCTCGGCGCCGAGATCGGCGAAACCGTCGCCGTCGGTTCGCCGATCGTGCGCATCAAAATTGCCGGCGACGGACCGGCGGAAACTGTGGCTGAGGTCGCTGCGGCCGAGCCGAAAAGCGAGGCCAGGCAGCCAGCCCCGGCAGCTGTGGAAGCGGCTCCTGCGCCGGCTAAGAAAGCCGAACCTGCGGCAAAGCCACTAGCGCCCACGGCAGCGCTCAAGCCTGTGCCAAGTGCGACAACGGTCGGCCTGCCCAGGCCGGAAGGCGAACGCCCGCTGGCGTCGCCCGCCGTGCGCTTGCGCGCCAAGGAAGCCGGCATCGACCTGCGCCAGATCCCCGGCACCGGTCCGGCCGGCCGCGTCACCCATGAAGATCTCGACGGTTTTGCCGCGCGCGGTGCGGCGGTCCCAGTGGCCGGCTTGCAGGCCAAGTCAGGTGTCGAGGAGATAAAGGTCATCGGCCTGCGCCGGCGCATCGCCGAAAAGATGGCGCTTGCCAAGTCGCGCATCCCCCACATCACCTATGTCGAGGAGATCGACGTCACCGGACTCGAGGAGCTGCGCGCCAAGCTCAACGCCGCAAAGAAGCCGGACCGGCCGAAGCTGACCTTGCTGCCGTTCCTGATGCGGGCGCTGGTCAAGGCCGTCGGCGAGCAGCCGCAGCTCAACGCCGTTTATGACGACGACGCCGGCATCATCCATCGCCATGCCGGCGTGCATATCGGCATGGCCGCCCAGACGCCGGGTGGCCTGATGGTGCCTGTGGTCAAGCACGCCGAGGCGCGCGACCTCTGGGATTGTGCCGCCGAGGTCAACCGTCTTGCCGAGGCCGCCAAGGCCGGCACGGCAACGCGCGAGGAGCTGACCGGCTCGACCATCACCATCACCTCGCTCGGTGCGATGGGCGGCGTCGCCACCACGCCCGTTATCAACTACCCGGAAGTGGCGGTCGTCGGCGTCAACAAGATCATGATCCGGCCGATGTGGGACGGCACCCAGTTCGTGCCGCGCAAGATGATGAACCTGTCCTCCAGCTTCGACCATCGCGTCATCGACGGCTGGGACGCGGCGGTCTTCGTCCAGCGCATCAAGGCGCTGCTCGAAGCGCCGGCAATGATCTTCGTGGAGGGCTGAGCTGTGAAGGAAATCTCCTGCAAGCTTCTGATCATCGGTGCCGGACCCGGCGGCTATATCTGCGCCATCCGCGCTGGCCAGCTCGGCATCGACACCGTCATCGTCGAAGCGGTCAAGCCCGGTGGCACCTGCCTCAATGTCGGCTGCATCCCCTCCAAGGCGATGATCCATGCCGCCGACGAATATCTGAAGGTCTCGGAGATGGCGGCGGGCACAAGCCCGCTCGGCATCTCCCTGTCGGCACCGGCACTCGATCTCGCCAGGACGGTTGCCTGGAAAGACCGCATCGTCGGCCGCCTGACCACAGGCGTTGCCGGCCTGCTCAAGAAGGCCCGGGTCAAGTCGGTGCAGGGCTGGGCGCGCTTCCGCGACGGCAAGACCGTCGAGGTCGACACCGAAACCGGCCTGCAGGTGATCCGCGCCGAAACCATCGTCATCGCCACCGGTTCGGTGCCTGTCGAGCTGCCGTTCCTGCCCTTCGGCGGATCGGTGATCTCGTCGACCGGGGCGCTGGCGCTGAAGCAGGTGCCGCAAGCACTCGCCGTCGTCGGCGGCGGTTATATCGGCCTTGAGCTTGGCACAGCCTTTGCCAAGCTCGGCGCCAAGGTGACGGTCGTTGAAGCCTTGCCGCGCATCCTGCCGCAATATGATGCCGAGCTGACCCGGCCCGTCGCCAAAAGGCTCGAAGCGCTCGGCGTCAAGGTGCTGACCGGTGCCAAGGCCAAGGGGCTTTCAGCCAAGGGCGATGCGCTGCTGGTCGAGGCCGCCGACGGCAGCGAGCAGAAGATTGCGGCCGACAAGGTGCTGGTGACTGTCGGGCGCAAGCCGCTGGTCGAAGGCTGGGGCCTCGAGGAGATCGACCTCGACCGCGACGGCCGCTTCATCCGCATCGACGACCAGTGCCGCACCTCGATGCGCGGCATCTATGCCATCGGCGACGTCACCGGCGAGCCGATGCTGGCGCACCGCGCCATGGCCCAGGGCGAAATGGTCGCCGAGATCGTCGCCGGCCACAAGCGCAGCTGGGACAAGCGTTCGATCCCCGCCGTCTGCTTCACCGATCCGGAGGTCGTCACCGCGGGTCTTTCGCCCGACGAAGCCAAGGCGCTCGGCACCGAGATCAAGTCGTCGTCATTCCCGTTCTCGGCCAATGGCCGGGCGATGACCTTGCTCGGCGAAGACGGTTTCGTGCGCATCGTTGCCCGTGCCGACAACCATCTGGTGCTCGGCATCCAGGCCGTCGGCACCGGTGTCGCCGAGCTTTCCTCTGCCTTCAGCCTGGCGATCGAGATGGGCGCCAGGCTGGAAGACATTGCCGGCACCATCCATGCTCACCCGACCCAGGGCGAAGCCTTCCTCGAGGCAGCACTACGCACGCTCGGCCACGCGCTGCACATCTGATGCCCTATCCCGATTTGGACACGGCCTTGCGCCGCGTCCCTTCCTGCCTTGCCCAATCAGCTGAGCTGGGCTAACAAGCGCACGCACTGGACGACCAGTGCCTAGTACGTTCGGGGACGGCCCCATCCAAGAGATGGCGCCGCAGACTTGTCACCCGAACCTGTTCACACCTTGAAACCGCGAAAACATGCAGCCGCCGCGCGGCGGACTGCGCTGTGCGCTCGACCCTGTCAGGCTTCCGGATCGGGTTCCGGGGCGCGCGCTTTCGCATTCGCATCACCCAGACCGGAGAGGCGCCATGGCCGGACCGATAGAACAATTTGAAATCAAGCCGATCGTCACCCTGTTCGAGTTTGCCGGCCAGGAGATCGCCTTCACCAACTCCGCCGCCTACATGGTCGGCGTCGCCGTATTCGGCGGGCTGTTCCTGCTTTTGTCGACAAGTGCGCGTGCGCTTGTGCCGACCCGACTGCAGTCGATCACCGAGCTGATCTACGAGTTCGTGTCGAAAACACTGCGCGAAAATGCCGGCGAGGGCGGCATGACATTTTTCCCGCTGGTGTTTTCGCTGTTCGTCTTCATCCTGATCGCCAACCTCGCCGGCATGTTTCCTTATGCCTTCACTGTCACCAGCCACATCATCGTCACCTTCGCCTTCGCGATGATCGTGTTCGGCACTGTCACGCTCTACGGCATCTGGAAAAACGGGCTCGGCTTCTTCCGGCTGTTTTTGCCATCCGGCGTGCCGCTGGCGTTGGCGCCGATCATCGTGCCGATCGAGATCGTCTCCTACATCTCGCGGCCGATCAGCCATTCGGTGCGCCTGTTTGCCGTCATGCTGGCCGGCCACATCACGCTCAAGGTCTTTGCCGGTTTTGTCGCAAGCCTCGGCGGCATGGGCACGCTCGGCGTCTTCGCCGCCGTGTTGCCGCTTGCCATGACGGTTGCGCTGACCGCGCTCGAACTTCTGATGGCGGTGATCCAGGCCTACATCTTCACCATGCTGACCTGCATGTATCTCAACGACGCGCTGCACCCCGGGCACTGAACGGGCGCGCTTGCGCGACAAAACACAAACCCCGGCATAAAGCCGGGGTTTGAACGCCGAAGCAGATCGATCGGCTCAGTCGCGCGGCGGCCAGACCTGGTCGCTCATCCCCATCTTGGGTTCGCCCAGCAGCGGCGTCTTCAGCGCATGCACGCCGCCGACCGAAAACAGCCAGATGATGTTGCGGTCATATTCGGTGAACACCGCGAAGCTGGCATTGTCGAAGGTGTAGTCGGGCATTTCAGATGTCGTGGGGAAACGCGGCACGAAATAGCCTGATATCTTCGGCTGGGCCGGGTCCTTGACGTCGAAGATCTGCAGCCCGGCATTGTAGAAGGCGTAAGGCACGATGCCGTCGCGGCCATGGCCGGGCTGGTGCGTGGTGCCGGAGCGCTTGGGCCCGAAGCTGCCCTTGCGCTGGCAGAAATCGCTGAACTTGGCTTCCTTCGGCGGGACAGGCCGCGGCAAGGTCGCCACCACCTTGGGTGCCGCCACATCCTTGGCGTCGATCACCAGCACATCCTTGTAGGGCTCGTAGCAGTTCGAGTTCATCGGATAGCCATTGGCGAAGACGTATCCGGTGCGCGCATACTGGCTGGTGTCGACATTGTCGAACTCGGTGCCGGCAAAGCTCGGTGCTGTCTCGACATGCCCCTTGATCTCCGGCCTGGCGGGATTGGAAAGATCGAAGGTGTAGAGGCCGAGCCCGCCCATGGCGCCGAAAGCGACCTTGCCGCCCTTTTCAACCGGGGTCGGCAGGAAGGGCGGCATGCGCGAACCCATCCACGACGTGCGGTTGCCGGCGCGCGGGTTCATCAGATACGCGTCTTCGCTCGCCTTGTCGCCGACCACCTGGCCGGGCACCGTCACCTGGCTGACAAAGACCGGATTGGCCGGGTCCGACATGTCCCAGACCTGATAGCCCGGCGAGTGCAGGTAATCGGGGTATTCGGTCAGCGCGAAGGAATCGTCTGGTGCCGCCGACAGATACATGTATTTGCCGCCGAACCAGGCCGGCGCATCCAGTGAGCCCGAACCCTGTTGCTGGCCGATCGGCGCATCAGGGTTCTTCCTGTCGGTGGTGCGTGTGGCGATCAGCTTCCAGTCGTCGGGCAGCGGCCCGTTCATCTCATAGACCTTGAAGCCCTTGAGCGAATTGTAGTTGCGCAGGCTCGCGACGATGTCGGGCTGGGTGCGCTTGTTGTCGAGGATGCCGAAGCGGCCGATCTCGTAGGAGGCGACGACGACGTTCTTCTGGAGTTTTTCGCTCCAGGCGATGGTGATGCCGCCGAAATAGTCCTGGACTGTCTTGGCGTCCCAGTCCTCGCTCGAACCCTCCGGCCCCCACACGCCGCCCTTGGAATAGACGACCTTGGCCTTGGCCGGATCGGTGATGTCGAGCACCCGCATGTAGTCGCGGTCGTGCACATACATGTAGCGCTTGCCGTTGAAATCGGCGACGTCGGGCCAGGCATGCCAGGGCGAGCTGATGTGCGGGTAAAATGCGATCTCCTCGACATTCTGGCTGTAGCTCTTGTCGTCCCAGGCCTCCAGCTGTCCCGGGAAGGCCGGGCTGCCGCCCAGCGGCGTGGCGCGTGGCGCGCGAAACGTGCCGTCCTCCGCCATGCCATAATCCTTGCCCGGCTCCAGCGCCGGCGGCGCCTTGTCATAGGTCAAGGCGTTCCACTGCTTGAGGTAGGGGTCGGTGATGTTGATCTCCGTCGGCACCTTGCTGCCCCAGTCGGCGGCCCGAGCCACGCCGGCGGTCAGCGCCAGCACCGAACAGCCGATCGCGATAATCCTTGGTGTCATGACGTCCCTCCTGACGGTTGGCCGCCAGCCCGCGTTCCTCGCTTGGGGCCTGTGGCGGAGTGGTCAGTTGAGGAAAGTTCGGTCAGTCAGAAAAGTGAATTTTCAGCACACAGCTATGAGCAGTTGGCATAGATGAGTATTGAGGTGAATGAATTTGGATACACAGATCGCCGAGGGCATGCAAAATGCGATTGCGCCGCATTCAAACACATCTGCGAGAGAATGGAGTGGTGATCCCGACAGGAATCGAACCTGTGACCTACAGATTAGGAATCTGCCGCTCTATCCTACTGAGCTACGGGACCACTCGGCTGCACACATAGCGGCTTCGAGCGGATTCGCCAACGGTTTTTGGTGGGCTTTGCCTGAAACGTTTCGGCCGCTGCCGGCCCTGCCAAATGCTGTGTCCGCGTCCAGGGCCGGCAGGCGGCCATGGACGCGTTGGGGCGGCGAAGGTCAGGCCGCGAGGGCCGTTTCGGCGAGGCGGACCCAGTAGCTGACGCCGTGCGGGATGGCTTCGTCGTTGAAGTCGTAGGCGGGGTGGTGGAGGTTGGCGGTGTCGCCATTGCCGATGAAGATGAAGGCGCCGGGGCGGGCTTCCAGCATGTAGGAAAAGTCCTCGCCGCCCATCAGCGGCTGGATCGCCCGGTGCACCTGCGGCTCGCCGGCGACGGAGGCAGCGACATCGCCGGCAAACACGGTCTCGTTCTCGTGGTTGAAGGTGACGGGGTAGTTGGCGTCGTAGTCGAGCTCGATCGCCGTGCCGGTGGCTTCCGCCATGCCGCGGCAGATGGCGCCCATGCGCTCCTCGGCGAGCTTGGCGATTTCCTTCTTCAGCGTGCGCACCGTGCCGGCAATGACAGCCTGCTCGGGAATGATGTTGTAGGCGGTGCCGGCGAGGAACTTGGTCACCGAAACGACGATCGCCTCGGCCGGATCGGTGTTGCGCGAGGCGATCGCCTGCAGAGCCGTCACCAGCTGGCTGCCGGCGACGATCGGGTCGATGGCGCGGTGCGGCATGGCGGCATGGCCGCCCTTGCCCTTGACGGTGATGGTGAACTCGGCGGTCGCCGCCATGATCGCGCCCGGGCGGATGGCAAACTGGCCAACCGGCAGGCTCGGCATGTTGTGCATGCCGAACACCTTCTGGATGCCGAAGCGCTCCATCATGCCGTCCTTGACCATCTCGTTGCCGCCGCCGCCGCCTTCTTCGGCCGGCTGGAAGATGACGGCCACCTGGCCGGCGAAATTGCGCGTCTCGGCGAGATATTTGGCGGCACCCAGAAGCATCGCCGTGTGGCCGTCATGGCCGCAGGCATGCATCTTGCCAGGTACTGTCGAAGCATAAGGCTTGCCGGTGATCTCCTCGATCGGCAGCGCGTCCATGTCGGCGCGCAGGCCAACGACGCCGCCTGCACCGAGGCTGCCCTTGATGATGCCGACGACGCCCGTCTTGCCGAGGCCGGTGACGATCTCGTCGCAGCCGAACTCCTCGAGCTTGGCTTTGACGAAGGCGGCGGTCTCGAAGACGTCGAAATTGAGTTCCGGCTTCTGGTGCAGTTGACGGCGCCAGCCGGCGATCTCGTCCTGCATTTCGGCGGCTCGGTTCAGGATCGGCATGTTGGTCTCGACTTCCTGTTTGTTGGACCGTCTGTTTGTTGAGCCAGGGGTCCGGATTCGCAATTGTGATCGCCCAAGCTCTGCCATCTTGGCGTCACATAGGTTATTTAGCAGCGGCGGCGACGCCGTGGCCATGGGTCTTTCGTACCGGCCAGCGCGTCGCCATCTCGGTTTACGGAAATCTTATGGACGGCCGGCTATGATCGGCAAGAGGCGATTTCGGATTTGATGATGAAGATTAGGTTCGTCAGAAGCATGCTCCTCGGCCTAACGGTCGCAACCGTGCTGGGCGCTGTCCCCGCGTCGGCCAATCCGGCGATGCTTTTCGACGTCAATTCGGGCGCCGTCATCGAGCACCAGGAAGCGTTCAAGCGCTGGCATCCGGCCTCGCTGACCAAGCTGATGACCGCCTATACCGCCTTCCGCGCCGTCCAGGCCGGCGAGCTGGCGCTCAATTCGCCGATCAAGATCTCCAAGAAGGCGGCGGCCTTCCCGCCGGCCAAGATGGGCTACAAGCCGGGTTCCGTGCTGACGCTCGACAACGCGCTGAAGATCATCATGGTCAAGTCGGCCAACGACGTGGCGGCTGCGATCGGCGAAAATGTCGGCGGCACGCCAGAGGCCTTCGCCGCACGGATGAACGCCGAGGCGCAGCGCCTCGGCATGGTCGGCAGCCACTGGGTCAATGCCAACGGCCTCCACGATCCCGAGCAGTATACGACGGCGCGCGACCTTGCGATCCTGGTCAGGGCGATCCGCCTCGAATATCCTGAATATGCCGCCTATTTCGACATCGAAGGCATCATTGCCGGCAAGGCCAAACTCAAGAACTTCAATCCGCTGGTCGGCCGCTTCCCCGGCACCGACGGCATGAAAACCGGTTTCGTCTGCGAATCCGGCTTCAACCTGATCGCCACCGCCACCCGCGACGGCAGGACACTTGCGGCGATCGTGCTCGGCGCGGACTCACCAGACAATCGCGCCGAAGAGGCGGCGAAGATGCTGCAGACCGGTTTTGTCCGCAACGGCGCGTCGGTCAGCGTTACAGGGCTTGCGCCCTATGGCGACAACCGCGACGTCGCGACGAGCATGCGCGAGGAAGTCTGCTCGCCCAAGGCCAAGCATGCGGCTTCCGATGGGCCGGCGCCGACCGAGGCAGGGGCTGCGCCCGACAAGGTCTCGATCATTCCTGAAATGACACGCCAGCGTAACTGGGTCACCGTCAGCCTGGGCGGCGCCACCGGGCCGATGCCCAAGGCGCTTGGCGGCCGCGACATCGTCATCGAGACGGGCGTGCCGTTGCCGACCTGGCGTCCCGACAGGCCAGCGCCCGCAGGTGCTGCACCAGTTGCTGGCAAGGTTCAGGCGCGCTCGTGAATTCGCAGGCAGTTTTCCCGATCCCGGTATCGGTGCTGACCGGCTTTCTCGGCGCCGGCAAGACGACGCTGCTCAACCGGCTGCTCAAGGACCCCGAGCTCACCGACACGGCCGTCATCATCAACGAATTCGGCGATGTCGCCATCGACCACCTGCTGGTCGAAAAGGCCTCCGACGGTGTCATCGAGCTGTCCGACGGCTGCCTCTGCTGCACCGTGCGCGGCGAGCTCGTCGACACGCTGGCCGATCTCGTCGACCGCCTGCAGACCGGCCGAATCGAGCGGCTGGCGCGGGTTGTGATCGAGACCACCGGCCTTGCCGATCCGGTGCCGGTGCTGCAGTCGATCATGGGGCATCCCGCACTCATCCACGCCTTCCGGCTCGACGGCGTCATCACAGTCGTCGATGCTGTCAATGGTTCGGCGACACTCGACGCCCATGTCGAGGCGGTCAAGCAGGTGGCGGTGGCCGACCGCATCGTCCTGACCAAGGCCGATCTCGTCGACGATGCCGAATGGCTCGATGCGCTCAAGGCGCGGCTTGCCCGCATCAATCCGGGCGCCGAAATCCGCGACGTCGAAGGTGCAGCGGTGGCAAAGCTGTTGCAGTGCGGGCTCTATGACCCGGCGACCAAGACCGCGGACGTACGCCGCTGGCTGGGCGGGGCGCAAGCGCACGATCTTCACCACCATCACGGTGACCACGGTCACCATCATCACCACGGTGACGATCATCATGATCACGACCATGGCCATCATCACGACAGCCGGGTCGGCTCGTTGTCGCTGACGCACGCCGGTGCGCTGCCTTTCTCGACGGTCGAGATGTTCCTCGACCTGTTGCTGTCGACGCAAGGCGACAAGCTGTTGCGGATCAAGGGCATCGTCGAACTGCTGGAAGACCGGGAGCGGCCGTTGGTCATCCATGGCGTGCAGAAACTGCTGCATCCGCCGGCACGCTTGCCGTCATGGCCGGATGCGGTTCGCGGCACAAGGCTGGTGCTGATCGGCATCGACCTGCCGCGCGACTATGTCGAACGCCTGTTTGCCGCCTTCGTCAACAAACCTGCCATCGACACGCCGGACCGCGAAGCGATGGAAAACAACCCGCTGGCGATCGCCGGGCGGTAGGGTCCTGTCGCTGCCTCCAAGGACACACCGACTCCGAACTCAGCTTCCGCGTTCGACCAGAAAACGGTGGCCGCCTGAAACGGCCGTGGTCTCGATCAGGCGGTGGCCAGCCTCCTGGCAGAAGGCCGGGATGTCGATGACAGCCAGCGGGTCGGTGGTTTCGAGCCACAACAGCTCGCCTGACGACATGTCGGCGAGCCGGCGCTTGGCCTTGAGCACGGGCAGGGGGCAATTGAGCCCCCTGAGATCGTAGATTTCGGTGGTTTCGCCCACGCCGATCAGCTGCCGAACAGGTTGAGCAGCTTCTTCTTGAGCTTGGTGGCAGCTCCTGCCTCTTCGGCGGGGGCCGCCTGGGCGGCCCGCGTCGGCGCTTCGGTCACTGCGGGCTGTGGCTGCGGCACGGCGGCGATCTCGACCTGCTGCTGGGCGGCAAGCTTGGCAGCCTTGGCGGCAGCGATGGCTTGCGCCTTTTCCTCGGCAGCCTTCTTCTTGGCTTCCGCTGCCGCATCGAGCGCTGCCATGCGGCGGCCTTCGGCCGAATCGATACGACCCATGCGGGCGGTGGTCTGGACGATGCTGCCGTCCTGGGCCATCGCCGGCGGCTCCAGGGTCACGCGCTCGCCGCGGGCACGGCGCTTGGTCCAGTCCGAAACGATTGCCGCTTCCTTGATGCCGGCAATCGTCGGCTTGGGCGCGGGAATGTCGCCACCGGTGGCGCTGGCGAAAGCAGCGTCATACTTGCTCTTGTAGGCCTGATAAGCGGTCTGCAGCGCCTGCGGCTGGGTCACTGCAGGGCAGGCGCCCGTCGGGTTGAACGTGCCACCTGCTTCCGGGACCTGGTTGAAGACGTAGCGCTTTTCGCAGACGTCGACTTTCGGCGGCACCTTGGTGATCTCGAAGTGGTCGTAGCCTTCCTTCAGCATCGCCCAGAACTGGTAGTTCGGGTCGTTGCGGTAGCGGGCCATGTTGGCCGCGGTCATGCGGAACGGATAGGACTGGACCTGGAATTCGGTCTGGCCGCCCTTGAAGGCATCGCGCGCGAAGGCGTAGATTTCCTCGATCTGCGCATCGGTCATCGAGAAGCAGCCTGACGACGAGCAGGCGCCGTGAACCATCAGGTTCGAGCCGGTGCGGCCGTTGGCGCGGTCGAAGGCGTTGGGATAGCCGATATTGAAGGCGAGGTGATAGCTGGAGTTCGGGTTCATCTGTCCCGGACGCACGGTGTAGAACCCCTCCGGCGACTGGCGGTCGCCCTCGGTGAACTTGGGGCCGAGCTTGCCCGACATCTTGCAGATGTCGTAGCTGGCAACGATGTCGTAGCGGCCGTTGGTCTTCTGTTTCCAGACTTCCAGCTTGCCTTCTTCCTTGAACACGCGCGCCAGCACGGGCGAGCTCTTGTTCATGCCCTTGGCCTTCATCTCGGCCATGATCTTGGCCGGCAGCTGGCGGTTGGCGTGCTGCGGCACGAAGTCGGTCACGGAGGATTCCGAACAGCCTGCCACCGCAAGGGCAGCGAGAAGCAATCCGGCGCGTGCGATATTGGCGATCATCGGTCTAAATGTCGTTTCTACATTGCAGTCATGGCGCATGCGCCAACAACCGGCCCGTCCTGGTACTGCCTCGACCTTAGGGTCGTTAACCTTGAAAAATCCTTACCGCAAGTTCTTGGCCCGTCCCACGCGCGAAAAATCACGGCAAGTTCATTGAGCCGGGCGAGGCGGCATTTTTGTGGCGAAAACGTGCCGTGGCCCATGGGGCCCACAGTTTGTGCAATCACAGGCTGCGCATTGCGCCTTGCGAAAATCGATTCCGATTTTCGGGCGGATGCTAGAGGCTGCGGCCGATGGAGAGGTACTTCTCGCGGCGCTGCTCGCGGAAATCGATGTTCGAGCCGTTGAATTCGGCGAAAGTCTTGGCGATCAGGTCGCCGGTGGCCGAAATGACCGCCTCGGCGTTGCGGTGAGCGCCGCCCAGCGGCTCGTCGATGATCTTGTCGATGATCTTGAGCGAGAGCAGGTCCTGCGCAGTGATCTTCATGTTGGTCGCCGCGTCCTTGGAACGCGTCGTGTCACGCCACAGGATGGAGGCGGCACCTTCCGGTGAGATCACCGAATAGATCGCATGCTCGAGCATGAACACGCGATTGGCGGTGGCAATGGCGATCGCGCCGCCCGAGCCGCCTTCGCCGATCACAACCGCGATCGACGGCACCTTGAGGCCGAGGCAGGCTGAGGTCGAGCGCGCGATGGCTTCGGCCTGGCCGCGCTCTTCGGCGCCGACGCCCGGATAGGCGCCCGCGGTGTCGACAAGCATGACGACGGGGATGTTGAAGCGGTCGGCCATTTCCATCAGGCGCACGGCCTTGCGGTAGCCCTCGGGGCGGACCGAGCCGAAATTGTGCTTGAGGCGGCTCTTGGTGTCGTTGCCCTTTTCCTGGCCGAGCACAAGCACCGGCTCGCCACGGAAGCGGGCGAAGCCGCCGACCATGGCATTGTCTTCGCCGAAATTGCGGTCGCCGGCCAGAAGCGCGAAATCGGTGAACAGGCCGTTGATGTAGTCGAGGCAGTGCGGGCGGTCGGGGTGGCGCGCCACCTGGACCTTCTGCCAGGGCGTCAGCGCCTTATAGGCGTCACGCAGAGCATCACGCGAGCGCTTCTCCAGCCGCTTGATCTCGTCGCCGACATCGACGGCCTCGCCATTTTCGGCAAGCTTCTTGAGCTCGAGGATCTTGCCTTCGAGATCTTGGACCGGTTTTTCGAAATCGAGGTAATTGTACATTGGCGAGCGGACTACCACGCTGAAAATTTGAGGCACCGGGGGCCGGGGACTGTGGCACCGCGCCAGTGGAACGTGGCACTCACATAGCGATATGGGCCCTAATCGGCAAGCGGATGATGCTCGTTGACCAGTTTCAACAGCCTTTCTTCCAGCACATGGGTGTAGATTTGCGTGGTCGAAATGTCGGAATGGCCAAGCAATTGCTGCACCGCGCGCAAGTCGGCGCCATTCTGCAGCAGGTGGCTGGCAAAGGCATGGCGCAGCACGTGTGGCGAGATTTTCGCCGAAGCGATGCCAGCGCGGGCGGCCAGACCCTTGAGTTCTCGGGCGAAGACCTGGCGCGGCATGTGCCCGCTTTCCGACGAAGCCGGGAACAGGAACGGACTTTCGACCAGCCGTGGGTTGGCATTGCGGTCACCCAGCCAGCGCCGCATCGCCTCGCGCGCCTTGGCTGACAGCGGCACCATACGGTCCTTCTCGCCCTTTCCGCGCACGACGAAGAAGCGCTCGTCGCGCAGCGCCACCGTTAGCGGCAGGCTGACCAACTCCGAAACGCGCAAGCCGGTGGCATAGAGCACCTCGACAAGCGCGTGCAGCCGGGTCGCCGCCAGGCTGTCGCCCTCGGCGGATTCGCTCGCTTCCATCGCCGCGCGGTCAAGCAGCCGGCCTGTTTCGGCCTCGCTCATCGTCTTGGGCAGCGGCCGATCCTTCTTCGGGCTGTCGAGGACGCCGGTGGGGTCGTCGGTTCGCAGGCCTTCGGCATAAAGGAAGCGGAAGAACTGCCGGAGCGCCGACAGCTTGCGTGCCTGTGAGGTCGCTGCGAAGCCGCGGCCGGCAATGTCGTCGAGATAGCCGCGGATGGCTGGGGCGTCGGCGTCGGCGAGGCGGCCGCCGAGAAATTCCGAGGCGTCTTCGAGGTCGCGGCGATAGCTGGCCAGCGTGTTGTCGGCAGCGCCACGCTCGGCACTCATCATTTCGAGGAAGGCCTCGATGCGCGCGCCGCTTTTCATTTTTTGGGCGCGAGCTTTTCCGGTGGAATGCGGATGGTTATCTCAGCCTTCTTCGGCTCGACGAACATCACCAGCGCAAACATGGCGCCGTATGCGATGCCCGCCAGAACAGCGAGCGTGACAAGGAACCGGAAAAGTGTCGGCATCGATGTGTTTGCCCGTCTGTCCTATCCTGTGCCCTTATGGGACGCCGTCACAGGCAATTCAAGGGCGCGTTTGCGGTCATGCGCTTGACGCAACGGGGCTTTTCATGTCGATACGCCGGCGAAAGGGACGCCATGACACCCGACGCGCAGACTCCATTTCCCGAAGGCTCCGTAGCCGCCCTGCTAGAACGGCTCGGCACCCGTTCGATCGTTTTCGTCGGCCTCATGGGCGCCGGCAAGACCGCCATCGGCCGCAAGGTCGCGCAGTCGCTCGGCCTCGGTTTCATCGACAGTGACCACGAGATCGAAAGTGTGTCGCGGATGACAATTCCCGAGCTCTTCGAACGCTATGGTGAGGTCGAGTTCCGCGCGCTTGAACAGCGCGTCATAGGCCGCCTCCTGGAAGGTGGCCCGCAGGTTCTGTCGACCGGCGGCGGCGCCTTCATGAATGCACAGACCCGCGCGGCAATCGCAGGCCACGGCGTTTCGGTCTGGCTCAAGGCCGAGCTCGACCTTCTGATGGAACGCGTTTCCAAGAAGCAGAACCGGCCGCTGTTGCAGAATGCCGATCCGCGTGCCGTGCTGGCCAAGCTGATGGACGAACGCTACCCGGTCTATGGGCTTGCCGACCTCACCGTTGCGACACGCGACGACCGCAAGGAGGCGATCGCCAGCGAGGTCATCGAGGCGCTGTGCAGCCATCTCGGCGTGCCCGGCAGAATTCACGTTTCGGAAGGTTCGGAGGATCACGAATGAGCGTCGTCACCGTCGAAGTCGGACTTGGCGACCGCGCCTATGAGATCCTGATCGGCCCGGGCCTGATCGCGCGCGGCGGCGAGCTGATCCAGCAGCGCCTGCCCAAGGCGCGTTGTGCCATCGTCACCGACGAGAATGTCGCTGCTGCCCATCTCGAACCGCTGGTCGAAAGTCTCACGGCTGTCGGCAATGCGCCTGCTGTCATCACACTGCCAGCCGGTGAAAAGACCAAGAGCTTTTCCTCGCTGGAAACCGTTGTCGACCAGATCATTGCCGCCCGGCTCGAGCGCGGTGATGCGGTGATCGCGCTTGGCGGCGGCGTCATCGGTGATCTCACCGGTTTTGCCGCCGGCATCGTGCGGCGCGGCATGAATTTCGTGCAGATGCCGACCTCGATGCTGGCGCAGGTTGATTCGTCTGTCGGCGGCAAGACCGGCATCAACAGCCCGCGCGGCAAGAACCTCATCGGCGTCTTCCATCAGCCGAAGCTGGTGCTGGCCGACACCGCGGCCCTCGACACGCTGCCGTTGCGCGAATTCCGCGCCGGTTATGCCGAGGTCGCAAAATACGGCCTGATCGACCGCCCGGATTTCTTCGCCTGGCTGGAGCAGAACTGGCAGGAGGTCTTTTCGGGCGGTGCGGCTCGCATCGAGGCTATTGCGCAGTCCTGCCGCGCCAAGGCCGACGTGGTTGCCCGCGACGAGTTCGAAACCGGCGACCGGGCGCTTCTCAATCTCGGCCATACGTTCGGTCACGCGCTTGAAGCTGCCACTGCCTATGACGGTGCACGGCTGGTGCATGGCGAGGGTGTTGCAATCGGCATGGCGCTGGCGCACCGCTTCTCGGCCAGGCTCAATCTGGCAAGCCCCGACGATGCGGCACGCGTCGAGGCGCATCTGCGCGCCGTCGGCCTGCCGTGGCGCATGTCCGACATCCCTGGGGACCTGCCGGACGCCGAGGCGTTGTTCAACTACATTACCCAGGACAAGAAGGTGTCGCGCGGCGCACTGACCTTCATCCTGACGCGCGGCCTCGGCCAGTCCTTCATCGCCAAGGACGTGCCGGCCTCCGAAGTGATTTCCTTCCTCAAGGAGCAGCGTCAGGGATGATCGAGGCCGGCTGGATCGCTGCGGGCGCGCTGTCAGGGCTGGTCCTTGCCGGGCTGGCCTTCCGCGAGCGGCTGCTTGCCTCGCTCGGCTACGAATTGATTGCGCTGACGCCGCAGCGTTCCGGCCACGCCGAACTGCGCGGCGCGGTCGATGAACTCCATCGCGACGGCCAGGTGGTCAAGCAGGACCGCGACCAGGTCGGCGGCCTGCTCGACCTGCATGAGCTCGAGGTGTCGGACGTGATGGTCCACCGAACCAACATCCGCTCGATCAATGCCGACATGGCGCCCGAGACACTGGTGCGCGAGATCCTGCAGAGCCCCTACACCCGCATGCCGTTGTGGCGCGGCTCGCTCGACAACATCGTCGGCGTCGTCCACGCCAAGGACCTGCTCCGCGCGCTCAACGACGTCGAAGGCGACTATTCACGCGTCGACGTGCCGAAAGTCGCCTCCAAACCCTGGTTCGTGCCCGACACGACCTCGCTTCAGGAACAGCTCAACGCCTTTTTGCGGCGCAAGGCGCATTTCGCCATCGTCGTCGATGAATATGGCGAGGTCGAAGGGCTGGTGACGCTGGAAGACATCATCGAGGAGATCGTCGGCGAGATCGCCGACGAGCACGACATCGATATTCAGGGCGTCAAGCAGGAGGCCGACGGCTCCGTGGTCGTCGATGGCACCGTGCCGATCCGCGACCTCAACCGCGCGCTCGACTGGCACCTGCCGGACGACGAGGCGACGACGATCGCCGGCCTCGTCATCCACGAGACCCAGTCGATCCCCGAGGAAAAGCAGGCCTTCACCTTCCACGGCAAGCGCTTCATCGTCATGAAACGCGACAAGAACCGCCTCGCGCGGATCAGGATCAGGCCCGCGGTGGTCGAGCCTCAACCGGCCGCAGCGCGTCCGCCGAAGTAACACCCGGCCACAAGACCCGACCTGCCGCCAGGCCAAGCACCGCTCCGGCCAGTTGGGCCGCGATGAATGCCGGCGTGTCGGCGGGCGCGATGCCCGCGAATGTATCGGTCAGCGCCCGCGCGATGGTCACAGCTGGATTGGCGAAGGACGTCGACGAGATGAACCAGTAGGCCGCAAAGATGTAGAGACCGACGGCGGCGGGCGTCGTTTTGGGTGCCTGGGCAATGCAGCCGAGGATGGTCAACACCAGTCCAAAGGTTGCGACTGCCTCGCCGAGCCATTGGCCCGGGCCGGTTCGGACCGTGGTCGAGACCTGCAGCAGCGGCAGGTCGAACATCGCGTGCGCCAGCAATACGCCCAGTATCGCGCCGCTCGCTTGTGCTGCGACATAGGGCGCGACCAGCGACCATGCCAGGCGCCGGTCGAGCGCCGTCACGAGGCTGACTGCTGGGTTGAAATGCGCGCCGGAGATTGGCGCGAGAATGGTGATGAGCACCACCAGCATGGCCCCGGTGGCCAGGGCATTGCAGAGCAGTGCCAGCGCTACGTTACCCTGCGCAAGCTGCGCCGCCATGATGCCGGAGCCGACCACGGTTGCGAGAAGGAAGGCACTTCCTAGGCATTCGGCAAGCAATCGCCGCGCGAGCAAAGCGCTCATGTGCTGGAATCGCCTGCTTTTGTGCTGGCACCTTCCATCTTGCCGATATCATGCAGATGTGCGGTCAGCGCCATGCGGTCGAGGCTGGTGATGGGCAGCGCGGTGAATGCCCTGATGCGGTTGCGCATGTATTTGAAAGCGGTGACGAAAGCTGCTTCCTTTTCGAGGTCGGTACCTTCGACGTGGCTCGGATCCTCGATGCCCCAATGCGCGTTGGCCGGATGGCCGAGCCAGACCGGGCAGGCTTCGCCGGCAGCGTCGTCGCAGACGGTGAAGATGAAATCCATCTCCGGGGCGCCGGCCGCGGCGAACTCATCCCAGGTCTTCGAGCGGAAGCCGTCGGCCGGATAGCCATAGCTTTCAAGCACCTTGAGCGCGAAGGGATTGACGCTGCCCCTGGGCTGGCTGCCGGCGGAAAAGGCGTTGAAATGCGGTGCCCCATCCTTGCGCAGGATGCCCTCGGCGAGGATCGAGCGGGCGCTGTTGCCGGTACAGAGGAAAAGCACGTTGAAAGGCCGATGGGTCATGGCATTACTCCGATGGCGTGCAGCAGGGAGACAATTCGGCGAGCAGCGGCGCGCAGATCTCCGGCTTGCCGTCGCAGCAATCCTGCAGCAGGAACAACAGCACATTGCGCAGGGCAGGGAGGTTGGCGCGGTAGATGATCGAGCGCCCCTGGCGGTCGCCGGCGGCGAGGCCGGCGCGGGTCAGCACGGCCAGATGCGCGGACATGGTGTTTTGCGGCACGTCGAGTCGGCGTGCCAGGTCGCCGGCGGCAATGCCGTCCGGCTCGGCGGCGGCCATCTGGCGAAAGGCCTCCAGCCGTGTCGGTTGGGCCAGCGCGGCGAGAGCGTCGATCGTGTCGTTTGCATCCATATATCCAGACTAATGGATGTATGTGACAGGCAAATGACGAGGCAGCGTGGGGCTGCGCTCAACAATCGTGCAGAAAGAAAATTACCAGCGTGTCGCTTCGCCGGGGGCTGCCGGCTCGATCGCCAGTGCGTGCAGGCCGGCCTTGAGTTCGGCTGCCAGTGCGTCGTTGACGGCGCGATGGCGGTCGATGCGACTCATGCCGGCAAAGGCGGGGGCGACGATGCGGATGCGGAAATGTGTCTCGCCTGACCCGTCGAAGGTGGCGTGATGGCCGCCGTCGACATGGTGGTGGCCGGCATGCAGGTGGCTTTCATTGAGCACGACGAGCCGCTCCGGCGAAAATGCCTCGTTCAGCTTCGTTTCGATAGTCGCCTGTATGGACATCGGTCTCGCCTTTCACCACATGTGTCGCCGCGACCAATCATGCCCTCGGGCAAAATTGGGCCGCAAATCAGGCGTTAGGGCCAACATCCTCGAAATGTCAATTCTTGTTTCGCCGCGCCAAGAGGCGGTAAATACGACCAGATGAAGCCGTACCCAAAATATTTCGACAAGATCCGCGTCCGGCCCGATCCGGAAGCGGAGGTGAAGTCGCATGCCCCGCTCTGCCAGTGGGACGGCTGCAAGCAGCCGGGAACGCACAAGGCGCCGGTCGGCCGCATGAGGGAAGGCGAGTACTTCCGCTTCTGCTTCGATCACGTGCGCGAGTACAACAAGGGCTTCAACTACTTCTCCGGCCTCGCCGACGGCGATATCGCGCGTTTCCAGAAGGAAGCGCTGACCGGCCACAGGCCGACCTGGACCATGGGATCCAACGGCTCGGCGCGTACGGCGCCTGACTTTGCCCAGCAGCGCTCGGGCCGCGCCGGCTACTACAGCCGCATGCGCGATCCGCATAACCCCTTCGGTGCCCAGGGCGCGCCGCGCCAGCGCAAGGCGAAGCCCTTGGAGGCCAAGGCACTGGAGACGCTGGGACTCGATTCGCGCGCCACCGGCTCCGATATCAAGGCGCGCTACAAGGAACTGGTCAAACGCCACCACCCCGACGCCAATGGCGGCGACCGAGGTTCTGAAGACCGTTTCAGGGATGTGCTCCAGGCATATCGCGTGCTCAAGCAAGCGGGATTGTGTTGAGCCAGCCGCGGTCGCGGCCTTTTTCCAACTTTCATCTGGTCGGAAAAGGCTTTATGACCGCCCCCGAAGAAAATTCGATTGCCGGCGTGGCCTGAAGCCACGCGCGTGGAGACGCTATGAACAAGGTCGATCGCGACATCACCAACCTGCCTGATACCACGGTGTCGGTGAAAGACACCTTCGGCTTCGATTCGAAGATGGTCGTGCCGGCCTATTCGGCCTCGTCGGAGCATGTGCCCGACATCGATCCGGACTATCTGTTCGACAAGGCAACGACCATGGCGATCCTCGCCGGCTTCGCCTACAACCGCCGCGTCATGGTGTCGGGTTACCACGGCACCGGCAAGTCGACCCACATCGAACAGGTCGCCGCCCGTCTCAACTGGCCGATGGTCCGCGTCAACCTCGACAGCCATGTCAGCCGTATCGATCTGGTCGGCAAGGACGCGATCGTCGTCAAGGAAGGCATGCAGGTCACCGAGTTCAAGGACGGCATCCTGCCCTGGGCCTACCAGCACAATGTCGCGCTCTGCTTCGACGAGTATGACGCCGGCCGCCCCGACGTGATGTTCGTCATCCAGCGCGTGCTCGAATCGTCGGGCCGCCTGACCCTGCTCGACCAGAGCCGCGTTATCCGCCCGCACCCGGCCTTCCGTCTGTTTGCCACCGCCAACACCGTCGGCCTCGGCGACACGACCGGCCTTTATCACGGCACCCAGCAGATCAACCAGGCGCAGATGGACCGCTGGTCGATCGTGACCACGCTGAACTACCTGCCGCACGACAACGAAGTGAACATCGTCATTGCCAAGGCCAAGCACTACCGCGACGCCAAAGGCAAGGAGATCGTCAACAAGATGGTCCGCGTCGCCGACATGACGCGCTCGGCCTTCATCAATGGCGACCTGTCGACGGTCATGAGCCCGCGTACCGTCATCACCTGGGCTGAAAACGCCGAGATTTTCGGCGATGTCGGCATGGCCTTCAGGCTCACCTTCCTGAACAAGTGCGACGAACTCGAACGCTCAGTCGTTGCCGAATTCTACCAGCGCGCCTTCGGTGAGGACCTGCCGGAATCCGCCGCCAACGTCGTGCTTGGATAAGAACAGGCTCAAATGGCAGGGCCGGGCGACAACACACGCAACAAGTCGAAGACGGGCTCTGAAGCCGACAGCTTCAAGCGCGCGATGACCGTCTGCATGCGTGCCATTTCGGGGGACAACGGCCTCGAAGTGGCCTTCGCCAAGGAGCGGCCGGCGCTTGCCGGCAATCGCGCCCGCCTGCCCGAGTTGCCCAAGAAGGCCTCGCCCAGTGACATCGCCGTCACCCGGGGCCTCGGCGATTCCATGGCGCTGAAGCGTGCCTGCCACGACGGCCGCATCCATGCCCGCCTGGCGCCCGAGGGCAAGCAAGCCCGTGCCGTGTTCGACGCGGTCGAGCAGGCTCGTGTCGAGGCAATCGGCAGCCGCGCCATGACAGGCGTTGCCCAAAACATCACCTCGATGCTCGAGGACAAATACGCCAAGGCCAATCTCGCCGACGTCACCGAACAGTCGGAAGCGCCGCTCGAGGAAGCGCTGGCGCTGATGGTGCGCGAGAAGCTGACCGGCCAGCCCGTCCCCAAGAGCGGCGAGCGCATGGTCGCGCTCTGGCGCGACTGGGTCGACCAGAAGGCCGGTGGCGATCTCGACGGCCTGCTCGGCAGCCTCGAGGACCAACAGGCTTTCGCCCGTGTCGTCCGTCATATGCTGGCCTCGCTCGAGATGGCCGAGGAATATGGCGACGACCAGGAGACCGAGGACAACGAGGACCAGGACGACGACCAGCCGCAAGGCGAGGAGCAGAGCGAGGAGGGCGGCGAGGACGATTCCGGCTCCGAGCAGGCACAGTCCGAAGATGCCGAATCCTCCGCCGACGAAGAGCAGTCCGGCGAGATGGAGGCGTCCGATGCCACGTCCGACGAGATGTCCGACGACGATGACGTCGATTCCGAGACGCCGGGCGAGGCGCGCCGCCAGGACAATCCCTTCGCCAACCTGCCGCGGGAAATCGACTACAAGGTCTTCACCACCGCTTTCGACGAGACGGTGGGCGCCGAGGAGCTGTGTGACGAGGACGAACTCGACCGTCTCCGCGCCTTCCTCGACAAGCAGCTCGCCAATCTGTCTGGTGTCGTCGGCCGTCTCGCCAACCGCCTGCAGCGCCGCCTGATGGCGCAGCAGAACCGTTCCTGGGACTTCGACCTGGAAGAGGGCTATCTCGACCCCGCACGCCTCGTGCGCGTCGTCATCGACCCGATGCAGCCGCTGTCGTTCAAGCAGGAGCGCGACACCAAGTTCCGCGACACCGTCGTCACGCTGGTGCTCGACAATTCCGGCTCGATGCGTGGCCGTCCGATCACCGTTGCCGCAACCTGCGCCGACATATTGGCGCGCACGCTGGAGCGCTGCGGCGTCTCTGTCGAGATCCTCGGCTTCACGACGCGCGCCTGGAAAGGCGGACAAGCACGCGAGAAGTGGTTGAAGGACGGCAAGCCGCCGAATCCCGGCCGCCTCAACGACCTCCGCCACATCATCTACAAGTCAGCCGACGCGCCGTGGCGCCGCGCCCGCCGCAATCTCGGCCTGATGATGCGCGAAGGCCTGCTTAAGGAAAACATCGACGGCGAAGCGCTGCTCTGGGCGCACCAGCGCCTGATCGCACGGCCCGAGCAGCGCAAGATCCTGATGATGATCTCGGACGGCGCGCCGGTGGACGATTCGACGCTGTCGGTGAATCCGGGCAACTATCTGGAGCGCCATCTGCGCGCCGTCATCGACCTGATCGAGACGCGCTCGCCGGTCGAGCTTCTGGCGATCGGCATCGGCCACGACGTCACGCGCTACTATCGCCGTGCCGTCACCATCGTCGACGCCGAGGAACTGGCAGGTGCGATGACCGAGCAGCTCGCCTCGCTGTTCGGCGAAGAGAGTGCGCGCGAGACCCGCCGCGGCGGCTTCCGGCGCGCCGGGTGAGCTTGTCCATGGCCCGGCTGCGGCACCTTGCTTGCGCTGCCTTGGCGGCGCTCGCGCTGTCGGCATCGCTCACCGCGTCCTCGCGCGCCGAGCAGCCTGCCATCGAGCGCATCGAGATATCAGCCCGTCCCATCGCCCGCTTCCAGATCGGTCTCGACCAGAAGATCTTTGGTCCGCTCGAATTCGTCGGCGGCCTCGAAATGACCTCGTCGTCGCGCAATCTCGGCGCGCTGTCGGCCTTCCGCTTCCTCAAATCGGGGAGTGACTTCATCGGCGTCGCCGACACCGGCTTCTGGTATTTTGGACGTGTCGCCCGCGATTCCGCGATGCGCCCGACGGGCATCGAGAACTTTCGCATGGTGCAGATGGTGGACAGCTCCGGTGTCGCCGTCGAAAAGAAATGGCAGGCCGATGCAGAGGGCCTTGCGGTGAAGGACGGTATCGCTACCGTCGGCTTCGAGCGCACCCACCGCGTCGCCCAGTACCGCATCGATCCCGACAACATGCAGCCGCCGTTCCGCGAGCTCGAGTTCCTCGTGCCGCGCAACGAGCTCAGGACGAATCGCGGCTTCGAGACCGTCGCCTATTCCACTGAGAAGGGCGGGCTTGTGGTGGTGTCGGAAAAGAGCCTCGACACATCAGGCAACATCTTCGCCGCGATCATCGAGGGGCCCAAGAAGGGCGTCTTCACGGTCAAGCGCAATGGCGAGTTCGACATCACCGACGGCGCCTTCCTGCCCGATGGCGACCTGCTGCTGCTTGAACGTAGCTTCTCGATGGCTTCGGGCGTGAAGATGCGGCTCCGGCGCATTGCCTCCGAGACAATCGCCAGGGGCCAGATCGCCGACGGCCCGGTGCTGCTGGAAGCCAACATGGGCTACCAGATCGACAACATGGAAGGGCTCGACGTCTGGCAGCGCAGCGACGGCGCGCTGATGGTATCGCTGGTCTCCGACGACAACCATTCGATCCTGCAGCGCAACCTCTACCTGGAATTCATCCTGCACGGCGATTGAGCAGCGATTTTCCGCTATTGTCGGCGCCTGCGATGCGGGAGCCAGCCATGTCGTCCGATGTCACCAGCCTCATTGACCGCTACTGCGCGGTCTGGAACGAACCCGACGCCGACAGTCGCAAGGAGCTGCTCGAAGCCGTCTGGGCCGAGCGGGCGACATACACCGACCCGCGGGCCGACATTGTCGGTGCTGATGAGCTTCTGGTGCATATCGCAAGTATCCGGATGAGCCGCCCCGGTGCGACGATCGTCCGCACCACCTCTGTCGATCTTCATCACGGCGTTGCCCGTTTCGGCTGGCGCGTCGTCGAGGCCGACGGCACGCCGCTGCCCGAAGGCCTTGATATTGCCGAGCTTTCGCCCGACGGGAAGCGAATCGCGCGCATCATCGGCTTCTTCGGGCCGATGGTGGCGATCTGATCTGCCTGAACTTGCCCTTGGCCGAGCCAAGCAGGGAGCCGGTCGCAGCTATCCGGACAAAAAGAAAGCGAGGGGTCCCCTAACCCCTCGCTGCAAAAATCATGACCTCCGGGGTATCCTCCCCGTAAGGCGTCCCCCAATCAGGCTGCCAGATGGCTTGACGTGGCCTGGGCGTAGTTGTGGCCGAAGCGGTTGGCGAGGAAGGCGTCGAGTGCGATGTCTTCCTGGCGGATGAAGCCCTGCTGCGGCAGCGTACCGTTGGCCAGCATGTCGAGCACGGCGCAGATGCCGGAAGCCGTGGTGATCTGGATGGCGCTGCGCACCATCTTGCCCATCTGGCGGCTGTAGATCTTGTTGGCGTAGCTTTCCTGGAGCAGGCGCCCGCCCTTGCGACCGCTGACGGTGACGAAGATCACCACCACGTCCTGCATGGTCGCCGGCAGCGAGTTCTCCAGGATGTCCTTGAGCACTTCGCGGCGGTGACGCAGGCCGAGATCGTTGAGCAGCGCCTTCATGATCGCGGCGTGGCCGGGATAGCGAATGGTGCGGTAGTTCAGCGTGCGCACCTTGCCCTTGTAGGTCTCGCACAGCGTGCCGAGACCGCCCGAGGTGTTGAACGCCTCATAGGTGATGCCGTCGAGCGAGAACTCTTCGCGTTCTTCCAGCGGCGGCACCTCGACCAGCGAGCCTTCGACGATCGCCTCGCAGGGCTCGCAATACTCGTTGATGACGCCGTCGGTGCTCCAGGTCAGATTGTAGTTCAACGCATTGGACGGGTACTGCGGCAGTGCGCCGACGCGCATGCGCACGCTCTCCAGCGAATCGAAGCGCTTGGCGAGATCGTTGGCGACGATCGAGATGAAGCCCGGTGCGAGGCCGCACTGCGGGATGAAGGCGCTCTTGGCGGTGGTCGCCAGTTCCTTGACGATGCGGGTCGAAGCGACGTCCTCGGTCAGGTCGAGATAGTGCACGCCGGCCTTGGCGGCTGCCTCGGCAATGCGCGTGGTGAGGTGGAAGGGGGCAGCGGAAAGTACGGCGAACTTGCCTGCCAAAACGGCGTCGAGGGCGCCAGCTTCGGCGATCTCGACCTTAAGTGCCTGCACGGCGTTGCCGGTCTCGAGCGAATCAAGTGCGGCCTGCGAGCGGTCGACCACGGTCACCTGGTAATCGCCACTCTCGGCCAGCATGTCGGCGATGGTCGAGCCGATCTTGCCTGCGCCTACGACAACGATCTGTTTCATGGTCATGTCCCCTTCAAATGGAATTTCGCGCGGAGTCTACGGTCGCACCACGTCAAAAGGCAGTATCGATATTGCCGAAAGGCCGATATGTTTTGGACGAAACGACGTATGGTATCGACGAAATGACGACAGACCCTGACCGCGCCCTGCTTGCCTTGTTGCGCGAGAACGCGCGCGCCTCGACGGCCGAGCTGGCGCGCAAGCTAGGTGTGTCGCGAACGACGGTGCAAAGCCGGATCGAGCGGCTGGAACAGCGTGGGGTGATTGCTGGCTACAGCGTCAGGCTGTCGCCAGACTACGAGAAGAACCTGGTTCGCGCGCATATCCTGGTCACCGCGCTGCCCAAGGTCTCGGCGGCGGTGGAGGCGGTGCTGAAGCGGATTCCCGAGGTGCGCACGCTGCATTCGGTCAGCGGCAATTTCGACATGATCGTCGTCGTCGAGGCGCCGTCGGTGCGCGACCTCGATGCCTTGATCGACCGAATAGGTGCGCTCGAAGGTGTCGAACGCACCTTGTCGTCGATCGTACTGTCGACGCGAATCGACCGCTGATCGGCCTCAGCCGATCGCCGAAAGGTCGTGACGAAAGACGACCTCGCCACCGATAACCTCGCCCGTCGCGCGGAAGCCAACCTCGCGATAGAGCGCCATCGCCATTTCGTTTTCCGGCACGACGCTCAAGGTGACATGGCCGCAGCTGGGCAGCTTCGACATCAGCTTCAGCATCTCCAGCAACGCCTTGCGGCCATAGCCGAGCCGCTGGTAACGCTGGTCGATCATCAGCCGATAGATCCAGTAATTGCCGTCGTCGGGATCGAGCGCATACATGGTGAAGCCGACCGGCAGGTCATCGGCATAGATGGCGAACGGCGCGCAATGGTGGCCCGCATCAGCCTCTTCGATCGAATCCTCGTTGCTGGCGACAAAATTCTGCTGCGCCGGCGCGACTTGCAGTTCAAGCATTCTTGCCCGCTCGGCATCGTTGAGCGGGCGTAGTGTAATGGTCATGTATCCACCGTGTCTGACGTAACTCCCGCGACATTGTCGAGATTGCATTACGCCAGCATGTCCCCGGTGGTCGCGGAAAGTAGCGAATACCGATGCTCATGCGCTCGGCTCGCTTGCCGCCGCCTGTCGCAGCAGCTTGGCAAGCTCCTCGACCGGCTTGACCGCCGAAGTCGGCGCTGTCCCGGCGAGGACCATCACCGGCACGCCCGATATGCCGCGTTCGACGGCGAGGCGGTTGTCGGCGCGCACGGCGGCGGGGAAGTCGTCGCCGGCGAGCAATTCCGCCACCGCACCTGGCGCAAGCCCGGCCTCGCGGCCAAGCCGGTCCAGAACGCCGCGGTCGGCTATGTTTTCGGCCTCGCTCTGATAGGCGCGCAGCAGGCGTTCCATCACCGCGTCGGCCTTGCCGCTCGCTGTAGCAAGGTGAACCAGCCGGTGCGCGTTGAAGCTGTTGACCGGGCGGGCGTTCTCCAGGTCGAGCTTGATGCCCTCGACCGTTGCGAACCCTGTGATCTGGGCGATCCGCGCTTCGGCCGCATCGCCGCGCCATTGCCTGATCATGTCGGCGGCGCTGTCGCCTGATATCAGGGCGCCTTCGGGCGACAACTCGAAGCTGCGCCAAACGATCTTGATCGGCGTGCCGGCAAGCGCCGAGGCGGCTTCGAGGCGGCGCTTGGCGATGTAGCTCCACGGGCACAGCACGTCGGCATGCATCTCGATCTGCATGGTCTCCTCCCGGCTCAGGCGTCGATCGGGCGCGGGCCGGGCGCGATTTCGCGGACGAGGTTGTAGCGCGGTGGGCCGCTCATTCTGGGCTCGGCCTTGCCCTTGAGGCCGTCGATGACGCCCTGGATCGCCGCAATGCGCGCGGCATTGTCCGAAACGCGCTCGAATTCGCGATGCGCGGCTTCGCTTTCCCAGTGGATGATGTTGTAGACGCGTGTGCCGTCGGTGCTGGCAAACAGATGCGCCGACTTGTAGCCGGGATAGAACTGTACCCATTTTTCCTGCAGGCCGGCGAAGGCGTCGATCAGCTCTTGCTGTGTCTGGGCGCCGTCCACGGTGTAGTCGATGATCGAGTAGAATCCCTGTGTGTCCTGCATCTGCATGTCCTTTCGTCGCTTTGATGAGCCGAAGGTAAGGACAGGTACCCGGCCGGATTAGCCGGAGATTTCAGGATGCAGCTTCCGGATCGACGGAAGATCAGGCGACGAACAGCTGGCGCGGAAAATGCGCGACGACATGGTCGATGAAGGAGCGCAGGCGCCTCGAGACGATGCGCTGGCGCAGATAGACGATGTGGATCGGCTGCGCCTCGCCGCTCCACTCGGGCAACAGAATCACCAGCTCGCCACTGGCCAGTTCCCGGGCCAGGAACGCAGCCGGCACCAGCGCGATACCACGACCCGCGACGGCTTGATGCCGCAATGACGAAAGCTGGTTGCCGGTGAAACGACCGGAGATGCTCAGTTTGTAGGGGGCGCCGCCGGCGTGGCGTAGTTGTGCCGAGGCATATCCGGAAAAGGACATCAGCTGGCCGGTGTCGATGTCACCAGGATGGCTGATTGGTGCACGTGCCGCGAGATAGGCAGGTGACGCCACGAGCCTCAGCGCGGCACTGCCAAGCGAACGCGCCACCAGCCCCGAATCGTCGCGCAGCGTGCCGACCCGAATGGCGACGTCGATGCCGTCAGTAAACAGGTCGGCGTTGCGGCCGCTCAGATTGAGCTCCAGCGACATGTTGGGATGAGCCTCGAGGTAGCTGCTCAGCAGCGGCGCCAGCACATCGTCCATGGCGATCGTGCTCGCCACTCTGAGCTTGCCGCTCAGCCCTGCCGCCGTGTCGGTCAGCTCGGCCTCGTAGCCGCGCAGTTCGGCCAGCGCCCGCGACGCGACCTCGTGATAGCTTGCGCCGGTTTCGGTCAAGGCCAGACGTCGCGTGGTGCGCTTGAGCAAGGTGTTGCCGAGGCGGGTTTCGAGTGCGGCGATACGCTGGCTTATCGTTGAGACGGGGATGCCGGTGGCTCTGGCTGCGCCGGAAAAGCTTCCGGTCCGAACGACCTCGAGGAAAAGATCAACCGAATCGAGAGCCATACCCTTGCCGATCATGCCGTGGCGCGAGCCGGTAAGGTATGCGGCGGCGCCCGACATGCAAGAGCAGCCGATCGATCATCGGCTGCTCTTGGCAATGCTGTCGTATTTGTTGGCGGCTATGCCAGCGCCGGCTGTGTCCAGCGCGCGGCGATCAGGCGGTAGGGGATCAGCGCGAAGACGGCGATCAGAAGCTTCACCGTGAGGTCGCCGAGCGCCCACGAGATCCAGCGCGCCGCCTCGAACGGCAGCACGCCGAACAGCGGGGCCGCTTCCAGGGCGAATGCATCCTCGGGGCCGAGGAAAGCGAAGGCTGCCGAAAAGGCGATGCCGAAGAAGATCGCCGTGTCGAACACCGAACCGACGAGCGTGCCGAAGATCGGCGCGCGCCACCAGCTCTGCCGGCGCAGCCAGTTGAACACGGTGATGTCGAGCAACTGGGCGGTCAGGAAGGCAGCACCGGAGGCAACGGCGATTCGCGCCAGTCGATCGGCAGCCGTGTCGAACGGGATCAGGCCATAGCGGAACAGCACCGGCGGAATGACGATCGAGCAGACCACCGCAACCGTGAAGCCGACGAAGACGATACGCCGTGCCAGCTTCGGGCCGTAGCGCCGGTTGGCAAGGTCGGTGACCAGGAATGAGAAGGGATAGGTGAAGGCGCCCCAGGTCAGGACGTCGGCAAGCGCCAAAGGTCCGACCTGTCCCTGCATCGGGAACTGGACGAGAATGTTGGAAGCGACGACGACAAGCGCCATGGCCGCCACGAAAGGCAGGTATCTTGAACCGGAGTTCATTTTTTTATCCTGGGTAATGGAACCAGCGGTACGGGCATAGCCCGGGCGGATTTGGGCGGAGCCTCCATCGTCCTTGCGGCCGTCAGAGGCTCCAGGCGGTCGTCCCCCGCCTCGTCAGACGATTAGGCTGCGGCCTGCTCGGCGTTCTTCTTGGCGATCTGCTTCTTGAGCAGGCGCGCACGCTGCGACAGCTCTTCCGCGTCAGCCTTGATCAGGAAGGCGTCGAGGCCGCCGCGATGCTCGACCGTGCGCAGGGCGTTGGCCGAAATGCGCAGGCGCACGTTCTGGTTCAGCGTCTCGGAGATGAGCGTGACGTTGACCAGGTTCGGCAGGAAGCGACGACGGGTCTTGTTGTTGGCGTGGCTCACATTGTTGCCGGTCATGACGGCTTTGCCGGTGAGTTCGCAAGCGCGGGACATGTTACTTACCTTCAGTTCTGGCGGACCAAGCGACGATGACGCACCGAATAACGATGGCGCGCGGTCTCAGTCAGGCGGCCTCATGGAAAAAGTTGGCGTTCCATAAGTGTATTTCACCGACGCGTCAAGCACCCCGGTTGTTTCCAGGCATTGTCCCCAACTCCACAGAATGGCCGGAATTGGTTCTATAACCATTGCGCAGGGACGTGAACAGCGGCAGGCGCAGCTTGCGCTGTCGATGAGGTGTTAACGAGAATGCGCCGCCCCGCACCGATCCTGCTTTGCCTTTGCCTCGCCGTCCTGCCTTCGCCGCTGCTCGCCGCCGGCAAATCCTTCAGCGGCGATTACTCGCTCTCGTTTCTTGGCATTCCGGTCGCCAAGGCGACCTTCGACAGCACCTATGAGGGCAACTCCTATATCGTCAACGGCAGGGTCTCCAGCGCCGGGCTGGCGGCCTTCTTCGACGACACGCGCGGCACGATCTCGTCGCGCGGCAGTTTTGGCGAGGGCCGCACCAGGCCACGAGCCTTCCGCGCCGACTATGTCTCGGGCAAGGTCAGCTCGCTCGTCGCAGTCGGCTTTTCCGGCGACCGCGTCACCAGCACCGAGGTGGTGCCGCCGCCCAAGAAGCGCGGCAAGACCTGGATTCCGCTCGGCGCCAACGACCTGCGCGGCGTCGCCGATCCGATCGCCGCGACCGTCATCCGCGCGCCCAGCCTCGACAAGGTCTGCGGCCGCACTGTCAGGATCTATGACGGCGAACTGCGTGCCGACCTCAAGCTGACCGAGGTGTCGCGCAAGAAGATGGCGGTCAAGGGGTTCGAAGGCGACACAGTCACCTGCCGCATGGGCTTCCAGCCTGTCTCGGGCTACCGCACCGACAAGAAGGCGCTGACCTTCCTGCGCGACCGCAGCCGCATCATGGTGACGTTTGCGCCGCTCGGCGAAACCGGAGTATATGCGCCTATATATGCGACCGTAAGCACGGAGATCGGAAAGATCACCGTCAAGGCACGGCGCTTCGAAGCGACCAATTGAGCATGACCCGAACGAAGCATGTTCCCGAAAAGTGGACATCGATTTTCGGATAGGCAACGAAAAGGGGGCGCCGGTTTCCGGACGCGGTCATGCTCCACGGTGAAAGGCGCGTTGCGCCGGGAGGGGTAAGTGGGGCGCGCAACCTTGATCGGATTTTCGGCGGTCGCCATGTGGGCGCTGCTGGCCTTGCTTACCGACGCCTCCGGTTCGGTGCCGCCGTTCCTGATGTCGGCGATCACCTTCGCCATCGGCACCTGCGTCGGCCTCGTTGCCCGCCTGTTCATGCCCAAGCCCGTCAAGGCCGAGAAGATCCCGGCGCAGGTCTGGATCATCGGCATCGTCGGCCTGTTCGGCTACCACTTCTTCTACTTCACCGCGCTGCGCAACGCGCCGGCGGTCGAGGCCAGCCTGATCGCCTATCTCTGGCCGCTCTTCATTGTGCTCGGCTCGGCGCTGATGCCGGGCGAGCGCCTGCGCTGGAACCACATCGCCGGTGCGCTGCTCGGCCTGGCCGGCACCTTCCTGATCGTCACCAAGGGCGGCGGGCTGGCCTTCGAGCCGCGCTACGCCTTCGGCTACATCATGGCCTTCGCCTGCGCCTTCCTGTGGTCGGGCTATTCGCTTCTGTCACGCCGCTTTCCCTCGGTGCCGACGACCGTCGTCACCTGGTTCTGCCTGGCGACGTCGGTGCTTTCCCTTGCCTGCCACCTGGCGCTGGAAGAGACCGTGCTGCCGGCCAATGCCGGCCAGTGGCTCGCCGTGCTTGGCCTCGGCCTGATGCCGGTCGGTGCTGCCTTCTATGCCTGGGACATCGGCGTCAAGCGCGGCAACATCCAGGTGCTCGGTGCTGCGAGCTACGCAGCCCCGCTGCTGTCGACCCTGGTGCTGATCGCGGCCGGCTTCGCCGAACCATCGCTGCGCATCCTCGCCGCTTGCGTGCTCATCACCGGCGGTGCGGTGCTGGCGGCGAAATCGCTGATCTTTGGCGAGGGCAAGGGGCCGGCCGCCGACGGGGCAGGGGCCTAGCCGACACTCGGCTCCCAGCCCGGTTCCGCCAACTCGAACTGGGCGAATTCGAAACCCGGTGACACCGTGCAGCCGACAAGCGTCCAGTCACCCAGGCAACGCGCCGTCTGCCACCAGCCGGATGGCACCACGCATTGCGGCCGCTGGCCGGCTGCGATGTCGACGCCAAGCGTGTGGGCGACAAGGACGCCGCCTTCCTGGAACAGTTTCAGTTCGATCGGCGCGCCGGCATGGTAGTGCCAGATTTCGGCAGCGTCCTTGACCCGGTGCCATGCCGACACGTCACCGTGCTCGAGCAGAAAATAGATCGCCGTCTGGTTGCCGCGCGGGCCATGCGGTCCGGCTTCCGGATTGTCGCGAAATGTCTCGACATACCAGCCGCCCTCGGGGTGGCGTTGCATGCCGAGGCTGGCGATGATCTCCTGAGCCGTCATGGTCAGAAATTGTCCTTGCGCTTGCGGACCTCAGCGAAGACGTCGACGTCGGCCGCCTTTTCCATGCCGAGATGCTTGCGGATGGCTGGATCGGCCCAGCGCAGGAACGGGTTGGTCGCCAGCTCCTCGCCGATTGTCGTCGGCAGTGTCGGCCTGCCGTCGCTGCGCAGCGCCTCGATCTTTTCGGTGCGGGCGCGCAGGGCTGCGTTGTCCGGATCGATCGTCAGCGCGAAACGCGCATTGGACAGCGTGTATTCGTGCCCGCAATAGATCACCGTCTCCGGCGGCAGGGCGGCGAGCTTCTTCAGCGATTCGAACATGACGGGTGCGGGACGCTCGAACAGCCGGCCGCAGCCGAGCGCAAACAGCGTGTCGGCGGTGAAGGCCAGCTTCGATTTCGGCAGGTAGTAGCAGACATGGCCGGCCGTATGGCCCGGTGTCTCGATGACCTCGATGGTCTCGCTGCCGAAAGGAATGACCGAGCCTTGCTCGACCGTGTCGTCGATGCCGGGGATCTTGTCGCGCTCGGCTTCGGGGCCGATGATGCGCAGCTTGTAGCGGCTCTTCAAGGCCAGGTTCGCCTCGACATGGTCGGTATGGTGATGCGTCGTCAGGATCGTCGACGGCGTCCAGCCGCTGTGCTCGATCGCCAACTGGATCGGGCCTTCCTCCGGGGCATCGATGATCGCCGTCTCACCGGTTTCGCGGTCGTGCAAAAGCGCGCCGAAATTGTCGGTGCGGCACATGAAAAGCTTGATCTCGGCGGCCATGGCAATACTCCAGTTCGGGAACGACGATAGGGCGCGTCGGCAAGTCTGTCACGCCAAATGGGGCGGGGTCGTTGAAGTCGGTGGGCGGCGCGTCTACCTTCGGCCCATGAATTCCGACATCGTCGATCTTCGCTCCTTCTACTCGACGCCGCTTGGCCGCCTCGCCGAGCAGTCGATATCAATGGCGCTGTCGTCGGTGTGGGCCGGTCTGCCCAATGAGCGGCTTGTCGGTCTCGGTTACACGCTGCCCTGGCTCGACCGATTCGGCAGCGATGCCGAGCGTGTCTTTGCCTTCATGCCGGCTACACAAGGTGCCGTGGTCTGGCCGGCGAATGGGCCGTCCTCGACGGCACTCGTCTTTGACGAGGAGTTGCCGCTCGTCGATTCCTCCGTCGACCGGGTGCTGCTGGTCCATTCGCTCGAACATGCCGAAAACCCGCGCGAGACGCTGAAGGAGATCTGGCGCGTGCTGTCGCCGGCGGGGCGCATCGTCATTGTCGTGCCCAACCGGCGCGGCATGTGGGCGCGTTTCGAGCACACGCCCTTCGGCACCGGGCGGCCATTCTCGTCCGGCCAGCTCAACGAACTGTTGCGCGAGGCCAATTTCACCGTCTCGGCATGGTCGGATGCGCTGCATTTCCCGCCGTCACGGCGCAAATGGATGATGAAGTTCGACCATCTGTTCGAGCGCGCAGGCCGCCGCCTCTGGCCGATCTTTGCCGGCGCCATCGTCGTCGAGGCGCAGAAGCGCGTCTACCAGGGCATTCCGGTGGCGCAGCGCGCCTCGCGGCGCGTCTTCGTGCCGGTGCTGTCGCCCACCGGCGCCTCACGCGGCTTTCCAGCCCTGCGCCGTGGCGACGCGGAGCATGGTGGCTAGGCTGTACCTCACGAAGGGGTGAAGCCGCACCACTTCCATTCCGACGCCATTGCCGCGACACTGATCCATCCGTCGGAGAGCCTGCAAACGATGCTGGGCGTGCTGGCCATAGTCTTGTGTCTGGGCTGCGAGGTGCCGCGCCCGGTGGCTGGTGTTGCGGTCGATGTCGAGCTCGTGCTTGCGGTCGACGTCTCGCGCTCGATGGATCTGGAAGAGTTCACCCTCCAGCGCGCGGGTTATGTCGAGGCGCTGCGCCACCCTGATTTCATTGATGCCGTTCTGTCCGGCCAGCATGGCCGCGTCGCCATCACCTATTTCGAATGGGCGGGCACCGTGCGCGAGGAATCGGTGGTGCCGTGGCAGATCATCGACGGGCCGCAGAGTGCTGCCGCCTTCGCCGCCAGGCTTGAGGCGAGGCCGTTCAGCGGCTTTCGCGGCACCTCGATCTCGGGCGCGGTCACTTATGGCGCCAACCTGTTCGACAGCAACGACGCCGACGGCTTTCGCCGCGTTATCGACATTTCGGGCGACGGGCCGAACAATTTCGGCAACCCGGTGCTTCCCGCGCGTGACGCTGCTCTGGCCCAGGAATCGTCATCAACGGCTTGCCGATCCTGATCCGGCCGTCGCGAACGGCGTCCCGGCTCGACCATTATTACGCCAAATGTGTCACCGGCGGCGCCGGCTCGTTCGTCCTGCCGATCAAGGCGGCGTCGGAATTCGCCACTGCGATCCGGCGCAAGCTGGTGCTCGAGGTCAGCGGCGAAACCCATGCCGTGCCGGTCGTCAGGATCGACACCGAGCCCCGGGTCGACTGCATGGCCGGCGAACGCGACAGGCGGATCTATTCCGATCCCTATTTCCCCGAGCTAGATCGTTAGACTGCGGGTGCGTTCGTTGCCGGGAAGCCCTGCGCGGAATATGCTTGGTTTCTGATGTTTCTGCGGATTACGGCACTCTTGGAGCAGAGGGTACTGCCATGGAGGGGGAACAGATCGGGCGCCTGCTGCGCCAGGCCGCGGACCATGCCATCCGCTACAGGTCGGAACTGCCATCCAGGCCGCAGCGTCCGCTGCATGGCTACGCCGACGCCTTGGCCGCCTTTGACGGCCCTTTGCCCGAGACCGGAGAAGCACCCGGCGTCGTGGTCGACGAACTGGCGGCACGGGCCGAACCGGGCCTCAACGTTACCACCGGCGCACGCTTCTTCGGCTGGGTCATTGGCGGTTCGCACCCGGTCGGCGTCGCTGCGGACTGGATGACCAGCGCATGGGGCCAGAACGCCGGCAACCACCACGCCATGCCGTCGGCCGCCGCGGCCGAGACGGTTGCCGCGCGCTGGCTGCTCGACCTGCTCGATCTGCCGCGCGAAAGCTCGGTCGGCTTTGTCACAGGTGCTACGGTGGCAAATTTCGTTTGCCTGGCCGCAGCGCGCGGTGCGGTGCTGCGACGTGTCGGCTGGGATGTCGAAGCCAACGGCCTGTTCGGCGCGCCGTCGATTTCCGTGCTGATTGGAGACGACGCCCACACCACGGTGTTTTCGGCGCTGCAATTCCTCGGCCTTGGCCACGATCGGCTGATCCGGGTCGCCACCGACAGCCAAGGCCAGATGGTCCCGGACGATTTCGCTCGCCGTGCGGCTGACGTGCGGGGGCCGGCAATCGTCATCCTGCAGGCCGGCCAGATCAACACCGGCGGCTTCGACAGGTTCACCGAACTGGGGCCGATCGCCCGCGGGGTCGGTGCCTGGATCCATGTCGACAGCGCTTTCGGTGCCTGGGCGCGTGCCTGCCCTGCTTTCAGGCATTTCACCGAGGGGCTCGACGCTTGTGATTCCTGGGCAACCGATGGTCACAAATGGCTGCAGACGCCTTATGACTGCGGCTATGCCATCGTCCGCGACAGCGAGGCACATCGCCGCGCCATGACGATTGCGGCGAGCTATCTGCCGACGGCTATGGAGGGCGAGCGCGACCCCAGCCATTTCGTTCCCGAACTGTCGCGGCGGGCGCGTGGTTTTGCCACCTGGGCGATCATCCGCCATCTCGGCCGCGAGGGCATTGCCACGATGGTCGAGCGGCACTGTCGTGTTGCCCGGCTGATCGCCGATGAGCTGCGTGGTGAAAACGCCATCGCAGTGCTCAACGATGTCGTGCTCAACCAGGTGCTGGTGCGTTTCGGCGCCGACGAGCCTGCCGAGCGCGGCGATGAACTGACCCGGGCAACGATCATCCGGCTCCAGCGGGACGGCGTTGCCTTCGCCGGCGGCGCCAAATGGCGCGGACGCGAGGTGATGCGCATTTCGGTGATTTCCTGGCTCATCGACGACGCGGCCGGCAAGGCAACCGCCGCAGCCATCATCTCGGCCTGGCGCGGCGTGCGTGAAACGTCCCAGGACTGACGCGAATATTGCCGGTTACTTGGCTTCGCCGCCGGCATATTCATCCGCCTGCCTTCAAATTTGCCAGATCGATCCCTAGATGACAGCGGGCTTGGCCCACCGTGAAGAATAGGGGTTTCCTCCTGACCGACGTCATCAACCAAAAGCGCGCCGTGCAGCATTCCAGGGGCAAGCGTGCGATGCTGATCGTCAATCCGCGCGCACGCCGTGGTGGTGGCTCGATCGATGTCGTCCGTCAGGTGCTCGTCGATGCCGGTCTCCAGATCGAGGAGATGGCAACAAGCAAGGACGAGAACGCCTCCGAGCTGATCTCGCGCAATGCCGATCATTTCGACATGGCAATCGTTGGTGGCGGCGACGGCACGCTCAACAACGCGGCCGCCGGTCTGTCCTATTCCGGCCTGACGCTCGGCGTATTGCCGCTCGGCACAGCCAATGACTTTGCCCGCACGATGGGCATTCCCGCCGACCCGGTGAAGGCGGCGGAAATCATCGCCGCCGGCCACCAGGCAACCGTCGATCTCGGCGAGGTCAACGGCCATCTGTTCTTCAACGTCGCCAGCATCGGCTTCAGCGCCGAACTGGCGGGCGAGCTCACCGAGCACGCCAAGAAGCGCTGGGGCACGCTGGGCTACGGCATCGTCGCCGCCCGCATCCTGATGCGTTCGCGGCTGTTCACCTGTTATGTCGACCATGACGGCACCACCGAAAAGATCCGCACCATGCAGGTCTCGGTCGGCAACGGTCGCCATTATGGCGGCGGCATGACCGTCGAGGAGACCGCGACCGCCGACGACGGCTGGCTCGATCTCTACAGCCTCGAGGTCGACCATTGGTGGCGGCTGCTCAGGCTTCTGCCCAGCCTGCGCAAGGGCACGCAAGGCCAGTGGGATGACGTCCGCGCCTTCAAGACCACGGAGGTGACGATCCGCACCAAGCAGCCGCGACCGGTCAACACCGACGGCGAGCTGGTTACCTGGACGCCGGCGCATTTCCGCATCCGGCCGAAATCGGTCAACGTGTTCGTGCCGAAGGGCTGAGCCCCGGCCAAAGACTGCGTTTTCAATCACGGTCTGTTCAGCCGACTCGCTGATACGCCATCGCAGTTGAATGGCACACTCCGCCCGCGCCGATTCGCACGAAGCGGCCAGCCGGAGGATGCGCATGCCAGCCCAATCGTTCATCCACACCAATCGTGAGCCTCTGGCAGCAGATGTCGACGGCCGGTTTTTCGACCATCTCAGAATGGCGCGGCAGGCGCTTGCCGGCTCTCCGGTGCGCCGAACACTCGTCTGGCTCGGCCTGTCGATCCTGACCGTCATCCTCGCCACGTCGGCCGGGCAGAGGAGGAGCGCATCGACGTCGCCGAAAGCCACGACGGCAGCCTGGCGTTCGACGATCTCCAGCTGGTCTCGCCAAGCGGTTGCATCCGGCTTTCGGAGCCGCATCTCCGGGTCAGGCCGGGCGAGCGCCTGCAGGTCACGGGCGAGGCAGGTGCCGGCAAGACGCTGCTGTTCCGCGCGCTCGCCGGGCTGTGGCCATGGGGCAATGGCCGCATCGAACTGCCCAAGGACAAGCAGGTCGCCTTCCTGCCGCGCGTTTCCTACCTGCCGCCGGGCACGCTGCGCGAGGTGCTTGCCTATCCGTCCAGCGGCACAGTCCTCGACGACAAGGATTTTGCCGAAGCGCTTGCCGCCGTCGGGCTGGAGCGGCTGGCAACCTCGCTCGACCGTGTCGCGCCATGGAACGACGAACTCACCAGCGACGAATTGCGGCTCGTCGCCTTCGCGCGACTGCGTTTGCACAAGCCAGACTGGGCGATCGTCGACGAGGCCTTCGAGACGCTCGACGCAGCAGCGCATCAGCGGGTCAAAGACATGTTCGAGGGCGAGCTCGCCGGCACCGGCGTCGTCTATCTTGGCCCGAAACGTCACAATGGCGGCCTGTTCGACCGGACAGTCCACCTTGCCAAGGACAAGCGTGGGCCGGTGCTCAAGCCGATCCGCATCAAGGATGTGGCAAAGGCCAAGGCTCCGGCTTGATCGGCCGGGCTGCAGGCCGCTGGAGCAGGCCTGCAGCGGTGCGCTCAGATCGCGTGCGTCTGCGCATCCGAGCAAGGCTTGGCCGACGACTTTCCGGCACCGAACAGCACGAAGCTGAGTGCCGCCAGCACCCATACGCCGAGGCCGCCATAGAGCATCACCCAGTGGAATCCGTTGACCAGCGCGGCATGGACCGAATCGGCCGGCACATCGAGGGCGCCTTGCGCGCCGTCGGTTACGCCACCGGCGGCGATGCGCTCGGCCAGCGAGCGGAGCTGGCCGGCATCGGCGCCCTCGGGCAGCGCCCCCCTAAGTCCTGCAAGGATGCCCTCGACGAGAACGAAGCCCATGACGGCGATGTTGACGGCAAGAGCGATCAGCCTGGCGCTGGCATCGATGCCCGAGGCCATGCCGGCGCGGCTGGCCGGCACCGAACCCGTGGTCATGTTGGTGGCCGGCGTCGTCGTCAGACCGAGACCGATGCCGGCAATCAGCGCCCCGGGCAGCACCGTCAGGCCGCTCGCCCCTTCGACAGGGCTGCCCAGCCACATGGCGATGAAGCCGAGGCCGATGGTGAACAGGCCGAGCGGAATGACGGTGCGTGGGCTGGTGCGCAAGAGCAGATACTGCGCCACCGGCGACATCACCAGGAACGGCACCGTATAGGCGAGCACGGCGAGCCCCGTTTCGGTGCTGTCATAGCCGAGGCCTGCGGTGAAATAGATCGGCAGGTAGACCATGAACGGCCAATAGCTGAAGTTCATGCCGACGCAGCCGACGATGGCGCCGGAGAAGTCACGGATCCGGAACACCGAGAAGTCGAACATCGGGTGCGAATGCCTCCGCTCGACCGCGACGAAGGCGATCAGGCCGATCAGCGTCGCCGCGGCGATAGCGAGAGCCGTCGGGCTGAGGAAGCCGAGATCAGCGCCTTGGGTGATGTAGTAGGTCAGGCCGAAGACAGCAGCACTCAGGATGACGATGCCGGGCAGGTCCAGCCTCGTCGCCTGCGGGTCACGCGATTCCTTGACGCTGCCGAAGGTCAGCACCAGGCACAGCAATGCCAGTGGAGCGTGCACGAGGAAGACCCACTGCCAGGTCGACAGGGCGACGATCACGCCACCGATGATGGGGCCGAAGCCAAGGCCGATGCCTGATATGACGCCCCAGACGGCAAAGGCGTTGCCGCGTGCCTTGGCGTCCTGGAACTGGTGCGAGAGGATGGCGATCGAGCAGATGAACATGGCGCCGCCGGCCATGCCCTGCAGGAAGCGGCTGACGATCAGCACGGTGGTGTTGGGGGCGAGGCCGCACATCAAGGAGGTCACGCCGAAAGCGGCAACCGTAATCGCAAAAACGAGCCGGCGGCCGTAGCGGTCGGCAAGGGTGCCTGTTGCCATCAGCACCGTCGTACAGGCGATGGTGTAGGCGTTCATGATCCACTGCATGCCCTTGAAGTCGGCATGCAGCACATGTTCGAGCGTCGGCAGGATCACCGGCACGCTCGATATCTCAAGACCAAACATCAGCGCCGACAGGCAGATCGCCCCCAGCGCCAGACTGTCTCTCATCGTCCGCTTCATCCCATGTCTCCGGCTGGCGGCGTCGGGGGAGGAAGTCCGGTCGCCGCTGGTTATCTGGAAACATCCGAGATATGCCAAGCTTGATCATGCATAAATGCTATGCAAAAATATATCAGTGATAACAAATCGGTATAGATGACATGCTGTGGCTCGACGCGGAGGCCGTCCGTAACTTCGTCATGGTGGCGGACCTGCAGAGTTTCACCCGTGCCGCCGACGCCATGGGCTCGACCCAGGCTGCGGTCTCGGTCAAGCTCAAGCGGCTGGAGGAGCGGGTCGGACGCAAGCTGATCGAGCGCACCCCGCGCCGTGTCAGGCTGTCGGCCGACGGCGCGCTGTTCATCGAATCGGCACGCGCCTTCCTCGCCGCGCACGACAAAGCGGTTGCCGGCCTGTCATGCTCGGCGCGGCGCTTCACGCTTGGCATTGCCGGCCATGTCGCCGGACCGGAGGTGACGACGCTGCTGGCCCGCCTCAGCCAGCACGACCCGGCCCTGACCATCGAGGTCCAGGTCGACAATTCGACGCTGTTGCTCGATGCCTTCGACCGTGGCGAGCTCGATGCCGCGATCGTTCGGCGTGAGGACGACCGCCGCGACGGCGAGGTGCTGGGACCGGAGCATTTCGGCTGGTATGCGACGCCTGAGTTCGATCATCGTCTTGGCGAGCCGATCCGGCTGGCGACGCTGTCGCGGCTGTGCGGCGTGCGCGATCTGGCGATACGCACGCTCGACGATGCCGGCATTGCCTGGGTCGAGGTGTTCGTCGGCGGCGGCTCGTCGTTGGTGACGGCGGCAGTGTCGGCCGGGCTGGCGACAGCGGTCTTTCCCAGCCGTCTCGCGCCTCCCGGAACCGTCGAAGTCAGCCGCAAGTTCGGTCTGCCCGATGTGCCGGCAACCGAAATCGTGCTGCACTCGTCGCTCACCGACCGCCGCTCGCGCGAAGCCCTGCGCATCCTCGCCTGCGCCTTCCACGAGCACCGGGCAAAGGCGGGGTAGGGCATCTCTTGAGCTGGGCGAGGCGATACGCGAGGGCAGCGAAAGCGGAGCGCCCGAGCCGTCCGGTGTCCGGTCATTGATGAACGAGCTTGGCTGTGGCTCGGGCAAATGTGGCGCGTACACGCCCGCCTAGCGCCGAAAGCCCGATCTGACCCCAGGCGGATCTGCATTGCCAATGACAACATGGCCGCCTGGCGATGAAAGCCTGACGCCTGCCACTCCGCGATGACCGGCAAGATCCGACCTCATTGCCGACGTTCACGGCCAGAATGCGAACTCCTGAAAACTGCCATTTGCCGCCCGATGCCGTCCGGCTTGGTCGGGGCCGTTTGCTGCCTGTCCGGTTTGCAGGTGAACCCATGCGATAGCTGCCTCTCGGCGATCATGCTAGGCAAAATGGGGGATCAGCTGAGTGCTTGCCAGCCACTTACACCGGTCGTTACGACCAAGTCGCTCATTAAACACCAGTCGATAGGAAGGCCAGTCAAGCGCGGTCCAGCATTCGCAGCTCTCTCGGCAGCACTCCGAAATTATCGCGAAACGTCTTTGAGAAATGCGAGGACGAAACAAAGCCGCAGGCCACGGCCACATCCATGATCGGCATGTCGGTCAGTTCGATCAACTGTCGCGCCTTGGCCAATCGCAGGGCCAAATAGTGCTGGAAGGGTGTGCGTGACAGGTGGCGTTCGAAAAGTCTCTCGATTTGTCGGCGCGAAACAGCAACATGGCGCGAGATTTCCTCGAGTGACAGCGGATCCTCCAGATTTGCTTCCATCAGTTTGATGATCGGTAACAACCGCTTTCCGGCACCGCTGTAGCGCAGGCCCGGCGGTACGGACTGGCAGCTGGCGCCGTCCCGCCATCGATCGGCCGCTACATGTTGGCAGATACTGCCTGCGAGGTTGGCACCACCCTGCTTTTGAACCAGATCCATGGCGAGATCGAAGGCGGCAAACTCTCCGGCGCAGGTGACGATCTGTCCGTGGCGGACAAACAATGCATCATCGACCGCAAGGTCTTCGAATTTTTCTGATAGGGCTGCCATCCGACTCCAGTGGATAGTGCAACGCGCGTTGCGCAAGATAGCTGCGTCAGCAAGCAACCATGCCGCGGTGCCGAGCGCGTAGATCGGCACCCTGGCCCGCAATGCCTGACGGAGGTAGCTGCGCAACACGGCACCCCGGAACCTCTCGACATTCTCGCCGGCGCACAGAACCAGGTTAACGTTCGGATGGAAGCTTTTCGCTACGTCCGCCAAGCTTCCGGCCACGCCCATCGTTAGGCCGCTGGCGCATCGGACCGGGTTTCCGTCCACGCTGTGGATTGTCCAATCGAAAAGTGAGGAGCGCGTGAGCGAGTTGGCAAGTCGAAGGGGTTCTATCAGCGAGGCAAGGCAGAGCTGAGAGAAACCGGGCAGCACCAGCACAAGGAACTCTGTCGCCGACCTCGAATCGCGCAGCAGGTCCGAGACATCAGCGTCCGGCAACGACGCAACTGCGGAAAATGCCGCGTGCTTGTTCGGCGCGTTCATACGTTTCTCCTGATGCTTAAAAATCGGGCGCTTCGCCCTTCCTGGCAGGATCCCGTTCACGGCTCGGGCCAGCTGGTGCGGCGATGCCCGCCCGCACCAGCGATGTGGACGAAAGCGGAGCACACGCTCTCGTCCGGGGGAATCGGCTAGAGTGCCAGCCAGTGAGAGATTGCGACGACCGCAACACCGCCGGCGAGCGCCAGATAGGGCAGCATACCAGCCTTGGTGGCTCCCTCCTCATGCCCCAAATGCATGTCTTCCTTCATCGCAGCTGGGAAGTGTCCCTTGTCTTGGACGTAGTGGCGGAACATGAAGACTGGCAGGATGAGCGCGGCGAAGAACAAGCCGGTCACCAGTGTCCCCTCGCCCCAGATGTCGGCGCCCATGCCAAGGAAGACGAGGTTGACATAGCCCAGGAAGGTACCTGCCGCGAGCAGCCAGTTCGGCGCCCGGAACGGGCGCTCCCAGTTCTTGCGGTCGATGCGATGGATCCACCCGGAGTTCAGGTTCATGAAGATGAAGATGATGTAGCCGACATTAGACGCCGCCAAGATGAAAACGATATCCGACAGCAGAAGCAGGATCAGGTTGAAGCCGAGATCGGTCCACATGGCGCGAGTAGGTGCACCGTGTTCGTTTACATGATCGAGGTAGCGCGGCAGCCAGCCGTCGACCGCACCCTGATACAGCGTGCGTGAGGAGCCGGCCATGGCCGTCATGATCGACAGCAGCAAGGTGCAGACGAGCATCACGACGATGACATTGGTCATGATGCCGCCGGCATGGACCATTGCCGCCATCGCCTTGGCCACGCCCATGCCGCTATAGATATCAGGCGCCAGCATGCCAGCGAGGCCGAGCGATCCTTGGAAGGCAAGTGGGACGAGGATGAAGATGACGAGGCAGAAAAGGCCCGAATACAGCAGTGCCTTGAATGTGTCGGCAGCCGGGTTCTTGAACTCTCGGGTGTAGCAGACAGCCGTCTCGAAGCCGTAGGTCGACCACGCCGCCATCAGCATGCTGCCGGCGACAACCACCAGGCCCTGCCAGTTCCAGGCGCCGTTGACGACATTGCCGGCGGTATCGTGGGTGAGCGGGACGAAGGGGGTGAAGTTCGACGACACAATATCGCCGGTGAAGAGCGGAACGACACCGATCAGGACCAACGGCAATAGGGACGAAACGGCAAAGATCTTCTGAAGCTTAGCTGTCGAGAGGATGCCGCGATGCTGGATCGCAAAGACGATCAGCATCAACACAAAGCCAAGGACGAAGGTCGAGTTGATGCGAAGTGTGAGCCCGGTGCGTAGCCAACCGAGATCGATGAGTGTGATCTGCCAGGTGTTGACCACCGAATCGGCAGGAAACAGCACGCCAAGGATGTAGCCGGCGCCGAGGCTAACGCCGATCGCCAACACAGGCGACCAGGCAAACCAGTTGCACCATACCGAGATGGGAGCCAGCAGTTTGCTGTAGCGCACCCAAGCGATTGCACCATAGACGGACGCCCCGCCCGACTTGTGCGGGAAGAGGCTGGCGATCTCGCCGTAAGTGAAAGCCTGGACGAACCCCATCACGATCGAAGCAGTCCAGACCGCCACCGAAATGTTGCCGGCGGTGGCCGCGATCGGTCCGATGGTGAATAGGACCAAGGCAGGCACGCCGCTGGTGACCCAGAAGGCGTCTACCCAAGTCAGTGACCGGATAAGCCGGTGGTCCCGGTTAGCGGGGACCGTCATAGGTATGTCTGTCATTGATTTTCTCCTCCCAGAGCAATGCCGACACTTGTGTTGGGCGCAGGCCGCGCTGCCTTCTCCGACTATCGGCGGCGTTTTATTAGTACCATGGTACGATTAAATCAAGGCGTTCACGCATTTTGATCGCCCAACGCACCTTCAGACGCCCTGGGCGTTGAGTCCCATGGGTTTATTTCACGTTGCGGTCACGCGGCCGAACGGCAAAGGCGAGGTTCTCGTGAAGCTATTGAATTAATTAGCAATAATAACGTGGCTTTGAGCCATTGCGGCATTTCAGGTGTCGGAAATACCCACATCAACCGAGCGTTGGGCCGGCATCAGGAAATGCCCGTAACAAATTTCGGTCTTGATATTATCGTACGCTCATACTAAATACGACGCCACATGACTGACCGAAGGCGAAAAAAGTTCCGCGGTTCGACGTCATGAAGTTAATGGGAGGAAGGGAATGAGATTGTCGGTCACGAGGAGTGATCTCGACGAGGCCATTGGCGCGCTCGTCGGAAACTTCTCCATAGAAGCATTGCCGAAAGACACGCAGAAGTTTGATGATCTTCGCGATCATCTTCCGGTAGGCACCCGTGTCTACGTCGCCTATACGTCAGGTTCAACCGCTGAAATCGTCGACGCCGCCGAAAAGCTCCGACATCAGGGCATGGAGCCGGTGCCGCACATCCCGGCGCGACGCTTCGCAAGCCATGACGAACTCAAGGGGTTCCTCGGCAAGCTCGCCGCGCGCGCTGCGGTCAAGCAGGTCCTGTTGGTTGGCGGCGATGTGGCGCGCCCCGAAGGCCCCTACGCCGCCTCGCTGGATGTGCTGAGGACAGGCATGCTCGAAGGCCATGGCATCGAGGCCATCGGCTTGGCCGGACATCCTGAAGGCCACCCTGGAGTGGCCCGGGAAGCGCTGCGCAACGCCTTGATCGACAAGTGCGAATATGCCGCCAAGGTGGGCCTGGACGTGTCGCTTGTCACACAGTTCCTGTTCGACACCGACAAGCTGTTTGCCTGGCATGCCGACTTCGTCGAAAATGCCGCGCCCGGCATCGCCGTGGATGTCGGCCTGCCCGGCCTCGCCAAAATGACCACCCTCATGCGCTTCGCCAAGGATTGCGGCGTCGGCGCCTCTTTTGGCATGCTGACACGCCACGCCGGCCGCGCCTTCAAGCTGGCCACGTCCTTTTCGCCCGAAGACACGCTGCTCGAACTGGCAGATGGCGTGCGCAAGTCAGGGCGGCCAATTTTCCGGTCTGTCCACTTCTACCCGTTCGGCAGCTTTGAGAAGACGGCCGAATGGCTGCGCGGGCTGCAGTCGCAGAGACCTGCGCGCGGCCAGCCGCACCTGGCCGAGGCGCTCTGAGCGCCTGTCCAATCCCTTCAATTCCTATCCAATCGACAGAAATTCCGTTGTCATAACAGGAGGAACCATCATGACAGCCAACCTCACCCGCCTCGTTGTCTCGGCCCATGAAGAGCCAGGTTGGGACTACGGCACTATCCGCGGACCCTACTCGCAATTCCACGTTGCCAACGGCGCGAAGTACACGGTCTACAACAATCGCCTGATGCCGGTGTCGCAGAAGATCGACCGCCTGGACGGCTATTGGGCGCTGCGCACCAAGGCCGGCCTGTTCGACACCGGCGAACGCCCTGTCCAGATCAAGGGGCCGGATGCCGCAAAGTTCTGCAACCGCGTGTTCACCCGCGATTGCGCAAAGCTGAAGCCCGGTCGCGCCGGTTACGGTTTGCTGTGTTACCCTAACGGTACGATCCTGTGCGACGGCGTGCTGATGCGTCTCGAGGAAGACACCTACTGGTACGTCCAGGCTGACGGTCCTGTTTTCTCCTGGTTCATTGCCCACTCGCAGGATCTCGACGTCGAAATCTCGGACCCGGAATCCTGGGTCACGCAGATCCAGGGCCCGGCCTCGCTCGACATCCTGGCGAAGCTCAGCGACACCGGCGTTCCGGCTGAATTCAAATACTTCTCCGTGGCTAGGACGACCATCGGCGGCCAGCCGGTGATCCTATCGCGCACCGGCTGGACCAACGAGATGGGATTCGAAGTCTACACGCTGCCGAACGGCGGCAAATTCGATGGCGCAGCCATGTGGGAACGCTTCATCGCAGCCGGCAAGCCGCACGGCATGGAGATCTGCGCACTCGACAGCATGGACATCCGCCGCATCGAAGGCGGCATCCTCAACAACGGCTCTGACATGGATGAAACCATGACTCCGTTCGAGGCTGGCCTCGGTGCATTCGTCGACCTTAGCAAGGACGACTTCGTCGGCAAGGCCGCGCTGGCCAAGGCCACCGGTTCGAACCGTGTCGTCGGCCTCAAGTGCCCAGGCGGCGAACCGCTTCGTCTCGGCGCAGTGTCGATCGCCGGCAAGAAGGTCGGTTTCGTCACTGCGGGCGCCTGGTCGCCCTATCTCAAGCAGGGTGTGGCGATCGTCCGCCTCAGCACCTCCATGGCTTCAGGAACTGCGGTAGAGGTGTTCTGCCGGGACGGCAACACGCATGTCGCGATCCTCGACGACATGCCCCTCTATGACAAGGAAAAGAAGATCCCGCGGGGCCTTGAGCCGAGCATTCCGGTCCAACACGCGGCCGAATGATCAAATATCGGCCCGTTGGCCAATCAGGCTGATGCTATCAAATTGCTTCGGACCGCGGACGGCCTCGGCCGCCCGCGGTCCTCTCTATTGTTTGATCCGGTCTTTCCGATAGGCCATCGCAATCGACCTGATCGCCCGTCGCATGCGGAGCGACAGACCTAAGAAAAGCGTCGGCAGGCCGTGTTCGTCACTAGAGCTATTTTCCTAAGCCGGATATTGCCTGATGTAGACGCTATGAGCACAGTCACCTCTGTGCTTTTCGGCGACGTGAGATACTATTGGGCCTGATTGCGCATGAGGATGTATTGAAATGCCGAAACTGGGCATGGCGCCCATTCGCCAGAAGCAGTTGATCGACGCCACTTATCTAGTTCTGCATCGTGATGGCATCGATGACCTAACCCTGAAGAAGATTGCTACTCAGGCAGGGGTCGCCACCAGTATTATCACCCACTATTTCGGCACCAAGGAAGCGCTGATCGCCGAGACGATGTCGGACCTGGTCGGCAGTTTGCTCCGCGAAGTCCGCGACAGGCGCAAGCAGGCAAAAAGCACGATTGACGAGATCGTGGCGATCGTCGATGGCAATTTCGCGCCCTCGCAGGTGTCCCCCCTGGCGGTGTCGGCCTGGCTCTATTTCTGGAGCCGCGTCCCGTACGACCCGGCTTTCGATCGCATGCAGCGCCTCTGCGACTATCAATTGCGCAAGTATCTCGCCAGATCGCTGAAGGACTTGGTGTCGAAGGAAGAGGCCGACGACATCGCCGAGACCATTGTCTGCCTGTCCTATGGGTTCTGGCTGCAATTCGCCCATCGCCAGGGCGAATTCGACGTCGCGCGCGCTCATCGCATGGCACTCCAGGTCATCGAAGCCCGAATCCAGACCGCCTGGCAAAAGAACCTTCACCTCACCGAGCGAACCTCTCTGGGGGGATGAAGGGCATGGTGTCAGACACAGCGTGCATTGCTGCCGAACGGCGATCTACGAACCCAGAAATCAATTGGTCAGCGCGGACTGGAGCGGTCAGGGCGATGGTAGTGACAAGGACAAGCGAAACACCGGTAGCGGACACAGTCGACAGCTTCGGCATCGCATCCTCCACGACACTGGAAAACATGGTCTACAACCCAGAATCGATGCGATCAATTCGGTTCTGTTGCTAGTTCAGTATTTGATCAGAAATTCGAGCAGACCGGGCGCCGGTGAAAGGCGAAAGCGACTTGATTTGAGCTCATCCGCACAAATTTCGCCATGCTCCCGGCATCGGCTCCAGCCCTGCCACAGTCGTTCACGACATGCCATAGTGAACCATAAAGCGGTCCATCCTGAAGCAGCGGCCTGCGGTTGTGCCCTTCGCGGAAATCAGGCGTAGACGTGTCGCTTTATTGGGTTTTTGCGACAATGACCGTCGAGAAACAAGATATGCGAATAGTGATTACTGGTAGCTCCGGGCGGGTGGGTCGCGCTATTTTCAGCGCTCTGGCAAGCGACCACGATGTGGTCGGTATTGACCGCTCGCCTTTCTCAACCACGCATCTTGTTGGAGACTTCGCCAATGAACGGCTCTTGAGATCGGCATTCGAGGGGGCTGACGCGGTGGTTCATGCGGCCGCGCTGCACGCACCCCATGTCGGTCTCGTTCCGGACGAGGAATTTCACCGCATCAACGTAGAGGGCACTCGCCTCGTTGCAAAGGTTGCGCTTGCCTCAGCTGTGAAACGACTGGTCTTCACCAGCACGACAGCCTTGTATGGTCACGCCGTTGCCCCTGGCTCTTGCACCTGGATCGATGAAAATACCCCTCCCAAGCCCAAGAGCATCTATCATCGCACCAAGCTTGAAGCCGAGCGGGTCCTGGAAGACATGGCGTGCCCGAATCTGGACGTGCGCGTGTTGCGAATGTCGCGGAGTTTTCCGGAACCGGGCGACGTGATGGCGTCATATAGGCTGCATCGCGGCGTTGACGTTCGCGACGTTGCAGACGCCCATGTGTTGGCGCTGCGCAACGAAGGAGCGCATTTCCAACGCTATGTCATCTCGGGCGCCACTCCGTTTGTCAGGCAGGACTGTAACGCCCTCGCGCATGATGCGGCATCCGTCATCAGCCTGCGCGCGCCGTCCCTTGCTGCCGAATTCGGCCGGAGAAGATGGATACTGCCGCAGTCCATAGACCGGGTATATTGTTCCGTTGAAGCCATAGGTCGGCTTGCCTGGGTGCCGCGGTTTGGGTTTGAAGAGCTTCTCGCGCAGATGGATCGGCGCAGCTTGGAGGTGCTTCCCGCCGGTTCGCGCGTCAGCAGGAAGCCTGAATAGCCTGTGTCGCTGCAAAGCTTGAGCAAACATGTCGAGCATGGTTCGGGATGTTTGCGACGACAGGCGGATCTGCGACTTCTCCGGCCAAACCCGACAGTCCGCAAACCACCTGGAATTGCTCTGGCGTGTGCTCGATCGGATCAATGAGGTCCTCCGTTTGCTTGTCGACGTTGTGCGCGTTCTCGATGCCCACGCGGCTGGCGATGACGGCCTGTTCGAGTCACCATCGCCGCCTGCAGTCGAAGGGTTTCCAGCAGGGCGCCAAAGGGACGCGCCCGGGTAACGGACGCGGCCTTGTGACGGTCGGCTAGCGACCCTCGCCGATTGTTTCCAGATCATACTCGGTGGTCTGGTAGACCCGGTTGATCCAGTTGCCGAACAAAAGATGGGCATGCGAGCGCCAGCGGTTGAGCGGCTTACGCTGCGGGTCGTCATCGGGGTAATATTCGTGCGGCACGCCGTCCACTGCGGACAGCGGAGCCTTCCTTCTCCAGCGTTACTCGGAGAGTCGGGCTGCCTGCAATGCCCCTTCGACGTCGATCCTGGTGAAAGCATTGAAGCGCGCATCCACCACGTCTGCCCGCTTCAACACGGCATGGATCACTTCGACGGGCGACAACGATCCCGACCCGTAAGCCGAGGCCAGTTGCCGTGCGTCGAGCCTGCAAATGTCGTCCGCGTCAGCCAGCGGAGCAGGACATGGGTTACGACGGCTCATCGTCGCAGCCATGCGCGCTGGCCCAGGACGATCCGATCGGGCAAGACCTTGCTATGCCTCCGGGTAGCCAATCCGCGGACCGCTGAGGGTAGCGCGATAGGACGGGGCCATGTGGCCCGGCGTCCAGTCGATCTCCGGGGAGATGGTCACCTCGACCGAACAGATGCCGGGCAGGCTCATGAGCTTCTCCTTGGCTTGCGCCGTGAAGCTGGGGCCCATCATGCAGCAGGGCGACGTCACGCGCAGCTGCAATCTTACTGCTACAGCGTCGCCCTCCATCGCAAGATCGAGTTCCTTGATCAGCCCCATCCTGACAAGCCCGACCGGCTTGCCGATCCCGGCGCTGCAGGGATCGATGATCTGATCCAGGGCGTCCTCGACCGCGCTACGCATATCCATCATTTCGTCCCCCTGCCGCTTGTCCACGGTTCGGCGAGCCGGTCGCGTTTCGCAAACTCGTCGGTTGCGGCAACCCGCTTTAGATTTTCCACGTCGAGGCTGAGGATACGCGCCTGTGTCCCTCCAAGCATCATGCGCTTGATCTCGGGAGTCAGCGCTGGATAGGCATAACCTTCCTGCATGCTGAGCGGAATCTGGAAATTCCAGAAAGCCTCCAAGAACGGCTGGGGATGGATGACCGGCACGCCGGTTCCCCAAACGATGCGATCCGCAGCGCCCGCCTGAACCAGAGAACCCAGTATGTGGGCCAGCCGTTCCGGGGCGTAGAAGATCAGGGCGCTTGTGCCCTCAAGGTTGATCGTCACGTTGGAATTGTAGGTCGCCTTCAGCACGGTATCCTCGAGGAAGGCAAAGCCACCGTGGAAGATTTCGAAGTTCATCTCCGGGAAACTGGTCGCGGCATCGTTGACATCATCGACCATGAAATACTCGTGGCCGACGTTACCGAACGGGATTGCCTTGTGCATGGCAACGGTCTTGATGCCGCGCTTGAGCATCCGCTCGTAAAGCGGAAACATCAGTTTCTCGTCGTCCATCCTGGTGCCGCGCACCGTGCCGCCCACCAGATCAAGCGGGTAGAACTTGAAGCCCGACACTTTCTCCTCGTCCAGGAAGCGGTCGATCTCATCCAGCACGTTGTCGTGATAGGGGCTGATACCGCCATAGATGAGGACGCGTCCGGGCCACCGCTCGCGCATCTCCTTGCCGACATAGAGCGGACCGCCGCCATCCTTGAACAGGTTGAAGATCGGCAGGTGGTGATAGACGCAGGCATCGACCTGGCTCTCGCCGAAGAGCGAATGGCCGATCAGATCGGCGTCCTGCATGATCCGATGCTGTTGCGGGACAAGCCATTTGGGCGTGTCGCGCGGCGTGTAGAACTCGTGGATCCCCCACAACATCTGCGTCATCATGGGGGCATAGGAGCCGGGTATCAGGTTGTCGGGCGCATGATTGTAGGTATGCGCTACCCCATCTATGACGAAGATGTCGTCGGGAAGCGGTTCCCAGGCTTTTCCGTCGGATATCCGGGCGGCGATCTTCGGGTCGATTCCGGTCTTCCCACCGAATTTCGCTGTTTGTTCTGGCATCGTTTTTCCCCTGGCTCTGTGGCGTGGATCTGGCCGACCTTTATGTCTGCTTGTGGCGAAGCAGGAAGTTCAGCGCGGCATTGTTGAAAGCTGCCGGATTCTCGATGTTGAGAAGATGGCCGGCATCCGGCACCACGGTCAGCGTCGCATGCGCAATGAGCTGCGCGATCTCCTTGGACATGGAGAGCGGGGTGAGCGGATCGTCCGCCCCGCACATCACATGGACGGGCACGGTCATGTGGTCGAGGCCCGCATGAGTGTCGAGGTTCACCAGCGCCTCGATGCTCTTGATGTAGCTGTGCTTGTGCAGTCTCGACATGCTGTCTACGAGTTGCGCCAACGCCGCCTCGGACGCCTTCGGGCCCATCAGCGATCGCGCTACGGGTTCGGCGATGTCGGCTGGTTCCTTGCCACTCATCAGCGGTTCTTTGCGGGAGCGGATGAATTCCGCTCGGGCCTCCGGCGTGAAGCGGGAAAAACCAGTGTTGGTCGCGCACAAGGTAATCGTACTAAGCCTGTGAGGGTAGGCATGAGCGAAATCCATAGCGATGCGCCCCCCCATCGACAGCCCGATGATATGCGCGCGCTCCTCGCCAAAATGATCGAGGACTCTGGCCAGGTCGTCGGCAAAATCCCTGAACCGCAACGCCGCTTCGTAGTCGTCGCTGTCGCCATAACCCCTGGCGTCCCAGGCGACGGCGCGGAAATGCTCTCCGAAAACCGGCAGATTGTCACGCCAGTTCCGCCGGTTGCCGCCGATGCCGTGCATGAAGACGACAAGCTCTCCCTTGCCGACGCTCTCCACCGCTATCCGGGGCGATGACCCGACGAAACTCGTTTCGATTGTAGCGAGACCAGGCATGACAGACTTCACTTGCGCAGCAGGTGGCGGACGCGTGAACCACCGGTCGCAGCGATAAGCACGGCTCCCGCGAACAGTTGCTGCGAATAGGCCGGAGCGCCGATCAGAAGCAGGCCGAGCGTTCCGGTCCCGATGATGTAAACGCCGATTACCGTGCCGAGGATGTGGAAGCGCCGGTTGGCAAGGGTCACGTATCCAAGGAATGCCGCGGCATAGGCCGGGAGCATCATCGACGTGCCGAACAAAGGGGTAAGCGAACCCTGCCTGGCGGTGTACATGAAGCCGGTGATGCTCGCCAGGACGGCGCAGGCAACGAAGGCGAGAAGTACGTTTCGGTTGACCCGAATTCCGGCCATACGGCTGGCCGCCCGATTGCCGCCTGTCGCGTGCAGATGACGCCCTGTCACCGTATAGCGCAGCGCTATGGCGATCAGTATCGCCAAAACCAGGAGATAGAAGAAGGGCGCCTGCAACCCGGCGATGCGCCAGGAACCGTACCATATGAAAGCGTCGGTGAAGCCCATGAAAATAACCGAATTACCGGTCACCCAGAGGGTCGCGCCGTCAAGCAGGCTTGCCGTGCCGATTGTCGCAACCAGGGCCGGGATTTCGAGCACCGTTACGAGGACGCCGTTGAAGGCTCCAATGATCAGCGCGCTGGCGAGGACCACAAGGAACGCTGTCGGGACCGGCCATCCGAGCTGCGTGATCAGGACGGTTGCAAGCGCGCCCGCCAAGGATGCGGTCGCAGCGATGGAAAGATCGAATTCGCCGACGACCAGGACCAACGTCAGGCCGCACGCGAGGAGGGCGAGCAGCGCTCCGTCGTTGAGGATCGTTACGAAATTTTCGCGCGTGGGAAAATAGGCAGGTTCGGCGATCGAAAAGCCGACGATCAGCAGCACGAGGAAAATTACGGGTGCCGCGGATGCGGTGTCAAAACTGCCAATCCATGACGAGCGCGCCGATGTGTTGGGCGGTGTGTCGGTGATTTCCTGAATCGTCATACGGCGACCTTTGTGCTGTCAGAGGAAGACAGGAGGCGATGCAGCATCGCATCCTTGGAAATATCGGAGCCCCTTAGTTCGTCGATGATCGTCCCGCCCTTCAGCAGAAGGACTCGATCGCACAGGGCTTGCAGTTCCTCCAGTTCGGAAGACACCACCAGAATGCCGCGCCCTTCATGGGCAAGCTCGCGAATGGCGCCATAGATCTGGGTCTTCGAACCGATATCGACGCCATGCGTCGGCTCGTCGAGCAGGAGCAGGCGAACCGGACCCAGCACCCAGCGCGCGAAGATCACCTTTTGTTGGTTTCCGCCGGATAGGGCCAGCATCGAGGCGTTTATCGAGGGCATCCGTACAGAGAACCGTCGCGTCGCTTCCTCGGTTTTGCGCTGCTCGACGCGAAGGTTCAAAAAGCCCTTTGTTTTAAAACGGCTTCCCCAAGGCAGCGATACGTTCTGCCAGATAGGCAGCGTTTCGACGAAACCGTCATGGCTGCGCTCTTCCGTCACGAGGGCGATGCCCTCCTGCAACGCCTCCCGCACCGAGCCGATTGCGGCAGGCCTGCCTTCAACAAGGACATCGCCGGCAGTTCGCGGCGATGCGCCCGCAATCATCCGCAGTATGCGCGACCGGCCCGAGCCTCCAAGGCCGGCTATCCCGACGATCTCGCCCTTGGCAATGTCAAAGCTTATGTCGGTAAGTCTGTTGTCGCTGAGCCCCTGAACTGAAACCAGCGTTTCCCGTTTCTGGCCGACCGGTCCGTCTTCGCGCGCAAACAGGTCCTGCATGTCGGAGCCGACGATGTCGCGCACCAGTCCGGCCTCGGTCATCTCGTCAAGCCGCGTGGTCGATATGCGCCGACCGTCGCGCAACACGGTCACGCGATCGGCGATCCGGAAGACCTCTTCAAGGCGATGGCTGACATAGATGACGCTGACGCCCCGCTTCCTCAGTTTGCGGATGGTGTCGAGGAGGGTGCGGACCTCCGGTTCGGACAGGGACGCCGTGATCTCGTCGAGCACCAGGAGTCTGGGCTTGCGGAGCAACGCCCTTCCCAATGCCACCATCTGGCGTTGATGCGCGCTCAGCGAGGCGAGAGGCGTCCGCGGATCGACGGACAGTCCCAGCGACGCCAGGCTTGCCTCACACTCGCGATGCTGGGCTTTCCAGTCGATCAGGCCGGCCCGACGATGTTGATATGGAAGGCCGAGGAGAAAGTTCTCGGTAATTGAAAGATCGGCAATGAAGGGCGGCCGCTGATGGACGAAGCCGATCCCTGCAGCCAGCGCATCGCTGGGATGCAGGAGCCGCAGCGGACTTCCGGCCAGCATCATGGAGCCCGTATCAGGTGGGAAATCTCCCGCGAGTATCCGGATGAGAGTCGATTTCCCCGCGCCATTCTCACCGACCAGCGCGTGGATTTCGCCCTCGTGCAAATCGAAATCCACTCCCTTCAGTGCACGGGTCTCACCGAAGGTCTTCGAGATGTTGGAGAACTGGAGAATGGACATATCGATGCTTGCTCCGCGAGCGAATGAAGCCGGCGGCGGACTGCATGTCCGCCGCGACGGCCCTGACGCGTCTGTTCCGCAGGCTACTCAGCCGCCGCCCAGCTCTCACGGAACTTCGCCTTGAAATCGAAGCCCGGATCGTAGCGCTTGCCCGGCGCAGCATTCGACTGGATGGTCAGTTGAAGCGGGAAGTCCTTGTTCACGCCGACCTCGGCCTTGTTGATGGCGCGATTGCATTCGTCGATACCGGCCCAGGCCACCCATTCCAGGCCCCAGCTGATCGTCGCGACCTGACCGCCGCCGGAAACGATGGAGTCCAGCGCGACAGGTTCGCCGTCGAAGCCCAACGCCTTGATCTCGGTCCGGTCACGTTGCCGCGCGGTTGCGAGCACCGGAACGAGCGCTTCGTCATACGGCCCCAGCACCCACCGGATGCTATCCTTTGGATGCTTGGTCAGCAGCGCCTGTGTCTTGGTGATCAGGTCGGAAGCGCCCGCGCCTACATTGAACTCCACGTCTTCCACGACCTTGGCGACGTCGCCGCCATGTTCTGCGAGATAATCCTTGAACCCCTGGAGACGCTCCCCCAGTTGCGGAAAGGCGGAGGCGGTAAACATGACGACATTGCCGCCACCATTGGCAACCACATAAGCCGCAAGAAGCTTGCCCGCTGCGGTCTGATCAATGCCGAAGCCGATGTCGCCGCCAAACTCCCTCGGGTCGTCGGCGAAGCCCGTCACGAAGGCAATCCCCTTTTCCTTCCCGCGCTGGATCTGGGCGCGGATATCTCGCGAAGGTGAGCCGATGGTAAGCACGCAACTCACATCGCGGTTGATTGCCGCCTCGACGGCTTTTTGAGCGACGGCGGGATCGCCTTTCGAATCTATTGGGATGACTTTCCACCCTATGGCTTCGGCGGCGGCTGTGGCGTCGGCAAGAGCGGTCTGGCAGACCGAGAGTGCGAGAGGACATGGAACAACCGCGATCGTCGCGTCCTTCACGGGTTTCGGTGATGTCTCGGCGCCGGTCCAGCGCGACGAGCCCGCACCGAGCGGGTCACGCGACATCACCGTGTTGGTGGCCTGATCGACCACCTTCCTGGCGAAATCGATGGCGCCCTGATCTACGGCCGAGGCCGGCAAGGCGGTGGTCGCGGCCAATGCGAACGCAATCAGCGCGACTCCTGTCATTTTCCGTGAAGTACCGTTCATCCCGTTGTTCCCCAATGCGTGGTTGTGATCACCACTGCTTGGCCTTAGTAAAGCGTCGGCGCGGACAAATGTCGTGGTGCAATCGTGCACGACAAATGCTGCGTTTGTGCACTCCCATGGGTAGCGTTGCGGGCTTGTGAGAGACCAATCGCTGCGGTAACGTATCCAGGGTTGTTGGTGCCGATGATTACTGTCTTATCCACCGATGCGGTCGATCCGACCGCCCGATTTACGAGTTTCCAGCAGGCAATCTGCCAGATCGCTGATTTGTCGGCGCATCGGTCCGAAACCGACGCCTACCACGCCAAGATTCGAAAGAGCCGGGTTGGTTTCCTCGACTGTTCGTTCGTCGACTGCGAATCCGTCGTGATCGAACGAAGCCTTGCCAATATCGGGCGGGACAATGGCAAGGATTATCTGCTGGCACTGCAGATAGACGGGAGCGGTGTAACCCGCCACATAGGCCGCGATGTCCGGCTGACGCCCGGGGACTTCACCATCGTTGACGCCACTCTGCCCTATTCTGTCGAGTTCGATGGTCCAGTTCGGCGGATCGTCGTCCGGTTTCCGCGCAACGAGTTCGTCCACCGGGGGCTGAGTACCGACAGGCTGTGCGGACATGTATTCCGTGGGCAAAGCGGTGCCAGCGGCCTAGCCTCCCAGATACTTGGCTCGCTCGCTGCCGATCCCGCAGGTATCGGCCCGCAGGCCGGATACTCGCTGGCCACCGCCATTCTCGACCTCATAGCCGATTCCGAGCCCAATGACGGTTCATCGCGCGGCAATGGCCTCACGCAATCCCACGATCATCTCATCCGCCGCATTCGCAGCATCGTGCTAGTCAACCTCTCGGATCCGGAGCTTTCGGTTTCTTTCGTTGCGGCAAAGGCGGGTATTTCTGTTCGCTACCTGCACAAGCTTTTCAGCGCCACAGGAACGTCACTTCATAAATGGATCGAGAACGAGCGTCTCGATCGCTGCTACCGTGCGCTCCAACGCCTAAATCAGCGCAGCCAGACGATACAGGACATAGCATTCGCGAACGGTTTCAACGATCCCGGCTACTTCAGTCATCGCTTTACCCGCAAATATGGGAAGAGTCCGCGTCAGGTGCGAATGAAGGCGCTTTAGCTGCTTGTTCAATTCGCTAACCCACCAATGTCTGCTTTTCCTGGAGACTCTTCCAAAAGCCGACAGCCGCTGCCCACCCCTGACCTGCCCTAAGCGTCGGCTACCAGGCGTCAGGCTTTCACCACCAGCGCATGCTCGATCGGATCAAGCGTCTTCCGTTTGCTTGTCGACGTTGTGCGCGTTCTCGACGGCCACAGCGATATCGATGACGGCATGTTCGAGCCCATCGCCGGCTGCAGACGAAGGGTTTCCAGGACCAGCAGGGCATCAAAGGACCGCGCCCGGCGTCGAGCGCGGTCCTGTTCGGGGAGGCTAGCGGCCCTTGCCGATGTTTTCCAGATCGTACTCGGTGGTCTGGTAGACGCGGTTGATCCAGTTGCCGAACAAAAGATGGGCGTGCGAGCGCCAGCGATTCAGCGGCCGGCGCTGCGGGTCGTCGTCGGGGTAATATTCGTGCGGCACGGCAATCGTCACGCCGGCGGCCACGTCGCGGTCATACTCTTCCTTGAGTGAGGTCGAGTCGTATTCGATGTGGTTGAACATGTAGAGCCGGTTGCCGGCTTCTTCGGCCAGCAGGCTCGGGCCGGTCTCTTCCGATTCCATCAAAAGCTCCAGGCCGGAGCCTTCGGGGATGTCCGAGGCACGGACCTCGGTCCAGCGCGACACCGGTATGGCGAAATCGTCGGAGAAGCCGGCGAGATAGGGCGAGGCAGGCGCGTTGTTGTTGTGGCGGTAGACGCCGAACGCCTTGTGCTCAAGCGTGTGCTTGGGAACGCGGTGAAAATGCCAGGCGGCCGCCATCGCGCCCCAGCAGATGAAGAACGGCGAGTGCACGTTGGTCGTCGTCCAGTCCATGATCTGCTTGAGTTCGTCCCAGTAGGTCACGTCCTCGAAAGGCAGCAGTTCCACCGGCGCACCGGTGATGATGAAGCCGTCGAACTTGCGATCCTTGACCTCTTCCCAGGTCTGATAGAAGGCGATGAGGTGATCTTCTGAGGTGTTCTTGGCCTTGTGGGTGCCGATGCGCACCAGCGTCAGTTCGACCTGCAGCGGGCTGGCGCCGATCAGGCGCGCGATCTGCGTTTCGGTCCTGACCTTGTTGGGCATCAGGTTGAGCAGGCCGATCTGCAGCGGACGGATGTCCTGGCGGAGAGCTGTCTGCTCATCCATGATGGACACGCCCTCTTTTTCCAGCACTTGGCGGGCGGGGAGTTGATCCGGGATCTTGATCGGCACTGTGCGAACTCCAAAAAAACAAAACCGGCATTGCTGTCGCAAAGCCGGTTTACGGATCGCAAACGGCCCTTTAGCGACTTGTTTAACGTGGCTGCAAGCCGACCGGCCAAATCACCACGGGTCTATGCCCTGCTATTACGCCCGGTCGGGGATTGCGTCAACCGCGACCCATTCGTCCGGCCAGACCGCCCGGTTCCGCCGGTTTTCCTCGACATTGCGTGCACCGGGCGGTATTTCCGCTGCGGCCTCCGGCCGGAGGCGCCAATCCAGGATATTTCGAAATGACCAAGGCACCCGAGCAGATTCGCCCCGAACCCCGCGCCGGCATCATGGACATCGCAGCCTATGTCCCCGGCAAGAGCTCCGCTCCGGCAGGCGTCGCCAAGGTCCATAAGCTGTCGTCGAACGAAAATCCGCTCGGAGCCTCGCCCCATGCGATCGAGGCCGTCCAAAGGCTATCGCATAAGATGGAGTATTATCCCGACGGGTCGGCGTCACGCCTGAGGCAGGCGATCGCGGCGACCCATGGGCTGAATCCTGCCAACATCCTGTGCACCAATGGCTCCGACGAAGTGCTGGGCCTGTTGTCCCAGAGCTATCTCTCGCCGGGCGACGAGGCCGTCTACACCGAGCACGGCTTCATGGTTTACAAGATCTACACCCAGGCAGCCGGTGCCACGCCGGTCGTTGCCAAGGAGGATGCCGAGAAGGCCAGCGTTGACAACATCATCGCGGCGGTGACGCCGAAGACCAGGATCGTCTTCCTCGCCAACCCCAACAACCCGACCGGCACCTACCTGCCGTTCGAGGAGGTGCGCCGCCTGCACGCGGCACTGCCCAGGAACGTGCTGCTCGTCCTCGACGCTGCCTATGCCGAATATGTCCGCCGCAACGACTATGAGTCGGGTGTCGAACTGGTCGCGGCCAACGAGAACGTCGTGATGACGCGCACCTTCTCCAAGATCCACGGCCTCGGCGGCATGCGCATCGGGTGGATCTATGCGCCGGCGCACGTCATCGACGTGCTCGAGCGCATGCGCGGTCCCTTCAACGTCAATGCGGCGGCGATCGAAGCCGGCGTGGCGGCGATGGAAGACCGCGGCCATGTCGAGCGCACCATTGCCCACAATGCCAAATGGGCGGAATGGCTGGTCGCCGAGTTCGAAAAGCTCGGCCTGCGCGTCACGCCTTCTGTCGGCAACTTTCTGCTGGTGCACTTCCCCGATGACGGCAAGCACTCGGCCGCAGCCGCCGACGACCATCTCACGGCGCGCGGCTATATCCTGCGCAGGGTCACCGGCTACGGTTTCCCCAACGCGCTGCGCATGACCATCGGCACCGAAGAAGCCAATCGCGGCGTCGTTGCCGCACTCACCGAATTCCTGAAAAGTTGAACCATGTCAGATCCTCTCTTTGAAAAGATCGCCCTCGTCGGCATCGGCCTGATCGGCTCGTCGCTGGCACGCGTCATCCGCCGTGAAGGACTCGCCCGTCACATTGCGATCTCCACCCGCAGTGCACCCACGCTCGCCCGCGCCGAGGAACTCGGTCTCGGCGACAGCTACTCGACCGACGCCAAGGCAGCCGTCAAGGATGCCGACCTCGTCATCGTCTCGGTGCCGGTCGGCTCTTCGGAAGCGGTGGCTGTCGACATCGCCTTAGCGCTGAAGCCGGGCGCCATCCTCACCGACGTCGGCTCCACCAAGGCCTCCGTCATCGCGCAGATGGCCCCGCATGTACCCGCGGGCGTGCATTTCATCCCCGGCCATCCGCTGGCCGGTACCGAGAAGTCGGGCCCCGATGCCGGTTTCGCCGAGCTGTTCGAGAACCGCTGGTGTATCTTCACGCCACTGCCTGATACCGATCCGGTGGCGCTGGAGAAGCTGTCGGAGTTCTGGCGCCGCTGCGGCTCCAACATCGATACGATGGATCCCGAACATCACGATATGACGCTCGCCATCGTCTCGCACCTGCCGCACATCATCGCCTACAACATCGTCGGCACAGCCGACGATCTGGAGTCGGTGACCAAGTCGGAAGTGATCAAATATTCGGCTTCCGGTTTCCGCGACTTCACCCGTCTGGCGGCTTCCGACCCGACGATGTGGCGCGACGTCTGCCTGCACAACAAGGACGCGATCCTGGAAATGCTGGCGCGCTTCTCGGAAGACCTGGCGTCGCTGCAGCGGGCGATCCGCTGGGGCGACGGCGACAAGCTGTTCGAGATGTTCACCCGCACCCGTGCCATCCGCCGCTCGATCATCGACGCCGGCCAGGAAGTCGACGTGCCGAACTTCGGCCGCGAGGCCATCGAGCATCCGGCGAAGGGTTAGGGAATACGCGAATAGGGGAATAGGGGAATAGGGGATCGTCCCCCTACTCCCCTACTGCCTTACTCCCCTAATCTACCGCCGGCACCATGCCGAGCGGAATGAAGCCCAAAGTCGCCTTGCCCTTGACGATCTTGAGCGGCAGGGTCGGCGCGTCGCCGAGCAAAGCGAGGCCGGTGAAGGCGGTCTCGAACTGCTTGGCCTGCTCCGGAATGACCTGAGACAGGATGCGCGACAGCTCGCGCGGGTTCTGGATCGTCACCTTGAGATCTGCATCGATCAGCCCATCGTCGCCGACCGACCATGGGCCACTGAGTGCGACGCCGGTCGTACCGCCCGACGTCAGCGTCAGCGAGCGAATGCTGCCCGACTGGCCGCGCAGCGCCGGCTGCCTGCTTTCCACAAGGGCAACACCATTGTTGAGCGAGGTGTCTGCGCTGCCGTCGAGCTTGGGCAGCGTGCGTCCGCCGATCGCCTGCGGGTCGATCTGCAGACCGGTGAAGGTACCGGCGAGATCGATGTCGGCGCCGTTCGGGCGCAGATGCGTCTGCGTCTGCTCGGCGGTGAACAGCGGCTTGGCGACGCCGTCGATGAACGCTGCCTGGCCGGAAAGCTTGAGCGTTTCGACCGAGATTCGCTCTGGCAGGGGTTTTGCGATCCTGGCGCTGGCATGCAGCAAATCCCAGTTGAATTGCAACTGAGGCAGGTCGGGCGCGGCGATCCTGAGCGGGCCGTCGATCTCCAGCACCGAGTGCATAGGTTGATAGACCTGGGCGGCGGTGCGGAAACTGCCGGCGCTGGCCGAAATCCTGCGCCCCGCATCCTCGTAGTCCAGCCGGTCGCAGAACAGGCCGATGCGGAACGGAAAACCCTTGATCTCTGGGTTGGCGCATTCGAGCGACACGCCATCGCGGTTGATGCCGGCGATCGCCTTGCGCACCTCGCTCTCGGCCTTGCCGGCGAACCAGAACCATCCGGCGCTGTAGCCGCCGAACAGGAGCACGATGAAAAGCCCGAGCCACATGAAGCGGCGGCTGTAGTTTGCTCTTGGTTCCTGACTTGACGGCATGCTCGGGCTCTCGCTAACGCGGTTCTGTTCACCGCGATCACCAACAGGCTGGCGATATGGGCGATTTTTGGGTTTTTGGCTACGGTTCGTTGATATGGCGGCCAGGTTTCGCGCATGTCGAGACGCGCCGTGCCCGGTTGATGGGGTTTCGTCGTTCGCTCTGCATCCGCTCCTGGGTCCATCGTGGCACCGAGCAGCGGCCGGGCCTGGTGCTCGGCCTCGACCGTGGCGGCTCCTGCGTCGGCCTCGCCTTCCGCGTGCCGGGCGACCTGCGCGACGAGGTGCTTGCCTATCTCAGGGACCGCGAGCTCGTCACCAGCGTCTATCTCGAACGCCAGCTGACCATCCAGCTCGATGGCGGCGGAAAGGCGGAGGCGGTGTGCTACATCGCCGACCGCAAGCATCATCAGTATGCCGGCAATCTCGACGCGGCGCACGCGGCCGAAATCGTCACCGGAGCCGTCGGCCAGTCGGGCCGCAACGAGGATTATGTGCTCAGCACCGTCGAGCATCTCAGGGCGCTCGGCATTCGCGACCATTGGCTCGAAGAGGTGGCACGTCTGGTCGGCAAATAGTTCTGTGTCAGGAGGCAAAATCAACGCCCGTTTTTCGGCGGCGCGCCGAGCGGAGACGCGCTAAGGATCGGCCATGCTGTTCCAACGCCCCGATGACGACACGCTTTATGATGCCCTGATCGCCCGCGATGCAGGCTATGACGGTTTTGCCTATGTCGGCGTCAGGACGACCGGCATCTTCTGCCGTCTGACCTGCTCGGCGCGCAAGCCCAAGCGCGAGAACGTGCAGTTCTTCGACACCACCGCCGAATGCCTGCATGCCGGCTTCAGGCCCTGCTTGCGCTGCCGGCCGATGATGGGCTCGGGCGAAGCTGAGCCACTGGTCGCAGCGCTGGTCGAAGCACTCGAACGCGAGCCGGAGCGGCGCTGGCTGGAGGCCGATATCGTCGCCATGGGCCTCGATGCCTCGACAGTGCGCCGCGCCTTCAAGCGTCGTTTCGGCATGAGCTTTCTCGAAATGGCGCGGCTGCGCCGGTTGGGGCAAGCGGCAGAGAGGCTGACGTCAGGTGACAGCGTCGTCGACGCCCAGGTCGAGGCGGGTTTCGATTCCGGCAGCGGATTTCGCGCGGCTGTCACCCGGCTGCTCGGCGAGGCGCCGGCCAAGCTGCGCGGCAAGACCATGCTCAAGGCCGACTGGATCGAGACGCCCATCGGCCCGATGATCGCGATTGCGGACCAGCATGCCCTTCACATCCTCGAATTCCTCGAGCGAAAGGCGCTGGCGACAGAGGTGCGCAAGCTGCAGGCGGTCACCGGCTCGGCCATCGCCTTCGGCAGGGCCGCACCGATCGATCAGATCGAGGCGGAACTCTCCGCCTATTTCGCTGGCACGTCTGCAGAGTTCGCAACTCGGCTGGCACCGCAGGGCACGTCCTTTGAACGTCAGGTCTGGGACGGCTTGCGCCGCATTGCTGCGGGCGTCTGGGTGACTTATTCCGGCCTCGCCGCCGAGATCGGCAACCCCGCAGCCATACGTGCGGTCGGCCGCGCCAACGGCGCCAACCCGATCGCCATCGTCATCCCGTGCCACAGGGTGGTCGGCGCCAGCGGCGACCTGACGGGCTATGGCGGTGGCCTCTGGCGCAAGCGCTGGCTGCTCGAACACGAGCGGCGAATGGTACCGGGCTAATCAGGATGGTCACGCGCGAGTAAGCCGTCTTTCTATGTACGGACCAGAAGTCGAAACCACATCGATGACGTGATCCGCGCAAATAAGCTCCCAGTGCGAATATTTTCCCGGGAAATCGTCGGACGCGAAGGTTGACGCCCCGACGAAATCAAGGAAGGCCGATTGCGATCGCACTAGCAGGCGATCATCACAATCTGGCCGATTATCCGACTGCCAATAGCTCTCGTTGCGAACCGCATAGGCAATGTAGGAATCCCACGTCAGTTGCCAGGACTGTTCGTTGGTTACCGGCATGACTGGTCGGGCTATGAAGTCTGTCCCAGGAACTGTTGTTGCGTTCTCCTGGGCACTCGCCTCTGCCACGACAACGCGAAGGACGTTCGCCTCCGGCTCCCCGATTTCTTGCAGGAAGAATGTTCGGCGGCCGGTCGGGAACAGTGTCACGTGTTTACGCCCAGTTCCTTCAGCCGCTTCAGCGCCGTGGGCGGCATGGGGGGCGGGTTCTTCGAGCGGGCGGCTTCGATCAGGAACTCGTCGCAGGCGGCCTCGGTCTCCGAGATCAGGCGCTGCATGAATTCCTCGCGCGAAAGGCCCGCCGGAATCGGCTTCAGGAAACGCGCCTTGATGGTGCCGGGGTAACGCAGGAACTTGCGACGCGGCCAGTATAGGCCGGCGACATGGGCGACGGGCACGACGGGCATGTTGAGCGCCGCATAAAGTTCGGCGATACCCCACTTGTAGGCCGGCTCGTCGCCGGGCGCGCGGCGGGTGCCCTCGGGATAGATGATCAGTTGGCGGTCGTTCTGCATTTCCCGGCGGGTTGCCACGACAACGGCCTTCAGGGCTGCCGAGCGCTTGCCACGGTTGACCGGGATCATCTTCATTTTGGCGATGTACCAGCCGAAGAACGGGATCCACATCAGCTCGCGCTTGAGGATGTAGAGCGGGTCGCGCAGGTAGGGGAAAAAGGCGATGGCGTCCCAGAACGACTGGTGCTTGGGCGCCAGGATGAACGAACCCGCAGGCAGGTTCTCGAGCCCCATGACCTCGCTCTTCGTGCCAGCGATCTTTTCCTGCAGCCACAGGCTCGAACGCGCCCAGAATTTGGGGACCAGCCAGGCGCGGTGGCGTGGCGACAGGAAATAGTAGGGCGTCCAGAAGATCATCTGGGCGATCAGGCTGACATAGAAGACGAAGTTGAATGCCAGCGAGCGGATATGGAGCATTGGTGAGGGGCGCCTGAGGACGGGATTTCGCCGTTGGTTACACCAAGCCGTCCAAAAAGGAAAACGCCGCTTCGCCTTGGAATGAGCTTTTGCGTGGCAGAGTGCCTATTCGGCGGCGGCCTGCACCACGACCATGCCGTCCGAGGTCGGCTTGACCGGCACGATGCCGCGCGCCAGCGCCAGCAGGTACTTGTTGTATTCGGTGAACAGCACGCGGAACGCTTCGGGCTTGGTCAGCCATCGGCCTTCGCCAAGCTTGGAGTTGACGACCGGGTAGGGCTCCAGGCTGGCCTTGCGCAAAAGCCGGCCCATTTCCAGCATGCTGCGCGGCATGTGGTAGTTGTTGGTGACGAGGATGACACGGGCGTAGTCGTGGCTTTCGACCCATTTGGCGCTTTCCTCGGCATTACCGATGGTGTCGAGCGCGGCGCGGTCGATGTCGACACGGTTGAACAGCGACTTGTCGCTGCGAGTCGCCAGCTGCAGTTGCCGGCGCGTCGCCGAGGGATGGACGCCGCTGATCAGCAGGCGTTCGCCTTTGCCGGCCTTGAGCAGGTCAAGTGCCGCATCCAGCCGCGACTGGCCGCCGGTCAAAACGATGATGGCGTCGGCCTTTGCAGGGTTGGCCGGCGTGGTCAGTCGACTGACATGGGTTGCAAACAGCGCGAAGCCACCGGTGAAGATGAAGGCTGCTGCGACGAGGATGAACAAAATGCGGCGCAAAAAAACACTTCTCCGGCGCGGCTTGAGCCCGGCCGGGTAGGTTTTTGATCCGGAAACCGTCCCCGATGCGGCGAGCGCGTTCTGACCCATCACGAAGCCATGGTTAAGCAGGGATTGCGGCTTTTGCAGCGCCTATCTAAGCACATTCTGCAACAAAGTGACATCATCGGTGATCACATCCTTTCCGGATGCTGCACGTCGATGTCGCCGAGATAGCTGACGACGGTGAAATGTGATGTCGCGGCAGTCAATGCGCCAATGACAGCGACGATCACGGCGACGCCGAGATAACCGTTCAGGCCGATGGCGAAGTTGCCGAACAGGGCGGTTGCCTGGTCGGCTTCCGGCGTCGCGAGATTGAGCGACGACCACCACGAAAAGATGATGAAGACCACCACAGCGGCAACGCCACCGGCGGCCGCACCCGTCATGCCGGTGAGCAGGAAGTGACGGCGGAACTCGCTGGCTATGAAATTGGCCTCGGCGCCGACGAAATGCAGCACCTCGATGATGTGGCCGTTGCCGGCCATGGCGCCACGCGTCGCAAACACCACAGACAGCACAGTCGCTGCCAGCATCAGCACCAGCACGCCGGTGCCGATGGTGACCGTCGTGCGCGCCATCGCCACCAGCCGGTCGACCCAGGTGCGGTGATCGTCGAGCGTGGCGGTTGGCACCTTGGGGCTGATCGCCTGGCGCATCGCGCCGAAATCGGGCGGGCTGCTCTGGTCGATGGTGACGATCACCAGCCGCGGCACCGGCAGCTCGTCGATGTTCAATCCCGAGCCGAGCCACGGTTCGAGCAGCCGCGCGGTAGCGGCGCGATCGACGATCTTGGTGCCGCTGACGCCGGCGAATTCGCCGGCGATGCGTGCGGCCGTCTCCAGTGCCGCCTCCATGTCCAGCCCTTCGGCGGGCTTGATCTGGATCGTCGCCTCGCGGGCGATCTGGTTTTCCCACACCGAGGCGGTGTCGCGCACCAGCGTGACCGCACCCAGCGTCAGGCACGACAAGAACGTCATGATGGCGATGACCAGCACCAGCGCACGGCCGGCGATGTTCTGTGACGGCACGATGGGGGCGGTCTTGCGCTGCAGCCTTGGCGCCGGCTGCTGGAGCGGCGCATCCTCGAATTCGTCCTCGAATTCCTCGTCGTGTGTGCTGCTGTCGGCTTGGGCCTCAGTCATAGATGTCGAGCCTTCCGCCGGCGAGAATCATGCGCCGAGCATCGACCTGGTCCATCAGGCCGAGATCGTGGGTTGCGATCACCACCGCGGTGCCAAGCCGGTTGAGCTCGATGAACAGCCTGAGCAGGCGCCGCGCCAGTGGCGGGTCGACATTGCCGGTCGGCTCGTCGGCCAGCAGGATCTCGGGCTGCTCGATCAGCGCGCGGGCGATCGCGGCGCGCTGCTTTTCGCCGCCCGAAAGCACCGGCGGCAGCACATGCATGCGCTCGCCGAGGCCGACCCATTTGAGCAGTTCGGTGACGTCGGTGCGGTAGCTTGCCTCTTCGCGCCCGCGCACGCGCAGCGGCAACGCCACATTCTCGTAGGTGGTCATGTGGTCGAGCAGGCGGAAATCCTGGAACACCACGCCAATACGCCGGCGCATCAGCGGCAGCTCGGTGCGCGAGATGCGCGAACGGTCCTTGCCGAAGACGCTGATCAGGCCACGCGTCGGCTTGAGCGACAAAAACAGCAGCCGCAGCAGGGTGGTCTTGCCCGCGCCCGACGGCCCGCTCAGGAACTGGAACGAGCGCTCGGGGATGTGGAAGGAGATGTCACGCAGGATCTCCGGTCCCATCCCGTATCTGAGGCCGACATTCTCGAAGCGGATCACGTGCTGCAGACCTTGAACTTGCGAAACATTGGGAACTTACGAAACCCTGGGAACTTGCGAATCCACGGAGATTCATCGGGACCCTGGCTGCCCGTTTCTACGAAACGACCATGGGTCCGCATGGTTAAGAGACGGTTAATTTTCCGTCCGGAATGGGGCGCCGAAGCACCTCGGTGGCGAAGCATTAACCATTTCCGTTTACCCCCTCTCGGCAGAATGTCTAAGGGGTCTGATGGCTGAGCAGCGGAAAGCACGCCCGGTTTCCGGCGAAATCATGACCGATGACGGCCGCGACACATCCGCCCAACCCCGGCGCGCGCCTGCCTTGGACATTATCGACGCCGATTTCGAAGTCGTGGCTCGCGCCGATCGCCGAAACGAATCATCCGCCGTCCAGACTGTCCTCGCCACTCAGCCAGCCAATCGGGGCGGAATGGAGATGCTCAGGCCAGCGCATTCGCGGCTGGACGCCCGGCCGACGCGCGGCGGGCCGATCTTCTGGCTCTCCGGTATCTCCTTGGTGGCAATGGCGTTTTGGGTCGCCGGCGGACACCAGGTGCTGCATGCTGCGGCGTTTCCGCTGTCATGGCAGGCGCCGAAGCTGCGCCTCGCCGACGTCGTTTCGCGCATCGACAGCTCCGGCCGCAAGCCGCTTCTGCTCGTCGACGGCACCGCCTTCAACGACGGAAACAGGGCGGCATCGCTGCCGCCGATCGTCATCGCCGTCACCGGCGATGACGGTAAAGTCCTGCGTTACAGGCTGGGGACAGGCACGGTTCCGGTGGCAGCCGGCGCAAGATGGGACTTTTCGAGCCGGCTCGACGTGCCTATGAACGGGGTAAAGACCGTCACGGTCGCTTTCTCGGAATAGGATGCTGTCATGCCTGTTGTGCGCGACAAGGAAATCGAAGTGCTGTTCTCCGCCTCGGCGATCGCACGGCGCAATCTCGAACTCGCCAAGGATATCGCGGCGCACGACTACACTGACCTTCTGGTCATCTCCGTGCTGAAGGGCTCGTTCATCTTCGCCGCCGACCTGATCCGCGCCATGCACGACGTCGGCCTGTCGCCGGAGGTCGAATTCATCTTCATTTCAAGCTATGGTGCCGGCACCACGAGCGGCGAGGTCCGCGTGCTGCGTGACATCGACAACGAGGTTGCCGGCCGCGACGTCCTGCTGATCGACGACATTCTCGAATCGGGCAAGACGCTGAAGTTCACCCGCGAGCTGATGATGTCGCGCGGCGCCAAGAGCTGCTCGATCGCTGTGCTGCTCGACAAGCGCATGCGCCGCAAGACCGACCTCAATGCCGATTATGTCGGCTTCGACTGCCCCGACTATTTCGTCGTCGGCTATGGCATGGATGTGGCGCACGCCTTCCGCGAGCTGCCCTTCGTCGGAGTGGTCAAGGGCGAAGACTGATCAGCCGCTAATCACAAATTTTGCGGCATTCAGGAATCGTCAACCAGTCGCGGCAAATATCGCCGCCATGGCAAAACTTCTGATCGTTGAGGACGATGAGTCCGTCCGCACTCTCGCAGCCCGCGCGCTCGAACGCGCCGGCCACAAGGTCGACGTCGCTTGCGATGGCGCCGAAGGGCTCGACTCCATTCACGCAGAGCGCGGCGGGTACGACCTGATCGTCTCCGACATCCGCATGCCGGAGATGGACGGCATCAAGATGGCGCAGAATGCAGCACGCGCCTATCCCGGGCTGCCGATCCTGCTGATGACCGGCTATGCCGACCAGCGCGAGCGCGCAGAGGAACTCGACGCCATCATCATCGATGTGGTGCAGAAGCCGTTCACGCTCAACGACATTCGTGACCGCGTTTCGCGGGCGCTGGCTGCTCAGTCGGCAGTGGCGCTCGCCGGCGCCGCCTGAGGCGTCCGCGTCCCGACATTCAGCGCGAATATACCGGCGCCGACGATCAGCAGCGCGCCGATCACCGTGCCGGTTCCGGGCACCTCGGCGAAGAACAGGAAGCCCCACAGCGGTGCCCACAACAGCCCGGTGTATTCGAAAGTCGCCGCCTTGTTGGCGGGCGTCAGCCGATAGGCTTGGCCAAGCAGCACCATGCCGACAGCGGCAATGATGCCGCAGGCGCCCATCATCAGGAAGTCGGGCAGGCTCGGCCAGATCCATGGCCGCATCAAAAAATCGAGGCTGGGATGGCCTGTCTGCTGGAAGCCGGCGGCCGAGAAGATCGTGGTGATCAGCACGGCGCCGAAGAGATAGGCGGCGTTCTGGTAGAAGGCCATTGTCGTCGCACTTTCCGTCACGCCGACCTTGCGCGCCATCAGCTGCGAGAAGCTGTAGAGAAACGCCGAGGCGAGCGACAGCAAGGCCGCCCATTCGAAGATGCCGGCGCCGGGATCGACCATGATGACCACACCGAACAGCCCGACCGTGCCGGCGGCAAGGCTTTGCCACGGCACCCGTTCGCCGAGATAGGGACCGGCCATGGTCATGATCAGCAATGGCGTCAGGAAGAAGAGCGCCGCCGCATCGGCGATCGGCAGCGCCGGGATCGCCAGGTAGTAGGCGCAGTAAGACACGAACAGGATCGTCGAGCGCGTTGCGAGGAAGCGCCAGTTGGGCGAGGCGAGTGCCGGAAGCCCGACATCGCGATGCACCAGCAGGAGCAGGATCGGCAACGCCACCACGGCGCGGATCAGCAGCGCTTCGCTGACCGGATAGGTGCCGGCCACGGCCTTGATCAGCGCGTCCTGGATCGAAAACACCAGCACGCCCAGGCAAAGGCAGAGGATGCCGAGAAGCGTTCTGTTGTGCATGGTGCAGGAGTGCCTGGCTAAGAGGTCGTCCCGATATTTGTACCTTGAGATCGGGCAGAACGAGAGCGCTTGTCGGCGCCTCCTGTTGGGCCAGCGGCGACAGCGACTGGCGCACAGCTGCCCCAAAAAAATACCCGCCGGCAAGATTGCGGCGGGTGAAAGTGAGGACGGTATTACCAGTCCGCAGCCGCATCTCTTGCGACCACCTTCCAATGGGTAGCGGGACTATTCCCCGCCGTTTGACACGATGCAAACGAATTGGAATGATGGCAGCCATTAGAATTTCTTATGGCTGAAAACGTTTTCATGACCGCACGCCTCGACAGCGACCTGCTGCGCACCTTCCTCGCGGTTGCCGAGAGCGGCAATTTCACCCGCGCGGCCGAAGGTGTCGGGCGCACCCAGTCCGCGGTCAGCATGCAGATCAAGCGCCTCGAGGAGGTCGTCGGCGAGGTGCTGTTCACGCGCGGCGCGCGCGGCGTCGCCCTGACCGAACGCGGCACCGAGCTCGTCGGAAATGCGCGCCGCATCGTTGCCCTGCTCGATGAAACGGCGTCGTCGATGCGCGCGGCGCCGCTTGGCGGACCGGTCCGCATTGGCATCCCCGAGGAATATGGCCAGCCTGTTCTGTCGCGTGCCCTGGGTGCCTTTGCCAAGCGCCATTCGAAGGTGGAGGTGACGGTGCGGTTCGGCTATTCGGTCTCCCAACTGGCTTCGCTCGCGGCCGGCGAACTTGATCTTGCCGTGGTCTTCGAGTGGCAATTTCCATCGGGCGCCGAAGTCCTGATGAATGACCCGACGGTCTGGGTGACCTCCATTCACCACCAGCTGCATCTGGAGCGGCCGCTGCCGGTTGCCATGTACACTCGCCACGGCTGGTCGCGGGAGTATGCGCTTCGCTCACTCGAGCAGCGCGGCATCGATTACCGTTTCGCCTACACCAGCGATACCACCAACGGCCTCTCCCTTGCCGTCACCGCCGGACTGGCGCTGGCGCCGATGGCCCGCAGCAACATTCCACCGGATTGCCGCGAGCTGACGGAGGCCGAAGGCTTCGGGGCGATCGACACGACCAGGGTCGTCATGCATCGCAATCCGCGCGCCAACAGCGAAGCCGTCGACGCCATGGCCGACGCCATCCGCGAGGCTTTCCATCAGCGGCGCTGATCGCTGGGAACAAGCCGTATCCTGCCATGCCTCCTGACAAAAGGCTGTCAGGAGACCAATGTTATGCAGGCGGCATTCTGAAATGAGGAGGAAGTGATGATCACCTTTTACCACGCGCCCTGGTCGCGCGCGTCCAACGTGCTTTGGCTGCTTGAGGAACTCGGCACCCCCTACACGGTCGAGAAGGTCGATATCCGCGCACCTGGCGGGGTGCCGGAAGAGTATCGTTCGATCCAGCCCAACAAGAAGGTACCGGCGATCATCCACGATGGCATCCTGGTCACCGAGCGGGCGGCAATCTGCACCTATCTCTGTGATGTCTTCCCCGAGGCCGGCCTTGCACCTGCCATAGGCGACAAGCTGCGCGCGCCTTACCTGACCTGGCTCGTCTATGCCGATTCGGTGTTCGACCCAGTGCTGGCGGCCAAGGCGCATGGTCACGAATTCATGGGCAGCGGCTATTCCTACGGTTCGTTCAGCGAGATGGTCGACAATCTCGAAAGGACGCTGTCCTCGCGCCCCTACATCGCAGGCGACAGCTTCACCGCAGCTGACACTCAGATCGGCGGCGGCATCAATTTCGGCATCCGTGTGCTGAAGACGCTGCCCGAGAAGCCGGTGTTCCTGGACTATGTCGAGCGCTTGGCAGCACGCCCCGCTTTTCAGCGTGCCAGTCAGAAGGATTTTGCGATGGCGCAGGAGGCGGGCATGGTTCCCGGCTGAGGCTGGGTGTGCGGCGCCAAGGCGTGAGCGATTTGAGCATTACGCCTTCGAACTCGCGCCTCTCGCACCCCTCTCTGTCCCGCCGGATCTCCCCCGCAAGGGGGGAGATCATGCCGTCATCGACCCCCACCGCCAACCACCAGCCACACGGCCCGTTGCTACCATGTGACAGGATGAGCAGTGCCGGTGACGAGACTAATCTCCCCCCTTGCGGGGGAGATGTCCGGCAGGAAAGAGAGGGGTGGGACGGAGTGCGTCGGTACAGGAGGAGCAAACGTAGTGAGCTCCCGGCTACCGCAGCTCCAGCAAGCGTTCGAGATAACTCCGCTCCAGTTCGGGGCTGAGCGCATTGCCCAGGCGCTTGCGGATGGCGTCGAGGATCTGGCGGGCGCGCTGCACGTCGATCTCGTCGGGCACCTTGGTCGAGTCGCCGAAGTCGGGACCGGTGGTGGCGCGGGGCCGGCCGAGCGGGTCGCGGTCGGCATTCTGCTGGCGGCCGCCTTCGCCGCTGCCGCCCTGGTCGCCCTGCATGGCCTGCATCTGCTGCATCATGTCCTGGGCGCCCTTGCGCAGCGCTTCGAGCGCGCGGCCCTGGTGGCCGACGGCGCGTTCGCTTTCGCCCTTGCCGAGTGAACCCTCGGCCTGGTTCATCGATTCCCCGGCGTCGCCAAAACCTTCGCCCGGCTTGATGCCGAGGCCCTCGAGCCCCTTCATCAGCGCTTCGAGGTCCTTTTCCAGCTGCCCTTGGCCCTGCTGCAGCTGCTTCATCGCGTCGGCAAATTCCTGCGGCGTCATCGGCCGGCCCTGCTGGCCCTTGTTTTGCTGGCCTTGCTCGCCCTGTTGCTGCTGCTGGCCGGGCTCGCCGTTCTCGCCGAAGGGATCGCTCTGCTCGCCTTGGCCGCGCTGCATCTGGTCCATGCGGAAGGTCTCGTTCATCATCTCCTGCTGGCGCCGCATGATCTCGCCGAGCTTGTCCATCTGCTGGCGCATCTCGGAATTCTGCTGGCCCTGCTGACCCTGCTGCCGTTTGCCGGCCTGCAGGTTGTTCATCATGTCCTGCAACTGCGACAGCAACTCGCGCGCCTGGTCGCGGTTGCCCGACTTGGCGAGGTTCTCGATCTGGTCGAGCATGCGCTGCAGGTCGCTCTGGCGCAACTCCTGGGCCGGCGTCTGGTCCTGCGCGGTCTTGTTCTGCTGGTTGCGTTCGGCGAACTCGCGCAGGAAGTCGTTCATCGCCTCGCGCAGCTCGGCCATCAGCTTGTCGATTTCTTCGTCGCTGGCGCCGCGTTCGAGCGCGTCCTGCAAGGCCTGCTGGGCCTGGCGCAGGCGCTTTTCCGCCGCCGACAGGTCGCCGTCCTCGATGCCGAGCGCCACCTGCCAGAGATAGGTGACCACCTCGCGCAGTTGGTCGTCAGAGCTGGCCATCTTGAGCCGCGAGCGGGCGCTCATCAGCGCCAGGTAGTGCGAGAGATTGTCGATCGTGTCCTCGGGCCGCAGTGTGATCGCGTCCATCAGATCAAGCACGCGCCGCTTGGCGTTGGCGTCGAGCGCCAGCAGGCGCCGCTGTTCGATCACCGCCCGGGCGAGCGGGTTGGTGAACGGTTTTTCCGGCAGGATGATCGTCTTGGTTTCGCTCTTGGCTTCCTGGCCGGCATCGTCGCTAACATGCAAGGTGAGCTTCACCGAAGCACCAGCCCAGACATGCTCTGTCAGGTCGCGCGTCGCCTTCACCGGCTTCTTGGTCGCACCACGGCGGGGCAGGGAAAGCGGCATTTCGGGCGGGCCATAGAGCGGGCGTGCATCCACCGGCTGCGCGTCGGCAAGGGCGAAGTCGGCCTTGGCCGAGGCCGCGCCATAGTCGTCCTCGATATTGTAGGTCAGTTCCAGCGTGCCGTTGACGGCGCGTTTGGGCTCACCGACGAAGCTGATTTTCGGCGCGCTGTCGGGAATGACGGTGAAGGCCCAGCTGTCGAGCTCGTCGTCGCCGGATTTCAGCGTGAGCTTACCCTGGGCGGTGAGCTTTTCGGCAAACTGCCTGACCGTGGCAACCGGGCCTGTCGCGACAGGCGTTGCTGCGTCGGTGTTGACGCCATTGGGTACGATGTCGCGCACTGTGCCTGCGGCATCGGTGAAGGCGAGCGTTTCGTCGCCCGAGCCGCCGGTGACGCGTAGCGACAGTTCGCTGCCCTCGGGCACGTCGATGACAGGAACGTCCCTGCTTGCATCGGCGGTCAGGAAGATCGGTGCCTTGCCGGTATATGTCGGCGGCGTCACCCAGGCGTCGATGCGCGGCGGCACAGTGTCGTGCGCCGCATGCGCCCGGAAGGCGTCGCCCAGCCGGCCGCCGGTCGGGCCGAAGGAAAATGCGAAGGCGCAAACGAACAACAGGGCAGCGGCGGCGCGAAGTGCCCATGGGTCGCGTTCGGGTACTTGCGTCCGGGGCAGGTCGCCGCCCAGCGTGCCTAGCCGTTCGGCCATGCGCTTCTGGTGCTCGCGCCACAAGGCGTCGGCAAAGCTGTCCGGCTTGCCCGATGGCTTGTCGGTCTGGACCTGCACCGGCGTGTGCAGCAGCTGGTTGGCGCGTTCGAGACGGCGGTCGATCTCAGCCCAGTTCGGCAGGCGGAAAAAGCGCAGCGGATAGAGCGAGGCCAACGCGGCTGCGACGAAGGTCACGGCCAGCCCCAGTCGCGCCATGTCGGGCAGGAGCCGGAACAGGCCGAGCCAGGACAGACTGACGAACAGGCTGGCAATAACGATCAGCGGCAACACCAGCGGCCAGCCGCGCTCGACGATCATCGCCGTGGCGATAGCCAAGCGCGTCCTGCCCAGGCCGGCGGCAATGCTACGATGCAGCGCTGGTCGTGTCGGTTCCGTCATCGGCCCTTCCGCTTGGGCGGCGCGGGATGCAGCCACCCTGCCTCTGGGAGAATACCATCAATCGCGGCGAAGGCGAGGCGACCAACGTAATCGTGAAGCTCAACGCACAGCACTTCCGGGGCGGGCGTAAGGAACGCCGTAGAATTCCCTGCTCACCCTGACAATCTGGTGCGCCGTCAGGCGAGCCAGTCGGGCACGGAATCGAGGCCGATCAGCTCTTCATAGGTCCGGCGCTGGCGGACGACATGGAAACGGTCGCCGTCGACCAGAACTTCGGGCACCAGCAGCCGCGTGTTGTAGGTGCCTGCCTGAACCGCGCCATAAGCGCCGGCCGTGCCGACGGCAATCAGGTCGCCGGCCTTCAGCCTGGGCATGTCGCGGTCGAGGCCGAGGTAGTCGCCGGTTTCGCAGACGGGGCCGACGATGTCGACGGTCATGCGCGGCGCGTTTGCTGCCGGCTGCACCACCGGGCGGATGTCGTGATAGGCATCGTAAAGCGTCGGCCTGATCAGGTCGTTCATCGCCGCATCGACGATGAGGAAATTCTTGGCGTCGCCTTCCTTCACGAAGATGACTTCCGAAACCAGGATGCCGGCATTGCCGACGATCAGCCGGCCCGGCTCGAACATCACTTTGAGGCCGAGCTTGCCGACGTGCTTGTGCACGATCTGGGCATAGGCGTCGGGCAAAGGCGGCGGGTTGTTGTCGGTCTTGTAAGGAATGCCCAGGCCGCCGCCGAGGTCGACATGGTCGATCTCATGGCCGTCCGCCTTCAGCGTTTCCACCAGCTCGGCCATCAGCGCAAAGGCGTCGTCGAAAGGCTGCAGCTCGGTGATCTGGCTGCCGATATGCATATCGATGCCGGTCACCTTGATGCCGGGCAGGGCTGCTGCGCGGGCATAGGCTTCGCGCGCCCGCTGACGCGGGATGCCGAACTTGTTTTCGGCAAGCCCGGTCGAGATCTTCTTGTGCGTCTTGGCGTCGACATCGGGGTTGATGCGCAGCGACACTGGTGCGGTCTTGCCGTTGGCAACAGCGCGTGCCGACAGAAGCTCGAGCTCCGGCTCGGATTCGACGTTGAAGCACAGGATGCCGGCCCGCAGCGCGAAGTCCATTTCGCGCGCCGTCTTGCCTACGCCCGAAAATACGATCTTCCCGGCCGGGATGCCCGCCGCCAATGCGCGTCGCATCTCGCCTTCCGACACCGTGTCGGCGCCAGCACCCAGCCTTGCCAGCGTCTTCAGGACCGCCTGGTTCGAATTGGCCTTGAGCGCGTAGCAGACCAGCGCATCGAGATCGGCGAAGGCTTTGGAGAAGACCTGGAAATGGCGCGTCAGCGTCGCGGTCGAGTAGCAGTAGAACGGCGTGCCGACGGCAGCGGCGATATCGGTCAGCGCCACGTCTTCGGCGTGGAGGACGCCGTCACGATAGTCGAAATGGTTCACGGCAGCATGCTTTCGAAAATGAACAGCGGCTCAGAGCAGCGGGTCGAGGATGAAAGGCTTGTCCTCGACCGGTTTTACCGGTGCCGGGCCAGCCGGCTGGCCGGCTTTCTGGGCATCCTTCTGCGCCTGCACGGCAGCCTCATAGGGGGTGTCGAGGTCGCCCTTGCGGCCGCAGGCGGAAGCCATGCCAACCGCCGCAATCAGCCCGAGCGTCACCAGAATCCTGCCAGCGGTCATGTTCCATCCGTCCGCGAAAATTTCCCCGCTGCTTGTAGCGGAGATTCTTGGGCTTTGCACCCCGGCTAGATCACGCTTTTGCCAGCCGTTTCTTCCAATAGCGAACCTGCTTCTTGACCTCTGCAGGTGCTGTTCCACCGAAGGACGTGCGGCTCTTCACCGAGTTCTGCACCGACAGCACGGAGAAGATGTCGTCGGTAATGCCGTCATGGATCGACTTGAGGTCTTCCAGTGCCAGCTTTTCGAGCCCGACCTTCTTGCTTTCGGCCAGCGCCACGGCACGGCCGGTGACGTGGTGTGCCTCGCGGAACGGCATGCCCAGCGTCCGCACCAGCCAGTCGGCTAGGTCGGTGGCGGTCGAGTAGCCCGAGCCGGCGGCCTTCTTCATCGCCTGCTCGTTGATCGTCATGTCGCCGACCATGCCGGTCATCGCTGCCAGCATCAGGTCGAGCGTCTCGGCGGCGTCGAACACCGCTTCCTTGTCTTCCTGCATGTCCTTGGAATAGGTCAGCGGCAGGCCCTTCATGACGGTCAAGAGGCCGATCAGGTGGCCGTTGACGCGGCCGGTCTTGGCGCGCACCAGCTCGGCGGCGTCGGGGTTCTTCTTCTGCGGCATGATCGACGAGCCGGTCGAGAACGAGTCCGACAGGCGCACGAAGCCGAATTGCGGCGTCGACCAGATGACGATCTCTTCGGCAAGGCGCGACAGGTGGGTGGCTGAGATCGCGGCGATCGACAGGAATTCGAGCGCGTAGTCGCGGTCCGACACGCTGTCGAGCGAATTGCGCGTCGGTTCGCGGAAGCCGAGGGCCTTGGCCGTCTTGAAGCGGTCGATGGGGAAGCCGGTGCCGGCAAGCGCTGCCGCACCCAGCGGGCTCTCGTTCATGCGTTCGATGGCGTCGCGCACGCGGCTGAGGTCGCGGGCGAACATCTCGACATAGGCCATGCAGTGATGGCCGAAGGTCACCGGCTGCGCCGTCTGAAGATGGGTGAAGCCGGGCATCACGGTAGAGGCATGCTGCTCGGCGCGTTCGAGGAAGGCGGCGATCAGCCCCTTCAGTGCCTCGGCGACGCGATGGAACTCGTCCTTGACCCAGAGCCGGAAGTCGACGGCCACCTGGTCGTTGCGCGAGCGTGCAGTGTGCAGGCGTCCGGCGGAGGCGCCGATCAGTTCGGCAAGGCGCGACTCGACATTCATGTGGATGTCTTCGAGCCGGGTCGAGAAGGCGAACTTGCCGTCCTCGATTTCTCGCAGGATCGTGTTCAGGCCGTGAGCGATTTTCTGTTGATCGCCAGCCGAAATAATGCCCGTTTCCGCCAGCATCTCGGAGTGGGCGACGGACCCTCGGATGTCCTGGGCATACAGCTTCTTGTCGAAGCCGATCGAGGCGTTGATCGCTTCCATGATCGCAGCCGGGCCCGAGGCAAAACGTCCGCCCCACATCTGGTTGCTGGCCTTCTTGTCGCTCATCGTGATACCCGGGCTCCGGAGAAAATTGATTAGATGTCGGACCGCAGAAAAATGTTTCCAGCCCCACGCCATATACTGATTGCCGCCGTTGCGGGCGTGATCGCCGGCGCGGTCGCGGTATATGTCAGCACGACCCTTCCTGGCAACAAGACGCCGCAGCCGACGGTCGCCGCCGACACCAGTTCTGCAAGCCCCGACGACAAGCTGTGCGCGGCGAAGGCCGAAAGAGCCAAAGCCGTAGGTGCAGCCGCCGTCGGCCATGTCGCCGCGATGATGCCGGCCGACCCGCCGCAGTCGCTGAAGACGCTTGCCTTCAACGATCCCGAGGGCAAGCCGATGACCATCGCCGACCATGCCGGTCGCACGTTGCTGGTCAATCTCTGGGCCACCTGGTGCGCGCCGTGCCGCGCCGAGATGCCGGCGCTCGATGCTCTGGAGCGCGAGATGGGCGGCGAGGAGTTCGAGGTCGTGGCGATCAATGTCGACACCGGCGACGACACCAAGCCGAAGAAGTTCCTCGAAGAGATCGGCATCTCCTCGCTTGGCCATTACCGCGACAACACGCTCGCCGTGTTCAACGATCTGAAGAAGCGAGGGCTGGCGCTTGGCTTGCCTGTCACCTTGCTGATCGACGGCGAAGGCTGCCTGCTGGCCAACATGAACGGCCCGGCTGAATGGGCTAGCCCTGATGCGAGGACGCTCATCGAGGCCGCACTCGCCAAATAAGGCCGGCGTGTCCACACACGTTTATCTGTCCGTCTTTGCAATTTCAGATTGCAGGATTTGAGCGTGCATTTTCGCGATTTTCTTCCGCGAAGGACGCTTCGCGGCATGTTCATTCCATTTCCAGCCTTTCATTAGCCGGCGCGCTGGCAGTTGAGGTGGGTCTAATTCTCGGCAAATTGCTTTCGTTTTTTGGAAAACCGAAAGCTTCTCATAAGGTTGTGGCGAAAGCGAAATCGAAGCGAGCCGAATGCGACCTTCATACGATCGCTACAAAACTGTTGTGGCGCTGTCATAATCCGACAATACTGGTCCTCGCGGAACTAAACATTTCGCCAACCAGAACGGGAGCGAGACATGAAGACCCTAGGCTTCGCGGCCGGTGTTGCCGCCACCATGACGCTGTTGTCCAGCACCTCCGCCTTCGCCGTCACCGAGATTTCATGGTGGCACGCCATGACCGGCGCGAACAACGAGGTCGTCAACCAGCTTTCCGAAGAGTTCAACAAGAGCCAGAGCGAGTACAAGATCGTTCCGGTCTTCAAGGGCACCTATCCCGAGACGCTGAACGCCGGCATCGCCGCCTTCCGCGCCAAGCAGCCTCCGGCGATCATGCAAGTCTTCGACGCCGGCACGGGCACGATGATGGGCGCCGAAGGCGCCATCAAGCCGGTCGCCGAGATCCTGTCGATGGGCGGTCAGGCCTTCGACAAGAGCCAGTACCTGCCGGGCATCGTCGCCTACTATTCCAAGCCTGACGGCACGATGCTGTCGTTCCCCTACAATTCGTCGTCGCCGATCCTCTACTACAACAAGGACATCTTCCAGAAAGCCGGCCTCGACGTCGACAACCCGCCCAAGACCTGGGGCGAAGTCTGGGATGCCGCCAAGAAGATCAAGTCGAGCGGTGCTGCCCCCTGCGGCTTCACCTCGACCTGGCTTACCTGGATCCACACCGAGAATTTCGCCGCCTGGAACAACCTGTCCTACGGCACCAATGAAAACGGCATCGGCGGCACCAATGTCGAGCTCAAGATCAATGCGCCGGCCTTCGTCAAGCACTTCCAGGAGCTCGCCGACCTCGCCAAGGACGGCACCTTCAAATATGGCGGCCGCACGTCCGAGGCCAAGCAGATCTTCCTCGCCGGCGAGTGCGGCATCTTCACCGAATCCTCTGGCGGCCTTGGCGACATCGTCAAGTCGGGCATGAACTACGGCACCGGCCAGCTGCCCTACGAGGCTGACGCCGCCGGTGCGCCGCAGAACACCATCCCGGGCGGTGCTTCGCTCTGGGTTTTCGCCGGCCTGCCGGAAGAGCAGTACAAGGGCGTTGCCGCCTTCTTCAACTTCCTGTCGCAGACACCGATCCAGGCCCGCCTGCACCAGGTTTCGGGCTACCTGCCGGTCACGCTCGCTGCCTATGAGGAGACCAAGAAGTCGGGATTCTACGACAAGAACCCGGCCCGCGAGATCCCGATCAAGCAGATGATGGGCAAGGCCCCGACCGAAAACTCGAAGGGCGTCCGTCTCGTTAACCTGCCGCAGGTCCGTGACATCGAGAACGAGGAGCTCGAAAAGATGCTCGCCGGCCAGCAGACCGCCCAGCAGGCGCTCGACAATGTCGTCACCCGCGGCAACAAGGCGATCCAGGAAGCGCTGGGGAACTGAAGCGCTCCAATGTCATCGTAGCGTGCCCCTCATCCGCCTGCCGGCACCTTCTCCCCGCAATGACGGGGAGAGGGGACATGCGGCAACGTAGAAGCCCTCCCTCTCCCGTCCTTGACGAGGAGACGGTAAGGGTGAGGCAGCGCGAACGCTGAGCCGAAGGATCCGGCAGTGATGCCATCCAGCTTCTGACCAACGCGTAACGAGAGGCCCTCATTGTCCCCACGCGTCGTCTTCCCCAACAAGATCCTGCCCTATCTGCTGGTCGCGCCGCAGCTGGCGATCACGCTGGTGTTCTTCTACTGGCCGGCCAGCCAGGCGCTGCGCCAGTCCATGCTGAGGGAAGACCCGTTCGGCCTGTCGTCGAAATTCGTCTGGTTCGACAATTTCAAGAAGGTCCTGTCGGACCCCAACTATCTCAACTCGATCCAGGTGACTGCGATCTTCTCGATCTCGGTCGCCGCCGTCGCCATGGCTACCGCCCTGCTGCTCGCCGTCATGGCCGAGAAGGTGGTGCGCAGCCGCGGGCTCTACCGCACGCTGATGATCTGGCCATATGCGGTCGCACCCGCCATTGCCGGCATGCTGTGGCTGTTCCTGTTCAACCCCTCGATCGGCTCGCTTGCCTATGGCCTGCGCTGGCTCGGCATCAACTGGGACCCGCTGCTCGATGGCGAGCAGGCGATGGTGCTCGTGGTGGCTGCTGCGTCCTGGAAGCAGATCAGCTACAATTTCCTGTTTTTCGTCGCCGGCCTGCAGGCGATCCCCAAGACTTTGATCGAGGCGGCGGCCATCGACGGCGCCGGCGAGAAAAAGCGTTTCTGGACCATCGTCTTCCCGCTGCTCGCGCCGACCACTTTCTTCCTGCTGGTGGTCAACACCGTCTACGCCTTCTTCGACACCTTCGGCATCATCCATGCGGTGACCGGCGGCGGGCCGGGCAAGGCCACCGAGACCCTGGTCTACAAGGTCTACAATGACGGCTTCGTCAATCTCATCCTCGGCGACTCGGCGGCGCAGTCGGTGATCCTGATGGTCATCGTGATCGCGCTCACCGCCATCCAGTTCCGCTATGTCGAGAGGAAGGTGCATTATGGCTGAGCCGAAGCCGCTTCCGCCCGCAAGCGGGCACGACAAGCTGATGATCGGCCAGTCGATGGCTGGCGTATATATGGCGCACGCCATCCTGATCCTCGGCATCGTCATCGTCGCGTTCCCGATCTACTACACCTTCGTTGCCTCGACGCATTCGCTGCAGACAATCCTGCGTCCGCCGCTGCCTCTTTTGCCCGGCGACCGCTTCCTCGAAAACTACTCCGAGGCGCTGTTCGGCGGCGTTGGCCGCATCGGCGGCGTCAGCGTGGCGACGCTGCTCATCAACACCACCATCGTCGCTTTCGGCATCGCCATCGGCAAGATCATCATCTCGATCCTGTCGGCCTATGCGATCGTGTTCTTCCGCTTTCCCGGCCGGATGTTCTTCTTCTGGCTGATCTTCATCACCCTGATGCTGCCGGTCGAGGTGCGGATCCTGCCGACCTACAAGGTGATGGTCGACCTCGGCCTGATCGACACCTACACTGGGCTGATCGTGCCGCTGATCGCGTCCGCCACCGCGACGCTTTTGTTCCGCCAGTTCTTCCTCACCATTCCGGGCGAGCTGGTCGAGGCGGCGCGCGTCGACGGCGCCGGGCCATGGCGCTTCTTCAAGGACATCCTGCTGCCCTTGTCGCGCACCAACATCGCGGCGTTGTTCGTCATCCTGTTCATCTATGGCTGGACGCAATATCTCTGGCCGCTGCTCGTCACCAACCGCAACGACATGAACACCATCGTCATTGCGCTGAGGAAGATGATCTCCTTCGCCGATGCCGATACCGAATGGCATCTGGTGATGGTCACCTCAATGCTGGCCATCGTGCCACCCATCCTGGTCGTTGTGCTGATGCAGCGCTGGTTCGTCCGCGGCCTCGTCGATACGGAGAAATAATGGCAACCGTCGATCTCAAGGACGTACGCAAGGTCTATGCCGGCGGGGTCGAAGCGGTGAAGGGCGTCTCCATCGCCATTCCCGACAAGGCTTTGTGCGTGCTCGTCGGCCCCTCGGGCTGCGGCAAGTCCACGCTGCTGCGCATGATTGCCGGGCTGGAAACTATTTCGGCCGGCACCTGCTCGATCGACGGCAAGGTGGTCAACGCCATCGGCCCGACCGAGCGCGACATCGCCATGGTGTTTCAGAACTATGCGCTCTACCCGCATATGAAGGTCTACGACAACATGGCCTACGGCCTGCGCAACCGCGGCATGCCGAAGGACGAGGTCGACAAGCGCGTGCGGACCACTGCCAAGACGCTGGAACTCGAGCACCTGCTTGAACGTCGCCCGCGTGAGCTCTCGGGCGGCCAGCGCCAGCGCGTCGCCATGGGCCGCGCCATCGTGCGCAACCCGAAGGTGTTCCTGTTCGACGAGCCGCTCAGCAACCTCGACGCCAAGCTGCGCGGCCAGATGCGCGTCGAGATCAAGAGCCTGCAGCGCCAGCTCGGCGTGACCTCGGTCTACGTCACCCATGACCAGCTCGAGGCGATGACGCTGGCAGACGTTCTGGTGGTGATGAACGCCGGCCTGGTTGAACAGCTCGGCGCGCCGCTCGACATCTACGAAAAGCCGGCTTCTACTTTTGTTGCTTCGTTCATCGGCGCGCCGCCAATGAACCTTCTGCCGCTGCGCAGCGGCCAGCTCGAAGGTGCAGTGACACTTCCGGAAGTCGCGGGCAATGCCGCGACGATCGGCTTCCGCCCCGAGGATTGCGAAGTCGGCGCCGATGCTGCTGCATCCAGTGACGGCCTCCGGCTGATGGCCAGGGTCGAGGGCGTCGAACCGGTGGGTGCCGAGAGTTTTCTCTATTGCGCGGCAGGCGGCGGCAAGATCGTCGTGCGTGTCGCTGGCCGCACCGAGGTGCAGGCGGGTGACCAATTGCCGATGTTTGCGCGCCGCGAAAAATTGCATTTCTTCGGCAGCGACGGCAAGCGCGTCTAGAGGGAGGGCGACGAACCTCGCTGCTGTCGTGTCTTGCTGAGCTTTCGACGTGCGCATGGCTGTCCGACAGCAATCGTGAGCGATCGCTTGAATTTGACGACCTGTGCTAACCTCTTGTTCATGCAGCCTGATCGAAAATCGGCTCACGATCCAGGAGGTGTCAGATTTGCCGGCATCGTTGACGAAACTGTCTTCAAGGGCATGGTTGCAACTCGCGGGCTGGACAGTGTTCGGAACGCTCGGTTGTGTCGCCGTCTCGCTCGTGGTCACGATTGCCCTGTTTCGCAATGCCGGCTCGGAAATGCTCGGTCTCGCCTTGATCGAAGCGACGCTCGTGCCGATACTTTTGGCAGCACCGCTGTTTTTCTACCTGACGCTCAAGCTGCGCGAACTGGCCGTCGTCAACCACAAGCTCGTTGTCGCCGCCTCGACCGACGCACTGACCGCCTGCCTCAACAGGGGGGCGTTCTCATCCCGCGTCGAGAATGTGCTTACCCGCGAGATCGCGCGCCGCCAGCGCGCCATGGGCGCGTTGCTCGTCATCGACGCCGATCACTTCAAGATGGTCAACGACCGTTTTGGCCATGCCGAAGGCGATGAGGCACTGCGCGTCATCGTCGCGGCGATCCAGCCCTGCCTGAGGGGAGACGACATGCTCGGCCGTCTCGGCGGCGAGGAGTTTGCCGTCTTCCTGCCCGGCGCGTCGCCGCTCAGTGCCGCAGATATCGCCGAGCGTATCCGCCGTTCGGTGGCCGACGCACCCTTCCGGCCCGGCGGCAACCGCCACACGCTGACGGTCAGCGTCGGTGGCGCCCTGTTCGACCGGCCGGTGTTGTTCGAGGAGCTGTTCCGCGTCGCCGACCTGCATCTCTACGAAGCCAAGGGCGCAGGCCGCAACCGCGTCGAACTGGCGCCGATGCCGCCGGAACGGACGCCGAGCTGGTATTATCAGGGACGTCCGAACTGAGGCAGCAGGTTCATGGTGGGCGAGGCGCCCGCCGGAACGCCGCTCAGCGTGTCGGGACCGGGTGCTCGCCGCGATAGTCGTAGAAGCCGCGTCCGGTCTTGCGGCCGAGCCAGCCGGCTTCGACATATTTCACCAGCAGCGGGCAGGGGCGATACTTCGAGTCCGACAAGCCGTCGTGGAGCACCTGCATGATCGACAGGCAGGTGTCGAGGCCGATGAAGTCGGCGAGCTGCAGCGGCCCCATCGGGTGATTGGCGCCGAGCTTCATTGCCGTGTCGATGGCTTCGACGGTGCCGACGCCTTCATATAGCGTGTAGATCGCCTCGTTGATCATCGGCAAAAGGATGCGGTTGACGATGAAAGCCGGGAAATCCTCCGAGACCGTCACCGTCTTGTCGAGGTTGGCGACATAGGCCTTGGCGGATTCGAAAGTCTTGTCTTCGGTGGCGATACCGCGCACCAGCTCGACCAGCTTCATCACCGGCACCGGATTCATGAAGTGGATACCGATGAAGCGCTCGGGTCGATCGGTCTGGGCGGCCAGCCGCGTGATCGAGATCGACGAGGTGTTGGTGGCGAGGATCGCCTCCGGGTTCAGCTGCGGACACAGCTGCGCATAGATCTTGCGCTTGATCGTCTCGTCTTCGGTCGCCGCCTCGATGACGAGATCGGCGCTGGCGAGGTCGGCCATGGCGGGTGCGGACGAGATGCGGTTCATCGCATCCTTGCGGGCCTGGTCCTCGAGCTTGCCCGAAGCGACCTGGCGCGCCAGATTGCCATTGATGGTGGCGATGCCTTTTTCGATGCGCTCCGGCGACACGTCGTAGAGCAGCACACTGTAGCCGGCGAGTGCCGAAACATGTGCGATACCGCCGCCCATCTGGCCAGCGCCGACAATGCCGATCGTCTCGATCTTACCCGTCATCACACCTATCCCGTCGCAGGCTCTTTTAGTTTTGTGCAATGCAAACTAAATGGCCGGGGTAGCACTCGTCTACCCCGGCCATCACATTTTAATCCCTGAGCTGATCGGGCGTCAAAGCGCCTTTTCGAGCTCGGGCAGGACAGTGAACAGGTCGCCGACGATGCCATAGTCGGCCACCTGGAAGATCGGGGCCTCTTCGTCCTTGTTGATGGCGACGATGACCTTCGAGTCCTTCATGCCGGCGAGGTGCTGGATCGCACCCGAGATGCCGCAGGCGATGTAGAGATCGGGGGCGACCACCTTGCCGGTCTGGCCGACCTGCCAGTCGTTGGGAGCGTAGCCGGCGTCGACCGCAGCACGGCTGGCGCCGACGGCGGCGCCGAGCTTGTCGGCGACGGGCAGGATGACTTCCTGGAACTTCTCCGACGAACCGAGCGCGCGGCCACCCGAGATGATGATCTTGGCCGAGGTCAGCTCCGGACGATCGCTCTCCGACAGCTTGTTCTCGACGAAGCTCGACAGGCCGGGATTTGCGGCTGCAGCAACCGCCTCGACGGCGGCTGAACCGCCCTCGGGGGCTGCCTGGAACGAGGCAGTGCGCACGGTGATCACCTTCTTGGCCCCGGGTGCCTGCACCGTCTGGATGGCGTTGCCGGCATAGATCGGACGCTTGAAGGTGTCGGCCGAGACGACCTCGATGATTTCCGAGACCTGGGCGACGTCGAGCAGGGCAGCGACGCGCGGAGCAACGTTCTTGCCGGTCGAGGTGGCAGCGGCGACGATGGTGTCGTAGTTGCCGGCGAGGCCGACGACGAGTGCCGCAGTCGGTTCGGCCAGGCGTTCGGCCAGTTCTTCGCTTTCAGCGAGCAGAACCTTGCGCACGCCCTTCAGCTTGGCGGCTGCATCGGCCGCTGCCTTGGCGCCCTTGCCGGCGACCAACACGTCGATGTCGGAACCGATCTTCAGGGCCGCCGACAGCGCCTTGGCGGTCTGGTCGGAGAGCGAAGCGTTGTCGTGTTCGGCGATGAGGAGAATTGCCATGTTTTTGATCCCTTTCCGCTTCGCTTAGAGCACGCCGGCTTCGTTGCGCAGCTTGTCGACGAGCTCAGCCGCGGTCTTGACCTTGATGCCTGCCTTGCGGCCACCCGGCTCCTCGGTCTTCAGCACCTTGAGGCGCGGCGTGATGTCGGCACCGAAGTCGGCGGCCGACTTCTCGTCGAGCGGCTTCTTCTTGGCCTTCATGATGTTGGGCAGCGAGGCATAGCGCGGCTGGTTGAGGCGCAGGTCGACTGTGACGATCGCCGGCATCTTGAGCGACACCGTCTGCAGGCCGCCGTCGACTTCGCGCGTCACGTTGGCATGATCACCGGCGAGCTCGATCTTCGAGGCGAAGGTGCCCTGGGCCCAGCCCAGCAGGGCCGCCAGCATCTGGCCGGTCTGGTTCGAATCGTCGTCGATCGCCTGCTTGCCGAGCAGCACCAGGCCCGGCGTCTCAGCCTCGACCACGCCCTTCAGCACCTTGGCGACGCCGAGCGGCTCGACGGCTTCGTCGGTCTTCACCAGGATGGCGCGATCGGCGCCCATGGCGAGAGCGGTGCGCAGCGTTTCCTGGGCCTGCGCAGGTCCGATCGAAACCACGACGATCTCTTCGACCTTGCCGGCTTCCTTGAGGCGGATGGCCTCTTCGACGGCGATCTCATCGAACGGGTTCATCGCCATCTTGACGTTGGCGAGCTCAACGCCCGAGCCGTCCGATTTCACGCGCACCTTCACGTTCGCATCGACAACCCGCTTGACCGGGACGAGAACTTTCATGGGCTGGTACCTCTCTGAACAGCGATATTGTGCGCGCTATAGCAGCGCTTGGCCCCACGCAATTGTCGATTGCCGACATATTGGGCGGAAAAACAGACTTGATCTCGCGCTTTTGGTGGCGGGAGGGCTGCCGCAAGCGGCGGGACCGTAGTTGCGGCTAACCTTAGCGTCAATATCTGCTTGAAGCTCAAATCGTTTGAAAAAAGCTGTGCCAGTGACCGCTATTGCCGGCCCCAGCGCGTGGTCGGCTGGGCTGTCGGCGGCTCGGGCGTAGCGGGCTCCGGCATGGCCGGCGCCTCGGCCTTGTCAGGGCTCGGCACGGCCTCTTCGGCATCGGCAAACAGCGGCACCTCGCGGCGGCGCAGGACGAGCACCATCACGGCACCGGCGACGATGCCGCCGACATGCGCCGCCCAACTGACCTCGTCGTCGCCGCCGATGGCGATCATCAGGAACTGGAAGGCGACCCACAGGATCAGTGGGATCCAGGCCGGAATGCGCAGCGGGATACGGGCGAAGGCCAGCACCCACACCTTCACCCGGGGGTAGAGGATCAGGTAGGCGGCGACGATGCCGGCGATGGCGCCCGAGGCGCCGATCAGTGGCGTCTGCGAATCCGGCAGGATCAGCCCGTGCAGGAAAGCGCCGGCGACCGCGCAGAGCAAGTAGAACACCAGGAAGCGGAAATGCCCGAGCGCATCTTCGACATTGTCGCCGAACACCCAGAGGAACAGCATGTTGCCGCCGAGATGGAAGATGTCGCCATGCAGGAAGGAATAGGTGACGTAGCTCAGGTTTTCCGGAATGATGATCAGATCCGGCGACAGCTCCGCCAGATCGTGCACGACGGAGGGGATGTAGCCGAGCCCGAGCACGGCAGCGGTGGCAAAGTCCTCGCCGCCGACCGTGGTCAGGAGATACACGATGACGTTGATCGCGATCAGGCTGAGCGTGACATATTGCAGCCTGATGTGGCGCAGGTGATTGGAATCATAGAGCGGAATGAACATGCGGCTCGCTTCCGCCCTCCCGGCAACCTGATCAGCAAATCAGCGGTTCTTGCCGGGAACCCATAGCACATCGGCTTTTCCGTTGTCATTGACCACACGCGCGGCAACGAACAGCAGGTCGGAAACCCGGTTGATGTAGCGGATGCCCTCACGGTTGACGTGTTCGCCGGGGTCCTGCGCCAAGGCCACCATCACACGCTCGGCGCGGCGGGCAACCGTGCGGGCCAGATGCAGCGCTGCTGCCGCCGCCGATCCGCCATTCAGCACAAACGAGCGCAGCGGCTCGAGACCGGCGTTCAGCACGTCGATGTCGGCCTCGATGCGCGCGGTCTGGCTGGCGATGATGCGCAGCGGCTCGTAGCCAAGGTCCTTGCCGGTGTCGGGGGTCGACAGGTCCGCGCCGAGATCGAACATGTCGTTCTGGATGCGGTAAAGCATGGCGTCGACGTCGGGGTTCTCCGTCGCGGTATGCACCCGCGCCATGCCGATGCAGGCATTGGCCTCGTCGACGGCGCCATAGGCTTCGACGCGCAGGTCTGATTTCAGCCGCCTTTCGCCCGAGCCCAGGCCGGTGGTGCCATCGTCGCCGGTGCGGGTGTAGATCTTGTTGAGCTTGACCATTCCGCGCTCCGCTCAGCTGCCACGGGTGAAATAAAGGGTGAGCAGGATGAACACCAGCGCCACTGCCTGCAGCAGCACGCGTGCCTGCATCAGCTTGTTCGAGGTGTTGCCGGAGCCGCCGCGCAGCATGTGGATCAGGCCGCGGATCAGGACCACCACCACGGCGAACATGAAGACGACGGCGAGGATGTTGAAGACGGTAGCCATATTGGTTCCAGTTCAGTCGTAGGCCGGTCAGGCTTGGCGGGCCAGAATTCTGTAAAGCAGCGAAGCAGGCAGCAGGCGCTTCAGCACGACGCCGATTCTCGCGGGCGTCGTGACAACATAATGCGGGCGCGGCCGGTGCGACAGCAGGGCGTGTCGCAATACCGCATGAACCGCTTCCGGTCCCAGCTTGAGCCGCGATTTCGAGCCGCCGCTGGACAGCCTGTCGAGTTGGGCGCGATAGGCCACGTGGTGGGGCGAGTTTTCGTGGTCGATGTAGCGCAGGAACCAGTCGAGCCCGTTGGTGGCGATCTTCGAGCGTATCGGGCCGGGCTCGATCATCGCGACATGGACGCCGCTGCCGGCGAGTTCCTGACGCATGCACAGCATAAGCCCCTCCAGCGCATGCTTGGAGGCGGAGTAGGCGCCGCGGAACGGCACCGGCGTCAGGCCGAGGATCGACGAGCAGTTGACGATGCGGCCGTGGTTCTGCGCACGCATCACCGGAACGACGCGCCGTGTCAGGTCGTGCCAGCCGAAGAAGTTGGCCTCGAATTGGTCCCGCAGTGCCGCCATCGGCAGATCCTCGACTGCGCCCGGCTGGGCGTGCGCACCATTGTTGAACAGCGCGTCGAGCCTGCCGCCGGTACGTTCAAGCACGGTTTCGACCAACGCCTCGATCGATTCCGGCTTGGCGTAGTCGAGGAACAGCGCCTCGAGACCGTCGGTCTCGAGTGCCGCCAGATCCTCGGTCTTGCGCGCCGTGGCGAACACGCGCCAGCCCTCGGCCTTCAGTGCGCGGGCGCAATGGGCGCCGATGCCCGACGACGCGCCGGTCACGATTATCGTGCGTAACTCGTTGATCGGGTTCACTTCGTTTTTGCCCGGCCTTGCAAATGAGGGCAAAGCCTTCCCATATTCGCCGCCACGAAACAATTGGCCAATTCATGATTGGCCGTGTCACTGTCGGCCGCTAGGTAGTTGGCCAGGACCCAACGGACGGAGCGGAAAACTGGAGCTGATGCGCAAGATCGTCGCCACGAGGCGCGTGCTCTTCGACGCAGCCGGCCATTTCCATGATGACGACGGTTGGGCGATGGCCAGTCATCTCGCCATTTCGGCGCTGATGGCGCTGTTCCCGTTCCTGATCTTCGCCACCACGCTCGCCAGCTTTCTGGGCGCCGATGCGTTCGCCGAAACGGCCGTGCATCTCGTCTTCGACACCTGGCCCGACCAGATCGCGGCCCCCATCGCCCGCGAGGTGGTCAATGTTCTCACCGTGCCGCGCACCGATCTTCTGACCTACGGCGTCGTGCTCGCCGCCTATTTCGCTTCCAACGGCGTCGAGGCGCTGCGCACCTCGCTCAACCGCGCCTACCGCATCACCGAGACCCGCACCATCTGGTACCGGCGCACCCAGAGCCTGATTTTCGTTTTGATCGCCACGATCAGCTTCGTTGCCATCTCGGTGCTTCTGGTGTTCGCGCCGATCATCGCGCGCATCCTCGAAGCCAAGTTCGAATGGATCCAGCCCTATATGGGCACCATTACCGTCTGGCGCTTCACCATCGCTTCGGCGGTCATCGTATTCGGCCTGTTTGCCGTGCACATGTGGCTGCCGGCCGGCCGCCGTCGCTTCCTCAGCATCATCCCCGGCATCGTCTTCACGCTCATCGCCTGGGTTGTCGGCTCGACGATCTTCGCCGCCTATCTCGATACCTTCTCGTCCTACGTCACCACCTATGCCGGCCTCGCCTCGATCATGATCGCGGTGGTCTTCCTCTACATCGTCTCGGCGATCTTCATCCTCGGCGGCGAGCTCAATGCCGCGATCAGCCGCTATCTCGAAGCCCGCGCCCGCGTGCCGGGTTGAGCCGTCGCCAGGCCGACGCCGAGCGTGGCGATCGCCATGCCAACCAGTTGGATCGCCGACAGTTCTTCGCCGAACAGCAGCCAGGCAAGGACAGCGGTCACCGCCGGCACGAGGTAGAAAAGCGATGCCACCTTCGACATGGCGCCGTCGCGGATCATCACCATCAACAGGAAGATCGCGCCGATCGACAGCACGAACACCAGCCAGGCCATGGCGAAGATCAGCTCGCCATTGATCGTCACCTGCTGGTGTTCGAAGGCGAAGGAGGCGATGGTCATCAGGATCGCAGCGCCGACATATTGCCAGAATGTACCTGATACCAGGTCGCTGGCCGCGCCGACGCGCTTCTGCCAGATGGTGCCGGCACTGATGCCGGCCATGGCGATCACTGACGCAGTCAGCGTCTGCCAGGTCACGCCGCCGCCGATCGCGCCGAGCTTGGGGGAAAGCACGATCACCACGCCGACGAAGCCAATGGCAAGCCCGACCCAGTGCTTGGGCTTGATCTCCTCGCCGAGCAGCTTTCCTGCAAGTACGGCGGTGACCAGCGGCTGCAGCCCGGCGATCAGCGCCGACAGGCCCGCCGGCAAGCCCTGGTGGATCGCCCAGAACACGCCGCCGAGATAGACCCCATGCAGCAGCATGCCGATGAGTACGGAGTGCAGGGCGGCCCGCCGCGTGAGCCTGGTGGAGCCGAGCGCCAGCATCACTGCGCCGAGCAGCAGGAAGGCGAGGACGAAGCGCACGGCCAGGAAGGTGAACGGCTCCGCCCAAGGCATGGCGTAGCGCGCGCCGATGAAGCCCGTTGCCCAGAGCAGCACGAAGGTGGCCGGAATCAGCCGCTTTGGAGAAGATGTCATGGATACCCCTGGCGCCGCCGGACGCCGCTTCCGGAAGGAATCTTACCGGGATCGCTCTAATGCCGAACATTAGGACAATCAAAATGAAACGATTGATCCATAGATTCACCGGACCTGATCTGACGACCTGATCTGGGAGAAGCTTGCCCGGGAGGGGGCCTGGGAGAACTGCACAGTCGGCCTCTGAAAGGACCGCGCATGCTGTGGAATCTCGATCCGGGCTGGTTGATGATGGCGGTCGCCTTCGTCGCCGTCATGGCCTTCTTCTTTGGTGCTGCACTCGACGCCATCATGAAGGACGACGGCTTCGGCCCGACCGGCAACATGCTGCTGTTCACCACTGGCTTCTTCGGCGCGGTGCTCGTCGCCAACAGCTACGGCATCACGCTGCGCGACCTGCAACTGGCGACCGCCTGGGGGCTTGGCGGCGCCTTCATCTTCATCAGCGTGCTTGCGCTGATCAAGGCGGCGATCGCCCGGATGCTACAACCTTAGTGCATTGGCCTGGTGCATCGGCTCGAAAATCGGCATCGATCTTCGGAACGCACGAGGCACAGATTCTTAGGGACTGGAGCGTCCTTTGTGCGGCCAATCGGACGCACGGCGCTCCAGCATCGCCTTGACCGATTCTGGCGTCTCACCGGCCTCCCGCAATGCGGCGAGGCCGGTGTCGCGTTGGCTTTTCGACAGCTTTCGTCCATCAGGACCTGTTATCAGCCGGTGGTGGAAATAGCCCGGCTGCGGCAGGCCGAGCACCTGCTGCAGCAGGCGCTGTACCGAGGTCGCGAAATAGAGGTCCTTGCCGCGCACGACATGGCTCACGCCCTGCAGTGCGTCGTCGAGCACCACCGACAGGTGATAGCTCGTCGGGATCTCCCGTCGGGCGATGATCACGTCGCCCCATTGCAGCGGGTCGGCGGCAATTTCCGCCATGCCATCCATCGCCTCGTCGGCCCATTCGCGCCAGCTCAAATGGCCGTCCAGCCGCGCCAGTGCTGCGGCGGTATCGAGCCGCCAGGCAAAGGGCGCGCCCGCATTGATGCGGCGCCGGCGCTCCCGCTGCGACATCTGCTTGTCTGCGCCGGGATAAACCGGCGCGCCGTCTGGATCGCGCGGCCAGCTTTCTCCCGACGCCTCATGGTCCATGATCGCGCCGCGTATCTCGCCCCGGCTCATGAAGGCGGGATAGACGAGTTCGTCCTTCTTCAGCCGTTCGAGCGCTGCCTCGTATTCGGCGAAATGGTCCGACTGGCGCCGTACCGGCCGCTCGTAGGCGACACCCAGCCAGGCGAGGTCGCGGAAGATGCCGGCCTCGAACTCCGGATTGCAGCGAGTTACGTCGATGTCCTCGATGCGCAGCAGCAGCCGGCCGCCGGCACTGGCCGCCATCCTTTCATTGGTCAACGCCGATAGCGCGTGGCCGAGGTGCAATTCGCCGTTGGGACTGGGCGCGAAGCGAAAGACAGGAGCCGTCATGAGCGTTGCTGGTGCCGGATTGAAGGTGTGCCTTGCCGATTGCTACGTTGCCTGCCGCAACCTAACAAGTGACGCATGCGCCGCATCTCCAATCTCGACGACGTCAATTTCGGCCTCGACGCGTTATGCGCGATCGATCCGCGCCTGCAGGCGGTTCGCGGCATGGCCGGTGAGGTGCCGCTCAGGCTGACCGAACCGGGCTTTGCCAGCCTCGCCTCGATCATCGTTTCGCAGCAGGTGTCGACGGCAAGTGCCAAGGCGATCTTCGGCCGCCTGACAGCTCTGGTCGATCCACTTACGCCGCAAGGCCTGCTTGCCGCAGGTGAGGGCATGTTCCGCGAGGCCGGCCTGTCACGGCCAAAGCAGCGCACGCTTCTGGCGGTGGCACAGGCAGCGACCGACGGCCTCGACCTCGACGGGCTCTGCCGACTCGACGCCCAGGAAGCGATGGCGGCGATGATCGCAATTCCCGGTATCGGCCCGTGGACGGCGGAGGTGTATCTGCTGTTCGCCGCCGGCCATCCCGATATTTTTCCGGCCCGCGATGTCGCCTTGCAATCGGCCGTAGGCCATGCGCTGGGCATCGATCCGCGCCCCGCTGAGAAGGCACTGATTCGGCTTGCCGAATCATGGGCGCCGTGGCGAGGGGTCGCATCGAGGCTGTTCTGGGCGTATTATCGCGAGACCCGTGGTCGCGATGGCGCGCCGCCGGCTGGAAATCCTGCGTAAATCCGCAAAATCGCGGTTTTTTGACGGGTTATATGACCGGCCAGACGCTTCACATTCCTGTCACCTCGGGCTTACAGTATTCGTGCCGTTAGGTTCGAGGACCAAGGAGGTGCAGGAAGTGACGGTTGCCGTGTCTCCGGATGGGCTCCCAGCACTAGTGCTGAATGCGGATTATCGTCCGCTCAGCTACTACCCCTTGTCGTTGTGGTCCTGGCAGGACGCGATCAAGGCGGTGTTCCTCGACCGCGTCAACATCGTCGCCGAATACGAGCACGCCGTCTCATCGCCGACCTTTTCGATGAAGCTGCCCAGCGTCGTCAGCCTGAAGCATTATGTGAAGCCGTCGCGCTATCCCGCCTTCACCCGTTTCAACGTCTTCCTGCGCGACCGCTTCCAGTGCCAATATTGCGGCACCCCGGAGGATCTGACCTTTGACCACGTCATCCCGCGCCACAGCGGCGGGGCGACCACGTGGGAAAATGTCGTCGCGGCCTGCTCGCCCTGCAATCTCAGGAAGGGCGGCATGATGCCGTCGCAGGCCAAGATGTGGCCGCTGCAGAAGCCGTTCCAGCCGACGGTGCACGACCTGCACAACAATGGCCGGCTGTTTCCGCCCAACCATCTGCACGAAAGCTGGATGGACTATCTCTACTGGGATGTTGAGCTCGAGCCTTGATGAAGGCCGATCTCCCCTTTTTGGGGGAGATGTCCGGCAGGACAGAGGGGGCGAAGCATCGCGCCCCCCGAGGCGCTACCCCTTCCTGAAAGCCCCACGCAACGCCACCGCCGCCAGGAAAGCGCTGGCGAGAACGTTCCAGCCGGCGAAGGACAGGCCGAGCACGCGCAAGGCGGCATCCTCGCAACGTGGCGGCACGACGTTGTTGAGCACGTCGAGCAGGCCCTTGCCGCCGGTGTCGATCGTGCCGCTGACGGCCGCGCAATCGGTCGGGCCGGCCCACCAGCGCCATTCGACGCCGGCATGGTAGGCGCCGAGATAGAGCCCGTAGAGCATCAGCAATCCACCGACGGCCAGGAGCGCGCGGGTCATCCATGCCGGCCAGTGCAGCGCCGACGACAGCGCCGCCAGCGCCATCAGCGGCACTCCGACATAATAGGGCGTGCGCTGCTCGAGGCAGAGCTTGCAGGGCAGGTAGCCGCCGATGTGCTGGAAGCCGAGCGCTGTGCCGACGACGGCTGCCATGGCGACGGTGAGGAAGATTGCGGTCAGCGTCTGGCTGCGGCCGGTCGGAGAGGCGAGGGAGGTCATTCTTGGGTGCCCAGCTGTTGTTACCGGCATTCGCCGTTCAGTGGAGGTATCTGACGAGAAGATAGAGCAAAATAAGGGCAGCGGCGGCGAGGCCGGCGAGCAGCCCGAGGCGCTTTTCGATGAATTCGCGGATCGGCTCGCCATAGGTGCGCAGCAGCCAGGCCAGGAACAGGAAGCGGGCGCCGCGGGCGACGATCGCCGAGACGATGAACCAGCCAAGCGGGAAGCTGACGACGCCGGCGAGAATGGTCACCACCTTGATCGGCGGCAGGTGCGACAGCCCTGAGGTGACCAGCATCAACAGGATGATGCCGGCGCCCGACGAGACCTTGAGCGCTTCGAACTCGTCATACTTGCCGTAGAATTCGAGCACCGGCTTTGCCACCGCCTCGAAGGCGTAGTGGCCGATATACCAACCGGCGATGCCGCCGAGCACTGAGGCCACGGTGGCGATGATTGCGTAACGATAGGCCTTGTCCGGTCGCGACAGCGCCATCGGCAAGTAGAGCACGTCGGCCGGTACCAGGAAGACCGAGCTTTCGACGAAGGCGATGAAGGCCAGCCACCATTCGGCGGATTTCCTTGCCGCGAGCGACAAGGTCCAGTCGTAGAGTCGGCGAAGCATCTGGCCCCCTTGAGATATGCGCTGCCTGTTTAGGAAGAATTGCTGTGGCGCACAATGCTTGGGGTCTTCACGAATGTGAAAGCCGGGGCAACGTTACATTCTGTCGCGTGATCACGCTTGAGACATACTTGCCCGGGCCATCGCCGCAGATGCAGCGCGATGGCACGCAATCGGCGGCCGTGGCCGCCGATCATGGTGTGGTGCTATGCGGCGCGCCCGGCCGCCACATGCTGCCCGGGCTGCAGCGCATCGAGCGCGAAGCTGCCCACGCCTACCGGGGCCAACCCGCCCACCGCCTGGATGATCTCGGCCACGTCCTCGGTCGAAAACCCGCCATAGAGCTCGATCAGGCCAAATCCTTCCCGGGCGAGCCGTGCTGCAACCTCGGCGGCCGTTGCCCCATCTGGAACGGCAATGAAATGCGTGTCGAGCGGCGGAAAACTGCTCACGAACCTGTCACGCTCCGGTTCGGCATCCCGCTTCAGGATGATGAAGGCCGCCAGCGGCGGCTTGCCGTCGATGAAGGCCTGATTGTAGGCAGCCGCCGGCTGCAAGGATTCGATGCCAAAGGTCACCGAGCTCACCTTGACGTCGTGTCCGACGACGGCCGAGACCTTGGGGCGCCACGCCGGCGAGATGCCGCCGCACAGCTCGATCAGCTTGGCTCCCTGCGCGGCGAGCTCATGCGCCACCGCCGGTGCCTGTATCGGATGGCCCAGGGCAATGATGGTGATCCTGCCGTCCGGCACGCTTCGGTCGATGGTCGGGTCGGCGCCGGGAGCTTCATAGATCAGGGCCTTGTCGATATGCATGTTGTGTCCTCGTTTGTCTTCGATAGCGACAAGTTGCGACAGAACACTGATCTTGGTAATTGCCATAGTTCTGCAGCCACTGATCGAAGAAATCGAACTGTGCTTGACAATCTGACGCTGGACCAGATGCGAACCTTCGTTGCCGTCGTCGAAGGTGGCAGCTTTCGCGCCGGTGCTGCGCGGCTGTCGCGGGTGCAATCGGCGATCAGCCATGCCATCGGCAACCTTGAAGCCGAGCTCAACGTGGCGCTGTTCACCCGCACCGGCCGGAAGCCCGAATTGACCGCCGAAGGGCAGGCGCTGCTCACTGATGCCAGGGCGATCCTGATCAAGGTCGACGCCATGCGCGCCCGGGCGCGCGGGCTGGGGCAGGGGCTGGAGCTTTCGCTCGCAATAGCCGTCGATCCGGTCATCCCTGCCGGCATCCTGGCCGGCGCGCTTCTCGACCTCAGGGCCGAGCACCCTTCGGTCAGCGTCGCACTGAAGACGTTGCCGATGCGCGCGGCATTGCATGCGCTCATCAACCGGCACTGCACGCTCGCCATCACCACCGATACCCAGCGCGACAGCCTCGTCGAAGCCGAGTGCCTTGGCCCGGCGCAGCCCTTCGTCGCCGTGTGTTCTGCCCATCACCCGCTCGCGGCGCCGCCCGCAGCCGGTTGGTCGGCGGTCGACCTGTCCGACCACCTACAGATCGTCGTCAGCGATCCCTCGCCGGTGAGCGAAGGGCTGGATTTCGGCGTGCTGTCACCCGGCACCTGGCGTGTCAGCGATCTCGCGACCAAGCTGGCACTGATCCGGGCCGGCATCGGCTGGGGCAATCTTCCCAGCTGGATGGTCGACGTCGGCCTCGCCCATGGCGCCCTTGTGCGCGTCACTGCCACCGCCCTGGGCTCACAGTCCGAGACAGCGCTGTCCGCCTATTTGCTCTGGCGCATCGACCAGCCCCCAGGCCCCGCCGCGCGCCACCTGCGCGAACGGCTGCTGGCACATCTTGACGGAGGCAGGTAGTTGCGCGCGACCGCTTTCGCTGCGCCGGCGAACGCCGTACCGGCATGAAGTTGCGCAAAGGCGCCGCTCCCCAGTTGACGAAGGGCCGCCCGACCGTATAGTCCGCGACCATTCTGTCCGTTTAGGGCAGGCCCCTATGGCGGAATTGGTAGACGCGCTCGACTCAAAATCGAGTTCCGCAAGGAGTGCTGGTTCGATCCCGGCTAGGGGCACCATTGACCTTCACGCAGCACTGCGGCGCGGAAGGCGGCTTTGTTCCTCGATCATGCCTTGCATTGTGCCGTCGCGGTGAGGTGAGCCTTCGGGCAAAAATCCGGCAGGCAAGGTCGCAAGCGCCTTTCAAATACTACCAAAAATAGATCGTTTGCGCGTTTGTCACGGTGTACAAAATCGGCCATTGAAGCGTTTATCGTCTATTAACAGGCTTTGCACATGCGCGGAGAGCTTCGGGTCGCGATTGTCATCCATGCATTCTACATGGATGCATTCGATGAAATCCTCGACCTCGCCCAAGCTCTCCCGGCACAACACAAGCTCTTCGTAACGACCGTTCCGGTTCACGAGGCGCTGGTGCGCTCGCGGCTCGATGCCGCGGAGCGAGACTACAGCCTTGGCGTCTTCGAAAATCGGGGCCGCGACATCCTGCCTTTCCTTCGCATGTTTCCAGCTGTTCGCGCCGAGGGCTTTGACGTCGTCATCAAGGTTCACACCAAGAAATCGCCGCATCTGAAGGATGGTGACGGCTGGCGCCGTATGTTGGTCGCTGCATTGCTGCAGCCCCAGGCGCTGCAGCAATTGACTTCGGCATTTCAGGCCGACGCTTCGCTGGGCATTGTCTGTCCCGAAGGTCATTTCCTCTCGCTCGACCGCTACATGGGCGGAAACGAAGCGCGTGTCCTTGCCATCGCCCAGCGCCTTGGCCTGGGCCGGGCGCAGCTGCTTGATGCCGGCTATTGCGCTGGAACGATGTTCATGGCGCGTACAGACGTCATCGCGCCACTGGCCGATCTCGGCTTCACGGCCAAGGCCTTCGAGGCGGAGGCCAACCAGGTCGACGGGACGATGGCGCATGCGTTCGAACGCTGTCTGGGTCTGGGGGGCGTCGCCCTTGGCCGCCGCATCGCCTCGAGCGCCGATCCGTTTGGACATGCCGGCTTCAACGACAGCTACGCCTTTACGAGACAGCCACGCCGCCCATCCGCGTCGGCACGCCTGAAATCGGGCTTCAAGGCCGCCCAGGGCAAATTCGGAAATGCGCTGCGGCGGATGCTCGTTCGGCCCGGTTGAACGACCCAGCTGGCAGGGCACTATATGATGCCCTGGTCGAAGAGCTGCCTTCTCGTCGAGCGCAACTGGTCCCCCGAGCCTTTCCTCGTCATGTCCGAAAGGATGTCGGCCAGGTGTCCCTCGTGTCCGACCGCGATAAGGTTTTGTTCGATCTCGCCGATGTCGAACTGCAGGCGGTAGACAAGGTCGCGCTTCATCAGCGGGCAGTTGAGATGTTTCTTGTAAAGGAACCCGGCCGTGTGAATCTGAGAACGCGTGGCGATGCGTTCGCATATCTTCGCGATGATTGCGGCCCAGCTTTCGCTGCCCAAGCTCGCCGCCGGAAGCCTGAGATCCCGACAGATCTGGCCATTCATCGCCACAACATCCCCGCCGTCAATTTCGGTCAGCCGCAGCCTGAGCTTGTCCGGCGTGTAGACGGTGGTAACGGATCTTGCGATCGGCAGGATTGCCGCGGAGAAACCGATTTCCCCTTTTCGGATCGCCCATAGCCGCGAATTCACCGGCAGGTATTGCTTCCAAAAGCGCGCGAATTCGGAACTTGCAACGATCCTATGCCCCACGGAGAAGCAAAAGGACTGCATGTGGTAGCCATGTTCCCGGTTTTCGAACGAACCGACGATGTCGGCTTCCGCGCCTGCCAACTCCCTGAACAGCGGAGTGAGCCCGTTGCTGAAGAAGTACACGCTGTCATTCAGGTAGAGCAGGCGCGTTGCCTCGGTATTTTCGAGCAGGTGAAGTGTCGCATCCCGAAAACCGCCAAAGTCGAGGCCGGCATTGTCGCGAACGATGAGCTTCGAACAGCGTTGCTTGAGATCGGCCAGTCGCTCGGCGTCCAGGCCGTGATTGACCACCAGGACGACGTTCGCCTGGGCCTCGTCCAACGATGCCAGTGCATTGTCGACATACCATGGCGTCTTGTTGGGCTGCCAGACCAGGAAGATGGCGTACACGCTGCCCGGGTGATGCCGCCTGCCCTGATGAACCTGATATGGCTCGTCCCTGCCGAGGCTTCGATTGAACCTGGACTTGATGACCTCGAATTCGTGGTGGCGGATCTTGGCAACACGCTTCTTGAGGGACCGCAGAAGTCGCAATTTCGGCATTCCGATCCCGATCTGGTGTTGCTTTGGCGGCCGGACACCGGCAGACGCAATGGAATGCCTGCCGAGGCGCGGCGCTCTGGACCGTTTTCTTGACGCCGAGCGCTTCCGATATTAGGCAGGCTTTCTGTTGGTTGGTAGGTCAACCCCGATCCAGCCACAATGAAATCCCTCGCGGAGGAGCGGAGACGACCGTCCATGCTCGAACGGCGCGACACTTACGACGCCCTCTATCGCGATTTCCGCTGGCAGATTCCGCAAAAGTTCAACATCGGCACCGCTGTTTCAGACCGCTGGGCAGCCGTCGACCCTGACCGAACGGCGCTGCTCGACTACCGCATCGACGGTGCAGCCGAAGAGCTTTCTTTCGGCGAGCTTTCGCGACGCTCCAACGCATTCGCCAATTCCTTGCGGGCCAGGGGCGTACGCCGCGGCGACCGGGTGGCGCTGCTGTTGCCGCAAAGCTTCGAGACGGCGATCGCCCATGTCGCGATCTACAAGCTCGGCGCGATCGTCGTGCCGCTGGCCTTGCTGTTCGGCGTCGAGGCGCTCGAATACCGGCTGCAGACAGCTGGCGTCAGGGCGATCGTCACCAACGAGGCAGGTTTCGCAAAGGTCAGCCAGGTCAGCGGCCGGCTGCCCGAGCTCGAAGCGATCGTCGTTGTCAGCGGCGGCGATGTCGACGATTTCCATCGCCTGCTCGCCGCGCATTCGCCTGACTTTACAGCCGAGGACACTGGCCCAGACGATCCGGCGATGATGATCTTCACTTCCGGCACGACGGGCCCGCCGAAGGGCGCGCTGCACGGCCACCGAGTCCTGCTCGGCCATCTCCCCGGTATCCAGATTGCGCAGGAGTTCATGCCGCAGTCGGGCGACCTGTTGTGGACCCCGGCCGACTGGGCCTGGGCCGGCGGCCTGCTCAACCTGCTGCTGCCCGGGCTCTATTTCGGCCTGCCGGTGGTCGCTGCCCGCTTCGACAAGTTCGCACCCGAGGCCGCACTGCTGCTGATGGAAAAGATGGCGGTGCGCAACGCCTTCATCCCGCCGACGGCGCTGCGCATGCTCAAGGTCGTGCCCGACATCGGCAAGCGCTTCCGGCTCAGCCTGCGCAGTGTCGGCTCCGCCGGCGAGTCGCTTGGGCGCGAAACCTACGATTGGGCCACAGCCGAGCTCGGGCTTGTCGTCAACGAGTTCTACGGCCAGACCGAATGCAATGCGGTGCTCGCCTCCTGCGCCGGCCTCGGCATCAGCAAGGGTGGGGCCATCGGCAAGGCGGTACCAGGCCATCGCGTCGCCATCATCGACGGCGACGGCCGCCGCGTGCCGCCGGGCGTGTCGGGCCAGATTGCCATTGCCCGGCCGAACCCTGTCATGTTCCTCGAATATTGGCAGAGCCCCGAGGCGACCCAGAAGAAGTTCATCGGCGAGTGGATGACGACGGGCGATCAGGGCATCGAGGACGAGGACGGCTACGTCTCCTTCTTCGGTCGCGACGACGACGTCATCACCTCGGCCGGCTTCCGCATCGGCCCCGGCGAGATAGAGGACTGCCTGACAGGCCACCCGGCGGTGGCGCTTGCAGCAGCCGTCGGCAAGCCCGACGCGCTGCGCACCGAGATCGTCAAAGCCTATGTCGTGCTCAAGGATGGGCTTGTGGGCGACGCGGCACTCGCCGACGAGATCAAGCTCTGGGTGCGCGAGCGCCTGTCGGCACATGAATATCCGCGCGAGGTCGAGTTCGTCGATTCCATGCCGCTGACCACCACCGGCAAGGTCATTCGCCGCATCTTCCGCGACCGGGCAAAGCGCGAAACGAAGACAAGCTGAGCTTGATCCGGAGCCTTCTAGCGCTTCTTGAGCAGGCTGCGCACGCGGTCGCGCAGCCTGACGGCGAGCTTGCGTGTCTCGCGGTACAGGTGCAACTGCGAGGCCGCCTGCCGTGCAACGCGGTCGGCGTCCGGCGTCAGCCCGACGACGAAGGTGCCCATCGGTTTGCGCTCGCTCCACATCTTGCCGACCAGCGGATGGTCGGGCACAGCGCAGCTGTCGGTCATCATGATGTTGGGGTCGTCGAGGTGATGTCCGGTCACCGCCATCATCAGCAACGCGCCCGGTGAACAAGCCGACAGCGTCTCGTCATAGGCGGTCTTCCAGGTGTAGGCGACGCCGGCCTCGACGAAGACGACAAGGCTGGCGATGGTGCGGCCGTCGAGCGTCAGTGAATGGATGCGGCACATGTCCTGTTCCGACATGCGGTGCACCGCCTCGCGGGCGAAGGCGGCGCGGTAGCGGTCGATCGCCATGGCGGTGCGCTGGCGTCCCTTCCAGCCGGAAGCTTCCAGCGTCAGGAACTGTTCGATGGCGTGGCGAACTTCGTCCTGGGTGCGGGCAACCTTGTGCTCGACGACGCCCTGATCAGCGAGTCGGCGGCCCAGCCGGCGGAATTCCTTGTAGTGGCGGCTGCCGAGCGCCTCCTTGAGATAGTCTTCGCCCTCGGCGTCGCTTTCGAGGAAGGGCCGTTCGAACTGACCGGTCACCACCAGCGGCAGGTTACGCGATTCGGCCGTTGCGCTCAGCATCCGCGCCACGGCGCCGTCGAGGCGCATGTCAGGCATGACGAACACTTTCGGCAGCTTGAGATGCGGCCGTGCCAGCATGGCGAAGAAGTCGGCGATCACCCCTTCAGGATCGTCGCGGTCGAGCAGCGGCGTGCCAAGCGGGCCAAACGGGCTCGACCATGTCCGCATGACAGGTATGCCCAGCGGCACCGCCGGCTTCTCCACCGAGTAGGGCACCAGCAGCCGCAGCCGGCTGCGATACTCGGTACCGTCGCGGATCACAGCGAGGCGCACCTCGCGGTCCTCGAGCCGCGGCATGGCGGGCGCCAGGAAACGCGGGTTGAAAAAGACGTTGGGCTCGATTGTGCGGGCGCAGAGATGGTCGAGCTCCTCGACGAGGTCGAAGCCGGCCGAGGCCGGATAGATCGCCAGCCTGCGCAGCGGTCTTTCGGCCGATGTCAGTTCGAGATGGGCTGCTTCGGCGGCGTCGGTCGGCACGCCGGCAATGCCGGCGATCAGCGAGCCCGCCGGGCCGCCACTTGTTTCCTCGAGAAGCGGTATGGCTGCCATCAGGCGTTCTCTGCCGTGCGTTTCGTGGGAATGAACAGGACCATGACGATACCGAGTTTGCGCCAGACGGTGAAAGACAGGGCGGTGGCCTCGAAGATCATCGCCGCCGAGGTGGCGATCGCCGCGCCCCACAGTCCGAGCGTCGGGATCAGCAGCACGTTGAGGCCGATGTTGAGTGCGAGCGTCGCGGCATAAACCATGGCACAGACATTCTGGTGACCACTCATCGTCAAAAGGCTCTCGCATGGGCCTACCGCCGAACGCGCGACGACGGCTGAAACCAGCAGGAACAGCAGCGGGTAACCATCGCTGAAGCCGGGGCCGAACATGGCGAGCAGCGGCTCGCCGAGCAGCAGCACCACGATGCCCATCGCCAGTGACGGCCAGAACGTCCACGATACCGTCTCGCGGGCAAAGCCGTCGAGCTTTTCGGTGTCGCCATGGGCGATCCGCGCATAGCGCTGGGCGACGCCCGCCTTGACCGCGAAATAGACGAAATGCACCAGCGCCAACGTCTTCACGGTGGCGAAATAGACCGCCACCTTGTCCGGCTCCATGTAGGCGCCGACCATCAGCACGTCGGCGTTGGTGAGCAGGAAGAAGAAGCTCTCGACCAGGAAGATCGGCAGCGAGATCTTCAGCCAGTAGCCGAGCCGGTAGTTGCGCGGGCCAGCGGGGATGCGCCTGTCGGCGCGTGAGGTGATGCGGACGAGCTGGCTGAGCGTCGTCACATAGGTGGCGAGGATGGAGGCCATGACCGCGGTCTCGGCCGTCGGCGCAAAGCCTGTGGCGACGGCTCCGGCCATGAACACCAGGATCAGCACCGGCCGTGTTATGTAGGTCGGCACAAGCGCGGCGAAGGCCCAGGAATTGGCCCGGGCGACGCCTTGCAGCACGTCTGACAAGGCCAGCATTGGCAGGCAGATCATCCCGAGGAAGAACGGCACGATATAGTAGCTCTCGATCCGGCCGGAAAATGCCCAGACGCCGGCCATGCCAAGTGCTGCGATGATTGTCGAGGCGATGATCACCAACAGGCGGCTCGCCACCAGCACGCCGCGCAGATCGTCCAGCAGGCCCTTTTCACGGTATTCGGACATGAAGCGGATGATCGAGGTGTGGAAGCCGAAGCACGACAGCGAGCCGACGATGATCATCGTCACCCACACCAGGACGAAGATGCCGTATTCGAAGCTGCCCATCCAGCGCGCCAGCAGCACCTGGCTGACGAAGGCGATGGCAGCACTGACGATGCGCACGGCGAACGCAAACAGCGACATGCGGCCGGCCTCGCCGCGCTCGTCGCTGCTGAACAGGACTGCGTCGACGCGGCGCAACAGCGGCATGATGCGCGAGGCGATCTGCCCCGGCAGCCACCGTTCGGCCGTCATCGCTGCGGAAAAACGCAACTCGATACACTCCATCTTCCGCGATTTCGCTCACAGCATGTAGCCGATAGCGATTAAGAAACGGTTGGGTGGACCAGACAACCGGGAGGAGAGGGGCGGCATGATCTCAGACGACGAACGCAAATCGATGCTGCGGGCGCATTCGATCGGCCCGAAGATGATCAGCTATCTCCAGGACATCGGCATCACGCGTCTCGATGATCTCAAGGGCGCCGATCCGCTTGAGATCGTGATGCGCATCGACATATCAGTCGGGCGCAAGCACATGAACAGCCTGGGCGTGGCGGCGCTGCGCAACCTCATCGAACTGGCGAACACCAAGGCTTGATCGGGAAGCCGGGCGCGTGGGGTTGACTGGCTCGCTTGTCGGAGCCATCTAGGCCGCGTGGGCAGTTTACCCAACGGACTGCGCCGCATGAACCCAAGGAAACAACCATGAACAGCGACAGTCATAGTCGATCGACCAAGCCGTCGACGCCGACCGAAGGGACTGATCGCGGTTGATCGCTCCCCCGGGTCGCCGCCGATGGCTTTCGGCGCGACTGAAGGGGTGAGAAATGAGCTACACCACCATCATCGAAGAGCTGCGCGACGACGCAGTCATCCGCGACAACGCGGCCATCGCTTCGCGTCTTGCGGAGGAAACCGCACCCGACGTCGTCGAGGTGCTCAACACCTGCGATATTGGGCAAACCGCCCAACTGCTTGAGTTGATGCCGGTGGAGCGGGCTGTCGAAGTGCTCGACCAGCCGGCATTCGACCACGCGGCCGAACTGCTTTCGATTCTGCCGGGGCATACGGCCGCGCGCCTGCTTGCGGGCATGTCGGCCGACCGTGCCGCCGATGCGCTACGCGCGTTCGATCCCGGCGTACGGGCCGAATTGCTGACCGGCCTCGACGGCGAAACGCGCGCGGCGCTGGAACGGCTTCTGGCCTATCCGGAAGGCTGCGTCGGCGCCATGATGACCACGGAGTTCGTCTCGGTGCCGTCCAATTGGACGGTGGCCGAGGTACTTCGCCACGTGCGGGCGGTCGAGAACACGCGCGAAACCGTCTATGCCGTGTTCGTTGTCGATCCGTTGCGGCAAACCCTTGTCCATGCGGTGCCGCTGCGGCGCGTCATTTCGGCTGATCCGAGAGCTTCTATCCTGTCAGCCGTTCCGAAGCGCCGGCTGATCAAGACGTCCGCGCTGGCGCCGCGTGAGGAGGCCGTGCGCCTGATTGCCAAATACGACCTGCTGGCGGTACCGGTTGTCGACAGCAGGAACCACCTCATCGGCATCGTCACCGTCGACGACGTCATCGACACCATGGTCAAGCGCGACACTGAGCAGGTTCATCGCATGGGCGGCATGGAGGCGCTGGACGAGCACTATATGGACATCGGCTTCCTCAGGATGATCCGAAAGCGGGCCGGCTGGCTGAGCGTGCTGTTCCTGTCCGAAATGCTGACGGCTTCTGCCATGCAGAGTTTCGAGGGCGAGCTCGAAAAGGCCATCGTGCTGACGCTGTTCATTCCGCTGATCATGAGCTCGGGCGGCAATTCCGGCAGCCAGGCAAGCTCGCTGCTGATCCGGGCACTGGCGCTGCACGAAGTGCGCCTGGGCGATTGGTGGAAGGTGGTGTTGCGCGAGTTGCCGGCCGGCCTCACGCTGGGCTCGATCCTTGGCGTCATCGGCATGGTGCGCATCGTCACCTGGCAGATGCTCGGCTTCTACGACTACGGTCCGCACTGGCAGCTGGTCTCCCTGACCATCGGCGCCACGCTTGTCGGCATCGTGACCTTCGGCTCGATGACCGGCTCGATGCTGCCGTTTGTGCTGAAGCGACTTGGTTTCGACCCGGCGACTGCCTCGGCGCCGTTCGTCGCGACGCTGGTCGATGTCACCGGATTGGTGATCTATTTCAGCATCGCGCTGGTGATCCTCCACGGCACGCTGCTGTAAGCCAAAGCACAAACGAAAACGGCGGCCCGCTGGGCCGCCGTTTTCGTTTTCCGATCAACAATGCATATTAGGCGAAGCTGCCGTGGCAGTGCTTGTACTTCTTGCCCGAGCCGCAAGGGCAGGCTTCGTTGCGGCCGACGCGACCCCAGGTCGACTGGTCGTTGGGGTTGCGGTCTTCGGCGGCGACAACGCGGCTGTCCTCGAGCACGGCAACCGAGCCCTCGCCGAAATCGTCCTCGCCGGTGGTGCCGTCGATGTGGTGGCCGTGCATTTCGGGCGCTTCCGGTGGCGGCGCATCCGCTGCCTGGCGCACCAACTCGACGCGCATCAGCTGTGCGGTCACGGCCTGGCGCAAATTACCGAGCATCGCCTGGAACAGTTCGAAGGCCTCGCCCTTGTACTCGTTCAGCGGGTCGCGCTGGGCGTAGCCGCGGAAGCCGACGACCGAACGCAGGTGGTCGAGATTGACCAGATGCTCGCGCCAGAGATGGTCGATGGTCTGCAGCACCACGGAGCGCTCGACATAGGTCATCACTTCGGGACCGAAGCGTTCGGCGCGGTCGGCCGCTGCCTTGTCGGCTTCGGCGGTGATGCGGTCGCGCACTTCCTCTTCGGCAATGCCTTCTTCCTTGGCCCACTCTTCGATCGGCAGGTCGAGGTTGAGATACTGGATCACGCCTTCCTTGAGGCCTGCGACATCCCACTGTTCGGCATAGGCGTTTTCGGGAATGTGCTTGGCGACGAGATCCTCGATTACGTCATGGCGCATCTCGGCGACAGTATCGGTCAGGCTGGTCGCATCCATCAGCTCGATGCGCTGCTCGAACACCACCTTGCGCTGGTCGTTCGACACGTCGTCATATTTGAGCAGGTTCTTGCGGATGTCGAAGTTGCGCGCCTCGACTTTCTTCTGCGCCTTTTCCAGCGCCTTGTTGATCCAGGGGTGGACGATGGCCTCGTCTTCCTTGAGGCCGAGCTTGGTCAGCATGCCGTCCATGCGCTCGGAACCGAAGATGCGCATCAGGTCGTCCTGCAGCGACAGGAAGAACTTCGAGCGGCCCGGATCGCCCTGGCGGCCGGAGCGGCCACGCAACTGGTTGTCGATACGGCGGCTTTCATGGCGTTCTGTGGCCAGCACGTAGAGGCCACCGGCAGCCAGCGCCTTTTCCTTGAGACGGGCGACATCCTCGCGGATCGCCTTTTCCCTGGCGTCGCGCTCAGGGCCGGCCGGCATGTCGGCCAGTTCCTCGGCAATGCGCATGTCGGCGTTGCCGCCGAGCTGGATGTCGGTGCCGCGGCCGGCCATGTTGGTGGCAATGGTGATCGAACCCGGCTTGCCGGCCTGGGCGACGATCGAGGCCTCGCGCTCGTGGTGACGGGCGTTCAGGACCTCGAAGTCCTTGAAGCCGTCCTTGCGCAGGCGCTCGGCCAGCTGCTCGGATTTCTCGATCGAGGTCGTGCCGACCAGCGTCGGCTGGCCCTTGGCGTTGGCTTCCTTGATCTCGCGGACAATCGCCTTGTACTTCTCCTCGACCGTCCGGTAGACCTCGTCGTCCTCATCGATACGGCTGACGGGCAGGTTGGTTGGAACCTCGGTGACGTCGAGATTGTAGATGTTGCCGAACTCTTCGGCTTCCGTCAGCGCCGTACCGGTCATGCCGGCGAGCTTTTCATACATGCGGAAGTAGTTCTGGAAGGTAACCGAGGCCAGCGTCTGGTTTTCCGGCTGGATCGCCACGTGTTCCTTGGCTTCCAGCGCCTGGTGCAGGCCTTCCGAGAAGCGGCGGCCGGGCATCATGCGGCCGGTGAACTCGTCGATGATGACGATTTCATTGTCCTTGACGATGTAGTCCTTGTCCTTCTGGAAAAGGCGATGCGCCTTGAGCGCATTGTTGACGTGGTGGACCATGGCCACGTTTTCGACGTCGTAGAGCGACTCACCCTTGAGCAGGCCTGCCTCGCGCAGCAGGTTCTCCATCTTCTCGGTGCCTTCTTCAGTGAAGATGGCGGTCTTCTGCTTCTCGTCGACTTCATAGTCGGACGGAACCATCTGCTGCATGAAGGCATCGACGGTGTTGTACATTTCCGAACGGTCCTCGAGCGGACCAGAAATGATCAGCGGCGTGCGGGCCTCGTCGACCAGGATCGAGTCGACTTCGTCGACAATCGCGAAGAAGTGACCGCGCTGCACCATCTGGGCGCGCTCATACTTCATGTTGTCGCGCAGATAGTCGAAGCCGAGTTCGTTGTTGGTGGCGTAGGTGATGTCGCAGGCATAGGCCGCGCGGCGCTCTTCGTCGGACAGGCCGTGCACGATGATGCCGACCGACAGGCCGAGGAACTTGTAGAGACGGCCCATCCATTCGGCGTCGCGGCGGGCCAGGTAGTCGTTGACGGTAACGACATGCACGCCCTTGCCGGTCAGGGCATTGAGGTAGACGGGCAGGGTGGCGACCAGCGTCTTGCCTTCGCCGGTGCGCATCTCGGCTATGCCGCGGCCGTGCAGAACCATGCCGCCGATCATCTGGACGTCGAAGGGACGCATGCCGAGCGCGCGCTTGGCGCCTTCGCGCACCGTGGCGAAGGCCGGGACGAGGAGGTCGTCAAGCGAGGCGCCGTTGGCGATGTCCTTGCGGAACTGCTCGGTCCGCGCCCGAAGCTGGTCGTCGGTCAGCGCCTGCAGTTCATTTTCCATTGCAGCGATCGCTTCCACCCGGGGCCGGGTCGACTTGACTCGGCGGTCGTTGGAGGAACCGAAAATCTTACGGGCGAGACCGCCGAGACTGACCATCAAGTGGTCCTTTCAATTCGAATGAAGCCGACTGTCCGCCGGCCAAGCCTGCCGAGGAACATAGGCTGGCAGACTCAACACGAAAAGCGCCCGGAAAAACCCTTCTGGACGCGAAGACGATGGACAGATAAGAGGGGGCACAACTTATGTCAACGTTGCAGAGAGCCTGCCGGAGACGCCAAATTCCGCCACATTCAGGTTGATTTGGAAGTGCGGTCATCACCCCACCGGAGAGTTTAGATGTCTTTTTCGTTCCGTAGCGCCTCGCTTGCCCGCGTCGGGCTTGCCGCCGGGCTTGTGGCGCTGTCGTCGCTGCCGCTGGTTGCACAGGAAACAGCGCCTGCACCCCAGGTCGCTGCCCCTGCAGCCGCTGCCGTCGATCCGAACGCGATCGTGGCGACGATCAATGGCGAGAACGTCACTGAAGCCGACATCACCTTGGCCGAGCAGGACCTTGGCCAGCAGTTCGGCAACCTGCCGCCGGAGCAGCGCCGTGCTGCTGCCTTGTCGTCGATCATCGAAATCCGCCTGATGGCCGCCCAGGCCGTCGAAAAGGGTCTCGACAAGGACGCCGACTTCCAGCGCCGCGTCGCCTTCCTCGACCAGCGCGCCCTGCATGGCGAACTGGTGGAGAAGGAAGTCGCCGGCAAGATCACCGACGACGAGATCCGCGCCCGCTACGACAAGGAAATCGCGGCCCAGAAGCCGGTCAACGAGGTCCATGCCCGCCATATCCTGGTCAAGACCAAGGAAGAGGCCGACGCGATCATCAAGAAGCTCGAAGGCGGCGAAGACTTCCAGAAGCTCGCCAACGAAAACACCACCGACCCGTCCGGCAAGACCTCGGGCGGCGATCTCGGCTTCTTCGGCCCTGGCCAGATGGTGCCGGAATTCGAGAAGGCGGCACTCGCCCTTGAAGTTGGCGCCTATTCCAAGGAGCCGGTGCAGACGCAGTTCGGCTGGCACATCATCAAGGTCGAGGACAAGCGCGCCCAGCAGCCGCCGGCATTCGAGACCGTCAAGGACCAGGTCCGCTCGCTGCTGATCCGCGAGAAATACATCGAGTTGGTCAAGCAGGTTCGCGGCGCCGGCAAGGTCGAGATCACCGATCCGGCGCTGAAGAAGGCCATCGACGCCATAGACGCGTCGAAGTAATTTTCTCACCAGAGACAACAAAGAGGGCGGTACCTACGGTGCCGCCCTCTTTGTTTGCGCGCGCCATTTCGCCGCCGTGAAGCGGTCAGCGATAGCGGGTCGAAGCCTTGAATGCGACCGGGTCGGCGGCCGCCAGCGCGCCGACGAACTCAGGCACGCGGACCGCCAGCATCATCAGCCACAGCAGCGGCCGGTCGGATGGCCGGCAGAACTGGTCGCCCACCGCATCGATGGTCCGGTGATTTTCCCGAAACGATGCCATCACTGCGCTGACCGCCAGCCCCAGCCGCGAGCGATCGCGGCGTTTGCGCAGTTTCATCAACGCAAACTGGTATCCTTTGTTACGCCGGACGTCCCAGATGAAGCCGAGGCCGTCATAGGCGTGGATGGAGACGGCGCGCGGGTCCACCGCAAATTCCACGTTGTCCTCGTTCATCGCGTCTTGCCTGATGTGGGCGCTGACGAACGGTCCTTGTCCAGGCCGAAAACGATAACGCTCGAGCAGTGCGTGCCGGTAGATCGCACCGTTGCTGGAGACGTGGATCACCTTGCCACGGCGGTCGCGGCACTCGATGAAGCCGCGGTCGAGCAGTGACATCACCCGCTTCATCATGCTGCCGTCGCCATAGGAGGTTCGCCCCGACACCGCTGCGACGGTGGGGTTGTCGTCGAGGGTCTTGTGCAGCGTGGCCATCCATCCTGGCTGCGGCAGGCAATCGGCCTCGACGACCGCGATCAGCGGCTGGTGGCAGTAGGGCAGGGCCGCATCCTTGAGCTGGGAGGATTCGTCACTGTCGTGGGTGACGAGGACGACCGATGGTTCGCCCGGACCAGAGCTGTACGAAAAAGTGCTTTCCGCAGGCAGCATGACGATGATTTCAGCCGGCACCCCCGCTCGGTCGTACAGATAGGCCTCGAGCGACTGGCGCAGCTCGCCATCGCCGTCGGCCGACAGATAGTCGGAAACCACGATCAGGCTTATCGGCAATACCGCCGGCTTCATGTCGTCCATGGTCGCTTACCTCCTGACGGCGATGCCATGCACGATATGCCTGATAGCCCGCCTTAGCATAGCCTCGTCCTCGTCGAGCCGTCCGGTCAGGAGATGCACCCAGGCGTAGGACGAAACCATGTCGGCGACCTGGCTGGGGTCGACATCGGCGGCCACCTCGCCACGGGCCTTGGCCCGCTCGATCAGCTTGCCGGTATGGGCGCGGCGCCCGGCAGAGTATTCTGCCAGCGCCTCGGCGGCGGCTGGGTCCTGCTGCGCCTCGGCGACCAGCGAGCGGAAGATGTCGCCGGCCGGCGTGTCGCGCCACTGTGCAAACAGGCTTCTGGCGAAGATGAACAGGTCTTCCTCGATGCCACCGGTGTCCGGGTAAGTGATGTCGCGCTTCTGGCGCTGATAGACCTCGAGCAAAAGCGCGGTCTTGCTCGGCCACCAGCGGTAGATCGTCGGCTTGCCGGCGCGGGCCCGACGCGCCACCGCCTCGATGGAGAAGCCGGAATAGCCGTTCTCGATCAGCACCGCCTCGGCCGCCTCGAGGATGGCTTCCGCACTTTCCAGGCTGCGTTTGGCGCCGATCGATTTGCGCGCGGCTTCGGCTTCAATGCTCATTCCGGTCTCCAATGCTCGATTATCTCTACACCACCTCTTGACGAAACGAAACGGGCCGTTTTATTTAACGAAACGTTTCGTTCCGATGGAGTTGAAGATGACTGCCTCCCAAACCCGCTTTTCCCGCCCGCGTTTCGCCCTGATGGTCCTGCTAGGGGTCTATCCGCTGATCACCGCACTGCTCTACATCATCATGCCTCTGACCGACGGCTGGACGATCTGGCAGCGCACGCTGCTGATTGCGCCGCTGATGGTATCAGTGATGATCTGGGGCTTGATCCCCGCGGTTCAGCGCGTCTTCCGCGGTTTCCTCAATCCGGTCGTCGGCTGAGGCTGGCCCACATCTTCGTGAGGTGAAAACGCCTTGCGAAGCCTCGCGCTATCGGGCAAACGGTGCCAACTTCAACCGTTTCCCGAGCCCGCAGAGGTTCCTTCATGTCGACTGCCGTTTCCCCGCTCGCCCCCAAGAAGTACCCCAAGATGCCTGCCATCGAGGGCGTGCGCATCGCCACAGCCGAAGCCGGGATCAAGTACAAGGGTCGCACCGACGTGCTGGCCATGGTGTTCGATGAGGGCACGGCGGCCGCCGGCGTGTTCACAAGGTCCAAGTGCCCCTCGGCCCCGGTCGATTTCTGTCGCCAGAACCTCACCGGTGGCAAGGCACGCGTCCTGATCGTCAACTCCGGTAACGCCAATGCCTTCACCGGCAAGAAGGGCCGCGAGACCACGACGTTGACCGGCGAGGCGGCGTCCAAGGCCGCCGGCTGCAAGTCGAGCGAAGTGTTCCTGGCATCCACCGGCGTCATCGGCGAGCCGCTCGACGCCGGCAAATTTAGCCACTTGCTGTCAGGTATGGTCAAGGATGCCCGGCCCGACCAGTGGACCGAAGCCGCCAAGGCGATCATGACCACCGACACCTATCCCAAGGTGGTTACCGCGACCGTCAAGCTCGGCGACACCGACGTCACCATCAATGGTATCGCCAAGGGCGCCGGCATGATTGCACCCGACATGGCGACAATGCTGTCCTTCGTTGCCACCGATGCACCCATTGCGGCCGACGTGCTGCAGGACATGCTTTCGCGCGGCACCGCCAAGACCTTCAATGCCGTCACCGTCGACAGCGACACCTCGACCTCCGACACGCTGATGCTGTTTGCCACCGGGGCCGCAGCCAAGCGCGGCGCGCCCAAGATCACCGACCCCAAGGATGCGCGCCTCGGCGCCTTCCGCCGCGCGCTCAACAAGATGCTGAAGACGCTGGCGCTGCAGGTCGTGCGTGACGGTGAAGGCGCGCGCAAGCAGGTCGAAGTTACTGTCACCGGTGCCAAGTCGGCGCGCTCGGCCAAGCGCATCGCGCTTTCGATCGCCAACTCGCCGCTGGTCAAGACCGCGGTTGCCGGTGAGGACGCCAACTGGGGCCGCGTCGTCATGGCCGTCGGCAAGGCCGGCGAGCCCGCCGACCGCGATCTCCTGTCGATCTGGTTTGGCGACAATCGCCTCGCCCACAATGGCGAGCGCGATCCGGGCTATTCGGAAGCGGCGACCTCGGCCTATATGAAGGGCGACAACATCGTCATCCGCGCCGACATCGGCCTTGGCCGTGGCAAGGCAACGGTGTGGACCTGCGACCTGACCAAGGAATATGTCGCCATCAACGGCGACTACCGGAGCTGACGTGAACCAGAACCGCCCGTCGCACGAACTTGCGATCGTCCGCCGCTACGAGGCGGCGGGTTTTCGCGCATGGCCGGCGGCGGCCGTTCATTACGACGGCACTTGGCTTGTCCGGTTGACGGCGGGCCATCCGGCCAAGCGGCTCAATTCGGTCAATCCGCTTGATCCGGCCGACATCCGCAACATTCCCGACCGCATCGCCCGCGCCAGCCGCCGCTTCGAGGCCTATGGCCGGCCGCTCACCTTTCGCATGTCGCCCTTGTCGGGGCCGGCGATCGCCGCCCATCTCGACCGCGAGGGCTGGAGCACGTTTTCGGAATCGATGGTGATGCGGCTGTCGCTCGACGACGGCGTCGTCGAGCATGCGATGGACCAGATTCCGCTCAAGGACATCGGCCGCTTCGTCAGCGCTTCCATGGTGGTGCACGGGCTAGACGCATCGCTCAGGCCCGGCCTGTCCGAGATCATCGGCGCCATTCAGCCGGAAGCCGGCATGTTCGTGCTCGAGCAGGACGAGCAGCCGGTGACGGCGGCGATCTGCGTCCACGACACCGACCTTGCCGGCCTGTTCGAGATCGCCACCACCGAGGCCGAACGCGGCAAGGGTTTTGGCCGCAGGCTGATCCTGTCGGCGCTGAAATGGGCACGCCTGCGTGGCGCGCGCCAGGCGTGGCTGCAGGTCGAGGCTGACAATGCGGGCGCCATCCGCCTGTACGAAAAAATGGGCTTCAAGGAAGTCTATCGCTACCACTACCGCCGCCCGCCGGAGGCCTGACTTGACCCATCAGGGAAAACGCCTGCTTCTGGTGGCTGCCTGCGCGCTCGTCGACGCCGATGGTCGCGTGCTTCTGGCCCAGCGTCCCGAAGGCAAGTCGCTTGCCGGCTTGTGGGAATTCCCAGGCGGCAAGGTCGAGCAGGGCGAAACGCCGGAAGAAACCCTCATTCGCGAGCTGCGCGAGGAGATCGGCATCGAGACCAAGACGGCGTGCCTGGCACCGCTGACCTTCGCCAGCCACACCTATGACGACTTTCATCTGCTGATGCCGCTCTATGTCTGCCGCCGCTTCTGGGGCATTCCGGAGCCGAAGGAAGGCCAGACCCTTAAATGGGTGCGGCCCAAGCAGATGCGCGACTACCCCATGCCGCCTGCCGACGAGCCGCTGATTCCGTTCCTCATCGACCTGCTTTGATGGGCATGTCTGCCAGCGTTAAGCCAAAGTTTATCCAATCGTGAAAAATTGAATGGCCGCCGCCCGCCCCGGCTGCGCATCGACACGGCTTTTCGCGAGGGACGTTGCCAATGCAAGCTGACAACGAGTGGGACCTCATCCGCCCAGAGCGATTGTCCCCGACTGCGAGGGCGCGGGCCGGCATCCTGCGCGTCTCGCTGCTGTTCGGCCTTATCGCGATAGCCCTGACCCTGTTCGCCACGCCGTTCCTGGAAGACAGGGCGCGTCCAATCCTCGGCCAGTTGCGCCTTGACGGGCTCGACTACACCGCCACAGGATCGGTCAGCCGCACCAACACCTACACGCTACGCCGTTCGGTGCTGCAGGAAACGCCGCAGTCGGTGTGTGTCATTCATCCGCACGGCGAGCATACCGGCGACTGCTGACGATACCCGCTTATCGCTTCACCGCCTGTTAAGCGTGCGCCGTTAACCTTTCTTAAGACGTCGGCGTTATGGTCGGTCAACAATGACGGGTGGACGCGACCGATGATCAGGCGATTTCTCAGGAACGAAAGAGGCGCTACGGCGATCGAATACAGCCTGATCGCGACGCTCATCGCCCTGGGGATCATCGGCGGCCTGGGCCAGTTCGGCACAGCCCTTCAGCTCTACTGGGAAAACATCGGCACCAAGGTCGCCGTGCACTAGAGGTTTTCCGCTTTTCTTCGATTTGCGAAATCCCTCTCTTTGTTTTTACTCGATTCCGGACGGAAAGCCGCCGTACATTTTTCATGGAATTGTAACCGCTATTGCTTGCCGTCCTCGCCAAGCACCTTTGTCAGCGACACCTGCGCCGAACCCGGCTTGAGCGGCTTCTGCTGCGAGGCATCAGGCGCCCAGCCTGACAACCAGACGAACGAAAAGCTCGCCCGCACCCGTCCATCAGGATCGGAGAAGCGCTCGGCGTAGATCTCGGCCGCGCGCTGGAACAGCCGGCGTGTCGCAGGTCTCCGTGACCGGTCGGCAAGCGCGCTGGTGGCCCCCATCGCGCGCAGGTCCTGCATCAGCCCGAACATCGTGTCGTAGCGCACCGTCACCGTCTCGACATCGGCGACCGGCAAGGCAAAGCCCGCCCGCTGCAGCAGCCCGCCGGCATCGCGTACGTCGGTGAAGGGGATAACGCGCGGGCTGGCGCCGCCCGAAAGCTCCGTCTCGGCGGCGAGCAGGCTTTCGCGCAGTTCGACGAGCGTGCCGGCACCAGCAAGCACGCCGAGGAACAGCCCGTCCGGCTTCAGTGCGCGGCGGATCTGGATCAGCTGGCCGGGGATGTCGTTGACTTCCTGCAGCGCCAGAAGCGATACGGCAATGTCGATGCTCGCCGGATCCAGCGCGATCGTCTCGGGATCCGACACGACGCCCGGTCCGCCGCCGAGAAAGGCCCTGTCGGCTTCGACGCGAAGCAATTCGTCGACCTTGCCGCTGGCAGCCAGAACCGCGGTTGCCGCCGGGCTGACCGAGAAGATCGCTGCGCCGCGCGTGAACTTGCGCTCGACCGTCGAGAGACGTTCGCCGAGGTCTTCAGCCGCGCGGGCCATCAGGAAGTCGGCGCCTGGTGTAGCTTGCGCCAGGGCTCGGCGCCGGTGCGCGATCACGAGGCTGGCGTCGAAAATGGCTTGCACGTCGAGATGTCCTTGTTTGCCGGGTTTCTGCTATGGTCGCCCGACCCGAACCTGTCGTGGCCGATCCTATGCCTGAGATCAAGAGCCTCGCATTGTCAGTTGCCGCTTGGCCGGCGCGGATGCTGTTCCCGCCGGTCTGCGCCGGCTGTCGCCGCCAGGTCACGCAACCCGGTGCCTTGTGCGGTGCCTGCTGGCCGCAATTGCGCTTCCTCGAAAAGCCCTGGTGCGAGGTGATGGGCACGCCGTTCAGCCATGATTTCGGCACCGGCTTCCTGTCCGCCGAGGCGATCGCCAACCCGCCGCCCTTTAGCAGGGCCCGCGCCGCCGTCGCCTATACCGGCATCGCCCGGCGCATGGTCCAGGGCCTCAAGTTCCACGACCGCACCGACCTCGCGCCGTGGATGGCGCGCTGGATGCTGCGAGCGGGCGCCGAGCTCGTTGCCGATGCTGAGGTCGTCGTGCCCGTGCCCTTGCACTGGCGGCGTTTCTTCTGGCGCCAGTACAACCAGTCGGCGGAACTCGCCCGTGCCATAGCGTCGCTCTCCGGCCTGCCGTTTGCGCCGATGGCGGTGCGCCGCACCAAGCGCACGCGCCAGCAGATCGGCCTTGGCCAGCGCGAGCGAGAGGACAATGTGCGTGCGGCCTTCCTGGTCCCGCCCGAAGCCGAGATCGACGTCAGAGGCAGGCGGGTGCTGGTGGTCGACGACGTCTACACGACAGGCGCCACTGTCGCGGCGGTGACACGTGCGCTCAGGAAAGGCGGCGCCGGCGCCGTCGACGTGCTGACTTTCGCCAGGGTTTTGCCGGGGGACTTCCGGCCCGACGATACGGACACTATATAGTCGACCAAGGACAACGGATTTTCGTCATGGTCGATGTGACTATCTATACGCGCATGATGTGTGGCTACTGTACTGCGGCCAAGCGCCTTCTCGAGCGCAAGGGCGTTGCATTCACCGAGCATGACGCCAGCTTCTCGCCCGAGCTTCGGCAGGAAATGATCACCCGCGCCAATGGCCGTGCGACCTTCCCGCAGATTTTCATTGGCAACACCCATGTCGGCGGTTGCGACGACCTGCATGACCTAGACGCGCAAGGCAGGCTCGACCAGCTTCTTGCCGCCGGCGCATAGACCCGAGGACGGACAATGGCGATTTTCAAGGCGGCAGCGGTGCAGATGCGTTCGGGCAAGGAGCCGGAGCGTAATGCGCTCGATTTCGAGGCACTGGTGCGCGAGGCTGCCGGTCTCGGCGCCACTTATGTGCAGACGCCCGAAATGACCGGCGCCATCGTCGGCGACAAGGAGGCGCGCGCCGCGGCCTTCACCTCCGAGGATCGCGACCTGATCGTCGCCTTGGGCCGCAAACTTGCAGCCGAGCTTGGCATCCATCTGCATGTCGGCTCGACCGCGATCGTGCGCGCCGATGGCAAGCTCGCCAACCGCGCCTTCCTGTTCGGCCCCGACGGCGGCGCGCTTGCCACCTACGACAAGATCCACATGTTTGACGTCGACCTCGACAATGGCGAAAGCTGGCGCGAATCTTCGGCCTATGAGCCGGGCACCGAAGCCATCGTTGCCGACACGTCGCTGGCAAAGATCGGCTTTGCCATCTGCTACGACCTGCGGTTCCCGCAACTTTTCCGCGCCGAGGCGCTGGCTGGTGCCGAGCTGCTCACCGTTCCCGCCGCCTTCACGCGCCAGACCGGCCTTGCCCATTGGCATCCGCTGCTGCGGGCGCGCGCCATCGAAAACGGCGCCTTCGTCATCGCCTCCGCCCAGGGCGGCAAGCATGAGGACGGCCGGGAGACCTTCGGCCATTCGCTGATCATCGATCCGTGGGGCCGCATCCTGGCCGAAGCCGACCATGACGAGCCGGGCGTCATCATCGCCGAGATCGACACCCAGCATTCGGCCGACGCACGCAAGAAGATCCCCAATCTCAAGAACGCTCGCGAATTCGGCGTCGCGCTTCGCGCGGGCCAGGGAGCGCTCCGGGGAGCCGCATCTTGATCCGCTTTTCGCTGCATTGCGACCACGCGCATGACTTCGAGGGCTGGTTCCGCAGCAACGACGACTTCGAGACCCAGCGCAAGCGCGGTTTCGTCTCCTGCCCGGAATGCGGCTCGCAAAAGGTCGAAAAGGCGCTGATGGCGCCGGCCGTCTCGACCTCGCGCAAGCAGGAAAAGATGGCGCTCGCCATGGGAGAGCAGCAGCGCAAGATGATGGCCGCCCTCAAGGACCTGTCCGAGAAGGTTCGCGAGAATGCCGAGAATGTCGGCGACAAGTTCGCCGAGGAGGCGCGCAAGATCCATTTTGGCGAGACCGAAGCCCGTGGCATCTACGGCGCCGCCACCCTCGACGAGGCCAAGGGCCTTGCCGAAGACGGCATCGAATTCATGCCGCTTCCGGTGTTCCCCGAAGACCGGAACTGAGCCGGAGACGTTCCTCTTCTCCCGAAAAGGTCTGCCGCGTCCTCGGCGCCGAGCTAGATACGCTGTCCCACGTCGATCCTGTTGCCGTCGGGGTCGGCAAACACGAAGGCCCGCTGGCCGTAGTCCTTGTCTTTCAGGGACTTGATGATCCGAACGCCGGCGGCCTCGCAGATGGCGTAGAGCGCGTCGATGTCGTCGACGAACATGTGGAACGCGTTGACGGTTGAACGCGCGTGGTCGCGGCTCTGGCTCAGATGGATCTCGGCGGCGTCCTTCTTCAGCACCATGAAACCCACGGGACTGCCGTTCTCGAACACTTTCTGCATGCCGAGGATCTCGGAGTAGAAGCGGAATGCCGCCTGGATGTCACGGACGGCAAGGCCTGGGGCCGCCCGGCCGAAGGTGATCGAATGAATGGGGGATGGACTCATTATGTGCTCCTGATGGCGAAAAGGCAGGGGCGGCGATGCGCATACCAGGTGAGGAGCGGTGTCCTGCGGGCAAGCTCGCATGGAAACGGACATGAGGGAAGACCCGTCGCACCTCAGGTGCGATCGTCCTCAGCCACCCGCCAGGTCGAAGGCCTTGCGCAAGGTGACTGGTGCGGTGTTGCGCCAGGCGGCGACCAGCGCGCTGCGCAGCGTCGGCTCGTCGGCAGCTTGAAGCATCACCCGCGTCCAGCCCTGCTTGCCCCAGCCGCCTTCGACCGGCCGGAACACCGTGGTCTCCGCTCCGCACATCACTTCCTGCTGGTCGCGCGTCAGCTTGATCACGGCATTGCCGTCCTCGGGCAGGGTGGCGAAGACACGGTCGCGGACACGGAAGTCGGGCTTGCCGAAATGCGATTTCTCGGTCGCCCCTGGCAGTTCCAGGGCGATGCGTCTGACATCTTCAGGTGTCATGGTATTCGAACCCGTAATTGTCTGCCCTTAATGTCGAGAGTTGCGGCGGACAGCGCAAGTTGCGCAGGGGCGCTTCACGACCAAATCGCTGCCGAGGACGTCCTCAGTCACCTTCGGCCTCGGGATCGAGCTGCGGATGGCGGCGGCGGTGGGTGGCGGCGGCGCGGGCGGCCTGTTCGTAGATACCTGTCACCAATTCCAGCGTGTGTGCTGCGTCGGCCAGCTTGGCGGCCAGGTCGGGCACGCGGGTCACCGCATCGATGAGCAGCACCGAGCGGATATCAGCGTAGCGCTCTGTGACGCGATGGCCGAGCGGCGTCACCTCATAGGTCACGCCGGTCCTGCCGCTGCCGGTGCGCTTGACGAAACCGCCCTTGATCAGCTTGCGCAGGCTGTACTGGATGTTGGGAATATCCTCGCGATTGGTCATGTGGGCGAGGTCATGGATGGTCTTTGGCCGATCGTTCATTCTGATGACGTGCAGCAAGGCGTTCTCTGCACCCGTCGCCGAAAATTCGATCACCGTGGCGAGGCATTCCGCCTGCCAGCGTCCGAACGCTTCGTAGGAGCGCATCAACGCATATTCCACTTCGGTGACGTCGATTTCGAGCGGCGTCCGGGCGAGATGCCAGCCGCGATCAAGCAGTTCGGAGCCCGGTACAGGTTTGTTTTCCTTGCTCATTCTTCGCCCTCCTGAACCTTCGGACCATGCCTTGCCGCGGCACATTGCGTCTACATGAATTTATGATAGACTTTCTATTATAAAGTTCATTTTATGGGGAGGAGACCCAAACATGAGCATGCTCGGCGCCACTGCATCCGCAGTGCAACCCTTCTTTCTCGGCACCTTTGCGTCCAACTGTTCCAGCGGCATGACCGTCACCAAGATCCCGGATCGCTGGGACAATTCATGGGGCAACAATCTGCGCCTCGGCAAGCTTCTCGACGACGCCGGCATCGACTTCATGCTGCCGATCGCCCGCTGGATCGGTTATGGCGGCGAGACCAATTTCCACGGCAACGTGCTGGAGACGATGACCTGGGCGACGGCGCTTCTAGCCCACACCCGCAACCTCACGGTCTTCGCCACCATCCACACTGTCGCCAACCATCCTGTCGTCGTTGCCAAGCAACTGGCGACGATCGACCAGATCAGCGGTGGACGCGTCGGCCTCAACATCGTCGCGGGCTGGAACAAGCCCGAATATGAAGCGCTTGGCCTGACGCTGCCCGACGATCACGTCACCCGCTATGGCTATGCCCAGGAATGGTTCGACGTGGTCAGGGCATTGTGGAGCCGCGCCGAGGCCTTCGACTGGGACGGCACCTATTTCAAGCTCAAGCAGGTCCTTGGCGATCCCAGGCCTTCGGCGCGCCTGCCGATCCTCAACGCTGCCGGCTCCGATCATGGCCGCAAGTTCGCGATCCAGAACGCCGACTTCCTGTTCACCTCGGCGATCGACCTGGCCCGCTCGAAGGACGAGATCGCCGCGCTGAAGGCGCAGTCGAAGCAGGCCAGCCGCGCAGTCGATGTGCTGACCTTCTCGCATGTCGTCTGCCGTCCGACTGAAAGGGAGGCGCTCGACTTCCTCAACTATTCGGCCCGGGAGAACGCCGATTGGGAGGCCGTCGACAATCTCGTCCGGCTACAGTTCGCCCATGCACAGTCCTTCCCGCACGATCTGCTCGCACTCATCCGCGACCGCATGGCGGCGGGTCATGGCGGCTTCCCGCTTGTCGGCACGCCTGAGCAGGTGGCGGATGGCATCACCGCGCTTCATGAAACAGGCTTCCGCGGAACCACCTTGTCGTTCGTCGATTACGCCGAGGAATTCCCCTATTTCCGTGACAACGTCCTGCCGATCCTGGAGGCGCGAGGCATACGCATCCCGCCTCTGGCGCAGCGTTCGGCGGCGTGAAGGGCGACGAGGTCATGACGATCCCCATTTCCGTTCCTCTCGTCCCCGTGGGGGGCGCTGATTTCCGCGCCGCCATGCGGCTCATCGTCGGCAATGTCAGCGTCATCACCGCCGGCGTCGGCGATGACCGCTCAGGACTGGTGGTGATTTCGGTCGTTTCACTGTCGGCCGAGCCACCCAAGGTCATCGCCTGCGTCAACCGGTCGTCGTCGACCTGGTCGGTCATCGAGCGGCATGGCCATTTCGCCGTCAATTCGCTTGGGTCGCAGCATCAGCAGGTCGCCGAGCGTTTTTCCGGCTTCGGCGGCATCAAGGGCAATGAACGCTACGAAGGTGCTGACTGGCTCACGCTGAAGACCGGGGCGTCGGTGCTGTCGGATGCGGTCGCCGCTTTCGATTGCAGCCTCGACGAGATGATTGATCGCGGCACGCATTCGATCATCATCGGCTCGGTCGAGGCGGTCAGGACGCAGGATGCCGGTCAGGCGCTGCTCTACTGGCGCGGCGGCTACCGGCCGCTCGACGCCTGATGTCGGACCGACGGGAGAGGCGGCCTCAGGCCGCCTTTTCCGCCAGCACCATGTAGTTGACGTCCATGTCGCGGGATTTCTGCCAGCGGTCGGCCAGCGGATTGTAGATCACGCCGGTGCGGTCGATGGTGGCAAGGCCGGCGCCCGTCAGCGCCTTGTCCAGCTCTTCGGGGCGCACCAGCTTGCCGTACTGGTGAGTGCCGCGCGGCAGCCAGCGCAGCACGTATTCGGCGCCGACGATGGCGAGACCGAGCGCCTTTAAGGTGCGGTTGATGGTGGCGACGAACATGATGCCGCCGGGCTTGACCATCTCGCCGCACTTGCTGACGAACAGCTCCACGTCGGCGACGTGCTCGACAACTTCCATGTTGAGGATGATGTCGAACTTCTCGCCGGCGTCAGCGAGATCCTCGGCCGTGGTGGCGCGGTAATCCACCTTTACGCCGCTTTCGGCGGCATGGATCTTGGCTACCTCGATATTGGTGGCGGAGGCGTCGGCGCCGACCACTTCGGCGCCCAGGCGTGCCATCGGCTCGCACAGCAGGCCGCCGCCACAGCCGATGTCGAGGATGCGCAGGCCCTCGAAGGGCCTTGCGGCGTGAGTGTCGCGGCCAAAACGCTGGGCGACCTGGTCGCGGATGTAGCCGAGGCGGACGGGGTTGAATTTGTGCAGCGGACGGAACTTGCCGTTGGGGTTCCACCATTCGGCTGCGAGCGCCGAGAACCGCTCGACTTCTCCGGCATCGATCGTCGATGGGCGGGGATCTGGCATTGCTGTGGTCTCCGTCGGGCGCAAGGAATTGGGCGAGCGCAAGGAAGTCGTGTCTGGCGTCCCGATTGTCAAGGTGACATTTCCGCGAGCACCCATGCACTGCCCCGCGAGCCGTACCCATGGCGCTGTGCCGGCAAAAAAGTCGCGATGATTTGTCTGGCCGGGCGTCCTTGCGGAATGCGTGGGTTTTGGCTATGCAGGCCGCGCATTCGACACCGTGCAATTCATCGGTGTTTTCATTCATTTTCCGGCCCCGTCGGGGCCGGCGTATATGGCAAGGGCATTTCGCTTCTATGGCGCGCATCGTGATGAAATTCGGCGGGACATCCGTCGCCGACATCGCCCGAATCCGCAACGTGGCGCGTCATGTCAAGCGCGAGGTCGACGCCGGCCACGAAGTCGCTGTCGTCGTCTCGGCGATGTCGGGCAAGACCAACGAGCTGGTCGGCTGGGTGCAGGAGGCTTCGAAGGCCGAAGGCGCCAATTTCAACATTTACGACGCCCGCGAATATGACGCTGTGGTCGCCTCGGGCGAGCAGGTGACGTCGGGATTGCTGGCACTTGCGCTGCAGGCGATGGGGATAAATGCACGCTCCTGGCAGGGCTGGCAGATTCCGATCAAGACCGACAACGCCCATGGTGCCGCCCGCATCCTCGACATCGACGGCTCGTTCCTGATCAAGCGTTTCCAGGAAGGCCAGGTTGCTGTCGTCGCCGGTTTCCAGGGCATCGGCCCGGACAACCGCATCGCCACGCTTGGCCGTGGCGGGTCCGATACGTCGGCTGTCGCAATCGCGGCAGCGGTGAAGGCCGATCGCTGCGATATCTACACCGATGTCGACGGAGTCTATACGACCGACCCGCGCATCGAGCCCAAGGCGCGTCGCCTGTCGCGCATTTCGTTTGAAGAAATGCTCGAAATGGCTTCGCTCGGCGCGAAGGTGCTGCAGGTCCGTTCGGTCGAACTGGCCATGGTGCACAAGGTCCGTACCTTTGTGCGTTCTTCCTTCGAGGATCCCGATGCGCCCGGCATGGGCGATTTCCTCAACCCGCCTGGTACTCTCATTTGTGACGAGGATGAAATCGTGGAACAGCAGGTCGTCACCGGAATTGCCTATGCCAAGGACGAAGCCCAGGTCTCGCTGCGCCGTGTCGCCGACCGGCCGGGCGTTGCAGGCGGGATCTTCGGCCCATTGGCCGAGGCCAACATCAATGTCGACATGATCGTCCAGAACATTTCCGAGGACGGCAAGTTCACCGACATGACCTTCACCGTGCCGTCGGGCGACGTCAACAAGGCGCTTGCCGTGCTCGAGAAGATCCGCCCCGACATCGGCTATGATGCCGTCCAGCACGACGAGGGCATGTCCAAGGTGTCGGTCATCGGCATCGGCATGCGCAGCCATGCCGGCGTCGCCGCCACGGCCTTCCAGGCACTGGCATCGAAGGGCATCAACATCCGCGCCATCACCACCTCCGAGATCAAGATTTCGATCCTTATCGACGGGCCTTATACTGAACTTGCGGTTCGGACTTTGCATTCCGTCTACGGTCTGGATAAGCAGTAGTATTAGGAGTCGAGCGTCACCGCGTTGCCGGCGTGGCAAGCACGTGCCGCGCCGGGTCCAACCATGGAGACGGTGAATGATACGTGACATGGCCGCTGGGCCGCGCGTACTTCTGAAACGGCTCCGCGAATTGATGGCGGAGCCCCTCGAGCCACAGGAACGGCTCGACAGGATCGTGCGCGATATCGCCGCCAACATGGTGGCCGAAGTCTGCTCGCTCTATGTGCTCCGCGCCGACTCGGTGCTCGAGCTCTATGCGACCGTCGGTCTCAATCCCAACGCCGTCCACCTGGCGCAGTTGCGTCTCGGCCAAGGTCTGGTCGGCACGATTGCTGCCAGCGCCCGCGCGCTCAACCTGTCCAACGCCCAGGAACATCCCGCCTTCGCCTACCTGCCGGAGACAGGCGAGGAGATCTACCATTCGTTCCTCGGCGTGCCGGTGCTCAGGGCAGGGCGCACGCTCGGCGTTCTGGTCGTCCAGAACAAGACCATGCGGCACTACCGCGACGATGAGATCGAGGCGCTCGAAACCACCGCCATGGTGATTGCCGAGATGATCGCCTCGGGCGACATTGGTCGCCTCAGCCGTCCCGGCCTCGAACTCGATCTGTCGCGCCCGGCGAGCTTCACCGGCATTGCCTTCAACGAAGGTGTCGGCCTCGGCCATGTCGTGCTGCACGAGCCGCGCATCGTCGTCACCAACCTGTTCAACGAAGACAGCGACGAGGAGCTGCGCCGGCTCGAGGATTCGCTCGGTTCCCTGCGCTTGTCGATCGACGACATGCTCGAACGCCGCGACGTCGCCTTCGAGGGCGAGCACCGCGAGGTTCTCGAAGCCTACCGGATGTTTGCCAACGACCGTGGCTGGGTGCGCCGTCTCGAAGAGGCGATCCGCAACGGCCTGACGGCGGAAGCCGCGGTCGAAAAGGTGCAGAGCGACATGCGCGCGCGCATGATGCACATGACCGATCCTTATCTGCGCGAGCGGATGAGCGATTTCGACGACCTCGCCAACCGCCTTTTGCGCCAGCTGCTGGGTCGCGGCCCCGAGACCATCGCCGAGAGCCTGCCCAAGGACGCCATCATCGTTGCGCGTTCGATGGGGGCGGCCGAGCTGCTCGACTATCCGCGGGATCGCTTGCGCGGCCTGGTGCTGGAAGACGGTGCGCCGACGTCCCACGTCGTCATCGTCGCGCGCGCCATGGGCATCCCCGTCGCCGGACAGATGAAGGGCGTCGTTTCCATGTCGGAGAACGGCGATCCGATCATCGTCGACGGTGTCGAAGGCGCTGTCCACCTTCGGCCGCAGCCCGATCTCGAAGCAGCCTATGCTGAAAAGGTGCGATTTCGCGCCCGCCGCCAGGAACTCTACCGCGAACTGCGCAAGAAGCCGTCCGAAACAAAGGACGGCGTCAAGGTCGACCTGTTGATGAATGCCGGCCTCGCCGTCGACCTGCCGCAGCTCGCCGAGGCGGGGGCTGCCGGCATCGGCCTGTTCCGCACCGAGCTGCAGTTCATGGTGGCCTCGACGTTCCCGCGCGCCGAAGCGCAGGAAAAGCTCTACCGCGACGTGCTCGACACTGCGCGTGGCCGTCCCGTCACCTTCCGCACCATCGACATTGGCGGCGACAAGGTGCTGCCCTATTTCAAGGGCTCGGCGCAGGAGGAAGAAAACCCCGCACTTGGCTGGCGCGCCATCCGCCTCACGCTCGACCGTCCCGGCCTGTTGCGTACCCAGATCCGGGCGCTGCTCAAAGCCGCCGGCGGACGCGAGCTCAAGGTCATGCTGCCGATGGTCACCGAGCTTGGCGAGATCGTCCAGGCGAGGGAGATTATCGACCGCGAGGTCCGCCACCTCTCCCGCTTCGCGCACCATTTGCCGACGAGCCTGAAACTCGGCGCGATGATCGAGGTGCCGTCGCTGTTGTGGCAGCTCGACGAGCTGATGCAGGCCGTCGATTTCGTCTCGGTCGGCTCAAACGATCTGTTTCAGTTCGTCATGGCCGCCGACCGCGGCAACACTCAGCTTGCCGACCGCTTCGACACGCTGTCGGTGCCGTTCCTGCGCGTGCTGAAGCAGATCGCCGATGCCGGCCTGCGCAACCACACGCCGGTGACCCTGTGCGGCGAGCTCGCGGGGAAGCCGATCTCCGCGATGGCGCTGCTTGGCCTCGGCTACCGCTCTATCTCGATGTCGCCTGCTTCCATCGGTCCGGTCAAGGCGATGCTGACCGAACTGCCGCTTGGCGAACTTACCGCCTTCCTCGACGATAACCTTGCCGGTCCTGCCGCCCGCCTGCCGATGCGCGCGCTGCTCCAGGCCTTTGCGGACGACCGTTCCATACCATTATGATCAGCCTGCCCCACGACAGAATGAACCAAGTCGTCAAACGCTTCGACATGCTCGAAGCGCAGATGGCCGCCGGTCCGGCGCCCGACGTCTACGTCAAGCTCGCCTCCGAATATTCCGACATCCAGGACCTCGTGGCCAGGATCCGCGAATTGCGCTCCGCCGAGCAGGAGCTCGTCGATCTCGATGCGATGCTGTCCGACAAGGGTACCGACGCCGAGATGCGGGCGCTGGCCGAGATGGACAAGCCCGAGGTCGAGGAGCGTATCGAGGCGCTGCAGCGCGAAATCCAGATCCTGCTGTTGCCCAAGGATGCTGCGGACGACAAGAACGCCATCCTCGAGATCCGCGCCGGTACCGGCGGCGACGAGGCAGCGCTTTTTGCCGGCGACCTCTACCGCATGTACGAACGCTATGCTGCCTCCAAGGGCTGGCGGTTCGAGGTCGTGTCGGCAAGCGACGGCGATGCCGGCGGCTTCAAGGAAGTCATTGCGGGTGTCTCGGGCAAGGGCGTGTTCGCGCATCTGAAGTTCGAGTCGGGCGTGCACCGCGTCCAGCGCGTGCCGGCGACCGAGGCCAGCGGCCGCATCCACACCTCCGCCGCCACAGTCGCGGTGCTGCCGGAGGCGGAGGAGGTCGACATCGATATCCGCGCCGAAGACATCCGCATCGACACCATGCGTGCCTCGGGCTCCGGCGGCCAGCACGTCAACACCACCGACTCGGCGGTGCGCATCACCCATCTGCCCACCGGCATCATGGTGGTGCAGGCGGAAAAATCGCAGCACCAGAACCGTGCGCGTGCGATGCAGATCCTGCGTGCCCGCCTCTATGACCTGGAGCGCAGCCGTGCCGATGAGGAACGCTCGTCGTCGCGCAAGTCACAGGTGGGTTCCGGCGATCGCTCCGAGCGCATCCGCACCTATAATTTTCCGCAGGGGCGCCTGACCGACCACCGCATCAACCTGACACTCTACAAGCTCGACCGGGTGATGATGGGCGAACTCGACGAGGTCGTCGACGCGCTGATCTCCGATCACCAGTCGAAGCTGCTGGCCGACATGGGCTCGGATGGCTGAGCGTCCGCTCGGCGAACTTCTGCGCCACGCGCGCCAGCGCCTTGCCGGTGCGGGCATCGCCGACGCGGCATTCGACGCGCGGCTGCTCGTCGAGCACTTTTCAGGCACCACGCGCAGCGACGCAATTGCTTCGCCAGACAGGCCTGTGGCGCAGGTGGCCGAGATCGAGGCGGCGCTCGATCGCCGTATCGCGGGCGAGCCCGTGCATCGCATTCTCGGCTACCGCGATTTCTATGGCATGCGGCTCGGCCTCTCCACCGAGACGCTCGAACCGCGCCCCGATACTGAAACGCTCGTCGACGCCGTGTTGCCTTTCGTCCATGCGACCGCTGTGCGTGAGAGTGTCTGCCGCATCCTCGATCTCGGCACCGGCACAGGCGCGATTGCACTGGCGCTGGTCACCCAGGAGCCAAAGGCCGAGGCCATCGGCGTCGACGTCTCGGAGGATGCACTGGCGACCGCCGCGGCCAACGCCGAAGCTCTTGGCGTGTCATCACGCTTTTCGGCAAGAAAATCCAACTGGTTTGCCGAGATTCAGGGCCGCCACCATTTAATAGTCTCAAATCCTCCCTATATATCCACTTCAGAGATCGACGATTTGCAGAACGAGGTTCGCAATTTTGATCCGCGCCGCGCGCTCGACGGTGGCCCGGACGGTCTTGAGCCATACAGGATGATAGCGTCGGGTGCCGGGCGCCACCTTGAAGAAGGTGGCCTTATCGGGCTCGAAATCGGGCACGACCAGCGCCACGACGTGACCGTGATATTCGAGCAAGCCGGCTACCATTTATCTGCCCATTACAAGGACTTGGGTGGCAATGACCGGGTGCTCGTATTCAGCTGCTGAGCAAGGCTTTTGGGCACTGCAAAAAACCGCTTGGCAAGGAAAGTGAATGCCGCTAGGTTCCCGGCAACCGGATGAGACGAAGCAGGCAGTGCTGTTACAAGATTCGGTTTCCATCGAAACTAGCTGCCTTCTTGCGTAGACGACGCTCTAGCTTCGTGCGGGGATCGTCCGGCAAGTGACATGAACCGAAACAGGATGGCATGTGGCGCCGACGCAGCAAGACTGCGGGCGATCACCGGCGGAAAGATACGAAACGGCAGGCCGCCTAAGTGCCCCCGTTCGGATACTTCAACACAAAGAGAATCTGATGAGGCCACAACAGCAGAATAGGCGCATGCGCGGTCGGAATAACAACAATAATAACAACAATAATAACAACAACAGCAATAACAACCGCAAGGGTCCAAACCCGCTTACGCGTAACTACGAGAGCAACGGTCCGGACGTTAAGATCCGCGGCTCTGCGCAGCAGATCGCCGAAAAATACGCCACGCTGGCGCGCGATGCGCAAAGCTCAGGCGACCGCGTGATGGCCGAGAACTACCTGCAGCACGCAGAGCACTATAATCGCATCATTGCCGCCGCCATGGCGCAGATGCCGATCCAGCAGCAGCAGCAGAGCCGCGACGACTTCGACGCCGACATGGACGACGAGCGCGACGAGGACAGCATCGGTAACAACGTTGCCGAGGTCCAGGTCCAGCAGCCTCAGCCGCAGCCGGTCGTCAACGGCACTGGCCCGCAGCCCGACATCGAAGGCACGCCGGCCGAGGTCGCTCTCAATCCGGAAGCCGCCGAAGGCCAGCCGCGCGAAGGCCGCCGCGAACGTCGTCCCAACCGCAACGAACGCCGCCCGCGCCATCAGGAGCAGCAGGCCGAAACTGCACCGACGGACGTCGTCGCCGTGGTCGAACAGCCACAGCCTGACGTCGTGGTCACCGAGGCCGTCGTTGCTGAAGTTGCCCCTGCCACTGAGGCTGCCGAGGGCGCGGCACCGCGTCGTGGCCGTCGTCCGCGCCGTGGCGAGCGCGCCGCAACCGAGGTGCAGGGCGAAGCCGGCGATACGCCGGCAGCCGAGCCTGCCGCCGTCGAAGGCTGATCGCCTTCGTAACCACGGGCTTCAAGCCATCTGAAAACGGCGGGATGAAAATCCCGCCGTTTTTGCTTTGACGTCGGCCAGGCGTGCCGGCCCGCAAATCGGGTTTGCTTTCGCAACGCACGACGCGCAGACTCCGGAAAACCCCGTATCATTTGGGCGTCAAAAAATGACGCCCAGCACTCCAGGTGTGCCTTGAGGTATATCGTCCTACGCACCATATCAGCCTCAGTTGGATCCGGCCCGGTCGGGAGGGTCCGTCACCTTGAACCTGGCCGGTGCCGCAAAGCGGGCCGGTACGGAATGGAGACACCGAATGAATCTTGAGAAGTATTCCGAGCGCGTCCGCGGCTTCATCCAGTCGGCCCAGACCTATGCGCTTTCCAACAATCACCAGCAGTTCACGCCCGAACACATCCTCAAGGTGCTGATGGATGATGACGAAGGCCTTGCCTCGTCGCTGATCGAGCGCGCCGGCGGCAACGCCCGGGATGTCAGGCTCGGCGTCGAGGCCGCCATCAAGGCGATGCCGAAGGTCGAGGGCGCCGGCGGCCAGCTCTATCTGGCGCAGCCGCTCGCCAAGGTGTTTTCAACCGCAGAAGACCTAGCCAAGAAAGCCGGCGACAGCTTCGTCACCGTCGAGCGTCTGCTGACTGCGCTTGCCGTCGAGAAGTCGGCCAAGACCGCCGATATCCTCGCCAAGGCAGGTGTTACGGCGCAGGCGCTCAATGCTGCGATCAACGATATCCGCAAGGGCCGCACCGCCGACTCGGCTAGTGCCGAGCAGGGCTATGACGCGTTGAAGAAATACGCGCGCGACCTCACCGCCGATGCCCGCGCCGGCAAACTCGATCCGGTCATTGGCCGCGACGACGAGATCCGCCGCACCATCCAGGTGCTGTCACGGCGCACCAAGAACAATCCCGTACTGATCGGTGAGCCGGGCGTCGGCAAGACCGCCATCGCCGAAGGATTGGCCCTGCGCATCGTCAATGGCGACGTGCCCGAAAGCCTCAAGGACAAGCAACTGATGGCGCTCGACATGGGCGCGCTGATTGCCGGCGCCAAGTATCGCGGCGAGTTCGAGGAGCGGCTGAAGGCCGTTCTGTCGGAAGTCACCGCGGCTGCCGGCGGTATCATCCTGTTCATCGACGAGATGCACACGCTCGTCGGCGCCGGCAAGGCCGATGGCGCGATGGATGCGTCCAACCTGCTGAAACCGGCCTTGGCGCGCGGTGAGCTGCATTGCGTTGGTGCCACCACGCTCGATGAGTACCGCAAGCATGTCGAAAAGGACGCGGCCCTTGCTCGTCGCTTCCAGCCCGTGTTCGTTTCCGAGCCGACGGTCGAAGACACCATCTCGATCCTGCGCGGCCTGAAGGAGAAATACGAGCAGCACCACAAGGTGCGCATCTCGGACTCGGCACTGGTCGCGGCTGCCACGCTGTCGAACCGCTACATCACCGACCGCTTCCTGCCCGACAAGGCTATCGACCTCGTCGACGAGGCCGGCTCGCGGCTGCGCATGCAGATCGATTCCAAGCCGGAAGCCCTCGACGAGATCGACCGCCGCATCATGCAGCTGAAGATCGAACGCGAGGCGCTCAAGCTCGAAAAGGACGACGCCTCCCGCGACCGGCTCGAAAGGCTCGAGAAGGAGCTGGCCGGGCTCGAGGAAGAGTCGACCAGGGTGACCAGCCAGTGGATGGCCGAGAAGGAAAAACTCGGTCTCGCCGCCGACCTCAAGGGCCAGCTCGAGGAAGCCCGCAACGAACTCGCCATCGCCCAGCGCAAGGGCGAGTTCCAGAAGGCGGGCGAGCTTGCCTATGGCCGCATCCCCGAGCTCGAAAAGAAGCTCGTCGAGGCCGAGGCTCAGGAAAGCCGCGGCACGATGGTCGAGGAGACCGTCACGCCCGACCATGTCGGCCATGTCGTTTCGCGCTGGACCGGCATCCCGGTCGACAAGATGCTCGAAGGCGAGCGCGAGAAGCTGTTGCGCATGGAAGACGAGATCGGTGTTCGCGTCGTCGGCCAGGGCGAAGCCGTCCAGGCGGTGTCCAAGGCCGTCCGCCGTGCCCGTGCCGGCCTGCAGGATCCGAACCGGCCGATCGGCTCGTTCATGTTCTTGGGCCCGACCGGTGTCGGCAAGACCGAGCTCACCAAAGCGCTCGCCGACTATCTGTTCGACGACGAGCATGCGCTGGTGCGTATCGACATGTCCGAGTACATGGAGAAGCACTCCGTTGCCCGGCTGATCGGCGCACCTCCCGGCTATGTCGGCTACGAGGAGGGCGGGGCGCTGACCGAGGCCGTGCGGCGCAGGCCCTATCAGGTCGTGCTGTTCGACGAGATCGAAAAGGCGCATCCTGATGTCTTCAACGTGCTGCTGCAGGTGCTCGACGATGGCCGCCTGACCGATGGTCAGGGCCGCACCGTCGACTTCCGCAACACGCTGATCATCATGACGTCCAATCTCGGCGCCGAATATCTCGTGGCGCTCGGCGAGGACGAGGATGTCGACAAGGTCCGTGACGAGGTCATGGGCGTGGTCAAGGCGTCGTTCCGGCCGGAGTTCCTGAATCGTGTCGACGAGGTCATCCTGTTCCATCGCCTGCGTCGCCAGGACATGGGCCGGATCGTCGAGATCCAGCTCAAGCGGCTGGAAAAGCTGTTGTCCGATCGCAAGATCACGCTGTCGCTCGACAAGGACGCAATCGACTGGCTCGCCAACAAGGGGTACGACCCGGCCTATGGCGCCCGCCCGCTCAAGCGCGTCATCCAGAAGGAGCTGCAGGATCCGCTCGCCGAGAAGATCCTGCTCGGCGACATTCTCGACGGCTCGACCGTCAAGATCACCTCGGGCTCGGACCGGCTCAACTTCCGCTCCAAGGCAACGGTGGTGAGCGAAGAGGCGGCTGCCTGAGCAGCGACAAAAGCCCTCTCCCTTCCTGGGGAGGGCTTTTTCTTATCGGCCGCCTGGGGGAGCTGCGATGACACTCGACGATTACAACGGCTTCTGCGCCTCGTTGCCACACACGACCCATGTCGTGCAGTGGGGCGGGGCGCATGTCTGGAAGGTCGGCGGCAAGGTCTTTGCCATCGCCGGCTGGAGCGACGGCGTGGGGCTTGCCGTTACCTTCAAGGTTTCCGAGATGGCATTCGACATTTTGAAGGAGCAGCCCGGTCTCCGGCCAGCGCCCTATCTTGCCTCGCGCGGCATGAAGTGGATCCAGCGCCAGAACGGCGAAACCATGGACGACGAGGGGCTGCGCGACTATATCGGCGAGAGCCACCGGATGATCGCGGCCAAGCTGCCGAAGGCAATGCGCAAGCAGCTCGGCCTTCCCGCCTGACCCGCGATTCTCAGGCGCCGCGCGGTCTGCCAAGGCCTCAAAATCCTGCTAACACGGTCATTTTCATGCCCCGTTCATGTTGGAAGGGTTAGCAGATCGTTATTGGATGTCAGTGGATAACATTGATTCACGGCGGCCGGCCTGTGGGCGGCCGAGATTCGGAGAGATGTGGCGACCATGTTGCGCAAGATCGTTGTGCTTTCGGCCATGGCCACCGGCCTGTCGGCGCTCCAGGCAGCGGCCGCGATCGTGCCGTCAGGCGAGCCCGTCTCGCCACGCGTGCGGGTTGGCCAGAACCTGCTCCAGCTTGCCCAGAGCGAGGTCGAGGTCTTCTACGACAGCCGCGGCAACCGTGTGCTCGTCGATCCCTACACCGGCAAGGTCATCGCCGTGCAGCCGCCGGAGAGCCGCCTCAACCGCCAGGCCTTGCGCCGCGAACTGCGCCGCCAGGAGCTGCGCCGCGACTACCGCCAGGGCGACGTGCTGATCGGACCGGCGGATGACGGCTATTACAGCGACGACGCGCTTGCCGTTCCGGCCGAACCCAATGGTGACGACTACTATAACAACGATCCCAACGCCTTCCCCGAGGCGCCAAGCGGGCCGCGTGTCGTTTCGCGCGAACCGCTCCAGAGCCCGGACGACCAGCCGGCGCTGCCGGCCAACCCGCGCATCACCGATCGGCCGCTCGAGCCGTCCATCGCGGTCAAGGGCCGCGAGGACGTCGCTTCGCTGCAGATACTGCTCGATCGCCTCGGCGCTTCGCCCGGTGTCATCGACGGGCGTTTCGGTTCGAACGTCGACAAGGCGCTTGTCGCCTATAACGAGATGACCGGCGCCAGCCTGAAGTCGACTGACGCCGAAGGCATCAAGCAGGCGCTTGCCGAAACAGGCGGCGACGCCTTCGGCTCCTACACCATCACGCCGGAGGATGCCGCCGGCCCTTACATCGCCTCGGTTCCGGCCGACTACAGCGAGAAGGCCCAGCTCGAGCGCATGGCCTTCACCTCGGTCACCGAAATGCTCGCCGAGCGTTTCCACATGGACGAGAACTACCTCAAGGCGATCAATCCGGACGTCAATTTCAACCGCCCGGGCACCATCGTGAAGGTCGCCAATTTCGGCAAGCTGGTGAACAAGCCGGTGTCGCGCATCGTTGCCGACAAGGGGCTGAAGCAGGTTCGCGCCTACAACGAGGCCGGCCAGCTCGTCGCCGCCTATCCGGCGACCATCGGCTCGGGCGACACGCCGTCGCCGACCGGCATTCACGCGGTGTCGCGCGTCGCGCTCGACCCCAACTACACCTACAATCCCAAGATCAATTTCAAGCAGGGCGAAAACAACAAGGTCCTGACCATCCCGCCGGGCCCGAACGGCCCTGTCGGTTCGGTCTGGATCGCGCTGGACAAGCCGACCTACGGCATCCACGGCACCCCGGATCCCTCCAAGATCGGCAAGACCGAAAGCCATGGCTGCGTGCGCCTGACCAACTGGGACGCGCGCGAACTCGCCAAGATCGTCAAGGCAGGCGTGCCGGTCGAATTCATGGAGTAGCTCCGCTAGTGCCGCAATGGCCGTGGAGAGACCCTCCGCGGCTCGGAACTTTTGCCACCTGCGGCGACACGGTTCCGGCTCATTGCCGACGGACGATTTTCGATGATCCAGCCGACAGCTCGGGAAATCGCCGAGGCCCTGCATCAGCCCGAATTCCTGTCCGCAACCGTCATCGACAGCGGCCAGAACAACCGCATCTTCGATACGGGCAAGGTCATCGTGCGGATACCCCGGCACGACGAGGCGCGCCGCGATCTTGCCCGCGAGGCCGACGTGCTCGCCGTCCTGGCGCCGATGCTTCCCGTGCCGGTGCCCGCGCCGAAGCTGAGAAATGTCGGCGCGTATGTCGTCGCCGTCCATCGCAAGCTGCCCGGCGAGCCGCTGCTGTCGCTCGATGGAATGACTGCTGCGCAGGCGCAGGAACTGGCCCGAGACCTCGCGCTGTTCCTGTGCGCGCTTCATGCGCTCCCACAAGACATGCTCAGGGACGCCGCTCCCGCTGACCCCATGGCCGAATGGCGCGATCTTCTTGAGCGGCTTGAAGCCAAGGCGCTGCCGTTGCTGCCGGCTGCCGTCGCCAATTCCATCCGCAACAGTTTCATCAGGTTTCTAGGGCGTGTCCCCGACGCTCCGCGCACCATCACGCATGGCGATTTCGGCACCGGCAACATCCTCGTCGACAAGGGCAGGGTTTCAGGCGTCATCGATTTCGCCGGCTGCGGGGCGGGCGATCCCGCCTATGATCTCGCCAGCCTGTCGGCCGGGCTGGGCGACGATGTCCTCGCGCTGATGGCGCCGCATTATTCCGGCATCGCCGGGATGCGGGATCGCATCACCTTCTACCGCAGCACCTTTCCGCTGCTCGACGTTCTATTCGGTGTCGACCATGGCGATGCGGTCGCACTCGACGCCGGGCTGCGATCCCTGACGGCCGGCAACGTACCGGCCTGACTTGCGCCTTGCATTTGGGCCATGGCTGCCGGCAAATGTCCGGAGAATCGAGGTAGCGAGATGTACATCCGTTCCGAACGGCCGGCCGACGTCGACACGATCCGCGCGCTCACCCGTGCCGCCTTCGCGGACGCCCCGCATTCGAGCCAGACCGAAGCGGCGATCGTCGATGCCTTGCGCGATGCCGGTGCGCTGACGCTGTCGCTGATAGCCGAGGACGGCGGCAAGATCCTTGGGCATGTCGCCTTCTCGCCCGTCACCGTCGGCGGTGACGCAGGCTGGTATGGCCTCGGGCCGGTGTCGGTCTGGCCCGACAACCAGGGCAAGGGCATCGGCCAGGCGCTGATCCGCCTCGGGCTCGACGCGCTGCGTGGGATGGGCGCCAAGGGCTGCGTCCTCATCGGCGACCCGGCCTATTACAGCCGTTTCGGTTTCGTCGCCGACCCCGCCGTCACCTATGCCGGCCTGCCGCCGCAATATGTCCAGCGGCTGGCCTTCGGCGACACCGTCCCCGGCGGCGAAATCGTCTATCACGCCGGCTTCGAGGCGAGCTAAGTGTCGTTTCCAAGAAGGTTGTTCAGTCTTTGGAACGGGCTGATGCCTCCAAGAGCCGAGTGTGGGCGTGCCAGGTTGTAGTTGGCTGCCCATTGGTGAATGGCCTTGGCGCGTTCGTTCGATGAGGCGTATGGCCTGGCATAGGCCCATTCGGGCAGCGAAGTCTGGATGAAGCGCTCGGCCTTGCCGTTGGTGCGCGGGGTGTAGGGCCTTGTGCGGATGTGTTGGGCACCGGCACCTTGGAGTGCCTGGGCGAACAGTTTGGAGCGATACGCCGAGCCGTTGTCGGTCATCACCCGCTCAACCCTGGCGCCCAGCCTGGCGTACCAGGCCAGTGCCCGGTTGAGGAACCCGGTGGCATCATCCCGGCCCAGGCTTGGCAGCAGTTCGACATAGGCGAGGCGCGAGGCATCGTCGATGGCGACATGCAGGTGTTCGTAGCCGATGCCTCGGGCGCGATGATGGCCTTGGTGCTGACCCGTGATCCGATGGCCAACGCCGTCGATACGGCCCAAGGTCTTGATGTCGATATGGATCAGTTCGCCCGGCCGCTGCCGTTCGTAGCGCAACACCGGGGGCCGGGGATCGAGCCAGGCCAGCCGGTTCAGTCCCAGCCGGCGCAGCACCAAGCCTACCGTCGAACGCGCCAGGCCCAAGGACCGGGCAATCGCCGGCCCGGTCATGCGCTGGCGCCGCAACTGCTCGATCCGCGACACCTGCATGGCTGCCAGCCGATGCCGGCAGCGGTGCGGCGCTGAACTGCGATCGTGCAGAACCCGGTCGCCGGCCCGGTAGCGGTCGAGCCAGCGATAAGCCGTTCGTTCCGAAACCCCGGCCGAACCGGCAGCACGCCGCACGCTCCAGCCCTGTTCAATCCGTTGCACCAAAAGCACTCGACCTGACGGCGTCAGACGCGCATTCTTATGGACGTTCATTCGGGGAGCTCCACTGAAGGTTGGTTGGCTTCGCAACCCCAGCTTCTCAGTCCCTCCTCGAATGAACAACCTTCATAGCTTCGACAGCTAAGCCAGCTGGGCTACAGGCACTCAGTGTACGCTCGCCGTTTCCCTGCTGAGGATGTCCACCAGCCGGTCGAAGCCAGTTTCGGTGCCCGAAATGCGCGCCGCCATCGCCTCGGCGGTGCCGAGAAAAGCCAGTTGCTCGGTGAACCGCATCCGCGTCCGGCCGGCTTCGGGCAAAAGCTGGATCGTGGCCAGCGATGCAGAGATGCGTTTGCCGCCATGGCTCATCTCGAAACCATAAATGATGCGCTCGCCGGCCACGATGTCGAAGTAGTCGGCGCGGAATGCCAACTCGGCACCGTCGGGCATACGCCAGCGCTTGGCCTCGATGCCGCCGACGCGAAAATCGAAACTGTCCTCAAGCGTCACCCAGTCGGCATGGCAGTCGTTCCACGCCCGCTTCAGCGCCTGGTCCGACCAGAAGCGGAAGGCGTGCCTGGGCGACGCCGGGAGCTCGCGCTCGACGACGAAGGTCTTGTGGGCCACGTCGGTCATTCACCTTCCTCCCCGGGAAAATCCTTCATTGCCTGGACAAGGCGGTCGAATGCCTTGTTCATCGCAGTCTGCCGCTGTCTCACCCAGTCGTCTATCTCGGACAGTGCTGCGGGTTCGATCGTGTAGGTGCGGGTCCGGCCGACCTTGCGCGAGGCGACGATGCCGCCGTCCTCGAGCACCTTCAGATGTTTCAACGCCGAGGGCAGCCGCATGCCTTGCGGTTCGGCCAGCTGCTTGACGGTTGCCGGACCCATGCTCAGCCGCTCGACCATGCCGCGCCGGCCGGCGTCGGCAAGGGCGGTGAAAACGCGGTCCAGTCGTTGTGCCTCGATCATCGGCCTGCCCTGTTGCTGTGCTCAGAGCAATTCCAGGAAAAGTGTGCAGCGATTTTCAGTCCGGAATTGCTCGAAAACAGAGAGATGGAGAGATTCCGCGATTCGAAGAAAAGCGGAAACGCTCTAGTCATGAAGGAAGCGCTCCGGCATCAGTTCGCGATAGGGGAAGAAACGGAAATAGGGCCGCGCTTCGCCGACCGTCCGTCGCACCGACGGCCGCGCCATCAGCCGCTCGAAATAGGCGGCGAGATTGTGCTGGTCGCTGGCGAAGGGATGAACGATCGAGGCGTAAAACAGGCCCGGTGCCGCCGCGCAGTCGGCAATGGTGAAGTCCTCGCCCGCCGCCCAGTTCTTGTCCGCCAACTGGCGCTCTATCATCACATAGGCGGTGTCGAGCGTCCGCCGCGCATCGGCCACGCCGACCGGATCGTTGCCGCCTTCGGGCCGTATCCTGTCGGTGACGACCTTCTGCATCGGCACGCTGACATAAAGATCGAAGAAGCGGTCCCACAGCCTGGCGTCAAGCCGGCGCTCGGCATCCGCCGGCAGCATCGGCGCCGGCCCGGGATAATGCCGATCGAGATATTCGATGATGATGCTGGTCTCCGGCACCGTGCGATCGCGGAAGTCGTCGCGCAGCACCGGAATCTTGCCCACCGCCCATTTCGCCGCCAGCGCCGCCGTCTCTTCCGGATCGCCGAGGTCCACTGTCACAGGGATAAATTCGGTCCCATTCTCATAAAGCGCAATCAGCACCTTGTGGCAGAAGGCAGCGAGAGGGTGGGAATAAAGCGTCAGCGCCATTGCAGGGCTCCAGATAGTTGCCATACTCGGAAACTATTGCAGCGAGTTCGACTGCGCAAGAGAAAGTTTCCTTATGTGGAAACTATTCGCAGGGAGTTGGAGATCGAAGAGGGAGAGCTTTTCCAAGGGGGCAGAGGGTCCCGGGCCTCGTTTTGCTCGCCCGGATGACGAGCTCGACCTGCTGCCGAGCGCCACGATACGGCAAGCCCATGTCGCCTGGCTTCCAGAATTCGTCCCCCTGGTCGCTTCCTGCGCAAAGCTTGCCCACATAGTCTCCAGCCATGGACATTTCCGACACCGCACCGACCCCGGCCAACAACAGCCACGTCTTCTGTCCGCCCGATGCGCGGCGCTATGTGCTCATCTCGGCGATCCTTGCCTCCAGCATGGGCTTCATCGACGGCTCGGTGGTGTCGCTGGCGATGCCGGTCATCCGGGCTGATCTCGGCGCCTCGCTCGTCGACGCACAGTGGATCAGCAACGGGTACATGCTGTTTTTGTCGGCGCTGGTGCTGCTCGGCGGCGCTGCCGGCGATGTTTTTGGGGTGCGCAACATCTTTGCTGCCGGCATCATCCTGTTCATGGTCACTTCGGCGGCCTGCGCGCTCGCTGTCGACGCCGAGATGCTGATCATCATGCGCGCGGCACAAGGCATCGGTGCCGCGCTGATGGTGCCGGGCAGCCTCGCCATCATTGCCAAATCCTATCCCAACGCGACGCGCGGCAAGGCCATCGGCCAATGGGCGGCGTTCTCGTCGCTGACAACCGCGATGGGGCCGTTCGTCGGCGGCATGGTGCTGTCTTTCGGCGCCGAATGGATGTGGCGGCTGATCTTCGCCATCAACGTACCGATCGGGCTCGTCGCCCTCACCATGCTGCTCAGCAAGGTGCCACAGGACCGGCCGTCGTCCAAGCGTCGGCTCGACATTGCAGGTGCGATGCTGGCAACCGTCGGCCTCGGCCTGATGGCCTGGGGCCTGACCGCCTTCGGCCTGCCCGCAGACGTTCGCGCTGTCTCGCCATGGCTGTGGATCGCGGTCGGGGGTGCAATCTTCGCCGGCTTCATTGTCTGGGAGAAGTGGGCGCGGGCGCCGATGGTCAAACTCGAGCTGTTCGCCTCACGTGCCTTCACCGGCGCCAATCTCTACACGTTGATCCTGTTCTTCGCCTTCAATGCAGTGCTGTTCTTCCTGCCGATGACCGTCGTTTCCGGCTGGGGTGCCAAGGAATGGGAGGCGAGCCTGCTGTTCCTGCCGCTGTCCTTGTTCATCGCAGGCTTGTCGAGCTATTCGGGCCGGCTGTCCGACGCCATCGGCCCGCGCTGGCCGCTGACCGTGGGTGCGGCAATCGTCGGCATCTCTTATGCAGGCCTTGCGCTGACAATGCCGCTGATGATGCTCTGGCAGGTGACGTTCCCCATCCTGCTGCTCAAGGGCCTCGGCATGGCCATCGTCGTCTCGCCGGTGTCGGCGGCGGTGATGCGGGCGACACCGGAGGAGGACACCGGGCTTGCCTCCGGCATCAACAACGCGCTCGCCCGGGCCGCCGGCCTGATGGCGGTGGCCTCGCTTGGTGCCATTGCAGGTGTGGTCTTTGCGAATATCCTGGGAACGGCTGCACCGGGCGTCGAGTTCGGCGCTTACGTGGCTGCGCCTGTCGACGCGGGTGCGGAAGCCTTGCGGGTTTCGGCGACAAACAGCGCCTTTGCGGCGATCGCGGCGATTGCGGCCGCGATGTGCTTCGTCGCTGCAGCCGTCGCCTGGTTCACCCAGCCGTCGTGGAAAAGGCAGGAAAAAGCCTAGTTGTCGTTACGCAATTCCTGGGAAAACCGCCGCGCATTTTTCCTGGAGTTGCTTGAAATGGCCATATCCCTCCCTTGACCAACACGGATACTCTAGCCGCTGACCTTGGCGGTGCTCGCGACCTTCAGTGCGTCCTTGTTTTCGTCCTTGAGCAGGTCGTCGATTCTCTCGCGCTCGCGTTTGAAGGCGACCAGTTCCTCGCCCTTGAGCACGCGGCCGGTGGGCAGGCGCACGCGCATCGGGTCGACCTTGGTGCCGTTGACGATCAGCTCGTAATGCAGGTGCGCGCCGGTCGACAGGCCGGTGGTGCCGACATAGCCGATGACCTGGCCCTGACGGACGCGGGCGCCGGGGACGACGCCGGGTGCGATGCGGCTCTGGTGATTGTACGACGTCTCGTAGCCATTGGTGTGGCGGATGATGGTCTGCTTGCCGTAGCCGCCGGCCCAGCCGGCCTTCTCGACGACACCATTGCCCGAGGCGATGATCGGCGTGCCGGTGGGGGCGGCCCAGTCGACGCCGGTGTGCATCTTGACGTAGCCGAGGATCGGATGCTTGCGGCCGCCGAAACCGGAGCGGAACTTGCCGTTGGGCAGCGGGTTGCGCAGCAGGAACTGGCGCGCGCTGCGGCCGTCCTCGTCGAAATAGTCGACTGCGCCGTCGCCCATCTGGAAGCGGTAGAAGTTGCGCGTGTTGCCACCGAAATTCGCCGAGACATAAAGCAGTTCGGAATCGGCCGAGGCCTTGTCGTCGCCATCGGGCTGCG
>NZ_CP062112.1:4032500-5667809 GCF_014843375.1 Aminobacter sp. SR38
TCTGAACATGGGGAGACCACTCTCCAAGCCTAAGTACTCGTGCATGACCGATAGCGAACTAGTACCGTGAGGGAAAGGTGAAAAGCACCCCGACAAGGGGAGTGAAAGAGTACCTGAAACCGGTTGCCTACAAACAGATGGAGCCTGAAATGGTGACATCGTACCTTTTGTATAATGGGTCAGCGACTTAGTGTGTCGAGCAAGCTTAAGCCGGTAGGTGTAGGCGCAGCGAAAGCGAGTCTGAACAGGGCGTTCAGTTCGACGCATTAGACCCGAAACCGAGTGATCTAGCCATGAGCAGGATGAAGGTAAGGTAACACTTACTGGAGGTCCGAACCCATAACTGTTGCAATAGTTCGGGATGACTTGTGGCTAGGGGTGAAAGGCCAATCAAACTCGGAAATAGCTGGTTCTCCGCGAAATCTATTTAGGTAGAGCGTCGACCGAATACCCCAGGGGGTAGAGCACTGGATGGGCTAGGGGATCTCACCGATTTACCAAACCTAACCAAACTCCGAATACCTGGGAGTACTAGTCGGCAGACACACGGCGGGTGCTAACGTCCGTCGTGAAAAGGGAAACAACCCTGACCTACAGCTAAGGTCCCCAAGTTATGGCTAAGTGGGAAAGGATGTGAGGATCCCAAAACAACCAGGATGTTGGCTTAGAAGCAGCCATCATTTAAAGAAAGCGTAACAGCTCACTGGTCTAAATAAGGGTCTTTGCGCCGAAAATGTACCGGGGCTAAAGCCATACACCGAAGCTTAGGGTTTGCAGCTTGCTGCAAGCGGTAGCGGAGCGTTCTGTAAGCTGACGAAGCCGTACCTGTGAGGGGCGGTGGAGGTATCAGAAGTGCGAATGCTGACATGAGTAACGTAAGGGGTGTGAGAGACACCCCCGCCGAAAGTCCAAGGGTTCCTGCTTAAAGCTAATCTGAGCAGGGTTAGCCGGCCCCTAAGTCGAGGCAGAAATGCGTAGACGATGGGAACCACGTTAATATTCGTGGGCCTGGAGGAAGTGACGGATCACGTATGTTGTGGGGTCTTATTGGATTGATCCCTGCAGCGGAGTGGTTCCAGGAAATAGCTCCTCCTTATAGACCGTACCCGAAACCGACACTGGTGGACTGGTAGAGTATACCAAGGCGCTTGAGAGAACTATGCTGAAGGAACTCGGCAAATTGCACGCGTAACTTCGGAAGAAGCGTGACCCTTTCCTGCGCAAGCAGGGTGAGGGTGGCACAGACCAGGGGGTAGCGACTGTTTATCAAAAACACAGGGCTCTGCGAAGTCGCAAGACGACGTATAGGGTCTGACGCCTGCCCGGTGCTGGAAGGTTAAGAGGAGAGGTGCAAGCTTTGAATCGAAGCCCCAGTAAACGGCGGCCGTAACTATAACGGTCCTAAGGTAGCGAAATTCCTTGTCGGGTAAGTTCCGACCTGCACGAATGGCGTAACGACTTCCCCGCTGTCTCCAGCATAGACTCAGTGAAATTGAATTCCCCGTGAAGATGCGGGGTTCCTGCGGTTAGACGGAAAGACCCCGTGCACCTTTACTATAGCTTTACATTGGCATTCGTAGTGGCATGTGTAGGATAGGTGGTAGGCTTTGAAGCCAGGGCGCCAGCCTTGGTGGAGCCACCCTTGAAATACCACCCTTATCTCTATGGATGTCTAACCGCGGCCCGTTATCCGGGTCCGGGACAATGTATGGTGGGTAGTTTGACTGGGGCGGTCGCCTCCTAAAGAGTAACGGAGGCGCGCGATGGTGGGCTCAGACCGGTCGGAAATCGGTCGTCGAGTGCAATGGCATAAGCCCGCCTGACTGCGAGACTGACAAGTCGAGCAGAGACGAAAGTCGGTCATAGTGATCCGGTGGTCCCGTGTGGAAGGGCCATCGCTCAACGGATAAAAGGTACGCCGGGGATAACAGGCTGATGACCCCAAGAGTCCATATCGACGGGGTTGTTTGGCACCTCGATGTCGACTCATCGCATCCTGGGGCTGGAGCAGGTCCCAAGGGTATGGCTGTTCGCCATTTAAAGCGGTACGTGAGTTGGGTTCAGAACGTCGTGAGACAGTTCGGTCCCTATCTGCCGTGGGTGTAGGAATATTGAAAGGATCTGTCCCTAGTACGAGAGGACCGGGATGGACGGATCTCTGGTGGACCTGTTGTGGCGCCAGCCGCATAGCAGGGTAGCTATATCCGGACGGGATAACCGCTGAAGGCATCTAAGCGGGAAACCCACCTTAAAACGAGTATTCCCTGAGAACCGTGGAAGACGACCACGTTGATAGGCCGGGTGTGGAAGTGCGGCAACGCATGAAGCTTACCGGTACTAATAGTTCGATAGGCTTGATCGTTCTCATTCCTTATGTTCATCGCAGTGCGATCCCAAAGGGATCGTCACGAAAAACGACAAAAGCACAAAAACAGCTTCTCGATTAACATGCGCTTTGCCGACCTGGTGGTTATGGCGGAGCGGCTGCACCCGATCCCATTCCGAACTCGGCCGTGAAACGCTCCAGCGCTGATGGTACTTCGTCTCAAGACGCGGGAGAGTAAGTCGCTGCCAGGTCTGCCAAGCGCATGTTAAATCTTCTCGATACAAAAGGCCCGCCAACGGGTAGACGGGCCGCGTAAGCGGCCCTTTCCTTTGGCAAAAGCCAGACAAAAAGACATTTTGCCCGTGGCAAAAGTCGGAAAGCGTTGAAAAAGGACGTTTTGCCTGTCGCAAAATGTCCGGTGGCGCGGGGTGGAGCAGCCCGGTAGCTCGTCAGGCTCATAACCTGAAGGTCACAGGTTCAAATCCTGTCCCCGCAACCAATCTTCCTCGAAATCAACGAGCTCTATCGCTGGCGGAAAGCTTCGCTTTCCTGGCGATGGTAGCTCCTCGTCCTGCGGACCATAACCTGAAGGTCACAGGTTCAAATCCTGTCCCCGCAACCATTGATAACGACACTCCCGTGAGCTCTGCTCCGGGAGTGTTTTTGTTTGCAGTCCCAACAGCCTGCCGCTTGGTCCAGTTCAGGATCGTGCCCAGGTCCCCATACAGCGTAGCTTCGATCTCGCCGCGCTTGGCGCCAGGTGTCAGAACGATCTTCTCGATCAACGATCGCAGCGCCGTCGCGGCCTGCGGCCGATCGTCCGGATGATTGAGCGCCTCGGTCAGATGCGCGACCTTCCGCGCATAGAGTGACGATATGCTCGGCAGCAGGTCCGGCTTGTCTTGAGGAGCTGCGGCAAGCACGTTCGTGAGTTCGGCCTTGCGCGCCTCGAGGGCGTCCATCTCGGCCTTCATGCTCTCGTGAAACATGCCGGCCTTGATCGCCTCGATGATGCTGCGGATCTGCTTGTCGACCTTCACCAGTTCTGCGTTCCAGCCATCGGCATTGGCGCGGCGCTCGCGGTTGAGACGGTTGGTCTCCTCGGCGTAGGCCCTCATCGCAACCGCGGCTGCCTCCGGCGCCATCATCCTGTTCTTCAGGCCGGCTAGCACCCGCTGTTCCAGCTCGCTCCGCGCTATGGTGCGCTTGTTCGGGCATGAGCCATTGCTGGTGTGGCTAGAGCAGGCGAAGCGGTCGACGCTCCGCAAGGAATAGGGGCCCTCGCAGCACCCGCAAAAGACAAGCCCCGACAGCAGTGACTTCGGCCGGCGGGCACTGCTCAGCCGGTTGCGCATGTGGTGCGCGCGGACCGCCGCGGTCAGGTTGACGGACCTGTCGGCGATCTCGCTCTGGCGCGCCTTGACCGCTTGCCACAGTTCGTCGCCCACGATGCGCAACTCGGCCACGTCGGTGACGATCCATTCGCTCTCCGGATTGAGCCGGGAGACGCGCTTGCCGGTTGCGGGATCCTTCACATAGCGCTGGCGGTTCCACATCAGTCGACCGACATAGAGTTCGTTGTTGATGATGCCTGTGCCGCGCCTGACATGGCCGCGGATCGTGGTGTCGTTCCACAGCTTGCCGGCAGGTCCTGATATGCCCTGGTCATTGAGGTTCTTGGCGATCGCGCGCGGACTTATGCCTGTGGCAAAGTCCCGGAAGATGCGGCGGACGACCTCGGCCTGATCAGTGTCGATCTCGCGGTCGCCCTTGAGCTGGTCGCCGCGCTCGTCGACATGCCTGACGACACGATAGCCGTAACACAGCCCGCCGCCGGACTTGCCGAGTTCGACGCGGCCGCGCAATCCGCGCCGGGTCCTCATGGCGAGATCCCCGAGAAACAAGGCGTTCATCGTGCCCTTGAGGCCGACATGCAGTTCGGAGATCGCGCCCTCTGCGAGAGTGACGATCGGCACGCCGGCGAACTTCAAATGTTTGTAGAGTGTTGCGATGTCGGCCTGGTCGCGAGAAATGCGGTCAAGGGCCTCGGCCAGCACCAACTGGAACAACCCGCATTGGGCGTCGCGGACCAGTTTCTGGATGCCGGGCCGCAGGATCTGGCTTGCTCCGGAGATGCCGGCATCGTGGTAGGTGCCGGCGATCTCCCAGCCTTCGCGCGCCGCATGTTCGCGGCAAAGCCGGAACTGGTCCTCGATCGAGGCTGCCCGCTGCTGGTCGGATGAGTAGCGGGCATAAAGTGCTACGCGCATGGTCATGAACAATGCTCTCGGTCTAGCTGGTGTCGGAGTTGCCGTCGCCGGCTCTTTCGCCCGGTGGTTCTGCCTTGGCCGCGTGAGAGTTGGGGGCGGCATTGGCGTCCGTTGTGTTTGCAAAGCGCTCTCTTGCCATGCCGCGGCCGATCAGCCAGGCGAGAGCCAGGATCGCCGGATGGCTTCTGGGCCTTTCGGGGTGCTCGCTCGGGGAGGGCGCGTCGGCGGCCGTCACGTTGTCTTCTGCCACAGGCTTCCTCGCTTCGTGGTGTCGAAGCGGGGATGAAGCTGCCAGATATGCTGGCCGGGAAGGGGGAAAATGCAGCCGTAGCAACGTGGCGCGCAATAACCTGCATTCGGCGCCCTCTCCTAAGCAGACGCAGGATGCCGACTGCCGCGACGCTGGAAGCGCCGATCAAGGCCTTGGCGCCAACCCGCCTTGACCTTGACCGGCTCCGCCGTGAAGCCACATGCAATGAAGCCACCCGGCGAATTGTCCGGCAGGGCAGGGGAGAGGCAAGTCTCACCGTTTACCGTCCGGGAAAAACGCATGCGGTGTTAGCTGGTGCCCGATCCGCATCAGGTCCTCGCGCGCCGAGCGGATTTGCGGCCAGGGAAAGGCCGAACGATCTTCCCAGTCCGCGCCGTTGCGCAACACCGCATCGAGCTTGCCCACGACGCCTGCAAGCGAGTTGGCGGGCGTCCCGGAAAGCGCCTCCAGCAGCTCCGCGACCCTTGCAAAGCCTGCCTGCTCAGCCCTTAGGCCCTCGAAATAGCCGATCTCCGTCGCAACCACCTCGAAATGTGCTTGTCGCGCGTCGAGTTCAGCTTCGGCCTTGGCGCGGATAGCCGCCATGTCCGTTCGGTCGCCGACAATCCTGTCTAGCGCTGCCTTCGAGCAAACGATGGCCTCCTCGCCGTCAGGGCTGCTCACAACCGTCCACAGCCCATCCACTCGCTCGGCAAGTGCTGCCTCGAGCTTCTGCTGCCGATCACAGAGCCACATTGCCCGCACATATGCCGCTTCCCAATCCCGCCATACTGCCATCGCCGGGTCTTTGGGATCGGGTACTATGTCAGAAGCTGCTGTCGCGCGGGCCAGAGCATTCCCGCCAAATGCCCACCCACCGCTGACAACAAACAACCCGCCAAGCGCCAGCCGCCGCGTGACGCACCCAAAACTCATGCTATGGTCGGAATCAGCCATGATCCGAGCTCCTGAACAGCTTAGGTTATGGTCAGGCCGAGCCGCGGTTGAACACCCTTGGCGGCCGCTAAGGTATTAAATCGTATCAGGGTTACGATAATGGCAATTGGCCTGAAGATCAACAAAATTCGTATCTGCGTTACGAAATGAATGCAATTCAATGCAAAATGGCGCGCGTCGCGCTGGGGTGGGGAACGCGAGACCTTGCTCGAAACGCGGAGGTATCGCCTGATACGATCGCCCGTCTTGAACGGGGCGAACAGCTAAAGAGTTCGACGATCGACGCAATTCAGCTAGCGTTCGAGACCGCCGGCATCGAGTTCATTCCGGCAAATGGTGGCGGCCCAGGCGTACGGCTGGCTCGAAACTCAGAACCGAAGCGCAGTTAAAGCCCGGATGGGAGGGTTCCTATTTTTAGGCGTTGCTCCGCGCCAACACTAAGACCATTTTCTCACCCACCTGTCATTCATAGCGATGAGCAGCATAAGTCCGACTCTGCCCTCCGAAGGCATGGTACCCGCCCACCAACTTGCCTTAGGTTTACAAGTTTTCGGGCAGGGAGTGCGGGGAGCTTTACGCTATGGGGCACACGCGGCAGGCTCCTGTCCCCGGTCCCTTGCCCATAGGTCTACTTTCGCTAAAACGTAGCGCTTCCTATTCCGATCTGGCACCGATGAGGCAAACGACGGCTACCACCAAGATAGCAACCCAAACCGTCGCGGACCACGCCATTACGTCGCCATTGAGCATTTCTGGAGCACTCCTTCACTGTCCGCCGGAAAGCCAGTATCCACCAAATGGTCCTAGCCATCTTCATGCCGGGATCAAACGCTTTTCCAGGCTTTCCGTGCAACTAAGATGGCGATTTTTCCTCGTGCTTATTGTTCGGAAGCACTATGGAAGCACAAGAGATCGTACCAGTTTCGACGCCGCCTCTGTGGAAAGAGCCATCGATGTCCGCTCCAGGATGACGCGCTGCTTGCGCCTTCCGGCTAACGAGGCACGAGATTCTGCCACGCCGACGCGAGTAGTGTGGCGTTCATATGTGGCTTGTCTCCGCGGAACTGACAGGTCGAGATGACAAAGTCGATTAGATATCTCGGGTGGTGGCCGGCAGGTGTGGCGCCCTTTGACAAATAATGTTCGGTGAAAAACTTCTCAAAGATTGTCAGATCGAACTCAATCCCCCGCCTTTTGCAAACGTCAACAAAGATCGAATGATAATCCGCTGCAGTTGGAGTTGGAATCTCGATTTTGTAATAAAGCCGGCGCAGCGCTCCTGCATCTGCAAGATTCTTCGGTTCAATATTGGTCGAGAAAATGACCAATTGGTCGAATGGTACAGAGAACTTCCTTCCAGTGTTCAGTGTAAGCTGATCGAACCCTCGCTCCAGCGGGACAATCCAACGGTTGAGAACAGCTTGCGGATCAGTACGCTGACGTCCGAAATCGTCGACAACGAAGACGCCTCCGGTTGCCTTGAAATGCACCGGTGCTTCATAAACGCGCGATGCGGCGTCGAACGCCAGATCGAGCATATCTAAAGTGAGTTCGCCGCCGGTAATGACTAAGGGCCGTCTGCACAATTGCCATCGTTGATCGTAAGTTGGCTTGGAAGTGCTTCGATCCTGCGTCTCGACTGGCGTATGAACCGCCGAATCGAAGAAATTGATGATCTGCCCGCCCACGATAAACGAATAGGGCAAGTAGACAGCATCCCTGAACGCCTTCCCTACTGCCTCTGCGATGCTGGTTTTCCCGTTTCCGGGTTCGCCATACAGAAGGATCGACCGTGCCGAATTGACTGCTGGTCCGATCGTGTCAACGAGGCTCTCGGGCAGAACCAGATGAGAAAGGGCAGCTATGATGGCATCACGCGAGAGACGCTCCATACCGATGGATTGCTGGTGGATTTGTGCCACGAATTCTTCGAGGGTAACCGGCGCCGGCCCGACATATTGTGACTGAGCCATCGCATCGAGTGCATAGTCGTGACCTCGACCGCCCAAAGCGTAGCGCACCTCGCCGCGCATGTCCGTTCCGGTTAGTCCTTTGGCTTCTATGATCTGGAGGCGCTGAAGCTCCTTCACAAGAGCGCTCACAATGGCGACCGGAAGGCACATTTCCCGCGCCATTGCGCTCGCCGTCATTGTGCCGTTGATGCGAAGGGTTTTTGCTAGAAGTTTGAGCAGGATTTCCTGCTCAAGACCGGTTTCTTGGACTGTGGAAGGAATTTTTGGAGCGCGGAAGGCCCCCTGAAATCCGAACTGATGTGCTGTTTCGGTCATGCAGGCGACCCCTAAATTCTCTTAAACATGTCAATCCGAGCAGCAAAAATCAAATCGGGCCGCCTATGGCAAATTTGCAACAAGCTCGCGCAATCTCAACGCTAGGGAACAACGCCATTACGAATTCCTTCATTAGCATCGGCATATATGGCAATAACATATCTTATTTAGCCTGAGGAGGCCGCATTGGCCAAAGTCCTTCCGGTCATCTGCTTGGCGGTCTGTGCAGTGGTTGCTGGCTGTCAGTCGAACGTCAAGTCGGCTGGCGGCGCGGAGGATATGTCAAGTTTTGGCGACAGTGCCGACTCCGTGAATGACCTGTCAGACGCATCATTTTATCCTACGGACGAACTGGTGCAGAAGGGAAAAGTCCAGTTCAAGGAGCGTAATTTCGGCAAGTCCTACGCCTTGTTCAAGAAGGCTGTCGAGGTTTATCCCAAAGACCCGCAGGCGTGGCTCGGCTATGCTGCGTCGGCAGATCACTTGGGGCGCTTTGACAATGCAGACCTTGCGTATGCAAAACTTGAGAAAATGATCCCCAACAGGCCAGAGTTTTTGAACAACCGCGGTTACTCTTATCTGCTGCGTGGCGATCTACCTCGGGCGCGGCGATACTTTGTCAAAGCCTATGAAATCGATCCTTCGAATGAAACTACAGCCAATAATCTGGAACTGATGCGAAACAGCGCATCGCTTGCAGAACGCGGTTAAAGCGGAGCGATGGTGAGCTCGACGGCGGCAGCGGAGACATTGGCACTGCCGGACGCTCGCGCCCAAAAATCTGCCATGCTTGAACTCAGCCTGATCCGGCTCCGTCGCGCCACATGGGTCCTCTCAGTGTTTTCCTCGATTCTGCTGTTGCTGACTGCCGTGTCCATGATCGTTGCGTTCCAAATGTGGGGCATGGTCTCCGAAACCAGGGAACTCGCCGAAAAGCTCGGAAATCTCGGTGGCTTTGAAAAGCGCGTCGTCGACCGCCTCGACAGTTTCAACGTTGGCGTCCAGTCGCTCATCGACAGAACGAACGGCCGGTTGGAAGAAATCCGGGCCGAAGCCGAGAGGGCTGCGAAGCTGTCCCAGGAATCGGCGCAACGGATCGGAATAGCCACTGACCAGCTTGAAATGCGCATGAATTCTTTTGCCTTGCAGTCGGACGACGGCGAGGCGATCGATTTTGGGCCGGCCGAGCAGCCGGTTACCCGAAGTGCCCCTGGTCGGAACGCGACGGCGGCGGCACTGCTTGCCGGACAGCCGGATGCGACGCAAGGCAACCCGGCGCCGCAGGCGTCGCAATCGTTCCGACGGACAACCAACGCCGATGGAAGCGTTACCTACGAGAAGGTCAGGTAGCGGGGTCCAGCACGCTTCGACGCGTCCGAATTGGCTGCGGTCATGGATTAATGATCCCTTAGCTTTAAGGCTCTACGAATGCCCTAATCCTTGGGTGCGGAAGGGGCTGTTTGATGCGCAAGATGTCCGACGTCGCCAATTGGTTGCCCGCACTCGTTTTTGTTTTGATGGCAATGTTTCTTGCCATGCGCATGGCGGTTGGCGCGTTTCCGGCGAGCGAATGGACCTGGCGGCTATATTTGGCTCTCGCGCCATTCGGCCGCGAGATCGGACTTTTCTTTCCGGCCAGCTTTGCGGGCGGAATGGCGTCGGTTGTGCTTGCGCTCGTGCTCGCCACCGCCGCCGCCGCCAAGCCAATCCCGGCCCGCAGGGCCCGATTTCTGACGCATCACGCAGCGCTTGTTCTGCTGATCGTGGCGCTCAGAGATGAGGGCGTCTTCGCGGCCTCATCCGACGGAGCAATCGTTGGACATCTCGGATTTTTGCCCGATCTGAACAGCATGTCCCCGTTCTTCGTTGTGCTCCTGCTGGGCGTAGTGTGGGCCTGCGCTTCGACGCACAAAGCCATATTTTGGGCGATGATCCATCCGGTCCGCACGCTGGATTAAGGCCGTCAGGCTTTGCGGGGCGAACTTCAGCCTTGCTCGACAGTGGCCGGCGCATATCTTGGCGATCCAAGCGCCAGCCGCGCCAACGAACCCGCCAATCTCCAGAATGCGAGCGCTAGCACCACGCCGGCAATTCCGTCGACGGCATAATGCCAACCAAGCTGTATGGACCCGATGAGTACCAAAAACGCGAAAGCCAGACCGGCGGATCTTGCCACTCTGCCCTGGTGCCGGAGAGCACAATAGAGCAGGACAGCGAATACGACGTGCAGGCTTGGCATGGCGGAGATGCCGGAAATCGCCCCCTCGTTGCTGGTGTAGGCCGCCCAAAGGGCATCCTGCGCTAGCAGCGCCCAGATCATGCCGGTCTGCTCGTTGGCAAGTCTCAGACTGCTCATCAGCGGATCAAAGGTGTGATCGCCGATCAGCCTTTCAAGGAAACACGGTCCGGCGGAGGAAAAGAAAATGGCCAGGAAATTCCCAGCCACGACCCAAGCAAGAAACATCGCGAACATATACTGCATGCGCAAGTGGTTATCCCGCATGAATGCGCACCAGACGATGGCGGAAACGACAAGGATCAGCCAAAGATTGTAGAAGAAGTTCAGGCCGACAAGGGCAGGAATGCTGCCGAAAAGCAGGCTCGTCCATTGATAGGCGTCATAGCCGCCGAACAGAAGGCGGTCCGCCGCCACGAACTGCAGATCCCATGAGAATGCATTGACCGTCGGGATCGACGATTTGATGGTTGCAAAAGTCCTGATGGTCAAAATGGAAATGATCAGGACGTGCGGCACGTGGATGTAACGGTCATGGGCGATCAAAGCCTCCCGAAGCGCACCGATTAGGGCGCGCGTGGGGTTCTGCCTGCCTTCGCGCAGAAGGCGAACGACCACGACCAGCATGTAGGACAGGCTGAGATTGACAATAAGGTGCGTGGCAACGCGCATGTAGAAGCGGCCGGCCTGGTAATATGGCACCAGGTAGCCAAGTTGGATCATCAGCCACATGATGCCTATATGGCCAACCATGCCGACATAGAGCCAGCGGTATTGCCGGGACACCACAAAGAACCGTGACAACCAGGGGTTCATGCGTGTCTTCGCCTATCGGTCTCTATCATGGCGGACTGTGCTGCAGCGGCCGGGCGCGCCAACATCCCCGCGGCGGCCCACAGCACAATGACCACGGCCCATCCCACATAGGCGTCGATGGCATAGTGCCATCCAAGGTGCACCGAGCCGACGAAAACCAGCAATGCGTGGACAGCTAAAAGCCAGGCCAGCTTCCTGCTCAGGTTCCAGGCAGCGAGCACATTGAGCAGCGCGACTGCGTTGTGCAGGCTTGGCATCGCGGAAATGCCTAATGGTTCTGTCTTGCCGAGATAGCCTTGCCATAACAAGTCCTGTGTCCAGAGTGCAGGCAGGGGTACCAGGTCCACATGAATGGCGCGCAGATAATCCATCAGCGGCGCGTAGGGGTTCGGTACGATCCCTAGCGGGCTAAAATAACACGGGCCCGCCGATGCGAACGTTTTGGCGAGCACACTGCCACAAACAATCCAGGTGAGAATGAACCCTAGCAGATAACGTTTGCGTATCGGGCACGCTGCTTCCGCGAAGAGGAAGTAAAGCGCCATCATCCACATCACCAGAAGCCAGAGCTGGTAGTTGGCGTTCAGGATGATGGTGACGGGCCAGTAACCAGCGACCGGCTGCAGCCACTCCCAAGGTAGCTTTCCCAGATGAATGATGCGGTCGATCTCGGTCAGTCGCTGGTCCCAACCGATCGATGCAAAATCTCTCAATTGGGCCTTCATGGTCCAGAACGCCCCGCAGACGAGTGACAGGATAAGCAGAATGGCTATGCCTCGCCCGATTGTTTCGAGGTTTCGCGAAACGGTCTTGGCTTCCGAAAACATGGTAACGATGGGTCGGTGAGGACGCGCGACGTGGACATAATAGATGAAGCGCAACACGGTTGCCGCTACCAACCAGAACAGGAAGATGCCGGCAATCGACTTGGCCAGATGGAGAAGCATCGGGCCACTGCCAACGCCGAGGTAAAGCCAGACGGCACCGAAATAAAGTAACGCCACGGTCGCAGGCAGTTTCAATTCATTTAGAACGAAGCCGATTGACCCTGCGGCGCTCAAGACGGCTGTATGCTGGGTGTCAGCGTTCGACATCAGCCACCATAGCGTCGCTCATAGTCCGATCCTGCAAATCCTGTCGCTGCCATAGGTCTCATCCCAGTGCGGCGGTGGCGTACCTGTCCCATGCCGACACGAACAAGGCGCCAACCAGAATGACCGCGTAAGGGACCTTTCCGGTCCGCCGAATTTCATTGAGACGCATGCCGGGAATGGTAGCACCCAATCCGGCGGGGAGTGGCAGCTTCAGCGCAAGCAGTGCGACCACAGCCAAGGCAGCGAGCCAGATCGCAAACGGCAGCAGGGCCGTCCACCCAAGAAATAGGCCAATCGGGAACATCAGCTTGGCATCGCCTGCACCGAGCAACTTCAACTGCCACAGCACAAAGCCAATCGCCATCAGCAGGAACGCCGTGGCGAGGGACCAGACAACATCTACGCCGAACCGCAGCGTTTCCCCGGATGCGAGAACCACGCCAGCGAAGATGACATAACAGGCAACCAGAACGAGGATGGTGCGGTTGGGTATCTTCCAGGTCATGAAGTCGACCCAGGCTGCCCGGCTGAAAGTGGCGGCAGAAACAAGTAGCGTTATGACGACGATAGCTGTCATCTGTCAAGCATCGCCAAAACTTACGAAAATATTCATAGCGCTATCCCGCTTGATAAATAAGGTGAGTTGGCATTAGATGACGTGTGGTTTCGTCGCTGTTGCTTATAAAGTATTAATCGCAATAGCTGCTTGAGTCGCAAGTTTTCATCGAATTGTCTCATCGGTCGCCCTATTGTGATCCAATAATCAATCCTTATGTTCTGACTCTGCTTGGCCACCAAATGGAATTTTTCTACATGTTAACCTTATTAGTTAGTTTACATTATCATATAAGGCCCTCCTAATTGACCAGACCCTAATTAACAGATTATTAATAACGACATCGGTGGGGCGATTTTCGATGTCACGCCGAGTGTAGATCAGGGTGTTCACAAAGTGTTCAAGGGGAGTGCGTCATGAAAAAGGCATTGGAAAGTGTGCGGGCGTTCGTCGCGGACGAAGACGGGATCGCGCTGACAGAATATCTGGTTCTTCTCGGGCTGATCGTCGCCGCCGTGGTCGTCGCGGTAGGTGCCGCTGGGTCGAGCCTGGCGGGTGCTTGGGAGCGCTGGGGCACCTGGTGGGATGGTCTTGAGCCGGAGCCGCTGCCGGCCTAACGTCGAACAGAGTTGCATGCGGGCGACTGGGTCAGACCCGGTCGCCCATATCATGGGGGGTGGGCAATGAAATCTTCAACCATCGTAAGCCTGCTGGTGTCGGTCTTCCTGGCCGTTGCTGCAGTATTCGCGGTGCAGGCCTATCTCAAATCTCAGACACAATCGCTGGCCGCCAATCGACCTGCGCCGGGACCAAAGGGTATGATCGTGGTAGCCGCGCAGCCGATGCGCTTCGGCCAACTGGTGGAGCCGGCGGCTCTGAAGGAGATCGAATGGCCCGCGGGCTCGGTGCCGCAGGGCGCGTTCAAGTCGATCGCCGAAATCATGGGCGATAGCACGCAGTCTCGATATGTGATGACGGGAATTGAAGCTTCCGAGCCGATCCTTGCGTCAAAGATCACCGGTCCTGGTCAGCGTGCGACGCTTTCCGCGACCTTGAGCGCGGGGATGAAGGCCGTATCTATCCGAGTCAACGATGTGCTTGGTGTCGCTGGTTTTGTGCTGCCGGGCGACAGGGTAGACATCATGCTCACCCGTCAGCTCGACGCTGAGGGTGACGCAAAACGCAACGGCACAACGGATGTTTTGTTGCAAGGGGTCAAAGTGCTGGCGGTCGATCAGTCGGCCGACGATCGCGCGGACAGGCCCGAGATCGTCAAGACGGTGACATTGGAGGTATCGACGGTCGAGGCACAGAAGCTCACCCTGGCAGCGACGGTCGGCACACTTTCACTGACGCTGCGCAACGTCGCCTCTGCGGAAGTGGAAAATGTCGCCTCGGTCGATCTGTCGGACCTCAGTAGCGGTGCACCTGCCGAGGCACTTATGCAGGAAAAAGAACAGGCCCGCCTGGACAGCATCGAGAAGTTTGTGCGCACCGTCGATGAAAAGGTGGATGCGCGCGTCGAACAGTTAAAGAGCGAGTTGAACAAACCCGCTCCCGCTGCAACTGTTGCGCCCGTGCCACGTGCGCCCTCAACCGTCGGCGTCGGCGTTTACAGGGGTGCAGAAAGAACGGAATATCAAGTAATGGCTGTTAAGTGAGGAACATTGTAACTGCAGCCTTGGGGGGTTTGCGTGATTTGCTCGGCTAACAAGGGAAGGCGGATCAAGCGGCGTTTCGCAGTGGCGGCAATTCTGGCCAGTGCGCTGACCGGTGAAGTGATTTGGCCTGATCGGGCGATGGCACAGGATCTGCGACTATCCCTCGGAGCCGGAACAGTATCACGCGCCCAGGTGCGCCCCGGCATGACCCTGACTGTCCAGACCAATATTCCCTACGCCGATCTTGTCATTGGCAAGACAAGCGTGGCGGATGTGGTGCCCTTGTCTGACCGGTCGTTCTATATTCAGGGCAACGCCCCCGGCATCACCAATATCTCCCTTTTCAACGAAGACAAGAAGCTGCTTGGCATCGTCGACGTGCGGGTGCGCCAGGATTTCAGCGACGTCAACGCCGCCGTTCGCGCGGCAGTACCAGGCGCCGATATCAAGGTTCTGAACCGCAACGAGAAGATCGTCCTTTCCGGCATGGTCGCCAATGCGTCGCAACAGGCAGCCGCGATTGCCGCCGCGCAACAATTCGCCGAAAAGGATGGGCAGGTCATCAGTTCGCTGGGGGTCACCGAGAACCAGCAGGTGGCGCTCCAGGTGCGCGTCATCGAGGCCTCGCGAAGCGTTGGCCGCGATTTGGGTGTCAAGGTCCGGGCGAAGGGCGGCACTTCGCTTTTCGGGTCGGGAACAGGTCTGTCGGTCAACGCTGAGGATGGTCAGGCACAGACGTTCCTCAGCGACGCCGATTCCGGCCAGCGTCTGGCGTCCACAAACACGCCGTTCGGTACACTAGTCGCCCAGGTGCTGGAAGGTGCTGGCGTCAAGGTCGATGTCATCATCGACGCGCTTGAAAAGAAGGGCCTGGCGCGGCGCCTGGCTCAACCCAACCTTACGACGATCAGCGGTGAGCCGGCGAGTTTCACCGTTGGCGGCGAAGTGCCGATCCCGTCCAGCTTGGGCGACAACGGGACGGTCGGCTATGTCTACAAGGACTACGGCGTCCGCCTCAATTTCCTGCCGACCGTTCTCGGGCACGGCAAGATCAACGTGCGGTTGGAGTCGGAGGTCAGCGAAATCGACCGATCCCTGGTCGTCAACGGCTTCCCGGCATTTTCCACCCGCAAGGCTTCATCGGTTCTGGAGTTGCGCGACGGCCAGAGTTTCGCCATGGCCGGCATGCTTCAGTCGGTCAATGAACGCGACGTTCAGCAACTTCCCTGGCTTGGACAAATCCCGATCCTCGGCGCCCTTTTCCGCTCGACCAGTTTTCAAAAGCGCGAGACGGACCTCGTAATCGTGGTCACACCTTATCTCGTTCGACCCACGTCGCCCGGTGAGGCGTTGCGCACACCGCTGGACAATACGCGCCCGTCCAACGACGCCGAGCTTTTCGCCTTCGGCATGCTGGAAGTGGACAAAGACATGATCCGCAAATTCCGCGATGGCGTGGGTGCCAAGGGGGCCTATGGCCATCGTATTGATCTTGATTTCCCGGATGGCGCCGTTGTCAAAAAGTAAGATCATCCTACTCGTGTTCACTATCAGTCTCGGTGGTTGCGCCGACTATATGAACAATCGTGACTCGGTCACGCTGGGTCTGGGCGACGCGCCTGAGGCAAATCTGGCCATCCAGACGGTTGACCCATTTCCGCAGCATTCTCGGAACACGAGGATAGAACCGGACGCAGGCAAGGTGAATGAGGCCTATCGGCGCTATCAGGAGCCTTGCGACAAGGACGTTGCGCCTTGCCGCGCCCCGCCGGGGCCGCGGGTCGTTATCAACAATAATGCTATGCCGGGCGCGCAAGGCCCGGCGACTGCACCGACCGGGTACTAGCGAGGGTACGAGGCCGGGTTGTTTTAGAAATGGGAGTATCAGAAACGGTGTGAGTGTGCGGCCTCACTGACCAGGGCTTGGGACAAGACACCATGGGGAGTTTAGTCAGTGTTGAGCTGGCCGGCCGTCTGAGGCGCCGGGCCTTGAAGATTGGGTTTTCGCGCGATGACAGCGGCTATGCCGTAGTTCTGACGCTTGTAGCCCTACCGCTGATCGTCGGCGTGGCCGCTTTTGTGATTGACGCTTCGCGCGTAACGAACCTTCATACCGACCTTCAGGATGCCGCCGACGCGATGGCGCTGGCCGGTGCGCGCGAACTTGACGGGCGCGACGATGCGATCCCGCGTGCCAAGGCAGCAATCCAGGCAATGATCGGCAATCAGGCCTGGTTCGGCAACGGCGGCGACGGCATGAGCATGGGCGATCGCATTGACGTCAGCTACAACGCCGCGACCGGTGCGGGGAACGTCACCGTCCAGTTCATGGAAGGCATTCCGGCCTTCGACGATCAGGCCATCAACGGCAATTGCATCGACCGCAGAGGCCGTGATGTCTCGTGCAACGTCGAGGCGGACTACGGATCGGTAGACGAGCAGTCGAACCATGCCAAATATGTTCGGGTTATCGCCAACGACTTCAATGTCCGCACGATGTTCACCCTGCCCGGGCTCGGCCGCGACGAAGTGCCCGTCCAGGCGGAGGCGGTGGCGACATACCGGTCATCGGCCTGCGAACTGACGCCGATCTTCATCTGCAACCCGTTCGAGGGAAGCGGCAATCCAGACTTTCATCAGAACTTCAAGGACGGCAACCTTTATGCACGGCAGATAACCATGACGTTGCGGGGCAGCACGACCGCCGGTCCCGGCAATTTCGGTTATCTTGCCGTGGGTGGCAGCGGCGCCAGCGTGTTGCGTGGGGCGCTCGCCACCAACAATCCTGGCATTTGCTATGACCCCGACGAAATCCTGACCGAGCCAGGCGGCAATATCGGTCCGGCCGAACAAGGACTGGGGACACGCTTCGGCATTTACGCTGGCCCGATGAGCAGCAATGCCAGCGACCCAAACTTCAGACCGGACCGCAATGTGCGCATGGGGCAGGATTACAAGGCCAATGGCACTCCGCAAAGCTGCTCATCCTATCAGCCGGAAATCAATCCGATGGACGCCATGCCCTTCCCGCAGGGGACATCCACGACGAATCTGAGCGGTGGCGGCAACATTTCGAACGGTACCTGGGATCTCAATCGCTATTGGCAGGTTTCACACGGCGGCCTGACCTCGCCGCCCAGCGCCGGCACGCCGGCGCCGGCAGCGCCAAGTGCCGTTGTTGACTATCGGCCAAGCCTGCCGTCAACCGCTACTGCGGCCATTACGCATCCTTCCCGCTACGATGTCTATCAGTACGAATTGTCAAACAACCGGGTTAATGATCGTGCTCCCGGCGGCGAGCGCGGCAGCCCATCTCCCCAGTGCTACAGCGGCTACAATCCAGCGGACTATGCAGGTGAAAGGCGCGTGATCGTCGCGGCTATTGTCAATTGCATCGAGCATCAGGCCGAACTTAACGGTCGCAAAAATCTGGAAGCCGAAGCCTACACGCGCTTGTTCCTCACCAAACCGATGGTGACGGCAGGCAGCAACAAATACATCTCGCTCGAGGTGATCGATGTCACCGGCAAGGGAGGAATGGGCACGGTCGAAGATCATCTGCGTGAGGAGGCGGAGTTGGTCCGATGAACCCCATCGCAAACCTTCGCGACTTTCTAAGCGACGAGCAGGGTGTCGCGATGACCGAGGCGATCATCGCGGTACCGTTCCTGACCTTCCTGGCCATCAGTGTGCTGGAATTCGGCTCGGTCCTTTGGCAGCGTGAGCAGATCGAAACCGGGATGCGCGATGCTGCGCGCTATATGGCACGTTGCCGCCATTCCGCCGACAGCTGTCAAAATGTGGCGCGCAACCTAGCCTACTACGGCAGCGCTGCGGCGACGACGCGGCTGCGCGTCCGCGACTGGAACGCGGACAATTCGCCAATCACTTTCACCGAATCGGTATCCGGCTCAAGCACGATCATTTCAGCTACAACGACGCACCAATTGTCAGGCTCGCCGCTCTTCAGCGCACTCGGCATCGGCAACATTACAGTGAACGCCAACCACAACCAGCGCAAGATCGGATGGTAGTTGTCATGCTGCGGAGATTTTTCCGATCAAAGTCGGGCGTGGCGCTGACGGAAGGGCTGATCGTCTTTCCTATTGTGGTTCTGGCCATCAGTCTGTGTGTCGAATTCGGCTACATGATGTATCAATGGAACCTTGCAGCGAAAGCCATGCAGCTCGGCGTCCGGAAACTGGTCGTATCTGAACCGGCGACGCCTGACTTCAACACGGTCTTCGCGTTCGATGACACGCAGTCGGGGCAGCTGATCGATGCAGATGCGGGCGTACAGTCGGCCTGCGGCGCAGGGACCGGCATAGCTTGCGATGCGACCATGATGACCAGGCTCATCAGTGGCAACCTAACGGGAGGCCAGAGATGGCCCGGACTCGCCAATTATTTTCCTGGCATCACAGCTGGTCAGATACGCATCATCTATGAGCTCAGCGGGTTGGGTTATCAGGGACGCCCAGGGGGGCCCGTCGTAACCGTACGCATGGAGATCGCCCGCGATGCCATCGACTTTCCGGTGATCGGACGGCTCCTTGAAAGCATTGGCATCGGCTTCCCTCCCTTCACCGTCACCGCAACATCAGAAGACCTCCGCAGCTGCCCCGGCCCCTGCAGTTAGACTGGATATTTGATGAACGTGAACCTGAGCACTACCAGTCGTTCCCGGATACTGATCTGTTCGCAAGACAGGGATGCGGTCAGGACGATGGACAACATCATCTCGTCCCTGGCGGCCTTTGACACGACCGTCGTTTCTCTCGACGCTTTGGTGCAGAATAAGACGTTCGACGCCGACAGTTTTGACGCCGTAATTATCGATCTTGGCAATGGTGTCGCGCTCGACAATCCACGTCTTGCCGAAGTTCGCGGGCGCTTCGGCAAGGTGCCAGTCATTTTTGTCTCGGACGAGCTGACCCCGGAGCGGATGCGCCAACTCATCAAACTGGATGGTACCGACTGGTTGCCAAAGCCGCTTCAGCCGCGGTTGCTGATCGACACGGTCAATACGGTCACGCAACGCCTGAAGGCTAATGCCAACAACGTCTACGCCGTCTTGCCTTGTGGCGGCGGGGCCGGGGCGACCAGCGTCGCCATTATGCTGGCTTATTATCTCAGCCGTGCGCGCAAGCGCAGCCAACCGACGGTCGCGCTGTTCGATCTGGATTTTTCGTCGGCCTCGACTTCCGCCTATCTCAACACCGATAGCGGTTACGACCTGACCGACGTTCTGGGCAAGCCGGAGCGCATCGATCTCGAATTCATCGACATCATCAAACGGAAGCATCAGAGCGGTTTTTCGCTTTTTTCCTTTGCCAGCCCGGCGCTGATGACCAATCCGGACGCTGCGGAGCTGGTGTTGCGCATGCTCGATATCGTTACTTTTCAGCACGACCACACTGTAGTCGACCTGGCCTCGTGCGAGACCCTCTGGAGTGACAACGTGCTGGCGGCCGTCAACTCTGCTGTGATTGTTACGACAAACTCGGTCCCGGCAGTTCGTCGTGCGAAGGAAACATTGAAGCGAGTGTCGGAAATCCGCGGCAGCGGAAAAGGCATCAGCTTGGCCATCAACAAGGTTCGAGGCGGATGGTTCTCGGCCGGGATCAAACAAAAGGACGTTCAGCGGCTTTTTGGCGATGCTCCGGTGACGATCTTGCCGGACGAGCCTGATATGATGACGGAAGCGCTGAATCGGGGCGTGCTGCCGCTAGAGGTGGACGCGCGCTCGCGGTTTTGCTCCAAGGTGCAGGTTCTTGCCGACGCAATGGCGCTGGTTGCCGGATCGGCGCGATGATGGACGACCACGTTGTTTCGCGCCGGAACTTTCTGATTGCAGGGGCCGCTGGTGCCTGGGCGTTGACGATCGACTCTTCTCTAGCCGAAGCGGCGAAAGTCCCTCGCAGCCACGGGCCGGCGACGCGCCGGCTCGTTAGCGCTGTCACCGGAGAAAGACCAGGAACGATTCTGATCTTTAATTCGGCGCGGACGCTGGATGTCGTGCGCAACGCCGATACGGTCGCACGATACACGATTGGCATTGGCCGAGAGGGGTTTACCTGGACGGGCTCGGTGACGGTCGGGCAAAAAGCTGAATGGCCGCAGTGGCGGCCCCCTGCCGAAATGCGTCAGCGACAATCCGAATTGCCCGACCTGGTGCCGCCGGGACCACTCAACCCGCTCGGCGCACGCGCGCTCTACCTCTACAAAAACGGCAACGACACACTTTTCCGGATCCATGGGACCAACGATGCCGCAACCATAGGCGGGTACGTCACTTCTGGCTGCTTCAGGATGACGAACGCTGACATCCTGGAACTCTATTCGAAAACGCCTGTCGGTACGCGCGTGATCGTTAGCGATTGATGCGGCAGTGGGACATTGAGCAATGAGCGAGAACACATTCAGCCGTTTCTTCCGGCCAAACGCAAAGAGGAATACAAGCGAGGATCTTGAGGTACTGTTCAGGGCGGCGGTGCCTGAGCCTGCGAGCGACGGCGGAACCGGCCCTATGGCAGATGCAAGGGCCGGGCATGCCAACGACGTAATCAAACGCGAAATGGTGGAGCAGCGGGTAGCGCTGCATCGCTTCCTGCTGGACCGGATCAATCTCAGTGTCCTCGACACCATGGCTGGCGAGGAACTCATCGAGGAGATTAGACCGCTGGTGCGCGACTATGTGCGTGACCGCAATCTGCCGATGAGTGCCCGCGAACTGGATATCCTGATTGTTGACACTACCAATGAGATGCTTGGTCTCGGGCCACTCGAGCCTCTGCTGAAGGACGACACGATCGCAGACGTCCTGGTCAACAGCTACAATCAGGTGTTCATCGAGCGCGCCGGCGTACTTGAGGAAACGGACATCCAGTTCAAGGATGAAGACCACCTCATGCGTATTATCGTCAAGATCGTCTCGGCAGTCGGTCGCCGCGTCGACGAGTCCTCACCGCTGGTAGACGCGCGCCTTGCCGACGGATCGCGTGTCAATGTCGCCATCAGGCCGGTAACAATCGATGGCCCGATGGTTTCTATCCGAAAATTCTCGAAACGGCCCTTTACACTGGAGCGCCTCGTAGCAGGAAACTCGATGGCGGAGGGGATGAAGATATTGCTGACCGCTGCCGTCAAGGGACGCAAATCGATAATCGTGTCCGGCGGAACTGGTTCGGGCAAGACGACGATGCTTAATGCGCTTTCTTCGCAGATTTCGGACAAGGAGCGCCTCATTACAATCGAAGACGCGGCTGAACTGCAACTCCAGCAACGGCATGTTTGCCGTCTTGAGACGAAACCGCCGACGCTGGATGGGCGCAACGAAATCAGGCAGCGCGAACTCCTTAGAAATGCACTGCGGATGCGCCCCGACCGTATCATCATCGGCGAGGTGCGCAGCGAGGAAGCCTTCGATATGCTCCAAGCTATGAATACCGGTCATGAAGGGTCGATGTGCACGATCCACGCGAATACTCCGCGTGATGCCATGTCACGCTTGGAACAAATGATCGGCATGGCAGGGATGCCGATGTCGCAGCTTAGTATTCGCCAGCAGATTGCATCCGCTGTCGACCTGGTCGTTCAAGTAGCACGTATGCATGACGGCTCGCGCAAGCTGGTCTCGGTTTCCGAGATTACAGGCATGGAAAATGACGTCATCCAGATGCAGGAGCTGATGGCCTTCAAGAAGGTTGGAGTCGATGAGAACGGGAATCTGCGCGGCCAGTTCGTGGCCACTGGAATTAGGCCGCGCTTCCTCGAACAAATCGCAGACCTAGGGCTGCACGTTCCCGACGAGATCTTCGATCCCAGTAAGAGGCTCAATTGACGTCATGCAGACAACGCTCATCTACCTAGCGGTCTTTCTTGCGGTTCTGGTCTTGGCAGACACTTTCCAGCGTGCGACGCGCAACGCGCTGGAGCGGAAGAAATTCGTCAACTACCGCCTGAGCCTCATTGAGCGCGACGTTGACCGTAAGGTTGTCTATCGCCAAATGCTGAAGGAGCGCGGTATCGGCAGCCGGCAGCAGCAGGCCTCACTTGAATCGCTGCGACGTTATATTGCGCAGTCAGGAATTCGATATGAGGGCGTGAGGTCTATGGCTTATCTAATCGCACTGACACTGGTGCTTTTTACGATCTGGAACTTCATCGGTTTCTCAACGCTGCCGAGCATCATTTTTACAGTGCCTACCGCCATTTTCGTCGTAGCGGCCTTCATCGCGCGCAAGCGTTCCAAGCGGATCAAGAAGTTTCTTGTGCAGTTTCCGGACGCGCTCGAGGTGATTGTGCGAAGCCTCGCAGCAGGACACCCCTTGCCAGTGTCGATCTCGCTTGTGGCGCGTGAAATGCCAGATCCGATCGGGTCGGAGTTTGGGATTCTGACGGATGAATTGACATACGGAACCGATGTAGACACCGGCACGCGCAACATGGCCACGCGCGTAGGTGCCGAGGAATTGAACCTCCTGGCAATCTCCCTTACGGTTCAGCGTGGCGCGGGCGGGAACCTGGCTGAGATTCTTACAAATCTGGCTGATATGGTCCGCAAGCGGGTGATGATGAAAGCAAAGATCAAGGCCATCTCGGCTGAAGGTCGCATGACTTCGTGGTTCATGCTGTGTTTTCCGTTCGTTCTCTACGGCATCATCAACTTTCTGCAGCCAAAATACTTCCAACCGGTCTGGGAAAGCGGTAATGGCCCGATTTTTTTGACTGCCGGTGGCGTCATGATGGTCATTGGGATGCTGATCCTGCGTAAGATCGTAAACTTCGACTACTAGGCGACGCCGTGCTCCAATTTGCTATCCTGTTGGCGACTTTTGCTTCCACGCTGATCCTCAGCGCGCTGGCTCTTGGCTACATCACATCTCGGCGTGAGGTTCAGATGCGGCTTGGCCAAGCAGCATCTGGCGACTCCACATCAGGACCAATTCCGGAGGATCTTCGAGGTCTGCCTGTCGCCGAAGCGGAGCTGGTCCGCAATTATTACACAGTCGTGCGGGCGGACAAGAATCCGAACTCCCTGCAGAATCGCTTGATCCGCGCTGGCTACTTTTCCGCCAGCGCACCGCGTATTTTTCAGCTGATCCGTATCCTGGTGGCAGGTATCACCTTTGCGGGTACGTTTGTATTGCTGGGCTGGGCCAAGCCGGAGATGGCGCGGGGCTATCAGCTGCTTGCCGTGTTCGTGGCAACCGCGTTCGCCTTTTTCCTGTGCAATGTGATGTTGGAACGCCGGGGCGACAAACGCGAGATAGAATACCGGAAGCTGTTTCCCGATTTCATGGATACGCTCATTGTCTGCGTTGATTCAGGAATGAGCATCGAGGCAGCCATCGATCGAGTTACAAAGGAATTCCTGAAGTCCAGAAGCAGAGACTTCGGCCTTCATTTGGCGATCATGATGCTGGAGGTACGTGGCGGCCGCCGGCTGCGCGACGCGCTTTCGCTTTTTGCCAAGCGCTTGCGCATTGAAGAAGCGCACGCGTTAGCCGTTCTTTTTCGCCAATCGGAAGAGCTTGGTGCGAGTGTTACGAAGACATTGCGTGTCTTCAGCCAAGAGATGCGAGAGAAGCGCATGATCAGGGCTGAGGAAAAAGCAAACGCCTTGCCGTTCAAGATGCTCCTTCCGCTTGCTGGCTTTCTCTTTCCCATCAGCGTGCTAATCGTGCTTGTGCCAATTCTAATGCGAGTTGTTACGCTACTGAAAAGTCTTTCTTAAATTGTTGATCGTGGACCTTGATGTAGGTCCGATCGCCGTCGTTTCTTGACAGAGCTTTGGCTTGGATCGGCGACGTACAAGGCCGCGATGAGGCGAGAGCCTCAGTGGCTTCTCGACCCATCGGTAGGATAAGACTGCGGCGGCGACCGAGACGGCCGCGGTTATAGCGAGCAGCGGTCAAGCTGGGAGAGCCTCCCGCAAAGGCGAAGTATTGGATAATGCCAAAGATAGATGTCGCACGAGATTAGACCCAACTTGGCCCCCGGACCCCTTCGGAATCTGGAATTCAACCGATACTTGGCTGATGGACAGCCTTGATCCAACGTTGGGCGCGGAGTACCGGCTGCATCATACGCAAAACGGCACTACGGATCGCAATATCTATCGAAATGGAGTCGGCACGACCGACAGTGGAGTGGTGCAGAAGCCGTCAGGTGCCAGTGCAGTTCTCCTGTACATCTTGGCTGAGGACAACTCGCTGGCCGAATGTGCCAAGGGCTCGATTAATTTCGTCTATCTGCGCAACGGCGCGCTATCGGCCAACTGGATCGCCGCCGAGGACAAAAGCTGGCGGACTCCCGCGACCTTCTATACCATTGCCGATGGGTAGCGAGGGCAGGGGGATGACGTACAATCCAGCGCTCGACGGGCTGCGAGCATTGGCGGTGCTGGCCGTGCTGTTCTTCCATTGTAGGTTTCCTCCGGGCTTCGGTGGGTTCATCGGCGTCGATGTCTTCTTTGTCCTCAGTGGCTATCTGATCACCTCGCTTCTGCGGGCCGAGATTGCCGCGACGGGCCGGATCGATCTGCGCCGGTTCTATCTGCGGCGCGCACTGCGCTTATGGCCGGCGCTTCTGCTGATGCTGGCTGCGTATGCTTTGGTGGCTCCTGCTCTGTTTCCGGAAGACTCCATGCCGCGCGACGTGGCCCTAGCCGGCCTTTACCTGACGGACTATTCATTCGCGTTTTGGGACTGGCCGGATAAGCTCAACCACACATGGTCGCTCGCCGTCGAGCAGCACTACTATCTGATCTGGCCCCTGGTGGTGATCGCGACGTGCCGGCTGTCGCCGCGTTCCGTCGTCTGGATTCTTGCGGCGTTGTTCGTGGCGGCGTCGGCATGGCGCATCTGCGAGGCGCTGGCCTGGGGGAATTGGCAGGAGGTGTATTATCGGTTTGACACGCGCCTGAGCGGCCTGATCATGGGCTCGCTGGTTGCTGTCCTGCCATGGCGTCCCAGCCCGCAAGCCGCGCTGGTCCTGAGCCGCTTCTCGATGATCGTACTTGGACTGGCCTTCCTGTTGCTGCATTGGAAACTGCTCGATGCCTTGACTTGGCCAGCCGTTCTGATCGACCTGGCGGCGGCGGCTTTGGTGATGTCGTTGGCGAGCGGCCACCAAACGCCGATCAGCGCGGCGCTATCGGTTAGGTTGCTAGTCTACCTTGGGTCGATCTCGTACGGTATCTACCTCTGGCACTACCCAATCGTCCGAGCGGTGCGCGATAACGCGGACCCGTTTTCTGGAACCTTCGTGGTGATCGTTCTATCGATCGGTGCCGCAGCGCTCTCCTATCGCTTCGTCGAAAAGCCGCTGCTAGCGCGCCGCAGTCGGCCAGCCGTGCAAGTCGCCTAACATGGATGCTTCGGTCTGGCACATTGGCTCACCTGAGCTTGGCCTCCCATTGATCGGCCTTCGTTAGATGGGTGAGAATGCGCTTGATCTGGACTGCGCGAACATCGTCAGCAACAGGGCGGACATGCGCAGCAAGTCGGAAAGCAAGGTCGGCGATCTCTCGATTCGCCAACTTCGCCTTGCCGCAATCACGGATGTTGACTGCGACGATGGCTGCTGCCGAGTGGGCCGCATTTTCAGAGGCTTCGATGATCATCGAGGCGCACTCTCCTAGTTCGCTCTCGGCCTGGCACATTCGAATGGCAGTATGGCCGCAACAAGCAGGATGCGCTGTTTCATGCAGGATCGCACTAGCCATTCTATGGGAGCGCGCCGGATGACGGTCGCTAGTTCAGCGAATTTCTTGAGGGGTACCAGTTCAGGCTACGCCCAAGGGATTGCCGAAGAGCAGGGTTTGTCAAGCGAAGCGAGGATTTGACCCCTTTGGCGAACTGAAGAACTGACCCCCTTCATTGGTTTGCTGTCTCGTTGGTTTCGAGCGCCGGTCCGGCCTTCTGCAGAAGGCCGGACCGGCGCTTTTCGCGGAGCCGGTAGCTGTCGCCCCGGATGGTGATCACCGTGGAATGGTGTAGCAGGCGATCCAGGATCGCCGTGGCCACAACGGGGTCTCCAAAAACGCTTCCCCATTCGCCCACGGACCGGTTGGAGGTGATCAGGATCGATCCCTTTTCATAGCGCCGCGACACCAGTTGGAAGAACAAATGGGCAGCGTTGGCCTCGAAGGGCAGATAGCCCAGTTCGTCGATGATGAGCAGTTTCGGCCGCGACAGGAGCGTCAACTGCTTGTCGAGCAAGCCGTCGGCATGAGCCTTGGCCAGCATCGCCACCAGCGTCGCCGCCGTGATGAACTGCACGTTGTAATTCTGACGGATGGCCTCTCGGCCCAGGGCGACCGCCAGATGGGTCTTGCCCGTGCCCGGCGGCCCCAGGAACAGGAGTGTGTCGCCGTGCGCGATCCATCGGCAGGTCGCCAGTTCCCTGATCTGTTCCTGATCCAGTGAGGGCTGCGCCTCGTAGTCGAAGCCGTCCAGCTCGCGCACGAAGGGGAACTGGGCGAGCTTGCTCGACATGGAGATGCGCCGCTCGTCGCGGCGGGCAATCTCCCGCGACACCAGGAAGGCCAGGGCCTCGCGCAAGGTCATCTTCGAACGAGCCGCTTCATCCAGCAGCGTATCGAGCTGGTCGCGGATCGCCGTCAACTTCAGCCGGTCCAGCGTTGCGATGAGCACGTCGTGATCTACGTTCGTCATCACCAGGCTCCTCCGACAACCGCCTCGTATTCCGCGAGTGGCCGCAGCAAGGCGGCCGGCGCGATCTCGACAGGATCTGCGCGCACTGGCCCTTCGAAGCCGGCAACGCCAACAAAATGGGCCCGGTCCACGATCCGTTGCCGTCGCCCTCGACACAGGGCATGATCGGCCACCACCTGGCCCGCATGACGGATGATCACCCGGCCTGCCAGCACCACGACCTGAACGCTCTCGCCGATCAGGCGCCAAGGCACAGAGTAGCTGTTCGTGTCGAGATCGATCGCGCAGTCTGCCTGAACCTTGCGTACCAGATCCCGCAACTGTCCGAATGGCGCTCGGCCAGCCAGCGGGCGCAGTGTACGAGCTTCAGCAGCAAAGCGTTCCGTCGGCGCGACACCGGTGGTGCCGTGTTCACGCTGGTCGGCCACCTCGCGTGTCCACCGGTCCAGATGCGCCTCGAACGCCGCCCAACTCTCGAACCGGCGTCCCGCGATTGCGTTCTTCTTGACGTAGCCGACTCCGCGTTCGTCCTTTCCTTTCGTGCGTGCCCGATAGGGAGCGCAGGCCCGCGGCGTGAAGCCCCAATACCGGGCGAAGGCATGCAGCCGAGCGTTGAACTTCACCTCGCGCGTCACCGCATCATGGTGTTCGACCAGCGCCTTCGCGTTATCGATCAGAACTTCCACCGGAACACCCCCAAACCGCAGGAATGCGCCTTCCATCCCTTCGAACCAGTCGGTTTGGCGCTGCCTCGGCGAGGCTCGAATGTGCATCCGGCGGGAATAGCCAAGCGTTCCGACAAACACATGGATCCGCACCCGCTCGCCGCCGATCCAGACACGCGTATCGCCGAAGTCGATCTGCATCTGATGACCCGGCGCCGTCTCGAAGCGGACCGTCGCCCGCTTCTGCGCTTTCAACTCGCGTCGCCATTGTCGAACTCGAAGCTCCACGGAACGCAACCCAATGACGATGCCATGCTCGCTCGCCAGTTCCTGGCGAATGACATCGGCATTGCCGTCGTGGCGGAAAAAGCGCTCCCGAAGCCAATCATCCAGACCGTCAAACGCTGTTCGACGAGCAGGCTGGCGATACGACACCACACCACCTTCACGAAGGTAGCGACGAACCGTATTGCGTGCGCAGCCGAACTCCTGCGCAATCCGTTTCGATCCCCAGCCAACCTCATGCAGTCGAACCATCGCTGAAACCTCTTCCCCCGACCGCATCTCCTCAACTCGCGCTGTTTTCGACACGGCGAGCTTCAATGGAAATTCAACATTCATCTACTGATCCTCTCAAAAACGAGGGGTCAGTTCTTCGTTTCGTTCGGGGGTCAATTTCTCACTTCGCCTGACAGGGTTGCCGCGCTTGACAAGCTGCAAGGCTTCCGTGACGAACTCCGCGCTGTCCCTTCGGCACAACTGATCGACTATTGCGTCCACGGGCACGCGGCAGCGGAGATCGCGCACGCAATCATCATCTAAATATGTGCGCGCTACATTTCGGTTTCATGTGAACCGTACACGAATCGTGCGTTGACTTTCGTCACGAACCCTTTACCGGGTTTCCATGCGCAGAATTGCGACCTGACCCGCCCACGAGGCGGGTTTTGCATTTCAGCATGTCGACACGAACTCCCTGCGACGAAGTGCAACGAACGCAGACGCCAGCTTGAAGAGCAGCGGCGGAAGGCGGCGTAGAGGTATTTGTGACAAAATGCTCGCAGGCAGGAGTTCGAGGGCGGCGGTATTGGCCACCCGCACTCTCGCGAGGCCGGGCAGCCGGTCATCGGGCAGGGTGACGATCATGGGTATCCACCTCAGGGTTCAGCGAAATGGAGCCAATATCCCGGAGTGGGGCTGGGCTCGGTACGCGGGCGACCGGGAGTTCTGCGAGCTATCACTGCCACAGCGACAACACCCATCGGCCGCGCGTGAAATCAAGGTTCCTATTTTCAAACGTAAGGAAAAGGACTTGGTGCCTTGTCCCATTTGTCATCCAACGGAACCTTGGTTCCGCATCGGCAGAATGGCTTGGTTTCCCGAAGAGCGCGTAGTGAGATTTATCGGGCACGATTGCGCCAAACGCCACTACCAAGGGGAGTTTGACGTTGCGGAGAAGCGCTACCGAAAGGAAGCCAGAATCCGTTACTTGCAGCGTCGATGGAGTGAGATAGCTCCGAATGCAGGGCGCTTGATGAACGCTGCTGCAGCTCTTTCAGAGATCGCGAAAGCGCTTGAAGACGTTCGCGCGGAAATCGATCAGAAGGCGCGAGGACTGTCGAAGTTTTTCGGTGCAGAGCTGTCGCGGAATAGCGGTCGCATTGAGATCAAAATCGATACTGGCGTCAAGGACAATCAAGGTAATGCGGTCATTGGTACCGATGTTCTTGGCACAGCTGTTGGAACAGAATTTTGGGGCAGGCCGTTTGTACCTTATCAGCAGCTTCTGACGCTGATGCGAGACATAGAGGATCTGAGTCGTCCGCTGCCCACATGGCGCGGCGAAGAACTTGCCTCACAGCATGAGACAGAAATTCTGGATCGAGGAGCATCTGCGGATGCATTGCCGGATCGACTAGACGATCTGACTCTATTGCTGTTCTGGTCCCAGATGTTTTTCGAGCCCGACAATCTCGCGCTGCTCGAGCGATGGGGCAAGAATGCCGGTTCACCTTTTCAGTCGCTGGTTTGCAGATTTGACGACGGCCGACTTGTGATCGCGTCCAACAGTTTTTTTGCCTATCACTATGCGAACCCCGAAGTGCCACCCCATGCTCTGGTTCGACCGCCTCGTCTATCCAGCGAGATCCTCAACCTGCGTCGCCCAATGGCGAGAAACCGCTAAGGCTAGCTCCGAGACAGAAGGCGGGACATGGAACAACTCAAACCTGGTATTCGCAAGCATCGATCTTAACAAGCAGCTGGTGGCGGCACGGATGTGCGCGGTGCCCAGGGGCGCGCCGTCTGCCCATGAAATCAAAGCGGCCCAAACGGCTCGAAGGAAGGCAGGCGAGAAATCACGCCTTCGCACTCTCAAACTGAAACGGGAGAATGGCGGCAAGGACGGCACACGGCTGACAAAGGTCAAGGTCAAGATTTCGGCCGACTGTCACGAGCGCCAAGAGCTACGTTCTCGGCCTGGCACATTCGAATGGCGCTATGGCCGCAACAAGCAGGATGCTCTTTTCCATGCCGGCTGGGAGCAAGCAGGAATGGCGGTCGCCAGTTCGGCCGATTTCTTGAGGGGCACTCGGTCAGGTTACGCCCAGGGCATTGCCGAAGGCAGGGTTGCCGCGCTCGACAAGCTGCAAGGCGTGACGAGCTCGGCGCGATTTCGCCGGCCCAACTGATCGACTATTGCGTCGAGGGGCACACCGTGACGGAGATTGCTCATACAAATGGCATGAAGGAGCGAGATATGGCTACAGCGCGGATCGTGCGGTGACTTTCGTCGCGCTCCCCGCGAGGCGGTTTTTCGTCAGCGACCCTGACCTTGGGAACGAATTCGGGAGTAGCGCCCCGATTGGGATAGCCGCCCGGTTGAATTCCGGCAATCAATCAAGCCGAGACAGCAGGCGGGCATGAGCCGCTTTGGCCATCGAGAGGACTGGTGTGACGAAATTCATGCGACGCGCTTTATGGCTGCGGCCAGCCGGCGCAGTTACGAACTGGATGGCGCGCCCGGCGCGAAGCCGACACATCGTGCGGTTATGCTGGAGCCTCTGCGTGCCGAGAACAAGGCAGCTTAGGCTGCGTCATCTCCGTGCCGCCTCATGCCTTGCTAGGTCTCTGTTGCCGGCCGCGATTGCCTCTTGTCTCGTCGAGAAGGGGCCGGTCTCCTCCAAAGTGTTACCCCGAAAGTGCACCCTGTAGTAATACCCGTCGGTCTTCTTGTTGACCTCAACACTGTTCATAGCCGGCGAACCAAAGCTCATATAGCGCACTCCCGCATTGAGGCGCGTATCCTCCCACCGCTGCCGCCGCCTGTCGAGCGGGCTCACCAACCCGGCCGAACAAGCGGACCGTGCCCCTAGGCCTTGCTGTCAGTTGCCCGCAGATGGTCGTGTAGAACGTTGATCTCTTCCCAGCTGTATTGAGCGCCTGAGCGCGTGACGATCTTGGCCGAAGAATGTCGCCTGCTTAGCGGAACATTTGCTGCATGCCGCAAGGCTTGCGACAGGTGATCAAACGCCATCCCGTGCGGCAGTTGGCTGTCCTCACACTCAAAGAAAGTGGCGGGCTCGTGTAGATCGACCGACTTGATGTCTTTCATTGCGGGTAAGCGAACACCCCCATCAGAAGTGTGATTGCGCCAATAGCGATCAGCAGCAAGCCTGGCCAGTTGTGGCCACCTCCGCGCAGACGCCAAGGCTCCAGTGTGCGGCCTGCAATGGGGTCAACATGGCTATCGCTGAGTTGGCCTCGGTGGAGAACCGCAAGTGCGAGGGTCACGACACCGCAAACAACCAATAAAGCGCCAAACCACATAACCGCGGTCATAGCTCTGCTCCAGCTTTAGAGCCTGCAAATAAACGCGCAAAAGAGCCATTCGATCCTGATGGTGTGGAATTCCTAGTTGGGTGCGTGCTGGGTGCCTTCCTGAATGGGAGCAGGATCCCGCGCACCGTCCATGAACCCGGTGATGAACAAGGCAACCACCGCGAAAGCGACAGCCACCATCATGGCAAAGAAGCTTGTAGTCTTAACCGCGTAATGGAGAGGGCGACGAACACCATTGCGGCGGGGGCTGTCACAAGTCCCTGGTGGATGCCGTCACTTGCCGACGTGTCACAGACAGCCGGGCTGCGCCTGCCAATTCTGGGCTGCGCCTGGCTGATTGTGCAAATCTTGCACAAGGTAATGGGAAAGGAGCAAACTCATTTTCATTGCAGGCAATCACTCCCCGCCGCCGCAAGGCCGCGGGGCTTTTTTTGTGCGCGAGCGCGGGAGGTGAATCTCGACACACGTTATGTTTTGTTGAATAGAACGCTCATGGAAACATCCGCTTCTTCCTCTAGCCGCCATCGCTCTTCCGCATTTGCTGGAGGTGCAATCATAGGCGCACTTGGTGGGCTGATCGGCCTCGGGGGAGCGGAGTTTCGCCTGCCACTTCTAATAGGGCTTTTCAGATTTGCTGCTCTTGAAGCAGTCATCCTCAACAAGGCGATGAGCCTTGTGGTCGTGGCCACGGCCCTGCCATTTCGTGCTGGCACCGTGCCATTCGCCAGTATCGCGGCAAACTGGCCGATTGTGGTGAACCTGCTGGCGGGAAGCCTGCTAGGTGCATGGTTCGGGGCGGGGTGGGCTACGCGCCTAAAGTCAGAAACTCTCTACAAGGTTATTGCAGCACTGCTGGTCGCCATGGCGATTGTATTGGTCTTCGGTCATGATGCGAACGTCCGCCATCCTCTATTGACCGGGATGGCTCAAATCATTGCAGGTGTAGCAGTCGGGTTTCTCATAGGAGTTGTTGCATCGCTGCTTGGCGTCGCCGGCGGCGAACTCCTTATCCCAACCCTTGTCTTGCTGTTTGGCGCTGACATCAAACTCGCTGGAAGCCTCTCACTCGCGGTCAGCCTACCAACGATGCTGGTAGGCTTCACGCGCTATAGTCGAGATCAGAGCTTCTCGGTGCTGGGTCGTAACAAGGCTTTCCTACTCATTATGGCGGGCGGTTCTATCGTCGGGACCTTTATCGGCGGCTTGCTTCTTGATGTTGTTCCAAACGGGGTACTGCTACCCGCGCTCGCCATTATCCTTCTGATATCGGCGGTGAAAGTCTGGCGGCATTCTTGACGAATTTCGATAGTGCCCCGGCTTCGGCTGGCGGGGCCTATTGTCGTTTTAGCGTGCAGGATGATCCAGAAACAAGAAGCCCCACCTGGCTTGCGTTCGCCTTGGTGGGGCTCGCCTCTTGATGGGTTCCCCGGATGTTAACTCTGCGAAGCCACCCTGGCTGAAGCGGTCATGTATCCAGTACCGCTGACTTACCACCCAATCGCCCCGTTGCCATTAGGCAGCGGGGCTCTTTGTTGTTTGAGCGGTCGCCGGTCGCCGGTTACGGGTCACGGGTCACGGAAGCGGCGTACCTTCACCCATATCTAACCGTGCTCTGAAATCTCCGTTGACGCGGCTTAATCACGACAAATGGGGCAGATACCGACGGAGTGGAGCTAGGCCCAAGCACACAGGTATTGCCCAATGGATGACGAACGGAAAACGACCTCCGACCGATGGGCGCCATTGAAGTGCTTGGCAAATGTCGCATTGCTCTTTGCGCCCATCGCTATCGGGCTTGGCATCTTGGCGATGGTGTCTGCCGGTAATGATCGGGATGTCGATCCCATCGTCACGAGTGCCATTCAGCGAAGCAAGTGAGCCTCGCCAGAATTCTCGGGGAGGCGGAGGCGGAACGTGCTCTATGACTTCGCTCTGCCTGGTGCGCGCTTTACCTGTTTCGCCGCAGGCTTGGTCGCGGGCTTGCGGCCAAGGCCGAGCTTCTTCGCCAGTTCCGAGCGCCTTGCCGAATAGCCCGGAGCTACCATCGGGTAATCTCTCGGCAGCGACCACTTGGCACGGTATTCTTCAGGCGTCAGTCCCAAGATGCCGAGATGCCGCTTAAGGGTCTGGTACTGCTTTCCGTCCTCAAGGCTGATGATGTAATCGGGTGTGACAGTCTTCTTGATCGGCATCCGAGGCGTTAGCGTTTCTTGCTCCGGTTCGAGTGGCGTACCGAGCCTGCTGATGCTGGAGTGGATCTGAGCAATCAATCCCGGAAGTTCTGCTACCGGCACCGGATTGTTCGAAACATAGGCCGTCACAATGTCGGCGGTGAGTTCGATGAGATGATCAGTCGGCTTCGGCAATAGTTCGGTCATACAGATTTCTCCACGTTCAACACTAGCGGAACGTATTCGCTTGTGCGGCTGAGATTGCAAGAGCGCTTACGGCTTCGCTATCGCCAGATTTGGCGATTGACGTGCCTTCGCTACCGAAGGGTGGTGGTGGTTTTTAGCTTAAACTAATATTAATTGCGGACGATGCATCCTGAGCATCTGCGGGCGTGTATTGAGTACCGCGGCGCGAAAAGCGCCCAGGCAATAGGCTCCGTCATCGTAAGGTGGCGGGGCTTCTGTCGTTTAAGAATGGGCAAGCAAGTACGGCCCGCATGGACGTCGCCAGGTCGGGCCGTTTGTTGCCGTAGCATGGATTTCGGAAGGGCAGCCGACGCAACGCTCATTCGTCGATGCAAGGCGTTGCGCCGGGCACTTACCCCAGCCTAATGCTAAATCTTACTCTCAGCGGCGATACGCACAATTAGCTCATTGGATACGAGGGTAGGGCAGACTAGCTACTAGCTGGCGGGAACGCATGGCGCAGTTAGAGATTGTGCTAGCGGAGCGCGTGCCCTCAGGCCGCGCTCCAAGCAGCGGGCCTGCCGTTTTCCAGCCGGTAACGGCAGGTCTCGTGCACAAGCGTTCTTGTGGCGGAGCGCAAGGCAACGCCCCGAACCGTCAGGCGCTCTAGCAGCGAGGCCTGTCGCGAATTCGCCCTCCGGCAGGCCTTCGCTTTCAATCCATCAGCAACACCAAACCCGGATACAATCTTTTGAGATTTGGCAGCGACCGTTCCTGCCACACAATATTGCTATTGCCCCGAACCACCATCCGAACTTCGGGATGATTTCGGGCCTCGATCATCAGCTTTGCCAGAATATTCCTGCCCTGTGAGTTGAGGAATTCAAGGTCGGACAGATGTACCGTGATAGCTGGCGGCCTTGAGTTCAGGAGGTCCCGAACCAGCGACGTAATCTCCGGAGCGGCCTTGTTCTCCAGCCGCATGACTCCGCTAAAATATAGATCGCTTCCTTCAGCCCAAACACTATATTCCTCAGTCTTGATGTCCATAGGATCTGCCCTCAAAACGTCTGATAGTCTATGAAATACAAGATCCTTGTACCTGCTGCATCCTGTACAGCAGATTGGCATGAAGCAGCAGAATTGAGCTAAATACGTCCTGTTGGGCTGATCAGACCTGAGTTTGGCGTAAGAGGTGGCGGGGCCTTTTGTCGTTCTTGCACCGCATAGGCAGGCGTCGGAAAACCGCAGCGCTCATTTCGTATTTTGATGTATAGTGGCCGCGTAGCCGGATCGCCTTCGGTTACATCCTGCTCTCCGGCCTGCCTCGTGGCGGGCCTTTTTTTGTGGGTGCCCGCCAGCGTCCGCCCGACAAAATGCGGTGCGCGGCCCTAAGTCTCGATCCGCCGCTTCTCATCCAGCAGGATCTTGCATGCCTTGATGACTGCGCCTGCTTCAAGCAACATTGCTGAGACTTTATCGGGCGAAAATAGATCGACTGCACTTGCCATCGCATTAAGTTCGAACACGATGTCTCCTTGGCCTGTGTCGTTGGCTGGCGTCCCGGAGAAGGCTATCTCGTCCCTGTAGTCCCGGATGCTCGCTGCGGCGCGCTGCATCAGTCGAGTGGTTTCAGTCGGCGTCAACTTCGCAATCTCATTCGCGGCGCGTGCCAGTTCGGAGATGAAGGCGGGATCTGAGTCTGAGGCCACTCCGATGCTCACCGCAATTCCGCTTCGATGATCTCAAGCGCAGCGTCGTAGATCGATGCCAGTCCCGGTTCGTCGGCCTGGTGCTCCTTAAGCAGGCCATGTGCGTGCACGTAAATCTCCCTGACTTCCTCATCGGAAAAAATGCCTTTCGCCCCAAGCATTCCAACCAAGGAGGCAAGCAGCGACGACGACACCAATTCGCTGGCAGCTAGGGCGTCAACACGGGGATCATCGGACATTTCACGCCTTTCTGAAGTCTGACTGCCATCGGATGCACGCAATCAATGTCCTCAGCCGAGGACGGCAGCTATCATCGCGCAGAGATACAGATGGGCACAAGGCGTCATGGAGCGGAGGCAGTGGAGGCCGATGCCTACGACACCCAAATGCCCATTGTGGGCAATTTGGACCCAACCGGGAAATACGAACTGGGTTCGCATTTGGACGCTGGCAAGAGGTCGGGTTGTGCTCGGCTGGGATGGCCCTAGACAAGAATGGCTGCGCCGACAGCTATCCAAAAACAGACCGTGGCGACCACGATCAAAATTGGGCCGGCTCGAAGTCGTTCGTCGCTTTGGCTGCCGTCTCGCATGCTATACACCCGTCGCCGTATATTAGCTTAACGCACTATACTGGGACACAAGAAATGCAAATGATGGAGACGGCGCCGGTTAAGGCATGGGCGGTCGTCGATGAGACCGGCAAGATCACGCCCCCCAACATTCACGCAAGTGAGATCAAAGCGGCTGCGACAGCAAAACGATGGGGCAAGACCTATCGTGTGATCCCTGTTTTCGTCATCCCAATCGGCGATTGGTCCGGTGGTACCGATGAGGGCACCCCCGTTCAAGGATTGCCCGCCGGCGAAACCGGAGCCTGAGATCGGCATGGGCCACCATGCTCAATTTGGCAGACGGTCCGCAGGCGAACAGCCCGGCTAGCCCCTCATCATCGCCGATGCGATATCGGGCGCTCGGCCTTTCGGTCCGGCGCAAACAGGTAGACTGCCGCCGGCGGCTCGGGTCCGGCCCAGAGTCGCTGCTCACGGGCATAGACCCACAACCGCCCTGTCTTGGTCCGCTCACGGCCCGGATCGAGCACCGGCGCCGGTGTGTCGTCGGCGAACAGATGGTTGGAGGCGAATATGTTCCTCACCAGCCGCTCGTGCAGGGCTTCCACCCACCAGCAGCCGCCGCCGACCCATCCAGCCAGCGTCGAGCGCGCCAGATCGACACCGTGTCGGGCGAAGATCTGCGACTGCCGGTAGAGCGGCGTGTGATCGCAATATTTGGAGACCAGCACCTGCGCCAGAAGCGCCGGCGTTGCCAGTCCGCCGGCGATCAACCGCTCCGGCGCAGCCACTTGTGCTATCGTCTCGCAGGCACGACAGGCGTATTTCGGGCGCGTGATGCGGACCACGCGAAGCTGTGCCGGAACCCAGTCGAGCATATCGCTGATCGCATGGAGTGCGCCGCCACGGCACACACTGCCTGGACCACCATGGCGAGCCAGCCCCTTCCGCATGTCGGTGTGCCCAGCGCCAGATGCACCTTCACCCCGCCGGAACGATCATCATGATGCAGTCCCTCCGCTGTCGACGAACGCTCGTACGGCAACAGGATCACTGCCCGCAGGTGCAAAGACACGCCGCCCATCCGGCAGTTCGATTGCCATCATCCCGTCAGGGGGCCGCACAAGGTTCTGCAGCGCGAGTGCCGCTGCCGCGTCCGTTGCCAGCGTCACAGATGACAGTTCGCTTGCTTCTTCTGCGTCACGCCGAATTCCGCGCGCCAACGAAACAGGATGCCGGTCGCGATCCCGTGCCGGCGCGCGACAGCCGAGACCGTTGCACCTAGAGCTTCGCTCTCCTGGACGATGGCGAGCTTCTGCGCGTCCGTGAAGAACCGGCGGAAGCGCGTGGCGGGAGCGTCATCTGGACGCGCTGTCAAGCCGTTTTCGGACGTCGCGCCGTTAGTGATATCACTAACGGGCGGGCGGGCGGAGGGATGCGCGCGCCAGTCCTCCAAGCGGTCACGCCAACGGCGCAGCGCGTAGGGCGAAAGCTGCAGTGCCGCGGCGTATTCGTGAACGCCCATGCCGCTCCCGTTCATCGCCTCGACATGCATTGCCCAGAACGCCCGAAGCGCACGATTGCGCACATCCGTGCTCACGCCAAAACGTTGGCATTGACGCCGGCGCGGCCCTTTCTGGCGTTGTTGCGGGCACGCTTCTCGGAGCGATTGTGCCTGCGATTCCACATGTTTGCGCGCTGCTTCCTTGCCCATCAGATGGTCAAGCCAGCGCTCGAACGTACGCCGGTTGAGATGGTGATGGCGGCAATAGGTTGTGCGCGCCAACCCGCTCTGACGCCACGCTTCGACGTGAACCACCCAGAAGGACTTACGCGCCGTGTTCTCGAAATGTCTCAAATTCACCGGAGACCCTCCATGCTACGAAGGAACTCCACATGCAGCGATTTTGCACTACGCCAACGAGGTGTCAGGACCGGACGCTTACAGAACGACAGAGGACGGCGAGATAAAAGCGCATGCCCGAAACGCCTTAAGCCATTGGCATGGCTTGCGTTTTCCGGTGCATGGCGGCCGGTCGCGGGCATATTGCCCGGTTTTTGTGAGGGATTTCAGTACCTTCGCATGCACGCTGCCCGCTCCGTCGCCGGGAGCGTCGCATAAGATGGGAAGATCCGGGACATGCACAGCGCTTGAGCGGATATTGGCCAGCAGATCTAGCGCCTCTTGAAAGGGTTGCGTGTTGGACCAGGCCGGGACTGTGCTACCTCAGGTTACGCACACTGGTTCAGCGGCATGGCATGGCCGATCTAACTCGAAGCAGTCGCTTTCCCCACGCTACTGAACGAAGGCTTTGCGCCTTACGTCGACCAGTCAGTTCAACTTCACTGCTCCCGCGAAGCGGACACCATCATTTCTCGACAGCTAAATCGAGACACGCGGTTCCGCTGGATCACTCTGCAGCGTCTTGCAGCGCTCGACTTGTAGCCCCTTCGAAATAACCAAGGCGCTACGATTCACACTGCAGATGATCGATTACCGCGAGGCAATGCCCGCACAGTTGCGTGTCGCCCATAGTGGCGTCGAAATGAACTTCGAAGCCTCCAGTGCTATCAGGATACGCGACGTGAGCGTCTTGATATGCGCGCTGCAACTTCATCCCAATGTCGGAGAGTCGGCAGTGTAGCGATGTGGAGGACCAGCCATATCGAATACGTCACGTCAGGGCTCCAGAATTCGCCATCCGACATTTTTCCATGAGCCAATTCGTGACGGATGGAGGGCCCGCCCCGAAAGTTGAACAGAAGCTCGATTTCCTGAACTAGGGCGGGAGGCATGAGTCGCAGAAGTGCTTCACGGAAATCCTCCAAAATGCGGCTCAGCATTGCCTCTTCCTGTGTGCCATCCTGATTAATCCGGTTAGTTTCCACGCCTTCCAAGTTGAGGATATGCCGCAGGGAGTTCTCCAGTTGCGGCAAGATCAGGTGTGCGGCCTCAAGTTCGTCGCCTCCGATAAACCGTGCAGCACCGATCGCAAACGTGTGTTGGTGATTAGGTGGCACGAACGGACTCGCCTGCATCAAAGGCAACAGTGCCTCGACAGAAACGGAGTGTTCTTCCCAAAGGACGCGCCGGATGGGATCGATCCTGCCGGACACAACAAGGCTGCGCCGAATTCGATCGTGCTGATTGACGAGGAACCGGACTTGATTCTCATTTGGCGGTCCAGCGGGGGCCAAGCCGGGGGCAATGAAACGGGTTCGGCCTTGGCTGTCGCTGACCGTCGTCGAGAAGATCGCTGATATGCTTCCGTAAGCCGCGCTCAGAACTTCGTCGCGCAATTTATCCGGGTCGGGTGACTTCTCACACATGAATAGGGCCCGAACTGTTTCGGCTAGCGTTTTGTTCCGCACCGCTGCTTCGGTTGCCTCAACCAGTTCGGTGATGTTCGTCTCGTGCGAAAAGCTCGACATTTCGTCTGTGATGCGCGGCTGGATTGAATTTAGACGGTCTTGCAATGCCTGCCGTCGACCGGCTGTTCCCGGAAGCGGCCTCAGCGCCTGTATCGCGTCATTCAGGAAGTGAGTCTGAACGAAGGCTGAATCCGGTCGCGCATCGGCATCCGCAACATACGTCTCAGCGGCCTCGATCAAACACCGGTTGCTGCTGTTGGAATCCTTAGCCCGGTGGTAGGCGCGTGCGGCGAGGTCCCACAGCGCTCTTCTGCCCGGATGGTCGCGCGCGAGCTTGTCACTTGCGACGAGGATTTCGGCCGCTTGTCCGAGTTGAGCATAATCCCAAACCTCAGTACCCAGATTGATTGGCCCGATATGGATAAATCCCCAACCGTCATCATTGTCCAAAGCGAATTGGGACACTTCCGCAATGATTTGGCGCAACGGATCAAATTCTTCGCGTTTCCAGCCCATAGCGCGCGCGATGGCAGCGGCCCGCGTTAGGTATTCGGCGGCTGGCACACTGGCAGGATTTGTTTGCTCGAAATCGAAATGAGCTTCGGCGTTCAGCACTGCTCTGACACACTCGACATAGCTCGCCATCGCTCGCAGTCCCGACGCTGTGTCCTTCTTGTTCAAAAGCCAACAGACATCAGCGATTCTGGCACGGAATGCTGGATGGCCGACCTCGGGGGCAAACTGTGAAAGTATTCCAACTTGATCGGCTAGGAGATCGGTGGGGATGGCAGACCTGCGGCCGTCCATGACCGCCAAAGGACCGAACGGCTCGATCCGATCATCAGGCTTGAAGTGGTATCCAGAAACCTGGCTTAAGACCCCTAGTGCTCGTTCGCTTTCGTCGTCTCCGCCTGCCGTTCTTATGTCTACGACTGCTGTACGGATACGAGCATAGACATCAAGACTGTCTGCGACTTTGGAAGCTGCGACAGCCGCTTTGACGGCCTCTAGCTGGAATGAACTCAAGGGAACAACATAATTGACGCCGGGAATTTGAGTATTCGAAGAACTTTCCTGTTCGGACACAACTCCCCCCTTTGCCTGAAATTTCGAACATATCACGCGGTGCAGACCTGCACTGCATTTTCATCCAGTGGCGATTGGAGCCTCGACACGGGACGGTCAACTGCATCAACGGTTGACTCTGGGATACTGGCAAGGAGACGTCTGAAATGGGTTCTCCGCGGGACGGCAGTTTATTGGTATCGGACTAACAAACTTTCGACCCCGCGCCAGGACAAGGCGCTCTGGCCCTTTCTTCAATGGAGGTCAGCTGGCATGGAGCGGTGGTCAGCAGGTTGGCGCCCAAAGAGGCCTGAAACCTAGGCAGATACGGGCGATCGGGTTCTTCCTCGATCACGAAGAACGTATGTGGGATCGTGCCCCTTTTTGACCTCGCAATAGATAGCAAGTTGCGAGGCTGCGACCTGGCGAAGATCAAAACCGGTGCGCCTGTGATGGGTCCGAAAATATGGGCCCGCTCTCAAGTGGTTCAGCAGAGAACCGGCTGGCTGGTCCAGTTCGAGATCACGTCCGACGCGTCCACAGGCCCAACCAGCTTGAATATCCTGCAGGGGTCTCGATTGCCGAGGGCGCGGGCGTCCAGGGATTCACACGGCCGGGGCTGCGTGTTAAGCTTCGCGCCAGAGGCGAAACGCTGCGTGTAGGATTAGATGGCCAGAAGTGATCTCCTTGTTTCGTTGGTGAAGGCAGGAGCGTCTGGCGACCGTTCGACTTTGACCACGACCGTCGAGGCGCTGGTCGCCGAAGAACGCGCCAAAAGCCATCATGTCTTGGCCGACAAGCTTCACCGCGCGCTCGCCTCGGTACCCGTTACCACGTCGAGCGAGCTGCGTCGCACCGGTGCGCCCGGCCGAGATTTCGTCGTCGAATCGGAGCCGCGGGTCGGGCTCGACAGCCTGATCTTGACGCTCCCCGCAGAGCGGCTGACCCGGCAACTGGTCGAGGAGCATCATCGTGCCGACCTGCTGCGCGCCCAGGGCATGCAACCGCGACACCGCGTCCTGCTCTCGGGGCCGCCGGGGAACGGCAAGACCTCGCTGGCCGAAGCAGTCGCTGAAGCGATCGCAGTGCCCTTGCTCACCGTGCGCTATGACGCCCTCGTAGGCGCTTATCTCGGCGAGACCAATGCGCGGCTCGCACGACTGTTCGAATATGTCCGCACGACCCCCTGCGTCCTGTTCTTCGACGAGTTCGATGCCGTCGGCAAAGAGCGCGGCGACATCCATGAGACCGGCGAGATCAAACGCGTCGTTTCCTTCCTGCTCATGCAGCTAGATCAGCTACCAAGCTATGTTGTGGTGGTTGCCGCGACGAATCATGCCGAACTCCTCGACCGGGCGGTCTGGCGGCGGTTCCAGCTGCGCATCGACATGCCCCTGCCATCGCGCGACGCCGCAGCCGTTCTGGTCGATCGCTTTCTCGATGCCTGGCCCGAGCCGACGGGACTGTCGGCGACCCAGATCGCCACTCAAATGGGCGCTTCGAGTTTTGCCGACATCTTCGAGTTCTGCCAGAATATCCGGCGGCGGCACATATTGTCCCAGGGGAGCGAGACGCTGAAAGGCATTCTCGCGGAGGAACTTCGCCTCTGGAAAACGCGGATAAAGCCGGAGAGCGATGGCCATTCCCCCGAAACAGCCCCTGCTGCGCCTCGGCGCACCCGTAGCGATCCCAAGAAAGACAGGGGGGGGAGTTCCCCGGGCGCGTAAGCTCGCTCCCGGGGAACAGGCCGGGACGCCCGCCGGCCAAAAGCTCGCCGGCCTCGCTGCGCAGCTCGACGTCAATACTCCGATGCTACAGCTGCGCGCAGATCCCGATGCCCTCGCGCCGGAACGCCTGCTCGTTTTCGAACTGACCGGCGGGGTCATGCAGTTCACCGAGGCGGTGCGACTCGTGCCCGGCCTCGAATTTTTGGGCGCCGAGGATCTCGACGAAGACGAGCTCGACAGCGATCCCGTCGTCTATCTGATGGTGCCGAGCGAGGCGGCGCTGCGCAACATCGTCACCTTGTGGCGCGGCTGGCAGCAGAACGGCACCGTGCCGTACCGGTTCAGCGCGTGGAAGACGATGCTCTCCCAACTGCGCAACATCCGCCCCTGGGGTCCGCAGGACCGCGTGACCACCGCCGACCATGACATCCTGGTCGAGGAATATGCTCGCGATACGGCGCTCTACCGGGTCGAGGTCGAGCTCGTGTTTCGGCGCAATGGCGAGGTGACCGAGGCTGAGGCGCGCGCCGCGATCCTTGCGGTTGACGGCGCAGTCGTGTCGCGGTCGCGGATCACCGGCGCCGGCTACCATGCGCTGCTCGCCGATTTGCCGGGTCCGGCGCTCGCCGACGTGATCGCACGCAATCCCGCCGGTCTCGCTGGTGTCGAGGCGGTGCTTCAGATCCGGCCCCAGAGCATCTTCCAGTTGGTGCCGTCAGAAGAGGTTGATGGTCTGCCGGCTGGCGGCGCACCGGCGCTCCACGGCGATCCAATTGCGGCAATCTTCGATGCCGTTCCTTTGTCCCAGCATCCGCGCCTCGCCGGAACGCTCAGCATCGACGATCCCTTCGACTTGGAAGGGCAGGCGGTCGGGATGCGCACCCACGGCACCGCAATGGCCAGCGCCGTCGTCCACGGCGACATCAACGCCGCATGGGGACGTCCCCTTGAACGCCGCGTCCACTTCGTCAACATGCTCTACGCGACCGCCGACGCAGCATCGCCCGAGCGGTTCCCCGACCTGCTACCCGCCGATATGTTCGAGCGCGCGGTGCTCGCGATGCGCACCGGCGACGTGCCTACCGCGCGGCACGTGCTCATCGTCAATGCTTCGCTCGGCGACGCCAACAAGCCGTTCGCCGGCCGCCTCTCGGGCTGGGCGCGCGTCGTCGATCACCTCTCTGCGACTTACGGCATTTTGTTCATCATCAGCGCCGGCAATCATCATGCGCCGCTAGAGACGCTCGACATGACCGCCGGTGCCTTCGAGGCGCTCGATCCGGCGGAGAGGGTGCGCGTGGCGCTTCGCGCAAGCGCCAAGCAACTGACGAACCGCCGTATCCTCGCGCCGGCCGAAGCGATGAACGCGATCACCGTCGGCGCCCTGCACGCCGACCAATTCACCTACCCGAACCAGCTGCCGGCCTATAATTTCGACGTCTGGGCAGACACTGGGCTCTGCTCGGTGTCGAGTGCGCTTGGGCCGGGCCACAATGGCGCGACCAAGCCCGAAATCCTGGCGCCTGGCGGTCGCCACCATGTTCGCCTGTCGCCGCAGGGTGACCATCATCATCTTGTACCGCTTACAACCAATGCTGCCACATTTGGGGGCATCGCGGTTGCCGCGCCTCCGTCGGGCACATCGCCTGGCCCTGACGTCATAGCCCGCTCGATCGGCACCAGCGTCGCCGCCGCGCTCGCCACCGGCGTGGCTGCACGTGCTCATGAAGCGCTCGAAGCAGCCTATGCTGACTTCGGCGCGCTTCCGAGCGCGCAGCGTGCTTGCCTGCTGAAGACTCTCCTGGTCCACGGCGCCCGCTGGACCAATGCTCGCGACCTGCTGATCGAGGTGCTGGGACCACCCGAAGGCAAGTATAGCTATCGGCAGAAGGATAATGTCCGCCGCTACATCGGCTATGGGGCTTATGACCCCGAGCTGATCATCAATTGCGCGGACGACCGCGCCACCTTGTGGGCGGTGGGAACACTGATCGCCGACCAAGGTCGGCGTTTCCGCATCCCCTGGCCAGCGACGATGACCGCCAAAGCGAAACCGCACGGCCTCTCGGCAACGCTCGCGTGGTTCTCGCCGCCGCGACCCGGCGCCGTCGCCTATCGCGCCGTGCGGATGAAGATCGTCGAGCCGGCGCAGCTCGGAACGGCCGGCATCAAGGCGAGCGGTGTCCAGCCCGATCCGAAGCAAGCCCACAAAGGGACGGTCGTCCATCGGCGCTGGGATGGTGACAAAGCTGCGGCGATTGCCGCCAACGGTTTTGTTGAACTTGATGTGCAGCGCGAAGCCGACGACGGTGACACACCTGCCAATTTCGCGATCGTCGTAACGCTTGAAATGCCGGGTGAGGTCGAGGTCTATAACCAGGTGCTGAACCGCGTTGCGCTCAAGCCACAGGTGCCGGTCGCGGTCTAATTGACGTAAGATTTGGCCATTTGCAACTGCAATGAAGAGCTGGATCTGATCGGGACGCTTGACGTCACTGAACGGGGCTTCGCCCTCGAAGGGAGGCTATCCCAGTCCCTCGGCTAGAAGCGGTCAGGCAGCCAACGGCGTCAAGGCTGTCCGATGACATGCGCCCTATGCAGGTCATTCCAGCAGTCGCGCCCTCGCACGTTTTGGATGCCGCCCGTGCATCCCATATGGATGTTTCTTGGGCTATCTCTTTCAAACTGCGATATGAAGCAAATGTCGGTATCGGTAGTTGCGTGTCCCCGCAACCAAATACACAAACGCCCCGCCCCAAAGCGGGGCGTTTGTGTATCTGGACGCAGCTGACCACTCGAGTTAAGCCCAGCAGCGGCCAGCAAGCAGGCAAAGCCGACTATCTGACTATCCAGATCACTTGAAACATCGAGTCGAGGCCGTGCATATCTTCTTGCTGGGTGGGGAGAAATGGCAGTGGACAGTCGACAGACGCAGAATGCGAGTATCCTTCGTCGCGTTGCAGCCATTGCAATCGACGCACTCGGCATCCTTTTCGTCACCCAACTGATCCTCGCGTCATTGTATCTTTCAACCAACGGTCAGGTGCAGGGCCAAACCTGGTTCTTCGTCAATCTATGTGGGCCAGCGAATGCGGGCGTATTGCCACCATTGGAGGCCGGCGCCTTCTTCATCGATGACTGCAGCGAAACTGTTCTTGGCCTGCCAACGGCACGGCTATTAGGGACGCGAAACAACGACGAAACGCGGGCTCCGGAATATTACTACCTCAACAGACAGGGGGGCTTGGTCGACGGGAAGATCATTGTCCTTGACTGGCTCGCATTCGCGCTTCTCCTCGTCTACCGGTTGATCGCCGAAGCGAGGGGCGGCGCGACTTTCGGCAAACGGCTGGCTGGGCTGCGCGTAACGAGCGTCAATGACACCAAACAACGACGCCTTCCGATAGCTCGTGCAGTCATTCGGACGGCTGTTCTGGCGCCAGCTTTGGCATTGTTACTATACTCGTCATTTTCATTCGGACTTACTCTCGAACCAGGCGACGGGGCTCCGGCTATCTGGACAAGGAGCCGTCTCGGCGCTGGGGCTATCGTGCCCATGGTTTGGCTGGGCATTTTGTGTGCGTCTGTTCTCGCGAGCCGTGTCGCACTTCACGACCGGATCGCTGGCACAATTGTATTGAAGGCGACGTGACAGGAACGGCGAACCAAACTCATCCCGAGGGTCCAGAGACCACTGCTTGAGATCGGAACGATCGGTTTCCTCCAAGCCCTCGACCGGACTTACCGACAAGCAAAGCGCGATAAAAGCCAAAGCCTGGCCCCAGAACCATTGATAACGACACTCCCGTGAGCCTTGCTCCGGGAGTGTTTTTGGTTGCAGGGCCAACAGCCTGTCGCTCGGTCCAGTTCAGGATCGTACCCAGTTCCCCATACCGCGCAGCTCGATCTCGCCGCGCTTTGTGCCGGGTGTCAGAATGAAGTGGACGGCCGTCGGAACGAATTTCGCAGGCTTCCTCGATCGTGTAGTGCCGGATGGCCGAGACGTCCTAGCCCAGATCCCGCGCACTACCGTCAACGGGATTGCAGAGCCATAGTTTCGATCAACTGGGAAATATCGCTTTGCTTGGTTGACATGCCGGAACAATAAGGTCTGACTGCCCAGCACACTGTCTACACTTTTTGCGATGGCGGCTGCGCCTGTCAGGCGACGCTGCTGAAGCGATCTATATTAAAACTGAAGCGACATATATTGAAGGATATTAGGCTGTGAAGATACATGCTGGCCTTTTGATGACCTCTGCGTTGATTGCGATGAGCGTGGGGACGGCGCGGGCGGAAAACGTGACTACCGAGACCGCCCCAGCCGGCACGGCGTATGCTGACGCGACGGACTGGAGCGGGATCTACGCCGGCCTGCATGTCGGTTTCGCCGATGGCGCCGCGACGCAAGGGGAACAATGGGTTCCTGGTTTTGAGGCAGGCTTCGAGCTTGACGGCTTGCTCGCCGGCGGCCAGGTCGGCGCTCTGGCGCAGTTCGGTAACTTTGTGCTCGGTGTGCAGGGCGATGTCTCCGGGGGTGGCCTGAGCGGTAACTACGACTTCGGCTTCGGGCCATTTCCCAACATCTCCATGGAAGTCAACTGGCTGGCCAGCCTGACCGCCCGTGGCGGTGTCGCCTTCGACAGCGTGTTGCTCTACGGCCTGGCCGGTCTGGCCGTGGCGGATACTGCAATAAAGTACCCGGGAGGATCCGCCGGCCCCACATACACCGGGTACACGGCTGGCGCCGGCGTCGCTTTGAAACTCAATGCCAATTGGTCGGTTTTCGGTGAGTACGCCTATTACGGGCTTGGCGAGCGGGAGTTCGATGGGGACACCTACGACCTCAGCCTTTCAAGCGGCAAGGTCGGCTTGAACTACAAGTTCTGATCTGTCCTGACGGGATTGGCTGCGCCGGCGAGAAGCACACTTCCGCCGGCGCTGCGGGCCGCCACGCCAGTTCCTCCTACATGGCGATGGGCTACGGGCCAGTCGGCTGTCGATCGTCCAGGCGGTGCGACGGGCCGAAGGCCGGTGGTCAGCCTGCCAGCCCCAGCTTCTGTTTCCGCCGCGTTGCCCATGCCGTGATCAGCTGGTCGGCGGTCAGGCCCATGAAGGCGACGCAGAGGCCCAGGACGAGGCCTTTGCCGGCATCGTTGAAGGTCAGCGCCCGGAAGATTTCCTGGCCGATGTCCTTGGTGCCGATGAAGGCGGCGATGATGACCATGAACAGGGCGAACATGATCGTCTGGTTGATGCCGAGCATGATCTCGGGGAAGGCCAGCGGCATGCGGATGTTCCACAGAAGCTGCCTTTGCGTGCAGCCCGATGTGATGCCCGCCTCTACGATTTCTTGTGGCACGTTGCGCAGGCCGAAGATGGTGTAACGGACGATCGGGATCATCGCATAGATGATGATCGCCGAGATCGCGGCGACGTCGCCGACCTTGAACAGCATGATCACGGGGATCAGATAGATGAAGGACGGAAAGGTCTGGAAGGTGTCGCACAGGAGCTTGGCGATGCCGGTGCGGCGTTCGCTGCGCGAAGCCCAGATGCCGATCGGCAGGCCGATCATGATGCACAGCAGCACCGCGACGGTCACCATATAGGCGGTGATCAGCGAGCGCTCCCAATAGCCGGCGAAGGCGATGAACAGCACGAAGCCGGAGACGATCGCAGCGAGCCTGAAGCCGCCGAGTGACCAGCCCGCCGCGGCGACAAGAGCCACCATCGCCGTCCAGGGGATCGACTGGAACAGGTCGCGGATCGGGATCAGCACGTAGAGCAGCATGGCGTTGCGGAAATATTGCAACGGGTCGTAGAGCGTGACGGTGATCCAGTCGACGAGGGCATCCCAGAAGGGGGCGGTGCTGAGGGCGAGCTCCGAAGGCCAGGCCTGGGCGTAAGGCGTGATCGCGGCGAGCAACAGCGACGCGGCAATGACGGCCAGAGATGCGGCGAGGAACGGAAAGCGCTGCAGCAGGCTGGCGTCGGGCGCGAGATGCGAGGGCTCCTTGTGGGCAGCAGCGCGGCTCAACTGGTCGAGCGTGATCGCCATCAGGACGATCGCGACGCCGCTTTCCAGCGCCTGGCCGATCTTCAGCGCCTGGAGCCGGAACAACAGGTCATGGCCAAGGCCGCGGGCGCCGACGAAGGAGGCGATGACCACCATCGCCAGGCACTGCATGATGACCTGATTGACGCCGACGAGCAGCGGCTGGCGCGCCGACGGAATCTCGACCATCCACAGGGTCTGGAAGCGGGTGCAGCCGGCCATCTTGCCGGCCTCGCGCACCTCTTCGGCAACGCCCTTCAGGCCGAGGATGGTAAGACGGGCCATCGGCGGAATGGCGAAGATGACGGTGGCGATCGCGCCGGCCTTGTGGCCGACGCCGATGAAGATGGCGATCGGGATCAGGTAGGAAAAATGCGGCAACGACTGCAGCACGTTGAGCAGCGGCACGACGAGCGCTTCGAACCACTGTTTCTTCACTGCGAGAATGCCGATGCCGAAACCGATGAGACCGGCAATGGGTGCGGCGACGAGGACCACCGACAAGGTGATCATCGACAATTCCCATTTGCCGAAGATCGCCATGTAGGCGACGCAGCCTGCCGCCAGCGCGCTAAGGCGCCAGTCACGGAGATACCAGCCGAGCACGCCTGACAGGCCGGCGGTCATGACCCAGGGCATGGCGGCGATGCCGATATCGGGGAAGCCGGAGACCAACAGTCCCTCGACGAAGGCCAGCGGCCAGGTGATCAGCTCGGCAGCACCGCGCGTCAGGTCGCGGAACGAGAACAGCCCGAAGATCGCGTCGTCGCGCAAATGGTCGAAGACCATGTTCGCCCAGTCGACGAACGGAATAGTCCAGCCCTTGGGCACCTGCACCGCCCAGTCGGGCAAAAGCGAGGCGGCAAGCAGCAGGACGAGGAAAGGCAGAACGACAAGCAGCGGCCTGGTCATTGCGGCCAGCGGCTTCTGCGGTTCCATCGCCTCCTGGCGGGTCAGTGTCGCGGCACTCATGCACACTGCTCCTTGCCGTAGAGAGCATCGATCAGACCGTCGCGGGTCAGCGTACCGACGAGCGCGCCAGCGTCGTCGATGACGTCGACGGGACGCTCCGAGGTCAGCACCTGGCGGGCGACGCTGGCGATCAGGGCCTGTGCCTGGACCGCAGCGGCGTCCGGCTTTCGAGAGGTTGCGGGCGCCATGACGGCGCGAACCGACAGCAGGCGATCATGCGAGACGTTGCGGGTGAACTCGGCGACGTAAGGGGTGGTCGGGCAGGTCACCAGCTCCTCGGCGGTGCCGAGCTGCTCGACGACGCCGTCCTTCATGATGGCGATGCGGTCGGCGACGCGGATCGCCTCGTCGAAATCGTGGGTGATGAAGACGATTGTCTTGTTGAGCACCTTCTGCAGGCGCAGGAATTCGTCCTGCATCTCGCGGCGGATAAGCGGATCGAGTGCCGAGAACGGCTCGTCGAGAAACCAGACGTCGGGGCCGACGGCGAGCGAGCGGGCGATGCCGACGCGCTGCTGCTGGCCGCCGGAGAGTTCACGCGGATAATAGCCCTCGCGGCCCTTCAGCCCGACGAGTTCGATCACCTCGCGGGCGCGTCTCTCACGCTTCTGGCGATCGGTGCCGCGAACCTGGAGCGGGAAGGCAACGTTGTCGAGCACGGTGCGGTGGGGCAGCAGGGCAAAGTGCTGGAACACCATGCCCATCTTGTGGCGCCTGAGATCGATCAGCTCGCGCTCCGTGGCGGCCAGAATGTCGCGGCCCTCGAACATAACCTCGCCCGAGGTCGGCTCGATCAGCCGCGCCAGGCAACGCAGCAAGGTCGACTTGCCCGAGCCGGAGAGGCCCATGACGACGAGGATTTCGCCCGGCATCACATCGAAGGAGACGTTGCGGACGGCGGGGACGTAGCCTTCGGCCCTGATGGTCTCGATGGAAGGATTGTTGTGGTTGCGGCGCAGGAAGCCGGCGGGATCGGAGCCGTAGAGCTTCCAAAGGTTGCGGCATGCGATTTTTGCTTCGGACATGTCTGCCTCTCGCCAAAGGGGGCCGATGGGGTATGCGCGGCGAGGTGGCGCCCGCATTTACGCGGGCGTCACGACGCCATGACGGGACGGATGGATGCGGAGGGTTAGCTGGCGGAACCCATCCAGGCCTTCCAGCGCGCCTCATTGTCGGCCAGCCATTTGTCGGCGGCCGCCTCGGGCTCCATGTTGTCGATGTCGGCGAGCTTCGCCTGCACGGCGATGTCCATGTTGGAGAAGTTGATCTTCTGCAGGATGGCGTAGGCCTTGGGCCACTTGGTCGGGAATTCCTTCCAGGCAGCGATCTTCAGATAACCGTCCTTCGGGTTGCCGCAGTCGTAGCTGAGCTCCTTGTTGGAGCCCCAGGCCGGGTCGTCCTTGCACTTGGGATCAAAAGCCGGGAACTCGACGAACTTGCCGTCATAAAGCGCCTCGACGAAGTTGGGCGTCCAGTTGAAGAGCACGATCGGCTCCTTGCGCTTGACGGCAGATTCGAGCTCGGCCCACAGGGCGGCGGACGAGCCGGCATTGACGACCTCGAAGTTCATACCGAGGGCCTCGACGCGTTCTGCGTCATGCTTGAGCCAGTCGACAGGACCGCCGAGGAAGCGGCCCTTCGGCGCGGTTTCGGCGGTGGCAAACTTGTCGGCGCAGGCGTTCAGCGCTTCCCAGGCGGGCAGGCCGGGGCAGACCTCCTCGACATAGGTCGGATACCACCACTCCTCGCGTGTCTTGGCGTCGTGGGTGGCGGCATCGACGACGCAGCCTTCCTTGACCACCTTCTGGAAGGCAACGCCGAAGGCGCCTTCCCAGACCTCATGCACGAGGCTGACGTCACCTTCGCAAAGAGCGGTGTAGACGACCTGGCTGTCGGCGGAGACGTATTCGACCTTGGCGCCGCCCTTCTCGAGCAGCTTGCCGACGATGTGGGCACCGACGATCTGGCTCGACCAGTTGTGGGTTGGGATCTTGATAGGGTCGGTGGAATCCTGGGCGAACGCCGTGCCGGCCGCAAAAGCCATGATCGTGGCCATGGTTGCGGATTTGGTAAAATGGGTCATTGAACCTCCCGTTCCTGTGTGTTGCGATTGTTCCCATGGAAGGCGGGATGCCGGCCTCTGTGTGCCTGTTGGATTTCCGCGCCATCCCCACAAAGATAGCGACGAGAAGTGAACCGGTGTCGGCCGGGGTGTAAAAGTCGTGAGTCGACTTGTGAAATGATGTTAATAGGCAACCTGTCGCGCGGTGAAAGTCGCGTGTTGTTTCCCGAGGACAGGCCATCAGGTCGGCGAGGCGGCAGGCGCGCCATCATCTTCGCGCTTTTGTCGTCGAGATTGTCGGACAGTGCTTGGCTTGCAATCGCCCGCCTCGATAGAAGAAGCTGGTGTCGGCCATCAGCCGGCATGTCTCCTTGGTGATCGCGCTATGAACCCCAGCATTCTCGTTGTCGATGACGACCCGGACATCCGCAACGTGATCGGCATTGCACTGGAAAGGGCGGGAATGCATGTCCAGCAGGCGGCCAACGGACGCCTGGCTCTGGAGCAGTTGCGGCGACACCATGCCGACCTGGTGGTGCTCGACATCGGCATGCCTGTCATGGACGGCATCGAATGCTGCAAGGCGATCCGTGCCAGCTCGCATGTCCCGATCGTCTTCCTGACGGCGCATGACGACGAAGTCGACCGGATCGTGGGGTTCGAGCTGGGGGCGGACGATTATGTCAGCAAGCCGTTCTCGCCGCGCGAACTGCTGCTGCGGATCAAGGCCATACTGGCACGCGGCAAGCAGGCAGGCAGTATCACGCGGCACGGCGACCTCAGTCTCGACAGCGAACGCCACATCTGCTTGCTTGCCGGAAAAGATCTGCCGCTGACGGCAACGGAATTTTCGGTGCTGGAGATCCTGTCGGTCCGGCCCGGGATCGTCGTCGGTCGGGGGGCGATGATCGACAAGGCCTATGGCGGGAACAACACCTTGTCCGGACGCACGGTGGACAGCCATGTCCGCAACATCCGCGCCAAGGCGGCGGTACTTGGTTACTCCGACATAATCGAAACGGTGCGAGGGGTGGGCCTACGGCTTGGCAATTGTGTCGCCGGACCAGGCACCGCGTGAGCCGGATCGTCCGGAAATGGCGGCCATCCATGCCGCTGGTTGTGGCGATCGTCTGCGTTAGCCTGCTGGCCGTGCCGGTCGTGACGACGCTGGCGTTGCAGATCGGAACAAACCGGCTGGTCAACGAGACGGAGGCCTCGCTGATCAAGCAAGCGGCGATCTATGCCGGCGCCTATGCCGTCGCGTTCGAGGCCGAGCCGCCCGAAGCAGGCGGGGCTGTACCTGGCTACTATCTGCCGCCGCCCAAGCGAATTTTCTGGAGTGCTGCGTCACGAACCTTTCGACCGCTCCTGAACCTGCGCCAGGATGTGGTCGAGCCCGTCCGCCCCGATCCGGTGCCGACCGCGGAGCGACTCGATCCGCGTTATCTCAGGATTGCGCCGGGGCTGGGTGCCTTGGCCGACAATGCCAGCCGCACGACACTTTCGACTGTCGTTTTCCTGGATCATCAGGGCATAGACATGCTCGCTGGCGAGACAGCGAGTTTTGCCGCCGTGCCAGAGGTCCGGCAGGCGCTGCAAGGCGATGTCGGGGCCGCACTGCGCTGGCGGGGTGACGCGGGTACGCGGTTGCGCCTCGCAGTGCTTGGCGGCGGGACAGGGTTCAGGGTGCTGGTTGCCTATCCCGTCATCAGCCACAACCGGGTTATCGGCGCGGTCTATATGTCCAGGACCGTTCCCGGGCTGAGGGAATATCTTGCCGCCGGCGAGCGCAGCGCCGTCATCGTCCTGGCCGTCGTGACGCTGTTGAGCGCCGCAGTCGTGGGAACGTTGCTTGTGCGGACGATGCTACGGCCGATCCGCGCCCTGCGCGACCAGTCGAGAATGGTCGCCAATGGCAGCCATTCCGAGCTAGCCCCGCTCGGCCACTATGGCATGCGGGAGATCGCCGACTTGGGTGAGGCCGTCATCACCATGGCCGGCTCTCTGTCGCAGCGCAGCAAGGAAATCGGCATCTACACCAACCACGTCACCCACGAGCTCAAATCGCCGGTTACCTCGATCATGGGAGCTGCCGAGCTTCTCGAGGATGGCCACCTGTCCGATGCTGCGCAGCAAAGTCTCATAGGCACCATCAGGGCCCAGGGAGAGCGGATGGATTTGCTGCTCCGTCAGCTTCGCGACATGACAAGGTCACGCGAAGCCAGGCGCGGTGAACCTGGCCAGTTGCGAGATATGCTGCCCGAGATTTCCGGGCTCGATATCAGCCTGGCTCCTCCGGATGCCATCCTGCCCCTCTCGGTCGCGCATGGACAAACGGTACTGGCGCACATGGCGGGGAATGCCCGCCATCATGGGGCGACCAGGCTCGACCTCGATTGGGATGGACGAACGCTCCGGCTTTCAGACAATGGTGAGGGATTTGCCGACATCGACCTCGGCCGGATGGTCGAACCGTTCTTCACCACGCGTCGCGAGGAGGGCGGAACGGGGCTTGGCCTGGCCATCGTGGTGGCCATTCTCGAGCTTTATGGTGCGCGGCTGACGCCGGTTGCCGCTCTGGGCGGCGCGGTTTTCGAGATCGATTTCGGCTAGCTTCCATCTGAGCGCATTGCGTTCGAGCTGGCCTGCACGGAATCTGCACAAGAGTTGCACCACTTCGACGGCGAATGCGGGTCATCCGCAAACTAGACGTCTAAGGGTCACGGGCCTGCTGGCCCCGATCCACTCAAGGGTAGACCTATGAAGTTGAAACGTCTTCTTGGCGCCGTCGTAACGCTTTGTGCCGCGATTGCCGCCACATCCTCGATGGCATGGGACAATCCCGCTAATCGATACGCCAACGCCTACAAGCAATACACTGATGCAACATGTCCGCTGCCGGCGGACAAGATCGAGCATTTCGTCTATTTCAGCCGGGATCGCGACGCGATCCGCGACCATGCCTTCCTGACCAGCGATCGTTTCGCAGGCGCGCAGATCATGTATGTGTGGCGCCAGCTTGAGCCGACTGAAGGACACTACGACTTCTCATCGATCCAGTCCGACATCGACTACCTGGCCAAGCATGGCAAGCGGCTTTTCATCCAGTTGCAGGATGCATCCTTCTCACCCGAATACAAGCCGGTGCCCGACTATCTGCTGAAAGGTGACTATGACGGGGGCGTCACCGCCCAACGTACCGACGACGGAGTTGTCGAAGGTTGGGTTGCCAAGCGCTGGAACGCCAAAGTCCAGGCGCGCTTCGCGGCATTGCTTGCGGCACTCGGCAAGCAGTTCGACGGCGTGGTCGAGGGCGTCAACCTGCAGGAAACGGCCATCGGTGTTTCCAAGGAGACGGATGCGTCCTTTACCCCGGACAAATATGTGGCGGTGCTCAAGACCAACATGCAAGCCATGAAGGCCGCATTCCCCAAGTCAACCACCATGCTCTACGCGAACTTCATGCCCGGCGAATGGCTGCCCTGGGAGGACAAGGGATATCTGCGCGGAATCTATGAGTTTGGCGACAAGATCGGCGTCGGCATGGGGGCTCCCGATCTCATGTACAAGAAGAAGGGCCAGCTCAACCATGCCCTGGCCATGATGCACGAAGGCAAGTTCAGCGTGCCGCTCGGCATTGCGGTCCAGGACGGCAATTATGTCGGCGAGACAGGCTCGACGAACATCGTGACGAAGCGCACGAACCTGGTGCCGAGCCTTCATGCCTTTGCGCAAGATTTCCTGAAGGTTAGCTACATGTTCTGGGTCAACCAGGAGCCGTATTTCAAGGAAGATGTCCTGCCTTGCTTCTCGGCTAGGAAAGGCTGACGTGACAGATCCCAGGCAATGATGCAGGGGCCGGCGACGCCATGACAAGTGCGCCGGCTCCTTCCGTCGTTGCCCGGGCCGCCCGACTTGTGAAATGATGTCAACAAAAGTCGGGAGGATAGAATGGCATGCGGGCTCAGCATCACATAGTGATCGTCGAGGATGACCCGGTCACACGGGCGAAGCTTGCGGGCTATTTCCTGGCCGAAGGTTACAAGGTCAGCGAGGCCGGCGACGGCGATCAGATGCGTGCCATCATGTCCAGGCATCCGGCCGATCTCTTGATGATCGACATCAATCTGCCGGGTGAGGATGGGCTCAAGCTGACGCGTGAGCAACGCGAGCGCTCCGACGTCGGCATCATCCTGGTCACCGGGCGCACCGACACTGTCGACCGCATCGTCGGGCTCGAGATCGGCGCCGACGACTATGTCACCAAGCCGGTCGAGCATCGCGAGCTGCTCGCCCGGGTCAAGGGCTTGCTGCGCCGCGTCGGCAAGGGCCGGATACCGCAACCGGCTACGGCCACGCGGCATTTCTATGGCTGGACGCTGGAGGTTGCTCGCCGCACGCTGCAAGCAGCCGACGGCACCTTCGTCGAGTTGACCGGAGCCGAGTTCAAGCTGCTGTCGGTGCTGACAGCCAATCCCGGCCAGGTGCTGTCGCGGGAGCGGCTGCTGCACGAGATATCAAGGCGCGAATGGGATGCCAGCGATCGCACCGTCGACGTGCTGGTCAGGCGTCTCAGGCAGAAGCTGAACGACAATCCGCGTACGCCGCGCATCATCGTCACCGCTCATGGCGAAGGTTACTTCTTCGCGCCGGACGCCGTCCAGCCCGGGCGTGTCGCTGCGGGTCTTTAGGCGATAGCTCTAGGCAGGCAGGACGGGGTCGGCGCTGCCTTCGAGCATCTGTTCCCATTGCTGCGAGCCGTCGGCGAAGGCCGTTTCGCAAGAGCCGACGATCTGCCTGAGCTCAGCTGCCGGCCTTTGCGCCGCAGCCGTCTCAAGAGCTTCAGCCGCCTGCAAGAGACGTGGAAAACCGAGCGAGCCGGCCGTGCTTCGGGTGGCGTGGGCAAGGTCGCGCAATGCTTCGCGGTCATCCGCCTTGACCGCGTCGCGCATCGCTTTGAAGCGCCGGGGCAGGCTGTCATGGGCGATGCGATGCAGCCGCCGCACCGTCTCGGAACCCAATGCGTCGACGTCGGCTTTGATGGCAGCGATATCGAGCGCGACCACGTCCTGTGGCTGCTGCGGCACGGACTGGCCGCCGAGCGAGGCTACGGCGTCGAGCAATTGCTCGTGGACGATCGGCTTGGCAACGAAGGCATCTACACCGGCGTCGAGATAGCGCTCGACATCGGCCTTGAACACATGCGCCGACATCGCCACGACAGGCAGGTCGGGCGTCCCAAGCTTCTCGCGTAAGCGCTTCATCGTCTCGATGCCGTCGATGCCGGGAAGACTGACGTCCATGACGACGAGGTCGGGTCTGAACTCGCCGATTGCCTCGAGCGCGAGATAGCCGGAGCTGACCGCCGTGATCCGGTGACCGGCATTGGCCAGCACCGTGGTCGAGACCAGCCGCGTGGCGTCGTCGTCCTCGACCACCAGGATGTTGCAGGCCGCGGGCTTGGTCTTGCGGCCGCGTTGGCGTTTCTGGGCCGAAAGCGCTGCTGCCTTTGCCTTGCGCAGCGTCATGTCGAGCATGAAGGTGCTGCCCTTTCCGGGCTCCGAGGCGACGCTGAGTTCAGCGCCGATCAGGCTGGCGAACTCGCGGCTGATGGCAAGGCCGAGCCCGGTGCCGCCGAAGCGGCGGGTGATCGAGGCGTCCATCTGGGTGAAGGGTTGGAAAACGTCCTGCTGCCGCTCGGGCGCGATGCCGATGCCCGTGTCCGCTACGGCAAGACGCAACGTCTGCATGTCCTTGCGGTTGGCGACGACCTTGACGTCGACGGTGACCTGGCCGTGCTCAGTGAACTTGATGGCGTTGCTGACCAGGTTGAACAGGATCTGGCGAATCTTGCCGGCGTCGCTGCTGAAGGCGGGCGAAAGCTTGTTGTCGAGCACCAGCGTGAGGTCGAGCCCCTTTTCGGCGGCCATCGGGCGCATGAAGGCGGCAACACCGCTGACCAGCTTGCCGAGGTCGAAATCGACCTTGTCGACGTCGACATTGCCCGTTTCGACCTTGGAGTAGTCGAGGATGGCGTTCAGGATGCCGAGCAGGGCTTCACCGGAGCTGGCCGCGATCGACAGATGCTCGCGCTGCTTCGGCCCCAGCTTGCTGTCGGCGAGCAGGCGCATCATGCCCAGCATACCGGTCATCGGCGTGCGGATCTCGTGGCTCATCGTCGCCAGAAAGGCCGACTTGGCGCTGCTCGCCTGCTCGGCCCGGGCGCGCGCCTCGTCATGGTCGATCGCCTCCTGGCGCAGGCGCGTGTTGACCAGCCTGATCTGCTCGGTCTGTTCCTCGACAAGCTGCTGCAGCTCCTCGCGGTGGCGTCGGAGCTCGTCGGTGATGCGGGCGCGTTCCTGCTCCAACTCGAGCCGGCGTCGCGACTCGTCGCGGAACTGATTGACGGCCACCGCCATGGTGCGCAGCTCGTCGTCGCCGCTGTCGGTGACGGTGACGTCGAGATCACCCGTCGTCAGCCGCTGCATCGCACGCGACAGGCCGCTCAAGCGGCGGACGAGGTTGCGCTCGACATAGAACCAGACGATGGCGCCCGAGGCGAGGATGGCGCCGAGCAGGGTGACGACAAGCACGATGACGCCGATGCGCACAGCATTGTCGGCGCGCTCGGCTGTCGTGCGGGCGAACTCGTCGGAGCGGTCGAGAATGTTGCGGGCGATCTGGTTCTGCGTCACGGCGAGATCGCGGTTGGCTTCGGCCATGGCGTTCAGGCTGCCGGCTAGGTCGATGACCCGCTGGCGGCGGCCGAAGATCGAGCCCGACACGGGCACGTCGCCGGCGGCGGCCTCGATGGCGCCAAAGAACTCGATGCCCTGCTTGCGCCGAACGGGATCGTCGATGCTGAGGATGCGGCGCCTGATGACCTTCACATGGTCCTGGAAGATGCCGCTGATCTCGCTGATCTCGGCCTTTGTCTCCGCGCGGCTCAGCCGGTTGATCAGCAGGCTGATCTGGGCGCTGCGGTGGCGCAGCTCGTACATGCGCTCCATCAGGTAGATGTCGTGCTCGATCAGCCGGTCGAGCGCGATGTAGGCATCTTCCCGGCGCCCGGGATCGCCGATCAGGCCATAGAGGCCGGCGGTCACCGCCGAAGCGCCGGCCGAGGCGTTGGAGATCAAAGTTTCCGAAAGCAGCAGCACCGACTGCGCCGCCGAGGTCGCCGCCTCGGCGCTGTCGCGATAGGCCTTGTCCTCGTCGAGACGCTGGCGCACCAGCTCGTTGTTCTGTTTGAGGTTGGCCAGCATCTTCTCGACCGAGCCGGCAAAAGCCTCGACGAGCTCGGGGTCGATCGATAGACGCCGGACCTCGGCGAGCGACTTGACGATCTCCTGCGACAGCGTTGCGAGCTTGGCCTGTTCGGCGAGCAGTTCGTCGCGCGAGGTGACGGCGGCAAGGGCAGGAGCGGTGGCGATCAGCTTGGCGCTGAGCTCGGCGGTGCGCTGGGTCGCCGCCACTGCGGGCAAGGCCTGGGCGTTCACCACGGCCTGGGCATCGGCAATGTTGCGCAGGATCAGCCAGCTGACGATGCCGGATGTCAGGGACAGTGCGGTGATGCACAGGAAGGCGAGAAACAGCCTCCCGCCGATGCCGAACCTATGAAGCATGGCTCATATAACCATGGTTTGCGCTGCCAGCGGAAGCTGCAGCTTTTGAGTGGGCATGATCCTTTTCGAAAATCGATTTCGATTTTCCGGGTCATGCACTAGCGTAAGACGATGCGTGCCCCCGCCCCAAGCCACTGCCTGAACCTGATCGCCACGGCTTTTGTCGCCTGCAGTATCGCCCAGTCCGCCGGGGCCGCTGAAACGACGTGGAAGCTGAACGCCTGGGAGCCGCCATTCGACTATTCCAGGCAGCCGGCGACGATCGATTACCAGCCGGTCGTCAAAGCGGCGAAGCCGTGGCGCATCTGTGCGTCCTATCCGCATCTCAAGGATTCCTACTGGGTCAGCGTCAATTACGGCATGGTCGAGCAGGCGCGTTCGGCGGGCGTCAAACTGACCGTCGTCGAGGCCGGCGGCTATCCCAATCTCGAGCGCCAGATCGAGCAGATCCGCACCTGCAGCGCCACCGCCGACGCGCTCATCGTCGGCACTGTGTCCTATGAGGGGCTGACACCGACGATCAAGGATATCGCCAGGCGCATCCCTGTCATCGCTGCGGTCAACGACATCGACGACGTCGGCATCTCGGCGAAATCGGGGGTCTCCTGGGAGGAGATGGGGCAGTCCATCGGTGCCTATCTGGCGCGGCTGCATCCGGCCGGCACCATGCCGGTCAGCGTCGCCTGGTTTCCCGGGCCAAAGGGTGCAGGCTGGGTGAAATTCGTCGAAGCCGGCTTCCAGCGCGCGCTGAAGCAGAGTTCGGCCGAGATTGCTGCGGTCAAATGGGGCGACACCGGCGTCGAGATCCAGCTCCTGCTGATCGAGGAGATGCTCGAAGCCCAGCCCGATATCGACTACATCGTCGGCAGCGCGCCCACGGCGGATGCTGCGGTCAGCATCCTCAGGGCGCAGGGCAGGGCCAACCACGTCCAGGTTCTGGCCGACTATTTCACCCATGGTACCTTCCGCGAAATCAACCGGGGCAAGGTGGTGGCGGCGCCGACCGACTCACCGCCGCTGCAGGGTCGGATCGCCATCGACCAGGCGATCCGGGCGATCGAGGGCACGCTGCACTACCGCCATGTCGGCCCGCCGGTCGAGGTGATCGACAGGAACAACATCCAGGCGCTCGACCTGGAACGCAGCCTGGCCCCTGCCTGGTTCAAGCCGACGTTCGACGTGCAGTAGCCGATAACAATTTTTCACATTTGCTGTGCTGATTTTCACATGCCGCGGCGGACCGGTTCACAGTCGGATGCTAATCTGGCAGGTGGCTGCGGCGTGCTGCGAGGAGGGCGGTGATGGTTGCGACAAATGTGGTCTACCCCGAAATTGTGGCTGGCCCTCCGCGTCCGAGCCTGGTTGTGCAGCCTGGCCTGTTGGTGCCCGGCATGGAGCGCTATCACGTGCCTGGTGGCGGTGCGGTGCTGATCGACATCGAGGCCGGCGATCATGTGACGGTGCGCAATCTCGAAGGCGGGCAGGCGTGCGAGCTGGTGGCGTTTGATGCTGCCGGCCGCGCCGATCCGGGTATGCTCGGCACGCGCTCGAACAGCGATGCCTCGGGGCTGAAGGCGCTGCTCGTCGATGGCGACGAGAGCCTGCAGAAGTTTCGGCTTGGCCTCGCCCGCCGCAAGCTCGAGCTTGGCCGGGTCGAGGCGGTGCGCTTCTTCGATGGTGCGACCGCTGCCGGGGTGGAGGAGCGTTTTGTCGTCTCGCGGCCAGGCTCGCTGGTGGTTGCCGCACCCGGTGCGCCGATGTCGGTCGACAGCCAGGACACGACGACGCCTCTGGTGGTGATGGTCAAGCGGGCCAAGGTCCGTGCCGTGTCAGGCGGCTTCGAGCTGCCCGATCCGCTCGCCGATCCGGTGCTCGATGTCAGGGTCAAGTCGAAGACGGCGGAGAGCTATTTCGTCAAGGCCGGCGACTACATCCAGATCATCGACGTCGATGGCCGCCAATGCACCGACTTCCAGTGCTTTTCCGCCCGCAAGCTCGACAAGGGCAGGGACCTCGCCCTCGACGTCACCGCCACCCGCTCGCTGATGGGCCACGCCTATCCGATGCCCGGCCTGCATGCCAAATATTTCGACCAGGATTTCGAGCCGCTTGTCGAGGTCGTGCAGGACACCTGCGGCCGGCATGATGCCTTTGCGCTCGCCTGCTACGCCAAATATTACGACGACATCGGTTATCCCGGCCACATCAACTGCTCGGAGAACTTCAACGGCGCGCTTGTCCCGCATGGCGTCAATGCCCGTGCCGGCTGGATGGCGGTCAACTTCTTCTTCAACACCGGCATCGACGCCCATGGCGTGATGTTCTCGGACGAACCCTGGTCGCGACCGGGCGACTATGTGCTGCTGAGAGCGCTGACCGACATCGTCTGCGTCTCCTCCGCCTGTCCCGACGACACCACGCCGGCCAATGGCTGGAACCTCACCGACATCCACGTCCGGACCTATTCCGGCTCCAACACATTCCAGCGCGCGATCGCCCGACGCACGACCCCGGAGGCAGAACCCAAGATGACCCGCGAGACCGGCTTCCACGCAAGCTTTGCCAAGCACACCCGCAACTTCATCGAATACAAGGGCTTCTGGCTGCCGCAGGAATTCGCCAAGGAGGGCGCCATCGCCGAATACTGGGCCTGCCGTGAGAAGGCGGTGGTGATGGATCTCTCTGCCCTGCGCAAGTTCGAGGTGACGGGCCCTGATGCCGAAGCCTTGATGCAGTACACGCTGACCCGCGACGTCAAGAAGCTCGGTGTCGGTCAGGTCGTCTACACCGCCATGTGCTACGAGCATGGCGGCATGGTCGACGACGGCACCTTGCTGCGTCTGGGCAAGGACAATTTCCGCTGGATCTGCGGCGACGACTATTCCGGCGTCTGGCTGCGCGAGCAGGCAGAGAAGCTCGGCCTCAAGGTGCTGGTCCGCTCCTCGACCGATCAGATGCACAACATCGCCGTCCAGGGCCCGAACAGCCGCGACATCCTGAAGGAGATCGTCTGGACGCCGCCGCACCAGCCGGCACTCGGCGAACTCGAATGGTTCCGCTTCACCATCGGCCGCATCGGCGATGCGACCGGCGTGCCGATCGTCGTCTCGCGCACGGGCTACACCGGCGAGCTCGGTTATGAGGTCTGGTGCCATCCGCGCGATGCCGAGACTGTCTTCGACGCGGTGTGGGCAGCCGGCCAGCCGCATGGGCTGAAGCCGATGGGCTTTGCCGCACTCGACATGGTGCGCATCGAGGCCGGGCTGATCTTTGCCAATTACGAGTTCTCCGACCAGACCGACCCGTTCGAGGCAGGCATCGGCTTCACCGTGCCCTTGAAGACCAAGACCGACGACTTCATCGGCCGCGAGGCGCTGATCCGGCGCAAGGACAACCCGATCCACAAGCTTGTCGGGCTCGACATCGATAGCAATGTCACTGTCGGCCATGGCGACTGCGTCCATATCGGCCGCGCCCAGATCGGCATCGTCACCTCGTCGATGCGCTCGCCGATCCTCGGCAAGAACATCGCACTCGCCCGCATCGAGGCAGCACATGCCGAGATCGGCACCGAGGTCGAAGTCGGCAAGCTCGACGGCCAGCAAAAGCGCCTGCCGGCCAGGATCGTGCCGTTCGCCCACTACGACCCCAAGAAGGAACGCCCACGGTCGTAGGCGTCCAGCATCACGCGCCCACAATCACCCCGACAACGCAAAAGCCCCGCAATCGCGGGGCTTTCTGTTGATGACGGCGGCCTGCTCACCCCGCTCCGTCGAAGACATGGGCCTTGCCGAGGACGTTGATGCGCACGATCGCGCCCACCGTCGGCGCGTCGACGAACGAGCGGCGCAGGATGAGCGGGTGGTTGCCGATGACGGCGGCGTCGGGCGGGTCGAGGCTGTTGAGCACACGCAGTGCGACCGTGCTCACAGAGCCGGCGAACTCTGCCTCGACGACCTCGCCGAAGACCACGTTGGGTGGCGGATTGGCAACGTCTGCACGCAACGCCGGTTCGAGGAAGACCTGCTCCGGGCGCAGCATGATGCGGGCGACGTCGCGCGGCCTCGCACTGTCCGCGCCGATGTGGCCGATGGCGCATTCAGCGATGCCGCCGCCAACAATCCGCGCCGGCATGATGATGCTGTCGCCGAGGAACTCGGCGATCATCCGGTCCTTGGGGCGCAGGTAAAGGTCGCGCGGCGCGCCGACCTGCGAAAAGGCGCCGTCGCGCATGACAGCGACCTGGTCGGCGAAGGACAGGGCCTCGGCCTGGTCGTGGGTGACGAGGATGGTGGCGATGCCGGCCTGCTCGAGCAGTTCGGCGACCGCCTTGCGCATCGAGGCGCGCAAACCCGTGTCGAGCGCCGAGAACGGTTCGTCGAGCAGCATCAGGCGCGGCTTGCGCGCCATGGCGCGGGCAAGTGCGACGCGCTGCTGCTGGCCGCCAGAAAGCTGATGCGGGCGACGCCTGAGGATGGCCTTGTCGAGACCGACGACATAAGCGAGCTCGGCGATGCGCTCGTCGCGCGCATGCTCGTCTAGTTTCATGCCGAAGCCGATGTTGTCGGCGATGCTGAGATGCGGAAACAGCGCGCCGTCCTGCGCCACCACGCCGATGCCGCGGCGATACGCCGGCATTGCATCGCCATTGCCCGCAAGTTCAGTGCCATCAAGCACGATGCTGCCGGCATCGGGGGCCTCGAAACCGGCGATGAGGCGCAAAAGGGTGGTCTTGCCGCAGCCGGACGGACCCACGATGGCAGTGCGGCTTCCGGCTGCCACAGCAAGCTCGATGCCGTCGACGGCCGTGACATTGCCATAGGCTTTGCGCAGGCCATGCAGTTGAAGGAAACTCATCGGCCGGCCATCCGTCGCGACTGTACATAAAGGAGCCAGGTCAGGGGCAGCGACATCACCACCATGATCAGGGCGTAGGGTGCGGCAGCGGCATAATCGAGTTCGTTGCTCATCGCCCAGAAGGCCATGGCGAGCGTGCGCGTGCCGTTGGGTGCGAGCATCTGGGTGGCGGTGAGTTCGTTGGTGACGCCAAGCCCGACGAGTGCGACGCCGGCGGCGGCACCTGGGGCGGACAGCCGGACGGTCGTCGACCACAGCGCGCGCAACGGGCTGCGGCCCAGGCTGCTGGCTGCCTGTTCGAGCTCGACCGGGGCTTGGGCGATGCTGGCGCGCAGCGACACCAGCGCCCGTGGCAGGAACATCAGCGCATAGGCGGCAAGGATGGTGACGACGGTCTGGTAGAGTGGCATGGCGACACGCACAGTGACCGTGACCAAAGCGAGCGCGATGACAACGCCGGGCAAGGAGCCGACGATGTAGTTGCAGCCTTCAAGCAGCCGCGGCAGCGGGCCGGGGCGGCGGATCGACAGCCATGCCATCGGAATGGCGATGGCGACGGTGAGCAGCGCGCCGCCAAGCGCCAGCACGAGCGTTTGCCCCAGCGCGAGGCCGATGACATCGAAGCTCCAGACGCCGGCGCCACCGGCGACGAGCCAGCGACCGACGGTCAGGAACGGCACGCCGAGCGCCAGCAATGCCGTGACGAGCGGCAAGGCGAGGCAAGGCACGGTGGCGCGGCCGAGGCTTGTACGCACAGCCGTCCGCGCCGCACCTGCGCCGACGCGGGCGTAGCGCTCGCCGCCACGCAGCATGGCTTCGAGCGCCAAGAGAACGAGGCAGCAGATGACCAGCACGCCGGCCAGCATGTTGGCCGCCGGCCCGTTGAAGGTCGACTGGAACTGGTCGACGATCGCCGTTGTGAAGGTGTCGAAGCGGATGAAGACATAGAGGCCGTATTCGGCGAGCAGATGCAGGCCGACGAGCAGCGCGCCGCCCAGCATCGCGAGCTTGAGCTGGGGCAGCACGACGCGAAGGAAGACACGCCAGGGCGTGTCGCCGAGCGAAGCGGCAGCATCTTCAAGCGCCGGGTCGAGCCGGCGCAGCGTCGCTGCTACAGGCAGATAGATGAAGGGGAAATAGGCGATGACCGAGATCAGCACGCCGGCGAACAGGCCGTGCATCGATGGAAACAGGGTGATCCAGGCATAGGAATGGACGAAGGCCGGAACGGCGAGCGGTGCCACCGACAGCCCCGACCAGAAGCGGCCTCCAGGCAGGTCGCTGCGTTCGGTCAACCAGGCCAGCGCTACCGATAAGACTACCGTGATCGGCACGACGAGGATGACGAGCGACAGCGTGTTGACCAGCAGTTCGCCGACACGCGGTCGGAACACCAGCTGGGCAACGGTGGTCCAGCCGGTCTGGACCGCGACCCAGATGATGAAGCCGAGCGGCAGGAGGGCAAACAGCGACACGAGCACCGCCGCGACCGCGATCCCGGATGTCGGCAGCAGGCGGGACCAGGCCGCGGCCGGGGTCGATAGCCGCGAAGGATGATATTCAGCCGACGAAGGCGTCACTCCATGCTCCCGGTTCGCCTTGTGGCGAGGAATAGGTGATCATCCGGTGAAGGAATTCCGCCGTCTTGGCAAGCCCTTCAGGTGCAAAAGCTCCCGCGACAGTGTCGCGGGAGCTTGGTAGTTGCTGCGGCATTCAAAGCAGCCCGGCTGCCGTCATCAGCTCGGACACCTTCTTGCTGTCGAGCTTTGATGCCTCGACTTGCGGCGCCTGCAGGTCCTTGAGCGGGGTGAGTGCCGGGTTGGACTCGTCGCCGGAGCCTACGGCATATTCGAAGGAGGTGCCGGTCTTGAGGATGCCTTGGCCGGTCTTGCCGGTGATCCACTTCAGGAACGCCTGAGCCTCCTTGGGGTGCTTGCTCGACGCAAGGACACCGCCGCCGGAGATGCTGACGAAGGCGCCCGGATCCTGGTTCTTGAACAGGTGCAGCGAGACGTTCTTGCTGTTCTCACCCGTCTTTGCCTGATCGCCGTAATAATAATAGTGGTAGATCACGGCGCCCTCGACCTCGCCGGCATTGACCGCCTTCATGGCGGTGCTGTTGCCGCGATAGGCGGTGAAGTTGGCCTTCATGCCCTTCAGCCATTCGGCGGTTGCCGCCTCGCCCTTGAGTTCGAGCAGTGCGCCGACGATGGCCTGGAAATCGGCGCCTGAAGGCGAGGCTGCCCAACGGCCCTTCCAGCTCGGATCGGCCAGATCGAGCAGCGATTTCGGCAGCTTGTCGGCGGTCAGCTTGGTCTTGTCATAGGCAAAGACGGTGCTGCGCGCGGCAATGCCGGTCCAGTGGCCGTTGGCGGGACGGAATTCTTCCGGCACCTGGGCCAGCGTCTCGGCATCGACTGCTGCAAACAGTCCGGCATTGTCGACCAGTGCCATGGCCGGCGAGTTCTCGGTCAGGAAGACGTCGGCCGGCGACAGCTTGCCTTCGGCGACGATCTGGTTGCCGAACTCGGTGTCGCTGCCCTTGCGGATCGTTACCTTGATGCCGGTTTCCTTGGTGAAGGCTTCGGCCCACTCTTTGGTCAGGCTTTCATGCTGGGCGTTGTAGACGACGATGCCGTCGGCATCCTGCGCCAAAGCGGTCGAGGCGTAGAGGGCCGTCAGCAGGGCGGCGCTGGTGAGGGCGAAATGGGGGGGCTTCACGGGGGCACTCCTTGGATGCTGAGGATGCGTGCTGGGGCCAGGCTGGCGGCAGCAATACATGAGTAGCGTAGTCAACATGGGCATGTCGACGCCAAAGGAGGCGGGGAAGCGGCGGCGGCAGTTGCGTCGGGCTGCCAAAGCGACGGTCTTCGTCGTCGTAAAAACGCGGTAGGAATGTCTTGCAGACCTTCTGATCTTCGGTGGGCCAGATATTTCGTGAACATGCCGGGCCGGCCGGAAATGTGTCATGGTGATCGGGAATGAAGACGGATTGAAATCTGCCGGAAGTATCCGTTTCTATTCGATGTTCCTTGGCACGTTGTATTGGCGCTGCACCATGCGGCTTGCCGGGCAAGACAATCCGCTTCAATCGTGACCCCGTTCCAGTGGGTCACGATTGCATTACCCCAAACGATTTTCTGTTGGCCCAGACCATTTGCGGGCTAGGCGCGGTGATCCGCGAGGATCATTTCGGCCGCCTTCTCGGCAATCATGATGACGGGCGAATTGGTGTTGCCTGAGACGATCGTCGGCATGATCGAGGCGTCGACGACATGCAGGCCATCGAGGCCATGGACGCGCAGGCGATCGTCGACCACGGACATGGTGTCCGATCCCATCTTGCAGGTGCCGACCGGGTGGAAGATCGTCGTGCCGATGTCGCCGGCCTTGCGGATGAGATCGGCGTCGCTGTCGTATTGGGTGCCGGGCAGCATCTCCTCCGGCGCGAAGCGCTCGACGGCCTTGGCCTTCATCAGCCGGCGGACATGGCGCAGCGAGGCAATGGCGGTGTTGCGGTCGCCGTCGGTAGAGAGGTAGTTCGGCCTGATCTTCGCCGCCTCGCGCGAATCTGCCGAGGCCATGTGCACGGTGCCGCGGCTTTCAGGGCGCAAATTGCAGACCGACACGGTGACGGCGGGAAAGCGGTGCAGCGGCTCGCCGAGCCGGTCGGTGCTGAGCGGCTGGACGTGATATTCGAGGTCGGGCGTTTCGAGACGCGGATCGCTCTTGGCGAAGATGCCGAGCTGGCTCGGCGCCATCGACAGCGGGCCGCTGCGCTTCACCGCATATTCGAGCCCCATGGCGGCGCGGCTGAACAAATTGTGGTAGCGCTGGTTGAGCGTGGCCGTACCTTTCACCTTGAACACGGTGCGGATCTGCAAATGGTCCTGCAGGTTCTCGCCGACACCGGCCAGCGCATGGCGGATTTCGATGCCGAGGTCGGAAAGCAGCTCGGGCCGGCCGACGCCGGAGAGCTCCAGGATCTTCGGCGAGTTGATGGCGCCGGCGGCGAGGATGGTCTGGCCTGCCTTGACCCGCTGCAGCTGGCCGTCCTTGCGGAAGACGAGGCCGGTGACGCGGCGGCCGTCGAACTCGAGCCGTTCGGTCTCGGCGCCGGTGACGACACGCAGGTTGCTGCGGTCGGCGATGCCGCGCAGGAAAGCCTTGGAGGTGTTCCAGCGCACGCCGCCCCGCTGGTTGACCTCGAAATAGCCGGAACCTTCATTGGTGCCGGTGTTGAAATCGTCGGTGCGAGGGATGCCGAGTTCCTCTGCGGCGTCGCGAAAGGCATCGAGGATCGGCCAGGACAGGCGCTGCCTCTCGATGCGCCACTCGCCGCCCGAACCGTGCATGGCGCTCTTGCCGCCATGATGGTCCTCCGACTTCAGGAAGTAAGGCAGGACGTCGTCCCAGCCCCAGCCGACATTGCCGGCCTGGCGCCAGCCGTCATAGTCGGCGGCCTGGCCGCGCATGTAGATCATGCCGTTGATCGACGAACAGCCCCCCAGCACCTTGCCTCTGGGATAGTTGAGGCTGCGGCCGTTGAGGCCGGCTTCCGGCTCAGTCTTCATCAGCCAATCGGTACGCGGATTGCCCATGCAGTAGAGATAGCCGATCGGGATGTTGACCCAGTGATAGCGGTCGCTGCCGCCGGCTTCGAGCAGAAGCACGCGATTGCGGGGATCGGCCGAGAGCCGGTTGGCAAGCACGCAGCCGGCAGAGCCGGCGCCGACGATGACATAGTCGTAGTCGCCAAATGAAGAGGATGCTTCGGTCACGATCGTGTCTGCCCGGATGCCTGCCCAGATTCCTGCTCGCTGGCGATGCGTTGCCAAATGGAGGTCATCGCCTGGTTGATCTCGCCATACAGGCGATAGCGCCTGGAATAGGCCGGCGCAATCGCGCCATTGGGCGTATAGTGGCGGGCGGGCGAAGTCATCGCTTCAGCACCTTCACCATAGTCGGTGAAGAGGCCGGCGCCAGTGCCGGCGCATATGGCGGCGCCCAGCGCGCCGGTCTCGCGGCTGCGAGCCACGGTGACCGGAACGCCGAGCACGTCGGCGAAGATCTGCGGCCAGACGGCGCTGCGCGAGCCGCCGCCCGACAATGTGACCTCGTCGAAGATGGCACCCGCCTTGCACAAGGTCTCGACGTGACGCTTGTGCTCGAAGGCAACGCCCTCGAACAAGGCGCGCAACATATGGCCGCGCGTGTGCCAGCCGGCGACGCCGTAGAATCCGGCGCGGGCGTGGCCGTTCTGCTGCGAGCCATAGAGGAAGGGGTGGTAGATCGGAATGTCGCCATCGGGGTCGACAGACGCGACGAGCTCACTGCACAGTTCGAACGGAGAAGCGTCGCCGTCATGGCCATGCTCGAAGAACTCGCGGACGATCCATTCGAGATTGGCGGCCGAGGTGGCACTCGATTCGATCGCCAGATAGCGCCTGGGGTCGAAGGTCGACAGCATGAAAATCGAAGGGTCGCGGATCGGCTCGTCCGTAATGACCTGGTTGATGCTCCAGGTGCCGGCGATGATCGAGGCTGCGCCCGTGCGGGTGACGCCCGAGCCGACAGCGCTGGCAACGACATCGAACAGGCCTGCCACCACTGGCGTGCCGGCTCGCAGGCCGGTCTGGGCCGCGACCTCTGGCGTGACGTGGCCGGCGATCTCGGCCGATTCCAGCACAGGCGGCAGAAGCTCCATGCAGTCGCCAAGCCCGTAAGCGGCAAGCAGGTCTTGAGCGTAGCGGCGGCTGGGCATTTCAAGCAGGCCGCAGCCAGACATATCAGACGTATCGGTGGAGCGTGCGCCGGTCAGCCGGTTGACGACAAAATCCTTGCACAGAAACACCGTGCCGATGCGGCTGAAAAGCTCGGGCGCATGGCGCTTGATCCAGGCGAGCAGGGTGGGCGTCTGTGCCGCCCACGGCTTTTGCAGGCAATGGGCGTAGGTGCGGTCACCGACATTCTGTTCGGCCCATTCGTCGACGATGCCTATGGCGCGCGTGTCGAGCGACTGGATGCCGATCAGCGGAGCGCCGTCGCGGTCGAGCGCATAGAGCCCGTTGCCATGTCCGGCACAGCCGATGGCAACGATGTCACCGGCGTCGATGCCGGCCTGGTCGATGCACTGGCCGATGACGGCAATGGCGTTGCGCCAGAGCTCGTCGAGGTCGCGTTCGACATGGCCTGGCTTCGGCATGCAGGAGCGGCCGTCGCGGGCGGCGAGCGCAAGTTCGCGCCCTGACGTGTCGAAGATGATCGCCTTGATGACGGTGTTGCCCGCATCGAGGCCAAGAATGTACGTGCCCATTGGCTCCTCCCGATGCCGCTGCTTCAAGCCTGCTTGTACAGGTCGAAGGCTGTGGCACCATCCGCGCCGTCGTGGATGATCGCCATCAGTCCGCGCACGACCGCGCTCGGATGGGCATGCTGGTAGATATTGCGACCATAGACCATCCCCATCGCGCCTTGCGCCATCAGCGCCGCCGACTTGTCGAAGACGGCGCGCAGATCCTCCTTGCCGCCGCCACGCACCAGGACCGGGCAGCGTGCCGCCTCGACCACGCGGTGGAAGTCGTTGGGATCGGTGGTCGGGTCGGCCTTGATGATGTCGGCGCCCATCTCGCGGGCGAGGCGGGTCAGCGTGACGATCTTTTCGGCATCGCCGTCGACCATGTAGCCGCCGCTCTGGTCGACGGGCAGCATCGCCAGCGGCTCGATCATCAGCGGCAGGCCGTATTTCTCGCAGTCGGCGCGGACGCGCGCGATGTTCTGGACGCATTGCCGGAACAGGTCGGGCTCATCCGGCAGCATGAACAGATTGACCACGACGCAGGCCGCATCCATCTCGATCGCACCGAGCAAAGGCTCGGCCTCGTTCTGAAGCACCGCCCACATCGCCCGATGGCGGATCTTGTTGTAGGGGTTGCCCATATCGATGCGCATCACGAGTGCGGGCTTGTCCTTGCCCGGAACGGTCTGCAGCAAGTCGGCCTGGCCGTAGTTCATCTGGATGGCGTCGGGACGAGCCTTGACCAACTGACCGACGACGCTTGCCATGTCCTCAAGCCCGTTGAGGAAACTCGGTTCGTTGCAGACGCCGTGATCGATGGCGACGTCGAGGCAGCGGCCACCGCCGAATAGCCTGTTCATGCGGACTTTGTGGTTCAGGCGCATAGGGCGCTCCTTTTGTCGTTCGTCTGGGAGAGATCGGAAAGTGCGATGCCATGCTGATGGGCGAGCAAGGCGAGAAAGGCGCTGCGCTCGGCGGCGGCCTCGGCGGCGCTCCAGCCTTTGTGGTTGGCCAGGATGGCGAGCACGGCCTCGATGAGCTGGAGGTTGAGCCCGCCCGAAATGGCGATGGTTGTGCGGCGCAGGAATATGTCGGCGAGGCATTCGACCTGCTCGCGCTCGACGATCATGCGGATTTCGCCGGTCGAATAGTCGGAGCCCACCAGCATCGGGTCGGAGGCAGCCGCGAAATCGACCGCCGAGGTGCCGTAACGCTCAAGCAGGGCATGCGCGCGTTCGATATTGAGACCGTGCTTTTCCGCCAGCTTTGCGCACCATGCATCCGAGGCGGCGGGAAATTCTCGTCCGCCGCCGATGGCGAGGTCCTGGGTACCGGTATGGCGCGTCAGGCCGAGGCGCTCGAGCGCCATGTCGGCCGCCATCTCGCCGAAGGAGCGGAAGGTCGTCCACTTGCCACCGATCATGCACAGGGTCGCCGGCAGGCCGCCGCTTGGTTCCACGAACTCGCAGAAATGGTCGCGCGGGATGCGCCCGGTGAAGCTGTCGTCGCTGGCAGGCAAGGGGCGCACGCCGGCAAAGCGGAAGACGATGTCTTCTTCGGCGATCACGATCGTGGGGAAAACAAAAGCGAGCGACTGCAGGATGTAGCTGCGTTCGTCGTCCTCACAGCGGACCTGGTCGGGATCATCGACGCGGATATCGGTCGAACCGATCAGCACCTTGCCGAGATAAGGAAACAGGATGCAGATGCGGCCATCCTCGTTCTCGTAGTAAACCATGTGGCCGCCAAGCGCGTCATGCAACTCGGCATTGTCGACGATCAGGTGCGAGCCCTTGGTACCGCCCATCATGCGCGGGGCGGCCGCGCCAATGGCCTTGTTGGTGAGGTCGATCCAACCACCGGTGGCGTTGATGATCAGCTTGGGGCGGAGCTGCAGGACCTCGCCGGTCAAGCTGTCGGTAAGGGCGAGGCCGTCGTTGGATGCGGCGACCGCGGCGTAGTTCAGGGCGTGCGCGGTGGGGCTCGATGCCATTGCGTCGAACAACATCTCCAGGCCGAGGCGCTCGGGACGGCTGACCCAGGCGTCGTAATAGGTGGCGGAGCTGCGGATATCGGAATTGATCGCGGGCCATGTCTTGAGGGTTTCGGCACGGCCGCGGAAGCGGTGCTTCGGCATCAATCGCCGTGCTGCCGTGAACAGGTCGTACATGGTCAGTCCGGCCTTGATCACCAGCGCGCCGCGGCGGCTGGGATTGCGCGTCAGGCCGAGGAAGCGGACCGCGCCGTTGGCGATGCCGGAGAAGGTGTCGAAGATCGGCACCGTCGTCGGCAGCGGCGCAACATAGTGCGGGGCGTTCTTCAACAGCCGGTCGCGCTCGACCAGCGATTCTCGCACCAACTTGAACTCGCCGTTTTCGAGATAGCGCAAGCCGCCATGCACCATGCGCGACAAGGCGGCACTGGCGCCGGAGCAATAATCGCCCTTGTCGGCGAGCACGACGTCGACGCCTTGCAGCGCGAGTTCGCGGAACACCGAGATGCCGTTGATGCCGCCGCCTATCACCAGCACGGCAATATCGGGCCGCTCTCGCAGAGCGGCGAGTGTGTCGTTGCGGTTCATGTGGGCTGTGCCTTTTCGCTCAGGCATCCATGGCGGTGAGATGCGCGGCGATTGCCGTGTCGATGATTGCCAATTCGTTCGTGCCAAGCGTGATCTCGCCGGCCCGTGCATTGTCGAGCGCCTGTTCGGCTGTACGCGCGCCGCACAAGCCGAAAGTGATACCGGGCTGGGCGAGTGTCCATGCGATGACGATCTGGGCCATCGACGCCTTGTGCTGTTCAGCGACCGGCGCGATGGCCTGCTTGAGCTTTGCCACCTTCTGCCTGTTGGCGGCGGAGAAACGTGGATTGCCCTTGCGCTGGTCATCGCCGGTGAATTCACGCGAAGGATCGATCATCCCGGTCAACAGGCCGAGCGCCAGCGAGGAGTAGCTGAGCGTGGCGATGTCGTTGCGCTGGGTGATCGGCAGCAGGCTGGTCTCGATCTCACGATCGATCATCGAATAGCGTTCCTGGATCGCGTCGATCTGGCCGGCGGCGACATAAAGCTCGAGGTCCTCGGCGCTGACGTTGGAAGCACCGATGGCGCGGATCTTGCCCGATGCCTTGAGCTTTTCCAGCGTCGCCATCGTTTCAGCAATTGGCGTCGTCGGATCCTGCCAGTGGGTGATGTAGAGGTCGATGTAGTCGGTGCCGAGGCGGACGAGGCTCTGCTCGATCTCGTGGGCGATGCCGTCGGCGCCGAGATAGCGGTGCACCGGCTTGCCATCCTGGTCGAAGAAGTGGTTGCCCTTGCCGGAATGCCAGTTGAGACCGCATTTGGTGGCGATGACCACCTTGTCGCGCTTACCCTTGATCGCCTTGCCGACAATCTCCTCGCTGCGGCCGAGGCCATAGGCAGGCGCGGTGTCGATCAGGCTGACGCCTGATTCAATCGAGGCTTCGATCGCGCGGATCGAGGCCTGCTCGTCGGTGCCGCCCCACATCCAGCCGCCGATCGCCCAGGTGCCGAGGCCGACGGCCGAAGCAGAGACGCCGGAGCGGCCAATGGGGCGTTGGATCTGTCGGGAGCTCATGCTGCCTCCTGTTCGGCAAGGTCGAGAATCTGGAGGCTTGTCGCCTCGTCGGTGACGATGGTGTCGAGATGGTTGCCGCGCATGGCGCTGAGGATGGGCGCGGCCTTGCTCGGCCCGCTGGCGATGCCGATCGAGCGCGGGATGGTGGCGAATTCATCCAAGGTCAGCGACACCAGCGACCGGTTGAGGGCGTAGCCGCAGAGCTTGCCGCGACTGTCAATCAGGTGGGCGAGCAACTCGCCCGATGCGCCCGACTGCTGGATGGCCTCCCGGTCGGCGCTCGATGATGGGTGCAGGTCGTAATAGCTGGAGTCGTCGGTGAGGATCGAGCCGATGCCGACAACCGCCACATCTGCCTCGCGCGCCTTGCGGAAGACATCGGCAACGGAACGCACGCCCATCAGCATTTCGCGCTGTTCCGGCGTGTCGGCAAACAAGGGCGCATGCACTTGGTAAGCGCGGCCGCCGAGCTTGTCGGCCATCAGCGATGCGACGTGGTTGACGTCGGTGTAGTGCTTGCCCTGGACGAGACCGGTGGCCGGGATGACCTCGACATCATAGCTGCGACCGGGCTTCAGCCCGGCAACAAGTGCGCTGACGCCTTTGCCGCCGGTGATCGAGATGGTGTCGCCATCCTTGATGGTGTCGAGCAGCAGACGGGCGGCGGCCTCGCCGACCCGCTGCAGCGCGGTCTGCGGATTGTCCGATACCGAGGGCACGACGACGGCGCGTTCGATGCCGCCGAGCGCCACAAGACGCGTCTCGATGTCGACGAGATGGTCTATCGGCGACTTGATCTTGATCTCGACGAGGCCGAGCTGGTGGCCGCGCTTGATCAGCCGGTTGACGGTGGCATGTGAGATGCCGAGTTCTTTGGCAATCTCGGCCTGGGTTTTGCCTTCGACATAGTGGAGCACAAGCGCCTGGTGCATCTGGCGGACGGTCGATATGTCGTCGCGGGTGTTGGGAGGTGCCATGATGGTGTGTCTCGTGCTTGATGCTCAGGACTTCTTGCGGTGCAGGAAGTGGTCGATGGAGACGGCCGCCAGAAGGATGCAGCCCTTGATCATGTCCTGCCAGTAGACGGAGACGTCGAGCAGGATCAGCGAGCTGGTGACCACCGAGAGCAGTGCCATACCGAGAATGGCGCCGAAGATGGTGCCCGATCCGCCATTGAGCGAGGCGCCGCCGATCACCGCCGCCGCTATGATGTTGAGTTCCATGCCGGCGCCGAAGGTGGGCGTCGCAGCACCAAAGCGGGCCATGTAGATGACACCCGCCAGCCCGGCGAGGGTCGAGCACAGCACCGTCACCCAGAACTTCACCTGCTTGGTTTTGATGCCGGAGAACTGCGCCGCCTTCTCGTTGGAACCGGTGTAGAACACCTTGCGGAAGGCGGTGGCGCGGCGCAGCAGGAAGTCGAAGATCGCAACGACGACGACGAAGATGATGATGACATACGGCAGGCCGTGGATGCTGCCCTGGCCGATGGCCTTGAATTCCGGTGGCAGCGAAAACAGCGACAGCGGCGTGCCCTTGGTGATGACCAGGCACAGGCCGCGGACGATGACCATCGCCGCAAGCGAAGTGATGAAGTGGTTGAGCCCGACCACGGTGACGAAAAAGCCCATGGCAGCGCCGATCAAGGCGCTTGTGCCGATGCCGATCAGGCTCGCCGTCCACGGGTCCAGCCCGGCGAGGAACAGTGCGCCCGACACCACCATCGAGAAGCAGACCACCGAGCCGACCGACAGGTCGATGCCGCCGACGATCAGCAGGATGGTCATGCCGACCACGACGATGCCCTCGATCGAGAAGCTCATCAGCATGGCGCGAAAATTGCCCCATGTCAGAAAGTGTGGCGAGGCAAAGCTCATGGCGATGCACAGCGCCAGAATGATGACGATGAGGCCGGCTTCGCGCATCGAGGCGAGGCGGGCGAAGTTGATGCGCCCGGCGGTGTCGGGTGCCTTGATCTCGGCGTGCATCACGGTTTCTCCGGCTTCCCTAGGCGACATTTTGAGCCTGCTTTTCTTGATTTGAAGAGTTCTGGACGCCTGAGGCGAGCATGATGATGGCTTCCTCGCCGAGTGCGTCGGCGCCGAGTTCGCCGGCGATGCGGCCCTCGCGCACCACGATCACGCGGTCGCACAGGCCGATCAGTTCCGGCAGTTCCGAGGAGATGACGACGATGCCGGTGCCCTTAGCTGCAAGCTGGCGCAGCAGGCGGTGGATCTCGACCTTGGCGCCGACGTCGATGCCGCGCGTCGGTTCGTCCATGATGATGACCTTGGGATCGATCGACAATTGCTTGGCGATCGCCACCTTCTGCTGGTTGCCGCCGCTCAGCGTCGACACTTTGGCATCGATGCCGGCCATACGCACGCCGAGGCGCCTGGTCAGGTCCGTCGCTTGATTGTCCTCGGCCTTGCGGTCGAGCAGGCCGAGCGCACCGGTCAGCTTGCCCAAATCGAGCGCGGAAACATTGGCCGCGATCGACATGTCGAGGAACACGCCCGAGCCCTTGCGGTCTTCGGAGAGATAGACGAGGCCAGCCTTGACGGCATCGCTGTAGCTCGAGATGCGCAAGCTCTGGCCGTCGAGCGCGACGGTGCCCGACATCACGGGCCTGAGGCCACAGATGCTCTGGGCTATTTCACTGCGGCCAGCGCCGATCAGGCCGCCGATACCGAGGATTTCTCCGGCCCGGAGCTCAAGATTGACGCCGCTGAAGCGGTCGCCATCCGATAGGCCTTCGACCGAAAGCAGCTTGTGGCCGGGCTCCTGAGCCAGCTTGTCGGGATAGAGCTGGGTGATCTCGCGGCCGACCATCTTGCGTACGACGTCGTCGGGCGAACTTTTGGCAATTGGGTCGGTGGCGACATAGTGGCCGTCGCGGAAGACGGTGACACGGTCGCAGAGCGAGAAAATCTCGGCCATGCGATGGCTGATATAGACCACCGAAATGCCGCGATCCCTGAGGCCGCGGACGATGGCAAACAGCCTTTGCGCTTCGCTTTCGGTCAGAGCCGCGGTCGGCTCGTCGAGCATCAGCACCTTGCAGTCGAGCGTCAGCGCCTTGGCGATCTCGACGAGCTGCTGGTTGGAAATGGAGAGGTCGGCGACCTTGGTGCGCACCGGAATGGGCGCGAGCAGGTCCATCACCTTCTGCGCGTCGGCATAGAGTTTCTGGAAATTCATCAGCGGCGCGCGACGGGCATTGATCGCGGCCATGTAGATATTTTCGGCGACCGTCGCGTCCTGGCAGAGCGCAATCTCCTGGTGGACGAGTGCTACGCCGAGGCGCTGGGCTGCCGCCGGCGAGGGGATCGAAACACTTGTGCCGTCGATCAGGATCTCGCCCCGGTCGGGCTGCAGCACGCCGGCGATCATGTTCATCAGCGTCGATTTGCCGGCGCCGTTTTCGCCGCACAGCGCATGGATTTCCCCGCGCTTGAGCTCGAACTGCACGTCGCTGAGCGCCTTTACCGGCCCGAACGCCTTGGACAGGCCGCGTATTTCAAGAATGGGCGTCTCGGTCACGCCATGCTCCTGCGATGGGCGCCACAAAGGGGAAGGGGACCAGGGTCCCCTTCCGGGTTTTCTGCCGCGAGCGGCAAGGGATGCGAGCTTATTCCTCGATACCCTTGGTGCCGCGACGCTTGAGATACTTGTCCCAATAGAAGTCGTCGGCATTTTCGGCGGTCACGATGGAGAAGCCGTTGTCGACGAAGGGCACGCTCATGCCGTTGGCGCCTGACCGCTTCGTGTCGTTCATCGGGTCGATCAGGTTGGGATGCGCGGCCAGCCACAGCAGCATGAAGCCCATATAGCCCTGCATGCCCTGGTTGGGGTTGACCGAACCGTAGATCTCGCCGGCCTTGATCATGTCGAGGATCTTGGCGTTGACGTCGGCGAGCATGACCTTGATCTTGCCGCCGCCTTCCTTGGCCGCCTGGGCAGCGCCGATGGCCGAGTTGGCTTCCGGCATGAACACCGCACCGAGGTCAGGATGCGCCTGGGCGAGGCTGAGAACGGCCTGATAGGCCTTGGTCGGGTCCTGGTTCGAGGCAGCGCGGCCGACTAGCTTCATGTCGGGCCATTTGGCTTCCATGCGGGCGATGAAGGCCGAGATGCGCTTGTCGTGGTTGTCCTGGCCGGGATTTTCCAGCACGGCATACTCGCCCTTGCCGTCCATCGCCTTGGCGACGGCATCGGCGGCATAGGTGCCTTCGGCCAGATTGTCCGAAGTGATGAAGGAGGTGCGCTTGGAGTTGGGTGAGTCGGCCGCGAAGGTGACGACGGCGGTGCCCTGCTCGATGGCGCGGTTGATCGGCTCGATGAACGGGTCGGAGTTCATCGGGTGGACCAGGATGCCGGCCGGCTTCTGGGCGAGCGCCTGGTCGAAGGTGGCGATCTGCTTGTTGACGTCGTATTCGGGCGTGCCGGTGTATTCCGTCTCGCAACCGAACTGCTGGCCGGCCTGCTTGAACATCTCATAGACCGGGAACCAGTATTCGACGCCCGAGACCATGACGTTCATGACGTATTTCTCACCCGGCTCGCATTTGAACGGGTTGGCGGTTTCGGCAAGCGCCTGGGTCGAAGCCAAACAGGTCGACGCAGCCGCCGCGATTGCGAGCGTGCTCAAAAATTTGCGCAAGTTTCCTCCCTTGGCCGAAGCCATCCTCAATGACCGTCGCGGGCGCCCCAGGCGCCGCTATGTGGATTGATTGCCGCCGGACTTCCTCCCGAAAGCCGACGGTCTGGAGATTACAGCTCACCCAGCATATGTCAATAAAATTCATATATTGAAATATATTTCAGATCAAGCCTCGCGATTTTGCGCCGGGGCTGGTCGGGTCTCTGTGGTCGCTACAAAGCTAGACCTTTGTGCCGGCGTGCTGCCATGGCCAACGTTCGCGGATGAGATTTTTCCACTTGCCAATTCAATTAGAAAATATCACCTTCGCCATGTGATGCATCAGTTGCAAAATCCAGGACATCAAAGTCTGGCTGATCGCTCAATGGAGAGGGTTCTTATGGTTGCCGTCAATCGTCGCGGGTTTATTGTCTCGGCTCTCGCCGCGGGCCTTCTGGCCGGAGCCGCCAGCGGCGCGCTGGCTGAGGACAAGCCGAAGATCGAATTCCTCTATTCGCCCTTTGCCGACTATGCGCCGTTCTTCCTCGCCGAGGACCTCGGCTATTTCGACGAATACGGCGTCGACGTGACCCTGTCGCCGAAGAGCGGCACTGCCGAGACGATCCAGATGCTGGCCTCAGGCAACGTCCAGGCGGGCGCTGCGACCTGGGGTGCCGGGCTGTTCAATTCGATCAATGCGGGCGCCACGGTCGCCATCGTCGCGACCTCGGCCAAGATGCCCGACACCGTGCCGTCGCCGTCGCCCTTCATGGTCTCGCAGAAGGCCTGGGACGAAGGCATCAAGACGGTCGCCGACCTCAAGGGCAAGCGTGTCGGTATTCCAGGGCCTGGCGGCTTTGGCATGTATTCGGTCGCCAAGGCGCTGGAAAAGGGTGGTCTGACCGTCGACGAAGTCGAGGCGATCTACCTGCCGCCGCCTGCGACTGCCGCCGCCTTCGCCAATGGCGGCCTCGAGGCCGGCTGGAGCATCGAACCCTTCGCCCTGCAGCTCGAGCGCGAAGGCTTGGGGCGTCGCCTCGTCGAGGACCATACCTTCGGCACCGAACTTGGCTTCATCGCGTTCAACAAGGAGTTCGTGGAGGGCCACGAGGATGCCGTCGTCAATTTCCTCGCTGCCTATCTCAAGGCTGCGCGCCAGCTCGACAATGGCGGTTGGAAGGACGAGAAGGTGCTCGACATCGTCGCCCGCTACACCGGCACGGAAAAATCGCTGCTGCAGGGCATAGCCTACACCATTCGTTCGGAAGACGGGTCGATCGACTTGAACTCCGTGCGTGAGCAGGAGGCATTCTTCCGCAAGCGCGGCGACCTCGAATACAAGGGCGACGTCGACATCTCCTCGGTCTATCGCAGCGACCTGCTGAAGCGCGCCAACGAACTGGTGGGCAAGAAGTGACCCAGGCCGCGTTGCCGCAAGGGGCGGGTACGATGAGCGAAACGGCGATCGAGGTGCGCAACCTCACCAAGGCCTTCTACGACGCCGACAGCGACCGCACGACCGTCGCTGCCTACGAGGTCGAGTTCGAGGTCAAGCGCGGCGAATTCGTCTGCATCGTCGGTCCCAGCGGCTGCGGCAAGACGACGGTGCTGCGCATCCTCGCCGGGCTTGAAAGCAAGCTCGGCGGCAGCATCGACATGCGGAGCGAAAACCCGCCAGCGATGGTGTTCCAGGAGGCGTCGGTGCTGCCCTGGCTCACCGTGCGCGAGAATGTCGGCTTTCCGCTCAGCCTGAAGGGCGTTTCTGCCGAAAAGCGGCGGATGCGCGTCGACGAACTGCTCGAACTGACTGGGCTGACCGACTTTGCCGATGCGCTGCCGCACCGGCTGTCCGGCGGCATGAAGCAGCGCGTCTCGGTGGCGCGCGCGCTTGTCGACGACCGCGAGATCCTGTTGATGGACGAGCCGTTCGGCGCACTCGACGAACAGACGCGGCTGGTGCTGCAGCAGGAATTGCTGCGCATCTGGGAGACGACGGGCAAGACCGTCGTGTTCATCACCCACAGCGTCGACGAAGCGCTGACACTGGCCGACCGGGTGTTGGTGATGTCGCCGCGCCCCGGCACCATTATCGCCGATCTCACTGTCCCCTTCGACCGGCCGCGCGACGTCGTAGAGATGCGCCGCGACAAGCGTTTCTGGGACCTCACCTATGAGGTCTGGCGGCTGTTGGCCTCAACTTCGCCGGAGCGCCACGCATGAGCCTCATCACCGCAAAGCTGACCGAAGAACAGATCCGCCAGCTCAAGGCTCCGGCCCAGCGTGAGCGGCTGTTCCGCACCATCTCCTATTTCAGCCCGATCCTGTTGTTGTTGCTGTGGGAGATCGCCTCGCAGCTCAATGTCATCGACCGGCGCTTCTTCCCCCCGCCGAGTGCCATTGCCGGCACCGCCTGGCAGATGATCGCCAGCTTCGAAATCTTCGACCATATCGGTGCCACGCTGCGCCGCGTCTCGGTCGGCTATGTCATGGGTGCCGTACCGGGCATTCTGCTCGGCCTGATCCTCGGCCTGTCGCAGCCGGCGCGGCGGGTGCTCGGGCCGATCTTTGCCGCACTCTATCCGGTGCCGAAGATCGCCATTTTGCCGCTGATCCTGTTGATCTTCGGCGTCGGAGACGCCTCGAAATTCGTCGTCATCGCCATCGGCGTGTTCTTCCTCTTGCTCTACAACACGATGGGCGGGGTGATGCAGACGCCGCAGATCTATCTCGACGTTGCCAAGAACGCCGGCGCTACGCGCTTCCAGACATTTTTCCGCATTGCACTGCCGTCGGCTCTGCCCAACATCTTCACCGGGCTCCGGCTGGCCGCGGGGTCGTCCTACATCATCATCGCGGCGGCGGAATTCCTTGGCGCGCGCAGCGGCGTCGGCTTCTTCATCTGGGCGTCGTGGCAGACCTTTGCGGTGTCGCGCATGTTCGTCGGCATCGTGGTGATCTCGGCCCTGGGTTATCTCACCATTCTCGCGCTCGAGGCGCTGGAACGGCGTTTCGTGCCCTGGGCAAAACACTGAGGGGCTGAGGAGCACAAGCTCATGATCGTCGACGCCGACCCCACCGTGAATGCACCCGTTTCCGAGCGCATCTATCTGGCGCTCCGCCAGGAGATCATGCGTTGCGAGATCGTGCCGGGGACGACGCTTGATGCTGCCTCAATCGCCGGCAAGTACGAGGTGTCGAAGACGCCAGTGCGCGATGCCATGCAGAAGCTTGCCGCCGATGGACTGGTGACGATCCTGCCGCGCAGCGGCTATCGCGTCGCTCCCATCACCTTCCAGGCGGTGCACGACATCCTCGACATGCGCGCCGCGATCGGACCGCATGCGGCGCGGCAGGCGGCACGTTACGCCACGCCGGCGGAAATCGCGCTGCTGCGCCAGATCGTGAGGGAATATGCCGAGCCGATGGATATCGGCACCATGCAGCAGGTGGCTCGGCGCTTTCACCTCGCCATTGCCCGCTGTAGCCGCAACAAGCGTGTCGTCGCGCTTTCGGAGACACTGTTCGACGAGCTCGAACGCCTGCTGCGCTTTGCCATCGATTTCACCGTCAAGGCAGGCGAGCATTCCGACGAGCACACGGCACTGGTCGATGCGATTGCGGCCGGCGACGGCGAGCGGGCCGCGGCGATCGAGTTCGCCCATATCAAGCACTCCAGGGAGTTCCTGATCGAGCGTCTGATGACGCTGGGCTACCTCTCGGCAAGCGAGATCCAGCTTGGCGGCGCAGCGCGGAGCCCGGCCGAATGATCGCGATCCCTGATGCGGCCGGCCGGTTGGCGGCAGCACTTGGCGGCGGCCCGGCAGCGCAGCTCGCGGCTTCGGCGCTGGTCGAGGCCGATGCGCTCGGCCTGCCGCGTTTCGGCATCGCCATGCTCGACGAATGGACTGTCGATGCAGCGCCGGTGCCGGCACGCGAGAGCTCGCAGGCCATAGGCTGGCTCGACTGTGCCTCATGCTTTGCGCCGCTGGCGGTCGCCAGCGCCACGCTCGACCTTGCCGAGGCCGCCAGGCAGTTCGGCGTCGCCGCGGTGTTCCTGCGCGGTGTCAGGGGCTTTGGCCGGCTCGCACCCTTTGTTCGCCATCTCGCAGATGGCGGCCTGCTCGGCATCGCCGGTGCGGAAGGCCCGCCTTTCGTCGCGCCACATGGCGGTACCCGTCCGGTGATCGGCACCAATCCGCTGGCGCTTGCCATAGGGCAGGGTTCCGAACGCGTCGTCATCGATGTCGCCACCAGCACGGCAACCATGGCCGATATCCGCAACGCCCGTGCTTCGGGCGCGCCCTTGCCTGAGGGGATCGCCCTGGAAGGCGAAGGACGGCCGACCAGAATCGCCGCCGAGGTTGCGGCATTGCTGCCGCGTGGCGGCCAGATCGGCTCGCTGCTCGGATTGGTGGTCGAGCTCATGGCCGGCGTCGCGGGTGGCGGCAGGGGAGATCCGAAAGGCCGGGGCGTGTTCCTGCTTGCCTTCGATCCGTCACGCGCGGGTGAAGGCATCGACTGGCAAGCCAGGCTGGCCGGGCTGAAGGGCGACTGGATCGAGGGCGGCGGTCACTGGCCGCGTGGCGGCCGCGCGGCACCCGAGGCCGTGCTGGACGACGATTTCGTCCAGCGTCTCGACACCTCTCTCGCCCGCATGACGATCCAGCCAGGCCGATGACCACGCCGGTCAGCCAGATGCAGAGTTTGTAAGCCAGATGACCACAAAGCCCGTTTCAGCACCTGTCTTTTCCATCGATGCCTTGGACGGCCTGATCGACGAGCCGCGGCAGATCGTCGTCTCCGGCCTCGTCCCTGACGAACTCGTCGCCGTCTCTGCCCGCACCGAGCGGGCGCATGGCGTGACCTGGATGAGCCAGGCGACCTTCATGGCGGACGCCGACGGCGTGGTCGACCTGGCCCGCGACGCGCCGGTCGGCGGAGACTATGCCGAAGTTGCAGCCATGGGCCTGATCTGGAGCCAGCAGCCGGTCGACAGCACCAGCGCCGAGCTCTTCGCCGACGATATCATGCAGCCCATGGCGACGACGCTGACAGCCGAAACCGCCGGTGGCGTGCGGGCCGAGGCCAGGCTTTTTCAGGCTTTCGCCGCGCCTGGAGTGGAGCGTTGCGAGATCCGCGACGACGGATTGGTCGGCACGCTGTTCACGCCCGCCGGGCCGGGACCGCATCCGGTCGTCGTGGTGCTCAACGGCTCGGGCGGCGGCATCAACGAACCACGCGCAGCACTGCTTGCGTCCCGTGGTTACCAGGCCTTTGCGCTCGGCTACTTCAAGGCACCGGGGTTGTCGCCCTTCATCACCGAAACACCGCTCGAATATCTCGAGGCCGGCCTGCGCTGGGCGCGTCGAGAGCTCCAGCCGAAAGACGGCTTCGTCGCTGTCAGCGGCCAGTCGCGCGGCGGCGAACTCGCGCTCCTGCTCGGCGCCACGTTCCCTGAACTGGTCTCCGCCGTGATTGCTTTCGTGCCAGGTGCTGTGGTCCATGGCGCCCAGGGCGCGGGCGATCCGGCACGTGGCGGCTGGCAAGGCACGACCTGGACAAGGGGAGGCGTTCCGCTGCCCCATCTGTGGCAGGACAATGCCGCCGTGCACTGGCATCCCTGGGCCGGCGAGGCTCCGCCCAACCGGCATCACTCGGTCTTCTTCGAAGGCTTGAAGGACACCAAGCTTGCGGCCCGCGCGCGCATTCCAGTCGAGAACATTGCGGGTCCGGTGCTGCTGATCTCGGGCCGTGACGACCGCGCCTGGCCGTCCAGCCTCTATTCCCGCATGGTCGCTTCGGCCTTGCGGAAGCACGACCATCGTCATCTGGTCAGGCATCTCGATTTCGACGATGCCGGTCACGCCATCAACCTGCCGATCGTGCCGTCGACCCAGATCAGTCGCCTGCATCCGGTGTCGAAGGTCCCTTACACCAATGGCGGCACGCCCTCCGGCAACTCGAGGGCCGACACCGGCTCTTGGCGCGGCATGCTCGCCTTCCTGGACGAGATCACCGGGGCCGCCACCCACCAGAATGCCCACGCAAAAAGCTGAATTCTTCGAAAGGGAGACGAACATGCCCACAAGAGAACATTTGGAAGGCCAGTGGCGCGAATGGCGCTACGCTCATGTCGCCAAGATGTTCCGGCCTTATGGCTGGACCTCGCTCGTCGCCCAGTACTGGCTGGAAGCCGGCGACAAGGACGTCAGCTTCGACCTGCTCCCCGGAACCTGGTCGGTCGAGGACAGCAAGGTCATGTTCACCCCGCCCGCTTCGGGGCCGAACCTCTCCGTCAATGGCACCTATCCGACCGAGCCGGTCGAGATCATTCCGGGCCGCAACCAGACCTATGGCCACGGCAAAAGCGAGCCCGTCTATTTCGGTGTCAACGAGGTCGAAGCCATCCTGCGCAGCAGGAATGACGGCAAGTCGCTTTATGGTGTGCGCGTGCGCGATCCGCGCGTGGCGACGACGGTGGAGGAGGCGGGCGTTTCCGCATTCGACTACGATCCAGCATGGCGTATTCCCGGCGTCTACACGCCGACTGATATCACCGAATACGAGGCGGAAACCGTCGAAGCCGGCGTGCGTGAATCGACGCCGCGGATCGGCACCTTCACCTTCGAGCACAATGGCAAGAGCTATACCATCGAGCTGATCGGCAAGGACACGGCAACGGGCGTGCAGCCGGTGGCCCACGTCCGCGACAAGACCAGTGGCCCCGTCACCTACGGTGCCGGCCGCGTCATCGAACTGCAGTTCACCGACGGCACCAACAGCCGCATCGACTGGATCGATTTCAACTATGCGGTGGCGCTGCCATGCGCCTTCACCAACTTCGTCACCTGTCCGCTGGTCCCGCGCGAGAACCAGCTCGATTTCGAGGTTCTCGCCGGTGAAAAGCGCCCGGCGCGGGACGTGGTCAGGACGATGACCTATCAGGCTGGCACAGACGCCGCCTGACAGGCATTTGCCGCTCGCGCGTGCGGTTCCCGATGTGGTGGGGTGACAGACACCTCGCCATTTGCAATCACTTCTGTTTCGACAGGAGGCGCGGGCGATGATGACGGGAGCGATGTGCAGGGCGGCGCGTGCGCTGGTGGAAATCAGCCGGCAAAGACTGGCTGTGGCCTCCAGCGTCGACGAGGCCGATATCGAGGCCTTCGAACGCAAGACCGGCATCCCGGACGATGCCGCCATTGGCGCGCTTCAGGCGGCATTGGAACATTACGGCGCCGTCTTCATCCCCGAGGAGGGCGGCAATGGCGCGGGCGTGCGCCTGAAGTTCAGCCGGTCGGTGACCAAAAGACTGTCGATGCTCGAGGGCGAGGGCGGGTCTGCCGCCAGCGACGACGTTCCCTGAGGCGGCTCATGATCTCGTCCTTGAGGCTATCGGGCAATCCGGTCTAGCTTCGCGCATGCGACTGTTGTCTGCCCTGTTGTTGTCGCTGATGTCGTCGGCCGCCTTTGCGCAAGACTGCGTCGTGCTGCTGCATGGCCTCGCGCGCTCCGACGTGTCCTTCCTGCTGATGGAAGAGACATTCACCAAACTCGACTACGCCGTCGTCAGCGACACCTATCCTTCGGTCGAGGCGCCAATCGGGCAGTTGATCGCCCATGTCGGTGCGTCGGCGGCAAAGTGCGGTCCGGCAGCCAGGGTCAACTTCGTCACCCATTCGATGGGCGGTATCCTGCTCCGGGCCTGGCTGAAGGACAACCGGCCGCCAAATCTCGGCCGGGTGGTGATGCTTGCGCCGCCCAACCACGGCTCCGAGGTCGTCGACACGCTCGGCGGACTCAAGTTGTTCGAGATGCTCAATGGCCCCGCCGGCATGCAGCTCGGCACGGGGCCGGACAGCGTTCCGAACCAGCTCGGTGCTGCGGATTTCGAGGTCGGCATCATCGCCGGTGACCGCAGCGTGAACCCGATCCTGTCGACGATGTTCGACGGGCCCAATGACGGCAAGGTGTCGGTGGAAAGCACCAGGCTCGCCGGCATGGTCGACCACATCGTGCTGCCGACCACCCACACCTTCATGATGAACAATCCGCTGGTCATCGCCCAGACGATCAACTTCCTGCGCGACGGACGGTTCGACCACCAACTGACATTGGGCGAACTGCTGCGGCGCGGGCTGGGCAACTGAGCGGGGAAGGCCCGGCGGGTTGGTTGCTGCAAAAGTCCTGAACAGCTGGCAGGAAGTACCGCATCGGCGTCACTCGCTGTGGTAGTCGTCGATGAGCATGCGCTCGAAATCGAGCCCGCGCTGCCAGTTGTTGAGACGGCGATAGACGGCGTGGCCATAGTCGTCAGGCAGGTCGACCCGGCCATCGGTCTCCACCAGGACGCAGGCGCGCAGCCGCTTGCGATGTTCGTGGACCTTGGCAAGCGTGACGGCGCGGACGCGCTCGCGCGGCACGTTCCGCGCTTTCATCTGAGCGACGCCGTCGCGAACCGCTTCTTCAGTGGGTTCCACCGTCAGCCATGTCTCGGGGTCGCCGAAGATATGGCGGCCGCCGATCGAGGGCGTCGAGACGACGGGCAGGCCGGCAAGCAGGTATTCGATGCTGGCATACATCGCGCCTTCTTCCGCCGACAGGCACAGGCCGGTGGCGCTCGCCGCCATGACGGCGTTGATCGCCTGCCAATCGAGCTTCTCGATGCGGTGGCCATCGTGCGGGTTGAGAAAGTGATGCGCTGGCATCATGCGCTTGAGCTCGTCGAGCAGATCGGCGGTCTTCTGTCGTCCGGTGAGGCGCGATTCGTAGAAGACGTGCGCGGCGCTTGGCACCAACCGGGCCAGGTGACGGCGTTTCCAGGGACTGATCATGGCGTTGTAGAAGGCATCGTAGGTGTTCTCGACACCAGATACGGGCTTGAACGTCTGTTCGTCGGCCAGGGCATTGTGGCTGCAGAACAGCGCGTTCAGTCCATTCTCGCGAAATAGCGCGACTTCCTCGAGTTCGTTGCACATGAAGACGAAGCGATGCTCGGGAAAGCGGCGGCGATAGAGCCGCTCAGCGGTCAGTGTCCGCAGGACCTGCCGCTCCTTGCGCATCGCCCAAGTGAACCAAACGAGAAACAGGGCAGGGCGGGCGGCCAAGCGAGATCCAAGATAGTTCGCAACGCCGAGTGGCGCGTGATTGAGCATCGAGGAGGTAAATACGGGGCACGTGCCGTCGTCGAGCCGCCCCGCTGCCATCCTGAGTTCTGCTCCAGCCCTTGTCGCTGCATCAGGTGCAAAGCCGGGTCCGGCGTGGATTCGGGTTCGGTAAGCTAGCCTCAGCTTGTTCTTCAGTCGCATGTTGCCCACAAGCCGTGCCCATCCAAGGCTCACCTATCGCATGGGAACCACCCGACAGAGAAGGGCCACGGAGAGGTGCCGAAAATTGCCACCAAAAACAATCTGGGCGCGAGTGTTGCGTTTTGCAATGCAACCCTATAGATATCCCGGCCCGCAGCTGTTGCTTGTATGTGCATTTGCTTGATAAGCAGTTTGCCGGGAAAAAACCTAGGGGTAGGGCAGGCGTGGGGTATTCGACAATTTACGAGGTCTCGGGCAACGACATCGTCTATGAGACGTTCGATGGTGACGCGGTCGTTCTCGACCTCGCCAGCGGCAGGTATTTCGGCTTCTCCGACAGCGGCAGCTGTGTATGGGAAGCGCTGATCGCACAGGTTCCGCCGGCAAGTCTGGTCGGCCGCACCTGCGGCAGCGGACAGCTTTCCGCCGCCGACCTGGATGCTTTCATTGCCAGGCTGAACGAGTATGGACTGCTTTCGCCTGCGACCGGCATGGCATCGGCCGCATTGTCGCCCGAGCTCGCGCAGCGCCTGGCGGCGGCCCGCGAGGCGCTCAAGATCGACATGCACGACGAGCTCGCCGACCTGGTGATGGTCGACCCGATCCACGACGTCGACGAGCCTGCCGGCTGGCCGGCGGTGAAGCAGTAGCGCCGGTTTCCGGCGCATTTCGATACCACTTGCTGCCTTCAGGTTCCGATGCGACGTGTAACCCTTGACGATCTTGCCGACTATGCGCGCGAGCTCCTCGCCGCCTGCGAGGCGAATGCCGATGCCTTTCCCGGGAAAAGCCGGGTCGAGCTGCCCGGCCTGGCGATCGACGTGTTTTCCGATCACGGCGAACTGGCGAGGGCGCTTGGCCATGGCATGGTTGCAGAGATAGCTGCCGGACGACCGGCGACGCCGGGGCGGATTTTTCTCGCCCACCCTGGCATTGGCTCGATTCCGCAGCCGGCGTTGTGGGGCGAGGCGCTGTTTCATCCGAACATGTTTTCCGAGCGGCTCGAAGCCAACGGCCTGCGCGGCCATTACTTCCACGACCTCAGCTACTGGCAGTTCTACGATGTCGAAAAGCGGCTGGGCGTGCAGCTCATGCGGTCCGCCGACGGCTGCCCGCCATGGGAGTTCGGTGCCCCGCTGCGCTGCTTCCTGCATTGGGAATATGCGGCGCGCGGCATGCGCCTCACGCATGCCGGAACGCTCGGCAAGGGCGGCAGGGGCGTGCTGCTGGCCGGGGCCGGCGGCGCCGGCAAGTCGGGCACGGTCGCCTCGGGCCTGCTTGCCGGGCTCGACAGCGTCGGTGACGACTACGTGCTGGTCGAATTCGACGGTGACCGTTCGCTGGCGCGCCCATTGTTCACGACGCTGAAGCAGGACCAGGCGGGTTTCGACCGACTTGGGCTAGCCCGGCTGTTGCCCGATCCAGGCCTGCTCAACTGGCAAGGCAAGTACCAGTTCAGGGTCCAGGATCTTTGCCCGCGTGGCGTCGCCAGTGAACTCGACATCGTGGCGCTGCTTGTGCCGCAGATATCGGGCGCCGCGCAAAGCACCATCACGCCGCTTGCGCGCAAGGACGCGCTTATGGCGCTGGCGCCGTCCGGCATCGCGCAGATGCCGGGCGAACGCGAAAGCGGATTTCGTTTCTTTGGCGAGCTGACACGTCGGTTGCCGTGCTACACTCTGACACTGGGCACGCGCGGCAACGAGATCGCGGAGACGATCGCCGCGTTTCTGGACAGGGGCAATTCATGAAGCTGGGCATCGTGCTGCCCGTCTACAACCGCGAGAGCTACATCGGCTCGGCGCTGCGCTCGGTTTTGCGACAGAGCGACGCCGCGCAGCTCGACATCATCGTCATCGACGACGGCTCGGTCGACGGTACCGTGGCGGCTGTGCGGTCATTCATCGCCGACGGCGCGCCGATCCGCCTGTTCTCACAAGCCAATTCAGGCGTGACCAAGGCGCGCAATGCCGGCCTGCGCCGGCTCTCTGACGACACCGAGTTCGTCTCCTTCATCGATTCCGACGACATCTCACCCGCCGGGCGCTTTGCCGCCGACCTTGCCTATTTCAAGACCGATCCCGCGCTCGAACTCACCTATTCCTACATGCGCATGGTCGACCAGATCGACGACGAGACGCTCGAGCCGGTTGCAGGATGCGACGACCGCATCTTTCGCGGCGTGCATCTGTCGGCCGGCATCTATCGGCGCAGCCTGATCGCGCGGATCGGCGATTTCGACGAGGAGCTGGCGCAGGCAGAGGACACCGACTTCCTGTTTCGCATCTTCGAGCAGAGGGCGCGATTTGTCTTTCCCGACACGATCGCGCTCTACTACCGCCGCCATGAACACAATCTGACCCGGAACGTCGCAGAGTCGCGGCGGGAGTTCCTCAAGGCGATGCAGAAATCGATGCGCCGCCGCAAGGCCGACCCGACGCTCGGCGACCTCAGAGGTTTCATCCAGGTGGCGCATCCGTCGGGCGATGGAGCGCCGCTGCGGTCATGAGCTACAGCGTCGTCATTCCCGCCTGGAACGCGGCCCGCACGATCGCCGAGACGCTGCGCTCGGTTGCCGCGCAGACAGTGCCGCCTGCCGAGATCATCGTCGTCGATGACGGCTCGACCGACGAGACCGAGGCGGTGACGCGGCAATCGGGCGTTCCGGTCCGATATGTCAGGCAGGACAACTCCGGACCGGGCAGTGCCACGACGCGCGGCTTCGCGCTGGCCAGGGCGCCCTTCATTGCAACTGTCGACGCCGACGATCTGTGGCTTGGCGACAAGATCGAGCGTCAGTTTCGCAGGCTGGAAGAGGCGCCGCAGCTGGCTGCCGTGTTCACGCAGTGGCGAACCTTTCGGCATGGCGAACCAGACGATGGCACCGGCAAGGTGACGCCCGGCTGGTCGCGCACGACGATGTTGGTCCGCAGCGAGGTGGCGCTTTCCGTCGGCCCGGTGATCGACCCGCCAGGCAACCGCGGTGACATGGTCGACTGGCTTGGCCGGGCCCGCGAAGACGGCCACCAGCTCGGCATGATCGATGAGGTCCTGGCCCTGCGCCGGATCCTGCCGGGAAGCATGTCCTACGGCCGCGATCCCGAGCGCGACCGTGGCTATCTCGAGGTCGCAAGAATGGCCATGCTGCGGCGCAAGCTCAAGAACGCCGGACAGGGCTGATGGCATCCACGTCACGCCGCATCGGCCGGCGCTTCCCCGACTATGGCTGGGCATGGCCAACCAACGGTCTCGACCAGTTGCTCAAGGCGGTGCTGTTGCCGGACCATGCGGTCGCGCAGACGCAGGCCTTGCGGTGGCTCGATGCCAACGACATCGATGCCGTCGAGTTCCGCGAGCACAGGCTGCTTGCCGCGATCGCCGACCGGTTCGGCAAGGCGCTGGCGATGCATCCCGCCTATCCGCGTCTCGCTGGCCTGCAGAAGATGCTGTGGACCAAGTCGCGGCTTGCCATGCGCGAGGCCGAGCCCGCACTGAGGGCCATCGTCGCGGCCGGCGTGCCGATCATGCTGCTCAAGGGCGCGAGCCGCATCGCGGTGGAGCCGGCGGCACAGCGCGGCCGGGTGGCGCACGACATCGACATCCTTGTGCACCCCGAGCACATGGTGGCCGCCTTCGACATGCTGCGTCATGGCGACTGGCAGGTGTCGACAGGGGTCAGTCCCCAATATCTCAAGCCGCGGTTAGCTGCGGTGCGGTCGATGAATTTCTTCAAGGGCAGCTATGGCGACATCGATCTGCACCAGGTCGCTTATGACTGGTCGCAGGCAGATGAGGCGGACGACGCTGCGGTTTGGCAGCGCGCCACGCCGGCCTCCTTCACCAGTCTCGACGTGCTGGTCCCTTCGACCGCCGACCGGGTGACGCTGGCGATCGGCCATGGCGGCCTCGACGCTCATACCCACAGCGACTGGCTGGTCGACACAGCCTCGGCGATCCGCGCCGGCGGCGTCGACTGGGCCGTGCTTTGCGACGTCGTCGCCCGCAGGCACCTTGCCGTGCCGACGGCGGTGGCGCTGAGCTATCTGAAAGCAGAGATGTCGGTGCCGGTTCCCGACGATGTGCTGGAGCAGGTGGTCGACATGGCCGATCGCGCCGGCGCCGCCCGTATCGCTGCCTTGCTGCAGGCCAAGCCGCGGACCGACTTCAAGGGTCTGACCTGGCTGTCACGCGGTGTCGCCAAGCAGTTGCGCATGCGCAAGAAACGCGCTGTCCGTGAGCGCGAGCTGCCCGGCGTCGTCTGGCACGGTCGGCGCACACAGGCGGGCGATGGTGCGGGGCAGGTCACCCCGGCACTGGCGCAGCAGGTGCCGTTGCCGCCGGCGGCAGTTGGCGGTGCGCCTGCCGAGATCGACATCGTCGTGCGGCTGGACGTGCCGCCGGTGCGCCGTCGCATCGAGATGGAGCTGAATGGCGGCGAATGCCATTTCGCGCGGCTGCGCTATCGCAAGCTGGGTAAATCAGGCGGCCGGCTGACTTTGCGGTTTCGCGGTACCATCCGGCCGGACCAGGCGGATGGCGCGTTGGTGCTGTCGGCGCGGCCGTCGCGACAGTTCCGCGCGTGGGAGCATCCCCAGACGGTCGCCACCTATGGTGCGGTGCCGTTCCAGATCGTCTCGGTGACCGTTTCGCCGGTTCGCTGAGTTGGAGAACAGTTTGCGCTGCCTGCAGTTCCGCGCAACCTGGTCTCCAGCATCGTCGCGGCTCAGGCAAATGCCGCCCTGTATAGTCCCGGATGGCAACTTGACTTTACCTTGGCCGTCGATAGGTTGGCGCCGTCATGGTCTTCCGCCGCGAGGTGGAAGCTAAGAGGGAATCCGGTGCGAAACCGGAGCTGTCCCGCAACTGTAAGCGGTGAGCCTATTGCCCCTGTGTCACTGGCATTCGTGCCGGGAAGACGGGCGACAAGGCTAGGACCCGCGAGCCAGGAGACCTGCCTGACAGAGTGAGATTCCGTGGTCGGGGTGTGCCACAGGAATGCCGGTTCCCGTCCGGAGGCCCGTTTGCGGCTTTCGCTAGGTCTGCATTTCCGCATCCCCGCCAGGGCAGGCAGAGGTTGGCGCGGCGATGTCGGGAAGAACGGTTTCCCAAGAATATCGAAAGCTTGGGCAGACGCATTCGTCGCCTGCTGCCGTGGCATCGCGCCTCTACCTATTGTCCCGGACGCCTTCCGGGCATGGCAACGCCAGGCGTTGCGCACCCCTTTCAAGCAAGGAGAGATCATGAACATCAGACATTGGATCCTTTGGCTCGGGCTCGCCGCGGCATCCGCCATTGGCCTTGCGCCGGCGGCCGCGGAAAGCTTCACCGACGATGCCGGCCGCAAGGTCGAGCTGGAACTGCCGATCAAGCGGGCGGTGATCTTCAACCGCTACGCGGTCGAGTTCGCCCGCGCCATTGGCGCCATCGACAAGGTCGTTGGCGTCGATGCCAGCACGATGCGGGATCCGACCTACTGGCCGCAGTTCAAGGAAGCCGACATTGTCGGCCAAGGCCAGACGCAGCCCAATTACGAGGCGATCGTTGCGCTCAAGCCGGACCTGGTCATCATCCCTCGCAACGGCGTCTATGAGGAGGCAGCCAAGCAGCTCGAAGCCTTCGACATTCCGGTGCTGGTCGTCACCGCCTGGGACACGCTGCAGCATGTCGAAAACGTGACATTGTTCGGCAAGCTGTTCGACGAGAAGGAAAAGGCCGATGCGCTGAACGCCTACTACACCAAGTACATGGACCTGCTGGCCGAGCGTCTGAAGGGCGTCGAGCGCAAGAAGGTTTATCTTGAAGAGGTCCGTGATCTCGTGACCGTCACGCCCGGCTCAGGCTGGCACGACATGATCGAGGCCGGCGGCGGCACCAATGTCTTCGGCGACATCGACATCAAGAAGGAGCCATCGTCGCGCGGCAACGAAAACAGCTTCACCGTCGATCCCGAGGAGATCATCGCGCGCAAGCCCGACCTTGTAATCAAGCTGCAGCCCGGCTCCTACCAGACCATCCCGGAGGCAAAATTCGCCGAGAGCTGGAGGGCGATCGTCGCGCGCGAGGAAATATCAGGCACGCCGGCAGGGCAGGCGGGCGATGTCCGCCTGATCAACTACTACCTCGCCGGCGGATCCTCCAAGGTCACCGGCGCGCTGCAAGTCGCCAAGTGGCTCTATCCCGACCTCTTCACCGACGTCGATCCCGAGGCTGCGATGAAGGAGTGGATCGAGCTCTACCAAGGCCTGCCGTTCCAGGGCGGCATGACCTACCAGGGCACAGCCTCCAACTGATCGACCAGTACGCCGCCGCCCGTCAGGCGGCGGCGTACCCTCTCAATCCGGAGCCTTAGACCATGGACATCGCAAGCAGTGCCGGTTTGGCGCGTGGCCAATCCGACGGCATTTCCAGCCTCTACCGCCGAGCCGGCTATCGCAAGGCGGCTGTCATCCTGTGCGCGCTGCTTGTGCTGCTGCTCGTCGCCGGCGGCGTTGCCATCGTCGGCATCGCCGAGACGGGGCTGGTGACGCTGCTCATGGTCATCCTGCAAAAGGTCTCGTTCGGCCATTTCGTCGCCGAGGTCGATCCGCAGCAGGCGCGGGTGCTCGTTTATCTGCGCCTGCCGCGCGTCGTCATGGCCATGGTAGCCGGTGGGTCACTGGCATTCGCCGGTGTTTTGATGCAGGCGATCACCCGCAATCCGCTGGTTAGCCCCTACACGATCGGCGTGTCCTCGGCGGCGGCCTTCGGTGCCTCGATCGCCATCATGTTCGGCATAGGCTTCAGCGCCGCCGGGCTCTATTTCGTGCCGCTGACGGCATTTCTGTTCGCGCTCGGCTGCGCCGTGCTGGTGTTCTCCATGGCTTGGCTGCGCGGCATGGGGGCACAGACGATGGTGTTGACCGGCATTGCCCTGATGTACCTGTTCAGCGCCATGACCGCAGCCGTGCAGTTCGTCGCCACCCAGGAGCAACTGGCCCGGGTCGTGCACTGGACGTTCGGCAGCCTGAACGGCATCGGCTGGGATGCGGTTGCCGTCTCTGGTGCGGCACTGCTGGTCGCCCTGCCGCTGGCTCAGTCGCGGGCCTGGCAATTCAACGCGTTGACGAGCGCCGGCGACGACGTTTCGCGTTCGCTCGGCATCAATGTCGCGCTGCTGCGCGGCATCGCCGTCGTGCTGTCGGTGGTGGTCTCGGCGGTGGTCATCAGCTTCACCGGCGTGATCGGCTTTGTCGGGTTGATCGGGCCGCATGTCGCCCGGCTGCTGATCGGCAGCGACCATCGCCATCTCATCCCGTTTTCGGCGATCTGCGGCGCCATGCTGCTGCTTCTGGCCGACACTGTCGGGCGCATGGCGTTCAGCCCGACAGTCATTCCGGTCGGCATCGTCGTCGCCTTCGTCGGCGTGCCGCTGTTCCTGCACCTGATCCTGTCCAGGCGCTCGGAGTATTTTTCATGAGCGACTATCTTTCCGTCGACAAGGTCAGCTTCGGTTATGGCAGCCGCCCCGTGCTGCGCGAGGTCTCGGTCGGGCTGACGAAGGGCGACATACTCGGCCTCATCGGCCCCAATGGTGCCGGCAAGTCGACCCTGGTGCGGACCGTGCTCGGCCTTGCCACGCCGTCGTCGGGGCGGATCCTGCTCGACGGCCACGACATCCGCGCAATGTCGCCCAAAGTCCGCGCCCGCCGGATCGCCTATGTGCCGCAATCCTCGCCGCTCAGCTTTCCAGCGACGGTGTTCGAGACCTGCCTGCTCGGTCGCACACCGCATATGGGGGCGAGCCCGAGCCGTGGTGATCTCGCCGTCGTCGAGGACATGCTCAGGCGGCTGCGCCTCGAGGATTTCGCCTTCCGTCCGATGTCGGAGCTCAGCGGCGGCGAACGCCAGCGTGTGATGCTTGCGCGTGCCCTGGCGCAGGAGACCGAGGTGCTGGTGCTCGACGAGCCGACGAGCGCGCTCGACATCGGCAACCAGCTATTCACCCTGCGCGTGGTGGCCGAGATCGCGCGCGAACGAGGTGTGACGGCACTGGTCGCCATCCATGACCTGTCGCTCGCCGCCCGCTTTTCCGACAGCCTGCTCCTGCTCGACAAGGGCGCCGTTGTCGGCCATGGCAACTGGCGGAGCACGTTGACCGAACAGACGGTGCGCGACGTCTATGGCGTCAATGTCGAGATCGGGCTGCTGCGCGACATTCCCGTTTTTGCCCCGCACGAGCTGACCTGATGCGGCTCGACATTACAGGCTTTGCGCGAGGGGGAAGGGCCGAGAGCCACGCTTCGATGTTGCGGCTCTGCGAAGACGTCGAGCGCACGGGCTTCGACGGCATCTGGTTCAACGAGTTTCATTTCCAGAACCCGCCGCAGGCTTATCCGTCGACCTTGATCCTCGCCTCCGCCATCCTTGCCCGGACGCAGCGGCTGCGGGTCGGCACCTCCATCGTGGTGACGCCGCTCTACCATCCATTCCTCTTGGCTGAGGAGGTGGCACAGTTGCACTGGCAGAGCGGCGGCCGCATCGACCTGGGCATCGGCCGTGGCACACATCCGGCGACGCTTGCCGCGCTGGGCATCGCCGCCGAGAGCACCAGGGCTCGTTTCGAGGACTCCTACCGGATCATGCGCGATGCCTGGACATCAGGCGCAAGGATCGAAGAGGGCGCGTGCTGGCCGGCTTCGGAGGTTTCGGTTGGACCGCTTCTTCCAGGCGAGACGGTGCCGGTCTATGTCGCCGGCACTTCGCGCGACACGCTTGGCTTCGCCGCCCGCGAGGGATTGCCGTTGCTGCTCAGTCTCGATCCGCCTGAAGTCGGGCAGCTTGCCACCTACCAGGCAATCCTCGAGGAGGAGGGCCATGCCTGCCGTCTGCGGGCGTCGCAACTGTCTCGCTATGTCTGCATCGCTCCGACGAAGGTGCAGGCGATGGGCAAGCTCGACGAGCTCGTGCCGCGGCTGTTCGAACGTCGGGTTGCGTCGGCAAAGGCCGCAGGGCGGTCTACTGACCAGATCGTGATGCCCGACCGGCAGACGGCCATGGCGCGGCAGGTGATTGCAGGCTCGCCGGACGATTGTGTGGCGCAGCTCAAGGCGCTGGCGGCAGTTACGGGTATCGATGCCATGCGCCTGGTCTTCAACGGCAACGGCATCGTCGACATGGCGGCGGCGCTCGCCGACATGGAGTTTTTCGGACGCGAGGTGCTGCCAGCCTTGCGGCCCGCCTGAGCGCGTCTCAGGCGGCCTTGTCGGCTGCATCGGCACGGTCTGCCTTGCGCGCCACCACCCAGCCCAGCAGGGCCGCGCCGAAAAGCACGACCGCCGCGAGGTAGAAGGCGAGGCCGGGATAGGGCAGCGGCGTGCCGTCGCGCACCGTCCAGGCATAGACCGCGCCGAAGAACAGCGGCGAGGCGACGCCGGCGATGCTCGCCACGCTCATGTTGGCGCCTTGCAACTGGCCCTGCTCGAATTCGGAAACGCGCTGGGTCATCAGCGACTGCGTCGTCGGCATGGCGAGGCCCCAGAGCGCGTTCGGAATGATCGCCAGCGAGAACCAGAATCCCGTAGGCGCAAGGCCCATGCAGGCGATGCCGAAGGCGCCGGCAAACAGGCCGAACACCATCGTAGCGCGATCGCCGAAGCGCTTGACGGCCGGGCCGACGATCAGACCCTGGACGATCATGTCGAGCACCCCGACCATTGCCAGCAGCGTGCCGACCTCCCAGGCATGCCAGTTGTAGCGATAGGCGGCATAGAGCACGAACACCGCCGAAAAGACGTGATGGGCGAAATGCAGCAGGAAGGTCACTGCGGCGAGCCCGGTGAGCTCAGGGTGCGAACGCAGCAGCATCATCGCGCCGAACGGATTGGCGCGGCGCCAGGAAAACGACATGCGCTTTTCGCGCGGCAGAGATTCCGGCAGCACGAAGGCACCATAGAGGAAGGCGAGCCCGCTCATTGCCGCCGCCACCCAGAAAGGCGCGCGTGGCGATATCTCGCCGAGGAAGCCGCCCATCAGCGGACCGGCGACGAAACCGGCGCTGAAGGCAGCACCGATCAGGCCGTAGGCGCGGGCGCGGCCCTCGGGCGGAGTAATGTCGGCCATATAGGCGAAGACGGTTGTGAAGCTCGACGAGGTGATGCCGGCGACGATGCGGCCAAGCGCCAGCCACCACAGGTTCGGCGCCAGCGCCATCAGCACGTAATCGGCGGCAAGGCCCGCCGTCGACAAAAGGATGACGGGACGGCGACCATAGCGGTCGGACAGCGAGCCGATGATCGGCGAGCAGACGAACTGCATGAAAGCCCACAGCGCGATGAAGACACCGTTGATCCAGCCAGCATCGGCGTTGGACCCGGCGAACTCCTCGATCAGCGAAGGCAGCACCGGAATGATGATGCCCATGGCGACGATGTCGAGAACGGCGGTGACGAAGATGAAGGCGATTGCCGCCTGGCGCCGCGACGCTGTGATGGACATGATGGTGGCCTCGATGGACGTGCCTTATAAAACAACCTGACGCGCGATCCAGCCGTGGCGGCGTATATTGTCCAAACCTACTGACATTGGGGCAAGAGCACCGAAGCGCTGAACCAAGTCTTCACGCCTTGAAAAAGCCGACCTACAAATGCGGTCGGATTCGAGACACGGGCGCGCCGCGCGCCGTTCTACAAGACTGCCGACACTACTGCGCCGCGCGTCGAATTGGGTGCGCAAAGGACGCTGTAGCATTGTGAAACCGTGCATGATCCCCATGCACCAAGGAGCCTGCCATGCTGCGCAAGACGGATTTCTTCATCGACGGAAAGTGGGTCGCGCCGACGGTCGCCAAAGAGCTCGACGTCATCAACCCGGCCGACGAGCAGCCCTTCGCGGTGATCTCGCTGGGATCCGCCGCCGACGTCGACAAGGCGGTTGCCGCAGCGCAGCGCGCCTTCCCGGCGTGGAGCGCCACAAGCCGCGAACAACGTATCGCGCTCTTGGAAAAGCTGCTCGCCGCCTACAACAGGCGAGTGCGAGACATGGCCCAGGCGATTTCCTGGGAGATGGGCGCGCCGATCAAGCTGGCGCTGGAACAGCAGGCAGCCAGCGGCTCGGGCCACATCAAGAGCTTCATCGAGGTGCTGAAAAGCTTCGAATTCGAGGAGCCGCTCAACGACAAGAACCCGCAGGAGCGCATCGTGCGCGAGCCGATCGGTGTCTGCGGGCTGATCACGCCGTGGAACTGGCCGATGAACCAGGTGGCGTTGAAGGTCGTGCCGGCGCTGGCAGCCGGCTGCACGGTGGTGCTGAAGCCGTCTGAGATCGCGCCGATGTCGTCGATCGTGTTTGCCGAGATGATGGAGGAAGCAGGCTTCCCGGCCGGCGTCTTCAACATGGTCAATGGCGACGGGCCGACAGTCGGCGAGGCGATGTCGCGCCATCCCGGCATCGACATGATGTCCTTCACCGGTTCGACCCGCGCGGGCGTGGCCGTGACCAAGGCTTCCGCCGAGACGGTCAAGCGCGTGGCGCTGGAACTGGGCGGCAAGTCGCCCAACATCGTCTTCGACGACGCTGACCTCACCGACGCGGTGACGCGTGGGCTGGCGCATTGCTTCGAGAATACCGGCCAGTCCTGCAACGCCCCGACACGTATGCTGGTGCAGCGCCCGGTCTATGCCAAGGCGGTCGACATCGCGGCGAAATATGCCGCTACCGTCAAGGTCGGCAACCCGGCCGAGGATGGCGACCACATCGGCCCGCTGTCGTCCGACGTACAGTTCGAAAAGGTACAGGGCATGATCGATGCCGGTATCAAGGAGGGCGCGCGTGTCGTTGCCGGCGGCCTCGGCCGGCCCCGAAGGTTTCAACCGCGGCTATTATGTACGCCCGACGGTGTTTGCCGACGCCAACAACGACATGCGCATCGCCCGCGAGGAGATTTTCGGCCCTGTCGTGGCGATGATCCCGTTCGAAACGGAAGAGGAAGCCATCGCCATCGCCAACGATACGCCCTACGGCCTGTCGGCCTATGTCCAGACCGGCGACAAGGCGCGCGCCCAACGCGTGGCGCGCAAGCTCCGTGCCGGCATGGTGCAGATCAACGGCACCGACCGCCCCTATGGCAGCCCCTTCGGCGGCTACAAGCAGTCCGGCCTCGGCCGCGAGGGCGGCAAATGGGGCATCGAGGATTTCCTCGAGGTCAAGGCGATCAGCGGGTTCGAGGAAGGTCTGGGCTGATCTCTTTTCGTCTCAAGAGGTTCCCCCTCTCCGTCTCCCCACGTTGTGGGGGCGAGGAACCCAAGTTTCTGCGAGGTCGCACTCTACCTGTGCAGGCCAGTCAATTTGGCTAGGGCCTGCGTGATTGGCGTTTCCTCTCCCTCACGGAGTGGGGAAGAGGTGGCTCGGGCGAAGCCCGACACGGAGAGGGGCTTCAAGCGAAACCGCCTCTCTTAACCCCCGTTCCGCCTCAGATATTCCATGGCAATCTCACGCATCCTTGTGCCATCGATGCTGTCGGCGTGGCCGCCATGGGCGATGCATACCGGCAGATCGATGAGGCGCCGCATGGTGGCGCAATAGGCTGTGCGGTCGGAATCCGGCATGTCGTCGACCAGAAGCCCACCATGGATGGCGTCGCCCGAGAACAGCGTGCCGTCATGGCAGTCGAACAGGCCGATCGAACCGGGCGAATGGCCGGGCAGATGCAGCACGGTAAAGCTGCGATCGCCAAGCTCGATGACATCGCCCTCATCAAGCAGGCGGTCAAGCGGCGCCGGCACAATGGCATAGTCGGCGGAGCTCCAGCCGGGCCAGGGCAGTTCCGACACCGCGCCGGGAAAATTGCGGAACATATTTGCATAGGTGGCCTCGTCGGGCATCGTCGCGAAGAATTCCGCTTCGACGCTGGGGCCGGCACGCCAGGCAAATTCGTGCAGCGAACCGACATGGTCGAGATGCACGTGGGTTGCGACGGCGAGCAGCGGCTTGCCCGGCGTGATGTCGATTTCGGGCGCGAGCGCACAGATGCCCATGCCGGTGTCGACAAGCATGTCGAGGTCGCGGCCGCGCACCAGCCACATATTGGCGCGACAATAGTCAGTGACGAAGGGCTCGCTCAGCATCGTCGTCGTCGCGTCGACGATGGTTCTCGAAAACCAGCCGGGACGGGGCTTCACACGAAGGGCCTGCCGATCTTGAAGCGGCCGGGCACCAACCGCCTGAGATAGTCCATGCCCTTTTCGGACAGATGGTTGACGTCTGGCAACATGTAGTCGTCGGGCATGTGCCGGGTCTTGCCGGCGACATTGGCCAGCGGCACCAGCTTCAACACGGTCTTGCCGCCCTCATATTTCAGCGCCACCGAGCCGCCGCCCTTGTCGGCCGCATCGACGGCGAAGATGCCGGCGTCGAAGGCCTCCTGTGCGTCGACGGCATTGACCGCGCCGATGTAGCCGCGCGGCATGTAACCGAGCGCGTCGACACGGGCGCGCTTGCCCGGCAGGCCTTCGGCGAGCGCGTTCTCGAAGGCGCGGCTCAGGTCGCTGCCCGAAAGCTTGATGTTGCCATGGGCGTCGCGCTCAAGCTTGTCGGCAGGCACGATGCTCTCGACCAACGCCTTGCCGTCGGCGGTGCTGACGCCTTCGGAAACCGCAACGACGCAACGACGATGGCGGGCCAGCGTCTCCTTCACCTCGTCGATGAAGCGCGGCACGGAGAAGGCACGCTCCGGAACGTAGATCAGGTGCGGCCCATCGGTGTCTTCGTCGCGCCATGCGGCGGCGGCGGCGGTCAGGAAGCCGGCATGGCGGCCCATGACGATGCCGACATAGATGCCGGGCAAGGCGCGGAAATCGAGATCGACCGAGAGGAAGGCGCCGGCGACGAATTCCGCCGCCGAAATGAAGCCCGGAGTGTGGTCGTTTTCCTCGAGGTCGTTGTCGATGGTCTTGGGCGCGTGCACGAAGGCGATACTGCCCTGGGCCGCATCGGTCAGGATCTGCTGGGTGCCGGCGGTGTCGTTGCCGCCGATATAGATGAAAGCGCGCGCATCGGCCTTCTTCAGGCCTTCGAGCACGAGATCGCAATAGGCGGCATCAGGCTTGTCGCGCGTGCTGCCGAGGGCCGCGCCCGGGGTCGCCGCGATGCGCAGCAACTGCTCCTCAGGGATGTCGGTCAGGTCGACATAGTCACCGTCGCGGATACCGCGCACGCCGTGCCGCGAGCCGAGGACCCGCGCCTTGGGATGGCGGCGGCGGATTTCGAGCACGGCACCCGCCATGGTCTGGTTGATGACGGCGGTCGGTCCGCCGCCTTGCGCAATCACGAATGTCGAGGGCATGGTCGTCCTCCCCAAGGGTGCCGGAAATCGCCGTCGGAATGGCGCTGTTTTCCGGCACATTCGCCCTTCTGGGGAAGCGACGCAATGGGAGATTCAACCGGTTCGCAAGGTTTCGGAGATGAGCGGGCCGGAGCTTCCGCTCCGGCCGTCTGCTTTAGCCGACGACGATCGGGGTCTTGCCGTTGACGCGGCTGTAGAGGTCAATGACGTCCTGGTTGATCATGCGCACACAACCCGAAGACATCGCCTGGCCGATCGTCCACCATTCGGGCGAGCCATGGACGCGGTAGCCGGTGTCCTGGCCGTTCTGGAAGATGTAGAGGGCACGCGCCCCGAGTGGATTGTCGAGGCCGCCTGGCTGGCCGCCGGCCCATTTCACCAGCTCCGGCTTGCGCGCGATCATCTCGCGCGGCGGCGTCCAGGTCGGCCACTTCTTGCCATACTGGATGTTGGCGCGTCCGCTCCACAGGAAGCCGTCGCGACCTATGCCGACGCCGTAGCGGATGGCTTCGCCGCCGGGCTGGACAAGATAGAGGAAACGTTCCTGCAGCTTGACGACGATGGTGCCGGGGGCTTCGCCGGTCGGATCGACGACGATCTGGCGGCGGAATTTCGGATCGACCTTGGCAAAGGGGATTTCCGGCAGCTGGAATCCTTCGTCGGTGAAGGACGCATACATCACATTCGGGCTGGTGACCTGCTTGTCGACGCTGATCTGCGGGCGGACCGAACCGGTGACGGTGTTGTCCAGGCCCATCGCCGGCATCTCGAAGTCCATGGCACGGCTGCAGCCGGCGACCAGGCCAGCGGCACCGAGGCCGAACAGCACGTTGCGACGCGAGGCAAGTTTCGAAAATTCGGTCTTCGGAGCAGGCGACTTCGACACGGCACAATTCCACTCTATACGCGGGGCGGCCAGGCACCGGAGTGAAACTCCGGCTGTGGATCGCGTGTATTTTCACCATTCATGGTTGAAAAAGCATGAACGCGGCCTGCCGCGCGTTAAGGGCTTTACATCGGCGCGGAGCCGGAGCTTGATCCCGCATCCAATGAGGGAGAGTTGCCATGTCGTTTGAAAGCTGGGCCGCCTTTGCCGCCGCGTCCGCGGTGCTTCTCGTCATCCCGGGGCCCACGATCCTGCTCGTCGTATCCTACGCGCTCGGCCAGGGCTGGCGCACGGCACTGCCGATGGCCGTCGGCGTGGCGCTGGGCGATTTCACCGCCATGACGCTGTCAATGCTGGGCATCGGCGCGCTGCTTGCCGCGTCCGCCACAGTCTTCACCATCGTCAAGTGGATCGGTGCCGCCTATCTGATCTATCTCGGCATCAAGCTGTTCCGCGCCGGTGGCACGCTGGACGCCAAGCCGCGCACGGATGCCGCGTCTGCCGCCAAGATGATGGCGCATGCCTGGATCGTGACCGCGCTGAACCCCAAGAGCATCACCTTTTTCGTGGCCTTCCTGCCGCAGTTCCTCGACCGCAGCGGCGATTTCTGGACGCAGATGGTGATCTTCGAACTGACCTTCTTGACGCTCGCCTTCGCCAACGCCTTCGGCTACGCGCTGGTGGCTGCACGGGCGCGAAGTGTCGTGTCCAATCCTCGCGCGATCCGCATTTTCAACCGTACCGGTGGCACGCTTCTGGTCGGCGCCGGCATTGCCGCTGCGGCCACCCGCTCCGGGCACTGAGGAAGCTGTGATGGTGAAGGACGGGCTCGGGCTTACGCTGAGCGGCGCCGATGCGGCGGCGGCTGCGCACTACGAGCGCGGGGTGAGCGAACTCCAGCGCTTTGTCGGCGATCCGGTCGGATCGGCCGACAAGGCGATCGCGACCGCGCCCGACTTTACCATGGCGCATGTACTCAAGGGCTGGCTCTATGGCCTCTCCACTGAACTTGAGGCGATGGCGGTGGCGCGGGATTGCCACGCTGCGGCTGCAGGGCTCGCGGCCACGGCGAGGGAAAAGGCCCATGTCGCGGCTCTCGGACGCCTCGCTAGCGGGCATTGGCATGAGGCCGGGCGTATCCTCAGCGAGCTGACGGCGGAGCATCCCACCGATGCATTGGCGTTGCAGGCCGGGCACCAGATCGATTTCTTCACCGGAAACGCCCCGATGCTGCGCGATCGTATCGCCAGGGCGCTATCGTCATGGGGCATGGGCATGCCCGGTTATCACGCCATACTCGGCATGCAGGCCTTCGGTTTCGAGGAGATGGGCGACTATGCCAGGGCCGAGGCGTTGGGGCGCGAGGCGGTCGAGCTCGAGCCGCGCGACGGCTGGGCCCAGCATGCGGTGGCGCATGTGATGGAGATGCAGAGCCGCCAGCGCGATGGCATCGCCTGGATGCGCGGCAACACCGACGCGTGGACGAAGGAGAGCTTTCTCCAGGTCCACAACTGGTGGCACTTGGCGCTGTTTCACTACGATCTCGGCGAGACCGACGAGGTGCTGGCACTTTATGACGGACCGATCTACGGCGGGCAATCGAAGCTGGCGCTCAACATGGTCGATGCCTCGGCGATCCTGTGGCGGCTCAATCTCGGCGGTGTCGATGTCGGCGAGCGCTGGGCGAGCCTTGCCGCCAACTGGGCACCGAAGGCCGCGGCCGGCAACTATGCCTTCAACGATGCACACGCGATGATGGCCTTTGTCGGCGCCGGGCTGGAAGCGCCGGCTAAGGCGATGCTCTATGCCCAGCGCGAGGCGATTGCCCGCGACGATGACAACGCCGCATTCACCCAGGATGTCGGCCATCCCGTCACATTGGCGATCAAGGCCTTCGGGGAAGGGCGTTATGGCGAGACGGTGCGGCTGCTCGAGCCTGTCCGGACCATCGCCCACCGTTTCGGTGGCAGCCATGCCCAGCGCGACGTGATCGAACTGACGCTGATCGAGGCGGCCCTGCGCGATGGCAACGATGCGCTTGCCGTGAAGCTTGCCTCCGCCCGTAACAACGCGCGGCCGGCCAGTCCGCTCTCGGGCCTGTTCGTCCAGCGCGCCGCGCTGCTCGCGCATGGCTGATCTGGGCTGACAGCGCTTTCCGAGGCGTCTGATTTTATTTTTTGCGAGTTCCGAAATAAATGTCGACCCGACCCCGGAATGTTTGCTAATAAGCAGCGTCCGTCGGAGGAACGGGACGATGGCCTGGCCGTTTCTGCCTGTTGGCGATGAAGGCCGGCCAATGACGTGAGAGGATGGACGCTTGCCGTCCGCGTCGCTCATTCGGGAGGAATGGCATGTATCTGGGGCTCGATCTCGGCACGTCAGGCGTGAAGGCACTGCTGATGGACGCCGACCAAAAGATCATTGGTTCCGGCCATGGTTCGCTCGACGTCTCCAGGCCGCATCACGGCTGGTCCGAGCAGGACCCTGCCGAATGGATCCGCGCCGCAGAAGAGGCGGTCGCCGAGCTCAGGTCCGCGCATCCAACAGAACTTGCCGCCGTGCGTGGCATCGGCCTCTCCGGCCAGATGCATGGCGCAACGCTGCTCGACGCCGCGGGAAAGGTGCTGCGCCCCTGCATCCTCTGGAACGACACGCGCAGCTTTGCCGAGGCGGCCAGCCTCGACGCCGATCCGCGCTTCCGCAAGATCACCGGCAACATCGTATTCCCTGGCTTCACCGCCCCCAAGCTCGCCTGGGTGCAGGCCAACGAGCCCGACATCTTCGCCAAGGTGGCAAAGGTGCTCCTGCCCAAGGACTACCTCAGGCTCTGGCTGTCAGGCGAATACATCTCCGAAATGTCCGACGCGGCCGGCACTTCCTGGCTCGACGTCGCGGTGAGGCGCTGGTCGCCGGAGCTGCTCGCCGCCACTGGCCTTGGCACCGAACACATGCCGTCTCTGGTCGAGGGCACCGACAAGGCAGGCATGTTGCGCGGCGAATTGGCTTCGAAATGGGGCATGGGGCAGGGCGTGGTGATAGCAGGCGGCGCCGGCGACAACGCGGCTTCGGCCTGCGGCATGGGCACGGTCAAGCCGGGTGCGGCCTTTGTCTCGCTCGGCACGTCGGGCGTGCTGTTTGCCGCCAACGGCGCTTACCTGCCCAATCCGGAAAGTGCCGTGCACACTTTCTGTCATGCGTTGCCAAATGCCTGGCATCAGATGGGCGTCATCCTGTCGGCGACGGATTCGCTCAACTGGCTGAGCACCATATCGGGCAAGGACGCGGCCGAGTTGACACGCGAACTCGGCGACGAATTGCGCGCTCCCTCAGGTGTCACCTTCCTCCCCTATCTCTCGGGCGAACGGACCCCGCACAATGACGCGGTGATCCGCGGCTCGTTTACCGGCCTGGCCCATGAGATCGACCGCGCGGGCCTGACCCAGGCCCTGCTCGAAGGCGTCGCCTTCGCTTTCCGCGACAGTCTTGAAGCGCTGGCGTCGGCTGGAACGACGCTGACGCGGGTGACCGCCATCGGCGGCGGCTCACGCTCGCGCTACTGGCTGAAGGCGATCGCCACTGCCCTCAGCGTGCCGGTCGACATTCCCGCCGACGGCGATTTCGGGGCTGCCTTCGGCGCTGCGCGTCTCGGCCTGATCGCTGCCGAAGGTGCTGACCCGCACCAGGTTTGCACGCCGCCTGATACCGCCGAAACCATCGAACCTGTGGCAGCACTGGCAGGCGCCTATGACGAGGCCTACCAGCGCTATCGCAAGCTCTATCCGGCGATCCGGGGGACAATGTGAACGCCGAGCGTGCCAGATCAGCCCGGCACCTTGTCAAGAAAGCCGGTGATGAGGCTCAGGCGCCCGTCCTTGATGGTGGCGAAGTCAGAGCCTTCTATCACGGCTTCCGCGCCATCGGGACCAAGGCCCCAGGAAAAGCGGATGTTGTCGCTGAAGCCGTCGGCCTTGCCCTTCAGCTTGAAGCGGAAGCCGGGAAACTGGCCGTGCACGCCGGCGATGAGCGCGTCGATGCCGGCATGGCCGTCGCCCTGCATGATCGGGTCGCGATAGCTGACGCCGGTGGCGAAGGCAGCTTCGACAAGTCCCTTGCGGGCGGCGGCGTCGGTCTCGTTCCAGGCGGCGAAATAGGCCTCGGCGATGGCGTTGTAGTCGGTCATTTCTGCTCTCCGTCTGACACGTCTTGGTTGACGCCACCCTTGTCGCAGCGGGCGCGAATGAAACCAATTACGCCTGAGGTAATCGAACACGGAAATTCGGCGACCGCCCCAAAACGGGCGGTCATGCGTACTCACTGAAAGGAGTTTTGCCATGAGCACCGGCTATTTCGGCGACATCAAGCCCGTCCGCTACGAAGGCCCCGACAGCACCAATCCGCTGGCCTATCGCCATTACAACGCCGACGAGGTGGTGCTGGGCAAAAGGCTGGAAGACCATCTGCGCTTCGCCGTTGCCTACTGGCATACATTCGCCTGGCCGGGCGGCGATCCGTTCGGCGGCCAGACCTTCGAGCGGCCCTGGTTTGGCGAGACGATGGAGAACGCCAGGCTGAAGGCCGATGTCGCCTTCGAGCTGTTTTCGCTGCTGGGCGTTCCCTACTACTGCTTCCACGATGCCGATGTGCGGCCGGAGGGTGCCAACTTCACCGAGAGTGCAAAGCGCCTCGACGAGATCGCCGACTATTTCGAAGAAAAGATGGCCAAGACAGGCGTCAAGCTTTTGTGGGGCACTGCGAACCTGTTCTCCAACCGCCGCTTCATGGCGGGTGCCGCGACCAACCCCGATCCCGATGTCTTTGCTTATGCGGCGGCGACGGTGAAGCATTGCATGGATGTCACCAAGCGGCTCAAGGGCGAGAACTACGTGTTGTGGGGCGGTCGCGAGGGCTACGAGACTCTGCTCAACACCGACATGGGCCGCGAGCTCGACCAGCTCGGGCGCTTCCTCAATCTGGTCGTCGACTACAAGCACAGAAGCGGCTTCACCGGCACCATCCTGATCGAACCCAAGCCGCAGGAGCCGACCAAGCACCAGTACGATTACGACGTCGCCACCGTCTATGGCTTCCTCAGGAAGTACGGGCTGGAGAACGAGGTGAAGGTCAATATCGAGCAGGGGCACGCGATCCTGGCCGGCCACTCCTTCGAGCACGAACTGGCGACCGCCAATGCGCTCGGCATCTTCGGCTCCATCGACATGAACCGCAACGACTACCAGTCGGGCTGGGACACCGACCAGTTCCCCAACAACGTGCCCGAAATGGCGCTTGCCTATTACCACGTGCTTGCCGGTGGCGGCTTCAAGTCAGGCGGCACCAACTTCGACGCCAAGCTGCGCCGCCAGTCGCTCGACCCCGAAGACCTGCTGGTCGCCCATATCGGCGGCATGGACGCTTGCGCGCGCGGCCTCAAGGCCGCGGCGAAGATGATCGAGGACAAGGCGCTGTCGGGTCCGCTCGAGGCGCGTTACGCCGGCTGGAATTCGGCTGAAGCCAAGGCGATGCTGGCTGGCGAACGCAGCCTCGAGCAGATCGCCGCGCGCGTCGTCGCCGCCGGCATTGAGCCGCAGCCGAAGTCGGGCCGGCAGGAATATCTGGAGAACGTCGTCAACCGCTACGTCTGACGGCTTCGCACGACGATGAACGACGGCGCCGGCCCCGAGGGCTGGCGCCATTTCTTGTCCGCACTGTCCGATGCCCAAACGCAGTCCTGCTGCTAGATGGACGCCTGGAAAGCAGGAGAGAGAGCATGGACATGCGCAACATCTTGGTGCGGCCGGCGAATACAGATGACTTCGCCGCGGTAAAGCAGGTGTTGGCCGATACGTTCGAGAGCACCTGGCGGCCGGAGATCACCGAAGCGGCTGCCGAACGCTACCTCTCGTCCGATGTCGGCGGCCGTTATGTCGATGAAAACGGCCCCGCCTTCTGGGTCGCGGAAGTCGACGGCCAGGTCGCCGGCATGGTCCACTGGAGTGGCGACTTCATCGAAGCATTGCACGTCTCCGGCAGATTCCAGCGCCTCGGCCTCGGCAGGCTGCTGCTGGCGCGGGCCGAACAGGAGATCGGCAAGGCCGGTTTGCCGAAAGTACGGCTCGAAACCGATACGTTCAACCAGCAGAGCCAGGCCTTCTACCGCGCGCTCGGCTATGTCGAGACGGCAAATTATCCCGACGAGGAATGGGACAGCGGGCTGACCACTGTGCTGTTCGAAAAGTCGCTCGGTCGCGGACGGTGACAGGACAGGAATCGCATGGGTTGAGCCCCGGTGCGCAGTTGCACGCCTGCCCCTGAATTGCCTCTTTCTCGCCCTCAAGATGCCAGTCGAATCAGCGACTTACCGCGCCATGAGACGGGAACAAGAGACTTTCATCACACATGGCCACGAACCGGCGATCGACGCCCTGCTAAACAGGTCGGAGACCGGGTCGATCGTCGACCGGCTGATGGCATTGCCGCCGTTGCTGGAGCCTGAGCTTTCCGACGAATGGACCCGGGCGGTTGCGTCACGCCTCGAGGCCATATTGGCCCAGAGCATGCGTTCGCGCATCGACGGCGTCGTCAACCAGGCGGCCTGATCCCAACAGCGTGGTTTGACGAAGCCAGGGCGGTCGGCCATCCTCCTTGCATGATACGCGCGGTGCTGCTCGATCTCTCGGGCGTCGTTTATGACGGCGACACGCCGATACCGGGCGCGGTCGCTGCCATCGGGCGGCTCCGCGCCGAGGGCTTGCCGATCCGCTTCGTCAGCAACACGACGCGTTCACCGCACGGGACGATCGTTGCACAACTTGCCAACCTTGGCGTCTCCGTCAGCAGTGACGAGCTGTTCACGCCGGCGCGTGCTGCGGTCGATTGGCTCGCCCGCGAAGGCTGCGCGCCCCATCTCCTGGTGCATCCCGACCTCGTGCCCGAATTCGCCGGCAACATGTTCGGCGACAGGAAGGCGGTGGTGGTTGGCGATGCCGCCGAGGCCTTCACCTATGCAGCGATGAACGCCGCCTTCCGCCAGCTGATCGATGGTGCTGAGTTTCTCGCGCTTGCCGTCAACCGCACCTTCAAGGATGCCGATGGCGGGCTCAGCCTCGATGCGGGCGCCTTCGTCGCGGCGCTCGAATTTGCGGCCGGCAAGCAGGCGACGGTGCTGGGCAAGCCTGCGCGGGACTTCTTCCATGCCGCGTTGGCCGGGTTGGACTGCCTGCCGGGACAGGCGGTGATGGTCGGCGACGATGCCGAAAGCGATGTTGCGGGTGCCTTGAGGGCGGGTGTCGGCTCGGCGCTTCTGGTGCGCACCGGCAAATATCGCGCCGGCGACGAAAGCCGCCACGCGCCGCACCCGAGCGCGGTCGTCGACGATCTCGCTGCGGCGGTCGACTGGCTCCTGGCCCATCGCGGCTAGCTCTTGCGCATCCTCACCGGCGGCGTGCCGAAGGCATGCGAGAAACTGCGCGAGAATGCGGCGGCCGATGAGAAGCCGGTGCGCTCCGCCACCTCGGCCATGCTGACGCGCGTGTCGACCACCAGTCTTCGCGCGGCATTCAATCTCAGCCTGAGATAATAGGCGCCCGGAGTTTCGCCGATCGAGGCGCGGAAGATGCTTTCGAGCGTGCGTGCGGTCACGCCAGCACGTTTTGCAATCGCGGCGATGGTCAGCGGCTGGTCGACATGTGCTTCCATCAGCCGGATCGCCTGGGCGAGGCGCGGGTCGTAGCCGTCGAGCCGGCCAAGCGAGACCAGCGGCTGCGCGTCGGTGGCGGCACGCGACTGGTCGTAGATGAAGACGCTGGCGACATCGAGCGCGGTGGCCATGCCGAGCCGCGAGCGTACCAGATGCAGCATCAGGTCGAAGGTCGGAGCCGCACCGCCCGAGGTGAACACCGGGCCATCGATGATGTAGCGGTGGGGGCGGACCTCGACGTCGGGGAAGGCGGCGGCGAAATCCTCCATGTCTTCCCAATGGGTGGTGGCGGCACGGCCTTCCAAAAGCCCGGCACGCGCGACCAGCCAGGTGCCGGCCTCGATGCCTCCGGCCGCTCGCGCCTGGCGGGCACAGCGCCTGATGCCGCCGAGCAGCTTCGAGGTGGTGTAGCCTTGGGTGCCGAAGCCGGCGATGACCATCAGCACGTCGCAGGGCTCGTCTGGGTCGAAGGCGCCGGATACCGCTACCGGCAGGCCGCAGGTGGTGATCGCCGGCTCACCTGTGGCGGATACCAGCCGAAAGTCGAAATGCGTCTCACCTGATATGCGGTTGGCCGCACGCAGCGGGTCGACGGCTGATGCCACGCACATGATCGACGCGCCGGAGAAAACCAGCATCGTCACCTTGAGCGGCGAGCGCTCCTCGCGAAAGATTGTCGGCTTTTCGCTTTTTGCCATTTGGCTTTCGTAAAACGCAAAACAAGACGACGCAAGCGGCGCAATGATCCGTCAAGTTTCGTAAGGGAGGAATGCGATGCCGCTCGAGATGAACCGTGAGGTTTTCATTACCTGTGCCGTTACCGGGTCCGGCGGCACGCAGGATCGCAGCCATCTGGTGCCGCGTTCGCCCAAGCAGATCGCCGACTCGGCCATCGAGGCAGCCAAGGCCGGTGCGGCGATCGTCCACTGCCACGTCCGCGACCCGGAGACCGGCAAGCCGCGCCGCGACATCCATCTCTACCGCGAGGTGACCGAGCGCATCCGTGAAGCCAATGTCGACGTGGTGTTGAACCTCACCGCCGGCATGGGCGGCGACATGGTGTTTGGCGGCGTCGAAAGCCCGCTGCCGCTCAAGGAAGCCGGCACCGACATGGGCGGCGCCACCAACCGCGTCGAGCATGTGCGCCAGTGTCTGCCGGAGATCTGCACGCTCGACTGCGGCACGATGAACTTCGCCGAGGCCGACTACGTCATGACCAACACGCCGGGCATGCTGCGCGCCATGGGCGGCATGATGACCGCGATGGGCGTGAAGCCCGAGATCGAGGCCTTTGACACCGGTCATCTATGGTTTGCCAAGCAGCTGGTCGAGGAGGGCGTGCTTGCGCCCGACGCGCTGGTGCAGCTGTGCATGGGCGTGCCGTGGGGTGCGCCCGACGACCTCAATACCTTCATGGCGATGGTCAACAACGTGCCGAAGAGCTGGACCTTCTCGGCCTTCTCGCTGGGCCGCAACCAGATGGCCTATGCGGCCGCAGCGGTGCTGGCCGGCGGTAATGTGCGCGTCGGCCTCGAGGACAATCTCTGGCTCGACAAGGGCGTGCTCGCCACCAATGCGCAACTGGTCGAGAAGGCGGTCGCCGTCGTCGAGACCCTGGGCGCGCGGGTCATCGGACCGGAAGAGGTGCGTAAGAAGCTCAACCTCGTCAAGCGCGCGCCGCTGGCGGCCTGATGGCCGCAAGTCCAAATCTGCCGGGAGGGGCATGTTCATGAACACAATTTCCAAAGCAGCCGCCATTGGCGGCGGGGTGATCGGCGCGGGCTGGGTGGCGCGGCTGCTGCTCAACGGCATCGACGTGTCGATCTTCGATCCCGACCCGGAGGCAACCCGCAAAGTCAGCGAGGTGATGAAGGGGGCGCGCCGCGCCTACAAGCAGATGGTGCCCGGCGGGCTGCCCAAAGAAGGCAAGCTGACCTATGCCAAGACAATTGCCGAGGCGGTGGCAGACGCCGATTTCATCCAGGAAAGCGTGCCTGAGCGACTTGATCTCAAGCACAAGGTGCTGGCCGAGATCGACATGCACGCGCCAGCCAATGCGATCATCGGCTCGTCGACCTCGGGGATCAAGCCGTCTGACATGCAGGTGGCGATGAAGAAGCACCCTGAAAGACTGGTTGTCGGCCATCCGTTCAACCCGGTCTATCTTCTGCCGATCGTCGAGATTGTCGGCGGTATCAAGACGTTCCCCGAGGCCATCGAGGTCGCCAAGGAGATCTATTCTTCGATCGGCATGAAGCCGGTTGTCATCCGCAAGGAGATCGAGGCCTTTGTCGGCGACCGCCTGCTCGAAGCGGCCTGGCGCGAGGCGCTGTGGCTGATCAAGGACGGAATCTGCTCGGTCGAGGAACTCGACGACATCATGCGCTACGGGTTCGGCCTGCGCTGGGCCCAGATGGGCATGTTCCAGGTCTATCGCATTGCCGGCGGCGAAGCGGGCATGCGCCACTTCATGGCCCAGTTCGGGCCCTGCCTGCAGTGGCCGTGGACCAAGCTGATGGATGTGCCGGAGTTCAACGACGAACTCGTCGACCTGATCGCCGGCCAGTCCGACGACCAATCAAGCAAGTGGTCGATCCGCGAGCTGGAGAAGATCCGCGACGACAATCTTGTCGCGATCATGGATGCGCTGTCGAAGCAGAACAAGGGCAAGGGCTGGGGCGCCGGAGCGCTCTACAAGGACTACACCAAACAGCTCGCCGCCCAAGCCAAGCCGAAGGTCTCGAAGGCCGCCGAAAAGGCCAAGGCGAGCAAGCCGGTTAAGAAGGCTCTGAAAAAGGCTCCGGCCAAGAAGAAGGGCTAAGCCATGCATTTCGGTCTGTCCGAGGAACAGCAACTCATCGTCGACACGACGCGTGCCTTCGTCGAGAACGAGCTCTATCCGCATGAGCAGGAGGTCGAGCGCACGGGTCATCTCAGGCGCGAGCTGATCGAGGACATCAAGGCAAAGGCGATCACGGCTGGGCTTTATGCTGCCAACATGCCGGCGGATGTCGGCGGTGCCGGGCTCGATACGCTGACCTGGCTGCTTTACGAAAAGGAGCTCGGCCGCGCCAACTATGCGTTGCACTGGACCTGCGTGGCGCGCCCGTCCAACATCCTGCTCGCCGGCACGTCGGAGCAGCGCGAGAAGTATCTTTTCCCTTGCATCCGCGGCGAGAAGTCGGACTGTCTAGCCATGACCGAGCCGGGTGCGGGTTCCGACCTGCGCGGCATGAGAGCGACTGCCGTCCAGGATGGCAGCGACTGGGTGCTCAACGGCACCAAGCATTTCATCTCCCACGCCGACATTGCCGATTTCGCCATCGTCTTCATGGCCTCGGGCGAAGAGGACAGTCCGCGTGGAAAACGCAAGAAGATCACCGCGTTCTTCGTCGACAAGGGCACGCCTGGCTTCACCGTGCGCGACGGCTATCGCAACGTCTCGCATCGCGGCTACACCAATTCGGTGCTGGAGTTCGACGACTGCCGCCTGCCGGCGAGCCAGGTCCTTGGCGAGGTGCACAAGGGTTTTGAAGTCGCCAACAGCTGGCTGGGCGCAACGCGCCTGCAGGTCGGCGCCACCTGCCTCGGCCGCGCCGAACGCGCATTGAACCATGCCGTCGAATACGCCGCCCAGCGCCAGCAGTTCGGCCAGCAGATCGGCAAGTTCCAGGGCGTGTCGTTCAAGCTGGCCGACATGGCGACGGAGCTCAAGGCTGCCGAGCTGATGGTGATGGAGGCGGGCTGGAAATACGATCAGGGCACGGTCACCGACCAGGACATGGCGATGGCCAAGCTCAAGGCCACGGAAATGCTAGCCTTCGTCGCCGACGAGGCGATCCAGATCCATGGCGGCATGGGCCTGATGGACGACCTGCCGCTGGAACGCATCTGGCGCGACGCCCGCGTCGAGCGCATCTGGGAAGGCACTTCAGAGATCCAGCGCCACATCATCTCCCGCGCGCTGCTCAGGGCGGTGGGCGGATGATCTCGGGGCTGCGCAGGCGGCAAAAAAAGTTTGACCTTGCTCCTCGGGGCAAGGTGGCCCGCAGGGCCGGGTGGGGGTGGAAATGAGTAGCTCGACTTTGCCCACCTCCACCCCGAAGCTTTCAGGGCGAACGCGGCTCGAGCACCTGCTGCGGCCGAAGTCGATTGCCGTCTTCGGCGGCTCGCAGGCCGCGGCCGTGATCAGGCAGTGCCTGAAGATGGGCTTTGCCGGCGACATCTGGCCGGTGCATCCGACAAAGGGTGAGGTCGAGGGCATCAAAACCTTTCGCTCGGTGGCAGAGCTGCCGGCGGCGCCCGACGCCGCCTTCGTTGGCGTCAACCGCTTCCTGACCATCGAGGTGATCGCGCAACTCGCCGCGCGTGGCGCGGGCGGGGCGATCTGCTTTGCCTCGGGCTTCCTCGAGGCAGGCAACGACGACGCCGATGGTGAGCGGCTGCAGGCCGAGCTGGTCGCGGCCGCCGGTGCGATGCCGGTCATCGGCCCCAATTGCTACGGCCTGATCAACTATGCCGACGGTGCGCTATTGTGGCCCGACCAGCATGGCGGCCAGAGGCTTGCGCCTGAGGGGCGCGGCGTTGCCATCATCACGCAATCGTCCAACATCGCCTGCAACCTGACCATGCAGAAGCGCGGCCTGCCGGTTGCCTTCCTGATGACGGCCGGCAACCAGGCGCAAACCGGTCTCTCCGAGATGGCGCTGGGCCTGATCGAGGATGAGCGTGTGTCGTGCCTCGGCCTGCACATCGAAGGCTTCGACACGGTCGACGGTTTCGAGCGGCTGGCGGCGCGGGCGCGCGAACTGAACAAGCCGATCGTCGCCATGAAGGTCGGCCGCTCCGAGCAGGCGCGCAAGGCGACGATCTCGCACACGGCTTCGCTCGCCGGCTCCGACGCTGCGTCGGATGCCTTCCTCAAACGGCTGGGCATCGCCCGTGTCGAGACCATCCCGTCACTGCTCGAAACGCTGAAGCTGCTGCATGCCTTGGGACCACTGCCCGGCTTCACGCTGTCGTCGATGAGTTGTTCGGGTGGCGAGGCCTCGGTCATGGCCGACAGTGCCGAGGGCCGGCGGGTGCGTTTCCCGGCGCTTAAGCCTGACCACTATGCGCGGATAAGATCGACGCTCGGCGCTTTTGTGGCGGTCGCCAATCCGCTCGACTACCACACCTTCATCTGGAACGACGAACCGGCGATGACGGCCACCTTCACGGCGATGGCGTCAGGCGGCTTCGACCTCAACATGCTGGTGCTGGATTTCCCGCGCAACGACCGTTGCTCGGATGCCGACTGGTGGCCGACGGTGCGCGCCTTCGAGGCGGCGCTGAAAGCCAATGGCGCGTCTGGCGCGGTGGTGGCGTCGATGTCGGAGAACCTGACCGAGGAGCACGCCGCCGACCTCTTTGCGCGCGGCATCGTGCCGTTGCAGGGCATAGCGGAGGCGATGGACGCGGCAGAGGCTGCCGCGTTTGTCGGCGAGGCGTGGCGTAGGCCGGTTGCTGCGGCAGTAGGGCGTGGTGCTGATGCATCCCGCTCCGGCAAAAGGCTAGAAAGGGGCGACGCCAAGGCGATATTTGACGAAGCCGCCGCCAAGTTCCTGCTGCGCGACGCCGGCCTCGCCGTGCCGAGCGGCCGTCGCGCGGCAAGTGTTGCGGAGGCCATCGCGGCTGCGGAGTCGCTGGGCTATCCGGTTGCGCTCAAGGCGCTCGGCGTGACCCACAAGAGCGAACTCGGTGCCGTCAGGCTCAACCTGCGGACCGGCGAGGAGGTCGGCGCGGCGGCTGCAGCCCTTTTGCTGCTCGGCTCCGGCCTCTATGTCGAAAAGATGGTCTTGGGCGGTGTGGCCGAGCTGATCGTCGGTGTCACCAGCGATCCGCTGTTCGGGCCCGTCATGACCATCGGCAGCGGCGGTGTACTGGTCGAGCTGATGAAAGACAGTGCCACGCTGCTTTTGCCCGCCTCGCGCGGCGAGGTTGCAGCGGCGCTCACGGGGCTGAAGATGTACCCGTTGCTCCAAGGCTATCGCGGCCGCGCCAGGGCTGATGTCGGTGCCGCAATCGATGCGATCATGGCCATATCAGGCTTCGTGTCCCATCATGGCGATGCAATCGAGGAACTCGATATCAATCCGCTGATCGTCTGTGTTGAGGGGCAGGGCGCCTGGATTGCGGATGCGCTGCTGGTGACGGCCTAGAGGGAGAGAAAAAATGTCCGATGTCGTGAAAACCCGTCGCGAGGGTGCGATCCTCGAAGTCACGCTCGACCGGCCCAAGGCCAATGCCATCGATCTCGCGACGTCACGGCTGCTGGGCGAGACCTTCAAGACCTTTCGCGACGATGACGGCCTGCGCGTCGCCATCGTCAGGACGGCGGGGGAAAAATTCTTCTCGGCCGGGTGGGACCTGAAGGCCGCCGCCAGTGGCGATGCGGTCGACGGCGACTACGGCGTCGGCGGCTTCGGCGGGCTGCAGGAACTGCGTGACCTCAACAAGCCGGTGATTGCCTGCGTCAACGGCATGGCGGTGGGCGGCGGCTTCGAACTGGCGCTGTCCTGCGACCTGATCTACGCGTCCGAGCATTCGAGCTTCGCACTGCCCGAGATCCGTGCGGGCACGCTTGCCGACGCCGCGACCATAAAGCTGCCCAAGCGCATTCCCTACCACGTGGCGATGGACCTTCTGCTCACCGGCCGCTGGATGGACGTCGCTGAGGCGCATCGCTGGGGCCTGGTCAACGAGGTGCTACCGGCCGACAGGCTCGAGGATCGTGTCTGGGAGATCGCCCGCCTGCTCGCCGGCGGTCCGCCGCTGGTCTTCGCCGCCATCAAGGAGGTGGCGCGCGCGGCCGAGGGCACTTGCTTCCAGGAAACGATGAACCGCATCACCAAGCGGCAATTCCGAACGGTCGACGAACTCTACGCCTCGGAGGACAATCTCGAAGGCTTCAAGGCGTTTGCAGAGAAGCGCGATCCGGTGTGGAAGGGGAAGTAGGGAAGCCCAACGTCATGGTCGAGTCCCGTCATGCCCCCACGAGGCGCGCGCAGGAGTGCTACCGGAGCCTGCGCCAATGACCGATTACAGCAAACTCATCGATGCCGAGACCTGGGCCTTCATCGAGCGCACCAACGCCTGTTATCCGCCTGACACCATCGACTACACCATTGTCCAGCAGCGTGAGATCTACGATCGCATGTGCCGGGAATTCTTCGCCGGCTATCCCGAGGGCGTGTCGGCCGAGACGACGGCAATCACGGCGCCAGCTCACGACGTGCCTATCCGCATCTACCGCCTGGCCGGCAAGGCGCCGGAAGCGGTGGTGCTCTATTTCCATGGCGGCGGCTTCATCCTCGGTGGGCTCGACAGCCATGACGATGTCTGTGCCGAGCTGTGTGGCCGCACCGGCTACGAGGTCGTGTCGGTCGACTACCGGCTGGCGCCCGAGCACCGGCATCCGGCTGCTTTCGATGACGCCATGGCAGCCTTCGAATGGGCTACGGCCAAATACAGCCAGCCAATCGTGCTCGCCGGCGACAGCGCCGGCGGCAACATTGCCGCCGCCGTCAGCCACGCGACGCGCGGCCACAAGCGTCGTCCGGTCGGGCAAGTGTTGGTCTACCCGGGCCTTGGCGGCGATCGCGCACGCGGTTCCTACGTCGTTCACGCCGAGGCGCCGATGCTGACCATGCGCGACCTCGAATTCTATAAGGACATCCGCACCGGTGGCGAGGACCGCACCGGCGACATCACCCTGTCGCCGCTGGCCGACGCCGACTTCGCCAATTTGCCGCCGACAGTCGTCGTCACGGCCGAATGCGACCCGCTGTCGTCTGATGGTGAGGCCTATGGCGAACGCATTGTTGCCGCTGGCGGCAAGGCCTTCTGGCACGAGGAGCCGGGGTTGGTGCACGGCTATCTGCGCGCTCGCCACACCGTCGGCCGCGCCCGGGCAAGTTTCACGCGCATCGTCGATGCTGTGGCGGCGCTGGGGCGCGGTGAGTGGGTATGGTGATTGGCTTCCTTCTCCCCGTTCACGGGGAGAAGGTGCCGGCAGGCGGATGAGGGGCGGCGCCACTTCCTGAAACGTAGAGCTGCCCTTCACCCAACCGCTGCGCGGCCACCCTCTCCCCGTGAATGGGGAGAGGGAAGGGCTTCCGCTTCAATTCCCAGCGCTTGCCATCCTGCGCCCGCCGATCGCCTTTTCCAGCCAGCCGATCTCCATCTCCGGCACCGACGACAGCAGCAGGTCGGTGTAGGCGTCGAAGGGCGGCTTCAGCACTTCGGATTTCGGCCCGTAGCGGACCACTTCGCCGCGATACATGACGGCGATGGAGTCGGCGATCGACTTCACCGTCGCCAGATCGTGGGTGATGAACAGATAGGCGACGCCTTCCTCGGCCTGTAGCCCGAGCAGCAGCTTGAGGATGCCGTTGGCGACCAGCGGGTCGAGGGCGCTCGTCACCTCGTCGCAGATGATCAGTCTCGGTTTGGCGGCAAGCGCACGGGCGATACAGACGCGTTGTTTCTGGCCGCCGGAGAGCTCAGCCGGATAGCGATCGATGAAACCGCGCCCCATCTCGATCTTGTCGAGCAGTTCGGCGACCTTGGCATCACGCTCCTTGCCGCCCATGCCGAAATAGAACTCCAGCGGACGGCCGATGATGGTGCCCACGGTTTGGCGTGGGTTCATCGCCACGTCGGCCATCTGGTAGATCATCTGCAACTCGCGCAGGTCGTCGCGGCTGCGGTCGGCGAGACGGTTGCCGAGCGTGCGCCCGGCAAAGGTGATGCTGCCTTGCTCGGGCGGCAAAAGGCCTGTTATGGCGCGGGCCAGCGTCGACTTGCCCGAACCGGACTCGCCGACGACGGCCAGCGTCTGGCCGGGCAGGATGTCGACCGAGACGTTCTTCAGCACCTTGATCTTGCCGCCGCCATAGGCGGCCGTCACGTTCCTGACCGACAGGAAGGGGGAAGCGCCCGGCTTCTTTTCCTCGTGCGCGATCTCGTGCACCGAGACCAGCGCCGAGGTGTATTCCTGGCGCGGCTCCTTGATGATCTGCTGCGTGCCGCCCCATTCGACCAGCTTGCCGTGGCGCAGCACCATGATCTCGTCCGAGACCTGGGCGACGACGGCAAGGTCGTGGCTGATGTAGAGAGCGGCGACACCGGTGTCGCGGATCGCCTCCTTGATGGCGGCAAGCACGTCGATCTGGGTGGTGACGTCGAGCGCCGTCGTCGGCTCGTCGAAGACGATCAGGTCAGGCTCAGAGCACAGCGCCATGGCGGTCATGACGCGCTGCAACTGGCCGCCCGAGACCTGGTGGGGGAAGCGCTTGCCGATGTTTTCCGGATCGGGAAGGCTGAGCTTCTTGAACAGCGCAACCGCGCGCCGCTCGGCCTCTGCTCGGCTCGACACGCCGTGCAGGATCGAGGCTTCGACCACCTGGTCCATCAGGCGATGCGCCGGGTTGAAGGCCGCCGCCGCCGACTGCGCGACATAACAGACCTCGCGCCCGCGCAAAGCGCGGATGCCTTGCGTGCCGCCCTTTCGGATGTCGCGGCCGTTGAGGATGATCTCGCCGCCGGTGATCTTCACGCCGCCGCGGCCATAAGCCATTGACGACAAGCCGATCGTCGACTTGCCGGCGCCGGATTCGCCGATCAGGCCGAGCACCTTGCCCTTTTCGAGCGTCAGCGACACGTCGTGCACCAGCGTGATGGTGCGTGGCGCTTCGCCAGGCGGATAGACCTTGGCCTCGATCCTGAGGTCGCGGATGTCGAGCAGCGGGCCAGAGCCGTTCGCAGGTGCCTTAGCCATTGCCGCGTCCTCCCTTGAGATCGGTGGTGCGGTTGAGCACCCAGTCGGCGACGAGATTGACCGAGATGGCAAGCGCTGCGATCGCGGCGGCCGGTATCAGGGCTGCCGGGATGCCAAAGACGATGCCGTCCTTGTTTTCCTTGACCATGCCACCCCAGTCGGCATCCGGCGGCTGCACGCCGAGGCCGAGGAAGGACAGTGCCGACAGGAACAACACGGCATAGATGAAGCGCAGGCCGAGTTCGGAAATCAGCGGTGACAGCGCGTTGGGCAATATCTCGCGGAAAATGATCCAGCCCTTGCCTTCGCCGCGCAGCTTGGCTGCCTCGACGAAATCCATGACGTTGATGTCGACGGCCACCGCCCGCGACAGGCGGTAGACACGGGTGGCGTCGAGGATGCCCATGACCAGGATCAGCGTCACCAATGTCGATGGCAGCACCGACAGCACGACGAGCGCGAAGATCAGCGTCGGAATTGCCATCAACAGATCGACGAAGCGCGACATGCCCGTGTCGAACCAGCCGCCGACGACGGCCGCGGTGAAGCCGAGGATCGCGCCCAGCGAAAACGACAACGCCGTCGCCATCACGGCGATGAAGATCGTCGTGCGCGCGCCGAAGATCATGCGCGAGAGCAGGTCGCGGCCAAGATTGTCGGTGCCGAGCAGGAACTGCGACGACATCGGGGCCCAGACGTCGCCGACGATCTCGCCCAGGCCGTAAGGTGCGATCAGTGGCGCGAAGATCGCCGCAATCAGGAACAGTGCGGTCAGCACCAGCCCGATCGCGGCGCCAAGGGGAATACGTTTCAGGTCAAGCATGGTGCGCGCCTCACTTCGGATGCCTGAGGCGCGGATTGGCCACGATGGCGGCAATGTCGGCGATGATGTTGAGGCCGATATAGACGGCAGCGAAGATCAGCCCGACTGCCTGCACCACCGGCACGTCGCGCTTGGCGACATGGTCGACCAGGTATTGCCCCATGCCGGGATAGACGAAGATCACCTCGATGACGACGACGCCGACGATGAGGAAGGCGAGGTTGAGCATCACGACGTTGATGACCGGCGCAATCGCATTGGGGAAGGCGTGCTTGCGGATGATCTCGAAGGGCGACAGGCCCTTGAGCTCGGCGGTCTCGATATAAGCCGACTGCATGACGTTGAGGATAGCCGCCCGCGTCATGCGCATCATGTGGGCGAGCACCACCAGCGTGAGTGCGGTCGCCGGCAGGGCGATGGCCTTCATGCGCTCAAGGAACGGCATGCCGTCATAGACGGTGGAGATGCCGGGGAAGATCTGCCACTTCACGGCGAAGAAGTAGACGAGCAGGTAGCCGACGAAAAACTCCGGCAACGAGGTCGAGGCCAGCGCCAGGCCGGAAATGGTCTTGTCGATCCAGCCGTTGCGGTAGCGCACGGCAAGCAGGCCGAGGATGATGGCCAGCGGGATCGACACGATCGCCGCCCAGAAGGCGAGGAACAGCGTATTCCACAGCCGGCCGCCAATGGCGGTGGCAATGTCCTGCCGGCTCGAGAGGGCGGTGCCGAGGTCTCCGGTCAAGACGCCGCCGAGCCAGCGGAAATACCTGACATAGGCGGGCGCGTTGAGGCCGAGTTCCTCGCGCAGATTGGCGAGTGCCTGCGGTGTGGCCGACTGGCCGAGAATGGATTGGGCGACGTCGCCGGGCAGGATCTGGGTGCCGGCGAAGATCAGGACCGAAACGGCCAGAAGCAAGAGAAGGCCCAGCGCAATGCGCTGGGCGATCAGTTTCAGGATCGGATTGGACATGCGCTCAATGCCCTATCAGGCGTTGAGCCAGCACTTGGACAGTGCGTAGCCGCCCATCATCTCCTGGTTGCCGTCATCGACCCAGCCGCCGACTTTGGCGCTGGTGGCGTCGATGAAGTCATTGAACATCGGCGTGATGACGCCGCCTTCGTCGCGCACGATCTGGCCCATGTCGGCATAGATCTTCTTGCGCTTCTCCGGATCGAGTTCCGAACGCGCGGCAAACAGCATCTTGTCGAAGTCCTCGCGCTGGAAGCGCGTGTCGTTCCACTCGGCCTTCGAATAATAGGCGGTCGAGTACATCTGATCCTGCGTCGGGCGTCCGCCCCAGTAGGAGGCCGAGAAGGGCTGCTTGTTCCAGACTTCCGACCAGTAGCCGTCGCCGGGCTCGCGCTTGACCTCGAGCGTGATGCCGGCCTTGGCGGCGCTCTGCTGGTAGAGTTGGGCGGCGTCGACAGCACCTGGGAAGGCGACGTCGGAGGTGCGCAGCAGCACCGAGCCGGAATGGCCCGACTTCTTGTAGTGGAAGGCGGCCTTGTCGGGATCGAACTTGCGCTGCTCCATTTCGGTGAACAGCGGATAGGCCTTGTTGATCGGCGTGTCGTTGCCGACCGAGCCGTAGCCCATCAGGATCTTCTGCAGCATCTCCTCGCGGTCGAGCGCGTATTTCAGCGCCAGCCGGAGGTCGTTGTTGTCGAAGGGCGCGGTGTTGCAATGAGCGATGAAGACGTAGTGGCCACGGCCGGCGACATTGCGGATGACAACGCCCGGTACGCGCTTGATCAGCTCGACGATCTTCGGCTCGACGCGGTTGATGATGTCGACCTGGCCACCCTGCAATGCAGAGGTGCGAGCCGTGGCGTCGTTGATGACGATGATCTCGATCTGGTCGGCAAAGCCGCGGTCGTCGCGCCAGTAGTTGGCGAACTTCTCGCCGCCGAGGCGTACGCCGGCCTCGTTGACGGTGATCTTGTAGGGGCCGGTGCCGATGCCGGCGTCGGGCTTGTCCTTGCCGCCATTGGGCTGGATCATCAAATGGTAGTCGTCGAGCAGGAAGGGCAGGTCGGCGTTGGCGTCCTTCAGTTCGAAGATGACGTTCTGGCCGTCGGCCTTGACCGAGGCGATACCGCCCATCAGGCCGAGCGCGCCGGACTTCGCCTTCTCGTCGGAGTGGCGTTCAATGGTGGCGACGACGTCAGCCGGCGTCATCTCCTGGCCGTTGTGGAACTGCACACCCTTGCGGATCTTGAAGGTCCAGGTCTTGGCGTCGTCGGACGCGCCCCATTCCTCGGCCAGCGCCGGCTTGGGCTCGCCCTCGGGCGAGATCTGCACCAGCTGCTCGCCCCACTGGCGGCCGAAGAAATAAGGCACCTGGCTCGACCAGGATGCCGGGTCGAGGCTGTCGGTGGCCGCACCACCCTGCATGCCGGCGCGCAGGATGCCGCCCTTCACAGGACCTTCGGCCTTGGCGGCGCTGGCCAGCAACGAGTTGGCGAAGGTTGCCGCGACGCCCAAGGCCGCGGCGCGGCCCAGGAAATCGCGACGGTTCAATTTGCCCGCAGCGACTCGGCGGCTCAGATATTCCAGTTCATTTGACATTGGAAAGGCTCCTCACTCTGGCGGTCGTTATTGCTCGACTTCTGGTGGCAATATTGACCGTAACGTAAGGGCATCGGCAAGGCCGAATGCGACATCGAGTGGCGCATTCGCCATGTCGCATTCGGAACAGTCGTTCTGAACGTCAGATGTGGTCGCGAGCGACGATCTCGCTGAAGTTGCGCTCGAAAACCAGAATCTCGCCTTCATAGGCCTCGATGCGGCCGGTGAGATGGAAATTCTCACCGTCCGAACGCATGGTGGTGAAGGTTTCGGTCCTGACCGACCAATTGTCGCGTTTCAGCGTCTGGGTCCAATGGGTCTCGCCATGGGCCGCGAGAGGGTCGGCAGGATCGATGCTCCAGGACTCGCGGGCGACCTCGCCGACCGCCAGTCCATGGTCGAGATCGCGGGTCTCGCCGAAGTCGTCGACGATGCGAAGAGTGACCTTGCCGTCCGCGCGTTCGACCTTGCGGAGGTGGCTGTCCTCGCGCAGTGTTTCGATCTGCCAGGGGGTGGCGCCCTCCGGTTCCTGGAACGTCCATTCGTCGCCTTTGCCCGAGGCCCGCACCGGCAGTTCGATCGCGCCACCTTGGATCGTCAGTGTCACCTCTTCCGGCGATGGCCAGACCAGCGGCCAGTAGGTCGAGGATATGGAGACGCGCAGCCGGTTACCTGCAGCGACGCGGTAGGCGATGTCGTCGAGCTTGAATGCGATCTCCATCGTCTCGCCTGACACCACGTCCTCGGGGAACTCATGGCTGTTGCGCTGGCAGAGGTTGAGCACGCCATAGGTGATACGCGTCGAGGCACCGTCGGGCTGGACGTCGCACAGGCGCACCGCCACCATCGCACGCCGGCGGTCGGCGGCTAGCCTCAGCCGGATGACCGGGCTGCCGACGATGTCGAGCGGTGCCTCGAGTGCGGCACCGTCGAAGCAGGCCGACTTGGCGTCGTCGGCGCGCTGGTCTCCCGGCAGTTCCGGCCCGAGCCAGATGGCGCAGTATTCGCCGCCATCCATGCCGCAATCCTGCGGCGAGTTGATCGACACCGGCGCCTCCAGCTTGACGCCCTCGGCCAACATGCCGTTGGTGCCGAGCGCCAGGGTCCTGGTCGCGATCTCTGGCGAAGGCCATTGCCGCTCGGCGATCCAGCGGCCCTGGCGCTCCAGATACCACTCGCGCGGTGGCTCGGACTCCATGACGTAGAGCCGCATCGCCGGATCGTCTTCGACGCCGGTCTCCCTGCCCTTCAACCAGTGGTCCCACCAGCGCAAAGCCTCTTGCAGGAAGCCGATGGCCGGCTTCGGCACGGCGAAATGCGGATATTTGTGCACCCATGGCCCGACGATGCCCTTGACCGGCGCCTTGAGGTTGCTGACCAGGCGCGAGACGGTGTTCTTGTAGGAGTCGCCCCAGCCGCCGATGGCGAGCACGGCGGCCTTGATGGCCGAGTAGTCCTCGTTGACCGAGCCGCGCTTCCAGTAGGCGTCGCGACGTTGGTGGTTCAGCCAGTGTGCGGGCAGGAAGGGCTCATGCTCCAGCCGGTCTAGCCACATATCGCGCCACTTTTCACCGACCAGCGCCGGATCCGGCGGCCTGGAGGAGTAGGACAGCATGGTTGCGCCCCAGCCCATGTTCTCGTTCAACAGCAGGCCGCCCTTGTAGTGGATGTCGTCGGCGTAGCGATCGTCGGTCGAGCACAGCGTGATGATCGCCTTCAGCGCCTTGGGCTGGAGGGCCGCCACCTGCAGGCCGTTGAAGCCGCCCCAGGAGATGCCCATCATCCCGACCTTGCCGTTGCACCAGGGCTGGCTTGCTGCCCAGGCGATGACGTCGCAGGCGTCCTGCCACTCCTGGTCGGAGTATTCGTCGTCCATCAAGCCTTCGGAATCGCCGTTGCCGCGCATGTCGACGCGGATCGAGGCATAGCCGTGGCCGGCGAAATAGGGATGGGTCAGGCAATCGCGCGTCGTCGTGCCGTCGCGCTTGCGGTAGGGCAGGTGCTCGAGGATGGCGGGCACCGGGTCCTGGTCGGCATCGGCCGGCATCCACACCCGCGCCGACAACCTGACACCGTCGGGCATGACGATGCCCATGTCGGGAAACTCGACGATGTCGCGCGGAAATTCGGTGATGGTTTTCATGCTTGGCTCCCTGCGACGTCGCTACGGCGCCGCGCGTTCTGCGACGCGCAAAGGAACGCTGTAGCGCTTAAGTCTGTGCATGATCCTTGGCCGAAAATCGACCTCGATTTTCAGGGTCATGCACTTGGCAGGGTGCCAAACGCAAGGGGTGTTGCATGAGCCAGAGAGCGGATGTCTCTGGCCTGTCCGCGTCAGTTCAGCGGGATGTCGTTGTCGGCCTTGCTCTCTTGGTAGGTCTCCGACATCTCGTCGTAGCGCTTGGAGATTGTTGCAACGCGCTCCTCCAGCCGCTTGCGGTCGGCCTCGGGTAGCTCGCGCACCAGCTTGCGCAGCGAAAAGCTCTTCCAGTAGGCGTTTTCGGCGTTGTAGCCGCCTGGTTCCAGGGTGAAGACCTCTTTCAGGATCTTGAGGTCATGCGGGATGGCGAAGCTGTCGCGCGAATCCTCGTGGCTGAAGAGATAATAGAAATTGTCGAAGCCGGCCCAGGTGATGGCCGACAGGCACAGCGAGCAGGGTTCGTGCGTCGACAGGAAGATCAGGTCCTTGGTGTCGGCGCGGGTCGCCTTGGGCATCTCGTAGAAGCGCTTCAGGCAATGCATCTCGCCGTGCCAAAGCGGGTTTTCGAGCTCGTTGTTGGTCTCGGCCAGCACCAGCGAGCGATCGTCCTTGGCGAGCAGGGCAGCGCCGAACAGCTTGTTGCCCTTCGTCACGCCTTCGGCGGTCTTGGGCACGATGTCGTGTTCGATGACGTCGAAGAGGCGTTCAATGAGCGACAGTTCGGCCATGAGTCAGAAGCCTTCAGGAAGGGTGATTTCGTAAGGGTGCGAGAAATGGAACTCTTCGAGATTGGGACCGGTGCCGCCGCGGTCGACGACGACGAAGTCCTGGCTTTCACCGATCGGCGTCAGCACGCCGTGCCAGAGATTGCTGGGATAGTTGACGCCCTGGCCGGGTGCGGTGATGAAGGCGTGCGGCTCACCCGGGCCGTCGCCGACGTCGTGGCAGACGACGACGAGGTAGGGGCGCGGGGTGAGCGGGATGAACGCCTGGCTGCCGAACGGGTGGCGCTCGACCATGGAAAGCTTCAAGGGAAATGCGTAGGGCGTTCCCTTGAAGATGTTGATGATGACGTGGCCGTCCGGGCCGGACGCCTCGGCGCGGGCGAGCGCATGGTAGCGCTCGCATTTGCCTGAATTGATCGGGTAGTGTGTGTCGCAGTTGGTGTCGATCACCTCGCCGAACTCGGCGAAGTTCTCCCGCGTCAGCGGCTTGGCGACGATCCGCTTCATCTCACCCGACATGGCTTTGGTCCTTAGCGGCGGCGCGTGGCGTTAAATGCGCCGAGCTGCATGTGGCGGTTGACGTCCTTGTAGAGCAGGTAGCGGAACTTGCCAGGGCCACCGGCATAACAGGCTTGCGGGCAGAAGGCGCGCAGCCACATGAAGTCGCCAGCCTCGACCTCGACCCAGTCGTTGTTCAGCCGGTAGACCGCCTTGCCCTCGAGCACGTAGAGGCCGTGCTCCATGACATGGGTTTCGGGGAAGGGAATGATGCCGCCCGGCTCGAAGGTGACCACAGTGACATGCATGTCGTGACGCAGGTCGTTGGGGTCGACGAAGCGTGTGGTCGCCCAGGCGCCGTTGGTGTCGGGCATCGGGTTGGGCGCGATGTCGTTTTCGTTGAGGAACAGTGGATCGGGCGTATCGAGGCCGTCGACATACTCATAGGCTTTGCGGATCCAGTGGAACCGCGTGGTTTCCGAACCGGTGTTACGCATCGTCCACCCGCTCGCCGGCGGCAAATAGGCATAGCCGCCCGGCGTCAACAAATGGCTCTTGCCCGCAATCGTGACCGTCACTTCGCCTTCGACGACGAAGAACACGCCCTCGGCGCCCGCGTCCGGCTCCGGCCTATCGCTGCCGCCACCAGGCTGCACTTCCATGATGTATTGCGAGAAGGTCTCGGCGAAGCCCGACAGCGGGCGGGCGATCACCCACGCGCGCGCCTTGTCCCAGTGCGGCAGGAAGCTGGTGACGATGTCCGAAAACTCGCGCTTCGGGATCACTGCATAGGCTTCGGTGAAGACGGCGCGATCGGTGATCAGATCCGTCTGGGGAGGCAGGCCGCCTTTCGGCGCGTAGTAGGAGCGTTTTGTCATGGTTTCTGACGGGGGTCTCAGCGGGGAAGGAGGTCGTGAAGTCGATACCAGGCGATACGTTCCACCTGCTTGCAGGCAGTCAGGAATTCCTGGTCGCGGTTGTTGGCGATGCGGGTCTCGAATGCCTTGAGGATGCTTGCCTTGTCATTGTCGCGCACGGCGATGATGAAGGGGAAGCCGAACTTCTCGACATAGGTGGTGTTGAGCTCGGTGAAGCGGGCGCGCTCGGCGTCGGTCAGCGCGTCGAGACCGGCGGAGGCCTGCTCCTTCGTCGACTCCTCGGTCAGGCGCTTGGCCTGGGCCAACTTGCCGGCAAGGTCGGGGTGGGCGGTCAAAACACCGAGCCGCTCCGACTCGCTCGCCGAGCGGAAGGCGCGGGAGAGTGCGTTGTGCAGGCCGCCGGCGCTGTCGTGCGCCGGACCGAGCTCGAATTCGAAAGCGCGTTCGGCGATCCAGGGCGAATGCTCGAAGATCGAGCCGAAGCGCTGGACGAACTCGTCGCGGCCCATGCGCGAGGGGCGCAGCGCCTGCGGCTGGTAGGGGTGGGTGTCGCGCCAGTGCTGGGCGATGTCCTGGCGGCGGGCCAGCCAGACCTTGTCATGACCCTGCACATATTCGATGAACCGGCGCAGCGCTTCGGCCCGGCCGGGACGGCCGACCAGGCGGCAGTGCAGGCCGATGCTCATCATGCGTGGCCGGCCGGCGGCACCCTCGCGATAGAGCGTGTCGAAGCTGTCCTTGAGATAGGCGTAGAACTGGTCGCCCGAATTGAAGCCTTGGGCTGTGGCAAAACGCATGTCGTTGGCGTCGAGCGTGTAGGGGATCACCAGTTGCGGCGCGATCGCGTTGCCATGGCCGTCATGATCGAGCCAGTAGGGCAGCTCGTCGTCATAGGTGTCGGAAATCCACTCGAAGCCGCCCTCGGCAGCGGCAAGGCGCACCGAATAGACCGAGGTGCGGCCGAGATAGAGGCCCTTGGGGCGTTCGCCGACCACTTCGGTGTGCAGGCGGATGGCTTCGATCAGGTCGGCGCGCTCGTCGGCCTCGGCGTGATCGCGGTAGTCGATCCAGCGCAGACCGTGCGAGGCGATTTCCCAGTCGGCATCCTGCATCGCCGCGACATGGTCGGGCGAACGTGCAAGGGCTGTCGCCACGCCATAGACGGTGACAGGCACATTGGCTTCGGTGAACATGCGGTGGAGCCGCCAGAAGCCGGCGCGGGCACCGTATTCGTAGATCGATTCCATGTTCCAGTGGCGCTTGCCCGGCCATTGTGCCGCGCCGACCACCTCCGACAGGAACGCTTCCGAAGCGGCGTCGCCATGCAGGATGTTGTTTTCGCCGCCCTCTTCGTAGTTGACCACGAACTGCACGCAAACATTCGCGTCGCCAGGCCATTGCGGGTGGGGTGGGTTTGCGCCGTAGCCGCGCATATCTCTTACGTAACGCATGTTCCCTCAAAACCGGATTCTTGCCGGGCACTTGAGCAGAATAACGAAAGGTGCGTCAGACATTCCCTCGAAAAATTTTGAAAGTCTTTTTGTAGTGCTCTGCTCGACCGCACCTTATGCAATGGCCTTAAATGGCGCAAAATCCATGACGATGGCGTTCAGCGCCAATAGGGAGAGCGAATGACAAAGGCCGAAGGCGGACGCCTCACAACCCATGTCCTTGATACTGCGACCGGAAAGCCTGCCGAAGGCCTGGTGGTTTCGCTGTTCCGGATCGACGGCGACGCACGCACGCTGCTGAAGACGGTCGCGACCAATTCCGACGGACGCTGCGATGCGCCGCTTCTGGCCGGCGACGAGTTCCGGGCCGGGGAGTACGAGTTGATCTTCGCTGCCGGCGATTATCTCCGTGGCCTGGGCACCGAGCTGCCGAAGCCGGCTTTCCTCGACATCGTGCCGATCCGCTTTGGCATGGCCGAGCCGACGCATTATCATGTGCCGCTGCTGATTTCCCCCTTCGGCTATTCCACCTATCGGGGCAGTTGAGCCATGACGATGGTCAAGACACGCAATCACATCCGCTTCATCCTCAATGGCGAGGACATCAAGCTTTCCGACGTCGCTCCAGACGCTACACTGCTCGACTATCTCCGCCTGCAGCGTTCGCTGCGCGGCACCAAGGAGGGTTGCGCCGAAGGCGACTGCGGCGCCTGCACAGTGCTGGTCGGCCGGCTCTCCGGCGGCAAGCTCACCTATGAAAGCGTCAATGCCTGCATTCGCTTCATGGGCTCGCTCGACGGCTGCCATGTCGTGACTGTCGAACATCTCGCCGGCGGCGGCGACCGGCTGCACCCCGTTCAGCAGGCGATGGTCGATTTCCACGGCTCGCAATGCGGGTTCTGCACGCCTGGCTTCGTCATGTCGCTCTATGGCCTGTGGATGAAATCGCCGGAGCCTTCCGACGCCGAGATCGAGAAGTCGCTGCAGGGCAATCTCTGCCGCTGCACCGGCTACGAGGCGATCATGCGCGCAGCACGCGCCATTTCCGACTATGGCAAGGTCGCCAAGGATCCGCTGCTGGTCGAGCGCAAGGCGATCACCGCACGGCTCGAAGCCTTCCGCGACGGCGTCCGCGTCGAGGTCGGGGAAGGCAAGGACCGCTTCGTCATCCCGGCAACTGTCGACGATCTCGCCGCCGTGCTCGAAGCAGAGCCGACAGCGACCGTGGTCGCCGGCTCGACCGATGTCGGCCTCTGGGTCACCAAGCATATGCGCAAGATCGCGCCAGTCGTCTTCATCGCCAACATCGAGGGCCTGCAGGGCCTGTCACATGACAGGGGCGTTATCACGATCGGCGCCGGCGTCACCTATACCGAAGCCTTCGAGACGCTGTCGAAGCACATTCCGGCGCTTGGCCCGCTGATCGACCGCATCGGCGGCGAGCAGGTGCGCAACATGGGCACCATTGGCGGCAACATCGCCAATGGCTCGCCGATCGGCGACACGCCGCCGCCCTTGATCGCGTTGGGTGCGACGCTCACGCTGCGCAAGGGCAAGACACGGCGGACGATTTCGCTGCAGGACTTCTTCATCGCCTATGGCAAGCAGGACCGCGCGCCGGGCGAGTTCGTCGAGGCCGTGCATGTGCCGGTGCCGTCGAAGGGCGTCCATTTCGCCGTCCACAAGATCACCAAGCGCCGGGACGAGGACATCACCGCAACACTCGGCGCCTTCTGGCTGAGCCTTGCCAAGGATGGCACCGTCGCCGAAGCCCGCATCGCCTATGGCGGCATGGCGGCGACCCCGAAGCGCGCCAGCGCGGTCGAAGCGGCCCTGGTCGGCCAGCCCTGGACCGAAGCAACGGTGGAGGCAGCTATGGCCAAATACGCCGAGGACTTCACGCCGCTGACCGACATGCGCGCCACCGCCGAATACCGCGCGCTGGCGGCGAGGAACCTGCTGTTGCGTTTCTACATGGAGACGACAGACACCAAGGCGCCGTTGACGGTGTCGAGATACGAGGCTGCGTGACATGACCCAGCATCAACCGAACCTCAAGGCCGCCAAGATCTCCGGCGGCGTCCACACCGACCAGCGCCACGACTCCGCCCACAAGCACGTCGCCGGCGAGGCGATCTACATCGACGACATGCCGGAACCGGCAGGCACGCTTCATGTCGGCCTCGGCCTGTCCAATGTCGCCCATGGCACGCTGAAGTCGGTCGACCTCGCGGCTGTTCGCGCGGCCCCCGGTGTCGTTGACGTGCTGACCTATGCCGACGTGCCCGGCGAGAACGACGTGTCGCCGAGTGGCATGCATGACGACCCGGTCCTGGCCGAGGGCAAAGTCCAGTTCCATGGCCAGCCGATCTTCGCCGTCGTCGCCACGACCCGCGAGCAGGCCCGCCAGGCGGCGCGCCTTGCCAAGATCGAGTATGAAGAGTTGCCGGCGATCCTTGGTATCTGGGACCTCGACCCCGAGAACGACAAGCAGGTGACGACGCCGCTGACGCTCAATCGCGGCGACGCAGCAGCGGCGATAGCCGCTGCTCCGCGCCGGGTGAAGGGGCGGATGAAGCTCGGCGGCCAGGACCATTTCTATCTCGAAGGTCAGGTCTCGCTCGCCGTGCCCGGCGAGGACGACGAGGTAACTGTCTATTGCTCGACGCAGGGACCGAGCGAGACCCAGCATCTCGTTTCCCATGTGCTCGGCGTTCCGAGCCATGCAGTCCAGGTGGAAGTGCGGCGCATGGGCGGCGGCTTCGGCGGCAAGGAAACCCAGGCCAACCAGTGTGCTGCGATCGCCGCGATCGCCGCCAAGAAGCACAAGCGCGCCGTCAAGGTCCGTCTCGACCGTGACGAGGACATGACCGCCACCGGCAAACGCCACGACTTCGCCATCGACTACGAGGTCGGCTTCGACGATGAGGGCCGCATCCTCGGCGTCGACTACATGTTCGCGCTCAATGCCGGCTTCTCGGCCGATCTGTCGGGTCCGGTGGGCGACCGTGCGCTGTTTCACTGCGACAACGCCTATTTCTATCCCAACGTGCATGCCAAGTCGGCGCCGCTCTACACCAATACGGTGTCGAATACGGCGTTTCGCGGCTTCGGCGGCCCGCAGGGCATGGTCGGTGCCGAGCGCGTCATCGACGAGGTCGCCTTTGCCGTCGGCAAGGACTCGCTCGAAATCCGCAAGCTGAATTTCTACGATCCGATGGGCACGCCGGGCGAGCGCAACCTCACGCCCTACCACCAGAAGGTCGAGGACTGCATCATCCAGCGCATCGTGGCCGAGCTCGAGGACAGCGCGCAATATGCCCGCCGCCGCCGCGAGATCGCAGCCTTCAACGCCAACAGCCGCTTCGTCAAGCGCGGTCTGGCGATGACGCCGGTCAAGTTCGGCATCTCGTTTACCAAAACCGAGTCAAACCAGGCCGGTGCCCTGGTGCATGTCTATTCCGACGGCTCGGTGCACATGAACCATGGCGGTACCGAGATGGGGCAGGGCCTGCATCTCAAGGTGGCGCAGGTGGTGGCGGAAGAGTTCCAGATCGACCTCGACCGGGTGAAGATCACCGCGACCACCACGGCCAAGGTGCCCAACACCGCACCCACGGCAGCATCGTCGGGCGCGGACCTCAACGGCATGGCGGCCCAGGATGCGGCGCGGCAGATCCGCAAGCGGCTGACCGACTTCGCCGCCGAGAAGTACCAGGTGCCGGCCGACCAGGTGGTGTTCCTACCCAACCGCGTGCGCGTCGGCAATCAGGAGATTGCCTTCAACGACCTGGTCAAGCAGGCCTATCTCAACCGCATCCAGCTGTCGGCCGCCGGCCACTACAAGACGCCGAAGATCCATTGGGACCGCAGCAAGGGCAGGGGTCATGCCTTCTACTACTACGCCTATGGCGCGGCCTGCGCCGAGGTATCGGTCGACGTTTTGACCGGCGAATATGTTGTCGAGCGCGCCGACATCCTGCATGACACCGGTCGTTCGCTGAACCGGGCCATCGATATCGGCCAGGTCGAGGGCGGCTTCATCCAGGGCATGGGCTGGTTGACCACCGAAGAGTTGTGGTGGGATGGCAAGGGTCGGCTGCGCACGCATGCGCCGTCGACCTACAAGATTCCGCTCGCTTCCGACCGGCCCAAAGTCTTCAACGTCGCGCTGACGGACTGGTCCGAGGCTTATGAGCCGACGATCCATCGTTCGAAGGCCGTCGGCGAGCCGCCGCTGCCGCATGGCATGGCAGTGCTGCATGCGCTGTCGGATGCGGTGGCAAGTGTCGCCGACCACAAGATCTGTCCGCGCCTCGACGCTCCGGCGACGCCCGAGCGCGTGCTGATGGCGATCGAACGCCTCCGGGCCGAGGCGGCCCAGGCCAAGTGACCGCGACCGCCAAGAGCCTCCGGGCCTTCCTTGACGCAGCGCCTTCGGTGGCACTGGTCGAGGTGGCCGAGGCCAGGGGCTCGACCCCGCGCGAAAAAGGCGCGTGGATGCTGGTGTCGCCGCAGCGCATCTTCGGCACCATCGGCGGCGGTCAGCTGGAATTCATGGCGATCGACACCGCGCGTGCCATGCTGGCCGGTTCGTCCAAGCGCAGCACGGTCATGGAGCACGTCACCGGCGATCCCGTCCCGGCGCGCTATCTCGACCATACCAGTGAAACCAAGGACAGCCTCACGCTCGACATTCCGCTCGGGCCGGAGATCGGCCAGTGCTGCGGCGGCCGCGTCGAGGTTGCCGTCAGGAACGTCGACGAAGCGATGCGCGCCGATCTGCTGGCCGGCGCCGAGGCATCCGACGCGGGACGTCCGCATGTCTATGTCTTCGGCGGCGGCCATGTCGGGCAGGCATTGGCATCTGCCTTCGCGCTCCTGCCGCTCAACGTCGTCGTCGTCGAGACCCGCGCCGACGCGCTCGAAGGCATGCCCGACAATGTCGTCACGCGGCTGACGCCGATGCCGGAAGAGATGGTTCGCGAAGCCCCCTCAGGCTCGGCCTTCGTCGTTCTGACCCACGACCACGCGCTCGACTTCCTGATCGTCGCCGAGGCATTGAAGCGCGATGACACCTGTTATGTCGGCATGATCGGCTCCAAGACCAAGAAGGCGACGTTCAGGAGCTGGTTTCTCAAGACCGCAGGTGGCAGCGACGAACAGTTCGCGGGGCTGATCTGTCCGATCGGCGGTGACGCGGTGAAAGACAAGCGTCCCGCCGTCATTGCGGCGCTCGCCGCAGCCGAGATCATGACCGCGCTTGTCAGGGCGAACTGACCGGCGTGGCGGCAACCAGACTGGCGGCTATTCGCTTTCCTGGATGTGGGCTTCGAGGAACCACAGCGACTTGTCGAGTGTGCGCGAATAGGCAGTGAAGATATCGGCGGTATCGGCGTCGCCGGCCTCTCCAGTCTCGTCGATGGCCGTGCGCACGCTTTTCGCGGCGTCGGCATAGCGGTCGATCAGAGCTGCGATATGATCCTTGGTCTTGGAGATGTCGGTCGGATAGGGCTTCAGCTTGCTGGCCTCGACGACGACCTGCGAGGTGCCTAGGGCGGCACCGCCGAGCTGGGCGACGCGTTCGGCGATGGTGTCGACGTGTTCATCCAAATCCTTGCGGAAGCCGTCCAGCATCTCGTGGATGGCGATGAAGTGCGGCCCCTTGACGTTCCAGTGCGCCTGCTTGGTGATCAGCGCCAGGTCGATCGCATCGGCGAGCCGGGCGTTGAGAAGCTCGATCGAAACCTTCTTGGCGTTGGATTTGAGATCGTTGCGCGTCGGATGGGAAATCACGTGCCTGCTCCTTGATGGCTGGTCGCGCCGCCCGGCGACTGGCAGGCGGCTCACGCAGGCTACAACAGCCATATGACAGTTCGGTTCCGGGCTGGCCCAGTGGAAAATCAAGCTGATCCGGCGTTACGGGCGACGACTTCGAGATAGGCCGCCTGCAGTTCCAGGCGCACGGGAAGCCGTTGTTGTCCTGCCTCCGACAGCGGCTCGCCGAGATGGTCGGTGCGCAGCTCCTCCATGAAGCGCTCCCACATCTCAGGCCCACCCTTTTCCAGCAGTTCGGCGCGGATGCTGAGCTCTTCGCTGACCGGCAGCCATTTGCGGCCCCAGGCGGCGATCTGGGCGAAGACCGGCAGCAACTCTATCGCCATCTCGGTCAGGGAGTAGATCGCCTTCTGCTTGTGGCTGGGATCGTCGGCCTTGCTGATCAGCCCGTCGTCGAGCAGCCGACGCAGCCGGTCGGCGAGTATGTTGGAGGCGATGCCTTCCTCAGACTGCGTCAGCAACTCGCGAAAGTGCCGTCGATTGCCGAACATCATGTCACGCAGGACGATGAGGCTCCATTTGTCGCCGACCACCTCGAGGGTGAGGTTGATCGGACAGCCCGACCGATGCTGCTGGTTCATGCAAAGTGTCTCCAAAAAACCAGTTGCAATATAAAATCAGTCTGCCTATTTTGCAACCAGTTAGTAAATGCAATCAGTTTTGAATGGCCGCTTTGGGCCGACGAGGACAAGATGAACGGCATTTCGGCAATGGACCGCCGCGCGCTGATGAAAGGCGCAGCCCTTTCCACGCTGCTGATGTCGGCACCGGTGTCGGGGCAGCAGGCACAATCAGCCGCCGCAAATGCGACGACAGAATCAGGGAGCACGACGATGACGACAGCCCAATTTGCACACGACCGCCTCGAGCGGATGCGCAAGGTCATGGCCGGCCACGTTGAAAGCGGCGATGTGCCTGGTCTCGTCTGGGCGGTCAGCCGGGGCGGGGAGATCCATGTCGAGGCAGCGGGGGCGCTGGCGCTCGGCGATACTGCGCCGATGCGGCGCGACAGCATCTTCCGCGTCGCCTCGCTGACCAAGCCGGTCACCGCAGTCGCGGCGATGATCCTGGTCGAGGAATCCAGGCTGCGCCTCGACGACCCGGTCGACAGATGGCTGCCCGAGCTTGCCGCCCGCAAGGTGCTCAAAGCCATCGACGGCCAGCTCACCGACACCGTTCCGGCCAGCCGGCCGATCACGCTGCGCGACCTGCTCACCCTGCGCTTCGGCGTCGGCGCGATCATGGTCTATCCCTTCGCCTATCCGGTGCAGCATGCGATGGCCGAAGCCGGCATTGCGCCAAGTGCCGACCTGTACCGCGGCTCGCCCGATGCCTTCATGAAGGCCGTCGGTTCCCTGCCGCTCGCGCATCAGCCGGGTAAGGGTTGGCTCTACCACACCGGCCTCGACGTGGCCGGCGTGCTTGTTGCGCGCGCGGCTGGTCAGCCGCTGTCCGCCTTCATGCAGGAGCGCATCTTCGGCCCGCTCGGCATGAAGGACACCGGCTTCCATGTGCCGGCCGAGAAGGTCGACAGGCTTGCTACTGCCTATTCCAGGGATTTCCAGAGCGGCAAGCTCGGCGTCTATGACGAGGCCAAGGGCGGGCTGTTCGCCAGGCCGGCCATTTTCGAATCCGGTGGCGGCGGGCTTGTCTCTACGGCTGACGACTATCTCGCCTTCCAACGCATGATGCTCGGCAAGGGCAAGCTTGGCAGCCAGCGCATCCTGTCGCGCGCCTCGGTCGAGCTGATGACGTCAGACCAGCTCACCGACGAGCAGAAGGCGAGCGCTGCGATGTTCTTCAACGGCAATTCCGGCTGGGGGCTCGGCATGTCGGTCGCGCTCAAGCGCGACAATCTCTTTACGACGCCGGGAAGGTTCGGCTGGGACGGCGGCTATGGCACCTCTGCCTATGCCGACCCGGCCAATGACTTTGCCGGCATCCTGCTGTCCCAGAAGCTGATGGACTCGCCCGAGGCGCCCAAGCACTATGTCGACTTCTGGACCTCGGCCTACCAGGCGATCGAGGGATGAGGTGCCGGCCTAACGTCTTCGCCCGCCTCACTTGCCAGCAAGGATATCCTTGATCAGCTTGTGGCAGCGCTCCGCCATGAAGTCGAGCAGCAGCCGGACCTTCGGGTCCTGCAGCTTCTTGTGCGGATAGACGGCGGCAAACTGCACCGGCGTCGGCGGCGTTTGCGGCAGGATGATCTTCAGCCGCTGGTCGCGGATGAAGGGCTCTACCTCGAAGCGCGGCTTGTTGATGATGCCACGCCCGGCCAGCGCCCAGCCGGTCAGCACGTCGCCGTCGTCGGAATCGAACGGGCCGTGGACCTCGAACTTGGTCGGCCCGTTGGGCGTCTCCAACGTCCAGAAATATTCGCGTGAGCCGGGATAACGCAGCATCAGGCAGTCATGCTTCTTGCCGATCAGCTCATTGGCGCTTTCCGGTTCGCCGCGCTTTTCCAGATATTTGGGTGCTGCGACCAGCACCCGCTCGCATTCCATGATGCCGCGCATCCTGAGGCTGGAATCCTCGATCACGCCGAGCCGGAAGGCAACGTCGAGACCTTCCTTGAGGATATCGACATTGTGGTCCGAAAGCCTGAGCCTGACTTCGATGTCGGGATACTTGTCGTGGAATTCGGGAATGCCCGAGGCGACAAGCCGACGGCCCAGACCGAGCGGGGCGGTGACGCGGATGGTGCCGCGCGGCTGGCCGGAAAGCGCCGAGACGGCGGCTTCGGCCTCGGTGATCGCTTCCAGCACCTGCTTGGCGCCGGAATAGAACACGTTGCCGTGCTCGGTCGGCATCAACTGGCGCGTCGTGCGGTTGAACAGGCGCACGCCGAGGTGCTTCTCCAGCTCCTTGATGCGGTTGGAGGCGACCGCCGGCGAAATGCGCATGTCGCGGCCCGCGGCGGAGAGATTGCCGAGTTCCACGACGCGAACGAAGACCGCGATATTGTCGAGATATGCCATGCGAGACCGATGGTTCCATAGCCGGCTTGTGCCGTGCAGCGCTACGCTAGTATTTTCCAGATTTTTTTGAAAGTCATCGCGAATCCTTTCACTTCCCCAATGCATCGGGCATCGTAAGATCGGCACGCTGCGAAAAAGGGACGGCGGATGTACGACTTGGCGTTTTTCATGGACTGGGCGAGCTTCGCCGTGCGGTGGCTGCATGTCATCACCGCCATGGCCTGGATCGGCTCGTCGTTCTACTTCATCGCGCTCGATCTCGGGCTGCGCAAGCATGACGGCCTGCCGGTCGGCGCCCATGGCGAGGAATGGCAGGTTCATGGCGGCGGCTTCTACCACATCCAGAAATACCTGGTGGCGCCGGCCCAGATGCCGGAGCACCTGACCTGGTTCAAGTGGGAATCCTACGCCACCTGGCTGTCGGGCTTCACGCTGCTCTGCCTGGTCTATTACGGCGGCGCCGAGCTGTTCCTTGTCGACCGCAACGTGCTCGACGTGTCGGCGCCTGTCGCCATCGCCATTTCGCTCGCCTCGATCGGTCTCGGCTGGATCGTCTATGACCTGCTCTGCAAGTCGAAGCTCGGCGACCACGACACGCTTCTGATGATCATCCTCTATGTCGTCGTCGTGTTCATGAGCTGGGGCTATACGCAGCTGTTCACCGGCCGCGCCGCCTTCCTGCATCTTGGTGCCTTCACCGCGACGATCATGTCGGCCAACGTCTTCATGGTCATCATCCCGAACCAGAAGATCGTCGTGGCCGACCTCATCGCCGGCCGCAAGCCTGACCCGAAATACGGCAAGATCGCCAAGACCCGCTCGACGCACAACAACTACCTGACCCTGCCGGTCGTATTCCTGATGCTGTCGAACCACTACCCGCTGGCCTTCGGTACCGAGTTCAACTGGATCATCGCCGCGCTCATCTTCATCATCGGCGTCTTGATCCGCCACTACTTCAACACGGTGCACAAGCGTGAAGGCAACCCGCACTGGACCTGGCTCGCCGCTGCCCTGTTGTTCGTCGTCATCATGTGGCTGTCGACCGTGCCCAAGGTTTTGACCGGCGAGGACAAGAACGCCTCCGTCCTCACCGAGCCCTATATTGCCGCAGCCCAGTTCCCCAAGGTTCGTGATACGGTTCTCGGCCGCTGCGCCATGTGCCACGCCAACGAGCCGTCCTACGAAGGCGTCTACCATGCGCCGAAGGGCGTGGTGCTGGAGACCGACAACGCAATCGCCTTGCATGCGCGTGAGATTTACCTGCAGGCTGGCCGCAGCCATGCCATGCCGCCGGCCAACGTGACCCAGATCACACCCGAGGAGCGGGCGTTGCTGGTCGCCTGGTATGAACAGGCGCGCAAGTAGCGCCTGCGACCTACGGATTGAAAGTTCGAGGCGCGCTCGTCGCGCTCACCTTGACGCGCGGCAAAACGGGCCGCGATGTGGCCACGCCAGAAAGCCTGTAGAGTTCGATCATGACCACCACACTCCTTCGCGGCCGTACCTTGTCCTTCCTGCGCTGGCCCGATAGCGCGGACGACCATGCGTCCTATGCCTATGAGGAAGATGGTGCGGTGCTGATGCGCGACGGCAAGATCGCGGCCGTCGGCGCCTATTCGGAGATCGCGGCCCAGGCCGGTGACGCCAAGGTCGTCGACCATCGCCCGCATCTGATCCTGCCCGGCTTCATCGATGGGCATGTCCATATCCCGCAGATGCAGATCATTGCGTCCTATGGCGCCGAGCTGCTGGAATGGCTGAACAAGTACACTTTCCCCGAGGAAACGCGCTTCATCGACACCCAGCATGGCCGCCGCATCGCGCGCCTGTTCCTCGACGAGATGGTGCGCCACGGCACGACGACCGTTGCCGCCTATTGCTCGGTGCACAAGCAGTCGGCCGAGGCGTTCTTCGCGGAATCGCATGAGCGCAACATGCTCAACATCGCCGGCAAGGTGATGATGGACCGCAATGCCCCCGACGGTCTGCTCGATACGCCGCAGGCGAGCTATGACGACACCAAGGCGCTGATCAAGGAATGGCACGGCAAGGGCCGCCAGCACTATGCCATCACGCCGCGCTTCGCCATCACCTCGACCCCCGAGCAGATGGAAATGGCCGGCCAACTGGCCCGTGAGCATCCCGACCTGCACATCCAGACGCATCTGTCGGAAAACCACGCCGAGATCGCCTTCACCCAGGAGCTCTACCCCTGGTCGCGCGACTATACCGACGTCTACGAACACTACGGCCTGCTCGGCAAACGCACGCTGCTCGGCCACTGCATCCATCTCGGCGAGCGTGAATCCGACGCGATCTCCGAGCATGGCTCGATCGCCGTGTTCTGCCCGACCTCCAACCTGTTCCTTGGCTCGGGCCTGTTCGACTACCAGCGCTACCGCAAGCGCGACAGGCCGCTCCGGATCGCCACCGCCACCGACGTCGGCGGCGGCACCAACTATTCGATGCTGCGCACCATGGACGAGGCCTACAAGGTCATTGCGCTCAACGGCGAGAAGCTGAACCCGCTGGCTTCCTACTGGCAGCTGACGCGCGGCAATGCCGAGGCGCTGTCGATCGCAGACAAGGTCGGCACGCTCGACGTCGGCACCGACGCCGACCTCGTGGTGCTCAACGCCCGCGCCACGCCTGGCATGCGGCTCAGGATGGAGCGCTGCGGCACGCTGGCCGAGGAACTGTTCCTGCTGCAGACGCTCGGCGACGACCGCGCCGTGGTGGAAGTTTATGTCGCAGGCAAAGCCGCCAAGACGACGATGGATCAGGCTGCCTGACCTTGCGTCATTGCCTCGCGTCTGCCATGTGAGCCGTGTCTGACGGAGGAACGGACGATGGCAGCAGCCGAGGACCTGAAAAAGATCGCCGAGCAGGAGGACCGACTGGTCTTTGAGCGCTTCGACGAGGCGGTTGCCTTCGATATCGGCTCGGCCATCCGCGCCCGTGGGGTGACCGAGAAATTTCCCATCATCGTCGACATCCGCCTGTGGGATCGGGCGCTGTTCTACTGCGCGCTGCCAGGCTCGACGGTCCACAACACCGAATGGGCGCGGCGCAAGATCAACGTCGTCAGGACCTTCCACCGCAGCAGCTACCGCATGGTGCTGCACAAGGCACGGACCGACCGCACATTCGCTGTCGGCGATGCCTTGCCGATCGACGACTATGTATTGGCCGGCGGCGGATTCCCGATCCGCGTCAAGGGCGTCGGCGTCGTCGGCGCCATTGCCGTTTCAGGCCTGCCGGAGAGGCAGGATCATGAGGTGGTGGTCGCGGCGATCTGCGAGCACCTGGGCATTCCCAGCCACGACCTCGCCTTGCCCCCCGTTGCGAACAGCTGAGAGAGTTTGAACGTCCCGATGGCCATGACCGACCCGAAGCATTTTCTGACCAGCGTTTTCGAAGCCGCCGTGGCGGCCGCCGATCCCGAGCTCACCATCCGCCGCCACCTGCCGGCAAAGCCCAAGGGACGGACGATTGTCATTGGCGCCGGCAAGGGCTCGGCCCAGATGGCAGCTGCCTTCGAAAAAGCCTGGGACGGACCGCTGGAGGGCGTGGTGGTCACCCGCTACGGCTTTGCCGCCCCTTGCGAGCGCATCAGGATCGTCGAGGCCTCGCACCCGGTGCCCGACGCCAACGGCCTCGAAGCGGCGAAGCTTCTGCTCCAGACGGTCTCCGGCCTGACCGAGGACGACCTCGTCGTCGCTTTGATCTCGGGCGGCGGCTCGGCGCTGCTGCCGTCGCCGGCGGGGAACCTGACCCTTGCCGATGAGATCGCCGTCAATGAGGCGCTGCTCGCTTCCGGCGCGCCGATCTCGGCGATGAACACCATTCGCAAGCACATTTCGGGCATCAAGGGCGGCCGGCTGGCTGCAGCGGCGCATCCCGCCCGCGTCGTCTCGCTCGTCGTGTCCGACATTCCCGGCGACAATCCGGCTTTGGTCGCCTCGGGTCCGACAGTGCCTGATGAGGCGTCGCGCGCCGATGCGCTGCGCCTGATCGAAACCTACCGCATCGCGCTGCCCGCTAATGTCATCGCCCACATCAACTCGGCTGCCGCCGACGCGCCGCAGCCGACCGACCCGCGCTTCACCCGCAACGAGGTGCATGTCATCGCCTCTGCCGCCGTGTCGCTCGACGCTGCCGCCGAAGCCGCGCGCAAGCAGGGCGTTAAGACCGTTATCCTCTCCGACGCCATCGAGGGCGAGGCACGCGAGGTCGGTGGCGTGCATGCGGCCATCGCCCGCGAAGTCGCGACCCGCAACCGGCCGTTCAACAAGCCGGTGCTGATCCTGTCCGGCGGCGAGACCACGGTGACCCTTAGGGCCAAGGGCAAGGGCGGCCGCAACAGCGAGTTCCTGCTTGCCTTCGCCATCGGCATCGACGGCCTCCAGGGCATCGACGCGCTGGCCGCCGATACCGACGGCATCGACGGTTCCGAGGACAATGCCGGCGCCTTTGCCGACGGCTCCACTGTTTCGCGCATGCATGCTGCCAGCGTCGACGCCAAGGCGATGCTGGCCGGCAACAATGCCTGGACGGCGTTCAACTCGGTGGGCGATCTTTTCGTCCCCGGGCCGACCGGCACCAACGTCAACGACCTCAGGGCGATCCTGATCCGGTAGCTGGCATACGCCTTTTGCCGGGTGGGACGGGTCTTGGCCTTGCGTTAGCCGGCCATCATCGCGCGCACCGTCCTGATGTCGGCGACGAAGCGGGCGCGCTCGGCTGCCGCCTCCTGCGGGTCGCGGATGCGCAGGATGTAGGACGGGTGGATCGTCAGGAAAACGGCGAGGCCGTCGTCGCGTTTGATGGTCTGCCCGCGCTGTTTGGTGATCGCCACCGGCGCCTCCAGCAGCGACTGGGCCGCGGTCGCGCCGAGCGCCACCATCAGCTTCGGCTTTAGCAGCGTCACCTCCTGCGCCAGCCACCAGCGGCAAGCCTGCACCTCGCCGGCATTGGGCTTGCTGTGGATGCGACGCTTGCCGCGCGGTTCGAACTTGAAGTGCTTGACGGCATTGGTGACGTAGACTGCCGTCCGCTCGATGCCGGCTTCGCCGAGCACCGCGTCGAAGATCTTGCCGGCCGGGCCGACGAATGGCCGGCCCTGCAGGTCCTCCTGGTCACCGGGCTGCTCGCCGACAAACACCAGTTCGGCATTGTCAGAACCCTCGCCGAACACCGTCTGCGTCGCCTCGCTCCACAGCGGACAGCGCCGGCACTGGCTTGCTTGCTGGCGCAGAGCGTCGATCGAATGCGCCTCTGTCTCCGGCGACGGCTCCAAAGCCGGCCAGTGTCTGGCTTGTATCGCCTGGTGATGCGCTGCGGGCATCGTCGGCATCCTCGCGATCATCTCCCGGGCAGCCGCGTCGGCGCCTGATATCAGCTCCGGAATGAGCGACGCCTCGGGAAGGTTCCGCCAATACTTCTTGGGCATCTCCGCCTGCATCGCCTTCACCTTGAGGCGGGCGGGATTGAAGATGTTGGCGAAATAGGTCCGCCACATCTCCTCCGACTGGTCGGCAGCGGGCGCATCATCCTTCGAAGCGCCGGGGCCTAGCGCCAGTCTTTCGCGGTCCCATTCAGCCGAGCCGTGTGGCGTCAGGATCGCCCAGTGCATGCGGGTAAAGCGACGCACGAAGAACGGTGCTGCCAATTCGAGGATGAAGTGGTCAGGCTCGAACCAGGCGACGAAGCGCTCTTCGTCACCGTCGCCGATCTTCCGGAAACGGACGAAGGCATGCATCTTGTGCTCGTCGCGCCTGACCGACTTTTCCATCGCCTCGAAGCGGCGCACGTCGGGGTCGGAGGCGATGCGGAGCAAATGAGGCTCGCTACGCTGCCGCCACAGCAGCCGATAGAGCAGTGCGAAACGTTCGCTGTCGGAATGGCAGGTGACGATGGCCGCGCGCTCGATGAAATCTCGGGAGACCCTGAGTTCGACGCCCGGGGTCGGCGCCGGCAGCTCGTCCCCTTCGCCACCGACATGCCATTCGATGTCCTCGGGCTTCACCTCGTTGGTGCTCAGCCTGCGTGCCGCATCGCGCCAGCCGTCGAAGTCGGTCGGGCCGGCGAGATGCACGGCGTAAGCGGCCAGTGGGAAGGCGGGTTGGCCGGTCATCGGAACAGCTCGAGCTGCCGCGGCTTCGGCGCAATCGCCTCGCGCAGCCGTGCAGCGTCGGTGGCGGCGCCCGGCGACCAGCCGTCGGCGACGATGAACGGGCGGACCTTGGTGATGGATTGGCAAAGACGGCCAACGTCCTCGAGCCGCAACCGCTTGAAGCGGCGGGTCTCCAGGATACGCTCCACTGCGCGCGTGCCGAGGCCCGGGATGCGCAGCAGCCTCTCCTTGTCGGCGCGGTTGACGTCGAGGGGAAAGGAGGCGCGGTTGCGCAGCGCCCAGGCGAGCTTGGGGTCGATCTCCAGGTCGAGCATGCCGTCAGGCGTGCCGTCGAGGATCTCGCCCTGTTCAAAGCCGTAGAAGCGCATCAGCCAATCTGCCTGGTAGAGCCGGTGTTCGCGCATCAGCGGCGGCTTCCTCAGGGGCAGGGCAGAGGAGGCGTCGGGGATCGGGCTGAAGGCCGAGTAGTAGACGCGCCGCAGCTGGTAGCTGCCGTAAAGGCGAGCGCTGGTCTTGAGGATGCCGGCATCTGAAGTGGCGTCGGCGCCGACGATCATCTGCGTCGACTGCCCGCCGGGAGCAAAGCGTTCACGCGTTTTCGTCCTCAATGTCGGCTCCGCCTTCTCCTCGATCTTCGAGCGCAACTTTGCCATCGAGACGCGGATCGTCTCAGGTCGCTTCTCCGGCGCCAGTCGTTTCACCCCCTCATCGGTCGGCAATTCGACATTGATCGACAGGCGGTCGGCATAGAGGCCGGCCTTTTCGACCAACTCGGCCGAGGCTTCCGGGATCGTCTTGAGATGGATGTAGCCGCCGAACTTTTCGTCGAGCCTCAGCCGCCTGGCCACCTCCACCATCTCGGTCATGGTCTCGTCGGGCGAGCGGATGACGCCGGACGAGAGGAACAATCCCTCGATGTAGTTGCGTTTATAGAAATCCATGGTCAACCGCACCACCTCGTCGACCGTGAAGCGGGCGCGGCGGACATTGGAGGAGGAGCGGTTGATGCAGTAGCTGCAGTCGTAGATGCAGAAATTGGTCAGCAGGATCTTGAGCAGCGAAATGCAGCGGCCGTCGGGCGCGTAAGAGTGGCAGATGCCCATGCCCTCGGTCGAACCGATGCCGCGCGACTTAAGCGAGTCGCGGCCGCCGGCACCCGAAGAGGCGCAGGAGGCGTCATATTTCGCGGCGTCGGAAAGGATCGCGAGTTTCTCGCGGGTCGAAAGAACTGTCATTCGTTCATGATATGTTCTTTTGGCTGCCAAGGCCAGAGGGTTCGCTATGATGCGGCAAATTGTGAACGACGTGTCGGCGAATGGATGGCGGTGTTAGCCGCCATCCCGGGGATCACACCTCGTGCAGATAAAGGTGGTAGTCGAGCTCGCTCACCGTGCGGGCGACGCGCAGGTATTCGCTTTCCTTGATCGCCGTAAACGTGCGGTGCAGGTCGTGGCCCAGCGCCTCGCGCAGGAACTCCGACGCTTTCGCCGCCTCGATCGCCGATCGCCAGTCCGGCGGCATCACGCTTTCGGTGCCTTCGGCCTGTTCGTAACCGTTGCCTGATGTCTCAGGACCGGGGTCCAGCTGTTCCTCCAGCCCCTTCGAGATGCCGGCGAGGATGGTCGCCGCGACGAGGTAGGGGTTGGCGTCGACGCCAGAGGGACGGTGCTCGATGCGGCGGTTCTTGGCGTCGCCCGCCGGCACGCGTAGCGCCACCGAGCGGTTGTTGACGCCCCAGGTCGGGGCCACCGGAGCGTAGGACTGGGAGACGAAGCGACGCCAGGAGTTGGCATGCGGCGCAAACACCAGCATCGATTCCGCCATCGTCTCGGCGAGGCCGCCGAGCGCGTGTAGCAGCTTGGGCTCCCAGGTGCCTTCTTCGGCTTCGGTGAAGACGTTGTTGCCGTCGCTGTCGAGCAACGAGACGTGAAAATGCATGCCCGAGCCGGCATATTTCTCGATCGGCTTGGCCATGAAGCAGGCGGTGACACCGTGGCGGCGGGCCTGGGCACGCACCAGCCGCTTCAGCATCAGCAGGTCGTCGGCGGCCTGCATGACGTCCTTACGGTAGCGCAAAGTGAGTTCGTACTGGCCCGGCGCATATTCCGAGATCACCGTCTCGGCGGGAATGCCTTGTGCCTTGGCGGCGGCATAGATGTCGGAGAACAGCGGTTCCATGCCGTGCAGGTGGTCGACCGAATAGACTTCTGTCTTGCCGGACGCGCGGCCGTCGAGCACGGCACGGGCCGGTTGGACCTTGCCGTCGCCGTCGCGCTCCTTGGCGAGCAGGAAAAATTCGAGCTCGAAGGCGCCGGCGGGGTAGAGTCCCTTTTCGGCCAGCCTGTCGACCTGCCACTTCAGCGCCAGCCGAGGGTCCGAGGTCATCGGCGCGCCGTCGAGATGGAACATCGACATCAGCACCTGGCCGCGGGCCGGGCTTGTGCCGTGCAAAGACTTCAGCGTGCCAGGGATCGGCCAGGCGCGCATGTCGCCGTCGCCAGAGTCCCAGATCAGGCCGGTTTCGTGGACGTCCTCGCCTGTGATGTCCAGGCCGAGGATGGAAATGGGCAGGTGGCGCCCGCCTTCGTAGAGCCCCATCAACTCATGGCGGCGGATGATCTTGCCGCGGCCAACGCCATTGGCGTCGGTCAAGACGATGTCGAAGGCTTCGATATCAGGGTTCGCGTCGAGAAAGGCTCTGGCCTCGTCGACGGTCGAGCCGGAAGGTGATGTCATGATGTCACTCGATTGTCCTTGTGCCTTGTCTCATGCCGCAAGACGGGCGGCAATATCGTCGAAAGCTGCGACCAGCTTGTCGACCTGCCGCGCTGTCGTCACCGGCGAGACCAGCATCATGTTGTGGAACGGCGCGATCAGCACACCGCGATTGACCAGCGCCACATGCATGGCAGCCTCCAGCCGGGAGGCATGCGCATGCTCGGCCTCGCCGCCATTGCGCAGCGGGCCGGGCGCGCAGATGAATTCGGCACGGGCGCCGACGCGCATCACGTGCCAGGGCAGTTTCCGTTTTCGGATCGCCTTGTCGAGGCCGGTTGCGAGCCGTTCGGCCAGCTTCTCCATGTGGGCGTAGTTTTCTTCGGTCATCACCTCTTCGAGCGTGGCACGCATCGCTGCGAACTGGAGGGGATTGGCCGACAGAGTCGTGCCCATGCCGGAATAGCCCGGCTCCTTGGTGGCATTGTAGGCGGCGTAGTGGGCGGCGACCTCCTCGCTCATACCCCAGACACTGGCCGGCACGCCGCCGGCGACAGGCTTGCCGAGCACGAACAGGTCGGGGTCGAGATTGTGCTCCCTGGTGTAGCCGCCCGGGCCGGTCGAGATGGTATGGGTCTCGTCGATCAAAAGCAGCGTGCCGGCCTTACGGGTTAGCGCGCGCACGCCTTCGAGAAAGCCGGGTTCCGGCAGCACCATGCAGGAGTTGGTCAGCACCGGCTCCGTGATGACGCAGGCGACATCGCCATGGCTCAGTGCCTTTTCCAGTGCTGCAAGATCGTTGAATTCGACGATGCGCGTGCGGGCGGTGAGGTCACGGAATTCCCCTGCCAGCCCGGGGCGGTTGATCGGCTTGCCGTCGGCGAGCCGCACCATCGTCTCGTCGACCGCACCGTGGTAGCAGCCGTTGAAGACGAGAATCTTGTCGCGGCCGGTGATGGCCCGCGCGACGCGCAGGGCAAAGCGGTTGGCGTCGGTGGCGGTGGTGGCGATCTGCCAATGTGGCAGGCCGAAGCGTTTTGCCAGCAATAGGCCGAGAGTGAGCGAATCTTCCGACGGCAGCATGTAGGTCAGGCCGCGGGCTGCCTGTCTGCGGATGGCGCGGGCGACAGGCGCCGGCGAATGGCCGAACATCGAGCCGGTGTCGCCGAGGCAAAAGTCGGCCAGCCTGATGCCGTCGACATCGGTGATGGTGGCGCCGTTCGCCTTGTCGACAAGAATGGGAAAGGGCGTCGGCCAGTCTTTCATCCAGTGCATCGGAACGCCGTTGAAGAACCCTGCTAGGCCGTTGCCCAACGCGGCCTCCGATTTGGGCCGGGCGCGGCGGAAGATTTCCGCCTCCGTCGCTGCAAGCTCTGCGATGCGCGACAGCGGCACGCCGCCTTCGGTGGCTTCAGGTCGTTCGATGCGATTCATCATGGCTCCCATTGGACAGACGGGCGCCACTCTAGCCAGCCGCCACTGCAAACGGCAACTGGCCGTTGCAACGGTCTCTATTGGCTCAGCGCGGCCGTCTTGACCCGGCCGTCGCAATGGCGATCATCAGACTGTGCTTTGGGGGGAGATGCCGATGCGTGCTATCATGACCGCCATGTCGATCCTGCTTGCCGCGGGCCCGGCCGGTGCCTCTGGCGGGCTCTCATGCGGTGCCAAGGATGAGGCGGTGAACCTGACCATCGAGAGTGGCGTCACTCGTGGCATGGGCAGCCCGGTGTTCAATTTCCGCGGCGAGATCGAGATTTCGGAAAAGGCGATCTCGCAGGATCTGCGCAAGATGAGCTTCGAACGCGACCATCTCGCGCAATACTGGCTCGACGGCGAGGAGTTGCGCATGGTCGTCTACCGCGAGCGCGAAGCCGACAAGCCGCATGGCTATGTCGAGATCACGGTAAGAACCAAGTCCGGCGATGAGGGCGACTATATCGGCCAGTATTCGGTCACCGTGTTCGACATGACTGACGCCACCGGCGGCGAAGGCAAGACCTACAATTTCACCGGCCGGGCCACCTGCCTGGTGGAATAGTCGAGCCGGATAGGTCGACGCTGGTTTCGCTCTTCGCGCAGGCTGGTGGTCAATCTTTATGCATGGCAGCAATGGCGCGCCGCATCAGCGCCAGAAAGGTGTCCCGTTCCTCTTCGGAAAAGCCTGCCAGCGCCGCCTCGTTCTGGGCGCGGGCGGCGGTGGTCGCCGGGTCGCGAAGCGCTTTTGCTCTCGGCGTCAGGTGGATGGCCTGCGAGCGTCCGTCGTCCGGGTTGGCGCGCCGCTCTATCAGGCCGTCGCGCTCCATCCTTGTCAGCGTGTTGGCCATCGTTGCCTGTTCGACGTCGAGGCGCCGCACCAGCTCGCGCTGGGGTAGCCCATCCTCGTCCCACAAGGCCAGCAGCGTCATGAACTGTGCCGGTGCCAGATCGAGTGGACGAATGCGCTCGTGCAGGCCCTTGGCGAACAGGCGTGCCATCTGGTTGGCGAGATATCCGGCGGAGCGTTCTTTCTGAAAAGCCATGCCGCGAGGAATAGCTGTTGAATAGCATGCTATGCAATGATATATAGCTTGCTATGTAAACTGGAGGTTCGACGATGAAAGCGAAACTTCATGCCGCTGCCGGCGGGGTTGCCTTGCTCACTGTCAGCTGTTTCTGGATTGCCACAATTGCCGCTGAACTGACCGCCAACGCCGAGATCATCGCCACGGCAAAGGCCGTAATTCTCGCCGGCATGGTGGTGCTCATCCCGGCGATGATCATTGCCGGTGGCACGGGATTCTCGCTCGGCAAGGGCTGGAGGCGCCCTGGCGTCCAGCACAAGAAGCGGCGCATGCGCATCATCGCCGCCAATGGCCTGCTGGTGCTGCTGCCGTCGGCCTATGTACTTGCCGGCTGGGCGGCGGAAGGCCGTTTCGATACGGCCTTCATCATCGTGCAGACAGTGGAGCTGGCGGCCGGAGCCGTCAACATTGCGCTTCTGTCGCTCAATATGCGCGACGGCTTGGCACTGCGGCGCAAGCCGGCGGGGGCTGTACGCGCCGGCTGAGTTTGAGCGGGACCGCATCATTCCAGGAAAAGCCGCTTCACGTCTCTCCCTGGAGTTGTGCTAGCCGGTGATGTCGATGACGCCGCAATCGCCGGCGGCGCTGCCAAAGGCGAGACGGCGTTCTTCCTTGTCCCAGGCCATCGAGGTGATGGCGCCCTTGCCGGGGCGGCGCAGCAGCACTTCCTTGGCGTCGGCAAAACGGACCGCCAGCACCATGCCGTCTTCATAGCCGATGGCGACGATGTCTTCGCTCGGATGGCAGGCAACCGAGGTCACCATGGTGTTGCCGCGCGTGCCGAGTTCCAGCGGCGCCTTGCCCATCGGGCCGTCCTTGCCTGTGAAGGGCCAGACGATCGCCGCCGGCGCGCCGGAGCTGGCCAGCCATTTGCCCTTGGCGCTCCACGACAGGCTCTTCACCTTGGCGGGATAGCCGGTCATGCGCATGTGCTTGGCATCGACGAGTTTCCAGCCGTGCAGGGCGTTTTCCTGCATGGTGGTCACCAGGAATGCGCCGTCGGGCGAAAACGTGATGCCGGTATGCGCACCGTCCCATTGCAGTTCGGTCGGCGTGCCGTCGGCGGCGGGGAAATGCAGCGTCGCGCCATTGTAGCGGGCAACGCCGATGCGCATGCCCTTCGGCGAAAAGGCCACGCCCTCGACCGAGCGCGGGTGGGCGAACTCCTTGGTCTTGCCGTCGGCGAAGCGCACCCAGGCATTGCGGCCGCTGGCGTAAGCCACGGCTCCCTGCGGGCCTGAAGCGACCGACGTCACCCACTTCTTGCCGACGCTCGCCAGTTCAGCCGTAACGCCGGCCGAGGTCAGCGTCATCACCTTGCCGTCTTCGCCGCCCGAGATCATCAGGTCGTTTTTGGCCGTCGTCGTCGCCGACAGCAGCCCGTCATGCAGCCTGACCGACTTCTGGCCATGGTCGAGCCAGTGCACCATGCCGTCGGCAAGCGCAAAGAAGGGAATGTCGTCGAGGAAGCTTGCAGTGACGCAATGTCCGTCGAGATCAAGCGGGGCGACTGTCGGCATGGGCTGTAAAACTTCCGGTGCTGATTTGTCCTCACCCCTAAGGACAGGGTGAGCAAGCGTCAACTTCGACACTGGGTCGACGCTGGCGCTCAGCTCGCATCTGAGGCGAGGCAAGTGATCGGCTCCCGATACATCGAGGGCCGTGGGTTTTCCGATGGCTAGGCTGCCTGGCAAGCCTCGAAGCTGCGCTTCAGGCGCTCGGCGTCGAGTTCGCGGCCGATGAACACCAGCCGGCTCTCGTGCTTTTCGTCGTCCTTCCAGGCACGCTGGTGGTCGCCTTCGATGATCATGTGCACACCCTGGATGACGTAGCGGTCCGGATCGTCCTTGATGGCGATGATGCCCTTGAGGCGCAGGATGTTGGGGCCTTCCATCTGGGTGATCTTCTCGATCCAGGGGAAGAACTTCTTGGAATCCATCTCGCCGCCGCGCAGCGATACCGACTGCACCGTCACGTCGTGGATCGGCGACACCGCGCCATGCTCGTGGTGGTCGTGATCATGATGGTCATGATCGTGGTGGTGATGATGGTGGTCGTGGTCGCAGTTCGGGCCGCATTCATGATCGTGGTGGTGGTCATGATCATGGGCGTCGAGGAAATGCGGGTCGTCGGCCAGCACGCGCTTCAGGTCGAAAGCGCCGCGGTCGAGCACCTGGTCGAGCGCCACGCCGGCGCGGGTGGTGCGATGGATCCTGGCGGACGGGTTGATGGCGCGCACGGCAGCCTCGACGTCGCGCAGCTCGTCTGATGTAACCAGGTCGGTCTTGTTCAGCACGACGACGTCGGCGAAGGCGATCTGGTCTTCTGCCTCGCGGCTGTCCTTGAGGCGCAGCGGCAGGTGCTTGGCATCGACGAGCGCCACGACCGCGTCGAGCTTGGTCTTGGAGCGGACGTCGTCGTCCATGAAAAAGGTCTGGGCGACCGGCACCGGGTCGGCGAGGCCGGTGGTCTCGACGACGATGGCGTCGAAACGGCCCGGGCGGCGCATCAGGCCTTCGACGACGCGGATCAGGTCGCCGCGGACGGTGCAACAGACGCAGCCATTGTTCATCTCGTAGATTTCCTCGTCGGATTCTACGATCAGGTCATTGTCGATGCCGATCTCGCCGAATTCGTTGACGATGACCGCATATCGCTTGCCATGGTTCTCGGACAGGATGCGATTGAGTAGCGTCGTCTTGCCGGAACCGAGATAGCCGGTCAGCACGGTGACGGGGATTTGGGTCTGGGTTTCGGTCATGGTCGTCCTCGGGATCGAATAGAGGCCTCATATAGGATGCCGGCCAAGCTTTTGCACGTCTCAAACGGCATCATGGCGCCACCCTTGCGTACATTACGGAAGTTTCATTGGGAGGACGGCCGGCCCGCACCTAGATTGATGGCCAGGCAAGGGCTTGCCGACCCCATTTCGCGGAGACAGCCAGCGATGCACAAGGCATCCTTTCCAGCAAACTCAACCGCCGCCGGGCGCTCGGTCTGATCGCGGTGACGGCCGGCGGCAGCGCGCTCGTACCGGTTCAGCTGTTCGCGCGGCAGGCCTCGCCGCAATCTGCATCGCTGCTTTTGCCGGAAGCCGGCGTCTGCTCGATTACACCCGAAACCACCGAAGGCCCCTATTATTTCGACCCGGAGCTCGAGCGCAGCGAGATCACCGAAGGCCGCGAAGGCGTCGGCCTCACCGTACGCCTGCAGATCGTCGATGAAGCATGCAATCCGATCGAGGGCGCGCGTGTCGACCTCTGGCACTGCGATGCCACGGGGCACTATTCCGGCTATCCCGGCCAGGGCGACAAGCGCGACGTCGATACGTCAGGCGAAAAATTCCTGCGCGGCTGGCAGCGGGCCGACACGGCCGGCATCGCGACTTTCCAGACCATCTATCCCGGCTGGTACCGCGGTCGCACCACCCACATCCACTTCAAGGCGTTTCCGGAGGAGGGCAGGGCCATGACCGGGCAGATGTTCTTTCCCGACGATCTCAGCGAGCAGATCTTCTCGACCAGGGCGCCCTACAATCAGCGTGGCGGACAACGCGACACGATGAACGCCGACGACGGCAGCCTGCGCCGCGCCGGTTCCGGCGTGCAGAGCACGGTGCGCGAAGCCGCATCCGCCTACGAGGCGCTGATGATCGTTGCCGTAAGACGGGCAGGATGACGTCTATCGACCGGAAGATTTGCCGGCGAAGCGTATCTGTCATCGAACTGTAACATGCGTCTGGCACAGAGCGCTCGTGCGGGTGGTCGGTTGCCGGCAAAACGAGCAGGCAACAATCTCCCGTGCGGTCGATTGCAAAGGGCCACGCAGCAACTATTCTCGGCCATCACGGTACGAGGCGTGGCGCAGGAGATGCGGATGTCCAAGTCCAACAAAGGCGCGGCGATGAGCCGGCTTCACCAGGTCGCCCGACTGGCGCGCACCTCGCTGGCCGCACGGCTTCTGGCGCATGGCTTTTATGCCGGCCAGGACCAGATCATGCTGTCGCTGCACGATGATGACGGCCAGACCCCCGGCCAGCTCGCTTCGCGCCTCGGCGTGCGGCCGCCGACCATCACCAAGACCATCAACCGGCTGCAGGCCCAGGGATTCCTGGAAAAGCGCGCATCGGACACCGACGCCCGCCAGGCCCACATCTTCCTCACCGAGACCGGCCGTGACGCCATCCGCGCCGTCGAAAAGTCGGTCAAGAAGACCGAAAAGCAAGCGCTCAAAGGTTTTGACAAGAAGGACGTCAAGCAGCTTTCCAAGCTCCTGCTGCGCATTGAGGCCAACCTGTCCGACCTGACCCTGATCGACGACGAGGCTGCCGCCGACGTCGAGGGCACGACCGAGGTCGAGCCCGAAGTGGAAGCCGAAGCGGCGGAGTAACCGCCACGGCAGAGACATTCCATCCCGGTTTCCGGGATGGAAAATAGCCTGGTCCACGTCTTTTGCCTTGCCGGGCAGCCGCGATAGGCGCAATAGCCAAGCATCCCTAGTCATTTGCCCGGCCTGCCAGCGTGTCTCCTCAAAAACCAGCAGAAACCGCAACGCCATCATCGGCGATCCTGCTGATATTTGCCTCGGGCCTGGTGTTTTCCTTCCTGGACACCAGCGCCAAGCATCTCGTCACATCAGGTATGGCGGCACCCTTCGTCACCTGGGTGCGTTTTGCCGTGCATGCGCTGATCGTGCTCGTGCTGTTCAAGGCTTGGGAGCGGCCGGAGCGGCTGGTGCCGCAGAGCCTGTGGCTGCAGATCCTGCGCGCCGTCTTCATGTTCGGCTCGACGATCTTCAATTTCCTCGCGCTGCAGACCCTGCAACTGGCCGAAACCGTGTCGATCAACTTCGCCAGCCCGATGGTCATCACCGCCCTTGCCGGGCCGCTGCTTGGCGAATGGGCCGGCTGGCGGCGATGGCTCGCGGTCTTCGTCGGCTTCATCGGCGTGCTCGTCATCACCCGGCCGGGCTTCGGCGGCTTCGACATGGGGCACATCTTTTCGCTCTGCGCCATGCTGAGCTCGTCGCTCTACACCATCATGACGCGCCAGATGGGCAGGCGCGAGACGGCCGAGAGCCTGATCCTCTATTCGGCAGTGGTTCCTGCGCTCTTCATGCTGCCGGCCGTGCCGCTCGCCGGTTCGCTGCCGGCACATCTTTATGACTGGCTGGTGTTGTTCGGGCTCGGCGTCTTCGGCGGCTTCGGCCACTGGCTGCTGATCAAGGCCTACCAGCGCGCCTCTGCTACGGCACTTGCGCCTTACCCCTATCTGCAGATGGTCTGGATGATCATCCTGGGCTGGCTGGTGTTCCACCAGTTGCCCGACCGCTGGACGCTTGCCGGTGCCGCGATCATCGTTGCCAGCGGCCTCTACATCATCCACCGCGAGCACACGCTGAGGGTCCGGAACCGCGCCGCGCCGAGTGCCGAAACCGAAGAGCTGGCAAAAAAGCTTTGATTTGCCGTTGAACAATGGCATACGGCTTTAAACGGTTTAAAAGACCGTCCGTTCACGCTTGCGGATGGAGGGCCCGCTGGCTCAGAAGATCAAGCTTTCGACGATAGCCGACGCGCTCGGCGTTTCGACCGCGACAGTATCGCTTGCGCTGCGCGACAGCCCTCTTGTCGCCGACGTCACCCGTGATCGCATCAAGCAGCATGCCCGCGAGATTGGCTACATCTACAACCGCCGCGCCGCCAGCTTGCGCACCTCGCGCTCGGGCATCGTGGGCGTCGTCGTCCACGACATCATGAATCCGTTCTATGCCGAGATCCTGCGCTCCATCGAGAGCGAGCTCGACCGCAGCCGCCAGACCTTCATTCTCTCCAACCACTATGACGATCTGGAGAAGCAGCGCACCTTCGTCGACACGCTTTTGCAGCTCGGCGCCGATGGCGTGATCATGTCGCCGGCCATCGGCACGCCGCCCGAGGACATCATCATGGCCGAGGAGAACGGCCTGCCGGCGGTGTTGATCGCGCGCTCTGTCGAAGGTGCAGAGGTGCCCGTTTTTCGCGGCGACGACGCCTATGGCACGGCGCTTGCCACCAACCACCTGATCTCGCTCGGCCACAAGCGCATCGCCATGATCGGCGGCACCGACCAGACCTCGACCGGCCGCCACCGCTATCAGGGTTATCTCAACGCCATGGAAGCGGCGGGCCTGGAAGTGCTGCCGACCTGGCGCATCGCCGGACCGCGCACCAAGCAGGGCGGCTTCGAGGCGGCCGGACAGTTCTTGGCGCTGAAGGACAAGCCGACCGCAGCTTGCTGCTGGAACGACCTCGTCGCCATCGGCCTGATGAACGGCATCGCGCGTGCCGGCCTCGTGCCGGGCATCGACGTTTCCGTCACCGGCTACGACGATCTCGAGGAAGCGCAGATCGCGACGCCGGCGCTGACCACTGTGTGGAACGGCCAGCGCGAGGTCGGCCGTCGAGCGGCAAGCGCGCTTCTCGACAAGCTCAACGGCCAGTCGGTGCGCCCGTCGCAGGAACTGATCAAGCCCGAGCTGCATGTCAGGCAGTCGACGGGAAAGCCCAAAGAGCGCACATGACTGTGCCAGCCATCGAGGCGCCGTCAGTCCTGATTCCCGGACTGCTGCACCCCCGCGTCACCGAGCGACTCAGGTCGGCATTTTCTCTTGTCCATCTGGCATCCAGCGATCCCGCGCTGCTGACAGAGGAGATGAAGGCAAGGGTGCGTGGCATAGCCTCGGCGGGACAGGTCGATGCGGCGTTCATCGACGCTTTGCCCAATCTCGAGATCATCGCCAATTTCGGCGTCGGCTACGATGGTGTCGACGCGCGCCATGCCGGCTTGCGCGGCATCATGGTCACCAACACGCCCGATGTCCTTACCGAAGAAGTTGCCGACGCTGCGGTCGGCCTGCTCATCAACACGGTGCGCGAACTGCCGCGGGCCGAGGCATGGCTGCGCGACGGGCGCTGGGTCAGCGAGGGCGGCTATCGGCTGACGCCGGGCACGCTGCGCGGCCGCCGCATCGGCATCTTCTGCATGGGCCGCATCGGTCGTGCCATCGCCCGCCGGCTCGAAGCTTTCGGACTGCCGATCGCCTACCACAACCGCCGCCCGGTCGAGGGCGTGGCGTACGCCTACCATCCGACGCTGAAGGAACTGGCTTTGTCTGTCGACACGCTTGTGTCGGTTGCGCCTGCCACGCCGCAGACCGCAAAGATTGTCGATGCCGGCATTTTCGAGGCGCTCGGCGCCAACGGGGTTTTCGTCAATGTCGGCCGTGGCGCCACCGTCGATGAGGCAGCGCTTGTCGATGCCCTGTCGAAAGGCACGATCCTTGCCGCCGGCCTCGACGTCTTCGCTGACGAGCCCAACGTGCCGCAGGCCCTCATCGACTTGCCGAACGCTACGTTGCTGCCCCACGTGGCCTCCGCCACAGTTCATACCCGGAAAGCGATGGCCGACCTTGCGGCCGACAACATCTTTTCGTGGTTTTCACATGCGCGCCGGGCGCTGACGCCGGTACCCGAGACCGGGCATGTGACGGCAAAAATCTAGCTGAGCCAACCTGGCTGGGATCGACCTGTCCCCCGATCAGGACGCGCTGGGCGCTGAAGGACAGGCCGGCTGCCGTCTGCTGCTGGCACGACCTCGTCGCCATCGGCCCGACGGCCTTGCGCGCGCCGGCCTCGTGCCGAGCATCGACGTCTCGGCCATCGGCTATGACCTTGCGGAAGCGCAGATCGTGACTCCGGCGCTGGAACGGCGTGCGCTAAGTCGGCCGTCGCGCCGCCCGTCGCAGGAACTGATCAAGTCCGAGCTGCATGTCAGGCAGTCCACAGGAAAGCCGAAGGAACACGCAATCGCGCCAAAGTCCGGACAAGGCTGCTGACGACCCATCGGGAACACTGGCGCCTCGATCCCGTGGGTGAGGACAGCCGAAGCGTCTCCAAGCTGTCATATTAGACCGTCGTTACATGTTGCGCTTGCGCACCATAAGGTTGTGTACGTGTACAGCTTCCCCCGTAGGGTGTCTTCCCTCTGCATCAAAAAGGATGTATCGCCATCACGATATCTACTTGGGGGTGTATCTTGAGATCGATTCTTCTCGTTTCTTCAATCCTGCTTGCCGCTGCGGGCAACGCGATGGCGGCGGATGCCACGAGCGTCGAGCCCGGATTCGAGTGGTCGGGCTTCTATGTCGGAGCCCAGGCCGGCTACGGTTGGGGCGATGTCGACAGCCACAATGTCGGCCGTGAAACCGGGGTTACAGACTGGCGGGATTCGTGGAACGCCAATGGCGGCCTGGGCGGCATCCATGTCGGCTACAATCATGCGTTCAACCAGCTGGTCGTTGGCGCAGAGGCCGATCTCGAGGTGTCCGGGGCGAAGGGGGCGGTCGAATCCGATTACGCCGGGCTGGTGGAGAACCAGATCGAGGTTCAGGGCTCGCTGCGGGCGCGCCTCGGCTATTCGATCGGTCCGGCGCTGTTTTACGCAACAGGCGGACTCGCCGTCGCCCGCATCGAAACCACCTACGATGGCGACGCCGACCGCTGGACGCACACCAAGAGTGGCTGGACCGTCGGCGGCGGCGTGGAGTACGCGCTGTCGCGCAACTGGACGACCCGGATCGACTATCGCTACACGGATTTCGGCAGCTTCACAGAAAACCCTGCCACCGACAGCGGCTTTAACCACGTCACCGAACTCAAGACCCAGGCAGTGCGGTTCGGCGTCAGCTACAAGTTCTGATCGAACCCGGTCGTCGGCGGAACGTAGTCGACTACTCCGCCGCGGCCCGTGCCGCAGTCCGGGCGATCGCATGCGCGCGCACCGCATCGCCAAATGCCTTGAAGATGCGTTGCGAGACGTCGTCGGACTTGACCCAGTATTCGGGGTGCCATTGCACGCCGACCGCGAAGGCACGCGAGTCTCGAACCGACACGGCTTCCACTGTGCCGTCAGGCGCTACGGCCTCGACCTGAAGCTTCGATCCCAGGCGCTCGACCGCCTGGCGGTGGACCGAGTTGACCAGGATGTCGCCTGGGCCGAACACGCCGGCAAGGCAGCTGCCCGGCTTGATGGTCGCCACCTGGTGGATGGCGAAGCGTTCGTCCTGGTTGTCGCTGACCTGAGCCCGGTGATCGGCAATGCCCTCGCGCTCCTGGATCTCGGTCGCGAGCGAACCGCCGAGCGCCACGTTGAGCTCCTGAATGCCGCGGCAGATGGCGAGCAGTGGCACGCCGCGTTCGATCGCCTTGCGGATCAGCGGCATGGTGGTCGAGTCACGGGCGAAGTCGTAGGGGCCATTCGCTTCGGTCGCTTCCTCGCCATAGAGGCGAGGATCGACGTTTGACTTGGAACCCGTCAGCATGACGCCGTCGACCGACGAGAGCAGCTCATCGAGGTCGAGGCGGTCGCCGAAATTGGGCACCAGCACGGGCAGCACCCCGGCGCCCGAGATCGCCGCCTCGAGATATTGCTGAGGCGCCGCATGCCAGGTGTAGTTCTCGAACTGCTTGACGTCTGACGAAACGGCGACGAGCGGCTGGTGCATGATGGGGTTCGAATCCTTGTGGAAAGCAGGCTGTTTCCTTGCCTACAAAATAGGCGATCCCGAGGCGCTTTTCCAACACAAGTTTGCACATCTCGTATGTGCCAGGCTGGGCGGGCTTAGACTATAGTTTTAGATGCTTGCGCTGCCGCAGCGTTTTGCGCGGCCAAAGCTTCTCCGCCCTCTCGGGCGTGCTTTACTCATCCCCTTCGCCGTGTATTGTCGCGGTCGGCGTGAGTGGTGGGAGGCCAAATATTTCCCCAGCGTCGCATGTCTTTCGGTCCACTATGGGAGGATTTTGATGGATCGCCGTTCATTTATCAGGAAGGCCGGTACCACCGGCGTGGGAGCGGCCGCGGCCGCTGCGACGCTCGCGGCACCGGCGATTGCCCAGTCCAATCCCAAGATTACATGGCGGCTCGCGTCGTCTTTCCCCAAGTCGCTCGACACCATCTATGGCGGTGCTGAAGTCCTGTCGAAACACCTGTCGGAAGCCACCGACGGCAACTTCACCATCCAGCCTTTCGCTGCCGGCGAAATCGTGCCCGGCCTGCAGGCGGCCGACGCCACGACCGCCGGTACGGTCGAAGCCTGCCACACGGTGGCATATTATTACTGGGGCAAGGACCCCACGTGGGCGCTGGGTGCGGCCGTGCCGTTTGCGCTCAACGCACGCGGCATGAACGCCTGGCACTACCATGGCGGCGGCATCGACCTGTTCAACGAATTCCTGGCGACCCAGGGTCTCTACGGTCTGCCCGGCGGCAACACCGGCGTGCAGATGGGCGGCTGGTTCCGCAAGGAGATCAACACGGTCGCCGACCTGCAGGGCCTGAAGATGCGCATCGGCGGCTTCGCCGGCAAGGTCGTGGAGCGGCTCGGCGTGGTGCCGCAGCAGATCGCCGGCGGTGACATCTATCCGGCGCTGGAAAAGGGCACCATCGATGCTGCCGAATGGGTTGGCCCGTATGACGACGAGAAGCTCGGCTTCCAGAAGGTCGCGCCCTACTACTACTATCCCGGCTGGTGGGAAGGCGGCCCGACGGTCCATTTCATGTTCAACAAGGCCAAGGTCGACGAACTGCCGGCAGCCTACAAGGCACTGCTGCGCACGGCTGCCCAGGCTGCGGACGCGAACATGCTGCAGAAGTACGACTTCCTCAACCCGACGGCGGTGAAGAGCCTGGTTGCCAACGGCGCGCAACTGCGTCCGTTCAGTCCGGAAATCCTCTCGGCCTGCTTCGACAAGGCCAACGAGGTCTATGCGGAGATGGAAGCCAGCAATCCGGCTTTCAAGAAGATCTGGGACTCGATCAAGGGCTTCCGCAAGGACCACTATCTGTGGGCCCAGATCGCCGAATACAACTACGACACCTTCATGATGATCCAGCAGCGCAACGGCAAGCTCTAAGCTTCCGCCTGTTTAGAAAGGGCCCCGGGGCATTGCTCCGGGGTCTTTTTGTTTCCGGACACCTGCTCTGCCAGTGGCGTTTTCTACTGCCGCGTGTAACGTGTGCGGTGGCGCCGATCATAACAATCAGGGGCCCGGCGCCGTTCCACGCACTCACTGTCAACAACAATGGGAGTTCAGGAATGGACCGCAGATCCTTTATTCGCAAGGCCGGCGTTACCGGCGCGGGCGCAGCCGCTTCCGCCGCGCTGCTTGCAGCACCGGCAATCGCGCAATCACTGCCCAAGGTTAGCTGGCGCTGCACCTCGTCGTTCCCCAAGGCGCTCGACACCATCTATGGCGCCGGCGAGACGATGGCCAGATACGTGCGCGAGGCGACCGACGGAAACTTCAACATCCAGGTGTTTGCCGCCGGCGAGATCGTTCCCGGACTGCAGGCGGCCGATGCCGCGGCGGCGGGCACCGTCGAATGCTGCCACACCGCGTCCTACTATTACTGGGGCAAGAACCCGACATTTGCGCTTGCGACGGCGGTGCCCTTCATGTTCAACGCCCGTCAGATGAACGCCTGGATCTACCACGGCGGCGGCCACGACCTGCTCAACGAGTTCTACGCCAAGCAAGGCCTGTACGGGCTCGCCTGTGGCAACACCGGGGCCCAGATGGGCGGCTGGTACCGTAAGGAGATCAACACCGTCGCCGATCTCAAGGGCCTCAAGATGCGTGTCGGCGGCTTTGCCGGCAAGGTGCTGGAAACGCTTGGACTGGTGCCGCAGCAGATTGCCGGCGGCGACATCTATCCGGCGCTGGAGAAAGGCACCATCGACGCCGCCGAGTGGGTCGGTCCCTATGATGACGAGAAGCTCGGCTTCCACAAGGTTGCGCCCTACTACTATTACCCCGGCTGGTGGGAGGGCGGGCCGACGCTGCATGCCCTGGTCAACCTTGCCAAGTGGCAGGAACTGCCCAAGCCGTACCAGGTGGCGCTCACCTCGGCATGCCAGGCCGCCAATTGCGACATGATGGCGACCTATGACTACAAGAACCCGGCGGCACTTCGCCGGCTGGTGGCCAATGGCGCCCAGTTGCGGCCGTTCAGCCAGGAGGTCATGAAGGCCTGCTTCGAGGCCTCGAACCAGAACTATGGCGAGATCTCGGCCAGCAATGCCGACTTCAAGAAGATATTCGACAGCCAGGTCGCCTTCCGCAAGGACGCCTATCTCTGGGCGCAGCTGTCGGAATACACCTTTGACACCTTCATGATGGTCCAGCAGCGCACCGAGGCGCTCTGAGCCGAGAAACGGCGTCCGTTGCGCCGAGCTGACGGCAAATGAGAGTTTGCCGCCAGCAGCCGTCCGAAACCCGGGACCTTGCACGCCCCGGGGCTTTTCCGTTGCGTTCAGGACGCCGTGACGACCGGAGATCGTGCGCCCCTTGAAGGGTTGCCTTAGACCCGTCGGTCGCGCGGCTAGTGCCATCGCGGTCCTGCCGTGTGTCCTCTCGCGATGCGGTGGGCAGGCTTCCACAGAGAGGGAAGTGACCGAACTTGCCGAACCGGCCATTTTTCGGCGACCTGATGGCTTCCGTTCTTGGGTCATAGGCAACTCAAACGATGACATCGAAATGACGCTGACGATGACTACCCTCTACGCACTTCTCGTGATCCCGATCTGGTTTGTCCTGTGGATAGGGGCACGTCGACCCGACGCGCTGGTCCGTAACGACCGAAGGCGGCCGATGTCCGCCCTGATCGCCCGTCTGGGCAGCTTCCCGCTCGCCGAGGAAGCCTTTCAGGATGCGTTGGTGTCGGCGGTTTCGCACTGGAGCCGCAACGGCGTGCCCGCATTCGCCACAAGGCTGGCGGCTCCAGGCCGCCTATCGCAAGGTGGTCGACCGCATCAGGCAGAACAGGTCGGAAGCGCGCCAGGTCGATGACGTCAAGCCGCTGGTCCGCGGCGAGGCCGCCGAGGATCCCGACGTAACCTCGACGAACGCCTGCGTCTGATCTTCACCTGCTGCCATCCTGCGCTGGAAACCAAATCGCAGGTCGCACTCACGCCGCGGACCAGCGGCGGCCTTTCGACGACGGAGATCGCGTGTCATTCTCAACGCCGAGACGAGTAGGGACAAAGGCCGTCGCGCGGCCGGGGCCTGACGAATGGGCAACACGGTTGCAGTCGGTGCTTGCCACCATCTACCTCATCTACACTTCAGGCTATGCCGTCGGCCCGGCCAACGGAGGCCATGCCCGTGTCGATGCCAACGGGGTGACGGTCGCGCTGGCCGACCAGGACCGGACCAAATGCAACCGGTCACAGATCGACGAAGGTCTCGGGCTGATCGAGATGGCGATGCAGCGCCGCGCACTCGGCCCGTACCAGATCAAGGCGGCGATTGCCGCCTGCCACGTGCAGGGAGAGGTCTCCCACTGGCCGCAGATCGTGCTGCTCTATGACAGCCTGCTGCGGCTCGAGCCGACCGCTGTCGCGCGCCTCAGGCGGCGGTCGCGCTGTCGGAAGCGGGATGGCCGGAGGCCGCGTCGCGCTCGCTCGATACGCTCGCGGCCGAACTCAAGGACTACCATCATGCGGCGCGCACCGAGCTTCTGTCGCGGACGGGGCATCTCAGCCAAGCCGCGGTAGCCTATGCGGTTGGCATCGACCTTGCCGGTTCAGAAGCCGACGCCGCCTTCCTGCGGCGACGGGGCGGGCTTCTGGTTACGCAAGCCGGGTCGGCCTGACCTGCCGGAGGGGCAAGAAAAAGGCGCCTTTCGGCACCTTTTTGCTGCTTGACGATCAGTTGAAGCTCGGTGGCTTCGTCAGATCGTTTGCCGGAGCCGCCGGTTGAACCGGGGCGGTGCCCGGTTGCGCCGGCGCTGTCCCTGGCTGGGCGGGGGCAGGCGCGCCGAGTGGAGGCAGGCCGAGGCCGCCGCCCAATCCACCGCCGAGCCCCGGCATTTCGGGCATCTTGATCTCAATCGTCGACGGATCGACCTGCTTGCCCTTGTAATGCATGACCATCTGCGGGAAGGCGATGGTCAGTCCGATCATGATGATCTGGATGCAGACGAAGGGGACGGCGCCCCAGTAGATCTGGCCCGTCGTCACCGGTTGGATGTTCTTTCCGGTGATACGGTCGAGATAAGGCACGCGCGCCGCCACCGAACGCAGGTAAAACAGCGCGAAGCCAAACGGCGGATGCATGAAGCTGGTCTGCATGTTGACGCCGAGCAGCACACCGAACCAGATCAGGTCGATGCCGAGCTTGTCGGCGGCGGGCGCCAGCAACGGCACGATGATGAAGGCCAACTCGAAGAAGTCGAGGAAGAAGGCCAGCAGGAATACCAGTACGTTGACGGCGATCAGGAAGCCGACTTCGCCGCCGGGCAGCGACACCAAGAGGTGTTCGACCCAGAGATGGCCGTTGACGCCATAGAAGGTCAGCGAGAAAACGCGGGCGCCGATCAGGATGAACAGCACGAAGGACGATAGCCGGGTCGTCGATGCCAGCGCTTGACGGACGACGTCGAACGACAGTCGTCCCTTTGCCGCGGCCATGATCAGCGCGCCGACCGCACCCATCGCACCGCCTTCGGTTGGCGTCGCAATGCCGAGGAAGATGGTGCCGAGCACAAGGAATATCAGCGCCAGCGGCGGGATCAGCACGATGATCACCTGCTGCGCCAGCCGCGACATCAAATTGATCTTCAGGCCACGGTCGGCGATGGCGACGATGTAGATGACGATGACGCCGACGCAGGCGCCGAGGATGTCGGCATTGGCGCCGTGGGTGGGCGAGAGGTAGACATGCGCGGCATAGGCGATGACGGCCGCGACGGCCAGCGCCACGAACAGCGAGGTCACGCCATGGCCGAGCGTACGGGCCTCCAGCGGTAGTGCCGGCATCGACTTCGGCCGGATGATCGACATCAGGAGGATGTAGCCCATGTAGAGACCGGTCAGCACGAGACCGGGGATCAGCGCGCCCTTGTACATGTCGCCGACCGAGCGGCCGAGCTGGTCGGCGAGAACGATGAGCACGAGCGAAGGCGGGATGATCTGCGCCAGCGTGCCTGACGCCGCGATGACGCCGGAGGCAACACGCCGGTCGTAGCCATAGCGCAGCATGATCGGCAGCGATATCAGACCCATGGCGATGACCGAGGCTGCAACCACGCCAGTGGTTGCAGCCAAAAGCGCACCGACGAAGATAACGGCATAAGCGAGACCGCCGCGGATCGGGCCGAACAGCTGGCCGATTGTGTCAAGCAGGTCTTCTGCCATGCCGGAGCGTTCGAGCACGATGCCCATGAAGGTGAAGAACGGGATCGCCAGCAGCGTCTCGTTCGACATCACCCCCCAGAAACGTTCGGGCAGGGCATAGAGCAACGGCCAGGACAGGTTGATCGAGCCATTCGAGTAGGGCGCCAGTTCGACGCCGATGAAGAAGAACAACAGGCCGTTGGCGGCGAGCGAAAATGCGACCGGGTAGCCAAGCAGCATGAACACGATCAACGAGAAGAACATGATCGGCGCCATGTTCTGGGCGATGAACTCGATCATGAGCGTACCTCGTCGGCCAGCGCCTTGCCTTCGAGTTCAGCCTGCTCGTGCGCGGAGATGAACGGGGTCGGATCCTCCATGTCGCCGCGCATGATGGCGATCTTCTTGATGATCTCGGAGATGCCCTGGAGGCCGAGCTGGATGAAGCCCATCAGCAGCAGCGCCTTTGCCGGCCACAGGATCAGGCCGCCGGCGCTCGACGACATCTCGCCGGAACGGAACGACAGGCTGACATAGGGGATGAAGTAGAAGATCATCAGGATGACGAAGGGCATCAGGAACAGCATATGACCAAGCAGGTCGATCCAATGCTGCACCCGGCGCGAGAACATGCCGTAGACGATGTCGATGCGGATGTGCTCGTTCTGCTTCAGCGTGTAGGCGGCTGCCAGCATGAAGGCGGCACCGAACAGGTACCACTGCAGTTCTAGCCAGGCGTTGGACGACATGTTGAATGCCTTGCGGATCACCGCATTGCCTGCGCTGACGAGGATGGCGAGCAGGATCGCCCACGCCACCGTCTTGCCGATCGCTTCGTTGATACGGTCAATGGCTCTGGATAGAGCGAGAAGCCCTGCCATACATTCCTCCCAGGTTGTGTGGGGCAGCCGTTGTTCCCCGACGTTCTTTTTTCGGCACTCCCGATGCCATGGGTATGCCGGTCATGGGGCCGGCGTCAACATAACGAGCGGTACTCGTCAATTGCTGCGAAGGTGGCAAAACGAGGAAAAGGCCCACAGGCCGCGCGGCATGCGACCAAAGTCGAAGACGATTTTCGCGGTCAGGCAGCCGGGCTTGGCGCGTCCTTGCGGTCGCCGGTCAACACCAGCATCGCCGCGAGCAGGCCATACATCCAGGCGTCGCGCCATTCGATCGGGAAATAGCCGGCCCATAGCGACTCGGCGATGCCGAAGGCGGCAGCACCGAGTGCTGCCTTTCCCGGTGCGTAGTAGCCGCCGACCGCGGTGATGAACAGGATCTTCAGGCCGTAGACCAGGCCGGCGCCGAAGCCGAGATTGCCGTAGTAAAGTGCTGCCAGCACACCTGCCAGGCCGGCGCATATGCCGCCGAACAGCAAGGCGCGGTGAAACACCCTTGTCGTGTCGATGCCGCAGAGTTTTGCGGCGAAAGGATCGTCGGCGACGGCCCGCCAGTTCCGGCCGAAACTTGAGTGCGACAGCTTGGCGGCGCCCCCGATGATGACGGTTGCTGCCGTCGCCGTATTGATCAGCTGGATCACTGTCATCGTCGCGACGAAATTGCCGCCAGAGGCAAAGACCACCGGCGTCGCCAGCATCGGCGGCAGCCAGTAGTCGTGTGTGTCGGCGGCAATGCGGCTGAGTTCCATCAAGGCGATCATCACGCCGAGCGTGGCGGCGACGATCGCGTTGGGTGACCGGCCGGCGAGCGGGGCAAAGACTGAGTGCGACAGCACACGGCTCACCAGCGTGGCGTAGGCGAGCGCCACGACAATGCCGAAGGCGATTGTCGAAGGCAGCGTCAGCCACAATGCCTGGTAGCCGTAGACGGCGGCCAGGATCATCGTCTGGCCCGAGAAGGCGAAGATGCCGCCATAAGCGAGGTTGGTGCGCTGGAGCAGGCCGTTGCCCAGCGCATAGCCGAAGGCCAGCAGGCCGTAGATCGCGGCCGAATGCACGCCGTTGAGAAGCTGTTGCAGGAAATAGAGCATGCGTTGTCCGGCGGCGCAGGGAGCTGTCCCGTGCCGCAAGATTGCGCTCGTGATTCTAACTTGTCAAATTGCGTTTACCAGTTAGATTGAGGTATGGCAGTTTCCTGGACCCGGCATCGTTTCTCCGGCGGCGTGCTTGCGCTCGACACCGCCAACACGGTGGTGCTGCGCGGCGACGCGGAGCGCAGCTTCGACCGTTTCGACGACCCCTCGGAGATCGCCCGCTTCGCCGCGGCAGCCAGTGTCTTTCGCGCCGACGAGCTCAAGGGCAGGGTGCTTACCGCCCCCGACCCACAGGCGATTGCCGGCAAGGTGATTTCCATTCGTGAAACAACCGACCGCCTGATGCGCCGCAGTGTTGTCGATGGCGCTCTGGCCACGGCAGACATGCCCGGTTTCCTCAACGCCTGTGCCAACGGACTCACTGGGGCGCGCGAAAGCCTGAGCGCCGATGCGCCCTTCGGTGCTGCGCCGGAACCGCTGGCCTTCGAGGCGGCACTCGCCGTGTCGGCGTTGTCGCTGTTGTCAGCCGGCACCATGTCCCGGCTCCGGATCTGCCCCAACTGCAACTGGCTGTTCGTTGACCGCAGCCGCAACGGCAGCCGGCTCTGGTGCGACATGGCCGTCTGCGGCAACCGCCAGAAGGCGCGGCGCCATTACAGCAGGCGCAAGGAGGTGCAAATTGCCTGAAGGTGGATTCTTGCGTGCTACCTTTGCCCTTTCGGCGCTTGTGTCGCTGGCATTGGCTGGCTGCCGCGAAAGCGGCGGCGAGGGGGAACATTTCGAGCTGTCCGGCCGGCTGTTCGTATTCAACTACCGGGTCGCGACAGTGCAATATCTGGTGACGCTTAAGCCGCTCAAGCCGGTCGGCGAGGGCGAGGTCGCAATCACGACATTCGAAAACCCCGCGGGCGGCGCGGCCATCGTCGTGCGCCAGAAGATATGGCCGCTAAACGACAAGGTCACGATCAACAGCCCGCCCCTCGAATGCGTGGTCAAGGACAGGCCCTACAAGGTGTCGATCCGCATCGAGAATGCCAAGGGCGAACTGATGCAGGCGCTGGAGACGACCATGGCCTCGTCGCAGGACCAGTCGGTGCTGCCCGACAAGCCGCTGGTCGTCGGCCCGTTCTACGATCCCAATCCGGAACTTGAGGGGCATCCCGACGGTCACCTGCCCGGAGGCCGCGGCGTGACCTGTCCTCCCGCGGCCTGAGCTTCGCTCCGACGGAAATTTTCATTCGCCTGGACGGCTTCCGCTTGCGTATTCCTGCGCGGTCGACGCCGATCGGCACCTTCGATTGTTCTTTTTCCCAGGCAAAGAATTTCGTTTGACGCGACAGCCGCGCCCGGAAAAGCTATCGCTAAGCTACCCAAGGTCAACCGCCCGAATCGAGGGTGGTTGGGGCACAGGAAATGCTGATGACGCTTCACAACGTCGCTCTCGACGACAAGTTCGATCTGGGCAAGGAGCGGATTTTTCTATCCGGCGCGCAAGCCGTCATCCGCATGCTGCTGATGCAGCGCGAGCGCGACAGGCTCGCGGGCCTCGATACGGCGGGCTTCGTCTCGGGCTATCGCGGCTCGCCGCTTGGCGGCCTCGACCTGCAGCTATGGAAAGCCAAGACGCAGCTGGCGCAGTCCAACATCGTCTTCCAGCCCGGTCTCAACGAAGAACTCGCCGCCACGGCCTGCTGGGGCTCGCAGCAGGCTGAGCTTATGGGCGAAGGCAAGCACGACGGCGTCTTTTCCGTCTGGTACGGCAAGGGTCCCGGCGTCGATCGCTCGGGCGATGTCTTCCGTCATGCCAATCTCGCCGGCTCTTCGAAGAAGGGCGGCGTTCTGGCGCTGATGGGCGACGACCATACCGCCGAATCCTCGACCAACGCACACGCCACCGAGTTCCTGTTCGTCGACACGATGATCCCGATCCTCAATCCGGGCGGGGTGCAGGAGCTGATCGACTACGGACTCTACGGCTTTGCCCTGTCGCGCTTCGCCGGCACCTGGGCGGCAATCAAATGCGTGAAGGACAACATCGAATCGACGGCCTCCGTTGATGCCTCGCTCGGTCGGCTCAACATCGTCATCCCCGAATTCGACATGCCCTCAGGCGGGCTCAACATCCGCCACGAGCTCGACCAGCTCGGTCAGGAAGCGCGGCTGCACGAATACAAGCGGGCGGCTGCGTCCGCGTTCATCCGCGCCAACAACATCAACCGCATCGTCTATTCCGGCGGCCGCAAACCCAAGATCGGCATCATCACCGTCGGCAAGAGCTTTCTCGACGTGCGCCAGGCGCTCGACGATCTCGGCATCGACGAGAGTCGCGCCAACCAGCTCGGCATCCGCCTGTTCAAGGTCGGTTGCCCGTGGCCGCTCGACATCGAGCACATCAGGGAGTTTGCCCGTGACCTCGAGATGATCGTCGTCGTCGAGGAAAAGCGTTCGTTGCTAGAGGTTCAGGTGCGCGAGGAGCTCTACGGCACCTCGATGCAGCCCAAGGTCGTCGGCAAGCGGGACGAGCGCGGCGACTGGCTGTTTCCGGCCAAGGGCGCGCTCGACCCCAACGACATCGCCATTGCCATCGGCGAGCGCGTGCTCAAGGTCATCGGCCCGTCGGAAGAGATCGCCGCCCGCGTCAGCCGCTTGCGCCAGTATCAGGCGATGCTGGCCGACACCAAGGACGTGGCGTCGCGCACGCCGTTCTTCTGTTCCGGCTGCCCGCACAATTCCTCGACCAAGGTGCCTGAGGGCTCGATCGCCGGCGCCGGTATCGGCTGCCACTTCATGTCATTGTGGATGGACCGCAGCACCGTCGGCTTCACCGCCATGGGCGGCGAGGGCGCGCAATGGGTCGGCCAGGCGCCGTTCACCAAGCGCGAGCACATCTTCCAGAATCTCGGCGACGGCACCTACAACCACTCCGGCACGCTGGCGCTCCGCTTCGCGCTCGCCTCGGATGCCAACATCACCTACAAGATCCTCTACAATGACGCGGTTGCGATGACCGGCGGCCAGCCGCATGAAGGCAGCCTGACCGTGGACATGATTGCCCGCCAGGTCCGTGCCGAGGGCGTCGAGCGCATCGCCGTGGTCACCGACGAGCCGGACAAATATGGCGGCCGTTCGCAGTTTCCTGCCGGTACAACCTTCCATCACCGCGACGATCTCGACCTCGTTCAGCGCGAGCTGCGCGACATCAAGGGCGTCACCGTCCTGCTCTATGACCAGACCTGCGCTGCCGAGAAGCGCCGTCGCCGCAAGCGCGGCACCTTTCCCGATCCGGACAAGCGCGTCTTCATCAACGAGCTCGTCTGCGAGGGCTGCGGCGACTGCGGCGTCAAGTCCAACTGTGTCTCGATCCAGCCTGTCGAAACCGAGTTCGGTCGCAAGCGCAAGATCGACCAGTCGAGCTGCAACAAGGACTTTTCCTGCGTCAACGGCTTCTGCCCGTCCTTCGTGACGGTGCATGGTGCCAAGATCCGCAAGGCCGAAGGCATCGCCGGAACCAGTGACGCGTTGCAGGGTGTGCCGGAGCCGAAGCCTTTTGCGCTCGACCGCGACGGCTGGGCAGCGATCATCGACGGCGTCGGTGGCACTGGTGTCGTCACCGTCGGCGCGATCCTCGGCATGGCCGCCCACCTCGAAGGCAAAGGCTGCGGCATGATCGACATGGCCGGCCTCGCCCAGAAGGGCGGTTCGGTGTTCACCCATGTCCGCATCGCCCGTTCGCCGGACGACATCAACGCCATCCGCGTCTCGGCCGGCAAGGCCGACCTGATCCTCGGCTGCGACCTCGTCGTGTCGGGCGCCAAGAAGGTGCTGGCGGCGGTTCGCGAAAACCACACCATCTTCGTCGCCAACACCGCAGAGATCATGCCCGGCGAGTTCACGCGCTCGGCCGACTTTTCGCTGCCGACGGAGCGGCTGAAGAAGACGATCCGCGATGCGGCGGGCGAGGCGAACGCGCATTTCTTCGACGCCACCCACACCGCATCTGCGCTGTTCGGCAATTCGCTCGGTGCCAACATGTTCATGCTCGGCTTTGCATTCCAGCATGGCGGCCTGCCACTGTCGACTGAAGCGGTCGAAAAGGCGATCGCTCTCAATGGCGAAGCGGTGGCGATGAATGTCGCGGCGTTCCGCTGGGGCCGCCGCGCCGCCCATGATCCGGAGTTCGTCCGCGCCATGATCGGCCGGACCACCCGCGGCGATGAGCCTGTCGTCGCCCAGACACTCGATGAGATGATCGCGCGCCGCGCCGCGTTCCTGAAAGCCTATCAGAACGCTGCCTATGCCGAGCGCTACACCGGCCGCATCGCCGCGCTCCGCGCCGCCGAGCAGAAGGCTAAGCCGGGCTCGACAATCGTCACCGATGCGGCGGCGCGCTCGCTGTTCAAGCTGATGGCGATCAAGGACGAATACGAGGTTGCGCGGCTCTATTCCGACGGCTCGTTCCAACGCGAGCTGGCCAAGCAATTCCAAGGCTACGACCGGCTTGAGTTCCATCTTGCGCCGCCGATCCTCGGCCGCAAGGGTGCTGACGGGGTGCCGCGCAAATCGAGCTTCGGTCCATGGATGATGAAGGGCTTCAGGCTGCTTTCGGCGATGAAGGGCCTGCGGGGTGGTGCCCTCGACATCTTCGGCTACACCGCCGAGCGACGTATGGAGCGTGCATTGCTCGACCGCTACGAGGCCGATCTCGAGCTGATCCGGGGCGCACTTACGAGCGACAATCTTGACGCTGCGGCCGCATTGGCATCGGTGCCGCAGCTGATCCGCGGCTATGGTCACGTAAAGCATGCCAGCGTCGACAAGGCATCGGGGGAACGGGAACGGCTGGTCAAGAGGTTGGCTGCCGCGCCGGTAAGCCCCACGCTCCAGGCTGCCGAATAGGCGATACGACTTGTTTACCTGAACCTAAATTAGAAGTTTTGGCACGCGATTGAGTGGCGTTACTGGCGTATAAGTGCGCGCTTTCTAAGCCTTTCTTAAGGTGGATGTGGCAGTCCTTGGCCTCCCAGGCAGGCCTCGGATGCGCAGAAGAAACAACGAGATACCGGTCGACGTCTACATACCCTTCGTGGAAACGCTTTTCCGCGATGGCGCGACGCTGGCTGTTGGTATGGTTGCGCAGACGGTCCTGATCGGCGTCGTCTGGTGGAAAACCGCTCACCCGCTCTATCTTGTCGTTGCGCTGTTCATGGTGCTCGTCGCCACGTTGCGCATGCGAAACTTCCGCAAATACAACAGCTTACCGGCTGCCACGACGTGGGAAGAAGCGCACAAGCGCGAAAACGACTACATCCTCTATGGCACTCTGCATGGCCTGGCGCTGGGCTCGTTCTGCCTCGCCGGCATTTATTTCGCCTATGATCCTTTCGCCGAAATCGCCTCGGTCTGCGTGACGCTTGCATCGGCCACCTCGATTGCCGGCCGCAATTACGGCTCGCCGCGCATGGTGATGATCTTCACCGTGACAATGACCTGGGCGATCTCGCTCGGCTTTCTGCTGCGTGGCGATTTTTACCACGTCTTCCTGGGCCTGCTGTCGGCGCCGTTCCTCTACGCCATCCGCAAATTCGCCGATACGGTGCGCGACGTGCTGTTCACCGCAGTGTCGGAGGAGAAGAAGGCCAACCGCATCGCCCAGCGCTTCAATCGTGCCCTCAACACCATGTCGCACGGCCTGGTCATGCTCGGCCCCGACGGTCGCGTGGCTGTGGCCAACGCGGAAGCTGCGCATCTGATGTCGGTCAAATCGCCCGAGGCGCTGCTCGGCCGCTCGATCCATGGCCTGCTGATGCGCGGCGTCGCCGGCGGCCAACTCGCGCTCAAGGATTGCCGCTACATCGAGGCACAGCTGACCCGCGCTTTGCGCGAGGGCAGGGACCGCAAGGTCCTGGTCTCGCTCGCCAACGGCCAGTGCCTGGAGTTCTCGGCCCGCGAAGGCAGCCAGGAGCTTGGCGTCATCACCTTCGAGGACGTGACAGCTCGTGTCGCCGCCGAAGAGAAGATCCGTTTCATGGCCCGCTACGATGGCCTGACCGGGCTGCCCAACCGCGCCTATTTCCATGAAGTGGCGGCTGAATGCGTACTCTCCGGCGACCGCGAACGGCTGTGCGCGCTCGCCGTGCTCGACCTTGACGACTTCAAGAGCGTCAATGACACGCTTGGTCATCCTGTCGGCGACGGGCTGATCTACGCCGTCGCCGAGCGGCTGGCAGCGTTTGCCTCCGATGCCGTCAAGGTCAGCCGCTTCGGCGGCGACGAGTTCATGATCTATTTCGACAAGGTCGATGACGAGAGCCATCTCAAGCTGATGCTCGACCGCATGTTCGCCGAATTGCAGGGCGAGGTCGATGTCGCCGGCCATGTGCTGCGCATCCAGGCCAGCGGCGGCGCCGTGCTCGGCAAGGTGCGTGAATCCGATGTCGATGCGATGATCGTCAAGGCCGACCTCGCGCTCTACAAGGCCAAGGAATCCGGCAAGAACAGCTGGCAGCTGTTCGAGGCGGTGATGGACGCCGCCTTCCGCAATCGCCAGCTGATGAAGGCCGATCTGCGCAATGCGGTTGAAGCGCGCGCGCTCCGCGTGGTCTACCAGCCGATCGTTTCGATGAGCACGATGCGTATCGCCAGCTGCGAGGCGTTGTGCCGTTGGGACCATCCAGAGCTTGGCCCGGTCTCGCCGGCAACCTTCATTCCGCTCGCCGAGGAGATGGGCATCATCTCCGACATCAGCACCTTCGTGCTGCAGGCAGCCTGCGCCGAATGCGCCAAGTGGCCGGCGCCGATCGGCGTGTCGGTCAACCTGTCCGCCAAGGACTTCCGCGACCGCGATGTCGTCGAGAAGGTCCGCGGCGCGCTTGTGGCTTCAGGCCTCGCGCCGCATCGTCTCGAAATCGAAGTCACCGAGACGGCGCTGCTCGACGACAAGTCGTCGACGCGCAGCTACATCGAGGAACTCAAGGCACTGGGCGTGCGCATTGCGCTCGACGACTTCGGTACCGGCTATTCCAGCTTGAGCTATCTGCACAAGCTGCCGCTCGACAAGGTCAAGATCGACCGCAGCTTCCTTGCCGATGTCGCGCAGAACCCGCGCTCGCTGAAGCTGCTGAAAGGCATCGTCGACCTGTCACGGCCGCTCGGCCTGTCGGTCACCGTCGAGGGCGTCGAGACCTTCGAACAGCTCAAGATCCTCGCTGTCGAGGTCCACCCCGACCTCGTCCAGGGCTTCCTGTTCGGTTCGGCGCTGTCGTCGTCCGGCATTGAAACCATGTCCAACACCGTCTGGCCCTTTGCCAAGGACATCGGTCTCGCACGCATTTCAGCCCGTCGATAAAGTAAGCGAAAGGGCAGGTCGCGCAACTGGCAAAAACGCTTGTTTTTCCATTAATTGTTAACCTTAATGGAAGGTAAATAGGAACATTTTGAATTTTATCTTTACATCAAACCGGCCTCCGCTACCCTTCGATTGGGCGGAAGTACGGGGAATACCATGACGATCCATCAAGCGACGTCCGGCGGCGACGCCGACGTCAAGAGTGGCAGTGTGTCCGGTGAAGGCTCGAGTTTCGCGAGCCATGTTTCAAGTCTGCTCGAGCGGGCCGAATACCGGCGCTGCGACAAGGGCGAAGACCTCGAAGACATCTATCGCCTCCGCTACAAGTCGTACCGTCTGAGCGACATGGTGTCGGAAAATCCCGACCACACCATCCATGATGATCTCGACGATGCCGAGAACTGCTACAAATTCGGCATCTACATCGATGGTCAACTGGTCAGCACGCTGCGCATCCATCATGCCTGTCGCGACACGCCGGCGTCGCCGTCGACGACCGTCTATGGCGATATCCTGCGCCCCCAGCTGGCGGCCGGCGCCAACTTCGTCGATCCCAGCCGCTTCGCTGCAGATCCGGACTGGTCGCGTGTCTATCCTCAGATACCTTATCTCACGCTGCGCCTGGCCGGCATGGCCTGCTTCTATTTCGACGCGCCTTACTGCCTGTCGACCATTCGTCCCGAGCATGCCGGCTTCTACCGCCGCATCTACAAGTCGGAGCAGATCGGCGAGTTGCGCGATTATCCCGGCCTCAACTACCAGGTCGTGCTCTATCGCGCCGACGTCAACAGCATCCGCGAGCGCTCGTTCCAGCGTTTCCCATTCTTCAAGTCGACGCCGATGGAACAAAGGTTGATGTTCAGCAGGCAGCCGATGGGCGAGCTCGCGCCGCTGACCATCCTGCCGACGGCAAAATATTTTCGCGAAGCCGCCTGAGCTTCGCGTAAGGTCGGCGGCAATGTGATCCGGAATCCGCGGGAACAATGACGACGCCGACCACAAAACACCTGTTGCGGGCCGCATTGCTGCTCGGGATGATCCTGCCCGCTCCGGTGCTGGCTGCTGGAGACACGCTCACCGTCGCCAATATGACCTTTCGCACCGGCCCTTTCGCCGATGCCGGTACTCCGCTGATGGACGGCCAGCGCGACTACATGCTGATGCTCAACGAGCGCGACGGCGGTATCAACGGCATCAGGCTGAACTACGACGAGTGCGAGACCGGCTTCAGCGTCGACAAGGCTCTGGAGTGCTACGACAAGGCCAAGGCGTCGAGCCTTGTCACCCAGCCCTGGTCGCCCGCGATCACTCTTGAGTTGCTGCCCAAGGCCAGCGTCGACAAGGCACCTGTGCTCGCGCCGGGATACGGCTTTTCGGCCATGGCAGACGGCAAGCGTTTTCCCTGGGCCTTCAATCCTCCGGTCAGCTACTGGGACGGCGCCTCGATGATGCTCAAGGGCATATCGGGCGACGACCTCGACAATCTGCGTGGCAAGAAGATCGCGCTTTTGCATCTCGACGGTCCTTATGGCGAGGAGCCGATCCCGCTGTTGCAGGCATATGCCGACAGTTTTGACTTCACGCTGCTGCCCGTGCCTGTGGCGGCCAAGGAGATGCAGAGCCAGTCGGCGCAATGGGCGAAGATCAAGGCCGAGCGCCCGGATTTTGTGCTCTTGTGGGGCTGGGGCGCGATGAATGCGGGTGCCTTGGCCGAGGCGGTTAGATCGGGCTTTGCGATGGACAGGCTCGTCGGCATCTGGTGGTCGGCGCATGACGACGACCTGAAGGCTGTGGGCGAGGCGGCCAAGGGCTATCGCGCCCTGTCGTGGAACCTGCCCGCGCCGGATGCCGAGGTGATCAAGGACATCCGCAAATATGTCATCGATGCCGGCAAGTCGCAGACGCCTGCCGAGGCGCCCGACAAGCTGTTCTACCAGCGCGGCGTCATGATCTCGATGCTGTCGGCCGAGGCGATAAAGGCGGCCCAGGAGCACTTCGACAAAAGGCTGATCAGCGGCGAACAGATGCGCTGGGGGCTGGAGAACCTCAAGATCGACGATGCCAGGCTGGCAGCCCTCGGCATGTCAGGCATGATCGGCCCGTTCGCGACGACTTGCGCCAACCATGCCGGCAATGGCAGCGCCTGGTTTTTGCAGTGGGACGGCAACCGCTTCGTCAAGGCATCGCACCCGCTGACCGCCGATGCCAAGATGATCGCCCCGCTGGTCGATCAGGAAGCCAACAAGTTCGCCACGTCGCATGCGCCATGGTCGCTCAACGAGGCTTGCAAGAACTAGCATCATTGTCCCCCTTGGCCAGTAATCGGCGCGGCTCTCGCTGTGGCGGCGTGCCCTTGCCTGATCATGCTGAACTCATTCTCGCCCTCATCCACCGCCAGTGCGGAGCCCGGCGCACCCAGGTAGTCGGAAGGCTTCCGGTCTGAACCGCCGCAACCTGAACCCGCCCCAGCCTGACCAGTCGCGAACCAGGTCCGCTAGGCTTTCATTCGCATCTGGACGGCACCTCCGCACTGCCAGCCACCCTGCTTTTCAAAACCCGCCACCATTCCGGCATCGCAATATCAGTCATCGCTTTCGCAACAAACGCTTGCGTTTGATCAAATGAGCATTTATTTCCCCGTTGGGGATTGATAATCTTGTCGCAGCCAAAGGGGCAATCTTTCCATTGCCCTGCAGCGCGCATTTAGGTATGTGCCCTTGAACTCGTTTTCCGGAGGGGACTCTCATGGCTGATACCACGCCGACCGGCCCGATCGAACTTGGCGCGCAGATGGATTACGCCGAGCACGAGAAAACCTATTCGATGTTCATTATGCTGTCCAAATACGGCACGCTGTTCTGCGTGGCGCTGATGATCGCCATGGCCTTCGGCTTCTTTACGCCGGCCGGCTTCTTCTCCAGCCTCGTGCTGTTTCTGATCATCTGCGGCGTCGGCGGCTATCTGCTGCGCGACGTGCCGACCCATATCCGCTGATTGATTTCCGGCAGCCGCCGGGTTCCCGCGCCGGTTCCTGTCACGGCCAATTTCCGGTCGAAGCTGAACCGACGATCTTCCTGCGAAGGGCGTGGACCAAAAGCGGCTGCACGCAATAACCTTGCCGGCGAAGCGCCCGGCAGGGCATGGTCCTGATAAGTTTTTGGTGCGGGTGCGTCGGCGGTCTTTTCGTCACTAGCCCAGTCGATTTCGTTGGTAAGGCGCCGACGCGTCTGTGTGCGTCCGGCACTTTACGTTTGGTAAGGTTCCAGCCGAAAGGACGTCACGGTGGGCCAGACGATATTCATACCCAGAGAGTTGGATGCGATTGAGAGCCGTGTGGGGGCTTCACCGGATACGGTGAAACGCCTGGTGGGTCTTGGCTTCGAGGTTGTTGTCGAGACGGGTGCAGGCACCTTGTCGCGCATTCCCGATGCCGATTATGCGGCGGTCGGGGCTGTCATCGGCAAGGCCGGTGATGCCGCCAAGGCCGATGTGGTGCTCAAGGTGCGCCGTCCCTCGGAGGCCGAGGTCAAGGGCTACAAGCCGGGCGCTGCCGTGCTTGCCACCATGGATCCTTATGGCAACGAGGCCGGTGTGGCGGCGATGGCCAAGGCGGGGGTGACGGCGTTTGCCATGGAGTTCATGCCGCGCATCACCCGAGCCCAGGTGATGGACGTGTTGTCGTCGCAGGCAAATCTCGCCGGCTATCAGGCGGTCATCGACGGTGCTGCCGAATATGACCGGGCGCTGCCGATGATGATGACGGCAGCCGGCACGGTTCCTGCTGCCAAGGTGTTCATCATGGGCGTCGGCGTTGCCGGCCTGCAGGCGATCGCCACCGCACGCCGCATGGGCGCGATCGTGACGGCCACCGACGTGCGTCCGGCTGTCAAGGAGCAGGTCGCCTCGCTCGGCGCCAAGTTCCTCGCCGTCGAGGACGAGGAGTTCAAGGCAGCGGAGACCGCCGGCGGCTACGCCAAGGAGATGTCCAAGGAGTATCAGGCCAAGCAGGCGGCCTTGACCGCCGAGCACATCGCCAAGCAGGACATCGTCATCACCACCGCCCTGATCCCGGGCCGTCCGGCGCCGAAGCTGGTGTCGGCCCAGATGGTCGCCTCGATGAAGCCGGGTTCGGTGCTTGTCGACCTCGCCGTCGAGCGCGGCGGCAATGTCGAGGGTGCGGTGCCGGGCAAGGTCGTCACGTCAGCCAATGGGGCAAAGATCGTCGGCCATCTCAACGTGCCGGGCCGGGTCGCTGCCTCCGCCTCGCTGCTTTACGCCAAGAACCTGTTCGCCTTCCTCGAGACCATGGTCGACAAGACCACCAAGCAGATCGCCATCAACCGCGACGACGAGCTGGTCAAGGCAACCATGCTGACCGATGGCGGCAAGGTGGTGCATCCGAACTTCGCCAATGCGGCAGCGGCTGCGGCTGCGGACAAGCCCAAGCCGATCGTGGCCGGCCAGAACCGCGGTGACGACCCGGCGAGCGACGGTGCAGCACCTGCCAAGGCAACGGCGAAGAAGCCGGCCGCCGCCAAAGCAGACAAACCGGCGGCTGCGAAAAAGCCCGCTGCCCAAAAAGCCACTGCCAAGAAGTCGGCGCCAAGCGCCGGCACGAAGACATCATCTGAGGGAGACGCGTGATGGAAGGTCTTCAGAAAGCCCTCGACCAGCTCGACCAGGCGGTTGCCGCCGTCCGGCTCGGCGTCCAGGATCTCGCCACATCTGAAGGTGCGGCCGAAGCTGCCGGCAATGCGGCACATGCCGTCACCGGCGGGGCGGTCGACCCGTTCGTGTTCCGCTTCGCCATCTTCGTTTTGGCGATCTTCGTCGGCTACTACGTCGTCTGGTCGGTGACGCCGGCGCTGCACACGCCGCTGATGGCCGTCACCAACGCCATCTCCTCGGTCATCGTCGTCGGTGCGCTGCTGGCCGTCGGCATCGCCGCTTCCGGCCTTGCCACCGGCTTCGGCTTCGTCGCCCTGGTGCTGGCCTCGGTCAACATCTTCGGCGGCTTCCTCGTCACCCAGCGCATGCTGGCGATGTACAAGAAGAAGGACAAGTGACGTGACCCTGAACCTTGCTTCCTTCCTCTATCTCGTCTCCGGCATCCTGTTCATCCTGGCGCTGCGCGGCCTGTCGCATCCGACCACCAGCCGCAAGGGCAACACCTACGGCATGATCGGCATGGGCATCGCCATCGTGACCACGCTGGCGCTGGCCAAGCCCTCTGCCGGCGGCCTCGGGCTGATCGTGCTCGGCCTCGTCATCGGCGGCGGTGTCGGTGCGGTCACCGCCCGGCGCATCGCCATGACCTCGATGCCGCAGCTGGTCGCTGCCTTCCACAGCCTCGTCGGTCTGGCCGCCGTGATGGTCGCCGCTGCCGCGATCTATGCGCCGGAAAGCTTCGGCATCGGTGCCGTCGGCGCCATCCACGGCCAGGCGCTTGTCGAGATGAGCCTTGGCGTTGCCATCGGCGCCATCACGTTTACCGGCTCGGTCATCGCCTTCCTCAAGCTCGACGGCCGCATGTCGGGCAAACCGATCATGCTGCCGGCCCGCCACCTGATCAACGCTGCCCTCGGCATCGGCCTGGTCGTGCTGATCGTGCTGTTGGTCACCACCCAGTCGACGACCATCTTCTGGCTGATCGTGGCACTGTCGCTTGTGCTCGGCGTGCTCCTGATCATCCCGATCGGCGGCGCCGACATGCCTGTCGTGGTGTCGATGCTGAACTCCTATTCGGGCTGGGCAGCAGCGGCACTCGGCTTCACGCTGGGCAATCTCGCGCTGATCATCACCGGTGCGCTGGTCGGCTCGTCCGGTGCGATCCTGTCCTACATCATGTGCAAGGGCATGAACCGCTCGTTCATCTCGGTCATTCTTGGCGGCTTCGGCGGCGAGACGGCGGCAGCTGTCGACGACGGCATCCAGCGCACGGTCAAGACAGGTGCCGCTGACGACGCCGCCTATCTGATGATGAACGCCCAGAAGGTCATCATCGTGCCGGGCTACGGCATGGCCGTGGCCCAGGCCCAGCATGCGCTGCGCGAGATGGCCGACAAGCTCAAGGCCAATGGCGTGGAAGTCAAATACGCCATCCACCCGGTCGCCGGCCGCATGCCCGGTCACATGAACGTGCTGCTTGCCGAGGCCAACGTGCCCTATGACGAGGTCTTCGAGCTCGAAGACATCAACTCGGAGTTCTCGCAGGCCGACGTCGCTTATGTCATCGGCGCCAACGACGTCACCAACCCGTCGGCACGTGACGACAAGAGCTCGCCGATCTATGGCATGCCGATCCTCGACGTCGACAAGGCCCGCACCTGCCTGTTCGTCAAGCGCAGCCTCGGCTCCGGCTATGCCGGCATCGACAACACGCTGTTCTACAAGGACGGCACCATGATGCTGCTCGGCGACGCCAAGAAGATGACCGAAGAAATCGTCAAGGCCATGGATCACTGAGACAACACATCAGCCCATCCACACCCTGACAAACAAAAGCCCGGCAACGCCCGGGCTTCTTTGTTGCCTTGAACTGGCATAGGCTGCCCCTGTTTCTGAACAGTCTGCTTGCTGAATAGTCTTCGCTCTTGTCAGGGGGGATTTGCGATGAATGTCAGCCCCGCACCAATACGGCCTGCGGCCAAGGACAATGCGCGCCAGGCCGTGGTCATCGTCCACGGCATGGGCGAGCAGCGGCCGATGGATACAATCCGCAGCTTCGTCAGTGCTGTCTGGAGTTCCGATCTCAGTCGGACGGAAGGCAAGTTCGGTGCGCGCAAGCCGGATCCCGACGGTGATGGCCTGATCAACAAGAGCTGGGTCCACCCTGACCGGCGCGCGCGGTCCTACGAGCTGCGCCGCATCACCACGCCCGATGACGTCGACGGACGGCGGACCGAGTTCTACGAGCTCTACTGGTCCGACATTACTCAGGGCACCACCGTCCAGCGCCTTGTGGCCTGGGTGAAGGGCCTTTTGCTGCGAAAGTGGTCGGATGTGCCCGTCGATGCACGGCGGCTCTACATCGCCGCCTGGGCGGTCACTGCGCTGATCGCTACGCTGCTCATCGTTCCCAACCTGATCGAGTGGTTCGGGCTGGGCAAGGTGCTCTTCCCCGGCTGGGTCTGGAGCATCGCTGCCGTGGCCGTCGGCTGGCTGGTCAGCCAGTTCCTGGTGCCCTATTTCGGCGACGTCGCCATCTATGTCCGGGCCGAGCCCGACACCATCGTCAAGCGAACAGAGGTGCGGGAGAGGGGATTGGCGCTGCTGCGCGGGCTGAACGACGACCCGGCCTATGACCGCATCGTCGTTGTCGCCCACAGCCTGGGCACCATCGTCGCCTACGACATATTGCAGCTGTTGTGGGCCGAACGCGCGCCGAGCGGCCGCAACAGGCGCAGCGAGCCGGAGCTGCTCAAGGCGTTCCGCGCTGTCGGCAAGAAGGCGCTGCCCATCGACAGCGCCGGGCGCGCCAAGGTCACGATGGATGCCGCAGAGCTGGCTGAGTTTCGCGGCCTGCAATGGCAGCTCTATCGGCAGCTGAGCACCGCACCGTCCGACAAGCTCGACAGCTGGAAGGTCAGCGATTTCGTCACCTTCGGCAGCCCGCTCACCCATGCCGAGTTCCTCGTTACGCACAATGCGGCCGACTTCGCCAAGGCGGTCGACGAGCGGCTGCTGTCGACATGCCCGCCAGTGTCGGAGGGCAAGAACCCCAACATCCTCTACCCCTCGCGGTCGCCTAGATACCCACACCACGCTGCGGTCTTTTCCGCGACGCGCTGGACCAACATCCACGACAAGGGCAATGGCTGGCTGACCGGCGATCCGATCTCCGGACCGCTGGTCGAAAATTTCGGCCCCGGCATCCTCAACATCCAGGTCAGCCTGACCTGGGCGCTCGGCCGTATCTTCACCCACACCAATTACTGGTCGACGGCGGCCGAGGGCTGGGAGGTGCTGCCTTCTGGTGAGCGCGGCCCGCGTAGCCATCTCGACGTGCTGCGCGACGCCGTCGATCTCGGCCGCAAGGCGGACCCCGATCCGCCTGCGCCGAAGCCCGCCGCGCGCCGACGCATCAAGCCGGCTGGTCCGGCAGTCTAGAGCGTTTCCGCTATTCTTCGAATCGCGGATCTCTTTTTTGTTGGCGCAATTCCGGACGGAGAACCGCCACACACTTTTCCTGGAGTTGCTCTAGCGCTGGGCTTCGGTTGCCATCTTCACGGCCATACCGGCCAGCACCGTGCCCATCAGCCAGCGTTGCACTGCGACCCAGCCGGGGTTGCTGGCGAGGAAGGTGGAGATCGAGCCGGCGGAGATGGCGATGAGTGCGTTGACCGTAATGCTGATCGAGATCTGGATCGTGCCGAGTACCAGAAGCTGGGTCAGCACGCTGCCGTCGGCCGGATCGATGAACTGCGGCAGCAGCGACAGATAGAGCACGGCGACCTTGGGGTTCAGCAGATTGGTGAGAAAGCCCATGGCAAACAGCTTGCGCGGCGTGTCCTTGGGCAGCTGCCGCACCTGGAAGGGCGAACGTCCACCCGGGCGAAGGGCCTGCCAGGCGAGCCAGAGCAGGTAGGCGGCGCCGGCGAAGCGGATGGCGTCATAGGCGTAAGGAACGGCGAATATCAGCGCCGTGATGCCGAAGGCCGCGCACAGCATGTAGACGATGAAACCGAGCGCCACCCCGCCGAGCGAGATCAGGCCGGCCCTGGGGCCCTGGCTCAGCGAACGCGACACCAGGTAGATCATGTTGGGGCCCGGTGTCAGCACCATGCCAAGGGCAATGGCAGCAAATGCGATCAGGCTGGCTGTCTCGGGCATGCTCATTCCCTCCGCGCTGGATCTCCAGTTGGGCGCAGAAATGCCCGGAAATCTCGAACCGGGAAAGAGGGCAAGTGCGACCGAACGATTGCGGCAGATGCCGCGTCATCGGCACAAAAATGCCGGAGCGCTGTTTGCACCCCGGCACTTTGAAACGGTGACTGCAGCTTACTTGAGAGGTGCGGTCAGCTGCAGCGCGCCGATCGCCACGGCGGCGTTGAGGCCGGTCTGGTTGGTCAGGCTGACCGGCTGCAGCGCGATCGAGCGGCCCGAGCCGCCGACGAGCACGTTGGCGCCGAGGCCGACGGCGACCGTCGCTTCGGCTGTCGCGCCGAGATAGTTGCCGGCGAGGCCGCCCGGGTCATAGACGTCGCGACTCGGCGCCAGTACCAACCATTCCAGCGCGCCGCCGGTAGTAGTGCCGATGTCGACGCCGTATTTGTTGATGCGGCCGGAATAGATCTCCTGGGCGCGGTTGCCGAAGGCTGGCGTAAACGTGCACTGCATGTCCTTGCTCGAGCCGATGACAAAGCCGGTGCCGCCGTTGACGGTGCAGCTGAGCATGCCGAGCTTGGCGCCGAACTGCGCGTGTGCGGGTGCCGCAAAGGGCACCAGGGCAAGGGCAAGGATGGCGAGCTTTTTCATTGGGGGAATCCTTTCAGGCATGAAGCGATATCAACCGCATAGCCGCCGAAAGGTTCCCTCAGGCGCGGCTAGCCGATCTCACGCAATCGCCGGCGAATCTCGCCAGCGAATCGCATCACGCGCTCCGGCTGCGGCTTTTCTGCGGCATAAAACGACAGCATAGCGAAGCGGGCCTTCGGCGCACAAGCCTTGAATACACCCCATTTCAGGATGCGGCGCACCGGACGGCGCATGAGCAGCCGGTCAATCCACCACGGGCTGCCGAGTGTGGTGATGACAATGACATGGCGGAGCTCGCCGAGCAGCGGCTTGATCGGGCCGAAATCGCTGCCGTGATCAAAGGCGATGCCAGGGGCGAACACCCGGTCGACCCAGCCCTTCAGCATCGCCGGCAGGCCGAACCACCAGGTCGGGAACACCAGCACCAGCACCTCGGCCTCGCGCAGGGTTTTTGGGTGGGCGTCGAGTGCCGATGCGTCGAAGCGCTCGCCATAATAGGAGCTACGCTCGGCGGGTGTCAGGCGCGGATCGTAAGCTGTGCGGTAGAGGTCGAGCAGCTCGACCTGATGGCCGGCGCCGGTGAGCTCGGCGATTGCCGTCTCTGCGAAATGTCGGTTCAGGCTGTCGGGCAGCGGATGCGACAGCACGACGAGGCAGTTCACGGCAATGCCTCGTCGCGAAGGTCAGGCGCCGCCGCGCGTGCGGGCGAGGCCGTCGACAGCAGGCTTGTAGTTGGGATCGAGGCGCACTGCCTCGGCATAAGCCTTGGCGGCCTTGGCCTTGTCGCCACGACGCTCGTAGATCAGCGCCTGGTTGGCCCAGCTTTCAGCGATCTTGCCGTCGAGCTTGATTGCCATATTGAAGTCGGCGAAGGCGTTGTCGTCGTCGCCGGTGGCGAGATAGGACAGGCCGCGGCCGTTATACGGCTCGGCTGCGTCAGGCGACAGTGAGATCGCTTTGGAGAAATCCTCGAGCGCAAAGGCGTGCTGGCCCTGCTGCTGATAGATCAGGCCGCGATTGTGGTAGGCGCGCGGGTCGGTGGTGTCGAGCTCGATCGCCTTCTGGAAATCGTTGAAGGCGTCCTGGGTGCGGCCCGCCTTGCGGTAGAGATTGCCGCGGCCGATATAGGCAGCGTCATAGGAGGCGTTGAGCTGGATCGCCTTGTTGTAGTCGGCCAGCGCCGAGGCCTGGTTGCCCATGAAGCGGTAGATCAGCGCCCTGTTCGAGTAGGCCTGGTAGAAGTTCGGGTTGAGCTGCAGTGCCCGGTCGAAATCCTGCAGTGCCTCGCGGTATTTGCCGCCGCGGCCATAAGCCGAGCCGCGCACATTGTAGGCTTCGGGGTCGTTGGGATTGCTGGAGATGACGGCACTCAGCGACGAGATGTTCTCGCTCGAACCCTGCATCGTGTCGATGCGGGTCAGCTCGCCGGCCGGGCCGGACGACTGGCAGCCGGCAACGGCCATGGATACCAGCACCAAAGCTGTCATGGCGCCGCCGCGCAGCAGGGAGTTGCGGTTGCTCATGACTGCATTCATCGCTGCGTGTCCCTCGCTTGCGCCTCTACGGCTTGAGCGCCGCGTCCGGTGACGTCCGGACAAAACAAAAAGGTGGCGGCGATTTTTGGTCGCCCCACCTTGTCGTTATCCTTCGAAAAGGACCAAAGATTGGCAGATCAACGTGCCGGACGTGCGCCAGCGCCTGCACCAGCGGCAGCAGCCGGGCGCGGCGTGCTGGGCAGCAGGCCTTCGCGCTGGGCGCGCTTGCGGGCCAGCTTGCGGGCGCGGCGAACGGCTTCAGCCTTTTCGCGAGCACGCTTTTCAGAAGGCTTCTCGTAGTGACCGCGCATCTTCATTTCACGGAAGATGCCTTCGCGCTGCATTTTCTTCTTCAGCGCGCGAAGCGCCTGGTCAACATTGTTATCGCGGACGAGTACCTGCACGTGTGATCCTGTCTTTCGGGTTCGTAATCTGGAGGCTACGGCAATAGCCACAACGCCTCCACGATGGGTTCCACCGGGAATTGTTGGCGGCAGATAGCAGAATCAGCCCTGCTTGTCCACTGCAAAGGCCGCACTTCCTGCGGTCTGTGCGAAAAGTGGCGCTGCACTGTGCCCACTTCCGCCGCATTCCTTGTCAAGGAAGCCACTCTCATTTCCAGTTCCCATAGGCAAGCCCCTCCATGCGTTCACTGATTTTCGCCCTGGCGCTCACTGCCGCCATTCCGGAGGCGCACGCGGCCGATCTCATCGGCTTCTGGGACAAGCCGCAGCATGGCGGCAACAGCTTCAACCGCCTGCCGCCGGATCAGGCCTATTTCGATGCGCTGCGCGGCTATGGCGCCACCTGGGTGCGCCTGTCCTATGACAAGTGGAAGCCGGAGAAGCGCGACTTCCTGATCGGCACCGCCGACAAGTATGACGGCCTTGTCGCCTCCGACGTGAAGACGCTGAAGCGAGTGCTCGACCGCGCCGACAAGGCCGGCCTCAAGGTTGTCATCGCACCGCTATCGCTTCCCGGCATGCGCTGGGCCCAGAACAACGACAGGAAGTTCGACGGCCGCCTGTGGGCCGACAAGGATTACTGGACCCAGGCCGCCGCCTTCTGGCGCGACGTGGCGCGCGAACTCAAGGACCATCCGGCCGTCGCTGCCTACAACATCGTCAACGAGCCGACGCCGGAAAAGGAAGGGGGGCTCGCCGAGCACGCCAACATCGCCGAGATGCGCGCCTGGTACACCAACAATGCCGGCAGCTCGCGTGATCTCAGGGCCTTCTACGACACGGTCATCGCGGCGATCCGCGAAGTCGATCCTGCGACCCCCATCATGGTCGACGCCGGCTGGTATGCCGCGGCCGACGCCTTCTCTTATTGGCCGGCGGGCCTCGCCGATCAGCGCGTCCTTTACTCTTTCCACATGTACGAGCCTTATGCCGCGACCAGCGCGCCCAACATGAAGCGCGACAAGCCCTACGCCTATCCGGGCAAGGTGCCTTACGGCAACGGCGAGGAGAGATGGGATGCCGAGCGCGTCCGCGCCTATCTCGACCAGCCGGTCGAGTGGGCGGACAGCCGCGGCATCGCGCGCAACCGCGTCGTCGCCGGCGAGTTCGGCTGCATGCGCCGCCTGCCGTTCTGCAAGCAGTATCTCGAGGACGTGCTGACCAACCTCGACGAGGACAAGCTGCACTGGGCCTTCTACAGCTTCCGCGAAGACGCCTGGGACGGCATGGACTACGAGCTTGGCTCGGGCAAGGTGAACTGGAAATATTGGGAAGCGCAGGAGAATAACGAGCCCGATCCGGTCAAGCGCAAGTCGACGTCTGAGTTCGAACCGATCTCCAAGCGCTTGGCGGCGGGCAAGTAATCGTTATTGGCGCAATTCCGGACGGACCACACTTTCCCCGGAACTGCGCTACGCCAAAAACTTCAGTCCGTTGACGATCTTGTCGACGAGCTTGCGGTCGCCATGCAGGCCGAGCCCGACGATGTCGAGCCCGGCGGCAGGCGTTGCCGCCACCGAGGCGCGGTTGTCGGCGTCGTTGTTCGTTACGAACAGCGGCCGCGTGTAGATCGAAAACGCCATGCCGCGCGAACGGGCCCGCTCGAAGGTTCGCCGTATCGTCTGGCTGTCCGCGCCATAGACGAAGACCGGTTCGCGGATCATCGCGAGATAAAAATTGTCGTCATTGTCCTTATAGGGCTCGCCTGCCATTTCGGGATAACCGTGCATCAGCCCGCCGGTCAGGAATGCCGAGACATTCACCTTCTGCCAGGGCGCGAGTTCGTCGAGGAGGATGAGAGCGGTCTTGGTCGGGTACATCATGACCCAAGGCTAGCCGCGTCCGGCGTAAGGGTCTTGAACGTTTGTGCGAGCGCCACGACATTGCGGATTCAGCCAGCGCGGACCCCGCATGATGTCTCCCGCATCAATGACCGAAGACTTCATCGCCACCGACGAGCCGGTCCACGGGCTGCAGCGTCTGGTCGCGCGCTTCGGTGGCCACGCCTACGATCCGCATCGCCACGAAACCTATGCCGTCGGCCACACGCTTTGGGGCGCGCAGGCCTTCCGTTATCGTGGCAGCGACCGGATCAGCGTCCGGGACGAATGCATAGTCATCCATCCCGATGAGGTGCATGACGGCCATGCCGGTGTGCCCGAGGGCTTTTCCTACCGCATGCTCTACATCGAGCCGTGGCTCGTCTGTCGGGCGCTGGGCCGCGACCGCCTGTTGCCCTTCGTGCCCGAAGTGGTCGAGCGCGATGCCGCACTTGCCGCTCTGATCGACGATGCCTTCGCCGATTTCCCCTATCCGATGGAGCCGCTGCAGGCTGATGCCTTCATATCCGATGTCGCAGCACACCTCGCCCGGCGCAGCGATGACGCCGGGCTGCAGCGCGTGGCGGCACTGCCCGTCGACGAGGTCGCCGTAGCACGCTCGTTCCTGACCGAAGAGTTCGACCGGCAGGTGACGTCTTGCGATCTCGAACGCATCACCGGCCTTGACCGTTTCGAACTTTCCCGCGCCTTCCGCCGCTTGATCGGCACCTCACCGCACCGCTATCTCGTCGGGCGCAGGCTGGCGCACGCCCGCTCCCGCATGGCCGCGGGCGAGGGGTTGGCCGAGGCTGCGGCGGCCTCGGGTTTTGCCGACCAGAGCCACATGACGCGTCATTTCCGCGCCCGTTTCGGCATCACGCCGGGGCGTTTTGCTACGCTGGCCAGTGCATCCCAAGCGTGACAACTGGCCCCCACAGTACCGCATCGTGCACCATGAAAGCTCGGCCGGGCAGGTCTATTGCAACCTGTCCCTTGAAATGCGCCCGGAGTTAATGCCGTGACCGATACCGCCATATCAGCCCGCTCGTCGTCCGCCGATGGTACGGTGATGGCAATTCTTCTCGCGGTCAGCTTCAGCCATTTCCTCAACGACGTCATGCAGTCGCTGATCTCGTCGCTCTATCCGATGCTGAAGGACGACTATAAGCTCGACTTCTGGCAGATCGGCCTTCTGACCACGACCTTCCAGGTCACCGCGTCGCTGCTGCAGCCGGTCATCGGCATGTACACCGACAAGAAGCCGCTGCCATTCTCGCTGCCCATTGGCATGTGCCTGACGCTGATCGGCCTGGTGACGCTGGCTTTCGCGCACAGTTATTCGATGCTGCTCGTCGGCTCGGCCTTCGTCGGACTGGGCTCGGCGATCTTCCATCCCGAATCGTCACGCGTCGCGCGTCTCGCCTCCGGCGGCCGCTTCGGCCTCGCCCAGTCGCTCTTCCAGGTCGGCGGCAATTTCGGTTCGGCGCTCGGGCCGTTGCTGGCCGCCTTTATTGTCGTGCCCCTGGGGCAGGGCGGCATTGCCTGGTTCTCGATCGCTGCCATGGTCGGCATCGTCGTGCTCATCCGTGTCAGCGTCTGGTACAGCCGCCACATCGTCAGTTCCGCCAAGCGCGCGGCGCCGACCTTATTCAACCCGCTGCCGCGCAAGAAAGTCATCTCGGCGCTCGTCGTGCTGGCCATCCTGGTCTGCTCCAAGCAGGCCTACACGGCCAGCCTGTCGAGCTACTACACCTTTTATGTCATCGAGCGCTTCGGCGTGTCGGTGCAGGAATCGCAGTATCTGCTGTTTCTGTTCCTCGGCGCGGCGGCACTCGGCACCTTCCTCGGCGGCCCGATCGGCGATCGCTTCGGCGCCAAGACGGTGATCTGGTTCTCGATTCTCGGCGTTTTGCCGTTCACGCTGATGCTGCCTTATGCCGACCTGTTCTGGACCAAGGTGCTGACCGTGCTGATCGGCCTGATCCTGGCCTCGGCCTTCTCGGCCATCGTTGTCTTCGCCCAGGAGCTGGTGCCCGGCCGCGTCGGTCTCATCGCCGGCATCTTCTTCGGCTTCGCCTTCGGCATCGGCGGCATCGCCGCCGCGGTCCTCGGCGTGATCGCCGATTCACACGGCATCGAGTATGTCTTCAAGCTCTGCTCGTTCCTGCCGATGCTGGGCCTGCTGACGATCTTCCTGCCCAACATGAAGGCGGCGCGTCTCGGCGCGGCCTGAGCCTCGTCGCCAGGAGCGTGATATCAGGTCACGCTCCGCCGATCGCCGGAACGTTGCGCAGCTTGTCGGGATTGCGCGTCACGTAGATCGCAATCACCTTTCCGTCCCCGATGTTGAGCGCCGTCGTCTGGACCGTCGTTTCCTCTTCCAGGGTGACGAACCCCGGCAAACCATCGATGATCGCATAACGGATCAGCCGTGACGGACGCAGGGCAAACAGGCGTGCAAGGCTGGCGTGGCGTGCCATGACGGCAGCGATCCCGACCAACGGCTGGGACGGGGCCGCAACCCGGCCACCACCATCGGCATAGGTAACGACATCCTCGGCGAGCATCGAACGCAAGGCTGCGAGATCGCCCGTCCTCGATGCATCGAAAAAGGCTGCGGCAAAGCGCAGGCCTTCCTCTTTCGGAACGGCAAAACGCGGCCTGGCGTCATGGATATGCGCCCGCGCCCGACTGGCGAGCTTGCGGCATGTCGTGGCTTCGCGGCCGATGGCTTCCGCTACCGCCTCGAATTTCAGCCCGAACACGTCGTGCAGCAGAAACGCCGCCCGCTCCAAAGGCGACAGGCGCTCCAGCGCGATCATCAGGGGCAGCGTTATGTCGTCGGCAGCCTCGCCGTCCTCGGGGTCGAAGATCGGGTCCGGCAACCAGGGGCCGACATAGGTCTCACGCAGCCTTCGGCTCGATTTGAGTTCGTTGAGGCACAGGCGCGTAACGATGGTGCGCAGATAGGCAGCCGGCGCCTCCACCATGCTGCGGTCGGCGGCGAGCCAACGCAGCCAGGCGTCGTGGACGACGTCCTCCGCATCGGCTGTCGATCCCAGCATGCGATAGGCAAGCCGGACTAGGCCCGGCCGCTGCTCGGTGAAGGTCGAGGTCAACGAAATCTCGTTCATCGCACGCCAGACTAGGCCGGCAGCAAGGCGGCGTCACGCCCGCGCGCAAACTGAAGTGCTGCCTCGGCGACGCGCTTGCCGAGGTGACGGGCAGTGGCGAGATCGGATTCGGGCGGCGCCGTGTCGGGCCCCTCGTCGGTGTTCGACTGGGCTGCGGCTCCAAGCCAGAACCCGAGCCGATTGAGGTCGGCTTCCGAGCCCTGAGCAGAGCTGTTGGCCGGCGGCAGGTCGAGATTGATCCAGTGCATGCCGTGCTGCGCCGCAAACAGCGTGAGTTGGATCAGCGTGGCGAGCTTGTCGCCGGACCGGGCGCCCGAGTTTGTAAATCCGGCCGCGAGCTTGTCCTTCCACAGATAGCCCTTTGCCATCACCGACCGTGAGCTTGCCTCGGCAAAGCTTTTGAACGCCGCCGAGGCAGCGCCCATGTAGGTCGGCGTGCCGAAGATGATCGCTTGCGCCGCCTCGAGGTCGTCCCAGTGCCGATCGACTTCTTCAACCGGCAGCAGCAGCGCCTCCACGCCCTCGACTTTACGCACGCCGGCCTCAATTGCTTCTGCCTGACGCCGCGTGTGGCCGAAGCCGCTGTGAAAGACGATCGCGATGCTAGTCGAGGTTCGGGTGGTGGTCACATTGTCCATGGTCATATCCTCTGCCGGAGCTGTTACTGAAGACATGACAAGGCACGGTCGCAGAACGTGACATGCCGGGAGCTTTTGCGCTCCCGGCGTCATCGCTGTGAGTGCCCAGGCCTCGCCTGGGCACAGCCCGGGCGGGCCTGATCAGAGCCGGTTGATCGACACCCCGCCGTCGGCGAGCAGGGCTGCGCCCGTGGTGAAGCTCGAGGCTTCCGAAGCGAGATAGAGCGCTGAGCGGGCGATCTCTTCGGGCTGTGCGATGCGCTTCAGTGCGTGTAGGCCCTCGACGAAGGCGCGCTCGTCGGCGGTCTTGAACGTCGCCATTGGCGTGTCAGTGCCGCCCGGCAAAAGTGCGTTGACTCGGATGCCCTGCGAGCCGTACTCCGCCGCCAGCACCTGCGTCAGGCCGATAAGCCCTGCCTTGCTCGCGGCATAGGCCGCCATGCCCGGCATGCCGGCGGTGTAGCCGACGAAGGTCGAGGTGAAGATCAGCGAGCCGCCACCGCGCTCCAGCATCGCCGGGATCTGGTACTTGGCGCCGAGATAGGCACTGGTCAGGTTGGTCTCCATCACCTCTGTCCAGCTTGCCAGTTCCAGCCCGGTGATCGGACCCATCTCGCCGACGAGGCCGACATTGTTGAAGGCGATGTCGAGGCCGCCGAACTGCGCCTCTGCCTTCTCGACCAGGGCGCGGGCAAAGGCCTCGTCCCTGACGTCGCCGGCAAGTGCTACCGCCTGGCCGCCGTCGGCGCAGATTTCCCTGGCGAGCGCTTCCAAGGCGGCGGCGCCACGCGCTGCAAGCACCACACGCGCGCCTTGCCGCGCAAACAGCGTCGCCGTCGCGCGGCCGATGCCCGAGCTTGCTCCGGTGACGATTGCGGTTTTTCCATTCAGATCGAACATGTCTGCTCCTGTGGGCGTTTCGGCCGGAGGCATCCGGCTCTGACCCACAGGTCGCAATTCGGTGCTCGACGGGCCACCCGATACGTGCGGCGTGAAGCGGCGGTGAAACCGCTGTCGCCAACAGAGGCGCGAACGGTAGGCGCCGTCGCACGCGGCTGTCGGCCTGGTGATGGCGTTGAACACTCTGACGGAAGCTTGGCCGACACGACTTCGGCACTGTTTCTCCAACGCTTGACCTGATGAAGGGCGGTCTCTACGTTCCGATCGTCAAGACTTTGCGGGTGGATGCGCCACCCATTCAAATATGACCCCCCAAGAAATGATTGAGATTTTGCTCGACGCCGAGTCGCGGGACCCGAACATATTGGGCGAGTTGCTCTGGGACGCCTACGGCCAGTTCGACAAAGGCTTCCCGATCGATAATCTGCGCCCACTGCTGAGCTCACCGTCCGAGAAGGTGCTTGGCCTCGGCGCATTTCTGGCGAACGAGCTTGGATGGCGCGCGAGGGCGATGATACCGGAGCTTGCGGAACTCATGGGTTCTTCGAACGCGGGTATCCGCTTCAATGCGATTGGCGCCTTGACTGACTGTACGACGGAAGAGCACGGCGAGATTTTGGGCAAACTTCTTCAGTGCTTGGAGGATCCTGACAGCGGTGTGCGCTGGCGTGTGATTGAGTTCATTCGTCTGTCTGGTTCAGGGCAATTTGCCATGGCAATCAGAAACGCTGCATCGCAGCGGCCAAACTCGATCTACACCGAGCTCGATCTGTCGTTCCGCTATTCGAGGGCGGTGACCGAAACAATGGTGCGGCAACTGGCGAGCCATTCCCATCCTGGGTTACGTCTGTTCGCGGCGGGGCTGGCCTTGAGGCCGCGCAAGATCATAGATGAGAATCTTGCCAAGATCGTCCTGGAAGCCGGCGAGCCGGAGCCATGCGGTCTGATCTCCCGAGCTTTTCAATTGCACGCTGTGCCCACCAGTGCCGAGTTCGGGCGAGTGGAGAATTCGCAAATGAAAGACTCCAGCACCTCCGGAGTTTTTCGGGGTGATGGGCATTTGAAGAAGCGTGGCGCAAAACGGCAGGCCCCGTCGCAAACAGTCTAAGGCTGGTCGTCGGATTTCGCTAGTGCTACACCTCGCGCTCCCAAGCTTCCGGCATCAGCGAGGCCCTGAAAAATGCGGAAATATTCGGTTTTTGCCATAGCCCGTGAGGCGATGCGGGGACACAAGGGCTGGGAGGAACAGTGGTCCTCGCCTGAGCCGAAAAGCGAATACGACGTCATCATCGTCGGTGCCGGTGGCCATGGCCTGGCAACCGCCTATTATCTCGCCAAGGAGCACGGCATCACCAATGTCGCGGTGCTTGAAAAGGGCTGGCTCGGTGGTGGCAACACCGGCCGCAACACCACCATCATCCGCTCGAACTACCTCTATGACGAATCGGCCGGCATCTACGACCATGCGCTGAAGCTGTGGGACGGGCTCAGCCAGGACCTCAACTACAACGTCATGTATTCGGCGCGCGGCGTGATGATGCTGGCGCACAACGTCCATGACGTGCAGGTGCTGAAGCGCCATGTCCACGCCAACCGGCTGAACGGCATCGACAATGAATGGCTGACGCCGGAGCAGGCCAAGGAGTTCTGTCCGCCGCTCAACATCTCGGCCTCGGCGCGTTATCCCGTCGTTGGCGCCGCCTTGCAGCGCCGCGGCGGTACCGCTCGGCACGACGCGGTTGCCTGGGGCTATGCCCGCGGCGCCTCCGATCGCGGCGTCCACATCATCCAGAATTGCGAAGTGACGGGCGTGCGCCGTACGCCCGACGGCCGCGTCTCGGGCGTCGAGACCTCGAAGGGCTTCATCGGCGCCAAGAAGGTCGGCGTCGTTGCCGCAGGGCACACCTCGGTCATCATGAACATGGCCGGCGTGCGCATGCCGCTCGAAAGCTACCCGCTGCAGGCGCTGGTATCGGAGCCGGTCAAGCCGGTATTCCCGTGCGTTGTCATGTCCAACACGGTACATGCCTACATCTCGCAGTCCGACAAGGGCGAGCTGGTCATCGGCGCCGGCACCGACCAGTACATTTCCTATTCGCAGACCGGCGGCCTGCACATCATCAACCACACGCTCGATGCGATCTGCGAGATGTTCCCGATGTTCACGCGCATGAAGATGCTGCGTTCGTGGGGCGGCATCGTCGATGTCACGCCGGACCGTTCGCCGATCCTGGCCAAGACGCCGGTGCCGGGGCTCTACGTCAATTGCGGCTGGGGCACGGGTGGTTTCAAGGCGACGCCGGGCTCGGGCAACGTCTTTGCCCACACCATTGCCCGCGACGAGCCGCACCCGATCAATGCGCCCTTCACCATCGAGCGCTTCCGCACCGGCCGTCTCATCGACGAGGCGGCAGCCGCAGCCGTCGCGCACTGATGACAACGCTCGCCGCCACCATAGCGGCCGTGGCCGCGCCCTTCGTCCTTGCCGACGAAAAGGGCATGCTGCACGTACCTGACGCCAGCGAGGTCCGGCTGCAGACGATCAGCCGCAGCGACAACGAGGCGGAGTGGCCGTTTTCGGTCGCCTCGGGCCTGCTTGCGTGTGTGTGGAGTGGCGGGCGCCGGGTCGTTTCTTTCATCGACACGCCTGACGATCCCGATGATGAGCACGTTGCGCCGCCTGGGCGCCACGTCATCGTCTCGGCCAACCCGTTCGAGCTTACCTTCCTCAACATCTCAAGCCGCGACCTGTTCCTGCCGGCCGACAACGTCGAGACGCTGATCAAGCGCGTCGCTCCGTTCGAGGCCTTGGGGCGGCGGCTCTGCGACCAGCCGCAAGGCACCATTGTCGGCCCCGGCGAACTCTAGGGATCATCAAGATGCTTCTCATTCACTGCCCCTATTGCGAGGAAGAGCGTCCCGAGCTCGAGTTCCGCAATGCCGGCGAAGCGCATATCGCGCGCTCGACCAACATCGCCGCCGAGAGCGACGAGGACTTCGAAAAATTCTTCTTCATCCGCTCCAACCCGAAGGGTGTAATCTTCGAACGCTGGCGCCACATCCATGGCTGCGCGCGCTTCTTCAACGCCGCCCGCGATACCATCACCGACCGCTTCCTTCTGACCTACAAGGCCGGCCAGCCCAAGCCGGACCTCGAGAAGCTCAAGGCAGACGGTGGCCCGGCCGCCTGGGCCAACCGCCCGCCTGACCAGCTCAACGAAAAGCCCAAGGCAAAACGCTCGACCAAGGGAGAGGCATGATGGCCGGGTCCTACCGCATTTCCGGCCAGGGGCGCCTGACGCCGGCCAAGACCGCGCGCTTTACCTTCGACGGCAAGTCGATGACCGGCCTTGCCGGTGACACCGTTGCGTCGGCGCTGCTCGCCAATGGCGTGCATCTCGTCGGCCGCTCGTTCAAGTATCACCGTCCGCGCGGCATCCTCTCCGCTGGCTCCGAGGAGCCGAACGCGCTGGTCACCGTCAGCCGCGACGCCGCGCGCAAGACGCCCAATGTGCGGGCCACCGTGCAGGAGCTCTATGACGGCCTGACCGTCGCCTCGCAGAACCGCTGGCCGTCGCTGTCCTTCGACGTCGGTGCCGTCAACGATATCGCGTCGCCGATGTTCTCGGCCGGCTTCTACTACAAGACCTTCATGTGGCCGAAGGCTGCCTGGCACAAGTTCTACGAGCCCAATATCCGCGCCGCGGCCGGTCTTGGTGTAGCACCGGACCAGCCCGACCCCGATCACTATTCGGCGCTTTATGCCCATTGCGAGGTGCTGGTTCTCGGCGGCGGTGCTGCCGGCCTGGCCGCCGCGCTTGCGGCTGCGGAAACCGGTGTGCGCGTCATCATCTGCGACGAGCAGGCCGAGTTCGGCGGCGCGCTGCGTTATGAGAAGGGTGCAGTCATCGACGGCCAGGACGGCTGGAGCTGGGCGCAAGCTGCTGTGGCGAAGCTCGCCGCCATGGACAATGTGACGGTGCTGTCGCGCACCACAGCCTTCGGCTACTACGCCCAGAACTTCGTCGGCCTCGTCGAGCGTGTCACCGACCATCTTGCGCGCCCCGGCCGCGACGAGCCGCGCGAGCGGTTGTGGCAGGTTCGCGCCAAGCGCGTTGTCATCGCCACCGGCGCCATCGAGCGTCACATGGTGTTTGCCAACAACGACCGCCCGGGTGTCATGCTGGCATCCGCGGCGCGCACCTTCCTCAACCATTACGGCGTCGTCGTCGGCAGACAGATTGGCGTCTATACCGCCAATGACAGCGCCTATGCCGCGGCCATCGACCTCAAGAAGGCCGGCGTCGGCGTCGCCGCCGTCGTCGACCTGCGCGACAACCCGTCTGGCCCGCTTGTCGATGAAGCACGCGCGCTCGGCATCGAGGTCAACCATGGCCGCGCCGTCACCAGCGTCAATGGCAGCCAGCGGATCAAGTCGATGACCGTGCAGGCCAAGGGCGGCGGCGCCGAGCGCACCATCGCCGTCGACGCGCTGCTCATGTCAGCCGGCTGGACGCCATCGGTGCACATGTTCTCGCAGTCGCGCGGCAAGGTTGCTTTCGACGACGCCACCAAGCGCTTCCTGCCCGGTACCTATGCTCAGGATTGCGTCTCGGTCGGCGCCTGCAACGGCTCCGACTCGCTCGAAGACACCGTCGCGCAGGCGCTTGAGGCCGGCGCCAATGCCGCCCGCGATGCTGGGGCCAAGTCAAGCAAGGGTGTCACGCTCAAGGTCGAGGCTTCCGAAGGCTGGACCGGCGGTATGCTCGGTTCCGGCCCGGGCGCCGGTGCCGGTACCACGGTCAAGGCCTTCGTCGACTTCCAGAACGACGTCACCGCCAAGGACATCCGCCAGGCAGTGCACGAGGGCATGCGCTCGATCGAGCACGTCAAGCGCTTCACCACCAACGGCATGGCCACCGACCAGGGCAAGACGTCCAACATGCACGGCCTCGCCATCGCGGCCGAGGCCTTGAACAAGGACATCCCGGCTGTCGGCCTGACCACCTTCCGCGCCCCCTACACGCCCGTCACCTTCGGCGCCATCGTCAACCATGCCCGTCACGGCCTGTTCGATCCGACGCGCAAGACCCCGACCCACAGCTGGGCCGAGAGCCATGGCGCGGTGTTCGAGGATGTCGGCCAGTGGAAGCGTGCCTGGTATTTCCCGCGCGCCGGCGAAGACATGCATAAAGCCGTCGACCGCGAATGCGTCACCGTCCGCAAGTCTGCCGGCCTGTTCGACGCCTCCACCCTCGGCAAGATCGAGGTGGTCGGTCCTGACGCCGCCAGGTTCATGGAGCTGCTCTACACCAACCCGTGGGAAAAGCTCGAAGTGGGCCGCTGCCGCTATGGCATCATGCTGCGCGAGGACGGTTTCATCTATGACGACGGCGTCGTCGGCCGCCTGGCGCAGGACCGCTTCCACGTCACTACGACGACAGGCGGTGCTGCCCGCGTCATGAACCACATGGAAGACTATCTCCAGACCGAGTTCCCCGATCTCGACGTCTGGTTGACCTCGGTCTCCGAGCAGTGGGCCGTGATTGCGGTCCAAGGCCCCAACTCGCGTGACATCATCGCGCCGCTGGTCGAGGGCATCGACATGTCCGACGAGGCCATGCCGCACATGTCGGTGCGAGAGGGCAAGATTTGTGGTGTGCCGACCCGCCTGTTCCGCATGTCCTTCACCGGCGACCGCGGCTTCGAGGTCAACGTGCCGGCCGATTATGGCCGCGCGGTGTGGGAAGCTTTGTGGGCCGAGGGCCAGAAGCACGGCGCCTGCGCCTATGGCACAGAGGCGATGCACGTGCTGCGCGCCGAGAAGGGCTACATCATCGTCGGCCAGGACACTGACGGCACCGTCACGCCCAATGATGCCGGCCTCGACTGGGCTGTCGGCAAGAAGAAGACCGACTTCGTCGGCATTCGCGGCATGACGCGCCCCGACCTTGTCGCCAAGGGCCGCAAGCAACTCGTTGGCCTCAAGACCAAAGATCCGCGCACTGTGCTCGAAGAGGGTGCCCAGATCGTCGAGAACCCCAAGCAGGCGATCCCGATGAAGATGATCGGCCACGTCACCTCGAGCTACTGGTCGGCCAATTGCGACCGCTCGATCGCCATGGGCCTCGTGCTCGGCGGTCGCGACCGGATTGGCGAGACGCTCTACGTGCCGATGCCCCATGGCGTCATCGAGGTGGAAGTCACCGGAACCGTATTCTTCGACGAGAAGGGAGACCGCCTCAATGGCTAAGGTCGCAATCGCAACCCGTCAGCCGGCGCATGCCGGCAAAAGCCTCGGCGGGCATGGCGTTTCGCTCAAGGTTCTGGAACCGGCCAGCCGCATGTCGCTGCGTGCCCGCCCAGCCGCCGTCGCCGCGCTGTCCAAGGCGATCGGCGTGACCCTTCCGGAGAAACCCAAGAGCTCGGCCGTCAAGGCTGGCCGCACCGTGCTCTGGCTCGGCCCTGACGAATGGCTTGTTATCGACGAGGCCGGCGGCGATCCCATCGGCGACTGCGCTTCGGTCAAGGGCATGCACTCGGCGGTCGATGTCTCGCATCGCAATGTCGGCATCGCCGTCATTGGCCCCAATGCGGCTGATACCATCAATGCCGGCTGCCCGCAGGACCTCTCGCTTGCAGCCTTCCCGGTGGGTGCCGCCTCGCGCACCGTGCTCGGCAAGGTCGAGATGGTGCTTCTGCGCACCGGCGAGGATGCCTTCCGTCTGGAATGCTGGCGCTCGTTCTCCGACTATGTCTGGGGCTTCCTGTCCGAGGCGGCCCGCGACGGCTAGTCCGCGCGAGCTTTCTTCAGAAGAGCTGCCTCGCCCCGGAACCTCGGGGCAGGGCAGGCGTTTGTTCTCGACGCTGAAGAGAGGACAAATCCATGCCATCCATGCCCGTGCAAACCACCGGCCGGATGCGGCCGAAGCGCGAAAGGCGCGCCCGCCGCAACGACGAACGGCCGAAGGATCAGCACGTCCTGCAGCAGGAACTCGACGAGGCCCTGGAAGACAGCTTTCCTGCCAGCGACCCGGTGTCGGTCACCTCGACGACGATTTCCGGTTCGCCGACAGGCGACGCCAAGGGCGGGAAGCACTAGGCTCTCGCGCCATGACATGCGGCGCGCTACCGGGGCCGCCCGGGTGGTGGCGAGGTCACGGCCTGGATCCTAGGATTCAGGCCGTGACCTACGAAACGTGACGCCGGGCAAAGCGCGCAACCCTCAGCGACGACCACACCTGCTACGGACCGGACGAGCGAGCCCCCAGAAACGAAAAAGCCGCCCTGGGACGGGCGGCTTTTCTGGAGGTACTGAGAAACCGCTCAGTTGAAGCTCGGTACGATCCAGGGATTGACGTCGATGCCGATGCGCGGTTTCTCTGCGCCGATTGCGTCGGTGGTCTGCGGGCCCTTGTCGTCCTTGATCGAGCCGGTCGAACCACAGTCGAGCTTCTGGCCCGAGATGGTTTGGGTGCACACAGTGGGCTGGTGCGTCGTCTTGTGGGTGTCGTTTGCCATTGCAAAGCCGCTCGTCGCGGCGAGAGCCGCGAGCGCCAGAATAGTCCGTCGCATTGTCATCTCCGTAAATTTTTGCCGTACGTGTACGGTGTGACTTACAGATACGGCCGCACCCTGCGTTTTGCAAGGGGTAAACCGTACGCGTACGAAATTATTATGGATGCACTGACTGCACTGCTACCCAGGGCACTTGCCGGGTTCGTCGGTGAGCGGCGGCGTCTCGCTGGCGGCAAGACCCGCCATGGCCAGGTCGCCCATCCGCATCACATAAGCCTTCGGATCGCCGAAGGGGTAGAAGGGGAAGGTGATCAGCAGTGAAACCGAGCCGTGTGCTACGGTCCACAGCGCCGTGGCGATGGCACGGGCGTCGCCTTTCAGCACGCCGGCGGCAAGGCAGGCATGCACCCGCTCGATGATGATCTGGAAAGCCGGGTTCTCCCGTTCCATCTCGTCGAACGTCTCTTCGGGCGGATGCTTCAGCTTCTCGGTCATGAACACGGTGCGGTATTCGTTCGGATTGCCGAGGCCGAATTCCGCATATTCGCTGAGTGCTGCCCGCATCGCCTCGACGGGATCCGCGGGTTGGTTCTGCCGCATCCGCCGCGCCAGGTCGGCGAAGGCATCCTCGGCCAGTGCCATCAGGATTTCCTGCTTGTCGGCAAAGTAAGAATAGACCGACATCGGGGCATAGCCGACCCTGGTGGCGAGCTTGCGAATGGTCAGGCCGTCATAACCTTCTTCCCTGACCAGAGCGTGGGCTGCCGCCACCAATTCGGCCCTCAATTCGGCCTTCTGGAGTTCGCGTCGCTGTGCTGCACTGCTGGACAAGAACCCGCCCTACTGCTTCCCGTGATCTGTTCGTCTGAGTCTATACGCCAGGCCATGATGCGGCAAGGCGATCAACGACGTAGCTCATCGGGACTAAGGCCGGCTGAGGGGCGGCCAGGGGTCAGGCGGTTTCGCGCTTGGGCTCGACGAACGTCATGGTCAGCCAGCGCGCCGTCAATGCCGGCTTCTTCTGGTCCTCGATCTCGATCGTCACATCATGCGTCGCCTGGATCCAGCCGGACGGGCGGATCTTCAGGCCAGAAAGGACGAAGCGGGTGCGGATGCGCGAGCCGGTTTTCACAGGGGCGACGAATTTCAGCTCCTCGAAACCCTGGTTGATGCCCATGCTGCCGCCTTCGACCGAAGGCAGCGTGTCGAAGGTCATCGCCGAAAGCAGGGACAAGGTCAGGAAGCCGTGCGCGATGGTGCCGCCGAAAGGCGTTTCGGCCGCAGCACGGTCGGGGTCGCAATGGATGAACTGGTGATCGTCGGTGGCGTCGGCGAACTGGTCGATCATCAGCTGGGTGACAGTGCGCCATGGCGAGACGCCAACCTCCTTGCCGAGATTGGCCTGAAGTTCGTCGAGGGTGATCGATTTCAGGCTCATTGCATCCTGTCCTGCATAAGAAAAAGTCATGCGGCGCTGTAACTGCGAGGACTGATACAGAATCAGACACGCCATGTCATCGCTTGTGGCGGCAAATCCGTCGCAGATTGGCCAGTACAAGCAGATGATTTTGCTATTCGGCCGGCTCGACGCCGGTGTAGGCGGCTTCCTCGAGCTCGCGCTTGAGGCGGCTCTCCTCGGCGACTTTGGGCGTGATGAAGCGTCCGAGCAGCAGATAGGCCACTGGCGTCAGGAACAGCGTCGAGATCGTGGCGAGTCCGAGGCCACCGACGATCACCCAGCCGAGCGCGATGCGCGCCTCGGCGCCGGCGCCCTGGGCCAGCACAAGCGGCAGGCCGCCGAGCACGGTGCAGATCATCGTCATCATGACAGGCCGCAACCGGATCGTTGCCGCTTCCTCGATCGCCTGGCGCACGCCCATGCCGCGGTCGCGCAACTGGTTGGCAAACTCGACCACCAGAATGCCGTTCTTGGCCATCACGCCGACAAGCAGCACGAGCCCGATCTGGCTGTAGGCGTTGAGCGACGTGCCGGTCAGGATCAGGGCGAAAACGGCGCAGGCGAGGCCCAAGGGCACCGTCGCCATGATGATGACAGCCGAAACGAAGCTCTCGAACTGGGCCGCCAGCACCAAGAGGATGATGACGATGGCAAAGCCGAAGATCGTCAGCATGCTGCCGCTGGTCTCGTTCAGCGTCGCCGCCTCGGCGAGCGGCAGCAGGCGGCTGCCCGCCGGCAGGACCGGTGCCGCGATCTGCTCGACTTCCTTCAGTGCATCGCCGAGCGCAAAATCGTCGGCCAGGCCAGCGGTGATGGCGACGGAGCGCTGCTGCTGTTCGCGTGACAGCGACGGCGGCACGGCGCGTTCGCTGAGCGTGGCGATCGTCGACACCGGCACGAAGCGGCCGTCGGTCGTCCTGATGAAGATGTTCTCGAGGTCGGTCGAATCGTTGATCGGATTGGTGGTCGAGACCAGCTTCACGTCGTAGCTGCGGTCCTCGATGAAGACGCTGGTGATCTTGCGGCCGTCGAGCATCGCCTGCAGGGCAGGGGACAGGCCCTTGATGTCGATGCCGAGGTCGGAGGCGCGCTCGCGGTCGACGGTGACGAACAACTGCGGCTGGTTGGCGTCGGTCGAAAGCCGCGGCTGGCGGAAGCGCGGATCCTTCTCCATCTCGGCCAGCACCTTGGCGGCGGCGGTGCCGAGATCGGCATAGCTGTTGCCGATCAGCGCGAATTGCAGGCCGTTGCCGGCGCCGCGAATGCCCAGGCTGTTGGGCTGTCCGACCGTGGTGCGCACGCCGGGCACCTGGCTGGTGCGGGCCAGGATGTCGGCGGCGATCTCTTGCTGGGTGCGGCTGCGCTCGCTCCACGGCGCCAGCGACAGCACCATGAAACCGCTATTGTTGTTGTTGCCCATGCCGGCGCTGACGAAGGTGCTCTCGATCTCGCCCGACTTGCGCAGCGGCTCGATCAGCCCCTCGATGCGGCGCAATTGCGAGGCGGTGTAGTCGAGGCTGACGCCTTGCGGGGCCGAGACGCGCAGCATCACCAGCGAGCGGTCCTCGGTCGGCGTCAGCTCCTGGCGCACGCTGCCGAAGGCGACATATGCCGCGCCCGCGAACAGCAGCGACACGAGGATGATGATAGCGGGCGCATTGAGGCAGGCATGCAAGCAGCGTTTGTAGAGCGCGGCGAGCTTCGTGCCGATCTTGCCGAGCACGCCGCCATGGCTGTGCTCGATGCTCTTTTCGGTCAGCATGCGCGAGGCCAGCATCGGACACAGCGACAGAGCCACGATCGACGACAGAAGCACCGAGATCGCCAGCACGAAGCCGAACTCGCGAAACAGGCCGCCGGTCTGGCCGGGCAGGAACGAGATCGGGATGAACACTGCGGCAAGTGTCGCCGTCGTTGCCACCACCGCGAAAAACACCTCCTGCGTGCCAAGCACTGCAGCCGCCCGCGGGCCCATGCCCTCATTGCGGCGGCGGACGATGTTTTCGAGCACGACGATGGCGTCGTCGACGACGAGGCCTGTCGCCAGCACCAGCGCCAGCAGCGTCAGGATATTGACCGAGAAGCCTGCAAGATAGATGCCGGCGATCGTGCCGATCATTGCCACCGGCATGGCAAAGCCGGGGATCAGCGTCGCGCGCCAGTCCTGCAGAAAGGCATAGATGACGATCAGAACGATCGTCACCGACAGGATCAGCGCGATCTCGACCTCGTGGATGGCGCCCTGGACAAATGTTGCGTCATCCGAGGTCACCCGGATGGTCATGCCGGGGGGCAGCGTGGTCTGGATCTTCTCTGCTGCCGCGCGCACGCCCTTGGAGATGTCGAGCGTGCTCGACTGAGCCTGGCGCACGATGCCGATGCCGATGCCGGTCTTGCCGTCGGAGCGCAAGGAGGTCGAGCCCGGGTCGCCGCCGAGCGTGACGGTGGCGACGTCGCCGAGCTTGGTCTTGCCGTTGATGATGATGCTCTCGAAGGCCTCGGGCGTCGTCACAGCCGCACTTGCGCGGACGATCAGGTCCTGGTTGCCGACGGTCAGAGACCCAGCGGGTGCGTCGAATGACACGCTCGCCAGCGCGTTCGAGATGTCGGCCAGCGTCAGCCCGAGGCTCGCCACCTTGGCCTGGTCGATGTCGACGCGGAAGATCTTGGCGCGGTCGCCATAGGTCTGCACGTCGGCGACGCCGTCGACGGCGGCCAGCGTGTCGACGATCTGGTCCTCGACCAGGATCGTCATGTCCTCGACCGGCATGGTGTCGGAGGTCACCGCCAGCCGCATCACAGCGTCGGCATTGGCGTCGGCCTTGACGATGCGCGGCGCATCGGCGTCGTCGGGCAGCGAGTTGGTCACCCGGCCGACAGCGTCGCGCATGTCGGAGGCGGCAACGTTGAGGTCGACGCCGTCATTGAATTCGACTGTTACCCGGCTGTTGCCGTAGGACGAGCTCGACGAGATCGATTTGACGCCGGTGACACGCGCCACAGCCCCTTCGACCACCGCCGTCACCTCGCGGTCGACGATTTCGGCCGCGGCATCGGAATAGGTCGTCGACACGGTGATGACAGGCCGGTCGACGTCGGGCAGCTCACGCACCTCGACGCCGTAGAAGGCGGCGAGGCCGGCGACCACGATCAGCGTGTTGATGACGAAGGCCAGCACCGGTCGACGCACGAACAGTGCGGTGATGCCTTTTTCGGCGTTCTCGTTCTGCATGGTGCTCATGCCGGCGCTCCCGCTCAGGAGCCGCTGCCGCCGGCCTCGCGGCCGGCAATCAGCAACTCGGCGCCTTCGCGCACCGTGTGGATGCCCTCGGTCACCACCTTGTCGCCTGATGTCAGCGCCGCTTGCACCAGCACGCTGTCGGTGTTGCGCTGGATGATACGCACCGGCACACGCTTGGCCTTGCCGCTGTCGAGCGCCCAGACGAAGGCGCCGTCGCCGCCCCACTGGATCGCCAATGGGTCGACCGAGGGATAGGTGTCGCCGGGAAACTGCATCGCGACCTGGAACGACATGCCGGCGCGCAGCGCGTCGTCGTCATTGTCGATCCGCGCCTGGATGCGCAGCGTGCGGCTTTGTTCATCGAGGCGATTGTCGACGGCACTGACCTCGCCTTCGAACACCCGGCCGGGGCGCGCGACCGAGCTTGCGCTCAACGGCGCGCCGACCGAAATCAGCCCGGTGAAGCGCTCCGGCACCCAGATGTCGACGATGATCCTGGAACGGTCGTCGATGGTGGCGATGGTGGTCTGGCTGGTAACGTAGTTGCCGGCCTCGACAGGCAGGATGCCGACGATGCCGGCAATGGGCGCGGTGATGGTGCGGCGGTTGAGCGCCAACGCTGCGTCGCGCACGGCCAGACGCGCATTCTCGACGGCGAGTTCGGCTTCCTTGAGCTGCACGGTGGTTGCCGTGTTGGTGGCGCGCAGCGCCTTGATGCGTTCCAGCGATGCCTCGGCGTCGCCCTGGGCGATGCGGGCGCGTTCGAGCGCGATCTCTTCCGAATCGGAATCGAGCCGGGCAATCACCGTGCCCGCTGTGACTTTCTCGCCGGCTGCGACCGAGATTTCAGTCAGCCGCCCCGATGCGTAAGGGTTGATGACAACCGAGTTGAGGGCCCGCCCGGTGCCGATCGCCGACAGGCGGTCGTTGATCGTGCCTGACGCCACCGTCTGCGTCACGACAGGTGTCTGCGGCTGGCCGCCACGATTGCCGCCCTGGCGGTTGCCGCCGCTGCCGTTGCGCGCTGCCGCCTGTGGCTGTTCGGTCTTGGCCTGGGCCCAGTCGATGCCCCAGCTGGCAAGGGCCGTGCGCGAACTCGGCACCAGCAGCACCCATCCGGCGGCTGCCGCAAGTACAATGACAAGTGCCAAGACAATCTGCTTCCAGGCGGCCATGCGTACTCCGGTCTGCTGCGTATTCGTTCCACTCGGGAACACGTGGCGTCTCATCGCTGGCAAAGCACTGCACTGTTGCCGCACCTTGCCAAGGGATCGTTCGTCGGCAACCGGGCGCAAGCCCATCGGGGCGCGCTAGTATAGCCTAGTTCGTCAGCCGAGGCTTAGGGCAAATCTGGCTGTCTGGCACATTAAATCTGCGTAATATTTGCAGGATTTACCGCGCGCTCAGCGCAAGTCCTCGATCGCGCGGATGCGTCTTGCCGCTTCCGTTTCGAGCTTGCTGGTCAGCGCGCCGATAACCGTTTCGGCGGCGACGAACAGCGCCGATGACGAATCCCACGCCGACGGCACCGCCGTGCGCCCTGCGATCACGTGGCGAGCGAAGCGCGCGATCGGCGACAGCCACTGGTCGGTGAACAGGATGATGGTGGCGCCCCTGGCATGGGCCTTCTCGGCAAAGCGGATCAGGCTGTCCTGATAGCGCCTGATATCGAAGATCAGCAGCGTGTCGCGCTTGCCCATGTCGATCAGCTTGTCGCGCCACAGGCTTTCCTGTCCGACGAGATGGGTGACGTCAGGCCGAATCAGGTTGAGGTGGGCCGCCATGTAGCGCGCCAGCGGGTCGGTGAAGCGGCCGCCGACGAGATAGACATGCCCCTTCGGCCCGGCCAACTGGGCGACGATGTCGGCGAGCTGCCTGTCGGAAATGTGCCGGAAGGTCTCGCGGATGTTTTCGAGCACCGCTTCGAGTATGGGCGCTGTCGAGGCGGGTAGCAGCGACGGCGTGGTTGTCGTTCGCGAGGCGGGCGACTGCAATTGGGCTGCCAGCTCGTCCTGAAGCGCCGACTGGAACTCGGGGTAGTTCTGGAAACCGAGTCTCGCCACGAAGCGCAGGATGGTGGGCGAGGACACACCGGCCTGCTGCGAGAATTCGGCCACCGTCTTCAACCCGATCAGCGGATAGGAGGCGATCAGCGTCTGCGCCGCCCGGCGCTCACCCGCCGGCATGGCATCGATCCTTTCGGTGATCAGTTCGGCAACGCTCGAAACCATCCTCATCCCCTGCTGCATCCACTGCCGTCCTGGCCCAGCGCACAGTCCGGCTCAGGCCCGAAATGACATTTGACAAACTCTCTCAATGTGTATGAAATCATCCACCGGGGCGCAATGAACAAAAATACGTAACATACGATACGGCCCCGGGGATGACTGAATGGGAACGGGCCAGGCCGCTGCGCGTGCAATGTCGAATGCCGTCCGGGTGACGAACCGGGCCGGGCGCAGTCCTTTTGTCATATTGTGCGACCACGCCTCCAATCACCTGCCCGCAAACTACGGCACGCTCGGTCTGGACGCGTCCGAGATGCTGCGCCACATCGCCTGGGATCCGGGCGCCTTACCGGTGTCGCAACGCATGGCCGAGGGCCTTGATGCGACGCTTGTCGAATCCTGCGTGTCGCGCCTTGCCATCGACTGCAACCGGCCGCTCGCCGCCCACGACCTGATCCCGGAGATCAGCGAGACGACAGCCATTCCCGGCAATGCCGCTCTCACCGCCTCTCAGCGCGAGGCGCGAATCGCGCTATCGTGGCGCCCGTTCCACGATGCGATCGACGAGGTCGTTGCGGAGCGGCTCCGCGAAGGGCGGGAGACGAGACTGGTGTCTGTCCATTCCTTCACTCCGGTCTACAAGGGGGGTTCGCGCCCCTGGCATATCGGCATCATTCATGACGAGGACTCCCGGCTAGCGGCTCCGCTGATCGCGGCGCTGCAGGGGCTCGACGGCATCACCGTCGGCGTCAACGAGCCCTACTCCCCGGCCGACCGGGTCTATTTCACACTGGAACACCACGGCAGGTCGCGCGGCCTGCCGTGCGCGATGATCGAAATCCGCAACGACGAAATCTCGGCGCAGACCGGGCAGCGGAAATGGGCGGATCTGCTCACGGGCATCTTTGAAGGGCTCGAACCGGAGGCGTGCGAGGCGCCCGGCTTCCAGTCGGGCAACGGACGCGCAGCTCAATCGAAGGCATAACAATAAGGGGACATTCAAAATGACATCGCCTGGTTATACCGAACACGACAAGAGCGAGGACGTCAAAGTCCTCCACAGCATGGGCTATGCCCAGGAACTCGAACGGAGAATGAGCCAGTTCTCCAACTTCGCCGTCTCGTTCTCCATCATCTGCATCCTGTCGGGCGGCATCAATTCGCTCGCCCAGGCAACGTCTGGCGCCGGCGGTGCGGCCATCGGCATCGGCTGGCCGCTCGGCTGCTTCATCTCTTTGGTCTTCGCCGTCGCCATGGCGCAGATCAGCTCGGCATACCCGACCGCCGGGGGGCTCTATCACTGGGGTTCGATCCTCGGCAACCGCTTCACCGGCTGGCTGACCGCCTGGTTCAACCTGCTCGGCCTCGTCACCGTGCTGGGCGCCATCAATGTCGGCACCTACTACTTCTTCATGGGCGCCTTTGGCGCGTCCTATCTCGGGCTCGAAGACACCACCACCACCCGCATCATCTTCCTGGTGATCGTCACCGGGTTGCAGGCGCTGGTGAACCACATGGGCATCGGCCTCACCGCCAAACTCACGGACTTCTCCGGCTATCTTATCTTTGCAACGGCAATTGCCCTGGCAGTCGTTTGCCTGGCCGCTGCCGACAGCTACGAGATCTCCAGGCTCTTCACCTTTGCCAACTACTCCGGCGAGGCGGGCGGCAACGTCTGGCCGACCAATTCGGCAACCTGGGTGTTCCTGCTCGGCCTTTTGCTGCCGATCTACACCATCACCGGCTACGACGCTTCGGCGCATACCTCTGAAGAGACGCTGAAGGCGGCGCATTCGGTGCCGCGCGCCATGATTTCGTCCGTACTGTGGTCGGCGCTGTTCGGCTACATCATGCTGTGCTCGTTCGTGCTGATGCTGCCGAGCATGGATGCGGCCGCTGCCCAGGGCTGGAACGTGTTCTTCTGGGCCATGACCGAACAGGTCAACCCGGTCGTCAAAGACCTGCTCTACCTTGCCATCTTCGTGGCGCAGTGGCTCTGCGGCCTGGCGACGGTCACCTCGGTCTCACGCATGATCTTCGCCTTCTCGCGTGACGGCGGCCTTCCGGCCTCCAAGGCGCTGGCCAAGGTCAGCCCGACCTACCGCACGCCAGTCGCGGCGATCTGGACCGGCTCGATCCTGGCCGTGCTGTTCGTCTGGGGCTCGTCGCTGGTCTCGATCGGCGAAACGCCCGTTTACACCATCGTCGTCGCCTGCACCGTCATCTTCCTGTTCTTCTCGTTCATTATCCCGATCACCTTGGGTCTGTTCGCCTGGGGCACGTCGAAATGGGACAAGATGGGACCGTTCGACCTCGGCGCAGGCGTCTTCAAGCTGTTCGCCGTGCTCTCGATCATCGCGATGGTGCTGATCTTCGTGATCGGAATCCAGCCGCCGAACGACTGGGCGCTCTACATCACGGTAGGCTTCCTGGTCGTCACCGGCATTGTCTGGTTCGGCTTCGAAGCCAAGCGCTTCCAGGGGCCTCCGATCGGCGACGAGGTGGCCAAGCGTGCCGCCGAGATCGCTGCGGCCGAGCGCGCCGTCGGCGAAACCGGACACTGACAGTCCTCGACATGGCCGTGGCCGGCCATGCGCCGGCCACGTCTTGTTTCAACCCTCAGAACGATCTTCCAAAACCTGAAAGTGGCATTGCCCGGAGCGGAACAAAAATGGCTGGAACTCTCTCATTCGATCAGTTGAAGAAGGCTGTCGCGGCAGGCGAGATCGACACGGTGCTCGCCTGCGCCGTCGATATGCAGGGCCGTCTGGTCGGCAAGCGGTTTCTCGCCAAGTACTTCGTCGAATCCGCCTATGACGAGACCCATGGCTGCAACTACCTGCTCGCCAACGACATCGATATGGAGCCGGTGCCGGGCTACAAGGCGGCGAGCTGGTCGAAAGGCTATGGCGACTTCGTCATGAAGCCCGACCTCGACACCATCCGCAACGTGCCCTGGCTCGAAAAGACGGCGCTGCTGCTCTGTGATCTCAAAGATCACCACACACATGAGGACCTGGCGCATTCGCCGCGCGGCATCCTGCGCAGGCAGGTCAAGCGGCTGCAGGAGCGCGGTTATCTCGCCTATTTCGCGTCCGAGCTCGAATTCTACCTGTTTTCCGAAACCTACGATTCGGCCCGCGCCAAGCACTGGCAGAACCTCGACACGGCATCGCCCTATATCGGCGACTACCTGATCGGCATCACCACCAAGGAAGAAGGCGTCATGCGCCGGCTGCGCAACGAGATGGAAGCTGCCGGCATTCCGATCGAAAACTCCAAGGGCGAGTGGGGCCCGGGTCAGGAAGAGATCAACGTGCGCTACGCCGAAGTTCTCGAAATGGCCGACCGCCATGTCATCCTGAAGAACGGCGCCAAGGAGATTGCCGCTTCCGAAGGCAAGGCGATCTCGTTCATGTCCAAGTACAATTACGGCCTCGCCGGCAACTCCAGCCATATCCATAACTCGCTGTGGAGCGCCGACGGCAAGACGCCGCTGTTCTACGACAAGGGTGCCGAGTGGACCCTGTCCACGCTCGGTCAGCAATGGTCGGCCGGCCAGCTCAAATACGCCAAGGAGTTCACCTGGTTCCTGGCGCCCTACATCAATTCCTACAAGCGCTTCCAGTCGGGCACGTTTGCGCCGACCAAGATCATGTGGAGCGAGGACAACCGCACCGCCGGCTTCCGCCTCTGCGGCGAGGGCACCAAGGGCATCCGCATGGAGTGCCGCATCGGCGGCGCCGACCTCAACCCCTATCTCGCCTTTGCCGCGCTGATCGCCGCCGGCCTCGCCGGCATCGACGAGAAGCTCGAACTGCAGAAGCCGTTCTTCGGTGATGCCTACCAGGCTGCCAGCCTGCCCGAAATTCCGAAGACCCTGCGCGATGCCACCGAGACGCTGGCGTCGTCGAAGATGCTCAGAGAAGCGCTCGGCGAGGAGGTCGTCGACCACTACGTCCACACCGCGCGCTGGGAACAGTTCGAATACGACCGCCGCATCACCGACTGGGAGCTGCACAGAGGCTTCGAGCGGTACTAAAGTCACCATCACTGCGTGACCCTCCTTTGGCCTGCCGGCCAAGGGAGGGTGTTGAACTTGGAAGGACAATAGACATGACCGAGACGGTCAAACTCAAATCCCCCATCGATGGCTCGATCTATGTCGAGCGGCCGGTCGCTTCCGACCAGGCGATCAATGCAGCGGTCGAACGCGCGCGTTCCGCACAGGCCGAATGGGCCCGCGTGCCGGTCGCCGAGCGCGCCGCCTACATGCTCAAGATGCTCGAGGCGCTGGTTGCGATGAGCGACGAGATCGTGCCCGAACTGGCGTGGCAGATGGGTCGGCCGACCCGCTATGGCGGTGAGTTCGGCGGTGTCAAGGAACGCACCCAGTACATGGTCGAGATCGCCGAGCGCGCGCTCGCGCCGGTGCCGGCGTCCAATCCCAAGGACGGCTTCCGCCGCTATGTGAAGAAGGATCCGCTGGGCGTGGTCATGGTGATTGCGCCGTGGAATTATCCGTATCTCACCGCCGTCAACACCATCGTGCCCGCGCTGATCGCCGGTTCGACCGTCATCCTCAAACATGCCGCTCAGACGCTGCTCGTCGGCGAGCGCTTCGCCCGTGCCTTTGAAGCCGCCGGCCTGCCGAAATACGTCTTCCAGAACCTGGTCCTCAACCACGCGCAGACCGAGAAGCTGCTCGGCTCGGGCAAGATCGACCACGTCAACTTCACCGGCTCGGTCGCCGGCGGCCGCGCCATCGAGAAGGCAGCAGCGGGCACCTTCATGACGCTCGGCCTCGAACTCGGCGGCAAAGACCCGGCCTACGTTCTGCCCGACGCCAAGCTCGACCACGCGGTCGCCAACCTCGTCGAGGGCGCGTTCTTCAATTCGGGCCAGTGCTGCTGCGGCATCGAGCGCGTCTACGTCCACGAGAATATCTACGACCAGTTCGTCGAGGGCTTCATCGCCGAGACCAGGAGCTACGTGCTCGGCAACCCGCTGGAGCAGGCGACCACGATGGGCCCGATGGCGCAGGCGCGCTTCGCCGACTTCATCCGCGAGCAGAAGGCCGAAGCCCTGCGCAAGGGTGCTGTCGCGCACATGAACACCAGGAACGCGCAGGACAAGGAGGGCTCGCCCTATTTGCCGGCCGAGGTGCTGACCAATGTCGACCACCAGATGTCGGTCATGCGCGAGGAAAGCTTCGGCCCGATCGTCGGCATCATGAAGGTGCGCAACGACGAGGAGGCGATCGCGCTGATGAACGACAGCCCCTACGGCCTGACCGCTTCGATCTGGACCGCCGACACCGAGCACGCCATTTCGGTCGGTGATCGTGTCGAAACAGGCACCGTGTTCATGAACCGCTGCGACTATCTCGATCCGGCCCTCGTCTGGACCGGCGTCAAGGACACAGGCAAGGGCGCCGCCCTGTCGCAGATCGGCTACGACAACCTGACCCGGCCGAAGTCCTATCACCTGCGCGAGAAGATCTAGGGGAACCGGATGGCTGACACAGCCCTGGACGACAAACGCACTCCGGCTCCGGGGCCCGTCGGCATAGGTGGCTGGTTGTTGCTGCCGATGCTGGGCCTGTTTGCCGCTCCGATTGTCGGTGTGCTGCAGTTCACAGCTTATGCCGAAGTGTTCAGCGGCTGGCAGTATCTCGATACCCGGCTGGCAGTTTTCATTGTTGCGGAGACCGCGGGCAATATCGTTCTGGCGGTTGTCGCTCCGGTTGTTCTGTTGTTTTTCATGTTCAAACGCCTGGAGATGTTCCCAGGTTGGTACATGATCTGGGCAACTGCGGCGCCGGTTTTCCTGCTCGCCGATGCGGCTGTCGCCTACGCGCTCTTTGCAGAGCCAGGCAGCGAAATCTTCGACAAGGAGACTGTTCGGGGAATAGCGCGGTCCTTCTTATCCGCTGCAATCTGGATTCCTTACATGATGCGTTCCGAGCGCGTGGCCAACACCTTCGTCAACTGACGATTTCGAACCAACCTTCAAGAGATCAAGAAAACATGTCCAAACTCGTTTCCAAGTGGAACTACCCGACCACCGTCCGTTTCGGCGCCGGCCGCATCTCCGAACTGCCCGACGTGCTTGCCGCCACCGGCATCAAGAAGCCGCTGTTCGTCACCGATCCCGGGCTCGCCAAGCTGCCGGTCGTGGCATCCACGCTGAAGATCCTCGACGACGCCAAGGTGCCCTATGGCGTCTTCTCCGACGTCAAGCCGAACCCGGTCGAATCGAACCTCACCGCCGGCATCGCCGTGTTCAAGAAGGGCAAGCATGACGGCGTCATTGCCTTCGGCGGCGGTTCGGCGCTCGATCTCGGCAAGCTGATCGCCTTCCAGGCCGGCCAGACGCTGCCAGTGTGGGATTTCGAGGATGTCGGCGACTGGTGGACCCGCGCCAACTCCGACGCCATCGCCCCCATCATCGCCGTGCCGACCACTGCCGGCACCGGCTCCGAGGTCGGCCGCGCCGGCGTCATCACCAACGAAGAGACCCACACCAAGAAGGTCATTTTCCACCCCAAGCTCTTGCCGGCAATCGTCATTGCCGATCCGGAGCTGTCGGTCGGCATGCCCTCCTTCATCACCGCCGGCACCGGCATGGATGCCTTCGCCCACTGCCTCGAGGCCTATTGCGCGCCGGGCTACCATCCGATGGCCGACGGCATCGCCGTCGAGGGCATCCGCCTGGTGTTCGAGAACCTGCCCAAGGCCTTCGCCAACGGCAAGGACCTCACCGCCCGCGCCCACATGATGAGCGCTGCCGCCATGGGAGCCGCAGCCTTCCAGAAGGGCCTCGGCGCGATCCACTCGCTGTCGCATCCGATCGGCGCGCTCTACGACACCCATCACGGCATGACCAACGCCGTCTTCATGCCTTATGTGCTCGCCTTCAATCGCGACGCCATCGAGGAAAAGATCGTCCGCCTGTCGGCCTATTGCGGAATCAAGGGCGGCTTCGACGGTTTTGCCAAGGCGGTGATCAAGCTGCGCAAGGAACTCAAGGTTCCGCATGCGTTGCCGGGCCTGATCAAGGGCCTCGACATGGACAAGAAGCGCAAGACCCTGATCGCCGACATGGCGGTGGTCGACCCGACCGCAGGCGGCAACCCGGTCAAGCTCACCAAGAAGGCCGCGCTCGGCTTGCTTGAAAACGCCATCGAAGGGACGGTTTGAGACTAGTGCTCGGACACGATCCCGAATTGTATAGTCGGCAAAACAAAGGGGGAGGGCTTGGGGGACATCCGGAATTTAATTAGCCGGTAAACAACGGCGACGATTGCGACAACCGATTAAAAGTAGTTAACTTTTTTCCACTGCGGGCGGTGGCTTCATGGAACTTTCATGCGACTGTCACATGAAGCCATTACCGCATCGCAGGCGTCTCATGGCGTCAGTTCAACGGAGAGAACACATGTTCAAGTTTGCAGGGAAAGTGCTTTCCCTAAGCGCGGCGTCGCTGATGGTGACGACGGCTTTTGTGTCGGCCCAGGATATGGCCGCACTCGAAGCCGCCGCGAAGGCGGAGGGCCAGCTGACCACGATCGCGCTGCCGCATGACTGGTGCGGATATGGCGCCGTCATCGAAGGCTTCAAGAAGAAGTACCCCGAGATCACCGTCAACGAGCTGAACCCCGACGCGGGCTCCAGCGACGAGATCGAGGCGATCAAGGCCAACAAGGACAACAAGGGCCCGCAGGCGCCTGACGTCATCGACGTCGGTCTCTCCTACGGTCCGCAGGCGAAGGCCGACGGCCTGATCCAGCCCTACAAGGTCGCGACCTGGGATTCGATCCCCGACACCGCCAAGGACGCCGAAGGCTACTGGTACGGCGACTATTATGGCGTGCTGTCCTTCGAAGTGAACAAGGACCTTGTCAAGAACCCGCCGGCCGACTGGGCCGACCTGCTCAAGGACGAGTATAAGAACTCGGTTGCGCTTGCCGGTGATCCGCGCGCGTCCAATCAGGCGATCCAGGGCGTCTATGCCGCCGGTCTCGGCTCGGGTGCCACCGACGCCGCCTCGGCCGCCGAGAAGGGCCTCGCCTTCTTCAAGGAACTGAACGCCAAGGGCAACTTCGTGCCGGTCATCGGCAAGTCGGCGACGCTCGCCCAGGGCCAGACCCCGATCCTGATCACCTGGGACTACAACGCCCTTTCGGGCCGCGACACGCTGAACGGCAACCCGCCGGTCGATGTCATCGTTCCGGCTTCGGGCGTCGTTGCTGGCGTCTACGTCCAGGCGATCAGCGCTTATGCGCCGCACCCGAACGCTGCCAAGCTGTGGATGGAGTATCTCTATTCCGACGAAGGTCAGCTCGGCTGGCTGAAGGGTTACTGCCACCCGATCCGCTTCAACGATCTCGCAAAGAATGGCAAGATCCCGCAGGAAATGCTCGACAAGCTGCCGCCGGCCGCTGCCTATGAAAAGGCCGTGTTCCCGACGCTTGAAGACCAGGCCAAGGGCAAGGAAGCGATCACCAAGCAGTGGGATGCCGTTGTCGGCGCCAACGTTCAGTAACTGATCTCTGCCATCGCGGGCGGCTTCGCGGCCGCCCGCATTTTCTCTCGAGACGGCGCTCCGATGACCCAAGCCAGCATATCCGACCCGGCCATCGCCGCACGCTCCGCTCCGCCGGATGCGACCCGCGGTTTCCGCTTGCCGACCCATTGGCTCGGCGTCGCGCCGTTCTTCATCTTCGCCTTGATGTTCCTGATCCTGCCGACGCTCTATCTCGTCATCGGCGCCTTCCAGAACGACCAGGGTGAGTACACGCTCGACAATATCCGCCAGCTGTTCCTCGACGCTTCGATCCGCGACGCCTATTGGGTGTCGATCAAGATCAGCTTCTGGTCGGCCACTATCGGCGCCTTCATCGGTCTTGCAATGGCGATCGCCATCGTGCGCGGCGGCCTGCCGAGCTGGGTGCGCTCGTCGACGATGACGTTTTCGGGCGTCGCCTCCAATTTCGCCGGCGTGCCCCTGGCCTTCGCCTTCCTCGCGACGCTTGGCCGCCTCGGCCTGGTCACGGTGCTGCTGCGCGGCATCGGCATCGACATCTACGCGCTGGGCTTCAACGTGCTGACGTCGTGGGGCCTGATCATCGTTTACCTGTTCTTTCAGATCCCGCTGATGATCGTCATCATCACGCCGGCGATCGACGGCCTGAAGCGCGAATGGGGCGAGGCGGCCGCCACGCTCGGCGCCACCACCTGGCAGTACTGGCGCATGGTCGTCATCCCGGTGCTGTGGCCGAGCTTCCTCGGCACGGTCATCCTGCTGTTTGCCAATTCCTTCGGCGCCATCGCCACGGCCTATGCCTTTACCGGGTCATCGCTCAACATCGTGCCGATCAAGCTCTATGCGCAGATCCGCGGCGACGTGCTGCACAACCCACATCTCGGCTATGCGCTGGCCTTCGGCATGATCGTCGTCACCGGCCTCGCCAACATCTTCTACATCTGGTTCCGAACCCGCTCGGAGAGGTGGCTCAAATGAAGACCTCCCGTTTCTGGGCCTGGCTCGTCTTTGCCGTCGGCGCCGCCTATTTCTTCATCCCGCTGATCGCCACCTTCGAGTTCTCGCTGCGCATGCGCCGCGGCGAATATTCCTTCGACGCCTATCGCGTCGTGCTCGGCGACAGCCGTTTCCAGGAAACCTTCGGCTATTCGGTAACGGTTGCAGTCTTCACCATCCTGCTCGGCGTGTTCCTCGTCGTGCCGACGGCCTACTGGATCAGGTTGCGCATGCCGCATCTCCGCCCGATCGTCGAGTTCATCACGCTGCTGCCGCTGGTCATCCCGGCCATCGTCATCGTCTTCGGCTACATCAGGATGTATGGCTCCAACTCGCCGCTGCCGTTCCTCGGCTCGGCGCGTGGCACCGATGCGCTGCTGGTCATCGGCTATGCCACGCTGGCGCTGCCCTACATGTACCGTGCGGTCGACACCGGCCTGCGCACCATCGATGTGCGCACGCTGACCGAAGCCGCGCAGATCCTCGGTGCCGGCTGGGCCACGATCATCGCCCGCGTCATCCTGCCCAACGTGCTGATCGCCGTGCTGTCGGGCGCCTTCCTGACCTTCGCCATCGTCATCGGCGAGTTCACGCTGGCCAGCCTGCTCAACCGTCCGGCCTTCGGTCCGTATCTGCAGAACATCGGCGCCAACCGCGCCTATGAGCCGGCGGCACTTGCGGTCATCGCCTTTGCCATCACCTGGGGCTGCATGTCGGTGATCCAGATCCTCGCCCGTTTCGCGCCGAAGTCGGCAAACCGCCCGAACTGAACAAGAAGAGCACAAGCCAATGGCCGATCCCTTCCTTTCCATCCAGAGCGTCAAGAAATCCTTCGGCAACGTCGCCGTGGTCAAGGACTTCAACCTCGACGTCGGTGCCGGCGAGTTCGTCTCGTTTCTCGGACCATCGGGCTGCGGCAAGACGACCATGCTGCGCATCGTCGCCGGCTTCGAGGAGCCCAGCGCCGGCAAGGTGCTGATCGGCGGCAAGGATGTCACCGGCCTCAAGCCCAACCAGCGTAACATCGGCATGGTGTTTCAGGCCTATGCGCTGTTCCCCAACCTGACCGTCGCCCAGAACATCGGCTTTGGCCTCAAGGTTGCCGGCGTGCCCAAGGCGGAGGCCCAGGCGCGCATCGACGAGATGCTCGGCATCATCAAGCTGCCCGACTTCGGCGACCGCTATCCCTACCAGCTTTCCGGCGGCCAGCAGCAGCGCATAGCACTTGCCCGCGCGCTGGCACCCAAGCCCAAGCTCTTGCTGCTCGACGAGCCGCTGTCGGCGCTCGACGCCAAGGTTCGCATCTCGCTGCGCGAGGAAATCCGCTCGATCCAGAAGAAGCTCGGCATCACCACCATCTTCGTCACCCACGACCAGGAGGAGGCGCTGTCGATGTCCGACCGCATCGTGGTGATGAATGAGGGCCGCGCCGACCAGACCGGCACGCCGTTCGAGATCTACAACCGCCCGTCGACCAAGTTCGTCGCCAATTTCGTCGGCACGCTCAACGTGCTCGAAGGCACGATCAGCGACGCCGCCTCCGGCACTGTCAAGATCAACGCCGAGGAGATCGGCCTCAAGGGCAAGCTCAACGGCTCCAAGTCAGGCGATACGCTGTCGCTGGCGCTGCGTCCCGAGGCGATCTCGCTCGGCCGCAAGGCCGGCAACGATTCGAACCTCACCGGCCAGATCGCCGACGTGCATTTCCTGGGCTCGGTCATCCGCGTCCGCGTCGGCGTCGGCCAGAACGTCGTCTCGCTCGACACCTTCAACAGCCCGAGCAGCCCACCGCCGGTCGTTGGCCAGAAGACCGAAATCAGCTTCTCCTCCGGAGACGTGCTGGTGCTGCACTAGGGGGCCGCTGCCCTTCGCGCGCGGACCATTCGCATTTCAAAGAGGCGGGGATTTCCCGCCTTATTTTTTAGCACGTTTTCCGATTTGAGCGGGAAGAGAACTCCTACGGTCGTGAAGTTCTATTGGCAGGCTGCTCCGAGCGTGTCGGTGCCAATCTCGACTGCCTCATCCCTTCGCCCCCCTCTGGCCTGCCGGCCATCTCCCCCACAAGGAGGGAGATTAGTCGCGTCGCGGTCGGTGCCCATCCTGCTGCGTCGTAAGGATTGGCTTTGCGACGTTGGTGTTTGGCTGGGACGGGGATGAAGGGTGATCTCCCTCCTTGTGGGGGAGATGGCCGGCAGGCCAGAGGGGGGCGAAGGATCGCTATCTGCGCAATTTGGCATCGGACCTTTCGCGCTCTGTCGACTCTGACACGTCATCCCGGGTCTCGCTTCGCTCGCCCGGGATACGATCGATGGTGGCGCGCCTTTCCCCATCGTTACAACAAGCGTGGTTTGGCGAGGGCCTTCCCAAATCCCCCACCGCCCTGTCTACTCCGGCCATGGCCTTCACGCTTCGCCAGCTTCAATTCTTCGTTGCCGTCGCCGAGCAGGGCACGATCTCGCGCGCGGCGCAGAACCTGTCGATCTCGCAGTCGTCGGTGACCGAGGCGATCAAGGAGCTGGAAGCCGACCTCGGCGTCGAGCTGTTCGAGCGTCATCCGCGCGGACTCAACATCACCCATAAGGGCCACCAGTTCCTGCGCCACGCCACCAAGATCCTGGCCGACGTCTCCGACGCCCGGCGCACCTTTTTCGGCGGGCAGGCGACCGCGACCGGACAGCTCAAACTTGGCGTCACTTCGCTGGTTGCGGGTTACGTGCTGTCCGATCTGCTTGCGCGCTACCGCCGCGCCCATCCGGCTGTCGAGATCTCGGCCATCGAGGACAATGGCGACTACCTCGAGCATCTGCTTGTCGGCGGCAAGCTCGATCTCGCCGTCATGGTCACCTCCAACCTGCGTGACCGCATGGCTCTGCAATCGGAAATCCTCGAGGTCTCCGCCTATCGTCTCTGGCTGCCGCTCGGCCATCCGCTCGCCTCGGCAGAAATCATCAGCGTGGGCGACATCGCATCCGAGCCACTGATCATGCTGTCGGTCGACGAGATCGAGGAAAACACCGGCAAACTGCTTTCGGCGATCGGTGCCAAACCGCATGTCGCCTTCCGGACACGTTCGGTCGAGGCGGTGCGTTCACTGGTGGCGACAGGGGCAGGGGTGGCACTGCTGCCCGACCTCGTCTACCGGCCGTGGTCACTGGAAGGCGATCGTATCGAGTCCCGCGACGTCTCGGGTTCGCTGCCGGTGGTGCAGGTCGGCATGGTGTGGCGGCGCGGCTCGTCGTTGCCAGCCGCGGCGCGCGATTTCATCGGCATCGCGCAAGCACAGCGGACTGTTCGCCAGAAGCTTTGACGCATCTGCTCGGTATCGGAAAAACCGATATCACCCTTCTTTCGAATGAATTTGCGAAACCTGCGCTTTCGCAGCACCTTTCGTCTCAGGGCAACACCGCCAATGGGAGAGCGGTTCCTGCACATGGGAGGATCGAGATGAAGACATTTCTGAAATCCTGCACGGCAATCGCCTTGGCCTGCAGCTTTTCCGGCCAGGCGGTGGCGCAGGTCAAGGAAATCGGCAAGGGCGAGGGGCAGGTCAACATCATCGCCTGGCCGGGCTACATCGAGCGTGGCGAGACCGACAAGAATTACGACTGGGTGACGGAGTTCGAAAAGGCGTCGGGCTGCAAGGTCAACGTCAAGACTGCAGCCACGTCTGACGAAATGGTCGCGCTGATGAACGAAGGCGGCTTCGACCTCGTCACTGCCTCGGGCGACGCCTCGCTCCGCCTCGTCGCCGGCAAGCGCGTCCAGCCGATCAATACCGATTTGGTCAAGAGCTGGTCAACCATCGATGAGCGCCTCAAGGATGCGCCGTGGTTCACAGTCGACGGCCAGCATTACGGCGTGCCCTATCAGTGGGGCCCCAACGTGCTGATGTACAACACCAACGTCTTCAAGGAAGCGCCGAAGAGCTGGAACGTCGTGTTCGAGCCGATGGACTTGCCCGACGGCAAGCCCAACAAGGGACGCGTCCAGGCCTATGACGGCGCGATCCACATCGCGGACGCTGCCAACTACCTGATGGCCCACAAGCCCGACCTCGGTATCAAGGATCCCTACGAGCTCAACGAGGACCAGTACAAGGCGGCCCTCGACCTGCTGCGCGTCCAGCGTACGCTTGTCGGCCGCTACTGGCACGACGCCATGATCCAGGTCGACGACTTCAAGAACGAAGGCGTCGTGGCTTCGGGATCGTGGCCATTCCAGGTCAACCTGCTTGGCTCGGAAAAGCAGCCCGTCGGCTCGACGATCCCGGAAGAAGGCGCCACCGGCTGGGCCGACACGACGATGATGCATGTCGATGCCGCCAATCCGAACTGCGCCTATATGTGGCTCGAGCATTCGCTGAACCCCAAGCTGCAGGGCGATCTCGCTGCGTGGTTCGGGTCTAACCCGGTCGTGCCGGCTGCTTGCAAGGGCAACGAACTGCTGACCGATGCGGGCTGCAAGGCCAACGGCTTCGAGGACTTCGCCAAGATCAAGTTCTGGCGGACCCCGGTGTCGAAATGCGCCAGCCAGAACGACCAATGCGTGCCCTATTATCGCTGGGTGTCGGACTATATCGGCGTGATCGGCGGCCGCTGAGGCCGGCAACGAAACGATGCCCCCTCGCCAGGCCGCTTGCGGCCGACCCTCTCCCCGCGGGGAGAGGGGGCGGAGGCACCAACCGACCTGAAACGGCCGCCTGACGGCGGCAGACAAGCATCGGCGGCTGTGGGTCGGCCGGATGCGTTGCCATGGCCAGGCCATCACCCGGGCGCACATGGCCCAGACATCGGAAGCCAAAGACGATGATCCCAGCAGTCGCCTTTCAGAAAACCTCGCGCCATTTCGGCGCGGTGCGCGCGGTCGATGCCGTCGACCTCGAGATCAAGCCTGGTGAGTTCTTCGCCATGCTGGGTCCCTCGGGATCGGGCAAGACCACCTGCCTCAGGCTGATCGCCGGCTTTGAGCAGCCGACCTCGGGCAGCATCTCGATCTTCGGCGAACGCGCCGAGGGCGTGCCGCCATACCGCCGTAACGTCAATACGGTGTTCCAGGACTACGCTCTGTTCCCGCATCTCAACGTTCTCGACAACGTCGCCTACGGGCTGATGGTCAAGGGCATCGGCAAGGAAGAGCGCCACCGTGCTGCCGAAGATGCGCTCAAGCTCGTGCAACTGCCGGGCTATGGCAGCCGCAAGCCGGGCCAGCTGTCCGGCGGCCAGAGGCAGCGCGTCGCACTGGCGCGCGCGCTGGTCAACAAGCCCAAGGTGCTGCTGCTCGACGAACCGCTCGGTGCCCTCGACCTCAAGCTGCGCGAGAGCATGCAGGAAGAACTCAAGCAGTTGCAAAAGGCGCTCGGCATCACCTTCGTCTTCGTCACACACGACCAAGGCGAGGCGCTGTCGATGGCCGACCGTGTCGCTGTCTTCAATGACGGCCGCATCATGCAGGTCGGTGCGCCGGAGGAAATCTACCAGCGCCCGGCCTCCCGCTTCGTCGCCGATTTCGTCGGTTCGTCCAATGTGCTGCCGCCCGATTTTGTCCAGCGTTATGCCGGCCAGCACCGCTGGGGCAGCCTCAGGCCGGAGCAGATCCGTGTCCGCTCCGATACGTCTGGCGACGGCGTCGCCGCGCGCGTCGTCTCGCGCCACTATCTCGGTGCGGCCACCAAGCTGTCGCTCGACGCCAACGGCTTGAGACTGCACGCGACGCTGCCATCAGGTACTGCCGTGCCCGAGGACGGCGCCCATGTCATGCTGACCTTCAACCGCGACCAGCTCCACCTCATGGAGGAGCAGGCATGAGCGTCCAGGCTGTGTCAGGCACATCCAACGTGGCTGCGGCGATCCTGCCCCGGCGCGGCGGACTGGCCGGCTCGTTTTCCGACCTCTTGTGGCGCAGGCCGAGCTTGCTGCTGTTCCTGATGCTGGCGCCGCCGCTGCTCTGGCTCGGCGTCGTCTACATCGGCTCGCTGATCGCACTTCTGGCGCAGAGCTTCTTTTCGATCGACGAGTTCTCCGGGCTGATCAGCCGCGAGCTGACGCTGAAGACCTATGGCGACCTGTTGCAGGCGGCCAATCTCGACATCATCGTCCGGACGGTGACGATGGCCGCAGTGGTGACGCTGGCTTCAGCCATCATCGCCTTCCCCATCGCCTACTACGCGGCACGTTATGCCCGCGGCACCTGGAAGGCGCTGTTCTATCTCGGCGTGATGCTGCCCTTGTGGTCGAGCTATCTGGTCAAGATCTACGCCTGGAAGCTGATCCTCGCCAAGGAAGGCATCCTGACCTGGCTGTTTGCCAAACTGCACCTGTCGTGGTTGCTCGATAGCTGGCTGTCGCTTCCCGTTGTCGGCGGCAATTCGCTCTCGGTGTCGTTCACCGGCACCTTCATCGTCTTCGTTTATGTCTGGCTGCCATTCATGATCCTGCCGATCCAGGCAGCCCTCGAGCGCGTGCCCGGCAATCTCGTCGAGGCTTCGTCTGATCTCGGCGCGTCGCCCGGACAGACGTTCCGCAACGTGCTGTTCCCGCTGGCGCTGCCCGGCATCGTTGCCGGCTCGATCTTCACATTCTCGCTGACGCTGGGCGACTACATCATCCCGCAGATCATCGGCACGTCCAGGCTGTTCATCGGCCAGGCTGTCTATGCCCAGCAGGGAACCGCCGGCAACATCCCGCTCGCCGCCGCCTTCACCGTGGTGCCCGTCGTCATCATGGGCTTCTATCTCTGGGGCGCCAAACGCATGGGAGCCTTCGATGCGCTCTGACCGTTCGCAATCGGCCCCGACCGGCCTCAAGATTGCTGCTGCCGCAGGGCTCGCCTTCCTGCACCTGCCGATCCTGCTCATCTTCGTCTACGCCTTCACCACCGAAGAGAAGAGTTACCAGTGGCCGCCGCCCGGCTTCACCACGCAGTGGTTCGCGGTGACCTGGGGGCGCGCCGACGTCTGGCAGGCACTGGGGCTTTCGGTGCAGGTAGCGGCGATCTCGACTGGCATTGCGCTGGTGCTTGGAACACTCTGCGCAGCGGCGGTCAGCCAGACCCGGTTCTTTGGCCGCGAGGCGATCTCGCTATTGGTCATCCTGCCGATCGCGCTACCCGGCATTATCACCGGCATCGCACTGCGCTCGGCCTTCAGCCTGGCGGAGATCCCGTTCTCGTTCTGGACGATCGTGCTGGGACACGCGACGTTCTGCGTCGTGGTCGTCTACAACAACGCGGTGGCACGGTTCCGCCGGACCTCGGGCTCGCTCATCGAAGCATCGATGGATCTCGGCGCCGACGGCTTCCAGACGTTCAGGCATGTGATCCTGCCCAACATAGGCACGGCACTTCTGGCGGGTGGCATGCTCGCCTTTGCGCTGTCCTTCGACGAAGTCATTGTCACCACCTTCACCGCCGGACAGCAGCAGACGCTGCCGATCTGGATGCTGGAGGAACTGGTCCGGCCGCGCCAGCGCCCGGTCACCAATGTCGTCGCCATGGTCGTCGTGCTCGCGACCCTGCTGCCCATCCTTGCCGCCTATTACCTGACCCGCGAAGGCGACCAGATCGCCGGCGCCGGCAAATAAGCCTCGAAAGGGAGAAATCATGGACACCCAGATGCTCATCGGCTCGAAATTCGAGCGGGGAACAGAGACCGAGGAAGCGATCCTCAACCCGCGCACCGGCGAGACGATTCTCAGCCTGCCGGAGGCCTCGCCGGCGCAGATCGAGGCGGCGGTTACGGCAGCGCAGACGGCGTTCGTGACGTGGTCGAAGACCACGCCGGCGCAGCGCTCGGGCTACCTGCTCAAGATCGCCGACCGCATCGAGGCCGAGGCGGAAGCCTTTGCCAGGCTCGAGGCACTCAACTGCGGCAAGCCGATCAACGCCGTGCTCAATGATGAGATTCCGGCTATCGTCGACTGCTACCGCTTCTTCGCCGGCGCGGTGCGCTCGATGCCGGGTCTGGTGGCGGGCGAGTATCTGCCCGGGCACACCTCCATGATCCGCCGCGACCCCGTGGGCATCGTCGCCTCTATCGCGCCGTGGAACTATCCGCTGATGATGATGGCTTGGAAGCTGGCACCGGCAATCGCCGGCGGCAACACTGTCGTCTTCAAGCCTTCGGAGCAGACGCCGCTGACGGCACTGAAGCTCGCCAGGATTCTCGCTGAGGTCCTGCCGGAAGGCGTGGTCAATGTCGTGCTCGGCCGCGGCGAGAGTGTCGGCAATGCGCTGATCAACCATGCGGCGGTCAGCATGATCTCGATTACCGGCGACGTCGCCACCGGCAAGAAGGTGTTGCAGGCGGCGGCCAAGTCGGTCAAACGCACGCATCTCGAACTCGGCGGCAAGGCGCCGGTCATCGTCTTCGACGATGCCGACATCGACGCCGTGGTCAGCGGCCTGCGCGCTTTCGGCTACTACAATGCCGGCCAGGACTGCACGGCGGCCTGCCGCATCTACGCCGGGAAAAAGGTCTACGACAAGCTCGTCGCCGACCTGTCGTCAGCAGTGTCTACCATACGCTACGGCCAGGCCGACGACACCGAAAACGAGATCGGGCCGCTCATCTCCAGGCGCCAGCGCGACCGCGTTGCCTCCTTCGTCGAACGGGCCTCCGAGCTCAAGCACATCGAGATCACCACAGGCGGCAAGCCGGGCGAGGGCGGCGGCTTCTACTACCAGCCGACGGTCGTCGCCGGCGCGCTGCAGGAGGACGAGATCGTGCGCCGCGAGGTGTTCGGCCCGGTGGTTTCGGTAACGCGTTTCTCCGACGTCGACGAGGCGGTCAACTGGGCCAATGACAGCGACTACGGCCTGGCGTCGTCGGTGTGGACCAAGGACATCTCGCGCGGCATGGCGACCGCGGCGCGGCTGCAATATGGCTGCACCTGGATCAACACGCACTTCATGCTGACCAACGAGATGCCGCATGGCGGTCTCAAACAGTCCGGCTACGGCAAGGACATGTCGGTCTACGCGCTGGAGGACTACACCGCCGTACGCCATGTCATGATCGCGCATGGGTGAGCGGCCGTTTTCGCGCGCAGCGCGAAAGCCATGATGCCGGTGGCATCATGGCAGGCCAGCTAATGCCGGGACGCTGCCGCAGGCTGCGGGATCCGGCTGGACGGGCAGGCAGATGAGGGAGCAGAGCTTGCCGTACCCGCCCCTCATCCGGCCCTTCGGGCCACCTTCTCCCCGTGAACGGGGCAAAGGAAACAAGGGAGGAAAAGACATGCATCGTCGTCAGTTTCTCGCATCCGCAGCCGTTGCTGCATTCCTCGCTACGGCTCCGGCCATCGGCCCGGCGCTGGCGCAGGACACGCCGCAGGCTGTCGTCGACGCCTATCTCGCCGCCTGGAATGACCATGACTCGGCCAAGGCGGCCGAACATTTCGCCGACAACGTCGTCTACTACGACGCTTCGGTCGGCAAGCCCGTCGAGGGCAAGGAGGCTGCCAAGACCGGCGTCATCGACAATTTCCTGAAGGCTGTACCCGATGCCGTCTGGACGATGAAGGGCAAGCCCGTGGTGCAGGACGACCGCGTGTCGTTCGAATGGGAATTCTCCGGCACCAACACCGGCGACTGGGCCGACGGCACCAAGGCGACCGGCAAGAAGTTTGCCTTCACCGGCGCCTCGATGTTCTCGGTCAAGGATGGCAAGATCGCCAGCCAGAGCGACTATTATGACGCGCTCGGTTTCTACAAGCAGCTTGGCCTGATGTAGCCGGTCAGGCGAAGCCGTACTGTGTCATCAGCGCCGTCATGCGCGCTGCAGCGAGGTCCGGCCTGTCCAGCACATTGGCCCGGTCGGCGAGGCGGAAGATGTCGGCGTAGTGCAGTGCACCTCTTGCCGACTGCATGCCGGCGGGCATGGTGAAGTGGCTCTGGTGGCCGTTGAGCCAGGCGAGGAAGACGACGCCGGCCTTGTAATATTGCGTCGGCGCCTCGAAAATCTTGCGCGACAACGGCACTGTCGGCTCGATGGTGCCGCGGAAGGTGGCGAGGTCGCCCTTGGCCAAGGCTGCCAGCGCCTTGGATGCCTGGGGCGCTACCGCATCGAAGATGCCGAGCAGCGCGTGGCTGTGGCGCGTGCCGTCACCTTCTATCAGGGTGGCATAGTTGAAGTCATCGCCGGTGAAGCAGATCACGTCCTGGGGCAGACGCCGGCGCAGCTCGACCTCATAGGCCTGGTCAAGCAGCGAGATCTTGATGCCTTCGACCTTGTCCTGGTGATCGGTGATGATGGACAGCACGGTCAGCAACGTGTCCTCGAAACGGTCGCCGCCCCAATAGCGTGTGAGTTCGGGATCGAACATGTCGCCCAACCAGTGGAGGACCACTTTGTCCTTGGCCTGGCCAAGGATGCGGCCGTAGACCTTGCAGTAGTCGTCGGGGGATTTCGCTACATGGGCGAGCGCCCGGCTCGCCATCAGAATCGCGCGGCCGCCATGCTTCTCGATGAAGCCGAGCTGTTCCTCGTAAGCCGAGATGACGTCGTCGAGCGATTTGGCATCCTGTTTGGGCAACTGGTCGGTGCCCGCGCCGCAAGCGAGGTCGGCACCCGGCACCGTGCGCGCTTCGGCGAGTGAGCGGCTGATCAGTTCCTGCGCGCCGGTCCAGTCCAGCCCCATGCCGCGCTGCGAGGTGTCCATCGCCTCGGCGATCTTGAAGCCCAGCGACCAGAGATGATGGCGGAAGGCCATGGTCGCATCCCAGTCGATTACAGGGCTGTTCCAGGGCAGCGTGTCGGCCCACGGGTCGGAGACGACATGCGCAGCCGCGTAGGCGATACGATTGAAAACGGGGGCGGCTTCAGGTCGTTCGACCGGTGTGCCGACAAGTGTGTAGGTCTCGATCGAGCGGTCCGTCCGCGGAAGCTTCACTGCCTTGGCCATGGGTTCCTCCCTGATCGGTTGCATCTGGTAATTTAGATCGTTCCAAATTTCAAGCCGGAATTGTGAGGTCTGGCGCAGGTGCGCCGGTCGATCGGGCGGTGCAACGATATGCTGGGATGGTTTCAGCGCAAAATAGCATTACAAATCGTTTGAAAGAGCGAAGTGTGTATAATTCTGGCATTCTGGTGGCCAAGGCCTTTGGGTTCGGCCGATGTGAAAACGATGGTATCGCCGTTCTTCATTGCTTGACAGTTTGGAACGTTCCAATTAATGGACTCGGAAAAGGGGGCCAGAGACGCTCGCCAGGAGGATCGTTTTGAAGCAGCCGAAGGTGACAGTTGTCGATGTTGCGCATGCCGCCGGCGTGTCGAAGTCGACCGTGTCGCTCGTTCTTCAAGGCAGCTCGCTGGTCAATGAAACGACCCGCGCCAAGGTCGGCGCCGTCATCCGCGAGCTCGGCTACGTCTACAACCGCAGCGCCGCCAATTTGCGCCAGTCGAAATCCAAGATCGTCGGCATCGTCGTCAACGACCTGACCAACAGCTTTTTTGCCGAACTGGCGGTGGGCATGGACATGGTGGTGCAGTCGGCCGGCTACATCCAGTTCATGGCCAACTCGGCCGAGAATCCCGACCGCCAGGCCGAGGTGATCGCCTCGATGCGCGAGCATGGCATGGCCGGGCTGATCCTGTCGCCGGCGCGCGGGACGACATCAGCCGATCTCCGGCCGCTGGTCGACAGCGGCATTCCTGTCGTGCTGGTGGCGCGCAACGTGCCGGGGCTCAAGGTCTCCTCCGTGGTGTCGGACGGACATGCCGGGGCTGCGGCTGCCGTGCGCCACCTGATCGAACTCGGTCATCGGCGCATCGCCTTCCTCGGCGGCTTCAACGACACGGCCGTATTCGACGAACGCATGCGCGGTTTTCGCGACGCTCTGGTGGAGGCGGGGCTCGATGCCTCGGACGAGCTGGTGATCAGTTCGGCGCCGTCGCGTGCAGGCGGTGTGGCGGCGGTCGAGCGGCTGTTGTCTATGGCCGACCGGCCGACAGCGGCGCTCTGCTTCAATGATGCGGTGGCCTTCGGCGCCTGCGACGGGCTGCGCAGCGCCCGCATCGAACCGGGCGTCGATTTCGGCGTCATCGGCTTCGACGACGTGATCGAGGCAAAAACTGCGGTGCCGGCGCTGACCACTGTTTCGGTCGATCCGCAGGGCATGGGCCGGAGGGCGGCGCAACTCCTGCTCAAGCAGATCAATTCAGGCGATTTCGAGCCTGAGGCGCTGGTCGCCTCGGTGCGGCTGGTGGTGCGCGAGAGCTGCGGCGCGGCACAGCGGATGAAACGAGAGGCGGTGACCGCATGACACGCTGGGGTCTGATCGGGGCGAGCACCATCGCCAGGGAATGGGTCATCGGCGCTATCCGTGCGACCGGCGGCGAGGTGGTGTCCGTCATGAGCACCAATGCCGAGCGCGGCCGCGACTATGCCCAGGCGAACGGCATCGCGAAGTCGGTGACGTCGCTTGAGGACATTACAGGCGATGCCGGTATCGACGCCGTCTACATCTCGACCACCAACGAATTGCATGTGGAACAGGCGATTGCCGCGGCTAAGGCCGGCAAGCATGTGCTGTGCGAGAAACCATTGGCGCTGACCATTTCTGACGCCCGGGCAATGGTGCATGAGGCGAAGGATGCCGGGGTCGTCCTGGCGACGAACCACCATCTGCGCAATGCGGGAAGCCACCGGGCGATGCGCGACGCAATTGCCGTAGGCCGTATCGGCAAGCCGCTGGCGGCGCGCGTGTTTCATGCCGTCTATCTTCCGCCGCATCTGCAGGGCTGGCGGCTCGACAAGCCGCAGGCCGGCGGCGGCGTGATCCTCGATATCACGGTGCATGACGCCGACACTTTGCGCTTCGTGCTCAATGACGATCCAGTCGAGGCCGTCGCCTTCAGCCAGGCGGGCGGCATGGGGCAGGCGGGCCTCGAAGACGCAGTGATGGGCGTGCTGCGCTTCAGGTCAGGCGTGATCGCGCAGTTCCATGACGCGTTCACCACCAAGTTCGCCGAGACCGGTTTCGAGGTGCACGGCACCGAGGGTTCGCTGATCGCGCGCAATGTCATGACGCAGAAGCCGGTCGGCTCGGTCGTGCTGCGCAATGCCGAGGGCGAACACGAGCTCGATCTCGAACAGCGCAATCTCTACGAAGCGGGCCTGCAGGCGTTCCATGATGCTGTCGCCGGCAAGGGCAGACCGTCTGCCACGGGCGAGGACGGCGTATGGTCGCTGGCGACGGGTCTTGCCGTGGTCAAGTCGGCGGCGACGGGCAAGGCAGTGGCCATCGAGGCGGGGCTCTGACATGAGCAAGCACATCACTCCCGCCCAGGCCGCTGCTTTGATACCCGATGGTGCGGTGGTCTCGGTGTCGTCGTCGAGCGGGCTAGGCTGTCCCGACCTGACGCTGAAGGCGATCGGCGAACGCTTCGAGGCTACAGGCCATCCGCGCGACCTGACGACGCTGCACCCCATCGCCGCCGGCGACATGAGCGGCATCAAGGGTGTCGACCATATCGCCAAAAAGGGCCTGCTGAAGACGATCATCGGCGGCTCCTATCCGTCGGGGCCGTCGAGCGCCGAGCCGCCGCTGATCTGGCAGATGATCGGCGATGAGGAGGTGGCTGCCTACAACGTGCCGTCCGGCATCATGTTCGACATGCATCGCGAGGCTGCCGCCAAGCGGCCGGGCGTCATGACCAAGGTCGGGCTCGACACCTTCGTCGATCCCGAGCGGCAGGGCTGCGCCATGAATGCGCGTGCTGCGGCCGAACCGCTGGTCAAGAAGGTCAGCTTCGAGGGCGAGGACTGGCTGTTCTTCCCAGCTATCAAGCCTGAAGTGGCGATCATTCGGGCGACGACATCAGACGAGCGCGGCAACCTGACCTACGAACATGAAGGCGCCTATCTCGGCGGGCTCGACCAGGCACTCGCCGCGCGCAACAATGGCGGCATCGTCATTGCCCAGGTCAAGCGTATCACCAAGGACGGCTCGCTGCGCCCGCACGATGTGCGCGTGCCGGGCATGCTGGTCGACTACATCGTCGTCGACCCCGAGCAGAAGCAGACGACGCAGACGCTCTACGACCCTGCGATTTCAGGCGAGATCATGCGGCCTCTCGACAGCTTCCGCGTGCCCGAGTTCAACATTCAGAAGGTCATCGCCCGCCGGGTTGCTCAGGAACTCGAGGCCGGCAGCGCGGTCAATCTCGGCTTCGGCATTTCGGCCAACGTGCCGCGCATCCTGCTTGAAGAAGGGCTGCATGGTGAGGTCACCTGGGTGATCGAGCAGGGTGCCGTCGGCGGCGTGCCGCTGCTCGATTTCGCTTTCGGCTGCGCGTCGAATGCCGATGCCTTTATGCCGTCGCCCTACCAGTTCACCTACTTCCAGGGCGCGGGTTTCGACGCCTCGCTGCTGTCGTTCCTCGAGATCGACCGCAACGGCTCGGTCAACGTCTCCAAGCTCAGCTTCCGGCCACATGTGACGGCGGGTGCCGGCGGTTTCATCGACATCACGGCGCGAGCCAGGAAGATCGTCTTCTCCGGCATGTTCAATGCCGGCGCCAAGCTCGACATCGAGGCTGGCAAGCTGGTGGTCGAGAAGGAAGGCAAGCTCAAGAAGCTGGTCAACGAGGTCGAGCATGTCACTTTCTCGGGGCGCCGCGGCGTCGAACAGGGCCAGGACATCACCTATGTCACCGAACGCTGTGTGATGAAGCTTATGCCTCAAGGCATTGTGCTGACCGAGATCGCGCCGGGCGTCGAACTGCAGACGCATATTCTCGACCAGTCGGAATTCCCGCTGATCGTGTCGGACAAACTCAAGCAGATGGATGCTGACCTGTTCGCCGAAGCGCCGATCAGGTTGAAGCTGCCGCGCAAGCCGGTGCGCAAGCTGGAGGGCATCCATGGCTGACCAGCGCATCAGGGTCGAGTTCGAGGGTCCTGTCGCGATCATCACGGCGGCCCGGCCGGACAAGCTCAACGCCTTCGATATAGACATGCTGAAGTCGCTGTCCCAGGCCTGCGACGAGGTCGAGGCCAATGCGGAAATCCGCGTCGCCATCCTCACCGGCGAGGGCAAGGCGTTTTCGGCCGGCGGCGACATCAAGGCCTGGGGCGAAATGACACCCAACGAGTTCGGCCATGCCTGGGTGCGTTTCGGCCACCGCGTGTTCGAACGCCTGGCGACGCTGCGCGTACCGCTGATCGCTGCCATCAACGGCCATGCGTTGGGCGGCGGACTGGAGCTGGCGATAGCCGCCGACATCCGCATTGCCGAGCGTCATGTGAAGATCGGCCTGCCCGAGACTGGGCTCGGCATGGTGCCGGGCTGGTCGGGCACACAGCGTCTGGTGAGGCGCGCCGGTGCGCAGGTGGTGAGGCGTATGGCGCTGGGCGGCGAGGTGTATTCCGCCGACGAGGCAGCAGGGCTCGGGCTGGTCGACCATGTGGTCGAGACCGGCGCGGCGGTGGCTGCGGCGCGCGCCTATGCGGCCCGGGTCGCGGCGCGGGGGCCTGCGGCAGTCGAGGTCGCAAAACTGATGATCGCCACCGCGAACGGTGAAGACAATGGCACCGCCGTCGAGGCGCTGGGCTCGATTCTCGTGGCCAAGACCGGAGACCTCAAGGAGGGGGTCGCGGCCTTCAGCGAGAAGCGTGCCGCCAAATTTGCAGGAGAATGGTGATGACGGTCCTGATGCGTCCCAAGCCGCTCGACGGCTTCAAGGTCCGCGAGTTCAAGATGCTGATCGACGGCAAATGGACCGCCGGCGCCGAAGGCAAGGCCATCGAGCGCGCCAGCCCCGGCCATGGCGCCGTTGTCAGCCGCTACGAGGCCGCGACCGCTATCGATGCGAACCGCGCCATTGCCTCGGCACGCAAGGCGTTCGACGACGGACATTGGCCGCGCATGACCGGCGCCGAGCGCTCGCGCATCCTGCTCAGGGCCGCCGACATCATCGACGCGCGTGCCGATGAACTCGCCTTCCTCGACTGCATCGAGTCAGGCAAGCCGATCTCCCAGGCCAAGGGCGAACTTGGCGGTGCCGCCGACATCTGGCGCTATGCGGCAGCACTTGCGCGGGACCTGCATGGCGAGAGCTACAACACGCTGGGCGACGGCACGCTGGGCGTGGTCCTGCGCGAGGCGATCGGCGTCGTGTCGATCATCACGCCGTGGAATTTCCCGTTCCTGATCGTCAGCCAGAAGTTGCCTTTTGCGCTGGCCGCCGGCTGTACGGCAGTGGTCAAGCCGTCGGAGTTGACGTCAGGCTCGACGCTGGTACTCGGCGAGATTCTGGAGGCGGCAGGGGTTCCCCAGGGCGTGGTCAACATCATCGTCGGAACCGGGCCGGAGGCTGGTGCGCCGCTGACCAGCCACCCCGACATCGACATGGTGTCGTTCACCGGCTCGACCGGTATCGGCAAGCTGACCATGGCCAACGCCGCGCAAACGTTGAAGAAAGTGTCACTGGAGCTCGGCGGCAAGAACCCGCAGATCGTCTTCCCTGATGCCAATCTCGATGACTTCGTCGATGCGGCCGTCTTCGGCGCCTATTTCAACGCCGGCGAGTGCTGCAATGCCGGCTCGCGCCTGATCGTGCATCGCGACGTCGCCGACGAGGTGACCAGCCGCGTTGCCGCTCTGTCGGCCAAGGTCAAGGTCGGCGATCCGCTCGACCCATCGACGCAGGTTGGTGCTATCATCACGCCGCAGCATCTTGCGAAGATCGTTGGTTACGTGAAAGGTGCGAGCGAGAACGGTGCGAGGGTTGCTGTCGGCGGGTCTGCCGCTGATCTCGGCCTCGGCCAGTTCATGGAGCCGACGATCCTGTCGTCGGTCGCCCCCGACATGGCGGTGGCGAAAGAGGAGGTGTTCGGACCGGTGCTTTCGGTGCTTGCCTTCGAGACCACTGACGAGGCGATCCGTATCGCCAATTCGATCGACTATGGTCTGTCGGCAGGCGTCTGGAGCCGCGACTTCGACACCTGCCTGACAGTCGGCCGCAGAGTCCGTGCCGGTACCGTCTGGATGAATACCTTCATGGACGGTGCCTCGGAGCTGCCCTTCGGCGGCTACCGCCAATCGGGCATCGGCCGCGAGCTCGGCCGCCATGCGGTCGAGGACTACACCGAGACCAAGACGCTCAACATGCATATCGGACCGCGCACCGGCCATTGGATGCCGAAGGAGGCGCGCGGCTGAACGGAGGAATTCCCAGAGGCGGGGCCGAAGGGATTTTATGACACGCAATGACGCGTGAGGAACTTGCAACCCGGGAGGAACTGGAATGCGTAAGTTTTTGATGAGTACGGCAGCCGTGGCGGCACTGTTTGCCGCGCCTATGCCGATGGCACAGGCCGAGGAAAGCGTCGAAGTTCTGCACTGGTGGACGTCAGGCGGTGAGGCAGCAGCACTCGACGTGCTGAAGAAGAACCTGGAAGGCCAGGGCGTGACCTGGAAAGACATGCCGGTTGCCGGCGGCGGCGGCGAAGCGGCGATGACCGCGCTGCGCGCCCGTGTCACCGCAGGCGATCCGCCCACCGCCGTGCAGGCGCTTGGCTTCGACATCACCGACTGGGCCAACCAGGGCGTCGTCGGCGATCTCGGCGAAGTGGCCGACAAGGAAGGCTGGGACAAGGTCGTTCCGGCCGCACTGCAGAACTTCGCCAAGCATGACGGCAAGTGGATTGCAGCACCCGTCAACGTGCACTCGACCAACTGGGTCTGGATCTCCAAAAAGGCGCTCGACGCTGCCGGCGGCAAGGCGCCCGAGACCTGGGACGAGCTGGTCGCGGTGCTCGACAAGATGCAGGCCAACGGCATCACCCCGCTCGGCCATGGCGGCCAGGCCTGGCAGGATGCGACCATCTTCGACGCCGTCGTGCTGTCGCTCGGCACCGACTTCTACAAGTCGTCGATGATCGATCTCGATCCGGCCGCACTTGGCGGCGACAAGATGGTCGAAGCCTTCGACCGCATGGCCAAGCTCAAGACCTATGTCGACAAGGACTTCTCTGGCCGCGACTGGAATCTTGCCTCGGCCATGGTCATCGAGGGCAAGGCCGGCATGCAGATGATGGGTGACTGGGCCAAGGGTGAGTTCCTCAAGGCCGGCCAGAAGCCGGGCACCGACTTCGTCTGCATCCGCTTCCCCGGGACGCAGGGCGCCGTCACCTTCAACTCTGACATGTTCATGATGTTCAAGGTTGGCGACGACAAGAAGAAGGCGCAGCTGCAGATGGCTGCCGACATCGAGGATCCGGCCTTCCAGTCGTCGTTCAACGTGGTCAAGGGCTCGGTGCCGGCACGCACCGACGTGCCTGACACCGCCTTTGACGATTGCGGTAAGAAGGGCATCAAGGACCTGGCGGAAGCCAGCTCCGGTGGCAAGCTGTTCGGCTCGATGGCACATGGTTATGCCGCACCGGCCGCAGTGAAGAACGCGCTCTACGACGTCGTTACCCGTCACTTCAACGGCGAACTCGACTCCAAGGCCGCCGCCAAGGCGCTGGCCGAAGCGGTTGCCGCCGCCAAGGGGTGAGACGCCGGTATGCGCAGCAAATCCATCGTGCCGGTGGCACGATGGCAGGCGGCGAACGCCTGGGAGCTGCGTAGCAGCGGGGCCACGGCAGGCCCTTCACCGAACTTCGTGCCCCGGCTTCGGCCGGGGCACATCCTGACCTGACAACCCAGAGGCTGGACACCCCATGGCCGATCTCACCACGACCGCACCCCGCGCGGTGACGAACCCGCGCGCGACGTTGCAGGACCTGCTGCCGAAGATCGTGCTGGCGCCGAGCTTCGCGTTGATCCTGATCTTCGTCTACGGCTTCATCGTCTTCACGGCCTTCCTGTCGTTCTCGGGCTCGAAGCTTTTGCCCGATTTCTCGACCTGGGTCGGCCTGAACAACTATGTCAGGCTGTTCAACCATCCCAACTGGATCACGGCGCTGAAGAACCTCGCGATCTTCTCGGTGCTGTATATCGTCATCTGCAGCTTCATCGGGCTGGCGCTGGCGATCTTCCTCGACCAGAAAATCCGCGGCGAGGGCGTGCTGCGCCCGATCTATCTCTACCCGATGGCGCTGTCATTCATCGTCACCGGCGTCGCCTGGAAGTGGTTTCTCGACCCCGGCATCGGCCTCGAGCACGTGATGCAGTCATGGGGTTGGGAAAGCTTCTCGTTCCGCTGGATCAAGGAAGGCCAGATGGCGATCTACACCATCGTCATCGCTGCGGTGTGGCAATCGTCGGGCTTCGTCATGGCGATGTTCCTCGCCGGCCTGCGCGGCGTCGACAACGAAATCATCAAGGCCGCCCAGATCGACGGCGCCTCGACGCTCACCATCTATCGCCGGATCATCATTCCACTGATGCGGCCGGTGTTCCTGTCGGCCTTCGTGGTGCTCGCCCACCTCGCCATCAAGTCTTACGACCTTGTGGTGGCGATGACCGACGGCGGACCGGGGACTGCGACCTGGACGCCGGCGCTGTTCATGCAGAAGTTCACCTTTGGCCGCAATGAAATGGGCATGGGTGCTGCGTCCGCGATCATCATGATGATGATGATCTTCGCCATCATCGTGCCCTACCTCTACTCCGAACTCGGGGGGAAGAAGAAATGAGTGCCGCCTCCCAGGACGTCGCCACCCGTAACGGCATCTTCGCCCGTGCGCTGATCTATGCCGTTCTCATCCTGTTTGCGGTCTACTACCTGCTGCCGCTCTATGTGATGGTCGTCAATTCGCTGAAGCCGCTGGACGAGATCCGCCAGGGCAACATGCTGGCGCTGCCGCAGCAATGGACGATAGCGCCCTGGCTGTCTGCCTGGTCGACTGCGCAGATCGGCGTCTCGCCGACGGGGCTGAAACCCTACTTCCTGAACTCGGTGATGATGGTGGTTCCGGCGGTGGCGCTGTCGACCATCCTCGGGGCGCTCAACGGCTATGTGCTGACCAAATGGCGCTTCAAGGGCGACAACATCGTCTTCGGCCTGATGCTGTTGGCCTGCTTCATTCCGTTCCAGATCGTGCTGATCCCGTCGGCCCGCATCCTCGGCCTGACCGGCTTGGCCGGCACCATTACCGGGCTGGTGCTGATCCACGCCATTTACGGCCTCGGCTTCACCACGCTGTTCTTCCGCAACTATTACGAGGCGTTCCCGACCGAACTGGTGCGGGCAGCACAGATCGACGGCGCGAGCTTCTTCCAGATATTCCGGCGCATCCTTTTGCCGTCGTCGGGTCCGATCATCGTCGTCACCGTCATCTGGCAGTTCACCAACATCTGGAACGACTTCCTGTTCGGCTCGTCGTTTTCGGGCTTCAACTCGATCCCGCTGACGGTAGCGCTCAACAACCTCGTCAACTCGTCCACCGGCGTGAAGGAATACAACGTGCATTTCGCCGGCGCGATCCTCGCCGCCCTGCCCACCCTCATCGTCTACATCGTCTCCGGACGCTATTTCGTGCGCGGCCTGATGGCCGGCGCGGTCAAGGGGTAAGCCCATGTCGTTTCTCAAGATCAGCAATCTCTACAAGAACTATGGCCAGGTGGAGATCCTCAAGGACATCAATATCGAGATCGACAAGGGCGGCTTTCTGGTGCTCGTCGGCCCGTCGGGCTGTGGCAAGTCGACGCTGCTCAACACCATAGCCGGGCTCGAGCCGATCACCTCGGGCGAGATCTCCATCAACGGCAATTCGGTCGCCGGGCTGCATCCGTCCAAGCGCGACATCGCCATGGTGTTCCAGTCCTACGCGCTCTACCCGAACATGACGGTGGCCGGAAACATCGCGTTTGGCATGGAAATCCGCGGCGTGCCCAAGGACGAGCGCGACAAGGCGATCAAGCAGGTGTCCGACATCCTGCAGATAGGCCACCTGCTCGACCGCAAGCCGAGCCAGCTCTCCGGCGGCCAGCGCCAGCGTGTTGCCATGGGCCGGGCGCTGGTGCGCAATCCGCAGGTCTTTCTGTTCGACGAGCCGCTGTCCAACCTCGACGCCAAGCTGCGCGTCGACATGCGCACCGAGATCAAGCGCCTGCACCAGCGCATGAAGACGACGATCGTCTATGTCACCCACGACCAGATCGAAGCGATGACGCTGGCCTCCAAGATCGCCGTGCTCAAGGACGGCACCCTGCAGCAGTTCGGCACGCCGGCCGAGATCTACAACAGCCCGGCCAACATGTTCGTCGCCGACTTCATGGGTTCGCCGGCGATGAACCTGTTGACCGCGCGCCTCGAAAACGGCGAGGGCGGGCTCAACGTCATGCTCGAAAGGCCGGGCGAGAAGCCGCTGGCGCTGCCGATCAAGAATGCCAATGGTGTGCTCGGTGGCTATTCGGGCAAGGAGATCATCTTCGGTGTCCGTCCGGAAGCACTGACCGACCCGGATGGTGCCGATCGCAACGCCAGGTCGATCGCCGAGGGCGAATGTTTGATCGAGGTGGTCGAGCCTGCCGGTTCCGACACCTTCGCTGTGACCAAGCTCGGCGGCAAGGAAGTGGTGGCGCGGCTGCGTGCCGACGCCGCGATCCATGCCGGCCAGAAGACGAAGCTCGCCTTCAACCTGGACAAGGCGGTGTTCTTCGACCCGAAGAGCCAGCTGCGCATCGCCTGACATGTCCGGACAGCCTGACATCGTCATCATCGGCTCGGGTGTCGGCGGCGCCACTGTTGCTGCAGGGCTCGCCGCGGCCGGCGCGGAGATTCTCGTGCTCGAGGCTGGTGGCCATATCGCCGACCGGCCGGAGAACCGCGACCAGCGCGCCATCTTCCAGCGCGGGCATTTCCGCCCTGACGAGACCTGGTATGAGGCCGACGGTACCGGCTTCAATCCGGGCAACTATTACAATGTCGGCGGCAATTCGAAGTTCTACGGCGCCGTGCTGACACGCTACCGCCGCGAGGACTTTGACGAGATGCAGCATCTCGACGGTGTGTCGCCGGCATGGCCGATTGCCTATGAAGACCTGGAGCCGTGGTACGGCAGGGCCGAAGAGCTTTATCAGGTGCGCGGTACGCTCGGCGAAGACCCGACAGAGCCCGTGCATTCGCAGCCCTATGGCTTGAAGCCCGTTGCCGACGAGCCCGCGATCTCGAAGGTGCGGGCACGCCTCAAGGCCAACGGCATGCATCCCTTTTCGCTGCCGCTCGGTGTCGATATCGAGCGCTGGCTGGCCAAGGGCAAGACGCCGTGGGATGCGCATCCCAACAGCTTCGACGGCAAGATGGATGCCGAGACGACGGCGCTGGCCGCGGCGCTGAAGCATGAGAACGTCAAGCTGCAGACCGGCTCGCGTGTGACGCGTCTGGAGGCGGCCGCCGACGGGCGGATCGTTGCGGTTCATTACCTGCGCAATGGCGAGGCAACAGTGCTGCGACCGAAGCTGGTGATCCTGTCGGCAGGGGCTGTGCAATCGGCGGTGCTTCTGCTGCGCTCGGCCAACGACAGCAACCCCAGCGGCCTCGCCAACCGCTCCGATCAGGTCGGCCGCAACTTCATGAACCACAATTCGACGGCTGTCATCGCCATGAGCCCCTGGTTCCGCAACGACTCGGTTTACCAGAAGACCTTCGGCTTCAACGATTTTTATCTCTCCGACGGCGAGGGCGGGCCGCCACTGGGCAACGTCCAGCTGCTCGGGCGCATCTCGGGTACCATCCTGAAGGGCGCGATGCCCGCCGTGCCGGAGTGGCTGTTGAATCTGACAACGGCGCATTCGATCGACTTCTACGCCATGAGCGAGGACCTGCCGTCGCCGGAAAGCCGGGTCATGGTCGATGGCGACCGCATCGTGCTGAAATGGGTGCGCAGCAACTGGCAGGCGCATGAGCGGCTGGTGGCCAAGCTCAAGCAGGTGCTGCGCAGCGCAGGTTTCCCGGTCGTCGTCTCACGCGCCTTCGACAAGCGCACGCCGTCGCACCAGTGCGGCACGGTAAGGATAGGCAGCGACCCCAAGGACGCCCCGCTCGACGTCTTCTGCCGCGCCTTCGACCATCCGAACCTGTTCGTGGTCGATGCGAGCTTCCTGCCGACATCGGCGGCGGTCAATCCGGCGCTGACGATCGCGGCGCAGGCGCTGCGGGTTGCCGACCACATCGCTGAAAAGGATCTGGCGGCATGAAAGTGGCGGCAAAACCGGTGGCACTGGTGACCGGCGCGCGGCGCGGCATCGGCCTTGCCGTTGCCGAAGCGCTTGCCAGGGCGGGCTTCGACCTCGCCATCACCGATCGCGAGAATGACGTTGCCTCGGCAGAGGCGGTATCGGGGCTGGAGAAACACGGTGCGCGCGTGCTGTTCCTCGCCTCCGACCTTGCCGACCTCGACGGCCATGCCGGCACGGTCGACAGGATCGTCGGGCATTTCGGGCAGATCGACTGCCTGGTCAACAATGCCGGTGTCGCGTCCAGGGTGCGCGGCGATTTCCTGGAGATGACGCCCGAGAATTTCAACGCCATCATGGCGGTCAATCTGCGCGGCACGGTGTTCTTCACCCAGGCGGTGCTGCGGGCCATGCTCATCGCACCACCGACATTGCATCCGCGCTCGGTGATCAACATCACCTCGATCTCGGCCGAGATGACGTCGCCCGACAGGCTCGACTACTGCATGTCGAAGGCCGGGCTTGCCGCCTTCACCCAAGGGCTGACGCTGCGGCTCGCCGGCACCGGCATCGACGTGTTCGAAATCCGGCCCGGAATCATCCGCTCCGAAATGACGGCGAAAGTCTCGGAGAAATACGACCGGCTGATCGCTGACGGCCTCGTGCCGGTCAAACGCTGGGGCGAGCCGAACGACATCGGCCGCATCGCGGCGGCACTCGCCAGCGGCGGCTTCGGCTTTGCCACCGGCTCCATCATCAGGGCTGACGGTGCGCTGTCGGTCGCGCGACTTTGAGATCAGAGATGACTTACGACTACATCATCACAGGTGCGGGTCCAGCCGGTTGCGTGCTGGCCAACCGGTTGAGCGAAGATTCCGATGTGCGCGTACTGTTACTTGAGGCTGGCGGCGGCGACTGGAACCCGCTGTTCCACATGCCGGCGGGCTTTGCCAAGATGACCAAGGGCGTGGCGAGCTGGGGCTGGGAAACCGTGCCGCAGAAGCACATGAAAGGCCGCGTCTTGCGCTACACCCAGGCCAAGGTGATCGGCGGCGGCTCCAGCATCAACGCCCAGCTCTACACGCGCGGCAACGCCGCAGACTATGATCTGTGGGCAAGCGAGGACGGCTGTACCGGCTGGGACTACCGCTCGGTGTTGCCCTATTTCAAGCGCTCGGAAGACAACCAGCGTTTCGCCGACGATTATCATGGCTATGGCGGGCCGCTCGGCGTGTCGATGCCGTCGGCTGCCCTGCCGATCTGCGATGCCTATATCCGCGCCGGCCAGGAGCTCGGCATTCCCTACAATCACGACTTCAATGGCAAACAGCAGGCCGGCGTCGGCTTCTATCAATTGACCCAGCGCAACAAGCGGCGCTCGTCGGCCTCGATGGCCTATCTCGCCCCGATCAAGGACAGGCGCAACCTGACCGTCCGGCTGGGCGCGCGGGTGACGCGCATCGTGGTCGAAAAGGGCAGGGCTGTCGGTGTCGAGGTCGCCAGCGGCAATGGCACCGAAATCATCCGCGCGGAGCGGGAGGTGCTTGTGTCCTCGGGCGCTATCGGTTCGCCCAAGCTTCTGCTGCAGTCGGGCATCGGCCCGGCCGATCACCTGAAGAGCGTCGGCGTGCCTGTCGTCCACGACCTCAAGGGTGTCGGCGAAAACATGCAGGACCATCTCGACCTGTTCGTCATTTCCGAATGTACCGGCGATCACACTTACGACAACGTCGCCAAGCTGCATCGGACGCTGTGGGCAGGACTGCAATATGTGCTGTTCCGCACCGGGCCGGTGACGTCGAGCCTCTTTGAAACGGGTGGCTTCTGGTACGCCGATCCCGACGCGCGTTCGCCGGACATCCAGTTCCATCTCGGCCTTGGTTCGGGCATCGAGGCCGGCGTCGCCAGGCTCAAGAATGCGGGTGTGACGCTCAACTCCGCCTATCTGCATCCGCGCTCGCGCGGCACGGTGCGGCTCGCGTCCAGCGACCCGGCGGCGGCTCCGCTGATCGACCCCAATTACTGGGCCGATCCGCACGACCGCAAGATGTCGATCGAAGGTCTCAGGGTTGCACGCGAGATCATGCAGCAGGCAGCGCTCAAGCCGTTCGTGCTGGCCGAGCGGCTGCCCGGACCGGACAAGGTGTCCGAGGAACAGCTGTTCGACTATGGCTGCGCCAACGCCAAGACGGACCATCACCCTGTCGGCACCTGCAAGATGGGCACCGACGATATGGCTGTCGTCGACCTCGAGCTCAAGGTACATGGCATGGAGGGCTTGCGTGTCTGCGACAGCTCGGTCATGCCGCGCGTGCCCTCCTGCAACACCAATGGCCCGACTGTCATGATGGGTGAGAAAGGCGCCGACATCATCCGCAACCGCGACCCGCTGCCACCGGCGATTTTCACATATGAGCGCAACGACACCCGACCACGGGCCAGGGCCGAGATAAGCTAGTTTCACCCGGAGGGCCAGGCCTCGCCCGTCACTCCTGCTCGAGGGGGCATGCCCTCAGTCCGTGGATTGGCTGCCTTTGTTCCGCATGGCCCGCGAACGAGCTTTCCGGGCTTTGCGATGATCGTGGTAGGGAACCTCGACCATTCCGCATTGCAGACAGTCGATGTACTTGCCGCAATTGGTTTCCCAGCACTGGACATCGTGTGTCCAACTGAGCGCGATCCGTTCAAGATGCTGGGTCTGTGACCCCTTCAGAAGGATCAGTTCGTTCGGCCGCGAGGTTGCCTTGACATAGTCAGATGCCTCCTTTGGCAAGAGGAAGTCGATGAACTTGCCGCTGTTCCTGTCCTCTGCGGTAGGGCGGGCGCGATGGCCGTTTTCGCCGACGAAGATGAACTGGTCCGAACATTGGTAGGCGAGGTCGTATGCAAGTGCGGTGCCCTTCCTCGGGCCACCGGTATAGTCGGAGATAAAGCCGATCACTGCGCGCTTGTTGGCTGGCTGGGCATTGCGGAGAATGGCGATGGCGGCCGGAATGCTGTCGTTGGGCGCCTTCACCGTATCGACGATGAAGGCGGGGCCTCCGGCGGTGGCGAGGATGCCGCAGCGGTTCCATGGGGCTGCAAAGCCGGCAATGCGAGATGCCGCCAAGGCTGGTGGCACGCCGAGTTCGACAGCGGCGGCGAAAGCGCCTAGGGTCGCGATCCAGAACTCCTCTCCTACAAAAGCCGTCTGCAGTTCGAAGCTTCCTTTCCGGCAGGACACCGTCACTTTGAGGCGTCGTGGGAAAGCAGCCTCGGCAGCGTCCAGTCTATAGTCGGCGCCTTTCGACCGGCCGAAGGTGACGATCCGGGCCTGAGTACGCTTTGCCATTGCCATGACATGCGGATCGTCCGCATTGAGGACAGCCAGCCCCGATGGTGACAAGGCCGCGACAAGCTCTCCCTTTTCCTGAGCCACGGCGTCCTTGCCGCGAAAGGCCGAATAATGCTCCAGGCCGACCTTGGTGATGATGGCGACGTCAGGGCGGAGGAGGTGAGCCATCGGCGTGATCGAGCCTTTGACGGTGGCACCAACCTCGGCGACGACATAGTCCGCCTGCGATGGCGCGTGGCACAACGTTCTTGCCAACTGCGGGATCGTGTTCTCGTAGACTTGGGCGTATACGCTGCCCTGGCCCTCCAGAATGTGCGCAAGCAGGGCGGTGGTCGTTGATTTCGCCGAACTGCCCGTTATGCCGATGTGCAGCGCCTTGGAGCGGCCACGTCTCAGTTGCGCCAGCTTCAACCGGAGGCCATTGCCGAGGCGAGCGATGATGGCCCGTGGCCCATGCTTTCGGCGGAAGGACCGGGTGGCATTCCTGAACGCCTGATACATCAATGCCCCTCTCCAGCGGGCGCTCGATCCGCGCCACGTAGTTCCACGGCACGCTGCGCGCTCATTATGCCGCCTTCTTCTTCTTGATCGCTCTCAATCGCTTACGCGCAATCGAAGCATAGATACGCCGCCGGTATTCGAGCATGTTGGAAAAGATCGAGCTGAATCGATAGGCGCCAGTCGTTTCTCCGAACATCTGGTGTGCATAGATCTTGCCGGTCCCGGAGTATTTTCGCCCGATGAAATGCTCGGGAATGAGGATATGAGAGGGCCAGATGACGATATCCGGACGGTGCGTTTCGATCAGCTCGGCAATGAACAGATTGCCCGTCGTCCTCCAGGGTTGGTCCAGTTCGGCCGGGGGTGTCTTTTCCAGTATGGAGAGGATCAGGTCCAGGAATGGATGGCCCGGCGCAGCCGCAACGATCGGGGCAACCAACTGGCCGCGCAGGAATTCGTTTTCGTAGACAGTGTAGAGGCTTCCACCGTCATCGAACAATTCATCGACCGGGTGGACGCAAATGCTGTCCGCTCCGGCCATGTAGCCGCCCTGGGCGTACAGGATTTCGAAGCGCAGCAGGTCTGCGGCACCGGCATAAGCGCCGCGCTTCATGTACTCGTCGATCTGGGCGCGAGTCCTGAACATGCCGTTACGGAGGAAGTCATTGTCGTAGAGCGTGTATTCCCAGTCCGGGTGTCGCTCGATCCAGCTCTGCATCCACTGCGACGGCTGCTGCTTCGGGCCTATCCAGATATGACCGAGCTTCCTGGGAATTTTCATGGGGTGCGAAGCTCCATAGGCCCAAGACAGGTGCCCGGCATGCGGCCGTCCAGCAGAGCCGTGGCGAGCAACCAGAAGGCGAAGCGCGGCTTTGGTGAACACTTTCTGGCGTGTGATGAGAGGCTCGTCAACCGAAAGGTCGAGCCCTTCTTTGCCGACCGCCCGAATGAACGGCCGGCGCATGCCGAAGGTTGGCAACCTTTCGGATCTAATGTGCGGGAACTGGCCTTGCGTTGTGCCTTGCTGCTCAGTCTTGAATGGCGTGGCAGGCGACGTTGGCGCCGGCTGCCGAGTGCCTTAGTTCCGGCCGTTCCTTCTTGCAGACGTCCATCGCCAGCGGGCAGCGCGGGTGGAAGGTACAGCCGCTGGGCGGGTTGAGCGGGCTCGGAATGTCGCCGCCCAAGGGCGCGCGGTCGCGCTTCGGCGCTTCGAGGTCGGGCACGGTTTCGAGCAGCAGCCTGGTGTAGGGGTGTTGCGGGTTTTCGAGGATGATTTCGCCCGGTCCTTCCTCGACGAGGCGGCCGAGATACATCACACCGATGCGGTCGGTGAGGAAACGCACGACCGACAGATTGTGGCTGATGAACAGATAGGTCAGCCCTAGTTTCTGCTGCAGCTCCTTGAGCAGGTTGAGCACCTGTGCCTGCACAGACACGTCGAGGGCGGATGTCGGTTCGTCGAGCAAAAGCAGCTCGGCCTCGGCGGCAAGCGCGCGGGCGATCGAGATGCGCTGGCGCTGGCCGCCGGAGAATTCGTGCGGATATTTGTCGGCGTCGCTGGGTGCCAGGCCTACGGTGACCAGCAGCTCGCCGATGCGCTTGCGGCGCTCAATGCGGCCAAGCTTTCGCGCCATGGGCTCGGCAATGCTCTGGCCGATGCGCCAGCGTGGATTGAGGCTGCCGACCGGATCCTGGAACACCATCTGCAAGCGCACACGCTCGCCGCTGTCCTTGCGGATCTCGACGGCGCCTACGGTCGGCCTTTCCAGTCCGGCGACGAGGCGTGCGACGGTGGACTTGCCGCAGCCGGATTCGCCAACCAGCGAGAAGGTCGTGCCGGGGCGAATGGCGAAGCTGACGCCGTCGACGGCCTTGACGCTGCGACGCGGGGCGCCGGTTGCCAGGCGTTGCAGGAAGGGTGCGGAGACGTCGAAGGTGCGGCCGAGATTGGCGACCTTGAGCAAGGGCTGTTCGGTGACGATTGCGTTCATGCGCCGCCACCATCGATCCAACTGCCGTCGCGGGCGACGATACGGCCGCGCTTGACCACCAGTGCGCGCTTCGGCCGGTCGACGACGATCTGGGCCTGGTTTTCACCTTCGATCAGCACGAGGCTGCCGTCGCAGCCGACATCCAGCCCATGGCCGGCGAGATCGAGCAGGTCGGCGCCGCGCTTCGTACCCATGTCGAGGGCAGCCGTCAGCTCGGCGTCGGTGCGGCAGTTGCTGCGCCAGGACAACAGCCAGCAGCGCTCCAGCATGTCGCCATTGCCATGCGGGTTCCAGGTGTCGCGCAACGAATCCGACGCCACAGCACAACGCACGCCATAGTCGGCAAGCTCGAACATCGGCGGGAAGGGGATGTCGCCGGGCACCGCCGAGATGATGCCGATGCCGGCCTCGGCGAGCAGGTCCATCATGCGGGCGAGCTCGTCGCGCGATGCTGTGCCGAGACAGAATGCATGGCTGACGATGACCTTGTCCTGCATGCCAAGCGCCTTGGCGCGCTCGGCGATCAGGCCGAGTTCGTAGAGGCCGAGCTCGCCGCGCTCATGCAGGTGGATGTCGATCTTGGCCTGCTTGCGGTGGGCGATGCCAAAAATGGTGTCGAGATGGCCCTTCGCGTCGCCGTCGACGCTGGCCGGGTCGATGCCGCCGATTACAGAGGCGCCTTCGTCAAGGGCTGCTTCCATAAGCTCTGCCGTACCCGGCTCGATCAGCATGCCGAGTTGCGGGAAGGCGACGATCTCGAGGTCGACGGCGTGCTTGGTCTTTTCCCATGCGGCGAGCACGCCATGCAGATTGTCGAGCTTGTATTCGGGCGAGATGTCGACATGGCTGCGAATGTGGGTCGAGCCGTTGGCGACGCACTGGCGCATCAGATTGCCGGCGCGCTCGGCGACAGACCAGGGCAAGCTGCGGCGGATCTCGACCTCGTTGTCGATCATGGCGCGGAGTGAATCCGGCACATTGATGCTGTGCCAGGGCAGGCCCCACAGGATCTTGTCGAGATGGACATGCGCCTCGACGAAGGGGGCAATGGCGATCGCGCCCTTGCCGTCAACGACCGTGATGCCGTCAGGGCCCGTCACATTGCTGCCAATCGCCGCGATGCGGCCGTTCTCGATCAGGATGTTGCCCGCGCTCCCGGCATCGGGGCGGACATTGGTGAGCAGAAGGTTGGTCATGATTGCTGTTCCGTGGTCTTAGCGAAGGCGAGGATTGAGGACGTCTCGAAGCCAGTCGCCGACGATGTTGACGGCCAGCACCAGAAGCACGAGTGCGGCGCCGGGGAACAGCGAGATCCACCATTCGCCCGACAGCAGCAGGTCGTTGCCGGCGCGGATCAGGGTTCCGAGCGAGGGCTGCGACGGCGGCATGCCGAGGCCGAGGAAGGACAAGATCGCTTCGGTGAGGATGGCGACGCCGAGGCCGAGCGTTGCCAGCACCAGCACCGGGCCGATGGTGTTGGGCAGGATGTGGGCAAGCAGGATACGGACGTTGCCGACCTCGCTGATGCGGGCTGCGGCGACATAGTCCTTGCGGCGCTCGATCATGGTGGCGGCGCGCACGGTGCGGGCGAACTGCACCCAGTCGGCGACGCCGATCGCCAGGATGACGACGTAGAAACGCATCTCCTCGCGCATGCCGATCGGCATGACGATCTTGGCGACGCCGTCGATGAAAAAGGCGATCATGATGGTCGGGAAGCTGAGCTGGATGTCGCCGAGCCGCATGATGACCGTGTCGACCCAGCCGCCGAGATAGCCGGCGATCAAGCCGAGTGCGACGCCGATGGTCATCGAGAAGGCGACGGCGGCGATGCCGACCAGGATCGACACGCGCATACCGTAGAAGATGGTGGAGAGGATGTCGCGGCCCTGCTCGTCGGTGCCTAGCAGGTAGGTCGAGCTGCCGCCGTCGATCCATGCCGGCGGCAGGCGGGCGTCCATGATGTTGAGCGTGGCCGGATCGAACGGATTGTGAGGCGCAATCAGGCTTGCGGCGGCGGCACAGAACACCAGCGCGATCAGCGCGACAGCGGCGAAGATGACCGGCGGCGAGTTCCTGAAACGCCAGGCCAGTTCGCTGTTGCCAAAGGCTTTCAGTCGGAGGACGAGCTGGCTCATTTTGCGCGCAACCTTGGATCAACGGCGAGATAGATAAGGTCGACGACCAGGTTGATCGTGACGAAACTGAAACCGACGAAGGCGAGATAGGCGGCCATGACGGGGAAGTCGGCGAATTCGATGGCCTGCAGGATCAGCATGCCCATGCCGGGCCACTGGAAGACCGCCTCGACGACGATGGCGAAGGCGATCAGCGAGCCGATCTGCAGGCCAGTGATGGTAATGACCGGCAACAGGCTGTTGCGCAGCGCATGCGTCAGATAGACGGCGCGGTCAGACAGGCCGCGGGCGCGGGCGAACTTGACGAAATCCGTGCGTACCACCTCAAGCATTTCGCCGCGCACAAGCCGCATGATCATCGACACCTGGAACACTGCGAGCGTGATGGTCGGCATGATCAGAGCCTTGATGCCTGATGTGGTGAGCAGGCCAGTCGTCCACCAACCCAGCGTCACGACCTCGCCGCGGCCGAAGGCCGAGAGCCAGCGCAGTTCGACGGAGAACACCAGGATCAGAAGCATGCCGATCAGGAACTGCGGCATGGAGATGCCGAGCAGCGACCCAAACTGCAGGCTGCGGCTCAACAGGCCACGTGGCTTGAGCGCCGTATAGACGCCCATCGGGATACCCATGGCAAGGGCAATGACGGTCGCGCACATGACAAGCTCCAGCGTCGCCGGCAGGCGGGCCAGGATCAGGTCGACCACCGGCTGGCGGTTGCGATAGGAGATGCCGAAATCGCCGACCACGGCACGTTCGACGAAGCGCCAGAACTGGACGAAAGTCGACTGGTCGAGACCAAGGGCGACACGCAGGTCCTCGCGCTGGGCAAGCGTGGCGTTGACGCCGAGGATGTTGTTCACCGGGTCGCCGAGGAAATTGAAGATCGAGAACGAAAGCGCCGACACGACCAGCATCACGAGGATGACGCTGGTCAGTCGCGTGGCGAGCAAGGAAATCATCTCAGCCTCTGAAATGGAGAAGAGGCCGGGCGCGCGTGGCGCCCAGCCTCCGATCAATCGTCAGTCCATCGTGTAGTACCAGAACCGCGTGTATTCGTCGGCTGGTACGATGGCGTGGACCTTGTCGCTCATACCCCAGGTCAGGAACTGCTGGTGCAGCATGATCTTGCCGACCTCGTCGCGGTGCAGCTTCATCACCTCGGAGATCATCTCCTGGCGCTTCTCGGTGTCGTATTCGGTGCCGATCTGCGGGATCAGCTCGTCGACGCGGGCGTTGGAATAGCCTTTCGGGTTCCAGGCGCCGAGGTCGCCGGTGGGTGTGTGGAAGGTCGCCGAGATGATGTTGTAGGCGTCCAGCGTCGGCAGGCCGGCCCAGCCGAGCATGTAGAAAGAGTATTTGCCGGCGGGCAGCTCGGTGTCGAACTGCACAGGCGGGTGCATCGTCAGCTGCGCCTTGATGCCGACCTTGGCGAGCATGCCGACAGTTGCCTGGCAGATCTGCTCGTCATTGATGAACGAACCGGCCGGGCAATCCATCGGCAAGGTGAAGCCGTCGGCATAACCCGCTTCCTTGAGCAGTGCCTTCGACGCCTCGATATCAAAGGGGAAGCGGACGTCGAGGCTGGCGTCGTAGAAGGGCAACTGCGGCGCCATCATGATCGCCGAGGGGCGGCTGTTGTCGCGCATGATCGAGCGTTTGATGCCGTCGATGTCGATGGCCTGGTAGATCGCCTTGCGGACGCGTACGTCGGCGAGCGGGTTGGAATCGAGGCCGGGCAAGGTCTTGGACTGCTGGTCCATGCCGTAAAAGATGTTGCGCAGATGTGGCGCGCGCATGATCTGCATTCCGGGTGTTCCCTCGATGCGCGCGACGTCCTGCGGCGGCGCGTTGCGGATGAAGTCGACCTCGCCGGAGAGCAGGGCCGCGACGCGCGTGGCATTGTTGGCGATTGGCGTGTAGACGATCTCGTCGATGTTGTGCTCGCGCTTGTCCCACCATTTTTCGTTGGCAACGAAGACGGTCTTCACGTCGGGCTCGCGGCTGGCGACCTTGAACGGTCCGGTGCCGATCCCTTGCGTGATCATCGCGCCGCCGGTGTTGGTCGACAGGTCGAGCGGCTTCTGGGCGCCGATCGATTCCTGGAATTCCTTGTCGAGGATGTACCAGCCGGCGAAATCGTTGAGCAGCAGCGCGTATTTGCGCTTGAGCGTGATGTCGATGGTGTGGTCGTCGACCTTGGCGATCCCGGCGATCGGCTCGAGCAGGCCGGCGAAGGGCGAGCCCGGCGAACCGGCACGCTCATAGGAGAAGATCACGTCGTCGGCGGTGAACGGGTTGCCGTTGTGGAACTCCACGCCCTTGCGCAGGTGGACGCGCCACTGAGTGTCGGACAGCGTTTCCCAGCTTTCGGCCAGGGCCGGCTCGATCTTGAGCTCCTTGTTCCAGCGGACAAGGCCTTCATAGACGTTGCCGATCAGGCTGAGCGTGAAATCCTCACGCGCCGCGTGAGGGTCCATCGAACTGATTTCCTGCGATTCAGCGAACCGCAGCGTCTTGGCTTCAGCCGCGCTGACGGCGAGGCCGGCGCAGGAGGCGAGGAGAAGGAGTTTCAGATAACGGTTCATCGGCTGTTCCCACACAGTTCTTGATTGTTGGACTTGTCTTGTCTCGTTCGGGCGTCGGCATGCCGATGGCCAGGGTGTCGAGCATGCCGAAAGCCGCCGCATCCATCGGGTTCGAGAACTGGTTCAACAAGGCTGTGTGGCCGGCGTGACAGGAACGAAACCGCGATCCTCTCATCCCCCGAGGTTCGGGGAATGCCCATTTCGATCCGTTCTGATCTCGAGCACTTGTCACTTGGAGCCTAGCCTGTTGAGAGCCGACAGGAGGGATGATTTCACATCGAATACGCTTCGTCTACAGTGTTGTATGCGTAAAATGGCATCAATTGTATACAAACAATGCCTGAAATTTGAGCTGTTTGGCAGGGGCATGGGCGTGGCGAAACCAGCGCCGTCGCAACGGGCGACGCTATCGAAATCGAAGGCCATGTTCAGACCGCGGCAGCGCCATCCTTGGGGCGGCTGTTCTGCCGTCAGAGCGTCGTGCCGCCCTGGTGGATGAAACAGGCGGCGGCTGTGCCGCCGGCATCGGCGAGCCGGGGCAGTTCGCTGCGGCAGCGGTCTCCGGCCTTGCGGCAGCGCGGATTGAAGGCGCAGCCTTCCGGCCAGCTGCCCAGGCGCGGCATCGAGCCATCGATCTGGGCAAGCCGGTCGGCCTTGCGATTGAGCGACGGGATCGAGCCCATCAACCCGGCAGTATAGGGGTGGCGTGGCCGGTGGATGACCTCGTCGACCGGTCCGATCTCGACGACGCGGCCGGCATACATCACCGCGACCCGGTCGGCGGTCTCGGCGATGACACCCATGTCGTGGGTGACAAGCATGATCGCGGTGCCACGGGTCGCCGCAAGCCGCTTCAACAGCCCGATGATCTGGGCCTGGACCGAAACGTCGAGTGCCGTCGTCGGCTCGTCGGCAATGATCAGCTCCGGCTCGCCGGCAAGCGCCAGTGCTATGACGATGCGTTGGCGCATGCCGCCCGAGAACTGGTGCGGATACTGGCTGAAGCGGTTTTCCGGATCGGCGATGCCGACCTCGCGCAGCAGCTGCAGCGCCTTGGTGCGTGCGGTCTCGGCATTGCCCGGATGATGCGCGCGGATGGTTTCTGTCAACTGGCGCCCGACGGTGAACAACGGGTCGAGGCTGGTCAGCGGGTCCTGGAAAATCGCGCCGATGTGGCGGCCTCGCAGCTTACGCTGTTCGGCCTGGGGCAGGTCGTCGATGCGCTGGCCGGAGAGATGGACGGTGCCGCCCGAGATGCGCCCGGGCGGCTGCAGCAGCCCGATCAGGGCGCTTCCGGTTAGCGACTTGCCGGCGCCGGATTCGCCGACGACGCCGAGGATTTCGCCCTGGCCGATGCTGAAGGAAACGTCGTCGACGGCGACGAGCGAGCGTTGGCGCAGCGGAAACTCGATGCGCAGATTGTGTACATCGAGGACGGCGGCAGCTTGCGCCGCCGCTCCCGGATCAAAGGCCAGTCCAGTCATGGGAGCACCGCCATGCGTTCAAGGGTTGTGCCAAGGGAAAAGGCATGTTCCAAGCAGCAACTGTAGAGGATAGAATACATACCAATTCCTCCTTATGCCCAATTCACCAGGCCAATTCACCAGGATCGTGACATGCTACGCGAGCCCCGCGCTTCGAAGACCGCCGTTTCGTCGAGCCAGAGCGGCAAGACCAAAAAGCGTGGCGGCCCGACCGACGAGCATATTCACGGCGAAATCTACGCGGCGATCATCAACCACCAGATCCGCCCGGCCACGCCCTTGCAGGAGGATGCGCTGGCGACTGCCTTCGGCGTCAGCCGCACCATCATCCGCAAAGTGCTGCAGCGGCTGTCGCACGAGAAGCTGGTCGACCTGATCCCCAACAAGGGCGCCTTCGTCGCCAAGCCTTCGATCGAGGAGGCGCGGCAGGTGTTCGAAGCCAGGCGCGGCGTGGAATGCATCCTCGCGGAAAAGCTCGCCTCGACGATCACCAGGGAAGACGTCGATCGGCTGACGGCCATGGTGAGCGCCGAGGCGGAGGCAGTCGAGCAAGACAGCAAACATAGGCGGCTGCAGCTCTCCGGGGATTTTCATCGTGAACTCGCTTCGCTTGCCGGAAACGAGGTGCTGCGTGACTTCGTGCACGAACTGGTGTCGCGCACGTCGCTGATCATCGCGCTGTACGAATCGCCGGGTGCGGTGCCGTGCTCGTACAGCGAGCACAAGGAGATCGTGGACGCCCTGAAGCGGCGGGACGGCAAGAAAGCTGCGCAGTACATGGACCACCATCTCCGTCATATCGAGGCTCAGATCGACCTGTCCGACCACCCCGTGCGCGTCGACTTCAAGACGCTGTTCAAACCGTTGGCCTAACTGACCTTTCTCGTCGTTCCGGCGTTTGCAAGGCGCGTTTCGGGTGCATAGCCGGCGAGCTTGCCGCGATAGGTCTTGGGCAGCGGATAGGCGAGATCGCCGCGCTTGGAGGTCTTCAGGCCCATGCCGACAATGGCCTCGGCAAATTTGACGCCGGCAACCACGCCGTCGATGACGGGAACCTGCAGCCGGTCTTCGAGATAATGCGCAAGATCAGCCATACCGGCGCAACCGAGCACGATTGCTTCGGAACGGTCTTCGGACAGCGCCCTCTCGCACTCGGCAAGGATGATCGCGCGGGCGTTCGATTCCGGCTTTTCCAGCTCCAGCACCGGAACGTCGGTGGCGCGCACGCGGCGGCAATGATGCTGCATGCCGTAGTTGCGGACCAGCTGTTCGGCGATGATGCGCGTGCGTTCGAGCGTCGTCACCACTGAAAAGCCGGTGGCGACGAAGCTTGCCGCGTGCATGGCGGCTTCTGCAATGCCGAACACCGGCGCGCCTGATATCTCGCGCGCCGCAAGCAGACCGGGATCGCCAAAACAGGCAATGATGTAGGCGTCGGCGGCCGGCCCATCCATGATCTCGTCGACAAGGCCGATGATGCTCATCGCTTCATCGTAGTGGCCTTCGATCGAGGCGGCGCCGGAGCGGGAGGTCACCGCCAGGATCTCGGTTGCCGGTGCTGCAACCGCCCGCGCCGCATCACCGATGAGATCGGTCATCGACTGGGTGGTGTTGGGATTGATGAGCTTAATTCTCATGCGATCCTCTGAAGCCGCTGGCCTCGCCGGGTGTCGGTAGTTCCCAGCCTAAAATTGTATACTATCATGTATTCGTATTGGATGTAATTTGCTGTTGTCAACACGGTATCCGGCGATTTTGCGGGATAGACGAATACGAGTGGCCGCCCGTCGCAGGACTGATGGCGGCGGGTTTGCGCACGGATGCCCGGGCTATCCTAGCTGGCAGCACAAGCATTTGAACGATTTGGGATTTTGCTGCGCTGCAACGGGCTGCAGCGTAAAGCCAATCATTGCGTGGTTTTCCGGGGCGGCTTGCGCCTCAGGAGGCTATGCTAATTGTATACATGTTGAGTGCCTCAGCTTCGGTCGAGAACAGACCTAGAAACCGCAGGCAAGGCATTCCTCGCCGTTCCTGTAGCGATATTCGGCTTTCCAATAGTGCGGGTCGTTGACCAAGGCATATTCCACATCGCCAGACATGGCGTATGTCTTCCTGAACGGACGCGCCAGCATGACGAACAGTCGACAGCCCGGCGGCCAGTCGCCGACCGAGAGAATACTGTTTCCCCTTGATAGCTCCGACATCAGGATCGCCTGCAAGGGCGACGCCATCCGGGGGAGGTCGGACATGGGTATGCTCCAGTGATTGTCGAGTGACTCGGGCGACGAACACCATCTGGCGGTTTTGCTTGTCGGGAAGGAGGGTAAAGCGTTGCGCCAAGCGCCTGCAAGCTATTGCGGCAGAGCGCTGGCTTTTCTCGTCTCGCGAGGGAGCTCGCCGAACTCGTGCCGGTACTCGGCGGCGAAGCGGCCGAAATGGGTGAAGCCCCACTTCAGCGCGACGTCGGTGACGCTGGCTTCGCCCGCCACGAGGTCGAAACGGGCACGGCGCATGCGTTCGCGGGTCAGGGCGCGGATGGGCGAGATGCCGAAGGCGTTGCGGTAAGCCAGTTGCAAGGTCCTGGGGGCTACGCCGGCGGCTTCGGCAATCTCATGCAGACCGATGGGTGCCGCGACATTGGTGCGGATGAATTCTTCTGCCCGCTTCAGGTGGCGGGGGGCTGCACCCGGCCTGTGCTCGTTGAAGAACAGGCTCATGTTGTTGGGCTGGTTGCGCAGGAACAGTTCGAGCAGGTGCTGCTCATGCAGAACGTTGTGCAGGCCCGGGCCGTGCAGCGGTTCCTTCGCATCGGCGGCATGGAACAGCGAATTGGCCAGGCGCCGCCACGCCAGCATCTCGGGTCTGGAAAAATCGATCAGCGGGTCGAAGATCAGCGGCCCCGAAATGTCACGGTCGAGCAAGCGCATGGCAAAGGCATGCAGCGGCGCCTTTCGCACCTGGACGAGCAACTGGGCGCAGCCCTGCCACCATTTCATCCTTGTCGCCAGGTCGGCGTTGAGGACGGAGGCGACGCTGCGGTCGGTCAGAAACTCGCGTGTGCCGTTGCGGACAGTGGCTGAACCGGAGATCGGCATCTGGATCAGGTAGAAGTCGCCGAGTTCGCCCGGATCGATCAGCACGTCGGCGCCATAGCTGATATAGTTCAGCGAGATCATCTCGCCGGGCGCATGATTGTGCGTGACGCGAAAAGCTGCCCTCTCACCGATGATGTCCAGTCGGTGATTGCAAAACTTCTGGGCGACCCGCTCCCTGGCGCAGTCGAGATCGTTCGACTGAAACAAGACATGGTCTGAAAGCGGTACCCTTCGGACGGACGCCTCTTCCATCAGCATTCGGGCAGACTAGCACCGATCCTCCAGCTGCCAATGAAAATGAGCGGCAGTAGGTCGCGCCGACAGCTTTTTTGCGCTTTCTGGATAGTCATCGCGCATTCCGGCTAGTGCTTTGGAGATACCCGCAGCAATCTCTGCGTGGAACAAATGAAAGGGTCGCCTCGGGTAGGCCCTTCGAAAGCAAAGGGAGCATCACATGAGCAATGAACTCGCCAAGGGCATCACGCGCCAGGGCACCGGCTATGCCGGCAAGACCTGGAATATCCTTGGACAGGTCTATTTCCCGAAGGCGGTGTGCGACGCCACCTTCGCCTTCGAGACCAACAGCGAGCCGGGCCAGTTCGTGCCCGTGCACATCCATCCGAACCAGGAGGAGTTCATCCTGGTCCAGGAAGGCGAGCTCGACCTCAAGCTCGACGGCGAATGGGTCAAGGCCAAGGCGGGCGATCTTGTGCGCATGCCCAGGGGCATTCCGCACGGCTACTTCAACAAGTCCGACAAGCCGACCAAGGCCCTGTTCTGGGTGTCGCCGGCCGGCATGCTGGAAGAACTGTTCAACCGGCTCGACAACCTCGCCGACCCGGCCGAGGTGGTGAAGGTCTCGGCCCAGCACGAGGTCAATTTCCTGCCGCCCGAAGCCAACGACTAGGCTGTCAGCTTCCAACGGGAATCTGCCTGGCGCGCGCGACACGGGTCGCGTGCGAAGGCCGGCTCGCGTCCTGCGAACCCTGCATCCTGGCACACAAGGAACAGCAAGATGGTCGAGAAGAAGAAAGTCTGCGTCATCGGCGCCGGCGTCAGCGGGCTTGCGGCAGCACACGCCTTCAGGCAGCGCGGGCATGACGTCGAAATCGTCGAGCGCGGTTACGACCTGGGCGGGGTCTGGGAGCCGTCGCGATCCTATCCCGAGGTGCAGACGCAAAGCCCGAAGGATCTCTATCGCTACACCTCGATGCCGATGCCGGAGAACTATCCGGAATGGCCGAAGGGCACGCAGGTCCACGCCTATCTCAAGAGTTACGCCGAGCAGAACGGGCTCGTGCCGCTGATCCGCTACGGCACCAAGGTTGTTTCCATGCAGCGACGCAATGGCGCCAAAGGCTGGACCGTCGAACTGGAAACTGGCGACGGCACGACGACCACTGGGGATTTTGATTTCGTCGCCGTCTGCACAGGTAATTTCAGCGAGAAACGCGAACTGGTGCATCCAGGCCAGGACACGTTCGTCGCGGCCGGCGGCCAAGTGCTGCACTCGTCCGAATACACCGATCCGGCGACGGTGCGGGGCAAGCGGGTCGTGGTGCTCGGCTTCTCCAAGTCGGCGACAGACATCGCCGTCAACGCCGTCAATTCGGGTGCAGCCGCCGTCACCATCGTCTATCTCGAGCCGGTCTGGCGTATTCCCTACTTCATCGGCGGCCTGATCAACTTCAAGCGCATCCTCTATGTCCGTGCCCAGGAGGTGATGTTCCCGAGCTGGAACCAGCCTCTGCTGGCGCGACTGGCGCATGCCATGGCCAAGCCGCTCGTCTGGGCCAACTGGCGCGGGCTGGAAAGCCTGCTTTCGCTGCAGCTCAAGCTGAAGAAGACCGGCCTGAGGCCAAAAGTGCCGATCGAGACCAGCATCAACTGCTCGGTGCCGATCGTGACGCCGGGCTTCTTCGACATGGTCGCCGACGGACGCATAAAGGCAATCCAGGGCACTATTGCTGCTTATGACGAGGCCACGGTGATCCTGTCGGGCGGCGAGAGGGTCAAGGCCGACATGGCCATACTCGCCGTCGGCTGGAAATCCGGAGTGCCCTTCCTGCCGGAAGAACACCGGCGCAAGCTTGTCGAGCCAGACGGGCAGTACCGGCTTTATCGCGTCATCGCCAACCCCGATTTGCCCGACATGGGCTTCGTCGGCTTCAACTCGTCATTCTGCACTGTTCTGAGTGCTGAACTCGCCGCCAACTGGTTGGTGCGATATGCGGACGGCAAGCTGGGGCGTCAGCCGACGCACCAGGAGATGACCGACAACATCGAGATGATGCTGCGCTGGAAGCGCGACGAACGCCCTGCCGCCGGCGTCTATGGCGGCCTGTGCGTCGCGCCTTATCATTTCAAACATTTCGACGAACTGCTGGCTGACATCGGCGCAACCAAACGGCGGCGCAACGTCTTGGCCGAAAACTTCGCGCCGCCAAACGCCGATGCCTATGCGGGCTATCTCAACAGCGCGCCGGATTATCGGGCGGCGTAAAAGGGCGACGCAAACAACTGTGCCAAGTCCGGCTGTCCGTCGGGCGCTGGTCGATATTGCCAAGTGATATCAGGGAGTTCGGATGGTGGGCGTGACAGGGATTGAACCTGTGACCCCTGCAATGTCAATGCAGTGCTCTCCCGCTGAGCTACACGCCCATCCGATGGGGGCGGATACACCATTTTTGATCCGGCGCGTCAATAGCGTGTTTGGCGGAAAAACGCGCCGGATCATCAATTCCTTCAGCGGCGCGATCAATTCCCTTGGCGACGCTGGGGAAACGCTTAGGCGGCGTGGAGCATCTTCTCGACTTCGTTGACGAGATCGCGCAGATGGAAGGGCTTCGACAGCACTTTTGCGTCGCGTGGCGCCTTCGAATCAGGGTTCAGGGCGACTGCCGCAAAGCCGGTGATGAACATCACCTTGAGATCGGGGTCGATCTCGGTTGCGCGGCGCGCCAGTTCGATGCCGTCCATTTCCGGCATGACGATGTCGGTCAGAAGCAGCGAAAAGGGTTCCTCGCGCAGCCGCTCGTAAGCGCTCGCGCCATTGTCGAAGTCACTTACCTGGTAACCTGCGCGTTCCAGCGCCTTGACCAGGAAGCGACGCATATCGTCGTCGTCTTCTGCCAGAAGAATGCGTGCCATAAGTATCCCGTCCGAATCAGCGGTCGAAGCCGCCCCCCAGCAGGGGCTTCGTTAACCATCTTGTATATGAGTCCTGGACGGTAAACATCAAGTGAATGCCGTGTCAGCAGAGTGACGCAAAGGCATAATAAGAGCCGACTTTCCACCGCCTGAACGACTGGACACTGGCCGCCGCAGGTGGCACTTTCGATAGATGAGTGAGTGCATTTCGCAGGTCCATCACGAAAGATGACGCCAGCCGAAGATTTCGCCGAGCTGCCGCCGTTCGAAGTCCGGACGAGTGCCGAGCAGCGTGTGCCATTCGTGTTCAATTCGCCGCACAGCGGACGTTGTTATCCCGACCGGTTCCTCGCCATGTCCAGGCTCGATGCCGTCGCGATCAGGCGCTCGGAGGACTGCTATGTCGACGAGCTGTTCGGCGCGGCCGTCGCCTTGGGCGCGCCGATGCTGACCGCTCACTTCCCACGCGCCTATCTCGATGTGAACCGCGAGCCGTGGGAACTCGATCCCCGGATGTTCGCCGAGCCGGTGCCGCCTTTCGCCAATGTCCGCTCGGCGCGCGTCGCCGGAGGGCTGGGCACGGTGCCGAAGCTGGTGGGCGAGGGGCTGGATATCTATCCCGGCCGGCTGCCGCTGTCGGAGGCGATCGGGCGAATCGAATCCGTCTACAAGCCTTATCATGAGACGCTGAAGCGGCTGGTCACCCGGACCCATGCCCGGTTTGGCTATGCCGTGCTCGTCGACTGCCATTCGATGCCGGCGTCGGTCCGCCTCGGCGACAATGGCACACGGCCTGATTTCATCGTCGGTGACCGTTTCGGGACCTCTGCTGCATCTGCTCTGTCAGAGCGGGCAATCGGGCTGCTGGCGGCCATGGGCTATGCTGTGGCGCACAATAAACCTTACGCCGGCGGCTTTATCACCGAACACTACGGCCGCCCGGCCCGGAAGCTTCATGCGCTGCAGATCGAGATCAATCGCGGGCTCTATATGGACGAACGAACGTTCAAGAAATCCGCTGGATTTTATGCGCTTGCCGACGATCTGGCCCGGTTTTCCGGGGATCTCATGGCAATGCCAGACTATCATTTCCTCGACCTGCCATTGGCCGCAGAGTAGCCGCCTGAGGCCGGCGGTTAAAAAAAGACCGCTCCGGAGAGCGGTCGAAGTCTAGGGAGGAAACGCCCAAGGAGGGCATGGACAGGAGAACTGTCCGAAGTTGAGATTATTGTGCGCTGCACAAAAGTCAAGGCGCCTTTGGGCTTTTTAATTCACGGTGATGTGGTTATTGCCGAGCGGGGTCGTGGCGTGTCATTCACGCCACAGTTGGAGATGGGGTGATTGATGGTCGACGCCGGGTTCATGCGACGGATCGCAACTGCAGCAGCAGCCGAGACGCTGCCGCGTTTTCGCCGCCTCGAGGCGGTGGCAAACAAACTGGCCAGTGGTTTCGATCCGGTCACCGAGGCTGACCAGGAGGCCGAACGTGCCATTCGCGCGCTGATCAACGCTGAATTTCCCGATCATGGCATCCTCGGCGAGGAGCATGGCAGCGAAAACCTCGGCAACAGCCATGTCTGGGTGATCGACCCGATCGACGGCACGCGCGCCTTCATTTCCGGCCTGCCGGTGTGGGGCACCTTGGTCGGGCTAACCGTCGAGGGCGATGCGGTTGCCGGCCTGATGTCGCAGCCATTCACCGGCGAGCTGTTTTATGCCGACGGCAAGGGTTCGCATTACGAGGGCCCGGGCGGGCCGCGCAAGCTTGCCGTGCGCAAGACAACGTCGCTCGCCAATGCGACGATGTTCACGACCACGCCTGCCTTGTTCAAGGGCGAGATGCGCAAACGCTACGACCATCTGGAAACCCAGGTCCAACTCGCGCGCTACGGCACCGATTGCTACGCCTTCGCCATGGTTGCGGCGGGCCAGGTCGACATCGTCGTCGATCCGGGACTCAAGCCCTACGACATCGTGGCGCTGATCCCCATCATCGAGCAGGCCGGTGGCATCGTCACGACCTTCGAGGGCGGCCCGGCGGAAAATGGTGGCGACATCATCGCGGCGGCAACGCCCGAGCTGCATGCTGCGGCCCTGAAGGTGCTGATGGGCTGAAGCAGGCTATTCGACCATCACGGGCGTTCCCGGCACGAAAGCGCTGAACGCCGCGAGCAGTTGCTCGCGGTAGATGTCGACTTCTTGCAGGATCTCGTGGCGGGCGCCATCGATGGTCAGCATTGAGGCAACACGGCATCCGTGGACATATTGCTCGACGTCGCGCGTCGAGACCACCTGGTCGGCGCCGGCCGTGACAATCAGCATCGGCACCTTGAGCGAGGCTATGAAGGCTGGGTCGCGCACGGTTTCCGAGGCCGTCGCAGCCGCCCGCAGCCAGGCGATCGTCGGCCCGCCGACGGAGAGTTCGGGATAGGTCTCGTAGAGCAGGATGTTGCGGCGATAGCGACGTTCGTCGCTGGTCAGCTTGTTGACAGCAAAGGGCGTGCCTTCGCGCGGCCGCGGGCCCCAGGCGGCGTAGAGCCTGCCGAGGCCGATCCAGCACAGCAGCGTTGTGATGCGCCTGATCGCCGACATCGAGAACGGCGCGCCGACGACCGACAGGAACGGCGCCACCAGCACCATGCGCTGAACGCGGTTGATCATCGCCGGTGCGGCGAGAAGGGCGATCAAGGCACCGCTTGAATGGGCAAGGATGAAGAATGGGCCGCGGCAGTCGGGCAAGACGATCTGCTCGAAGAAGGCCTCGAGATCCCTGACATAGTGGTCGAATGTCTTGACGTGGCCGCGGTGACGGTCGCGCAGCAGCCGCTCGGATGCACCCTGGCCACGCCAGTCAAAGGTGGCGACGGCATGGCCGCGTACTGACAAATCGCGAATGGTCTCGAAATACTTCTCGATACACTCGTTGCGGCCCGGCAGCAGAATCACCGTGCCCTTGAACGGGTGCGAAGTCGCGGGAAACAAGCCATAACGCAACTGCTTGCCGTCATGCGCGTCGAAGTGGCCGACGGTTGCCCGCTCGGGTACCGGATTGCCGGGGATTTCGTGGAACACGTCCGTCATCAGCGCTCGGCTTGGCACTCGCTGCCGTGGGATCTGGCGATACGAGGGTGATAGAAAGCCGCACCGAGAAAATCAAAGGAAATCCGTGCTAAGCGGAAACGCCAATCGGAATCGAATGAGGCCGAAGGCAGCTTGCGGGTTGCCTTCGGCCTCTGTCGTTCCGGGAGGAAGGGACGTTGCAACCCGGTTCGGCTTCGTCGGCGGCATTCTGTGGTGCCGCCTGTTCTTGAACTTGGGTGCACTCTAGGCCAGCCGACCTGAACGGATACCGAAGGGGCGGTTCATCTTCGGTTCATCCTGGCGGCGGTGAAAAAGCTCTCGCAAAGATGTCTTGAAATGGCTTTGGGCGCCCCCCAAATGTCTCCTGCGGCGCCCAATATCGGGGCCGCTGATCACCGCCGGGACGCCAGAATGGGTTTCGGCACAGGTCATGCGCAAACCTTGTTGCTCACTGGAGAACACCCATGCGTCACGTTGATTTTTCCTCGCTCCACCGCTCGACGGTCGGCTTCGACCGTCTGTTCAACATGCTTGATGGCCTTGGCCAGCCTGACGGCGGCACCACCTATCCGCCCTACAACATCGAGCGCACCGGCGAGGACGCCTACCGCATCAGCATGGCGGTCGCAGGCTTCTCGGAAACCGAGATTTCGATCGAAGCCCATCGCAATGTGCTGACGGTCAAGGGCGAGCGCGCCAATGAAAGCGCCGGCGAAGGTTCGGAGCTGCTCTATCGCGGCATCGCCTCGCGTGCCTTCGAGCGGCGCTTCCAGCTTGCCGACCATGTCGAGGTCGTCGGCGCGACCCTCAAGAACGGCCTGCTTCACATCGATCTCAAGCGCAACATTCCTGAAGAGCACAAGCCTCGCAAGATCGAGATCTCCGCTGCTCCAGCGAAGGCCAAGCAGATCGAGGCCAACACGGTCAACTAAGACTGCTCCTCCCAAGCAGCAAAGGCGGCGCCTCCAGCGCCGCCTTTTTGTTGTCCGCTATCCGTAACTGCGCCTAACGCAGCAGTTCGCTGAACCGGACGATGTCGTCTGAGGTGGTGGCGAAGGAGGTGACGAAGCGAAAGAGCGCCTCGTCATCGCTGATCTGCCCGGCGAGCGATGTCGGGGTCGGCCAGGTGTAGAAGGCGGCACCTGCCTCCTGGGCCTTTTCGGCAACATCCTTCCTGATGATGGCGAAGACCTCGTTGGCCTCAGGCTGCCAGCCGAGGCGCGCAACGGCCGAGCTTTCGAAAGCCTGGGCAAGACTCGCCGACATCGCATTGGCGTGACGCGCCGTTTCAAGCCACAGGCCGCCGTCGAAATAGGCGTCGAATTGCGCCGAGATGAAACGCGCTTTGGAGAACAGCTGGGCCGAACGCTTGCGCAGGAAGGCCATTTCCCTGGCGCGGTCGAGATCGAACATGACGATCGCCTCGGCGCACCAGCAGCCGTTCTTGGTGCCGCCGAAGGAGATGATGTCGACGCCGCGTTTCCAGGTCATTTCCGCCGGCGAGACGTCGAGAGACACCAGCGCATTGGCAAAGCGGGCGCCATCCATATGCAGCGGCACCGCATGCTTGCGGGCGACGGCGGAGACGGCCGCGATATGGTCGAGACGATAGATGGTGCCGACCTCGGTCGCCTGGGTGATGGAAATCGCAGCCGGGCGTCCGCCGTGGACGTTTTCGGAGGCGTAGCGGCTGATCGCTTGCTCAAGATTGCCGATGTCCATGCGCCCGAGCGTTCCATCAACCGGGTAGAGCCGCGAACCATGGGAAAAATACTCAGGCGCGCCGCATTCATCCTCGAGAATGTGCGCCTCGCGGTGGGCAAAGGAAATGCCACCGGGCTTGCCGTATGCGGCGAGCGACAGCGAATTGGCCGCGGTGCCTGTGGCGACGAAGAACACCGCCACCTCGCGCTCGAAAACTTCGGAGAACCGTGCATAGACCGCCTTGTCGAGCTCGCCGTCGCCATAGGCGCGGCTGAAGCCCGCAGCACTGGCATGCAGTCTCTCGGAAATCTTGGGGTGAGCGCCGGCCCAATTGTCTGATGCGAAGAACATTTTCGTCGGTCCGTAATATGGCTGCGGGAGACTGCGTGGCAGGGGGTAGGCGCGAGCTAGACCGGATTTGCCGATCTTCGGCAAGTGCGGGGTCCAGAAATCGATTGAGGCAGGAAAAGTGCTGTTTTGACCGGGTGTTCAAAAATTACGCCATGCGACGGTTTGACGTAATTTTCGGTCTTTGCAGAGGCGGAAAATTCGTGAATCGGTCTTGTGCGTATTCAAGAATTCTGTCATACAAAATTTAGGACAGCAGTGCTGTCTTATTTATCTGCCCAATACGAACCGGATTTGGCGTATGATGACGCTGCGTCCGGCTTCCGCTGCGGGCTAGGGTCAGGGCTGAGGTCGGAGCAATCCGTTCACGTCTGTCCCGACTGCGGTTTAGCGCCGACGAACGGCGCTGGGCCGCTGCATATCGAGCATATCTGAAGGTGAACGGATCGGCATACTGCCGTCCCAAGGCAAACTGCCCGGATCGGGCTGGAATGGAGATAGACGATGACGGAGTTGACGCCATCTGTGACGACGGGTTTTGTGCCGGCCGCGCAGACGAAAGCGGCCAACAATAAAACCGATCATCTCCGAACCACCACCGGCTATGCAGCGCATGGCCTGTATGATCCGCGCAACGAACATGACGCCTGCGGCGTCGGTTTCATCGCCCAGATGAAGGGCATCAAGTCGCACCAGATCGTCAAGGACGGTCTGTTCATGCTCGAAAACCTGACGCATCGCGGCGCCGTCGGCGCCGATCCGCTGATGGGCGATGGCGCCGGTGTCCTGGTGCAGATCCCCGACCGGTTCTTCCGCGAGGAGATGGCCAAGCAGGACATCGATCTGCCGGCACCCGGCCAGTATGGTGTCGGCCACTGGTTCATGCCGCAGGATGCTGCGACGCGCGAACATGTCATGGACATCATCCGCGAGTCGGCGCAGTCGGAAGGTTTGCCGCTGATCGGCTTCCGCGATGTGCCGGTCGACAACGCCTCTTTGTCGAAGGCACCTGATATCGCTGCTTCCGAGCCGTTCCATTGCCAGGTGTTCATCGGGCGCACGCCCGAAGTCGACGACGATGAGGAGTATGAGGCGCGCCTCTATTTGCTGCGCAAGGTCATTTCCGGCCGCATCTATGCCGAGCACAACAACAAGGACATCGGCGCCTATTGCGTGTCGCTGTCGGCGCGCACCATCGTCTACAAGGGCATGTTCCTGGCCTTCCAGGTCGGCGCTTATTACAAGGACCTTTCCGATCCGCGCTTCGAGACGGCGCTGATCCTCGTCCACCAGCGCTTCTCGACCAACACGTTCCCGTCATGGAAGCTGGCGCACCCCTACCGCATGGTCGCCCACAACGGCGAAATCAATACGGTGCGCGGCAACAACAACTGGATGGCGGCGCGCCAGGCCTCGGTCGACAGCGAGTTGTTCGGCAACAACATCTCCAAGCTCTGGCCGATCTCCTATGAGGGGCAGTCGGATACGGCGTGCTTCGACAACGCGCTCGAGTTCCTGTTCCAGGGCGGCTATACGCTGGCGCATGCCATGATGATGCTGATCCCGGAAGCCTGGGCCGGCAACAAGTCGATGGATGCCGACCGCAAGGCCTTTTACGAATATCACGCGGCCCTGATGGAGCCGTGGGACGGTCCGGCTGCGGTGTGCTTCACCGACGGCCGCCAGATTGGTGCCACGCTCGACCGCAACGGCCTGCGTCCCGCCCGCTACATGGTCACCGACGACGATCGGGTCATCCTGGCGTCCGAAGCCGGCGTGCTGCCGGTTGATGAAAAGAGAATCATCAAGAAGTGGCGTCTGCAGCCTGGCAAGATGCTGCTCATCGACCTGGTCAAGGGCCGCATCATCTCGGACGAGGAGATCAAATCCGAGATCGCGACCAAGCACCCCTACACGAAGTGGCTGTCCAACACCCAGCTGATCCTCGAGGAACTGAAGCCGGTCGAACCGCGTGCGTTGCGCAAGGACGTCTCGCTGCTCGATCGCCAGCAGGCCTTCGGCTACAGCCAGGAAGACACCAAGCTCCTGATGTCGCCGATGGCGACGACGGGCCAGGAAGCAGTCGGCTCGATGGGCACCGACACGCCGATCTCGGCGATGTCGGACAAGTCGAAGCTGCTCTACACCTACTTCAAGCAGAACTTCGCCCAGGTCACCAACCCGCCGATCGATCCGATCCGCGAGGAGCTGGTGATGAGCCTGGTCTCGTTCATCGGTCCACGCCCGAACATTCTCGACCTCGTCGGCACGTCGCGCCGCAAGCGTCTGGAAGTGCGTCAGCCGATCCTCACCAACGCCGACCTGGAGAAGATCCGCTCCATCGGCCACACCGAGGAAAGCTTCGACACCAAGACCATCGACGTCACCTATGCCGCATCGGAAGGTGCTGCTGGCATGCAGGGTGCGATCGAGCGTCTGTGCGAGCGCGCCGAGGCGGCGGTCGCGGGCCGCTACAACATCATCATCCTGTCCGATCGCCAGCTTGGTCCGGACCGCATCGCCATCCCGTCGCTGCTGGCGACGGCGGCCGTGCACCATCACCTGGTCCGCAAGGGCCTGCGCACCTCGGTCGGCCTTGTCGTCGAATCGGGCGAGCCGCGCGAGGTGCATCACTTCTGCTGCCTTGCCGGCTACGGCGCGGAGGCGATCAACCCGTATCTGGCCTTCGACACGCTGACCGACATGCACAAGCGGGGCGAGTTCCCGCCTGAAGTGGATGGCTCGGAGGTCGTCGGCCGCTACATCAAGTCTATCGGCAAGGGCATCCTCAAGGTGATGTCCAAGATGGGCATCTCCACCTACCAGTCCTATTGCGGCGCGCAGATCTTCGACGCCATCGGGCTGAAGACCGACTTCGTCGAGAAGTACTTCACCGGCACGGCGACCAACATCGAAGGCGTCGGGCTGGAAGAGGTGGCGACCGAGACCGTCAGCCGTCACGAATCGGCCTTCGGCGAAGATCCGGTTCTGCGCAACGCGCTCGAAGTCGGCGGCGAGTACATGTATCGCATGCGCGGCGAAGCCCATGTGTGGACGCCTGACGCGGTTGCCTCGCTGCAGCACGCCGTGCGTTCGGGCTCGTGGGCGACCTTCAAGGAGTTCTCCGCCCAGATCGACAGCGAAACAGCACGTGCCCAGCAGATCCGCGGCATGTTCCGCATCAAGCTGGCCGAGGAGAGCGGGCGCAAGAAGGCCGCGCTCGACGACGTCATGCCGGCGGCCGAGATCGTCAAGCGTTTCTCGACCGGTGCCATGTCCTTCGGCTCGATCAGCCGCGAGGCGCACAGCACGCTTGCCGTTGCGATGAACAAGATCGGCGGCAAGTCGAACACCGGCGAGGGCGGCGAGGAGCCCGACCGCTACCTGCCGCTGCCCGGTGGCGGCGTGAACCCCGAGCGTTCGGCGATCAAGCAGGTGGCTTCCGGCCGCTTCGGCGTGACGACGGAGTATCTCGTCAACTCCGACATGATGCAGATCAAGGTGGCGCAGGGTGCCAAGCCCGGCGAGGGCGGCCAGTTGCCTGGTCACAAGGTCGACGCGACGATCGCCAAGACCCGCCACTCGACCCAAGGTGTCGGCCTGATTTCGCCGCCGCCGCACCATGACATCTATTCGATCGAAGATCTGGCGCAGCTGATCTACGACCTGAAGAACGTCAACCCGGCAGCCGACGTGTCGGTCAAGCTGGTGTCGGAAGTGGGCGTCGGCACGGTTGCGGCAGGTGTCGCCAAGGCGCGCGCCGACCACATCACGATATCAGGCTATGACGGCGGCACCGGTGCATCGCCGCTGACCTCGCTCAAGCATGCCGGCAGCCCATGGGAAATGGGCCTTGCCGAGACGCATCAGACGCTGGTGCTGAACGGCCTGCGTTCGCGTGTCGCGCTCCAGGTCGACGGCGGCCTGCGTACCGGCCGCGACGTCGTCGTCGGCGCTCTGCTGGGCGCCGACGAGTTTGGCTTCTCGACCGCGCCGCTGATCGCGGCGGGCTGCATCATGATGCGCAAGTGCCATCTCAACACCTGCCCGGTTGGCGTCGCCACCCAGGATCCGGTGCTGCGCAAGCGCTTCAAGGGCACGCCCGAGCACGTCATCAACTACTTCTTCTACGTCGCTGAAGAGGTGCGCGAGCTGCTGGCCGAAATGGGTTACACCCACCTCGATCAGATCATCGGTGACGCCGACCTGCTGGAAAAGCGTGAGCTGATCAACCACTGGAAGTCGCGTGGCCTCGACTTCTCCAAGGTGTTCTACAAGCCCGATGCGCCGCGCGAAGCCGTCCACTGGACCGAGCGCCAGAAGCATCCGATCGACGACGTTCTCGACCGCAAGCTGATCGCCGAGGCGAAGGCGGCGCTCGAAACGCGCCAGCCGGTGAAGATCGAGGCAACCATCCGCAACGTCGACCGCTCAGCCGGTGCGATGCTGTCGGGTGAGGTCGCCAAGCGCTTCCGGCACAAGGGCCTACGCGAGGACACCATCTCGGTGAAGCTGACCGGGACCGCCGGACAGTCCTTCGGTGCCTTCCTGGCACGCGGTATCTCGTTCGAGCTGGTCGGCGACGGCAACGACTATGTCGGGAAGGGCCTGTCCGGCGGCCGCATCGTCATCCGCCCGTCGGATGACGCCCGGATCGTTGCCGAGGATTCAATCATTGTCGGCAACACCGTGCTTTACGGTGCGACCGAAGGCGAGTGCTACTTCCGCGGTGTCGCCGGCGAACGTTTCGCCGTCCGCAACTCGGGCGCCGTTACCGTCGTCGAAGGCGTGGGTGACCATGGCTGCGAATACATGACGGGCGGCGTGGTGGTGGTCATCGGCAAGACCGGCCGCAACTTCGCAGCCGGCATGTCGGGCGGCGTCGCCTATGTCCTCGATGAGGAAGGCGATTTCGCCGAGCGCTGCAACATGGCGATGGTCGAGCTCGAGCCGGTCCCTGAAGAGGACGACATGCTGGAGAAGCTGCACCATCACGGTGGAGACATCGCCCACAAGGGCCGTGTCGACGTCTCGGGCGACATGACACGCCATGACGAGGAGCGCCTGGTTCAGCTGATCTCGAACCATATGCACTACACCGGTTCGACCCGTGCCAAGCAGATCCTGGACGACTGGGCGAGCTACCGACCCAAATTCCGCAAAGTCATGCCGGTGGAGTACCGCCGCGCACTGATCGAGATGGAGCGCATGAGGATGGGCGTCGCGGCGGAGTAAGCCGTGACGATCTTCCGGCGGCGCCCGAACAGGGCGCCTGCCATCGCATGCTTCATTTGAAGTGGTGGAATTCTAAGCCCGCGCCGAGGTGCTGGGCATGACTGACGAGAGTTACGATGGGCAAGGTTACAGGTTTTCTCGAAATTGACCGGCAGGTGCACAAGTACCAGCCGGCTTCCGACCGCATCCGGCACTTCCGCGAATTCACGCTGCCGATGTCGAACAAGGAAGTCGAAAAGCAGGCTGCGCGCTGCATGGATTGCGGCATTCCGTTCTGCCATGGCCCGACGGGCTGTCCGGTGCACAACCAGATCCCGGACTGGAACGACCTCGTCTACAATGGCGATTGGGACAACGCGATCCGCAACCTGCATTCGACCAACAACTTCCCCGAATTCACCGGTCGCATCTGCCCGGCACCTTGCGAGGAAGCCTGTACGCTGAACCTCGAGGACATTCCTGTCGCCATCAAGACCGTCGAGCAGGCGATCGCCGACAAGGCTTACGAGACCGGTTACATCAGGCCTTATCCGCCGGAGAAGAAGACCGGCAAGAAGATCGCTGTCATTGGTTCCGGCCCGGCCGGAATGGCCGCAGCGCAGCAACTCGGCCGCGCCGGCCACGACGTGCATGTCTATGAGCGCGAGAGCCGTCCCGGCGGCCTGCTGCGTTTCGGCATTCCTGATTTCAAGATGGAGAAGCACTACATCGACCGTCGCGTCGAGCAGATGACGGGCGAAGGCGTGACGTTCCATTGCGGCGTCAATGTCGGCGTCGACAAGCCGGTGACCGAGCTCCTGGCCGAATACGATGCCGTGCTTTACTGCGGCGGCTCCGAAACGCCGCGTCCGGCGGGCATTCCCGGAGACGACCTTAAGGGCGTGCATGACGCGATGCCTTACCTCGTCCAGCAGAACAAGCGCGTCGGCGGCGAAGACATCCAGTCGGTTGCCTGGCAGTCGGAACCGATCGTCGCTGGTGGCCTGCATGTCGTCGTCGTCGGCGGCGGCGATACGGCGTCCGACTGCGTCGGCACCGCATTTCGCCAGGGTGCCGTGCGCGTCACCCAGCTCGACATCCGCCCGCAGCCGCCGGAGCGCGAGAACAAGCTCGCCGTGTGGCCCTATTGGGCGACCAAGATGCGCACCTCGTCCTCGCAGGCCGAAGGCGCGCAGCGCGAGTTCCAGGTGGCAACGCTGGAGTTCATCGGCGAAGAAGGCCAGCTGACCGGCGTGAAGTGCTGCGAAGTCGACGACAAGCGCAAGCCGATCCCGGGCACCGAGTTCGTCATCCGCGCCGATCTCGCCTTCATCGCCATCGGCTTCGCCGGGCCGCTCGCCGACGGTATGGTCAAGGAACTCGAGGGCAAGCTCGAGATCACCACCGACAGCCGCCGTTCGACCAATGTTGCCGCCAACGACCGCGACTACAAGACCAATGTGGACAAGCTCTATGTCGCCGGCGACGTGCGCCGCGGCCAGTCGCTTGTGGTCTGGGCGATCCGCGAAGGCCGCCAGGCCGCGCATTCGATAGATGCCGACCTGATGGGGTCGAGCGTCCTGCCGCGTTAAGCTGGCCGGAACCAAGCAAACAAAAGGCGCCGCGAGGCGCCTTTTTCGTTTCCGGTCGACAACCTTAGCGCCTGATGATGGCGGTCGTCGTTTCGGTTCCTTGCGCTGCAGGCAGCGGCTTTGGCGGCCAGGAGAAGTCGTCGATGCGTCCGGCAGGTGCCGCGGGGGCGATGCCTTGCACGGCAAGCTTTTCGCCTGGCGAACGCGGGTCGGACGTGGCAGCCGTCTGGCCGCCGAGAAGCTCCGTGCCACCGTCGAGTTCCGGATCGGAGAGCGAGACCGGCACCGTCCGGTCGATGTTGACAGGCACGTTGAGTTCGCCGGGCGTCGCCTGCGGCAGGCTTGCCGGCACGACGGTTTCGGTACCTTGAGGCGTGATGCCGAGCAGCTTGTTCAGCGGCTTTTCGGCGAAGAAGGCGAGCTTGCGTTTGCCGGCGCGGGTGACGTTGATGCCGTCGTCAGCGCGCAGGCGCACCGGCTGGCCGTTGATGTCGGGGCCGCTGGTGACGAAGGCGCCGGCCTCGTCGACGAAGCCGTCCCAGACATCGACGAATTCGCTGCCTGCGGCTTCCGTTGCAGCACGGTAGATGTCGTTGAAGGCGAGCATGTCGGTGTTCATCTTCGACGACTTGAAGGCGGGCATGCCGACCCACAGGAACGGCACCTTGGTGTCGGCGATGGCCTTGGCCAGCTTGTCCGCGCGCGCCGTGTACTCCTTGGTCCAGGCGGCGCTCATCGGTGGCTCGCGCGTGTCGGCGACCCGCATTTGCTGGCGGTCGTTGGATCCCATCATGATGATGACGGCGGCAGGCTTTTCCTGCTCGATCAGCGCCTTGGCTTTCTCGGGCCAGTTGTAATAGTCCTCGCGGACGAGGCCCGACGAGCCGTTGGTCTTGTCGATGACCCTGATCTTGGCATTCTCGGCAAAGACCGTGCCCAGCCCCTCGGCAATGCCGCCGCCGAGGAAGTCGCCGATGACCAGCACGACACGCGCGTCAGCCAGCTTTTCGACCACCGGAACGGCCGGATCGGCAGCCCTGCCGACATTGCCGGCGGTTGCCTTTGGCTTGCGTGGCGTCTTGCGGATCTTCTTGCGCGGCTGCGGCTCATCAATGATGAAGGGATCGACGCGCGGTTCGCGGCGCGGCATGAACAGGTCGCGCAGGGACCATTTGCGCAGAATGCCTTCCTGCGCCACGGCCGGCGTCGGCATTGTCGACGAAATGGCGGTCAAGGCGACCGCCACCGCGACCAGTGGCGTCGTCAGGCGCAACAGCGAAAACCGCGGACGACGCGTCAATGCCAATACAGCCTCCGGTTGCTAGTTACGCCGCAGGAACTTCAGCACTTCCATGCTCGGATGACCGTCCGGCGTCAAGCCCAGCTGTGCCTGGAATGCCTTGATTGCCGAGCGCGAACCCTCGCCGATCTTGCCGTCGCTCTTGCCGTCGTAATAGCCATGCGCCGAAAGGCGCTTCTGCAACTCCTGCTTTTCCTCGAAGCTGAGCTTGGTGAACGGCCGCTTCCAGTCCTGCACCAGGCCACCATAGCCGGCGATCTCGTCGGCAAGAAGGCCGACGGCGAGCGCGTATTTGTCGGCGTTGTTGTAGCGTTTGATGACCGAGAAATTCTTGGTCATCAGGAAGGCCGGTCCGCCGCGGCCGTCCGGCACCTTGAGGGTGGCGACGTCGGAGCCGCGCTTGAAGGCCTTGCCGTTGGCGCGTTCGATGCCGAGCGATGCCCATTTGTCGAGCGTCAGCGATCCCGTCGGGAACTTCTGACCCGCGGGCAGCACCACTTCGTAACCCCAGGTCTTGCCGGCCTGCCAGCCGTTCTTCTTCAGAAGGTTGGCTGCGGTGGCGAGCGCGTCGGGCACGGAGTTCCAGATGTCGCGCTTGCCATTGCCGTCGGCATCGACCGCGTAGGCCTGGTAGCTGGTCGGGATGAACTGGGTGTGGCCCATCGCGCCGGCCCAGGAGCCGACGAGGTGACTTTCGTCGATGTCGCCGCGCTGCAGGATCTTCAGCGCCGCGATCAGCTGGGTGCGGGCGAACTTCGCCCGGCGCTGGTCGCCATAGGCGAGCGTCGCCAGCGACCGCACGACATTGCGCATCACCTTGTCGTTCTTGAGAATCTCGCCGTAGTTCGATTCCATCGACCAGATGGCGAGCAGGATGTAGCGGTCGACGCCATACTTGGCCTCGATGCGGTCGAGCCAGGGTTTCCACTTGCGCGCCATCTCGCGACCGACAGCAATTGACTGGTCATGGACGCGATTGTCGAAATAATCCCAGACCGGCGCGGTGAATTCGGGCTGGAACCGGGCCTTTTCAAGTACTTCGGGGTCAGCCGAGGTCACGCCACGAAAGGCGCGGTCATAGGTCGAACCGGAAATCCCGTTGTCTGCGGCGACGGAGCGGAAGCTCGCCACCCAGCGCTGGAAACCGGCTTCGGCGGCCGCCGGGCCGGCCGGAAGCATCAATGCCAGCGAAAGGGCAGCGGCGCTCAGGAGGCCTTTGGCGGTCTTGCGAAGGGGCATTCTTTCCTCCTTGGAGAGATCAGAAACACGATTCATCGCCGATGCCGGTTATCAATCAGTTTACCATAGACCCGTTGGGGAACGAAAAGCGGGTTGAGGGATTGTCCACCTAGCTGTTCGGACAATCAAGATCGCGTGATCAATGGTCTTGCCCGCTGTCGCCGAATATGTGAACGCATTCAGTATTCATCAATTCGGGCGTGGCAAAGTTGGCGTCCGATACATCCCTCTATCGGACGACCACGCAATGAAAAGAGTTCGCAAGGCAGTTTTTCCGGTCGCGGGCTTGGGCACGCGTTTTCTGCCTGCCACCAAGTCTATCCCCAAGGAAATGCTGACTGTGGTCGATCGCCCTGTGATCCAGTATGTGGTCGACGAGGCGCGCGAAGCGGGCATCGAACATTTCATCTTTGTCACGGGCCGCAACAAGGCGGTCATCGAAGACCATTTCGACGTCCAGTTCGAACTTTATGATACGCTGGCCCAGCGCGGCAAGACCGAGCAACTGGAGCGCCTGCAGCGGTTGCAGCCGGCCCCGGGCCAGACCTCGTTCACGCGCCAGCAGGTACCGCTCGGCCTTGGCCACGCAGTGTGGTGCGCGCGCGAGCTGGTCGGCGACGAGCCCTTCGCGCTGCTGTTGCCCGACATGATCATGCAGTCGGAAAAGAGCTGCATGCGCGAGATGGTCGAGCTCTATGCCGAGACCGGCAACAACATCATCGCCGTCCAGGAATGCGACCCGGCCGAGGCGCACAAATACGGCATCGTCGGCAAGGGCAAGTCGGTTCACACCGGCTTCGAGATCGAGGGCATGGTGGAAAAGCCCAAGCAGGGCACGGCACCCTCGAACCTGTTCATCAATGGCCGCTACATTCTGCAGCCGGAGATTTTCAAGATCCTGGCAAGCCAGGAGCGTGGCGCCGGCGACGAGATCCAGCTGACCGACGCCATGCTCAAGCTCGAGAAGATGCAGTCCTTCTACGGCTATCATTATCGCGGCCGCACCTTCGACTGCGGCTCGCCGGAAGGTTTCGTCGAAGCCAACGTTGCCTTTGCCTTGTCGCGCTCCGATCTCAGCAGGAGCATGGCCGGCGTCATCGAAGCGCTGCTCGGCGAGATCAAGCCGGGCAAATAAGCCACATGTCGCCCGTGCGTCAGGATTGGACGCACGGTGCGATGGCTTTCGGCCGCTGCTGCCGCTAGAAATACCCTGCCAGGTGCCCGCAGCGATGCGGGAGAATCGGGAACACGGTGCAAATCCGTGGCGTGCCCAACGCTGTAAGAGGGACCGTATCGGCAGAGGCCACTGTTCATCCTGAACGGGAAGGCGCCGCAGACGGGTTGAACTTGAGCCAGAAGACCGGCCCGGCAGACATCGACCTCCGCATGGTCAGGCGGAGGGAACCGACATGCTCGCCAGGGGATATGCGATGCTTGCTGACCAGTTGAAGGCCGCTTCAGGCTGTTTCGATATCGCTGCACAGGATGCCGTTTACCGCGCCATCTTCACGCGCCGCGACGTTCGCAGCCATTTTCTGCCTGATCCGATCGACGACGATGTGCTGGCGCGGCTGCTGCTGGCGGCCCATCACGCGCCGTCGGTTGGCTTCATGCAGCCGTGGAACTTCATCGTCATCAGAGATCGCGAACGACGCGAGCAGGTCCGCGACCTGTTCTTTGCGGCGCGGCAGCAGGAACTGCCTGAGATCGCCGAGGAGCGGCGGGGGCTGTACCGCAAGCTCAAGCTCGAAGGCATCTGCGAAAGCCCGCTCAACCTGGTCATCACCTGCGACCGCAGCCGTTCGGCAAACTCTCCGCTCGGACGATGGCACAATCCCGAGATGGACCTCTTCAGCACCGTCTGCGCAGTTCAGAATTTCTGGCTCGCCGCGCGTGCCGAGGGCATAGGCGTCGGCTGGGTCAGCATCCTCGATCGCGAGGCGCTGAAGCAGTTGCTAGGCATTCCCGATCACGTCGTGCCGGTGGCCTATCTCTGCGTCGGCCACGTCAGCGAATTCGCCGACAAGCCCGATCTCGAGCGCCATGGCTGGGGATGCCGTCTGCCGCTTGCCGAGCTGATCATGAGCGAGGTCTATGCGGGGCAGGGGGAGACGGCCTTGAGGGCCGCAGCCGCCGCGATCGGCGGTTTGCCCCAAGCAGGTTAGCGCTGGATTTTCAACCCGACGAAGACGCTGTTGGTCTTGGCGTCGCGGAACGGCAAGGTGCTGTCGAAGGTCTCATGGCGCAGCTTGCCGGTCAGGCCGGCGTAGCGGTTGAGCCACCAGGTCAGGCCCGCTTCGGCGCTGAGCCTAAGCTCGTGGTCGTTCGAGCTGGCATAGTCGCGGTAGCCGACGCCGCCGGCGAGGAATGCAGTCAGGTTGGAACGGATCTGCCGTTCGACGCTGAGGCGGCCGTTGTAGAGCACCGAACCGCTGTCGCCCGGGGTCGTCGATCCCTCGACGAAGGTTTCGCCGGTCAGGCCGACGATCGTGCCGCGCATCGGCGACCATCTGAGATCAGCGGCAATCGTCGCGGCGGAAACCGTCTTCAGCCGGTCGTCGTCGAAATCCTCCGAAATCCAGCCGGCCGAAATCTCGCCGCCGAATTTTTCGCCCATGTCGATCTCGACGCCGGCGCGGGCGCCGGTACGCTTGGACGAGCGCTCGAAACCGGCGGTGTCGAAGCGCAGGTCATAGACCCGGCGGCCGAATTCGACCTCGCCAAAGGGCGTCAACGCCGGTGAGACCTCGTAGCCGACGCGGACCTTGCCGGTATAGAGTCTGGAGTCGCGGTCCTTCTGTGAGAGCGTGGTGCCGTCGGTCAGTTCGGCGTCGCTGTAGCTTTCGTCGACAGCTTCGCCGGTCACTCCGAAGCGGAACTTGCCGACGGCCTTTTCGACACCCAGCGCGCCGTTCAGCGTGTGCAGGTTCGGCCGCTCGGCGGTGCCGGAGATGACCACGGGCGACGACGTCGATTCCGGGCGCATGCTGTAGCCGAGCCGCGCCAGTGCGCGCATGTCGTCGGCGAGATCGAGTTGCAGCCGCCCGTCGATGCCGCCGCTGAGATCCTTGACCTCCTGGCCGGAGATGGATTTTCGGTAGTTGCCATAGGCGTCGATGGTCGCCGAATGGCTCTCCCAATCGGACGCGGCGTTCAGCCTGAGAGTCGTCTCGGACAGAACGGCCGACTTTCCGTTAAAGCTGGAATCCGCATTCGACGTCGCGGTGACGCCCTGTTCAAGGCTCGGCTTCAGAACGAAGGTGCCGAAACGGATGCCAGTCGGCTCGAACGGGTTCGCATCCGGCTGAGGCCTGCGGCCTTCGATGGCGCGCTGGCGCTCGGCTTCGGGTCCGTTCTCGATCTCCGTTTCGGAATCGACGGTGCCCTGGCGCACGGTGCCGGTGGTCAGCTCTTCGTCGGCTGCCGGCACTGCTGGCCGCTCGGCAGCCGTCGGCGCGGCGGTGCCGGCCAGCCGCTCGCGTGCCTCGCGGGCGCGCTGGCGCGCGGTCGTGGGCGGACGGGCGGATGACAAGGAGCCGGCCGATGTGCCGTCGGCGTTGGGCGGTTCGCTGAACAAATCGGTGGCCTCAGCGTCAGCCTGGGTTGGAATCGCGCCGGGGCTGACCGGCTGGTAGGCCGGTGCCTGGTCCTGCGCCTGCTCGGCCGCAGGGCGCCTCTTGTAAAGCCGCAGGGTGTTGTTGATGTCGTCTTCGCTGACCGGTCCGCGCAAGGCGGTTTCCTGGGCATGCAGCGGTGCGGCGCACAGCAACGTCGCCACGCTTGCCGTCGCCAGCAAGATGCGGAGTGCCGTGGTCTGTGTCCATTGCTCCGGCCTGATCTGCGCCATCTTTCCCACTGCTTCGCCGACGCAAGGGCGTCGCGCTTACCAACTGGTAAATCGCCATGGTTAACGGAGCGTTTCCCGCACGCCCTGAGAGGCCTCGTTTTGGGCGGATAATCATGGACAGCCGCACGCCGACGCGCTAACGCATGCGCCATGCACGCTGGATCGCTGAAAAAAGAGCCGGACGGGCAGGCGTCGATCGCCTCCGCGCTCCGCACCGTCACCATCGAGCAGGCCGGCATCGCCGCGCTTGTCGCAGCGCTTGAAGGCCCGCTCGCCGAGCCATTCGCCAGGGCTGTCTCGATCCTGGGCCAGCTCAGCGGCCGGGCGATCATCACCGGCGTCGGCAAAAGTGGGCATATCGGCTCCAAGCTGGCGGCGACCTTCGCCTCCACCGGGACTCCGGCCTATTTCGTCCATCCTTCGGAAGCCATTCACGGCGATCTCGGCATGATCACCAGGGAAGACGCGATCGTCGCACTCTCCTGGTCGGGTGAAACAGCAGAGCTCAAGGGTATCGTTGCCTATTCGAGGCGCTTTTCGATCCCGCTGATTGCGCTGACGGCCGGCGATACGTCCGCCTTGGCGCGTCAGGCCGACGTCGTCCTGTCATTGCCCCGGGCGCCGGAAGCCTGTCCGCACGGTCTTGCGCCGACGACCTCGACGCTGCTGCAACTCGTCGTCGGCGACGCCCTGGCCGTGGCTTTGCTCGAGGCGCGCGGCTTCACTGCCGATCATTTCCGCACCTTCCATCCCGGCGGCCAGCTCGGCGCGAGCCTGATGCCGGTCGGCGACCTGATGCACAAGGGCGAGGAAATGCCGATCGTCGCCGTCGGCACCAAGATGCCGGAGGCAGTAAAGACACTGTCCAAGAAGCGTTTCGGTTGCGTCGTTGTCGTCGACGAGCAGGGCCGGCTGGCCGGCATCGTCACCGACGGTGACCTGGCGCGCAATCTCGATCGAAATCTCGCCGAGACCAATGTCGAGGACATCATGACCCGACAGCCCAAGACGGTGCCGCCGCAGATGCTGGCGGGCACTGCGACGGCAATGCTCAACGAGTACAACATCAGCGCCATCCCGGTGGTCGAAGGCGACAAGCCTGTCGGCATCATCCACTTCCACGATCTGCTCCGGGTTGGCGCCGCCTGACCGGCGCCCTGCTGCCAACTGCCTGACGGCCCCCTACTCAGCTTCGTCCGGACCGAGGGCGAGCGCGCCGATGACCGCGCAGGCGGCAAGCATGGCCGCGCATGCCGATAGAACAGCTGTCGGGCCGAACAGATCCAGCGCGGCACCGACAACGAGAGCGGCAAGCGGGGCCGTGACGAGGATCATTCCGATCGATGCGCCGATGACATGGGCGCGCAGGTTCTTCGGCGCACTGGTCTGCAACAGGGTGGTGAAAACAGGCGAGAGCGGGCCGGCGGCGATGCCGAGAACTGCACCTGATGCAATCAGCGTGGGCACCGCGCGGTCGATCACGAGCATGATGACGCCGGCGGCCAGGCCGACGAAGGCGGCAACGAAGACACTGCGCAAGGCGGGCCGACCGCCGATTACGGCCATTGCAAGGTTGACCGCTATCGCACCGGCCGCGGCGGCGGTGAGATAGAGCCCCAATGTCGAAGCCGACTGCCCTTCGGCGCGCAGAATTGCCGGCAGGGCAACATTTTCGAGTGCGACGAAGGTGCCGGTGCCAAGGCTTGCCAGCAGCAGGGCCGTACGCAGGCGGACCGATCCGAAGATGATGCGCATCGCGCCAGCCAGTTCAGTGGACGCGGTTGAGGACATCTGCCGCAGGCGGAACTGGGGCAGGCTGAGCGCGGTCATCAATGCGGTCACGATGTTGAGTGCGGCGATGATCCACAACAGCGTAGAGGTCTCGACGATCGCCACCAGCAAGGCAGCGATCGCCGGCCCGACGATGGCGGCGCCGTTGTCGACAAGGTCGTCGATGGCATTGGCGCGCAGCAGCGGCATGCGCGCCAGACGCGCGATTTCGGGAACGCGGGATTCGATCGCGACGCTGCCGGGGCCGTCGAATATGGCGCCGAGCAAGGCAAGCGCGACGAGTGCACCGATGGTCATCATGCCGAAGCCGTAGAGCAGGGCGGCGGCAATCGACGCTGCGCAGCCGAGCCCGACAGCGATCATGGCGGTCTGGCGGATGCCGAGTCTTTCGGCGACAGGGCCGCCAAACGCACTGCCGAGAATAGCCGGAGCGAGTGTCACGAAGGCGACGATGCCCATCCAACTGGCGCTGCCGGTGAGGTCGTAGACCAGCCAGGGATAGACGATGGCGGTGATTGCATTGCCCAGGCTGAAGAAGATACTGGCCAGCTGCAGCCCGGCAAATGGGGCGCGTGTCCTGGCAAGGCGCAAGGTGTTCATCACAGTTTCGCTGCGAGCCGCAGCATCCTTTGCTGGTTCTGGTTTCCAGGATTTCCGGGGCAAGCCTTGCCGGCCTGTGCCCGTCTGTCTCGCCTATGTCGTTGCTCCCGGCCTGAGAAAGCGGGTCAACAGCAGATGCAATGTTTTCTTTTGCTCGAGCGGCTTGAAGCCGGGGTCGACGGCGACGCGGCCGAACACGCCGTCGATGAGCGCGGAGATCCATTGGGCGCCGTCGGCAGGATCGAGCCCCGGCCCGATCTCGCCGCGCGCGGCGGCATCGCGCAGGATCAGGGCGAGTGCTGTGCGCATTTCGGCGTCATGGGCCGTGACGAGGGCTGCGATCTGCTGGTCGCGCATCGCCTCCGCCGCGATTTCGAGTGCGAGGCTCGAATAGGCCGGGTCGGCGGCCAGTTCGAGCACGATGTCCATGAATTTGAGGATCTCGCCGAACAGGTCCTGGCTGTTGTCGATCTGTGCGAAATAGGCCGCCGTCTCGCGGCGATCCTGCTCGACGATTGCCGCGATGATTGCGTGCTTGGTCGGATAGTAATGGAACAGGTTGCCGGGGCTCATGCCTGCTTCGGCGCAGATTTCCGCGGTCGAGGTGCCGTGAAAACCTTTCCGGGTAAAACAGGTGATCGCCGCAGTCAGGATCTGCTGCTTTTTTGCCTCGAACTTTTCTGGGTCGACCTTGCGCATCCGCGCTCTCATTTATTATTAGATTGATCAATCTAATAATTGAGCGTGGTCATGTGGTCAAGTCAAAGGGATGCTCCAGGGGGCTGGCGAGGTGCCGCTCAAGCGATCAGGAGAGCTTGCCTCAGACCGGCTCCACCACCAGTTCCAGGTCGGTGTCGGCAGCGCCTATGACACGCACCTGCGCGCCGGCGGGCAAATCGGGGCCGGAGACCCGCCAAGTTGTGTCGCCGAGCTTGATGCGGCCCCGGCCTTCCCTGATCGGTTCGGCCAGCGTTGCCGTGCGGCCGATCATCTGGGCGCCACGATTGTTCAGAAGGGGTTGGTCGGATGCCTGTTCGCGGTCGCGAACGAGCTTCTTGCCGACATAGGCGGAGGCAAGCGAGAGCACCAGGAAAATCAGGACCTGCACCTGCCAGGTCCAGAACGCCGCGTCCCAGAGCAGCAGCGACGCCGAGCCGACGATCAGCGCGGCGATGCCGATCCACAGCAGGAATACGCCCGGCGCAAAGATTTCCAGACACAGCAGGATGAAGCCGAGCAGCATCCAGTTCCAGGGACCGAGTTCGGCAACGATGCTTGCGATCATGTGCGGTTCCTCAATTCACCTCGTCCGGTCAGAGGCTCAGCCCTGCTCGGGCGGAATCCTCGGCGGCCGGGAGGCCTGGCGCTGCCCGCCTGCCGTGCCGCCGTCGCGGAAGACTTCCTTGGCGATCTCACCGATACCGCCAAGTGTGCCGATCAGCGACGACGCCTCCATCGGCATCAGGACAAGCTTGCTGTTGTTGGCTGTTCCAACCTTGGCCAGCGCCTCGGTGTACTTCAGCGCGACGAAGTAGTTGATCGCCTGGACGTCGCCCTTGGCGATGGCTTCCGAAACCACCTGGGTAGCGCGTGCCTCGGCCTCGGCGGAGCGTTCACGCGCCTCGGCGTCGCGGAAGGCGGCTTCCTTACGGCCCTCTGCTTCCAGAACCTGCGCCTGCTTCATGCCCTCGGCTTCGAGAATCTGGGCGCGCTTGTTGCGTTCGGCCATCATCTGGCGACCCATCGATTCGATCAGATTCGCCGGCGGATTGATGTCCTTGATCTCGACGCGGGTGATCTTGATGCCCCAGGGGTGTGCGGCTTCGTCGACGACGCGCAGCAGACGCTCGTTGATGGCGTCGCGGTTCGACAGCAGCTCGTCGAGATCCATCGAGCCCATCACGGTGCGGATGTTGGTCATGGTCAGGTTGAGAATGGCGTTCTGCAGGCCGGCGACCTGATAGGCCGCCTGTGGCGCGTTCAACACCTGATAGAAAGCGACGCCGTCGACGGCGACCATCGCATTGTCCTTGGTGATGATCTCTTGCGTCGGCACGTCGAGCACCTGCTCCATCATGTTCATCTTGGCGCCGATGCGGTCGATGAAGGGGATGATCAGGTTGAGGCCGGGCGTCAGCGTCCGGGTGTAACGACCGAAACGCTCGACAGTGTAGTTGTAGCCTTGGGGAATGGTCTTGATGCCGGCGAACAGCACCAGGAGCACGAGAACGACAAGTACCGGGATGACGATATCGAAGCCGCTGAAGCCCATGCGAAACTCCCCCGCAAGTTGAGTGCGCGATTCACAAGTCGCGCCACATGCGTTGAAGACTTAAGGGCGTTTCAGCGGCGATACAACACAGCAAGCCGGAAATGTCGTCCGGCTTAGCGTGGGAAGGCGAACAGGTCGGCGTCGGCATCCCGGTGGCCGGAAATGCCGGCGTTGACGATCTCCGCCGCGATGCGTGAATAGGTGATGCCGTTGCCGCCATAACCCATGGCTGCATGGATGCGCGGGTGGCCGGGAATGGTGCCGATATAGGGCAGGCCGGTCGGCGTGGTCCCGAACGAACCGGCCCAGGCGAATGCCGGTTTGGCATCGAGTCGCGGGAAAAGCCGCTTCAGCTTCGCCGAAATGCGATCCGATTTTTCGGCGATCAGCGCGTCGCGCCGAACCTCATCGGCGAAATCCTCGTCCTCGCCGCCACAGATCACCCGACCGTCCGCCGTCGCGCGCAAGTAAAGATAGGGGTCGGAGGCCTCCCAGATCAGATGCCTGCCCGGCCAAAGCGCCTGCCTTTGTGGTTTTGTTGCGATCGCCCAAGTCGAGATGATCTTGTGGTCGGTGGCGGGTATCGGCTTGGCGACGAGTTCGTAGCCGGTCGCCAGCACGACATGGCCGGCCGTAATCGTCGGGCCTTCTGCCGTCACCACCACCGCCTCTTCGCGTCCGGTCTGGATGGAGACAGCCTCGACGGGGGCGTAGAAGCGTGCCTTGCACTCCAGCGCCCTGTGCAACAGCCCGGCGGTCAGCTTTCTCGGGTCGAGTGCCAGATTGTCGTGGCTCAGGATGGCGCCCTGGCGTCGGATGCCGCACTGGTCTTGCAGTTCGGATGCGGCAAGATAGGTGGCGTGAATGCCGGCAAGGCGCCGGGCTTCTGCCTCGTCGCGCAATGCTGGCGCGTCCAGAACATCGCCGGCAAGATAGAGCGAAGACCTGGTTTCCATGTTGCAACGGATGCCAAGTTCGCCGACGCGCGTCCTGAGGTTCAACACCGCAAGACGCGAACGTCGCCAGGCACGTTCGGCCTGTTCACGGCCGATGCTGCGGGCGAGTTTCGACAGCGGTTGATCGATCTCGAACTGGACGAGTGCGGTGGTCGCCGCAGTCGAGCCGAGGAGCGGTCCGCGCCTGTCGATGCAGACGACAGCATGGCCAGCATCGGTCAGGGCTTCGGCGATCAATGCGCCGCTGATGCCCATGCCGACGATGGCTACGTCGGTCCTGATGTCGCGGGTGAGCTTACCTGTCGGAACGGACGGTGCGCGGTAGGCGTGCCAGACGGGCCGTCCGGTCCTGAGGTCAAGCTTGCGGGTCATAGACGGGCGGATCTCCCTGGCCCGTGGTCAACGCCGCGCACCGATGGAGGTTCCGCCGCCGGCGGTTAGACCCAGCCCATGAGCTCGCGACGCGTGATCGTCTCGATCACCGCCATGCCTTCCGGACTGTCGTTGAGGCAAGGGATGTGGGAAAAATTCTTGCCGCCGGCATGGTGGAAGATCTCGGCGTTTTCGCCGGCGATCTCCTCCAGCGTCTCGATGCAGTCGGACGAGAAGCCGGGGTTGACGATGGCGATCGACTTGACGCCCTCCTTGGCCAGCCGCTCGACGGTCTTGTCGGTGTAAGGCTGCAGCCATTCCTGCGCACCGAAGCGCGACTGGAAGGTGGTCATCAGCTTCTTGTCGCTCATCGCCAGCCGCTCGCGCAGCAGCCGTGTCGTCTTCACGCAATGGCAGTGATAGGGGTCGCCCCTCTCGAAATAGGGCTTCGGGATGCCGTGATAGGAGGCGAGGATGACCTCCGGTTCGAAGTCGAGCTTGGCCAGGTGCTGCTCGATCGAGCGGGCCAGCGCTTCGATATAGACCGGCTCGTCATAATAGGCGGGAACCGTGCGGATCGACGGCATGGCGCGGATCTTCATCAGCGCGCGGAACAGCTGGTCGCTGGCGGTCGCCGTCGTCGTTGCCGAAAACTGCGGATAGAGCGGGAACATGACGATGCGGTCACAGCCCTGGGCGATCAGCTTCTTGACGACGCTCTCGGTCGACGGGTTGCCGTAGCGCATGGCCCAGTCGACGACGACGTCAGGCAGGTCGCTGAGCGCTTCTGCCAGCTTCTCGCCCTGGGCGCGGGTGAAGGTGCGCAACGGCGACTCGTCGCGCTCGGTGTTCCAGATCTTCTTGTAGTTCTCGCCCGACTTCTTCGGCCGGGTGTTGAGCACGATGCCGTAGAGGATCGGATACCACAGCAGCTTCGGCATCTCGATGACGCGCGGGTCGGACAGGAATTCGCGGAGATAGCGCCACATCGACTTCTTGTCGGTGCCGTCGGGCGTGCCGAGATTGACCAGGAGAACGCCGACCTTGCCCTTGCGCACCGCCGGATGACCGTTTGGAAGCGCGCCCAGTGCCTTGGCCGATGTCTCGTCGATTGTGGTCGTCAGGTTCATTCGGTGTCTCCGTTACGCGGGATACCTAATTGAATGGGGTGGGCATTCAATGTCGCGTCTGGCCGCACCCTGCAAGGGAATAGGGCAACAGGGCAGCTGGGGAGTAGGGTTTTATCGCCCAAGTACCTTATTGCTTACTGTCCTATTGCCCGATTCTCCTGCCCGGAATGTAAAAACCCGCCCGGCATGCCGGGCGGGTTTGCTTAAGCAAGTAGCCCTGTTCAGTTTGCCGACGGGATCGAAAGCGTTCCGCCGATATGCAGGTCCTCGGCCTTGGCGTCCGGGTTGGCCGCGGCAATCGCCTGCCACTTGGTCGCGTCCCCGAGATAGGTTTTGGCCAGATCCCAGAAGGTGTCGCCGCGGGCAATGGTGTGCGACTTGCCGGCGGCGGCCGGTGACGCTGCAGCGGGTGCAGTTGCCTCGGCAGGCTTGGCTGGCTCGACTGTCGGCGGCGTGCCGGCGATCTCGCCCGAGGCGCTCGGCAGCGCAGGCGTTGCCGGTGCGGCTTCGGTCGTTGCCGCGGGGGCGGCTTCAGCCGGCTTGGCCGGCTCGGCAGCAGGCGCTGCGGCAACGGTCGCGGCGATCTCGGTGATGCGGCCGTCAAGCTTGGGCGTGAACGGACGGTTCTTGGCGAGATAGTCTGCGACCACCTGTTCGAGGCTCGGACCGTAGTCGTAGGCGTTGGTGGCGTTCGAGGCGAACAGCTTGTAGCCATCGCCGCCTTGGCGGACGTAGTTGTTGGTCGCGACCGTGTAGACCTTGGCTTCGTCGATCGGCTTCCAGGCGCCGCCGTCCATCACCTCGACGGACTTGACGCGGCCGGCATTGGCCGCGACCGACTTGTCGAACGAGTACTTCAGGCCGGAGACCTGCGGGAACTTGCCCTTGCCTTCCTCGATCTCGCTGACGCCTGCCTCAAGCGAGGCGACGATGTCCTTGCCGGAAAGCTGGAAGGTGGCGAGCGTGTTCTGGAACGGCAGCACGGTCAGCACTTCGCCCATGGTGACCACACCCTGGTCGATGGAAGCACGGATGCCGCCGCCGTTCTGGAAGACGATGGTCACGCCCTGGTCCTTGACCCGGTCGAGGATGGCGTCGGAGATCAGGTTGCCCATCTCGCATTCACGGGCGCGGCAGCTTTCGCGGCTGCCGTCGATCATCGCGGTGGTCTCGGCGACCTCCTTGTTCTTCAGTTCCTCGATCGGAGCGCCGAGTTCCTTGATGCGGGCGAGCACGGCCTCGTCTGGCTTGACCGAGTTGTCGAGATAGATCGGGTCGCCCTTGGCTTCCTTGACCACGCCATTGTCGTCGAAGGTCACGGTGAACTCGCCAAGATATTTCGAGTAGGACGCAGCCTGGGTGACCGGCACCTTGTAGCCGTCGGGGTTGTCGATCATCGTCGGGTAGGGCCCTTCGGCCTTGGCGTCGGTGTTCGACAGCAGTGAATGCGAATGGCCGCCGACAACCACGTCGACGCCGGGGATCTTGGCGATCAGTTCCTTGTCGCGGGGATAGCCGACATGGGTCAGCGCGATGATCTTGTTGACGCCTTCGGCCTTCAGCTTCTCGACTTCGGCGGTGATCGTCTTGATGTCGTCTTCGATGGCGATATTGGGACCGGGCGAGGCGACTTCGGGCGTGTCAGTGGTGACGGCGCCGATGATGCCGACCTTCTGGCCGCCGACCTCGAGCACCAGTGACGGCTTGATGCGGTCGCCGACCTTGGACTGGGCATTCGGGTGGACGTTGGCCGAGAGAACCGGGAACTGGATCTTCTCGAGGAAAGGCACCAGCGCTTCTTCGCCGTCGTCGAACTCGTGGTTGCCCACGGTCATGGCGTCGAACTTCATCTGGTTGAGGAATTCGGCTTCAACCGCGCCCTTGTAGGTGGTGTAGAACAGCGAGCCCTGGAAGTTGTCGCCGCCATTGAGCAAGAGAACGTTCTGGCCTTCGAGTTTCTTGCGCTGTTCGGCAATCGCCGTGACCAGGCGCGCGGCACCGCCGATGCACTCGCCTTTGCCCTCTTCTTCGGCGGAGCAGGTCGATTCAAACTTGTTGTTGCTCTCAATGCGGCTGTGCCAGTCATTGATATGCATGATGGTCAACGTATAGTCGGCGAATGACGGCGCGGCGGAATAGCCGAATGCCGAGGCCGACAAAGCCGCAATGGCAGCCAATCTTTTCATGATGAAATCTCCCGAATGACCCCCGCGAGACGTTTAGCGTCTTCGCTTGATCGGAATGTTACACATTCCTTGGCGCCATGTTCACATTCCGAATTTTCGGATGCAAGGGAGAATCGGAAACGAAAAGCCGGCTTACTTGCCGGGCATGGCTTCCGGCCGCGCCGGAAGCCTGAAAGGGGATGCCGTGCCCGCCGAAGCGGGCCTGGAATGCCGTCAGGCGGTACGCCGGGTCAGGGTGAATTGCTGGCCGGCCGAGCTGGTGCAGTTGAGCTGGTTGGCCGAGATCAGCAGGCAGTTGAAGCTGATCGGCGACTGGCGGATCAGCGACGTGCCGTTGATCTGGACCGAGTTGGCGCCAGTCAGGATGTAGGTACCATCCGAGAGCTTCTGGCCGGTGTCGGTCGCGACCGTCTGGAACGAGCCGGCGGCAAAGGTGGAGAGCCCAGTGCCCTTGGCGTCGAGCCAGGCACCTTCCACACCCGTCGGCGCTGGCCTCACGCCACCGCCGCCCGAAGATCCGCCGCCGCTGGTCGAACAGCCGGCAATGGCGGCCGCAAGCAAGGCAAGCACTCCGGCCGAAGCAATTTTGCGCGAAGTCGTCATGAAAGAATCCTCTCCTCAGTCCGCAGCCTTCAATCGCCCGATTTTGCTTTCAAGGCAAGGCTTTGCCGGCCGACATCGTCGGTCGGGCAATTGCGAATTGACTGCGACTGTGGCCGATTTGCCCGCCCGTTGGGCCGTCGGGACCGCATGGGTAGATTGACAGTTTTTGTAAACGATGCAACTTTCGTATGCCGTAAAACACAAATGTTCTAGGCAAGGGATGTGCTTGGAGCAACTTAGACGCCTTGGGGAGGCAACATGGATTCGTTTCTGACCGGCCTGAAAGCGGCCGTGGACACGCTTGGAGCAACGGTACTGTTGCCCATCGTCATTTTCATCATCGCTGTGGTTCTCGGCGCCAAGGTGGGCAAGGCGTTCCGCGCCGCCATCACCATCGGTGTCGCCTTCATCGGCATCAACCTGGTGCTTGGGCTGATGCTCGGCTCGATCGGCGACGTCGCCAAGGCGATCGTCACCAACACCGGCATCCAGCGCGACATCGTCGATGTCGGCTGGCCGTCGGCTGCCGCCATTGCCTTCGGTTCGTCGGTCGGCCTGTGGGTCATTCCGATCGGTATTGCCGTCAACATCGCGCTGCTGCTTTTGCGACTGACGCGCACGCTCAACGTCGACGTCTGGAATTTCTGGCACTTTGCCTTCGTCGGTTCGCTGGCCACCGCCGCTACCGGCAGCCTCGGCTACGGCCTGGCGGTCGCAGCGCTCGTCGCAGCGCTTGCGCTGCTGTTCGCCGACTGGTCGGCACGCGCGGTGCAGCAGTTCTACGGCATTCCCGGTGTGTCGGTGCCGCATCTGGCCTCGGCGCAGATCCTGCCCATCGCCATCGTGCTGAACTGGATCATGGACCGCATTCCTGGCATCAACAGGATCAATATCTCGACCGAGACCATCGAGAAGCGCTTCGGCGTGTTCGGTGAGCCGGTCGTGCTCGGCCTGATCATCGGCCTCGTGCTTGGTGTGATCGCCTACTACAACGCCGGCGATTTCGGCACCGTGCTGTCCAAGGTGCTGACGACGGGCATGACGCTGGCTGCTGTGATGCTGCTTCTGCCGCGCATGGTGAAGGTGCTGATGGAAGGCCTGCTGCCAGTTTCGGACGCCGCCCAGGAATTCGTCCGCAAGCGCACCGGTGACCGTGAGCTGCTCGTCGGCCTCGACTCGGCGATCCTGATCGGTCACCCCGCCGCCATCTCGTCGTCGCTGATCCTGGTACCGATCGCCATCGTGCTGTCGGTCATCCTGCCCGGCAACCGCGTCATCCTGTTCGCCGATCTTGCAGTCATTCCGTTCATTGTCGCCATGACCGCGCCGCTGCTCAAGGGCAACGTCTTCCGCATGGTCATCGTCGGCACCGTCACGCTGGCGCTCGGCTTCTACGTCGCCAACGCGCTGGCGCCGCTGTTCACTAGTGCTGCCGTCTCGTCGGGCTTCCAGATGCCGGCCAATGCGGTGCAGATCACCTCTGTCGTCGACGGCTTCCTGTGGATCCCCTACGTGATCATCGAAGCGATCCAGGGCCTCGCCATCGCCGGCCTGGTTCTGCTCGCGGCGGTGATTGCCCTGCTGTTCGTCCTCTACCGCCGCAACAGCGCGGCATGGGAGCGCGCGGCGGGCGCCGAGGACGAAGCCGAGCAGGCAGCCCCTGCCGTCCGCGCCAAGGCTTCGGCACACGCCTGACATCGAAAACCCGGACCGGCGGCGCGTGCCGCCGGTTTTGGACACTGGAGTAGTTGAATGGCGCGAGCCCTGATGAACTTTCTCGATCCCCAAGCCATTGCCCTGGGGGTCGAGGCACAAGACAACGAAGCGGTCATCCGCCTGCTGGCCGGCAAGCTCGAGGCGCTCGGCTATGTCCGGCCATCCTATGCGGGCGCCGTGGTAAAGCGCGAGGCGACGATGCCGACCGGCCTGCCGCTCGGCTACGCCCTCAATGTCGCCATTCCGCACACCGACCCGGAGCATGTCCTGAAACCGGGGATCGCGCTGGCCGTGCTGCGAAAGCCGGTGGACTTCGCCAACATGGAAGATCCCGACGAGGCGGTGCCGGTCGGCTACGTGTTCCTGCTTGCCATCAACGACAAGGACAAGCAGATAGATATGCTTCAGGAAATCATGGACACCATCCAGAGCGAGGCGGCACTTGCCAGCCTCAGCAACGCCAGGTCGATCGAAGACATCGGCGCAGTGCTCGGCTAGCCATAGGAAGGGATTTACTCGATGGCCAAACAGAAGACCGTTCTCTTTGCCTGTGGCACCGGCGTCGCCACCTCGACGGCGGTCAACGCCACCGTCACCGAAGCCATGAAATCGCGCGGGCTGATCTTCAACGCCATGCAGTGCAAGGCGACCGAAGTGCCGAGCCTCGCCGACAATGTCGACCTCATCGTGTCGACCACGCCCATTTCGGCGTCGGTGACTGTCCCTGTCATCAAGGGGCTCGCCTTCCTGACCGGCATCGGCAAGGACAAGGCGCTCGACGACATCGAGGCCGAGCTGCGCAAGTAGCTCCACCTCCGCGAGCAAGCAAAAAGGGCGCCTCGCGGCGCCCTTTTCGTTTTCCGGCAACGCGTTCAGCGGACCAGGATGTTGCGGAACTGCCAGGGGTCTTCCTTGTCGAGATCCTCCTCGAACAGGCCGGGGCGGCCTTCAAGCGGCGTCCAGTCGGTGTAGTAGCCGTTGACCGGTCCGAGATACTGCTTCTGCACGTCGAGGCAACGCTTGTAGTCGACGTCGTCGGCTTCGACGATGCCGGCTTCCGGGTTTTCGAGCGCCCAGACCATGCCGGCGAGCACGGCTGACGAGACCTGCAGGCCAGTGGCATTCTGGTAAGGCGCAAGCTTGCGCGCCTGTTCGAGCGTCAGCTGCGAGCCGTACCAGTAGGCATTCTTGTCGTGGCCGTAGAGCAGCACGCCGAGTTCGTCCGAGCCGTCGACAAGTTCGTTTTCGTCAAGCACGTGATGGACGGGCTGTGCCTTGCCGGCTGCGCCGAACATCTCGTGCAGCGACAGCACCGCGTCGTTGCAGGGATGGTAGGCGTAGTGGCAGGTCGGGCGGTAGGTCACCTTGCCCTTCTTCGAGCGCACGGTGAAGAAGTCGGAGATCGAGATCGCCTCGTTGTGGGTGACCAGGAAACCGTATTGCGGGCCGGGTGTCGGGCACCAGGTGCGAACGCGGGTGTTGGCGCCGGGCTGCTCGAGATAGATCGCCGCCTTGTTGCCCTTCTTGAACTTCTTGGCGTTCTTGGGCTTCCAGGTCTCGTGGGTGCCCCAGCCGAGCTCTGCCGGCTGCAAACCTTCCGAAATGAAGCCTTCGACCGACCAGGTGTTCCAGAACACGTTCATCGGCTTGGGATTCTTGGTGCGCTGGGTGTCGCGCTCGGCGATGTGGATGCCCTTGACGCCGGCCTTCTTCATCAGCGCGGCCCAACCGTCACGGTCGTTGGTCGCCGGTTCCTCGAAGTCGAGGCCGAGATCCCTGGACAGGTTGACCAGCGCCTGCTTGACGAACCACGAGACCATGCCGGGATTGGCGCCGCAGGTCGAAACGGCTGTCGTTCCGCCCGGGTGCTTGCGCCGCTCTTCAAGCAGCGTCTCGCGCAGCGCGTAGTTGGTGCGCTCGCCATTGTCGGCGCTGTTGTCGAAGTAGAAGCCGAGCCACGGCTCGATGACGGTGTCGACGTAGAGCGTGCCGAGCTTGCGGCACAGATGCATGAGCTCCACGGAACCGGTGTCGACCGAGAGGTTGACACAGAAGCCCTGGCCACCGCCATTGGTCAGCAGCGGCGTCAAAAGCGCCTTGAAATTGTCCTTGGTTACCGCCTCCTGGATGAATTTGATGCCACGCTCATCCGCGAGTTTTCGGTTTTCGTCGCTGGGATCGATAATCACCATGCGCGACTTGTCGAACTTGAAATGGCGTTCAATGAGGGGGAGCGTTCCGCGGCCGATCGAACCAAAGCCGATCATCACAACAGGACCAGTAATCTCACCGTAAACGGGCCATTTTTCATTCGCCATTTTTTATGGCACTCCTTCTCACACTACCAGAGCCGGGCCCCGATTGACCCGGCTTCAACGGCTAAACCATACATGCTTGTCACAATAAAGCGAATCCAGTTCCCACATCCTGTAGGAACCGGACGTTATGCCGCTATTCTTAGCCGGCGGAGGCGATGCCGTTGAGGAAACCGACCAACCTGTCGCGGTCGGCGGTCAGGCCCTTGTAGTCGAGCTGATCCCGGTCGAGGCTCATCAGTTGTCCGGCGAAAGACGGGGCCAGTTGGGCCCTGTCGGGATTGCGCGCAAGCACCGCCAGCGGGTCGAGATAGATGCGGATGGTGAAAAGGATATCACTTGAGATGGGCAGCTTGCGCAGGGTCTGGCGTTCGACGCGGATGAAGGCGTGGGCGGCGACGTCGGCACAGGGAAAGGTCGAATCCGTTTCCGCCGAGCGGGCTAAACGCTGACGATCGGACAGCGGGTGATAGAGCTCGCCATTGGCCTGAACCGACCAGTTGAAGCGCTCGACCAAGACCGCGAGCTTGTCGAACATGCGGGCGATCAGCTCGTTCATGCGAGTGCCCGGCCCGAATCCGGGGACGGGGCCGTGAATGTCGTGGATCGCCTTGCCGAACTTCTCGGTCAGCCGCCACGACGAGGGAAAGCACAGCGAACCGGCGGCCAGCCTCCAGCCATTTTCACCCTGCCGCATCAGGATCAGGTCTTCCTGGACGAGTTTTGACGCGGCAATCAACGGGTTGTCGCCAGCGTTGGTGACGTCGACGGAGCGGCCGGAGCCTGCGATCACACAGCGCCCGCCTTCGAGGCGATAGGTCTCCGGATAGCGCTCGACCAAGTGCGCGACCAGAAGGTCAAGCACCTCCTGCTGGGCCGCACGCGTCTCAGGCTCGGCGACGAAGACCTTGTCGGGGATCTCGGCGTAGAGCCGGTCCTTCTCCGCGAGATAGGCTTCGAGATGCTCGTCCAGCTCGATCCAGTCGCGCGCTTCGGCCTGTTTCAGTCCGATGGCGAAAGGTTTGGAGGTGCCGTCGTAAGGCGTATGCGCAGGGATCACAGGGTGGTCGGCCACTGCGGCGGGCGATTGCGCCTGGTGTGGTAGACACGCAGCACTTCTATGTTGCCGTCCTTGACGCGGTACGGAATGAAGTAGGGCAGGTCGGGCACCGCACATTCGCGTACGGACTCGCGACCGGCGGTCGGGCGCCCGATGTCGGGCCGCTCCTCGATCAGCCGCAGCGCCTTGATGATGCGCTCGCCGACCTTCTGCGCCATTTCTGGGTCATCAGCGGCAATGGTCGTGCGGAGCTCGGCGAGATAACGGACGGCGCGGGGAAGGATGCGTAGCGTCATGTCTCGGCGGCGCCTGCTTCTGGAGCTGGCAGTTCACTCTCGGATCCCCATGACGCCAGCCAATCCGTCACGGTTTCTCCCAGCACGAATGTGCCTTCGTCGGCCTCGCGTTCGGCCTCGCGCACGCTGGCGAGATAGGCCTGCTGGTCTCCGACATAAGCGGCCACTGCTTCCTTGATGATGAAGGCGCGCGAACGTCTCGTCAGCGTTGCATAATCGTCTACTTCGCAGCGCAGATCGTCGGGCAGGCTGATAGAGAATTTGGATTCGCTGGCCATGTTCAGGCTCTACAAATGCACCTGGGAACAATGTAGTCGACTATCGCGGTGAGTCAAACCTAACCTCGCACCAGCTTTGCCGGTATCAACCCGCGTAGCGAATTCCCGACCCATAGTCTTGATGCCCCGCCAAGGTCATCTAAGCTCAAAATGGTCTCGACGGCTTCGCCGCGCTCAAGCATTTCGCCGCGCAAAACCCCGGCAAGCAGGCCGCAAGCAAGTGCAGGCGTCCTGAGTGGTCCACCCTCGCCAAGATCAACAAAGATGCTGGTGATGGTGCCTTCGCAGACGTTTCCCGCCTGGTTGAGCAGGATCATCTCGTCGGCTTTTTCGCGGGAAAACTCGGCGCGGGCACGGTCATAGGCTTCGCGGCGCGTGGTCTTGTGGCGCAGCAGCAGATTTGAGCTGTCGAGACGAGTCGCAGCGATGCGTATCGTCCACATGGCATCAGGCGCAAGCGCTGCGAATGGCTGGGTGGTGACGTCTGTGCTGCCGTCGGCGGCAAGGGCGAGCCGGACCCGCAAGGCAGCGTCGCCGGTGGCTGCACGTTTCAGGTTTTGCCCGACAATTTCGCGGTCGAAGCCGAAGCCAAGGGCTCGCGCTGAAGCTTCGAGCCGGCCGAGGTGCAGATCGCCGCGGAGGAAACCGCCAGCCGGCTCCCAGCGCATCGTCTCGATCAGGTCGAAGCCGGAACCGTGCCCGTGGCGAAGCGTGCTTTCAGAAGACATTCCGCATACTCCGCTTCCGCAGTCGAATCGAACACCACGCCGCCGCCGACATTGTAGACGGCCTCGCCGTCCTCATGCAGCGTGATGGTGCGGATCGCCACCGAAAAGCGCATCGTGCCGCCGGGCGCTATCCAGCCGATGGCGCCGCAATAGACGTCACGTGGGGTGCTCTCCAGTTCGCGCAGGATTTCCATCGCGCGGATTTTCGGAGCTCCGGTGATCGAGCCACACGGAAACAGAGCCGCGAAGACCTGCTCGATGCTGAGATCGGGCAACAGCTTCGCCCGCACGGTGCTGACCATCTGGTGCACCGTCGGGTAGCTCTCGATGCGAAACAGCTCGGGAACGTCGAGTGTACCGACTTCGCTGATCAGCGAGATGTCGTTGCGCAGCAGATCGACGATCATGCGGTTTTCCGCCTGGTTCTTCTCGTCGTTGTGCAGGAATTCCCTGAGGGCGGCATCCTCTTCCGGCGTCTTGCCGCGCGGAGCGGTGCCTTTCATCGGATGGGTCTCTATCCAGCCGTCGCTGTCGATCTCGAAGAAAAGTTCGGGCGAGCGCGACAGCACCGTGGGGCCGCCGAGCGAGACCAGCGCGCCATATTTCACCGGCTGCCGGGCAATCAAGGCGTCGAAGGCGTCTAGCGGGGTGCCCGACCACTGCGCCTGGACCGGAAAGGTCAGGTTGGCCTGGTAGCAGTCGCCCTGGCGCAGGTGCTGGTGCAGCTTGTTGAAGCGGCGCTCATAGTCCGCTTCCGACCATGTCGCCCGTGCATCGAAGATCGGCCCGTTGGTGACGGCCGCGCGCGATGCCGGACGGTCGTTGTCCGACGGCTGGTCGAACACGCCGAGGCAGACCAGCGGCGCGCGTCGGCTCCCGGGAAGCAGCGGCCGCAGCTTCGGTTCGAGCAGGTAGCCGGCCTCGTAGGAGAAGTAGCCGGCGAGCCACTTGCCCTGTTCGTGCGCCTTCTGGGCTGCCTGCAATGCCGGGAAAAAATCCGCAGCGTCCTGGGCAACGATGATCTCGCGCGGTGCCTCGAACAGCACCTCGCGGCCGGCGGGGTCGTCCCTGAACAGGACGAAGGGGGAGTGGGGACCAGTCATGACAGTTGCCTGGGGACGCGATCAGTCCAGCGCTTCCAGTTCGTCGATGAGGCTGCTGATGACGGCAAGCCCCTTCTGCCAGAAGGCGGGATCGGTGGCGTCGAGCCCGAACGGTTTCAGCAGCTCCGAATGATGCTTGGTGCCGCCGGCGCGCAGCATCTCGAAATACTTGTCCTGAAAGCCGCGCTCGGCATTCTGGTAGACGGCATAGAGCGAATTCACCAGGCAGTCGCCGAAGGCATAGGCATAGACGTAGAAGGGCGAGTGGATGAAGTGCGGGATGTAGGACCAGAACACCTCGTAGCCTTCGCGCAGCTTGATCGCCGGCCCCAGGCTCTCGGCCTGAACCTCGAGCCAGAACTGGCCGAGCTGGTCCGAGGTCAGCTCGCCGTTCTTGCGTTCGGAATGGACCTTGCGCTCGAATTCGTAGAAGGCGATCTGGCGCACGACCGTATTGATCATGTCCTCGACCTTCTGCGCCAGCATCGCCTTGCGCTCGCGCTTGTCCGTGGTGCGGTCGAGCAGCGAGCGGAAAGTCAGCATCTCGCCGAACACGCTTGCCGTTTCGGCAAGCGTCAGCGGCGTCGAGGCCATCAGGGCGCCCTGGCCGGCTGCAAGGACCTGGTGCACGCCGTGGCCGAGTTCGTGGGCAAGGGTCATCACGTCGCGCGGCTTGCCCATGTAGTTGAGCAGCACGTAGGGGTGCGCCGACGGCACCGTCGGGTGGGCAAAGGCGCCCGGCGCCTTGCCGGGGCGGACCGGGGCGTCGATCCAGCGGCGGTCGAAGAAGTCACGCGCGATTTCGGCCATTTCGGGCGAGAAGCGCTGGTAGGCGGTCAGCACCGTATCCTTGGCGTCGTCCCAGCCGATCGTCGCCTGCGGCGTCTCGGGCAGCGGCGCGTTGCGGTCCCAGTGGTTCATCACCTCCATGCCGAGCCACTTGGCCTTCATCTTGTAGTAGCGATGCGACAGGCGCGGGTAGGCGGCGCGGACGGCTGCCGCGAGCGCGTCGACGACCTCGCGCTCGACGCGGTTGGCGAGGTGGCGCGAGTCGGCGATGTCCTCGAAGCCGCGCCAGCGGTCGGAGATTTCCTTGTCCTTGGACAAAGTGTTGGTGATCAGCGTAAAGACGCGCTGATTCTTGCGGAAGGTCGCGGCAAGCGCGTCCGATGCCGCCTTGCGAACCTCGCCATCGGGATCCTGGAGCATGTTCAGCGCCGGCTCGAGCGCCAGCTCCTCGCCACCGATGTTGAAGCGCAGGTCGGTCATGGTCTCGTCGAACAGCCGGTTCCAGGCGCCGCGCCCGGTGATCGACTTTTCATGGAACAGCTGCTCGACGCGGTCTTCGAGTTGGTAGGGCTTGTCCTTGCGGAGGTCGAGCACCCAGGGACGGTAATGGCCGAAAGCCGGGTCGGCATCGAGCGCCTTGAGGATGAGGTCGTCATCGACCAGGTTCAGCTCGAGCGCGAAGAACAGAAGATGCGCGCTGGCATCCGTCATCTTTTCCTGCACGTCGCCATAGAGCTTCGAGCGCTTGGGGTCGGAGGTGTCGCCGGCATAGACGAGCCCGGCGTAGGAAACGACGCGGCCGACCAGCTCTTCCAGCGCCTCATAGGTGCGCATCGCCTCGCCGAGCTTGCCGGCGCCCCCGCGCCCGGCCTCGATGGCAAGCGTACCTTTCCAGCGCGCCTCGAAGGCAACGGCATCGGCCGAGGCTTTCTCGAGGTCGCGGGCAAGCTCCGGCGCGTCCATGCTGGAATAGAGGTCGGCAAGGTTCCATTCGGGCAGTTCGCCCAGCCCTGCCGCGCTCCCGGCGGAGGCAGTGGCCGACATCTGTTGCCCGGAATTCCAACGCATTGCGTCTTCCTTTTCACTGACTTTGACCGGTTGGATTCAATCCTAAGGGATTCGTTCACCGGCTTTCTTGAAACCTTATTTAGAACCCTGTGCCAGGATGATCCACATCCAATCAGCAGCTGCGAGCATATTGCGGACATTCATGGCAGGTTCGATTCTCATAGTCGATGACGATCCCGTACAACGTCGCCTCGTCGACGCCGCGGTGACGAAATTCGGCCACACCGCCATAACTGTCGACGGCGGCGAAGCCGCGCTGCGCATGCTCGACGGACCCCGCGCGGGCGAGATCTGCGTGATCATCCTCGACCTGTCGATGCCCGGGCTCGACGGCATCGGCGTGCTCAAGGCGATGCGCGAGCGCGGCATCGCCCTTCCGGTCATCGTCCAGACCGCCCAAGGCGGCATCGAAACCGTGGTTTTGGCGATGCGCAACGGCGCCTTCGACTTTGTCGTCAAGCCGGCCTCGCCGGACAGGCTGGCGGCGGCAATCGACAACGCGCTCAAGGTCGAAGCGGTCGAGGACCAGGTGCGCCGTACGGCACGCCGCGGCAGCGGCTTGCTCACCTTCCGCGACATGGTCACCCGCAGCCCGGCCATGGACCGTGTCATCCGACTCGGCCAGAAGGCCGCAGCTTCCAACATCCCGATCCTGATCGAGGGCGAATCGGGTGTCGGCAAGGAGCTCGTGGCGCGCGCCATCCAGGGCTCCGGCGACCGCCGCTCGAAACCCTTCGTCACCGTCAATTGCGGCGCCATTCCCGACAATCTCGTCGAGAGCATCCTGTTCGGCCATGAGAAAGGCTCGTTCACCGGTGCGACGGAGAAACATCCGGGCAAGTTCGTCGAGGCCAACCACGGCACGCTGTTCCTCGACGAGATTGGCGACCTGCCGCTCGACGTGCAGGTCAAGCTGTTGCGCGCGGTGCAGGAGGGCGAGGTCGACCCGGTCGGTGGGCGCGCCACGGTCAAGGTCGACATCAGGCTGATTTCGGCGACGCACCGCAATCTTCTGCAGCAGGTCAAGGACAGCAAGTTCCGCGAGGACCTTTTCTACCGCCTCAACGTCTATCCGATCTTCGTGCCGCCGCTGCGCGACCGTCGCGACGACATCCCGCTTTTGGTCAGCCATTTCATCTCGCGTGTCGCGCCCGCCAGTCCGCATGGCCGCATACCGATGATCTCGGAAGGTGCGCTGGCGCTGCTTCAGGCCTATGACTGGCCGGGCAACATCCGGCAGCTCGAAAACGCGGTGTTCCGCGCCTGCGTGCTGTCCGAGGGCGATATCCTTACCGAGGACGAGTTCCCGCAGATTCGCGCCCAGGTCGAAGGCGTGGTCGATCTTGGCGGCAAAGCCGTGCCCGCGGCAGCCAAGATCGTCGTGGACAGGCCGACGTCTGCCGCAGCCCTTCAGCCGCCGGCACCGGAGCGGCTTCGGCCGGGAATGCTGCGTGCGCTCGACGAGCGCGGCAATGTCCGGGCGCTTGCCGATGTCGAGTTGGAGATGATCCGGCTCGCCATCGATCACTACAACGGCCAGATGAGCGAGGTCGCTCGGCGGCTGGGAATCGGCCGCTCGACGCTGTATCGTAAACTCAAGGAATACGGCATCGATCCCGAGACCGGTCGCAGCGAGCGGTTGGCCTCTTGAAATTTTGTTGCCGCTGATTTTGATTTAAAGCTTGCGTGTCGCTTGCGGGGCGCAGCGCACTGCAGTTTCGTGCGTATTTGCTCAGTAGTGTTTTTGTGGTTTAAACCAGTGGTTTACCATGAAAAGGTGCGATTCCTTTTTGCTGGGATATCGCCATGGTGTTACCGCATTTCGCCTTCAATAAGCAGTGATTAACCATTAGGATCGATATTCGGACGCGAATCCGTAAGCGTGTCCGGGCTTCAAATCCGGGGACAGATGGCAGCCTAACAGGGCCTTTTGATTTGAATAGGATCGAGAACACCGAAGGGCGTCGCTCGAAATCGAATGGTTGGCAGAAGTGGCTTACAGCCGCGATGCTAACGTTTGGTTTCCTGACAGCCTCTCAGGCGACAGCCTCCGCCGAAACGCGGACACTCAAGCTGTACTACACCCACACGGGTGAGCGGGCTGAGATCACGTTCAAGCGCAATGGCCGCTATGATCAGGCTGGCCTCAAGAAGCTCAATCAGTTCCTGCGCGACTGGCGCCGCAACGAGCCGACCAAGATGGACCCGCGTCTGTTCGACGTGGTCTGGGAGGCCTATCGTTCCTCCGGTGCCCGCGACTACATCCACGTCGTCTCCGCCTATCGCTCGCCGGCGACCAATTCGCTGCTGCGCAGCCGCTCCAGCGGCGTTGCGGAAAAAAGTCAGCACATGCTCGGCAAGGCGATGGACTTCTTCATTCCGGGCGTGCCGTTGAAGAAACTGCGTGACGCGGGCCTGCGTGTCCAGGCCGGCGGCGTTGGCTATTATCCGCGTTCCGGTTCGCCCTTCGTCCACATGGACGTCGGCAATGTGCGCCACTGGCCACGCATGAGCCGCAAGGAACTCGTCGCGGTGTTCCCATCGGGCAAGACCTTGCACGTGCCGAGCGACGGCAAGCCGCTGCCCGGCTTCGAGCAGGCTTTGGCCTCCTATCAGTCGCGCAAGGCGAGCGGTGACTTCGTGCTTGCCAGTGCGACGCCTGCCAAGCGTAGCGGCGGCCTGTTTGCCGCGCTGTTCGGCGGTGGCGCAGACGAGGAAGAGGATACCGGCGAAATCGCAGTGGCCGCCGTTCAGCCCAAGAAGGCGCCGACCAAGGCCATATCAGCGGAGGCACCGGTTCAGAAGTCGCTGCCCGGCATCCAGATCGTGGCGCCCGAGAATGCGCAGCGCGCCGAGATCCCACAGATGGCCGAAGAGGCACCTGACCAGCAGGCGCCCGAGACCATCATCGCGGCCTTGCCGGCGCGCAGCGTTCCACTGCCTGGTGTAGCCCCGCGGCCGCAGGCCGAGGTTGGCATGGCGACCGCCGAGAACGTGCCGTTCGGTGCTGCTTCGGCACCGCTGGCCGAAGGTGAGCAGCCGACCGCCGTCGAGCAGCAGATCGCAGCCAATGTGCCGCTGCCGACCTGGCGCCCGAACCACACTCCGCCGGCCGAGCTCAAGCCCGAGAGCCAGAACGTGCTGATGGCGTTGGCCTCGACGGATGACGCGCCTGCAATTGCCAGAGACGTCAACGCACCGCTGCCGTCGGCCCGTCCGCAGGACATGACCGTTGAAGCTGCCCTGGCCGCTGCGAACGACATTCCCGCCGAAGACGAGTCCGCCCAGGACGAACTTGAGATCGCCTCGCTTGCGCCGCAGCCGGAGCCGCGTTCGGTCTTCGACCAGCCCGAGGCAATTGCAACCGCAACTCCTGCAGCTGCAACGCCCAAGAACGCGATCACCACCGCCTCGGCCGGCACCGACCCTGCCGCGGCCGTCGGTGGCAACGTCAAGACGACGCGCAAGTCGGCCCGCCCGTTGGCTCAGGAAGCCAAGCCGGATCCCAAGGCCGTGGTCGTTGCCGCTGCGCCCGACGCCGCACGCTGGGCACTGCGCAGCGGCACGCAGGTGACGACGGTCACGACCAACACCAAGGCACCCGGCTTTGCCTACAACATGGTTCGGACGGCTCCGACCGAGGTTTACACGGCGGGCTTCCAGCAGGGCGACCAGTCGGCAAGTGCCCACAAGTTCTCCGGCACAGCCGTGAAATTCCTCTCGGTGGCCCGGTTCTCGACGAACTGATCGACATCCAGACAATCAAAAAGCCGCGCGGAGAAACCTGCGCGGCTTTTTTGTTTTTGGTCTCACCTTTTCCCGCTGGGGGCTAGAGCGTTTCCGCGTTTCTTCGAATCGTGGAATCTCTCTATCTTCTTGTTTTTGTGCATTGCGGACGGAAAACCGCTGCACACTTTTCCTGGAATTGCTCCAAGGCAAGAAACTCAGTTCTTGCGCAGCTTGTTCGCTTCGGCGGCAAGCGCCTCGATGCCGGCCCAGTCGCCTGCCTTGACCATGTCGTCGGGGGCGACCCACGAGCCGCCGACGCAGACGACGTTCGGCAGGCTGAGATAATCCCTGGCGTTCTTGGCCGAGATGCCACCGGTCGGGCAGAATTTTACTCCGGCAATGGGCGAGGCCAGTGCCTTGAGGAACGATGCGCCGCCGGCCTGCTCGGCGGGGAAGAACTTCAGGAAGTCGAGCCCGGCTTCAAGCGCGCCCATGATTTCGCCCGGCGTGATGGTGCCCGGCAACAGCGGCACGTCACTTTGCGCGGCGTGTGCTGCCAGCTCGCGCGTCAGGCCGGGGCTGACGATGAATTTCGAGCCGACGGCGACGGCTTCGTCGAAATGGCGCGCGCTGAGGATTGTACCGGCGCCGACGATGCAGTCCTCGACCTCGGCGGCGACACGGCGGATGCATTCCAGTGCTTCATCGGTCCTGAGCGTGATCTCGATCGCCCGGAGACCGCCTCGCGCCAGCGCGCGGGCCAGCGGCACGGCGTCGGCGGCGCGCTCGATCTTCAGCACAGGAATGACCGGCTGGCCATCCAGCAGCGCAAGCAGTTTCTGGGTTTTGCTGGTCATGGCATCTCACTCCGCTGTCAATTTTCAACCGATTTAACAGACCCGCCATTCCAAGTCCACGAAGCCTTTGGCGACATGGTGTTGCGCCCCGAATGAGCGCGGTGGGTCGAAGGCCGTCGCTGTCGCCGAAGCCCTACGCCTTAGAGCGCAAGCAGTCTATGCCTGGCGGAAAATGCCGGCCAACCAGCGCTTGAGGCTCGACCACAAGTGGCGGTTGCCAAGAGACAGAGCCTGGATGATGGCTGCCTGGGTACGCTGACCGGCGATGCCATCGGCGCCCAGGCCATGATCAGCCTGGAAACGCTTGACCTGGGCTGCAGTGCCCTGGCCGTAGATGCCGTCCGTGTCGACGGGATAGCCCAGGGCAACCAACGCTTCCTGCAGTTCGGTGACCAACTCACCGCGCGTTCCGACCATCATGGTGAGGTCGCCGGGGGCAGGGCCGTCGATCTGCCGCTTGTAGGCCTCCGCCAGCTTGAGATGGTAGCCGTTCTTGCGGAAGCCGGGTCCGTTGTAGCCATGGCCGACCGCTTCCCAGTCGTGATCGTTCAGCGCACTTGTCAGCCCCGCCTTGTCGAGATAGCGCGTCATCAGCCGGGCCTGGCCGGCGGCGCCTGAACGTGCCTCGGTCACAAGCGCATCGACATCGTCAAAGCCGAGCCATTGCCAATGCGACCCCATCACCTGACCGAGCCCCCAGGACGTCGATTCATAGGCGGCCTGGTGGTCGATGGCGGCTGCCCGTTCGAGCATCTGCCACCGCGCTGCCTGGGCGCGCGGGTTGGCGACTGCACCCGCATTCGGTGAGGCCAGCCCTTCGGCGCGGGCACGCTCCTGCGCTGCGCCGGAAAGCCTGCGGTCGAAATAGTGCCCCTCGAAACGGATCAGCGGTTCGTTGCGGCCGTCGATCTTGGCGAATACCTGGCCGGCGCTCTCGATCTCGGCGATGGCCAGCAGCGCCGCCGGCTCCAGTCCGAACTCGCTGGCCGCCTTTTCGATTTCCGTTGCCGTTTGCCTGCTGAACATGCGCGGTCTTCTCCATATCCAGGCGTCCGGTGGAAAAAGATATTACCGCTGGGCGCAGGGCGAATCGACAACAGACTGTAATCGTTCCGCTTTCAGCTGCACGTTGAAAAAAAATGGCCAAAGCGTTAGTGGCTCGGCGATGAACCTGTCTACACCGCAGTCTCTTTTCCGCGTTGCCGCCCTCTACCGCTTCTGCCGGCTCGAGGGTTACGAGGCTTTGCGCGCGCCGCTCGCCGCCTTCTGCTGCGGCCGTGGCATCAAGGGGACGCTGCTGCTCGCACGCGAAGGCATCAACGGCACCGTCGCCGGCACCGCAGAGGCGATCGCCGAGCTGATCGCCCATCTCGAGGCCATGCCGGAATTTTCCGGTCTTGAGGTCAAGTACAGCACGGCTGGGGAGATGCCGTTCCACCGCATGAAGGTGCGGCTGAAGAGCGAAATCGTCACCATGGGCGTCGAGGGTATCGATCCGCTCGCCAGCGTCGGCGCCTATGTCGAGGCGAGCGACTGGAACGCGCTGATTTCCGATCCCGACACGATCGTCGTCGACACCCGCAACGATTATGAAGTGTCGATCGGCACCTTTTCCGGCGCTGTCGATCCGCGGACAAAGAGTTTCCGCGAGTTCCCGGCCTGGGTCGAAAACCATCGCGGCGAGCTCGAAGGCAAGAAGGTGGCGATGTTCTGCACCGGCGGCATTCGCTGCGAGAAGGCCACGGCATACGTCAAGTCGATCGGCCTTGATGATGTCTTCCACCTCAAGGGCGGCATCCTTAAATATCTCGAGGACGTGCCGGCCGAAGAGAGCCTTTGGAAGGGCGAGTGCTTCGTCTTCGACGAGCGTGTGTCGGTGTCGCACGGGCTTGTCGTAGGGGAGGCCGAGCTGTGCCGCGCCTGCCGGCATCCGCTGATGCCGGAAGAGCTTCTGTCGCCGGCATTCGAGGCGGGCGTGTCCTGCCCGCATTGCCATGATGCCCGCACGGACGAAGACCGCGCGCGCTATGCCGAGCGCCATCGCCAGGTGGAATTGGCGGAAAAGCGTGGCTCCAGCCCTCATATCGGCAGTTAGCCCTCCGCTTCCGGCCGATCTCGCCAAATTGACGGCCGTGCCAAATTGACGGGCGTCATTGTAATGTCTTGATCGTCCGCCTACCTCTCGGCGACCGATATTCCAACCGGAGGCATCCATGTTCGACCCCAAAAAGCTGCTCGACGATCTCCTCGGCTCCAAGATCCCGGGAACCGGCTCCACCGTGCGCGACAAGGCCGGGCAGGCGACCCAACTCGCCAAGGACAATCCGCTTGCGGCCGGCGCGCTGGTTGCCGTGCTGCTCGGCACCGGTGCCGGCCGCCAGGTTGCGGGCACGGCGCTTAAGGTCGGCGGTCTCGCGGCCATTGGCGGCCTGGCCTACAAGGCCTACCAGAACTACAAGGCCGGCAATGCGCCCGAGCAGGCAACTGCCGCCCCCGATGCCGAGCCGCAGCTTTTGCCGCCGCCGTCCGACAATTCCTTCCACCCATCGCAGGCGCCACAGGGCGAGACCGAGTTCGTGCTGACGCTGATCCGCGCCATGATCGCCGCCGCCAAGGCTGACGGCCATATCGACGATGACGAGCGCAAGAAGATCGGCGACAAGCTCAGCCTGTCGGGCATCGGCTCCGACGCCGAGCAGTTCCTGATGGAGGAGCTCAATTCGCCGCTCGATCTCGACGCGATCGTCGCTGCGGCCCAGACCGAGGCACAGAAGGTCGAGCTCTACACCGCCTCACGCCTGGCCATCGATCCTGACACCCGCGCCGAGCGCGGCTATCTCGACCTGCTCGCCGGCCGGCTGCAGCTGCCGGACGCGCTTGTCGACCACATCGAGGCGACGGTTTCGAGCGTCAAGGTGCCGGTCGTCGAGGCATCGGCCAATCCGCAAGTCAACCCGCGCTGGTAACAGACCGGGAGGCGCCGGGCGGTGCCTAAAAGGCGTTTTTTCGCGTTAAGGATTTGTTAACCGCCCGGGCGCATCATTTTCTTACTCGGATCGGCTCTCCTCCTCCCAAGCACGGTTCGATCAAAGACTGGGCGGTCGCCAATGACCGCCCTTTTTGTGTGTCTTCTCCTCACCAACGCACCCAATCCTCGATGACCGACGCGCAGGTCCGTTCTGGCCCTTTGCCAACGGCGCGCCGTCTATTTCGATTTTCGGGGCCGTGCTTTAGACTGCTCGCGCTACCAATGATCTGCCGCCGGCGATCGGTCATGCGCAGGGAGGAGCTTCATCATGGCAAGCAACAGGGTTGCGGTGGTTACGGGCGCCGGCAAGGGCATCGGCAAGGCTGTGGCGACGGCCTTGCTCAAGGAGGGCTGGAACACCGTCTTCTGCGGCCGCAGCAAGCATGCGCTCGATGAAGCGATCCGAGACGCCGGCAAGACAGACGCCAAGGCGCTGGCCATCGTCTGCGACGTGACCAGGCCCGACCAGGTCGACGACATGTTCGAGACCATCACCGAGGCCTTCGGCCGCGTCGACCTGCTCTTCAACAATGCCGGCATGGGCTACAAGGCGTCGACCATCGACGAAATCCCGGTCGAGGCCTGGAACGAGGTCGTGTCCGTCAATCTCACCGGCACCTTCCTGTGCTCGCGGGCAGCCTTCGCGGCGATGCGACGACAGGAGCCGATGGGCGGACGCATCGTCAACAACGGCTCGGTCTCTGCCCATGCACCGCGCCCCGGCTCTGTGCCCTACACCGCGACCAAGCACGCCATCACGGGTCTCACCAAGACGCTGGCGCTCGACGGCCGCCCGTTCGACATCGCCTGCGGCCAGATCGACATCGGCAATGCGTTGACCGAGATGGCCGTGCCGATGTCCGTGGGCGTGCAGCAGGCCAATGGCTCGATCGCTGCGGAAGCCGTGATGGACGTCGCCCGTGTCGCCGAGGCCGTCGTCTACATGGCCAGCCTGCCGCTTGACGCGAACGTGTTGTTCATGACCGTCATGGCAACCAAAATGCCCTATGTCGGACGCGGCTGAGGCGGCCGGTCAAATCCCGACAATCCCCCGGTCCGTCGCAAACAGCCGTTAACCCAGAAGTAGTACACAACGGTGCTTACGCGTCGAAGTGGCTTCTGAAGGCGGATTTTGGCATGCAATTGAGCGATCTGGTGGATCTGAAGGCGCTTCTCATCATCGCGCTGATCTTCATCCCCCTCGAGCAACTGGTCCCGCATCACGAGGAGCAGAAGACGCTGCGCCGCCATTGGCTCAACGACGTCTTCTACCTCCTGTTCAACGGCATCGTCATCAAGATCGGCCTGCTGTCGGTGATCGCACTCATGATGGTCGGCCTTGGCTACATCGTGCCGGGTAGCGTAGGCGCGGCAGTCCGCAGCCAACCAATCTGGCTCCAGACGATCGAGGTGATCATCCTCGCCGATATCGGCTTCTATCTCGCCCACCGCACCTTCCATGCCGTGCCGTTCCTGTGGCGGTTTCATGCCGTCCATCACAGCATCGAGGAGATGGACTGGCTTGCTGGGCACCGGGTGCATCCGGTCGACCAGATCCTCACCAAGTCGGCGTCCTATCTGCCGCTGTTCGCGCTCGGCTTCTCGCCTGCGGCCATCGTCATCTATGCGGTGATCTACCAATGGCAGTCGGTGCTGGTTCATTCCAACACCCGCATCGGCTTCGGCCCGTTGAAGTGGATCTTTGCGTCGCCGAAGTTCCATCATTGGCACCACGCCAATGAGCGCCAGGCTTATGACAAGAACTTCGCCGGCCAGTTGCCGTTCCTCGACGTGATCGGCGGCACGCTCTACATGCCCGACCGCATGCCGTCGAAATACGGCACCGACGATCCGGTGCCTCAGCTCTATCACGAGCAGCTGGCCTACCCGTTTGTGGCCGGAAAGCCGCTCGACGACGTCAGCCTGCCTTCCGCAATCGGAGAGACCCAGAAATGAACAGCCGCCTGGAAGATGTGGCCGGCAAGGGCCTGATGATTTCGATCTTTCTGTACCTGGCGATCATGCAGGCGGTTTCGATCATCGCGACCGTCCATATGCGGGAGCAGATCGATCTCTGGGGCTTCGTGCTCGCGTCGCGCGTCGCGGGCCTGGTCTTCCTTGCCCTGATCGTGTTCCTCACCGTCATCCGGCACGCGCCGAAGAACGTATCATCGGGCATCGAACCTCGCCTGACGGCGATCGCCGGCACGTTCTGCCTGATGTTCCTCGTCGTCCTGCCGACCGGAAGCCCAGGCATCGGCCTGCGCATCTTTGCCTCATGCCTGATGGTTGCGGGTACTGTCTTGTCGATCTGGTGCGTGATCTATCTCGGACGTTCGTTCTCGATCATGGCCGCCGCCCGCCAACTGGTCGTCCAGGGGCCGTATGCGATCGTCCGGCACCCGCTTTACGCTGCCGAAGCCGTCACGACGCTCGGCGCGGTTGTCGCCGGCTGGTCGATCTGGTCTGCCCTGCTCTTCATCCTGTGGTGGGCATTGCAGTACCGCCGCATGGTCAACGAGGAACGCATCCTCCGCGCGACGTTCCCCGAGTATGAAGACTATGCCCGCCACGTTCCGATGGTCATCCCGACGCTGACGCCGTACCGGCCCGGCACGGCAGCGACGCCTACGCTGCCGGCCGAGTAAGGCGTAGATCGAAACGCCCGGCTATTTCGCCAGGAACGCCTCGATGCGTTCCAGCGCCCGCAGGATATTCTCTTCCGAGTTGGCGTAGGACAGCCTGATGTAGCCTTCACCCAATATGCCGAAGTCCGGCCCGCCGATCAGCGCTACGCCGGCGTCCTCGAGCAGGGCCGAAGCCAGTTTCTTGGCCTTCCAGCCGGTCTGGCTGATGTTGGGGAAGGCGTAGAAGGCGCCTTTCGGCGTGACGCAGGAAATGCCCGGTATGGCGTTCAGGCCTTCGACGACGATACGGCGCCTGTTGTCGAAGGCGCGCATCATGCGCTCGACGTCGTCCTGAGGGCCGTCGATGGCGGCAATGCCGGCGAACTGGCTCGGCGCGTTGACGCAGGACCAGCAATTGACGGCGAGCTTGCGCACCTTGTCGTAGAGGCGGCCGCCTACGGTCGCATTCGGCCAGATCGACCAGCCCATGCGCCAGCCGGTCATCGCCCAGGTCTTGGACCAGCCGTTGAGCACGATCAGCCGGTCGCGGATTTCAGGGAAGGTCAGCAGCGAGACGTGGCGTTCTCCGTCATAGGTCATGACGTCGTAGATCTCGTCCGACATGATTGCGACATGCGGATGGGCTTCGAGGCCCTTGACCAGCTTGGCGATCTCGACGCGCGGCGTCACCCCGCCGGTTGGATTGGCCGGCGAATTGAGGATCAGGAGCCGCGTCTTTGGCGTGATCAGTGCAAGCGTCTCCTCGGCCGAGAAGGCAAAGCCGTTGGCCTCGCGCATCGGCACCGGCACCGGTGTTGCGCCGGTGAACTCGATCATCGAGCGGTAGATCGGGAAACCCGGGTCGGGATAGAGGATTTCAGCCCCCGGTTCGCCGAACAGCAGGATCGCGGCGAACATCGTCGGCTTGCCGCCGGGCATGATCATGACGCTCTCCGGCGACACCTCGACGCCTGTCGTGGCAAGGGTGCGCCGCACCACCGCCTCGCGCGTCGCCAACAGGCCGTTGGCCGGCGTGTAGCCGTGATGGCCATCACGCAAGGCCTTGATCGCGGCCTCGACGATATGCTCGGGCGTGCGGAAGTCGGGCTGGCCTATGCCCAGGTTGACGATATCGCGCCCCTCATGGAGCAGGGCCGTGGCGCGGGCCAATACGGCAAAGGCATTTTCTTCGCCGAGGCGGTCGAAGGCGGCAATCGTGTGGAGCATTCCGGCTATCCGTCTGGTTCTGTTGGGGGCACCGGATTTTTGCGAGAGTTGGGGCGACCATGTCAAACGAATTGGAGACGTCCTTGTCCGAGAACCTGCAGGACTGGAAGCCGCGGCCGCGCCCCGAGCGCATAAATCTCGAGGGACGGTATGTCCGCCTGGAGCCGCTAGACGCCGCAAGACACGGCGAACGCCTGTACGAAATGGCGACCGCCGAAGATGCCGAGGGCCGCTTCCGCTGGCTCTTCGACACCAAGCCGCAGACCCGCGCCGATTTCCAACCCTGGCTCGAAAAATCGGCGGCGAGCGAGGACCCGCTGTTTTTCGTCGTCATCGACAAGGCCAGCGGCAAGATGGCCGGGCGGCAGACCCTGATGCGCATCGACCCGAATTTCGGCGTCATCGAGATCGGCAACATCTACTGGAGCGACATCGTCTCGCGCAAGCCGGCGGCAACCGAGGCCCAGTTCCTGTTTGCGCGCCACATCTTCGAGCTCGGCTATCGGCGCTACGAGTGGAAGTGCAACAATCGCAACGAACCGTCCAAGCGGGCGGCCGAACGTTTCGGCTTCAAGTTCGAGGGCATCTTCCGCCAGCACATGGTGACCAAGGGCGAGAACCGTGACACCGCCTGGTATTCGATCATCGACAAGGAATGGCCGGCCTTGCTCAAGGCCTACGACGCCTGGCTCGATCCGGCCAATTTCGATGCCGCAGGCCAGCAGAAGCGCAAGCTTGAGGATTTCCGCGCCGAGTTCGGCGCCTGAAGGTGCCCACGGGCGCCTTTGGGCCCCAACAGCTATGCGTGCGACAATCGAACCGGTGATGGCGCGTTGGCTGAAACGGCAACGGGCGCTATGTAGCTGAACTTGCCGGCATCGGTCCGGACGCAACGAGATGTTAGGGCCACGCCGATGGACACCAAGACCCGCCATGCCGCCGTCGCCGCCGCATGGATCATGATCATCTTCGGCGTCGCGGCGTTTTTCCTGCCCAAGGTGATGCTCGCCGTCGGCAACTATTCGACCGCCGCCGCCGGTGTCATCGCGGTATGCTTCGTTCTTGCCTTCTTCGGCGTGTTCTGGCTGCGCGGCCGCAGCCAGCGCAAGAACGGCAACTGAAACAAGTTGATCCTATCCGACCGCTGCGGCCTTCACGGTTCCGGCCAGCGGTATCTTAAGCTCGGCGCGCAAGCCGCCGCCGCTGCGGTTCTTGAGGACAACGTCGCCGTCAAAGCGGCGGGCAATGTTGCGGGCAATCGTCAGGCCGAGCCCGAAGCCGCCGGTCTGGCGGTTGCGCGAACCTTCGATACGGATGAACGGGCGGAAGATGGTTTCCATCTTTGTCTCCGGAATGCCCGGGCCGGAATCGTCGATGGTGAGCAGCACGTGCCCGTCGACCTGCGACAAGGCCAGGCGGGCCTTGCCGCCATACTTCACCGCATTGTCGACGAGATTGGCCACGCATCGGCGCAGCGCGATCGCCTGGCCTTGGCAGACGAGCCCACGGGCGTGGTGGCGAGCGCCGTCGAAGACGACATGCGGATTGCCGTCGGCGATCGAATCGACGAGCGACCAGAAGTCGATCCGTTCCAACGCCTCGTCCCTGGCCTCGTAGGTGGCGAAGTCGAGTACGGAGGCCGAGATCGCCTCGATGTCGGCCAGATTGTGCATAAGCGCGGTGCGAAGCGGCGAGTTGCGCAGCAATTCCAGGCGCAGGCGAATGCGCGTCAGCGGCGTCCTGAGATCATGCGCGAGCGCGGCCGCCAGCAATTCGCGGTCCTCGACATATTCCTTCAGCCGCGCCTGCATGGTGTTCACCGCCCGTGCCGCCGACTTGTATTCACTGCTGCCGCGTTCATCCAGAGGCGGGCTTTTCAGGTCTGCGCCGATCCGTCGGACGGCACTTTCGAGCGCGCGATAAGGTGCCGTCAGCCGGCGCAGCGACCAGATCGACAGCGCCACCACCAGGGCTGCCACCGATCCGTAGAGCGGCAGACTGTCGCTGTTGAGGACCGGACTGGGTGGCGTCGCCTTCATGGTGAAATTGAGCCACTGGCTGTCCTTGAACTCGATCGACGCCACCAGCGTGTCGCTGTTGGTGATGTCGGATGACAGGTCGAGCAGTTCGCGTTCGACGCTGCCCACGCTCTGGTCGGGTTCCGCTGAATTCTGGCTCGGCCGTGCCTTCGGCATTTCGCGGCGCACGCGAGCTTCCTGGATGCCGTATTTCGACAGCCTGCCCACGATGATGTCCTCGAGCTCTGCCATTTCGTCATCCGCGGGAATGACCGAGCTGACGGCAGGCGCATCCGAAGTGGTCAGCACATGCGGCGGAACGGAGAGGCCGGCGGCGATGCGGGTGCGATCGAGTGGCTGTTCCGCATACATCAGCTTTGCCAGCGACAAAGCCCGGTCGTTGAGGCGAAACAGGTCGAGGATATTGTTGGAGGCAACGCGTTCGCGCGAGACGATGGAGAGCGTCGAGACCTGGATGGACAGCAGCCCGGCGATGACGATCAGAAGCACCCAGGCCGGCAGCGACCGTGGCAGGAGCCATCTCATTCGGCTGATACCTCGGGCACGAACTGATAGCCGCCGCCGCGCACGGTCAGCACCAGCTTCGGCGCGCGCGGATTGTCTTCCATCTTGCGGCGCAGGCGGCTCACCAGGATGTCGACGCTGCGGTCATAGCTGTAGTCGCCGTTCTGGTTGGAGAGTTCGACCAGCTGCTCGCGGCTGAGCACGCGCTGGGCGCTGCGCACCAGCGTGTGCAGCAGGTTGAACTCGGCGGTCGTCAGCTCGACCCGGATATCGTCGGGCCTGAGCAGCCGGCGGCGGGAGGCATCGAGCGTCCAGCCGGCGAATTTGTAGACTTGCGGCACCGGCCGGTGCGTCGTTCCCGCGGCACTCGGCCGGCGCAGCACGGCGCGTGCCCGGGCCAGCAGCTCGCGTGGGTCAAAGGGTTTTGGCACGTAGTCGTCGGCGCCCATCTCCAGGCCGACGACGCGGTCGATGGTTTCGGTGACCGCCGTCAGCATGATGATCGGGATCCTCGAATGCGTGCGCAGGTCGCGGCAGATGTCGAGGCCGCTTTTGCCGGGCAGCATCACGTCGAGGATGATCAGGTCGACAGGGGCGCGGCGCAGGGCTGCCTGCATCTCGTCATCGTCGCGCGCGCCCGAGACGCGCATGCCGTGCTTGACGAAGAATTCCTGGAGCAGGTCGCGGATTTCCCTGTCGTCGTCAACGATCAGGACATGGGCATCGGTCTTCACTTTTCGCACCTCAGGTCGATGCGAGCGGCATCGGCGCGGACCTTGGCGAAATGAGGTCGAACCAAGGTTTTGACCAGAGAACACGAGAACTTGAGCGCCTGAGGCGGCAGTTACAATCCAGAAACAAAACACTGCAAACCAGAAAGAAACCCGACAAGTCGGTCGGCGATAACAACCGTGCTGCTTCAACCACGGGTGCTGGAACCGACATGCGAAAGTTAGTGACCAGTTCGATGATCGTACTGCTCGCCGCACTTTCAATTGGCGGAGCCAGCACCCAGCCGCAGGCAAAGGGAACAGTCACGAGGACCGATCGCTGCAACAGGCTGCAGCAGCAATTCACCGATGAAATCGCTGAACATGCCGAGGCGAAACGGGCCGCCGAAGCGAAAGCCCTTCAGAAAAAGGCGATGAAATTCTGTGCCGGCAACCAACAGGCCCAGGGCATCCGCGCCTATGCGACAGCACTGAAGATGCTTGGAGCGCAACCGATCGAACCCTGATCGGCAAGCTCAAGAAGGCCCCCAACAATGCACTTGTGCAAAGGAAACTGATCATGAACGTCAACAAGACCCTGCTGACCGCTCTCGGCATGACCGTCGCCATGGCCTTCTCGGCCCCGGTGCTCACCGCCAGCTCGGCCAACGCTGCCGGCTACACGGTAGCGCCGGCCGCTGACGCCACGACCACAACCAAGACGGTCACTCCGCTGGTGAAGAAGGTCGCGAGCAAGAAGCCGACGCACAAGAAGGTCAAGAAGCACAAGAAGCACGTCGCGCCGGCCGCCACGACCAAGAAGACCACGATGTAAGCACCCGACGCCACGCAGGTCGTGGTTCATAAGAAATCCGCCCTGGCAGCCGCAACTCCAGGGCGGATTTCTTTTGCGCGCAGATTGGCAGTTCAGGACGTCGCGGGCGCCAAGCCCGCTCAGGCCTTCAGGCTAGCGGCCAGCAACACCAAGCCAAGCAGCATGACGAGTGCCGCGCCGCCGATCTCGATGGCATTGTGGACGCGATTTCCCGCGCGGCCGTCGCCGGCAATCGCAACGGCCCAGTTCTTCGCCGTCACTGCCATGATGGCAAGTGACGAGACGGTGATGGCGGTTCCGAGCGCCATGGCGAAGACCGACAGGATGCCGCCGGCCCAAAGTCCGTTGAGGAAGGCGAAGCTGAGCACGATCAGCGCGCCGGAGCAGGGGCGGATACCGACCGCTGCAACCGCCGACCATGCGGTGCGCCAGTCGAAATGCTTGCCTTCGAGCATCCTGGGATCCGGCGCGTGCGAGTGGCCGCAGGTCGAGCAGACTTCACCCACGGCGTGAGCGTGATGGGCGTGAGCATGCTGGCTGTGCCCGTGTTCATGATGCGCGTGGTTGTGGGCTTGGTGAGCGTGATCGTGATTATCGTGCGCATGATCGTGGCTGCACGTGGCGTGGTCATGATGGTCGTGCGAATGGTCATGGCCTGAGGTGGCGTGGTCGTGATCATGATGACCATGCGCATGGACATGGGCTGCCGACAGGCTGTGTACCGGAGCCGCACCTGCCAGGAACGCCATCGGCTTGAGTTTCTTCCACAGCAGCCAGGCGCCGAAGGCGGCGATCAGGGCGTAGCTCACCGTTTCCAGGAACCAGGTTGCGTTGGTCATCGACACCGATGTACCGCGCAGGACGAGGAACACCAGCGTCATCAGCACAACGGCAGTCGCCCCCTGGAGGAAGGCCGAGACGAAGGACAGCATCACGCCGCGGCGCAACGCCACTTCGTTGGCGAGCATATAGGACGAGATCACGGCCTTGCCGTGGCCGGGGCCGGCGGCGTGGAAGATGCCATAGGCGAAGGACAAGCCGACGAGCAGCCAGATGCCGCCGCTGTCGCCGTCGCGCATCGCCTTAAGCGAGCCGGTCAGCGAGCGGTAGAACTGCTGCTGATGAACGTTGATCCAGTTGAGCAGCTCGGAGAAGAGGCCGGTCGACGGCACCATCGCTTCGTTGGTGCCGATGCCGAGTGAACTCTGGGCATGCGCCCGGACCGCGAAATGGCTGAGCACATAGCTGAGCGCCAGAAGCGCGAAAATCACTCGGATGGTCGTCTTCTTCACTGCATCACCCCTTGGCTGGGCAGTTCAATTCCAGGCGCGTGGCAAAAATCTTGCTCATGTCGGTGCCCGACGGGTCGTTGAAGAACGCATCGGTCAGCTTCGACTGGTTCTGCGCGATTGCTTCGTCCGGGTCGGGCCGGACCACTGTCTTGGTACAGATCGGGGGGAGGTCCGCGACGCTCAGATTGGCATCTTCGGTGAAATCGATCGCCGTGTAGAAGGTCGGATCGTAGACGCCGAAATCGATCTTGCCGGCAAGCTTCAGCGGCTCCTTCGGCTCGGTCTCGAACAGGATGATGAGCTGCTGGTCCTCGAAATTGGCGACGAGATTGGCCGGCGGCTTCATGGCGATGTCCTTGCCGTCGACTGTCACGACCTGGAAGTAATTGTACTCGCCGATCGATTCGAACACCGTCTTGGAGACCTCGGCCAGTTCGCTGTCGTCGAGCTTGAGGTCGGAGTTCTTGTCGAACTCCATCAGCACCGTGCTGGAAAACAGGTCGTCGAAGCGCCAGAGATGCCTGAGCGATTTCACGGTCTTGTCGGGATTGAGCACGACGTCGAGCCGCGCTTCGGCGAAGACGTGCGGGTGAACGCTCGCCGGCACCGTCATGGTCAGCAAGGCCACTGCCGCGGTGGCCAGCGTCGTCTTGGAAATCTTCAGAATCATTGCTCCGGCGGCCCGACATGTTGGGTGATGCCGACAATTATCAGAAACCGGGCGAAAGTGGGACGGCGGCCGTTCAACTAAACGGCATGATTGCAGGGGTTGGTCTTGAACCATTGCACCAGGAAGTCGACGAAGACCCGGATCTTCGCCGGCAGGTAGCGCCGGTGCGGGTAGACGGCGAAGATGCCGCCGCCGCCGAGGCGGCGGTCGTCGAGCACCGGTACCAGCCGGCCGGAATCGAGATCGGGGGCGGCGATGAAATCGGGCAGGATGGCAAAGCCGAGTCCGGCAACGGCCGCGGCCCGCGCCGCCATCGGGCTGTTGACCTCCATCGGACCTGAGACCGATACGGTCATGACGTCACCGGTCTCGCCGGAGAATGGCCAGTTCGACATGTATCGGCCATTGGTGTCGATGATGCAGGGCACGTTGGCGAGATCCGCCGGTTTTGTCGGCATGCCGTATTTTTCGATCAGCTCGGGCGAGGCGCAGACCCGGATGCCGAACGGCGCCAAGCGCCGGGCGATCAGCGACGAGTTCTCCAGCCTGGAGATGCGGATGGCGAGGTCGAAGCCTTCCTCGACAAGATCGACGAAGCGGTCGTCGAGATGAATCTCGAGCACGATATCAGGATGTGCCTTGGCGAATTCGATCAGCGAGCGGCCGATCGGCGCGTCGGCAAAGGTGCGCGGCGCCGACAGCTTGACCCGGCCGCGCACGTCGCCCGAGGATTCGCGCACAGCATCGGCCAGGCTGTCGACCTCGCGGATGATCTCGGAGGCGCGCCTGTAATAGGTATGGCCTGCCTCGGTCAGCGAAAACTGCCGTGTCGTGCGGTTGAGCAGCAGCGCGCCGAGTTCGTCCTCGAGCTCGCGCACATATTTGGACAGCAGCGCCTTGGAGCGGCCGATCTTGCGCGCGGCGGCGGAAAAGCCTTCGGCCTCGACCACGTCGATGAAGGCGCGCATGCGGGTGAGTGTGTCCATGGCATCAGTCCTTTGTGCCGGCAGTGTCGAGCACGCGGCGTCCCAACCGGATCAGCGCGAGATCGCTGCCGGCCGGGCCGAGCAGCGACAGCCCGAACGGCGCGCCGTCGACCGTGCCGATCGGCAGCGTTATCTGGGGGAAGCCCGACAGGCCGGACAGGCAGAGCAGCATCAAAGCGCGCTCGCGATAGGCGAGAAGTTCGTCATGGCTGCCGCTGGCCAGGGGCGCGGCTCCCGGTACCGTCGGCAGGACCAGAATGCCGTCCGTGCCGAGCAGCACGCCCAGCTCCTGGCGAAACGCGTCGCGCCTTTCGATCTCGGCGGCATAGTCTGACGCGGAAATGGTGGCGCCGAACTCAAAACGCTCCTTGACGCCCGGTCCGAGGCCACGATCTCCGGAAGCGATCCAGGCTCCATGCTCTTGCCAGGCCTCGAAGGCCTGGACCTTGCGGAAGCACCAATAGAGCTCGTCTGATGAAAAAGAGAGAGGGCCAGCCTTGGCGATCAGGCCAAGGGCGGTTCCGGCATGCCGGCGCATCCGCTGGTACTCTGCCGCTTCATCCGGGCCGGTCGGCAGGCTGTCGAGCCAGTCGAGCGCCACGGGCCTTTTCAGCTGGCCGCGATGGGCGTCCTCGCCGATGAGCAGCTTCGCCACGGTCTCATAGACGTCGATATCGGGTGCGAACCAGCCGAATGTGTCGAGGCTCGGCGCCAGCTTCATCGCGCCGTCGAGCGAAATCAGCCCATGTGTGGTGCGCAGGCCGATCAGCCCGCAGAAGCTCGCCGGTGCCCGGATCGAGCCGCCGGTGTCGGAGCCTATGGCGATGTCGGCGAGCATGCCGGCGACCGCCGCAGCCGAGCCCGACGACGAACCGCCGGTGACGCGGTCCGGCGCGGCGGGATTGATCGGGTGCGGGAAGTGCGCGTTCTGGCCCATCAGCGAGAAGGCAAGTTCGTCGGTCTGGGTCTTGCCGACGAATCGCGCGCCGGCATCAAGCAGGATCTGTATCGCAGGCGCGGTTCTTGTGGCTGTTTCGGCGCTTGCAGCCTTTGCCGGGTTGCCGCAGCCGGTTTTGTAGCCGGCGACGTCATAGATATCCTTGACTGCCAGCCGAAGCCTCGCCAAAGACCCGGTTTCCGCATTTAAAACAGGTGCTTGCGGCACATCGAGAAAAGCGTTGAAGCGGTCGGATGTGCCGGTCATCGTTCGAAGCCTGTTTACGATGTCTCCAACATTGTTCGATGTTTGAATTTTTTCAACCCGCCATGAGATTTTAATTGATTGTGACGGTGACGAGCCATATATCCGCGCTTGCCCAAAGTCGCACGTGCCTGTGGGTGTCCGCCGATCCCTCGAATGGCGAGGAAATCGGTAAGGTAACTGGAGCTAACCCCTCCAGTCGATTTGGCGGCCAACCGCAAAATCGAGGACACCTTGAAGCAACGACGGTGCGGGCCTTTCTGGTTCTCTTCCGGCTGTCCAAAAGCCGGGGTTACTGAAGAGGCACACCTTCATTGCCGGCAGTGCGGAACGGGTCTTCCCATTTCCAAGCCAAGGCAGACAAAGCGAACCGAAGCCGGGCTGGCTCAGGTTCATCGCCGCGTGAAGCGCATTTGTGGTTCCAGGGTCTCCACAGGCTGGATCCATCAAATAGCGGTCATGTCTTTGTCCACCGTGGGATTCCGCGGCCGGGAACGGCCGTCCCGCAGCTTGATGATTTTTGCGCGGCAGGACCGCGCGATGGAGAGACCTATGGCCACTCAGCGCATCCTCGACTTCCTCGCCACCCGACGTCCGTCCGGCCCTTGCCTGGTCGTCGACCTCGATGTCGTGCGCGACAATTTCCGCGCCTTCGAGAAGGCGATGCCTGAGTCCAAGGTCTACTACGCTGTCAAGGCAAACCCGGCGCCTGAGATCCTGCGCCTGCTCGCCGGCATGGGCTCGTCCTTCGACACCGCTTCGGTCGCCGAAATCGAGATGGCTATGGATGCCGGCGCCCCGGCCGAGCGCATCTCCTTCGGCAACACCATCAAGAAGGAGCGTGACATCGCACGTGCCTTCGAACTCGGCATCCGCCTGTTCGCCGTCGACTCTGTCGAAGAGGTCGAGAAGGTGGCGCGTGCCGCTCCCGGCTCCCGCGTGTTCTGCCGCGTGCTCACCGACGGCGAAGGCGCCGAATGGCCGCTGTCGCGCAAGTTCGGCTGTGTGCCCGCAATGGCCGTCGACGTGCTGCGCGTTGCCAAGTCGCTCGGCCTCGATGCCTTTGGCGTGTCGTTCCATGTCGGCTCGCAGCAGACCGACCTGACGGCCTGGGATCGTGCGCTTGCTGACGCCAAGAAGGTGTTCGCCAAGCTCGCCGAAGAAGGCATCATGCTCGGCATGGTCAACATGGGCGGCGGCTTCCCGACGCGCTACCTGCGCGACGTGCCGGCGGCCCAGGCCTATGGCCAGGCGATCTTCGAGGCGCTGTCCAAGCACTTCGGCAACAACATCCCGGAGACCATCATCGAGCCGGGTCGCGGCATGGTCGGTAACGCCGGCGTCATCAAGTCGGAAGTCGTGCTGATCTCCAAGAAGGCCGACAACGACAATGTGCGCTGGGTGTTCCTCGACATCGGCAAGTTCGGCGGTCTCGCCGAGACGATGGACGAGGCGATCCGCTACCCGATCGTGACTGACCGCGACGGCGACGAGGTGGCACCTTGCGTGCTCGCCGGCCCAACCTGCGACTCGGCCGACGTGATGTATGAAAAGACACCGTACCCGCTGCCCCTGTCGCTGACCATCGGCGACGAGGTGCTGATCGAGGGTACCGGCGCCTACACCACGACCTACTCGTCTGTCGCCTTCAACGGCTTCGAGCCTCTCCGATCCTACGTGATCTGACGGCTCGAAACGGCGCCTGGCGCCGGAGCCGTTCAGATCACCCCGGCGGGCGTGCCTCTGCACGCCCGATTGGGTTCGCTTGTGGAACAGATCTCCGCTCGTGAAGGATCGCGGAAATGAACGTTGAAGAAATTGCCAAAATCTTGCCCGACATCGTGATCGTGGCTGAAACCCGGGCCGACATCGCCGCGCGCGAGGTACTGCTTGACCGTGCCATGGGCCCGAAGCGGCGCAAGAAGTCGTCGGAGAAGCTGCGCCGCGGTCGCCGCCCATCCGAGGGCCTGGCGCTGGTCGCGCGCGATGCCAAGGGCTCGGTCGTTGGCACCGTGCGGCTGTGGGACGTGCGGCTGGGCGAGGGCGGTCCTGCTGCGCTGCTGCTCGGCCCGCTCGCCGTCGATCCGGCGGCAAAGGGCGCCGGCATCGGCTCGGCGCTGATGCGCCTGGCTATCGCCGAAGCCTCCCGCCTTGGCCACCGCGTCATCCTGCTCGTTGGCGACGCGCCATACTATGCGCGTTTCGGCTTCTCCGCCGCGAAGACCGGCCAGCTTGCCATGCCCGGCCCCTATGAGCGCGACCGCTTCCTCGCGCTGGAACTCGTTTCCGGTGCGCTCGACGGCGCCAAAGGCGTGCTCAAGGCGGCCGGGCGCAAGCTCGGCGCCCCGGCGCGCAGGGCGGACTCGACGTTCGGTAAGGGCGGTGCGGGATCGGAAAACGCGGGCGTGTCCTTTGCGCGTCCGACGGGCCGTGCCGCACTCTAGCTGGAGTGTCCGCCGGGCTGCCTGAGGTGAGCCGGAACGCGTTATCTCCAGGCCGAAATACGGCCTGGCGCAGCCGGGAAACAGGTCGGCGACGGCGTTCTCTCCTTGACGCAGGCGATTGACGGCTGCGGCGATTGCGGCAACAGCGAGGGCCGCTGTTGGCTTGTGGTGTGCTCGTCACTCAACTCGACTGCCGAGACAAGGTAGCCGCAGCCCGACAGCGGCATAACGCAAGCCATGACCATTGCCACTGCTGTAAGGCGGTTTCGACGCACTTTCGACTCCACGTCGGCTATGGGACGGGCAAAGCGCCGTGCCTCGACGAGGCACGGCGCCGTCGCTCACTGGTTGGTGGTGTAGTACTGGTCGCCGCCACGGTGTGGCCGCCGCCTGTCGTCGCAATCGGAATGCCGCGGGCGACCATATTCCTGGGTGCAGAAGATCGGCTCCGAGAATGGCGGGCGTGGCGCACGGCGTGGGCGTGGCGGCATTGGCGGCACAGGTGGGCGGGGGTGATAGCGCGGCTGATCTCCGCCATGACGCGGCGGATACCACGTGTAGTCGTCGCCATGGCGCGGCGGGTAGCGAGTGTATCGCCGCCGTGGCGCGGCGGATAGCGCGTGTCGTCCCAGCGCGGCGGGCCGTAGCGATCGTCCACGCAGCCTGCAAGCGTAAGCACGCTCAGGGTCGCAGCCAGGGCAATCAGTCGATTTCGATTCACAGGACACTCCGGCTGGAATTGACCGGGGCGATGTGGGCTTCAATTGTTGTGGGGACATTACCGGGCCGCCGGGGTCGGACCTTTGTCCCTCACGAATGAGAAAGGCCGGGTGAGCCCGGCCCTTGCAGTCAGTCGTTGGAGAAGCGGCGCGGTCGCGGCCGGTCGATGCAATCGGGCGACGGCGTCGTTGCCGGTCCGCCTCGGCAGTCGAGCGGTTCACTGCTGGGACGCGGCGGCGGGCCATGCCTGGGGTATTCGCGCGGCACATCCCATTTGCGCGGCCCGCGCGGGCCATCCCAGCTACGGGGCCCGCCTCTGGGGGCGTCCCAGCTGCGCGGCCCGTGCCTGGGACCGTCCCAGTCGCGGCCATAGTGGTCGTCCACGCAGCCGGCGAGGGCGACGACGCACAGGGTCGCGGCCAATGCGGCCAGTCGATTTCGGGTCATATGATACTCCACGTCGCAAAATCGTCCCTGGCGAGCGATGTGGACCACGTGCATTACGGTTGCATTGCGTGTGTGCCGGAAGTGCGTGGGTTGCATAGAAAAAGCCCGGCGTCACCGCCGGGCTTTTCCAATTCCGATGGTCTTGTCGGCTTAGAGCAGCTGGCTCAGGCCCATGGCCACCGACATGTCGCCCTCGACCTTGATCTTGCCGGTCATGAACGCCATCGTCGGGTTGAGCTCGCCTGCGATCAGCGACTCGAGATCGTCGAGCGACAGCCTGATGGTGCAGTCGGCCGGGCCGTCGGTCGTCGACAGGGTGGTGCCATCGATGACGATGACGCCGTCGCTGCCGGTGTCGAACTTGATCGAGCGGCCAAAGCCGGCGCTCTCCACCTTCGCCTTGATCTTGTCTGCGACTGCCTGAATGCTCATGGCTCTCTCCTGGTCTTTCCTGAAAGGCGCTTTGCGCCCGGCCTCCCCGGACCAATCCGGACGAGCCGGCCATGTCACAGGACTGCAATTCCTATAACTGGCATCTTACGTTTACGTCAACGTAGAATTGGCTGGCGATGGTCACGCGACGCGGCGCGAAAGGCAGCCAAATTGGCTGCCTTTCGGGTTCAATGTGCTTTGGCCGGGCTTGCTTCGGCTGGCTTTGCCGCTTCGGCCTCTGCTGCGGCAGCAGCCGATTCACGCTGGCGCACGGCATTGTCGCGGACATCGTCGGGGGTCAGGAAGTCGATCTGCTCGACCATTACCTCGTGGATCAGCTTCGAACCGACACGGGCGTTGATGGCGTCGCGGATGCCGTTGCGAAAGCCGTCCAGATCGAGCTTCTCATATGCGGTGAAGTCGATCTGCGGATTGCCGTAGAGATAGGAATAGACCTGATCGACAAGCAGCGAGGCCATCGGCACCGATAGCTTGCCGACTTCCTTGGGTTCGACCGTGTACACGAGGCGCGTCAGGAAATAGCCGTGCACGCGCTCACCTTTGAGCAACGGCACCGAAATGACGTCGGTCTTGACATAGTCGAGACCGCCGAGCAGCGGCATCTGCTCTTCGGTCGCCGGCAGGTTGGCGGCGGCCTGGAACGAATAGAAGACCGAGCCGAGGGTCACGGCGACAATCCACAGCGCCGCCGCGATGAACTTGATCACCGCGCCCACCCGAATTCGTTTGCCGAATAGGTGCCGTCCGCTTCGGAGCGCTGGATGGCGTCGCGGAGCAGGGAGGCGACTTCACTGACGGCGCTGAGATGAGCGAGGATCGCACGTTCATTGGCGACGAGCTTGTCGCGCAGGCGTTCGACACCGACCTTGAGCTCGCTCGGGTAGTCGCCCTCGACCAGGCCCTTGGTGGCGCGGGTCAGTTCGTAGAGATAGCGGCTCTTGCGGGCGTTCGATGCCTTGATGTCGAAATGGACGTCGGTGCGGATCGCAGCGGTCTCTTCTTCGACCGCATCCTCGATCCGGCTGATGATGGCCGCGACGTTGCCCGGGCGGGCAGCGTCGATGAGATCGGCCGTCACCGGCAGGTTCGTCCTGTATTCGGAGAGATCCGACATATCTTATCCTCTACGATTTTGTGTCAGTGGCGGAGGCGGCATCGTCGCTTCCCAGCGAGCGCACCATCTTCCGCTGCAATTCCTGAATGAGCGCAGTGGCCTGGCTCATTTGTTCATCGAGTGCCGCCTTTTCAGGCCCGCTAGCGACGCCGCTGACCGGCACCACCTGCTCGTCCTTGATGTAGTGGTCGCGCATAACGGTCTTGGCGATACCGATGCCGCCGGCTTCGGCGGTCTGGTTGGCGAGATGCTCGGCCATCATCGACTTCCACATGTCGCCGGCCATGCCCTTGCCGTACACGCTTTCGGTGTTCTTCGGCATCATGTTGCCGATGAAGGTTTGCAGGACCATTGCCTCGAACTTCTTCATCGACGCATCGGCCGGGGTCTTGTCCGGCTGGCGCGTGACACCGCCGGTGACGGCGGCTTCGGTGAGCGAAAATGTTCCGGCCGGGGCCGCGCTGGCGGTCCGGTTGGCAAGCGCCGCGCGCGCAGCCTGGATGCCTGATGGCTCGACGGCCTTGGCTACATCCAGAATGATGTCGCTGGGTGGGGAGATGGCCAAAGCGGCTCGCCTTTCCGGGTTTACGTTACTGCTGATTGTGGAGGGTCAAGCTTGCGGCAACCTTACTTGTCTTCAGCCGACTTTCTTTCAATGATTTCGAGACGTTCGCGGTCGGCGCTGTCACGCTCATCCTGACGGCGGACCTCGCGGTAGGCGCGCTCGACCATGTTGGTGCGGGCGGTGGCAGTGGCGATCTTGCCGACCTCGACATTGGCGAGGCCGAGATTGAGCTGCTTCTTGTCGATCGCCTCCTTGATGCGGCGATGGTAGAGCTCAGGGAACAGCTGGGAGATGCCTTCGGTGCTGTCGAAGCTGTCCGACAGCGATTGCGCCTCGGCTTCGGCGGCAATCGCATTGGCGACAAAACCGGCATGGCGCGTCTCGTGCAGCGCCTTGAGCTGCTCCTGCACGGCTACCAGCTTCTTCAGGCGATCCCTGCGCGACGCGGCCATTCCTTACCTTCCCACGGTGACGTCGACGAAGCCGTCGGCAAACAGGCTGAGCATGGTGGCGATGCCGAAATACATCAACACCAGGCCACCGGCGACGACGAAGGGCAGCGAGATGAAGTAGACCGGGATCTGCGGCGTCAGCTTGTTGACGAAGCCGATCGTCAGGTTGATCAGGATGGCATAGGCGACGAAGGGGCTGCCCAGCCTCAGCACCACCATGAAGCTTTCCGACAGCGTGTCGGTGACGTCGACGAGGGCTGCCTGCGGATTGAAGAACATGTTGACCGGCGCGACCTGGTAGGAGGCGACCAGTGCGCGGATGATCTCGTGGTGGAAATTGAAGGCAAACAGCAGGATCAGCGCCGCGATCGAGATGATCGAGGCAAGCGCTGCCTGGGGCTCGTTTTCCTCGATCGCGTGGCCGCCGACACCGCCGAAGCCGATCAGCATGGCGATCGCCGAGCCCATGAACATCAGCGCCAGGATGTAGAGCCTGGCCATCAGCCCGATCAGGCCGCCGATCAGAAGCTCGGATGCGATCATCGGCATCAGCACGCCGGGACGAGCGTCGACGAACGGGAAGATCTGGTCCCAGAGGTGGATCAGCAGCCCGCCGGTGGCGGCGACGGCGACGAACAGCCTGACATGCATCGGTACGCGCACGCTGGAGATTCCGGGCATCAGCATGAAACAGGCGCCGATGCGACAGAAGGCCAGGAACGCCGCAAGGACCATGCCTTGCGCGGCGGCATTCATGAGACGGTACCGAGCACGCGCAGTTCGACGCCCTTGGCGATCTCGACATGGCTGAGCACCGGCAGGGTCGGAAACAGCCTTTCGATGATCATGCGGACATAGGGACGTGCGTCGGGTGCGGTGACGATCACGAAACGCTCACCGGTTTCGAGATGCGTGCGGATCGCCTTGGAGGCTTCCTGGCCGAATTCCTCGAGCTGGCGCGGATCGATGTCGAACTCGCGCACTTCGCCCTTGGCGTCGCGCTTGAGGCTCTGGTGGAAAGCGAGATCCCAGCGGTTGCCGAGGCGCAGCACCTTGAGCACGCCGCCTTCGCTCAAGTCGCCGCAGATCTGCTGCGCCATGCGGATTCGGACGTGCTCGACGATCTGCTCGGTGCGGCGGACATGCGGCGAGATCTCGGCGATTGCCTCGATGATGAGGTGCAGGTTGCGGATCGAGACGCGCTCGGCGAGCAGAAGCTTGAGCACCGCCTGCAGGCCGGGATAGGTGATGTGCGAGGTGCAGATCTCGTCGGCGAGCTTGCGGTATTCGGGGTCCTGGCGCTCGAGCAGCGCCTTCATGTCCTTGTAGGACAGGAGCTGCGGCAGGTTGTTGCGGATCACCTCGGAGAGATGGGTGAGCAGCACCGACATGTTGTCGGCGAAGGTGAACTGCTCGCGCTTCAGGTCCTCGGCGAAGGAATCGAGCACCGAGAAGGCGCGCATACCGAAAGCCGGTTCGCGCACTTCCTCGCCCGGAATGTCTGGCAGATCCCGCGAGCCGAGCAGCACCATGATTTCGCCGACGCGCATCTGGTATTCGGCGACGACGGTGCCGTGCACCTTGATCTGGTAGCTCTTGGGCGGAATCGAGAAGTCGTCGGTCATGCGCACTTCCGGCACGACGAAGCCGTACTGGGTGGCGAACTTCTTGCGCATCTTCGACATGCGGAAGGCGAGTTCCTGATGGGTAGCGAGCAGGCGCGTCGACAGCTGCTTGCCGATCAGCAGCTCGATCTCGGCGGTGGCGAGCGATGCCTTGACCGAGTTCTTTTCCTCTTCGACCTTGTCGGCCTCGACCTGCTCCCTTTCAGCGTCGACCTCGGCCATGCGGCGCTTGTGCTGCATCGGGATGAAGTAGCCGAGTGCTGCCATGGCAACGGCAAGCGAGAGGAACGGCAACATCGGCAGACCGGGCACGAGCGAGAGCAGAAACAGCAGGCCGGCGGCGACATAGAGCGCGCGTGGATAGGCGCCGAGCTGGCCGAACACCGCCTGGTCGGCCGATCCACGGGTGCCGCCCTTGGAGACGAGCAGGCCGGCGGCGAGCGAGACGATGAGCGCCGGGATCTGGGTGACGAGGCCGTCGCCCACCGACAGCTTGATGAACACGTCAGCGGCTTCGCCCATGCCCATGTCGTGGCGGAAATAGCCGATGGCGATACCACCGACGATGTTGATGGCGGTGATCATCAGGCCGGCGATGGCGTCGCCTCGGACGAATTTCGAGGCACCGTCCATCGAGCCGAAGAAGGAGCTTTCTTCTTCCAGTTCGCGGCGGCGCAACTGCGCTGTCTTGTCGTCGATCATGCCGGCCGACAGGTCGGCGTCGATCGACATCTGCTTGCCGGGAATGGCGTCGAGGGTGAAGCGGGCGCCGACTTCGGCGATACGCGTCGCACCCTTGGTGATGACGATGAAGTTCACCACGATCAGAATCAGGAACACGATCAGGCCGATGACGAAGTCGCCGGACATGACGAGGTTCGAGAAGCCCGAAATGACGTAGCCGGCGGCATGCGTGCCTTCATTGCCATGCGACAGAATCATGCGCGTGGTGGCGATGTTGAGCGACAGGCGCAGCATCGTGGCGATCAGCAGGATGGTCGGGAACGACGAGAAGTCGAGCGGGCGCTGGATCCACAGCGCGACCATCAGGATCAGCACCGAAATGGCGATCGAGAAGGCAAGGCCGACGTCGATCAGGAAGGCCGGGATCGGCAGGAACAGGACGGCGAGGATGATGACGATGCCGACGGCGAAAAAGACGTCGCGTCCGTTCCTGGCTGGAACGCCTGCGCCTGAAATGGTTTCGCTGATCGCCATTGATGCTTCCGATCGAATCCCGCCGCGCGCCAATGCCACGGCTTCCTGACCCTATTGCGCCAAGCTTGCGCGAGGGTGGGAGGCAGGCGAAAAGATGCGGCAGCTGGCACGCAACGGAGCTTCGACGGGCGCCTTTTTATGCCAATCTTCGGCGTCGAAGGACCGCGCGATGGAGCTGGCAAGGAGGGCAGGCTTCGCGACGGTCGCTGCGGCCTTACGCCTAATGCAGCTCGATATGCCCCTTGTGACTGCCGAGGGCTGCCGCCAGGCTGGTGGGGCGTTCGATCAGGCGGTGGACGCGGGGTGGCTGGGGGCCGCTGTGCAAGGCGCGCAGCTTGTCGCCGATGACGGCGTCGGCGTGGGTGGCGCGCTGGTTGTGGCGGATGTATTCGAGCCAGGTCGGGGTGTGGTAGGTTTCGACCCAGATCTCGGGGTTTTCAAGGTCGCGCGCCAGCACCCAGTTGCGGGCGCCGTCACGGCGGCGGACACGGCGGCGCTCGGTCATGGCGTCGAGGAAGGCCGGTACATCTTCTTCGCGGATGATGAATTCGATCGAGATGACGATGGGCCCCGAACGCGGCCGGACGTCGAGCGCCAGGTGTGGTTCGCGGAAGCGGTTGAGCGGGTCGAGGTTGAGCGCTGTGTGCTCGGGCAGCGGCAGCAGGAAGCCGATCGCCGCACCGACCAGCATGACGATGCCGGCAACGATCAGGGCGGTGGCCGCGCCGTTGCTTTCGGCGACGAGACCCCAGATCCAACTGCCCAGCGCCATGCCGCCGAAGGTTGCCATCTGGTAGATCGACAGCGCCCGGCCGACGACCCAGCGTGGGGTCGACATCTGCACGGTGATGTTGAAGTGCGAAAGCGCAAGCACCCAGCAGGCGCCGCCGACGAGCAGGCCGGCCGAGGTGAGCCAGGCATTGGAGCTGAAGGCGGCGATCCAGCTGCAGAGGGCGAAGCCGAGAAAGGCCGAGCGCACGATTGTTTCGCTCGTCATGCTGCTGCGGATGCGGCCGCTGATCAGCGCGCCGCCGACCGCGCCGACACCGAAGGCGCCGAGCATGATGCCGTAGGTCAGCGGGCCGCCGGCGACGAGGTCGCGGGCAACCAGCGGCAGCAGTGCCTGGATGACGACGGCGGTGAAGCCGAAGGCGAAGCTGCGCAGCAGCACCTTGCCGATGTTGGGCGACATGGCGACGTAGCGCAGGCCTGCACCCATGGCCTGGCCGAGCGTTTCGCGTGGCAGCGGGTTTGCCGGATATTGCGGGCGCCAGCGAAACAGTACGAAGATGATGGCGAAGTAGCTCAGCGTGTTGACGGCGAAGGCGGCCGCAGCACCTGCGGTGGCGACGATGATGCCGCCGATGGCCGGGCCGACGCTGCGCGTCATGTTGAAGCCCATCGAGTTGAGCGCGACGGCCGCCGGCATCACCGTGCGAGGCACCATGTCGCCGACGGAGGCCTGCCAGGACGGGTTGTTAAGTGCGGTGCCGCAACCGATGAGGAAGGTGAAGGTGAGCAGCAGCCAGGGCGTGATCAGGCCGAGATAGGCAAACAGCGTCAGCGCCGCCGAGACGGCGAACATGAAGCACTGCGCGGTCAGCATGACGCGGCGGCGGTCGTAGCTGTCGGCGAGTGCGCCCGACGCGAGCGAAAACAGCATGATCGGCAGGGAGATCGAGGCCTGGACCAGCGCCACCATGTCGGACGAGGTGGCGATCGAGGTCATCAACCAGGCGGCTCCGACAGACTGGATCAGACTGCCGAAATTCGAAGCCAGGCTGGCGAACCAGACGGAACGGAAAATGCCGTGCTTGAAGGGCGCGAGCGCCGAACCTTGCTCGTACTGGTGGTCGTCGTCCATGCGCCAAGCCGGCTGAGCCGGGTGCCCTCGTGTGATTTGCCGCTACGGCGCCAAGCCTCCTTCGGGAGGCGCAAAGGACGCCGTGGCCCTCCTGTGGATGCACGACCTGCTCGGGGAATCGATTTCGATCATGCAGGAATGACTAGACCATGATCGGCTGGCCGGGTGAACCCATTTGTACGATGCCGGCATGGTCCAGTGGCGGCGCGGCTAAGGTCCACAGGGACGGTCTCAGGTCGCGGTGCGCGAACAGGCTTGCCACGCAGCCATCAGAAGCCGTTTTCGATGCGCTCGAAGATGACGTTGGTGAAGCTGGAAATCTGGGCGCCGATAAACGGGCCGGTCAGCGCCACCACCAGGAAGATGGCGACGATCTTGGGCACGAAGGTGAGCGTGATTTCCTGGATCTGGGTCAGGGCCTGGATCAGGGCGATGCCGACGCCAACCAGCATGGCTGCCGCCACCGCGGGCGCGGAGGCAGTCAGCACCGTCCAGATGGCGAACTGGACAAGGTCGAGGGCATCGGCTTCGTTCACGCGGCAGCCTTGACCTTGACGCCCGCGACGACCGCGACGGTCTTGCCGTCGGACAGCACGGCGGTGACGCCGTCCTTGGCGAGACGGACCTCGGTGACCGTGCCCGACGTCTTGCCGTCGGCCGAAGTGATGTTGCGGCCGATCAGGGCGTCTGCCTGGGCGAGCGCCGAGGACTGCAGGATCTGGTCGAGGCGCGCATTCATCTGCACCGACTGCTCGACCTGCGAGAAGGTGGCGAGCTGCGCCACATATTCGGTCGATTCCATCGGCTTGGTCGGGTCCTGGTTCTTCATCTGCGCCATGAGCAGCTTGAGGAAGGACTGGTAGTCGACCTGCGTCTTGGAGCCGGTCGACTTGTTGGCGCCGGTGTTGGAGCCGACAGGCGGCGTCACGGAGAAATCGATGGGCATCAGAATCTGCCTCCGGCTGCGCGGGCGGGTTGCACCGTTTCGGTCTCTTCGCCGGCGATGATGCGCTGTTCGAGTGGATAGAGGGAGCGGATGGTCTTCAGCGCCTCGTAGACATGATCCTCGGCAACGAGGCGGTCGACATGCTTCAGGCTGGAGAGTATTTCCGCATTGTCGAAGGTGGCGAGCAGCAGCGGCAGCGAGCGGCGGAACATGTCGCGCGCCTGGACCGCGCCGATCGGATCGACCAGCATGACCTGCAGGATGAAGTAGAGCTGGCGCAGCGGCGTCGAGGCCTGCTCGGGTTGCAGCACATGGCTTTCGAGCAGGAACTGCACGTCGTTGAGCAGTTCGAGCGAGACCTTGCGGTCGGCGCGCACCACGGCACCGTTGATGTAGATCTTCTCGTTGGCCTTCAGCGAGATCTTGAGCGTGTTTTTCATTGGATGCCGTCGCGGATGATTTGCGAGACCTCGATCAGGCCCTCGAAGCTTTCGGAGCGGCCCTGGCGGATGTCTTCCGACTCGCGCAGCAGCCACAGGCCGATGGAAATGAGGTTGGCGCGGAGCTCCTTGGGGAGGGCATTCTCGGGGTTGCCGAGATCGTCCATCAGGGAGGTCCAGACGCGGTTGGTGAAGTTCAGCGCGGCGATCGCCTCGTTGGAATTGGCTCCGGCTTCGCTGGCCTTTATCAGCATGTCGATCGAGCGGCTGAGAAGCTGACGTTCTCGATCCCGCGCATCGGCGACGGAGTCGGTCTGAATGTCGGCATAGGAGAATTGATACATATGCGTCCCGTTTGTTGCCGTTCAGGTCAGAGGTAATTCATCAGGCTGAGCTTCTGGATACGTGCCGTCAATGCGTAGGATCTCTCGATCATCGAGATCAGGTCGCTGACGCGTGTCGCCGCCTTTTCGGGGTTGACGCCCTCGGTGTTGATGATGTGGCGCTCGAACAGATCCATCTGCATCTTGATGCGATCGGTGGCGTTGGTGACGCGCTGCTCGATGATACCGGTCTGCGATTCCAGCTGGCCTATGTCGCTGATGGCGGTGCCGATGATCGACACGGCGCGGGTGACCAGCGCGCCGCGGGCCGCAGCGCCCACATTGGAATCGAGCAGGTCGCTGACCATGGCGGCGGCCATGGCGACCTTACGGATGCCGGCATTGTTGGCGCTGACCGAGGACTCGGTGGTTTCGTTGAGCGTGATGCGGCTGGTGATGCCCTGGTCGGTGGCATTGGAGAAATTGGCCTGCCAGCCGGCGCCGAGGAACATCGGCTCGACGACCGAGGTCATGAAGGTGTCCATCTGGGTGGCCGAGATGGACTGCGCCGCCGGATCGTTCTGCGTGAAGCCGAAATGTGTCTGGAAGGCAGTGTCGAATGCCGCCTTGGCCGGCGAGCCGGCCTTGAATTCGTTGATCGGCTTGACGTCGGTGTTGGTGCCGGCAAACAGATATTCGCCGTTGAGGCTGGTGTTGAGCACCGAGGTCAACGTGTCGAGCGTGCCGCGCGCCGCCTTCTGGGTCAGCGCGTAGGCGGCATCACCGGAGGAACTGCTGGTCAGGCTGGCAAGGAAGGTCTGTGCGGCCTTGCCGACCTCGTTGAGCGACTTCTGCGTCGCTGACAGGCGCGACGACACCAGGCCGTTGCTGTCGACAATGCCATCGAGGCGCTCGAGGTCGCGATGGAGCGTGACCGACTGCGCGGTGCGGGCGCCAAGCGCCAAGCCGGTGTCGGCGACAAAGCCGGAGCTGGCCTCCTTCTGCGCCTTGATGAGCTCGGACTGCTGGCGCAGCATCGAGTAGCGCAGGGCGCTGGTGACCGCGGAGGAGGAGACGAACGTCGCTTTCATCGCACTATCTCACCGCGCCCAGGAGGGCAGCCAGCATGTCGTCGACCGCCTTCAACAGCCGGGCTGTGGCCTGATAGGACTGCTCGAGTTCCAGCATCTTCGACATCTCGATGTCGACATTGACAGCGGTATCGTTTGACAGGGCCTCGGCGGTGCGGATAGCCAGCGCTTCCTTGGTCTGGGCGGCGGTGTCCGCCTGCTTGCGCATGCCCTCGAACCAGCCGATCGAATTGGTCGAGAAGGTGCTGAGGCTCGAGCTTGTGGCGATACCCGCGGCCGGATCGAAAGTCATCGTCTGGTCGATGCGGTTGCCATAGGAGATCAGCAGGTCGGCATAAGAAGCGTTGCTGGCGGGATTCTTGACATAGGCCGCGCCGTTGATGCCGCCATCGCGCAACAGCTTGGGATTGCCGCCGATCTGCGGGTCGACCGCCGGATTGATCTTGATCGAGCGCGCAAGGCCATTGACCAGTACGCCGGCCGGCGGGACCGCCGGGCCGCCGGACCAGGTGAACAGGCCGGCCTGGTCGGCAAGGGCTGGTGCCGTCTCCGAGAAGGCGGTGATCAGTCCGCGCGCCATCTCGTCGAGCTGCGCCTGCATCGTGGTGGTGACACTGTCGCGGAGCTGTATCATGCCGGCGAGCTTGCCGCCGGCGTTGGTGTTGGCGCCGACGCCTGGCTGAAGCGGCACGCCGTCGATGAGAATCTTGTTGCCGGTCACGCCGGCGGAGTAACCCGCCAGCGGCTGGAAGGTGACCGCGCGTGGGACGGTCTCGAACAGGGTGGTGCCATCACCTGTGGTGATGACCATGTCGTTGTCGCCGCGCTTGAAGGTCGAGATCGGCACGATCTCGGAAATCTTCTTCAGGATGGCGTCGCGCTGGTCGAGGGAGTCGTTGACGTCGCGGCCGGCGCGGGTGCCCTGGATGATCGTCTTGTTGGCCTGCTCGAAATCGGCGAGCAGCCGGTTGAGATCATCGACGGTGGTCGCGATCTCGCTGTCGGTCTCGGTGCGGATGCGCTGAATGGCATCGCTGCCGTCGTTGAGCGAGCGCACCACCTGGCGGGCGGCGTCGATCGCCGCCGTGCCGAGGTTCTGGTTGGAGGGGGCTGCCGCGTAAAGCTGCAGCGCTTGCTGGAACTTGCCGAGCTGGGTTGCGACCGAGCCCTTGTTTTCCGAGCCGTTGACGTCGAGCGAAAGTTTCTGCAGCCCCTCCAGGAGGGTGTTCTGGCCGGTGAAGTCGGCCAGGGCAGACAGGTTCTGGCGAAACAGCTGCTCGTTGGTCGCACGCTGGATTTCGACCACGCGCGCCCCGGGGCCGGTGCTGGCGAGCACGGCTGTGCGGCGCACGTAGTCAGGATTTGATGCATCCGCGACGTTGCGGGAAACAGTGCTTGTCTGGCGCGACGTGTTGCGAAGCGCAGATTGGGCTATGCTAATGGCAGACGACAGCGACATGCTATGTTTTTCCAGCGGGCGATAAGCCCGTCAGTCCTATCTCTTCAGGTTGACGAGGATATCCATCAGGTCCGCTCCGGTTTGGAAGACCTTGGAATTGGCAGTGTAGTTACGCTGGGACTCGATCATCGCGGTGAGTTCCTCGGCGATGTCGACGTTGGAGTTTTCGAGCGCGCCCGAGATCATCTTGCCGAGGCCGCCCGAGTCGGCGAAGCCGATCTGGACCGGGCCGGAGTCGGCGCTCTCGCGGAACACGTTACCCGAAAGGCTGTTGAGACGGTCGGGGCTTGCCACGTCGGCCAGAGGAATCTTGAACAGAGGCTTCATCGAACCGTCCGCGTACTGGGCGTACATGGTGCCGTCGGTGTCGATCTCGACACGTTCGATGGTGCTCGGTCCGTTGCCGTCGGCAACGGCCTTGGTCACGGTATAGGGCGATGCCAGCTGCGTCATCTTGGAGATGTCGAGGGTCACCGGCGCACCGTTCGGGACGGTGAAGCTGAGGCTGCCGGCACTGGTCAGCTTGCCGGTGGTACCGTCGAAGGTCATGGTGCTGTTGGTCAGCAGACCGCCTGCGGCATAGGGGAATGAGGTTCCGGCCGCCGCCTTGGACTGGTCGTACACGGCGACGTCCCAGGTGTTGGCGCCGGTCTTGGTGTAGTAGATGTCGACGATCTTCTTGGCGCCCAGATTGTCGTACATGACCATCGACGATTTCGACGTATAGGTCGCGCCGGCGGCATTCGTGCTCGGGAGCGGGCCGGCGGAGACGGCAGCGTCGCTCTGAAGGTTGGCCGTGAAGGTGGCGTTCTTGGTCGGCAGCGCGGTGAGCTCGGAGCTCGAGATCTGGACGGGCACCAGGCCATCGAAGCCGTTGGCGGTGGCGGCCGGAATGCCATTTGCGTAGCTGTAGCCCATCAGCTGGTAGCCGGCGGCATTGATGAGGCGACCCTGGCCGTCGGGCACGAACGAACCGGCGCGGGTGAGGTAGGGAGAACCGGAGGAATCCTGGACGACGAAGAAACCGTTGCCCTGGACCGCGAGATCGGTGCCTGACGTCGTGTACTGAAGCGTGCCGTCCTTGGCGATGGCGTTCAGCACCTTGGTGGTGACGCCGCCGGAATTATAGGCGCCGGGCGTGCTGGGCAGCACCAGCGACGAGAATTCGGTATAGGCGCGCTTGTAGCCGGTCGTGCTCGAGTTAGCGATGTTGTCGGCGACCGTCGACAGCCGGTTCGCCTGGGCATTCATGCCCGAAACGCCGGTTCGCATCATTCCGTAAAGGCTCATCGGTGGTCTCCTCAAATCTCATGCCACGCTGGTGAAGTTACGTGGCATGTCTTGCGCGAGGCTGGTCAGACGATCAGCCGGTAGCCGAGGAAACGCTTCGAATCGATCGGGTCGTGGCCAAGACGCTCACGCAATTTCTTGCGCAGCTTCGAGATGTGGCTTTCGACGACATTTTCTTCGACTTCTTCGTCGAAGACACCGTAGATCGCGTTGAAGACCTGGGTCTTGGTGACGCGACGGCCGCTGTTGCTTGCCAAATACTCAAGGATGCGACGCTCACGGCGCGGCAGCGGCATCGGCTCGCCGTCGATCTCGGGGTCGCGGCCGTCCATGAAGATGCGCATTGCGCCGATCTGGGTGAAGCCGGTGTCTTCCTGGGCGCGACGGCGGATGGCCGAGATGCGGGCAAGGATCTCACGAATGTGGACGGGTTTGCGGATGACGTCGTCGACACCCGACTCGAAAAGCTTGAGCGTGTTTTCGAGATTGTTCTGTTCGCTGAGGGCGATGACCGGGGCTTTGGTACGGTCTCGCAGCTGACGCGGCGAGATCGAACCCTCGTTGCAGTCGCCGATGAGGAAGGCGCGAACGGAACGCAGATCCTCGTCGGGAGCGCTGGAAACCCATTCGCCGAATTCGGTCGAACGGAAGCCTGCGCACGCCACACCTTCCCGGTCGAAGAGTGAATTATATCCGTTGGTGACGAGCTCTCGCTCGTCCACGATTACGATCATGATTCCGCCCCCGAATCAGTAAAAATGCCCCTGTTAACCAATCGGTAATGGGTCGGGACCAAGGCGACCAATCGTGAATTCTTGCCGCTATTTTTTAGGGAGTCTGGAATCGCATGGGTTGAACAGGTTGCACGATATGCGTGCATCCTTGCGCAAGCCTGTAATGAGGGGCGGGGTAACGGCCGGTGTCCGGTTCGGTTCGGCTGGAAACGCCTATGGGTTGCAGAAGGTCCGGGCGTTTTCCGTCCAGCGGCCGAAGCCGGTGGCGACCATGTTGGCGATGACGCGACAGACGTAGCGTTTTTGTGCAGGGTCGTTGTTGGGGCCGGCATGATAACGCGCGACCGCCATCGACCAGGACTCATGACGCGAGTGCAGGCTGACGAGAAAGCGCGCGGCATAGTCGACATTGAGGCGCGGATTGAGCATGTCGCGCACCGAGCGGAATTCGGTTGCGTGGTATCGGTGGTTGATCTGCATGCAGCCGAGATCGATCAGTGTCTTGCCTTCGCGACGCGCAGTCTCGAAGGCCGCAACGGCTTCGGCCTCATTCCTGGGAAAGACGGCTTTTCCCTCTATGTTCAAGGCGTTAGGCTGCAAGCTGCCCTTCTTTCCGGTTTCGGTCAGACCAACGGCATAGAGGATGCCGACCGGCACGCCGTAGCGGTCGGCGGCGCGCAGGATCTCAGGCTCGCACGGATTGGCCGCAGCTGCAGCGATCGTGGTGGCGGCGCTAGATGTAGCGGCTGCTGCCAGGGCGATCAGCGCCAGACGACGAGATGTTGCGCGAATTGCTTTCGTCATTTGCAGCGTTCCCACTCTGACGTCCATTGCTGGAATTGCCACCTTCACCACCTGTCCCGCCCGACTGGGCGGATGCCTGGTCACGGCCTGCGAAGCCGTTGGCAGCGCCGCCGTCAGCGCGGGCATTCGTCGACTGCGGCTGCAGGATGGTGACGCGGTCAACGTCGAAACCGAGGCCGCGCAGGGCGCTGTTGATCGCCTCGCGGTCGGACGAAAGCCTGTTGTAGGCCTCGGTGTTCTCAACCTCGATTTCAACCGAAAGTTGCTCGCCGGCGAGATGAAGATTGGCTGTGACCATGCCCAGTTCGACGGGGCGCAGTTGGATCTTGAGAGCCTGTGCGCCGGGTGTGCTGGATGCGCTGTTTTGGAGCTGCTGGACCGAGGATACGGCAGCGACATGGCGCGGTGCCGCGGAGGCGATGTCGAGCGCCAGCGCACCCGCGGTGCTGCCCGCGCCAGTGCTCGCCGGTGCCGGGATCGACTGCTCCGACATGACGGTGACGGTGTTGCCGACGGAGGGTTGTTCGGCTTGCCTGACAGGTGTCGGTCGTGCCGGTTTGTCGGCCCTGGCTGCGACGTCGCTGGCGGTTTCCGGCGCGCCGGATTGTGCTGCCTGCTGCGTCTCGGGCGTGGAGCCTGTCGCGGGTGCCGAAACAGGTGCCGCGGACTGCGGCGCGGCTCCGGTAGTAGCCTGGCGCGCGGTCTTGCCGCTCGTGACGAGGGCTGCGAGTTCCGGCTCAGACGTATCGCCTGCAGCCTCCGGCTGTGCGCTGGCCTTGCTCTCCTCGACTTCGGCCGCGTCGGCGGAACCAGCCTTTGCCGGCTGGGAGCCCGCCTTGCGTAATTCGCTCAGTGCAAGCACCAGCGGCAATGCAGGCTCTTCGGTCTTTTCTGCTTTGACGTCCTTCGTCGCGGCATCCGGCTGCGGCTCGGGTATTTCGGGTGTCGCGTCCTCGGCAGCTTCGCCGACCCTGGGTGTTTTGCCCTCGGCTTCGGCGAGCGCGTCACGTGCGGCAAGCCGCTCTGCGAGCTTGTTCAGGCCCTTTTGGCGCGGGGCATCGTGATCGGCGGCATGACCTTTCGATTTCGGCTCGCCCTTGTTCGGTGAGCCCAGCGCCTGGCCGAAATCAGGCTGGTCGTCATTGCTGGCGAGGGCATTGCGCTCATGGCCGGATGAATGGCGCGCGAGCGGGCTCACCAGGGCCGCGCTGATGGCGTCGGTCATTTGGGGGAGCCTCCTAGCAGTTCGTCAATGGATTCAAGCGTGCGGCGCGCTTCAGTGATCTTGGGATCTTCCGGTTCCGCTGGTTCCGGTTGTTGTTGCGCTGTCAGTGGCACGACCCTGGGCGCCGCGACCGTTGCCGGCTGCTCAGCCGGAGGCGACGCGGGTGCTGCTGCCGGGACCTCGGGGGCCGCCGACTGGGCGGGCGCAGCCTCTGCAGATGCCTCGACGGCGTCGGGGATCATCGGATCCGCCGGTGGCGGCGTGATCTCGATCGCCGCCGGCGGCAGATCGCCGATATCCAGCGGTTTCGATGCGCTTGCGGGTGCCGCCGGAACAGCCGACGTCAGCTCCGAGGCAACGGCCTCGACGGCGTCGAGCAAGGCGCGGTCGCCCTTGGACAGCTTGTCGCGATCGATGCCGCCGAGCTTGCCAAGTATGTCTGCGGCGGTGCCGGAAGTGACCGACGACAGGCCGGAATAAAGCTGGGCGCGCGGGTCAGCACCGCCGGGTGCACCGTCACGACTCTTCACGGCCCTGGCAGCGGCAAAGGTGGACAGTTCGGTCAGGCCGTCGATGGCGGCACGGCGGGCGATACGGAGATAGACGACCCGTTCCTGCTCGGCGTCCATCATCGCGGTGATTTCGGCGAGCGTGTCGAGATTGATCGACTTGTGCAGGGCAACGACGCCGCCAACGAAGGCATCGGCAAACTGGCTGGCATAAGGCGAGCGCAGGTAGCTGCGAACATATTGCGTCGAGTTGCGCAGGAAGCGGCCGCCATCTTCAAGCCGGGTGGCGAGCGCAACCGAGCGGCGCAGGGCGGCTTCCTCGACCAGCGTGCCGGGGCTGAGCAGTCTGGCCTGGTCCAACAGCTTCATCGCCTGCTCGGGCTGTTCGGCGATGCTGACCGAACCCTTGACCAGCGCCAGAAAGGCACCGAGTTCAGAAATCTGCGTCAGCGGGTCGATCGCGGCCAGCGCCTCCACCGTGCCCTTGGGCTTGCCTCGGAGATAATCGATGACGCCTTGCGCCAGCTTCTGGTCGGCCTCTTCAAGCTCCAGCCGCGAAACCACCTGCTCGATGGTCAGCGGGTTGCCGCCGCTCATCGCATAGATCAGCAGGGCGCGAAAATTCTTGGGATCTTTGAATGCGTCGACATCGGCGGTTCGCATGCGCTCGTCGGTCATTTCGAGCAGCCGGCGCTGCAACGGCAGCGAAGCCTGATCGCCGGAGGCGATGCGGTCCTGCAACAGCTGCAGGCAGCGCACCAGCTGGTAAGGCTCGAGCGCCGGCGCCTCGCTGGCCACGGCACGGCCGGGTACGCCCGCGACCAGCAGGGCGATCAGCGCGGCACCGGACAGGGTTGCCGCCAGCCTCATTCGGCGCGCTCCAGCAGGATTTCGATACGCCGATTGGTGGCCGAGAACGGTTCGGCCTTATCCTTCAGCTTGCGGTCGGCGAAACCGGCGACCTCGACGATACGCTTTTCGTCAAGCCCGGCGCGGGCGAGCATGTAGTAGGCTGAGTGGGCGCGCGAGGTGGACAGGCGCCAGTTGTCATAGCCGCCGCCACGGAACGGACGCGCGTCGGTGTGTCCGTTGATCGAGATGTTGCCCTCGTGGGTAGCAAGCGTCTTGGCGATCTTTTCCATGGCGAGCACAAGCTGCTTGCGCGGCACGGCGGAGCCGATTTCGAACATGCCGAAATCGAACTGCTCGGTGACCGAGATGACGACGCCCTTGTCTGTGGCGACGACCGAGAGACCGTCGGGCAGGGCCCCGCCCGACTTGATCGCCTCGGCGAGTTCGCGGCGGATGGCGTCGGCATCGTTGACGGTTTCGCGTGTCGGTGCCTCGTCCCTGGGCTTTGGCGCCTCGGCCAATTCTCCAGCTTCGTTGGTGTCGCGCTCGGGAGCATCGCCCGGCTTGGCGGCGGTTTCGCGCGCTGCGGGAGCCGGTGCTGCCTGGACTGGTGGCGCCTGCTCGGCGGGCTTGGCTTGTTGTTCTTCGGCCTTCACCGGATCGGTCTTGGCCGAACGCTCGGTCTTGTCGCCGGGCTTTGCCGGTTCGCCTTCGATCGCGGCGCGCTCGGCACTTGCTTCGGCGGCAGGCGTTGCCACCTGCTCGGTCCAGAAATCGGGTGCGAACGGATCGCGATAGGCTTCTCCGCCAGAGGCGCCGCTGGCCGGACCGGCATTCTGGGCACCGCCTTCGTTGCGTTCCGAGATGTTGGCCTTGGCGCCGGTGTCCTGGGCGATTTCGGCGAGCACAGCGTAGGGGTCGGCAAACAGGTGCTCGTCGGAGCGGTTGGCGGCAGGGCTGGCGTCAGCGGAGTTTTTCTCCGTCGACGGGCCGGCATTGCCGCGGCCATCGGAGCCTGCCTTGGCGCTGGCTTCCTGCGGGTTCTCGGCAGTCAGGCCGACCGAATTGGGACCGTCACCGAGTTCTTCGAGGCCCTTGCGGCTGGCATTGCGGTCGACCAGCTTGACGGGGTTGAAGTAGCTGGCGACAGCCGCCTTGGTCTGCTCGTTGGCGGCACTGATCAGCCACATGACGAGGAAGAAGCACATCATCGCCGTCATGAAGTCGGCGAAGGCGATCTTCCAGGCGCCGCCATGGTGGCCGTCGTCATGGTCGGAATGGGCTCGCCTGACGATGACGATCTCGTGGCGTGGCTCGGCGCCGTCAGGACCGTTCATGGCAAGGTCTCGGAAAGCGCCGAAGACCATTCGCCGAGGCGGGTCTCGAACAGGTTGTCGTCGATCGCGACGCTGAGATCGAAGCCGACTGCTTCGATGAAGTCGACATTGTCGATGCGATGGCCGATGGCTGCAGCGAGCGCGTCGAACAGGAACTGCGGGCCGCTGACCTTGATGCGCACCGCTTCGCGGTCGGCACAGGCGGCAATGATGGCGCTGGACAGGGCATCGATCGAGCGCTGGCGGATGTCGTCACTGACCAGCGTCGCGACAACGCGGGCGGCGGCGTCGGTGGTGAGGTGGACGATACGCGTCTCCATCTCGGCGATGCGCTTGGCGATGACCTCGCCGGCCTCGCTGCCGAAGCGGGCGCCAAGCGCGGCGACCTCCTCGGCGTGGCGCTGGCGCTCGGCCTCGAGCACCAGCTCGTACTCCTCGCTCAGGCGTGTGGTCAGATCGGCCTCGGCCTGGGCGACGGCTTCGGCGACGATTGCCGGGATATCCAGATCCGGAACCGCCTTGGGATATTCCGTGGCCGAGGTCTCGGGCTGGCCGGCATGCGGATGCGGATTTGGCGCGAGCGGTGCGAAATCGGTCAGCCGTTCAAAAAGCGCTGCGATCGACATTACGCGGCAACCTCGTTACCGGCCCATTTGCGCAGGATCAGTGCGGTGCGCTCTTCATTGATGTCGACCATGCGGGCGAGGCGGTCCTGCGGGGCAGGGCGCAGCTTGTTGCGCAGGTCGTCCATGGCGTGCGGCCGCTGGTCGGACAATGCGGCGGGCTCTTCCTCGAACGAGGCCATGCCCTCTGCATTCGGCAAGGCGCGCTGCATCTCCTCGAAGCTCGGCCCGGCGAAGGTGGGCAGGGCAGGGGCTGCGGACGAACCGGACAGTGCTGCTGCCATCGGCCTCAGACCGAAGAAGGCGACGAGGAAAACGACGACGATGAAGGCTGCAGCGTTGATCATCGTTCCTGCGTGCTGGCCGATCGAGGCCATGATGCCGGGGCTCTCGATGACCTCGCCGTCGAGGCCGTCGATGAACTCGACCGCCGAGACGTTGATCAGGTCGCCGCGCTTTTCGTCGAAGCCGGTGGCCGAGGTCACCATCTTCTGGATGTCGGCGACGCGGGCTGCGATGGCCTCGGGCGTCGCGTCCTTGCCGAGGATGGCTGCCAGGCGCTGCTGGTTGACAACCACGGCGATCGACATCTTGGTTACCGAATAGCCATTCGACACCGTGGCGATGCGCTTGGAGTTCATCTCGTAATTGGTGATCTCTTCCTTGCGGTCGCTGGCCGAGGTCGACTGCGGGCCGTCGGTGGCAGCGGCCTCGGCATCGGGCAGGTTCTGCTCGACGGTGGCAGGTGTCGACGACTGCTTCTGGTTGGAATTCTCGTTGGCGCGGACAACCTGGACGGAGCGCTCGACGCGTGATTCCGGATCGAAGATCGTCTCTTCGGTCTGGCGCGAGTCGGTGTTGACGTCAGCCTTGACGCTGGCGCGGAAATTGTCCGGCCCGAGATAGGCTGCCAGCGCACGGCGGATGTTGTCCTCGATCTGGGTTTCGACGGTGCGCTCGACGCCGATGGAGCGGGCGGCGCTCGAATTGTTGGGGTCGTCGCCGGCGGCGAGCAAATTGCCGCTCGAATCGAGAACCGTCACACGCTCGGCATCGAGGCCGGGGACGGCTGCGGCAACGAGATGGCGGATCGACATGGCGCTCTTGTCGGCATCCATGCTGGCGGCGCGGATGACGACCGAGGCCGACGGCTTCTGCTCGTCGCGGCGGAAATTGGCGCGCTCGGACATGACGATGTGAACACGGGCGGCCTTGATGCCTGATATCGACTGGATGGTGCGGGCGATCTCGCCTTCCAATGCGCGGACACGAGTGACCTGCTGCATGAAGGAGGTGAGGCCGAGCGAGCCGACATTGTCGAACAGCTCGTAGCCGGCATTGGCGCTGGTGGGCAGGCCTTTTTCGGCGAGCAGCATGCGGGCTTGCGCGGTGCTGCCGGCTGGGACCAGCACGGTGGTGCCGTCGGAGGCGACGTCGAAGCCGATGCCCGCTTCGCCCAGCACCATGCCGATCTGGTTCACGTCGGAGCGTTCGAGGCCGACATAGAGCGTCTCGTAGGCAGGACGGTTGAGATAGACGGATGCCACGCCGACGATGGCGATCACCAGTGCTGCGATACCACCCAGCATGGCGAGACGGCGTGGGCCGAAACTCCTGAGATTGGCGACGATGCTCTGTAGCTGTTCGGGCACGTGCGTAAGTTCCCCGCAATACTTTCCGGAGAGACCCTAGCCCGCGAAGCTTGTGCGAAAATGTTATGGGCCGCGCAAGTTGCGCGGCCCATGGCATTTCGTCGGGATTGTTGTTGCCGAAGTGCAACCTGGATTCAGGTGTCTCCAAACGCCTAAACCGGCTTTCGGGGCCGAGGCGTCAGCTCTTGAACAGCGACAGGATGTTCTGCGAGTTCGAATTGGCGATCGACAACGCCTGGATGCCGAGCTGCTGCTGGACCTGAAGGGCCTGCAGGCGGGTCGATTCCTTGTTCATGTCTGCGTCGACGAGCTGACCGACGCCGCGGTCGATGGAGTCCATCAGGCTGGTGGTGAAGGTCTTCTGAAGGTCGATCTGGCTCTTGGCCGCACCGAGCGTGGTGGCGGCGTCGGTCATCTCGGCGAGGGTCGTTTCGGTGACCTTCACCATCTGCAGGATCTGGTCGAAGCTGAAGCCCTTCACCGAAAGGGTCGCAACGGCGTAGCCGTCTGTGGCGGCAACCGCTGCACCCGGGGTCGTCGGGTTGACGGCGGTGTTGTCGCGCACGCCCGTGGTGCCGAGGCGAAGGCCTTCGAGGATGCCTTTGTTGACGTTGTTGGTGGCTGCGGCGTCGTAGAGCTTCACGCTCTGGACCTTGATGTCGATCGTTGCCAGCGTGACTGTGCCCGAGTTGTCGCGGATAAAGCCCGAAACGATCTTGGCGTCATTGTGGACGCCGGCCGCCGAATGGCCGGCAGCTGTCGTCGAATTGACCGAAAGCCAGTTGGCACCGGAGAAGCTGGCGCTGTCGGCATAGCTCTTGAGCTGTGCCTGCAGCGCCTTGATCTCGACGTCGATCTTGTTCTTGTCGGCGTCCGAGCCATTGGCGGCGGCGACAAGCTTGACCTTGATGTCGTTGAGAGTGTCGATCGACTTGTGCATCGCGGTATATGCGGTGTCGACCTTCGAGGCGCCGAGGCCGAGCGCGTCCTGGACCGTCGAGAGTGCCCTGTTGTCGGAGCGCATGGTGGTGGCGATCGACCAGTAGGCGGCGTTGTCGGAGGCTTCCGCGACGCGGAAGCCGGTCGAGATGCGGGCCTGGGTGGTGTTCAAAGCCTTGTTCGTGGTGTTGAGGCTCTGAAGCGCCGTCAACGCCGAAGCATTGGTCATAATACTGGACATCGAAATAAACCCCTCTGTCAGAGCCGCGCGATCTGCCGCCGCGAACCGGTTGCGGATGCCGTACGTTCTGCCCGTGGCAGCCGAACCGTCATAGCAATTGGTTAACCATAACTACGAACTTATGGTTAACGGCAGATTAAAGACCACACGACGACAGGCCTTCGCATTTACCGTTACGTGGCGGAATCTATGCTCGCCGTAACTTGCGCGAAGCTATCCGGCGCCGCCAGGCGAGGAGAAGGCGGCGGACAGGGCAAAATGAAATCGGGCCCCACCCATGGGGTACGGCCCGATTACACGACTGGAGATGTTTTGGCGCCGGGGCATCAGCCCTTGAACAGCGACATGATCGACTGCGAGTTGCCATTCGCAATCGACAGCGCCTGAATACCGAGCTGCTGCTGGACCTGGAGGGCCTGCAGACGGGTCGATTCCTTGTTCATGTCGGCATCGACGAGCTGGCCCACACCGCGGTCGATGGAGTCCATCAGGCTGGAGGTGAAGGCCTTCTGCAGTTCGATGCGGCTCTTGGCAGCGCCGAGGTTGGTAGCGGCCGTCGTCATTTCCTTGAGTGCTGCTTCGACAACGCCAAGCTGCTTGATGAGCTGCGCATCGGAGTAGCCTTTGACCGAAACTGTCATGACCGAGTAGGTGTCGGTTGCGGCATCGGTGCCGGGGGTCGGGGCGGACAGGGCGGCACGGACGCCGGTGGTGCCGAGACGCTGGCCATCCAGGATGCCGGTCTTGATGGCGGCAGCACCGCCGGTCTCGAACAGCTTGATGTCATCGACCTTGACGTCGATGGTCGACACAGAAGCGGAGCCGGCGCCGTCGCGGTTGAAGGCGGAGACGATCTTGACGTCGTCGGCTGCGGTTGCCGCAGCACCGCTCTTGACCGAGAGCATGTTGGTACCGGAGAAGGTGGCGCCGTCGGAATAGGCCTGGAGCTGCTTCTGGAGGGCCTTGATCTCGGTGTCGATCTTTTCCTTGTCGGCAGCCGATGCGCCGTTGGCGGCGACCAGCTTGACCTTGATGTCGTTGAGCGTGTCGATGGCCTTGTTCATGCCGGTATAGGCGGTGTCGACCTTCGAAGCGCCGAGGCCAAGCGAATCCTGCACGGTCGAGAGCGCCTTGTTGTCCGAACGCATGGTGGTTGCGATCGACCAATAGGCCGCGTTGTCGGAAGCTTCAGCAACGCGCAGACCTGTGGCGATGCGGCCCTGGGTGGTGCTCAGCGACTTGTTGGTGGCGGAAAGCGTCTGCAGCGCCGTCATTGCTGACGCGTTGGTGTTGATGCTGGACATGGGAATTACGCCCCTAGGAAAAAGCAATACTGGAACATACCGGATCGACCGGTATGGCGGCGTGGCATCATGCCTATGATCGCCAAGAAGGGGTCACCCGCCATGCCAAGGACTATCGCATCTTAACCTTACCGAACTGCTAAAAACCGTATGAGGTTCTTTTGTTAGAACATTGAAATATTTAGAGTTTCCTCGATCTTTCAGCGCGACAACACGGGTGCGGACCCAAACGCAAGCGGGCCGCACTGAGGTGCGGCCCGCTCTGATGCAAAATGCCAGAGACGATTCGATCAGCCGCGGAACAGCGACATGATCGACTGCGAGTTGCCGTTGGCGATCGACAGCGCCTGGATGCCGAGCTGCTGCTGGACCTGGAGGGCCTGCAGACGAGTCGATTCCTTGTTCATGTCGGCATCGACGAGCTGGCCGACGCCGCGATCGATGGAGTCCATCAAGCTCGAGGTGAACGACTTCTGCAGCTCGATGCGGCTCTTGGCGGCGCCGAGGTCGGTGGCGGCCGTGTTCATGTCCTTGAGCGCGCTTTCGACAACGCCGAGCATCTGGGTCAGCTGCTGGTCGTTGGCGAACAGCGTGCCGTCCGTCAGCTTCATCGTGGCGACCTGGAAGGTGTCGGCGGCATCGTAAGTGCCGAGGGTGACGGCATTGGCCGCGCCTTCGACGCCAGCAGAGGTGCGCTCGGAGTCGAGAATGCCCTTGCCGGTGGTGGCGACGCCAGTGCCGGCTTCATAAAGCTTGATGCTCTCGACCTTGATGTCGATGGTCGAGATCGAGGCCGTGCCCGATGCATCGCGGTTGAAGGCCGAAACGACCTTGACGTCGGGAGAAGCGGCGGCGCCGCTGTTGACCGACAGCATGTTGGTGCCGGAGAAGGTCGCGCCGTCAGCATAGGACTTGAGCTGGTCCTGCAGGGCCTTCACTTCGGTCTGGATCTTGGCCTTGTCGGCGTTCGACGCGCCATTGGCGGCGACGAGCTTGACCTTGATCTCGTTGAGCGTGTCGATGGCCTTGTTCATGCCGGTGTAGGCGGTGTCGACCTTCGACGCGCCGAGGCCGAGCGAATCCTGGACCGTCGACAGGGCCTTGTTGTCCGAACGCATGGTGGTGGCGATCGACCAGTAAGCGGCGTTGTCGGAAGCTTCCGCGACGCGGAGACCCGTTGCGATACGGCCCTGGGTGGTGTTGAGAGCTTTGTTGGTGGCAGACAGGGTCTGCAGCGCGGTCATTGCCGACGCGTTGGTATTGATGCTGGACATGGGAAAATACGCCCCGAAAAAACAACAAAAAACAGGGACATACCGGACCGACCGGTATGGCGGAGCGGCATCATGCCCATGATCGTTGTCGATCACCCGCCATGAAGCATCAATGTCGTATAGACATTTCTAAAACTCTAACTTTCGAGAAAATGGCCGATTAACCAACGCCGATTTGTAGAATATTGACTGACCGGGCTGCCCGGTGGCGTGTCCAGCGGAAGAAGATCCGAAATAAAAATGGGCCGCACCGAAGTGCAGCCCATTTTCCCAAGATGTGCCTGAGACGGTTCGATCAGCCGCGGAACAGCGACATGATCGACTGCGAGTTGCCATTGGCAATCGACAGCGCCTGGATACCGAGCTGCTGCTGGACCTGGAGGGCCTGCAGACGGGTCGATTCCTTGTTCATGTCGGCATCGACGAGCTGGCCGACGCCGCGATCGATGGAGTCCATCAGGCTCGAGGTGAAGGCCTTCTGCAGCTCGATGCGGCTCTTGGCAGCGCCGAGGTTGGTTGCAGCGGTCGTCATCGATTTGAGCGCGCCTTCGACCTTGCTCAGCATCGAGCCGATGAAGGCGTCGGTGACGCCGGCAGCGGTGATGTCGAGGTTGGCGACGGAGACGCCAGCGATGGACGTAGCCGTGCCGTCCGCGGTCGTGGCAGCGGTGGTTGCAAGGCCGGCGGCCGTCGTATCAGAAGCGCCACCTGCTACGGAGGCAGAGTAAGCGCTGTCGTAGGCAGTCTGGGCAGCCTTTGAGCTCCAGATTGCGGTCTGGCGGTCGAGGATACCGGCGTTCTTGACGTTGGCCGGGGTGCCGGCGCCCGAATCATAGAGCTTGATGCCTTCGACGTTGACGTCGATGGTCGAGATCGAGGCGGTGCCCGACGCGTCGCGGTTGAAGGCCGAAACGATCTTGGCATCCTGCTGGACACCGGTGTCGGCGGCTGCTGCGGCGCCCGCGGCGTTCTTGTCGGAGGCAACCGAGAGGTAGTTGGCACCCGAGAAGGTCGCGCCGTCGGCATAGGCCTTCAGTTGGCCCTGCAGCGCCTTGATTTCGGTCTGGATCTTGGCCTTGTCGGCGGCAGACGCGCCGTTGGCGGCGACCAGCTTGACCTTGATGTCATTGAGCGTGTCGATGGCCTTGTTCATGCCGGTGTAGGCGGTGTCGACCTTCGACGCGCCGAGGCCGAGCGAATCCTGAACGGTGGAAAGCGCCTTGTTGTCGGAACGCATGGTGGTGGCGATCGACCAGTAGGCGGCGTTGTCGGAGGCTTCTGCAACGCGGAGACCCGTGGCGATACGGCCCTGGGTGACGTTGAGCGACTTGTTGGTGGCTGCAAGCGTCTGCAGCGCCGTCATTGCTGACGCGTTGGTATTGATGCTGGACATGGGAATTACGCCCCTAGGAAATGCAAAGGTACAGGGACATACCGGATCGACCGGTATGGCGGAGCGGCATCATGCCCATGATCCCCGAGGGATCACCCGCCATGCCGGGTAATCTCTCCGATACTCCCTACCAAATCGCTAAGCGTTAGAAACATTGCGGATAATCTTGGGATTTATTTTGAATGCTCCGGGCAGACGCAAAACGGGCCGCACCTGAGGTGCGGCCCGTCCTGATACGGAATGCCTGAGACGGTTCGGTCAGCCGCGGAACAGCGACATGATCGACTGCGAGTTGCCATTGGCAATCGACAGCGCCTGGATGCCGAGCTGCTGCTGGACCTGGAGGGCCTGCAGGCGGGTCGATTCCTTGTTCATGTCGGCATCGACGAGCTGGCCGACGCCGCGGTCGATCGAGTCCATCAGGCTGGACGTAAAGGCCTTCTGCAGCTCGATGCGGCTCTTGGCGGCGCCGAGGTTGGTGGCGGCAGTCGTCATTTCCTTCAGCGCGCCTTCGACAACGCCGAGCATGGCGCCGATCTGGGTATCGCTGAAGCCCTTAACCGAAAGCGTCGCCACGGTGTAGGTGTCGGTGCCGACAGCGGCAGCGCCGGCCGTCGGGTTCGAGGCGGCAGCGACGCGCGCGCCGGTGCCGAGGCGGTGTGCATCGAGGATACCATCGGTCAGGCCGGTGGAGGCAGCCGAGGCGTCATAGAGCTTGATGTCCTGAACCTTGACGTCGATGGTCGAGATCGAGGCCGTGCCCGATGCATCGCGGTTGAAGGCCGAAACGATCTTGACGTCGTCGGCGGTGCCGGCGACGGCATGGCCGGTCGTCGTGTCGACCGAAAGCATGTTCGAGCCCGAGAAGGTGGCGCCGTCGGCATAGGCCTTCAGCTGGCTCTGCAGCGCCTTGATTTCGGTGTCGATCTTTTCCTTGTCGGCAGCCGAAGCGCCGTTGGCGGCGACCAGCTTGACCTTGATGTCGTTGAGCGTGTCGATGGCCTTGTTCATGCCGGTGTAGGCGGTGTCGACCTTCGAAGCGCCAAGGCCGAGCGAATCCTGGACCGTCGAGAGGGCCTTGTTGTCCGAACGCATCGTGGTGGCGATCGACCAGTAGGCGGCGTTGTCGGAAGCTTCTGCGACGCGGAGACCCGTGGCGATGCGGCCCTGGGTGACGTTGAGCGACTTGTTGGTGGCTGCGAGAGTCTGCAGCGCGGTCATTGCTGACGCGTTGGTATTGATGCTGGACATGGGAATTACGCCCCTAGGATATGCTGAAGTACAGGGACATACCGGACCGACCGGTATGGCGGAGCGGCATCATGCCCATGATCTCTCCGTGAGGATCACCCGCCATGCCCGGCAATCTCCACGATAGAAGCTACCAAAGGTCTAAGCGGTATGGTTAACGCGCATTAACTTGCTGATTTTCCCGGGATTTGTGCGCCCCAAAAACACGTTGGCCGCAGTTCGCGCGAAGCGAACTGCGGCCGTCATCCCGGATTTCGGTGATGGCGCGCCCGCAAGCGGACGCGCGGTGATCTAGGTGAAAGATCGAACAAGGCTGCCGACGAGCAGGTTCCAGCCGTCGATGAGCACGAAGAACAATATCTTGAATGGCAACGACACCACTGTCGGCGGCAGCATCATCATGCCCATCGCCATGGTGATGGTGGCGACGATCAGGTCGATGACGAGGAAGGGCAGCACGATCAGGAAGCCGATCTCGAAGCCGCGGCGGATTTCGGAGATCATGAAGGCCGGGACCAGGATGCGCAGGTCGACCTTGTCTTCCGACACCGTCTGGCCACGTTCGCGGGCGAGGTCGGCGAACAGGCTGAAGTCCTTGTCGCGGACATTGCGCATCATGAAGGTGCGGAACGGGTCGGAAATGCGGTCGACAGCTTCAACCTGGGTGATCTGGTTGTCCATCAGCGGCTTGACGCCGTTCTGCCAGGCCTGATCGAAGGTCGGCGCCATGACGTAGAAGGTCATGAACAAAGACAGCGAGATCAGGATCAGGTTGGCCGGCGTCGACTGCAAGCCGATGCCGGTGCGCAGGATCGAGAAGGCGATGACGAAGCGGGTGAAGCTGGTCACCATGATCAGCAGGCCCGGTGCCACCGAAAGCACGGTGAGCAGGCCGAACATCTGGATGATGTAACCGATGGTGGCGCCATCGGTGTTGCCGAGCTGACTCAGGTCGAGCTGCTGCGCGCTCGCCGGCGCAATTGCGCCAGCGAGGATGGCTGCGGTGGCCAGGAACTTTTTCATTCGAAGAGCAACGTTCTGATCAGCACTTCCTTGACGTGGCCATCGCTGCGGATCGCGGCGCGTTCGTCGAGGTCGGTCTTGAGGTGGCGGAAAGCGCTGGCGCCCTGGACCTGGTGGATCCGGAGCGTGCGCACGTAGGCGAGCAGGTCCTGGTGGACGCGCTCGGCGAGGTCTGCGGATTGCGGCGCGTCGAGCACCAGCGAGACCTCGAGGCGAATCCACATCGTGTCGGGTGCCGCGAGATTGGCGGTGATGGCCGGCAATTGCACCAGAGTGCCTGCAGCTTCGCTGGCCGGACCATGCTCGGCCGGCGCTTCTTCCTTGGCGGCGTGGGCCTTGGGCGCTTCGGGAGCAGCTTGCTCGACAGGTGTGCTCTCGCCCTTGAGGTAGCCACCCGACAGCCAGCCCATGCCGATGGCTCCGACGGTCAGCACCGCCAGGATGCCGAGCTGGACGACCAGCGAGGGGCCGGGCTTCTGGGGGAGGAACTGATCTATGTCTGACATGTCCCGGACCTAGAAAGGGAGGACCTGATCGAGGAACTGCTGGCCGTATGGCGGCTGCTGGACCTCGGTGATGCGGCCGCGGCCACCATAAGAGATGCGGGCTTCGGCGATACGCTCGTAGGGAATAGTGTTTTCCGGACCGATGTCGGACGGACGCACGATGCCGGCGATGGTCAAGACGCGCAGCTCGGCGTTGACGCGCACCTCCTGCGAGCCCCGGATCATCATATTGCCGTTGGGCAGCACGTCGGTGACGACGGCGGCAAGGAGCAGGTTGAGCTTCTCGGACCGCGTGGTGGCGCCGTCGCCGGAATAAATCGACTTGGAGCCGGCGCTGCCATCGCCCTTGCCACCGGTCTTGGCGCCGTCCCATTCGACATTGAGGCCAGCGGCAATGGTCCGGTTGGTGACGCGGTTGCGCTCGGACTCGTTCTGGAAACGGGCCCTGTCGTCGATCTCGATCTTGACGGTCAGGATGTCGCCCGGCTGCAGCGCGCGCGGGTCGGTGAACATGCGGCTCTGCTTGTCCTGCCACAGCGAAAAGCGCTTCGGCGGTGCGGCAGGCGATTCAGGATAGCGGTACATCGACGAGCTGCCATCCTCGATGCCGGAGCCGACGGCCGACATCGTTGGCTCCTTGCCGATTTCCTTGAGGTTGGAGCCACAGCCGGCAAGGCTGGCCATGGCTGCGGCGAGGAGGGCTTTTCTGATCATGTGGGGTCTTCCCGGCGTGCGGCGCTCGCGATGATGCGGGTCAGTTCCGCCGCGACCTTGCTTTCCATTTCATTCAGGATGACGCTCGCCTTGCGCGCGTCGAGCTTCATCATGATGGCGGCGGCGAGGTCGGTGTTCATCACCGCCAGGCGCTCGGCGGCGGCATCGGGCTTCATGCGTGAATAGATCTGGACGACACCTTCCTCGGCGCGGGCGAGGAAGACCTCGCGGCGCTTCAGCCAGGTTTCGTATTCGGTCTTGCGCTCCTCGAGCAGGGCGATGCGCTTGTCGACCTCGGCCTGCAGCTTCTTCAGCTCCTCGGCCTGCAACTGGTAACGGCGGTCGCGGGCAGCGTCGGCAATGTTGGAACAGAAGCGCTCGACCTCGCTCTGTTCGACCGGCGGCACGGCAGCCTCGACGGGTTCCTTCGGGGCCTCGCGCTCGATGACCCGCGTCGGCGTGCCCTGGACCACGGGCGCCTTCGGCGCGGCCTGTTCGGCGGATGCGGCACCGGCAAAGACGACGCCGAGTGCTGCCGCGGCAAGTGCGTGGCGACGGATGTGGGAGAGGGCGTTGGTCATGGCCATGGCTTACTGGACCACCAGGTCGGCCTGCAGCGCACCTGCCGACTTGATGCCCTGGAGGATTGCGATGATGCCATCCGGCTTGACGCCGAGGCGATTGAGGCCGGCGACCAGCGTCTGCAGATCCGGGCCGTCGAGCAAGGCGAGCTTGGAATCGGCACGCTCTGTCTCGATGACTGTAGCATCTTCGACCGCAGTTTCGCCGCGCGAGAACGGCTCGGGCTGGACGACGCGCGGTTGCTCGGTGATGCGAACCGTGAGCGTGCCGTGGCTGATCGCGACGCGCGAGATCTTGACCTCGTTGCCGATGACGATGGTGCCGGTACGCTCGTCGACGACGACCCGCGCGGGGACGTCCGACATGATCATCAGGTTCTCGAGCTCGGCATAAAAGCGCGCGGTCGAAACGCCTTCGGGCTTGCGGATGACGACGACACGCGAATCCTGCTCGCCAGCGACACGCTTGCCGAAGCGGTGGCGGGCATAGTCGTTGATGGCGTCGGCAATGCGCACCGAGGTCGAGAAGTCAGGATTGAACAGCTGCAGCGTGAGCACGTTCTCGTCGGCGAAGCGGGCCTTGACCTCGCGTTCGACGATGGCACCGTTGGGAACGCGGCCGGAGGTCGGAACGCCTTGCGTGACCTGCTCGGCCTTGCCCTGCGCGTTGAAGCCGGAGACCAGCACCGACCCTTGGGCGACGGCGTAGATCTCGCCATCGGGCGCCTTGAGCGGGGTCATCACAAGTGTGCCACCGGCCAGCGATGAGGCGTCGCCGAGCGAGGAAACGTTGATGTCGATGCGTGCACCGGCCTGGACGAAGGCCGGCAGGTTGGCGGTGACGATGACGGCGGCAACGTTGCGAACGCGCGCCCGGCCATCCTCGGAGGCGATGCCGAGATTTTCGAGCATGGCGCGGATCGACTGCTCGGTGAAGGGCGAATTGCGCAGGCTGTCGCCCGAGCCGTTCAGGCCGATGACGAGACCGTAACCGACAACCTGGTTGTCGCGGGCTTCCTGGAGCGAGGCGACGTCCTTGATGCGGACATTGACGAGATTGGCGGCGGTGCCCGAATTGAGCGTGGTCTGACGGCCGCCATCGCCCGAGGTGGCGATGAAGTCGCCGTCGCCGCCATTGCCACCGCCGAATTCGGTTGTGGCGTAACCACCGGCGGCCGCCTTGCCGCCGGCCTTCAGCTGGCCGGCCGGAACGCCATCGGGACCGTCGGCATAAGCGGTTTGCAGGCCGAATACGGCGATTGCGGCGAGCAACAGTCTACGGATCATATGGCACCCACGCGGATCGAGCCGTCGGCCATTACCGTGCCCGTGAAGACCTTGCCGCTGTCGAGGTTGCGGACCTTGACGACGTCGCCGGCTGCACCTGGCTCGAGCGTCACGGCCGCGGCCGAGATCATCAGCGGGCCGGAGGCGAAGACGACCTGAACGGAAGCGCCGCGATCGACCAGCCAGGCCTCGCGCAGCGCGGTGATCGGAACATAGCGGCCGGGCAAAAGCGTACGCTTGGCGATGCGGCCGTCGAGCTCGTCGGCCATGGTGGCGACTGCGTCGGGGCGCACCTTGCCCGGCTTCAGGGTGACTTCCTTGAGCGAGGACAAGGCGATCGTCTCGCCGGGATAGATGACGCGGTTGGGAACGAGCACGACCTCCTGGTCGGCAGCCTGCGCTGCGCCGCCAAGCATGGCGAAAGCAAGGACTGCCGAGCGGATGTAGAGGAGGGCGTGCCGTCGCCGCATAATCTTCACCGGATGTTCTTGGAGACGACGGCGGCCATTTCGTCGGCCGCCTGGATGACCTTGGAGTTCATCTCGTAGGCGCGCTGTGCCGAAATCAGCTCGGTGATTTCCTTGACCGGATCGACGTTGGAGCTTTCGAGGTAGCCCTGGCGGATGGTGGCGTAGCCGGGGTCGCCGGGAATGCCGACATTGGCCGCGCCCGACGCTTCGGTTTCGGCGAAGAGATTGTCGCCGAGCGGCGCGAGGCCGGCCTCGTTGGCGAAGTTGGCAAGCGTCAGCTGCCCGAGCGGCTGGAGCGCCGTCTGGTTGTCGAGCCGGGCGAAGACCTGGCCGGAATTGTTGACGATGACCTCGACGGCGTCCTGCGGCACGTTGATCGCCGGGATGACGTTGAAGCCGTCGACGGTGACGAGCTGGCCGGTGGCGTTCTTGTTGAAGGAGCCGGCGCGGGTGTAGAGCGTCTGACCGTCGGCGCCTTCGATCTGGAACCAGCCCTTGCCGGTCAGCGCGAGATCGTACTCGTTGCCGGTATTGGTCGGCACGCCCTGGATGTGGACGTTGCGCACCGCAGATGTCTTGACGCCGAGGCCGATCGAGACGCCTTCCGGCACGATCGCCGAATTGGCCCGGTTGGGCACGCCCTGGGTGCGGTCGACCTGGTAGAGCAGGTCGGAGAACTCGGCGCGGGCGCGCTTGTAGCCGGTCGTGTTGATGTTCGCGATGTTGTTCGCGATCACCTCGAGATTTGTCTGTTGGGCATTCATGCCCGTGGCGGCAATTGCAAGCGCTTTCATCGGGTTGTTCCTCAGATGCCCATGCGGCTGACTTCGAGATAGGCCGTGACGATCTTGTCGCGGATGGCGACGGCGGCCTGCAGGGCCTGCTCGGCGCTCATCACGGCATCGACAACCTCACGCGTGTCGGCCTTGCCCTGAAGGCCGGAGAGCGACAGCTGCTCGGCCTGGCGCAAGGTGTTGTGCGCTTCGGTCGCTGCGTCGGCGAGGGCGGCGGCGAAGGACGAGGCGACACCGCCGCCTGCCGCAGCCGCGCCGGCCTCGGGCACAACGCTGGTCGGCTTGGACAGTAGCTGGGTGCCGACTGGGCTGATGGAGCCGATCATTACTGATTCCTCATAAGATCAATCGTCATGGAAATGAGTTCGCGCGCCTGCTTGACGACCTGCAGGTTGGCTTCATAGGAGCGGTTGGCCTCGGTCATGTCGGCCATTTCGATGATGACATTGACGTTGGGCATCTTGACGAAACCGGCGGCGTCGGCGGCCTCGTTGCCGGGCTGGAACTCCAGCGGAAAAGCCGTCTGGTCGTGGCCGATCGAGGCGATCTCGACGGTCGAGGCTCCGGTGGCGCGGTCGAGTTCGGCGGCGAAGCTGACGGTCTTGCGACGATAGGGATCGGCGCCCGGCGTGTTGCCGGTCGACTGGGCATTGGCGAGGTTTTCCGAAACGATGCGCAAGCGTTCCGACTGGGCTCCGAGACCGGAACCGGCGACCTTGAGGGCGGCGACGAGCGGATCCATCCCGGTCAGGCCTTCGTGCTCAGCATGATCATGCGGTGGAAGGCCTTGACGATGGCCGTGTTGAGCTCGAACGAGCGGCGGACTTCGCCGGCTTTCATGAGCTCTTCCTCGACGGCAACCGTATTGTCCGAAGGCAGAACGGCGTGCTTGGGATCCTCCGGCCTGATGGCGTAACCGGCTTCGGTGGCGCCGCCGGTGAGGTGGCCCGTCTGGGTCGACGCCATGGCGACGCGCGAACGGTCGAGCACTTTCTCGAAGGGCTCGATGTCGTTGGTCCGATAGCCGGGCGTGTTGGCGTTGGCGACGTTACCGGCGATGGCGTTCTGGCGCACTGAAAGCCAGCGAGCCTGCTGGGCAGCCAGATCGAACAGGTTGACGGGGTCCATGGAAATCTCCGAGCAGATTTCCAAACACTATGGCCTCAGTCTTGCGCGGGCCTTGCGCGGGGCCCGGCCGCTACTGCGCGACCTGGAAGACCTCTTCGCGCGAGGTGACAAGCACCCATTTGCCGTCGCGCTGTTCGATCGATGCAACGCGGCTCGAATCGGGCAGCACGGAGCCGCGTTGCACCACCCAGACACCGGCGTCGTCCTCGACCATGGCGCGGCCATTGGCGATGTGCACGAGCTTGAATTCGATCTTCGGTCCGGGAAAGGGCTGTTCGGCAATGCCGGCAAGACCAGCTTCATCCTTGTTGGGGCGCAGCGAGCCGGTGGCAAACAGGTCGAGCTTCATCGGCGGAATGTCTTCGGCCGTCATCGGCGCGCCGACACGTTCGACCTGCTCGCCCATGACAAGCGGGACCGCCTGGTCGTTCTGACCGCCGCCGGAGAATTTCATCGCCCGGATGCCGAACTTGTCCTGATTGAAGAAGATGTACCAGGGAAACAGCGCGCAGGTGAGCCCGAGTGCGATGCCGAGGGCGGCGATGATGAAATCGCTGCGGTGATCACGCTTTTTCTCGTGCTTCGGCGTGATGGTCAGCGGCCCGCGCTTCAGGCCGAGCCGCTGCATCAGCGTGCGCGGCTCATCCTTGGAGCCGATCATCTCCAGGAATTCGCTTGCCGGGTCATTCCGCCTGAACATGTGTTCTATCCCTGGATTTCAGATGGCGTGCGAGGTCGGAGAACGGATCGAGCGAGGGCCCGTCGGCAGGCGACTGGCCGAGCGCTTCGTAGATTACCGGCACCTGCTTCACGGCGAGGTCGAGGTCGGGATCGGCGCCCGGCTGGTAGGCGCCGAGCAGACGGATGTCGCGCGTGTCCTCGAAGCGCGAGATCAGTGCCTTGAGTTTGCTGACGAGCTGGCGCTGCTCCGGCGTCCAGGCCTTGGAGGCGAGACGGGAGATCGAAGCCAGTGGATTGACCGGCGGATAGCGACCTTGCTCGGCGATGGAACGGTCGAGCACCACGTGGCCATCGAGAATGCCGCGCACGGAATCGGCGACAGGATCGTTGTGGTCGTCGCCGTCGACAAGCACGGAGATGATGGCGGTGATCGATCCCGTGCCCTCCAAGCCGGGGCCGGCGCGTTCGAGCAGCTTGGGCAGTTCGGTGAAGACGGAGGCGGGATAGCCGCGCGCCACCGGCGGCTCGCCGGCGCCGATGGCGACCTCGCGCAGGGCATGGGCAAAACGGGTGATGGAATCGAGCACCAGCAGGACGCGGTGGCCCTTGTCGCGGAAATGCTCGGCGACACGCATCGCGGTGTCGGGCGCGCGGCGGCGCATCATCGCGCTCTCGTCCGAGGTGGCGACGACCGCGACCGTCTTGGCCATGGCAGCGACGCCGATGGTGTCTTCGAGGAATTCGCGCACCTCGCGGCCGCGTTCGCCAATCAGGGCGACGACGACGGTGTCGAAGGCATCCGCACCGGCGAGCATGGCAAGCAGCGTCGACTTGCCGACGCCGGAGCCGGCGAAGATGCCCATGCGCTGGCCGAAACACAGCGGGGTGAAGATGTCGATGACGCGGACGCCGGTCAAGAAGCCTGTTTCGACGCGTTGGCGGGCGAGCGCCGCAGGCGGGATCGCTTCGGTGGCATCGTTCCTGGCACTGCGGACCAACGGTGCGCCGCCGTCTATGGGGCGGCCGAGCGCGTCGATGGCGCGGCCGCGCCAGCTCGGATGCGGCGTGATGGCGATCGGCCCACGCGTGAAGACGGCATCGCCGACGCCGACCTCGCCGCTGCTTTCATAAGGCGCCACCAGCACCTCGTCGCGGCCGATCTGCACGATCTCGCCGCGTCGGTTGCGGCCATGGCCACGGTGTTCGACGATGTCGCCGAGGCGCGCGCTGAGCGACAGGCCGCCGACCTTGTAGTGGGTAGATGCGATCTCGGTCACTTGCCCGCCGCGTCTGACCAGCAGGCGGTCGTCGGCGAAGCGGTGCTGGATCCGCTCGAGCGCTTCGAGCCGGTTGTCGTGGACCGCCTGGGGCTCGTCGCGGATGTTGGCCAGCGCGTTGCTCACTTACTTCGAGCCGAGCGTCTTGATGGCGTCGGAGAACGACGCTTCGGTTTGGCGCATCAGAGCGGCGGTGTTCTCGAAGGCGCGCTGCACCATGATGAGCTTGCTCATCTCCTTGATCGGATTGACGTTGGACTCCTCGACGAAGCCCTGGACGATGCCGGCGTCCATGCGGTCGACGACCGGCTCGGGCGCCGTCGGCGGAATGACGCCGGAGTTGCCGTACCGGACGAAATTGGTACCAGGGTTGAACTCATAGAGGCCGATGGCGCCGACGAGGCGTCCGTCCTGGCGCAGCGAGCCGTCGGAACCCGCGGTGGGCGGTCCGGCACGTGGGTCAAGCTGCATCGGCGCGCCGCCGGCGTCGAGCACCGGATGGCCCTCGACGGTGACGAGCTGGCCTTCCGCCGTCATCGAGAAGCGGCCGTCGCGCGTCATCACGACGCCAGCAGGCGTTTCGATGCCGAACCATGCGTCGCCGCGAATGGCGAAGTCGAACGGGTTGCCGGTCTCACGCATCGCGCCATGCTGGGTCGACAGGTAGGTATCACCCGGCGAGGTGAAGGAGACGGATTTCGGGCCGAGGCCGGAAACGACGTCCTCGAACTTCACACCGGTGGCGCGGAAGCCGACAGTCGAGGCGTTGGCGACGTTGTCGGCAATGGTGTTGAGACGCTTTTCCAGAGCCACCTGGGCGGAAAGGGCGACGTAAAGACCGTTCTGCATGATGTTCTCAGAACCTCAGTTTCTGCATGGCAAACAGCACGTCAGTCGAAACGCCGTAGGCAGGCGACGACGAGCCGAACAGGGTGCCGACGGAGGCCTGCACCGGGGTGGACGGATTGTTGATTTCCCAGAGGCTGGTGAAGCGCTTGAGGAATTCGCCGAGCTTCTTGGGATTGGCAAAGGTCTCGATCTTCAGCTTGTCCTCGAACAGCTTGACCTGACGGTCGATGTTGGCCGAGGCGAATGATTCAGGCAGGCCGAGCGCGGTGCGCACGACCTTGGCCAGCGCTGGGTCGGCGAGCACTTCGTAGAAGCTGGTGATCGAGGGGGCCTTGCGCTCGAAATAGAGCGCGAGGCGCACGCCCTCATTGTCCTTGCCGGCGTCCTCTTCCAGGGTCTGGCGGACATACTTGTCGACCGCCGGACGCTGCGCGGCATTGTAGGTCGTCGCATCCTTGCCGAGTGCTTCGAAGTTATAGGTGCTCGCAAACGCGGCGTAGCGCTTGTCCGTCATCTGGTTGGCGTAGCTCTTCGGGTCGCGAACGCCGCCGGCCAGTACCTTTTCCATCATCTCCTTGTTGGGGATCGACCCTTCGATGCCGAAGGATTTCATGGCAAAGGTGTAGAGCCTGGTGTCGGACATAAGGTCCTTGGCCGATGTCACCTTGACGATGTTGTCGAGGTAATACTTGACCTCCTTCTTGACCGCTTCGGAGTTGGGGTCGACACCATCGAGCTTGACCCGGATCAGGTATTTGTCGACCGCGCCCTGCTGCGCCTTGGTGTAGACGGTGGCCTTGTCACCGAGCTCGGCAAAGTTGAAGCTCTTGACGAATTCGGCGTAGCGCTTGTCGGTCAGCTTGTTGGCGAAGCTGTCTTCCTTGGCCACGCCTTCCTTCAGGGCCTTGACCATGAAGGCCTTGGCGTAGGCCATGTCCTGCAGGCCGTGCGCCTTCATGGCGTATTTGAACAGACGGTCGTTCTTGACGAACTCGTCGATGCTTTTCACCTTGGTGATGTTCTTGAGATAGTACTCGGTGTCGCGCTCGACAGTGGGCTGGTTCTCCACGCGATCCAAGGCCTTGCCGAGATCCCGCGCGATCAGGTGGTAGCTTGTATAGGTATTGAGCACGACAACAGCCCTTCCGCCGCAGCATAGACGGGGGAGGCTACGCCCCATTGCTTGCGCGAGGCTGAATGGCTTTGCGATGATCCTTCAAGCCTCACACAAGGCACGGCCGCTATCTGTGCCTGTATGTTGCTTTGAAAGTGCGGAAGGACCTGCTGTGGGCATTCTGATCGGACTCGTCGTGACGCTGGGCTGTGTGCTCGGCGGCTTCATGGCGATGGGTGGACACCTGGACGTCCTGATGCAGCCTTGGGAACTCGTCATCATTGGCGGTGCGGCCCTCGGTACGTTCCTGGTTGCCAACCCGATGGCCACCGTCAAGGATACCGGCAAGGCGATCGTCGAAGCGCTCAAGCAGGCAGTGCCGAAAGAGCAGGACTATCTCGAGACGCTGGGCGTGCTGCATTCGCTGATGCGCGAGTTGCGCACCAAGACCCGGTCCGAGGTCGAGGCGCATATCGACAACCCCGACGACTCGCCGATCTTCCAGGCCTATCCGCTGGTGCTCAAGAACTACGACCTGACGCATTTCATCTGCGACTATTGCCGCATCATCATCATCGGGAATGCCCGTTCGCACGAGATCGAGGCGCTGATGGACGAGGAAATCCAGACCATCCGCGCCGACAAGCTCAAGTCCTATCACGCGCTGATCGCCGTTGGTGACGGCCTGCCGGCGCTGGGCATCGTTGCTGCGGTGCTTGGCGTGGTCAAGGCGATGGGCGCGCTCGACCAGTCTCCCGAAATCCTCGGCGGCCTGATCGGTGCGGCACTGGTCGGCACCTTCCTCGGCATCTTCCTGTCCTATGCCGTGGTCGCGCCGATCGCCACCAAGATCAAGACGGTGCGCGAGAAGAAGAACCGCCTCTACATCGTCGTGAAGCAGACGCTGCTTGCCTACATGAACGGCTCGCTGCCGCAGGTTGCAATCGAGTTCGGCCGCAAGACGATCTCGTCTTATGATCGTCCATCGATCGATTCGGTGGAGCAGAGCACGCTGAACACGGCGATCGTCGAGAAGAAGGCCGCCTGAGCCAATGCGGGACGCTGACAAAGGGCATCGCAAGTCATGAATACCACCGCAAGCCCGGCGGAACCGCGGGATGTCGTCATCGAGCGCCTGCTGGGCGATACCGGCGAGCCGGAGAAAGTGCTTGCCGCTGCGCGCCGCCTTGCCGAACGCGCGGCAACCGCTATTGCCGAGGCCATCAACCACGCACTGCCAACGTCTGTCTTCGTCGAGGTTGGCGAGATCAAGCTTGGCCGCATGACGGATGCCAAGGCAGGCAAGAGCAACCAGGCGATGACCGTCGCCCCGACCAAGCTTTCGCCCGATGGCCTGGTGATGACGTTCGATCCGCAGGCGATCGCCATCCTGGTCAACCTGATGTTCGGCGGTGATGCCGGCCGCGACATTGCCCCGATCGACCGCGATCTGTCGTCGATCGAGCTTGGCGTTGTCTCGCTGCTGATCCAGGATGTGGCGCGCGCGATGAACGCGCAGGGGCCGGACGGTGGCCTTGGCGTCAAGCTGCCGGCGCCCGACGCGATCACCGGCGCGATGATGAAGAAGCATGTGTTTCGCGACGGGCCGTCGGCGCGCATCGTGCTGACCGTGTCGACGACGGCTTCGCGCGGTACGCTGACGCTGACGCTGCCGCAGCGCGTGCTGGTTTCGGATCGCCGCCCGGCAGAGGTCGAGACGAGTGCTGCTCCGACCACCGAATGGCGCTCGCGCTTCTCCGACGAGCTGATGCGCTCGACCGTGAGGCTGGAGGCCTCGATGCCGATCGGGCGCATGACGCTTGGCGAACTGACTGGTCTCCAGGTCGGGCAGGTCATCGAGCTCGCCGAGAACACCCAGTCCAACGCTGTCATCGCCGCTCGCGGCAAGACACTGTTTGCCTGCGAGTTCGGCAAGCTCGGCCAGAATTACACAGTACGCATCCGGCGTCCGTTCGACTCTACAGAAGAAACAATTGAAGGGATCGTCGCGGGTTGAGCTGCTGCCCAGCAGCACCAGCCGCCGCGAACGACAGAACTGGAGAACACCGATGAGCAAGGCACAGTCCAAGCCCGAGGTCGAAAAGCCCGAAATCGAAGAAGTCGAGGACGATCAGCTCAATCGTGCCATCGAAGAATTGCGCGGCGTGCTGAGCGAAGAGGAAAAGCGGCCAAGCGCCGGCGGTGCAGCGGCGGCAGCCGGCAACAGCAGCGTGATCTTCGGCATTCCGGTCGAAGTGCAGATCGTGCTCGGCAGCACCGAAATGCCGGTGTCGGAGCTGATGGCGCTGCAGAAGGGCTCGACGGTTGCGCTCGACCGCCGCATCGGCGAACCTGTCGACGTCGTGGTCAACGGAAGGCGTATCGCACGTGGCGAAATCACGGTACTTGAGAGCGATCCGTCGCGTTTCGGCATCCGCCTGACCGAAATCGTAGCGGCGACTAAGAGCGCCTGAGGACTGGACTTTTGACTGTGCTTACCCCTGCTTCCAGAGAGACCTCCGCATGACCACGTCGCTGGCGTCGCTGACGCGGCCACAGAAGGCTGCGGCTATTTTGGTGGCCATGGGCAAGCCATCGGCCAGCCGTCTGCTGAAGTTCTTCAAGCAGGAGGAGCTCAAGGCGCTCATCGAAGGCGCGCGGCTGCTGCGTACGATTCCCCAGGCCGATCTCGAACGGATCGTCGCCGAGTTCGAGGCCGAGTTCACCGAAGGTGCCGGCCTGCTCGATTCCGCCGACAAGATGGACACCATCCTCAACGAGTCGCTGTCGCCGGAAGAAATGAACGCCCTGATGGGCAATGGCGAACCCTTGATGATCAAGGATAACCTGCCGCCGGTGTGGCCGCAGGTCGAAAGGCTCGAAGCAACGCAGATCGGCACTTTCCTTGCGAATGAGCATCCGCAGACCGCGGCGATGATCCTGTCCAACCTGGCGCCGACCTATGCGGCACGCGTGGTGTTGTCGATGGAAAAGCCGGTGCGCAGCGAGATCATCAAGCGCATGATGGAATTGGCCAACGTGCCCGAGGCGGCGACCAAGCTGGTCGAGCAGCAGCTGCGCAACCACGTGCTGACCGAAAGCGCCCAGAAGGATACATCGGTCGGACAGACGCGCGTCGCCAGCGTCCTCAATGAACTGGACAAGTCGCAGCTCGAAGAGGTGATGAGCGACCTGCGGGAAGTCGGCATGGCTGATCTCGATGCCATCCGCGCCCGCCTGTTCTCCTTCGAAGACATCACGTCGATGTCGCAGAAGGCGCGCGTGGCTCTGTTCGATGGACTCTCGACGGAACTCATCACCATGGCCCTACGTGGAACGCCGCTGCCGCTCGCCGAGGCCGTGCTGTCGTCGATCAGCGCGCGCTCGCGCCGCATGATCGAGTCCGAACTGAGCCAGGGATCGGAAGGCATTCAACCGGCCGACATCCTGCGTGCCCGCAAGACCATCGCTTCTACCGCCTTGCGCATGTCAAACGAGGGCCTCCTCGAATTGCCATCCGCGCAAGACGCCGCCTGACCGTATCCGACGCGGTCTGCTGAGCAATGTCGGACGAGGACAAAGACTCCAAAACAGAAGAGCCGACAGAGAAGAAAATCCGCGACACGATGGAGAAGGGCAAGCTGCCCGTCTCCAAGGAAGTCGCGATCTTCACCTCGTTCCTGGCGATCATGGTCTATGCCGTGTTCTTTGCCAGCTCGTCGGTCGCCGAACTCGGCGTCTTCCTGTCCAATTTCCTCGAAAAGCCCGAGGCCTGGCCGCTCGGCACCGAGCGCGACGTCATCGAACTCTACCAGGCGGTGGCGGTCGAGATCGCACGCGCGGTCGCCAGCCTGTTCGTGATGCTGATCGTGGCGGGCGTCGGTGCGTCGCTGATCCAGAACGTGCCGCAGTTCGTCGGCGAGCGCATCCGCCCGCAAGCCGAACGCATTTCCCTGACCAAGGGCTGGAAGCGCATGTTCGGCGCTCAGGGCCTTGTCGAATTCCTGAAGTCGCTTGGCAAGCTCGGCTTCGTGATGATCGTGCTTTACTTCGTGCTGTCGGACGATCATCGCCGGCTGCTGGCCGGTATGATCACCAATCCGGTGGCCTTTGGCGACGTCATCCGCGGCATCACCGTCGACATCCTGGTGGCGATCGTCTTCGTCATGGGGGTGATCGGCGTCGCCGACATCGTCTGGTCACGCTTCCACTGGTTCCAGGAACAGCGCATGACCAAGCAGGAGGTCAAGGACGAGATGAAGCAGTCGGAAGGCGATCCGATCGTCAAGGCCCGGCTGCGCTCGATCGCCCGCGACCGCGCTCGCCAGCGCATGATGACCGCGGTGCCCAAGGCGACGCTGGTGATCGCCAATCCGACTCACTTCGCCATCGCGTTGCGCTACGTCCGCAACGAGGATGCAGCACCTGTCGTGCTCGCCAAGGGGCAGGACCTGGTCGCTTTGAAGATCCGCGAAATAGCCGAACTGAACGGCATTCCAGTGTTCGAAGACGTGGCGCTCGCCCGCTCCATGTACAAGCAAGTTTCAGTGGATAGTGTCATTCCATCGCAGTTCTACCAGGCCGTCGCCGAACTGGTGCGGATCGTTTACGGAAACAAGGCTCAGCGCAATCCGTCATGAAAAATCAGCAGTACGCTTCGACCCGTGAAGTACTTGTTGCAACGGCGATCCAGCCGGTGGTGCGCGAATTGCGCCTCGTCGACCTTGCCGACTACATCGCCTTCATCAGGCTCGAGCATTTTGCCAACGTGGCCGACCTGGTCGATTCTGCGGCGGAGCTCTATTTCATGCCGGGCGCGCTGCGCCTCGGACTGGGCGGTGAGGCGCATGTCAGCTGGACGGGTAGCCCGCGCATCGTTCTTGACCTTGAGCTCAGGCCGGAAGGGGCGGTGGTCTATTTCCAGCTGTCGATGACGGCGACCAACGCGTCAGTGGAAGTCCACTATGTGTCGTTCGAGAAACCGGATCCGGAGCCGGAAAAGAACACGGAATATCTCGCCGCCGCCATCCAGCATGCGATGATCAGGCGGACTCCGCAGGCCGAAGCTGCCTAGATTCGAGTGATGCCGGCCTGCGAATGCCTGCTCCCTGCGCTTCCGGTGCTCACGTAGGTTGAATGTACGCTCCGGTTCTCGGTACCGGCCATTTTTGGCTCGGCCTGACCCGAAACCCCGACCAGCGCTAGTCGATCAGGCCCAGCCGCAGCGCCTTGGCGACCGCATGCATGCGGTTGACGGCGTTGAGCTTCTGCGTCGTCTGGGTGAGATACTGGTTGGCGGTGTGCACCGAAAGCTTGAGCAGCTTGGCGATCTCTTCGCTGGTGTAGCCGCGAGAGGTCAGCTTCAGGCACTCGATCTCGCGGCGCGACATCGACGGGAGGTCGCGTGACTGGGGCGAGATGATGCGCGACACCGCATCGAACAGCGCAAAGCAGCGGCCGTGCAGGTCGTGCAGCGTCTGCGGGTTGGGCGAAAGCTCCGGGCCGCCGAAGATGAAGAGGCCGACCTGGCCGCGATCGGTGTAAACAGGAAATGCGATGCCGCGGCCACTCTGGGCGAGTGGTTCGATGCGGCTGGTCCAGGTGAGTGCTGAAAAGACCTCAGGGGCATCAGCGTCATCCGTCCACCAGCATGGCGCGGTCGACTGGCGCGCATGGCGCATCAGGTGTTCGCCGATGCCGCCGCCGAGCAGGCGGGCAGCCGACATGGAGCCGGGATAGTCGGAATCAAAGCATGCCGTCAGCCGGCCGCTTTCTGCGGGTGGACCTGCCAGGCACAGCGCGAAATCGCGCGCGCCGAGATCGACCGAGATCCAGCGGCAGCGCTTGGCGGCGTCCGCGAGCGTTACGGCTTGCAGGCCGATCGGGTGAGGGGCGGACGGAACATCCTGTTCATAATCGCGTGCGCGGCTCAGCTGCTTTGCCTGGGCGTAGCTCAAATGATGCCGCTCCTGATTGCGGTCGCAATCGCCATGGCGCGATTGGAGGCCGACAGTTTCTGGATCGCGTGGGTGATGTAGCTGTTGACGGTGTTGGACGACACGCCGAGGATCAGCGCCACCTCGTCGGTGGTCTTGCCCTCGGAGACCCAGAACAGGCACTCCCGCTCGCGGTCCGACAAGGGGTCCTGCATTGTCGCTGCGGCCAGCACGCTGGGCGCCTGCGACAGGGCATAGCAACATTCGAGCTGGGTGCGCGGCATGACGTTCGGATCGATGCGACCGGCCTCGGCAGCCGAGAACAATACGAACAGGCGTTGGCGGCCGACATGCAGGCGAAGTGCGAAGATTTCGGCATGGCCGAGCACGTCGAGCAGGCGGGCTTCCTCGCCGCCGAGAATGGCGGGCGCCTGGGAGGCCAGCACGCTCTGCGGGCGTGCGCCCGGCGCACTGGCGAACGGGCCCTGAGCCAGACCGGCGATCAGTGCATGGCCGGCGAGCTGGATGGCGTCGTAGATCCAGTTTGAGGCGATGATCTGGAGATTGTCGCGCTCCTGATCCTGGGCGATGGCGACCAGCATGTAGCCGTCTGCACCGATCTCGTCGGTCAGGTTCATGAAAAAAGCGGTGAGATCGCTTCTGGATGCGAGCCTTGCTGCGACGGTGGTCTGTTCGTTGCGAGCGGCGAGGGCGGTCATTTCAGAAACTTCTGCCGGAATCCATAAGGGTACCTGGTCTGGGCGGCGCCCGAACCGGTCGAAATACTCGTGACTATGACGCTAGAAACGCGACGCGGACGCCTTATGCATCCATCGGCCGAATCCGTGCGGGTCGCGCGAAGCCTGACGCGCTCTCAACCGAGAAAAATCCCGGTATTTCAGAGAGTTGGTGGTTCGCCGCGCCCCCCGTGGACCGGCTGATTCGGGTTCAATTTAACCCCTCGCGAATCGCTCCGCAAACAGAATTGACAAAAAGTTAATTCAGAGTCCTTCGACAGACTCAAGGCAGCCGGAAACGCTGCGGAAACCCTCGGGAAAGCTTCGCGAGAATGGCCATTGATCGCCTGGCCCGTTCGGCTTAACGCTGCGTCGCGTGGGGCAGGGATAGCAGATGAGCGATCAGTTTCGTGAAGTGACCAGCGTGTCGTGGTTCGGGCTCATCAGGCGCTCGGTCGGAGGCGTGCTGGTCGGGTTCGTCCTCGTCCTTGCCATGGTCGTGGTGCTGTTCTGGAACGAGGGCCGGGCGGTGACCACGGCGCGCTCGCTGGCGGAGGGTGCCGGTGCGGTTGTGTCGGTGCCCGTCGACAAGATCGACGCCGCCAATGAGGGCGAGCTGGTGCACACCACGGGGCCCGTGATGACCTCTGACGCAGTCAGCGATCCGGACTTTGCCATCGAGGCCAAGGGCGTGCGGCTGGTGCGCACCGTCGAGATGTTCCAGTGGGTGGAGAATTCCAAATCGGAGACCAACACCAAGCTGGGCGGTGGCGAGGAAACCGTCACCACTTACAGCTACGCCAAGGAATGGCAGGACCGGCCGATCGACTCGGCCGAGTTCAAGCAGCCGGCCAATCATCAGAACCCCGCCATGGCGCTCGGCTCGCGCACGTTTCAGATCCATGAAGGCAAGCTTGGCGCCTTTACGCTTGACGAGCCGGTGTTCGACCGCATCGGCGACAGCAATCCGCTGACCATCACGCCGAGCCAGTTGCCGGACATTGCCGCCGCCTATCCCGGCACCGAGCGCGTCAACGTCTTGGACGGGCGCATCTATCTCGGCGCAAATCCGGCTTCTCCAGCCATCGGTGACTACCGCATCGAGTACCGGCTGGTACCGCTCGGCGACATCAGTGTCATCGGCCGCCAGACGGGCGAGCGGTTTGCGCCCTACCAGACGGTGGCCGGCGACGAGCTGCTGCTTGTCGACAGCGGCAGGGTGCCGGCGGAAAAGATGTTCGCCGACGCAGTCAGTGCCAACACCATTATCACCTGGCTGGTGCGCGTCGGCTGCCTGCTGTTGCTGGCAATCGGCTTCGGGCTGCTTCTGGCGCCACTCGGCGTGATTGCCGATGTGATTCCCTTCATAGGCTCGATGGTGCGCATGGGCACCGGGCTTGTCGCCTTCGTACTGGCCTTGCTGGTGGGCACTGCAACGATCGCGGTCGCATGGTTCTGGTACCGGCCGCTGCTGGCGATAGGCATCGCGCTTGGCGGGCTTGCGGTTGCCTGGCTGCTGACGCGGCTTGGACGGAAGAAGGCAGCGGCACTGGCGGCTGCGGGAACTGTTTCGGCGCAGTGACCTGAGAACGGTCGGGCAGCCCGGTGCTGCCTCTGATCCGCTCCTTCTGGGCACCTTCTCCCCGCAAGCGGGAAGAAGGCAGAGCTTGAGGATTACCGTCCCTTGAAGCCGGTCAGCACGCCGACGGCATTGACGCCGATCTCGTCGACAGCGTAACCGCCTTCCATGACGAACAAGGTCGGCAGGCCGAGCTTGGCGATGCGGGCACCGATCTTCGGATAGTCGGCGCTGGTCAGCTTGAAGTGGCTGATCGGGTCCTTCTCGAAGGTGTCGACGCCGAGCGAGACCACGACCACGTCAGGCGCATAGGCAGCGAGCTTCCGGCAGGCGTCTTCCAGTGCCTCGTTCCATTTGTCGAAGGTGGTGCCGAAGGGCATCGGGTAGTTGATGTTGAAGCCCTCGCCTTCGCCCGAACCGCGTTCGTCGGCATGGCCGAGGAAGAACGGATACTCGGTCATCGGGTCGCCATGCAGGTTGATGACCTGGATGTCGGCGCGTGAGTAGAAAATCTCCTGAGTGCCGTTGCCGTGGTGATAGTCGACGTCGAGCACGGCGACGCGCTTTGCGCCCTGGTCGCGGAACCACTGGGCGGCGACGGCGGCGTTGTTGATGAAACAGTAGCCGCCCATGAAGGCGGCACCGGCGTGGTGGCCCGGCGGACGGCAGAGCGCGAAGGCGGCACGTTCGCCGGCCTTGACGAGTTGAGCTGCTGTCAGCGCCACGTCATAGGATGACTTGATGGCATCCCAGGTCCCCTTCACGAAGCTCGCGCCGCCGTCGAAGGAATAGTAGCCGAGCAGTGCCTCGATGGTCTGCGGGCGCACGTCGCCGCGCAGGCCGCGTGTCGGCCAGGCGAAGGGGATGGCCGAGCCGGTTTTCCCTGCTGCTTCCCATTGCGGCCAGACGGTCGGCAGGAAATCGATATAGTCGGCCGCGTGCACGCGCTTGGCGGCGGCGAGGTCATGTATCTCGGGCGCCAGGATATCGCCGAGCTTCTGGTCTTCGACCCGCGCCTTGATGATCTCGGCCCGCGAGGGTTTTTCGAAGCCGGGCACGATGGCGCCGGCGACAAGCTCCATCTGGCCGCTGTGGCCGGCGTGAAGCGGCGAAAAGACTGTCTTCATGAAAATCCTTCCTGGTTCTAGTTGAGGTCGAGATAGGGGTCGACGAGGGCAAGCCACATGGTCTTGACGTCGTCCTGGATGAGATCGAAGGCCTTGCGGTCGCGCTTGAGCCCGACGAGACGGCAGACGTGGCCGACTTCCATCATCACCACGCCGAGCCGGCTGGCGATGCCGTCGTCGAGCGCCGGGTTCACATGCTGCAGCCAGGCTGCATAGAGCGCAATGATCTGGTCGTCATACTCGTTCTGGATCGGACGGAGGTCGGGATTGCCGGTGATCGCCTCGATGACCGGCATCAGCGTGGCGTTGTCGAGATAGAGCCGGGAGGTGTCGACGAAGAGCTTGTCCACCTCCTGCTGGAATTCGTCGCGATTGGTCGGGCGGGGAGCCGCAATGCGCTTGGCGATCACTTCCGGGAAGGCACCGAGCCAGCGCCGGGCAAGGTCGAGCAGGATGGCTTCCTTGTTGGGGAAGTACTGGTAGATCGAACCGACCGACAAGCCGGCGCGCTGGGCGATGGCCAGCGTCGTCGGCGTCTTGGTTCCCTGTTCCCTGGTGAGGATCAGGGCGGCGTCGAGGATCCTGTCGACGACCTTGCTCGACCGTTCCTGTCGCGGCTGCTTGCGCGGGCTAAGCGCCGTCGTGGCCTTCTTTGTGAGACTGCTCTTCACGGACTGGACTTCTCGCTCCCTGCTCGTCGCCAGCATACACCAGGGGCGTCCTCCACAACGCATCCCCGGAAAACCCGCATATTGACAAACGCGAATAATTAGTCGCATTTTTTCTCGACGCTGTCTTTAGGGAAAGAGGAATTCCTTGGGACAGCGAACCGGCCTCAGCCTGCTGTCTGGTTGCGCCACTCCTTGGGACGGGGCAGCCGGTGCGGGCGTGAACGGTATCAGTCAGTCAAGTGCGCGGAGTCGCGATGTCTGTCCAAACGGTTCGCAATGCCGATCTGATCGTCATCAACGGCCGCGTGCTGACCATGGACTCGACCCGGCCCACGGCCGAAGCGGTGGCAGTCGTTGATGGACTGATCGCGGCCGTTGGCGACAACGCCGGTAGTGTCCCGTCAAGTGGTGTAACAGCGGGTGAGGCCACCGCGGCCTTCGCTGACTGTTACGCCGCCTCCTCGTGAATCAATTGTTCGGCGCCTGCCTCAGTCGGCTCCTTGAGCACCGGGGCCAGGCTCTCCAGGCTCAGGTACCGGCGGCTGACTTGCCATTCATCGTTCTGCTCCAGCAGTACCGCTCCGACCAGGCGCGTCACCGACGCGTTGTTGGGGAAGATCCCGACGACGTTGCTGCGCCGTTTGATCTCCTTGTTCAGCCGCTCCAAGCAGTTCGTGGACGCCAACTTCGGCCAGTGATCTTTCGGGAAGGCCATGAACGCCAGCACGTCCTCCTCGGCGCTATCCATGCAGTCCGCCGCCTTGGCGAAACGCTCACGCAGGCTGTCGGCCACCTGCCGCCACTGGCGCGTCGCTGCGGCTTGATCCGGCTGGGCAAAGGCCGTGCGCACCGCCGCCGAGATCGCTGGCTGGTGGGCCTTAGGGACCTGCGAGAGCACGTTGCGCATGAAGTGCACTCGACAGCGTTGCCAGCCCGCCCCAGTCAGTACCGTCGCGATCGCCTTTTTCAGCCCCTCGTGAGCGTCGGAGATGACCAGGCGAGTGCCCTTCAGCCCCCGGGCCACCAGCGAGCGTAGGAACGCCGTCCAGAAGCCCTCCGTCTCAGCCGGACCTGCGGAGGCCCAGCACCTCACGGTAGCCGTCCTGATTCACCGCCGTGGCCACCACCACCGCCTGGCTCGCTACCGGGCCGTGCTCTCGACTCTTGATATAGGTCGCGTCGAGCCATACGTAGGGCCAGTGCCCCTCCAGCGGCCGCTCCAGGAAGCTTTGGACGCGCTCATCGATCGAGGCGCACAGTCGGGAGACCTGCGACTTGGAGATCCCGGTCATCCCCATGGCCTGGACCAGCTCGTCGACCTTACGAGTGGAGATGCCCTGCACGTAGGCCTCCTGCACCACCGCCGTGAGCGCTTGCTCGCTCATCCGCCGCGGCTCGAGGAAGCCGGGGAAGTAGCTGCCCTGGCGGAGCTTGGGGACCTTGAGATCCACTCGGCCCATACGCGTCTCCAACGGCCGCTCCCGGTAGCCATTGCGCCGGTTGACCCGCTCCTCGGAGCGCTCGTGGCGATCGGCCCCGCACAGCTCGGCCACCTCGTGCTCCATCAGCTCCTGGAGCATGAAGGCCAGCGTCTCACGCAGGAAGTCCGGTGCCACCGCTCGCTTTTCAAGCAGCTCCGTCAGTGCCATGCTCTTGTTGGTCATCGTGGGGTTCCTTCGGTTGGTTGCGTGTTTGGCGACTTGCAACTTTATCGAAGGCCCATGGTGACCTCATCCTCCCGTCTGAATTACACCTCTTCCCGGGACGTTACCACAACGCCACCGTTGAAGCGCTGCGCGGCCCCGACACAAAGATTATCGACGCGCGCGCGCGGCTCGGTGGTTCCTGGCTTCATCGAAGCGCACATGCATCTCTTCTCGGGTGCGGCCGAACTGGCGCATCTGCAGCTTGCCGGCGTGCATGGCCTTGATGCTCTGCGCGAAGCGGTGCTGGCCTATGCGGCTGCTCGCCCGAACCAGCGCATGCTTGTCGGCCAAGGCGCCGACTACACCATTCTCGGCAGCGAGCGCGTGACGCGCCATCACCTCGACGCCATCTTGCCCGACCGGGCCTTCATCATGGCGGCCCCCGACCATCACACCTATTGGGCGAACACCAAGGCGCTCGAAATGGCCGATGTGTTGCACGGGCGGGAACTTACGCCCGGCAACGAGATCGTCATGGGCGACGATGGCCTGGCCGAGGGCGAGTTGCGCGAGAACGAGGCGTTCAACCCGGTGCTCAAGCTTGCCGGCGAGGAGCGTGTGCGGCTCGGCCTGTCGACCGGCGGCGAGCCCGACCCGATGCCCGAAGGCGACGAGCGCGCTGGCGACCGCGCCATCATGCGCCGCGGCCTCGATTGGTGCGCGCGCCACGGCATCACCTCGATCCAGAACATGGACGGCAATTTCTACCAGTTGGAGCTGCTGTCGGAAGTCCAGGCAGAGGGCGATCTGATCTGCCGGGTGCAGATCCCGTTCCACTACAAGAACTTCATGACGCCAGACGCGCTGGACAAGGCGTCCGTCATGGCCGAGCGCTACGACGGCGACTGGCTGTCGTCGGGTCTCGTCAAGATGTTCTATGACGGCGTGCTGGACTCCTGGACGGCCGTGATGATCGAGCCCTATGCGGATCGTCCCGACTGGGTCGGCGAGCCGCTGTTTTCGCCCGAGGAGTTCAAACGTATCGCCACCGAGATCGACCGGCGCGGCCTGCAGATCGCCGTGCATTCGATCGGTGATGGCGCGACACGCGCCGTACTAGACGGCTACGAGGCGGCCGCGAAGGTCAATGGCAAGCGCGACAGCCGCCACCGTGTCGAGCATGTCGAGCTGACCACGGCCAGCGACATCCAGCGTTTCGTCGACCTCGGCGTGATCGCTTCGATGCAGCCTCCGCACCCGCCGGGTGCGATGAGCTTTCCTCTTGAGCCGACGGTATCGCGCATCGGTCGCCAGCGCTGGCCCTATGCCTATCCGACCCGGACCTTGATCGAGGCAGGCGCGCATGTGGTGTTTGCCTCCGACTGGCCAGTGGCGCCGATCGATCCGATCGAGGGCATGCAGGCAGCGATGCTGCGAAAGCCATGGGCTGAAGACATGCCCGACCAGAGCGTTTCGCTGCACCAGGCGCTGGCCGGCTACACCGTCGAGGGCGCCTACGCCGAGTTCAAGGAAGACCGCAAGGGCCAGCTGAAACCAGGCTATTTCGGCGACCTGGTGGTGCTCTCGGCCGACATCGAGGCAACCGATCCGGCGGTGCTGCACCAGGTGCGGCCTGTGACGACCATCTGCGGAGGGCGGGTGAGCTACCAGGCATGAGCCGCAGGGCGGATGCCTGGCGACATGACGACGAGCCGTTGTTGCCAAGCCTGACGGTGTGTGGTGACAATTGAACGGGGAAAAAAGTTTCACTGCAAAAGTGGACGAAACAAATGGGGCGTTTGCGTGCCGGACACACCGGGTAAGAATGCGATCGAAGTTCGTGGGGTTCGTAAAGTATTCGGGACGGGAGAGGCGCAGGTTGCAGCGCTGGATACCGTTTCGGTTTCGATCAGGGAAAACGAGTTCTTCACGCTGCTTGGACCTTCCGGCTGCGGCAAGACCACGCTGCTTCGCCTGATCGCCGGCTTCGATTTTCCTTCGGAAGGCGAGATCCTGCTCTATGGCAGCGATATCGCGCCGCTGCCGCCATTCAAGCGGCCGGTCAACACGGTGTTCCAGTCCTACGCACTGTTTCCGCATATGACGGTGGCCGAGAACATCGGCTTCGGCCTTGAGATGCTGGGCAAGCCACGCGCCGAGATCGACGCCCGCGTCGCCGAGATGTTGAAGCTGGTGCGCATGGAAAAGCTCGCCAAGCGCCGCACCAGCCAGATCTCCGGCGGTCAGCAACAGCGCGTGGCGCTGGCCCGCGCGCTCGCGCCGCAGCCCAAGGTGCTGTTGCTCGACGAGCCGCTGTCGGCGCTCGACTACAAGCTGCGCAAGGAAATGCAGATCGAACTCAAGCGTCTGCAGCACGAGACCGGCATCACCTTCATCTTCGTCACCCATGACCAGGAAGAAGCGCTGACCATGTCCGATCGCATCGCGGTGATGTCGTCGGGCAAGATCCTGCAGGTCGGGTCGGCGCGCGAGATCTACGACCGGCCGGCGGTTCGCTTCGTCGCCGACTTCATCGGCGAAACCAATTTCCTCGACGCCAGCATCGACAGCATCGACGGAGGCAAGGCCAAGGTGACGCTGAAGTCCGGCGCGACGATCTCGGCGACGGTCGCCGATGGCTTCAAGCCCGACGGCGATGCCACCGTCGTCATCCGGCCCGAGCACGCCAAGGCGGTGAAGGGCAAGGGCGACATTTCGGGCCTGGTCGAAAACGTCGTCTATTTCGGCACCGACACGCATGTGCATGTCAGGCTGGATGACGGCGAGGCTTTCACCGTGCGCCAGCAGAACACGCGCGGCGCGATGGTGGAATTCGAGCGCGGCGAGCGCGTCGGCATCGTCCTGGGCGACGATGCGGCCCAGATCCTGAAGGACTGAGCCATGGCGACCGCAGCCGAAATCGAAAAGCAGGCAGAGGCGCGGGAGATCAGGAACCGCTGGTATCTCTCGGCGCCGGCGCTGATCATCATCCTTCTGGCCGCATCCGGCCCGCTCTTGATCGTGCTTCTCTATTCGTTCCTGACGCCCGGACCCTACGGCGACGTCCAGTGGAAGTTCTCGACCGAGGGCTGGGTCTCGGTTTTCCTCGAACGCGACATCTTCGACGACACGCTGTCCTTTGCCAGCGCCCATCTCACCATCTTCTGGCGCTCGCTGAAACTCGCTCTCATGGCGACGGTGGCGACGCTGGTCTTCGGTTTTCCGACGGCCTATTTCATCGCAACGCGGTCGGAGCGGACGCGCGACATCTGGTTGTTCCTGATCACCATTCCGTTCTGGACCAACCTGCTGATCCGCACCTTTGCCGTGCTGCAGGTGATCCGCAACGAAGGCCTGATCAACACGGCGCTGATCAATCTCGGCATCATCGACCAGCCGATCCAGATGCTCTACACCGACTTCGCCATCATGGTGGGCATGGTCTATGTCTACCTGCCGCTGATGGTGCTGCCGCTCTATGCCAGCATGGAAAAGCTCGACTTCCGCCTCGTCGAGGCCGGCTACGATCTTTATGCCACGCGCTGGCAGGTGCTGAAGCGGATCATCTTCCCGCTGGTCAGGCCCGGTGTCGTCGCTGGCTCGATCCTGGTGTTCATCCCGGCCATCGGCGCCTATGTAACACCGAGCGTTCTGGGTGGCGGCAAGAACATGATGTTTGCCAACCTGATCGAGCTGCAGTTCGGGCAGGGGCGCAACTGGCCGCTGGGGGCAGCACTTTCGATCACCGTCATGGCGATCGTGATGGTGGCGCTTCTTGTCTACGTCCGCAACACCGCAGGCTCGGAGGTGCGTCATGGCTAAGCGCTTCTCGATCAGGCAGCAGACTGGCTTCACGACGATCGCCTGCGCCTGCTTCTTCCTGCTTTACCTGCCGATTGCCGTGCTGGTGATCTACGCCTTCAACGAGTCGAGCTCGGTGTCCGACTGGGGCGGCTTCTCGCTGCGCTGGTTCGTCGCCGCCTGGTCCAACCAGCAGGTCGTCGACGCCTCCTGGCGGTCGCTGAAGATCGCCTCCTCGGCGGCGATCATCGCCACCATTGCGGCAACGATGGCGGCACTGGCGACGACGCGGACGCGCACCTATCGCGGCCTGACGTTCAAATACGCCTTCATCAACCAGCCGCTGATGGTGCCGGAGATCGTCACCGGCGTGGCGCTGCTGATCTTCTTTGCGCAGATCAAGATCGCCAGCGGCTACAACGGCCTCGGCTACCTGATCGCGGCGCACACGGCGTTCTGCATTCCCTTTGCCTATCTGCCGATCCGGGCGCGCCTCGAGAACATGGACCTGACGCTCGAACGGGCTGCGGCCGATCTCTACGCCACGCCATGGAAGGCGTTCCGCCGCGTGACGCTGCCACTGCTCTGGCCGGGAATCATAGCCGGCCTGATGCTCGCCTTCGTCATCTCGCTCGACGACGTGGTCATTACCGAGTTCGTCAAGTCGGGCGGGCAGGACACCTTGCCAACCTACATGCTGGGGCAGATCCGCCGCGGCATCACGCCGGAGGTCAATGCGATATCGACCGTCTTCCTGCTCTTGTCGGTCGTCATCGTCACGCTGTTCTTCTTCTTGAGCAGGAAACGGGATTAATCAACGGGAGTGGAATGATGAATCTGAAATCCATGTCGATGGCCGCCGGCCTTGCGCTGCTTGCCTCGACCAGCCTCGCCTCCGCAGCCGGCGAGTTGAACATCTACAACTGGGGCAACTACATCAGCCCCGACATGATCAAGAAGTTCGAGAAGCAGTTCGACGTCAAGGTAACAGTGACCGACTACGACTCGAACGACACCGCACTTGCCAAGGTGCGCCAGGGCGGCACCGGCTTCGACGTCGCCATGCCGTCGCAGACCTACGTGCCGATCTGGATCCAGGAAGGGCTCATCCTCGAGACCAATCCTGGTGGCATGGAGAATTTCAAGAACGTCGCGCCCGAATGGGCCAACCCGGCCTTCGATCCGGGCCGCAAGTACACCGTGCCGTGGGCTTGGGGCACCGTCGGCGTGGTCGTCAACACCGACGTCTACAAGGGCGACATCAACACCTGGAAGATCGTCTTCGACACGCCGGACGAGTTGAAGGGCAAGGTCAACGTCGTTCCCGAGATGAACGACGTCATGCATGCCGCGATCAAGTATGTCGGCGGCGAGCAGTGCACCGGCGACAAGGAAGTGCTGAAGAAGGTGCGCGACGTTCTTGTTGCCGCCAAGCCGAACTGGATCGCCATGGAATACAACACCATCGAAAAGATGGGCGCCGGCGACTTCAAGGCAACCAGCGACTGGAACGGCTCGGCCCTGCGCCAGCGGCTGAAGAACCCGGCCATCCACTACGGCTATCCGACCGAAGGTTTCCAGTACTGGTCCGACAACGTGGTGGTGCTGAAGGAAGCCAAGAACGTCGAGAACGCCAAGCTGTTCCAGAACTTCATGATGGATCCGGAAAACGCGGCGATGAACTCGGCTTTCCATCGCTATGCCAACGGCATCGCCGGTTCGGAGAAGTTCATGCCAGCCGACATGACGTCCGCGCCGGAAGTCGTGGTGCCGGAGGAGTTCAAGAAGAACGGCGAAATCCTCCAGACCTGCGCGCCCGAGGTGACCGCCCTGTACACCAAGATCTGGACCGAACTGCAGAAGTAAGTTCTGCCCGATCAGAAACAATCACGGCCGGACCCGGTCCGGCCGTGATGTTGATGTAGCCTGCCACTGGCAGGGTGCTCACAGTCTGAAATGAAGAGGAGACCTGCTGTGAAACCAATGATGTCCACTGCCGTCGCGGCGATCGCGCTGTTTGCGGCGACCGGCTTTGCCCGCGCCGAAGGCCAGCTCAACATCTACAACTGGGGCAACTACACCAACCCCGAGGTGATCAAGAAGTTCGAGGAAAAGTACAAGGTCAAGGTGACGATCACCGACTACGACTCGAACGACACCGCACTCGCCAAGGTGCGCCAGGGCGGCAGCGGTTTCGACATCGCGGTTCCCTCCCAGACGCATCTGCCGATCTGGATCAAGGAAGGTCTGCTGCTCGAGACCAATCCGGGCGGCATGGAGAACTTCAAGAACGTGTCGCCCGACTGGGCCAACCCCGAATTCGACCCCGGCCGCAAATATTCGGTGCCCTGGGCTTGGGGCACGGTCGGCACGGTTGTCAACACCAGCACCTACAAGGGCGACATCAACAGCTGGAAGATCATCTTCGAGACACCCGACGAGCTGAAGGGCAAGGTCAATGTCGTCCCCGAGATGAAGGACGTGGTGACGGCGGCGATCCGCTATGTCGGCGGCCAGCAATGCAGCGACGACAAGGAGGTGCTGAAGAAGGCGCGCGACCTGCTGGTGGCGGCGAAACCGAACTGGGTCGCTATGGAGTATGGCGCGATCGACAAGATGAAGGCCGGCGACTTCCAGGCCTCGACAACCTGGAACGGGGCCGCGCTGCGCATCCGGCTGGCGCGTCCTGAGGTGAATTTCGGCTATCCGAAGGAAGGCTTCACCTATTGGAGCGACAACGTGGTGGTGTTGAAGGACGCCAAGAACGTCGAGAACGCCAAGCTGTTCCAGAACTTCATCATGGATCCCGAAATCGCGGCCGGGCTTTCCGCCTATCACCGCTATGCCAACGGCGTTGCCGGCTCGGAAAAGTTCATGCCCGCCGAGATGAAGGACGCGCCTGAAATCGTTATTCCGGAAGCGAGCAAGGCGCATGGCACGATGGCCTTGATGTGCCCGCCGGAGGTCGATGCGATCTACACCAAGATCTGGACCGACCTGCAGAAGTAGGGGCTGTTCCTGCTCCCCGTTTGCGGGAGGAGGTGCCCCGAAGGGCGGATGAGGGGCAGCACCAGGCCTTGAAGCGTTTGTGCCGTCCCGCATCTGGTTTTGAGTTTGTCGAAGGGCCGGCATCGTCTCCACCATGGGTGGCGAAGAGACAAGGTTGAGAGACATGAGCTCCTACAGAAACAGCGATGCGCCGCCACCCATCATGCAGGGCTCGCCACCGGCGATGAAGGTACCGAAGGCGCAATGGGACATGCCGCCGTGGAACCGCTGGGCGTTTCAGCACGTGCGCGAGATCGTGACGACGGCGGAGGTATGGCGCGGCGAAGGTCCGGTTCGTGAATTGCCGCGCGCCGAGACAGATCTCGACGGCCTGGCGGTCGTGGACAGCGGGGGCAAACCGACGACGCTTTCGGGGCTGCTCGACGAGACCTACACCGATGGCTTCCTCGTGCTCAAGGACGGCAAGATCGCCTATGAGCGCTACTTCAACGGCATGACGCCACGCACGCTGCATCTGTCGCAATCGGTGGCGAAATCGGTGACGGGCACGGTATGCGGCATTCTTGCGGGGCGAGGTATCGTCGACCCGAAGAAGCTGGTGACCGACTATCTGCCGGAGCTGGCAACGACCGGCTGGAAGGGGGCGACCGTTCAGCAGGTGCTCGACATGACCACGGGTGTCCGTTTCAGCGAGGCTTATACCGACCCCTATTCCGACATCGGCCAGGTCGACGTCGCCGGCGGCTGGAAGCCGGTCCCCGCGGATGCCGACCCCAGCTTCCACTGGCCACGGCATATGTTCGAGTTGATCCAGCGCCTGACCGAAACGACCAGGCCGCATGGCGCTGCCTTCGAGTACCGCTCGATCGAGACTGATGTGCTCGCCTTCATCATGGAGCGGGCGACCGGCAGGCGGCTGCCGCAACTGGTGTCCGAAGAGCTGTGGCAGAAGATCGGCGCCGAGGAGAGCGCCTGTTTCACCGTCGACAGCGCCGGTTACGCCATTGCCGACGGCGGCTTCAACGCGACGCTGCGCGACTATGCCCGCTTCGGCCAGACGATCCTGGAGGACGGCGCCGACATCGTGCCTGCCGGCTGGATCGCCGAGACCCGGCGGGGAATGCATGGCCCCAACTTCAGCACCTCGATGCCCGAGGCCAGCTATCGCAACCAGTTCTGGATCGAGGACCCGCGCTCGCGGACGCTGATGTGCCGCGGCGTGTTCGGGCAACTGATCCATATCAATTTCGACGCCGGCATGGTCACGGTGAAGCTGTCGACCTGGCCCGACTTCACTTCGGTTCCCTATTCGGTGGCGACCCTGAAGGCTGTGCACACCATCGCAGCCGCACTCGCCTGACCGTAACATAGCAGCAAGGACATATCATGACGTCATCAAACGCCTTCGAGCAGGCATTCGGTTTTGCGCGCCAGGACGTGACGCTCGGCAACTGGCGCGAGAAGCCGTTCAACCGCTGGGCTTTCCAGAATGTCGGCGAGATGGTGCGCAGCACGCGAATCCCGGCCCTGGAGGGCAAGGTCGAGAGCGCGCCCGTCGATCTCGCCGGGCTTCTGACGGAAATCGTTGATATCAACGGCCGAAACGAGAGCGTGGCCGGTTTCCTCGAGCGCTCGTCGACGGATGCGCTTGCGGTGATGAAGAAGGGGCGCTTCGTCGGCGATTGGTTCGCGCCCGAGATGCGGCCCGAGGCACGGCACATCATCTTTTCGATCTCGAAGTCGCTGACGGCGATCCTTGCCGGCAGCCTCGAAGGCGAGGGCAAGCTCGACCCGAATGCGCCGGTGACCGACTACGTGCCCGAAGCGACTGGCTCGGTCTACGCCAAAGCCACTGTGCGTCACGTGCTCGACATGACCGTCAGCCTCGATTTCGAGGAGGCTTATCTCGACCCCGAAAGCGCCTTTGCCCGTTATCGCCGCGCCACGATGTGGAACCCGAGCGGCGGATCGGAAACTTTGCGCGAGTTCCTCGTCTCACTGCAGCCGCTGGACGAGCCGCACGGCCAGACCTTCCGCTACCGCTCGCCCAATTCAGACCTGCTCGGCATCATCGTCGAGCGCGCCTCTGGCCAGCGTTATGCCGAGCTGATGGCGGACAAGCTGTGGCAGCCGCTGGGCGCGGTGCGCGATGCCTTCGTCAGCGTCGATGCGGAAGGTTCGGCGCGCGCGGCGGGCGGCGTATCGGTGGCGGTGCGCGACCTCGCGCGCGTCGGCGAGATGATGCGGCAGGGCGGTGTTGCCGAAGGCGGCCGGATCGTGCCGCAGGCCTGGGTCGAAGACACAATCCATGGCGGCGATGCAGTGGCCTGGCAGCGCGGTACGATGACCAACCTGTTCGCCCACGGGCGCTATCGCAACAAGTGGTACCAGAGCGCCAATGCTGCCCAAGCCTTTTGCGGCATCGGCATCCACGGCCAGTGGCTCTACATCGACCCCAAGGCCGAGGTGGTGATCTCCAAGATGTCGTCGCAGGCGCTGCCGGTCGACGATCCGCTCGACCTCGACAATGTCGCGTTCTTCGAGGCGATCTGCGCCAGGGTGTGAGGGCCGAACTATCGAGTGTCCATCCGTCACGGTTTCGCCGGGCTAACTCTCCTCACTTCCTGGGGGCAAGGCACTCCGGCCGCGTGAGGTCGCCTATGCGATCTCACGCAGGATGTGGTCGTGCAGCAACTGGGCTGTCGGTGACAGCATGCGGCCGCGCACGGTGATCAGGCTGTAGGGCTGGACGTTGATGTCGAAGGCGATCGGCAGGATCTCGATCGTGCCGTCGAGACCGCTCTTGGCGTTGACGAAATTGGCGACGTCAGTCGCGATCGGCGCGATGGCGTCCGACTGCGCCACCATCACCAGCGTCAAGAGCAATGAGCTGGTGTTGAGGATGCGGTCGGGCATGCGGACGTTTCGGCTCATGAAGATGCCCTGTACCGTCTGACGTAGCAGCGAACCGCCGGGCTGGAAAACCCAGTCGAATTCGGCAAGGCGTTCCAGCGGAACAGTGCCGGAGCCGGCCAGGGGATGGCCGCGGCGAACGATGAGGCAGGCCTTCTCAATGCCTATGATGCGGCTTTCGAACAAACGCGGATCGAGATCGTCGGGGACGCGGGCGACGATGAAATCGTGGCGCGAGGCGAGGAGTTCGCGTGCCAGGACGGCACTTGTCTCGATCTGCACGCTGATCTCGATGCGCGGATAGCGCTCGCGGATCTTGCGGATGGCAGGTACCGCCAGCTCGATCGCGGGTGCGGTCACCGCGCCCATGGCGACCGAGCCGCCCTTGCCTGACTTGAGGTCGGAGATCTCACGGTCGACCTGCTGCATCTCGAGCAGGATGGCGCGGCCACGGCGGGCAAGGGCTGCGCCATAGGGCGTCAGCCGGACGCCTCGTGGCAGCCGCTCGCAGACCTCGACGCCGAGGATGTCCTCGATCTCGGAGATCATGCGCGAGGCAGCGGGCTGGGAGATGTTCATGACCTGGGCGGCGGCGCTGATCTGGCCGTGATCCTCCAGCGCCACCACCATGCGCATATGGCGCAGCTTGAGGCCGCTGCGCAGCAAGGTTTCGTTGTCGTTGATGCGCAGGCTGGTGCCGCTTACCCTGGCGTCGTCCCGGATGTCGACCATCGCGTCCTTCCCTCCTGCGCAGCCTCGAACTGGCTTTGAAGCATACCAGAAATGATATGCCGTGCAGCCGATTTTGCATTTGACTGTTATGCCACATTCCCCGACGTTGAGACCGTCGCGAGTTCGATGTCAGCCAGCCGGGTGCTGGAGCATCGAGCGGAGGAAACGCAGGGCTCGCGGCCTTTTGGAGGAATACGCATCATACCTGGCTTTGCCGCGCCGTTCATGGCGGGGCCACGCGCGAGCGCTTGCGTCCGCGCGCCGGCACTTCACAAGGGAGAGAGAAGGTGAAGATCATCAAGACGTTCGTAGCCGCCCTCGCGGTTGGCCTCGCCGCCATGTCCTATCAGGCCCATGCCCAGGACAAGGGGACGATCGGCATCGCCATGCCGACCAAGTCGTCGCTGCGCTGGATCAATGACGGCGACGCGCTCAAGGCGGCCCTCGAAGCCAAGGGCTACACCATCGACATGCAGTATGCCGAAGACGATATCCCGAACCAGCTCGCTCAGATCGAGAACATGGTGACCAAGGACGCCAAGGCCCTGATCATCGCTTCGATCGACGGAACCACGCTGTCGGCGGTGCTGCAGCAGGCGGCCGACAAGGGCGTCAAGGTCATCGCCTATGACCGCCTGATCCGCGACAGCGGCAATGTCGACTATTACACCACCTTCGACAACTTCAAGGTCGGCGTGCTCCAGGCAGACTCTCTGCTCAAGGGCCTCGGCTATCCTGACAAGCCAGGTCCGTTCAACATCGAACTGTTCGGCGGTTCGCCCGACGACAACAACGCCTTCTTCTTCTACGACGGCGCCATGTCGGTGCTGCAGCCGCTGATCGACAAGGGCACGCTGGTCGTCAAGTCGGGCCAGATGGGCATGGAAAAGGTCGGCACGCTGCGCTGGGATGCGGCGGTGGCGCAGGCCCGCATGGACAACATCCTGTCGGCCAACTACTCCGACGGCAGCCGTGTCGATGCGGTGCTCGCGCCCTATGACGGCCTGTCGCGCGGTATCATCTCGTCGCTGCGCGGCGTCGGCTACGGCACGGCCGACCAGCCATGGCCTGTTATCTCCGGTCAGGATGCCGAGGTGCCTTCGGTCAAGGCGATGATCGCCGGCGAGCAGTACTCGACGGTGTTCAAGGACACCCGCGAACTGGCCAAGGTAACCGCGAACCTAGTCGATGCGGCGTTGTCCGGCGGCAAGCCCGAGATCAACGACGAGAAGACCTACAACAACGGCGTCAAGGTGGTTCCGTCCTACCTGCTGGTGCCCGTGTCGGTGGTCAAGGACGACATCCAGAAGGTCCTGGTAGACTCCGGCTACATCAAGGCCGAGGAGATAAAGTAAGCCTTCCGCCTTGCCGCTCCCTGCGCAATTGCGGGGAGCGGTTCAAGGGACCGGACACCCGCTTGGCGGGCTCCCCGCATCAACGCCGAAGGCAGCCAATGCCGGGCGCGGGCGCGTCTCGAGACCCGCGCAAGGAGGGGGTGGAGCTCCGTTCCAAAGAGAGTACGCTACCTCCGTTTCCGGGTGCATTTTCCTGGACAGGCGGGGCGCCACTTCGAGCGAGGGACCATGAGTGACGACATCATTCTGGAAATGCGCGACATCACCAAGACCTTCCCGGGCGTCAAGGCGCTCGAGAACGTCAATCTCAAGGTGAGGCGCGGCGACATCCACGCCATTTGCGGCGAGAACGGCGCCGGCAAGTCGACGCTGATGAAGGTCCTCTCCGGCGTCTATCCCTTCGGCAGCTATTCCGGCGACATCCGCTATGAAGGCCAGGAATGCCATTTCAACGGCATCCATGACTCCGAAAAACGCGGCATCGTCATCATCCATCAGGAGCTTGCGCTCGTGCCGATGCTGTCGATCGCCGAGAACATGTTCCTGGGCAACGAGCAGGCGACCAACGGCATCATCAACTGGGACAAGGTGCGCCGCCGCGCCGCCGAGCTGTTGAAGAAGGTCGGCCTGCGCGAGGACCCCGACACGCTGATCACCAACATCGGCACCGGCAAGCAGCAACTGGTGGAAATCGCCAAGGCGCTGGCCAAGGACGTCCGGCTTCTGATCCTCGACGAGCCGACCGCCTCGCTGTCGGAGAAGGACAGCCAGTCGCTGCTCGACCTGCTCGTCGAGTTCAAGGCGCAAGGCATGACCTCGATCATGATTTCGCACAAGCTGAACGAGATCAAGCGCATCGCCGACCAGATCACCATCATCCGCGACGGCCAGTCGATCGAGACGATGGACAAGGCCGATATCACCGAGGACCGCATCGTCACCTCGATGGTCGGGCGCAGCCTTGAGAACCGCTATCCACACCGCGAGCCGAACATCGGCGAGACCATCTTCGAAGTGAAAAACTGGTCGGTGCACCACCCGCTGCATCTGGAGCGGCAGATCATCAAGAGCGTCAACCTGTCGGTGCGCAAGGGCGAGGTCGTCGGTATTGCGGGCCTGATGGGGGCCGGGCGCACCGAGTTCGCGATGAGCGTGTTCGGCAGGTCCTACGGCACCAACATCACCGGCGACGTGCTGCTGCACGGCAAGAAAGCCGACACCTCGACGGTCGGCAAGGCGGTCAAGGCAGGCCTCGCCTATGCCACCGAGGACCGCAAGGTCTACGGCCTCAACCTGATCGACCACATCAAGCACAATGTGACGGTCGCCAACCTGCCAAGCGTCTCGTCGAAGCTGGGCGTGATCGACGACAATGCCGAACTGAGGGCCGCCAACGAGTATCGCAAGAAGACCAACATCCGCTCGTCCAGCGTCTACCAGATCACCGGCAACCTTTCCGGCGGCAACCAGCAGAAAGTGGTGCTGTCGAAGTGGCTGTTTGCCAACCCAGACGTGCTGATCCTCGACGAGCCGACGCGCGGCATCGATGTCGGCGCCAAGTATGAAATCTACACGATCATCAACAAGCTCGCCGACGAGGGTAAGGGCATCTTGGTGATATCGTCGGAAATGCCGGAACTTCTCGGCATCTGCGATCGCATCTATGTGCTCAACGAGGGACGCATAGTCGCTGAGATGAAGGCCAGCGAAGCCAGCCAGGAAAAGATCATGCGGGCGATCGTCCGCGGCGAGGAGAAAGCCGCATGAGCACGGAAACAGCTGCCCCGACGGTCAATTCCGCCAAGGCGACGGCGCAAGATGCCATCAAGGCGAACCTGCGCGAATACGGGCTGGTGCTTGCCCTGATCGCTATCATGATCTTCTTCCAGTTCACCACCAGCGGTGTGCTGTTCAAACCGGTCAACCTGACCAACCTGATCCTGCAGAATTCCTACATCATCGTCATGGCGCTCGGCATGCTGCTGGTCATCGTCGCCGGGCATATCGACCTGTCGGTCGGCTCGGTCGCCGGCTTCATCGGCGCGGTCGCGGCGGTGCTGATGGTCGATTTCGGCTTCAACCCGTTTCTTGCCGGACTGATATGCATATGCGTCGGCGCCGTCATCGGTGGCGTCCAGGGCTACTTCATCGCCTATATGAAAATCCCGTCCTTCATCGTCACACTTGCCGGCATGCTGGTGTTCAAGGGGCTGGCACTGTGGTTGCTCGGCGGACGCTCGGTCGGGCCTTTCCAGCCGGAATTCCAGATGCTGTCGGCGGGCTTCATCCCCGACCCGATCGGACCGTGGACGATCGGCGGGGTCAAGCTGCACGCTACCACCATCGTCATTGCCTTGCTGATCGTCGCCGGAATGATCTTTGCGGCGCTGAAAAGCCGGCGCAACCGCGAGAGCCACGGTTATGATGCCGAGCCCTTCGGCTTCTTCGTGCTGAAGAATGCCGTCATGGCCGGTATCGTGCTGTTCCTGCTCTATATGCTGGCGTCCTATCGCGGCCTGCCCAACGTGCTTGTCGTGATGGGCGTGCTCATCGCCGCATTCGTTTTCGTGACCAAGCGTATGACCTTTGGCCGGCGCATCTATGCGATGGGTGGCAACGTCAAGGCGGCTGCTCTCTCGGGCATCCACACCGAGCGGCTGACATTCTACATCTTCGCCATCATGGGGGCGTTGGCAGCGCTTGCCGGACTGATCTTTGCCGCCCGTCTGAACATGGCGACGCCTAAGGCAGGTGCCGGCATGGAGCTCGACGTGATTGCTGCGGTGTTCATCGGTGGTGCTTCGGCGTTGGGCGGTGTCGGTCAGGTGGCGGGCGCGGTCATCGGCGCCTTCATCATGGGCGTGATGAACAACGGCATGTCGATCATGGGCATCAACATCGACTGGCAGCAGGTGATCAAGGGCCTGGTTCTGCTCGGTGCTGTCGCCTTCGACCTCTACAACAAGAAGAAGGCCTAGGCCGCAGGGAGCGACCGGCCGCGGCGCCCGGGGGAGCGGGCCCGCAATCTCGAAGACAACAGGCAAGGCGTGCTGCGCATGTGCGTGGCGCGACGGGAAAGTCTTGCCGGGCGCCGGAAACGAGGCCGGCCGGGGCGAGACGGAAGGAGTGCAGGAATGTTGATGTCCCAGATAATCCTGGCCGACGGCAAGAGCCGTGTGGCGGTGCGGGAAGGCGGGACCGCGCGGCTGGTCAACGACGCCAAGTCGATCTACGCGCTGGCGCTGGAGGCGGTGCGCGCCGGAACCACGCTTGCGGCCATCGTCGCCGACCGCGGCCTTGGCGAGGCCGTCGACATCGAGGCCGCCGGCCGCGCCGGCCAGGTGCTGTCGCCGGTCAGGCATCCCGATCCGGCGCATCTGCATCTGACCGGCACCGGGCTCACCCATCTGGGCTCGGCGGCGACGCGGGACAGCATGCACAAGAAGCTGGACGCCAGTGGCGAGGAGATGCTGACCGATTCCATGAAGATGTTCCGCATGGGGCTGGAGGGCGGCAGGCCGGCGCGAGGCCAGGTCGGTGTGCAGCCGGAATGGTTCTACAAGGGCAACGGCAACATGGTCGTCGATCCCGGCAAGCCGCTGGTGTCGCCGCACTTCGCGCTCGATGCCGGAGAGGAGCCGGAGATTGCAGGCGTCTATCTCGTCGGCGACGACGGCACGCCCTATCGCATCGGCTTCACGCTCGCCAACGAGTTCTCCGACCACGTCACCGAGCGTATCAACTATCTCTATCTCGCCCATTCAAAACTGCGGAATGCCTCGTTTGGCCCGGAAATCCTCGTCGGCGAACTGCCTGCCGACATCAAGGGTGCCTCGCGTATCATTCGCGCCGGCAAGCCGATCTGGGAAAAGCCGTTCCTGTCCGGCGAGGCCAACATGTCCCACACCATCGCCAATCTCGAACATCATCACTTCAAATATGGTGTCTTCCGCCAACCGGGCGACGTGCACGTGCACATGTTCGGAACGGCGACGCTGTCATTCGCTGACGGGGTGAAGACGGAGCCCGGTGACGTGTTCGAGATCGAGGCGGCGGAATTCGGACTGCCGCTGCGCAATCCGCTGAAACAGGCGCGGGCAGCGGCCCCCATCGCGGTCAGGACATTGTAAGGTGATGGCGATGAGCGACGACATGATGGCTAGATATCCGAGCCTGGCCGGGCGGCCGGTGCTCGTCTCCGGCGGAGCGACGGGGATTGGCGAGGCGATGGTGCGGGCCTTTGCCGCTCAGGGAGCGAAAGTCGGATTTGTCGACCTTGCCGAAGCCGAGGGCATGGCGCTTGCCGAGGAGCTGGCGGGCATGGGCGCTTCCGTCGCCTTCCATGCCTGCGACATCACCGATATCGTGGCCTACCGCGAGGCGATAGCCGCGATCGAGGCCTTGCAGGGTCCGACCATGGCGCTGGTCAACAACGCCGCGAGCGACACCCGCCACGACTGGCGCGCGGTGACGCCGGAGTATTTCGATGCGCGTGTCGCGGTCAATCTGCGCCACTCGTTCTTCGCCATCCAGGCGGTGGCACCCGGCATGATCGCCGCCGGCGGCGGTGCGATCGTCAATCTCGGCTCTATCGGCTGGATGAAGGCCTCGGGCGGCTATCCTGCCTATGCCGCGTCCAAGGCTGCCGTGCACGGCATGACGCGCTCCTTCGCCCGCGATCTCGGCAAGCATGGCATCCGGGTCAATACGCTGGTACCGGGCTGGGTGATGACCAAGCGCCAGCTTGAGCTCTGGGTTGACGATGCAGCCAATGCCGAGATCGATGCAAATCAGTGCCTGGCAGGGCGGGTCCTGCCCGACGACATCGCGCGCATGGCGCTGTTTCTTTCGGCCGACGATTCCAAGATGTGCACGGCACAGAATTTTGTCGTCGATGGCGGTTGGGTGTAACGGTCACTCGACCATCGAAAAGCGATATTCGGTGACCTGCGAATAGATCTCGTCAGGCCTCAGCACGGCACTCGGGAAGTGAGGGTGGTGGATGGCGTCGGGGAAGCGTTGCGGCTCGAGGCACAGCGCGCCGTGGCGGACGGGCGCGATGCCGCCGCGCAAGGGCGGGACAACCGGCAGGAAGGCGCCGTCATAGAGCTGCAGTCCTGGCTCGGTGGTCCAGAGATCGAGCCGGATGCCGGACAGCGGGCCTTCGAGCCTCGCCGCATGCCACGGCTCGGGCGCCGGCTGCATGGCAAGTACCCAGTTGTGGTCATAAGGGCTGTGTGCCTCGTCCATTCCGTTGCGGACCGGGCGAAGCTCACGGAAATCGAACGGCGTGCCGTCGACGGCAGGCACCTCGCCGGTGGGGATGTTGTTCGCGTCGACAGGTGTGTAGGCCTCGGCGGCGATCTTCAGACGATGGTCGAGGATCGAGCCGCCACCATCGAGATTGAAATAGGCGTGGGCGGCGAGGTTGACCAATGTGGGGGCATCGGCACGGGCGCCGAGCGCAATGGTGAGGCGTCCGGCGTCGAGTGAATAGCGGCAGGTGGCGATAACCTTGCCGGGGTAGCCCTGATCCCCTGCCTGCGAGATCAGCGCCAGCAGCACCGAACTGTCGTTGGCGTCGACGACGAGCCAGTTGCGGCGGAAGAAACCGTCGCTGCCGCCATGGAGATGCGTGCGCTCCGCCTCGTTGAGATCGAGCTCGAACGTCTGTCCGTCGAGCTCGAAGCTGCCGCCGGCGATGCGGTTGGCGCAACGTCCGGCAATAGCGCCGAAATAGCCGCCATGGCTGAGATAACCGTCAAGATCGTCGAAGCCGAGGATGACCGAGCGCGGGCCGTCAGGCGTTGCGACGACGAGGTCGGCAAGTGTCGCGCCGAAGGTGAGGATCCTTGCCTCGATGCCTTCGGCGGCGATGTCGATCGCTTGCACCACCGTGCCGTCGGCCATCTGACCGAATTCGCTGATCGGCATTGTCGTTTGCTCCGCGCGGCCCTCGCGCCCAGCGCAGGTTCCTGCAAACCGGCACGATTCTCAAGCGGCTTTTGCCAGCTGCCTTGCGCGTCCTGACGGGTGCGTGCTCCGTGTCACGCGGCGAGCAGACTCTTGAGCTTGACCGAGGGCGCGGCCAGCGCGCCGATGTCGGGGCGGGCGGATTTTGCGATCAGCATTTCGGCGAGGCGAATGTCGCGCGCAACCGCATTGCCCGGGCCGATGCCGCTGGCGGCGACGAGTCGGCCGTCCTCTTTGAGATGGAACAGGATGAAGGCGCCGTCGTCGAGGTCGCGGCGGACGGTGCGCTCGCCTTCGTCGGGCAAGCCGGCGATCTGCAGGCTGAGCCCGTACTGGTCGGACCAGAACCAGGGAACGCAGGCATGGGCCTCCTCTGATCCGAGCATGTTGCGCGCAGCGAGCGCGCCGTGCTCCTGGGCGCTGCGCCAGGCCTCCAGCCGGACGCGGCGGCCGCCATAGACGGCAAGCGGGAACGAACAGCAGTCGCCGGCGGCGAAGATCAGAGGGTCGCTGGTGCGTAGCTGCGCGTCGACGGCGATACCGTTGTTGAGGGTGAGGCCCGCGGTTTCGGCAAGTGTCGTGACCGGCACGGCGCCGATGCCGATGATGGCGAGATCGGCCGTGACCTGCAGGCCGCTGGCAAGCGTGATGCGTACCCCGTCAGCCCTGTCGTTGATGGTCGCAATGCCGTCGCCGCAGACGATGTCGACGCCTTCGGTTGCGTGCGTCTCGTGGACGACGGTTGCGATGTCTTCCGGCACGCCGCGCATCAGGATGCGTGACTGAGCCTCGATGACGGTGACGTCCGCGCCGAGCTTGCGGGCGGATGCCGCGAGTTCGAGGCCGATGAAGCCGCCGCCGACGATGGCTATCCGGCAGCCGGGACCGAGATGCGAACGGATGGCGAGCGCATCATCGAAGGTCCGGAGATAGACGCAGCGCGAGCCGAGACCGGCAAGCGGCAGCCGGCGCGGTGTGGCTCCGGTGGCTATCAACAGCTTGTCGTATTCGAGGTCGGAGCCGTTGGTGAGACGGACAGAGCGGTTGGCGCGGTCGATCGATGTCGCGGTGGTGGTGCCGACCAGGTCAATGCGATGTTCCTTGAGGCGTGCGGCGTCGGCGATCGCCTTGATGGCGGGTGCATCGGTCGATGTCATCGCCTCCTTGGACAGCGGTGGACGCTCGTAAGGCAGATGCCTCTCCGCGCCGACAAGCGCGATGGTGCCGTCATAGCCGGCTTCCCGCAGGGCGAAGGCGGCCCGCGTGCCGCCTTCGCCGGCGCCGATGATGATCATTCCCGCCGCCATGTCAGTCAGCCCAGCTGGATGAAGACCTTGCCGGCGTCGATTTTCACCGGATAGGTCCTGAGGTTGACGCAGACGGGCGCGCCGCGCGCCGCACCGGTCTTGTAGTTGAAGCGGCCATTGTGCTTGGGGCATTCGATGATGTCGCCCATGACCAGGCCCTGCGACAGATGGATCTGCTCGTGGGTGCACAAGCCGTCAGTGGCGAAGAACTCGTCCTCCGGGCTACGGTAAAGCGCGAAGGTGCGCCCGGCATGGTCGAAGCGGATCACGTCTTCCTCGTCGATGTCGTCGGCCGCGCAGGCCTCGATCCAGTCGCTCATGTCTCTCTCCCTGGGTTTCGAACGGCTATTCGGCAGCCAGCGCCGTCTCGCTATGGAAGTCCTCGCGGTAGGGCCGTGCCGTCGGCGGCAACTCGCGCTTGACGAAGTAGTCCTCGTTGCGGAGCTGGCGGACGAAGGCCGGCAGCATCTCGCGGTAGCCGTTCCACATGGAGGGGCTAGGCGCCGGCAGGTCGTGCTTGATCAGCTCATGCAGCTTCGGCAGCGCGTGATAGGGCACCATCGGGAACATGTGATGTTCGACGTGGTAGTTCATGTTCCAGTAGATGAAGCGGCTGACGGGGTTCATCAGCACCGTGCGGCTGTTGAGGCGGTGGTCGATGACGTTGTCGGCGAGGCCGCCATGCTGCAAAAGGCCGGTGAGCACGTGATGCCAGGCGCCGTAGAGGCGAGGCAGGCCGACAAGCATCAAAGGCAGCCATGAGCCGAGATAAAGTGCCAGCATGATGGTGGCCACATAGATGGCGAGCCAGATTCGGGCGATGCGGATGGCGCGGGGCTGCTCGCTCTCGGGGATGAAGGTCTTTTCCTCCGCGCCGATGATGCCGGCCGCGTTGCGGACCATGTCAACCATGGCGTGCCAGGCATCGAGCAGGCCGAAGAAATTGAGCGCGACGCGCAGAAGGTCTGGCGGGCGCATGACCGCTATCTCTGGATCGCGGCCGACGATGACGGTGTCGGTGTGGTGGCGGGTGTGGCTCCAGCGCCAGGTCACCGGATTGCGCATGATCATGAAGCAGGCGATCTGATAGACCGCGTCGTTCATCCACTGCGTCTTGAAGGCGGTGCCATGGCCGCATTCGTGCCAGCGCGAGTCGGTTGCCGAGCCGTAGAGCACGCCGTAGCAGAGGAAGAAGGGCACGCACCACCAGCTGCCCCACAGCGCCGCGCCGGCAGTACCGAAGGCGATGAGCAGGCCGAGCCAGACTGCGGTGTCGCGGATGGCCGGACCGTCGGAGCGCTGCATCAGCTCCTTCATCTGCTTGCGCGGAATGTCGGTGTGGTACCACTCGGCAGCCGCAAGGCCGCTTTCGACGGCGCGATGCGCGCTTTCTCCCACAAGGCTGTAGTCGCGCGCCAAAGGCGTCACGGTCATGGCTCTCTCCCTGGAAGTCGGAAACAGGTCCGCGATGGGCGCTGGACATCGTTCACTGCAAGAATGTTAACTCATGATGCAATATTTTCAATCATTGTATGATGGTTTCTATCATTTTCTATCATGATGCGCTAAGCTGCGGCAAAATCCAGGGATTGGTCATGAGCAAGCGCCCGACAATCACCGATCTCGCCCACGCCTCGGGTGTCAGCGTTGCAACCGTCGACCGTGTGCTGAACGGGCGCCTGCCGGTGCGCGAGGAAACGCAGCGCCGCGTCTACGAGGCGGCGACATCCATCGGCTATCATGCCGCCGGGCTGATCGCGCAGCGCATGCGCAAGGAACTGCCGGTGTATCGGCTCGGCTTCGTGCTGCTGCGGCCGAAGGACGTGTTTTACCGTGCCTTCGCCGGTGAACTGGAGAAGGCGATAACCCAGGCGACAGGGTTTCGCGGTGCTGGTGTCATCGAATTTGCCGAGACGCTCGCGCCGGAGGAGATTCTGGAACGGCTGCGGCGGCTGGCGGCAAGCTGCGATGCAGTGGCGCTGGTCAGCCCCGACCATCCCAGCGTGACGGCGGCGGTTGCTGAACTCAAGCAGCGCGGCATTCCCGTCTTCGCGCTGCTGTCGGACTTCGCGACGGGCATTCGCGAGGGGTACGTTGGCATCGACAACCTCAAGGTCGGACGCACCGCCGCCTGGATGATCTCCAAATGCGCGCGGAAGCCGGGCAAGGTGGCGTTGTTCGTCGGCAGCCATCGCTTCCATGGCCACGAATTGCGCGAGATCGGCTTTCGCGCTTTCTTCCGCGAACATGCGCCCGACTTCACGCTGCTCGAAACCATCGTCAACAACGAGTCCTGGGAAGCCACCCACGAGGTCGTCGACGACCTGCTCCGCAAGCATGACGATCTCGTCGGTTGTTACGTTGCCGGCGGTGGCATCGAAGGGGCGATCTCGGCGCTACGCCAGGCGAAGCCCGATCCGTTGCCGGTGCTGATCTGCAACGAGATCACCTTGGACACACGCGTGGCATTGGCCGACAACCTTGCAACGATGGTGATTGCGACGCCGCTGGCGTCGTTGTGCCGCGAACTTGTCGGGCTGATGGCGCATGCGATCGAGGAGGGGGCGGCCAACGCCCCCGGTCAGACCTTCCTGCCGTTCGACATCTTCCTGCCGGAGAACATCTGACGGTGTGGCCTGCCGGCCATGCGAATCTATCAGCAAATGATAGATTCGTATCGTAAGTCGGATTGACTGTTCTATTTTATAGTAGATTGGAACATAAATATCGATGCGCTGCCCCGCGATCCCGGAGGAGAAATTCGGCATGCCCAGCAAGCTCACATTCGCGCTGAACCATATGGTGGCACCCGGGCTGAAGCCGGCGGCGTTCTTCGCATTGTGCCGGGACCTTGGCCTGAGCGATGTCGAAATCCGCAACGACCTCTCAGGCAACGCCATCATCGACGGCACGCCGGCTGCGGCCATCAAGGCGCAGGCAGCGGAATATGGAATGTCCATTGCAACCATCAACGCCCTGCAGCGCTTCAACGAATGGAACGCCGCGCGCGAAGCCGAGGCGATCGAACTCGCCGACTATGCCCGCGACGCCGGTGCTGCGGCGCTGGTCCTGGTTCCGGTCAATGACGGCACAGGGAAGGCCGATGGCGAGCGCCAGCGTAACCTCAGGACGGCGCTGACGGCGCTGACCGCGATCCTCGGCGATCGCGGCGTGCGTGGGCTTGTCGAGCCGCTCGGCTTCGAGATCTGCTCGCTGCGCTCCAAGCGCGAGGCGGCCGAAGCCATCGAGGATGTCGATGGAACTGACACTTTTCGAATGGTGCACGACACGTTCCATCATCATCTTGCCGGCGAGCCCGACATCTTCCCAGGCATGACCGGCCTGGTGCACATTTCAGGCGTCGACGACCCCGCGGTGACGGTCTCCGACATGCGCGACCCGCACCGCGTCTTGGTCGATGCAGCCGACCGGCTCGACAATGTCGGCCAGATCCGTGCGCTGGTGTCTGGCGGCTATCAGGGGCTGCTCTCCTTCGAGCCGTTTTCGCCTGTCGTGCAGAAGCTTACCGAGCCGCGCGCAGCGCTTGCCGAGAGCATTGCGTTCATCCGCTCGCGGGTCTGACGCAACGGCTCCATCCAGCGAAATAGCCGTCATCTCCAGCGCCGCCCGGGCGACCGGGCGGCGCAATTCGTTGCTCCCCCAAGATTGACAGGCAGGCAATGGAATGTCTCTTGACGTCTGGCCTCAATATGGAATAAACATTTCATATACAAAAAACACGGCCCGAACATTCTGAATTTGGGCCGGCATCGGGAAGCGAGTGGCGCATCTTGCATCGCGGAGGAGCGATGGTGCCTCTCGTAGAGACGAGCCTGCGGCCGACCGCGGGCTTCCGGCACATCGGGGTGCAGCCGGGCACCATTGTTGGAGGAGAGTGAACATGAGGAAATTCCTGCTCGGCGTAGCCATGACCGCGCTGATGTCCGGCACTGCGTTTGCCGGCGATATCGGCGTCAGCATGGCCAATTCTGACACCTTCCTGACCGTCCTGCGCAAGGGTATCGAGAAGTCCGCGGCTGACGCCAGCCAGCCGGTCGTCATCGAGATCGCCGACGACGACGTCAACAAGCAGCTCAGCCAGGTCCAGAACTTCATCGCCGCCAAGGTCGACGCCATCATCGTCAATCCGGTCGACACCTCGGCCACCGGGCCGATGACCAAGCTTGCCACCGACGCCGGCATTCCGATCGTCTACGTCAACCGCGAGCCGATCGACGTCGGCGCGCTCGGTGCCAAGGGTGCTTTCGTCGGTTCGAACGAAGTCGATTCCGGCACGCTTGAGACCAAGGAAGTCTGCCGCATCCTCAAGGAAGCCGGCAAGACCGAGGCTGGCATCCTGATCATGGTCGGTGACCTCGCCAACCAGGCGGCTGTGATGCGCACCAAGGACATCCATGATGTCAACGCCGGCAGCGACTGCGGCGTCAAGCTGAACGTCATCGACGAACAGACCGCTGGCTGGGATCCGGTCAAGGCACAGGACCTGATGACCAACTGGATCGCCGCCGGCCACAAGCCGGACGCCGTCATCTCGAACAACGACAACATGGCCATCGGCGCCATCAACGCCATGAAGGCGGCCGGTTGGGACATGAAGACCGTGATCGTGGCCGGCGTCGATGCGACCCAGGAAGCGCTCGCCTACATGAAGGCCGGCGACCTCGATGTGACCGTGTTCCAGAACGCCGCCGCCCAGGGTGGCGGTGCGGTCGAAACCGCCATGAAGCTCGCCAAGGGCGAATCCGTGACGTCGCCCGTCTGGGTGCCGTTCGAGCTGGTGACCCCGGCGAACATGGACCAGTACACCACCAAGAACTGATATGATCTGACCAATGCGCCGTCGCAAACGGCGGCGCATTTTCCCCACGAGGACCTTGACCCGCGCAACAGTCGGGCCGGCCTGGGAGGACCAATCATGCAAAGCACCGGTACGATGGAAGCGGCGCCTGCGGGCGGTGCCGCGGTGGATGGCGGCTATCTTCTCGAGGTCGAAAACGTTCGTAAGGAATTCCCGGGTGTCGTCGCCCTCGACAACGTCCAGCTGCGTCTGAAACGCGGCAGCGTACATGCGCTGATGGGCGAGAACGGCGCCGGCAAGTCGACGCTGATGAAGATCGTGGCCGGAATCTACACGCCCGACTCCGGCAGCTTCAAGCTGCGCGGCGAAGACATCAAGCTGCGTGGGCCGCTCGATGCGCTCGAACACGGCATCGCCATGATCCACCAGGAACTCAACCTGATGGCGCCGATGACGGTGGCCGAGAACATCTGGATCCGCCGCGAGCCGCTGACCCGGCTTGGCTTCGTCGACCATGGCGAGATGCGCCGCAAGACATCAGACCTGTTCAAGCGCCTCAACATCGACATCGATCCCGAGGTTCAGGTGGGTACGTTGACCGTCGCCAGCCGCCAGATGGTCGAGATCGCCAAGGCGGTGTCCTACGAATCCGACGTGCTGATCATGGACGAGCCGACCTCGGCGCTGACCGAGCGCGAGGTCGACCACCTGTTCACCATCATCCGTGCGCTGCGCGCCCAGGGCAAAGGCATCATCTACATCACCCACAAGATGAACGAGCTGTTCGAGATCGCCGACGAGTTCTCGGTGTTTCGCGACGGCAAGTACATCGCCACCAAGGCGTCGACCGAGGTGACCCGCGACGACATCATCCGCATGATGGTGGGGCGCGAGATCACCCAGATGTTCCCCAAGGAGGAGGTGCCGATCGGCGACGTCGTGCTGTCGGTGAAGGGGCTCACGCTGAAGGGCGTCTTCTCCGACGTTTCATTCGACGTGCGTTCAGGCGAAATCCTCGGCATTGCCGGTCTCGTCGGCTCGGGCCGCTCCAACATCGCCGAAACGATCTTCGGCGTGACGCCGTCGGACGCCGGCACCATCGAGCTGTTCGGCAAGGCGGTCCGTGTCGACAGCCCGGCCACGGCTATGAAGCACGGCATGGCTTTCCTGACCGAGGACCGCAAGGAAACCGGCTGCTTCCTCTTGCTCGACATCCAGGAAAACACCCAGATGGCGGTGCTGCAGTCAGACTATGTCAAGAACGGTTTCGTGCAGCAAAAACAACTCGGCAAGGATTCGGTCGAGATCAGCGCGGCGCTGAGGGTGAAGACCCCAGACATGGCCGAGCCGATCATCAACCTGTCCGGCGGCAACCAGCAGAAGGTGCTGATCGCGCGCTGGCTTTTGACCAAGCCGAAGATCCTCATCCTCGACGAGCCGACGCGCGGCATCGATGTCGGCGCGAAGGCCGAAATCCATCGCCTGATCTCGAAGCTCGCCGGGCAGGGGGTGGCGGTGGTCATGATCTCGTCCGAGATGCCCGAGTGCCTGGGCATGAGCGACCGCATCATGGTGGTGCATGAGGGCCGCGTCACCGGCTTCCTCGACCGCGCCGAGGCCAGTCAGGTCAAGATCATGGAACTCGCGTCGCATTGACGCCAATCAGCTCAAGGGTGGAAGAACCATGTCGACGAACGAGATTGCGGGTCCCGCAAACGTCATCGGAAGCAAGAAGCGCCTGCCGCCGGAGGTGTCCATCCTCGGCGTGTTGATCGGTATCGCCATCGTCTTCGAGATTCTTGGCTGGATCTTCGTCGGCGACAGCTTCCTCGCCAACAAGCAGCGCCTGTCGATCATCATCCTGCAGGTGTCGGTGATCGGCATCATCGCGGTCGGAGTGACCCAGGTCATCATCACCGCCGGCGTCGACCTGTCGTCGGGCTCGGTCGTCGGTCTCGCCGCCATGGTCGCGGCGAGCCTGGCGCAGACATCGGCCAATCCGCGCGCCGTCTATCCCGCGCTGACCGACATGTCGCCGATCTGGGCGATCCTCGCCGGCCTCGGCGTCGGCCTTCTCGCCGGCATCGTCAACGGCTCCCTGGTAGCACGGACCAAGATACCGCCCTTCATCGCCACGCTCGGCATGATGGTGTCGGCGCGCGGCCTCGCCAAATGGTATACGCTCGGCCAGCCGGTGGCGCTGCTCGACGACAGCTTCACCTGGTTTGGCAAGAGCTTCAACATCCTCGGCTTTCCGCTGCCGCTGCCGGTCATCATCTTCCTCTTGGTTGCCGTCATCTGCCACATCGCGCTGACCTACACTCGTTACGGCAAGTTCACCTATGCCATCGGCGCCAACCCGCAGGCGGCACGCGTCTCGGGCATCAATATCGGCGGCCACCTGATCAAGGTCTATGCCATTGCCGGTCTGCTGTCGGGACTGGCCGGCGTGATGACCGCGGCCCGCGCCGCCTCAGGCCAGCCGGGCATGGGCGTGGCCTATGAACTCGACGCCATCGCTGCTGCGGTCATCGGCGGCACCTCGCTCTCGGGCGGCGTCGGCCGCATCACCGGCACTGTGATCGGCACGATCATCCTCGGCGTGCTGACTTCGGGCTTCACCTTCCTCAAGGTCGGCGCCTACTATCAGGAAATCATCAAGGGCATCATCATCGTTGCGGCCGTGATCATCGACCAGCATCGCCAGAACAAGCGCAAGAAGGCGTAAAGAGTGCTTTGGACATGATCTTATCCGAAAACCGGTTTCCACTTTTCGGGATCATGTCAGAATCAGGCCGCCCGGCTTCCCGTCGGCGGGCGGTCCCTCCCCAAAGATCAAGATTGCAGGCCCGGACGGCGCGGGCCAAGGAAATGAGGTTGTCATGACAGTTCGGTTCGGTGTCCTCGGCGCAGGCCGCATCGGCAAGGTCCACGCCAAGGCCGTGGCCTCCAACCCGCAGGCCAAGCTCGTTGCGGTGGCCGATGCCTTCGAAAAGGCGGCCAACGATCTCGCCGAGGCCTACGGCTGCGACGTACGTACGATCGAACAGATCGAGGAAGCGGCCGACATCGACGCGGTGGTGATCTGCACGCCGACCGACACCCATGCCGACCTGATCGAGCGCTTCGTGCTCGCCGGCAAGGCGGTGTTCTGCGAAAAGCCAATCGACCTCGACGCCAAGCGTGTCGAAAAGTGCCTTGCCGTGGTCGAGAAGGCCGGCGGCACGCTGATGGTCGGTTTCAACAGGCGTTTCGACCCGCATTTCGCCGCTGTGCGCAAGGCGATCGACGACGGCGCCATCGGCAAGGTCGAGCAGGTGGTGATCACCTCGCGCGATCCCGGCGCGCCGCCGGCCGAATACATCACGCGCTCGGGCGGCATCTTCCGCGACATGACCATCCACGACTTCGACATGGCCCGCTTCCTGCTCGGTGCCGAACCGGTGGCGGTGACGGCAACCGCCTCGGTGCTGGTCGACAAGAAGATTGGCGAGCTCGGTGATTTCGACAGCGTCAGTGTCATTCTGGAGACCGCGACCGGCCAGCAATGCGTCATCACCAATTCGCGTCGCGCAACCTATGGCTATGACCAGCGCATCGAGGTGCATGGTTCGGATGGCATGGTGGCGGCGGAGAACCAGCGCGCCGTTTCAATCGAGGTCGCCAACGGCAAGGGCTATACTCGCCCGCCGCTGCACGACTTCTTCATGACCCGCTACACCGAAGCCTATGCCGCCGAGATCGCCGCCTTCGTCGCTTCGGTGACCAAGGGTGCCAGGATCTCGCCCGACGGCAAGGACGGCCTGATGGCGCTGAAGCTGGCCGATGCGGCGCTGAAGTCGGCCAAGGACGGCAAGACCGTACGGCTCTAAGCCAACGAGCGGACAGTCGCCTCGGGGCAATTGGCCTCGGGGCGCACAGCCACAATCTGTTGATGGAATAAAAATTCCTGATGACAGACAATTGGAATTGAAATTGCATTGTGTGGCCTGCTAACTGATCTGCGGGCAGGCCGGTGCGGCGGAGCGACCGGGAGGACAAAATGACCGACCCCAAGAACCAGCCTACACTCGACGTCATCACCATCGGGCGCGCCTCGGTCGATCTCTACGGCCAGCAGACCGGATCGCGGCTGGAGGACGTGGCGTCCTTCGCCAAGTCTGTCGGCGGCTGCCCCGCCAACATCGCCATCGGCACGGCGCGGCTCGGGCTGCGCTCGGCGCTTTTGACCCGCGTCGGCGATGAGCATATGGGCCGCTACATCCGCGAGCAGATGCTGCGCGAGGGTGTATCAGACGGCGGCATCGTCACCGACAAGGAGCGGCTGACGGCGCTGGTGCTTCTTTCGGTCGAGAACGACAAGACGTTTCCGCTGATCTTTTATCGCGAAAACTGCGCCGACATGGCGTTGTCGGAAGCCGACATCGCCCCCGATTTCATCAAGTCGGCGCGGGCGATCGTCGTCACGGGCACGCATTTCTCGCGGCCCAACACCGATGCCGCCCAGCGCAAGGCGATGAAGCTGATCAAGGAAAGCGGCGGCAAGGTGGTGTTCGACATCGACTACCGCCCGAACCTCTGGGGCCTTGCCGGCCACGCCGCCGGTGAAAGCCGCTACATCGCGTCCGACAAGGTGTCGAACCATATCAAGGGTGTGCTGGCCGACTGCGACCTGATCGTCGGCACTGAGGAAGAGGTGATGATCGCGTCGGGCGAAAGCGAGCTGCTCGCCGCGCTGAAGACCATCCGTTCGCTGTCCAGCGCGACGATCGTGCTGAAGCGCGGGCCGATGGGCTGCATCGTCTATGACGGGGCGATCTCGGACGATCTCGAGGCTGGCATCGTCGGCAAGGGGTTTCCGATCGAGGTCTACAATGTGCTGGGTGCGGGCGATGCCTTCATGTCCGGTTTCCTGCGTGGCTGGCTGGGCGGCGAGAGCCTGGCGACATCGGCGACCTGGGCCAATGCCTGTGGCGCCTTCGCCGTGTCGCGTCTGCTCTGCTCGCCGGAGATTCCGACCTTCGATGAGCTGCAATTCTTCCTCAGGAACGGCAGCAAGGAACGCGCGCTGCGCAAGGACGAGGCGATCAACCACGTGCATTGGGCAACCACGCGCCGGCATGAGATCCCGTCAATGATGGCGCTCGCCTGCGACCACCGCATCCAGCTGGAAGACATCGCCGCTCGCACGGGTGCGGATGCTCAGCGTGTCCGAGACTTCAAGGTGCTGGCTGTGCAAGCGGCGGCCAAGGTTGCCGATGGCCGCGACGGCTACGGCATGTTGATCGACGAGAAGTTCGGTCGCGATGCGATGTTCGAATTCGCCCGCCATCCCTTCTCCTGGCTGGGACGGCCGGTGGAGCTGCCGGGTTCGCGGCCGCTGCGTTTCGAATTCTCGCAGGACATCGGCTCGCAGCTGGTGGAGTGGCCGGTCGAGCACTGCATCAAGTGCCTGTGCTTCTACCATCCCGACGATTCCGCTGAGCTCAAGGCCGAGCAGCAGCAGAAGCTGCGCACCCTGTTCGAGGCCGCGCGAAAGGTCGGCCGTGAGCTGTTGATCGAAATCATCGCCGGCAAGCACGGCAAGCTCGACGAGAACACCATTCCGCGCGCTCTGGAAGAACTCTACGCGCTCGGCATCAAGCCCGACTGGTGGAAGCTCGAGCCGCAGGCTTCGGCCGCCGCGTGGCAGAAGATCGAGGCGGTCATCACCACCAACGATCCCTACTGCCGGGGCGTGGTGCTGCTTGGGCTCGAGGCACCGCTGGCCGAGCTCGAAGTGGCCTTCGCCGCGACGTCTGACGCATCCATTGTCAGGGGGTTCGCCGTCGGGCGCAGCATCTTTGCCCACGCGGCGGAAGAGTGGATGGCCGGCCGCATGGACGACAAGGCGGCAGTCGACGACATGGCCCAGCGTTTCGAGCAGCTGACCAAGGCATGGCTTGCCGCGCGCGACCGTCGGGCGGCATAAACAGACAGCTGAGGCGAGGCCGGCATCTCAGGATGCGCCGCTGAAGCGGGAGGAGAAGACGATGACCAAGACCGTTCGCCTGACCATGGCGCAGGCGCTGACGCGCTATCTCACACGGCAGATGACCGTGATCGACGGCAAGATGGTGCCTTTGTTCGGTGGCGTGTGGGCGATCTTCGGCCACGGCAACGTCGCCGGTCTCGGCGAAGCGCTCTACCAGGTGCGCGAGGAACTGCCGACCTATCGCGCCCACAACGAGCAGGCGATGGCGCATGCGGCGATCGCCTTTGCCAAGACCAACTTTCGGCGGCGCGTGATGGCGGCGACGAGCTCCATCGGCCCGGGCGCGGTCAACATGGTGACGGCGGCGGCACTCGCCCATGTCAACCGCCTGCCGGTTTTGCTTCTGCCCGGCGACGTCTTTGCCAACCGCGTGCCCGACCCGGTTCTGCAGCAGGTCGAGGATTTCGGCGATGGCACGGTATCCGCCAATGACTGCTTCCGTCCGGTGTCGCGCTATTTCGACCGCATCACCCGTCCAGAGCAGATCATCCCGGCGCTGGCGCGCGCCATGCAGGTGCTGACCGATCCGGCCGAGTGCGGGCCGGTGACGCTGTCGCTCTGCCAGGACGTTCAGGCCGAGGCCTATGACTATCCCGAGAGCTTTTTTGCCGAGCGCGTGTGGACGCCACGCCGGCCGCGTCCGGACCGCGACGAACTGGCTGTCGCTGCCGAGGTGCTTCAAGCGGCGAAGAAGCCGCTGATCGTCGCCGGTGGCGGCGTGCTCTATTCCGGTGCTTCGGAAGAACTCGACCGCTTCGTCCAGGCGACCGGCATCCCGGTCTGTGAGACGCAAGGCGGCAAGTCGGCGCTATCAGACGAGCATGGGCTGAACATGGCGGCGGTCGGCGTCACCGGCACAGCGGCGGCCAATCGGCTTGCCGAGGAGGCGGACGTCGTTCTGGCCGTAGGCACGCGGCTGCAGGACTTTACCACCGGCTCATGGGCGCTGTTCAAGAACGCGGGCAAGACCATCATCGGGCTCAACGTCCAGTCCTTCGACGCGGGCAAACACATGGCCCTGCCGCTGGTGGCGGATGCCAGGGAAGGTCTCATGGAGCTCGGTGCCGCCGTCGCCGGCTACAAGGCGCCTGTGACCTGGACAGAGAACGCCAAGTCAGCCAAGGCCGAGTGGCGCAAGGCAGCCGCCAAGGTGACGGCGGCGACCAATGCCACATTGCCTTCAGACGCTCAGGTGATCGGCGCCGTGCAGCGCACGCTGGGCAGCGATGTCATCGTGCTGCATGCGGCTGGTGGCCTGCCGGGCGAGATGCACAAGCTGTGGCAGGCGGGCGAACCCGGCTCTTACCATTCCGAATACGGCTTCTCCTGCATGGGCTACGAGATTGCGGGCGGCCTAGGCGCTAAGATGGCGCGGCCTGACAAGGAGGTCGTCATCATGATCGGCGACGGCTCCTATCTGATGCTGAACTCCGAGATTGCGACGTCTGTCATGCTGGGTCTCAAGCTCACCATCGTGCTGCTCGACAACAGGGGCTATGGCTGCATCAATCGGCTGCAGATGGCCACTGGCGGCGCCAACTTCAACAACCTCTTGCGCGACTCCAGGCATGAGATCTTGCCTGATATCGACTTCGTCGCGCATGCGGAAAGCCTGGGCGCCAATGCCGAGAAGGCAGCGTCGATTGCCGACCTGGAGGCCGCGCTCGACCGCGCCCGCAAGAGCGACAGGACGACGGTTGTGTTGATCGACACAGACCCGCTGATCTCGACCGGCGAGGGTGGGCACTGGTGGGACGTTGCCGTGCCCGAGGTGAGCGCACGCGCCGAGGTCAATGCCGCGCGTAAGGGCTATGAGGAAAAACTGAAGCTGCAGCGGGTGGGGGATTGAGGGGTTGTGATTGGACCTGTGATGTTGGCGCTGATGGTAGCGAATTGAGGCTGTCTTTTGCGACGGCAGAGAATGACACTGGAGAGCTGAAGTGAAAGCCAAACTGGGCATGTCCCCCATCGCGTGGTGGAACGACGACCTTCCGGAACTGAGCGATGACGTGTCGCTGGAGGAATGCTTGGCGCAATCGCGCTCGGCTGGATTTACCGGCATGGAGCAGGGACGCCGGTTTCCGAGCACGCCTGAGGAGATGCTGCCGATCCTGAAGAAGGCGGACGTGACTTTGTGCGGCGGCTGGTTCTCGGGCACGCTCGTCAACGACGACCTCGCCGCCAACAAGGATCGCATCCAGCCGATGATCGAGCTGTTCAAGGCGGTCGATGCCCCCTGCATCGTCTATGGCGAGGTCGGCCGCTCGATCCAGGGCGACCGCTCGAAGCCGCTGGCAACCAAGGCTGTACTCTCCGACGACGAGATGAAGGCCTATGCCCGAAAGCTGACCGCATTCGGCGAGTGGTGCGCCGAGCAGGGCATGCCTTTGTCCTATCACCACCACATGGCTGCGGTGGTGCAGTTCGAACACGAGCTCGATGCCTTCATGAAGCAGTCGGGCGAGGGCATCCCGCTCCTGCTCGATGCCGGCCATCTCGCCTTTGCCGGTGGCGACGTGTTGCGTGCCATCGACAGCCACCACAAGCGCATCAGCCACGTCCATGTAAAGGACGTGCGTCTGGACGTCATCAAGGCGCTCGACTGGACCAGGCAGTCCTTCCTCGACGCGGTGGCCCTGGGCGCTTTCACCGTGCCGGGCGACGGCTCGCTCGATTTCGGTGCGATCGTGCAGAAGTTCGCCGACCATGGCTATGAGGGCTGGTTCGTCGTCGAGGCAGAGCAGGACCCGAAGAAGAGCCCGCCGCTGAAGATGGCTCAGGTCGGTCATGCCGAGTTGATGCGGGTGATGACTGCGGCGGGCTACACGGTGGAAACACAGGGCTTTCCCGCCGCATGACCCCGAAAGTCGGCGTCGATTTGTCGGGATGGCTGCCTCCATCACGGCGTCCTTTGCGGGGCTCCGACGCGCGGCGCGTAGTGCTTGAGCGTCGCGCGGGGGCCGGCTACCATCCGCAGAAATTGATCGGCGAGGCAACACGCAATTGATGAACGACCAGAACCATCCGTTCCTTCGCCCGTTGTGGAGGCGCATAGCGCTGGTCGGCTTCTGCGCCGCCTGGTCGATCTTCGAGTTTGCCACCGGATCCGCATTCTGGGGCACGCTCGCGGGTGGCATGGCTGCGCTCGGTGCCTACCAGTTCCTCATCGCCTACAAGCCTGGCGACGACGCCGCCACCGACAAGGAGTGACGAGATGTCGAGACTGCTGATCAAGCCGAAGCACGGCACCGGGCGCGTCACGCACGTCACGCCTGAATCCGCCGGCTGGACTTATGTCGGTTTCGACCTGCACAAGCTGGAACCCGGCGATACCTTCGGCGACTGGACGGCCGACCGCGAAACCTGCCTGGTGCTGGTTTCGGGAAAGGCGCATGTGCGGGTCGGCGAGGACGATCTCGGCATGCTCGGCGAGCGCATGTCGCCCTTCGAAGGCAAGCCCTGGTCGGTCTATGTGCCGGCTGGCGGCGACTGGTCGGTCAGGGCCGACACGAATGTCGAGCTCGCCGTCTGCACGGCTCCCGGCCTCGGCGGAAACCTGCCGGTACGGGTGATCGGTCCCGACGACGTCAAGCAGGAAACGCGCGGCAAGGGCACCAACACACGCTACGTCACCAACATTCTGCCCGAAGGCGATCCGGCGGATTCGCTGTTGGTGGTCGAGGTCATCACACCAGGCGGCCACACCTCGAGCTATCCGCCGCACAAGCACGACGAGGACAATCTCCCCGCTGAATCACTGCTGGAGGAGACCTATTACCATCGGCTCAACCCGCCGCAGGGTTTTGCCTTCCAGCGCGTCTACACCGAGTTCAACGATGCCGGGCATCGCGAGATCGACGAGGCGATGGCAGTGGAGGATGGTGACGTGACGCTGGTGCCCAAGGGCTATCACCCTTGCGCTGCCTGCCACGGCTACGACCTTTATTATCTCAATGTCATGGCGGGGCCGAAGCGGACCTGGAAGTTCCACAACGCCAAAGAGCACGAGTGGCTTCTGAAGGCCTGAGGCGTCAGAAAGCCCAATATATTCCAGGAGCGAGGACGAAACGATGGCACGCAACAGGCCAACGGTCGCGGATCTGCGCGCGTTGAAAGGCAAGAGGCAACTGTCGAAGCTGCGGGTGACGTCGCTGGAGGAGGCGGAGGCGGCCGAGCGCGCCGGCATCGACCTGTTGTCCGTCACCTATGCGCTGATGCTCGACCCGCGCTTCCGCGATGCGGCCCCAACATGTTTTGCCGTGCCCGGCGACGAGTACGGCATGATGGGGGCGACATCAGACGAGATCCTGCGCACGGCGGTGAAGCTCAAGGCGGCGAGCGCCGATGCGGTCTACTGCTCGGCGAGCGACCGGACCATCCGCCGGCTGGCGGACGAACATATCCCGGTCTGCGGCCATGTCGGGCTGATCCCGACGCATTCGACCTGGACGGGCGGCTTCAAGGCGGTCGGCAAGACGGCAGAAACGGCCGAGCTCGTCTGGCGGCAGGTCAAGGCGCTGGAGCAGGCGGGCGCTTTTGCAGCCGAGATCGAGGTGGTGCCGGCCGAAGTGGCGAGCGCGATCTCCAGGCGCAGCTCGCTGGTGCTGATCTCGATGGGCGCCGGTGCGGGCTGCGATGCGCAATACCTGTTTGCAGAGGACGTGCTCGGGCTCAATCGCGGCCATTATCCGCGCCACGCCAAGGTGTATCGCAACCTCGCGGCTGAGTATGACCGCATCCAGCAGGAGCGGATTGCGGCGTTCAAAGAATATGCCGGCGACATTGCCAGCGGCGCCTATCCGGCGGCGAACCATATGGTCGGCATCGACGCCGGAGAGATGCGCAAGTTCGAGGATTTTCTGAGCGGGCAGGCCTAGGCCTGCCCGCTCCGGAAGGCGGTTCGCATATCGGCGTCTAAAGCGCCGTACTCAGAACGCGCGTCACCGACTTCCGATCCGGATTGAGCATGATGTAGCTCGGCCGGCTTTCAAGTTTCAGCCGCTTGAGCATGATCCTGGTCTTGGCCAGCAGCGTGTCGTCGCGCGAGGCGGCTTCAAGCTTGTGCTCCAATGCTTCCAACGTTTCGATGGCGTTCTCGATGCGGTCGAGTGCTGCGAGGCTCTTGGCGAGCGAGAATTCGGCGCCGGCGAAATCGGGTGAGAGTGACAGCACCTTGCGGAAGGCTTCCGCCGCTTCGATGTGCCGGGACAGCGCCTGCAGCTCCATGCCAAGCCTGAGCCAGGCCTTGGCCGATGTCGGCACCGAATTGGCGAGCGTCTGGTAGTGGACCAACGCCTCGCGGTGTTCGCCCTTGGCCGACAAAAGCTGGCCGATGCCGTATAGCGCGCGGGGATGAGTGGCGTCGGTGGCGAGGATCTGGCGGTACCCGTTTTCCGCCCGTTCCAGCTGCCCCTGCTGATGCAAACGCGTGACCTCGGCGAAGATGCCGTTGAGCGACCGGGTATCGAGGCGATCACCGTTGTTGCGTCCGCTCTTTGTGTAGATCTGGGCGCAGTTGATCTTGCTCTCGGTCACACCGAAGGCGAATTTGTAGGGCTCGTCGCCGCGCAAGAAATCATAGGTGGTGAGGCCGTTCTCGATCGCCAGCTTGATGCAGTGGCCGTGCAGTATCAGGCCGGTGGGGACGGAGGTGACGGCCTCGTCTCGGCCGGCCATGAAAAACAGCAACGCCTTCTTGACCGGATCGACGAAGATGGCGAGCCCACCCAGCGGCCGGTCGCCCTGCCACAGGACCGGCAGGTAAAGCGTGCCGTTTCGGAAACTGTCCCGTAGCACGCGGCGATTGTTGTGCAGGATGGCGGCGAGCCGGTCGCCCTTGCGGGCGCCCCATTTTATCCGCCAAAGGTCGAGCAGCGTGTCGATGTCGCGCTCATAGGTGTCGGCATCGGCGCGGGTGATGCGCAGTTCCCCCGCATCGACCTTGCGCAGGAAGCGCCGCAGCTTCTGCCTGGTGTTCGTGCTGAGCACATTGTCGAGATAGCCGTCGAATGTGTCGGGCAAGGCGGCCGCGAAGCAGCGGCAGTTGTCGACATTGTCGGCGGCATTGACGCGGCTGAACTCGCGCATGGCAAAGATGTCGCGCGAGAACTGGCCGATGAAGGCAAAGACGCGCTCGCGCGACATGCGCAGGTTTTCGAGATTGAGCCGCGCCCAGCCCATCTGGGCAACGTGGCGGCCGAAGGCCTTCAACGCCATTTCGGCATGGACGGGATCACAGATGGCGCCGGTGTAGTCGGCGGCATTGTTGCCGGCCATGCTGATCTCGTTGAAGAATAGTCCGGTCTTGCCGCTCATGCGGGTGCGCATGCGCAACGGCATGAGCGCGACATAGGGCGATCCCGGATTGCCGAGGCGAGCGGCAAGCACGAACCAGGCGCCCTTGTAGAAACGCATGTAGGGCACCAGCCAAGCCCAGGAGACGAAGAACTGCGCCTCCGGATCGGCCTTGTACAGGCGCTCCCAGTCCTGCCGCATCTTGGCCAGCGTTTCAACATCGGTAATGACGTCGACCTGCATCTATGTCCCCCTCGATGACATGGTTTCCCCTTCGCTCAACGTTCCATGAAGGCGCGCGACATGCTGTCGGCAATCGGCTTGGTCAGATAGCGGAAGAAGGTCCGCTCCTCGGTCTGGACCAGCACCTCGGCGGGCATGCCGGGCGTCGGCGAGAAGCCATGGACGCGCGAGATCTGGTCCGCCGACAGGCTGACGCGAGCGACATAGACTTCGCGTGCGACGGGACCCGACGTGTCCGGCAGCGCGTCGGCGGAGACGTAGATCACCTCGCCTTCGAGCACCGGCGTGGTGCGCCGGTTAAGCGCGGTAAGCTGTACCGTTGCCTTCTGGCCGACACGGACACTGTCAATGTCGGTACGGGAGATCAGCGTCTCGATGACGAGCGGCACGTCCGACGGCAGGATCTCGACGATCGGCTTGCCGCTTTCGATGACGCCGCCTGATGTGTGGTAATACATGCGCACGATGGTGCCGGCGACCGGGGCGTTGATCGTCACGCGGCTGAGGATGCTCTTGGCCTGGCGAAGCTGCTCGCGGATCGTATCGAGGTCACCCTCCAGGTTCTGCAACTGCTCGAGTGCAGCCTGCTTGTAGGCTTCTTCTGCCTGTTTGATTTGCTGGTCGAGCTTGATGACCTCGGCGCCGATCTCGGAAACCTGAGCGGCAAGGCGGCCGATCTGCCCCTCGGCATCGGCCATGGCGCGCTGGATCGCCTTGATTTCAGTAGCCCGGAGCAGACCCTTGTCGAGCAACTTCTTCTTGCCTGCATATTCTTCCTGCATGAGCGTCAATTGTCGACGCACGGCAGCCAGTTGTTCGTCGTAGCCGCCCGATCGATAGACATAGGCGGCAATGTTCTGCTTCAGCAGGCCGATCTCGCTTTGCAACTTGCTGCGTGCGGCGTCAAAGGTCAGTTGCTGACCGTCTACGATCGGCTTGATCTCGGGGTCATCGAGGTTGTCGGTGACGCTCTTTGGAAACGAGATGTTCGCCGCTCCACTGATCTCGGCATTCAGCCGCGCGGCGATGGCATCGAGGCGAACCTGACGCAGGAAGAGCTGACGCTCGCTGGCTTCGGCTGCTGTTTCATCGAGGCGGACGAGAGGCTGATCGTAGGTGACGACGTCACCTTCGCTAACCAGCAGTTCCTTGATGATGCCGCCTTCCAGATGCTGCACGATCTTGTTCTGGCCGGCGGCGACGAACGAACCCTGGGCGATGATGGCGGCAGCGAGCGGAGCCGTGAGAGCCCAGGTGCCGAAGCCGCCAAAAGTGAGCGCTATGAGCAGGAGGCCGATCTTTGTCTGCTTGCCGATCGAGCGCGGTACGTCGGCGTACCATTCGAGGTCATGGACCTTGACGATTGCCGTATCGCTCATGACTTTGTCCCCTTACGGAATCTGATGGCCGAACGAGCCGCCCTCGATGCTCAACCCGCGCTGGGCAAGTGCCTGGAGCACGTCCTGTCGCTTGCCGAACAGGGCCACCGTGCCGTTGACCAGCAACAGAATCTTGTCGACGCTCTGCAGAAGTGCCGGACGCTGCGTGATGGTGATGACGGTGATCTTGTTGTCCTTGGCGTGCTGCAGTGCACGGGCAAGTGCCACGTCGCCGGCGGCGTCGAGGTTCGAGTTTGGCTCGTCCAGCACGACCATGCGCGGGTTGCCGAAGAAGGCGCGGGCGAGCGCGATACGCTGCTTCTGGCCGCCGGAAAGCGGTGCGCCGTCGGCTGCGACGAAGGTCTCGTAGCCATGCGGCAAGGTGGCGATCATCTCATGCACGTCGGCGAGCATGGCCGCCTGGTAGATATCGGCGTCGCTGGCATCCTCGCGCATGCGGGCAATGTTGGCCTTGATCGTGGCAGGGAACAGCTGAACGTCCTGCGGCAGATAGCCGATGTTCTCGCCGAATTGGCGCTGGTCCCAGTTGCGCAGGTCCATCAGGTCGAGGCGCACATTACCCGAAGTCGGCAAGATCGAGCCGACAAGCATCTTGCCGAGCGTGGTCTTGCCTGCGCCCGAATTGCCGATGATCGCAAGGGAGTCGCCCGGGGCCAGGGCAAAGGTGATGCCGTTGAGCACGACCCGCTTGGTGCCCTGGGGCACGAACAGCAGGCGTTCGACGTCGAGGCGGCCTTCCGGCCGCGGCAGGTTCAGCCGTTCGAAATTGAGCGGCGAGGTCTGCAGCAGGCTGGCGATGCGGCCATAGGCGGCGCGCGATTGTACGACCTGGTTCCAGCCTTCGATGGCACCCTCGATAGGGCCGAGAGCGCGGCCGGCGATGATCGACGCGGCGATGACCATGCCGCCGCTGAGATGGCCATCCAGGGCGAGATGCGCACCCCAGCCGAGCATTGCGACTTGCGTCAGCAACCGCACTGCCTTGGATGTTGCGGCGAAGGCGATGTTGCGGTCCTGTGCGAGGACTTGCGCCCTGAGCGAGCCGGCCGTGTCCTTGCCCCAGATGCGCACGGCTTCCGGGATCATGGCGAGCGCGTTGATGATCTGCGAATTCCGCGACATCGAGTCGAGATGCAGGTTGGCCTTGCTCTGGAACGAATTGGCTTCGCTGAAGGAGGCAGCCGTCGAGCGCTGGTTGATGATGGTGATAACGAGCAGCAGCAACGCCGATGTGACGACGATGAAGCCGAGATGCGGATGAACAAGAAACACGGCAAGCACGAACAATGGGGCAAGTGGGGCATCCAGCAGGGACAGCAAGGTGCCCGAAACGAGGAATGAGCGCAGTTGTCCGAGGTCGCTGAGCGTCTGGTATTCACGACCGTTGCTGTGCAGCGCGGCGCGCGCCGCGGCACTCAGGATCGGTGCGCCGAGTTGTGCGGCCACCTCGACGGCGGTCCGCATCAGGATGAAACGACGGATCGCGTCGAACATCGCCTGAAGGATCACGGCGCCGACGATCACGATCGTCAGCATGACCAGAGTGTCAACCGAACGGCTGGTCAGCACGCGATCGGATATCTGGAACAGATAGAGCGGGATTGCGAGCACGAGCACGTTGCTGGCCAGCGTGAACAACATGACGATCAGCAGGTTGCGCTTGACGACGTTGAGGCCGCTCTTCAGCGAGGCAGAGAAGTCGATCGGGCCAAGGCGCTTGTGGAAGACGCCGCCGCCGCCGCCACCGCCACCGCCGCCGCCACCGCCGCTGTCGATGTCGCCGCCGTTCGGGCCTTTGGCTTCAGGCAGTTTTTCCTTCGGCTTGATCGGGCCGTTGTCGGCGTCGATCACCTTGCCAACCGGCATCGAGGTGTCCTTCATCTCGGTCTTGGCTGGTCCCTGCGGCTCGCTTACGCGCATCTCGGGGCGAGGGGCAGCCGATGCCGTCGTGGCGGCCGGCTTCGGCGCCTCGACGGGCGCTGGCCTGGCCTGAGGCGCCTCGGCATCGGGCTGGGGCGCGGCAATGGGTTCCTCCGGAGCCGCACGCTGAGCCTGTTGCGGCGGCGTGCCGGGCGCTGTTTCGGCGGGGGCAGACGCTGGGGGGCGTTGAGCCGTAGCGCTCCGCTCCGGAGGTATGATCGAGGGCTCTGATGGCCTATGGGATGGCTGGTGCGCGGTTGCCGGCCTGGGGCTCGGCTGCGCGGATTGAGGAGCCTGCGCCGGCTTGGAGCTTGCCTGCTGAGATGGCGCAGCGGGCGCCGCGTTGGGAGCAGCCTGCGGAGACTGCGGCGCTGGCACCTGGGCCTTCGGCACCGGACGTTCTGAGGGAGGCGCAGGTTCAACCGGGGCGGCCTTGGCGTCCAGCTTGTCGCCGGCAGCGGCGTGCAAATCGTCGACAACCTTGTTGATGTAGCGTTCCAGCCTGTCGAGTGCTTGCTCCTGGGGAGCTACTGCACTCGACAACCGCGCCTGAGGCAAGGGCTTGGGCTCCGATGTCCGCAGAACTGCCGGCGAACTGTCCTGGTTGTCGCCTTCATCAGGCAAACTATGAAAACCACTCCAGCCTTCACGGTCGTCAGTCATCTTGTGCCCCTCTCATTCTGCTCAGCCCAGCATGTGCTGCATGACGTCGGCCGATCCGGAATCGGCGGCTTGCGGTGCGATGTTGGTGCCTTGAGAAGCGTCGCCGGTGTCGTCGCCATTGCTGTCATCGAGGAAAGCCACGGCTTCGTTGACGAGTGTGTCCGGATCCTGCCCGCCCAGATCCGGCTCGCTCGACACGAGGTTGGCCTGAATCAGGATCTCGTCGGAGTAGCTGTCGCCGCCGACATAGATCTTGGACGCACCATCTACGTCGACGATGGTGGCATCGTTGACCAACTGGTTGCCGCCGGTGGTGATCGTCCATTCCGCATCGGGATTGGCGACCATCTCGTTCATGGCAAGCGCTACCTGGTCGCTGTCGCCCACCACGGTCGTCTGCTTGATGTATTGCAGATTGTATATGTCGCCCGAGATGTAGAGTACGCGCAGCACGCCGATGCCTGCGAAGGCGGCGTCCTGAAGAATGGACGTCGGCAGTTCCTTGTTGCCGGCAGCGAGATCAGCCGAGGCGGTGTCATACCCATCCGGCAGCGGCTCGCAGGTGCCTGCACCGACATTGACGATGCTCGCCTGGTTCCACAGCAGGTTTCCGCCCGTCGAGGCGGAACCTTCGCCAGTCGTCTCGAAGCCGTCGACGGCACCGATCATGTCGTTGTCGATCAGCAAGTTGAGCTGGTGAATGATGCTGGCGTCGTAGACGTTGCCACCAACTATGATGAGGTCGTAGTAGCTGCCGAGTTCGTACAGGCTGAGGCCATTGAAGGCGGTGTTGTCGCCGGTCGAAACGACCGACTGTACACCGGACGAGGAAGCGATGATGACGTCATTGTCCATGACGAATGCGTATTGCTCGATCCAATTCATCATGAGCAGGTCGCCCGAAATTTCGGTGACCACGTAGTAGGCCGGGAAACTGGGCGGCGCGTCGGGAGTCGCGTCGGCTTCTCCTGCCGAAGGATCGATGTGCTTGAACATCGCGATGTTGAAGCTCTGGTTGTCGCCACCAGGATCAAACGGCCAACCGCCGACCGCAGAGCCGACGCTGTCGACATCGCATGTGCCGTTGATCTGCACGATGGCGTTCAACGAGATGTGGTCGCCAATCACGGCCATGACCTCTGCCGAGACCCATTCGTTGACCACGACAGCGTTGTTGATGACTGTGTTGCCGCCGGCCGTTATCTCGACGCTCGGGTTCACCGTGCCGTCGCCCCAGCCGTCCATGAATTCGCTGGAGTCTGGGGGCGTATCTGTGTCTAGCGGGCCGTCAGGGCCGCCTTCGTCCTCATCTTCGTTGTCGTCCTTGAGGAAATTGACATAGTCTTCCATGTCGGGGACGTCGGCTTCATCGACAAGCTGGCCATTAAAGTAGGTGCCTTCGAGTGCGTCGCCCTTTGTGGTGAAAACATCCGCGTTGCCATGACCATCGCCACTGAAGCCGGTAAGCCGCGCCTGGGCGGTGGTCACGAAGGTGGCCATTTCTTCGGTCGTGCCTGGAAGCGTCAGGTCGTCGATCGGCGACAGGTCGGCCGCAGCCTGTTGCAACTCGTCGAGCGAACTGTTGTCCAGTGCCGCCGGGGTGAATTTCAACCCGCTGCCGCCAAAGCCGACATAATCGTTGTCGGACAGCCGGATTTCCTGATTGACGATAGCGGCCAAATCGCCGGGCGGCTCAATCTGAGGCAGGACGACACCGCCCGATCCGACCGTAGTGCCATCGGGAATGCGCGTGAAATTGTGAAGGAACGGTCCGTCGGGAATCTCTATGTCCGGAGGGGTGAAGGCAACCTTCGACCAGACGGTGACCTGCTCGATCTCGGGCCTCAGCCCCAGATACGGTATGTGAGGATCGAAGTCCTTGAGGGTATGGGAGGCATCGACCTTGATGGCGACAGTCTGCGGGTCCGGAAGCTCTTCTTCGGCCTGTTGGCTCGCCTTGAACCCGTCATAGGCCTGCTTCTGTCGCGCTTCCTCGACGTTTGTCTCGAACAGCCCGACGAAATGGGCGATCGCTTCAGAAACCTTGTCCAAGTAAACGGAATTCATCTGCCTAGCCTCCGCCCTTTGCGAACGGAACAGCAGTGCCTAGGCGCTGCCGCCGGTCACGTTTGAAGACTGCGCGGAAAACTCCGCGCAGTCCGTTTCGTTTGGCTGTTGGTCGCAAATCATTCGACCGGCGCCAGGCGATCAGGCGTTGTCGTCTTCGCCTGTCAGCGTCTCGGTGAAGTTGCCGCCGACAACGGTCATGTCGACCGTATTGCCTTGCAGGTTGGCACCCATCACGATCTGCTGGTTGAAGGCGCTGGTGTCAATGATGGCGTCGGCGCTGGCGAAGCTTTCACCAGTGACATAGCCGTCGTCGGAATTGCCGGAGCCCCAGTTGCCGCCCGCGCCACCTGCGCCACCGGCTCCACCAGTTGCTGCGCCGACCGTGCCGCCGCCGCCGCCGCCGCCAGCCCAGGCTGCGCCGCCAGTCGCATTGCCGCCAGTACCGTCAGCCCAGGCACCGCTCAGCGCGTTGCCGCCGTCGCCGTCGCCATAGGCCCATGCGCCACCGCTGGTGCTTGCGCCACCTGTTGCTGCGCCTGCGGTCGCCGAACCACCGGTCCCTGCGCCGCCACCGCCGCCGCCGCCGCCATTGCCTTCACCGGAGCCTTCGCCATAGCCTGCGCCGAAGCCGGCACCGAAGCCTGCGCTGAGTGCATCGCCGGTATCGCCCTTGGCGTCGCCGCCATTGGCGTTGGCGTCGCCACTGTCGGCGTCTGCCTTGCCGGAATCGGCGTCGCCGCCGCGGCCGGTGTCGGAGTTGGCGTTGCCGCCGTCTCCCTTGGCGTCGCCGCCTTCACCGAAGTTCAGGACCGGGATGATCGGCACGAATGCGTCGATGCCGTCGCCAGCGTCGCCCTTGGCGTCGCCGCCTTCGGTATCGTCGATGTCGCCACCGCTACCTGCGTCTGCCTTGCCGGAATCGGCATTGGCGTCGCCGCTGTCGGCCTTGGCGTTGCCGCCGTCACCCTTGGCATCGCCCGAGTCAGCTTCGCTCGCGCCGACGCCAAGTCCAGCACCCAGGCCGAGACCGAGACCGAGACCGAGGCCGGTACCACCGTCGCCACCCCTGCCGCCGTCGCCCTTGCCGCCGTCAGCGTCGGTGTCGGCGCTGCCGCCCTTGCTGTCGCCGCTGTCGGCCTTGGTGTCACCCTTGGCGTCGCCGCCCAAGGCTGCGCTGAGCGCCAGGCCACCTTCGCCCTTGCCGCCATCGGCTTCGCCGCCCTTGGCGTTGCCACCGTCGCCGCCGTCGGCTTCGCCGCCCTTGGCATCGCCGCCGCCGCCGCCGCCGCCGTCGGCATTGATGCCTTCTTCAGCGGATGCGTGGCCGCCCTTGGCGTCGAAGTCTTGCTTGAAGTAGCCGTCGTTCTTGACGGTCGCTTCTTCAAGCTTGTCGTTGTCGACCATGTCGGCGGTCTGGGTGATGACGAATGCGTTGCTGTTGGCGCCCATCGCGCCGGTCAAGACGTCCTTGAAGCTGATATCGTCGCCCGGATTGTAGTTGACGTCGCCGTCCTTGCTGAAGAGCACGTCGCCCTTAACGTTGCCGTCGATGTCGGCGAAATCATTGTCTTCCTTGTAGTCGCCGAGACGGCCGTCGAGCTCGACATCAACGTCGACGTCTACCTCGACCTTGGTCTCGTTCTTGTTCTCGTTGGTGTTCTCGTTCTTGGATTCGTTCTTGTTCTCGTTTTCGTTCTTGTTCTCGGACTCGTTCTTGTTTTCGTTCTCGTTCTTGGATTCGTTCTCGTTTTCGTTCTTGGATTCGTTCTCGTTCTTATTCTCGGACTCGTTTTCGTTCTTGTTCTCGTTGTCGGACTCGTTTTCGTTCTTGTTTTCGTTTTCGTTCTTGTTTTCGTTCTCGCTGTCGCCGCCCAAATCAATGTCGTTGCCGACGAATTGCAGGCCAAACGCGTTGAGATTGTTGCTGTTACGATCAGACATCGTCTTGTCCTCGGTTGGGACCGCGATCACTTGACCGTTTTCATCTCTAACACGGTCTCGGGTTCACGCGGACGGTTGAGTTTTCGATGGAGAAACGAAGGGTTGCCTGGCTTAGGGGACTGATAGCCGGGTGCCCTGAACTCATTCTGGTCGGTGGAAACCCTCCCCTTGCTGGCGGGGTGGGAGACTTGGATTCTCACAATGTCGTGAACGCAAGGCCGCTACAGCTGGCCCAAATCGCGACTTATTGCGGATTCTCAAGCACCCACGCCCATGTTGCTTGAACCAACAAAGTCTGTGGCCGTGACCCCGAAATTGTAAGCTGACAGTTCGCGCTAGGCTGTTTGGGCGGGCGGCCCAAGAACTCGCGATAGCGATCTAGCCTTTGCAGCCGAGAATCGGCGGGAAATATTTGAGCTATTGCAATCACTGTACAATTACGTGTCGTCGATCTGGGAAACGGCCAAGTTCCGGCTGCTTGTTGCGGATGAAAAAACGCAGCGTTGATCGCTCGATCGGGCAGGTCAGCTTAGGCCGAAGGGCTAGCTCGCGCGGCGGTCCAATTGACCGGATGGGCTACATCAGCGCCCTCGATAGCTCAACTTGGATATACCGAACCGTTAACAAGACGTATATGCTATTAACTAATGCTCCCCTTAGGCGGCAATGGGGGAAGAAATAGCTTTGTGAACATTGGGTGGGAGACCTCATGTACCGAGTGGCTATTCCCAGCGCACGCCGCGCTAACGGAGCAGATGGCTCCGCACAGAAGACCTGCAAGACGTTGCTGATCGTCGCTCCGGCCGATTTCGTGTCGGAGAGCCTGATTTTCGCAATCGAACGCGAATTTCACTGGATCACTGTCGAGCAGGTGCCGACGCTTGCCGATGCGTGCGTCGGCTTCGAGGCTCCGGTTTCGCTGATCCTGGTCGAAGCCAAGCAACTGCCGCAGGTCGCTGCCCAGTCCGAACGGCTGGCGCTTCTGCACCCCTCGGCACAGGTCATGCTGATCCAGGAAGACGGCAGGCAGGAGGTTTCGATCCGTGATGTCGTCACGGCACGGAACGTTCGTGGTGTTCTGCCGATGAACCTGAAGCTTGACGTCTGGCTGTCGGTGGTGCGCCTGGTGTTGCGCGGCGGCGAGTATTTCCCGCTGTCCTTGTTCGAGCCGATCGTCGAACGACGCCGCGCCGGAGTGCTCGGACCGATCGCCAATCTTGAAGCCCCGTCACCGAAGGCGCCCGTCGCGCAGGACGGCGAAACCGACGATTTCGACGAACTCACGGAGCGCGAGCTGCAGATCCTGGCGATGGTTGCACGCGGCCTGCAGAACAAGCTGATCGCCGCGGCGCTCGGGCTGTCCGAGCATACGGTGAAGATCCACCTGCACAACATCATCACCAAGCTTGGCGCGCACAATCGCACCGAGGCGGCGGCGGTCTATCACAAGCGGCGCGACAGCGGCGGCGATCGTCGCGTCAGCAGCGATGGCGTCGTGCCGCACGCTCAGCATACCTTGTCATGAGCGTGCGATGCCGCGTTTCCAGGACGTGCTGCTTACCGTTGGCCAGCTGAACTACACCTGGACCAACACCGAAAGCCTGCTCATCTATCTGATCGCCGGTCTTGCCAAGGTCGACAAGGAAACGGCGATCATCATCTTCCTCACTCTTAATACGACGCGTGCGCGCCTTGATCTCGTTGAGCGCCTCGCAAAGATGGCGAAGACACCGCAGGCCTGCCGCGACGCCGTGCTGTCGGTGGCCGACCAACTGACCCACCAGGGCAAGCTGCGCAACAAATACAGCCACTGCATCTATTCTTTCGACGAGACCGGCACGCGCGCCAGCACCCAGCTGATGCGCATCTTCGACAGCAAGGACAGCGTCCGCTACGGCAAGAACGAGGAGCTGGACGACAACGAGATGCATCGCATCTCGGCCTCGATCGAGGCGATCAGGGACATCAACCGGCAGATCTGGAAGATCGTCGAGGAAAATCAGTTCCCGCACTGAGCGGGCTGGGCATCCTCAAACGCCGATCCGCGTCCACCTTCCGCTTTCCGACTGCGACTGCCGCGCAAAGTAGCGGTAGGGCGTGCTTTTCCAGTTCCTGATGGCGCCGGTGCGGTTGTCCAGGATGAGGTCGCCGCTGTCGGTGCGGACCGTCAGCACCGTGTGTCCGGTGCCGCCATAGGTGGCGACGGTCAACAGAAGCGTGGATGCCGGCCAGCCGAGCTTGCGCAACTCGTTCTTCTTGAGAATGGCGATGTCCTCGCAGTCGCCCACCGATGTCGGCAGCCGCCAGTCGTCGTCACGTCCTGTCGTGGCGATGTCCTCGCGCTGCCGGATGCGCTGGTTGACCGAGGCATTGACCCGCTTGAGGTCGTTCATGCGCGCCTCGGTCAGCGCCATCACCTTGGTCTTGCCGGCGGTGCTGCATAGTCCCGGTTGTCTAGTGCAAAAGGTATTTGCTGCCGGCGGGGCAAAGGCATAGCCGACCGTACTCATGCTTGATCCGGAGGTGGCGGACTTGCTGCAGCCAGCCGAAAGCAAGGCGAACGCAACGAGCGCCGCGAACTTGTGCATGTGCTGTTCCCCTCTCAATGGGTACTAGCAGACAGCATATTAGAGCTAGATAAATCAACCCATGCGGGCGGCCTTTGCACCGATTTCAAAAGGTTGTATGCTTAACAAAGTGTTTCCGATGATCGGAACGCGTGATCATAGCGCCAGTTTGGGGACGGGCGCGTTTTTTCCCTCAGGAGGAAGAAATGACGACGTACCCAACCTGCGTGCGCAGGATTCACACGATTCTGCTGGTTTCCTCGGCTCTTGCGGCGGTCAGTTTTGTTTTCCCCGCATCAGCCCAGAGCAACATCCGGCCACGCATGACGGCCGCGCAATGCCAGCCACTTTCCCAAAGCAATTATGAAATGTGCTGCATCGCGCTCAATCGCAGCAGCATCATGTCGGCTGACGAACTGGCGCAATGCCCACCACTGACCACGTCGCTGATCGCGGCCGTATTGGCCGGTAGCGAGAATGACGGCGATGACGGCGGCACCGGAAGCGACGGTGATGGCGGTGGTGATGGCGACGGCGACGGCGACGGCGACGGTGATGGCGACGGCGACGGTGATGGCGACGGCGACGGTGATGGCGACGGCGACGGCGACGGTGATGGTGATGGCGACGGCGGCGGTGGCGGCGGTGGCGGCGGTGGCGGCGGTGGCGGCGGCGGCGGCGGTGGCGGCGGCGGCGGTGGCGGCGGTGGCGGCGGCGGCGGCGGTGGCGGCGGCGGCGGCGGCGGTGGCGGCGGCGGCGGCGGCGGCGGTGGCGGCGGTGGCGGCGGCGGCAGCGAAGATGGCGATACTGGTGGCGGCGGTGCCGGTGGAGCCGGTGGCGGCTCGGGCGGCGGTGCCGGTGGAGCCGGTGGCGGCTCGGGCGGCGGTGCCGGTGGAGCCGGTGGCGGCTCGGGTGGCGGTGCCGGTGGCTGAGCCTGACCGAACCTGATCGGGCAACATGCTGGAGATCCCGGGCGGCGGCAGCCGCCCGGTTTATTGTTGGATGCAGCGGATATAGCCCCGGCTGGGGCCGTTTATTTGGATACCGCCCAATAGCGGTCGTCGGCAAAGGTCGTGCCCATCATCAGGCCCTTGACCCGCGCGCTGACGCCGACCTTGCGCACTTCCTGGAACATCATGATGAAGGGGGAGGTGTCCGTATGCACCTTCTGGATCGCCTCATACATGGCCTTGCGCTTGGCCGTGTCCTGCTCGCGCACCGCAGCCATGGCATCGGGCGAAAGCCGGCCGGCGTTCCAGCCGAAGCGGTCGGCCAGGCTGTCGGAGCCGTCGGGAGCATCCTGTTTGTTGACGGCGAAGGCCTTGGCGTTGGAGTGCGGGTCGGGATAGTCCGGCCCCCATAGCCCAAGCCAGATGTCGAGGTCGTGGTTGCGGTAGCGCTCGAGCCATTCGCGGCCGCCGATCACCTGCAGATTGAGATGGACGCCCGCCTGCGCCATGGTGGCCTGGATTGCCTTGGCGAAATCGGTGAAGGGTTGGGTGTCCCACACCACCATGTCGAGCGAGAACTCGCCGCTGACCCCGCCTTCGGCCAGCACCGCCTTCGCCTTTTCGACGTTGAAGCTGAACGGCGTATAGGCGATGGCGCCGAGGAAGCCGTTGGGCACCAGCGTCTGGTGCACTTCCATGGTGCCGCGTGAAATGGTGTCGACGATGCCCTGGTAGTCGACGAGGTACTTCATCGCCTCGACCACCTTGGGATTGGCGAGATACTGGTTCCTGACGTTCAGGCCCATGTAATAGATGTTGCCCGAGCGACCATGGACGATGGACAGCTTCGGGTTGTTGGTGAGCGTGTCGAAATCGTTGGGCCCGAGCCGGTTTGCGATGTCGATCTCGTCGGTTTCGAGCAGCCAGCGCTGGGCCGAGCTTTCGGCGACATGGCGGATGAGCACATGCTCGACCTTGGCCGGCTCGCCCCAATAATTGTCATTGCGGGTCAGCAGGATCGACTCCCTCGGTTGCCATTTGCTGAGCGCAAACGGCCCCGATCCTGCGGAGTTCTGTGCCTTCAGCCAGCCATTGCCATAGTCGCCGTTTACTTCCTGCGCCTTGACGATCTTGCTGTCGACGATTGCGCCCATGTAGGACGACAGGCAGTAGAACAGGAAACTCGGCGAATAGGTTTCGGCAAGGGTGATGACCAGGGTCTGGTCGTCCAGCGCCCTGATGCGGTCGTCGACATTGTCAGGCGAAAAGCCGAACTGGCCGATGATGAAGGCCGAGCGCGACTTGAGGTGAATGACCCGCCTCAGTGAGAATTCGGCGTCCCACGCCGTCACCGGATTGCCCGAGGCAAAGCGCGCCTTCGGGTTCATCTTGAAGGTAAAGGTCTTGCCGTCGGGCGAAATCGCCCAGCTTTCGGCGAGCAGGCCCCTGATGCGGGTCGGGTCGTCGACGTCGAAGGTGAGCAGCGACTGGTAGATCTGACTGCTGGTCAGCACGCCGCCGACCTCGCCGACCTCGCCCGGGTCAAGGGTCACGACGTCGTCGATGGCATCGGCGACAACAAGCGTATCGTCAGGCGTATGGGCGAACGCAACCGAAACGGCGAGCGCCATCCCCAACATCGCCGCAACCATCGCCTTGAACAAACGCATGCCTCTTGTCCCCTCATGAGCCGTTGCTGCGGCCCAAATCATCGGCTCGGCGGCGTCGATCAGAAAGTCGTCGTAATAGGCCGATTTGTGAAGGGGTTATATTCTTTTGCTCGCATATGAACATGCGGCATGATGCATGGAATTGTTTCCCAATTTTATCCAAGTTTCGCGTATTCTGTTTCGAAATCCCCGCCGCTTTGGGTCTCGGATGGCGTGTTCATGCCGCGATTCCGGATTACTGTTGCTCTCAATGTCTGTTTTTGGAATCGTTTTCTCCTGGAGTTGTCCTATGCGCTTTTCTCTGTTGGCTGCAGTCGTTACTGCCGGGTTGGCTTTTGCCACCGGCGCGCAGGCCGAACGCCTGACCGACAAGCCGCTTGTCGACGCCGCCTGGCTCAAGTCCAACCTCGGCAACAAGAGCCTCATCGTGATCGACGTGCGCGATGCCGCCAAGGATGGCGCCAACCCCTACGCCAAGGGCCACGTGCCCGGTGCCGTCAGCGCTCCCTATTCGACGGTCGGCTGGCGGGCCGAGGTGAATGGCGTTCCCGGGATGCTGCCGCCGCTCGAGACCATCACCAAAACCATCGGCGACCTTGGCGTCAGCAATGACAGCCATGTCGTCATCGTACCGAATGGCACCGACTCCTCGGAATTCGGCGGCGCCACCCGCGTCTACTGGACCTTCAAGGTGCTCGGCCATGACGCCGTGTCGATCCTCGACGGCGGCGCCCGCGCCTGGGAAGCCGCCGGCGGCGAACTGGCAACCGATGTCACCAAGCCCGCGGCGGTCGCCTTCACGGGCGAGCTGAAGAAGGAGCTTCTGGCCACGACCGCCGATGTCGAAAAGGCACGCGCCGAAGGCATCAAACTGATCGACGGTCGCCCGGCCGTGCAGTTCAAGGGCGAGGCGAAGAGCCCTGTCGTCCGTGTTGCCGGCACCATTCCCGGCTCGAAGAATCTCGAAAACAGCAAGCTCTATGACGCGGAAAAGGCGTCCTTTGCGTCGAAGGAAGCGGTTGGAAGCCTGTCGCAGTCCGTTGGCCTGGCCAAGGACGAGCAGAACATCGCCTTCTGCAACACCGGCCACTGGGCGTCGGTGGTGTGGTTCGGCCTGAGCGAGGTCGAGGGCAACAAGAACACCAAGATGTATGATGGCTCGATGGCCGAATGGGCCGCCGATCCGGCACGCCCCGTGCAGCCCGGCAACTGATCGCCAGAGGGCAGGGCCGACATGACGATGTCCGGGAGCGATCCTGGACATCTTCGTTTGCAGCGGCCACGCCTACACTTCCAGAATGTCCCGGACTGATCTGAAATGACTGAGATAAATGCCACCGCGCCGGCACCTGTCGCTGGCGTCAACCTCGACAAGGGACCTGTCGTCTTTGTCGGGCTTGCCTTGATCCTCGGCGGGCTCGCCATCGGCCAGGTGATCGACACGCGCCAGGCGGTGCTGTTTGTGATCGGCGGCCTGCTTGGGCTGACGCTCTACCACGCCTCCTTCGGCTTCACTGGCGGCTGGCGCCGCTTCGTCGTCGAGAAGCGTGGCAATGCCATCCGCGCCCAGATGCTGATGATCGCCGCGGCAGCGGTCGTCTTCATTCCGCTTTTGTCGCTCGGCAGCTTCAACGGCCAGGCGCTCGTCGGCGCCTTCGCGCCGGTCGGCGTGTCGGTGCTGGTGGGTGCCGCGATGTTCGGTCTCGGCATGCAACTCGGCGGCGGCTGCGGCTCGGGCACTTTGTTCACCGTCGGCGGCGGCAGTTCGCGCATGCTGGTGACGCTGATCTTCTTCATCGTCGGCGCTGTCATCGGCACGGCGCATCTGCCGTGGTGGCTGGCGCTGCCGTCGCTGCCCGAGATCAGTCTCGGCAAAACACTTGGCGTGACGGGCGGAGTGATCGTTACACTTGTCGGCCTGGCGGCCGTCGCCGGCCTCACCGTGCTGGTCGAGCGTCGTGCCCATGGCGCCATCGAGACGGCAAAACCCGCGCCACGCCAGGGCTTGGGCCGCTTGCTGCACGGTCCGTGGCCGCTGATCGGGGCAGGGCTTCTGCTCGCCGGGCTCAACGTCGCGACGCTGGTCACTGCCGGCCATCCGTGGTCGGTGACCTTCGGCTTTGGCCTGTGGGGCGCCAAGGTGGCGCAGGCGGTCGGCGTGCCGGTCGAGACCTGGGCGTTCTGGACCTGGCCCGGGCCGGCCAAGGCGCTGGGCTCCAGCGTGCTCGCCGACATCACCTCGGTGATGAATTTCGGCATCATCCTGGGAGCCGCGCTGGCCGCAGGCTTCGCCGGCAAGTTCGCGCCCAAGGTGCATGTGCCTTTCGCCTCGTTCCTGGCGGCGGCCATCGGCGGCGTGCTGATGGGCTATGGCGCGCGGCTGTCCTTTGGCTGCAATGTCGGTGCGCTGTTTTCCGGCATCGCCTCGGGCAGTGTGCATGGCTGGCTGTGGTTCGCCTCGGCCTTTGTCGGCAGCCTCGGCGGTGTCGCTCTACGTCCGCTCTTCGGTCTCGATGGGTTCAAGAAATGAGCGCGCGCAACACTCTGCTGTTCGGCACGGCCTTCCTCGCCGCCACCTCGGCCGTCGCCGTCGACCATTACCGCTTTGCCGTGCCGAAGGCTGCACCCGCTGCCGCCGCGCCGGCAACGCCCTGCGCCGCCGGTAACCCGTGCGCTGCAAGCTCGCCTTGTGCCGCAGCTTCGCCTTGCTCGGCGGCACCCGCTCCGGCGGCCGTCGCCCCTTGCGGCGCTGCCTCGCCCTGCGCGGCAGCTCCCGCATCTCCATGCGCTGCCGCTCCCGCAGCCTCGCCTTGCGCGGCCCAGCCGCAATAGGCCAAGCTGCGGCCCGGAGGCCAAGGATGGACGAGGTGAGAGTGGAGGCGGCGCGACAGGCGCTGTTTTGCGAGCAGGTGCTGGCGAAATCCAGCAGCAACGTGCTGCTCGAGACGCTGCGCGAGGCCAAGTCGGTGGCCGCCTGGGAGCATTTTCCCCAAGGCGACGTGTTCGACGCTGAGACGGGTGCGCAGTGGTATTACCACAGCCACCCGCCACAGGAGGGGCAGGCCGAACACGGTCATTTCCATTGCTTCGTCAGGCCGGAAGGCGCCAACGGGCCGATCCACCACGTGGTGGCGGTCGGCGTCGACGCCTATGGCCGGCTGCTGCGTCTGTTCACCGTCAATCAATGGGTCGTCGGCGACAACTGGTTGGAAGCCGAGGCGACGATCGCGCTCTTGCCGCGCTTCGACCTGCATTTTGCCCGGCCGTCCTACCTGGTCAATCGCTGGCTGAGTGCCGTGCTGGCGCTCTATGGCGAGGAGATCAGGGCGCTGATCCGCGAGCGCGACCGCGTACTGGCCGCGCATCATCAGGCGAATGGCGCTCCAGCGCGCGACGACCGCGCGCTGGAGGTGACGTCCGAACTCGGCGTTGACCTTCGCCAGATGGCCGCCGGCCTGGGCGTCTGAACGCATTGGAACTGCGCGTCGTGCTTTCCTGAAATCGGTCCCGATTTCGGGGCCGGTGCGCTATCGCCTGAGGATGATCCTGATGGCCTGGTCGAACACGGTGTGCATGCTGCTGGCATAGAAGGACAGGCGGTTGCCCGAGCCGGCATTGCAGGCCATGGCCACCGTCAGGCCGGACCTGGGCTCGTGCTGCATGACGGCGACGTAGCCCGGAATGCTGCCTTGGTGGCCGAAGAACGGGCGGTCAGCGTAGCTGCTCTGGAACAAGCCGGCACCTGTCTCGCGCATCCGGGTTCCGGGAAAGCTGACTTCTGCGCGGTTCTCGCTCATTTCGCGGAACAGCGGTGCCGGCAGGAGGCTGCCGTCAAACAGCCCGCGCATGAAGACCACCATGTCACTCGGCGTCGACACCATGTCGCCGCAGCCATAGGCGCCGGAAAAGGGAAAGCTGTCCGAGGAGTCCTGCAAATCGTCGGAATAGGGCAGCACGCCGTCCATGCGCCACATCTCGCCGCCGTCGGCCAGCGTCGCGCTGGCACCTGTCACAGGCTTCGGACGATGATAGTAGCCGCGCACGATGCGCCCGGACGGAAAACTTTCGGTCGCCGGCGACCATGTGTCCTCGAGGCCGAGCGGTCCGAGGACCTTTTCGCGGAGATAGGCGCCGAGCGACAGGCCGGATGCCGCTTCGATCAGCATGCCGGCCAACACATAGCCGGTGTTGTTGTAGACCGCCGGGCCGCTGGGTGCGGTCTGCCCGCCGACGTTGAAGGCGAGCTCGACCAGTTGGGCCGGCGTCCAGGTCCGACTCGGGTCCATCGGGATGTCGTATTCGAACTCCGGCAAGCCGCCGCGATGGTTGATCAACTGGCGCACCGACACCTCGCCCGATCGCGGCAGGTCGGGGAACCAGGCTGAAATCGGCGCGCCGAGATCGACCTTGCCGTCCTCGGCGAGCTTCATCAGCGCCGCCGCGACGAAGGTCTTGGTGCAACTGCCGATCTTGAACAGCTGGTCCGGTGTGACGGGCAGGTTGAGCTGCTTGTCCGATACGCCCGCGGTGACGGCAACGACCTCGCCGTCGCCACGCGCGAAGGCGAGGGAGGCGCCTACCGCGCCCTCGGCGCGGTAGGTTTCGAGCAGACGGTTCAGGTCTTCGCGCATGACTGTCTGCTTTCTCCGTTGCTTGCCTTACTCGGCGACGTCGACGGCGGCGAAATTCTGCCGGCCGAACGGATCCATCACATAGTTGAGCACGCTCTTGCGCACCGGGATCGAGACCACCGAATGGGCGATCGGCGCTTCAGGCACCTCTGCCTTCAGGATCGCCTGAGCGGCGCGGTAGATCTCGGCGCGCTTCTCCGGATCTGATGTGACGCGGCCGGCAGCGAGCAGCTTGTCGAACTCGGGATTGCACCAGCGCGAACGGTTCGAGCCACCCTTCACACCGTCGCAGGCAAAAGAGAAGGACAGCATGTTGTCGGGATCACCGTTGTCGCTCGAACCGCCGAGCAGATAGGCGTCGTGCTCGCCCTTGCCGGTCCGGGTCAGGTATTCGCCCCACTCGAAGGTGACGACCTCCGACTTGACGCCGACAGCCGCCCAGTCGGCCTGGATCATTTCGGCCATGCGGCGGGCATTGGGGTTATAGGGGCGCGACACCGGCATGGCCCAAAGCTTGATGTTGGTGCCGGCGTCGAGGCCTGCTTCCTGCAGCAGCTTCTTGGCGCCTTCCGGATCGTAGTCGATCGCGGCGTCGGTGACCGCACCCAGTTGCATCGGCGGCACCATGCTGCCGGCCAGGCTGCCGGCGCCCTGATAGACCGCTTCGACGATGGCCTGGCGGTTGATCGCCTTGGCAAGCGCTGTGCGCACGCGCACGTCGCCGAGCGGCTTGTGCTCGGTGTTGAAGCCGACAGAGCCGATGTTCTGGCCCGGCTGGCTGAGGATATCGATCTCGGGATTGTCCTTGATCTCGGCAAGTGCTGCGGCCGGCGGCGGGGCGGCGACTTGGCACTCATTGGCCTTGATGCGGGTGACGCGGACCACAGGCTCCGGCGTGATGGCGAAAATCAGCGTGTCGATCTTGGGCGCGCCGTTCCAGTAGTCCTTGTTGGCGACGTAACGGATCTGGGCGTCCTGCTGGTAGGCCTGCAGGATGAATGGGCCGGTGCCAACCGGGCGCTGGTCGATGATTTCGGGCGTACCGGCGGCGACCATCTTTTCGGTCTGCTCGAGCGACAGGATCGAGAGGTAGTCGAGCGCGACCCCGGCGAGGAAGGTGACGTTGGCTTCGGTCAGGGTGAAGCGCACCGTGTAGTCGTCGACTTTCTCGATGCTCTTGATCATCGAGCCCATGCCGAGGCCGAAGAAGTACTCGTAAGATGCGTTCGACAGCTTGTGATAGGGGTTCGCGGTGTCGCGCTGGCGTTCGAAGGTGTAGAGCACGTCGTCGGCGTTGAACTCGCGCGATGGCGTGAAGGTGTCGTTGGAATGGAACTTCACGCCCTTGCGGAGATGGAAGGTGTAGACCTTGCCGTCTTCGGAGACGTCCCATTTCTCTGCCAGGGCAGGTCCGACTTCGGTGGTGCCCGGCTTGAATTCGACGAGGCGGTTGAAGATCGTCTTGGCGGCCGCATCCATGGTGGAGTCCGCCACCGTCAGCATCGGGTTGAAGGTCTCGGGGCTGGCCTCCGAGCAATAGACAAGTGTCTTGGCGTAGGCCTGGCCGCCGAACATCATGGTCGAGGCGACAAGCGCCGAACGCAGAAACATGCCAGAAGAAGTCATTGTTATCGCTCCCTTTATGGTTGGTTGTGGCGCGCAGCGGTTCTCCTCCCACAGCGCCGAGATGCTTGCTGCCTGAGGTCTACGTGCCCACGGCGCTGATGCCGTTCGCCTGCACGAAACGGTCCGGCGCGAGCGCGCCATAGGTTACGCCGAGTTCGACGAGATCATCAGGCAACGGCTCGCCGCGCATCAGTGCCGATCCCAAACGGGCCAGTGTCAACGACACCTGGAAGCCGTAGCCGCCTTGGCCGCCGAGCCAGAAGAAGCCGGGCAGGCGCGGGTCGAAGCCGACGACCGGCGTGCGGTCTGGCGCAAAGGTTCGCAAGCCGGCCCAGGGCGTCGACGGCCGGCCGACATCGAGGCCGGTCGCTTCCTCGATGTTGTAGGCGGCGGTGGCGACGTCGATGTCCTCGGGATAGGCGTCGCAGGGTTCTGTGTCGGCCTCGTCGGCGAGTGAGCCGATCAGGCGGCTTGCATCAGGCTTGAAATAGAAGCGCTCGTGCAGGTCGACGACGAGCGGCCATTTGCGCACATCGACGCCGGCGGGCGGGTCGAACAGGAAGGCGGTGCGCCGCTTGGGCATGAAGCCGAGGCCGGACAGGCCGGCACGGCCGGCGATGACGTCGACCCAGGCGCCTGCCGCGTTGACGACGATGTCGCCGTCGTGGATGCCCGACGCCGTGACGACGCGGAAGCCTTCCGGCGTGCGCTTGATTTCGAGCACATCAGCGCCGGTAACGATCTTGCCGCCCGATACCTTCAGTGCCGAGGCCTGGGCCTGGACCATCTTGCCGGTGTCGATGTCGACGGCACCCGGTTCGTAGACGGCACCGCAGGTCCGCTCCGGCGCGATCAGCGGCACCAGCTCGCTAACGTCCCGAGGCGACAGCCGCCGCACTGATGGCACCAGTGCCTGGTACTCTGCAGCGAGCTTGTCGATGGCATCGTCGTCGTCGGGGCCGCCGAAATGCAGGGCGCCACGGACATGCTCGATGAAGCCGCCATCGATGATGGCCTGCCGGCTTGCCACCGACAGGGCGCGGACCAGCGTGTTGCCGTAGGTTTCGGTGAACAGGGCAGCGGAGCGCCCGCTGGCGTGGTAGCCGAGCTGGGATTCGCGTTCGATCACCGTCACCTCGGCCCATTGCTGGACTGCGGCTGCGAGCGAAAGGCCGGCAATGCCGCCGCCAATGACGATAACTCTGGGGGGGTGGGACGTAGAATGCATGGCCATTCGTAAAATCATTTTCTGATCTGGTCAATAATTAGCGGATAGGAAAAATATGGGTGAATCTTGCGACAAGGAAGGAGTTGGACTAGCTAACATAGTCAGGTGATGGAGATGCCAATGTCCGAACAGCCGAATCTCGGCGACTGCCTGCGCAACCTGAGACGGCAACATGGCTGGACGCTTCAGGACGTCAGCCACCTCACCGGCGTCGCGGTGTCGACGTTGTCAAAAGTCGAGAACGACCAGATGTCGCTGACCTACGACAAGCTGCTGCAGATATGCGGCGGGCTCGGCATCCATGTCACCGAACTGTTGAGTGGCGATTCAAAGCAGCCCGCGGCGCGTACGCGCCGGTCGGTGACGTCGAAGAGCACGACGCTGCGCCAGCTGACGCGCAACTACGACTATTATTATCTCGCCACCGATCTGGTGCGAAAGCGGATGGTGCCGATTCTGGCCGATGCACGGGCGCGCACACTCGAGCAGTTCGGTCCGCTGACCAGCCATGCCGGCGAGGAGTTCCTGATCGTGCTGAAAGGCGAGATCGAGGTCCACACCGAGCAATATGCGCCGGTGCGGCTCAAGGCTGGCGAAAGCGTCTATATCGACAGCACCATGGGCCACGCCTACCTCTCGGTCGGCGAGGGCGATGCGGAAATGCTGTGCGTCTGCTCCGGCGACGAGCCCGATATGGAGCAGACCCTGATCGGCCTCAATGAGGAAGAGAAGGTCGGCGCCTAGGGCGTCTTGCTGGAAGTTGCAAAACGCGCCAGTTCCTGGAGTGGCTTAGGCGACGCGGCGGCCTTCGCGCCAGACGGTGCGCACGACCGGCACATGCTCGTCGACCCGCACTCGCACCAGATCGCCACGGCGCCCGGCTTCGACGACGCCGCGGTCGGTCAGGCCGACGGCGTCTGCCGGGTTCTTCGACACCATCGCCATCGCTTGCGGCAACGAGATGCCGTCGACGACTTCACCGAGGAAGAAGGCCGACTGGATCAGGCTGAAGGGGATGTAGTCCGACGACAGGATGTCGAGCAGGCCATGTTCGGCAAGGGCGCGGGCCGAGACGTTGCCGGAATGCGAGGCTCCCCGCATGACGTTGGGTGCGCCCATCAGCACGCCGAGGCCGGCCCCCTTCGAGGCGTTGGCGGCTTCGAGCGTGGTCGGAAATTCGGCGACGCGGATGCCCTGCGCGATCGCCTCATCGACATGGGCCGATGTGGCGTCGTCATGGCTCGCCAGCACGATGCCGCGCGCGTGGCAGGCAGCTGAGATCGCCTGCCGGTTCGGCGCCGAATTGCGGGCGGAATCGCCCATGCGCTTGTCGCAGAATGTCTGGAACTCGACGTCGTTCAGCTTGAGCTTGCGCTGGTAGTAGTAAGCGTAGGTTTCGAGGTTGACGAACTGGCGCTGGCCGGGCGCGTGGTCCATCAGCGAGGCCAGCTTGACGCGGTCGTCGCCGTCGAAGACGGCAAAGCTGTCCTGGCAGTCGCCGGCGGAGACTTCGCAGCGCAGGTGGATGAAGTGATCGGCGCGGACGCGGTCGGCGCGCACGCTGTCTTCGATCGCATCGGCAAGCAGGCGCATGTCGGCGGCCGTCATGTCGGCATCCTCGTCCATGCCGACGCGCAGCGCGTCGAAGACGGTGGTGATGCCGGCCGACGCCACCTGTGCGTCATGGGCGAGCACGGCGGCAATCGGGTTCCAGCGCACGCGCGGTCGCGGCGCGTAGTGGCCTTCGAGGTGGTCGGTGTGAAGCTCGACGAGGCCGGGAATGACGTAGTCGCCGGCCATGTCCTCGCCGATGGCGCTCGGGCCGGTCGAAATCTCTGTTATCCTGCCGTCACGGACGACGATCGAGCCGTCGATCACCTCGTCGGCCAGGACGATGCGGGCATTCTTCAGGACAAGGTCGGTCATCTCAGGCGGTCTTTCTTTCAGCTTGCTTGCCCAGTGCGCGATAGGTCCGCACTTCGAACGGCGCACCCGGAGACGGCTCGACGAACACGGCCAGGCCATCCACCGGCACCGGCTTGTCGAGTGTGTCGCCCAGGCATTCCTCGATTGCGACGCGCACGCGCGCGGCTTCTTCGGCCGCGATGCGGCCGGTCAGGGTCATGTGGAAACGGAAGGTGTCGAAAACGTAAGGGTAGCCCCACTGGCTGAGGTTGCGGCATTCCCTCGGCGACAGCGCATCGGGGTTGCGGCGGGCAATCTCGGCGTCGCTCAACGGTGCGCGGAATGGTTCGAACGCCATCACCACATCGCCGGCGAAGCGGTCGAGCTCAGGCAGCGGCTCCGCCGGCACGAGGGCGAAGAAGCCGTCGATCTGGGCGAGTTTCAGGCGTGGTATGTCGAACGGCACGGTGGCATTTGCAAAGGCGTCGACCGCATCGATGAGGCCAACCTCGGTCATGCCGTCGGCGAGGCGGAACGGTGCCTTGAGCGTGGCATGGAAGCCGTAGCGCCGGGCTGCCGCCGTATGGAACGCAACCTCCGCGGCCGACAGCGCGCCAAACGCCTTTGCTGCCGTGACTGCGCCGCCAAACGCATCGCGCCCGAGCCAGCCGGCCGCGATGCGGCACAGCGGATCATCGTGCTCAGGCGTGAAATAGATGGCATAGCGCATGGAAAGGTTCCTGGAAGGCCGTGCGATAGATGATTTGCGTGACAGTTTGACGAAGTAGTGGCCGACTTTGCTGCCTTTGCAAGGGCCGGCCACATTTGTTCAGTGACTGGCCTTGTTGCCGATCAGGCGTTGGCGCAATGCAGTCGAGATGTTGTCGAAGATGAACACCACGACAAGGATCAGCAGCACCATATAGGCGACGTTTTCCCAGTCGGAATTGGTGCGCATCGCTTCCCACAGCTTGAGGCCGATGCCGCCGGCGCCAACGGCGCCGATGATGGTGGCCGAACGGGTGTTCGATTCCCAGAAATAGAGCGACTGGCTGATCAGCACCGGCAGTACCTGGGGCACGACGCCGTAGCGCTGGACTGAAACAGGCGAAGCGCCGACCGAACGCATGCCTTCGCGCTGCTTGTCGTCGATGTTTTCCAGCGCCTCGGAGTAGAGCTTGCCGAAGGTGCCGGTGTCGGTGAAGAAGATCGCCGAGATGCCGGCGATCGGGCCGGGGCCGAAGGCGCGGGTGAAGAACAGTGCCCAGATCAGCATGTCAACCGAACGCAGGAAGTCGAAGAAACGCTTGGCGACCTGGTTGACCAGGCGGTTCTGGGTGATGTTGCGGGCTGCCAGGAAGGCCAGCGGGAAGGCGAGCAGGCTGGCGAACAGCGTGCCGACGAAGGCCATGACGATGGTCTGCAGCATCTTGATCCAGACATCGCCATGCTGCCATTCGGAGTTGTTGACAATATTGTTCCAGGCAAGTGCTGCGTTCGAAGTCTTCGGGTCGATACGTTCGCCTGACAAGACCAGCGACACGATCTCACCGGTCGACTTGCCCCAATAGGGCGAATGGCCGTCGAAGAAGAAGTTTTCCCAGCCGAAGAAGCGATGACGGACGTTGACGTCGTCGGCGTCGATCTGAGCACTGCCGGCAAATCCGAAATCGACGGTGATCTTTTCGCCCGGCTTTTTCTGGGTCGCCCAGGACGGAAGTTCGCCTGTAACAGTGATGCTCTTTGCCGGTACGATGGCGATATCAAGCGTCTCGCCGCCGTTTGTCACGACGACACTGGTCGGGGTGACCTCGATGCGGTCGCTGCCGTCGATCTCGACGGTCACGCGGCTGGCCGACGCCTTGTTGGCCGAAGCGGTCGAAGCAGTTGCCGATGGCTGCTCGAAGCTCAGCCACTGCGGATGCCGGTCGGCGCGGTAGGCCGAAAACCGGGGGTAGCTGATGTCGAGGCGGTCGTCCTTGAAGTCGATCTGCGGCCGCACCTCGTAGGAAACCCAGTCGGCGAGGTAGGTGCCGGCGATGCCCCAGTTGCCGCCGGCAAGCACGGCACCGACGGCGAAGAACCACCAGGCGAAGGCGAGATAGGCGACAAGGCCCAGACCAACAGCCCAGCCGGTCAGGGCCTTGCGCCAGGAGCCGGCGAAAACGTCGGGATGGCGCTCGGAGATCGCCTGCATGTCGGTCAGGGAAAGGGTGGTCATGATCTTAGTCCCCACGGCCGAAGGCGAAGGCCTGTTCGCCAACCAGTCTCTTGCGCAGCCAGGCCGAGAACTGGTCGACCGCTACGATGGTGCAGAACAGGAGGATGATGATGGCGATGGTCTTGGCTTCGTGGTTGCGGCTGATCGACAAGCGTAGTGCTTCGCCGATGCCGCCGCCGCCGACAGCGCCGATGATGGTCGAGGCGCGGACATTGATCTCGAGGCGCAGCAGGCCGTAGCTCAGGAAATTGGGCATCACTTGCGGCACGATGCCGAACCAGACACGCTCGGGCCAGTTGCCGCCGACGGCGCGCAGGCCTTCGTCGGCCTTCATGTCGGCATTCTCGACCACCTCGAAGAACATCTTTCCGAGCGCGCCTATAGTGTGCAGCGACACCGCGATGATCGCCGGTATCGCGCCCATCGACAGGATGGCGAGGAAGAAGCCGGCGATGACGATCTCGGGGAAGGCGCGCAGGATTTCGAGGAAGCGGCGGACGAAAAAGCGCAGCCAGCGCTGGGTGACGAGGTTGGAAGCCGCCAGGAAGCAGAGCAGGAAGCCGACGGCGAAACCGATCAGCGTCGAGACCAGCGCGATGTTGATCGTCTCCAGCATCTTGTAGACGTATTCGGGCATGTAGACCGAGCCGAACAGATACATCCGGCCTTCGGGGTAATCGAATTTCAGGCTGCCGTCGGCATAGGGCGAAGGCAGGTCGAACATGGCGCGCCAGACCTCGAGGCCGTCGCGCGGGATCAGCTGGTCTACGAAATCGAAGAAATGCGGCAGCCGGTCGAAGAACTTGCCGGCGTTGCTGTCATTGGCGAACCAGAGCGATCCGGACAGCGCGATGAAGAGGAAGAACAGGCCACCCGCCGTATAGAGGCGGCGGCGACTGGCGAGTTCGCGCCAGTGCTGCTCGACCGCGAGGCCGGCTTCCGAGAGGGGCATTGTCATTGGGGTTCCGTCCGATCCCGGATAAAAAGGGACGCGCCGCGATTGCTGCGCGGCGCGTCCGAGTTGCCTTCGGGGCTTAGCTGCCGATCTGCGCCTTACGGGCGTCGATCACAGGCTGGTAGAATTCCGGGGTGACTTCGGTGAAGCCCTTGAAGTCGCCGCCCTGGATGGCAGCGAAGCAGGCCGGATCTGTCTCCGGCAGCTTGACCATGTAGTCCTTGAACTTGCTCTTGATGTCTGCGTCGAGCGATGTGCGCACGACGATCGGGCCGTTCGGGATAAGCGGCGACTTCCAGACTTCGACCAAGTCGTCCATGTCGAGGATGCCCTTGTCGACCATCTTCTTCAGGTTGCCCGAGGTGTAGCCATCCTTGAACTCGCCGACGCCCGAACCAAAGGTCGTGCCGGCGTCGAAGGTGCCCTTGAGCACTTCGAGGACGAGGTTCTCATGGCCGCCGCCGAAGCCGGTCTCGGCGACGAAGTCCTTGACGGCGACGCCGCCGAGGTCCTTCGGCAACGAGGTGACCGGGATCAGGTAGCCCGAGGTCGAGTCAGGATCGGCGAAGCCGAGCTTCTTGCCCTTGAGGTCTTCGAGCTTGGTGATGCCCGAGTCCTTCTTGGCGACCATGATCGAGTAGTAGCCGGTGGCGCCGTCGGTCTGGACGGTGGTCAGGATCGGCTCGACCGCGTCCTTGTTCTGCAGGTAGATCTTGGCGTAACCCGAAGCGCCGAGTTCGGCGTAGTCGAGCGTGCCGCCGAGCAGTCCCTGGATGGTGCCGTCATAGTCGGCGGCCGGGAACAGCGACACCTTCTCGACGCCGATGGCCTTGGGCAGCTGGTCGACGAGGCACTGGAAGTTGCGCAGGCGGTCGGCTTCGTTTTCGCCGCCGATCAGGCCGATGCGGAATTCCTTGAGGTCGGCGGCATTGGCCGAACCGATCGCCAGCACGGCGAGCGAAGCGGCACCCAGAAGTGCTTTCTTGAACATCACAGTTCTCCAGTTTGGCCCAGCACCTTGCCGGGTCATTGCAGTTGATGATTACCGGCCTTTGACGTGGGCGAGACGAACGCGAGCAGCCTCAGGCCGGGGCGTAGGCCGGTTCGAGAGGTGCGGCGGATACGGGAACCCTGACCTTGACCGGGCGGATGCTGGTCGAGGTGATGGCTTCGGAAATTTCAGTGCCGTCGGCGTCGGCACCGTAGACGAGGCGCACGGCCTCGATGGTGAGGTCTTCGGGCGCGCCGTCGAACACGACAGCGCCGCCCTGCATGCCGATGATGCGGTTGCAGTAGGTGCGTGCGGTGTCGAGCGTGTGCAGATTGGTGATGACGGTGATGCCGTCGCGCAGGTTGATGTCGCGCAGCGCGTCCATCACGACCTTGGCGTTGAGCGGGTCCAGCGAGGCGATCGGCTCGTCGGCGAGGATCAGCTTGGGCTCCTGCATCAGGGCACGTGCAATGGCGACGCGCTGCTGCTGGCCACCGGACAGGGTTCCAGCCGGCTGGAGGGCGGTGCGGGCGATGTCGAGGCGCTCAAGCGCGGCGATCGCCCGGATGCGCTCCTCACGCGAGAAGATCGAAAGCAGGTTGAGCGCGGTCGAACGGTGGTTGAGGCGACCGAGCAGGACGTTGGTCAGCACGTCGAGACGCGGGACCAGGTTGAACTGCTGGAAGATCATGGCGCAGTCGCGCTGCCAGCGGCGCAACTGGGTGCCACGCAGCGACGACACTTCGGTGCCGTCGAAGACGATCGAGCCCTGGCTCGGATCGATCAGGCGGTTGATCGTCTTGAGCAGGGTCGACTTGCCGGCACCGGAGCGGCCGATGATGCCGACCATCTGGCCCGGCTGGATCTGGAGGTTGACGCTATTGACGGCGACATTCTTGCCGAAGCGGCGCGTCACGTTGCGGATTTCGAGCATCTTGGCTTCCCTGTCCCGGCGGGCTTTTTCGCCCTTGTCTGCGATGGGCCTAGACCCGGGACGTGAAGCTGCAATGTCGGGACCGTGTCAGTTTTGTTACGATGCACAGGCCGGTCAGCGAAAAACGCGGCTTTTGCAGCCAAAAACCGCTGTTTTGGGAATCCCACAGCTCATTGGGCGCAGCGCCAGATGCGGTAGCGGCCGTTTTCTGAGGCGATTGCCAGGCCTGTGGATGGGGGCTAAGTCTCGCTCGCAATTCAAATGCGAGGGGGAGAAGGTATGGCCAAAGGTAGCTGCCACTGCGGCAATGTCTCGTTCGAGGTCGAGGGCGAGCCGGAAAGTGCAATCGAATGCAACTGCTCGCATTGCAGTCGCAAGGGCTACCTGCTGTGGTTCGTGCCGCGCGACAAGCTGACCGTGACGCCGCCGCCGGAGCGTCTTGCCACCTACAAGTTCAACAAACACGTCGTCGACCACATGTTCTGTGTGAACTGCGGCTGTGCGCCGTTCGGCATGGGTGTCAGCCCGAGCGGAGAGAAGACCGCGGCGATCAATGTACGCTGCATCGAAGAGATCGATCTGACGATACTCAAGCGCATCCCGTTCGACGGTCGCAGCCGCTGAAGCCTTCGGCGGAGCGGCAAATCGTCCTGCAATCAAGCGTTGGCGCGGTCTCCTGCCTGCTTGATCGCTGCCTGCGTCAGGCTACTTGCCGCTGATCTTTCCATGTCTCGTGCTGCTTGCCCCATGCTGACATCGCAGTCACGGCATCGTTCAGGCTGAAGCCTAATGGCGTGATGGAGTATTCCACGCGTGGCGGCACCTGGTCATAGGCGTGCCGGCTGATCAGCCCGTCAGCCTCCATCTGCCGTAATTGCTGCGTGAGCACCTTCTCGCTGATGCCAGGCAGCAGCCGGCGCAATTCCGCAAAGCGGTGGGGCCGCAGGTGCAGTTCCCACAACAAAGGGGTTTTCCATTTCCCGCCGATAGCCTGCATCGCGGTGGCAAAACCGCAGCTGTCGGGTTCCTTGCGCCTCATTTGGCAGCTCCTGTCATGAACTCAGTAGCTTACTTCAAGGTGCGTACTTCACAACGCGGTGACAGTACATATGTTCGGACCGAGCGCGCGCCAAACATAAACCAGCCCCTGGTTGAGAGGGGCATTCGCTTGTCGGAGAAATCGTCGTGAAATCAAATGTCTGCGTGCTCGGTGCGGGCCGCATGGGCTCGTCTATTGCCAGAACATTGCTCGACCGGGGTTACCCAACATCGGTCTGGAACCGGACTGCTGCAAAGTGCGAAGCCTTGGCTGCGCTGGGAGCGAGGGTCGCATCTTCGGTGGAGGATGGTGTCAGGGTGGCCGATGTCGTGATCATCAATGTTCTGGACTATGTGGCCAGCGAGGCTTTGCTGAGGTCTGACAACGTCCCTGCGACGTTGGCCGGCAAAGCCGTCGTACAGCTCACCTCCGGCTCGCCGCGTCTGGCCCGGGAAGAAGCGCGCTGGGCAGAGGCGCTTGGTGCCTGCTATCTGGACGGAGCAATCATGGCGACTCCGGATTTCATCGGCAAACCCGAGGCGACCTTGCTTTATTCCGGCTCCCGCGAGATCTACGACAAGCACAAGCTGCTGCTTTTCGCGCTCGGCGGCGGCACGAGTTATGTCGGCGAAGTGCCCGGGCAAGCCTCTGCGCTCGACACCGCCTTGCTCACCCAGATGTGGGGCGGGCTCTTCGGCGCGCTCCAGGGCATGGCTGTCGCCGAGGCCGAGGGTCTCGATCTGGAGACGTTCAGGAGCCTTCTCACGGCGTTCAAGCCAGTTGTCGATGCCGCGCTGTTCGACGTGGTCGACAGGACAAAGGCGCGTCGCTTTGCCGGCGACGACGCAACGCTCGCGTCATTGGGCGCCCACTACAGCGCCTTCCAGCACCTGCTCGAAGCATGTGAGGAGCGAGGGCTCGACGCGTCCATGCCGCGCGCCATGGACGCGATCTTCCAACGGGCGCTTTCGCTCGGGAGTGGGGTCGACGATTTTGCATCGCTTTCCCCGTTGCTTCGAAGGGAGCCGGCGAATGCATAGCGGTGAGACGAGGCGAACCGCGACCTGCTCATGCCGAGGCGTCGAGCTTGTCCTCACTGGGGAGCCGCGGCGTGTCTATGCGTGCAGTTGCACGGAGTGCCAGAGATGCACTGGGGCGGCGTTCTCATACCGGGCTATCTATGCGGATTCCGCTGTCGTCGGCCAGAAAGGCGAGACCAGATCCTGGCGGCGAACCGGCTCGTCAGGACAATGGTTAGAGCAAACATTCTGCGTCATGTGCGGATCGGTGGTATTCATGCGAGCAGAACGGCTGATAGGTGCGTTGTCGGTATCGGTTGGCTGCCTGGAGGACCAGGATTTCCTGGCACCGACAATGCTCCATTGGCCCAACAGAAAGCATAAATGGCTTTGCCTGGAAGGCGTTGGCGAAGCAGCCACGCCATGAACGGTCGGATCGCGAAAGGTAGCGTGATAACAAGCCCCCGCTGCGCTGATCGCATCCCGCGTTTGACCGGCGCAACCGCAAAGCGCCTCTGCGGAGCCACAAATGATGGCCTGATCTGCAGCTAAAACCATTGTAAATCAATGTTTTGGCGAATTTCGGCAAGAATCTGCCAAAACTTGACGTTCAAACCCTGACACTACAGTTGTTAGTCATTATATGAGGGTCGACATTACCGCTCTACGAGGGAACTGCCGATGACGATGTCCAGAACGACCCGCTTTGCCACACTGTTCGCAGGGTTGTTCCTTGCATTCTCCATGGTCGCCGTCGACCAGGCCGATGCGCGTCGCGGCGGCAGCTTCGGCAGCAGGGGAGCGCGCACATTCCAGTCGGCACCGCCGACCCGCACCGCGCCGCAGCCGGCAGCGCCAGTCGAACGCTCGATGACGCCGACCACCGGCCAGGCGACCAACCCGGCCACCAATGCCGCACGTCCGGCCGCTGCCGCCCAGCAGCGTCCCGGCTTCATGGGCGGCTTCGGCGGCGCAATGATCGGCGGCCTGCTGATGGGCGGTTTGCTCGGCATGATGATGGGCCAGGGTTTTGGCGGTCTCGCGGGCATGTTCGGCATGCTGATGCAGATACTGCTGATCGGCGGCGCCATCTGGCTCGCTTTGCGCTTCTTCCGCTCGCGCCAGGTGCAGAATTCCGGTCCGGCGATGGCTGGAGCCGGTGCCGGAGGCGGCAACTTCAACTATCGTGATGCGGCACCTGCTGGAACCGGCAAGGCCAATGGCGGCAGCCGCTCGTTCACCATCCCGAGCATCGGCGGCAGCCGCACTGAGGCAGTGCTGCAGCAGCCGGTGAGCAAGGACATCACCGTATCGGGCGAAGATCTCGACACCTTCCAGCGCATGCTGACCGAGGTGCAGGAAGCGTTTGGCCGCGAGGACCACAAGGCGCTGCGCCGCCTGGTGACGCCGGAGATGGTGTCGTATCTCTCGGAAGAACTGGCCGACAACGCCCAGAACGGTGTGCGCAACGACGTGACCGACGTCCAGCTCTTGCAGGCCGACATCGCCGAAAGCTGGAACGAAGGCGACCGCGACTATGCCACGGCGGCTATGAACTATTCGTCGATCGACGTGACCCGCAACCGCACGACGGGCGAAGTGGTAGACGGCGACGAAAACGAGCCGACCGAGACGACCGAACTCTGGACCTTCGTGCGCCAGAACGGCGGCGCCTGGCAGCTGTCGGCGATCCAGGAAGCCTGAGCCGACCCCCTGATTCTAGCGCCCGCAGTTGTCCCTAGCAGGGGATGGCTGCGGGCGTTTTGATTCTTGCGGTAGCCGCAAAGCGCGCCGTTGGCCCCACTGCAATTCCGATTGCTCTCGAATCCATTCTAGGCAAGGTTGCGAGTCGGAAGGTCGGTGTTTCCACGCGATGCCAGGATGGCCATGGCCGACAATACTCTCGTCTCGCCGGACTTCCTGACGCTGACGCTCGGAATCGTCGTTTACTTCGTCGGCGTGATCCTGAACCGCCGCATCGCTTTCCTGCGCAACTACAACATTCCCGAACCGGTCACCGGTGGGTTTCTGGCTGCCGGAGCCATCGGGATACTCCATGGACTGACCGGCCTGCAGGTCATCTTCGAGATGGCGACCCGCGACAAGCTGCTGGTCATCTTCTTTGCCACCGTGGGCGTCAATGCGCGGTTGTCCGACTTGCGCACGGGCGGGCGGACATTGTTCGTACTGGCCGTACTGACCGCCGTCTTTGTCTTCGTGCAAAACATCGTCGGCATGGCCGGCGCCGGGCTTTTCGGGTTGCCGTCATCGGCGGGGCTGATCATGGGTCGATATCTCTCGTCGGCGGACATGGCACGACCATCGCCTGGGCGCCGACGATCGCCAACGAGCACGGCTTTCCTACGGCCGTCGAAGTGGGCATCGCGGCCGCGACGATGGGGCTCATACTGGCGAGTGTGCTGGGCGGGCCGGTGGCGAAGTTTCTCATTGCGCGCGGCAAGCTCAACGCTGTGCCACAAAGCTCCGTTGTCGAGGAGTCCGCCGAATCCGTTGCCGCGCCGATCGATACGGCCAACTTCATGCAGGCGCTGCTGCTGGTCCAATATCGCCGTGATCCTCGGCTATCTGGTTCACGGGACGATGCTTCACATGGGCATTAAGCTGCCGCTGTTCGTGCCGTGCCTGCTCATGGGCATCGTTTTGTCCAACACCGTGCCGCTCGCCTTTCCAAGCCTGACATAGCCGGCGCGCACGCCGGCGATGACGCTGATCTCGGAATATTCGCTGTCGGTGTTCATTGCCATATCGCTGATGAGCATGCATCTGTGGACCCTGTCGGGTATAGCCGGGCCGCTGCTCGTGGTCGTCGTCGTCCAGGCATTCGTCGTCATCGCCTATGTCTGGATCGTGCTGTTCCCGCTGCTTGGTCGGGACTACCAGTCGGCTGTTCTCAGCGCCGGCTTTGTCGGCCTGTCGCTGGGCGCGACGCCAACGGCGGTCGCCAACATGACGGCCGTGGCCAGGCACTATGGACCTTCGCCAAACGCCTTCATCATCCTGCCGCTGGTTTCCGCCTTCTTTGTCGACCTGATCAACGTGTTGGCGATCCCGTTCTTCCTGGCGTGGTGAAGCGGCTCACAAGCCGCGCGTCCAGCTGGACGCGGGCCATAACACTTCGAATCCGTGCATGATTCCGGGCGAAAATCGGTTTTCGGGCACTAGCCGCTGTGCTTCTCCAGGAATTCCTCTGCCGACAGGTTGCGGAAGTCGTCGAGCGCAACACGCAGCCTGGCGTGATCCCAGTCCCACCATGCGAGCGCCTGGAAGCGGTCCGCCGTCTTGCGGTCGAAGCGCTCGCGCAGCGGTTTGGCCGGCACGCCGGCGACGATGGTGTAAGGTGCGACATCCTTGGTGACGACCGCGCCTGAGCCGACCGCCGCACCGTCGCCGACGGTAACGCCCGGCAGCACCGTCGAGCCGTGGCCAAGCCAGGTGTCGTGGCCGATGGTCACCGCGTTCGACCGGCGCCATTCGAAGAACTCGGTCTCGTGGCTGGCATCTTCCCAATAGTCCGAGGCGCGGTAGGTGAAATGATGCAGCGTCGGCCGCCAGGTCGGATGGTTGGTGGCGTTGCAGCGCACGCTTGCTGCGATGTTGGAGAATTTGCCGACCGTCGTGCACCACAGGCTGCAGTCCTGCATGACGTAGGAGTAGTCGCCGAGCGAACTTTCGCTGATGCGGGTGCGCTCTGAGACTTCGGTCCAGCGGCCGAGCGTCGACTGCGTCACCTCGGCCGATGGGTGGACGTAAGGCTGTTCGGACAGCTTGCGGCTCATGCTGCAACCTTTCCGGCGGCAAATGTGGTGACGTCAATGATGCGGTCGGCGACCGCCTCGCGCACGTCGGCGTCGTGGAAGATGCCGAGCAGGGCCACACCCTTCAGCTTCTTCTCCTCAATCAGTCCGATCACCACCTCGCGGTTGGTGGCGTCGAGCGATGCCGTCGGCTCGTCGAGCAGGAGCACCGGATGGTCGGTGATGAAGCCACGGGCGATGTTGACGCGCTGCTGCTCGCCGCCGGAGAAGGTGGCGGGCGGCAGGCTCCACAGACGTTCCGGCAGGTTCAGCCGGCCGAGCAGTTCCGAGGCGCGGGCATGAGCCTCGGAGCGTTCGGTGCCGCGGGCGACCAGCGGCTCGGCGACGACGCCGAGTGCCGAGACGCGCGGAACGGTGCGCAGGAACTGGCTGACATAGCCGATGGTGTCGCGGCGCACTGCCAGCACCGTGCGCGGGTTGGCGGTGGCGAGGTCGACAAGCTGGCCATGGTGATCGACGATGATCTGACCCTGGTCGACGCTGTAGTTGCCATAGACCATCTTCAGGATCGAGCTCTTGCCGGCGCCAGAGGGGCCGCCGAGCACGGCGCATTCGCCAGCCCGGATCGAGAACGAGACGTTGGCGACCACCGGCAGGCGGATGCCGCCGCGCAGGTGCATCGTGAAGGCCTTGGCGACCTCGGAGACGATGAGTGGGGTGGCCATGTTTACAACCCTTTCCTTGTGAGCATGATCTTGTCCGAAAACCGGGAGCCACTTTTCGGGATCATGCTCAGACCTGCAGGATGGAGGAGACGAGGAGCTGGGTGTAGGGCGCGCGCGGATCATCGAGCACACGGTCGGTGAGGCCGGCTTCGACGACATGGCCGTCCTTCATCACCATCATGCGCTGCGACAGCAGCCGGGCGACGGCGAGGTCATGCGTGACCACGATGGCCGCCAGCCCGAGATCGGTGACCAGTCCGCGCAACAGATCGAGCAGGCGCGCCTGCACCGACACGTCGAGCCCGCCGGTCGGCTCGTCCATGAACACCAGCCGCGGGCCGGTAACGAGGTTGCGGGCGATCTGCAGGCGCTGGCGCATGCCGCCCGAGAAAGCGCGGGGTTCGTCGTCGATGCGCTCCTCGTCGATCTCGACGCGGCCGAGCCAATCGACTGCAGTAGCGCGAATGTTGCCATAGTGGCGGTCACCGATGGCCATCAGCCGTTCGCCCACATTGGCGCCGGCCGACACCGTCATGCGCAGCCCGTCGGCCGGGTTCTGATGAACAAAGCCCCAGTCGGTGCGCATCAGGAAGCGGCGCTCGGCCTCGCTCATGCGGTAGAGGTCGCGCCACTGGCCGTCGCGCATGCGGTAGCTCGCAGTGCCCGACGTCGGCAGCAGCCGCGTCGACAGGCAGTTGAGCAAGGTGGTCTTGCCCGAGCCGGATTCACCGACGATGGCCAGCACCTCGCCCGGCCAGAGGTCGAAGGAGATGTCCTCGCAGCCGATGCGCGAACCGTAATATTTGGACAGCGCCGTAACGCGCAGAAGCGGTTCATCGGTCATTGGGCAGGCTCCAGGATATCGGGCGAGAGGTGGCCGCGATGGCCGCAGGCCTGGCGCGTCTCGCAATGGTCGGTGTCGGAACAGACGAACATGTGCCCGCCCTTGTCATCGAGGATGACCTCGTCGAGATAGACCTGCGCGGCCCCGCAGAGCGCACAGGGCTGGTCGAAGGTCTGGATCTCGAAGGGATGGTCCTCGAAATCGAGGCTGACCACCCTGGTGAAGGGCGGCACGGCATAGATACGCTTCTCGCGGCCAGCGCCGAACAGCTGGAGCGCGGGCGACATGTGCATCTTGGGATTGTCGAACTTCGGTGTCGGCGAGGGGTCCATGACGTAGCGGCCCTCGACCTTGACCGGATAGGCATAAGTCGTGGCGATGCGGCCGTGCCTGGCGATGTCCTCGTAGAGCTTGACGTGCATCAGCCCGTATTCCTCGAGCGCGTGCATCTTCCGTGTCTCGGTCTCTCGCGGTTCGAGGAAGCGCAGCGGCTCGGGGATCGGAACCTGGTAGACCAGCGTCTGGCCCTCGGTCAGCGGATATTCCGGGATACGGTGACGGGTCTGGATGATCGTCGCCTTCGCCGTCTCGGTGGTCACTGCGACATCGGCGACCTTCTGGAAGAAGGCGCGGATCGAGACGGCATTGGTCGTGTCGTCGGCGCCCTGGTCGATGACCTTGAGCACGTCCTCAGGACCGATGATCGCGGCGGTCACCTGCACGCCGCCGGTGCCCCACCCATAGGGCATCGGCATTTCGCGGCTGGCGAACGGCACCTGGTAGCCGGGAATGGCAATGCCCTTGAGGATCGCCCTGCGGATCATCCGCTTGGTCTGCTCATCGAGATAGGCGAAGTTGTAGGTTGCGATGTCTGTTTCAGGCGTGCTCATTCCGCCGCCTCCCGCTGTTCGGTTCCGTTGGTCTGGTTGCGCTTCTCATGCTCGCCGCGCATGCGGCGGACGAGGTCGAGTTCGGCCTGGAAGTCGACATAATGCGGCAGCTTCAGGTGTTCGACGAAGCCGGTCGCCTGGACGTTGTCGGAATGCGAGACGACGAACTCTTCGTCCTGTGCCGGTGCGGTGATGTCCTCGCCCAGTTCGCCGGCGCGGAGCGCCCGGTCACATAGCGACATGGCCATGGCCTTGCGCTCCGACTGGCCGAAGACCAGCCCGTAGCCGCGGGTGAACTGCGGTGGCGCCTTGGCCGAGCCCTTGAACTGGTTGACCATCTGGCACTCGGTTACGCGGATGCGGCCGAGGCTTATGGGGAAGGGCAGTTCAGGAACGTCGAGCTCGAGCTCGACCTCGCCGATGCGGACCTCGCCGACGAAGGGATGGCTGCGGCCATAGCCGCGCTGCGTCGAGTATCCGAGCGCCAAAAGAAAACCCTCGTCGCCGCGCGACAGCGCCTGCAGGCGGATGTCGCGCTCCATCGGAAACTCGAGCGGCTCGCGGGTGATGTCACCCGTGAGGTGGTCCTCGGGCAGCTCGCCGTCGGCCTCGATCAGCCCTTCATGGGCGAGGATCTCGGACACACGCGCCATACGCTGGCCGTCGCCTTCGCGCTGCTCGGGAGTAGCCACTTCGGCATCGGTGGCGAGTTCCGGGTCGAGCAGGCGATGGGTGTAGTCGAAGGTCGCGCCGAGCAGCTGGCCGCCGGGCAGGTCCTTGTAGGTCGCCGAGACACGGCGCTCGACCTGCATGGCAGCCGTGTCGATCGGCCTCGTGTAGCCGAAGCGCGGCAAGGTGGTGCGATAGGCGCGGACGAGGAAGATCGCCTCGATCAGGTCGCCGCGCGACTGCATGATGGCGAGCGCGGCAAGCTCACGGTCATAGAGCGAGCCTTCCGACATGACGCGGTCGACGCCGAGCGCCAACTGTTCGACGATCTGCTCGATGCGCAGCGACGGCACCGAGCGGTCACCGCGGCGGCGGTCGGCGAGAAGGCGATGGGCGTTGGCGATGGCGGCTTCGCCGCCTTTGACAGCAACATACATATCAGGCCTCCATCGTTTTGATGCGGACAGTGCGGGGCAGGCAGGCGACCGCTCCGGGCGCCGCCAGGATCACATCGACGCCGCGCGGGAAGCGGGCGCCGTTCTGCTTCCACTGCTCGACGAAATGGCGCGGCAGAGGCGTCGGCGCGATGCTGTCAGTGGTCTCGATGCCGGGGCCCTCGAGATGCAGAGGTGCACCATCGGTCAGGCTGTCGACCTGCAGGATCAGTGTCGTCGAGCGATCGGGATATTCCTGCGTTCCTTGCGCAAAGTTTTCGAGCGAGATCAGGTTGGCCGGGTTGGCGACAAGGGTGAAATGCGCGTCGGCCGGTGTCGCGGCCAGCGGCGCGCCGGTGTGGAAGCCGAGCCAGGACTTTGCCGCCGAGACCTGCAGCCCGGCATCGAGCCAGAGCGGAGTGTCGTGGTCGCACAAGGTCAACGCCACCGCACCCGCGGTGGCCGCCAGCGGTGCAGGCGGCTGTGCCAGGCCAGCTACCCGCTGGACCGTCCCGGGACGCGCCATGGCGTCCATGACGGCGCGGAAAACCGTCTGGGCATTAAAAACCGGGTTGGCAAAGCCGCCGTCAATCACATCCATCTGATCCATCAGTCCTCTCCGCGCACCATGGTGAAAAAGTCGACCTTGGTCGCTGCCGTCTCGGCACGACTGGTCGCATCGGCTTCGGCTTGTGCGGCACGCAACGGTGCGATGACCTTCTCTTCGATGTCGGCGCGGCGGTCGGCATTCTGCCAGAGGGCATCGGTGATGGCCGAAAGGCGGGCCTTCTCCTTGTCGCGGCCGAGGGCATAGGAATGGCCGATCTCGCCGCCTGGCAAACGCACCGTGGCGCGAGTCACCGTCGCCTCGCCGAAGTTGAACGGCGCGCCGCCGCCGCCGATACGGCCGCGAACCGACACGAGGCCGGTCTCGGGTCCGCGCAGCATCTCGGCTTCGCCAGAAATGCCTGCCGCCGCGCACAGCCGCTTCAATTCGTCCACTGGTGCCAGCGAAAGCGCTGCCATGGCCGCCTTGCGCGCCGTCTCCAGTTCTCTTTCCTGCCGTCGGTCCATCTCTTTCGCGCCGCTCCATTTCGAATTTGTCTATTGTTCTATACAATCGAACAACTTACAATGGGCTTGTAGCGAGGCTCCGTGACGGATGCATGACAAGTCGCAAACTGGGACGGTGGATTTGAGCGGGCAGGGACGGGAACAGGCGGTGACACGCAAGAGCGGGGTGGCGCTGTGGCGCCAGATCGCCGACCAGATCAGGCAGGCGATATCGGCTGGAACTCTGGGCGCCGATGGCAAGCTGCCGCCCGAAATGATCCTGTCCGAACGCTTCGGCGTCAATCGCCATACCTTGCGCAGCGCCATTGCCGCGCTTGTCCAGGAAGGTGTGTTGCGCGCCGAGCAGGGGCGCGGCACTTTCGTCGAGAGCCGCCAGAAGCTCTCCTACCCAATTTCGGCGCGGACGCGCTTTTCCACAGGGCTGCGCGAGCAGACACGCGAGCGCCGCAGCATCCTCCTGGCCGACGCCATAGAGCCTGCCCTCAGCCGTGTCGCCGAAGCCCTGGGGCTTGCGCCGGATGCGCCGGTGCTCCGGCTGGAAACGCTGAGCGAGGCCGACGGCCGGCCGGTGTCGCGCGCGACGAGCTGGTTCGACGCCGAGCGCTTCCCCGACTTCGCACGGGTCTACGCCGAGACCGCGTCGATCACGCTCGCTTTCCAGCATTTTGGAATCGAGGACTATTTCCGCAAGTCGACACTGGTTTCGGCGCGCCATGCCGATGCCGCCGACCTGACCGATCTCAAGCTGTCCGCCGGCGCCATCGTACTCGTCGCCAGGGCGATCAACGTCGACACCGCAGGCGTGTCGGTCCAGTACGCTGAAACCCGCTTTGTCGCCGACAGGGTCGAGCTCAGCGTCTCGACGGAGGCCTGAGGTTCCAACTATTTGCCGCGGCCGCCAAGGCGCATGGCGGTTCATCTCAGCGTATCGTCGATTCCTGGCGTTTGGATGCGATTCCCATGGCCGTGCTTAGTTGGCTGCCAGCGCAAACCTATGCGGGGTCTGCTGGCTGCATATGTTGGTGGGCAAACAAGATTCTTTCTAACAATGCTTGACATTTGTCCGGTTTAGAGAAAAATTCCAGTTTAGTGGAATTTGCGGACGGAATGTCGGAATTCAGGACTGGCTTGGTGGAGGACTTTGCGCCAGTTCATTAGTAGTCTGTAAAACACCGCTGAGAATACCTCTTCGCCGGCTTGTCGGTCGCGCAGTCCTTTCGACTGCGTGAGGGCGGGTTTTATTGCGCGGCGAAAGCCGTGCGCGTGATCGATATTATCCAAATGGGGAACATAATGAACAATATTCTGGTACCGAACCGCCGTACGGCGCTGAAGATGCTTGGTGGTGGCGCCGCAGCCCTTGCGATGCCCGCCGTCTTCCGCCCGACCCCCGGCTGGGCCGCGAACGGCGTGCTCAACATCACCACCTACGACAAGTTCCTGCCGCAGGAATTCCTCGACAAGTTCCAGAAGGACAGCGGGATTCAGGTCAACATCCGGCTGACCGACGACCAGGGCAAGCAGTACAATCTGCTCACCGCCGAGGGCGCAAGTCCTTCGACCGACATCGTCACCGTCGCCGGCCATCGTTATTCGCAGTTCATCAGCTCGAAGCTGCTGCAGCCGCTCGACACCGGCAAGATTCCGAACTGGAAGAACCTCAACCCGGCCTACCAGAACGCTGCCTGGGCGCGCGTCGACGACAATCTCTGGGGCCTGCCGATCCTCGCCGGCTATGAGGGGCTCGCCCGCAATGTCGACTATGTGAAGGAAGCGCCGAGCTGGGAGATCATGTTCGACCCGCAGTACAAGGGGCAGACCTCCTATATCGTCAGCGATTTCATGACCATCGTCATGCAGTATCTCGGCCATGACGGCGACTTCGTCAGCTATGTCGACAAGGCCGACGTGGCGCAGAAGGCGACCAACGAAGCGCGCGATTTCCTGATCAAGCACAAGGACATGGTGCGCAAGTACTATGACGCCGGCTCGGAAGTGCAGCAGATGTTCATCAACGAGGACATTTATCTCGGCCATTCCTGGTCGGGTCCGGCTGCCAAGCTGATCATGGACGGTCATCCGATCCAGCTGTCGGTGCCGAAGGAAGGCACGTTCGGCTTCTGCTATACGCTCAACGTCGTCAACAACGCGCCCAACGCCGAGAACGCCTACAAGCTGCTCGACGCCGTGCTGGCAAGCCCGGAGGTGGGTGCCGCAATGACCCGCCAGTCGGGCTACAGCTCGACGATCAACGGCGTCGCCGACCTGCTCAACGACCGCGAAAAGCTTGCCTCGACGCTGCCGCAGGAAGAGCTTGAGCGCATCGTCTTCTTCTCATCGGTCAATCGCGACATGAAGAACGAGATGATCGACCGGGCGACCGCTGAGGTCAAAGCGGCCTGACGAGGCGAAAGCCTCGCACGGCCCATCGCCTGTCCCGGAGCGCTGCGACGATCTCCGGGACAGGCTGCCGGCCTGTCATGTGCATGACCCTCGAAAATCGGGCACGATTTTGGAGTGGGCTCATGCACCGGTTCAGAGAGTTACAGCGTTCTGAGCGAGGCGCTGTAGTCCCACAACGCGCGATGACTGACCTGCCGGCAGTGCCTGGCGGTACAAGTTGGGCTGCGCCAACCGAGATTGTTTGATGGTGAGTAGCAACACGACAGCCGGCTATGAGGCAGGGCGCGGCGACGCGCCGGTGCCCAAATATTCGACCGGCATCGCCAAGGTGGTCAATTCCGCGCTCTACCGGCATACGCTGGGGGCCGCGGTCGAGTCCCGGATCGGCCGGATCATCCTTCTGGCCGGGGTGCCGCTGGTCTGGCTGATCATGCTGCATGTCGGGCCGATCTATCAGATGCTGAAGATCAGCCTGATGTCCCACTACCCGGTGCTGCCGGGTGTGGAATCGCACTTCACCCTGGACAACTACGCGATCTTCTTCAAGGAATCGCTCTACTTCACGCCGCTGATCAAGAGCTTCATCTTCGCCACGGCAGCGACGGCGGTGACGCTGGTTGTGGTCTACCCGGTGGCCTATTACGTCGCCAAGGTCGTCAAGCCGGAGGGCCGTTCCAAGGCGCTGCTGTTGCTGCTGGTGCCGTTCTGGGCCGGTGAGTTGATCCGCACCTTCTCGGTGATCATGCTTCTTGCCAACCGCGGCGCGGTCAACGTGCTCTTGCGCGAGATCGGCCTGATCGACCGGCCGATCCCGATGCTCTACACCTCGTTCTCGCTCGGCTTCGGCCTGGTTTACCTGATCTGCCTCTACATGCTTTTGCCGCTCTACTCGGCGATAGAGAAGATCCCCGGACAATATCTGGATGCGGCTGCCGATCTGGGCGCCGGTCCGTTCACCCGCTTCCGCCGGATCATCCTGCCGCTGTCCAAGGACGGCATCGTCTCGGGCTGCTCGCTGGTGTTCCTGACCTGCATCGGCGTCTTCGCGACCCCGATGCTGCTCGGCGGACCCAACACAGTGCTGTTTCCTGAAACCATCAGCGGATTTTTCCACGGCGCCAGCGACAAGTGGCCGGTCGGCGCCGCCTTTGCTCTGATCATGCTGGTCACCGCCTTGGTCACCGCAGGCATCTTCATGCGCCTCGTCGGCGGCAAGAAAAGGAGTGCATTCTGATGCGCAACATGTTTGCAGACGCTCCGCGCACGTCGCTGACGGCGATTTACTGGGCCTTCCTGCTTTACCTGCTCCTGCCGCTCACGCTGATGATGGCGATGAGCTTCAAGGACGCCAACTTCGTCGCCTTCCCGATCGGCGATTGGACCCTCGACTGGTATGCCAAGGTGATGCAGGACAAGCAGTTCCTGGAAGCCTGCCTGTACTCGGTGATGATTGCCGCCGCCTCGACGCTCGCCGCAACCACGCTCGGTACCTGGATCGCCATGCTGATCGTCGCCGAAGGCATCAAGGGTCAGGTCATCATCTTCGCGCTCGCCTGCCTTCCGGCTGTCGTGCCAGGCATGATCTCGGCCATCTCGCTGCGCATCTTCATCTCGACAATCGACATGCCGACGGGAACCGCGGCCATCATCCTCGGCCACACGGTGCATGCAGTGCCCTTCGTGGTGGTGATGGCGCTGACCCGCCTGCGCTCGATGCCGGGCAATCTCGTCGATGCCGCGCGTGACCTCGGTGCCGACAGCATCGTTGCCTTCTTCCGCGTCACGCTGCCCTATCTCGGGCCGGCGCTTGTCGGCGGCATGATCTTCTGCGTGCTTCTGTCGATCGACGACTTCGTGCGCACCTTCTTCCTGGGAGGCTATCGTCCGACCCTTCCCATGCTGATCTTCGCCAAGGTGCAGGGCGGCATGTCTCCTGAAATCAACGCAATGGCGACACTCGTCCTGGTGGTTACCGCCGCCGTCGGACTTTACGCCGAATACATGACCCGCCGCGCGAGGACCCGCTGATGCAACCCGTCGTCCAGTTCGACAATGTCACCAAGAGCTACGGCAAGCATGTTGCCGTCGAGAACCTGAACCTCAGCATCGAGGCGGGCAAGTTCGTCACGCTGCTCGGCCCGTCCGGCTGCGGCAAGTCGACTTCGCTGCGCATGCTCGGCGGCTTCGAGACGCCGAACTCCGGCCGCATCCTGCTCGGCGGCAAGGACGTGACGCGCGTGCCGCCCAACAAGCGCAACGTCAACATCGTGTTTCAGGACTACGCGTTGTTTCCGCATATGAGCATTGCCAAGAACATTGCCTTCGGCCTCGAGCTCAAGGGGTTTGACAACCAGCACATCCACCGCCGCGTCTCGGAGCTGCTCGAGCTTGTCCAGCTGCAGGATTATGCCAAGCGGTTGCCGTCGGAGCTGTCGGGCGGCCAGCGCCAGCGCGTCGCGCTGATGCGCGCCTTGGCTCCCGATCCGGAGGTGCTGCTGCTCGACGAGCCGCTGTCGGCGCTCGACGCCAAGCTGCGCCAGCAGATGCAGATCGAGCTCAAGTCGATCCAGGAAAAGACCGGCAAGACCTTCATGTTCGTGACCCACGACCAGGAAGAGGCGCTGACCATGTCCGACACGATCGTGGTCATGAACAAGGGCCGCATCGAGCAGATGGGTGACCCGAACACGCTTTATGGCCGTCCAGGCTCTGTGTTCGTCGCCAACTTCATCGGCGAGACCAATCTTTTGCGCAGCACAGTCGTCGGCACCGAAGGTGACCAGGCAGCGCTGAACTGGAACGGCGTCACCATCAAGGCAGCACAGGGCGGGCTTACGCCAAAGGCCGGTGACCACCTCTATGTCGTGCTGCGTCCCGAGGCGATCCACTGCTCGGCCGCCGAGCCGGAGAGTGGCAACCGCATCAAGGGCAAGATCCGCCAGCGCGTGTTCAAGGGCAACCACACCTCGCTTTCGGTCGAGGTCGGCGACGGGACCATGCTCAATGCGCTGGTCCATCCCGCCGACGTCAGCCAGCTCAATGGCGAGGAAATCTGGGTCGGCTGGAAGCCAGAGACGACGACGGTCATCCCCGACCGCCACGCGCACAACTGAGACGACAAATAGGCGACAAGGGCGGCCCGCGTCGAGAACCGGTGCGGGCCGACAGCAGGCAGGGCAGGACATGCGACATGACGAATTCGACCGGACACCAGGGGCGACCTATGGCGTTTGACGTACAAGCGCCGTTGCAAGCGGCCGCCGCCGGCCTCGCCGAGCTCGAACAGCGTGTTCGCGACGAGCTGGCCTGCCTGTGCTACCCGCCGTCGAACTGGGTGGTGCCGACATCAGCCGAGGGGGAAGAAAAGGTCCATGACGTCGTCGTCATTGGCGGCGGCATGTGCGGCCTGGTCGCGAGTTTCGCCCTCTTCGGTGCCGGCATCCAGAACATCCGCATCTTCGACCGCAGCCCGACGGGCTTTGAGGGGCCGTGGCTGACTTATGCCCGGATGGAGACGCTGCGCTCGCCCAAGCAGTTGACCGGCCCGGCCTATGGCATGGCGTCGCTGACCTTTCGTGCATGGTATGTCGCCCAGTTCGGCAACGATACCTGGGCTGAACTCGACAAGATCCCCCGGCCGATGTGGATGGAGTATCTGCGCTGGTACCGCAAGGTGCTCGACCTGCCGGTCGAGAACGGCGTCGAGGTCAAGACGATCGTGCCGGAAGGCGAATTGATGCGGCTGACGCTGTCGGGCGAGGGCGCTCGGGAAAAATCGGTGCTGACCCGCAAGGTGGTGATGGCGACCGGCCGTGACGGCATGGGCCATCCAAGCATTCCGGGTTTTGTCGACGGCTTGCCGCGAAACTATTGGGCGCATTCCTCCGATGCAATCGACTTCGCTGCCCTGCGCGGCAAGCGCGTGGTCGTTGTCGGCGTCGGCGCATCTGCCGTCGACAATGCCGCTGAGGCGCTGGAGGCAGGAGCGGCGGAAGTCCGCCATCTCATCCGCCGCAAGCAGATGCCCTGTATCAACAAGCTGATGGGCATCGGCTCGTTCGGCTTCACCGCTGCCTTCCCGCAGCTCGGCGATGCCCGGCGCTGGCAGATCATGAACTATTCGCTGCGCACCCAGACGCCAGCGCCGCGTGGCTCGACGATGCGTGTCAGCCGGCATCCCAACGCCTGGTTCCATTTCGATGCGGCGGTCGAGAAGGCCGAGCTCGACGGCGACGAGATCGTCATCTCGACCTCGCAGGGCAAGGCGGTCCGCGGCGACTTCCTGATCCTCGGCACTGGCTTCGGCGTCGATCCGCTGGCGCGCAAGGAGCTCGACGGTTACGCCGACAAGATCCTGCTGTGGCAGGACCGCTTCACGCCACCTGAAGGCCAGGAAAACACCGAGCTTGGCAACTACCCCTATCTTGCCAACGACTTCACCTTTCTCGAACGCGAGCCGGGACAGGCACCGTGGCTGGCCAACATCCACAGCTTCAACTCCGGGGCGGCCGCCAGCCTTGGCAAGATGAGCGGCGACATACCGGGCATCAGCGAAGGTGCGGCGTGGCTGGCGCGCGAGATCGCCGCAAAGCTCTACAGCGAGAATTTCGGCCAGTACTGGCAGCGCCTGCTCGACTACGACACGCCCGAACTGCGCGGTGACGAGTGGACGGCATCGCCCTTGCCGGACGAAGCGCCGGCAGCGGCCCGCAAGCAGGCATAAGAGGAACGGCATGACTGACACCATAGACGTGATCGCCGCGATCGTCGGCATAGCGCCGGGCAGCGAACTGGCGGCGGTCGTCGCCGGCCGCGCCGACATCATGGCGCTGACCCAGCAGACGCATGATGCGGCGCTGACGCCCGCTGAACCCGGCGGTCTCACCCATGCCGAGCGCGCAGCCCTGGCCTGCCGCATCGCCAAGATCAACGACGCCGGCGATTTCGAGGCGCATTTCGAAACCCTGCTCGACAGCTCGGGCGCCTCAGGCGACACCGCGCGCATTGCCGACATCTGGTTCGACGGCGGCGGCGACATCAGGCTCAAGGCCCTGATCCGCCATGTCGATCTCGTGGCACATGCGCCCAAGGATGCGACGCGCCGCGATATCGAACTGCTGCAGGAAGCCGGGCTAACCGACGCCGACATCGTGCGCCTGTCCGAGCTCGTCGCTTTCGTCAGCTATCAGATCAGGGTTGCCGCCGGGCTGCGGCTGATGCGGGGACTGGCATGAGCAAGGTCGTTCACGAATTCACCACCGCGGTCCCCGAGTGGAAGCCATACGTCAAGCCGCTCGATCTCGCGGATGCCACTCCGGCACAGCTCGAGGCGCTGAAGATCACGCCGTCCAACACCAAGGTGTCGGACTACGTGCTGGTGCTGGCCCATGACGTCGAGACGCTGACTCACCGCTCGCCGCTGTTCAACGGGGTGATGTACAACAAGGGCGGCCTGTCGCGCGCCGAGCGCGAGATCGGCGCCGTCGGCGCGTCGATCGTCAACCGCTGCATCTACTGTGCGGCGGTGCATGCCAGCCGCTACAACCAGCTGGCCAAGGACGAGACCGTCATTGCGGCGATCTTCGCCGACGGTGTCGAAGCGGTAATTTCGCCGCGGCTGAAGGCGATCCTCGACTTTTCGGTCAAGCTGTCGAAATGCCCCTCGGACGCCGATGCGTCCGACATGCAGGCGCTTGTCGACGCCGGTCTCGGCAAGGACGAGATCCTCGACCTGATCCTGTCGTCGTCGCTGTTCGGCTGGGCCAACCGGCTGATGCACACGCTTGGAGAACCGCTCGCCGAATAGTTGCCCGTGGCGTCGGAATGGAGAATCGGAATGAACATACATTCGGTCAATCCGCCGGAAATCGGGCCGCGCCTGCAGGCATATCGCAAGCAGCAGAACCTGACGCTTGCCGACCTCGCGACCAGATCGGGCGTCTCGCGCTCGATGCTGTCGGAGATCGAGCGCGGCAACGCCAACCCGACCTATGGCACGCTGTGGCATCTCACCCGCGCGCTCAACATCGACCTCAACAGCCTGATCAGCGGCGCCAGCGAGGAGCGTGGCGACCGCATCGACCTGCAGCCGGAGAACTTGACGCCGACCATCCGCAGCGCCGACGGCAGCTGCACGCTGCAGATCCTGTCGCCGGCCGGCATGGTGCCGCTGATCGAATGGTATCTGTTGAGCTTCGAGCTCAAGGGCAAGCTGATCAGCGATCCCCACGGCACAGGCACGATCGAGCATCTGCACTGCACCGAAGGCGAGATCGTGGTGCGCAGCGCCGGCAACGAGATGATCGTCCGCGCCGGCGAGACGGCGCGCTATGCGGCCGACGTCGCACACTCGCTGACCAGTGTTGGCCCGGCCGGTGCACGGGCTTTCCTGGTGGTGGCATCGGGGGAGGTCGGCAGCAGCACGACCCGGGCGTTGATTCGCCCGAAATGAACGACCCCGGTGCGCCCGCAATGGGAGCGCCGGGGCTGAAATGAATTTGATCCAAAAGGGAATGTTGAAAATGAAGGTAGGTATTGTCGGCGCGGGTTCGATCGCCTTTGGCACGGCGGTGTTTCTGGAACAGCAGGGCCACAAGGCAACGCTGTGGTCGCCGTCGGGCGAGCGCACCAAGGCGCTGGCCAAGGGCGAAGCTCTGGTTGCCCAGGGCGCCGTCGAAGGCACCTTCCATCCGGCTGCTGCTCCGAGCGCCGAAGCGCTCGTCGCCGGCGCCGAAGCGATCGTAATCGCGCTGCCGGCCTATGGCCACAAGGTCGTTCTCGACGCCATCGCGCCTTACGTCAGGGCCGACCAGACCGTCATCATCAGCTCGCACGCATCCTTCGGCGCGCTTTATCTGTCGCGCCTGCTGGCTGCGCGCGGTGTCGTCGCGCCTGTTGTAGGCTGGGGCACGACTGTCGTATCCGGTCGCCAGCTCAGCCCGACGCTGGTCAACGTCAACACCGTGCGCAAGAAGGTCGATCTCGCCACCGTTCCGGCATCGCGCAGCGCCGACGGCCTTGCCGTCTGCCAGACGCTGTTCGGCGACCGCTTCGTCGACCGCGGCAGCCTGATGGCGATCGCGCTGTCCAACCTCAACCCGCAGAACCACATGGGCATCGCGCTCGGCAACATGACGCGCATGGAGCGCGGTGAAACCTGGAGCCAGGGCCAGAACGTGACGCCGAATGTCGGCCGTCTCCTCGAGCAGCTCGACGAGGAACGCATCGCCATTGCCACCAAGCTCGGCCTCGAAGTGCGCAACATCTTCCAGCACTTCCACCTGTCTTTCCACGTGCCGATGAGCTCGATCTCTGAGATGAACCAGGAGATGCACGAGGCCGGCAATGGCGGCCAGGGCCCGACCACTGCCGACAGCCGCTATGTTACCGAAGACGTGCCTTTCGGCTTGGTCATGACCGCCAAGATCGGCCGTCTGGCAGGCTACCCCGCCGAGCTGCACGAAGCCGGCGTGCGCATCTTCTCGGCCATGTATGGCCGCGACTTTACTGCCGAGAACGACCTGCTGACCGCGCTCGACCTCGACGCCATGTCGCTGGCCGAGCTCAACGGCCTTTGCCGTGACGGATATGCGGTAGCTTAAGGTCTGGGTACCGCAGGCGCGGCGCTCCTGGCGGGTCGCTGCGCCGCTTTCTTGTCGCTCCGGCGGCAGCTGGCCGCTGCCTCGGGGTAAGGGTCAGGCTGCGCCCGGAGCGCCGAACTGCTGCAGCAACCAGTTCTCGAAGGCCTGCATTCCAGCTGTCACCGGGTGGGATTTCAACCGGGTGAGCCAGTAGTCGCCGGTTGAAACCGTTGTCTCGAACGGCTGGACGAGGCGGCCGTCGTCGAGATTGCGCTCGAACATGTTGATCGGCACCAGGGCTACGCCGACGCCGCGGGCTGCAGCCTCGGCAAGGGCCAGCGACGAATCGAACATCATACCGCGCAACACCGGCTGCGGCGCACCTGCCGCCTCGAACCAGCGCGTCCATTCGTCGGCGCGATAGGAGCGCAACAGCTCGACGCGCGCGAGGTCCGCCGGCTGTGTCAGCCGCGCCGCCATCACGGGCGAGCAGACCGGCGACAATGGCGAGGCAATCAGCTGCATCGCCTCGGTTCCACGCCATGAGCCGTCGCCAAAGCGGATCGCCAGGTCGAGACCGTCGCCGGCGAGGTCGACACGGTTGTTGTTGGTCATGATCCTGAGGTCGAGATAGGGGTGCGCCTGGTGGAACGCCGGCAGTCGTTCCATCAGCCAGCCGACGGCGAAGGTCGCGACCACGCCGACAGTCACCACTTCGTGGAAGTGCCCCTCCTCGAACCGGCTCATCGTCGCGGTGACGCGCCGGAAGGCGTCCGTCAGCACAGGCGCCAGGGCCGCGCCCTCGTCGGTCAGCGCCAGTCCCCTCGGCAGCCGACGGAACAGTTTCACCCCGAGCAGGTCCTCGAGCGACTTCACGTGATGGCTGACTGCGGTCTGCGACACGAACAGCTCCATGCCGGCCCGGGTGAAGCTGCAATGGCGCGCCGAAGCCTCGAAGGCTCGCAGCGCGTTCAGCGGCAATTGCGACGTTTCCACGTGGTTTTGATCCTATGCCCATATTTTTCTCATGGGTAACCAAAATATTGAGTGTTTGTCGAGGTCACGGGATTTTGCCAGTTTGCGGCCGTTATCGAACAAGACCTGCAGGTTATGACCTGTTCGCGGGCTGGGGTGGAGCCTGTGAGCTGTAGTCGTTCGCCCATTTTCCTGGGGCCTGCTTCCAACTGACAAGCTGCCCATCATGAAATTCATCAGCCATCTGTTCTCATTCCTCGTCCTCACCGGGCTTGCGGCCGCCTGCAGCCTGGCTTTGCTGGTCGCCGACATCACCAGGGATCTGCCCGACTACCGCGAACTGGCGGATTGGGAGCCGGCTGTCATGACCCGGGTCTATGCCTATGATGGCGCATTGCTTGCGGAATATGCGCGCGAGCGGCGGCTTTTCCTGCCGATCGCCGCCGTGCCCGATCGTGTCCGGCAGGCGTTCCTGTCGGCGGAAGACAAGGGCTTCTACAGCCATTCCGGCATCGACATTGCCGGGCTCGTCAACGCGGTCTGGGCCAACATGGCCAACTTCGGTTCTGGTCAGCGCATGATCGGCGGATCGACGATCACCCAGCAGATCGCCAAGAATCTCTTGCTCTCCTCGGACCGCACGCTGGAACGCAAGGTCCGCGAGGCGGTACTGTCCGTTCGCATCGAACGCGCCTTTTCCAAGGACGAGATCCTCGAGCTCTATTTCAACGACGTCTATTTCGGGCTCGGCGCCTATGGCATCGCCGAGGCGGCACTGACCTATTTCGACAAGCCGGTTGGCGATCTTTCGGTTGCGGAGGCGGCATATCTTGCCGCGCTGCCCAAGGGACCGAACAACTACAATCCCTATCTCAACGCCGGGCGAGCCGTCGAACGACGCAACTGGGTGATCGGCCAGATGCTGCGCAACGGATTTGTCGACCGGAATGAAGCGCGCGCTGCGGCGGCCTTGCCGCTCGGTACGAAGACGCGCGCACCGAACCTGCTGGTTGCTGATGCCAGTTACTTCACCGAGGCGGTGCGCAGACAGATCGCGGAGCAATATGGCGACGCTGCGCTCTACACCGCCGGCCTCGCCGTGCGCACGACGCTCGATCCCAAGCTGCAGGCAGCAGCGGTCAGAGCGCTGCGGCGGGGGCTCGTCAACTATGATCAGGGCAGGGGTTTTCGCGGACCGGTGACCCGCATCGCGACCGATGGCGATTGGCAACAAGCACTTGATGGCATCGTGCCACTGGCCGACGTGCCGGAATGGCGCCTGGCGGTTGTGCTCGGCGCGGCCGACGAGGGCATCAGGATTGGCCTTCGCCAGGCTTCAGGCAGCCGGCAGGCTCAAGAAATCGCCCACATCAGCACCCAGTCGATGCGCTGGGCACTGAGGCGCCCAAAGGCGGGCAAGACATCGGCAGGCGCGCTTGCGGCCGGGGATGTCGTTTATGTTGAGAAGCAGCACGACGGCTATGTACTGCGGCAGGTGCCGGAAGTGCAGGGCGCGCTCGTCTCGATGGATCCGCACACCGGCCGGGTGCTGGCGAGCGTCGGCGGGTTCTCCTTTGCCCAGTCGGAGTTCAACCGCGCCACGCAGGCCTATCGGCAGCCGGGATCGGCGTTCAAGCCCTTCGTCTATGCCGCGGCCCTCGACATCGGCTACACGCCGGCAGCACTGGTGATGGACCAGCCGATCGCACTTCCCGATGGTGCGGGGCGGGTCTGGAGACCGAAGAACTATGACGGCCGCTTCAGCGGTCCCTCGACCTTGCGCACCGGGCTCGAACGAAGCCGCAACCTGATGACGGTGCGTCTCGCGCGCCATGTCGGCATGGATGTGGTGGCGCAATACGGCCAGAGCTTCGGCATCTATGACAAGCTCAAGCCCTACCTGCCGATGTCGCTCGGTGCTGGCGAGACCACGCTGATGCGCCTGGTTTCGGCCTATGCTGTCATCGCCAACGGCGGCAAATCGGTGCAGCCGTCGATGATCGACCGTGTCCAGGACCGTCGCGGCAAGACCATCTTCCGCCACGACGGCCGGGACTGCGACGCCTGCAATGTCGAGGCATGGCAGGACCAGCCGGAACCTGAACTGCGTGACGTCAGCGAACACGTGCTCGACCCGATGACTGCCTACCAGATCACCTCGATGATGCGTGGCGTTGTCGAGCGTGGCACCGCAACCAGCGTATCGGCGCTCGGCGTGCCGGTCGCGGGCAAGACCGGAACCACCAATGACGAGAAGGACGTCTGGTTCGTCGGCTTCACGCCCAACGTCGTCACCGGCGTGTTCCTGGGCTACGACACGCCGAAGCCGATGGGATATGGCGAATCCGGCGGTGGGCTGGCGGCACCCGTCTTCATCGACTTCATGAAGGTTGCCCTCGAGGGCAAGCTGGCTGCCGAGTTTCCTGTGCCCGAAGGGATGACATTCGAAAGCGTCGACCGACGTACGGGAAGGCGCGTCGCTGCCGGCACTCCGGACTCGATTCGTGAAGCCTTCAAGCCTGGCACCTCGCCCTGCATCGGCGACTGCCCTGTCATCGACGGTTTTGAAGCGTCTGACATCGTCACGACGACGGTTCCTGCCATTGGCGGCATTTCGCCCGCGCTGCGCGACAGGCTCCTCAACAGTACCGGCGGGCTCTACTGAGATGCAGAGGCGTGGCGCGAGAAATGCCGGAGGCCGCATCCGGCTTGTCATGGCGGCGTTTGCCCTCTTGTTCGCAGCCATCGGCGGACGACTGGTGCAGCTCGGCCTGGCCGGCAACGAGCGACCGGCCTATGCCTTCAGGGGGGTGGCCAATGCCAGGCCGCAGATCCTGGACCGCAATGGCGTGCTTTTGGCAACCGACCTGCCGAGCGCGTCTGTCTATGCCGAGCCGCGCTACGTGCCCGATGTCGACGAGACAGTCGAAAAACTGGTGGCCATCTTTCCAGACCTCGATGCGCGCCAGTTGCATCAGCGGCTGAAAAGCGATGCCGCCTTCGCCTGGCTCAAGCGTCAGGTAACGCCGGCGCAGAAACAGGCTCTGTGGAACGCCGGGCTTCCGGCCATCGGGCTCCGCCCGGAGAAGCGTCGCATCTATCCCAACGGTCCGTTGGCCGCTCATGTGCTCGGCGCAGTCGATCTCGACAACATAGGCATCTCGGGTATCGAGAAGTGGATCGACGGTCAGGGTCTGCAGGAGCTCAATCTCGCCGGCATGGCCGGCGATGCCAGGCAGCTGGAGCCGGTAGCTCTGACGATCGATGTCCGCGTCCAGCACGCCCTTGCCGACGAAACCCTCAAGGCGATGGCACGCTTCAAGGCCAAGGCAGGTGCCGGCCTGCTGCTCGACGTCGACAATGGCGAGGTGCTGGCGCTGGCCTCGTTTCCCGATTTCGACCCCAACGTGCCCATCGATGCGCTGAAGCCCGAGCGGCTCAACCGCATCAGTGCCGGCGCGTTCGAAATGGGCTCGACATTCAAGGCGCTGACAACTGCGATGGCGCTCGATTCCGGACAGTTCACGCTGAAGTCGGTCATCGATGCGCGCAAGCCGCTGCAGTTCGGGCGGCAGATGATCCACGATTATCGCGGCAAGTACCGCATGCTGACCATCCCGGAGGTCTTCATCTACTCCTCAAACATATCGACGGCGAGGATTGCCATGACCTTGGGCGGTGAAGCGCAGCGGGCCTACCTCACGCGCTTCGGCCTGATGTCGCGACTGCGCACCGAACTGCCGGAGAGCGCCGCCCCGATCCTGCCGCGAAGCTGGAGCGATGTGACGACGGCAACCGTCTCGTTCGGTCATGGCATTGCGGTGACGCCATTGCAGGCAAGCATGGGCATCGCAGCGCTGGTCAATGGCGGCCGCCTGATCACCCCGACCTTCATCAAGGGCGCCCCGGTCGCCGGCCGCGTCGTCGGCTCGGGGCTCGTCTCGCCTGCCACGGCGGACGCCATGCGTTACCTGCTGCGCTACAACGCCGAGGTCGGTTCCGCCAGGAACGGAGCCGTCGCAGGCTATCTCGTTGGTGGCAAGACGGGCACGGCGGAGAAGGTCGTCAACGGCCGATACGTCGAGGACCTTGTGATGACCTCGTTCATGGCCGTGGTTCCGGCCGACAAGCCGAGATACCTTTTGCTGACGATCCTGGATGAACCCAAGGGTCTGCCCGAGACATACGGCTTCAGGACTTCAGGGTGGAATGCCGTTCCCCTTGGCGGCGCCATCCTCCGGCGCGTCCTGCCGATGCTTGGTTTGCAGCCGCAGTCCTTGGGGACTGGCGTGGCCTATCGTGACGGCAAGGAAATTGACGCTGCGGGAGACCTCTGAGTGCCATGCAGGCCATCTTGCGGTTGTATGAAATCCGCTAAACTCAATTTAAATTGTTTGTATGCAAAAGCCTCTGCGGGATTTCGGGGAGGCTGTCGTGCTCAAACGCTTCTGGCTGTCGAGAAGCGGTAATTTCGCGATGATGTTCGCGATCTTGCTGCCTGTGCTGTTGGCCGCCGTCGGCTTCGCGCTCGATATCGCCAATCTGATGAAGGCCAGATCGGACCTGCAGAACGCGCTCGATTCTGCGGTGCTGGCGGCGTCGCGACTGAGCGATCAGACCGGCACTCGCCAGGCCACATTCGACGCCTTCTTTGCCGCCAACGTTGCCAACAAGCCGGCGCTGGTCAACGCCAAGGCCAAGCTCGTCGTTGAGCAGACTGTCAACGAAATAAAGACCACCGCCACCGCTGATTCCAACATCAAGTTGAACTTCTCCTTCATCTTCGGACAGAGCTCGGCCGTCGCCGCCACGGCCAATGCGTTTGAATCGAATTCCAAGCTCGAAGTCGCGCTGGTGCTCGACAACACCGGCTCGATGGGCGCGGCCAACATGGCGGCGCTGATCGAGGGCTCCAAGGAGATCATCAGGACCTTGCAAAAGGTCAAGGCCGACCGGCCTGAGCGCCAGATTCGGGCAGCACTGGTGCCGTTCGTGACTGCCGTGAACATCAAGAGCGAGGAGGGTTTCAGTCAGTCGTGGATCGACATGCGGACGCAAGTGCCGGTCGATGAACCATCCTGGAACGGCAAGAATTTCGACAATCTCGATCCCAAGAACCGCGTCGGCCATTGGGCATTGTTCCAGGCGCTCAAGGATAACTGGAAGAGCGGCCCGACCGGTGAATGGAAGGGTTGCGTCGAAGCCCGCAGTGGCAGCTATGCGCTTGACGATACGCCGCCCGACCTGAGCATTCCGGAAACCTTGTTCGTACCCTACTTTGCGCCCGACGAGCCGGGCGACGCAGTCAGGACCGGCAACAACGGCAACAAGTACAACAACAGCTATCTGAACGAGACGGTCGGCAAGGGCGAAACAGACCGGGTCAAGCAAAAATCCCGGGACAAATATTCGAGGAAGTCGGTTCGGGACGGTTCTATTCTCAAAGAAACTCCCAACGACACCAACGGCCCGAATTATGGCTGCGCGACGCCTGTGGTCCCGTTGACCGAGGACCTCGCCAAGATTGGCGGCGATCCGGTCAAGAAGACCAAGGGCGAGCTCGACAACATGAACTTCTGGTACGGTTCGGGGACCAACGTGTCCGAGGGCCTCGCCTGGGGGTATCGCGTGCTTTCGCCGGGCGCGCCGTTCACCGAGGGCGATGCCTTCAAGGCGCCCGATACCACCAAGGTTGTCGTCGTCTTCACCGACGGCGAAAACAACGTCTTCGGCGCGTCTTCGGAAGCCATCAACAAGTCGGACTACGGCGCCTACAGTTACCTCGACACGGGGCGCATGGGCTCGACCAGTCGTAGCGGTGCGCTCAGCAAGGTCAACGAGGCGACGAAGACCGTTTGTGCCGATTTGAAGAAGCAGGATGTCGTCGTCTACACGGTGGTGCTGGGTGCCGACACCCCGGCCAATCGCGATCTCTACAGCACCTGCGCGACGGGTCCGGGCTACTACTTCCCAACCAAGAACATCGCCGAGCTGAAGGCGGCGTTCCAGACCATCGCGAACTCGATCTCGCCGCTGCTGATCACCCATTGAGACTGCTCGATCATGCGATGGGACAAGCCGTCGGGCGTTAGAAAAAGTCGGCCCAATGGCGCGGCCGATCAGGCTTGTGCGGCTGGCCGATGTCGCGCTGGAGATAACTCGGGAGTGAAGACGGGCGACCATGGCGGCGAAAGCGCCGCAACACGCGCCTGACTGTATCAGAGATCTTCTTCATAGAAACGACCGGCAGCTGTTTCATAGCTCTCCACGATTTGCATGCCGCCATGCGTCGGGTACAATGAAGTACCGTCACTCTTGGCATGAAGGAATTTCATGCAACAGAGCTCCCGCCTGCCGCCGCTGCAGACGCTCCGCGCCATGGCAGCGGTGGCGCGCACACGCAGCTTCACCAAAGCGGGCGAGGAGCTCGGGCTGACCCAGACGGCCATCAGCCATCAGATCGCGCAGCTCGAAGCCTGGCTGGGCACGCCGCTGTTCGTGCGCAGCAGGAAGGGTGTCGAGCTGACAGTCCTGGCCGACAAGGCGATACCTGATATCGTCGCGGCGCTGTCGGCGCTGGAGGCGGTGCTGGAGAGGGCGCGCCCGAGCCTCCGGAGCGAACAGCTCAGCATCTCGACGACACCGGAATTCGCCAGCCAGTGGTTGCAGCCGCGGCTCGGCGGCTTCTGCGTCGCCCACCCAGAGATCGACGTCAGCGTGACCATCGAATACCGGCGCGCCCGCTTCGACATCGACAAAATCGGCGTTGCGATCTGGCTGGCGGGGACACTGCCGGGCACCGAAGCCTTCCGCCTTACCGAGGACTACGAATTCGCCGTCTCGTCACCGGCCGTTGCCAGGGCTCTGCCCAGTCGCCAGGCACTGCGCGCGGCACCCTTGCTGCGCTATGAAGGCGCCCGGCACACGGTGCTGGATTGGGAGCGCTGGCATGGGCAGATCTACGACGGGAAGGGGCAGTTTCCTGCTGTCGACGGCGTGGAGGGACCGTTCGATTTTCAGGCCGGGCCGAGCTTCCCGACATTCTCCGACATGATCGCGGCGTGCCGGCAGGATGCTGGGCTGGCGTTGGTACGGTCCTCGCTTGTCGCCGACGACCTCGCCGCGGGGCGGCTGGTCAAATGCTTCGACGAGATCATCCCGTCGGACCTGCAGTACCACCTGGTGACGTCGCCGGCACAAAGGCGAAGCCCAGGCGTGATCGCCTTCAGGAAATGGATCATCCAGCAGATGACGGGCTAGCAGGAAGGTCTGCTTCGCCGGCCGCATGCCGTCTCAAAGTGAGGAACCGGTAGCGGAAGTTGGATACGCGCATCCGTAAGTCCAAGCAAAAAGGGCCTGGCGAGAGGGGGCCGGGGCCGGCCTCACAGAGGCACAAGTCAAGCCAATGGCTTGGGCTCAATGGCTTCGTCGTTCTCACCTGTCAGGCGGGCATCAGCATCGGTCGCTCGGCAACGATGTCGGACGCGGCGTCCAGCGAAACTTCAGGGCTCTTTTCGCCGCTCAACCGGCGGCCGCTGCGCTGGTCGAACAGCTGGAGATGCTGCGGCACGACCCGGAACGACAGCGGCTCTCCCGCCTTGCGCCGGCTGCTGCCGACGATGTGGGCGATGACGATCGACTTCGCCACCGTACCGTGGACCAGTTGGGCGGCGCCGAGTTCTTCCGAGAATTCGTAGGTTCCCGACAGTCCGCCCGAGCCGAGTTCCACTGCCTCGGCGCGGAAGCCGGCGGTGATCGGCCCAGGAACCGCCGCGGGCCAGCGGCCACGGTCATAGGCCAGTTCCTGCCCGTCCTCGAGCGTGATGATACCCTTGGCCGGATCGATGGTGCCGGGCAGCAGGTTGAGACCGGGCGTGCCGATGAAGCCGGCGACATAGGTTGTCGCCGGGCGCTGGTAGATTTCCACAGGCGCGCCGACCTGCTCGATGACGCCCTTGTTCATGACAACGATGCGGTCGGCCAAGGTCATCGCCTCGATCTGGTCGTGGGTGACGAACAGGGTGGTTGCGCCCAGGCGCTGGTGCAGCTTGCGGATCTCGACGCGCATCGCCACGCGCAGCCGCGCGTCAAGGTTCGACAGCGGTTCGTCGTAGAGGAACACCTTGGGTTCGCGGATCATCGCCCGGCCCATGGCCACGCGCTGGCGCTGGCCACCGGACAGCTGGCCCGGCTTGCGGTCAAGGAACTCGCCAAGGCCGAGCGATGTCGCCACCGCCTTCACACGCTCGCGGCGGTCGGCCTTCGAGATACCGGCGATCTTGAGCGCGTAGCCGATGTTGTCAGCGACCGTCATGTGGGGATAGAGCGCGTAGTTCTGGAACACCATGGCGCAGCCGCGTTCGCGCGGCTCGAGCTTGTTGACGATCTTGCCCGCGATCGAGATTTCCCCGTCGGAGATCGCTTCAAGTCCGGCGACCATACGCAGCAGCGTGGACTTGCCGCAACCGGACGGGCCGAGGATGACGACCAGCTCTCCGCTGGAGATGTCTAGGTCGATGCCGTGCACGACCTCGTTCTTGCCGTAGGTCTTGCGCACGCCGCGAATGGCGATCTGGGCCATGGTCTGGTCTCCTTACTTGTCGGTCTGGATGAGGCCACGCACGAACCAGCGCTGCAGAAGAATGGTCACCAGCACCGGCGGGGCCAGGACGATCAGGTTGGCCGCCATGGCGATGTTCCAGACCGGCGGCTCGCCAAACAACGGACCGGGCACGACCTTCTGCAACTGCATGGTGGCGGTGGCGTAGTTCTGGTGGTCGGTGACGACGAGCAGCGGCCAGAGATATTGGTTCCAAGACCACACGAACATGATGGTGGCGAGCGCTGCCATGTTGGTTCGCGACAGTGGCAACAGCACCTCGAAGAAGAAGCGTACCGGGCCTGCGCCGTCCATCTTGGCGGCTTCGGTCAACTCGTCGGGCACGGTGAGGAAGAACTGGCGGTAGAGGAACGTGCCGGTGGCGGTGGCAATCAGCGGCAGGATCAGACCCGAATAGGAGTTGAGCAGGTTCCACTCCGGCAGATTGACCCTGATGCCGACGAAATCGAGCATCGACTGGAACGGCCTCAGCGCATCGGCTGCAACCGCGTAGGTCGGCACGATGCGCACCTCTAGCGGCAGCATCAGGGTGATGAAGATCAGCCAGAAGAAAACCATGCGCAGGCGGTAGTTGAAGTAGACGATCGAGAAGGCCGAGATCGCCGAGATGGAGATCTTGCCGATGGTGACGCCGCCTGCGACGATCAGCGAATTCAGCATCACCCGGTCGAAGTTACCCCGCTCCCAGGCGGCGGACAGATTCTCGAACAGGTGGCCGCCGGGCCAGAGCGGCATCGGCACCTGGTTGACGGTGTGAAAGTCGTGGCTCGCCGCCACGAACACGATCCACAGCGGGATCAGCAGTGCGACCAGGCTGAAGATCAGCAGCGCGTGGGTGGCGAAGTCGAGGATGGGAGTACGTTCGATCACGGTTGGCGCTCCGGTCAGCTGTAGTGGATGCGCCGCTCGACGTAGCGGAACTGGATGACAGTGAGGGCGATGACCAGCAGCATCAGCACGATCGACTGGGCGGCAGCGAGCGAGTAGTCCTTGCCCTGAAAGCCGTCGGCATAGATCTTGTAGACCATCAGGTCGGTCGCGCGGGCCGGGCCGCCGCCGGTGGTGATGTCGACGATGCCGAAGCTGTCGACGAAGCTGTCGGTGATGTTGATGACGATCAGGAAGAACAGCGTCGGCGCGATCAGCGGCAATTGCACGTCGCGCATACGGCGCATCACGCCGGCGCCGTCCATGGCGCAGGCCTCGATCACCGAGCGCGGTATCGACTGGAGTGCGGCCAGGAAGAAAATGAAGTTGTAGCCGACCATCTTCCAGCTCTGGGCAAAGACAATCAGGGCAAAGGCGTCATAGCCATCGAGCGCCGGATTCCAGATGTCGGGAAAGACCCGGTTGATGGCCGAGACGAAGCCCGCATCCGGCGAGAAGATGAAGCGGAAGGCAAGGCCGACGGCGGGTGCTGCCAGCGCGTAGGGCAGGAAGAAGGTGAACTTGTAGACCTGGTGTCCGGGCAACCGTCTGTCGACGAACAGCGCGAGGATAACGGCGATGACCAACGACAGCGCGGTGGCTATGCCGGCAAAGGCGAGCGATATCCGCACCGAGCTCCAATATTTGGGATCGGCGAAGACGGTCTGGAAATTGAGCAGGCCGACCCAGTCGTTGCTGCCGCCGAATGGCGGCTCGAGTGTGACCGCCCAGTAGAGCGCCTCGCCCGAAGGCCAGTAGAAGAAGACGAAGATGAGCAGCATCTGCGGCGCGATGAAGGCTGCCGCCAGCCACAGGTTGGAGAAAGTGGCGCGCTTTTCCAAGCAACGTCTCCCGGTCCGCTATGCTGAAAAATGGGCGCCGCGGAGAGCGGCGCCCGACTGGTCCCGAGCCTGAGGATCAGGGCAGGGCAGCGCCCTTGTAGGTCTGCTCGTAGCGGCGCAGGATCTGGTTGCCGCGTTCGACGGCCGCGTCGATGGCCGTCTGCATGTCCTTCTGGCCGGTGAAGGCGGCCTCGAGTTCGGCGCGGACTTCGGCGCGGATCGAGGTGAAGTTGCCGAGGCGGATGCCGCGCGACAGCGGGCCGACGTCGGAAGCGGTCAGCGAGGCGATGGCGACCTCACGGCCGGTATGCTTGGGGTCGCTGTAGAAGCCTTCCTGCTTGAGCAGGTCGAATCCCTTGGTGGTAACAGGGATGTAGCCGGTGTTCTCGGCGATGTACTTCTCGCCGGTGTCGGCAGCCGTCACATATTTCAGGAATGCGGCGGCAGCTTCGTATTCCTTATCCGTCTTGCCCTGCATCAGCCACAGCGAGGCGCCGCCGACCAGCGAGTTGGTGCGCTTGGTGGTGTCGATCACCGGCAGCATCGCCACGTCCCAGTTGAGACCGGCGACCTGGGTGTTCTTGACCGTGCCGTGGTTGGCGATCGAGGTGATTGTCGAGGCGCAGCTGCCGTCGGCGAAGGATTGCACAAGGTTCTTGCCCACCTGGGTGGTCTGGATCTTGGCGTAGCCGGCGTCGAGCCAGCTCTTGAAGTCCTTCATGTGGTCGACGAAGGCGGTCTTGTTGAAGACCAGCTCGGCGCCGAGGCCGCCGTAACCGTTGTCCATCGAGGCAACGGGGAGGTTGTTGGTGGCGGAGAACTGCTCGAGGTTCATCCAGGTGTCGAAGTCGAAGGCGAAGCCACACTCGACACCGGCGGCCTTCATGGCCTTGAGGTCCTCGCCGAGCTCGGCCCAGGTATGGGGGGCGCTGGTCTTGTTGATCTTCGCCCAGGCATCCTTGTTCCAGTAGAACACGGCCGTCGACGAATTGTAGGGGAACGACCACATGTCGCCGCCGGAGGTGGCGTAATAGTTGGCGATGCCGGGGAAATAGCCCTTCCAGTCGATGTCGAGCTTGTGCTCCTCGGTGAACTTGTTGGCCGGATAGATGGCGCCCGACAGCATGAAGTTGACGGTACCAGCGTCATATATCTGGACGATGGTCGGCTGCTGCTTGGCGCGATAAGCGGCGATCGTGTTCTGCTCGGCCTTGTCGTAGCCGCCCTGACCGGTGCAGACCGCCTCGTACTTGTCCTGCGATTCATTGAACAGCTGGCAGTGCTTGGCTACGACCTCACCGAGGTCGCCGGTCAGGCCGTACCAGAAATCGAACTTGGTGCGCTCGGCCGCACCGGCGGCCGTCGCAATGGCGCTTGCCGCAGTTGCAAGCAGGAACAGTCGTTTCATCCGTCGTCTCCCTCAGGAAGCTGGTGCGAGCACAATGCTCGCTGCAGCCCGTACCCTGACGGGATGACAGGCACGTCTTGATCCGGTGACAGAATGACGACAATCAACGACAGCGTGGAATGGCGGCCGCGCAGCTGCTCTCATCCAAGAACGCAGTCTGTCAGACGCCGGCTTCCCTGACCTCGAAGACGTTGCCGCCGCTGGTCTCGAAGCGGCCGGCCGCGCCGCGCTGGAGCGAGTAGCATTTCTCCTGGCCGGAGCGGAAATCGCCCCAGACGGTACAGAGCTGGTCGCCGCGCACCATCCAGCGGCCGCTATCGCCGGCCCGCTTCGGCGCATCGATGCTGATCTCGGCGCGGCCGTCGGGCAAAAGCATCATCTGGCCACTGAACCAGCCGCCCTGTTCCCACCACGAGATCGAACGGCCGACGAGTTCGCTGCGGATTTCGCCCGAACTGAGCTCGCCCGCGAGAGCGGCCGACATCGGCGGAAACGCGGCCGACAGCATCAACAGCACCTGCAGGAAGCGTCGCATCGCGGTACCCGTTCATGACGTTGCGATGACGATTCAATGACATTTGCCGGCCAATGTCCATGGCCGATGGCGCCCGTGCACTGTCAGCAAAGCGTCACGCTCACGCAAAACGGCTGACACGTAGCCGGACCAGTCTGCCCACGGTTTTCACCCGAGGGGCGATGCCCCGCCATTCTCCAAGACGAGGAACAGACCATGCTTGCCAAAGGCACCGCCGGCACCGGCATTTCAGCGCACAAGCGCGCCGACGACCTTTCCGACTTCAGCGACGAGCTCGACATGATTGAAGCCTTGGGCGTCGAGTCGATCGAGCTGCCCACATATGACATGGACCTCGTGGTCGGTGGCAGGATCCGCAGGCCGCAGCTCGAGGCGCTGAAGCGCGCCACTGCCGGCCGCGACGTCGGCTTCTCGGTACATGGCCCGCTGGCGATCAACTTCATGGACGAGGCATTTCGCTTGCCGCGCCACCTCGAGGTGCTCGAGGCCTCGCTTGAAATAGCGGCTGAGGTCGGCGCCGAAAACTATGTCATGCACTCCGGCCTGACACCGCTGCAGCAGGGCCATGGCATCGAGGCCGCCTATGGCCGCCAGCGCGAATGGCTGGCCAAGGCTGGCGAGATCGCCCGCCAGCACGGCCTTTTTCTCTGCGTCGAGACGCTGTTTGCAGGCTATGACGGCAAGATCCATGCTTCGTCGCCGTCGCGCCTCGCCCGCGAACTGGAGGCCATCGCCCACCCCAATGTCGTCGCGACCCTCGACTTCAGCCACGCCTATCTCAAGCTCGACTTCGACGGCCGCCGCGATGATTTCGTCGGGGAGATCAAGGCGCTGGCGCCGTATGCCCGCCATCTCCACATGCATGACAGCTTCGGCCGCCAGGACGACATCTGGATGTTTACCGAGGGTGAGCGCCTCGCCTACGGCCATGGCGACCTGCACCTGCCGGTCGGTTGGGGCGACATCCCCTGGGAAACGCTGATGGCCGAATGCAGCTTCCCGGAGGGCGTGCTGTTCAATATCGAGCTCAAGCAACGCTACTGGTACGCCGCTCAGGAAACCGTCGATGCGACCAAGGCGCTGGCCGACAAGGCCCAGGTCATCGGTCAGGCCAGCGCCGCCTGATCGAGCGTCCAACATCCATCTCTGCGGCGCCGAGCTTCCCGGCGCCGCGCATCAATGAGGCGCGTCTGGCAGACAGCAAAATGCCTCAACGACGACGAGCGCTCGTGGGGACGAACCCCGAAAGCGGCATCTGCTACGCCGGCTGCATGCTGTCTTGAGGTGAGGAAGTGGTAGCGGGAAGTGGATTCGAACCACCGACCCCAGGATTATGATTCCCGTGCTCTAACCAACTGAGCTATCCCGCCAGGGTTGGAGAAGGCCCGAAATCACTGTCTCTGTGAGAGGCAGGCGTCGATGCGTTCGCCAAGGTTGGGCGGATATAATGTCTCGATGGCGAGCCTGTCAAGCAGTGAGATCGGGCGTTTCAGGATAAATGTCTGACGCATCGGCTGACCCTTGGGCAGCTCGCGGAAAGCGCCATTCCACCGCCTTCGCGGACGCGCCGGGCGCTTATGGCGCAACGCGCGGGGTTGAGTTGGCGAGGTGCCGGGACTATGTCTGCCGGCATAATTCTCCTTGGAAAGAGCCTGATGAAACCGCGTATTGCAGTCCTTGGATGCGGCTATTGGGGCGGTAACCACATCCGCACCCTGAAGTCGCTTGGCGCCCTCCATGCCGTTTCCGACGTCGATTCGGCGCGGGCCGAACGCTTTGCCGGCGAACATGGCTGCATCGCGCTGACCCCAGACGAATTGTTCGCCCGCGACGATGTTGATGCGATCGTCATGGCGTTGCCGCCGCAGTTCCACGCCGACTTTGCCGTGCGTGCCGTCGAGGCCGGCAAGGACGTGCTCGTCGAAAAGCCGATCGCGCTAACCGTGCCTGATGCCGAGCGCGCCGTGAAGGCCGCGCGCGACAATGGCCGTGTCTTCATGACTGGCCACGTGCTGCGTTTTCACCCGGCCTTCGAAGGGCTCAAGGCGCTTGTCGACAAGGGCGAGCTCGGCGATGTCGGCTACATCCACTCGCACCGTCTCGGTCTCGGCAAGTTCCACGCCGAGAACGACGCGCTGTGGGATCTGGCGCCGCATGATTTGTCGATGATCCTGGCGATCACCGGCACGGCGCCGATCGAGGTGCGCGGCGAGGGGGCTGCCGTGCTCAACCACCTCAGCGATTTCGCCCATCTGCACATGCGCTTCCCCAACGGCCTGCGCGGGCACCTGTTCGCCTCGCGGCTCAACCCTTACCGCGAGCGCCGGCTGACCGTCGTCGGCACCAAGGGCATGGCGGTGTTCGACGACGTCGAGCCGCAGGAGCGCAAGCTTGCGCTCTATCGCCACGCCGTGTGGCAGGACGAGGGGCAGTGGACGTCGACGATGAACGAGCCGACCTACATTCCGATCGAGAACGCCATGCCGCTGACGCGCGAGCTCGAGCACTTCATCCACTGCATCCAGACGCGGGAAGAGCCACGCACCGGCGCCGAGGAAGCGCTTGGCGTGCTCAGGATTCTCACGGCAGGCACGGTCACGCACGACTGACCTTGTGGGAGTAAGGGAGTAGGTCAACAAAGGGTTGCGCGCCATTGGCGCAGTCTGTCCCTTACTCCCTTCGCAGCAGCCACCAGCCGACAAGCGCAAGCGCTGCCAGCCACACCACGATGACGAAGGCGAGGCCGGCCATGCTGCGCGGCCTGGCGGTGATTTCGGTTGCCTCGGCACGGAAGCGAGCCATCAGTTCGGCCGGAATCATGCGGATCACCAGCCAGATGCCCAGGGGCACGATCAGCAGGTCGTCGAGATAGCCGAGCACCGGCACGAAGTCGGGAATGAGATCGACAGGGCTAAGCGCATAGGCGGCGACGCAGGCAGCTGCCACGCGGGCGTGCCACGGCGTCAGGGGGCTGCGCGCCGCAAGATAGAGCGCCACGACATCGCGCTTCAGAAGCCGCGCCCAGCGCTTGGCTGCTTCCAGCATGCCGCCGGGCTGGTTGCCGGACTGAATGGTCATTCTGTGACCGCCCACCACGTAACAAACAAGATGGAAAGCACGGCGATCACGGCGAGGCACTCAAAGTAGGCGGAGACATACGACTGGATGACCGGTCCGTCGGCGCGAGAACGGAATCCGCTCATCAGTTTGGGTGGCGTGAGTTTATGCATCGTGGCGATCGCGCCAACGATGCTGGCGAAACTCAGGATCCGGCCGGGCACATCGGTTGAGATCGTGTCGCTCAGCATCTTCCCTGCGATTAGGGTACCTATGGCGATGCCGATCACGATCAGCTTGGGAAGCCAAGGCACCTCGCGGCTAAAAAAGCGAGATAGGCCGCGAATACCATGCAGGTGAGCCTGTTTGCCCAGCGTTTCAGATACGCCAGCGCCATCGAGTTGGGCTCATTCCGCCGCGATCGAACCCGGCGTTGCAGCCAGCCGCGACAGCATCGCCTCGGCGTCGGCATGGCGCTCGGAACGCTCGATGAAGCCGCCGCCGAAGACGCGCGCCTCGTTGCCTTCGTCTGAATAGAGCACGCAGGCCTGGCCCGGTGCTATGCCCGACTCGCCGTCGACAAGCTCGACCCAGGTGGCGCCGCCCTTGTGATGCAGTACGACGGGGCGGGGGGGGCGCGACGAGCGCACCTTGGCATAAAGCTCGAGTCCGCCAGCCGGCACCGCCGAGAGGGCGCCGTCGCCGAGCCAGTTCATGCCGCGCAGGAAGATCTTGTGCGTCTCCAGCGCCTCGCGCGGGCCGACGACGACGCGCGCGCGCTCGGCGTCGATATGGACGACATAAAGCGGCTCGCCCGAGGCGATGCCGATGCCGCGGCGCTGGCCGATGGTATAGCGCAGGATGCCTTCATGGCGGCCAAGCACGCGGCCGTCGATATGGACGATGTCGCCGGGATTGGCGGCCGAGGGCCTGAGCTTGGCGATGATGTCGGAATACTTGCCTTGCGGCACGAAGCAGATGTCCTGGCTGTCCTGCTTGGCGGCAACCGTCAGGCCCATGCGCTCGGCAGCGGCGCGGACGTCGGGCTTGGACATGCCACCGAGGGGAAAGCGCAGATAGTCGATCTGCTCCTGGGTGGTGGCGAACAGGAAATAGCTCTGGTCGCGGTCGGCGTCGACCGGGCGGTACAGCGCGCGATGGGCGCCGTTCTGCTTTGAGCGGATGTAGTGGCCGGTGGCGAGCGCATCGGCGCCGAGCTCGCGCGCGGTGGCAAGCAGATCGGCGAACTTGACGGTCTGGTTGCACGACACGCAAGGGATCGGCGTCTCGCCGGCGACATAGCTTTCGGCAAACGGGTCGATGACGGCCTTACGGAAGCGCTCTTCATAGTCGAGCACGTAATGCGGAATGCCGAGCGTCTCGGAGACGCGGCGGGCGTCGGCGATGTCCTGGCCGGCGCAGCAGGAGCCGGCGCGGTGGGTTGCGGCACCATGATCGTAGAGCTGCAGCGTGACGCCGACGACGTCATAGCCTTCCTGTTTCAGCAGGCCGGCCACGACTGAAGAATCGACACCGCCCGACATGGCAACAACCACGCGGGTGTCTTCTGGGCGTCCGGGCAGGTCCAGGCTGTTCATCGGGATTGCGTTCCGCTGTCTTTAGGTCGGCTGCATGCCAATGGCTGCAATATAGGTCAAGCCTCATCGCAGTGCCACCCGAAGCGCGCTGGCCCACCTTTTTCGGCGAGAAACCAGCCAACTGGGCAGGTGGTTAAATTGCGGATTGAGAGTCTAACGTTCTGTTCACGTTCGTTACTTAGCTCTTAGTGTACGCTTAGGCAATTTTTAAAGCTGTGGCGCTAGTGTGACAGGTGATTGGGTCTTTGAGTTTTTAGTAGAGAGTACGATGACCGATCTGGTTAGACCGCGTGTCAAATATGTTATCGGGCCGGACGGCAGCCCGCTTACGATTGCCGATCTGCCCCCGACCAACACGCGCCGGTGGGTTATCCGCCGCAAGGCGGAAGTGGTCGCCGCGGTCAGGGGAGGACTGCTCAGTCTTGACGAAGCGTGCCAACGCTACAAGTTGACGACCGAGGAGTTCTTGTCCTGGCAGGCTTCCATTGACGAATACGGCCTTGCCGGCCTGCGCACCACGCGCATCCAGCAATACCGCCACTGACACCGGCCGTTGCGGCCAACCAACAGAAAAGGGTGCGGCTTGCCGCACCCTTTTTGCTTTCGGGCTGAGCTTTCCCCGAATTGCTACCTGAAACGCATTGCCTCAGTGAGCTGCCTGTGCGCTGTCCCGTGGCTTCCTCTTTATGACGGTTGAAGCGGTTGCAGTCAGCATCACCGATGCCGCGAAGAACCACAGACCAGGTTTGGTGAAGGCCGTGGCGAGGCCTGATGTCTTGGCGGCGAAGACCACCAGCGCGACGAGGATGACGTCGAGCATCGACCAGTTGGACAGGGCCCGAAACCAGCCGGGAATGCTGACGGCGCCGGCTGCCTGGCCATAGGCCGCATTGTGCAGCAGGCCGAGCTTCATCGCGGGAAAGGCCACCGAAAACATGGCGACGACAATCGCCAGCAGCCAATCGCCACCACGCCACAATGCTGCGATCATGCCGATCAACGAAGGTTCATCGGCGAAGAAATACAGTCGATCGACATGAATCAGCGGCAACACGATGCCGAGCGCGAAGCAGATCGAAGCTGCAAACAGGATCAATGGCAAAAGCGTGTGCATCGGCAAGCTATAGCGAAAGTCCGGATGATGGAGAAGCCGGGCAGCATTTGCGCTGCCCGGCCCGTTGCTGCAGAATTTCGAGCGTGGCTCTCAGAGCGCCAGCACGACTTTGCCCTTGGGTCTGGTCGCCAGGAAGGCATGCGCGGCACCGGCCTGGTCGAGCGGGAAGCTCCTGGCGACATGGACCTTGAGTTTGCCGGTTTCCGTCAGTTTCGCCAGTTCCTTCAGGCCATCGCCATCCGGCCGGACCGAGATGCGTTCGACCCTGATGCCACGTGATGCAGCCTCTGCTGCGGCCTTGTCGCTGAGGCCGAGCAGCACGACGAGCGTGCCGCCGTCCTTCAGCGACTTCAGCGACTTCTCAGGATGATCGCCGCCGAGCGCCTCAAAGACGAGATCGACAGGGCCGGCTTTGGCGACGAAATCGTCCGAGGTGTAGTCGATCACCTCGTCGGCACCGAGGGAGCGGACGAAATCGACCTTGTCGGGGCTCACGGTGGCAATGACATAAGCGCCCCGCGCCTTGGCGATCTGCACGGCCAGGTGGCCGACGCCGCCGGCGGCCGCCTGGATCAGGACACGGTCGTTGGCCTTGAGCTTGCCCGCTGTCACCAGGCCTTGCCAGGCCGTCAGGCCGGCGAGGGGGAGGGCGGCTGCCGTGACATGGTCGAGCGCCTCGGGCTTGTGCACGACCTCGCTTGCCGGGGCGACGGCCAGTTCGGCATAGGTGCCGGCCTGGGCCGGGAAGCGCGGCATGCCGAAGACCTCGTCGCCTGCTGCAAAGCCGTTGGCGCCGGCGCCAACCGCTTCGACAGTGCCTGACAGGTCCCAGCCGAGCACGAAGGGCGGCTCGCCAAGAAGGGGGTAGAACCCGCCGCGCACGGCGGCATCGACCGGATTGACGCCGGCAGCCTTGATGCGGATCAGCACTTCGCCGGGCTTGGGCTGCGGTGTCGGCTGTTCGGCGAGTTCGAGCACTTCAGGTCCGCCGACAGTGTTCTGGGTAATGGCACGCATGGGAATGTCCTCCTTGGGTGGATGCATGTGCCACTATCATTTGGATAGTATCATTCAGTTGTCTAGAATGTACCTCAATGATATATAGGTACCCCATGGATAGTGATTGCGCCCCCGACACGCCGTTCGGCTATGACGCCTTCCGACGCGAATGCATGTCGCACACCGTGCTCGAGATGCTGGCGAGCAAATGGGTCTATCTGGTCGTCGGTGCCTTGAAGCCGGGCCGGCGGCGCTATGGCGAGCTGCAGCGCAAGGTAGAGGGCATCACGCCCAAGATGCTGACGCAGACACTGCGTATTCTGGAGCGCGACGGGCTGGTGCGGCGGGAGATCTTCCCGGTCATACCGCCGCGCGTCGAGTACGAGCTGACCGATCTCGGCCGTAACCTCGCCGATCTGCTCAACCAGATCCGTGTCTGGGCGGAGCGCCATGCGCCCGAAATTCGTGATTCGCGTGCCCAATCATTGGCTGCCGAAGGAGAGCCGGCCGAACTCAGGACCTAGCGGGGGCCTTGGGCCGAGCGGATGGCTCGAGGCGCCAAACGGCTCGCTGCCGCGCGAGCAGCGGCAAAGTGCGGGAGAAATTGACTTTTTAGCCGATCATCGCGCTGCGACCGGTGCCGTCGGCGTCGCGGGTGTTGCGGTCGCGCGACTCCAGAGCCTCCGCCTTGGACAGCTCCGCTTCAGCTTCGGCGAGTAAGGATTCGGCAGCGGCGCGCTGTTGCGCCAGGTCATGCTGGGAGTTTTTCAGGTTGTCACGTCGTTGCCGCGCGGCCTTGGCGAAGGTCGGATAGGCGAAATGATTGAGATCGGTGATCCCCGCCTTCTTTTCCTCGGCGACGATCTGCAGTTCGAGCTCGCTGGCCATGCGGTCGAACTCGGCGATCATCGAATCAAGCTGCATCAGTTGGCGGCGCTTTTCGTTCACCTGAAACTGCTTGAGCCTGACCAGGTTCTCACGTGACTTCATGACCCGATACTCCCGAACACCGAAAAACGCACTTCTACTCGCCTACTTCGGCCCAAATGGACCGTGCCGCGCCGGAACCGGTTCTGAACTCCCGACTATGGAAAACAAACTTTTAAAGTTTTTGTCCGTCGGTAACCATTCGTTTACGGGCATCGTTAATCATACCCATCGAGACTTAAAGCCCGGTAAAGATTCTGGTTTTCGCCGTGAATGTGATCGGGTCGTGTCCGGAGTCGCTTAGGCAACCTTGTTAATGCAGCGCGTTAAGATGTTGACCGTGTGATTCATGATTGGATTCAAGAGGGTGTATGCGCCGGTTAAAATTTCTGATATGGTCTTCCATACGAAATTAGGTTTTGTTAACCATTCGATGGCAGCCTCCGATTCAGTAGCACTGGGCCGGTATGGATTAGACCGAGAAGACGTTCCGGCAGCAGAAAAGGGGATTTGAATGCGCGTTCTGCTGATAGAAGACGACAGTGCAACCGCACAGAGCATCGAACTGATGCTCAAATCGGAAAGCTTCAACGTCTACACGACCGATCTCGGCGAAGAAGGCGTCGATCTCGGCAAGCTTTATGACTACGACATCATCCTTCTCGACCTGAACCTGCCCGACATGTCGGGTTACGAGGTTCTGCGTACTTTGCGCCTGTCCAAGGTCAAGACGCCGATCCTGATCCTCTCCGGTATGGCCGGTATCGAGGACAAGGTGCGCGGCCTGGGCTTCGGCGCCGATGACTACATGACCAAGCCGTTCCACAAGGACGAGCTGGTGGCACGCATTCACGCCATCGTCCGCCGTTCGAAGGGCCACGCCCAGTCGGTCATCATCACCGGCGACCTGATCGTCAATCTCGACGCCAAGACGGTCGAAGTCGGTGGCCAGCGCGTGCACTTGACCGGCAAGGAATACCAGATGCTGGAGCTGCTCTCGCTGCGCAAGGGCACCACGCTGACCAAGGAAATGTTCCTCAATCACCTTTATGGTGGCATGGACGAGCCCGAACTGAAGATCATCGACGTCTTCATTTGCAAGCTACGCAAGAAGCTCGACGCTGCATCCGGTGGCCAGAACTTCATCGAAACTGTCTGGGGCCGCGGCTATGTGCTGCGTGAGCCGGAAGAACTTCGCGAAATTGCCTGATTTAATCTGGATACTTCAGTCAAAACCCGGCCTTCGTGCCGGGTTTTCTTTTTTCTGGGCACAGTTTCTCGCGAGGAGTCTGTCGTGCCAGGAGCGAAATCAGGCTGCGACGTCGAAGGCGCGAAAGCGGTCGAGCAGTTGCGGCCTGGTGAACGGCTTCAGAAGATAGCCCTGCGCGCCGGCACGCTTGGCGCGCATGATGGCGCCGATGTCGACCTCGGTCAGGCAGATGGCGATCTGCGGCTTGACACGGCCTTCGATGGCGCGGACACGGCGGATGAAGTCTGTGGTGCTCATGTCCTCGAGCCCGCCGTCGACGACGATGATGTCGGGCATGTCGTAGGCGCACATATCCAGCCCCTCGGCGCCGGATGCCGCCTCGACGACGACCATCTCGGAGCTGTTGAGGATGCGTTTGGCGACTTTGCGGATGACGCTCGAATCATCGACGAACAGGCAACGCTTCATATCCCGGTCCTTTTTGCGGGAGCCGGACGCGTCAGTCGCGCCGGATGCAACGTGACCTTAGCTGGGCGGCGTAAAGAAGCCGAAAACCCGAATGGTAAAATTCTTGGAAACTTCGGCGCGTGCGGTCGCGCCCAAGCGCGCGCACGCTGTCACGAGACCGTTGCCACCAGGCGATGACGACAATGCTTCGACAATACTGAAACGTCGTGCCGATTATTCGGCAGTGAGCAGGATCTCTTCCGGCGTGGCGTGGATCGAGATCGTCATGCCGGCTTCGCGCGCCAGCAGCAGCGTGTAGTAGGGCTGCACCGAATGGGCGTCGATCGGCTCGTCAGGCTTGTGGCCGGAGTGCAGTTCGAGGAATTTTGGCGGCACACGCAACATCGGGCCGCTGGCCGACAGGATGAATTTCGGCGCCGTCTCGACGGCTTCCAGCGTCACGCTGAGCTTGCCGCCGCGCGGTATCGCCGCATGGGCGACGAGCAAAAGGTTGAGCAGCAGCTTGACCTTGTTCTTGGGCAGCAGTGCGCGCCCGCCACTCCAGGTCAGTTCCGGCTTCTCGTTCTTGAGGAAGGCGGTCGCAACCGATTCCGCGTCGCCGGTGTCGATCAGCATGCCGGCCGAGCCGGCAGCACCAAAGGCGATGCGGGCGAACTGCAGCCGCGCCGAGGCGTTGCGGGCGCTGGTACGGATGAGGCGCATCGCGTCCTCGTCGGCGCCGCCCTCGTCGAGCAGTTCGAGGCCATTGTTGATGGCGCCGACCGGCGAGATGATGTCGTGGCAGACGCGGCTGCACAGCAGCGCTGCGAGGTCAGGGGCGGAAAGCGTCAACAACTCGGCCATGAACGGCATCCCTCGGGCAAAAAATGACTTGAACCACGATCTGGCGGCCACGAAGCCCGACAGTACGAATCAGGGCTGGCCTTACAGTACTCTTGGTTACACAGCGCCGCCTCATGCGGCAAGAAACAGCCGGTAACGCTTGCGCGAAATGGTGGCTTTTCTGCGCAACTCCGGGCTTTTTAACGCCCGGTCGTGCCTTCGATCCGCCATCTTCGTAGGTCAGTTTAATGGTTGAAAAAGGATTACGGCATAGTTTGCCGAAGTTGGACCAGCCAGCCGCCATCAAGAGTAGCAGCGGGTCCGGGGCGTCGAGAAAGTGTGCTCCCTGACGGAGATTTGGAAGCATGATTTCCCGATTCTATGGCCGGACTTTTGCCCGGCTTGTTGCCGCGATGTTCGTCCTTGTCGGCGTTCTGGCATTTTCGACATCTGCGTCTCGCGCGCAGCAATATACCTCGCAGGAGATCCTTGATTCCGGCCATCGCTTCTTTGGCTCGACGTCTGGCGGTCTCGCCAGCGTGGTCGAGAAGGTTTTCGCGTCCTATGGCCTGCCGAACGGCTACGTGCTTGGCGAAGAGGGATCGGGTGCCTTTGTCGGCGGCCTGACCTATGGCGAGGGCACGCTCTACACCAAGAATGCCGGCGACCATAAGGTGTTCTGGCAGGGGCCGTCGCTGGGCTGGGATTTCGGCGGGCAGGGCTCGCGCACGATGATCCTGGTCTACAACCTGGACGACGTGAACAACCTCTATGACCGTTATGGCGGCGTCGCGGGTTCGGCCTATGTCGTTGCCGGCGTTGGCTTCAACGTCCTCAAGCGCGGCAACATTTTGCTCGTGCCCGTGCGTACCGGTGTCGGCGCGCGACTGGGCGTCAATCTTGGCTACCTGAAGTTGACCCAGCAGCCGACCTGGAATCCGTTCTGATTGTGTGAAGAACGGGTCGATTGGGCGCCATTTTGTTGCGGCGGTGCTGGATTCCTGCCATGGGAACATGGCAAACTCGCGCGTATCCGTAACGGGTAAAGTGCCTTGGTCCAGTCGATCCTCTTTTTCGTTCTTGGCTTCCTGACCGCCGGCTTTGTGGTGCTGCTGATTGCGCCGTCGGTCTGGCGGCGTGCCGTTTCGGTCACCCGCCAGCGGGTCGAAGCCAAGCTTCCGATGACCCTCGATGAAATCCGCGCCGACAAGGACAGTCTGCGCGCCGAGCACGCCATGGCGCTGCGCAAAGTCGAGGTTCAGCTCAAATCGGCGCAGGAAAAGCTCCTGACGCAGGCCGTCGAGCTTAGCCGGAGCCGTGAGGCGCAAAAGGCCCACGTCACCGACCATGCCGACAAGGATCGCACTGTCAGCGAACTGGAAGCCGCGCGCGGCAGCCTTAGAGAGGACATCGCCAAGCGCGACGAACAGATCAAGGCTCTTGCCGCCCAGCTCGTCGAAGCCGAAAGCATGCTGGAGAAGCGGGCACAGGAGATCGAGGAGATTGGCAGGCTGTATGACGAGGCCAGCCTGTCCTCGAGCAACCGCCAGATCGAGCTGGTCAGCCGCGAAAGCGAGATTGGCAAGCTCTCCGACGACATGTCGGCGCTGCGCAGCCAGCGCAAGGACACCGACAAGCGTGTCGTCGAACTCGAAGCCGACAACAAGGCCGTGCGCGAGGCGCTCCTGGCGGAAACCAAGCGCGCTGTCGAACTGGACAAGAGGTTGCAGCAGATGGTGTCTTCACTCAGTGACCGCGACGAGAAGCTGGAGCGGCGCGAGGCGGAGCTCGGCCGGTTGCGCGAAACCGAACTCGCCCGCGTGCGCGAGCAGCTGAAGGGCCCGCAGTCCGCGCCGGAAACGGCAGTGGTCAATGGCACGGCGCAGGCGATGGAGCGGGAGCGCCTGGAAGGGCGGCTGACCACGCTGACGCGCGAGAACAAGCGGCTGAAGGGCGAGTTGTCGAAGGCAGGACGCACCAAGTCGTCGCCAAGCGAGGATTCGCAGCTGCGCGAGCAGATGCACGAACTGGCCGCCGAAGTCGTGGCGCTCACCGCTCGGCTCGAGGGCGCTGACTCGCCGATTGCCAAGGCGCTTGCCGAATCCGGTGAGGCCCGTACGCCCGTCGATGCGCCAGCCGTGATCAGCCTTGCCGATCGCGTCCGGGCGCTGCAGAAACCTGTCCCCGCCGAATAGGCCTATTCTGATGCTTCGGTGAAGTGATGCAGCGCGATCGCCGATGCGGCCGCGACATTCAGGCTGTCGAAACCAGGCGCCATCCGGATCTTTGCCGTCGTCAGTCTTCTCAGCAGCGGCTCGGGCAAACCTTCGCCTTCGGTGCCGAGGTACAGCGCCAGCCGGGCGGGGCGCCTGATGTCCCTGATGTCGGCCTTGCCCGCGGGCGACAGCGCCAGCTGTTCGAAGCTGTGGCGGGTAAATGCGTCGGCAAGCTCGCCGGCCGTGCCGCCTATGGCGAAGGGCACCTTGAGCGCTGCACCGACTGAGACCCTGATTGCCTTGCGGTAGAGCGGGTCGCAGCAGGTCTGGTCGAGCAGCACCGCGTCGGCACCAAAAGCTGCCGCGTTGCGGAAGATCGAGCCGATATTGTCGTGGTTGGAGATCCCCACCGGCACCGCCACCAGCGCGCGTTCGGGCAGGGCGGCAAGCACGTCGTCGACTGAAGCCGTCGCTCCCTTGCGGCCGATGGCCAGGATGCCGCGATGCATGTGGAAGCCTGCAATGGCGTCCATGACGGCGCCCGAGGCGACGTAGACCGGCATGGCTTCGGGAGCAAGGGCGAGGGTCTCGCTCATGCCGGCGAGGCGGTTTTCGAGCACCAGCACCGAATCCGCGTCGAAGCGCCGCGCTGCAAACAGCACGTTGAGAACGACCTTGCCCTCGGCGATGAAACGCCCTTCGCGACCGACCAGATCGCGCTCGCGGATGTCGAGATAGGGGGCCACGCGCGGGTCGGCCGGGTCGTCGATGCGGATGATGTTCATGGTAGCTTCATAGCGGAGGGCAGTCCGCTATGGGAGCCTGGAAAGGCTTTGTCAGCTGAAGATCAGGCGTCCTCGAAGATGCCTTCCAGCGTGCCGAGCAGCTTGCGCACGGCTTCGGACTTGCAGGTGTAGTAGATCATCTGCCGGTCGCGACGTGTCTCGACCAGTTCCTCGTTGCGCAAGCGGGCCAGGTGCTGCGACAGCGCCGACTGGCTCAATGACACCTTTTCGGCAATCGCGCCGACCGACATTTCCGTGTCGAGCAGATGGCTCATGATCATCAGCCGCTTTTCATTGCCCATAAGTGTGAGCAAGGAAGCAGCAGCTTCCGCATTGGCCGTCAGTTTTTTCGGTTTCATGGGTACCCCGTGTATCAGTCATGCTTTCCGGCGTCATGGGGGCAACAACGACGGATTACCAAACCAGATGATCAATGGAATCAGCGATCAATCTGGCTAAAATAGGACAAATCAGCTTTCGCTGAAAAAATCAAGACTTCGCTGCGCGACCTTCTTTTGCCATTTCCACAAGGCTTCGCCTGAGATCGGCGGCCTCGGCAAGTAACGCAGGGAAAAGCACGCGTGCGGTCTCGTCGCCAGCGGCCAGATCCATGCCTTCAGGATCGAAGCCGCTGAGCACCCAGCCCTTGTCGTCGAGCCGGCCATAATGGGTGGCATAGATCGTGGTCGCTTCGGTGTGATCCGAATTCATGTGGTCGAGAGCCGACTGTTCGGCTGCCGCGATCGCGTCCACCGCGGGGCCGGCGAGCAGCAGGTCGTCGCGGCTCAACAGATAGGCCTTGCCGAAGCCGCCATTGAGGTTGGCGCGCTCGAGTTCCAGCCGAAAGACGGTAAAGTCGGTGAGGCCGATGTAGAGCTTGGCCTTGGGATTGCGGTTGACGTAGCGACGTTCGGCGCGGGCGTACTCCGGCGTGCCGCGTTCCAGCTTGCGCGCCCGGCAGAACAGCGTGATGCGCGGATGGGCGAGGGGATCACCCTTGCCGACCTCTCCGACCAAAAGCGAACAGACGGGATTGGCGACGATGCCCTTGGTGTGAGCGGACAAGCCTGAGATCAGGATCAGCGGCGTGCCGTCGACGTCGGTTGCGGTGCCGACCCGGCTGGCGAGTGGCGAGCCGGTTTCCGGCTCGATGACGGCAAGCGCACCATGGCGGGCCTTGCGCATCAGCGAACGCGCGAGCGCTGTCGCTTCCGCGGTGGTCTCCAGAAACACGTCCTTCTTGCGCTCTTCCACTGCTTCACCATCAAATATGACTAATTCAATCTACTTATCCAAGGTGGGCAGGCTTTGGCAAGGGGGTCGTTTCGCCACAAGCAAAACAGCCCCGGAAGCTTGCGCTGCCGGGGCTGCAGGATAGCCGATCCTGGGACGGCTGGCGCCTATTTCGGCGCCATGCGAATGGCACCGTCGAGGCGAATGGTCTCGCCATTGATCATTTGGTTCTCGACGATGTGCAATGCCAGCGCACCATATTCCGACGGTTCGCCCAGACGTGGCGGGAACGGAACGGCGGCACCCAACGAGTCTTGCACCTCCTGCGGCATCGCCGCCATCATCGGCGTCTTGAAGATGCCGGGCGCGATGGTGGCGACACGGATGCCCGAACGCGAGAGATCGCGGGCGATCGGCAGCGTCATGCCGACGACGCCGCCCTTGGAGGCGGAGTAGGCGGCCTGACCGATCTGGCCGTCATAGGCGGCGACCGAGGCGGTGTTGATGATGACGCCGCGCTCGCCGCCGGCCAGCGGTTCGAGCTTGGAGGCTGCGTCGGCAAACAGCCGGATCATGTTGAAGGAGCCGATCAGGTTGACCTCGATCACCTGGCGGAAGACGCTGAGCGGATGCGGACCGTCCTTGCCGACAGTCTTCACGCCGACGGCGATGCCGGCGCAGTTGACCAGGATACGGGCCGTGCCGAGCTTGGCTTCCACTTCGGCAAATGCCGTGACAGCGCTTTCTTCATTGCTGACATCGCAGCGCACGGCGACACCGCCGATGTCGGCGGCGACCTTCTCTGCGCGTTCGAGGCTGAGATCGAAGATCGCGACCTTGGCGCCGTTGGCAGCGAGTGCGCGCGCGGTGGCTTCGCCAAGGCCGGAGCCGGCGCCGGTGACCACTGCAATCTGCCCGTTTGGATTCATGTCAGCCTGTCCTCTTCTGCTGTTACTGAATTAGCAAGATGGGCGGCACGGGCAAGTCATCGGCGGCTAGGCCGGCTCGGTCGTGCGTTGCGGTGTCTTGGCCAGGTTGGCGTGGCAGACCTCGCCCGTCAATTCGGCAACCGCGCCCGGCACGATCTCATGCGCCAAGAGGCGGTTAAGGTCGACCGGCCGTGGCATCTCGATCTGACCGCGCGGAATGCGCACGAAACCGAGCGGGCCGTAATAAGGCTCGTCGCCTACGAGTATGACGGCGGGTTCGCTGGATTTTTCCGCTGCTGCGAGCGCCATGGCGACCAGCTTGCGGCCGATGCCCATGTTCTTGAAGTCGGGGCGCACGGCAAGCGGGCCCAACATCTGTGCCCGGCCGGCGCCGGCGGCGATTGGCGTCATCCTGACCGAGGCGATGACCTGGCCACCATGCATGGCGACGAAGGACAGCGAGCGGTCGTGCGGACCGCCTTCGCGGATCTTGTAGGCCGCGCGTGTGAACCGACCCGGGCCAAAGGCCTCGGCGTTGATTTCATCGATTTCGAGATCGTGCGCCGGAGCTTCCGGCATGTAGGTGACGTCGGCGAGGGTCATGTTTTTTGCAATCCGGTACCGTGGGATGAGGTGCCGCGGGGCATGCCGCAGCAGTCGCAAGTCAGCGCTTCAAGCGCGTGCGCTCATTCGTCGTCGGTCGACCCGGATATTTGCAAAGCAATGTGACATCGAAATGCCCGCTACCATCATTTTCGGCGCCCGTCCATCGTGCATTTGGCCGATGTGCGTCCTGCGTTGACAATCCGTTCAGCGAGTTGCGCTTCGGCTTCGGTCGCCGGGCACCTACATCGTGGCAAACGAAAGGATTTCACGATGGGATTGCTGGTTGAAGGCAAATGGCAGGATCGCTGGTACGACACCAAGTCGACAGGCGGCAAATTCGTGCGCTCGCATTCGCAATGGCGCGATTTCGTCACCGTCGACGGCATGCCGGCGGCAGGCCGGACACGTGGCTTCAAGGCCGAATCGGGGCGCTACCACCTCTATGTTTCGCTCGCCTGTCCCTGGGCGCACCGGACGCTGATTTTCCGCGCGCTGAAGAAGCTAGAAGACATCATCTCGGTGTCGGTCGTCCATCACTACATGGGCGAGAATGGCTGGACGTTCCGCAGTGATGACGGCGCCACTGGCGACACCCTCTACGGCCTCGAATACCTGCACCAGATCTACACCATGGCCGATCCGACCTATTCGGGCCGCGTCACAGTGCCGGTGCTGTGGGATAAGAAGGAAAAGACGATCGTTTCCAACGAGTCGTCCGAGATCATCCGGATGCTGAACCAGGCTTTCGACGCCTGGGGCGACGCCGCGGTCGACTTTTACCCCGAAGCGCTGCGCGGCGAGATCGATGCGGTCAACGAGCTTGTCTATCCCTCGATCAACAACGGCGTCTACCGCGCCGGTTTCGCCACCAGCCAGACCGCCTATGAGGAGGCATTCAACGAACTGTTCGCCGCGCTCGACACGCTGGAAGACCGCCTCTCACGCCAGCGCTATCTCGTCGGCAACACCCTGACCGAGGCCGACTGGCGGCTGTTCACGACGCTGGTGCGCTTCGACCCGGTCTATGTCGGACACTTCAAGACCAATCTGCGCCGGATCGCCGACTACCCGAACCTGTCGAACTACCTGCGCGACCTCTACCAGGTGCAAGGCGTCGCCGAGACGGTGAACATGCTGCACATCAAGGCGCATTATTACGGCAGCCACACCGGCATCAACCCGACCGGTATCATCCCGCTTGGGCCGGAGATCGACCTCGACGCGCCGCACAACCGGGGGAAGTTGCTGAAGGCGGCTTGAGCTGCCTGCGCTGAGTGCCAAGCCTTCATGGTGCGCCTGTCGAACCATGAGGGCGTGGAGCGCGTCAGGGTAGTCGGGGTCGAATGCTCAGATACAGACCTTTCGATTCATGCTCGGATGCCAACACCATCAGCCGCTGGTCGTCTGGAGAGCGGAAGTCGGCCGGAACTCGACGCAACTGCCGGGAAGGCGACCAATCGGGTGGAGGCTTCATGGTTGGCAACGACCAGAATTCGCATTGCCGTCTCTCCACCCAGTGCTTGCGCGAAGAACAGCATCCCTCTCTCACCAATAGGGCGATGCTTCCTTGCCCTCGAACACCTCGGCAATCCGCCGCCGCGTCGCCGGCGTCATGCCCTCCGGCAACGCGTCGAGCGGGAAAAATCCTGCCTCGGCGATCTCGTGGTCGGGTTGCTTCGGCCTGTCCTGCCGGAAGGCCTCGATCAGGTAGAAGCCGACATGATCCCGCTTTGTCGCCTGCTTGTTGAGGTGGATCGACCTGAGGATGGGCGGCGCGGTGAGGACGATGTTGCCTTCCTCCTCCAGTTCACGCGCCAGCGACTCGACAAAGGTCTCGCCGATCTCGATGCCGCCACCCGGCAGCTGCCAGCCGGGCACGTAGGTGTGGCGGATCAGGAAGACCGAGTTGGTGGCGGTGTCGTGGACGAGGCCGCGCACGCCGAGCGTCATCGGCCGCCGCAGCAGGAAATAGAAGTGGAACAGCCTTCCGCGCAGCCGCGCCCATGGATCCTGGCGAGGGGAAGTGACGACATTGCTCATCAGGCATGCCGCCATGGGTGGAAAGCTTGGAACGTGTGACCTAAAAGGAAACGATGTTCAGGCTTGCGCATATTTCCGACGTCCATCTTGGTCCGCTTCCGGATGTAACCTATCGCGACCTCGCCTCCAAGCGCATGGTCGGCTACGTCAATTGGCAGCGGAACCGCCGTCGGCATCACCATGACGGCATTGTCGATGCCATCGTCGCCGACCTCAAGGTGCAGGCGCCCAACCACCTCGCGGTAACAGGCGATCTGGTCAATCTGGCGCTCGATGGCGAAATCGCGCTGGCGCGGCTGTGGCTCGAAACGCTGGGCGAACCAGCCGATGTCTCGGTCGTGCCGGGCAATCATGATGCCTATGTGCCCGGGGCCTTCGACAAGGCCTGCCATGCCTGGGCGCCGTGGATGCATGGCGACGGCGTGCATGGCGCGATCAGTTCGACGAGCTTTCCCTATCTGCGCGTGCGGCAGGGTGTTGCGCTGATTGGTGTGTCGACGGCGCGCGCGACGGCTCCCTTCATGGCCAGCGGCTTCTTTCGCGAAGGGCAGGCAGAGCGGCTGGGCAGGGTCCTCGACGAAACAGGCAAGCGCGGCCTTTTCCGGGCGATCATGATCCACCATCCGCCCGTTCGCGGCGCTGTGGGCCAGCACAAGCGCCTGTTCGGCATCGGCAAGTTCCAAAAGCTGGTCAGACGACATGGCGCCGAGCTGGTGCTTCATGGCCATTCGCATCTGCCGACGCTGCACTGGATCGACGGGCGCGACGGGGCCGTGCCTGTTGTCGGCGTTGCCGCGGCAGGCCAAGCGGCGGGAGGACACAAGCCGGCGGCGCAGTTCAACCTGCTCGACATCTCCGGCCAGTCCGGGGACTGGAATGTCAGGCTTACCCGTCGTGGTCTGTCCGGACTGGCTATGCCATCGGCCGAGATCGGAACCTTCGATCTGAGCGCAGCGGTTCCGCGCTCGGCTGCATTGGTCAGGGAATGATGCCGGTGGCAGCGAGGCGCAGCCAGTAAAGCACCGCCATGACGGCGATGCCGATGGCAGCACCGGCAACAAGCAGGCCAAAACCCGCCATGATGCCCGGCAGGGCTGGCCTGTGCCGCAGCGGTGGCTCGGCATCAGCCACTGGCCCCCTGGCGAAGCCTGCAAGCGCCGGTTCCGCACCACCCTCCATCATCTGCTGGCGCTCGACGATTCGTTCGGCGATATAGCGCGTCACCTGGTCGGCGATGCGCTTGGCGTCGGTGGATTCGGCCAATACGACACGGCCGACACGGGTGTCGCGGACGAAGCGGAAGGTGCGGCGGTCGCGGCCGAGGCCGACATGGCTCACTGCGTCGATCCACAGCCTGGGCTGCAGCCCCGAAGAGATAACGAAATCGAAGTTGTCAATGTCTTTGGGTACGTCGGCGAAAACCGGCTCAAGCTCGGCGGCAAGCAGCTCAAGCCGCATGCGGTGGGCATCGCGCAGGTCGACGACCACGTCGCTGCGGTCGGCATTGGCGTTCTTGACGTCGCGGATGGCGTCCGCCAGCGGGTGCGCCTGCTTCAGTGCGGTCGCCCTGTCGTCGCTCATCGCCTGTTGCCCCGGATCATGTTTAAGCAACCGTTAACATAGCTACGATCGCGGCGGAATTGTAACCTGCGTGAACTCATTTTCGCTGGCCGCCGAGGAGCTGAAAACGGTTGCCCTGCAGGTGCTTAGAAGCGGCAACGCATCACCTGGCAGATCAGCTGTCGCAGGCGGGAACGTCTGGCCGACGACGCTGGCGTCGGCGGACCATGCGGCTGACGATGTCGGCTACGAGCGCCGGCGTCTCCTCCGGCAGCATGTGACCAATTTCCAGCACATGGTGGATGAGGAAGCCCGAAGGCAGCGCGTCGGCATGGCTGTAGGGCAGCACGGCATCGTCCGTGCCCCATACCACCATCACCGGCATCGCCAGCGTTGCCAGGTTTTCGCGTGGGATCACGCCTTGTTTGTCTTCGGCGGTCATCGCCGCGGCAAAGGCGATGAGCTTTTCCGTCTGGCCGGGTCGGTTGCGCATCTCGGCAAGATCGCGGACCGTAGTTTCCGGAACGGTGCTGTCGGGGCTCGACATTTCGGCGAGGCAGGCGCGGATTTCTTCGGCGCAGGCGGCAGCCGCATAGCGCCTGAGCAGCGGGCCGTTGATCTCAGGGCCGTAGCCGCCCGGTGCAAGCAATGTCAGCGAGGCGACCCGTTCGGGATCGAACAGTGCTGCCAGCGTCGCCACCGCACCGCCCATCGAATGGCCGACGAAATGGGCGCGGTCTATGCCACGCGCCGCCAGATCGGCCAGAACGGCAGTTGCCGCCACCTTGGCGGAACCGGCCTTGGGATAGTCGAGCGACAGCCCGTGTCCCGGCAGGTCATAGGCGATTGTGATGCATGCGCCATCTAGGTGGGCAACGACGTCGTTCCAGACACCGCCAATTCCGCCGAAACCGTGCAGCAGGACGACTACATTCTTGCCGCTTCCCCGAACGGCGGCATGGATGGGGTAATTCATTTTTGCTCAAAAGGTCGGATAGAAATTCACGAAAAGTTGTAAACTGAAAGTAGCAAGTTGTAAAACAACGTATGAGCGTCAAACGCGCAAATTTATTATGCAGAAAATACGCCTGAGAGCTTGCGAGGGCTCAGGTCTGATGGCCGAGGCCGGCGGCGCGCAGCGCCTTGGTCAACGCCTTTGTCAATTCCGCCGGGTATTTGCCCTTGGTGAAGGTGGCTGCCGGGTCATTCGCGAAAACCGGGTAGCGCGCCGCAATCTCCTTTGACAGTTCGGACGCCTGCTTGGTGTCGCCGACGAAGTTGGCGGCGATCAGGCGCGCTGCCACGTAATGCGGTTTCTTGTTCGTCGCCAGCGCGCTTGCCGCGCGGGCCGCGGCGTAGCGGTTGCCGAGCATGAATTCGCCCAGAAACAAGCCGTAGTCCCACCAGCCCGGATGCGCGCTGGCGCTTTCGACGGCGCGCTTCATGATCGGCACGCCGTCGCTGTAGCTGCCGCCGAGAATGAGCGCATAGCCATAGGATGCCGCCATGGTCAGGTCGTAAGTGTTGAGCTCGTAGGCCTTGCGCATCCACCTGATGGACTCGGTGCGATCGCCGGTCCGCGTCTGCAGATAGCCATAGGCGCGATGGGCGTAGGGGCTGGTCGAGCCCATCTGAACGGCGCTGTGGGCGAGCGCGTAGGCGCCCTCGGTCGTCGCATTGGGCGGGTAGGGATAGTTGTCGGTGACCGCTTCCAACTGCAGCGAGGCCAACTCGGCGTAGACGACAGGCGACTTGGCGCTGCGCTTGGAGAGGTCGTCCATGCACTGATAGGCGGCGCGGTGCTTGGTGGCGTTCTGGTCCATGTAATAGGCACCGCTGAGCAGCAGGCAGGCCGTCAGTCCGCGCTGCAGTCCATTCTGCTCGATGAAACTGTAGATCATGCCGGAAGCCGGGATGGCCGAAGAGACGATGTCGGCGATGCGATCGTCGATGACATCAGGGCTGATCTCCTGCGGCGAGAGCACGCGCGACAAGAGGATGCGGCCGCTGGCCATGTGCTGCAGCTCGACCAGCACCGATCCGGCGCTTGGGCCGGTATCGACGGTGAAGTCGAAATCGGTGGCGTCGGCGCGCCTGACCGTATCGGACCGTTCGCGGGCTATCAGGTCGATGGTGTCGAAGCCGGACAGTGCCGTGCGCAGCACCGTTGCCACGCGCGCCGTCTGTCCGCCCTCGGAACTCGAATGGATGTGCACGGCCGGCAGCTGGTCGACAGTGTCGTTGATGCTCGAAGTGGCACCGCGGAAGTTGTTCAGCCCGGCAACCTCGAAGCCGATCGGGCCGCCGATGTTGCGGAAGACAAGGATGCCGAGCATGACGATGACCAGCGCCATAGCCGCCCAGAAGTAGCGCAACTGCCGCTTGACGCTGGTGCCGGAGTAGGCCGGGTCGGCCTGAGCCTCCTCGGCATGATGCGGCTCGTTCTCGGCAAGGCCTGATTCGACCCGGGCCAGCACCGCAGTCGAACCGTTGTGCTGTGCATCGGCGGGGCGAGGGGACGCTGTGGGAAACGCGGCGAGCGCCTCATAGGTCGGGACATAGCTCCCGCGCGGGATGCCGATGCGGATCGGATCGTTGCTGCCCTCGGCGGCATAATAATGTGCCAGAAGCTCGCGCAGGCGTCCTGCCTGAACACGGACGACGGCATCGGTCGCCGAATCGAACTCAGCGTCCTTGCCGAAGACGTCGACCGCGATGGCAAATCCCTTCAATCGCTCGGCTTCGCCGGCGAGCTCACGTTCGACAATATAGCGCAGCAGCTTGCGTGCCCGGTCGGACCGGCCAAAGGTCTCGCTGGCAACAAGCCGCTCAAGCGCTTCGCGCACTGCGGGGGCAGCAGGCGTGGAGGCAACCAAGTGTCGACCCTTTTCCAACCGGTACGAACGGCCTGATCATAGTCGGCTGGCGTCAGTGTACAAGCGCGCTCAGCAACGATGCACAAATGCCCCGCCCGTTATCCACGGGCGAGGCTTCTGCGGACTGCAGTTAGACTTATCTCGACACGATTCGGTTGGCTGCGGAAACCACAGCCTCAAGTGAAGCGGCGACGATATTCGTGTTGATGCCGGCGCCGAAGAGGCGCCCGGCCGGATGTTCGACTTCCATGTAGCAGATGGCGGAGGCGTTCGATCCGCGCTGGATCGAGTGCTCGGAATAGTCGAGCACCGACAGATCTATGCCGATGTGGCGCGAAAGCGCGTCGACGAAGCCGTCGATCGGGCCGTTGCCGGTGCCCTTGATGACGATTTCCTTGCCATTGTCGAGGATGGTCGCCTCGACGACCCGGCGGCCTTTCACCTCGGTGTCGGGGAAGGTCTGGTGATCGACGAACTTCATCCGGGCGCCCGGCTGGTCGACATAGCGCTCGAGGAAGCGTTCATGGATTCGCTTCGGCGACACTTCCTTGCCTTCGCTGTCGGTGATCTGCTGGATGTCCTGGCTGAATTCGACCTGCAGCGAGCGCGGCAGGTTGAGGCCGTAGTCGGCCTGCAGCACATAGGCGATGCCGCCCTTGCCGGACTGCGAGTTGATGCGGATGATCGCCTCGTAGCTGCGGCCGACGTCCTGAGGGTCGATCGGCAGGTAGGGCACTTCCCACAATGGTTTGTTGGCGACCTTGATCGCCTTCATGCCCTTGTTGATGGCGTCCTGGTGCGAGCCGGAAAAGGCGGTGTAGACCAGTTCGCCGACATAGGGGTGGCGCTCCGGAATGACCATCTGGTTCGAATATTCGTAGACCTGCTTGATCCGCTCGATGTCCGAGCAGTCGAGCATCGGGTCGACGCCTTGCGTGAACATGTTGAGCGCCAGTGTCACGACGTCGACGTTGCCGGTGCGCTCACCATTGCCGAACAGCGTGCCTTCGACACGGTCGGCGCCCGCCATCAGGCCGAGTTCGGTGGCGGCGATGCCGGTGCCACGGTCGTTGTGCGGGTGCAGCGAGATGATCAGGTTTTCGCGATTGTCGAGGTTGCGGCACATCCATTCGATCTGGTCGGCATAGATGTTGGGCGTTGCCATCTCGACGGTCGAGGGCAGGTTGATGATCAGCTTGTTGTCGGGCGTAGGCTTGACGATCTCGGCGACTGCATTGCAGATCTCCAGTGCGACTTCGAGTTCGGTGCCGGTGAAGCTTTCCGGCGAGTACTGGAAGCGATAGCCGCCGCCGGCCTTGGCGGCCATGTCGGTGATCATCTTGGCAGCGTCGGTGGCGATCTGCTTGATGCCCTGGACATCCTTGGCGAACACCACGCGGCGCTGCAACTCACTGGTCGAGTTGTAGAAATGCACAATCGGCTTGTGTGCACCTTCGAGCGCCTCGAAGGTGCGGGTGATCAGTTCCGGGCGGCATTGGACGAGAACCTGCAGCGACACGTCGTCGGCGACATTGCCTTCCTCGATGCACCAGCGGGCAAAATCGAAGTCGGTCTGCGACGCCGAGGGGAAGCCGATCTCGATTTCCTTGAAACCCATGTCGAGCAGCAGCTGGAACATGCGCGCCTTGCGGTCGTGGCCCATCGGATCGACGAGCGACTGGTTGCCGTCGCGCAGGTCGACCGAGCACCAGATCGGCGCCTTGTCGATGGTTCTGGACGGCCAGGTCCGGTCGGGCAGGTCGATCTTGTGGTAGGGCTGGTACTTAATGGCGGCGGACGGCATGCCAGCACTTCGGCCGGAAGCGGGAGTGGTCTTGCTCATTGTCGGTCTCGTTCTCTTGGCCGCCATGCACGACAACGCGCGCATGCTTCAGCGGTCTTAAATCAGAAGTTCGGTTCTGTTGTGAAGAGCAAAGGAGCATATGCCTCGGCGGCAATTCGACCGCCGGACGCTCCCTTAACGAGCCCGGCGATCGCCGATAAGGCCGAGAAGAAGAAGAGCCGAGGAAAGGGCGCGCAGTGTCTCGCCCGCAAAAGCGGCCGGACGGGAGATTTCGTTGATCTTGCGCGACGACATGGCGCTCTCTTACAGGAGGCGCATGGACCGCGCAAGCCCGCCCGGCACGTGCGCGGTGCTGTATCCGGCCTTTCTGACGCAGCAGCTTCCGGATCAGGCCTTGTGCAGGCGCAGCGGGCTGACCTTCTCGCGCGTGATGATGCCCTTCGCCTCGAGATCGAGCTGCACCGCCTTGGTCCACCAGCCCGACTTGGCGCCGTCGGGATAGAGCTGCTCGGGCAGGCGGCCGCGCACGCATTCCTGCATTTCGGCGACGGTCATTCCAGGTGATTTCGCCGGCAGTACCTCAAGGATCGCCTGCTTCATCGCCTGGTACATGGCAGCATCTGCCGGCTTGGCCTGTCCGGGATGGTTGACGTTCTCGATGATGATTTTCGCTGGGGTATGAGATTCCATGTCTGCTCTCCTTCCTCGTCTGACGATCAAAGGACGAAAGCAGACGGCCCGATCCTACAGGGGCGAGGCCTTTTTTCGGCCGCTCAGTCCTTGATCGCGCGAGCCACCAGCCGCGCCAGCGCCGGGCCAAACACCAGCACGATCAGAAAGCGCAGCATCTGCAGCGTCAAGACGAAGGACAGGTCGACGTCCTTGGAGGCGGCGGCGATGATGGCGATGGAATCCATGCCGCCGGGGCTGGTCGCGAGGTAGGCGGTCAGTGGGTCGACACCGAGGATGAGGTGCAGGCCAAAGGCCAGCGCGCCGCAAAAGGCCATCAGGGCGGCGATGGAGCCGACCACCTGAGGCAGGGCGCGTGCGGCGTGGCGCAGGATAGGCCGGGTGAAGTTGAGCCCGATCGACCAGCCGATCAGCGTGTAGCCGATGGCCAGTAGCCATTCCGGCAGTTGCAGCTCGACGCCGAAGCCGAGATGGACGACCGCACCAACCAGCATCGCGCCGACGAAATAGGGCGAGGGGATGCGCAGGAGGTAGCCGAGTGTTCCGCCGACGATGGCAACGCCGATCATGGCGCCAAAGGCCGGCCAGACGATCGATGGAAACCAGGCGATGCCAGGCGCTTCGACCTCCGCCGTGTCGACCCAGAGCCGGGCGATGACCGCGGCTGCGATCGAGACCATGATGACGCGCAGATATTGCATGAAGGCGACCAGCCGCGCGTCGGCGCCGAAGGCGTCGGCCATCAGCACCATGGCGGTGGCGGCCCCCGGTGCCGAACCCCAGACGGCGGTGGTGCCGGGCAGCACCTTGAGCCGCGAGATGAACCAGCCGAGGAAGCTGCTCGCGGCGACGGTGGCGATTGCCGCACTCAGGAACAGCGGCCATTCGGCGGCGAAGGTGACGAAGATGCCAGTCGAAATCGAACTGGCAACGAGGCAGCCGATCAGCGCTTGCGCCGAGACGAACAGCGGCCTTGGCACCCGCACAGTGGCACCGTTGCTGCCAAGCAAGATGGCAACCAGCATCGGCCCGACGAGCAAGGCCGCCGGCAGATGCACCAGCTCGAACAGGCAGGCAAGCAGAACCGAGCAGACCAGCAGCAAGGCCCACTGTGTCAGAGGCTTCTTGTCGGTGAGCGGAGCGGCGGGCTGGGGGGCGGGCTTCATGCCCCGTCTTAGACCCATTCGGTCGGATGTGTCAGCCCCGCCGGGCGAAGCATTCAGGGAGCTTACAGGTGATCGACGACATTCGGGTCGTGGCGCTCGGCAAGAAACCGCCGTCGCCAGCTTTCGGTGACGCCATCGCGCTGGATTCGAACGCCGACAAGGCCCGGAGCGATCGTCGGACGCCCGGCGAGCTCTACCAACGACGCGACGCTGTCGACGGCCGCCTGCGGCATTGCTGTGATGTCCTCATAGGTCAACCTGAGCGGCGCGATATCGTTGCGTGCGAAATAGACCTCCCAGCGCGCATATTCGTTGGCGACCGCAGTGAGGCACCAGGCGATGTTGTCTGCATGGTATTCAGCTTGGGACTGGGCCGGTTGAGTGTGCCGGAACTGTCCCGTCTGCTTGGCTCGTGCCCATGAAATGGCTTGGCCCAGCAGGTCGCGCCGTTTGAGGAAGACAAACTTCAACTTCGGCAGATGCTCGGTCCATCGGACCTTGTCGCTTATCCAGTCATGCTGGTGTGCGAACAGCTTGAGGCCATAGATGCCGTTGGCGGTGGCGCCCATGGAGAGGATGCGCTTCAGCTGCTTGCCTGGATCGTCGGGATAGCTCGGGTCGTCAAAATAGCGACGTCCGGGTCCATTGAAATACTCGAGCGGACTGCCAAGCAGTCCAGTGCTCGCCAGATTCTGGCAGAGGAAATTGCTGCCTGATCTTGGTGCCGTGCAGATCGCGTAGCCGCGCATGGTCGTCTCTTCATTGCCGATGTTGAAACCAGCGTATGCCGATTCGACGACAATCTACTTCCGCAGGGACTTGGGCAGGAAGGCCTGCTTGAGTCGGCGTGCCAATTGCCAGCTGGTGTCTCGTTGGGCGTCGAGCGCAGCGTTGATTTGGGCCAGCCCGGCACCTATTTCCGACAACAGCCGAAACTGAGCGCCCTCGAGCCGCGCGGTTTGCTGGGCCAACCTGGTGGTAAAGGCCGCGAACACCTCGGCGCTTACGCCTTCGGGTGCTGTCGGCTGGGGCGGCTCGTCATAGATGCCGAGCTCTCTGGCAATGGATTTCCATTTGCGTTCCGTCGGGCTTACCGCCAGTTCCTCCACCCACCGGGCACTTGCCAGCGCAATCTCGTCGGCCGACGGTGCGTCGCGGTCGATTGCGCGGCGATAGATCTCCAGATGCCGGGCGACGAAATTTTCGGCACTGGCCGTCCTGCGCAAATCGTCGGTGACGCTGCTCGCGTCGTCGGCATCGTATTGCGTGATTGCCTCGCCCAGCCGTTCAACGGTGACCTGTTGGGTCAGGATGCTGGCGCCGAAGTTCCTGGGCTGCCAGGCGGGCAGGGTGGTGGTCGTCAGCATGCCGGCAAAACCACGATCGTCGCATACGACGACTGCGCAACCCGTGGCGGCCGCTTCGAGCGCCATGCGGGCTGTCGCAAAGACCAGATCATAGTCTTTCAGGACCGTCTCGATGTCGGCCACGAAACGGTTGGTTGCGGGTCCAAGTTCCTCAAGCTCGATGCCGGCATTTTCGCAGGCTTTGCAAACTGCCGCACGATGGCCGCGGTTCTTTGTCAGAAGAAGCGCCTTTCGCGGCGTTGCAGGCAGCGGGCCGCGTCGCTGGAAGCGGTCGAGGTCAACGGCATTCAGAACGATGGAAAGCCGATCGGTCGCGACGCCTACTTCCCTGCACTTTGCCGCGCAGCTTTCGTCGACTGCGATCACCTCGCGAATCTGCGGATGCGGCAGGGGCGCTTCGACGTCAAAAAGGGAGCTGTGGCAGGAGTAGACGACAGGAACGCCAGGAAAACGCGTCATGGCGACAAGGCAAGGCGTCAGATGCTGGCCATGGATGACGTCGGGCCGCTCGGTCAGCTGCTCGGCGCGGTCGACGACACTGAAGCCGCGCCTGCGCAGGCTGAGTGCCTGTTCGCCGAGCGACGTTGCAAAGAGCAGAGGCTGATGGCCAGTACGCCGCAAGCCGTCTGCCAGCAATTCGGCAACATTCTCTGAGCCCGAATAATTCTTGACGAACAGGTTGGTTATGAGCACACGCACTTTAGCACCTTGGTATATGTCGCGGCCCGAACGGACTGGACGAGATCATGACGGCGATTCTGATTTTAGCTCATCCGGGGCATGAGCTGCGGATCTTTCACTGGATGGAGCAAGCCCGTCCGATTGTGCATATATTGACGGACGGTTCGGGCGGAAATCAATCGTCGCGTACCGACCATTCCAGGGAGACGCTGCTTGCCGCGGGAGCGACGACTGGCTCGGTATTCGGTCAGATGCCGGACAAGGAATGGTACGCGGCAATCCTGGCTGGTAACGCTGCGCCCTTCATCGAAGCTTCGAAAGCCATGCTGGACTCCGTTGCCGTGGCAGCAGCTGTCACTGTCGTTGCCGATGCCGTCGATGGCTACAATCCTGTCCACGACCTGACCGGAGCAATCGGTGCTGCGGTGGCTGCGCGGCTTAGGGCGGCCGGGGCTGCCGTAACGCATCTGGTATCGGCGGCGGTTCCGGGCGTTGCCGGGGCTCGCCATCTGGAGCTGCCGCTCGATGCCGCGGCCAGGGAGCGTAAAATGGCCGCGGTGCATGCTTATGCACCGCTTGCCGAGGAGGCGCGGCGGATAGCTGAGGAGGCACCTGAAGCGTTCGGGCGCGAGGTGCTGATGCGCCAGGACTTCGACTGGCCGGATGATTTCGAGCCGCATTGGGAGAAGTTCGCCAAGGAGCGTGTCGCCTCCGGCCGCTACTCCAATCCGATCACCTACCGGGATCACGTACGGCCCATTGCGCAGGCAATCCTGGGTCTGTAGGCATCCTCATCGAAGCAGCCTCACGCCCCTTACCTCCAACGTCGCATTGACAGCGTAGGTAAAGTTCATACGCTCGCCGCTCCACGCGGTCGGCAACGAGGTGCCACCGCCAAAAGGGAGGTGCGTACCGATGACGAAATTCACCCGCCGCATGACATTGGCCCTCGGGCTTTCTGCTGCTTCGCTGCTGGCCTTGGCGCCGCAGGCCATAGCCCAGAAATTCCCGGACCGGACAGTGACCCTGGTGGTGCCGTTTGCCGCCGGCGGCTCGACCGACGTCGTCGCCCGCATCATCGCGCAGAAAATGTCGGACGATCTCGGCCAGCAGGTCATTGTCGAGAATGTCGCGGGTGCCGGCGGCAACATCGGCGCCGACCGTGTCGCCCGCGCCGAACCGGATGGCTACACCATCCTGATGGGCACGGTTGCCACGCACGCGCTCAACCCGCTCATCCTCAAGACCAAGCCCTACGATCCGGAGAAGGATTTTACCCCTGTCTCGCTGCTTGTCGTCGTGCCCAATGTGCTCGTCGTCAACCCGCAGCTGCCGGTCAACAACGTGCAGGAGCTGATCGCGCTGTTGAAGGCCGAGCCCGACAAATATGCCTATGCCTCGTCAGGCAACGGCACGCCGCTGCATCTTTCGGGCGAACTGTTCAAGGCAATGGCCGGCGTCAGCATCCAGCACATTCCCTACAAGGGTGCTGGTCCGGCGCTGAACGACGTCGTCGGCAACCAGGTGCCGATCATGTTCGACAATCTGCCGTCCTCGTCCTCGCATATCAAGGGCGGCACGCTGAAGGCGCTGGGCGTCACCACGGCCGAGCGGGCGCCGTCCTTCCCCGACGTACCGACAATCGCCGAAGCCGGCGTGCCGGGCTATGAGACCTATACCTGGAACGCGCTGTTTGCGCCCGCAGGCACGCCGAAGGAGGTTGTCGATCGCCTGAATGCCTCGGCCAACAAGGCGATGACCGACCCGGCCGTCATCGAGAAGATGAACGGCTTCAGCGCCAAGATCGTCGGCTCGACGCCGGATGAGCTGGCTGCCCACGTCAAGGCCGAGCTGGCCAAGTGGGGGCCTGTCGTCAAGGACGCCAAGATCCAGATCGATTGACTTTTTTGGGCGGCGCGTCGCTTCGACGATCCGCCGCCCGATGTCGTCCGGACCTTTCCGTCACACGCTCGCATTTGAATCGAAGTGCGGGCGAAGGATCGGTGCCACCATCGTAGACGGCGCTGGCCGTCGTGCAGTTGTGACAACCGAAGTGCTTCAGTCGGGTATCGACGTCATCGGCATCGAGGCACAGCGCTGTCGTCCGCGAGCACTAAGAAGCGGATACCGGGGCTCAGAACAGATAATCCGTTCCGCGGCTTGCCCGGAATTTCTACGATCCTGATTCACTGCCGCTCTTCATATGACGGCGCATGTAGCGGATGTATCGCACACATCGTCCCTCTGTACGGCTGTGCTTCTCAACCGGTTGCGCCGCTAGGCTCGGGCATTTCTCTCCCGCATCCTCATCACCCGCAACTCGCCTCCTGGCCACCGGATTATTGAGTCATCGCGTCAGTTTAGGTCCATCGGCTATCAATCAGATTCAGCTTGTGCGCGGCCATTTGCAAGAGCATGATGCAAATCATTCGCATTTGCAAAATGACTCGGGATGGTTGAAATGCCGACATGGTTTGGGGAGCGGCTCAGCCGCAGGCTGGTGCTGGCAGGCGGCATCTGCACTGCGGGGGCAACGGCTGCGGGCGTCACCGCAGCGGTAGGGCAGGTGTCCCATGATGGCCATACGGCTGGTGCCGCTCGGCCGCCTTCGAGCAGGGACGCCTATCCGGCTCAGGCAGGTGACCATAGCGGCGCCCATGGCGCGATGGTCACCGTCGGCGAGGTCGACAGTGCCCGCAACGGCTTCGATCCGGCCAAGATGCTGACCGATTGGGATGTCGGCACGACATCAACCTTACCTGACGGGCGCACGCTCAGGACCTTCGAGGTCGTTGCCGAAGACAAGGAAATCGAGATCGCGCCAGGCGTGATGTTCCCGGCTTGGACCTACAATGGCCGCGTTCCCGGCCCGGCCCTGCGCGCCACCGAAGGCGAGCGCCTGCGCATCGTGTTCAAGAACTACGGCTCGCATCCGCATTCGATGCACTTCCACGGCATCCACGCCGCGCGCATGGACGGCGTGCCGGGTGCCGGCCTGATTAATCCCGGCGATGAGTTCATCTACGAGTTCGACGCGAAGCCGTTCGGCTGCCATCTCTATCATTGTCACGCGCTGCCGCTGAAGCGGCACATCCACAAGGGCATGTACGGCGCCTTCGTCATCGATCCCGATCCGGCGCGCCACCCTGAGCAGGCCGATGTCGCCCGTTCGCGGCTCTACGGCTCGCCGGAGAATGCCGGGTGGCAGGAATTCGTCATGGTGATGAATGCCTTCGACACCAACTTTGACGGCGAGAACGAGTTTTATGCCGTCAACACGGTGGCGCACACCTACATGAACACGCCGATCCGCATCGCCAGGAACAAACCGGTGCGAATCTACCTGATCAATGTCGTCGAGTTCGACCCGATCAATTCGTTTCACCTGCATGCCAATTTCTTCGATTATTTCGACCAGGGCACTACGTTGACGCCGACGCTGAAGACCGTCGACCTGATCACTCAGTGCCAGGCCCAGCGCGGCATCATCGAGTTCACTTTCGCCGAGCATGAGGCCGGTCTCTACATGTTCCATCCGCACCAGTCGGAGTTTACCGAGCTGGGCTGGGTCGGCATGTTCGACGTCGTGGAGGACGTGGCATGAGGGACGCGCCCTTTTCCGAGACCGAAGCCGAACTGCCGGGTTCTGCATCGCCACGTCGTGCGCTGTGGTGGATCATCCTGCCGCTGCTCGCCTTTGCTGCGGCCATTGCGGTTCTGGTTTCAACCAATCCGCTGGCGCGGTTCAACAACGGCACGCCACCGGTCGAGGACATTGCCTTCGAGCGCGTCATCCTCGGCAGCGACGGCATTCGCGTCCTGGTCCGCGCCGGCGGCTCGGAGCCGATGACGATCGCCCAGGTCCAGGTCGACGATGCCTATTGGCAATTCACCCAGGATCCACCAGGACCGTTGGCGCGAGGTTCTTCCGCCTGGATCCAGGTGCCGTTCCCCTGGGTGCTTGGCGAGGCGCATGCGATCAACCTGGTGACCAATACCGGTGCCACCTTCGCCCATGACATTCCGGTTGCGGTGGCAACACCCATTGCCACCAACTCCAGCCTGCTGTCGCAGGCGATCCTCGGCATCTTCGTCGGCGTCGTGCCGGTGACGATCGGCCTGATGTTCTATCCCGCCTTGCGCGGCGTCGGACGCAACGGCATGAACTTTCTCCTTGCCGTGACTGTCGGCCTGCTCGCTTTCCTGATGGTCGATGCCATCGGCGACGCCTTCGAGCTTGCGGCCGAATCGGCTGCAGTCTTTCAGGGCAACGCGATGGTGGTTCTGGCCGCTGCGGCGAGCTTCCTGATCCTGATGGGCATCGGTCGGCGCAACGGCGCGCCAAAGGGTTTGGCGCTCGCCACCTACATCGCCATCGGCATCGGCCTGCACAATTTCGGCGAGGGCTTGGCGATCGGCGCTGCGTTCGCGGCAGGTGCGGCCGGGCTTGGCACCTTCCTGGTGATCGGCTTCACCTTGCACAACGTAACCGAAGGCATCGGCATCGCCGCACCCATCCTGCGCGAGCGCATCGCGCTCTGGACCTTCGCCTGGTTGACGCTGCTGGCCGGCGGGCCGGCGGTGCTGGGCCTGTGGATCGGCAGCCTGGCGTTTGCGCCGCAATGGTCGGCACTGGCGCTTGCCATCGGCGCCGGCGCGATACTTCAGGTCATCGTCGAGGTGACAGCCATGATGCGCCGCCGCGAAGGGCCTGAGGGCGATGGCCTGTTCAGCCCGGCAGTCATGTCAGGCCTCGCTGCCGGCGCCGGCTTCATGTACCTCACCGCGATGCTGGTGAAGATCTAGAGGGGCTAGCCTCCGGACGAGTACAGCCCGAAGCCGCCAACCGGCTCGGTCTCGATGCTGGTGTCGAAGCCGGCGATGATCGGCATTGCCCGGGTAATCGCCGCCTTGACCTCGGGCAGTTGCAACGAGGCCTTGTGGCTTGCGCTGCTGTCCCAGACCTCGGATATCCAGATCGCGTCGGCGTCGGCTGGATCCCTGGCGATGACATAGCTCAGGCATCCCGGCATGGCACTGGTGCTTCCAAGCAGGATGCCGAGCAGTTCGTCGCGCTTGCCGGCCTGGGCCCGCATCTTCCCTATCAATCCGTACATCTCAGGACTCGCATCGCTTCGTTGCCCGGATTGTCCTTGCGAGGCAGCACTTGTCCAGCCTGACGGCCGAGGTCCGCGGTTCAAGCCGACATCATCCTGACAAACGGGCCAGAGTTCAGCAAAGGTAGCTCAGGCGAAGGGAACCGCCACCGTGCCCTTGGGCAGCTTGGCTTCGTCATCCGGCTCGACATGGATGATGATGCGCACGGAGGGAATTTCCTCCTTCAGCGCATCCTCGATGCGGTCGCAGATGACATGGCTTTCGCCGACGCTCATGTCGGCGTCGACGACGAGATGGAACTCGATGAAGGTGGCGCGGCCGGCAATGCGGGTCTTGAGGTCGTGAACCTCGATCGCGCCCTTGGAGTTGGCCGAGATGATGTCGCGGATGCGCATGTGGTCTTCCAGCTCGACGGCGCGGTCCATCAGCCCGTTCATCGACGAACTCATGACGTGCCAGCCCTGCCACAGGATGTTGAGCGCGACGATGACCGCCAGCACCGGGTCGAGGATCGTCCAGCCGGTGGTAATTGCGCCGACCAGGCCGACAAGCACGCCGGCCGACGTCACCACGTCGGTCATGATGTGATGGCCGTCTGCGACCATCGCCGGCGAGCGCTCTGCGCGGCCGACGCGGATCAGCATGGTGGCCCAGATCGCATTCACCACGGCGGCAATACCGTTGATGCCGAGGCCGAGCCAGGGCTGCTCGGGGTCCATCGGCGTGCCCCAGCTGCGCCAAACCTCGAACAGGATCAGCAAGGCCGCGACGATGATCAGCACGCCTTCGAGCACGGCCGAGAAGTACTCGGCCTTGTGGTGGCCGTGCTGGTGGTCGAGATCGGCGGGCTTGTGGCTGACCTTGATTGCCCAGAAGGCTGCCATCGCAGCAACCACGTTGACGATCGATTCCAGCGCGTCCGAATAGAGCGCCACCGAACCCGTCAGCCACCAGGCGACGAATTTCAGCCCCATCACGGCGCCGCCGATGATGATCGACCAGAAAGCCAGTCTTGCGACGCGCTTCTTGGCCGATGTCGGCTGGCTGCCGCTGGCTGAAAATCCCTTCGTTTCGGTCTGGACCATGATCTCGCTTGATGGCTGCTGCCCGCCCGCGGCCAAGCGGCCGCGAGAGGGGAGGTTGTCTATGTTGGCTAGGCCGCCTTGTCCTTGGCCTTGCGCGGCATGTGGGCTACCACGTTCTCGATCATGCGCATGCCGGCGTCATGGCCGAGCGTCATGATCGATTCGGGATGGAACTGCACCGCGGCGATCGGTTCTTTCTTGTGCTCGAACGCCATGATGACGCCGTCCTCAGTCTCCGCCGTGACGACAAAGTCGGAGGGCAGCCGCACCGGATCGGCAAAGATCGAGTGGTAGCGGCCGACGGTCACTTCCTTGGGCAGGCCGGAGAAGACGATGCCCGGCTTGGAGATGCGGATGCGCGATGGCTTGCCATGCATTGGCACCGCCAGCTGGCGCAACTCGCCGCCATAGGCTTCGGCCAGTGCCTGCAGGCCGAGGCAGACGCCGAAGATCGGCAGGTCGCGGTCCCTGGATTTCTTGATCGTTGCCGCCGTGTCGAAGTCCTTCGGCGTGCCGGGGCCGGGGGAGAGCACGACCAGGTCGGGCTTGATCCGGTCGAAGACTTCGTCCGGCACAGGCGAGCGTACGGTCGAGACGTCGGCGCCGGTCTGGCGGAAGTAGTTGGCCAGCGTGTGGACGAAGGAATCCTCGTGGTCGACGAGCAGGATCTTGACCCCTTCACCGACGCGCGCGGTGGCGCGCTCGGTGCCGGGAGCGTTGCCGGTCTTGGCGTCGCGGATGGCGGAGAGCATGGCTGAGGCCTTCAGTTCGGTTTCGGCTTCTTCTTCCTCGGGAACGGAATCGTAGAGCAAAGTGGCGCCCGCGCGCACCTCGCCGATGCCGTCCTGGATGCGGATGGTGCGCAGCGTCATGCCGGTGTTCAGGTCACCGTTGAAATGCACCATGCCGATCGCCCCGCCATACCAGGCGCGGGGGCTCTTCTCGTTCTGCTCGATGAAACGCATGGCCCACAGCTTGGGCGCGCCGGTGACCGTCACGGCCCAGGCGTGGCTGAGGAAGGCGTCGAAGGCATCCATGCCCTCGCGCAGGCGGCCCTCGATGTGGTCGACAGTGTGGATCAGCCGCGAATACATCTCGATCTGGCGGCGGCCGATGACGCGTACCGTGCCTGGCTCGCAAACCCTGGACTTGTCGTTGCGGTCGACATCAGAGCACATGGTAAGCTCGGATTCGTCCTTCTTCGAATTGAGCAGCTTCAGGATCTGCTCAGAGTCGGAGATGGCGTCGTCGCCACGCTTGATGGTGCCCGAGATCGGGCAGGTCTCGACGCGGCGGCCGTTGACGCGGACAAACATCTCCGGCGAGGCGCCGATCAGATACTCGCCTTCGCCGAGATTGATGAAGAACGAATAGGGTGAAGGGTTGATCGCCTTCAGCCGGCGCGAAATCTCCGACGGCACCGTCTCGCAGCGCTCGTAGAACATCTGGCCGGGCACGACCTCGAACAGGTCGCCGCGCTTGAAACTGTCCATCGCCCGGCGCACCAGTTGGGCATATTCGCCTGGCTCATGGTCGGCGCGTGGCGGAATGCGGTCGGACGCCTTGAACGGCTCGACGACGCTGTCCCGCGCGAGGCCCTCGGTCGAGAAACCCGCGCCGGAATAGTCGTAGCGATCGTGCCAGGCTTTGGCTGAATAATGGTCGACGACAAGGATCTCGTCGGGCAAAAACAGCACCAGGTCGCGCTGGCTGTCCTTGCGCACCAGTGTGTGCTCGACCGGGTCGAACTGGAAGGCGAGGTCGTAGCCGAAGGCGCCGTAGAGGCCAAGATTGCTGTCCTCGTCCGACTTGAACAAGGCAGTGATGGCGCGCAGCACGGTGAACACCGAAGGCACGCGCGACCGTTCTTCCTCGGTAAAGACGCGGCCGGGCGTCGCCACCTCGAGCGCGATCAGGCGCTTGGAGGTCTCGGTGATCGTCAGCTCATTGAGCGGCGCGAGCACGGCGCGGATCACCGGCAGCAGCACCTCGCCGCGGCCGTTCAGCGCCTCGATCTTCATTGCGCGTCCGCGTGCCGAGATTACCACCGGCGGGTCGATGATGGCGGTGTCCCAGCGGGTGTAACGGCCGGGATATTCGTAGTTGGAGGAGAACACCGCGCCGCGCCGGCTGTTGAGCCCGTCGAGATAGGTCTCGATCGCGCCGTGATAGGCGGTTTCGTGGCGCTGCCGGGTGATCGACACCCCGCCTGACGTCACGTAGCGCTCGGCGCCGTCTTCAAGCAATTCCAACGTCATTCCCGTCTCCATCTCTTGCAGTGGGAGCGTCCGGAGCCTGGTTCGAAAAAAGCAAATGGCCGCCCGGAAATCCCGTTGCGGCCATCACAATCTTCACGCGCACGCGCTTCAAGAGGCCGCTGTCAGCTGGCCCGCCACCAAATGTTCTGGAGCGAAGTCGTGTTCATGGCGGAATGCATAGCGGCGAATTCGGGGCCACGCAACCGGATTTGCGTCGTCTTGCATTGCATTACCAACTGACCCTCACTTTGTTGTCCGTCGCCGCATCAGGATGACGAAAGCAATGCCGCCGATCAGCCCGGTGACGATGCCGAGCGGCATGTCCTGCGGCGGCACGACCGTGCGTGCGGCCATGTCGGCGGCGATCAGGAAGATGGCGCCGACCAGCGCCGACAGCGGCAGCACGCGGCGATAGTCGCCACCGACGAAGAAGCGCACGATGTGCGGGATCATCAGGCCGACAAAGGCGATGACGCCGGAGTAGGCAACCGCACAGCCGGTCAGCAGCGCGCAGGCGACGAAGGCCTTGAGCCGGAAGCGCTGCGCCGGGATGCCGAGTGCGGTTGCGCTTTCGTCGCCCAACGTCATGGCGTTGAGGTTGCGGGTCTGCGTCATCAGCCAGACGCCGCACAGGACAAGGGCTGCCAGCGGATAGGGCAGATGGCTCCATTGCGCCAGCCCGAGCCCGCCAAGCATCCAGAAGATCGCGACATGGGCAGCCTTGGGGTCGCCGATGAAGATCAAGAGGTTGCCTGCGGCCGAGATGATGAAGCTCACCGCCACGCCGGCAAGGATCAGCTGGCCGGCCGACTGCGCCCGCGCCAGGTTGGCGATGGCAAGCACCAGTGCGGTTGCCGCCAGCGCGCCGGCAAAGGCGAAGACCGGTACGGTGACGGTGCCGAGCACCATGCCGGCATGGATCAGCGCCATGATCGCGCCGAAGGCCGCGCCCGACGAAATGCCGAGCAGATGCGGATCGGCGAGCGGATTGCGTGTCACCGACTGCAGGGCTCCCCCCACCAGCGCCAGCGAGGCGCCGACGATGGCGCCCAGGATGACGCGCGGCGCGCGCACGTCCCAGACGATATTCTCGCGTCCGCTCGACCAGACCGCCTCGACGCTTCCCGGTATCAGCTTGTTGGCAATGACGCCCCACACCGTTTCCAGTGGGATCGCCACCGGGCCGACGCCGACGGCAATGATCATGCCTATCACAAGCACCACGGCCAGCCCCGGTATCAGGGCCGGCATGGCGTGGATCAGGACGTGTCTTGGCCCTGTGACGAGGTGGCGATGCGACACGGCTCAGTCGGCCCGCATCGCGGCGGCCAGCCGCTTGATCGCCGCAATGTTGCGCGGTCCCGGCGTCGCCTCGTTGTATTCGAGCACGAAGAAGCGGTTGTTCTTCACTGCCTCGATGTCCTTGAAGGCCGGGTTGGTGCGCATGTAGTCGATCTTCTGCTCGGCAGTTACCTCACCGTAATTGACGATCACCACCATGTCGGGATTGCGCTCGATGACTGGCTCCCAGCCGATCTCGACCCAGCTCGACTCGACGTCGTCGACGATGTTCTTGCCGCCGGCTGCCTCGATAATGGCGGTCGGCATGGCGTAGCGTCCGGCGGTAAACGGCTTCTGCTCGCCGGAATCGTAGATGAACACGTTGACCGGCTTGTCGAGCTTGGGCAGCTCGGCCTGGAAGTCGGCGAGTGCCTTCTCATAGCCTGCCACCAGGACCTCCGCCTTCTCGCGCACACCAAAAATGGCGCCGAGATTGAGCAGGTCGGCATACATGTCCTGAAGCGACGACTTGTCCTTCTTCATGATGTGGATGCAGCTTTCGGTCAGCTCGTAGACAGCGATCTTGAAGGGCGCGAGCGTATCCGGGGTGACGTCGCCGCCGACCTTCATGCCGTAATTCCAGCCGGCGAAGAACAGGTCGGTGTCGGCGCCGAGCAGCACTTCCTTGCTGACGTATTGTGGGGCGAGTTCGGGCAGTTCGCCGACGCCCTTGCGCAAATCCTCGCTCAGCGTCTTCCAGCCGGAGATGCCGGAATAGCCGGCCATGTGGTCGGCGAGGCCGAGCGCCAGCATCATCTCGGTCAGGTTGACGTCGTGCGAGACGGCGCGCTTGGGCGCGGCCTCGAAGGTGACGTCGCGGTTGCAGCTCTTGACGGTGACGGGGAAGCCGCTGGCCATAGCTGTTGCGCAGGTGGCGAGCAGGGCGGCGGCGATGATGGGCAGGCGCATGGAGGCTCCTTGATGTTCAGCGTTCGAGGTGAAAGGAAAAGCGTGGACGACCGGTGACGGGGTGGTCGTCGAGGGTCGCTCCGACGGAAAAGCTGTCACGTATGCGATCGGGCGTCAGGATGTCGGCGGGCGCGCCGCAGGCAATGGCGCGGCCGCCGTCCATGACAAGCACGCGGTTGGCATGGGCCGAGGCGAGCGCCAAATCGTGCAGGGAAACGATGACGGTGCAGCCGAGATTGCCGAGCAGCTCCAGCACTTCGAGCTGGTGGCGGATGTCGAGGTGGTTGGTCGGTTCGTCGAGGATCAGAAGGTCGGGTCGCTGCACCAATGCCCGGGCGATCATCACGCGCTGCTTTTCGCCGCCCGACAGCGAGCAGAGGTCGCGCGCAGCGAGTGCGGTCAGGCCGAGGAGGGCAAGGGCTGCCTCGACTTGGTCGTAGTCGCGGTCGCTGGTGCCGAAACTCGTGACATGCGGGGTCAGGCCCAACTCGATGATTTCTGCGACGGTCAGGCCGAAGTCCGAGGCGCTTTCCTGAAGCACGGTCGCTATACGGCGGGCGCAGTCGCGCGGCTTCATCTTCCAGATGTCGGTGCCGTCGAGGCGGACAGTGCCCGAAGTCGGCTTGTGGTAGCGGTAGAGGCAGCGCAGCAGGCTCGACTTGCCGGCACCGTTGGGGCCGACGATGGCGAGCAACTCGCCCGGCGCAACCGCAAGGCTGATCGGCTCGAGGATCGGCTGCGAAGCACGAGGGCCCCAGCTGACGCCATCGAGTTCGAGCAGTGCCGGGGTGGTGCCTACAAGGCGGCTAGCGGCGTGGACGCGATCGAGCATACCCTGTCTCCGCGGTCGGGCGGAGGCAGCAGAACGATCCGGAAAGCGCGCCGGTACCGAAAAAGGCAGTCGCAACCATCATCATCTCCGCGGCACACCCCGGCCGGTTGAGTTAATCGGATGATGGCAGGTCTCCTGGCTTGCGGGTGATCGCGCCTCGGAGCCTTCCCGGCCTTTCGGCCAGTGGCATGTTTCCGAATTGCTATCCGCTCACAGTTGCGGGGGCAGCCACGGTTTCGCGTCGGGGACGTCTCACCGTGTTCCCATTTAACCTGCTGCCCGAACCGGATAGCAGGAACCATCGCTGTCGTGGCTACAGCAGCGACGGGTTGCTGACAATCGCTAAAGCGTCATGCCGCCTGCTGAATTGCGTCGCGGCGGTCGAGCGCGAAGGAAATGAGCGCGACGCTGAAGGCAGACAGCGCAATGGCCGCGCCGACGAAGGGCAGGTCGGCATAGCTCACGCCCATCGAAATCGCAGCACCACCGGCCCAGGCGCCGGCGGCGTTGCCGGCGTTGAAGGCGCCCTGGTTGAGGGTGGCCGCGAGGTTCGGTGCCTCCGAAGCGGTTTCGACGACGCGCATCTGCATCGGTGGCACGATGACGAAGGTGATGACGCCCCACATGAAGACGAGCAGGATCGCGGCGGGCGCCGAAGAGCTGAGTTCGGCGAAGGCGACGTGGATCGCCGCCATCACCACCAGCGCGCCGATGGCTGTGGGCATCAGCTTCCAGTCGGCCAGCTTGCCGCCGATGATGTTGCCGATCGTCATGCCGCCGCCGAACAGCAACAGCACCCAAGTGACCGATTCAACCGAGAGGCCGCTGACGTCGGTCAGGATCGGCTTGATGTAGGTGAAGACGGCAAACAGGCTGCCCGAGGCGAGCGCCGAGATGATCATGGCGAGCCATACCTGGAGCTTGCCCAGCACCTTGACCTCGCCTGATACCCCGCCCTTGCCGGGAGGGGCGACGCCCGCAGGGACCAGCCAGGCGATGGCCGCCACCGAGAGCAGGCCGATGACGACGACGGCAAAGAAGGTGGCGCGCCAGCCATAGGCTTCGCCGAGTGCCGTGCCGCCGGGAACGCCGAGGATGTTCGCCAATGTCAGGCCGGCAAACATCAACGCAATTGCGCTGGCGCGCTTGTTGGTTGGGACCAGGCTTGCCGCCACCACCGAGCCGATGCCGAAGAAGGCGCCGTGACCAAAGGCGGTGATGACGCGGGCGATCATCAGCGTCCAGTAAGTGGGGGCGATGGCGCAGAGCAGGTTGCCGAAGACGAACATCATGGCGAGCCCGATCAGCACCGGTTTGCGCGGCAGTTTCGCTGTGCCCACCGCGATGATCGGGGCGCCGACGACGACGCCGAGCGCGTAGCCGGTGACCAGAAGACCGGCGGCCGGGATCGACACGCCGAGGTCTGCGGCGACCTCCGGCAACAGGCCCATGATCACGAATTCGGTGGTGCCGATGCAAAAGGATGCAATGGCCAGAGCGAGGATCGGCAAGGGCATGGGCGGACTCAGGGGAGCTGAAACGATTTAGACGCACAATTTCCTCATGTCCGGCGCGGCACAAGCGACGTTGCCGCATTGCAGCAATGCACTTGGCGCATAGGAGAAGTGCGCAAGGCGCTAGCTGAGAGGATCAGGATTGCTGGGTGAGGTCGCGTCGGAGAAATTCGTAGAGCCGGTCGACTGCCGAATTGGCGGCCTGCGGGTTGCGCAATATGCCGATTTCCATCTCGGGCAGCGGCGGCAGGCCCTCGGCTTCGCCGATGACGCGCAGGCCGGGGGGCACGCTGCGCTGGGCGAGCACGGCTACTGGCGGGTACCCGTTCGTCGCACGGGTACCGCCCTTGCCGGCCAGAAATGAAAAGGGCGCCCGAGGCGCCCCTTCCGATGTCGATGCGCCCAGACTCAGTTCTGCCTGGGCAGCCTGTAGGCGACGATGTAGTCGCCGCGGTCAGGCGACTGGCGCGCCCCGCCGGCCGAGATGACCACATATTGCGTTCCGCTCTCATGCGAGACGAAGGTCATTGGCGTAGACTGGGCGCCGACAGGCAGCCGGCCCTTCCACAACTCATTGCCCGTCTCCACGTCGAGTGCACGCAGATAATAGTCCTGCGTGCCGGCGTAGAAGACGAGGCCGCCTGACGTCGCGATCGGACCGCCCAGCGTCGGCATGCCGATCGGGATCTGCAGGCCGGTTTTCATGCCAAGCGGACCGGTATCCTGCAGCGTGCCCGCCGGAACCTGCCAGGCGATCTGGCGGGTCTTGAGGTCGATGCCGGTGAAGGTGCCATAAGGTGGCTGGTGACAGGGAACGCCGAGCGGCGACATGAAGCCGTTCTTCAGCGCGCCATAGGGCGTGCCCTTCTGCTGCGACAGGCCGTCATGGGCTGCCGAGCCGCCATAATTGTCGGTCTCCTCGCGCGGCATCAGCTGGGCGAACTGCGGCATGCGGATGTCGTTGACGATCAGCAACCCCCGGGCCTCGTCGATCGCCGCACTGCCCCAGTTCATGCCGCCATAGTAGCCTGGAAAGATGATCGAACGCGTCAGGCCGGGAGGCGTGAATTCGCCCTCGTAGCGCATCTTCTTGAACTCGATGCGGCAGTAGAGCTGGTCGTAAGGCGTCGCACCCCACATCTTGGCCTCGGCGAACGGCTCCGCACCGATCGCCGGCATGCCGACCGAATAGGGCTGAGTCGGCGACAGGAAGTCCTCCGGCACGCCGCCGGTCTGCGGAACGGCGCGCTCCTCGACCTCGGCGATCGGCTTGCCGTCGCGGCGGTCGAGCATGAAGATCTGCCCGCGCTTGGTGATCTGGATCAGCGCCGGAACCGTGCCGCCCTTGCCATCCGGCACGTCGTAGAGCGCCGGCTGGGCGGGAACGTCATAGTCCCAGATGTCGTGATGCACGGTCTGGAACTTCCAGCGTTCGCGGCCGGTTGCAATGTCGAGGGCGACGACCGAGGCGGTATAGTCCTCGGCGGCCTTCGAGCGATGTGCGCCAAAGAAGTCGGGCGTGGCGTTGCCGGTCGGCAGGTAGACAAGGCCAAGGGCCTCGTCATAGGCCGGTGTCGACCAGACATTGGGCGTGCCGCGGGTGTAGCTTTCGCCTTCCGGCGGCAGCTTGGTGATGGCGGGGTTGCCGAGATCCCAGGCCCAGACCAGTTCGCCGGTGAGGGCGTTGAAGGCGCGTACGGCGCCGGAGGGTTCACCTGTCTCGACATTGTCCCACACCCAGCCGCCGACCATGATCAGGTCACGCGCCACGGTGGGGGCGGAGGTCTGGAAGTAGAAACCGTCCTTGATCTCGCCCATGCCGCTTTTGAGGTCGACGATGCCGCCATTGCCGAAATCCTGGCACAGCTCGCCGGTCTTGGCATCGAGCTGGATCAGGCGGGCGTCGATGGTGGTCATGACGATGCGGGCGGCGCAGGATGCCGCCGCAGCGGGCATGTCGGGCGTCGACGCTACGACGCTTGCGGGTGCCAGCGGGTCGGCGGAGGCTGCATTGGCCTCGCTCGGTGCCGAAGCCGGCTCGTAATAGCTGACGCCACGGCAACGCTGCCACAGCGGCGACTTGGCTTTCGGGTCGAATTTCCACTTCACTTCGCCCGTATCCGGGTTCAGCGCATGGACGATGTTGTTGGGCGAGCAGGTGTAGAGCGTGTCGTTGACGAAGAGCGGCGTGTTCTGGTCCTGCGCGGTCCCTGAGGGGATATCGCCCGATTGGAACGTCCAGGCAACCTCGAGCTTGTCGACATTGTCGCGGTTGATCTGGTCGATCGGGGCATAGCGTGTACCTGCCGGGGTGCGGCCATAGTGGCGCCAGTCGGTGGCGCTGGCGGCTGCCGGAGGAACGCTCGGCTTGGGCTCGGCAGAGGCGAGCGTATTGCTGATGATGCCATGTGGGGTGAAGCCGTAGAAGGCGGTAGCGACAAGTGCCGCGACCAGCAGGCCGGCAAGCGCGAACGGAGCCCGTTTGCCGGTGCGCGTCGGGAAGAGCGGGGCGAGCAACAGCGCCGGGATGGCGATCACTGCAGGTGCTACGAGGCGCGGCACCAGCGGCCAGAACTCAAGGCCCGATTCCCAGAGCGCCCAGGCAATCGTTGCCAAAAACACCAGGCCGTAGAGCCAGAGGCCCGCCCTGCGGCGCATGACGTAGAGAATGCCGGAGGCGATGACGCAGAGACCGGCGAGCGCGTAATACCAGGATCCGCCCAGGCCGATCAGCTGGACGCCGCCATAGACGAGCGGTGCCCCGATGACGACCAAGAGCAGGCCGAATAGAACCAGAAGCCAGCCGCCGCTGTCTCTGGGTGTCTGTTGTTCTGCCATGTCGATGTCTCGCGAAGATTGAACCGAAAATCAGCCGCCCGGGCGGGCGGTTTCGGACGCGATCGTCATGCCGGCGCTCTGCGGAGAACTCCTCGCCTCTACCTCCGCACAGACGTCGCGACCGTGTTCCGGCCGAGAATCTCATCGCATCCTAATAGATAATATGTTATCTTTCTCGAATGTCCAATGACGCATCCGACCGCGCCGGTTTCGGCCGGAGCCTGCTCTCCGTCGCCCGGCTTTGGCGCCACGCGGCGGACAGCGCGCTCGACGACTGCGGCCTGTCGCATGCCACCGCCATGCCGTTGCTGACGCTGTCGCGGCTGGGCGACAATATCCGCCAGGGCGTGATCGCCGACCATCTCGGTTTCGAAGGTCCGTCTCTGGTGCGCATCGTTGATCTGCTTGCAGCCGACGGCCTGATCACCCGCAGCGGCGATCCCGGTGACCGCCGTGCCAAGATTCTGTCCCTGACCGATGCCGGCCGCAGCCGCGTCGAGGAGATCGAGTTGATCCTCGAACGCCTGCGCACCGAGCTTCTGGCCGACGAGGACGCCGCGGAACTTAAGGTCGCGCTCGGTGTGCTTGTGCGTCTTGAACAGCGGCTGCTGGCAGCGGATCCGGACAGCTGAGGGTAGGGGTGGAAGGGTTCATCTATCTGGGCCGTAACCGTTGTTCGCCGGTCATGGCATGGCAACGCCGCGACGGTCCGACCCACGCAACGGTGATTACCCCTGTCTCTGGCAACTCACTTACCGCATTCTGCGCTATGGCCAAGCAGCGTCACGCTGCTAGGTTCCAGACCTTCAGTCATTCCAAGAGGCAGAATTCCATGACCAGCCAGATCGACAAGGCCCAGGCCTTCCATGCCCTGCATGTGAAGGGCGACCCTGTGGTGCTCTATAACATCTGGGATCCCGGCAGTGCGGCCATCGTCGCCAAGGCCGGTGCCAAGGCGATTGCGACAGGCAGCTGGCCGGTTGCTGCTGCCTTCGGTTTCGCCGATGGCGAAAAGATTCCGCTCGACCTGGCACTCTCCAACATCCGCCGCATCGTCGCCGCCACGGACCTGCCGGTCACGATGGACCTCGAGGGCGGCTATGGCGTCGAGCCCGAGGCTGTCGCAGCGACAGTGACGCGGGCGCTGGCGGAAGGGGTCATCGGCTTCAACTTCGAAGACCAGATCGTCGGCGGCAGCGGCCTGCACGACATCGCTGTCCAGGTGAAGCGCATCGCCGCGGCGGCCGACGCCGTCAAGGCGTCAGGCATCCCGGCCTTCATCAATGCCCGCACCGACATCTTCCTGAAGGCAAAGCCCGACGAGCACAGCGACGCGCTGGTCGACGCCGCGATCGAACGCGCCGAAGCCTACGCCAAGGCCGGCGCACATGGCTTCTTTGCGCCGGGCCTCGGCAACGAGGCGCTGATCGGCAGGCTCTGCAAGGCGGTCTCGCTGCCGGTCAACATCATCGCGCTCGCGCATGTGCCGCCAAAGGCGAAGCTGGCCGAGCTTGGCGTCGGCCGCATCAGCTATGGCCCGGTGCCGTACCGACAGATGGCGGAATGGCTGGAGGCCAAGGCGCGCGCGGCCTTCGAGTAAGCCAACCGGAACAGGCCCATTCCGTTGCCGGGATGGGCCGACCCTATGCCAGCGGCTTCAGCTCGATGGCAATCGTCGGCAGAAGCTCCGACACCGTCGGATGAATGTGTACCGCGCGCTGCAGCGTCTCGATCGGCGCCCTGGCATACATCAGGTCGAGTACGGCATGGATCGTCTCGTCGCCGCCAGTGCCGAGCACCGAAGCGCCGAGGATCTGCCTGGTGTCGGCGTCGACAAGGATTTTCATGAATCCTTGCGTCTCGCCTTTTTCGACGGCGCGGCCGACGCGCGTCATCGGCCTTTGGCCTGCCAGCACCTTGCGGTCGCTCTTGCGCGCTGCCGTCTCCGTCATGCCGGCGCGGCCAAGCGGCGGGTCGACATAGAGCGCATAGGCCTCGATGCGGTCCGAAACCTTGCGCGGGTCGTTGTCGAGCAGGTTGGCGGCGACGATCTCGAAATCGTTGTAGGCGGTGTGGGTGAAGGCGCCCTTGCCGTTGCAGTCGCCCATCGCCCAGATGTGCGGGACGTTGGTCCTGAGCTGGTCGTCGACCTCGATGTAGCCGCGCTTGTCGGTGGCCACGCCCGCTCTGTCGAGGCCGAGATCGTCGGTGTTGGGCTTGCGGCCGATGGCAAGCAGCACGTGGCTGCCCGTTACGGCACGGTCGCCTGAGGTGCAGTCGACGCCGACGGTCACGCCGTCGGGATGCCGGGCAAAGCTGATGCATTCGGCGTTCAGCCTGAGGGCGATGCCTTCATGTTCGAGTATGCCCCGCACTGCCTCCGAGACATCCTCGTCCTCGCGCGAGATCAGCCGCGGGCCCTTTTCCACCACGGTCACTTGCGCGCCGAAGCGGCGGAACATCTGGGCGAATTCCAGCCCGATATAGCTGCCGCCGACGACCACGAGATGGCGGGGCAGGAAATCCACCTCCATCATCGATGTGTTGGTCAAATATTCGATGTCGTTGACGCCGGGCATGTCCGGAATGTTGGCGCGGCCGCCGACATTGATGAAGATGCGCTCGCCATGGAGCAGTTCGTTGCCGACACGCACCTCATGCGGCCCCTCGAAACGGGCATGGCCGCGATAGAGCGTGCAGCCCTTCATGCCGCCGATCCAGTCTTCCAGCCCGCTGCGTGAATCGACCGTTACCTTGTCCTTGCGTGCCTTGACTGCCTTCATGTCGACCGAGACATCGCCTGTCGAAACGCCATAGTCGGCGCCGGTGCGAGCGAGATGGGCGGCATAGGCGCTCGCCACCATCGTCTTGGTCGGCTTGCAGCCGGTGTTGACGCAGGTGCCGCCGACCAGCTTGCGCTCGATCAGCGCCACCGTCTGACCCGCCGCCGTCAGGCGCCCTGCCAGCGGTGGCCCGGCCTGGCCGCAGCCGATGATGATGGCGTCGAATCTCTGCGCCACGCTCATACGACCATACTCACGACCAGCAGGGCGCCGAGTATCGCCACGGCATCCTCGATCAATGCCGCCGGCAAGTCATTGCCGAAGGAAGCCGCGAGACGGCCTCTGATTTCCGCGCCGCCGAGCGTGCCGAGGATCGCGCCGATGATGCCGGCAGCCAGCCCGCCAACAACGATCCCGCCAGCGGTGCCTATGACGGCGCCGGTCAGCGCGCCGATGACGATGCGGGTGCCAAATTGCACCGGCACCTTGCGGCTCGGTGTCGACGGCAACTGATCGGTGACCAATTCGACAATGGCCAGCAAGGTGAATATGGCGACCGCTATCCAGTGGCCCATGAAGCCGGCCCAGGTGCCGGCCAGCGGCAGCCAGCCGAGCCAGGCGCCCCAGGCGACTGCCGCCGGCGCGGTCATGGCCCTGAGGCCGGCAACAATGCCGATGAGAAGCGCGAGCAGGTAGATCATCCTTCGTCCCCCCGTGGATGTGTCTGGTCCGGAAGTGCACTTTGCCAGGAGGCTAGCACAGCCATCTGGTTTCGCCAGAGCCGCGAGGCTTCGACCTTTGCAGCATGGCCGGTTCTGTGGTTTGGCTGGATAAGCAGGAAGGACATTTGAGATGGCTCAGAGCGAACGCGAAAAGATGGCGGCCGGCGCCTGGTACAACTGCGTCGACGCCGAACTCGACGCACTCCGCGCAGTGGCGGCCGACGCCGTCTTCGAGCACCGCTCGCTACCGCCCGTAGAGCGCGGCGATATCGCGCCCCGGCTACGAACGTTGCTCGGCTCGGCGGGTGAGGGCGCTCGCATCGAAGCGCCGTTCCACTGCGCCTACGGTTTCAACATCCATCTGGGCGAGGGCGTGTTCCTCAATGCCGGCTGCACCATCCTCGACACGGCAACCGTCAGCATCGGCGCGGGCACGATGTTCGGCCCCGGCGTACAGATCTATTGCCCCGAGCACCACAAGGACCCGGTCCAGCGTCGCGCCGGCCTGGAGATTGGCCGGCCGGTCACCATCGGCCGCAATGTCTGGATCGGCGGCAGCGCCATCTTGCTGGGCGGCATCGAGATTGGCGACGACGCTATCGTCGGCGCCGGCTCGGTGGTGACGAAAAGTGTTGCGGCCGGCGCGATCGTCGTCGGCAATCCGGCACGGCTGATTTCTGGATAGAGAAACTATTATTCCTGTCATTGACAGCGCCCCTGCGCGCCGCCATATCCTAAGGCGTTAATGTTCTCAGGGCGGGGTGAAAGTCCCCACCGGCGGTAAGGGTTTTCGAACCCAAGCCCGCGAGCGCTTCCCGGTAACGGGAGGGTCAGCAGATCCGGTGCAACTCCGGAGCCGACGGTCATAGTCCGGATGGAAGAGAACGAACGGGAAAGCGGAGGCGCAAGCCGCCGGGATTCCGTCTCGTGCGTCCTGATTCTGGTTCGAAACGGAAGGATGGACCCATGAATCAGCAATCCCCGAAAGACTTCGATACAACCCGCGTCGCCGTGATCCGTGCGCGCTGGCATGCCGACATCGTCGACGAATGCGTGAAAGCCTTCAGCTCCGAGATCGAGACGCTGTCGGACGGCCGCTTCGCAGTCGATGTCTATGACGTGCCTGGCGCCTACGAGATCCCGCTGTTTGCCAAGACGTTGGCCGAGACCGGCCGCTACCAGGCGATCCTCGGCACCGCCTTTGTCGTCAATGGCGGCATCTACCGCCACGACTTCGTGGCGCATGCCGTGCTCGACGGCATGATGAATGTGCAGCTTCAGACAGGCGTTCCGGTGCTGTCGGCGGTGCTCACCCCGCACAATTACCACGACAGCGCCGAGCATCACCGCTTCTTCTTCGACCACTTCAAGGTCAAGGGCAAGGAAGCCGCCAACGCCTGCGTCGAACTGCTCAAGGCACGCGCCCTGGTCGCCGCCTGAAGTGATCGCACCGACCCGGCCCTCCTCTCAGGGGAGGGCCGACGGCCCCTGCGATGGCACGTCACACCGGAAGCCAGAAGCTGGCCCTATGCTTCGGAACGCTGCGGTTGCAGGATGCGCAAAGCATCATGCAAGGGGGCTGACATGTCGTCCATTCCACTGCCACTCAAGGGGGCGTGCCGCTGCGGCCGCGTCGAGATCGAGGTGTCAAAAGCGCCGATCTGCACCGCGGCCTGCCACTGTCCCGGCTGCCAGAAGATGTCGTCCTCGGCCTATTCGCTGACGGCGATGGTGCCGGCAGACGGCTTTGCCGTCACCCAGGGCGAAACCGTTGTCGGGGGAGCGCATGGGGAGCAGTTGCACCACCAGTTCTGCGACCATTGCAAGACGTGGATGTTCACCCGTGTCGCCGGTGTCGACTGGTTCGTCAATGTGCGTCCGACCATGCTGGAGGATGCCACGTGGTTCCGGCCCTTCATGGAAACCTATACCAGGACGAAGATGCCCTTCGCCGCGACGGGGGCTGTCAGGAGCTTCGACGAATTCCCCGAAATGGAGGAGCTTGAGCCGTTGTTGCACGAGTATCTCGCCTGGGCGGAAGCGGGCGAGACCTAAGGTGCCCGGCGCGCCAGCGGCGCAAAGCTGCTCAGGCCGAGCCAGGCCTGCATGGCGTGGGCGATCTTGTCGTCGCCATCGAGCTCCAACCGACCGGAATCGAGTTCCTGGTTGAGTTTGGACAGGCCCATCCAAACCGATGTCATGCTGCGCAGGGATCCCCTGACCTCGAGGTCGATGTCGAAGCCGGGGTCGGAATTGCAAAGGTCGACTGTCCCGTCGGCGACCACCAGCCACCAATTTTGCTGCGCTTTCGCCACTTCGGGGTACAGAAAGTGAATCGTGCAGCGTTTTGGCGGCAGGGGCTGCGGGTTGAGGTTGCGGCGCATGTCCCACATCAGGAGCGAAGGGTCGAGATTCCTGAGGGTTAGCTGGGATTCCACCCAGCGATGGCCCCAGTCGCCGAGGCCGAGAATGATCGGCCGCAAATCCTCTCCGGCCTCGGTCAGCCGGTATTCGACGCTGCCCGCGCCCCCACGCTCGGTCTGGATCACGCCAGCGCGCTCAAGTTCCTTCAGCCGCTTGGACAGCAGAGCCGGTGACATGCGTGGCACGCCGCGGCGCAGATCGTTGAAACGGCTCGATCCCATCAGCATTTCGCGCACGACCAGCGTTGTCCAGCGGGTGCACAGCACTTCCGACGCCATCGAAACCGGGCAAAACTGGCCGTAACCGCCGCGATCGCTCATCTCGCACCATTCGCAGGAGACCCGGCCTTATAGCGCAAAAGCAGCGTGCTCGCACCTAGCCCATAGGGACGATCGGCTCGGCCGGCGATTCACTTCCTGAACTGGACCGGGGCGGCCCTTGGCGCGATCCTTGGCTCTGACCTGCCGGTCAACAGGAGACGACTTGATGAGAAGTCTTGATAACGCTGCGCTGGCACGTGCCGGCGTGACTGGTGCAATGCCGATCGATGTGGTCGCTGCGGCTAACGACCTGGTTCCAGCCCTGTCCGAGCGGGCGCGGCAGTTTGACGAGGGCGACATCTTCGTCGCCGACAATTATGCGCTCTTTAAGAAGGCCGGCCTCACCAGCGCTGGCGTGCCGCTCGAACTGGGCGGCGGCGGTGCCGACATCGCCGAGCTTGCGGAAATGCTGCGTATCATGGCGCGGGCTTGCGGCTCGACAGCGCTCGCCTTTGCCATGCACACGCATCAGGTGGCCATCCCCGCCTGGCGCTGGCGCCACCAGAAGGTCGCTGCTGTCGAACCGCTGCTCAAGCGCGTCGCTGCCGAAAACCTGATCCTGCTGTCGTCAGGCGGGTCCGACTGGATCGGTGGTTCAGGCAAGGCCGAGAAGGTCGAGGGCGGCTACCGCATCACGGCGCGCAAGGTCTTCACCTCAGGTGCTGCCGCCGGCGACATATTGATGACCGGGGCGATCACTTGTGCCGACGACGGCAGCGAAAAGGTGATCCATTTCGGCGTGCCGATGCGGGCGCCCGAGGTTCGCGTGATGGACAACTGGCGCACGCTCGGCATGCGCGGCACCGGCTCGAACGACGTCGTCATCGACGGGCTGTTCGTGCCCGATGCGTCGGTCGCCTTTTCGCGCGCGGCGGGCCACTGGCATCCGGTGTTCCAGATCATCGCCACAATTGCCTTCCCGCTGATCTACGCCGTCTATCTTGGCATAGCCGAGAGCGCCCGCGACATTGCTGTCGAGATCGCCAGGAAGAAGCCGGCCAGCGAGACCGTACTCAACCTTGCCGGCCGCATGGACACCGCCCTGCGCGCCGCCCAGATGGCGCATCGTTCGATGATCGAGGAGGTCGGGCGCAACCGCCCGTCGGCGGAAAGCGTCAATGAGGTGATGATCGGCCGTACGCTGGTCGCCAGCCATGGGCTCGAAGTCGTTGAACTGGCAATGGAACTTGCCGGCGGCTCGTCCTTCTACCGCGACAAGGGCCTTGAACGCCGCTTCCGCGACATGCAGGCCGCGCGCTTCCACCCGCTTCAATCCGGCCCGCAGGCGCGATATGCCGGGGCTGTGGCGCTTGGGCTTCCGGTCGACACGATCTTCTGAACATAACTCCCAAGGCAATCAGCCGTCGCGACCAGTCGCGGCGGCTGATATGTAGTGTTCGAGCCTTTCGCAATGCGGTACATCTGCACACGTGCATGTTCCCGCGAAGTCGGTTCCGGCTATGGTTAGGCTTCGATCCGCACCCGCTGATCCAGTGTCAGACCCATGTCCGGGCCAACGGTCCTTGCCTCGCGAATGAGTGCCACGACCTCGTTGCGGTAGACCATGCCGGTGTGATCGAACGGCAAGCCCCTGAGGTCCATGCTTGGGATCTGGCCGGGCACGTCGCCGCCGATCGGCTTGCCGTTCCAGGTTTCGCCAAAACCGCCCAGCGCGACGTAGGTGTTGAACGCAACCTTGAATTGCCGATCGAGGACGTCCTCGATCGGCTTGCCCGCGATCGTGATGGCCGTCGCCGTGGCCTCGATGGCAGATGCGTTCAGCTTGATCGTGTAGCGCAGGGCGGAAGAGAAATGCAGGAAGCCGCGCGAAACGAAGGCTGAAGTGTCGACCTTGCTCACTTCTTCCGGCCGCAGCACACGCTTGGCGTTGCTCTGGAGCATGTCGCGGATCTGGGCGCCGGTCATCGTGGCCACGTGCACGCCGTCGGCATAAGGCATGACATCATACCACTGGCGGAAGCTGAGCGGTCCCTGTGGCAGACCCGAGGTGATGCCCGAAGCGTTGAACAACGCCACGTCGATGCGGCCGCCGGGGAAATCCTCCGAACGCCTGACCAGCGCGTCGTTCATGAAATTGGCAAGCGCGGTCTCGCCAACATAACGATCGGCGAAGGTGCGTTCGTTCGAAACGAGCGTGTCGTCCGGAACCTGGCCGATGACTTCGTTCAGCCTCGTGTCGAGCGCCTTGATCAGCGGTGCCACATGCGTCTGTTCGAAATCGACGTCGTAGTCCGCTTCCTGTTCGAAGGTCTCGTAGCCGGCCTCGCCAGCTTTGACGCGCTGGTCGCGCGCCTTGGTGGGACGCAGGCCGACCGAAGTGAACCAGCCCTTGCGGCCGTTGTCGCTGCGGATCGATATGGCGATCTCGCCGAGATAGGCGCCATGGGCCTGCGCCTGCGTGATCAGCACGCCTTCGACGACATTGTCGGTGTCGATACCCTCGGCGTTGAGCTTGGTGTGGGTATGGGCGCCGATGATGACGATCGGCTTGTCCGTCAGAGGGGCGATGGCCTGGGCGATGGCGAAGTCGCCTTCGCCGACGGTGCGGGCGGTGCCCGCCTTGCCGCTCTTGTGCTGGTCGCCGCCATAACCGCAGTGCGACAGCACAACCACGATGTCGGCGACCGACGCCACCGCCGGCAGCACGTTGCGCACAGCTTCGAGGGGGCTGGCGACCGCAAGCTTCGGGTCGGCGGGCTGGCCGACGCGCGTGTCGACGGATGTGGTCAGGCCGACGAAACCGATTCGCAGTCCCTTCGCCTCGCCGATCACGGCGGCGAAGTAGTCTTCGTCACGCTTCAAGTCCGAGGAACCATGCACGTTTGCCGACAGCAGCGGGAAGCTGGCATCGGTCTCGATGCCCTTCTTCAACACGGCAGCGCCACGGTCGAATTCATGATTGCCGAGCACCGCGACATCCACGCCGCCGGCGGAATAGACGCGGTATCCGGCGTCGGCGATGAACTCGTCCGGCGACCATCCAAGCAGTTCGTCGAAGATCGATCCGGTGTGATCGTCGCCACCGGAAACAAACAGCACCACCTCGTCGGCGACGGCGTTGGCGCGTGCGTCCTTCACCTGCTTGACCATCTGCGAGAAGACGTGGGTGTCGCCCTTCTTCGCGTGCATTTCGGTGATGTGGTTGTGCAAGTCGTTGAAATGCATCAGCCGCAGCAGGCGGCGTTCGCCCATTTCCAGCCCTGACATGGGGACGGCCGCGCCCGTTTCGGTCACGATCGCCTTGATCGGCCCGGCCAGCGGGTCGCCCTTGAGCAGGTATAGCTTTTCAAAGGCGCCGTTCGAATTCGGCGTCGCGGCGATCATGGCAAGTTCACCAGCCGCAGGCGCTGCTTGCGCGCGGAAAACGATGTAGGGAGATATGGCTGCTGTAGCAGCCAGCGCTGCGCCGCCTTTCAGCATCGAACGTCGCGAAAGGCTGCCTTTATGCGTAGTCATGTAGTCTTCCTTGCTGGTCCCACGCGACATGCGTGGACTCATGGCGGGCAGGCCTAGAGTGACCACATGACAGTGCGATGAAGCTCCTGGGAACTAACAGGTTTCCTGCACTGCGTGCCGCAACGACAAGATCGGGGATGGTGCAGCCAGGTTCCGTATGCGTGGCAGCGTCTTTCTCTCGCTTGACCCTCACGCGACGTGAGGGACTACTCATCCGGTCCTGCGGAGACATGGTCGGATGACGGCATATGCTGTGGGTGAACTGGCGCGGCTTGCTGGCGTGACGGTCCGGACGCTGCGCCATTATCACGACATCGGTCTGCTCAAGCCCGTTTTTGTCGGCGCGAACGGCTATCGCAGCTATGGCGAAGAACAACTGCTGCGGCTGCAGCAGGTGCTCATCCACCGCGAACTCGGCATTCCGCTCGGCGAGATCGCTGCCATCCTCGATGCGCCCGGTCAGGCAGCAGCGCCGGCGGATGGAGGCCGAGGCAAGCCGCTACCGCCAGCTTGTCAGGACGATCGACCGCACGATCGCCAAACTCGAAGGAGATCGCGCGATGAAACATGCCGAACTGTAAAAGGGCTTTTCCGAAAAGCAGACGGAACTTGAGGACTGGCTGGTCGAGCGTTACGGCGAGCCGATGCGCAAGGCAGTTAGCCATGCGCCGAAGCTCAGCGCAGAGCAGAGCAACGCGATGGCCGAGCTGCGCGACATCGAACAGGCACTGGCGTCAGCCATGGAAAAGGGCATCGTGCCCGAGGCGCGCGAACTCGACATGCTGGTCGAGCGCCACCACCGCGCCGACATCTACGACCATCCCGACTTCGCCCGGCGCTACGAGGAGCTTGCGCCGGGCCTTGCCAGCTGGCTGCCCACGGCGATGAAGGCCTGGGCACGACGCAAGGCCGCCTGAAGTCGTAGAGCACGCGCCTGTTGGGACTTGCGCCAATGACGGCGATGGGCGTTTCGAGGAAAGCGATGCGCCCGAAAAAGAAAAGGGGCGGGGCCTTGCGGCCTCGCCCCTCCGTCTGGGTATGACGCCCCGAACTCAGAACAGTCCTTCGATCTGGCCCTGTTCGTTGAGGAAGATCTTCTCGGATGACGGTGCCTTGGGCAGGCCGGGCATGGTCATGATCTCACCGCAGATGGCGACGATGAAGCCGGCACCTGCTGCCAGGCGCACTTCACGTACCGGTACGACGTGGTCGACAGGGGCACCCCTGAGGTTCGGGTCGGTCGAGAACGAATACTGCGTCTTGGCCATGCACACCGGCAGGTGGCCGTAGCCGGCCTGTTCCCAGGCATGCAGCTGGTCGCGCACCGACTTGTCGGCGATGGCTTCGGAGCCGCGGTAGATGCGCTTGACGATGGTGTCGATCTTGTCGAACAGCTTCATGTCGTCGGGATAGAGCGGCGAGAACTGCGAGGCGCCGCTTTCGGCCAGCTGCACCACCTTGTGGGCGAGCTCCTCGATGCCGGCCGACCCCTTGGCCCAGTGCTTGCACAGGATCGCTTCCGCACCCATCGAGGCGACATACTCCTTCATCGCTGCGATTTCGGCGTCGGTGTCGGAGACGAAGTGGTTCATCGCCACCACCACAGGCACGCCGAACTGCTTGACGTTCTCGATGTGGCGGCCAAGGTTGGCGCAGCCCTTCTTCACCGCCTCGACATTCTCCTTGCCGAGCTCTTCCTTCTTGACGCCGCCATTCATCTTCATCGCGCGCACGGTGGCGACGATGACGGCGGCTGCCGGCTTGAGACCCGCCTTGCGGCACTTGATGTCGAAGAACTTCTCGGCACCGAGGTCAGCGCCGAAGCCGGCTTCGGTGACGACATAGTCGGCGAGCTTGAGGGCGGTGGTGGTGGCGACGACCGAGTTGCAGCCATGGGCGATGTTGGCGAAGGGGCCGCCATGGACGAAGGCCGGGTTGTTCTCCAGCGTCTGCACCAGGTTCGGCTGCACCGCATCCTTCAGCAGCACGGCCATGGCGCCATCGGCCTTGAGGTCGCGGGCATAGACGGCGGTCTTGTCGCGGCGATAGGCGACGATGATGTCGCCGAGGCGCTTCTCGAGATCTTTCAGATCGGTTGCCAGGCACAGGATCGCCATGACTTCGGAAGCGACGGTGATGTCGAAGCCGGCTTCACGCGGAAAGCCGTTGGCGACGCCGCCGAGCGAGCAGTTGATCTGGCGCAGTGCGCGGTCGTTCATGTCCATCACCCGGCGCCAGACGACGCGGCGGGTGTCGATGCCGAGCTCGTTGCCCCAGTAGATGTGGTTGTCGATCAGCGCCGACAAAAGGTTGTGCGCGGTGGTGATGGCGTGGAAGTCGCCGGTGAAGTGGAGGTTCATGTCCTCCATCGGCACGACCTGGGCATAACCGCCGCCGGCGGCACCACCCTTGACGCCGAAGTTCGGCCCAAGCGAGGCTTCACGGATGCAGACGATGGCCTTCTTGCCGATGCGGTTCAGGCCGTCACCGAGGCCGACCGTGGTGGTGGTCTTGCCTTCGCCGGCCGGCGTCGGGTTGATCGCGGTGACCAGGATCAGCTTGCCGTCCTTGTTCTTGCGCGCATTGGCAATGAACTCGGCCGAGATCTTCGCCTTGTCGTGGCCATAAGGCAGCAGATGCTCGGTCGGAATGCCGATCTTGGCACCGACCTCCTGGATCTGCTTCTTCTTCGCCGCACGCGCGATCTCGATGTCGGTCTTGAATTCGGCCATGACGGCTCCTCCACAATGATTGCCCAGATGGCGCGCCGCGGCCATCGATGTCGCCGCCATAGAAGCGCGACATCGCCATCGCCTGCCGTCTCAAAACAGCCGCCCAATGCACGGATTGCGACAGGGCAGGTGAGTGAATAGGGAGCAGCGAATAGCGAGTGGAGAGGAGCCGCGACGCGCGGAGCGCGCCTCTCACCACCACTCCCTATTCGCTATTCGCCATCCCCTTACCTGCTCAGCACGTTGCTGATCTCGACCAGGTTCGAACGGACGCGCAGGATGTAGAAGCCCATGGTGATCAGGTGCGAGGGCATGAACCAGCCGTTTTCAGCACCATTGGAGATGATGAAGGGCTGGATGTTGAGGGCGGCACGAGTCTGCTGCTCCATCGTATCCCAAAGATTGTCGAGGTTGCGTGTCTTCAGCACGTCCTCAAAATCGGCATGGGTCGCCTTGAGCAGGCCGTAATAGCCGTAGAGCTGGCCATAGGCGAACCAGAAGCGGTCGTCGGCGCGCGGGTCGAACCAGCCATTGTTGTAGTTCTCGGCGCGGTCCTTGAGGATCGCCGACGTCGCGCCGATATCGTTCGAAATGCGGTCGATGAACTGGATCAGATTGTCGGCGCGGGCGTCGAACACCGCCTGGCACTTCTCGAGGCGGCCGTTGAAATTGTTCAGGCTCTTGATCGCCGAGCGGTAGTAGCTTGGGGTCGGCGTCTTGGGGCCGAACGGGGTCAGGCCGAAATACCAGGTGTATTCGTCGAACTGCATGTTGCCACGGGCGTCCTGCAGATCGGAATCGACCTGGCTGGTGCCACGCACGCGGCCGAGATTGTCGGCCAGTTCGGTGGTCGTGCGGCGGATCGCCTGGTTGATGCCGCGCTGGAACGAAGCCTTGTTGTCGAGGAAAGGCGTGTGATCCCAGGACAGGCCGAACAGGCCGGTCTTGTACAGGACCATAGACGAGATCCAGGCATTCTGGTTGACGTTGAGGTCGATCAGTTCAGCGGAGATGTCGGCGATCGCCGAACGGCCGCAGGTCTTGGCAGTGTCGGTGCCGCCGCCGGCGACAACCTGCTCGCCGGCCGAGACATTGCGGTTCTCGAAATTATGAGTCGCTACATAGTCGGGGTTGAAGTTGGTCCACACCTGGGTGTTCCAGCCAAAGTAGCCATACAGCGCCACAAGCCCGACGACAGCGCCGCCAACTAGCGTCTTCAGCACCCATCCGCGCTGGACGAACCAGCGCCAGGCCCAGATGAACGGCAGCAACAATATGCCGATGACGAAGCCAAGGCCCCTACCGATCAGCTGAAACATCCGGGTGAAGAAACTCACGATCGGATCAAGCATTTGGAATCCCCTCAGTCGGTCAGGCCGTAGAGCTGTGCGCGGAACGCCGCCTTGTCTTTCAGATATGTGGTTTTCAATGTGTCGACAACATTGGATCGCCAGGTCTCGTTGAGCTCTTCATAATCCTTGTAGAAGCCTTGCTTGTTGAAGACATAACGCGAGACGAAATCCGACGGCACAAATTCGGAGATCAGACGGTTGGTCAGCCAGGCGTCGGGATGGTCGGTCTTGGCGCGCACCACCAGGAAGCGGTGCAGCGGAAATACCTCTTCCAGCCGCAACTGGCCGAGCTGGGCGATCTCGCGCTTGGCGGCATTGAGAAAGGGGAAGGTGCCGTCACGGTTGATCGCGTCGGCATGGCTGTGGATCCAGGTCTGCAGCCAGACCTTGTCGACCTTGCCGATGTCGCGCTTCGGCTCGGCCTCGCGGATCAGGGCGCGCACAGCCATTTCAGCGCGGTGCTCGAGATAGCCCGAGCTTTCGATCCACGAGGCGCGGGGCAGGTCGAGCCGGCCGGTCGACGCCAGGAACTTGAACACCTTTTCGGCGTCTTTGATCGAGAGATAGCTCACCTGCCATGGCCGCGAGCGGCGGAAACCAGGCGCCGACGGATCTGATATGACCGTTGTCACATCAGGGTCGACGAAGACGTAGAGCCCGCCGAAATGGCTGGTCCAGAAGGCGTTGTGGCGGAAGATCACCTGGTCGGGCACCAGCGCGTTCTCACGGATATCGCCGCAGACCTTGGCAAGTTCGACCATACGCTGGAGCATGGCATCGTCGCGCCAGGCCTCGGGCTCCTGCTTGAGTTTGTCGACAAGCTTGCCGAGCTCGGCCGCCTTGCCGAGCACATCCTCGGCCGACAGCACGCGGAACTCGACCTGATTGATCGACAACAGATCTTCGATGTCCTCGACCTTGGACACCGAATCCTCGATCTCGCCGTAGATCACGTCCTTGATCGTCAGCGCATCGATGGCGCGCTGGTTCTTCGACATGAATTCGAAAAGCAGCTGCGAGGTGTTGGAGAATGCCGTGTGCACGACCGGCAAGTCGATCTGCGACGGCGTCAGGATGATGAAGCGGCGGTTGACCTCGTTGGGGTCAAGATACTGGTAGTCGCCGAGCTCCTCGGCAATCTCTGGCGAGAAGCCGGTGCGGTCGATCTCGAAACTCTTGAGCTTCGTCGCGGGCAGGCCGAAAGCGGTCAGCGCCTTGTTATAGCGCCCGATCAAATGCGATTCGTCGACCGGAAGGAGACGACCGTAGATGAGTTCATTGTCGCGGAGGAGGTCCATCTATTCCTTCTCCCCGCTTACGGGGAGAAGGTGCCCGAAGGGCGGATGAGGGGCAGCACCAAGCTTCACAGGTGATCCTCGTTCGAATGCGCAGGAAGAAACTTCAGATCCAGGGCAATTGTCTTGTTGTCGAGCCGACCGTCAAGCACGGCAACAATCGTGTCCAGCACCTGCTTGCGTCGCTGGAGCACATCGATGTGCCAAACTCTGATCACTGACCGTCCGTTTCGATTCATAGTCTCGTCACGATGCACATCCCGTATGTCGTGCGCGTGTTGGCTGCCATCAACTTCGACCACGAGATTGGCTTCTCGGCAGGCGAAGTCAGCGAAATAGGGGCCGGCATCTGGCGAATGAACTTATAGCCGTTCAAGCGTCTTGACCGAAGTTCGAACCAGAGCTTGTCCTCGGCATCATTATCCACTTGCCTAAGCTGCCGTGCCCGTGAAGTCTTGAGTTCATTTCCGCCACGCACTGCGCTGCCCCTCATCCGCCCTTTGGGCACCTTCTCCCCGTGAACGGGGAGAAGGAAACTCAAGCATTCCACAGCCCCTTCGCTTTCAGCTCCTCCATCTCCTTCGCCGCGCGCTCGCGCAGCCTTGCGTCGCGCAACAGCTTGGACACGGCGGCATCGTCTGATTTGTCGGAGTAGCGGAATTCGCTGTCGGCGTAGCGGTTGATCTCCTGCATCACCATGTCCATCGAGAACGGTCCGCGCAGCTCCTCGATCATCGCCTTTTTCTCGTCGTAGCCCTTGTGCATGAAAGCCTCGGGTTTTTCGAACCATTCGTCAGGCAGCTCGATGTCCATGGCGCGCATCTTGATCGCGTCGGTGACGTTCTTGATGGCGCGACCGGTGAAGCGTGGCTCGGCTTCTTTGATCATGTGCAAATAGGTGCCGACGTCGGCCAGCGTCTTGGGTACGCCATTGTCCTTAATGAAGCGGTCGTAGACCTTTTCCAGGCCGTCTTCCTGCGGCTTGGCGTGCTCCTCATAGGCCTCGGTCACGGCGCGCTGGATCTCCTGCGCGGCATAAAGCTCATGCTCGCCGAGCGGGATCTTATGGTTCTTGCCGGCAAGCAGGACAAAGATGTCGATGTAGTCGTCGCGGGTCTGCGGGCCGTCGACCAGCCAGCGGGCGCCGGCGCGCTGGCGCAGCGCATCGTCGACATTCTCGGGATAGTTGGAGAACATGCCGAAGGAGCAGTTGCCGCGCACGACCGTGCCGGCACCGGCGAATGCATCCATCAGTACGCCGGTGATTTCCTGCTGGCCGGCCGACGCCCGGTCGTCGGAGCGCTTGGCAGCCACCTGGTCGATGTCGTCGATGGTGCCAAAGCCGATGGCGCGCGGGTTGAGCACGTTGTTGATGAACTGGCGGCAGTTCTGGCCAGACTTGCCCTGGTAGGACGAGATCTGGTCGACGCCGAAATTCTCGTAGGCGAAGGGATAGCCGGCGACCTGGCAGTAATTGTTGACCAGGCCTGCGATCATCTGGATCAGCGTGGTCTTGCCGGTGCCCGGTGCGCCGTCGCCGATGAAGGTGAACAGGAAGCCGCCGAGCTCGACAAACGGGTTCAGCTCGCGGTCGAAATCATAGGCCATCAGCATCTTGGCCAGCCGGACCGACTGGAATTTTGCGATGTGGTTGCCGACCACCTCCTGCGGCTTCTTGAAGGTCATGACCAGCGGCTTCGACTTCTTGCCCGGCGCGACGTCGAAGCCGTCGAGGGTGAAGTCGTCGGCGTCGATGCGGATATGGGCGTTCTCGAAGGCGCCGATGCCGTCGAAGCGGCCCTTGCGCTGCAACAGGCCCTCGATGGCTGTGCGGGCAAAGGCGCGACCGCGCGTCAGAAGGTCGGCATCGTCCTTGGCGCCCGACAGCGCTCGGTCGAGGCCGGAGACGATCGACTTCACCGCGTCCTGGGGCGTGTCGAACAGGAAGTCTGGTTCGCTGACGTCATTGGGCGCTTCGCCGTCGCTGTCGATCAGCTGGGCAAGGTAGGAGGCGAGCGTGAAGCCGGCGACATAGGCCGACGCCGACAGCAGCTTCTTGAAATGGCTGGCCTCGTCGCCTTCGAGCGGGCTGCGCGCATTCTTGGCCTGCAGCCCCTCCAGATCGGTCGAGCGCGAGAACACGTCCGAAACGGCAAGCGCCACCGCAATGCCGCGGCGGGCGCGAAACAGCAGCGTGTGCTGTGGGATCGACATCAGTTGGTCGTCGGGGCGGATCGCCGTGACGGTCTTCTGCAACTCGACCTCGCGCGTCTTGCGGATCGAGCCGGCCGAAACCGTCGAGACGAAACGCCTGTTGGTGCCGGCAAGCGCCGTACCAGATTGGCCGGAGGAATCCTCCAGCACGACGATGCGGGTGATGAAGCTCTGCGCCGTGGCGCGGTGCTTCTCGATGTCGGCTTCGGAAATCGTGGTCAGGCCGGTGTCCATCAGATTTCTCCCGCTATCAGTGTTTTAGTCCTGCCAGGGTTTCCCCCACTCCGCCTCGCTGCGCTCGGCACCTCTCCCCTCTCCGGAGGGAGAGGAACGGCGCGAGGCCCGATGGCGGTCTTTCCTCTCCCCCGTCGAACGGGGGAGAGGTGTTGTCGAGGCGAAGCCGAGACGGAGTGGGGGCGACCGCCTTGCTCTCAGACATCCGAGATCACCTGTCCCTTCGACAGGATGTGCACCTTGTAGCCGCCGAAGATCTTCTCGGCTTCGCCCGCGGCGTAGAGCGTCTGGTAAGCCTCGTGCGGGATCAGTGCGTGTTTCTCGTAGCTCGAGACGCCCTGGCGCGCGGCCTCGAGGTCGTCGGTGTTGATGAAGAACTCCTCGCTCGACGGCTCGCTCGACCACAGGCCCTTGCGGCCGGGTTTCTCGGCCTTGGAGTAGACCTCCTGGATAGTCCAGGTCAAAAGCCAGGCGTTTTCGGCCTTGCGCACTTTCGACAGCACCTCGCTGACCGTCGAATTGTGCTCCGTGATGCCGGCCGAATAGAACGGGCCCAGCACCATCCGCCTGAGCTGCTTGGGGTGCAGGACGGGAAAATCCTTGTCGAGATTGGTGGCGACTGTCAGCGGTGACAGCGAATAGGCCGAGTTCTTCTCGGTGAAGTCGTCGAAGCGGTGGGCGAGATCGGGGTTGAGCAGGCCGTCGACCGGCAACGGGATCTCGATCCTCTCGTTGAGCCTGCCGCTGTCGGTGTCGACGAGCTGCTCGACCATCGCCTCCGACGAATCCTCGACGGTCGCCATATAGATCAGCGGCAGGTTGGCAGTGCCGTCGAAGCTGCCCCAGTGGACGAGATAATAGGGCCGCATCGACTTTGGATTGACCGACACCTTGGCAGTCTGCGCCAGGATGAAGGGCGAGAAGGTCGAGCCGTCCTTGACGTCCTCGAGATAGAGCCGCTCGGCCATCGAGCGCTGCAGCGCCTCGGGAAATTCCTTGTGGCGCAGGATGAAGTCGGCCATCTCCTCGCGCAGTTCGCCCGGTGGTGGGATGCTGGCCAACCGCTGCGCCGCCGTCTTGCGGTCGTTTTCCAGTTCGAGCACGTTCTGGAACACCGGGAAGCCGCTCTCGGCGCGCGAAATCTTGAAGGTCTCCATGAAGCCGAGCCGGTTGCGCCAACAGGCGAAGGACCGTTCCAGTCGCGAGATATAGGCCGCCGCCACCTTCGCCACGATGCCGTGCCGGTAGAGCGGCGAGCGGTCGTCGCGCATGAAGATTTCAAGCCCGCTGAGCGCCGCCGCAATCGCGTCGAAGTAGCGGACGGCTGGGTCGTCTGTGGGGGTCATGGGCAAATTCTCGAATGCATGGGCTCGACGTTGCCCCCCTCTGGCCTGCCGGCCATCTCCCCCACAAGGGGGTAGATCGGCTGTCGCGTTTCCTGTCGCCCGAACTTCATCGCCGAATACTGGCGAAGCGCCAACCACCGCCTAATCTCCCCCCTTGTGGGGGAGATGGCCGGCAGGCCAGAGGGGGGCGCGACAGGGCGCGACATTGCGGATGCTTGCTAGGTTACGGCTGCACGTAGTCCGAAGCGTTGTGCTTCTTCAGCACCTCGTCGAAGCGGCGGGCAAACGCGTCGTCGGCCAGCTTCTTGCGGCGCTGGATGTCGGCCGTCGCCACCATGTTTTTCTCGTGCAGTTCGAGCAGGTCGCCGATGTGCTTCTGGGCGGCGGCGCCGATGCCGGCCATGGTCTCTTCGGCGGTGTTGTCGACCTTCGAGCCCAGCGTATTGATCTTGTGGGCAACGTCCTGCTGCGCTGCCGTCTTCAGCGAGTCTTCCAGCGCCTTGTACAAGACGATGCGCTGCTCGGTGTCGATGGTCAGCTTGTTGATCAGCGTCGCCTGCGCTGCGATCTGGTTGTTCAGCGAATCGACGAAGGTCTGGAACATCGAGGTATAGCGTTCGAGCGTCTGGCTCTCGGCCAGGATTTCCTGCTCCTTGGCCTGCTTCTCGTTGTATTCGGTGGCGAGCTTGGAACGCTCGGATTCGAGCTCGGTGCGCTCCTTCTGGCTGGTCGAGGCCGCGATCTTGTTTTCGATGTCGAGCAGAAGCGGGTTCAGCTCCTCGATGCGCTTCTGGGTCGCTTCGAGGTTTGACATCGTCACCTTGCGGCGCTCGATCACCTGGGAAAGGCTAGCCTCCGAGGTCTTGTAGCGCTCGTCGAGGACCTGCTTCTGCGCCTTCAGGATGCCGACGATGGTGTCGGACTTGACCAGCAGTTCCTGCAGATTGCCGGCCAGCGACATGTTGCGCACGCGGTCGGTGCGCATGCGCTGCTTGCTGGAATCGGAGAAGATGCCGACGAAGGTTTCCCAGCCGGTGAAGCTCTTCATGCTCTCGAATTCCGAACCGAAGACGTTGGTGGCGTCCTCAAGTCCGATGATCAGGTCGGCGATGTTGCCTTCCATCACCTTCTGCTGCTTCAGCACGTCCTGGATGCGCGCGTTCTCGATGTCGAAGTCGGAGGCGCCGATCTTGGCGTCCGTCGTGGCAATCTTGTCGAGCACTGTGCCCGACTGCTCGATCTTGCTCCGCATGTCCTCCACGACCTGCTTGGTCTTGGCGATTTCGGCATCGAAATTCTGCAGCGTTGCCATACGTTCCTCCGGTGTCGAATGCGGGACAGTGGCGCCGAATATATGTGGCGCATCTTGCGATTGAAAGACACACAGCCGCGGGCGAAAGCAATTATGCCGGGGCTACTTAGCTTGGTGTGGCAAATCCGATGAAGTCGTCGGGCTGGGCGCGGCCCATTTCCTCTTCCCAGTGGCGCCGACACAAGGAGACGTAGACGTCCTTGCCGATCGCCACCTGCTCGCCCTGGCGGGCGACCTTGCCGTCCGGGCCGAGCCGCACGACCATCGTCGCCTTGCGGCCGCAGCGGCAGATCGTGCGCACCTCGCGCAGGTCGTCGGCGATGGCGAGCAGCGCCCGCGAGCCCGAGAACAGATTGCCCTGGAAGTCGGTGCGCAGCCCGTAGCACATGACGGGAATGCCCAGCCTGTCGGCGACGCGCGCAAGCTGCCAGACCTGCTCTTCCTCGAGGAACTGCGCCTCGTCGACAAAGATACAGTGGACGGTCGTGTGCTGATGATGCTCGGCGATGCGGGCATAGAGGTCGTCGCCGCCGCGGAACATCTCGGCGCCTGCTTCAAGCCCGATGCGCGAGGAGATGTAGCCGGTGTCGCCCTTGCGGTAGTGGCCTGCGACAAACAGCATCGTCGTCATGCCGCGCTCGCGGTAGTTGTAGGACGCCTGCAGCAGCATCGTCGTCTTGCCGGCATTCATCGTGGCGTAATGGAAATAGAGCTTGGCCATGGTTCTTCTAATCAGAAGCCGTCGGGCGCGGGGAGGGGCCAGCCCTGCCATCCACCGCAAAAAACCTTTGTGATGTCGCTGATGGATAAGCCAGCGGCGTCTGTCGTTGCGTCATGTCACTTGAATCCAAAGGAAAATGGTGTTTGGCTCGCGACAAAGACGAACAACAACAATACCGCGTTGCCGTCATAAATACGAATGGGAGATTCCATATGTCGCGCTTGAAACTACTCGCCGCCGCTGTCGGCGTGTCGGCGGTCATGACTGCCGGTGCCGCTTTTGCGGGCGATGCCGAAAGCTGCAAGAAGGTGCGCCTGTCCGATGTCGGCTGGACCGACATCCAGGCCACGACAGGCGTCGCTTCGGTGCTTTTGACCGCACTCGGCTACGAGCCGGAGGTTATCCAGCTGTCGGTGCCGGTCACCTACGCCTCGCTGAAGAACAAGGATCTCGACGTCTTCCTCGGCAACTGGATGCCGTCGATGACCGCCGACATCAAGGAATATGTCGCCGACGGCTCGGTCGAGACCATCGGCGAAAACCTGTCCGGCGCCGGCTACGGCATCGTCGTGCCGTCCTACGTCGCCGAAGGCGGGGTCAAGACGCTGACCGATCTCGGCAAGTTCAAGGACAAGTTCGGCGGCAAGATCTACGGCATCGAAGCCGGCAATGACGGCAACCGCATCATCCTCGACATGATCTCCAAGCCCGAGAACAATCTCACTGGCTTCGAGCTGGTCGAATCATCGGAAGCCGGCATGCTGACCCAGGCCGAGCAGTCGATGAAGTCGAACGAGTGGATCGCCTTCCTCGGCTGGACGCCGCATCCGGTCATGGGTGCGATGAAGATCGCCTATCTCGATGGCATGGGTGACTCGGGCTTTGGCGCTGCCACCGTCAGCACAAACGTGCGCAAGGGCTATGTCGCCGAGTGCCCGAATGTCGGCAAGTTCCTCGGCAATCTGAAGTTCAACCTGGAGATGGAAGGCACCATGATGGATGCCATCCTCAAGGGCGGTAACGCCAATGACGTTGCCAAGGACTGGCTCAAGGCCAATCCGGATGCAGCAACGCCCTGGCTCAACGGCGTCACCACCTTCGACGGCGGCGATGCAACGGCTGCGGTGAAGGCTGCTCTGGCGAGCTAATTCGGCATCCTTGCCTGCAAATGACATGATGAAGGGCAGCGAAGCGAGACAGCTGCCCTTTTTCGTATCAAGTTAAGCGAGAAGCGCCGGCGCGACCGGCGCCTGCGAAAGCAATAGAGAGGGGACAGATGGATCCGGTATCGAACTTGCTGGCTGCCTACAAGATTCCGATCGGCCTGTGGGGCAAGGCGTTCTTCACCTTCCTGACCGACAATTTCAACGCCATCTTCCGCGGCTTTTCCAACGGGCTCAACTTGTTGCTCGACGGGCTCGTCGACGGGCTGCTGCTGCTGCCTCCGGTGGTGGTCGTGGCGCTGGTCGCGGCTCTCGCTTGGTACCTGCAGCGTTCGCGGGCGCTGGCTATAGGGGTTGCGCTCGGTCTGCTGTTCATCATCAATCAGGGCCTTTGGAAGCAGACCGTCGAGACGCTGGTGCTGGTCGTTGCTGCCGCTGCCGCCTCGATGGCCATCGGCGTGCCGCTTGGCATCTGGGCGGCGCACAAGCCCAAGGTCTACCGCTTCATGTTGCCGGTACTCGACCTGATGCAGACGCTGCCGACCTTCGTCTACCTGATCCCGGTGCTCACCTTGTTCGGTCTTGGCAACGCGCCCGGCCTGATCGTCACCATCATCTTCGTCATTCCGACGGCGGTGCGCCTGACCCATCTCGGCGTCACGTCGGTGCCGACCGCGATCATCGAGGCCGGCCAGGCCTTTGGTGCCACCAAGCGCCAGCTGCTGTGGAAGGTCGAGCTACCGGCGGCCCTACCCACCATCATGGCGGGACTCACCCAGTGCATCATGCTGTCGCTGTCGATGGTCGTGTTCGCCGCCCTCATCGGCGCCGGTGGCCTCGGCACCGAAATCAACCGCGCGCTCGGCTCGCGCAAGATCGACCTCGGACTTGAAGCAGGGCTGGCGATCGTCGTGCTCGCCATCGTTCTCGACCGCATGACGCGCATCGGCGTGGGAGGCAAGAAATGAACGTCGCCGTCGATTTCAAGAATGTCGACATCGTCTTTGGTGCCGACACCTCCGCTTCGCTCGCCATGCTCGACAAGGGTGCCACTCGCGCCGAGATCCTCGAAAAGACCGGCAATGTGCTGGGTTGCGCCGGCGCCAACCTGACCATCAACGAGGGCGAAATATCTGTCCTGATGGGCCTTTCCGGCTCCGGCAAGTCGACGCTGCTGCGCGCCGTCAATCGCCTCAACATCGTTTCGCGTGGCCAGGTCATGGTCAAGGACGGCGACAGGATGGTCGACGTCGTCTCCTGCGACGAGCCGACCTTGCGCCGCCTGCGCCAGCACCAGGTCGCCATGGTGTTCCAGCAGTTCGGCCTTTTGCCCTGGCGTACGGTCGAGGAAAATGTCGGCCTCGGCCTCGAGCTTGCCGGCATGCCCGACGCCGAGCGCAAGGCCAAGGTCGGCAAGCAACTCGACCTGGTCAACCTGACGCCCTGGGCCAAGAAATACGCGCATGAGCTGTCGGGCGGCATGCAGCAGCGTGTCGGCCTAGCCCGCGCCTTCGCCACCGAAGCGCCGATCCTGTTGATGGACGAGCCATTCTCGGCGCTCGACCCGCTGATCCGCACCAAACTGCAGGACGAGCTGCTGCAGCTGCAGAAGACGCTGAAGAAGACGATCATCTTCGTCAGTCACGACCTCGAGGAAGCGCTCAAGATCGGCAACACCATCACCATCATGGAAGGGGGCCGCATCGTTCAGTCCGGGCCGCCAGAAGATATCGTGCTGCGTCCGGCCAATGACTATGTCCGCGACTTCATTGCCAACGTGAATCCGCTGTCGGTGCTCACCGCATGGAATGTCATGCGTGACCGCCGCGACCTTGAGGATGCGGGCGAAGGCTGGCTCTGGCTCGATCGGCGCAAGACCACGCGCTTCAAGATCGACGCGCAGGGCCTGGTTGCCGCCGCCGAGCGCAACGGCCAGCCGGCTGTCTGGGTTTCGGTCGACGACATCGACAAGTCGGCCGACGAGGCCTCGCACGTCTTCTGGGCGAAGCCGGGCACATCGCTCAAGCTGGTGATGCTTGCCATGCACCGCTCGCAGACATCGCCGGTGGCGCTGTTCGACGATCAGTCCCGCTTCGTCGGCGCCATCGGTATCCGCGACGTGCTGAGCGCGGTGCTGCGCCGATGACAGCTCTCTTCTCCCCGTGAATGGGGAGGTGAGATGAGTTCCGCGTAGCCGACGAAGAGCCGGCTGCTTGGCTTTTCGATCATCGGACGCCGGCACGCAGATAAGGGGCAGCGCTAGCGTCTCAGAGTTCGCTCTGCCCTTCGGGCCATCTTCTCCCCGGTGGACGGGGAGAAGGAAAGCCTTTCACTCTTCCTCATCACCCAGAAGCTCGTCCAGCCTGGCCGCATAAGGCTGCACGGCGTCGATATATTGCGCGCCTTCGGCGCGCAGGGCCCGTGTCTCGGCGATCTTTTCCTCGACGAAGCTGCGCATTTCGGTTTTCTGCTCGGCATTCAGGTCGCTGGCATCGACCTTTTCCGTAAGGCCAGAGAACGTCGCTTCGAAGCGTTCGGCGGCGATCGTCGCGAGATAGCCGCGGAAGGTGGCGCCGAGCGCCTCCTTCCAGCTTTCCCTGTCGAAGCCGGCCTTGGCGATGCGGCCGTCGAGCCCGGCATCGTCGTCGAACCAACGGTCGGCCTCCTCCTCGTCATAGGCGAGGCGACCAAGCTCTGGCTCAAGTTCGCCCAATAGCTGCACCACCTTGCCGGCCTCTTCGAGCGTCAACGCGCGGGCTGGCAGCACCAGGGCGCCAAGCGCCAGGCTCGCCGCCAACAGGCCCGTGGCGATGCGGCGTCCGAGGATGGCGCTCATCCCATGCACTCCGCATCGAGTGCCTTGTCGGCGTCGTTCTGCGCTTTGGCCTGAACCAGCGAACCGCCGACCGAGGCGACCGAGCCCGCGATCGCGCCGCCGCGGCCAAGTCCGCCGAAGCCGCCGACCATCGACAGCGCGCCGCCGAGCATGGCGGCATTCGTCTGCGCCTGGGTCGCCTTGCGCATGGCTTCGTCGCAGCGCTGTGCTGCCGTCTGCTTCTTGCCCTTGGTGGCCAGCTGCGCCGCCGTCTTGGGCGCGCCTGCCGTTGTCGAGGTGCTGGTTGTCGACGTCGTCTGGCTGCAGGCGGCAAGCACGCCGCACATCATCAATGCAATCGCTCTTTTCATGGGTCTCTCGATTTCGCTGGAGAAGGCGCGAACTCCGTGGGGCGGGCCATGCGCGGACCGTCGACTCTGCCCAGTCGACGGTCCGGCGATGGCCGGCCTCGCATGCGTTCGAAGAGCGCCCCCGCCCGTCGGATGCATCGGTCCGCCACGGCGCCGATTTACGATGGCAGCACAAATGTCGTCTTGGCGTGGGGCGAACAGGTGCGGTCTGGAGCGAACAGGGCGGTGCGTCTAACGCATGCGCCGAGAACCGGAACCGATATTTCGGCAAGCCGATACGAAGCCTCCATGAGGTTGATCGGCTTTCATGCGTCGGGAGGCACGGCGCTTTATTGACAGCGGCGCAGCGCTGCCGCCTTGATTTCCGACGGTGTCACGCCGAAGCGCTGCCTGAAGGCACGGTTGAAGTGGGACAGGTCGTTGAAGCCGGTATCGAAGGCGATCGCCGACACCGTGCTGGCGCCGGCAAGGTCGAGCGCGTTGTAGGCGAGGTCGAGCCGAGCATCGCGCAGGAACTCGGAGAAGGTGATTCCTTCCTGCTCGAACAGTCGCTGGATGTAGCGCGGGGTCACGCCCTGGCGCCGCGCAATCGCGGTGACTGTAAGCTCTGGATCGGTCAGCTGGCGCAACATCTCGGCCTTGATCAGTTCCAGCCGCGCGGCGCCAAGGCTGGCGCGCACCGGTTCGGCGTTGGCTGAGGTCGCGCCTTGCACGACGAGGGCGGCTAGATCGTAGATGTGATTGCCGGCAAGCCGGCGGCCGGCCTCGCCCTCGGGTGCCTGCGACCGCAACAGGTCGGCATAACCCGTCAGCAGCCCGGCGCCGGCGGCATCGGCACGGATATGATGAAACGCCTTCTGACGGATGCGCGGCGCAAGCGCTGCCAGCCGCGCCTGGTTCAAGGACACGACCTTCAGCAGCGTGTTGGGCAAGGCGAAGGCCATCGACGTCGCTTCGTTGAGCAAGGTGATGTCGCCGGCCTTGATCGACAAGGCCGGCTTGCCAGCCACCGCCACCTCATAGTCGGTGGTGTGGATGGTCATCAAATAGTCCTGGCGGCCGTCCGCCGCCATCAGGTCCTTGGGGCGCTCGCCGAGCACGGCCGAATAGCATGCGGTGCCGACGGTCGTGCCGGCGTCGAGGAAGTAGGCGGAAACGTCGAAGGCAAAGTTGTCGGCATCTTGCGGCCGAAAGCGCAGGCCGGCGACATGGCGGGCGACAAAGTCGTGCAGGTAGGCCAGGCGGTCGCGCGCGGGAACGTCAAAGGTCGAAAGGCGCTGCATCGAACGGTTCCGTTTCAGAATGCACCCGACAGCTACCTAGGCGGGAAGGTTTTTCTGTTTCAATCTATGCGGGGTTGCATCCTTATTCACGGAACGGCTGTTGCGGTCAAGATGGCGGTTTGCCGGTAGCTGCCAGTAACCGCCATCAATTGGCCAGAGGGATCAGGCTTCTACAAACGGCTTGAAGCCGCCATAGATCATACGCTTGCCGTCGAACGGCCATGACGCCGGATCGCCCTCCAAGCGTGGGTCGGCCATCACCTTCTTCATGATCTCGTCGCGGTCCTCGCGCGAGCGGTAGACGATCCAAGAGAAGACGACGATCTCGTCGTCCGTGGCCTGCACCGCGCGGGGAAAGGAGGTGACTTCGCCATAAGGCACGTCGTCGGCCAGGCACTCGACATAGGCGATTGCTCCGTGGTCCTTCCAGACCTCGCTCCCGAGGCGAGCCATCTCCTTGTAGGCATCGATCTTGCCCTTCGGCACGGCGAGCAAGAACCCATCGACATAAGACATGCGTTTTCTCCTCGTGTTGTGACGTTGCAAGGACGAATGGCTGCCGGCCGATCCTACAATGCCGGCCAAAATTTCTTGTAGGCGTCCTCGAACGCATAATGGTCGGATAGAGGGCCGGGTTCCGAAACCGTTGCGGCGCGCTGCGATCAACCCCATACTATGGCGAGGTGAGCATGAGGCGCGATTGCCATGCCCGAAACCTCCACGGCTCCACGCACCAAACTCCGTCCCAAGACCGAGCGGCCGAAGCTGCACAAGGTCATTCTCGTCAATGACGACTTCACCCCGCGCGACTTCGTCGTCACGGTGCTGAAGGGCGAATTTCACATGTCGGAAGACCAGGCCTACAGGGTGATGATCACCGCACACCAGCGTGGTGTCTGCGTCGTTGCGGTGTTCACCCGGGATGTCGCCGAGACCAAGGCGACGCGGGCGACGGAAGCCGGCAAGGCCAAGGGCTATCCGCTGCAGTTCACGACAGAACCGGAGGAGTGAGGAGCGTCCGCGCAGCAGAGGGCAAGATGCCCGCAGGCAGGCTGCCGCCAATCCGCTACAATGCTGCCGGTCCCGTACCCGAGGCCGGGCCGACATAGAGTTCGCGTCCGCCCCAGTCGCAGATGCGGACATGGTCAGGCACCTGCGGCATTGTGAGCGTATGGAAAAGCGAGCTGGCGACATCGACGGCCGCGTCGATATCCGGCGCTTCGAGGGAAATGCGGTCGAGCGTCGCGTGCGCGCCGTCTTCCTTGCGCAGGCGATAGAATTCGATGACGAAATTCACATCTGCCTCCAGCCGCCTTCGCGAACAGGTCAGCCTTTCGGCTTGCCTTTGTAGGATGTTGTCTCTGCCTGCTTGACCTGCGAACCGAAGGTGGACGCGGCTTTGACTTCGACCTTCTCCTTCTTGGGCTTTCTGGTTTCGCGGTTGCTGCGTTGTTGGCCCTTGGCCATGGTCGTGCCCTTCCTGTTGCGAAGCGAACCTATTCGGCTACCGCTTCGACGCCCTCGAGATTGTCTTCCGTGGTGACCCGCTCGTGGTTTTCGCCGTCACTGCGGATGCGGTATTGCGGCGAGCCGTCCTTGGCCGGCAGCGTCGCCTTGACGTGGAAGGTCTCTGCGTCCTTCACCGCGATGCCGATCCGACTCTTGATCCGCACCATCTGGCCGACGGTGAAGCGATGCGACGGCTTTTCCACACGCGGGGCTGAAGCCGGTCCTTTTGTGAACCTGATCATGCGGCCTTTTCCTGATCCTGCCGCAGCGCGGCTTCGAGTTCGGCATAGTCGATGGCGAGAACCTGGCTGGTCAGCAGATTGGATGATCGCGCGGGCAGGTGAATGTAGGTGGCGACGCGGCGGTAAGCGATCCACGAGATGCCGTCGATCAGCTCTTCGTCCTGGTCGATGTCGTAGTCGCCTGCCGGCTGGATCTCCTCGATCCCGCGCAAGGCGAACGGCCTGTCGAAATGGACGGTTGAACGTTTGGTGCGCCCGGTCATCGATGTCTCCCGAAATGAACGAAAAGCGGAGCAATGCCCCGCTTTCGCCGCCTCAAGCGTGCCTGGGTCGGACCGGATGGGTGCTGCCAGTACATCCGTGGTCAGCGTCCATCGATCCGGGCCAAATGAAATCAGAGCAGCTGAAGATTGGTGGCCGACTCGCGGCCCTTGTTGTCACGCTCCAGCTCGAAATTCAGCTTCTGGCCTTCGGCCAGGCCGGAAAAGCCGGCGCGCTCGAGCGCGCTGACATGGACAAAAACGTCCTTGCCGCCGCCGGCCTGCTCGATGAAGCCAAAGCCCTTCTGGCCATTGTAGAACTTCACGGTCCCAGTGTTCATGTGAGTATCTTTCGAATGAGAAAAGTCGTCGCGCGGCAAGTATTGCCGCACATCAATAGATCGACGATTTGGAAAGAGTTTGGCGGGTCGAGAACCTCTGACGCCGCGATAGCCAAGCTGGCCCAAAAAACGATTGGTTACTTCTAAACCTTAATTGCGGTTTATGTAAGGTGTTTTTTTGCATGCTGGGTTCTAATTCAAAATTTATTTCGGATCGTGTCCGTCTAGCCGCGGTCGTGGAATGCTGATACCGTCTCAGCACTAGCAGACAATTGGCAGTTGCTTTCCCGCAGGACCGTCTGGTCCTTCGCGGCGGACTGCATTTCCCCCATGCGAGGACAAAGCCATGATGTTCACGAGAAGGCCGAAAACCTCAGTCGTCAAAGTTTCCGCGCCGCCGGCCAAGCTGGTCAAGCTGACCGCGCGCAAGGACGAAATCGCGCGTCTGCGGCTCGCCGATAGCGACGGCTCGCGACGTCGCGAGCTGCAAATGATGGAAGACAATCGCCTGCGCTGATTGATTTCGAGGGGCTACCGGCCCTCGCGGTACCACATTCCGCCAAGCGCCAGCAGCAGCAATCCAAGGCCGAGGAAACCGCCGAACAGCGGCACACGCGACACTGACTTCAGCACGCTGTCGTCGGTGGTGCGGAAGCCGAGCCAGTCGCGGCCGGAGGCTTCGGCGTTGCCGCGCACCGGTACGATGCTTGGCAGCGAGATGCCGTTGGACAGGGCCGAGATGGCGGTCGCCGCAAGGCGGCGCACGTCGCCGCCGGTTGCCTCGGCGGCTGGGCGCAGCACGTTTTCGGTCGAGACCACGTCGGCGAATTCGGGCGCGTTGACCGGCCCGACATGGGCAAGCGCGGTCAGGTCGCCATTGCCGACCTGGTAGAGGCCGATCTCGCCGACCTCGACGCTGCCGGTGAAGATGCCGGGGTCGCTCTTGTCGAGCTGGACGTCGAGTGTCTTGCCGGACGGCGTGATGACGCGGGCAGGACCAGCTTCGTCGCGCATCGTCTGGCGGCGGATGTCCAGCACCATGCCGCGACCGTCTGCGGTCAGGCGCTCTTCCTCGAGCTCGGGTTCCTTCATCAGCCAGTGCGCGATGCGGCGGTAGAGCGAGACATGCGGGCCGCCACCCTCGAAGCCGCGCGCCCACAGCCAGCCCTGGTCGGACAGGAACATGCCGACCCGGCCTTCGCCCTTGCGGTCGAGCAGGAGCAGGGGCCTGTCATCGGCACCCTTCATCACCACTTCGCCCTCCGGCTGTTCAATGCCGATCTGGCGGAACCAGCGGCTCCAACGCGGCGGCTCCTGCGCCGAACCCTCGAGGCCGCGCGTCACCGGGTGGCGCTGACCGAGTTCGGTCAAGCGTGGATAGAAGGCTTTCTCGACAACGTCGCCATTGGGCATGGCGGGCAGGGCAGAGATCAGCGGTGTATTGGCGATCGACTGCTCGCCGGCATATTCGGGGCCGGCGGCGATCAGCAGCGCGCCGCCCTTTTCGACATATTCGGCAATGTAGTCGTAATAGAGGATCGGCAGCACGTCGCGGTGCTGGTAGCGGTCGAAGATGATCAGGTCGAAGTCGTTGATGCGCTCGACGAACAGCTCGCGCGTCGGAAAGGCGATCAGCGACAGCTCGTTTATCGGCGTGCCGTCCTGCTTTTCAGGCGGCCGCAGAATGGTGAAATGCACGAGGTCGACCGAGGCGTCGGACTTCAAGAGGTTGCGCCAGGTGCGCTCGCCGGCATGCGGTTCGCCCGAGACCAGAAGTACGCGCAGGTTCTCGCGGATGCCGTCGACGAGGGCTATGGCGCGGTTGTTGCTGTCGGTCAGCTCGCCCGGAACCCGGTCGATCGACAGTTCGACGATGTTGCGCCCGGCCGACGGCACGGTGATCTGCAGCGGCATTTCCTGGCCGACAAACGCGCGCTGCACCGACACCTGGTTACCGTTGATCGACACGCGCACGTCGACCGACCCGGCCTCGCCTCCGGTGTCGATCACGCGATAGGTCATGTCGAGCGGCTTGCCGACGATACCAAAGCGGGGAGCGTTCTCGAAGCGGATGCGGCGGTCGCGCTCATTCTCCTCGCCGGTGATGAGCGCGTGCAGCGGTGCGCTGATCGCTGGGGCACCGGGCACGTCATGCACCTGGCCGTCGGTGACCATCACGGCGCCGCCGATACGCGACGGCGGAACATCGCGGAATGCACCTTCGAGTGCCGCAAACAGCCGCGTTTCGGTGCGGTCGTCGGCGGCCTCGGAACGGCCGGCCTCGACGACACGCACCTCGAACTGCCTGAAGCGCGCCAGCCGTTCCTTGAGGCCTTCGACCACTGCATTGGTCTGGGCGGTACGGTCGCCGATGTCTTGGCTCTGGCTGCGGTCGACGATGATCGCGACCACGCTCTTCAGCGGCTCGCGCTCTTCGTCGAGGATCACAGGGTTTGCCAGTGCCAACCCGAGCGCGCCGAGCGCAACCAGTCGCAGCCAGGCGCCGCGCTGGCGGAACCAAAGGCCGACAAAAGCGAGCAGGGCGAGCGGCACGAGCAGCGCCGCCAGAAGTGGCCACGACAGCAGGGGCTCGAAGGCGACGGACCAGTTCATGCTATTGCCCCAGCCGTTCGAGCAGGACAGGTACGTGCACCTGGTCGGATTTGTAGTTGCCGGTCAGCATGTACATCATGATGTTGACGCCGGCGCGTAGCGCATAGACGCGCTGCATCGGGTCTGAAGGCACCGTTGGCAGCATCGGGTCGCCGTTTTCGTCGATGGCCCAGGCGCCGGCGAAATCGTTGGCGGTGATCATGATCGGGGTCACGCCGTCACCTGTGCGCACCGGCCGGCCCTCCGCGTTCGATGCCTCAAGCGACGCCTCGACCCACAGCGGGCTGCCGTTGAAACGGCCGGGGAACTCCGGAAGGATGAAGAACGCCTTGGTCAGCACATGATCGGCCGGCACCGGCTCCAGTGGGGGCACGTTGAGGCTGGAAAGGATATCGCGCAGCCGCTCGGTCGCCGGGCTCGCTGCATCGGCGCCAATGCCATTGGCGAACTGGTCGCGGGTATCGAAAAGCACGGTGCCGCCCTGCTTCATGTAGGCGTCAACGCGGGCGATCGCCGCTTCGCTCGGCATCGCGGCGGCCGGGTCGATCGGCCAGTAGATCAACGGGTAGAAGGCAAGTTCGTCCTTGGCGATGTCGACGCCGGCCGGCTCGCCCGGTTCGAGCGCGGTCTTCTCGATCAGGAATTTTGTCAGCCCGGCGATGCCGGCACGGCTTATGGCATCGACCGCGGATTCGCCGGTCAGAACATAGGCGACGCGGGTCTTCGAGATAGCCTCGACCGCCTCGACGTCGCCTGGCTTGGCGTCGTCGGCATGCGCCAGATCCGGCTGCGCCATCAGTGCGCCGAGGCAAAGCAAAACTGCCGCGGCCGTGCCGGCCGTTCGCCCGCGTCTCGCGCCACGGCGCGAGAACGTGCCGCCCATCCAAAGCACGGCGAGCGTGTCGAGCGCCATCAATGCCAGAGCTGCTGCCACAAGCGAACCTTTCAGGTCGCGCGATTCGTCGAAAGCGTAACGTATTTCGGTCACCGGCGCAGAAAGCTGCGGTCGCACCAGCGGCGACAGCGTGCTGTCGGTTTTCAGCAGATTGTGGGCGAGCACACCTTCTTCGCTGCCATAGAGGCCGGGTGGGTTTTCGAGCGTGACGGGCAGGGCGCCGGCACCTGCCAGCAGCGGCCGGGCATCCGGCGTCGGCGGCACAATGCGGCCGTCCGCCGAAATCATCCGGTACGGTGCCAGCGATGCCGGCTTGCCCTCGATGCCTGAGGTTGCCGTGCCCTGGTTACGCGACAGCTGCACGATCCGGCGCAGCATCTCGACGAAGCTGCCCGAGATCGGCAGGTTCGACCATGTCGCCTGCGGCGCGATGTGGAACAGCACCAGCGTGCCCTTGCCGCGCCGGGCGCCCGTCACCAGCGGCGTGCCGTCGGCGAGATTGGCCCAGGTGCTGGCAGCAAGGTCAGGCGTCGGCTCGGCCAACACCTGCTTGCTCACAGTCACCTCGTTGGGCGGCGACAGGTCGGCAAACGGGCCGGCGTTGGGGAAGTCGCTGACCGGTTGCGGTGCCGTCCATGACAGGGCGCCGCCGAGCGAACGTTCGCCGAGCCTGAGCCGCACCGGCAGCAATTCCTCGTCATTGCCGGCCGCGGCGAGGCGGGAGCCGGCGAAACGCACCAGCGTGCCGCCCTCCTTGAGCCAGGTCAGCAATTTTTCGCGCGCCTGCGGCGGGATGGTGCCGACGTCGGCCATGACAATCATTGCCGGCTTCTGCTCCAGCATTTGCGGGATCGCCTCGGCGAGATCCGAACTCGTCGGCTCGCTCAGGTCAGCAAAGGGTTCGAGCGCGCGGCGAATGTAATAGAGCGGCGCCAGCAGCGGCTGCGAGTCGTCGGCGTCCGACTGCGACAGCAGGCCGACACGGCGGCGTTTGGAGCTGTCGTCGAGGACCCGCACGGCGCCTGCCTGGCCCTGGCCGTCGAGCGCGATCGAGGCAAAATCGTTGCGCAGTTCGAAAGGCACGGTCATCGTGCCGGTTGCCACCGTCTGGCCCGGCGCGAAGGCCAGCGTGGCGTCGGCGATGCGGCGGCCCTTGTCGTCGAAGGCACCCGCCGTCACGGCCCCCGGAGCGGGGTCGCCCGGCGCGCGGATGGCGGTCAGCGCAAAGCCGTCCATCTCGTTTTCGGCTGATGTCAGGCCCTTGGCGTCGAGCCGTTCGGGCGAGGCCCACAGCACATTGGCTGGGTTCTGGCCCAGCAGCGTCGAAAACGCTTGCTCGTCGCCTTCACCCGCCAGCCCGTCGTCGAGAACGGCTATGCTCGTGCCGGGCAAAGTTGCCAGGACGGTAGCGACGCGTGCGTAAACGGGGCCCCTGTCGGTCGGCACCGGCCGCGGTTCGGCGGCGCGCAGGCGATCGAGCGCTGCCTGCGCATCGAACGGACCGATCTCGGCATTGGGCTTTTCGGCGGTGAAGGCCAGCACGACCGGCTGTCCTGATGCACCGGCATCGGCGATAAGCCGTTCGGCCGTGGCAACGCGGCGTTTCCAGTCCGGTGCGCTCGCCCAGCCATTGTCGACCACAAGTGCCAGCGCAGCTCCACCCGTCGGCACCTTCTCGCGCGGATTGAACACCGGCTCGGCCAACGCCAGCACCACCAGTGCCGCCATCAGCAGGCGCAGCAGGGTGAGCCACCACGGGCTCTGATGTGGGGTCTCTTCCTTCTTGAACACCCGCGCCAAAATCTTCAGCGGCGGGAAGATTTCGGCCTGCGGCTTGGGCGGCGTCAGCCTGAGCAGCCACCAGATGACGGGCAGGGCGAGCAGCCCCCACAGCACGGCTGGAAATCCGAACGACAGCGGCAGCCAGCTCATCGGCGCCCTCCCGGTCCGTGGCCTTCCGAGGTCAGTGCCATATGAACGCGCACCAGCGCCTCGGAGGCAAGGCGGTCTGTATGGTTGACCGTGTAGCTCCAGCCGAGCCGCTTGCACCAGGCGGCCAGTTCCTCGCGGCGCGCGCCGTAGAGATTGCGATAGGCGTCCGACAATTGCTCGGCACGGCCGGCGGTCAGCTTTTCGCCCGTCTCGGGGTCGGTGAATTCGGTGCGGCCGGCATAGGGAAAACTCTCTTCCGCAGGATCGGCGACCTCGATCAGATGGACACGGGCGCCATGGCGGGCCAACGTATCGAGCCAGGCCATCGTCTCTTCGACCGGATCGAGGAAGTCACCGATGATGACGATGTCGGAGAAGCGACGGATGCTGGACAGATCAGGTTTCGCCGGCAGTGAAACGGCTTGCGCCAGATGCGAGGCCAGCCGCTCGGCGCCGTTGCGGGCGCTGAACGGGTCGGTCAGTCCCGGCCATGCTATGCGCTCGCCGCTGCGTGACAGAAGCTCGGCCAGCGCAAAGACCAGCACCAGTGCGCGTGATTCCTTCGACACGGTCGCCGTCTTCGACTTGTACAGCATCGACGGCGACAGGTCTGCCCACAGCCAGACCGTGTGGGCCGCTTCCCATTCGCGGTCGCGCACATAGGTGTGGTCGTCGCGGGCCGAGCGCCGCCAGTCGATGCGCGCCATCGCCTCGCCCTGCACATAGGGTCGGAACTGCCAGAAATTCTCGCCTATGCCGCGCTTCTTGCGGCCATGCCAACCGGCGATGACAGTGTTGACGATGCGGCGGGCCTCGACCAGCAGGTCAGGCACCAGCGAGGCGCGCAACCTGCCACGGGCAAGCGCATCGCTGGTCCCAACCGGTACCGATGCCTCGCCGATGCGCGCCATCAGATGTCCTTGACCAGCCGCGCCACCACGTCGCGGACCGTCATGCCTTCGGCGCGGGCGGCGAAGGTCAGCGCCATGCGGTGCTGCAGCACCGGTTCCGCCAGCGCGCGGATGTCGTCGATCGACGGCGCAAGCCGCCCGTCATAGAGGGCGCGCGCCCTGGCACACAGTGTCAGCGCCTGGCTGGCGCGTGGACCGGGCCCCCAGGAGACGTGTTTGTCAGTCTCGGCATGGCCCTGGCCGGGGCGCGCCGAACGCACCAGCTTGAGGATCGCCTCGACCACGGTTTCGGGCACCGGCATGCGCCGGATCAGCAACTGGATGTCCTTCAGGCGTTCGGGATCGAGCACATTCTGCGCCCTGGCGTCTTCGATGCCGGTGGTTTCCAGCAGGATGCGTCGCTCGGCTTCGAGCTCGGGATAAAGGATGTCGACCTGCATCAGGAACCGGTCGAGCTGGGCTTCCGGCAGCGGATAGGTGCCTTCCTGCTCGAGCGGATTCTGGGTTGCCAGCACATGGAAAGGGGCAGGTAGGTCGTGGCGCTCGCCGGCGACCGTCACGTGGTACTCCTGCATCGCCTGCAGCAGTGCTGACTGGGTGCGCGGGCTGGCGCGGTTGATCTCGTCGGCCATCAGCAATTGCGCGAAGATCGGCCCTGATATGAAGCGGAAGGAGCGCTTGCCCTGGTCGTCCTGCTCCATCACCTCGGAGCCGAGGATGTCAGATGGCATCAGGTCGGGGGTGAACTGGATGCGGCGCGAGTCGAGGCCGAGCACGATGCCGAGCGTCTCGACCAACTTGGTCTTGGCAAGGCCGGGCACGCCGACAAGCAGCGCATGGCCGCCGGCCAAAAGCGCCACCAGAGTGCGTTCAACGACGCTTTCCTGGCCGAAGATGACGCGGCCGACGCCAGCGCGGATCTTGGCGATGTCGGCAAGCGCACGTTCGGCTGCGGCGATCATCTCGCTCTCGCTCATCGCCGTTTCCTTGATCATCACGCTCATGCGGGCCGGATCCTTCTTCTGGCGCGGCGCCTGAAATCAAAACCGATTCCCGGACTGCCGATGCGCTCACTCAAAATGCTACAGCGTGCCTCTCTCGTCCATCAGAACAGGGGGCCGCTTCGTCAATCTACAAGGATTATTTGCCTCTTGGTCCGGTGCGTCGTCCGTGTGGACGTCGTGCCTGCCGCCCAATCCCCAGAGGTCAAACGATCCCGGGCGTCGCGATCTCCATGCCCGCACCTTTGCGAGGTCATGGCATTGAACTTAAATCACTTGCCTATGCTGACAAGCGCAACAACAGTGACTATTTCGTGACCATGACTGGCGACCTTGACCATAGCCGCGAGGCAGCAACTGACCTTGGCCTGACCCGCGCCGGCGACACCGCCGGCCTCGAGGCGCTGATTTCGCGTGCCGCCCGCGCCGGCAAGGGCCTGCCGCCGGTCGAGCGCTGGAATCCCGATTTCTGCGGCGATCTCGACATGGAAATCAAGCCCGACGGGACCTGGTTCTATTTGGGCACGCCGATCGGCCGCATGCCGCTGGTGCAGCTGTTTTCGACCGTCCTGCGTAAGGACGAGGACGGCAAGACCTACCTGGTCACCCCGGTGGAACGGGTCGGAATCCGCGTCGTCGACGCGCATTTCGTTGCTGTCGAGATGAATGTGACGGGCGAGGGCGCTGACCAGATCCTGACCTTTCGCACCAATGTCGGCGATGTCGTCGAAGCCGGGCCCGAGCATCCGCTGCGTTTCGTCGACGAGCCCGAGACAGGCGGCCTCAAGCCATACCTGTTGGTCCGCGGGCGTCTCGAGGCGCTGGTGGCGCGTCCGGTGATGTACGAGCTCGCCGAAGTTGGCGAGCGCATCGACATATCAGGTAAGGACATGTTTGCCGTGCGCTCGAAGGGTGAGGTCTACCCCATAATGCCCTGGGACAAGCTGGAGCGGCTGAGCGCGTGATGGTTCATGCCCTGAGAGCGCATTATTCGGCGCAGGATTTCCGCCAGCGCGCCGCACAGGAGCATCTCAACGATGCGGTTGCCGACCATGGCGACCACGTGCTGAACCCGGACATGCGCGAACTGTTCGTGCACGACCGGCTGCGCGATGCCGCTGTGCTGATCCCGGTGGTGGATCACGGCGATGCCTCGACGGTCATCCTCACGAAGCGTGCCGAAAAGCTGAAGAGCCATTCCGGCCAGATCGCCTTTCCCGGCGGACGCATCGACCCGACTGACGTCTCGCCCGAGGCGGCGGCGCTGCGGGAAACAGTCGAGGAGATCGGCATAACCTCCGATTTCGTCGAAATCATCGGGCGCTTGCCGGATTATATCACCGGCAGCGGTTACCGCATCGCGCCGGTGCTTGGCATCGTGCGTCCCGGCTTCCGCCTGACAGTCAACGAGGGTGAAGTGGACGACGTCTTCGAGGTGCCGCTCGGCTTCCTGATGGATCCGGCCAATCATGGCCGCGCCAGCCGCACCTGGCAGGACCAGGAGCGCTTCTTCTATGCCATGCCCTATGAAGAGCGTTACATCTGGGGCGTCACCGCCGGCATCATCCGCGCGCTCTATGAAAGGCTCTACACATGAGCGCAACTATCGCCGGCGCCTCCTGGCTGAGCGACCCGCAGCTGCAGAAACTGCTCGCAGTGCTGAACGCCGACGGCGGCGAGGCGCGCATCGCCGGCGGTGCCGTGCGCAATACGCTGCTCGGTGAGCCCGTCGCAGATGTCGACATCGCTACGTCAAATCTGCCTGACGAGACCGTCCGCCGCGCCGAAGCGGCCGGCTTCAGGACCGCACCCACCGGCGCCGAGCATGGCACCATCACCGTTATTGCTGGCGGCAAGCCATTCGAGGTCACCACCTTGCGCGCCGACGTCGAGACCGACGGTCGCCGCGCCAAGGTCGTCTTCGGCAGCGACTGGACGGCTGACGCCGAACGACGCGATTTCACCATCAACGCGCTCTATGCCAGCGCCGACGGCAGCGTGATCGACCTCGTTGGCGGGCTGAGCGATCTCGACAGCCGGACGCTGCGCTTCATCGGCGACGCCGAGACCCGCATTCGCGAGGACTATCTGCGCATCCTGCGCTTTTTCCGCTTCTTCGCCTGGTACGGCAAAGGCCGTCCCGATGCCGAAGGGCTGAAGGCCAGCGCCCGGCTCAAGGACGGCATCGCGCGGCTGTCCGCCGAACGCGTCTGGTCGGAGCTCAAGCGGCTGCTCGGCGCGCCCGATCCGTCGCGTGCCATGTTGTGGATGCGCCAGGCCGGCGTGCTGACCGCCGCTCTGCCCGAGAGCGAAAAATGGGGCATCGATGCCATCCACGCGCTGGTCCGCGCAGAGAACGATCTCGGCTGGAAAGCCGACCCGCTGCTGCGGCTCGAATCGATCGTGCCACCGGATGCGGCGCGCATGAAAACCCTTGGCGACCGGCTGAGGCTTGCCAATGTCGAAACCGACAGGCTGGTCCAGTGGGCGGCAACCGCCAAGGTTGAGCCAACCGTTACCGAGGGCGAACTGGCCAAGCGGCTCTATCGCGGCAATGTCGACGCCATCGCCGATCGCCTGCGCCTCGATCTCGCCTCAGCGCGCGGTCGCGCCGAGCAGGACGACAAGGCGCTGATCGAAGCCGGCGGCTATTTCCGCCTGCTGTCCTTCATCGGCACATGGCAAAAGCCCGACGTTCCCTTGCGCGGCGGCGATCTTGCTGCGCTTGGCGTCGAGGGCGCGGCACTCGGTTCGTTGCTCAAGGCATTGGAAGGAGAGTGGGTCGACAGCGGCTTTGTGCTGGACCGCGACGCGCTGCTCGAGCGCGCCGCCAAGATGCTGAAAGTCTAGCGCATAGGCCCGAAAATTGGTGTCGATTTTCGGAAGGCACTATGCGTGAGATTCAGAGGTCAGGCCGCGTTGCGGACCTTTTCGATGCGCGAGCGAATGGCTTCTATCATCGTCTCGCGGATGATGGTTTCGCCATGGGTCTCGCGCATATGCTCGGCGACGCGGCGAATGATTTCAGCTTCGTCCTCGTGGCGGGTGTGCCACTGGCAGCCGGGGACAAGCGACCCGCACTGAAATTCCTTCATCGGATGTCTCCTTCCTCGTCCGTTTCGGGGGTGCACTATAACACGCAATCGGGCGATTGGTTGCGCTTGGTGGTGGGCCAGTCGACAGTTTGAGTTGGTCCGCCCGAGCATTCGTGGAAAAATCCCGCTTTGTCAGTGCGTTGACGCTGCAGGTTGAAAAAATGATTCCGCCGGCTCGCAATGAAAAGGGCGGAACCTCGTGTTCCGCCCTTTTTTGCAGCGCGCGGCTTGGGCGCTACTTCACGATCTTGACGGACTCAGCCACCTTGTTTGTGCCGCTCATGTCCCAGGTGATCGAAACCTTTTCGCCTGCCTTCAGGCCGGGATCCTTGAACTTCTTCGACAGCAAGAAGGATGTGCCGTCGGCGAGCGTCAGGCTCATCGCCTTGGCGTCGAAGGTCTTGATCGTCCCATCCGTATGCTGGACGGCGGCGAAGGATACGGCAGAGGTTGCAAAAATGGCAGCTGCGGCTGCCGGAACAAGAAGCTTGCGCATGGCATGCTCTCCGACGAATGCGGGCGCCCGAATGGACCGACCCGCCTTATGAAGGGCCGTCCAGTCACGTCGCGTCGCGGCCCAAGAGATCGAGCCGCCGGCGTTTCCCGGCCCCGGCGATAGAAATAGCCGTGCTTTGCCAGGGGCATATTAGACGAAAAACATATTTTCAAACGGTGACTTAGCCACATTCCGCGCCCAAATCTCTGTTTGTGGCGCCGAATGTGGCAACTGCGAACCTTACGAAAAAGTAAGACCCCGTGAGAGCTTGGCGATTACTCGCCGAACCTCTTCTTCGGCTTGTACTTCTTGGCCGCGCCAGCACCCGCCGGCTTGTCGTAGGCCGGCTTGTCACCCGCACGCTTTTCGAACGGCTTCTTCTCGTAAGGCTTCTTTTCAAAAGCCTTCTTCTTGAAGGGTGGCTTGTCGGCGGGATCGTATTGGCCCTTGCGGTGCTGCTTCTTCGGCTTGGCGCCGTGGTCGGATGCAGGCGCGGCACCAGTACGGGTGATGGTCACGCCCTTTTCGCCGGTGCCCTGTTCCTCGACGGCCGCGGCAAAGGCGTCGGCACGCTCGGAGATGATCTCGAAATGCGAATCGTTCTCGAAGATGCGTATCGAGCCGATCTCGCGCTTGGTGACGCGGCCTGCCTTGCAGATCAGCGGCAACAGCCAGCGTGGTTCGGCGCGGTGCTTGCGGCCGACCGAGACGGCGAACCAGACGCCGCTTTCGAAGCGGTTGTCGGGACGTTCCGCCTTGGCGGCGTCGAACACCGGTACAGGGCGGTCCGAGAGCTCTTCGGCGGCGGGACGCGAGGCCATCTGCTGGCGCAGCCAGGCCAGCGCGATCGTCTCGGGCGAGTGGGCGGCGAGGATTTCGGCGACCTGCGTTGCCTCGTCCTCGGCGGCAGCCTCGATGTCGGTGAGTTCGGCCAGCATGCGCTCGCGGTTGCGGGCGTCGATCTCTGCCGGGCCGGGTGCTGCCTGCGTCGTTGCCTCGAGCTTCGCGAGCTTGAGCAGGCGGGCAGCGCTGCCACGACGGTGGAACGGCACGATCAGCACGCACACGCCCTTGCGACCGGCACGGCCGGTACGGCCCGAGCGGTGCAACAACGTATCAGGGTTGGTTGGCAGGTCGGCGTGGATGACGAGGTCGAGGTTCGGCAGGTCGATGCCGCGGGCGGCGACGTCGGTCGCCACGCAGACGCGGGCGCGGCCGTCTCGCATTGCCTGCAGCGCGTTGTTGCGTTCGGCCTGGCTCAGCTCGCCCGACAGCGCCACAACGGCGAAGCCGCGATTGGCAAGGCGCGCCGAGAAGTGCTTGACCGCTTCGCGCGTCGCGCAGAACACCATTGTGCTCTGGGCATCGAAGTAAAGCAGCGTGTTGATGATGGCGTTCTCGCGCTCGGACGGAGCGACCAGCACGGAGCGGTATTCGATGTCGTCGTGCTGGCGGCTTTCGCCTGCTGCGGTGATGCGCAGCGCGTTGCGCTGGAAGCGCTTGGCCATCTGGGCGATCTGCGGCGGCACTGTTGCCGAGAACAGAAGCGTGCGGCGTTCCTGCGGTGCTGCCGCCAGGATGAACTCCAAGTCTTCGCGGAAGCCGAGGTCGAGCATCTCGTCGGCTTCGTCGAGAACCACGGCGCGCAGACCGGAAATGTCCAGGGAACCGCGGGTGATGTGGTCGCGCAGGCGGCCCGGCGTGCCGACGACGATGTCGGCGCCTTCGTCGAGTGCGCGGCGTTCCTTGCGCATGTCCATGCCGCCGACGCAGGAGGCGATGCGGGCGCCGGTCGCGGCATAGAGCCATTCGAACTCGCGGCGCACCTGAATGGCGAGCTCGCGCGTCGGCGCGATGATCACTGCCGAAGGTGCTGCGCCCGGCGTGAAGCGCTCGCGGCCGTCAAGCAGGGTCGGCGCGATGGCGATGCCGAAGGCCACCGTCTTGCCCGAGCCGGTCTGGGCCGAGACCAGGAGGTCGACGCCGCTGGCCTCGGGAGCCAGCACCGAGGTTTGCACCGGGGTCAGCGTTTCGTAGCCACGCGCGGCGAGCGCTCCGGCCAGCGCCGGAACCATGTTGTCGAAAATCGTCACGAAAATCTTCCAATGAGAGCAAGGCCCGTCACCAAAGGACGAGGGCCAAGGAAAGCGCGCTCTCTAAAGCTTTGCTGCCCGCACGTCAATGCGACGGCGGGCAGGGCAGCCATGCGTCCGGCTCAGGGCCACCTGACCTCAGGTGGCATGCTCGACAGGATCGAGGCGATGTTGCCGCCGGTCTTCAGGCCGAAGATCGTGCCGCGGTCATACAGCAGGTTGAACTCGACATAGCGGCCGCGGCGCACCAGCTGTTCGTCGCGGTCGCCGTCGGTCCAGTTGGTGTTGAAGTTCTGCCGCACCAAATGCTGGTAGGTGACGAGGAAGGCGCGGCCGACGTCCTGGACGAAGCGGAAGTCTGCGTCCCAGCCGCCCTTCTCCTCAGGCGAATGCTGCCAGTCGAAGAAGATTCCGCCGGTGCCGCGCGGCTCGTTGCGATGCGGCAGGAAGAAGTATTCGTCGCACCAATCCTTGTATTTCTGGTGGTCGGCCACACCGGCGTGCTTGGAGCAGGCAAACTGCATCGCCTTGTGGAAGGCGACGGTATCGGCGTCGTCCTGCGTGCGGCGGCGGTCGAGCACCGGCGTGAGATCGGCACCGCCGCCGAACCACCAGCGCGAGGTCGCCACCATGCGTGTGTTCATATGCACGGCGGGTACGTTCGGGTTCTGCGGGTGGGCAATCAGCGAGATGCCCGAGGCCCAGAAGCGCGGGTCTTCTTCGGCGCCCGGCATCTGCTTGCGGAATTCCGGCGAGAACTCGCCATGCACGGTCGAGGTGTGCACGCCGACCTTCTCGAAGACGCGGCCATGCATCATCGACATGATGCCGCCGCCGCCCTTGCCGTCGTCGCGCTGCCAGGGCGTGCGCTCGAAACGGCCCGGTGCCCATGACGCCAGCGGTCCCTCGACCTCATCCTCCAGCGCCTCGAAGGCGAGGCATATGCGGTCGCGCAGCTCCTCGAACCAGGCGCGCGCGCGCGCCTTCCTGTCTTCGATGTCGGCCGGCAGTCCCGCCGGGATTTCAGGACGCTGCAATTTAGGCTCCGCACAAATGACTCGTAATTGTCCGGCGCGATCCCTAATCTCCTTCTCGCAAGGGTCAAGGAGTTCTTTATGGGCACACCGACCAGACCGCCGCTGGAGGATCTCGCCAAGAGGCTCCAGCGCAGCCGGGCCGAACGTGAGCGCAGGCCGCGCGACGGGTTCCTGCGCGAGACCTTCGTGTTGCCGCGCCACGACGCACGGCTCAAGGCGCAGGAGTGGTTCTCGCGCTGGCCGAAGCAGGCTTACTGGACCGAGATCGAAAGCTGGTTCGAGCGCCCCGGCGACGTCATCGAGTTCACCATCCGCCGCCTGCCGACATCGGACTGATCTTCTCTAAACCGAGACTGAGTCGGGCTGCCGCGCAACCGCAGCTGGCGGCTGCAAGCTATTGGTGCGAGATTCCAAACTGCCCTTCGGTGCCCTGGCTAACCAGCCGGCCGTTTCGCAAATCCCTTGACCAGGATCGGTCCCGTCGGCTTGCCGGTCGGCGAGCCCGGGCGCGGTTCGAGCGTGATCTCGTAGAGCTGGTCGGCCGCGGGCACAGGCAGCTTCTGGCCCTTGAGCGTGGTCACCTCGGCGCTGGACAGCGTGCCCAGCGAAACCGGGCCGACCGAGGCGTCGTAGAGCGTCCACACCTGCATGATCTTGTCCTGCGGCACCTCGAAATCGGCAAGCGGGATGATCTTGACGCTGTTGTCGGCAAAGGCCTCGAACACTGCTCCCGTGGTGTTGTCGGGCGTCTGCAGCACCACGAGCACAACCGGCTCCGGCACCGTCTTCATGACGAAGCCGCCGGCATAGCCGAGGCCGAACGCGGCCGCGAGCGACGCTGCCAGGGCGAGTTTGCGCCAGGGGGTCGTATGCGTCGCGCTGTTCTGATTGGCAGCGCTTTGTGCCGGCGGTGAGGTGCCGTGGTCCTGCGGCAGGGTTGCAATCTTGCCCAGGATTTCGTCCCACATGCCGGCAGGCACCTCGGCGGGCTTCGCCGTGTGGTCGAGGCTGGACATGCGTTCGGCGAGCCGTCGCACTGTCTCGGCAAATTCCGGGTCGCGCTCCATATCGCGCTCCGCTTCGGCGCGGGCGTCATCATCCAGCAGACCGAGCACATAGTCGCCGGCGTGGGCAAAGCGTTCGTTGTCGCGGCTCATGACAGGCACTCCTGCAAGGCGATGACGCCGCGGCGAATCCAGGCTTTGACGGTGCCCAGCGGCGCGTTCAGCTTCGCTGCGATCTCGCCATGTGTGTAGCCCAGCACATAGGCCAGCAGGATCGACCTGCGCCGCGCCTCATCCAACTGGCTCAGGCAATGCTTGAGCGCGTCGGCCTCGTCGAGAGCCTCGAAGGCCGCGTCGGCGCTGCTGTCGCTTTCGCCGTGCCTGGCCATGTCGTCACCTGTCAGACGGAGGCGCTGGCCGTCACGCAGCATGTTGAGCGCGCGGTTGCGGACGATGGTGGTCAGCCAGGCGCGGGCACTGCCGCGTGCCGGGTCGAAGCGCGGCGCATGCTTCCAGGCGGCGATGAAGCCTTCCTGTACTGCTTCCTCGGCGAGATCCTTGCGGCGCAGGATGCGGCGGGCGATGGCGATCAGCCTGCCGGCCTCGCTGGCGAAAAGGTCGCCGAGCGCCTCGCGGTCGCCGCTTGCGACCCGAAGCATCAGGCCGTCACAGAATTGGTCGCTTCGTTCGACAGCCGACATGCGGTCCCTTCTCGCCCGTTTGCAATGATACACGCCGGATGCATCTGGGGATGCAAGCCCTTCTGAGAAATTTGCGGCGTCCTGCATCCAGAACCCGATCCCGTGGGTAAGGCCGGCGAGCGACGCAAAATCACCAGCGCTCACCGACCAATGAGAAGGAGATCGACATGAACCGCATCGCACTGCATATCGCCCTTGCCGGCACAATGCTCGCCGGCTTTTCCGCAGCGGCAGTGGCTGCTCCGGCGCTTGGCCTTTCCGGCGACAAGACCTTGATCTGGTTCGACACCGACAAGCCGGGCGAGGCCAGGAAGATGGAGGTGACCGGGGTCGACAAGCTCCATGGAATCGACCTGCGATCGTCCGATAACATGGTCTATGGCTTGGCCGGCGACGGCTCGCTGGTCACCATCAACCTCGACACCGGTGCGGCTGCGGCGGTGTCGAAGCTGTCCAAGCTGCCGCCCGAGGGCGCCAAGGTCAGCGTCGACTTCAACCCGGCAGCCGACAAGCTGCGCGTTATTGCGTCCGACGGCACCAATCTGCGTGTCGATCCCGCGACCGGCGCGGTAACCGAAGACGGCAAGCTCGCCTTCGAGGCTGGCGATGCGAGCGCCGAGATGCCGACTGAGATCATTGCCACCGCCTATACCAATTCCTTCGGCAAGCCCGAAAAAACGGCGATGTACGACATCCATGCCGGCGGGCTGTTCCTGCAGCAGACCAAACCGAATGACGGTACACTGAAGACGATCGGCAAGCTCGGCATCGAGCCCGGCGACGCCGTCGGCTTCGATATCCAGACGTCGGAAGATGGCGCCAACACCGCGTGGCTGGCCACAGGCGGCATGCTCTACAAGGTCAACATGGAGAGCGGTGCTGCCGAAAAGGCGGGCGAGGGCCTCGATGCCGGCTTGCGCGACCTGGCTATCCTGCGCTGACGCATCGAACACCACTGATCCGGGGAGGCAACGCCCCGGGTCGGCCGTTTTCACTCCACCAGCAGCCGCCGCGGCCCTGGGCCCTGGCGCGCCAGCCGGTCCTCGCGGTTGCGCAGCGGGCACTTGTCGATCGACATGCAGCCGCAGCCGATGCAGTCGGTCAGGCCGTCGCGCAGCTTCTTCAACTGTTCGATGCGGTGGTCGAGGTCGTGGCGCCAACCCGTTGAAAGCAGACTCCAATCCTCACGCGTAGGCGTGCGCCCGTCAGGCAGGGCGGCGAAGGCGGCGGCAATGTCGGCGAGCGAGATGCCGACATCCTGGGCGATCCGGATCACGGCCACACGGCGCAGCACGTCCCTGGAGTAACGCCGCTGGTTGCCCGCCGTGCGGTGGCTGTGGATCAGCCCGCGCGTCTCGTAGAAATGCAGCGCCGAAACCGCAACGCCGCTGCGCTTTGCCACCTCGCCGACAGTCAGTTCGCTTGCCATCGAAAATTCCCGCTTGACCTCAATATTAGTTGAGGTTGTACGAGGATATCCTTCACCGTGCAACGAAGGATGACGACATGGCGAGATCCGCTGCAGACGAATGGAACGACGGTTTGCCAGGAGGCTGTTTCGCCGCGGCCGCACTGCGACTCGCGGCAGCCATTTCAGCCGAGCTGGCGCATCGCCTCGCCGGAAACCATCGCAGCAGCCAGCGCGACGTTGAGGCTGCGACCGCCGCCGGGCATCGGGATGAGCAGCCGCTCGAAGGCGAGATCGTGGATGTGATCCGGCACACCGGCCGATTCGCGGCCGACCATGACGACGTCGCCTGGTTCGAAGCGGAAATCCGTGTAGGGCAGGGTGGCTTTCGTCGACAGCAGCACCAGGCGTCGGCCTTCGCCTCGGCGCCAGTTCTCGAAGCGGTCGAAGTCGACGTGCCGGGTCAGCGCCGCCATTTCGAGATAGTCCATGCCGGCGCGTTTCAGCGAACGGTCGGAGATGTCGAAGCCGGCGGGTTCGATCAGGTCGACGGCGACGCCAAGGCAGGCGGCCATGCGCAGGATGGTGCCGGTGTTGCCGGCGATGTCGGGCTGGTAGAGGGCGATGCGGAATGGGCCGTTCATCTTGATATCCTAATCTGTGGCAGCAAGGCCACAGCAAGTCGTGCCCAAGCAAAAAGTGAAGATGATGCTGTGGCGTTCTGCCGCGAAGGGGAGTATACGGCCTGCATTGTCAACCCGAACCGATGGAGGGGTACATGATGCTGCTTGACACACACCGCCCCGACTGTGGGCGACGTACTGCCTGAGGGCGGACCGGTTCGACGACTTTTCCTGACAATTCCAGGCATATTCGCATCGCGGTCCGCAGAAGCCCTTATCCGGTTTTCGAAGGACAATTCCGATGTTTGTCAACATCCCCACCGGGCACGACGCCCGTAACGAACACGACTCTGCATTTTTCGCCCACCGCAACGAGTTAGCTGAAGCAAGGCACCATGCCATGATGCTGGCGCTCGGCGCGCATCAGCCCAAGGCGCACCCTCCGGTACGCCGGCGGCCGCATCGCGGCATGCTGCCAGACGTCGACCTGTCGAATGTCGTCGTTGATCCCAGCTACAGGCCGCTGTTCGGCCGCATCGCTGCCCTGATCGGCCGGCTTGCCGGCCGGTCGGGTGCTACCCGGCCTGCTGCCGGAACGATGTCAGGAGGCAATAGCTGAGGATTCGCCGAATCCTCAGCGGCCCCCTACATTTCGAAAGCCCCCGCCGGCTCTTAACTCCGAGAATCCGGCGTAATATGGCCGTGCCAGTGACCTTCCAAGATACGTCCCACGCGGAATTCGCCGCGTGCAGCATACCGAACTGAGAGACTGAAATGTTCCGCTGGTTTGAAAACAGACTGAATCCGTTCCCGGTGGAGGAACCGGTCGAGCCGCCGAAGACGCTGGTCGCCTTCTGCCTGCACTACACCAAGGGTGCCTGGCTCTACATCATGATCGCCGCCGTGCTGACGTCGCTGATCGCGCTTGCGGAAGTGTGGATGTTCGGCTTTCTCGGCAACATCGTCGACTGGCTGTCGGCCCAGAACCGCGAGACCTTCCTTCAGAACGAAGGCTGGAAGCTCGCCGGCATGGCCTTCATCGTCATGGTCGTGCTGCCGGGCATGGTGGTGCTGCAGTCGCTGGTCAACCAGCAGACGCTGATGGGCAACTATCCCATGCGCATCCGCTGGCAGGTGCACCGCTACCTGCTCAAGCAATCGATGAGCTTCTACCAGGACGAATTCGCCGGCCGCATCGCCACCAAGCTGATGCAGACCGCACTCGCCGTGCGCGAATGCGTGGTCAAGCTGATCGACGTGCTCAACTACGTCATTGTCTATTTCATCGGCGTGCTGATCATCGTCGGCTCGGCCGACCTGCGCCTTGCCGCCCCCCTGATCGTGTGGCTCGTCTGCTACGTGCTGTTGCTGCGCTACTTCGTGCCGCGTCTCGGCAAGCTGGCTGAAGAGCAGGCCGACGCGCGCTCGACAATGACCGGCCGCGTCGTCGACAGCTACACCAACATCCAGACCGTCAAGCTGTTCTCGCATTCACGCCGCGAGGCGACCTTCGCCAGGGAAGGCATGTCGCTGTTCATGGATACGGTCTACCGTTCGATGCGGCTGGTGACCTCGCTCTACGGCGTGCTCTATTTGCTCAACTCGACGCTGCTTCTGTCGGTTGGCATCCTGTCGATCTCACTGTGGCTCAACGGCGCCGTTTCCATCGGCGCGGTCGCGGTCGTACTTGGCCTGGTGCTGCGCCTTTGGGGCATGTCGCAATGGATCATGTGGGAGGTCTCCGGCCTGTTCGAGAGCATCGGCACCGTCCAGGATGGCATCACTTCGATCGCCATGCCGCGCCTGGTCGAAGACAAGTCCGAGGCAAAGGAGATCGTCGTCGACAAGGGCGGCATTGCCTTCGACAATGTGCGTTTTCACTACGGCAAGAAGAAGGGTGTCATCGAGGATCTCACGCTCAACGTTCGTCCTGGCGAGAAGGTCGGCATCGTCGGCCGCTCGGGTGCCGGCAAGTCGACGCTGGTCAACCTGCTGCTGCGCTTCTACGACATCGAAGGCGGCCGCATCCTGATCGATGGGCAGGACATTTCGGCCGTCCAGCAGGACAGCCTGCGCGCCCGCATCGGCATGGTGACGCAGGACACCTCGCTGCTGCACCGCTCGGTCGCCGACAACATACTCTACGGCCGTCCCGACGCCACCGAAGAGATGATGATCGAGGCGGCGCGGCGCGCCGAAGCACTCGACTTCGTCGCCACTCTTGCCGATCCCAAGGGCCGCAAGGGTTTCGCGGCGCATGTCGGCGAGCGCGGCGTCAAGCTGTCGGGTGGCCAGCGTCAGCGCATCGCAATCGCCCGTGTCATGCTCAAGGACGCGCCGATCCTGATCCTCGACGAGGCGACGTCGGCGCTCGACTCCGAGGTCGAGGCGGCGATCCAGGAAAACCTCTATCGACTGATGGAAGGCAAGACCGTCATCGCCATCGCCCATCGGCTGTCCACCATCGCCGCGATGGACCGCCTGGTGGTCATGGACAAAGGCCGCATCGTCGAACAGGGCAGCCATGACGAACTGGTCGCCAAGGGCGGCATCTACGCCGCCCTCTGGCAACGCCAATCCGGCGGCTTCCTGCTCGACGACGTTGTCGATGCGGCGGCAAACGACGGCGAGGCCAAGAGCCAGGCAGCAGAGTAGTGTGGATCGATATCGAGGCCTTCCGCCGGTGCGGAAGGCCTCTTTCATTTCGGATGGCGGGGCCAGCCCTCCTCATTTTGTGAACATGCCGCCCAAGATTCGCCTGGCTTGGCGGCACGTTTCTCCTGCCAAGTCACGGTTGCCTCAATGGTCGGTTTGGGCCGAAAATAGTGAGTCGTTGCAGCCGGATAGCCCAGAGAGCTGATGAACAGAATCTACAAATGGTTCGAAAGCTGGGTCTATCCCTTCCGGGAGCCTAGGAATCTCAGGCCGCCGGCGACAGTCTGGGGCTTCCTCTGGCATTATGTCGGTCAGGCGAAATTTGCCTTCTTCGCCATGCTGGTCATCGGCGGGATCGCCCCCCTTGTCGAGGCCGGGCTGTTCTATTTCGTCGGCCGCCTCGTCGATATCCTCGACGGCTTGCCCGCCGATCGTAGCTGGGCGGCACTGTGGGATGTCGCGGGGCCCGAAGTGCTGTTCATGGCGCTCGTCGTGCTGGTCATCCGCACGTTCGTCGTCGGCTTGTCTGCGCTCGTCGACGAACAGACGATCACGCCTGGCTTCTACAACCTCGTACGCTGGCAGGCGCATCGCCATGTCTCGCGCCAGTCCTATTCCTTCTTCCAGAACGACTTTGCCGGCCGCATCGCGACAAAGGTCTGGCAGGCTGGGCAGGCGACCGGCGACCTGATGGAAAGCTTCATAGAGGTTGTCTGGTTCATGCTGGTCTACACCGTCACCACGCTTGCGGTGGTAGCCGGCCTCGACTGGCGGCTTGCGGCACTTGTCGTCGTGTGGATCGTCGCCTTCGGCTTCCTCGCCAACCATTACCTGCCGTCGATCCGCAAGCATGCAGAGGCGACCGCCGAGGCCGGCTCGATGATCAACGGCCGTATCGTCGACAGCTATTCCAACGTGCAGACGCTGAAGCTGTTCGCTGCCGACGGCGACGACCGCTACATCCGCTCCGGCTTCGACATCTATCTCGATGCGCTGCGGCCGTTCACCCGCAGGCTCACCGGTGTGCGCCTGGCGCTGACGGCACTGTCGGGCGTCATGATTACGGCCATCGCCTGGTATTCGATCCATCTCTGGATCGAGGGCGCGATCACTGTCGGCGCCGTCGCCTTCACGCTCAGCCTCGTGTTGCGCCTCAACATGCTGCTTGGCCGGCTGATGATGCAGCTCAACGGAATCCTCAGGAATCTCGGTGTGCTTGAAAACTCCAAGGCGCTGATCAGCCAGCCGCTTGGCCTTGTCGACAGGCCCGATGCCGGAGAGCTGGCGGTCAAGGGCGGCGAAATCCGCGCCGACAAGGTGGTCTTCCACTATGGCAAGGGGGGCGGCGTGCTCGACGGCATCGAGCTTGTCGTCAAGCCGGGCGAGAAGGTCGGCATCGTCGGCCCGTCGGGCGCCGGCAAGACCACGCTCGCCAATCTCATCCTGCGCCTCTACGCCCTCGAAGGCGGGCGCATCCTTATCGACGGCCAGGACATCGCCACCGTCACGCAGAACTCCCTGCGCGGACAGATCGGCGTCGTCAGCCAGGACACGGCGCTGTTCCATCGTTCGCTGCGCGACAACATCAAGCTCGGCAAGCCCGACGCATCGGATGATGAGGTCGTTGCTGCCGCGCGCAAGGCCGAAGCGCACGACTTCATCCAGACGCTTGCCGACAATCGCGGCCGCCAGGGCTATGATGCCTTCGTCGGCGAGCGCGGTGTCAAGCTGTCGGGCGGCCAGCGCCAGCGCGTGGCGATCGCGCGCGTCTTCCTCAAGGATGCGCCGATCCTGATCCTCGACGAGGCGACGTCGGCGCTCGACAGCGACATCGAGGCGGCGATCCAGGAAAACCTGCACGCCCTGATGCAGAACAAGACCGTGCTCGCCATCGCCCACCGGCTGTCGACCATCGCCGCTCTCGACCGGCTGGTCGTGCTCGACAAGGGCGGCATTGCCGAACAGGGAACGCATGACGAGCTGCTCGCGCTCGACGGCCTCTACGCCCGCCTGTGGAAGCGCCAGTCCGGCGGCTTCCTGTTCAACGAGGATGGCGTCCTCGACGAATCGAGGCCGGCGTGATGGTTACTGTCGTGCGAAGCACCCCCCTCTGGCCTGCCGGCCTTCTCCCCCGCAAGGGGGGAGATCGGCTGTCATCGCAGCCTGCTTCAATCACCATCGTTGCAGGACGAGAGCTGCAGCCGACGAGACTAATCTCCCCCCTTACGGGGGAGATGGCCGGCAGGCCAGAGGGTGCCTCGCGCCAACATATGCGACAGGCCTCGCACCGACCTCGGCATAGTGCCTCATGCCAACCTCAACTGAACATCTGGTGCCAATCTACGCGAAGCGCCTCGCGCTACCCCGTGCTGAACACCTTCCGCCAGCCCGCGCGGAGCACGCCATGACCCCCGATCCTTTCCAGCAGAAATTCTGGCGGCGCTTCGAAGGCGCGATTGATCCGTTCCAGGACACCGAACGCGAGGTGCTGCCGGAAAGTGCGTGGGCCTTCATCCTCTACTTCGCCCGCCAGGCGAAGGGGCCGTTCACCTTGCTTTTGATCAGCGGCTTCCTCGCGGGTGCCATTGATGCGGCGTTGTACTGGTCGGTCGGCTGGCTCATCGACCTGCTCGACGCCACCACCCCGCAGCGGCTGTTTGCCGACCACTGGCCCGAGCTCGTTGGCCTGCTCGTGCTGATCCTCGTCGTTCGCGCCGTCATCATCATCGGCTCGGCCGTCGTCGAGCAGCAGGTCGTCGTCCCCGGCTTCTTCTCCATGGTGCGCTGGCAGGCGTTCCGGCGTGTCATCGAGCAGCCCTATGATTTCTATCAGAACGATTTCGCCGGCCGCATCGCCACCAAGATCGTGCAAGGTGGCGAGGCGGTCGGCGACTTCATCGTCAACGTGCTGCAGACGATGTGGGCGTTCCTCACCTTCGTGCTCCTGTCGCTGACCATCCTGGTCTCGCTCGACCCGCTGATGGGAGGCGTGGTGCTCGCCTGGTTCGCCGGCTACGCCGCGATCGTCTATTTCCTGTTGCCGGAGATGCGCCGCGCCGGTCGCGCTACTGCCGACCAGCGCTCGATCTTCAATGGCCGCCTCGTCGATGCCTTCACCAACATCATGGCGGTCAAGCTGTTCGACAGCGGGAGGCGCGAGCACGCCTACGTCCGTGACGGGCTCGAAAGCTATCTCGGCGCGGTGTTCAGGTTAACCCGCTCGATCACGACAGTGCGTTCGGCGGTGGCGCTCATCAACGGTGTGATGATGTCGGCGGTGGCGGCGATCTGCATCTTGAGCTGGTCGCGCGGCGAAATCTCCACCGGCGCCATTGCTGCGGCACTAGGCCTCGTCTTCCGGCTCAACCAGATGTCGGGCTGGATGATGTTCAACATCAATGGGCTCGTCCGCAACTACGCCACCATCCAGGACGCCACCCGCACCATCTCGGTGCGCCCGGCGATCCGCGATGCCGAGAACGCCGCCGTGCTGCCGCGCGCCTCCGGCGACATCCTGTTCGACAACGTCTCCTTCCACTACGGCAAGGGCAGCGGCGTCATCGAAAACCTCAATTTGCACATCCGGCCGGGCGAGCGCGTGGCACTTGTCGGCCCATCGGGTGCGGGCAAGACCACTATCGTCAACCTCGCGCTGCGCCTGTTCGACGTCGAACAGGGCCGCATCATGATCGACGGTCGCGACGTGCGCGACATTACCCAGGCGTCGCTGCGGGCCCAGTTCGGCGTCGTCAGCCAGGATGCGATGCTGATGCACCGCTCGATCTCGGACAATATCGGCTATGGCCGGGCAGGGGCATCACAGGCCGAGATCGTCGACGCCGCCCGCCGAGCCGCGGCCCACGACTTCATCGTCGATGTCGCCGACCCGCGCGGCCGTCGCGGCTACGACGCCCATGTCGGCGAGCGCGGCGTCAAGCTGTCTGGCGGTCAGCGCCAGCGCGTGGCCATTGCCCGCATGATGCTGAAGGACGCGCCGATCCTGATCCTCGACGAGGCGACGTCGGCTCTCGACAGCGAAGTCGAGGCGGCGATCCAGGACAATCTCGACCGGCTGATGGAGGGCAAGACCGTCATCGCCATAGCCCACCGCCTGTCGACCATCGCTGCCCTCGACCGGCTGATCGTGCTCGACGAGGGCCGCATCGTCGAGGAGGGCAGCCACGACGCGCTGATCGCCAAGGGCGGGCTCTACGCGCAATTGTGGAAGCGCCAGTCCGGCGGCTTCCTCGCCGACCGGCTCGCGGCGGAGTAGGATCGCGCCATGCCGGTCTTCAGTCTGGAGCCTTTGGTGCCCGATTCAGCTGCTTTCCAGGGGTTGCGGGAGACGAGCCTTGAGGAGGGCTTCAGCATGCTGCAGCGTCTCCAGGAACATTGGCGCGACGGCAGCAACACGTTTTCGAAGCCCGGCGAGGCGCTGCTCGGCGTCTTCGTCGGCGCATCCCTGGTCGGTGCCGGCGGACTCAACATCGATCCCTATCTCGCTGGCGGCGGTTCAGGTCGCGTTCGACATGTCTATGTCGGCCCCCGGTTTCGGCGCCATGGCGTCGGCCGATTGCTGGTCGAGGGCATCATCGCCCGTGCCCGCCCGGAATTTGCTGTGCTGAACCTGCGTGCCCCCGACACAGCGCATGCGTTCTACGAAGCCCTGGGGTTCAAGCCGGTGGAGGGTGAGAAGTTCGCCAGCCATCGCCTGATATTCGCCCAGTCATCTCAGGGGAGCTAGCGATGTCCTCCGTTCGTCCGCCCTCGATCCTCTCGAACCGCTCGGAACAGACGCTCAATGTGCTCGAATACGAGTTCCTCGCCGAAAAGGCGGCTGCACTCGGCCGCGCCGGGGAGCGGGTCGGCGAAGCGCTCGGCAAGCTCAACCTGCACCAGGGCGACGCCGAGCAGCGCCGTGCGCTCGTCAAGGCTGCGGCGGACGCGGTCTATGTCTATTTCATCCAGCGCGAGCTGTGCGGCCTGCGCAAGCATGACGACGCCATTCGCGACCATGCCATCCCGCGCGAGGTGTTGGTGCGACTCGGCGCGAGCTGAACCTTTGGCGACGCTTTTCCGGTGCAAGGGCAGGGCGCCCTCGTCGATGCCAAAGCGCGCTTATGTCAGGGGCTGCTGAACAACCGCAAACCCGCCGCCACCGGCGCTTTGGCAGGGGTTTTCCACTGCTTTGCATCGTCCCCGCGACAATCTGCCCATGTGCCGTGTGCCGTCTGGACAAAAAGGGCCTTCACGCATAAACCGAAGTCCAAATGCCGGAGGAATTCGCTAGCCTGGTTGCCATGCGCTGTCGGGCGTGCATCGTTGAGCGGGGACAATTGCTCAGCCTCCGGTTGGAATTGAGGCAAAAGGATCAGTCCCGTGAGCGCAACCGATACGAGCGAGCCAAATCGCCGCGATTTTCTCTATGTCGCTACCGGCATGGCCGGTGCAGTCGGCGCCGCCGCCGTGGCTTGGCCCTTCATCGACCAGATGCGCCCGGACGCCTCGACGCTCGCCGCTTCGTCGGTCGAGGTTGACGTCTCGTCGCTCACGCCGGGCATGTCGCTGACGGTCAAGTGGCGCGGCAAGCCGGTGTTCATCCGCAACCGCACCCCCGAAGAGATCAAGGCGGCACAGGAAGTGCCGATGGCCGACCTCAAGGATCCGGTCGCGCGCAATGCCAACATTTCCAGCGACGCCCAGGCGACCGACATCGATCGCACCGCCGGCGAAGGCAAGGAAAACTGGCTGGTCATGGTTGGCGTCTGCACCCATCTGGGCTGCGTGCCGCTCGGCCAGCAGGGTGATTTCGGTGGCTGGTTCTGCCCGTGCCACGGCTCCCACTACGACACGGCGGGCCGCATCCGCAAAGGACCGGCGCCGGAAAACCTTCACATACCGAATTTCCAGTTTCTTTCCGACACGACGATCCGGATAGGCTGAGGCAGGGGGACATAATTCCATGAGCGGTGGACACTCGACCTATTCGCCCAAAACCGGCATCGGCCGCTGGATCGATGCACGCATGCCGCTGCCGCGGCTGGTGCACGACTCGTTCGTCTCCTACCCGGTTCCACGCAACCTGAACTACGCCTACACCTTTGGCGGCATTCTCTCGATCATGCTGGTGGCGCAGATCATCACCGGCGTCGTGCTGGCCATGCACTATGCCAACGACACGACGCTCGCCTTCCAGTCGGTCGAAAAGATCATGCGCGACGTCAACTCCGGCTGGCTCTTGCGCTACATGCACTCCAACGGTGCGTCGTTCTTCTTCATCGCCGTCTACATCCACATCATGCGCGGTCTCTACTACGGCTCCTACAAGGCGCCGCGTGAACTGCTGTGGATCCTCGGCTGCATCATCTATCTGCTGATGATGGCGACCGGCTTCATGGGCTACGTTCTGCCCTGGGGTCAGATGTCCTTCTGGGGCGCGACCGTCATTACCGGCTTCTTCACTGCCATTCCGCTTGTCGGCGAGTGGGTCCAGCAGCTGCTGCTCGGCGGCTTCGCCGTCGACAATCCGACGCTGAACCGCTTCTTTGCGCTGCACTACCTGCTGCCGTTCATGATCGCCGGCGTCGTCGTGCTGCACGTCTGGGCCCTGCACGTCACCGGCCAGACGAACCCGACCGGCATCGAAGTGAAGTCGAAGACGGACACCGTTGCCTTCACGCCCTATGCGACCATCAAGGATGGTTTCGCCATGGTCGTGTTCCTGGCCGTGTTCGCCTACTTCATCTTCTACATCCCGAACTTCCTCGGCCACCCCGACAACTACATCCAGGCCGACTCGCTGAAGACGCCTGCGCACATCGTTCCGGAATGGTACTACCTGCCGTTCTACGCGATCCTGCGCGCCGTCACCTTCAACATCGGGCCGATCGACTCCAAGCTCGGTGGCGTGCTCGCCATGTTCGGTTCGATCGCCGTGCTGTTCGTCGTGCCGTGGCTCGACACCTCGAAGGTCCGTTCGGCCGTGTACCGTCCGTGGTACAAGCTGTTCTTCTGGCTCTTCGTCATCAACGCGATCTTCCTCGGCTGGCTCGGTTCGCGCCCCGCTGAAGGTGCCTATGTGATCATGTCGCAGCTGGCCACGCTCTACTACTTCGCATTCTTCCTGGTCATTATGCCGGTTCTTGGCCTGATCGAGACTCCGCGCCGCTTGCCCAACTCGATCACCGAAGCCGTGCTCGAGAAGAACAAGAGCGGCTCGGCTCATCCGGCCGGTGCAACCGCTGCGCCCGAAACCCGCGGCTGAACCAACGAGAATCTGAAAGGGATTTTGGAATGAAAAAGATTCTCAACGGTCTGGCGGCCATCGGCTTCCTTCTCGCCGGCACCGCCGGCGCGGCGGTCGCCGCCGAGGAAGCGAACCACGCTGCCGAGCCGACCCACTTCCCGATCCACAAGCCGAAGGAAATGGACTGGACCTTCGCCGGACCGTTCGGCACCTTCGACAAAGGCCAGCTCCAGCGCGGCCTCAAGATCTACAAGGAAGTGTGCTCGGCCTGTCACTCGATGAACCTGGTGGCGTTCCGCACGCTCGAGGACCTCGGCTACTCCGAAGCGCAGGTCAAGGCTTTCGCCGCCGAGTATGAAGTGCAGGACGGTCCGAACGCCGAAGGCGAGATGTTCACCCGCAAGGCGCTGCCCGGCGATCACTTCCCGTCGCCCTTCCCGAACACGGCCGCCGCTGCCGCCGCCAATGGTGGTGCTGCTCCGCCCGACTTCTCGCTGATCGCCAAGGCGCGCGGCGTCGAACGCGGCTTCCCGACCTTCGTCTTCGACATCTTCACGATGTACGCGTCGAACGGCCCCGACTACATCCACGCGCTGCTTACCGGCTATGACGAACAGCCGCCGGCCGGAATGGAAATCGCCGAGGGTACGCACTACAATCCGTTCTTCATCGCCGGCAAGTCGCTGGCCATGGCCAAGCCGCTTTCGGACGGCCAGGTGACCTACGAGGACGGTTCGCCAGAGACGGTCGAGCAATATTCGCGCGACGTATCGGCGTTCCTGATGTGGGCTGCCGAGCCGCACCTTGAGGCACGCAAGCAGACCGGCTTTGCCGTCATGATCTTCCTGGTGCTGTTTGCTGGCCTCGTCTACGCCACCAAGCGCAAGGTCTGGGCCAACGTCGCCCACTAAGCCGCACCGCAGAACGATAGTGAAGGGCGCTCGCAAGGCGCCCTTTTCTTTTGCCGTCCAAACCGTCACAACTTCCGCTGCATCCCCGGTGCCGAACCGGGATGGTGCGCGAACCACAGCGCCAGGGCGTTGATTGCGGGGAGGCCCCCGCGGCGCCGCCGGCAACGGAGCCCCCGCCGATGAACACCTCGCTCGAACAGACGCTGCTTGGCGCCATCAGGACGATCCCAGACTATCCGCGCCCCGGCGTGATGTTCCGCGACATCACCACGCTGCTCGGCAATGCCCGCGCCTTCCGCCGCACCATCGACGAGCTCGTCCATCCCTATGCCGGTGCCAAGATCGACCAGGTCGCCGGCATCGAAGCACGCGGCTTCATCCTCGGCGGCGCCATCGCCCACCAGATGTCTGCCGGCTTCGTGCCGATCCGCAAGAAGGGCAAGCTGCCGCACGAGACCGTGCGCATCGCCTACAGCCTCGAATACGGTCTCGACGAGATGGAGATGCACAAGGACGCGGTCAAGACGGGCGAGAAGGTCATCCTCGTCGACGACCTCATCGCCACCGGCGGCACGGCAGAGGCCGCCGTCAAGTTGCTGCGCCAGATCGGCGCCGACATCGTCGCCGCCTGCTTCATCGTCGACCTCCCCGAACTCGGCGGCCGCAAGAAACTTGAAGCACTTGACGTCGACGTTCGCACCCTGATCGCCTTCGACGGACATTGAGGGGCGTACTGCCCATTGCAGCGTGGAGAACTTCTCCACGCTTCTGCGCTTTTCTGATCGGTTCGTTGCGCATTTGCATGGTTGCAGGAACGCGACCCTGATGTCGCTTGCCTCCGCTCGACCGGATGTCCAGCCAGGCTCGAAAGCCTAAGACGCTCGCTCGGTTCCTTGCGCCATTTGCGGTCTCGCAGGCCGCTTGCCGCTGAAACAATCGAAACACTCTCGTGGCGGTTCAGAAAAACAGCTGAAATCGACGCGGCGTAGGACTGGACATGCCGCGAGTGCGGCAGGTTCAACCGGCCAAGCGCGGCCCTCCATTGCCCGAACCCAAGATCGCGGCAGAGGCGCGGGTGCGTCTTGTTCCCAACACGAGTGTTCGACAATGCTGAAGTCAACTGCTTCGCACGAGTTTCCCGAGCGGCTCCGCGCGCGCCTCATCGGCCAGGACCATCCCGGCTATGAGGCGGCGCGCAGCCTTTACAACGCCATGATCGACAAGCGGCCGCGCTGGATCGTGCCCTGCGCCGACGTCGGCGACGTGGTTGCGGCGGTCAATCATGCCCGCGACCGCCAGCTGCTTGTCGCCATTCGCGGCGGTGGCCACAACGGTCCTGGCCTGGGCAGCTGCGACGGTGGCATGGTCATCGACATGTCGCCGATGAAGCGCATCGACATCGACCCGGTTACGCGCACCGTTCGCGTCGAGGCAGGCTGCACCCAGGGCGACGTCGACCGGGCGACCAGCGTGCACGGGCTGGCGGTGCCGGCTGGCATCGTGTCGAGCACGGGTATCGCAGGGCTGACGCTTGGCGGCGGCACTGGCTATCTGACCCGCAAGCACGGCCTCACCATCGACAATCTGCTCGCCACCGATATCGTTCTGGCCGATGGCAGCGTCGTCACCGCAAGTGCTGATGAGCATCCCGAGCTGTTCTGGGCGCTGCGCGGCGGCGGTGGCAATTTCGGCGTCGTCACCCGCTTCACCTTCCAGGCGCATCCGGCGAAAGACGTCTATGCCGGGCCGATCTTCTACGACATCGCCCATGCGGCCGAGATCATGCGCTGGTACCGCGACTTCCTGCCAGAGGCGCCACGTGAACTCGGCATGTTCTTCGGCATGAAGACGGTGCCTTCCTGCGATCCGTTCCCACGCGAGATCTGGGGGCGGCGCATCTGTGCGCTGATCAGTTGCTACAACGGCCCCGAGGAGGACGGCATCCGGGCCATGGAGCCGATGCGTGACGCGCTTCCCAAGCCACTGATGGACGGCATGATGAAGATAGGTTTTGCCGACCTGCAGGGGCTTTTCGACCCGCTGCTGCCCAAGGGGCTGCATTGGTACTGGAAGGGCGACTATGTCGACGAACTGTCCGATAGCGCCATCGCGGCCCATGTCGAGCACGGCTCCAAGAGCCCGAGCGAACTGTCGCTGATGCATCTCTACCCCATCGACGGCGCGGTCCACGACGTGGCCCACGATGCTACCGCCTGGGGCGCACGTCGCGCCCGCTGGTCGATGGTCATCGCCGGCATCGACCCCGACCCGGCGAAGGCGCCGGCGCTGAAGCAATGGGCAAGTGCCTACTGGGCCGCGGTGCACGAGCACAATGGGCATGGCGGTGCCTACATCAACTTCATGATGGACGACGAGGGCGAGGCGCGCGTGCGCGCCGCCTATGGCGGCAACTACCAGCGCCTGGTTGCCGTCAAGCGCCGCTACGACCCGGCAAACCTCTTCCGCGTCAACCACAACATCCGGCCGTAAGCCGGCGCCTGCGACGAACATTCTGCCATCCGTGGGAAACTTCTCCACGGGTGGCCGTTTCTTTTTGCTGCGCGCGCCCGATACTAGTCGCCAGCGTCGTGATCGGTCGCACCCCTCTGGCCTGCCGGCCATCTCCCCCACAAGGAGGGAGATCAGTCGCGTCGCCGTCGGCGCCTTTTCTGAGAGGCCGCAAGGGGCAAGCAGCTACGTCGGTGACTAGGCGAGGCGTCTATGAAGGCCTGATCTCCCTCCTTGTGGAGGAGATGGCCGGCAGGCCAGAGGGGGGTGCGAAGGATCGAGAGGTGGAAGATTGGCTTCGTGCGGCACCCTCCGAGCCAGGGGAGATTAGGGGCAGATCATAACTGAGAGATCTTGGCTCTGCCCCTCATCCGGCCCTTCGGGACCACCCTCTCCCAGAAGACGGGGTGAGGGGAATGTCCAGCGCTAATCCACCTTCACCAGCACGGCGCTGTCGAACTCGATGACCTTGTCGCCGGTCGAGTCGAAACCTTCGGAGTGCAGTGTCATCATCCGCCAACCAGGGCGCGTGGCGAGCGGGCGGTGGTCTATGCCGCGCCGGGTGAAGGTCACCGTCTCGCCGGCGAAAACCGGCTTCAGCCATTTCAGGTTCTTGAAACCGGGCGATGGACCGAATTCGGGCTTCGGTCCGGGACCGTCCCAGGTCCGGCCGCGATGCGCCAGGTTGAGCTTCATCCACGCCGCCGTGGTGTGCCAGCCCGAGGCGCACAGGCCGCCGAAGACGCTTGCCTTGGCAGCTTCCTCATCGGTGTGGAAGGGCTGCGGGTCGTACTTGCTGGCGAAATCCTTGATCGCCTCGGCGCTGAAATGATGGCTGCCGAGCGTTGTGGTGACACCGATGCCGAGATACTCGTCGAGGGTCATTGAGCTGCCTCGCGGGTCAGGAACATACAGGTGTTGACCAGTTCGAAGACGGGCTCACCCTTCTGGTTGACCAGTTCGGCGCGCCACCTGACGAAGCCGAGCCCAGGCTTGGAGCGCGACAGGCGGCTGGACAGGATGGTCAGCTTGCCACCCAGCACGTCGCCGGCCAGCACCGGCTTTTTCCACTTGGCGTAGTCGATGCCTGGCGCGCCTTGCGAGGTCGAGTCGAGCAGCAGGGCATCGCACAGCATGCGCATGAACATCGAGCAGGTGTGCCAGCCAGATGCCGACAGCCCACCGAGAATGCTCGCCTTGCCGGCCTCCTCATCGAGGTGGAAGGGCTGGGCATCGAATTCCGAGGCGAATTCGAGGATCTCCTCGGCGACTACGACCTTGGAACCGAGGTCGATGACGACGCCCTCGGCGAGGTCCTCATATGCCCATGTCTTGCTGCTGCTCATCGGCAATCCTGTTCAAGCTTGTACGATAACCTTGGACCGACCCCGCGGGTCACGCAAGGCCGGCCACAGGGCAATCGTTGGCTCAGAGCCAGCCGCGGCGGCGGAACCACCAGAACGGCAGGATGGCCGATACCACCATCAGCCCGATCGCCATGGGATAGCCGAACATCCACTTCAGCTCCGGCATCAGGTCGAAATTCATGCCGTAGATCGAGGCGACCAGCGTCGGCGGCAGGAACACCACTGCCGCCACCGAGACGATCTTGATGATGCCGTTCTGCTCGATGTTGATCATGCCGAGCGTGGCGTCGAGCAGGAACGTGATCTTCTGCGACAGGAACGAGGCGTGGTCGGTGAGCGACAGCACGTCGCGCGACAGCGTCTTCACCCGTGCCTTGGCATCCTTGCCGTTCTTGCCCTGGGCCAGTGCATTGGCGAGGAAGCCCGACAGGCGCTGCAGCGAGGTCAGGCTGTCGCGGATGTTCGACGTCAGCGACTCCTTGCGGCCGAGATCCTTGAGGATCTGCTGAAAGCCCCGGTCGCGGCTGGAGGCCTTGGTTCCGGTCGGGTTGAAGATGTCTTTCGACAACAGTTCGATATCGCGGGACACGCGCTCCAGCACGTCTGCAAGGCGGTCGACAAGCGCCTCCAGCAGCCCGACAAGGATCGTTTCGCCCGAGGTGCAGCCGATCGCCGCCTTTTCGGCGCGCAGCGGGAACGCGAGGAACGCCTTCGGTTCGTGATAGCGGATAGTGACCAGCAAGTTGCGTCGCAACACGAACGTCACCGGCGACATCACAGGGTCGTCACTGTCAGATTGCGACGGCAGCGTGGCGGTCATGAAGTAGGCGCCGTCCTCGACATAGAGGCGGGACGAGATTTCGATCTCCTCCATTTCCTCGCGCGTCGGAACGCCAACGCCGAGCCACTGCTCGACGTCGGCTTCTTCCTGCTTGGTCGGATTGAACAGGTCGGCCCAGACAATGCTGTCCTTTTCGGCCGTGATGGAGCCTGCAAGGCGCAGACGATCGTTTTCCACGACGAATGCCTTGATCATCGTCGGTCTCCCATATTGGAGCTGATATCGTGCCCGATCTTGGGCGGGGTTATAGGATTGCGCCGCAGGATCACGAATGGCCGGGCAAGCGCCTAGGCGCGATAGACCTGCGCGCCTGCGACGTCAAGTTGCAAATCGATAAGGTGATGCCGGGCCGGCAGCCGCTCAGAAGAACTCGTCGAGCAACTGGTAGTAGGACAGCTTGGCCGCGTCCGCCTCGGGCAGGCCGTAGAGCGCGAGGAAAGGTTCGATCCACTCTTCGCCGAGATTGAAGTGGATGCTCCAGCAGGCAAGCGCGAGGTCCTGGTGCAGGTCGGCAACACCAAGCCGGCTGCAATCGACAAAGCCGGTGAAGCGGCCGCCATCGGCCACGAAATTCGGCATCGAGGCGTCGCCATGTGTCACGACGAGGGTCTCGGATGCCGGCCGTCGCGCCAGAAGCTCGCCGAACACCTGCTGTGCGGTCTGGCCGAGCCGTTCATCGTCGAAATCGTATTCATCGACCTCGCCGGCCTCGGCGCGGGCCTTGGCGACGGCGATGCGTTGCCCGAGGCGGTGATCGAACGGGCAGGTGGCGACGTCGAGTGCATGCAACCGTCGCAGCGCGTCGGCCATGATGGCGATGGCCTTGTCGGGCGCCATTTCTTGCGAAACGAGATCCCGTCCGGCAACTGCAGTCATCAACAGCCAGTGGTGGCCGGCATGCGTTTCGAAGACGAAGACCTCAGGGCAGGGAATGCCATGGTTGCCCAGCCAGCGCAGTCGGGCCACCTCGTCAGGCAACTCGGCGAATTTGCCTGACAGCTCGGTCTTGAGGAACAGCACAGGCTTGCCGTTGGCCGTCAGCTTGAACACCCCGGCATCCGAATGACCGATTGTCTGCCGGTCCCAGCTGTAGCCCGCCAGGGCTTCACGCAGCGATGCGGGAAGATCCATCTCGAAATGTGCGTGCTGTTTCATCCAGTCCCTCAAAGCGGTCGCTTTTGGCGCGGGGTAGCATCACTGTCGTCCCTCGTGGGGGCCAGATAGGTATTCGAAGTTGGGCCGTCGAGAACAATCCGGTTGATCGTGCGTAAGTCGGTCGACGTTTCGTGACGACGTGCTGGATTTAGCTGCATGAACAAAAAAGGCCGGGGTGACCCCGACCTTTCTCTAGCGTCTCAACATCCAGTGCCAGTACATCCGTGGTCAAAGCTGGAGACGATCTGCAAAACTCCAGGCAACCGTAGCCAGGCTTGGTTAGCAAAAGGTTAACGCTGCGTGGACAAAAAGCCGGCCTCGCGAAGGCCGGGCGACCGACTGGCTCATTGCCAAAAGAAAAGCCCCGCAGAGCGGGTCCCGCAGAGCGGGGCTTTCGTACGCGGGCATGATGGTGCCAAGCGATCAGGTGTTGAACTTGAACAGCATCACGTCGCCGTCCTGGACGACATATTCCTTGCCTTCGTCGCGTGCCTTGCCGGCTTCCTTGGCCGGGACTTCGCCGCCAAGGGTGACGAAGTCGTTGAAGGCGATGGTCTGGGCGCGGATGAAGCCGCGTTCGAAGTCGGTGTGGATGACACCGGCAGCCTGGGGTGCCTTGGCGCCCTTGTGCACGGTCCAGGCCCGCGTCTCCTTTGGGCCCACGGTGAAGTAGGTGATCAGGTGCAGGAGCTCATAGCCGGCGCGGATGAGCTTATCGAGGCCCGGCTCGTCGAGGCCGAGATCGGCGAGGAATTCCTGCGCCTCTTCGTCGGGCAGCTGTGCCACTTCGGCTTCGATCGCAGCGGAGATGACGACAACGCCGGCGCCCTGTGCCTCGGCCATCTTCTGGACGGCCCGAGTGTGCTCATTGCCGGTGGCAGCGTCGCTTTCGGCGACGTTGCAGACATAGAGCACCGGATGCGAGGTCAGAAGGTTGAGGCCCTGCAGGATCTCGAGATCCTCGGCAGCAATGCCCTTGAGCAGCAGGCGTGCCGGCTTGCCGTCCTGCAGCAGCGCCAAGGCCTGCTCCATCATCGGCAGGATCGTCGTCGCTTCCTTGTCCTTGCTGGCCGCGCGCTTGCGGAACTGCACGATGCGGCGCTCGAGGCTTTCGAGATCGGCGAGCATCAACTCGGTCTCGACAGTCTCGGCGTCGGCGACGGGATCGATGCGCCCTTCGACATGGGTGATGTCGTCGTCTTCGAAGCAGCGCAGGACGTGCACGATGGCGTCGACTTCACGGATGTTGGCGAGGAACTGGTTGCCCAAGCCTTCACCCTTCGAGGCGCCGCGCACCAGGCCGGCAATGTCGACGAAGGAGATGCGGGTCGGAATGATCTCCTTCGACTTGGCGATGTTGGCCAGTTGCTTGAGGCGCGGATCGGGAACCGCGACCTCGCCGGTGTTCGGCTCGATGGTGCAGAACGGATAGTTCGCCGCCTGTGCGGCGGCTGTGCGCGTAAGCGCGTTGAAAAGCGTCGATTTGCCAACGTTGGGCAGGCCGACGATGCCGCATTTGAAACCCATGGTCTTCTGGTCCTATCGGGAAATCGGAATTTGCTGAGGGCTATGGGCGATAGGGCCTAAGATCGTCAAGTCTTTCAGCGTCGCACGCGGTATTGCGCATGCACTGCACCGTTGGCCAAGGGCTTGGCAAAGGCGAGATCGAGCCAGCGATCGGCCTGTTTGCCGCCGAAAGCCTGCAGGCCCGAGCCGAGGATTATGGGGATGGTGCCGATCTCGATCGTGTCGAGCAGGCCGGCATCCATGAACTGGCGGGTTAGGTCGCCGCCGCCAAGCAGCCAGATGCGGCCTTTGGCGCCCCGCGCGCGAAGATTGGCAAGCATTTCCGCTGGCGTGCCGGCCATGGCCTCTGCGTTCTCGGGCAGATTGTCGAGCGGGCGCGAGGTGGCAACGAGGCAAGGGTATTTGGCGTAGGCCCATTCGGGTTCACGGCGGACGACATCATAAGTGGCGCGGCCCATGACGATGCCGCTCAGTGACGCCATGAAGCCGGAAAAGTCGTAATCGTCATCAGGTGGAAAGTTGTCGAGCCAGTCGAACGTGCCGTCCTCGCGGGCAATGAAGCCGTCAAGCGACATCGCGAACATGTAGATGACGTCGTCAATGCCTGTTGTCGCCATGATCCGCTCCCTGTTGCCAGCGACGGGTTCTACCATTGCGGCTGGTCGTCTTGTGTCAGGAGACTTTCAATGGCCGGGCGAATCCGGTGGCCCCTCAGTCCTTGCCGAGCAGCTTCTTCAGCATCGCGGCCATCGGGCCGGTCTCGGGAAGCTTGACCACAGGCTGGTTCGGGCGGGCCTGGCGGATGTGGCTCTGGGCCTTCGGCGCCTGCGGCTTGGGTGCCTTAGGCGGCGGGGCGTCGTTCGCGCCGGTCGGCTGGAGCTTGTCGCGCAGGCCGACGGTGACCTTGTTCATGAAACCGTTGTCGTCACCCTTGGTCAGCAGATCGGCGCTGTCGGCCATCAGGTCGAGCAGAACGTCGAGCCACTCCTTGTCGGCCTTGGCGAAGTCGCCGAGCACGTGGCCGTGGACCATCTCCTTGACGCCAGGATGGCCTATGCCGATGCGGACGCGGCGATAGTCCCTGGCGATGTGCTGGTCGATGGAGCGGATGCCGTTGTGGCCGCCGGCGCCGCCGCCAACCTTGACCCTCACCTTGCCGGCAACGAGGTCGAGTTCGTCATAGAAGACGGTGAGATCGGCAGGGGCGAGCTTGTAGAAGCGCATGGCCTCGCCGACCGACTGGCCGGACAGGTTCATGAAGGTCTGAGGCTTGATCAGGACGATCTTCTCGCCGGCGATGTTGCCCTCAGCGACCATGCCCTTGAACTTCTTCGTCCAGGGCGAAAACGAATGGCGGCGGGCAATTGCGTCCGCCGCCATGAAGCCGACATTGTGCCGGTTGTTCTGGTATTGCGTACCCGGATTGCCGAGACCTGCAAAGAGCAGCATGTGTCGGGATCTCCGGGTATGCGCCGATTATGCCTCGGAGGCAGCCTCGGTTGCGCCTTCTTCCGACTTCGATGCCGAGGTGCCGGCGATCGTTGCGATGGTGAAGTCGCGGTCGGAGATGACGGGCTTCACGCCCTTCGGCAGTTTGACGGCCGAGATGTGGATCGAATCGCCGATGTCGACGCCGTCGAGATCGACGGTGATGAACTCGGGGATCGCGTTGGCCGGGCAGTGGAACTCGACCTCGTGACGGACGATGTTCAGCGCACCACCGCGCTTGAGGCCTGGCGACTTCTCTTCATTGATGAAGTGAACCGGAACCTGGACGTTGACTTCGGTGTTTGCGCCAACGCGCAGGAAGTCGACATGCATCGGGAAGTCGCGGACCGGATCAAGCTGGTAGTCCTTCGGCAGGACCTTGATCTTCTTGCCGTCGACGTCGATCGTCGCCACGGTGGTCAGGAAGCCGCCGCCATGGATCTTGTAGAAGATGTCCTTGTAGGACAGGGCGATGGCCAGGGGAGGCTGCTTGTCGCCGTAAATGACTGCAGGCACTTTGCCGTTGCGACGAACTTCACGGGCGGACCCCTTACCGACCAGTTCGCGTGCTTCGGCCTTGAGCTCGTATGTTTCGCTCATGGCATTTCCTTTCGGTTGTATGGAGCGCCTACGGCGGGCATGAAGCCTGATCCGTAAACGTCGAAAGCCGCCGGGTGAGGCGGCCTTCCGCCGCGTTGCCTCCAAGGGTGTCTACGCGGGTGGCGGCTCTATATCGGAAGGCGGCAAAAAGTGCAACCGCCGCACCGGTTTTGGGGCTGGCTCGCTGTTGGCGCCGCTGTGGCTGCTCGCACTTATGCTGCCAAGCCTGTATCAGGCCGAGTTCAAGTAACTAAGCCGACAAGTTCATCATGTACGAAATTCTCCCGCTCCAGCTTTCGACCGGTACCATCGTGGTGCTGGTCATTGCCGCCTTCGTTGCCGGTTGCGCGCGCGGCTTCTCGGGTTTTGGCGGGGCGCTGATCTTCGTGCCGGTGGCAAGCGCGCTGATTGGCGCCAAGCTTGCCGTGCCGTTGCTCTTGATCGTCGACCTGGTGCTGACGCCGGGGCTGATCCCCAAGGCGTGGCGCAGCGCTGACCGCGGCAATGTCGGGGTTATGGCGCTGGGGGCGATGATTGGCGTGCCCAGCGGCACTTACCTGCTCACCCATGTCGACGGCGTCATGATCCGCTGGGCGATCGTCGCCATCGTTGCCGGGCTGCTGGCGCTCCTGATGTCGGGCTGGCGCTATCACGGCCGCCCGCATGCCAGCCTGACGGCGGCGGTCGGCATGACCTCGGGGGTGTTTTCGGGCGCTGCCCAGGTCGGCGGGCCACCCGTCGTCGCCTACTGGCTCGGCGGCGCCATCCCGCCGCTGACGGTGCGGGCCAACATCGTGCTCTATTTCGCCATATCGAGTGTGCTGTCGATCACCAGCTACCTCATTGCCGGCCTGCTGACCTGGGAGACGGTTGGGCTGTCGCTGACCATCGGGCCGACCTTCGCAATCGGCCTCTATATCGGCTCGCGCCTGTTCAGTCGCGCCAACGAGGCAACCTTCCGGCGCATCTGCTACGGTCTGATCGCCACCGCCGCGATCATCGGCCTGCCGGCACTCGACGGCGTGCTGAGATGATTGAACCAGTCGACGCTTTCAAATAGACTTCACATATCGGGGGCATGGTGGACTCCCCGTGAGGCCGAAGGGCCCAAGCTCCGCCTTCGCGATGTTGTGCGGAGGAAAGACCATGCCCGGAATGATCTCAGCAATAAAACTGATCCATCTCATCGGTACGGAGAAGTGTCCTTTGATCGTCGACGTGCGTCGCCGCGCCGCGTTTGCTGCCGCGCCGACGCGGATCGCCGGTGCGTTGTGGCGCGACCACATGAAGGTAGGGGAGTGGCTGCCACAGTTTCCGGCGGGGAGGAGCATCGTCGTCTATTGTGCGCATGGCCACAATGTCAGCGAGATCGGGCTGACCAAGCTGCTCGCCGCCGGTGCGGATGCGCTGATGCTGGAAGGTGGCATCGACGCCTGGCTTGCGGCTGGCGGGCCTGTCGTGGCGCGCGAGGCACCAGGCCTCGAGCCGGGGCTGCCATGGCCCAGCGAATGGGTGACGCGGGCCCGGCCGAAGATCGACCGCATCGCCTGTCCATGGCTGATCAGGCGCTTCATCGACCCGCTGGCCATTTTCCACTTCGTCTCGGCCGAATGGGTCAAGGACGTCGCCGACGAGACCGGCGCCATCCCCTTCGACATCAAGGACGTGCATTATTCGCACCGTGGCGACGACTGCAGCTTCGACACACTCATAGCGGAATTCGGCCTGTCGGATCCACCGCTGCTGCATCTCGCCCGCATCGTCAGGGCTGCGGATACGGCGCGGCTTGACATGGAGCCCGAGGCTGCAGGACTTCTCGCCATGTCGCTCGGCCTGTCGGCCATCGAAGGCGACGATCATGCCCAGCTCGAAAGAGGCATGACGCTCTATGATGCGCTCTATGGCTGGTGCCGTTACGCCACCCAGGAAACCCACAACTGGCCAGCGAAGGCGGTTTGACATGGATGCCACGCTGCCAAGCCCCAACCCTTCCTTCGGAGAGGCGACGAGGACCTTCGCCAGGATCGGGCTTTTGTCGTTCGGTGGGCCGGCCGGCCAGATCGCGCTGATGCACAGGATCCTCGTCGACGAGAAACGCTGGCTCGACGAGCCGCGTTTCCTGCATGCGCTCAACTATTGCATGCTGCTGCCCGGACCCGAGGCGATGCAGCTTGCGACCTACTGCGGCTGGCTGCTGCACGGCATCAGGGGCGGTCTGGTGGCCGGACTATTGTTCGTGCTGCCCGGTGCCTTGGTCATCACCGCATTGTCGGCGATCTACCTCACCGTCGGCCATGTCGCGCTGGTGCAAGGGCTGCTGTTCGGGCTCAAGGCGGCAGTGCTTGCCGTCGTGCTCGAGGCGTTGATCAAGGTGTCAAGGCGGGCGCTGAAGGGTGGCGCGATGGTCGCACTGGCGATTGTGGCCTTCATTGCCATTGCCTTCCTCAAGCTGCCATTTCCGCTGATCGTCGTCGCGGCGGCGGCAATCGGCGCGGTGCTGCACCTCGCCGGGCTGCAACAGAGCGGCGCCGAGGCGGCTGACGAAGATGACGTTGCCTACGCCATGCCGGAATGGACAAGGCCCAGCGCGCGGCGGCTCTTCTCCACGGTCGCCGTCTGGCTGGCAATCTGGTTCGTGCCGCTGATCATCCTGTGGCAGGCGCTCGGTCCGGCCCATGTCTACACGGCGGAAGCGACCTTCTTCTCCAAGATGGCAGCGGTGACCTTTGGCGGCGCCTATGCCGTGCTTGCCTATGTCGCCCAGCAGGCGGTCGAGGTGCATGGCTGGCTGAAGCCCGACGAGATGCTGACCGGCCTCGGCCTTGCCGAGACGACGCCGGGGCCGTTGATCCTGGTGCTGGTCTTCGTCGGCTTCCTCGGCGGCGCTCGGCTTGCGGCACTGGCGCCCTTGGCCGGTGGCATTGGCGGGGCGTTGGTGACGCTGTGGTTCACCTTCGTGCCGTGTTTCCTGTGGGTCTTCGTCGGCGCGCCCTATGTCGAGACGGTGCGCCATGTGCGCTGGTTGGCGAGCGCGCTGTCGGCGGTGACGGCGGCAGTGGTCGGCATCATCGCCAATCTCGCCGTGTGGTTTGGGCTCCACGTCCTGTTCGGTAACGTCGACGAGGTGGGTTGGGGGCCGTTCGTGCTGCCGGCACCTGAAATCGGCAGCTTCGACGCGGTTGCAGCGGTCATTGCGGTCGCCGCCGGGGTGGCGCTGATCCGCTTCAAGGCCAACATGATCGCCGTACTCGCCGTCGCGGCGCTCGCCGGCATGGCCTGGCGGATGTGCTGAAACAGTGCTGCCGGGACGAAAAAGCCCCGCCTCGGCATGCCGGGCGGGGCTTTGAAATGTCTGCTTGCGGCAAAGAATCAGTCGAACAGGCTCGACACCGATTCTTCGGTCGCCGTGCGCGAAATCGCTTCGCCGATCAGGTCGCCGATCGAGACGACGCGAATGTTGTGTGCGTCCATGACAGCCTGGGTCGGCTGGATCGAGTCGGTAATAACCAGTTCCTGCAACTGCGAGCCGGCGATGCGGGCAGCGGCACCGCCCGAGAGCACGCCGTGGGTGATGTAGGCGGTGACCGAGGTGGCGCCCTTGGCGAGCAGCGCGTCGGCCGCGTTGCACAGCGTGCCGCCGGAATCGACGATGTCGTCGATCAGCAGGCAATCCTTGCCGTGCACTTCGCCGATGACGTTCATCACTTCGGATTCACCGGGGCGCTCACGGCGTTTGTCGACGATGGCAAGCTGGGCGTCGATGCGCTTGGCCAGCGCACGTGCACGCACCACGCCGCCGACATCAGGCGAAACCACCGTGACGTTGCCCAGCTGCTTGTACTTGGCCTTGACGTCGCGGGCCATCACCGGAACCGAGAACAAATTGTCGGTCGGGATGTCGAAGAAGCCCTGGATCTGGCCGGCATGCAGGTCGAGCGTCAGCACGCGGTTGGCGCCGGCACGCGCAATCATGTTGGCGACGAGCTTGGCCGAGATCGGCGTGCGGCCGGAGGCGCGGCGATCCTGCCGTGCATAGCCGAAATAGGGGATGACGGCCGTGATGCGCCGTGCCGACGAGCGCATGAAGGCATCGATCATGATGAGCAGTTCCATCAGGTGATCGTTGGTCGGGAAGGCGGTCGACTGCAGGATGAAGACATCCTCGCCGCGCACGTTCTCCTGAATTTCGACGAAGATTTCCTGGTCGGCGAAGCGCCTGACGCTGGCCTTGCCCAGGGGAATGTTGAGATAGCGAGCGACAGCTTCTGCTAGCACCCGGTTGGAATTGCCCGCGAAGAGTTTCATACGCCGATCCTGGAAGTGAATATGAGCGGGCTTTTAGCGGCCTTGGCTCGTATTGCAAGCGGAGTCGCCATTGAATCCCAAAAAAGCGACATACCGGAACGGAATGCCGCAGCTTAGCCGGGTTTTGCCGCCAGCCACTGGGCCAACTGGTCGATGGTGTTGTCGGCGATGGTCTGCATGGTCGCGGGCGCTACCGTTGGCCATCCTTCACCGCTGCCGGTCGACGGCGCGGTCTGCTGGCCGTTGATGCGGTGCAGCCGGGTGCCGGCGGGGTCGTAGACGTCCCAGACATAGACGACCGTCGTGTCCTTGCCCTCGGTCATTGCCGAGAAATAGCCGCGCATGATGATGCCGGGCGGCGTGGTGTCGGTGCTGCCGGCGAGCGTGATGCCGCGTTCGCGGGCCCTGATGCCGAGGCGCTGGGTCAGCGGCGTCGCCGCTTCGACGGTCGCGCCGACGATCGGGGCGAACTGCACGCGCGCTTTGCCGACGATGGCGGCGGTCTGTGCCGGAGCGGCCGCTGCAGCCGTCGATGCAGGACCCGCTGCTGCGGCGGCGGTTGCCGCGCCCGTCACGGCGGGTGCTGCGACATCGGTGCCTTCAATCCGGGCAAGTGCCGTCGACTGCTCGGTGGGGGCCACGGCAGACGGTTCAAGGACGTCCTTGGCGCTGTTGCAAGCGGACAGGGCGGCAGAGGCGGACAGGCAGGCTGCCGCAAAAATCCAACGTCTCATTTGCCCGAACTCCCTGGCAAACGCCCCTCAGCGCTCTGCGCAATCATCGTACGATCAAGTCGAGATCATGGCGGGACAGCGGCTTGGGTGCGGATTCAGTGGTCAGATAGGTACGACCCAACGTCATCGCGGTCTCGGTTTCCGAATCCATGATGATCATGTGGGCGAACAAAGTCATGTTGGGGGCAATCGGTTCGGGATTGCCCTGGTAGAACATCGGCATGTCCATCCAGGACGGGGTAAAGCGGGCGCCGACCGAGTAACCGCAAGCATTGAGCCGATGCTTGGTCAGGTCATGTGCTTCCAGCGTGCGAGCATGCGCGTCGAAGACGTCGCCGAAGGTGTTGCCCGGCGTCATCGCCTTTTCAACCGCCAGCAGGGCGGCCAGCGAGGCGTCGTAGAGCTCCTGGTGGCGCCTGGAGGCCTTGCCGGTCAGCACCGTGCGCATCATCGGCGCATGGTAGTGGTTGAACACGCCGGCCCATTCCAGCGTCAACTGGTCGTTCTTGTTGAGCTTGCGGCGGCCGGACTTGTAGCGGCAGAGCAGGGCATCCGCGCCGGAGCCGATGATGAACTCGTTGGCGGGATAGTCGCCGCCGCCGGTGAAGATCGCGCCCTGCATGGCGGCCAGGATCCTGGCTTCGTCACCGCCCTGCTTGATCAGCGGCAGGGCCGCGTCGAGCGCATCGTCGGCGAGGCTCGCCGCTTTTTCCGCCTTTTCGATTTCAGCCGGGCTCTTGAACAGGCGCAAACGCCCGACGATGCCGGACGCATCGACGATCTGGCCGAAGGTCTGCAACTGCTCGTCGAGGCGGCGGCCGTTGAACGCGGTCAGGCCATGGGTGTCGTATTCGACGCCGACACGCGCTCCGAGCAGGCCGAGATCGTTGAGCAGGTTGCGCAGGTCGAGCGTCGGATTCGCATTGTCGCGGTCGGTCCACAGCACGATGTTTTCAATGATCGAGGTGTGGCGTGCCTGGCGCAGGTCGGCCGAACGGGTCAACAGCGTCATCGAGCCGTCGGCCATCACCACCAGCGACTGGAAGAAGCAGAAGCCGAACGTGTCGTAGCCGGTCAGCCAATACATGCTTTCCTGCGCGAACAGGACAACGGCATCGAGCTTCTTTTCGGCCATCTCGATCATCAGCCGGTCGCGCCGGGCGTCGAATTCGGTTCGTTCGAAATGCAGCGCCATGCTGTCAGTCCTCCAATGCAATTGCCGAAATCTGCCGCCCGTAATCAGCTTCCTTGCGGTGCGTGGTGCGCCGGTAGGAATAGAACAGCTCTTCTTCCGCATAGGTGCAGCGGTTCAGAGCTTCCGCCTGAACGCCGGCCTTGCGCAACCGGTCGACCGTGTAGAGGTTGAGGTCGAACATGTGGTGGCCAGCATTCTCCGACGGTGTGAAGTACCTGGCATTGTCGGCGTCGCCTTCGACGAAGCGGGCGACGAATTCGGGGCCGACCTCGTAATTGGCGGCGCTGATCGACGGGCCGAGCACGGCGAGGATGCGCTCACGCCTGGCGCCGAGGCCCTCCATCGCGGCAACGGTGTTTTCGAGCACGCCCGTAAAGGCGCCTTTCCAGCCGGCATGGGCAGCACCGATGATGCGCGCTTGCGGGTCGGCAAACAGCACTGGGCCGCAATCGGCCGAAGAGGCACCGAGCGCGATGCCGGGCCTGTCGGTCACCAGCGCGTCGGCCTTGGGGCGGCCGTCGGCAAAGGGGCCGGTGGCGACGACGACGTCGGGCGAATGGACCTGGTAGAGGCTGAGCAGGTGGTCGGCCGGCACACCCATCCAACTGGCGACGCGGCGGCGATTCTCGGCCACGCGCGTCTGGTCGTCGTCGGAGCCGACGCCGATGTTGAGGCCCTGATAGATGCCTTCGGAGACCCCGCCGGTGCGGGTGAAGTAACCGTGGCGGATGCCATTGGCCTCCGCGCTGGCGAGCAAGTTGGACCGGATCGGATCCGGTTTCGAGTCGTTCAGCATTGCCGCCTTGTCATCCTCGTCAGCGATTTCGTCAAGGCCGGGCCAGCCGCCACAGGTCGCCTCGCCATCTCGAGGCCGGACAGTGGGGCAGGCGCAAGCGTGCTGTCAACTGACGGCGGGGAAGGGAATTCTTGTGCCACGCGGAGCAACCGCAAGCACCTTGAACAGTGTTCCCATGGCATCGGGGCCGGCCAGCCGCTCGACCTCGCCGCGGATCTTTTCACGCCCGGCGGCGTCCGCATCGGCACCGAGCTTGCCGGCGCGTTCGAGCAGCCCCATGGCGAGCAGGAACGCGCCCTGGGTTGCCAGATGTGCATGAAGCCCATGTGCCCGGGCTGCCAAAGCAAGGGCCGCGAAGTCGACATGCGAGGTGAGGTCAGCCTCGCCGGGATTTGCGAGCACGTCGTCATAGTGGTGCTTGCGCAGCGCCTGCAGCGTGTCGCCGATGCCTGGTTCGACATGGCCGTAGTCGAAGAACAGGCCGGCGCCGCCAAAGGTGGCGAGATGGGTGGCGATCTGCTCCATCGTGCCGGTGCGCGCCGGGGCGAATTCGAAGATCGCACCCTCTGGCGCGGTCGCGGCGGCAACCGGCAGCAGCGCCGTCTCGATCGTTGCCGGGCCGGCAACGAAGCCAAGCTCGCCTGTTTCATCGAGGCCAACGACGCGCTCGTGCCAAGCGGCACCGATCCTGACGAACTGGCGGGTCGGGATGGCGTCGAACAGTTCGTTGCCGACGATGAACAGTGGCGCAGTGGGCAGCGTCGACACCGTGTCGTGCCAGTCGATCCGGATGCCGCTGCTGGCGAGCGTCTGTTTCTGCACCCCTCGCAGCTTCGGGCTCGTCTCAACCAGGGCGATGGAGGCGCCGGCGACGAAAGCGCCGTCGAGTTTTTGCAGAACCCTGAGCACGTCCTTCATCAGCGTGCCGCGCCCAGGGCCGATCTCGGCCAACGTCGCGCCGGTTGGAGACCCTGCCGCCTGCCAGGCGGCATAAAGCCAGACGGCGACGAGTTCGCCGAACATCTGGCTGACCTCGGGCGCCGTAGTGAAATCGCCCTCGACACCGAACGGCTCGCGCGTCGTGTAATAGCCGTCAGTTGGATCGAACAGGCACAGCGCCATGTAGTCGGCAACGCTGATCGGGCCCGATGCCGCGATCAGGCCTGCGATGCGCGTCCTGAGCGCAGTCATGCCGGCCTGGCGATCTGCGTGACCGGCTTGGCCGACAGCATCGCCCACAGGCCGATCAGCACCATCGGCACCGACAGCACCATGCCCATGGTCAGCCAGCCGCCGAGGAGATAGCCGATCTGCTGGTCGGGCTCACGGAAGAACTCGACGAATATGCGCGACAGGCCATAGCCGCAGACGAAGGCGCCGGCGATGAAACGCGGCGTCTTCAGTTTGAGCCTGGAATGAGTCAGGAAATACAGCACGAGGAACAGGACCAGGCCTTCGAGCAGGGCCTCGTAGATCTGGCTCGGGTGACGCAGAAAAGGTCCGCCGGTGGGAAACTCGATCGCCCATGGCACGTCGGTCACCCGGCCCCATAGCTCCGAATTGATGAAGTTGGCGAGGCGCACCAGGCCGAGGCCGACCGGCACGCCGGCGGCAACGACGTCGATCAGCGACCAGACGAGGATGCCGTGCTTGCGGGCGAACAGCACCATGGCAAGGGTGACGCCGAGCAGGCCGCCATGAAACGACATGCCGCCCTGCCAGACCGCGAAGATGTCGAGCGGATTGGAGATGTAGCGGGCGAGGTCGTAAAACAGGATGTAGCCGATGCGGCCACCAAGCACGACGCCAGCCGCTGCCCAGACCAGGAAATCGTCGAGGGCCTCGGGCTTCATCGGCAGCACGCCGTTCGGCCACAGACGGGTGTTGGTCACCAGCCGCTTGCCGTACCACCAGGCAAACAGTATGCCGACGATGTAGCCCAGCCCGTACCAGTGAATGGCCAGCGGCCCGAGTTGCACGATGACGGGATCGATGTTCGGAAAGGGCAGGGCAGCCAGCGGCAAGGCAAGGTATTCGCTCAAGTCAGTCTCCAGGGCAGGCAATCGCGGCGGACCATGCGGCAGGCTTTTGGCACGGTCAAGGCAGGCAACCCCGCAGTAACCGAGAAGTCATTGCGAGCAGGCGGGCATCTTTGCCGCAGCATTTGGCACCCTGTCGGGGCCACGATATCCTTGCATTCCGGGGCTTGCGCCACTACGTCGAATGGACAACGCGAGGGTTAGCCATGACGACCGGACCGAACCGCATTCTGGATGAATTCGCCAAGCTGATGACCGATGCCGCGGGTGCCGCCCAGGGCGTCAGGCGCGAGGTCGAAACCGCGTTCCGTTCGCAGGCCGAGCGGGCGATGAATTCGCTCGAACTGGTCCAGCGCGAGGAGTTCGAGGCGGTTCGCGACATGGCGATCAAGGCTCGTGCCGAAAACAAGGCGCTGGTTGCCCGCATCGAGGCACTCGAGGCTCAACTCGCCGGCCGCGCCGGTGAAGATGCCGACACGGCCTCACCGGCGGCCTCGCCAAAGCCCCGTACAAAGAAATAATTCGTTAACTTTTCCACAAAGCGCCATCCGAAAAAGTGCTTTGTCGTGAATCGCTTACCGGCGCTTTGTGAATCTGCGCCGCAGCCTGTTTCCACATCCGAATGGGACGTTGCGAAAAATTGGGCTGTTCACGAGAGTCACGATCAATACACTGAATTTACTGCACGATTCGAAACACCGTCGTGCACCGGATGGCGCGGTCCGGCTGGGGGGTATTGAGTCCGGCAGCGCTGGTCGTCCGAGTTCAAGAATAAGTTCGTCGTGTGTGTCCCCCGCGCGGAGCGCGATGACGCGCCCGGAACGACAGGAAGCATTTATGGAACTTCTCGAACTCGAGTTCTCCCGCGAAATCCATCCGGTGGATGTCATCGAGCAGGTGGCTCATAACAACGACTGGGCGTTCGAACGTGCCGGCGACGACGAGATCTCGATTTCAGTCGTCGGCAACTGGACCGAGTACCAGGTGTCGTTTTCCTGGATGGAAGACTTCGAGGCCCTGCATCTGGCATGCGCCTTCGATGTCAAGGTGCCTGAAAGCCGTACGCTTGAGATTCTCAGGCTCTTGTCGCTGATCAACGAGCAGATGCTGTTCGGGCATTTCGATCTTTGGGAAACCGAAGGCGCGATCATGTTCCGCCAGTCGCTGCTGCTCGCCGGCGGCGTCGAGCCGACCAGCCAGCAGGTCGAAGTGCTGCTGTCATCGGCGCTTGAAGCCTGCGAATGCTATTTCCAGGCTTTCCAGTTCGTCGTCTGGTCGGGCACCTCGGCCAAGGACGCACTGGCCAGCGTGCTGTTTGAGACGCACGGCAACGCCTGAGACTGTCGGATGAGTTCGCACAAGGCGCCGAAAGCGGAGATCAGCTTTGCCGATTTCGACAAGGTCGACATACGCACCGGCACGATCGTCGAGGTCGAGCCGTTCCCGGAAGCGCGCAAGCCGGCGTTCAAGCTGAAGATCGATTTTGGCACCGATATCGGCGTCAAGAAATCGTCGGCGCAGATCACCAAATATTATACGCCCGAGACGCTGCTGGGTCGGCAGGTGTTCGCCGTCGTCAACTTCCCGCCGCGCCAGATCGGCCCGTTCATGTCGGAAGTGCTCACCCTTGGCTTCCCCGACGAGGACGGCGACGTCGTGCTCGGCGCCATAGAGCGCAAGGTGCCGGACGGCGGCCGCCTGTTCTAGGATTCAGGTGAGGCCGGCCTGCAAATGGCGGCTCCCTGCGTTTCCGGTACTCACGTACCCAAATTTAGGGTCCGTTCCGGTTCTCGGAACCCACCATTTTCGACTCGGCCTGACCTGAATCGCGGATGCGCTGGGCATCACGCGGCGTAAGCCGCCTTCACATTGTCCAGGAACATTTCGGCGCAGGCATTCCAGGTGTAGCGCATGGCCCGTTCGCGGGCCTCGGTGCGGTCGACCTTGAGTGCGCCCAGTGCTGCCTCGCGCAGGTCTTCCGAAACAACGCCTCCGATGCCGTCGCCGACTATGTCGATCGGCCCAGTCACCGGATAGGCGGCAACAGGCGTGCCGCTGGCCAGCGCCTCGATGATGACATTGCCGAAGGTGTCGGTGCGGCTCGGGAAGACGAAAACGTCTGATGAGGCGTAGATCTCGGCCAGTTCGTCGCTCGGGCGGCGCCCGAGGAAATGCGCCTCAGGATATTTTGCCTTCAGCCTTTCGAGTTCTGGCCCGTCGCCGACAAGCACCTTGGTACCGGGCAGGTCGAGGTCGAGGAAGGCTGGCAGGTTCTTCTCCACCGCGATGCGGCCGACGCACAGGAAGATCGGCCGCGGCAGGTCCATCTCGACCTTCTTGTCGGGATGGAAGTGGTTGATGTCGACGCCGCGCGTCCATGGTCGGAGTTTTTCGAAGCCCCGCGATGCCAGGTCGTCGGCGAGCGACTGCGTTGCGACCATGCAGCCCTGGCCGGAGTTGTGGAAATTGCGCAGCAGGCCGTAGGTCCAGCTCTCCGGCAGCGGCAGACGGGCGCTTACATATTCGGGAAAGCGGGTGTGGTAGCTTGTGGTGAAGGGGCGCTTGTTGGCGAGGCAATAGCGCCGCGCCATCATGCCGAGCGGGCCTTCGGTCACCAGATGGATGTGGTCGGGTCGCCGTTGCTCGATGATCCGCGCCACGTTGCCGGGCGTGGTCAGCGCCAGCCTTATGTCGGGATAGGTCGGCATCGGCAAGGTGCGGAAGATGTTGGGTGTCAGGAAGTCGGCCTCGGCACCGAAGGCGGTCAGGGTTTCGGCCAGTCGTTCGAGCGTGTGGACGACGCCATTGATCTGCGGACGCCATGCGTCGGTGACCATCAGGATGCGCAAGGGCGTCTTCCCCGTTGTCCGCGTCCCGGCCTGCCGGGAATCAGCGGTCCTCCATTCATTGCGAGGCGCCTTTGAGCAGCATTGCATGACGCTGGAATGACGACGGCTTTGTTCGCAACGGCTGCAGCGCCGCGCGTCCACTCGGATGCCCGCAGGACGCTGTACCGATTTGAAGTGATGCATGACCCGAAAATCGACTCGGATTTTCGGGTCATGCGCGGGCGAGGTCGGTTCTGCCCGAACCGGTATTTTCTTTGTGACGATTTTTCCCGGGGCGGGGCTCGGCGTGAAATCCGATCCTTTGCCTGGAGAGGGGCGTTTGCCGAGGATATGGCCAAGCTTCGCATTGAGCGGGGCGAGCCATCCTCCCAACGGCTCTCAGTGAGAATTCGAAATGACAGAGATCACCAAGTCCCTTTCCAACCGCAACACGATCAGCCGCCGCACGGCATTTGCCGCGCTGCTCGCCTCCGTCGTCACCGTCATCAGCTTCACCGTTCCGCAACAGGCGCTCGCCGAGGATAAGACCGCGATCAAGGTCGGCATCATCTCAGGCGAGGACGAGGATGTCTGGCGCGTGGTGAAGGCCGAGGCCGCCAAGCAGGGCCTCGCCATCGAAACCGTCGTGTTCAACGACTACACCCAACCAAACGAGGCGCTGGAGCGCGGCGAGATCGACGCCAACGCCTTCCAGCACCAGCCTTATCTCGACAACCAGATCAAGACGCAGGGCTACCATATTACCCCAGTCGGCTACACCGGCCTGTGGCCGATCGGGCTCTATTCGAAGAAGCACGCCAAGGTCGAGGCGCTGCCGGAAGCCGCCGTCATCGGTGTGCCCAACGATCCCTCCAACGAAGGCCGTGCCCTGCGTGTGCTCGCCGACGCCGGCCTGATCAAGCTCAAGGACGGCATCGGCATCCTGGCAACCGTCGCCGACGTCGTCGATAATCCGAAGAAGTTCGAGATCAAGGAACTCGACGCCGGCATCGTCGGCCGTTCGGTCGAGGATCTCGACGCCGCGGTGGTCAACACCGACTGGGCGCTGAAGAGCGGGCTGACGCCAGAGAACCGGATCGCCCAGGAGCCGGTCGCAGAAAATCCGTACCGCAACTTCATCGCCGTCAAGACCGGCAGCGAGAACGAAGGCTGGGTCAAGAAGCTTGTCGCCGCCTATCAGAACCCGACCGTCAAGGCCGAGTTCGACCGCGTCTACAAGGGCACCGGCGTCGCCGCCTACTGAGCTTGACGACTGATTACAATGGAGGCGGCCTGCCATGAATGGCGGGCCGCCTTCCGCATTGCCGAGGGAATTTCATGACCCAGCATCTTGCACCCATCGAAGGGGCGTCCCCTGTCGATACTGCGCTGTCGGAGACGGTGGTGCGCATCGTCGACCTCAGGCGGCGCTTCGGCCAGACACCGGCCGTCGACGGCGTTTCGCTCACCGTGCGCAAGGGCGAGGTACTTGGTATCATCGGCCGCAGCGGCGCCGGCAAGTCGACGCTGATCCGCTGCCTGAACGGACTGGAGCGACCCGACAGTGGCCAGATCTTCGTCGAGGGCCGTGAGATCACTGGCCTCAGCGAGCGCGATCTGCAGCCGCTGCGCCGACGTATCGGCATGATCTTCCAGCACTTCAACCTGTTGTCGGCCAAGACTGTCGAGGAGAATGTCGCGCTGCCGCTCAAGATCGAAGGCCAGTCCAGGGACGAGCGGCTCAGGCGTGCCGCCGAACTGCTCGAACTCGTCGGTCTCGCCGACAAGGCCAAGGCCTACCCAGCGGCACTTTCGGGCGGGCAGAAGCAGCGTGTCGGCATCGCGCGCGCGCTCGCCGCGCGGCCGGCGGTCCTGCTCTCCGACGAGGCGACCTCGGCGCTCGATCCAGAGACGACGCGCTCGATCCTGGCATTGCTGAAGGACATCAACCAAAAGCTCGGCCTGACTATCCTGCTGATCACCCACGAGATGGAGGTGGTCCGCAGCATTGCCGACCGCGTCGCCGTCATCGATGCCGGGCGAATCGTCGAGGAAGGGCCGGTGTGGTCGATCTTCGCCGACCCGCGCACCGAAGTGACACGCAGCCTGCTCGCCGGCATCCGGCCGCAGCTGCCGCAGGCGATCGCCACACGGCTAACCGGCGTTGGACGCGAGGCCATCCTGCGCGTCGACATCGCAGGCGAAGCAGCGCGCCGGCCGCTGCTCCAGGAACTGGCAACGTCGGTTCCCGGCCGGTTCCGGCTGGTCCATGGCGGCATCGACACCATACAGGGGGAGCCTGTCGGCACGCTGTTCCTCGGCGTCGACACTGCATCGCGCGGTATTGCCGAAACAATCGAATTCCTGAATGCCCGGAAAGCGCGGGTCGAGGTGCTTGGTTATGTCACAGACAATGCTTGAACTTCTTCTGCGCTCGTTGTGGGAGACCGTGCTGATGACGGCGGCATCGGGCTTGATCTCTCTGGTCTTCGGCTTGCCGCTCGGCCTGGCGCTCGTTGCCACCGACCGCGGCGGTATTGCCTGCAATCGCTGGGTCAACGGCATCCTCGGCGCACTCGTCAACGGCTTCCGCTCGGTGCCGTTCATCATCCTCCTGGTGGCGCTGATCCCAGTGACGCGGTTGATCGTCGGCACGTCGATCGGCACCTGGGCGGCGATCGTACCGCTGGCGATTGCCGCAACGCCCTATTATGCGCGCATCGCCGAAGTGTCGCTGCGCGAAGTCGACCGTGGCCTGATCGAGGCCGTGCGCGCCATGGGCGGCGGGCGCTGGGCGATCATCCGTGAGGTGCTGGTACCCGAGGCACTGCCAGGCATCGTTGCCGGCTTCACCGTTACGCTGGTGACGCTGGTCGGCGCCTCGGCCATGGCGGGTGCCATCGGTGCGGGCGGGCTCGGCGACCTCGCCATTCGCTACGGTTACCAGCGTTTCGAGACGGCTGTCATGGTTGCGGTCGTGGCTGTGCTGATCGTGCTCGTCTGTGGCATCCAGTGGATCGGCGACAGGCTGGTGACGCGGCTCGATCGCCGCGGCTGATCAGGCCGGCACGCGTATCATGGCGCGCAGGCCGCCCAGCGGGCTGTCGCTCAGCTTGATGTCGCCACCATGGCTGCGGGCGATGTCGCGGGCGACGGCCAGGCCGAGGCCGGTGCCGGTCGAATCAAGATTGCGCGCCTCGTCGAGGCGGTAGAACGGCTTGAACACCTCTTCGCGCTTCTCTTCCGGAATGCCGGGGCCGTTGTCGTCGACCATCACCACCAGCATGCCGCGATCGTGGACCGCCTTGACCTCGACCTCCTTGGCATAGCGGAAGGCGTTGCCGACGACGTTCTGCAGCAGGCGGTTGAACGCATTGGGGCGAACATGCACCTCGGGCTCGCCGACGAGCGTGATCTTGAGCTTGCGCTTGCGCAGCTTGGCTTCGTCACCCAGCCTGTCGAGATAGGTGGCAAGATCGAAGCGGCCGGGATCCTCCGAAGCCTCGCCGCGGGCGAAAGCCAGATAGGCCTCGAGCATCGACTGCATGTCGTCGACGTCCTGGCTGAGTGCTTCGGTGTCGACCTTGCTGCCTGACAGAGCCAGCTGCAGCTTGAAGCGCGTCAGGATGGTGCGCAGGTCGTGGCTGACGCCGGTCAGCATCGCCGTGCGCTGCTCGATCTGGCGTTCGATGCGTTCGCGCATCTGGATGAAGGCGAAACCGGCGCGTCGCACTTCTTCGGCGCCGCGTGGCCGGAAGTTGACCGGCATCGGCCGGCCCTTGCCAAAACTTTCGGCAGCCTCGGTGAGTTGCAAGATCGGGCGGATCTGGTTGCGCAGGAACGGAATGGCGATCATCAGCAGGACCAGTGACGTGCCGACCATCCACAGCAGGAAGATGTGGGTGTTCGAGGCATAGGCCTGGCTGCGGCGCACGAACACGCGCAATACCTTGTCGTCGAGCTGGACGCGCACTTCGACGATGTTGGAGTTGCCGACGGTATCGAGCCAGAACGGCCGGTTAATCTGCTTGCGGATTTCCGACGACAGCGCCTGGTCGAGGATCGAGAAGAACGGTTTCGGGCCAGGCGGGGGCAGGGGTTCGGCCGGCAACAGGTCGATCTTCAGCGACATGCGCTCCTGGGCGATGCGGATGATCTGGGCATAACTTTCGGGCTGCGGAAAGGTGTCGAGCAGGTCGATGATGCCGGCGATGTCACGCGTCACCGCCTGTGACAGGCGCACAGTCACCGTCTGCCAGTGCCGCTCCATGAAGACGAAGGCGACGACCGACTGCAGCAGGATCATCGGCGTGATGACGATGAGCAGCGAGCGCGCGTAGAGCCGCTTCGGCATGTAGATGGAGACACGTCGCCAGAAGCGGTTCCAGCTGCGCGGCACAGCCGTCAGCGCACGCCACATGCGTGTGCCGAGCCTGCCTCCGCCGGGCCGTTCCATGTCGGTGGTTGCCATCCGCCCTTCCACTTGCCGCCAACCGGTCAGGTTCCGGCCGGCTCGCCTCGATCCTAGCCCACGCCGGATCGTTCTGAAACTGTCTTTGAAGTTCAACAGCTTACGTTGTCAAACTCCGTCTCGCCCGATGCTGAAAACATAAGGCTTTTTCCTACAGCGCCAAATGGCTCTGGATTTACCGATGCCTGGAGAAGATCACCCGGAACTGTGCCGAGACTGTGTCGCCAGTGCGTCGATGATCTCGGGCGCGGACAGACAGAGCGTCCGACCCACGTGTTGCGGCACAACAAAATTTGCCCGCCGTTGCGACCAGGTTGATGAACGGGGGATGACGAGGTTCGGGCCGCTGACACGGCCCGAAGTCGTCTGGCGGTCAGATGCCGAGCAGTTTCTTGGCTTCGTTGAGGGCTGTTTCCGATCCGGCGTGGTCGCCGGATGCGTGCAACTGTTCGCCCTTGGCGCGCAGTTCCTTGACCTTCGTCATGTCCGCCTCGGCGAGCGTGGAGGCGGGCAGAGCAGCGTCGATCGCCGCCATGATGCTCGGGCAGGAATGGGCGAATGCGGTGGCAGGCAAGACAGACAGGGCAAATGCAAGCGTGATAGCACGTAACATGGCCGTTTCTCCCGCGCCGGCCCGCTTGATGCGGAAGAGTTGTTGCCGGCGGGCCATGTTACCTCGGAGTGACCGGCTTCAACAACCGGCCCTCCGGAACTGCTCCGGCTACTCCACGCTGAGCCGGTAGCCGATGCCGCGTACCGTCTGCAGCCAGACGGGATTGGCCGGATCGCGCTCGATCTTGCGCCGCAGACGGTTGATCTGGACGTCGATGGTGCGCTCGCCGACTTCCGAGTCGCCGGTCACCAGTTCATGGCGCGGGATGGTCTCGCCGGCACGCGCGGCGAAGATGGCGAGGATTTCCTGCTCGCGGTCGGTCAGCTTGAGGGCTTCGCCGCCACGCTTCAGTTCGCGGCGGGCGATCTGGAAGGTGTAGGGGCCGAACACCAACTGCTCGACCTTCGGTGTTGCCGCCGGGCCGCCGCGGCGCAGGATGTTGTTGATCCTGAGGATCAGTTCGCGCGGGTCGAACGGCTTGGGCAGATAGTCGTCGGCGCCGGCCTCGAGGCCGGTGATGCGGCTGTCGGTCTCCGACAATGCCGTCAGCATCAGGATCGGCACGTCCTTCTGGTCACGCAGCGACTTGGTCAATTCGATGCCGTTTTCGCCCGGCATCATCACGTCGAGGATGAGAAGGTCGAAGTCGAGGCCGGCAAGCTTGCGCCGCGCTTCGTCTGCATTGCCCGCGACAGTAACGCGAAAGCCGTTTTCGGTCAGATACTGCTTGAGCAGGTTGCGGATGCGCGTGTCGTCGTCGACGACGAGCAGATGCGGAGCATCGTCGCCCAACGTGGCCTGGCTGGCCGTCTTGTCGTTATTCTCCATGGTCTTTCCCCGGCGTGTTTCCGGGCAGATGATCAATCTGCGCCCTTAATTCGGGATTGACCATCGCCTTGAGGAATCTTTCGATCCAGGCGCGCTCGGTCTCTCCCGCGCCCTCCAGTGCCGCATGGATGCGGCGTGACTGTGGCCGCGCCAGCGCCAGTGTCAATGTACGGCCCTTGGGCGTCGGGTAGAGTTCGCGCTGGCGCCGGTCGCGCGGCCCCTGCACCTGAACGATGTAGCCGGCGTCGATGAGCTGCTTGAGCACCCGCGCGAGGCTCTGCTTGGTGATCTTGAGCACGTCGAGCAGCTCGGCGACCGTCAGTCCGGGCAGGCGGTTGACGAAGTGCAGCACGCGGTGATGGGCGCGGCCGAAACCGTATTCGGCGAGGATCTGGTCGGGGTCGGAAGTGAAGTCGCGATAGGCGAAATACATCAGCTCGATGATCGAGAAATCGATGCCTTCGTCTGCCGTCACGGCGGTGCGGATCGGTTGGGCGGTTGCGCCGCTGCGTTGTGCCATAGAATTCCTGTTCGTCAATTTATGTCAGCACTATTGACATAAATTAGGTGCGATGGTAATTTTTGCCAAGCTTTTCGGCGGATTGCGAACGAAAAGGCAAGGTGCGGTGGTTTTTTCCGAAACATCGTGAGTTTGCTTTGGTATTCTGCCCCGCCTACGCTTTATCCATCAGGCCCCTTCGGGCCATCAAGAACGATACGAAACGATAGGCAGGCTCCCGCCTGCGGGAAGGTTTACCATGGCATCCGTTCCTTTCGACAAGCTCGATGGATTCATCTGGATGAACGGCGAGTTCGTCCAATGGGCCGACGCCAAGATACACGTACTAACCCATGGTCTGCACTATGCAAGCGCGGTGTTCGAGGGTGAGCGCGCCTATGGCGGCGAGATTTTCAAGCTGACCGAGCACACCGAGCGCCTGCACGAGTCCGCCCGCATCCTGGGCTTCACCATTCCCTATTCGGTCGAGGTGATCGACGATGCCTGCCGCGAGCTCTTGAAGAAGCAGGGCTTCAAGGACGCCTATGTGCGCCCGATCGCCTGGCGTGGCAGCGAGGAAATGGGCGTCGCCGCCCATAAGAACCGCATCAATGTCGCCGTCGCGATCTGGCAGTGGCCGAGCTATTTCGACCCGGCGCAGAAGCTGAAAGGCATCCGCCTCGACATCGCCGAATGGCGCCGCCCCGACCCGCGTACGGCACCGTCGAAGTCCAAGGCTGCCGGCCTCTACATGATCTGCACGCTGTCCAAGCATGCGGCCGAGGCCAAGGGTTATGCCGATGCGATGATGCTCGACTGGCGCGGCCAGGTCGCCGAGGCCACAGGCGCCAACATCTTCTTCGTCAAGGACGGCAAGGTGCATACACCAAAGCCGGACTGCTTCCTCGATGGCATCACGCGCCGCACTGTCATTGGCCTCGCCAAGGATCGCGGCCTCGAAGTCGTCGAGCGGGTGATCATGCCGGACGAACTGGAAGGCTTCGAGCAATGCTTCCTGACCGGCACGGCGGCTGAAGTGACGCCGGTTTCGGAGATCGGGCAGTACCGATTCGAGGTCGGCGAAATCGCCAAGACGCTGATGAACGACTATTCTGCGGCGGTTCAGCCCAAGCACGCGATTGCTGCTGAATAACAAGCAGAATCAATTAATTGACCTTGAAGAAGGGCGGTTTTCGGACCGCCCTTTTTGCGTCTTCCTCGTCCAATTTGACATTCCCCGATTTCGGGGTCTGATGTTGCTGTCGGCATACTGAGGGCCGGCATGCAATTTGGAGGGAATTGTTATCGAATCGCTTCTTCCTATCATCATACAAATTGTAACCGGCGTTATCGGTGGACAGGCCGTCGGCGCGGCGATCAAGACGGCGGCGATGGGGCAGGTGACGAAATTGCTCGCCGGTGGCGTCGGCGGTCTCGCGGGCGGACAGATCCTCGGCAGCCTTCTCGGCGGCGCGGCTGATCCGGCAACGGCAGGTGCACTCAGCGGCATTCTCGGCGATGTGGTTGGTGGTGCCGGCGGCGGTGCCATCGTGACGGCCATCGTCGGCGCGATCATGGGTGCCATGAAGAAATAATCCCGCTACAGATTGGAATTCGGATTGGGCGGCTACGGCCGCCCCTTTCATTTTCTGGATCAGCGGCGCTGCCTGCCACCCACCAGAATGGGCATGGACGAAGCGCGCGTCAGTCCTTATGTCGGGGCGAACTTGGCGCATCGGCCCGAAAATCGGTGTCGATCTTCGGAAAGCACGATGCGCAGATTCACACAGTTGGAGCGTCCTTTGTGCGTCCATTCGGACGCACGGCGCTCCAAGGAAAGGACCCGCCATGGGACAGCTCAATGCCGGGATCGTCCCGGTTACGCCCTTCCAGCAGAACTGCACGATCCTGTTCGATACCGACGACAAGACCGGCGTCGTTGTCGATCCGGGCGGCGATGTCGACACCATCCTGTCGGTGCTCAAGCAAAACGGCATCACGATCACGGCGATCTGGCTGACCCACGGCCATATCGACCATGCTGGTGGCGCGATGGAGCTTAAAGATACGCTCGGCGTCGACATCATCGGCCCGCACGAGGCCGACAAGCCGCTGCTCGACAATCTGGTGACCCAGGCCCAGAAATTCGGCATGGACGGTTCGGTGCGCAATTGCGTGCCTGACCGGTTCCTCACCGAGGGCGAAACCGTGTCCTTCGGAACTCATGTTTTCGAGGTGCTGCATTGCCCCGGCCACGCGCCCGGCCACGTTGTCTTCTACAACCGTGACGCGAAATTCGCCCATGTCGGCGACGTGCTGTTCCAGGGCTCTGTCGGCCGCACCGACCTCTATGGCGGCGACCACGCCACCTTGATCCGGTCGATCAAGGAGAAACTCCTGCCGCTCGGCGACGAGATCGGCTTCATCTGTGGCCACGGCCCGGGCAGCCGCTTCGGCGACGAACGCCGCAGCAATCCCTATCTGGTTTGATTGGATCGATCAGGCCGTCTGCCTGATCTGAGGCGGCCGCTGTCGGTCTGCTCCGCAGCAGCCTTTCGCCCAACGGACTACCTCACATGAAAAACGGCGCCAACCGCAAGGCTGGCGCCGTTTTGTCATTGTTTCAGGTTTGGCTGCCGCGGCCGGGCAGGGAGGGCCGACACAGTCCATGCCCGTGGCTGCGGTCAGTTGGCTTCGCAGAAGCGCTCGACGCCGTCATAGCCGGTGAAGGTGCCGCTGCGCGGCTTGAAGCTACGGTAGCGGTCCGAACAGTAGCTGTACCATTCGGGCGTCCACGGCTCGATCGCGTAGCTCTCGCGATAGACCACACGGCGCTGCACCGGGGTGGGGCGATAGTAGTCCTGGCCATAATCCTGGCGGTAGACGCGGCGCGGCTGCGGCTCGTAGTCGTAATAGTCGTCATAGACCGGCTGCGAACGGTTGGCGTTGCCAGCAATCACGGCGCCCGCGATGAGGCCGAGCGCACCCGCAGCGACGATCGCGCCGGTGTTGTCGTGGCGGTTGTGACGGCGCCAGCGCTCGCCGGCCTCGGCCGCGGGCAGGGCGGTCAACGTGGTAGCGGCAACGGCCGCCGAAAGGACGAGGGTCTTGAAAATACGGTTCATGTCGGTCTCCTTCGCCGTCCGGCCCGTATCAAGGCCAGAATTTAGCGTCGACACTATGTCTAGGGGAGCCCGCCTGAACGCAGCCTGAACGGATTTTCAGGTGCAATGGGTCAAAGAGACTACCGCCGACAAACGCCAATATGCGTTGCGGCGAATACAGCAGCATGCTTGGCCGGAGCACGAACTCCGGCCTCCTTGAAGGTTCTCAGCCGACGGTCAGATTGACGGCCTTCGGACCCTTGCCGCGCTTGTCCGGCTCGGTGTCGAAAGAAACCTTCTGCCCATCCTCAAGACCGGGAAGACCCGACGCCTGCACGGCCGAAATATGAACGAAGACATCCTTCGCTCCGTCGTCCGGCGTGATGAAGCCGAAGCCTTTGGCATGATTGAAGAACTTGACGGTGCCGGTCTGCGGCATGGGAAACTCCTCTGATCCCATCAATTCCAGTCTTCGGGCCGGCAAATGCCCGAAGACGAAATTTGTCGTTCATTTTTGGGTCATCGGCAAGCAAAAGTTTTGCCTGCCGATACCTGTCCAAAGACCGCTCAAGCCCGGCAATTACCGGGCCCAAGTGGCCAAATGCAAGGCGTTTCGCGGCTTAGTATTCGCAGTAGCGGATCGGGCCGATCTGGATGCAGGAGGGTGGCCGCGGACGCAGCGGATCGAACCTCGAATAGACACGCACGCGGCAATTGGGGCCGACATGGCGGTGGGGCACGTTGCCGTAGCGCGGCAGGAAGTGGCGGCGAACCTCGCGATGGCAGTCGCGCACCTGGACCGGCGGGCGGACCCGGATCGGCCGGCAGTCGGGGCGGCGGTGGACATGCCACTCGGTACGGCCGAACTGAGGAACAAAATGGCGCTGCGGGTCGCCGTGGCAACCACGGACCTGGATCACCAACCCGCCATCGGCCTGCGGCGCATTACCCGCCGGCATCGCCTCGACCGGCCCGCCATATCCTAGCCCTGCGGCCAGGAGCATTGCGCCCAGAGACTTCAGCAACTTCATGGTCTGCCTCCTCTGCGTGGGAAGCAGATACTGCCTCCGCGGCAAGACTATGTCACGGTTGGCTGTGGCTCGCCAGAGTGGCGCCGGCTGGACGCAGAGACTATCTCGTTGATTTGGCGACGGATAATTGCGGAGCCACCCACCAAAGAAGAAGGGCGCGATGGTGATCCACCGCGCCCCTCTTCAAAGCAAAAAACCTTACGCGGCTTAGCCGGCGCGGAGGTTGACCGCCTTAGGACCCTTGCCCATACGGTCGGGCTCGACGTCGAAGCTGACCTTCTGGCCGTCGACGAGCGTGCGCAGGCCCGAAGCCTCGATAGCGGAGATATGGACGAACACGTCCTTCGCGCCGCCATCCGGCGTGATGAAGCCGAAGCCTTTGGTTGCGTTGAAGAACTTTACGGTACCGGTCTGGGTCATTGGGAGAACTCCTTCACCCGTTCAGTGGTCTGGACATGCCGACCGCCTGGCGTCGGCGGCACGTCGGTGGTTTGCTTGGCGGTCATGCATTTGCGCACGATTAAACCCCCCGCCGAGTCACGGGGTCGTCAGAGATTCACAGTATCGGGGAAAGGGTCGTGCAAAACGTTCCAGTCTCCGGGTCAGCAAACGCCCGAACTGAAACTGATATTGCATGGAAACGCGTAGGTTGCAAGATGTCGCGGCAAGGGCGGTAGGCACTTCGCAGCGTCGCATAAATATACGACATTTCTAAAGGCGCCATTGGCCAGATTGCCGCGCCTGTTGGCGCCAGTTTCGCCGATCCCGATTGCATTCGTTGACAGAATCGCCAGGATCGGGGCAGGGGCTGGAACATTTCCCGCACGGGCGGGGATGAGAGGGAGCTGTTTTCATGGTTTTTTCGGCAAAGACCTTTGCGCGAAAAGCAACTGTCGCCTCGTTGCTGTCGCTGATGCTGGCCTCTTGCGTGGTCGTCGAGGACGGCCCGGGTCCCGGCCCGCGCCCGCCGCGCCCCGATCCGGGCCCGCAATTCTGCACCCGCGAGTATGACCCGGTCTGCGCGCGCCGTGGCGGCGACCGTCAGACCTTCGCCAATTCCTGCATGGCGGAGGCCGCCGGCTACCGCATTATCCGTGGCGGCGAATGCCGTGGTGGCGGTGACGATGGCTGGGGCGGTGGTGGCGGCGGTGGCCGGGGAGACCAGTTCTGTACCAGGGAGTATCGCCCTGTTTGCGGCCGCCGCGGTGACACGCTCCGGACCTTCCCGAACGCCTGTGAAGCCGATTCCTCGGGCTATCGCGTCATCGACGACCAGGGCCCCTGCTGAGCGTATCGAGCTGGTTTCTCCCGGCAGCCCATGCCGGGAGTTATCTTCGCGTGGCATCAGTCGCCAACCGACGAACACATAACCTTGCGGATGCGGCAATCGTCGCCGACATGGCGATGCTTGACGCTTCATGTCATCGCCTTGCGCGCGAACATCGCCCACGCGGCTGTTCGGCAGTGCTATGTCGGAGCCCAGACCGGCTCAGTAGGCTCGTTGCACGCACAGCCTGGTTCAGCGCTGCCGGACGATCGCGCCGATCGCATTGACGATCAGGCGGGATGCCGTCTCTGCCGTCAGGCCGTCGATGTCTGCGGGCGAATAAAACTCGACGAGGTCGAAGCCTGCGATCCGCGCACGCTTGCCGAGGCCGGCGATCAGATCGATCGCCTGCGTGTAGGTGAGGCCGCCGGGCGTTCGTGCGGCGACCCCCGGCATGATGCTTGGATCGAGACCGTCGCAATCGAGGGTGACGACGACCCGCGCGCCTTCAGGTATGTGTCGGAGTGCTGCCTCGACGCCATGGGCATGAAGCTCGCGGGCGGTGACGAAGCGGCTGCCGTAGCGCCGAGCCGCCTCGATCTCGGCGAGCCGGGCGCTGCCGACGCTGCGCATGCCGACCTGGACCATGCCTGCGACATGCGGCATCTCGCTGGCCCGGCGCATCGGGTTCGAATAGCCGTAGCGTTCGCCGAGCACCTCGTCGCGCCAGTCGATATGGGCATCGATTTGCAGAACCCAGACCGGGCCGTGATCGGCAAAGCCGGCGAGGAAGGGGATCGGCACGGAATCGTCACCGCCGAGCAATATCGGCACAGCGCCAAGTGCCAGGATTTCGCGCGTCCTGGCTTCGATGCGGGCGCGGTTGGCCGCATTGTCGTGCATGATGGTCGCGATGTCGCCGGCGTCGGTGCAGCAGACAGGCTTGCCGTCGAACAGCGGGCCGCCGAGGTCAAAATCCCAGTGTTCGACGAGCGTGGCGTCGTCCTGGCTGGCAGCGCGGATGGCGTCGGCGGCCAAGGCATATCCGCTGCTGTCCTTGCCGGGATAGGTGGTGCCATGAGCGGCGGAGAAGATCACCGCACGGGGCGTGCCGCCATCAGCGAGGCGATCGGGAAGGCCGAGGAAGCGGAGCGATGCGGTCATGTCGATCTGGTCTCAATGGCGTGGGTGCGGTTGCGGTGAAGTCTAGGCTGCGCCCGCAAACGCTGGAGGTGTGGCGCGACAGGTTCGACTGGTTTACTCCCGGGTGCGTCGCAGCGTGCCGAGACCGTTGCCGTCGAGCGCCTCGATGGTGATTGTCGACGCCGTGCCGTCGGCGCCGATCACGAAGCTGACCGCCGACGGCATGTCGGGGAGTTCGGGCGAGGGAAAGCTCAGGAACATGTCGCGGTCGAAATGGCTGAGCGGATAGGATCTGGCACCGTCCGGGCCAAGCTTGAGAACGAGACCGTCTCCGGCTGCCGCGACGACGGCCTCGCCGACGAAATCGTTGGCGTAGCGGCCGGCATAGGCGGTGGCTGGACGTGCCGGCGTGGCAGGCGAGGGTGAGGTGGCGTAGGTCGCCTGGGCGGCCGCGACGGCGGGGCCAAACATGCCGGCGTAGATCGCATTCCAGTCCTTCAGCCAATCCTTGCCGACTTTGCCGTCGAAGACGAGGTCGGCGAAGCTGTCCGACAGGCCCTCGGGCACGCCGGTCGGGAAAGCGTTGGCGAGAATGACGATGCCGAGCTGCCGTTCAGGGAACAAGGTGACGAGGCTGCGAGCGCCGACGCTGAAGGCGCCGGCGTGGCCCCAGCTCAGGCCATGGCGGCCGAACTCGACATTCCAGCCGAGGCCGTAGAAGGACTGGCCGCCGCTGACCGGGTTTTTGCCGCGCGTCATCAGCGGGATATGTGTCTGGTCGAGTGCTGTGGCTGCGATGAGCTGCTTGCCGTCATGGCTGCCGTTGGCCAATTCGAGCCGAAGCCACTGGGCGAGGTCGCGCACCGTGGAGCTGACGCCGCCGGCCGGCGCCTGTGCGTCCGGCTGCCGCTCGACCCAGGCGGCCCAGCCACCGTCGGCCTTGACGTGGAGCGTGGCGCGGTTGGCGCGACCGACGAAATCGGCATGGCGGGAGCTTGTCGAAGTCATGCCGAGTGGACGGTAGAGCTTTTCCTCGGCGACGTCCTCCCAGGTCTTGCCCGTCGGGATGGCTGCGGCGACCGCGCCCTCGGTCAGGCCGAAATTGCTGTAGGAATAGCCGGCGCGGAAGCTCGACGAAGGCGATACGAACCGGAGCCGTCGCAGGATTTCGGCGCGCTCGTAGCCGATTTCCTCGAGATCGTCGCCGGCGGTGCCGGGAAGTCCGCTGCGATGGGAAAACAGGTCGCGAACGGTGAGCTGGCTTGTCGGGTAAGGGTCATTGAGGCGGAAGGCGGGGTCGAGATCAGATATCTTCGCATCCCAGGAAACGGTGCCGTCGCCGACCAGTGCTGCCACGACCGTCGCCGAGATCGGCTTGGACATCGACGCGATCTGGAACACCGTGTCGGCGTCGACCTTTTCCGGCTTGCCGGCCTCGCGCAGCCCAAAACCCTTGAGGAAGACAACCTTGTCGTCGTGGACGACGCCGATGGCGAGCGCCGGCACGCTGCCGTCTGAAATGGCTGCTTCGGCCAACTGCTCCAGCTGCGCCAGCGCGGCGGTAACTTGCTCGGTCGTCGCGGTCTGAGCGGATGAGGGCGTCGGTGCAAGGGCAAGGGCGGGGAGGAGCCACGCCAGACGGCGGACGAACGACCTTGCGGACAGCAGCATGCGCCGGACCCCCCTGCTTTATGGCCTGCCTTCGAGGCTACAGCCTGCCATTGAGGAAGCCAAGAGCTGGAACGGCTACCTGATCGTGCCGGCCGGGTCGCGGCCGTCGCGAAAGCCTAGGTCCCTGCCAAGGTGGAGCGACAGCTCGCGCGGATCGAACCCGGCGCGGCGACGGCCATGGCGGCTGCTCGTTGCGAGCTGCGTCAGCCATGTCTGGAGCGGGCCTAGGGTGGCGGCCAGGGTGAGGTGGGTCATGGACTTGGCTTTCAATAGTCAAATTCTGTTGAGGAAGTGCCTCCTCTTTCCTCCTGTTTTTGCTATGAATCCAACTGAACGTAAGGATGAGTGCATAAGGAAAACTTATGGCGATTGTTCAGCTGCCGCCGCTGACGGCGATCCGTGCCTTCGAAGCGGCGGCGCGGCTCGGCAACTTCACCCGGGCTGCGGAAGAGCTTGGTACGACGCAAGCGGCGGTGAGCTACCAGATCAAGCTCTTGGAGGAGCGTGCCGGCACGCCGCTGTTTTTGAGACGGCCCAAGCAGACCGAACTGACCGAAGCAGGTCGGGCGCTGGCGCCGAAAGTCAGTGCCGCCTTCGAGATGCTGGGCGAGGCGTGGGGCGAAACCCGCGGCGGGGCGCGCGGTGTGCTGGTCGTCTCGACGCTGCCGACATTCGCCGCGAGCTGGCTGGCGCGGCACCTCGGCGCGTTCCAGATGGTGCAGCCGGATCTTGCGGTGCGGCTCGAGACGACGACCCGCAACACCGACTTCAGGACCGAGCAGGTCGATGTCGTCATCCGCAGGGATGACGGGAATTTGCCGCTCGGGCTGGCTGGGCATCTGATCGTGCCGACAGATTTCGCGCCGATGCTGAGCCCGAAGCTCGCCGCGACGATCGGCGGGGTCAAGGAACCGGCCGACCTGCTCAGGCTGCCGCAGATAGACCCCGGCGACCTGTGGTGGGGCGAGTGGTTCGTGGGCGCCGGCCTGCCCGCCGACATGCTGCCGCAGCGCCCGGCACCGAAGATGGGCTCGCAGGCCTATGAGGCGATCGCCGCCATCGTCGGCCATGGCGTGGCGATGCTGACGCCGACCTTCTACCGCGAAGAACTTGCCAATGGCACGCTGATCCAGCCCTTCGAGCATGTCGGCTCCGACGGCTCCGGCTTCTGGCTGGTCTATCCCGAGGAGCGCCGCAACGTGCCCAAGATCAAGGTCTTTCGCGAGTGGATCCTGGCCGAGGTCGAACGGACACTGGGCAGAGGCGGGCAGTGTTAGGGAGAGACGCTGCGGACATCAAATTCCTGGCTACCATTTCTTGCGCCGTTTCGAGGCGCCGGCAAAAATCCGCGAACGTCAATGTGTGAGGCTAATGTGAGGATCGGCGATATTCGAAAACGGGCTCAAGGGGTGAAAGCGGGCACCGTCAGCTCGCTTGAGCTGGATTACGCGCGCGGCATCCTTCGAGCGCATGGGGGTGACATCAATTCAGCCTTGTATGTCGTCGGACTTTGCGGAGCCGCCGACGATGCCTTGTTGATCGAGCCCTATCTTCGCGGTCCGGAACGTGACGTCCATGGCGAAACAGCACTCAAGGCATTGGTCCGCTACCTGGGTCTCGTAGATCGTTACCGTCCGCTTCTACGGAAGCTGATCATGTCTCCGACCGATCTGGGTTGGATGAACAGCCGTATGTCGGCGATCCATCTCGCCAAGGACTACTTCAAAGACTTCCGCGACGATGAGTTGGGCTGCGAGCTCGTTGCAATATTCTGCAACCCGTCTGATCAGGATCAGCTGTCGGCGCGCGGCACACTCGTCGACATTCTGGGCATCAGAGATGAGCTCGGAGATCCTTTCGGCCTTGAGCTGGAAGCTGGCGATACCGATGCCGGCTACATCGTGAAGATGGCCCGGCAACGCTTCAATTGCCACGGCGGATTGCACTGACGCATGATCATCCCGGTAGTCGTCCCGGCGCGCTTGTCCCCTACGGCGATGGCGCGATAGACCGGCCGGGTTGGAAATTGCGGTCGAGCGAGCAGAGGCAGGGGCGAAATGGCTCAGAAGGTCATTGGTCTGATCGGCGGATTTGAGCTGGGAGAGCTCGGCGGAATATTACCGCATCATCAATGAGCGGGTGCGCACACTACGTGGCGGGCTGCATTCGGCGCGCATGCTGATGTGGTCGTTCGATTTCGCCGAGATCGAGGCGCTGCAGGGCAGCGGACGCTGGGCCCGGAAACGAGGTTGTAGAATCTGCGCGTTGCCTCCGAAAATCGATGCCGGACTTTGGGCTCTGCGTTTAGGCGCGCGGGACGAGGGCTTCGATGGCCTTCATCGCCATATCGAGGCCATGCTCGGCGCCGATCGCCTGGCCCATTGCAGTCGCCGTCTGGCGCATACCAGGTGCATCTGTGGCGGTGAATGCTGCTGCGAGCGCCGCAACGGTCAGCGATTCCCGGTCCAGTGGGGCGGGCCCCGCGCCGAGGTCAGCGACGCGGCGGCTCCAGAATGGCTGGTCGCCGAAAAACGGGCAGATGATCGTTGGCAATCCGGCGCGTAGCGAAGCAGCGGTTGTGCCGGCACCACCGTGGTGCAAGGCTGCGCTCATCTGAGGCAGCAGCCGGTCATGCGGTGCCGCGGTCATGACATGGACATGCGCCGGGGGTGAGGGCACCTCGAGAGCGCCGCCGCCGAGCGCCAGAACGCCGCGCTTGCCGGTGCGGGCCAACGCCTCGATGACATCGGCCGCCAGCTTGCCGGGGGCGAGACCGGGCATGCTGCCGAAGCCGACATAGATGGGCTTGTCGCCAGCGGCAAGGAATGCCCTGAGATCGGTCGGCAACCGCCAGTCGTCCTCGTCGAGAAACCAGTATCCGGTGACAAGGACATCGCCGCCCCAATCGGTCGGCCTGGGGACGACGGCCGGACTGTAAGCGTAGAGCGTGACAGCCGGCGCGCCGGGCCGATGGCCGGACGGCAGGCCGAGCGACTGCGCGCGCCAACGCGCGAGTTCCTTCCGAAACAGCAGGCCCGGGCCGCGCGTTGCCAGCAGATGGCTGAGGCGGTTGAGCGGGCCCAGGTTGGCGAAAGGCAGGAGCGGGCTTGGAAACGCGGCCGTCGGCGTGAAGCCGGGCAGTGGCGAGGCGAGAACCGCCGGTCGGCCTAGTCGCGCGGCAATGTCTGGAGAGGCGATCGACTTGGGGTGATGAATGATGACATCGGGACCGAAATGGCCGATTGCCGCCCATTCGGCGTCGAGCAGGCGGCGCATCAGTGGGCGGACATGCTTGAGCAGCTTCAGCCCGGCGCCGAATCCTCGACTTCCAGCAATCGCCGCCTTGCCCTCAGGCGTGTCCATCAACGCCAGGAACTCCCCCGGCAAAGGCCAGAAGTCGATGCCGTGGCGGGTGACCATCGCTTCGAACTGCTCGGGCGCCGCGAGTTGGACCTCGTGGCCACGCCGCAAGAGGCCGCGAGCCAATGCAACATAGGGCTGGACGTCACCCCGCGTGCCAAGCGTCTGGATGGCGATGCGCATGGCGGCTCCCCTATGCGGACTGACCAGTAGTCAGTTATACTGACTGGCGGTCACTAGCAAGAAGCGATAAGGTGGGAGCATGCGGCATAGGCGGTGAGTGGAGGTGAGATGCCCCGGATTGTCAGGCATCCTGAAGTAAGAAGGGCGGAACTGCTTGCGGCGGCGGCTCGGCTGTTCGGCGCGCGCGGCTATGAGGCGGCATCGGTCGACGACATCATTGGCGACGTCGGGCTGTCGAAGGGGGCGTTCTATTACTACTTCCCTTCGAAGGACGCGTTGCTGGAGGCGTTGGCACGTCAGGCCGCTGAGCGCGCCCGGGCCGAACTCGAGGCGATTCTGGCAACGCCTGCCATGAGCGCAGTCGAGCAACTCAACGCGTTCTTGCGCCGCGGCCGCGACACCGACAGGGCGGCCGAGGCGATTGCCACCTTCGCCAGCATCTTCTTGCCTGAAAATATCGTGCTCTACCACCGCATGCACCGAACGGTGATGGCCGTGATGGCGCCCGCGCTGGCGCGCATCATCGAAAAGGGCCGGCGCGAAGGCAGCATGGCAAGCAACGATCCTCTGATCTCGGCCGAACTGGTGCTGCTGCTCGGCGCGGTCACTCATGGCGCCGTGGCCGACCTGCTCGCGGCCGAAGGCGCCGATGCCTTGAGCCAGGCGATCGCCGCCTTCGAGCGCCGACTGGCCGAGCAGGGATTGGCCGTCGACCGCATTCTCGGCCTGCCGGATGGCACGGCACGGTTCGTGGAGCCGGGGTTCGTCGCGGCGATGGCGGCAGCCAGGCCGAACCGGAACCCGCTTGGCGCGACCGTTGCCGCAGGCTAGTGCTTGGGGTTCGGATTCGTCACCCAGGAGCCTGGGATATGCCACAGAAGGTTATTGGTCTTATCGGCGGGTTGAGCTGGGAAAGCTCGGCCGAATACTACCGGATCATCAACGAGCAGGTGCGCGCGCGGCTGGGCGGGCTGCATTCGGCTCGCATGCTGATGTGGTCGTTCGACTTCGCCGAGATCGAGGCTTTGCAGAGCAGCGACCGTTGGCAGGAGGCGACGCTGGAGATGATTGGCGCCGCGCGACGGCTGGAGCGCGGCGGGGCCGACTTTGTCGTCATCTGCTCCAACACCATGCATCGCATGGCGTCAGAGGTGCAGGCGGCAATCGGCATTCCGCTGTTGCACATCGCCGACCCGACCGCCGAACGCATCCGCGCCGCAGGACTTGGCCGCGTTGGTCTCCTCGGCACTGCCTTCACCATGGAGCAGGACTTCTACAAGGGCAGGCTTGCCGAGCTACATGGACTCAAGGTGCTGGTGCCTGAGGCCGAGGACCGGGCGGTGGTGCATCGCATCATCTATGACGAGCTGGTGCAGGGTCGCGTCGAGGCACGCTCGCGCCTGGCCTATCGCGAGGTGATCGCGCGGCTCGTCGCGCGCGGGGCAGAGGCCGTGATCCTCGGCTGCACCGAGATCATGCTGCTGGTCGGGTCGGAAGACAGCGCCGTGCCTTTGTTCGACACCACTGGCATCCACGCCGAAGCGATGGTGGAGCGGGCGCTGGGCTGAAGTCTGGTCGAGTAACGGCCGGCGCGCTTCTTCTCGCCCGAAGCGACGGGTGAGGCTGCGCGCCGAGGCCCGTCCTGCATGGCAATTGACAAAGGCGCGCCAGCCGGGGCAGGATTTCAGGGCTGCGTAGGGCGCATCGGCGAAGGCCGAAAGGGCAATGCCCGCCTACTGTCAGACCAAGTCCAACAGTTGCGCCCATGCCGAACCTCGAAAACCTCAAGAAGCAGGCCAAGCAATATCTGCGCTGGTATCGCGAAGGCTATCATCCCGTCGCCGCCGAGATCAGGGCGGCGTTGCCGCGCTTCCAGCATCTCGACGACAGCGAGGTGATGCAGGCTGCCTTCAAGCTCGCCGATGCGCAGGAGCTTGTCGCACGACAGCAAGGTTTTGAAAGCTGGCAAGCGCTCAAATCAGAAGCCCTTGTGATGAATGACCAAAAAACGCGGACCACACGTCCAACCCTGACCGCGACCGCAGCGCAGCTGTTCGTCGCCGATATCACGGCATCATGCAATTTCTTTACCGGCAAACTCGGCTTTTCGGTCGACTTCGTCTATGGCGAGCCGCCTTTCTGCGGGCAGGTTGTCAGGGACAGGGCGCAACTGGCGCTCAGGCTGGTGTGTGAGCCGGTGTTTGCAGGTGACATCCGCCAACGCGAGCACCTGCTATCCGCCTCGATCACCGTCGATACGGCCAGCGAGATCAAGCAGTTGTTCCTCGACTTCCAGGCGGCGGGCGTGGTCTTTCACCAGACGCTGCGCAAGGAACCGTGGGGCGCCAGGAACTTCATCGTGCTCGATCCCGACGGCAATCTGATCCTGTTTGCCGGCCCCGCGGATTAGGCGGGCCAACCGGGCCGATCGCCCCAAATCAAGGCAATCTGAACGGCGGATATGCACAAATGCCGCCGCGACATGTATCGTATGGGACCAGCCTCTTAGAGTTCTTTGCCGCAAAACTTTTGTTGGTGTCCGTGCGGACGCCAGAACACAGGGAGGAACAGGATATGGCTTCAGTTTCGATACATCCGGCGCTCGACGGCGGGGTCAAACCCGGCAGTGCCGCCTTTACCGGCGGCACGCTCGTCTGCGCCTGCGCCGACAAACCGGTCAAGGTGGCGATCAGGGGCCAGGTTGCCCACAACCACGCCTGCGGCTGCACCAAATGCTGGAAGCCGGAAGGCGCCAGGTTCTCGGTCGTGGCGGTCACCGCACATGAGAACGTGACGGTGCTGGAAAATGGCGACAAGCTCGCGGTGGTCGATCCGTCGGCGCTGATCCAGCGCCACGCCTGCAAGGGCTGCGGTGTGCACATGTATGGCCCGGTCGAGCGCGACCATGCCTTCAAGGGCCTCGACTTCATCCATCCCGAGCGCTTCCAGGAAGCGGGCTGGGCCGAACCGGGCTTCGCCGCCTTCGTGTCGTCGATCATCGAGGCGGGTGTCGACCCCTCCGAAATGGACGGCGTGCGCGGCCGGCTGAGGGAACTCGGGCTTGAACCCTATGACTGCCTGTCGCCCGGACTGATGGATTACATCGCCACATGGGTGGCCAAGAAGTCGGGCGTGCTGAAGGCCTGAGCCGCATTCCTTGAAGGCATTGGGGCTGGTCGGTCCTAGCTCCTAAGGCCTATGCCCTGCCTGCATCCAGCCACGGTGACCCGTGCTAGGATGCGGGCGGGAGAAACGGCGGCAACGCCTGATGCGCCCGCACGCCTCCGCAACTGAGGGAGGTCAGCATGGCATATTATGTTTTCCTGACGAATTTCACGGACCAAGGAGTCAAATCGGTACGGGAGACGACCAAACGTGCCGATGTGTTCAGGGCGATGGCCGACAAGGGTGGCGCCAAGGTTCACACGCTGTTGTGGACGCTCGGCAAGCATGACGTGGTGGCGATTGTCGAAGCACCCGACGACCTGACGGTGACGGCGCTCAGCTTGTCCATTTCTGCACTTGGCAATGTCAAGACACAGACGCTCAAGGCGTTCGATGCCGCGGACATGAACAAGATCCTGGCAAAGATGGCCTGATTTTCATTCCCGTCGCGGGGCGGGAGCCTTCGATTTCCAGCCTCTTCCGGCTTCTGCCCGGCGCGGGTGCGTTTCCGCTTTTCGTCGAACCGCGGAAATCTCCCCGTCTTCCCGTTCTTGCGCAATTCCGGACGGAGAACCGCTGTACAGTTTTCCTGGGATTGCGCTAGTTCAACGGGTCGTAATCGGGGATGTGCCCGAAGCTGTAGCCGCGCTGCCTGAGCCCCTGGATGAGGGCGGTGAGATTGGCGGTGCCGTTGAAGGTGTCCTGGAAGATCTCGTCATGCATCAACAGGATCAGCCTGTTCGGCCTGACGAAGCGGACCTTGCCTGTGAACATGTGGTCGATCTCGCTGACGAGCCTGGTGACGCTTTGCACCGGCTTGCCGGTGCCGTCATGGACCCATTCGTGATCCCAACCATAGAGCCAGAAGCCGGTGGCGGCGACGAACTCGTAGTCCGGTTCCTCGATGCCGATCTCGATGCGGTCGATCGAAAGGTCGTTGGTCGAGATGTTGGGCAGGCGAAAGACGTTGCGGCCGGGGAGCCGGGCATGGGTCGGCACGTCCAACCCGAGGGCCGCATTGGCCCGCACCATGTCGGCGACGACACCTTCGGTGTCGGCATAGAACTTGCGGTACCGGTTGAAGGCGTGGCTGTAGCTGTGGTTGCCCAAGGTGACCAGGGGCATGCTTTTGGCGCGGGCGACAAGCGCCTTGCTCTCCGGACTGGACTTGGCGTGCAAGCCGACCATGAACATGGTGGCGGGCACGTTTTCCGCCTGCAGCACATCGAGGATGTTGCCGGTGCCGTCGAGCGGACCGTCGTCGAAGGTGAGATAGATGGTGCGGTCTGCCGCCTGTACCGGCGAGCAGGCCAGGACAAGGGCGGCCAACAACCAGAGGATGGTCATGCCCGGAGCGCCATGCCTTTTGCCTGCTGCTTTCAGCATCGTTCTGCCTGTGACTCGCAACCTCTCACCGGCGCCATCGGTACCCTGTGATTACAGCGCGTGCAAAGGTGGGGTCTGGACCTACTGAATTCAGCGGTGCGGTGGCCGGCTGCGTGCTAGATGTCGCGGCAAGTTTGCCGGGGCCGGACATTGAACCATCAGGGCATGACGCAGCAGCCTGACATCGCCGATTTCATCGTCGCGAACATGCATGTCGTGGCGGTGCCTTCGGTTCCCGAAATCAGGCTCTATTCCGCGCATCCGGGCAGCGGGCTGTGGCGGCTCGCGTCCGATGACGCCGGCGACGATGCGCCGCCGCCCTACTGGGCCTATCAATGGGCCGGCGGGCTGGTTCTGGCGCGACATTTTCTGGAGCGACCCGAGACAGTGAGGGGGCGGCGCGTGCTCGACCTTGGCGCCGGTTCGGGGGTGGTCGGCATCGCCGCTGGTATGGCGGGGGCAAGTTCCGTGCTCGCGGCCGAGGTGGACCGCAATGGCGTGGCCGCGATCGGGCTCAATGCGGCGCTGAACGGTGTCGACATCATTGCCATCAGCGGTGATGTGACCGGCGGCCGGGTGCCCGAGGTGGATATCGTTGCGGTCGGCGACCTGTTCTACGACGCCGAACTGGGTGCGCGGGTGACCGCCTTTCTCGACCGCTGCGTCGACGCAGGCATCGAGGCGCTCGTCGGTGACCCCGGCCGGGCCCACCTTCCGCATGCACGGCTTCGACTGGTTGCCGAACATGCGGTGGCGGATGTCGGCACCGGCCAAGCGGCCACGACTAAGCCGAGTGCGGTGTTTTCGTTCGGCTGAGGTCTCAGCCGATTCGACAGTCAGGATGCAGGGTCATTTGCCGAAGCTCCTGAGCATGCGGATCGTCAGGACCGTGGTCAGCACCGAGAGCGGAAATTGGGCGAGACCTGAAATCTCGAAGAACAGGTCCTTGGGCATTTCGTAGGGCGGGGTCGGGAAGATGGCGTGGAAGGCCGCTTCGCCGAAGCCGAAATAGACGACGTTCTTGAAGACATGATTGTAGCCGCCCTCGACATAACCGACCAGCACGATGGGGATGACGAAAACGACGACTGCCGCCGCCCAGGTGAGCAGGCGTGCCGAGCGCTCCGTGTTGGCAAACCAACCTGCATACAGCAGGGCAGCGATGATGATTGCCGCAGGTGCGACGAAAAGCAGGATATGCAGGCGCCAGGGTGTGCCGAAGACTACGGCGCCATATGCGTGGTGCAGCGAGGTCAGCGCGAGCAGCAGCAAGGCGCTCGCGGCGACGCGCAGATGGGTGTTGACCGAGATGGCGGGCGTCGAAGCGGCTGTCATGGAATTGTCTCCTGTTGACGGAAGGCGCTTCGGCTATCACGATACCGGACACGCTGTTCGGGAATTGCCGGACAGTGGGTGGGCCAAAGTCCGGAAACGGACCACTGGCTGGGAACGTCCGGAAATCGGAGACCTGAAATGGCGATCGACCGGCGGGTGGTCCGCACGCGCACGGCACTCTATGATGCGCTGGTGGCGCTGATCCGCGCCAAGGATTATGCCGCGATCACCGTCGAGGACATTCTCGACGAAGCCAATGTCGGGCGCTCGACCTTCTATGCCCATTTCACCTCGAAGGACGACCTGTTGCAGCGCAGCCTGGAGAGGCTGCGTGACCTGCTCGTCGGGGTCCGTCAGGGGGCACTGGACGGCGTCGAGGACGGTTGGGATCCGGCGCGGGCGCTGTTCGAGCATGTCGGCGAATATGCCGACGTCCAGGCCGCTCTGGCCGGCGGCCATGGCGGGGCCGTGCTGCGCGAGGCGGTGGACAAGGTGCTGGCCGATGTGCTGCGCCAGACGATGGGTGCCGGCCCCGCCGGCGGGCTGCCGCGCGAACTGGTGATCCAGCACATGGTGGCGACCTTCAACACGACCTTGCGCTGGTGGCGGGAACACCGACCTGCCATGGCACCCGCCGAGGCCGACGCGCTATTCCGGCAGTTGCTCTTGCGCGGACTGCCAGCCGATGTCGCCACGCCGTTCATTGGTGCGGACGAACGGGTGGTAAAGTCGCTTTCCGGTGCTTGACTCCTTCTCTATTGTGGGAATATTTCTCATATATGGAAAGTTATCTCGCTGATGAGACTGGCATTGACCGGCGCATTGCCCAGCGGCTGCGCTCGCTCCGGGCCGGGCGCGGTTGGCCGCTGGATGAGCTGGCGCGGCGCAGCACTGTCAGCCGGGCAACCCTGTCGCGGCTGGAAAACGCCGAGGTCAGCCCGACGGCGAGCGTGCTCGGCAAGCTCTGCGCTGCCTACGGGCTGACAATGTCGCGGCTGATGCACATGGTGGAAGGCGAGTTCGCGCCGCTCGTGCGGCGTGAGGCGCAAACGGTTTGGTCGGACCCGGAGGTCGGTTTTCGCCGCCGCTCGATCTCGCCGCCGGCGCAGACGCTGGCCGGCGAGGCGCTGGAATGCACGCTCGATGCGGCCGTCACGATCACCTATGACACGCCGCCGCGGCCGGGGCTCGAGCATCATCTGGTGCTGGTCGAGGGGCAGCTCACGGTGACTGTCGACGGCCGGGCGCATGAGCTCAGGCCCGGCGACTGCCTGAGATACCAGCTGTTCGGTCCGAGCGCCTTCGCCACACCGGCGGAGACGGGCGCCAGGTATTTTCTGTTTGTTGTGTGAGGTTTCATGAGCGTGGCCATTTCGACATTTTCGGCCGAGGACATTTCGCATCATCTCGGCGAGCTCGGCGCGCTGCTGCATGCCTGTGTGCATGACGGGGCAAGCATCGGCTTCGTTTTGCCATACGCCCAGAGCGAGGCCGAGGCATTCTGGCGCGACAAGGTGCTGCCGGGCGTGGGCGCCGGGATGCGCATCATGCTGGTGGCGCACAAGGACGGGCGCATCGCCGGCACCGTGCAACTGGGCTGCGATACCATGCCCAACCAGCCGCACCGCGCCGACGTCAACAAGCTGATGGTGCATCCCGACCTCCGCCGCCAGGGCATCGCGCGGTTGCTGATGCGGGAAGTGGAGGGGCGGGCGCGGGAATTGGGGCGCAGCCTGCTGACGCTCGACACGCGCACCGGCGACAGTGCGGAGCCGCTCTACACGGCCCTGGGCTACCAGATGGTGGGAACAATCCCTGCCTATGCCCGCGATCCCTTCGGTAGCGACCGGCTTGATGCGACGACAGTGATGTACAAGCTGCTGTAGCAAGGAATCCGGAGGGTCTGATGCTGCCGGAATAGGCAGGCTTCTGACGGCGCGGGTCGAAAGGTCCGGTAGGCGCGGGCTCGGAAACCGATTCCGGAAATACGGCTAAATCCCTGGCTGCCATATTCTTTCTTCGCATCCCTCGTTCCCGAGGGCATAAATGATCGGCGAGACTGACGTTGAGTCGGTCTCGGCACGCAAGCCGATCCGCCGGGGACGCATATGGGCGAGGACCTTCACAACATCTGGCTCAATGATGCGCTGGTGTTCCTGTTTGCGGCGGGTGTGCTGGTGCCGCTGATGCGGGTGGCGTGCATTCCGAGCGTGCTCGGCTTCCTGCTTGCCGGCCTGGCGCTTGGGCCGTTCGGCATGGGCGCGCTGGCCGAAAGCTGGCCGGTGCTCAGCCATTTCACCTTTGCCGATCCCGAGGCGGCGAAGCCGTTTGCCGAACTCGGCGTGCTGTTCCTGCTGTTTTTGCTCGGGCTCGAACTGTCCTTCGAGAAGCTGTGGTCGCTCCGGCGCCTGGTGGTTGGCGCGGGCGGGCTGCAGGCGCTTGCGAGCGTTGCCGGCATCACCGCCATTGCTGCGTGGTTCGGAGCCGAAAGCCGCGTCGCACTGGCGATCGGTCTTGCCCTGGCGCTGTCGTCGACGGCTATCGTCATGCAGACGCTGACCGAGCAGAAGCGCGTCGCCGGTCCCGTGGGGCGGGCGGCGCTCGCGGTGCTGCTGTTCCAGGACATGCTGGTGGCGCCGATCCTGATCCTCATCGGCTTTCTCGGGCAGGGGCCTGACGCCAACCTGCTGCCGGCGCTGCTGGAGGCGCTGATCCAGGGCGGCATCGCCGTCGTCATCATCCTGCTGTTCGGGCGCTTCGTGCTCAAGGACGCGTTCCGACTGGCGGCGCGCGCCGGCGGCCGCGATTTCCTGATGGGGCTGACGCTGCTGGTCATCGTCGGCGGCGCGGTGTTCACGGCGGCTGCCGGCCTGTCCTTGGCGCTCGGCGCCTTCATGGCCGGGCTGCTGCTCGGCGAAACCGAGTTCAAGCACCAGGCCGAGGTCGACCTCGAACCCTTCAAGGGGTTGCTGCTCGGCCTGTTCTTCATGACTGTCGGCATCGGTCTCGACCTTGCGACGGTGTGGAGCGAGTTGCCGATCGTGCTGGCCGGGCTGGTGGCGCTGCTGGTGGTCAAGGCGGCCATCGTTACCTTTGCCTGCCGCGCCTTCGGGCTGGAGCGGGGACGGGCTGTGGAGACCGGCTTCCTGCTCGCGCCGGCAAGCGAGTTCGCTTTCGTGGTTGTTACGACGGCGGCGGCAGCCAATGTGCTGGACGCGCCAACGGCGACGCTGGTGACGGGCATTGCCGGTCTGTCGATGCTGGTGACGCCGCTGGTGGCGATGATCGGCCGGCGGATCGCCGCGCGGATCGATGCGAGGCAGCCGGTGGAGGTTTCGACCGAGTCCTATCCTGACCTCCGGGGGCATGTCGTCATCGCCGGTTTCGGGCGGGTCGGGCGCACCATCGCCCGCATCCTCGATGCCGAGGACACCGACATCGTCGCGCTCGAGCGCAATCCCGAAATCGTGGCGCGCGAGCGCAAGGCGGGCCGTAAGATCTATCTCGGTGACGCCGCGCGCCCCGAAATCCTGGCCCATGCCGGTGCCGCGGGCGCGAGCCTGTTCATCGTCACCGTCGACGACGCCAGGGACGCGGCGGCGATGGTCAATGCTGTCCGGCAGATGCGCGGCGATGCGCCCGTGCTCGCCCGGGCCCAGGATGCCGCCCATGCGCGCCAGCTCTACGAGGCGGGCGCGGAATTCGTTATTCCCGACGCCGTCGAGGCGGGTTTGCAGCTGGCGGGCCGGGCGCTTCTGGAGTTCGGCTACTCCAATGAAGTGCTGAAGGACCGCATCGCGACCGAGCGCAGCGTCGAATACCAGCGCGCCGGGGCGGAGTAGTCATCTGCTCGAAGATTGATTCAGTTGGGCGGCGTAAGTGACGAAGTCAAAACGTTTTTCGCTCCCGCTGGCCGTCGCTCGCGGCGAAGGGGCAGCCGCGAGGCCGTGTCAGGAGGCTGCATTTTTTTGCGGTGCAGCGGATTGACGCGAGATGAATTGCGTTTTACGACTGACGAAATTCGAAAATCGTCAGTCGTAAAATTGAGCGACCCGAAATGAACGACATTGCTGAAAGCCCCGTGGATCTGGCGCGACAGGAGACTGTCGGGCGCATTCTCGATTCAGCCGAGCGGCTGTTCCGGCACTACGGCTACACCAAGACCAATGTCGCCGACATCGCCCGCGACCTCGGCATGTCGCCGGCCAATATCTATCGTTTCTTCGCCTCAAAGGTGGAAATCCACCAGGCGATCTGCGGCCGCATGCTCGGCGCCGTCTATCAGATGGCCTGCCAGATCCTGCGTGCCGAAGGCAGTGCCACCGAGCGCCTGCGCAGTTTCATCTATGCCCAGCACAACCTGACAGTCGAGACGATGCTCGACCAGGAGAAAGTGCATGAGATGGTGATCGTGGCGTTGGAGCGCGACTGGCACGTCATCGAAAAGCATATCGACCGACTGCATGATCTGATGGCTGAAGTCATCGCCCAGGGCATCGCCGCCGGCGAATTTGCCGAGCAGGATCCGAGGATCGCTGCGCGCTGCTTCGGTGCCGCAACAGCCACTTTGTGCCATCCGCAGATGGTCTCGCAGTGCGTCAACAAGCCCAATCGGGCGACGTTCGAGGAACTTACTGATTACGCGCTCAGGGCGCTGAAGAAATAGCCGGGGCCCTCGGGCCGACATCCAGATCAATAGACAACCAGGAGTGCGAACGATGATTTCGTTCAAGACCTTCAATGCGAATCTGCGTCCTCTTGCCAGCCTAGCTCTGGTATCGCTGCTTGGCGTTGGCCTTTCTGCCTGCTCCGAAGCCAAGACCGAGACGGTCGAAGCGGTCCGCCCGGTCAAGGTGGTCGAGATCGCCAACACGGGCACGACCCGCGAGCTCGACTATTCGGGTTCGGTGAAGGCGCGCACCGAGGTGAATCTCGGCTTCCGCGTCGCCGGCAAGATCACCGAAAGGGTGGTCAATATCGGCGACAAGGTGAAGACGGGAGACCTGCTCGCTCGCATCGACGCGACCGACTATCAGCTGGGTGTCAGCACGGCGGAAGCCAACCTTCACGCGGCGGAAAAGCAGGTCGAGACGGCCAAGCTGGCCGATGAGCGGGCAGCACAGCTTTATGCCAAGAAGTTCGCCTCCGAAGCGCAGCGTGAGCAGGCGGCACTTGCCTACAGGCAAGCGTCGTCGCAGCGCGACGCTGCTGCCTCGTCGCTGAAGCAGGCGAGGAACCAGGTCGGTTATGCTGAGCTGCGCGCCGACCAGAACGGCATCGTCACCTCGGTCAGCGCCGATACCGGTCAGGTGGTCGGGGCCGGAACGCCTGTCGTCGCGGTCGCCGTCGATGGCGACAAGGAAGTGCAGATCGCCGTGCCCGAACTGGAGATCGCCCAGTTCCAGCCGGGCAAGCCGGTTAAGGTCAGCTTCTGGTCCGACGCCGGGCTGGTGCTCGACGGCAAGGTGCGCGAGGTCGCCGGCAGCGCCGACCCGCAATCCAGGACGTTTTCGGTGCGCGTCAGCCTGCCCGACGACAACAGGGTGCTTTTGGGCATGAGCGCGACGATCGAGGCGTCGGTCGAGAACGGCAAGGCGTTCGTCGCGATCCCGCTCAGCGCGCTCGCCAAGCAGGGCGACAAGGACATCGTCTGGGTGGTCAACGGCGAACAGGTACATGCCCGCGACATCAAAGTGGCGGGCTTCGCCGACGCCGGCGTCCAGGTTGCCGACGGCCTGAAGCCGGGTGACTTGGTGGTGGCGGCCGGTACGCAGTTCATGGCCGAGAATCTGAGGGTCAAGGTGCCGACAGCAGAGCAGCGTGCGGCATCGAACGAAGCCACTGCGGCCGTCCGCTAAGGCAGCATGAGGCGGCGGCCGACAGGGCCGCCGCGAACGCCATTCACATTTGAACCTGCGCATCTGCTGTGCCGGACACCGGACGCGTGCGCCTTATCGGAACCACGGCCATGGACAATTCCAGCCAGGACAAGCAGCCCTTCAACCTGTCGCGCTGGGCGATCGGGCACCCGAGCATCGCACGGTTCCTGTTCGGGCTGATCATCATCACCGGAGCGCTCGGCCTGATGCGCATGGGCCAGAGCGAAGACCCGGAATTCACCTTCCGCGTCATGGTGGTTCAGGCGGTGTGGCCAGGCGCCTCGATCGAGGAGATGCAGGACCAGGTCGTCAACAAGATCGAGCGCAAGCTGCAGGAAACGCCGCATCTCGACTGGGTGAAGTCCTACACGCGCGCCGGCAGCGCCATCATCACTGTGCAGGTCAAGGGCGACACCGACACCGCCGAGGTGAAGGACGCCTTCTATCAGGTGCGCAAGAAGGTCGGCGACATCTCGAGCGAGCTGCCGCAAGGCCTGCTCGGACCCTATTTCAACGACGAGTTTGGCGATACCTTCATCACGCTGCACTCGATCGCGGGCGAGGGCTACAGCTATCCCGAACTGAAGACGCTGGCGATCAAGGCGCGCGACATGCTGCTGACGACGCCCGGCGTCGAAAAGGCCGTCATCCTCGGCGACCAGCCGCAGCGCATCTATATCGACGTCTCGTCCAAGGCATTGGCCGAACGCGGCCTGACGCTGAACGACGTGCGCAACACCATCGCCGGGCAGAACAACATCGACCCGGCGGGTGCTGTCGACACCGGCACGCATTCGGTGCGCATCTCGGTCGAGGGCGACCTGTCCAAGACGGCCGATATCCGCGAGCTGCGACTGCGCGCCGGCAACCAGGTTACCCGCCTCGGCGACATCGCCACGGTGACATCGGGTCTTGAGGATCCCTACCAGCGCAAGTTCCGCTACAACGGCCAGGACAGCGTCCAGGTCGGCGTGGTGATGGCCAAGGGCTTCAAGGTTACCGACGTCGGCAAGGCTGTCGAGGAGACCTACAAGCGTTTCGAGGAATCGCTGCCTTATGGCGTGTCGGTCGACCAGATCTCCAATCAGCCGGAAGTGGTGACGGAAGCCATCGGCGAGTTCATGAAGGCGCTGATCGAGGCGCTGCTGATCGTGCTGGTGGTGTCGTTCCTGTCGATTGGCTGGCGCTCGGGCCTGGTCATCGCGATCACCATCCCGCTGGTGCTCGCCGCTACCTTCGCTGTCATGTACCAGCTGGGCATCGACCTGCAGCGCATCTCGCTCGGCGCACTGATCATTGCGCTTGGCCTGCTCGTCGACGATGCGATGATCGTCGTCGAGATGATGGAGCGAAAGCTCGAGGAGGGGCTGGTCAAGGTCGAGGCGGCGTCATTTGCCTATTCCTCGACGGCGTTCCCGATGCTGACGGGCACGCTGATCACCACGGCAGGCTTCATTCCCGTCGGCTTCGCCGAATCCACGGCGGGTGAATATGTGCGCTCGCTGTTCTATGTCGTCGGCATCGCGCTCGTCATCTCGTGGTTCGTGGCCGTCTATTTCACGCCATGGCTCGGCAACATGATCCTGAAGCAGCGCAAGCATGCCGGCAGTCATCACGATGCCTTCGATACCAACTTCTACCGCCGCCTGCGCGCGACGGTGAGCTGGGCCGTGCGCCACCGCATCATCGTGCTTGTCATGACGCTGGTGACCTTCTTCGGCTCGCTGTTTGCCTTCCAGTTCATCCCGCAGAACTTCTTCCCGCAGTCGTCGCGGCCGGAAATTCTCGTCGACCTGTGGCTGCCCGAGGGCACAAGCATCAAGGAGGTCGAAAAGCAGGCCCAGGCGCTGGAAAAGCGCATGATGGACGACCCCGACAAGAAGTTCGTCGCCACCTATGTCGGCGAGGGCGCGCCGCGCTTCTTCCTGCCGCTGGACCAGCAGCTGCGCAACCCGAACTATGCCCAGCTTCTGATCATGGCCAATGACGAGCCGGCGCGCGAACGACTGATCACCAAGCTGCGCACCATCCTGGCCGAGGATTTCCCCTCGATCCGCGGCAAGGTCGATCGCCTGTTCCTCGGACCGCCGACAGGCTGGCCGGTGCAGCTGCGCGTCATGGGGCCGGACCGGGCCGAAGTGCGCCGCATCGCCGACGAGGTGAAGGCCAAGTTCGCGGCGACGCCGGAACTCGGCGCCATCCATGACGACTGGCTGGAACAGGTGCCCGGCATGAAGCTGGTGGTCGATCAGGACAGGGCGCGGGCGCTTGGCGTATCGTCGCAACGCATCCGCCAGATGCTGCAGGCAACGATGCAGGGCGCGCCGCTCGACAATTTCCGCGACGGCGAGGAGACGGTATCGATCGTCGCCCGCGAGCCGGAGGCCAACCGTCACCTTCTGACGGCGGTCAACTCGGTCTATATTCCGACCGACTTTGGTGGGTTCGTGCCGCTGTCGCAGGTGGCCAAGGTGGTGCCTGTCATGGAGCAGGGCATCGAATGGCGCCGCGACCGCCTGCCGACGATCACGGTCAGGGCGACGCTGCCCGACCACATCCAGCCCAACGACGTGGCGATGAAGCTCTATGCCGATCTCAAGCCGCTGCGCGACGGCCTGGCTCCCGGCTACAAGGTCGAGATCCAGGGCGGTGCCGAGGACGCGGCCGAAAGCCAGGCCTCGATCGCCGCCAAGGCGCCGGTGATGTTGCTCGTCATCGTGCTTTTGTTGATGGTGCAATTGCAGCACTTCGGCAAGGCAATGCTGGTGCTGGCGACAGGTCCGCTCGGCATCATCGGGGCCGCTGCGGCATTGTTGATCTCAGGCGCGCCGTTCGGCTTCGTGGCGATCCTCGGCGTCATCGCGCTGCTCGGCATCATCATCCGCAACTCGATCATCCTCGTCGACCAGATCGACCAGGACATCGCGGCGGGCATGGAGCGCTCAGAGGCGATCATTGGCGCTGCCGTGCGCCGCTTCCGGCCGATCGTTCTGACGGCGATGACGGCGGTGCTGGCGCTGATCCCGATTTCCTGGGGCGTGTTCTGGGGCCCGCTCGCCTATTCGATGATGGGCGGCATCCTGGTCGCAACCGTGCTGACCATCCTGGTGCTGCCGGCCGGCTATGCGCTGTTCTTTGGCCGTGAGCCGAAGACCAAGCCGGCCGAACCGCTCGCGGCGAACAGCGAAAACACCGCTGCGGTCGTTCAGCACCCGGCGCTGGCGGCGGAATAGTCGCGCGCCAAGCGCTGAGCTTTCAACCGGCTCCTGCCGCATGCAGGGGCCGGTGTTCGTTTGGGCAGGCCGTCGTGGTTAGGGCGCCACCTTCGGCGCCCGCTGCTCGATACCGTTCTGGTGCAGCGTCATGCTGGTGGTACGGCCGTCGGCGCCGACGTTGAAGCTGAGCTGGGCGTTGACGACCTTGAGGAAGAACTGGCTGTCGTTCTCGGCAAAAATCTCGTGGCGGCCCTGACCGGTCGCCTGGGCGAAAAGGCTTGAGCCTTCGCGGGTGATGGCGATCTCGAACTCCGGGGCCAGACTGTAGACGCCGACATAACGGTCGTAGATCGCCGGATCGAGCGTGATGGCGACACGTTCTCTTGGCGGTTCGGCGAGCGGGTTCTTGCTGTCGAGCAGGTGTCGGCCGATGTCGTCGACGCCGGCTTCGGTCGAGGTGTTGGAAAGGGCTACAACCCCGACACTCTTGGCCGGCATGAAGCCGAGATAGGAGCGATAGCCGCCGGTGCCGCCATTGTGCCAGATGACCTGGTCGTCGCCACTTCCCGAGATGACCCAGCCGAGCCCGGTCTCGTCGCCTTCGGCGCCGGTCGGGCGACGGATGGCCAAGGTGGTGGCAAGGGCCGCATGAAGCGGCGAAGCGGGCGCATCCACCAGCATCTCGACGAAGTTCAGCATGTCGTCGGCGGTCGACAACAGGGCGCCGGCGCCGGCGAGCGTCGGCAGGTCCCAGTTCAGCACCGGCATCAACTGGGCGTCGTGGCCATTGGCCAGGCGCGACTTCATGTAGACGGCCGGCGTATCGGCGGTGGAGCGCATGTTGAGCGGCGCAAGGATGCGCTCGCGCACCAGCGCGCCATAACTCAGACCGGCCCGGCGTGACAACGCATGGCCGAGCAGGCCCATTCCGAGATTGGAGTATTCGTACTGGCTGCCGATGGCGCGCGGCAGTTCGTACGCCGACAGGAACGCGTACATCTGATCGACGGAATAGTCGGCATACGGATTGTCGTCGTCGGCCGGTGCCATGTTTTCGGGCAGACGTGGCAGGCCGGAGGTGTGGGTGGCGAGGTCGGTCAGGGTGATCTCGCAGCCGTCGCGCGTCGGCATATGGACGGTGGCTGGCAGATGCATGGCGACCGGGTCGACGAGCCCGACCTCGCCGCGCCCAGCCATCTCGGCGAGCAGCAGCGTGGTGAAGACCTTGGTGATCGAGCCGATCTCGAAGCCGGTGTCGGCGTCGACCGGGCGGGCGTAGAAGGCGCCGAAATTGCCATGCGAGACGATGACGCGGCCCTCCGGGCCGAAAGTGCCGACGACGATGCCGACGCTCTGGCGCTGCTGGTCGATGCGCTCAACGAGGATGCGCTTGATCTCGGCCGGGGATGGAAAGTGCGGGTTGGAGGAAACTGCCGCGGCAGAAAAGGTCATCTCGGACGTGCCCTCATATCAGACTGGAAATCGCTGATAGGCGGCGGACATTGCACTAGCATGGCGCGATGAAGCGCTGCCGTGCGTCACTTCCCCGCGATGGCAATATCTCCCGGCGTCAGGCCGACGAGCTCGCGGTAGCGGTCGGGGTCGGTGGCACCCTCGGTGATGACGAGCAGGACGCGCGAATGTACGTCGAGGCCGATAGCGGCGCGCATGCCGGCGTCACGCGCGGCGACGAGCAGGCCGGCGAGGCCGGCGCCGCCGCTTTCGCCCGCGACCACCACGGGATCATGGTCGAAGGGGCGGGCAAGCAGGTTCATAACTTCGACGGCTGTCTCGTCCTCGACGGTCATGAAGGCATCGGCGACGCGCGACAGCACGCGCCAGGCGACCTGCGACGGCTCGTAGCATTCGAGCATCGCCATGACGGTCGGTTCGCCATGGGCGATCTTGACCGGTTTGCCTTGCCGCGCGGTCTCGAAGATGCAGGCGGCGCGGGCGGGATCGACGACGACGAAGGTCGGGCGCGCCTCGCCATAGCGGTTGGCGAGATAGCCGGCAGCGGCAGCGGCGATGCCGCCGACGCCGGCCTGGATGAAGACATGGGTCGGCGCTTCAGGCAGCTTTTCGAGGGCTTCGCGGAAGATCGCCGTGTAACCCTGCATGACTAGGCCCGGGATGCGCTCGTAGCCGGGCCAGGAGGTGTCGGAGACGACGGTCCAGCCATTGGCCTCGCAGACCCGCGCCGCCTCGGCGACGGAGTCGTCATAGGTGCCGGCGACGCGCTCCATCACAGCGCCGTAGCGGGCGATGGCCGCAACGCGCGCGTCGCTGACCCCGCCATGGACAAAGATCACCGAGCGCGCTCCGACAAGCTGCGCCCCTTGCGCGACCGAGCGGCCGTGGTTGCCGTCGGTGGCGCAGCCGAAAGTCATGGCGGCGGAGATTTTTGCCACTTCGGGGCTGTGCAGTTCGGCGATGGCGACCGGACGGCCGAGCCGCGCTTCCGCCGCCTCCAGCACGAGGCGAATGACGGCATAGGCGCCGCCGAGGGCCTTGAAGCTGCCGAGGCCGAGGCGAAAACCCTCGTCCTTCAGATGGACGGCGCCGATGCCAAGTTCCCGGGCCAGCGCCGGCAGCGAGCGAAGCGGAGTCGGGCGATGGTTGGGCCGGCGCGACAGGAAGCGTTCGACCGTCTCGGCGGCTTCGATACCAAGCGTTTCCGCATCGACCGCTTCGAGCGGCTTGCGATAGTCGGCGTGCTGGTTGCGGATAAGCATGGGCGATATCTCCTCGATCGACGCATTCATATTGCACCGGTCATGAGAAATGCGCTCTTATCTGGCCAGTTTTGTGCAAGTTTGTATCGCGGGGACGATGTCTTGAGGAATGTCGGCAAAGCTGTCGAGCTCGACGATTTCGACCTGAAGATCCTCGATGTTCTGCAACGCGACAATGCAACGCCGCAGCGCGAGATCGGCGAGGCGGTGCATTTGTCGGCGCCGGCGGTGCAGCGGCGCATCAAGCGTATGGAGGAGGGGGGCGTCATCGCGGCCAACGTCGCTGTCGTCGACCCCGACAAGGTCGGGCGGCCGATCACCATCATCGTCGAGATTTCCATCGAGAGCGAGCAGATCGGCCTGCTCGATGCCACCAAGGCAAGTTTTGGTGCGGCACCCGAGGTGCAGCAATGCTACTACGTCACCGGCGAGGCGGATTTCGTGCTGGTGGTGACGGTGGCCAGCATGGCCGAATATGAGGCGCTGACGCGGCGGCTTTTCTTCGCCAATCCCAACATCAAGAAGTTCCGCACGCTGGTGGCGATGGACCGGGTCAAGGCCGGGCTGACGGTACCGCTGGGTGCTTGATATTCCCATGAGGCCGACTTGATCTGAATCCCAACGGCCCGATGGGCGAAAAAAGAGACCCGCCGGAGCGGGTCTGTGAGGTGCTGGGGATCGGCATTGAAAACTGAATGGAGCTATATCGGATCAGTTCGAATTGGTGTTCGAGTTGCTCGAAGAGTTGGTACTCGTCGAGGTGCTTGTCGAGGAACTGGTACCCGTATTGCTCTGGGAGTCGCTGTCGGTGGTGCAACTGCCGTTGGAGCAGCTTTTCGAGCGCGAGCTGGATTTGCTTGTCGACTTCGAGACGGTGACCGACCTGCTGCCGATCAGAATGAGGTCATCGTTGCGGGACAGGCCTGCCGGGTCACCTGGGGCTGATACCATCGGTGCCACATCGGCGACCGAGAATGCCACTACTGTTCCGAGGATGCCTGCCGCGAAGGCGAATGTGCTGAGACCTGCCATGGCGCCGTGCTCCTTTCCCGCCGGCAGCCCCGGAGGGGGCAGCCATGAGGGTCATTGAACACGCTTAGGCGGGAGGCGTGAATTCGCACATTGGAGCTACTGCTCCAGGGCTAGTGGTGGCCGGTGCCGGCTGCGGTTTCGTGAGCCGAGATCGGCTCGATGTTGAGCGTGACCTCGCAAGGCGCGCAGAATACCGCGCCCGGCATATGGTCGCTTTCGGCCAGGGCGAAGCGGACCGCCGAATCCTTGTCGGCAAAGATGCCGCCGACCATGCCCAGTTCGTCGCTGACGACCCAGCGCCCCTGCGGGTCGCGGCCGACCATGAAGCGGTGGGCGTGAAGCGCCGGATGGATGTCGCGAGCAAGAGTACCCATGATGTCGTGCCTTTCCTGAAGTTCCCGGGAACGGTGCTGCCGTCTCTCGAGAGGTTCGTTGCATTTCACGATGTGATGCCCTCGCCATATGAATTCGATTGGCGGCGCGGGACGAAGAAATTCAAATCTCATAAATGCCTGGCGTTGGAGGCCGCGCGGGCGGCCATCCGGACGGAACGGAGCGCGCGCGAGGGGCGGGTCTGTGCGTCGAGCACCGACAGGTTGTCGCTGATAGCGGATGCAGTATTCGGTTCGACCTCGACCAGGGGCAGCCGGACGTCCGATGCCATCTTGCCCATCAGGTGAAGCGCATGCTTGACCGGCACCGGGTTGACTTCCAGTTCGAGTGCCGCAATGAGCGGGCGCAGGCGGTTGTTGATGACGCGGGCGGCGTGCGGGTCGCCGTTGCGGCAGGCGTTGTGCATGGCAGCGCACAGGCGCGGCGCGATGTTGGAAACCACCGAGATGGTGCCACTGCCGCCCATGGTGTTGAAGCCGAAGGCGGTGGCGTCGTGGCCGGACAGCCAGACGAAGCGCTCGCCGAACCTTTGGGCGAACGCCATTGGGCGCGACAGGTCGCCGGTCGCGTCCTTGAAGCCGACGATGTTGGGGATGTCGGCCAGCCGCTCGATGGTGGCAGGCGTCAGGTCGACGCCGGTGCGGCCCGGCACGTTGTAGACGATGATAGGAGTGTCGACCTTGGCGGCGATGGTCTCGAAATGCCTGACGATGCCGGCCTGGCTCGGCCGGTTGTAATAGGGCGTGACGACCAGCACGGCATCGGCGCCGAAATCGCGCGCCGCGGCGGTGAATGCGATCGTCGATTCGGTGCTGTTGGTACCAGTGCCCGGGATGACCGGAACGCGCCCGTTCGCCACTGTGACCGTCTTGCGGATCACCATGATGCGTTCATGCCAGGACAGCGTCGGGGCTTCGCCCGTGGTGCCGCAGGGAACGAGGCCGTTGATGCCTTCTGATATCTGCCAGTCGACAAAAGCTGCGAGGCTTTTCAGGTCGACTTCACCGTCCCTGAAAGGTGTGGGCAGCGCTGAAATGGCGCCGAAAAGGCGACCGCGAAGCTGGTCATTGTGCGTGGCGTTGGTGTTCATGGCTGGAAGATCCATCATGCTGGTGGGAAGGGGGGCGGTGGCGGTGCGCTACAGTCGGCTGCTGGAGGCTGGCCAGCAGTGACGCAAGAACGGCGGCGGCGAAATCGGCGTGTTCGGCCGTGGCGGTTCGTCTGTTGCCGGCTGCGTCGCAGCGCACGGTACAGACCCAGTGTCCTCTCTGATTCCTGACGTTTCCGACCGATCTCGGCGGGTCGGCGCTCGCGGCAAGCGACAGCACCGCGTCGAGCAGCGCGTCGGCTTCCATCAGCGCCCTGAACTTGCGGCGCATCGTGCTGTCGAGGTCATCGAAGCCGAAAATTTCGGCGGCTGCCCAGACGTGGTGCTCGCGGAGGATCCTGACGTCGGCGACACGGTCGATCAGGGCTGCGATGGTTTCCGGCTTCATGACGGAAGAGATAGTCCTCCGCGCCATGTGAATTCGAGAGAGGGAAGCGGGCTGCTTTATATGAATCGCATAGGGACGAAGCGGCCTGTTGCCACATGCGGAAACACGTATCGAAACGGCAGGCAGGCGTGCAACGAAGTTGCGCCAGCGTGCGCCAATGAGAGCGCAATTCTCGCTGCGTGCAGGCTAGAACGGCGTAGCTAACTGGTGCCAACCTGCATGGGAAAACGATGATCCTTTATTACCAGACGCATTCGCCTTTCGCCCGCAAGGCGCTGGTGTTCGCCCAAGAGGCCAGCATCGTCGACCGGCTGGAGGTGATCCACCACGAGACAAGCCCGACCCTGCGCAATGCGCGTGTCTACGCCGAAAACCCGCTCGGGAAGGTGCCGGTGCTTTTGCGCGACGGCGGCGAGCCGATCTTCGATTCCGACGTCATCTGCGCCTATTTCGACACGTTGCATGACGGTGCGAAGCTGATTCCTGAGGCGGGCGAGGCGCGCTGGCGGGCCCTGCGGCTGCAGGCAGTGGCGCAGGGGCTGGCGCAGGTGGGCATCGGCCTGCGCTGGGAGACGGAACGGCGGCCCGAGCATCTGCGCTATCAGCCCCTTGCCGAGGGCTACAGCGACAAGATCGAGGCGAGCTACGATTGGCTCGACGGTGCGATCGATACCGATGCACCGCTCAATGTCGGAGACATCGCGGTGGCGACGGCGCTGTCGTGGATGGCGTTTCGCGAGCTTCCGTCGTTTCGCGGGCGGGCGCGGCTGACAGCCTGGTTCGACGCGTTCGAGCAACGTCCGTCGATGCTGGCGACACCCTTGTCGGGCGAGACGCACGACCGGTAGGTCGCTGCGCGCCTTGGCGGCGCGCAGCGTGGTTTAGGACTCTCAGGCCGGCTTGACCGGCGCGTTCATCGCCCAGGCGACGCCGAACGGATCGCGCAGCTGGCCCCAGCGGTCGCCCCAGAACATGATGTCGAGCGGCACGACCACTTCGCAGCCGGCATCGACGGCGCGCTTCCACCAGGCATCGATGTCGTCGCCGAGGATGAGCTGCATGACGTAGCCCTGCGCCTTCTCGTGCGCATGGCCGTGTTCGGGATAAGCATCGTTCAGCATCAGCGACGAGCCATTGATGTAGAGGTGGCAGTGCATGGTCCGGCCCTGCTCATCGGCGGGGTAGGCGAAGACCTGCTCGGCGCCAAAGGCACGCTTGTAGAACTCGGCCGCCTTGAAGGCGCCGTCGACCTGCAGGTAGGCGATCAGGCCGCCAAGGACCTTCGGGGCAGGGTATGCTTGAGCTTCCGACATCAGTTGTCTCCGTTCCTCACTTGAGCCGATTGCCACTTGCGGTGGCGCATTTCAGGACATCCGTAGCCGCCGTCGGCCGATGCCTCACTGCAAGGACGAGCGGCGGCCGCCACATCCGACATGGTCGGCGAGATTCTTTTGGACCGGAGCCGAAGTAGGCTGAAAGCGTGCGGCTCCGTTGCAAACAACGACCTGGATCACGCTACCAACTGCGAACGGGTGCCGACAACGTCGCGTATGTGCACTGCCAATTCTGCCGAGAGGCGCGTCGGCCCAGCATGCGGCTGATAGAGATTGATCCAGAAGCTTGGCAAGGACGGCAGCCCATGCCGCTCGCCCAGAACTTCAAAACCCGGCGGTATGGTCGAGGCCAGCAGCGGTGCTACCGCAATATCGGCGTCGAGTGTCGCCAGGATGGGATCGAAATTGCTGTCTTCGCAGACCCAGCGCCAGACGCGCCCATGGTCTGCCAGAGCCTTGAGCGCGAAGGGCCTGAGGAAACAGGTTTCGTCGTCCGTCGATATCGGCAGGGGATCGCGTTCGAAGGCCTGGCCACCCTTTGCACCGACCCAGACCAGTGGGTCAGATAATAGCGTCTCGCCATTGTGGCCACATTTTTTCTCCACCGCGAAGGTCAAGTCGACTTCGCCGCCGTCGAGCTTTTCAAGCAGGCGCTGGCTTGAGCCGCAGACAAGGGACACCCGCACGCGGGGCCAAGCCTGGTCGAATTGCCTGAGGATCGGTGCGCCGAAGCAGCGGACGAAATCGGAAGGCATGCCGAGACGGATTTCTCCCTCGAATTCGGCTTCGTTCATCGCCGACCAGACCTCGTCATTGTTGCGGACAAGGCGGCGCGCCTGAACGACAAGGCGCTGGCCCGTTGGCGTCAGCTTCAGGCCCTTGCGGTCGCGTTCGAAGAGGGCGCAGCCGAAACAGTCTTCGAGCCGCTTCACCTGCTGGCTTACGGCTGCCTGTGTGAGGTTGAGTACCTTGGCCGAACTGGTCATCCCGCCGGTGTCGACCACGGCCAGGAATGCTCTCAGCAACGCGATATCGATGTTGTTTGGCATAAGGACCTCTTATCGAGGCCATAATATACATTCGTTTCCATTATGCCAGTCGGGTCGCTAGCCTGTTCCCATTCCCTGGAGACCGGCCATGACGACCATGATCGAAAATCAAGGCAAGACCCCATATGGCGGCATGCTCGCCCGCGCCATCCTGGTATCAGTCAGTTCGGCGGCATCGACCTTACGCGAATGGCGTGCTGCGCGGAGACTGTCGCGCCTGGACGATGCCGCCTTGAAGGATCTCTGCATCTCGCGCGGCAATATCGATTGGCTGGTGCGGCATCGACCGGATGAGCATCAGGACAATGAGCCGTGCTAGCTATGGTTCTTTGTCGCCGGCAGTGAAACTGCGCTTGCTCACTTCCCCGGCCGTCCTGACTTCCCCGGCTTCTTTTTCGCACGCGCGGCTTCGGCCGGATCCTCGTAGGAGCCGGCGCCGATCTTGGCGCGCTTGATCGGCTTGACGCCTTCGACCGGCTTTTCAGTGCGGCGGACGGTCATCTCGTCGAGGTCGTTCTTCCTGAACAGCGACTTGCCGTCGTCAGGGACGCCGTAATCGGAGCCGTGGGCTTCGGCGGCCGACTGCTTCTTGAACAGCGACCGCGAGACCGCGCCGGCGGGCGTGGTCATGTCGGTGCCTGGTCCCATGTCGTCGATGTGAGGCTTGGCAAACAGCGACTTGCCTGCGGGAACCGTACCGTCGGCGCCCATCTCGTCGAGCTTCGGCTTGCGGAACAGGTTCGGGCGGGCAGCCTTGGCCGCTTCCTCGGCGGCGCGGGCCTCGTCCAGCTTGCGGAAACGCTCCTGTTCCTCGACCGTGCGGTGCTTGGCGACGCCCTTGTTGTGCTTGCCTTTCTCGCGGCCGGAAGCGGGGCTTTGGCCCTCGACCTCGCGCGCCAGCGGATCGTCCGAAATGGCGAGCTCCATGTCGCGCAGGCGCTTGATCTCGTCGCGGATGCGGGCGGCCTTCTCGAAATCGAGGTCGGTGGCGGCGTTGCGCATCTGCTTGTCGAGCGCTTCGAGATGGGCCTTCAGATTGTTGCCCATCATGGCACCGGCACCGTCGGTGAATTGCGAGATGTCGGCGCGGACGTGATCCTTCTCGTAGACCGAGTCGAGGATGTCGGAGATGCGCGACTTGACGCTCTCTGGCGTAATGCCGTTGGCTTCGTTCCACACCATCTGTTTTTCCCGGCGGCGCGTGGTCTCGGCCATTGCGCGCTCCATCGAGCCGGTGATCTGGTCGGCGTAGAGGATGACCTTGCCGTCGACGTTACGAGCCGCGCGGCCGATGGTCTGGATCAGCGAGGTTTCCGAGCGGAGGAAACCCTCCTTGTCGGCATCGAGAATGGCGACGAAACCGCATTCGGGAATATCAAGGCCTTCGCGCAAAAGGTTGATGCCGACCAGCACGTCAAAAGCGCCAAGGCGCAGGTCGCGAAGAATCTCGATGCGCTCCAGCGTGTCGATGTCGGAGTGCATGTAACGGACGCGGACGCCGTTCTCGTGCAGGTATTCGGTCAGGTCCTCGGCCATGCGCTTGGTCAGCACAGTGACCAGCGTGCGGTAGCCGGCCTGGGTGGTGGCACGGATCTCGCCGACGACGTCGTCGACCTGATTCTTGGCCGGGCGCACCTCGACCGGCGGGTCGATCAGGCCGGTCGGGCGGATGACCTGCTCGGCAAAGACGCCGCCGGCCTCTTCCATCTCCCAGTTGCCCGGCGTCGCCGACACGGCGACCGAGAGCGGGCGCATGGCGTCCCATTCCTCGAAACGCAGCGGCCGATTGTCCATGCAGGAGGGCAGGCGGAAGCCGTATTCGGCCAGCGTCGCCTTTCGCCTGAAGTCGCCCCGGTACATGCCGCCGATCTGGGGCACGGTGACGTGGCTTTCGTCGATGAAGACGAGCGCATTGTCGGGGATGTACTCGAACAGCGTCGGCGGCGGATCGCCGGGGCGGCGGCCGGTGAGATAGCGCGAATAGTTTTCGATGCCGGCGCAGGAGCCAGTCGCTTCCAGCATCTCCAGGTCGAAGCGGGTGCGCTGTTCCAGGCGCTGGGCTTCAAGCAGGCGGCCAGCCTTTTCAAGCTCTTGCAGGCGATGCTGCAGCTCTTCCTTGATCGACTTGATGGCCTGATTCAAGGTCGGCCGCGGCGTCACATAGTGCGAATTGGCGTAGATCTTGACCGACTTGAGGTCGCCGGTCTTCTGGCCGGTGAGCGGATCGAACTCGGTGATGGCATCGATTTCGTCACCGAACAGCGAGATGCGCCATGCCGAGTCTTCCAGGTGGGCGGGGAAGATCTCGATGGTGTCGCCGCGGACACGGAACGAGCCGCGGACGAAATTGATGTCCTGGCGCTTGTATTGCTGGGCGACGAGGTCGGCGAGCAACTGGCGCTGGTCGAGGCGGTCGCCGACCTGCATCTGGAAGGTCATTGCCGTGTAGGTCTCGACCGAGCCGATACCGTAGATGCAGGAGACCGAGGCGACGATGATGACGTCGTCGCGTTCGAGCAGCGAGCGCGTCGCCGAATGGCGCATGCGGTCGATCTGCTCGTTGATGGTCGATTCCTTCTCGATATAGGTGTCGGTGCGCGGGACGTAGGCCTCGGGCTGGTAGTAGTCGTAATAGGAGACGAAATACTCGACCGCGTTGTCGGGGAAGAACTTCTTGAACTCGGCATAGAGCTGGGCTGCCAGCGTCTTGTTGGGCGCGAGAATCAGCGCCGGGCGCTGCGTCTGCTCGATCACCTTGGCCATGGTGAAGGTCTTGCCGGAGCCGGTGACGCCGAGCAGCACCTGGGTGCGGTCGGCATTGCCGACGCCCTCGACGAGGTCCTTGATGGCGGTCGGCTGATCGCCGGCCGGCTCGAATTCCGACTGCATGACGATCTGGATGCCACCTTCGGATTTTTCCGGTCGAGCGGGGCGGTGGGGAACCCAGATCTCGCCGTTCTTGTGCAGCGGGTTGCCGCTCTCGATCAGGGCCGAGAGCGCCGCGACGGTGGCGGTGACGCCGGAGTTGGACAGCGACGCCGCGTCCTCCAACGAAATGTCGAGGCCGGCGACAGGGTTGAGACCGGCGGCGGCACGCTCCTTGGCGGAGGCAGCACCGCCCATCGAGGTGCCACGCGCCGAACGGGTCGGGGCCGAGCTCTTCTCCGGGATTTTCTTGGCCTTGGGCTGGGGCTTCTCAGCCTCGCGGGCAATCTCTTCGGCCCAATCCGAAATCGAACCGGACAGCGGTGCGCCCGAGAACGCGGCCTGCGGCGCTTCGCCGAAGCCGGGGCGATGCAACGGCTCGGAAGCGTCGAGGAAGTCGGTTACGCCATTGCCGCCGCGCTTGCGCTGTGCGGCACGGTTGTCGCTTCCCGAAGCGGGCGATTTCTTGTCAGGAGATTTGGCCATGAGCGAAATATGGGCGGTCTCGGCAAAAATGGAAAGGGCGCGGATGCCGGAAAGCCGGCACCCGCATGGAGAGGTAATTCGGCTCCTGACATCAGGCTGTCAGGAGGTTGTCACCTTGGGCAGGGAAAGCCGGGCGCGATCTTGCAGTTGGCGCCGGGCGGGCGTGGCCTCGGCGGCCGTGGCTTGGGCGGGCGATTCCAGTGAGGAGGGCGGTTCCAGTGCGGTGGCCGCACGATGATGGTGGGCGCGACGACCACGGCCGGCGGACGACCGACATATTCGTCGAGATGGTTGGCCGAGACCCAGCCGCGCAGGCGCGGGCCGTAGACGTTGCACCAGTTGCCGTCGCAGCCGCGCAGGTCGACGCGCGTGCCCTCGTAGAGCATGCCGATCCTGGCATAGCCAGTGCCGGGGCCGCTGCGGACGTTGACGTTGCCGGTGGTGTAGGCTTCGGCGGCGATCGCACCGGCAGGCAACGCCATCAACCCGGCCAGCAAGGCCGCAGCGGTGGCAAGTCTTCGAAGCATCATGGGCAGTCCCTCCAGACCCGGTTCATTGCGAACTGCTTGAGATTACTGGCAATTGTTGCGCGCGCCAGTGTGCTGAAGGCATCATGCTTTATGCCTGGGTAACAAGGCGGCAAGAGCTGCGGGCGCGGCGAGGTGGCGTCCATAAGCCGTGTTTGCCTGATCGTCGCGGGATGTTAGAGAGCGTGCACTCAGTTCCTGACCCGGACGCCAGATGACCTTTCCGATCCACTTTCCGCAGCAGACATCGGCGCTATGAAGATCGCGCATCTTGTCGGCCATGGCGCGCTCAATGGCGTCGCCACCAGTTCCAGGATTCTGATCCAGGCCCAGCTCGACGCCGGGCACGAGGTGATGCTGGTGCATTCGCTGGGTTCGTGGATCGAGCATCAGCATTTCGACGGCCCGGTCCGGATGATGGGATCGAGCTTCGCCACGACGCCAAGGGAAATCCGCCGCGTCGGTTATGCCATCCGCGATTGGGGAGAGGACGTGGTGCACTGCCATGGCAGCCGCGGCAACAAGTTCGGGCTGGTGTTCCGCTGCGCGGCCGGTACGCCGATCGTGATGACGGCGCATGCGCGCCAGTACCAGCTGCCATGGCTGTTTGCCCATGAGGTCATCGGGCTGAGCCAGTGGACGGTGGACTATTACGTCAAGCACTGGCTGGTTTCGCGCCGGCACATCCACCTGCTGCCCAACATGTTCGACGTCGGCCGGATCGAGCCGGTGTCGGTCGCCTCGCGGGCGCGGGCTCGCGCTGCCCTCGGCATTCGCGATGAGGCGTTCCTGATCGGCTCGGTCGGCCAACTCGGCGGGCGCAAGAACCAGATCGACATGGTGCGCGTGCTGCGCAAACTGCTGGATGACGATGTCGACGCCGAACTGCTGGTCATCGGCTCGACAAATCAGGGCAACGACATCATGGCCGAGTGGGACGCGGCGATCGCGGCGCCTGAGCTCACGGGCCGAATCCATTTGCCTGGACTGCGCAACGACGCGCTCGAGCTGCTGCCGGCCTTCGACCTGTTTCTGATGACCTCGCGCGACGAGCAGGCGCCGATCGCGCCGCTGGAGGCGATGGCGGCCGGGCTACCGGTTCTGTCGACGCGGGTCGGCAACATGGTCGACCTCTTGCCGAGGGAGCAGAGCTTTGCCGTCGGCGACGTCGATGGCATGGCGGCGGCAGCACTCGACTTGCGCGACGCGACGCAGCGTCGAGCCGTCGGGCAGGCGGGGCGACAGGAGATCGCACGGCAGCTCGACCCCAAGCGGATCGTCGGCGAGATCGACAGAATCTATCGCCTGGCCATCGGCCGCTCGAGCAAGAAGCGGCGGCAAAAGTAACGGCCGGCCGAAAGCGCCAGCTGTACGCAATGAAAAGCTGCTAGGGTGGCCGCAGTCAATTTCAGGCGTGGCGTGTCCAACTATCCTTTCTCCTACAAGATCTCCTGGCCAGCGCGGTTCATCAGGCCGTCGCTGCGGCGTAACGGTCCGGGCTATCTGCCTGATCAGGTGCGTTTCCTGCCCAAGCCCGGGCAGAGCGTGCGCCTGGCATTCGTCGGCGACATTTCCGCCGTCGCCAACAAACAGCCGCCGATTTTCGACCGCGAGCTGACGGCCCTCCTGGCCGCGGCCGATCTGGTGGTCGGCAATTGCGAGAGCCCTGTCGTGGAGCGGCCGAGCGCGCGGCTGGGAACGCGGCTCGGAACGCATCATGCGATGACCGAAGAATTTCTCACCGGAACGCTGGCGGCGGCTGCCATCGCGCCAGAGCGGCTGGTGCTGTCGCTGGCCAACAACCATGTGCTCGACCAGGGGGCAGACGGTTATCATGCGACGCTTGCGGCATTGGGCAGGCTTGGCATTGCGACTATCGGGACGACCACCGAGGTGAGCAAGGTGGCAGCCGGCTCGTTGACGCTGGGGCTCGTCGCATTCACGCAGTGGCGCAATGCGCCCGCGGAGGCTTTCGCTGGGCGCGTGGCCATGGCCGATGACTTCTTTGCCGCGGCCGGCAACGGGTTAGCGGGCGCAGAAGGCGCCGATCTCGTTTGCGCGGTGCCGCACTGGGACTGGGAGTTCCGGCATTTTCCGCGCGCCGTCACGCGTGGCTGGGCGCGGATACTGGCTGAGCTGGGTGTCGGGCTCGTTGTCGGGCATCACGCCCATGTCGTGCAGCCGATGGCGCGCGCCGACGACACGCTGGTGGCCTACGGCCTGGGCGATTTTCTCGGCACGGCGCTGGCGCGGCAGCCCTGGCCGGGACGGATCGGCGCGATCCTCGTCGTCGATGTCAGCGCCGACGCTCACACGCGTGGCGAGATTGCAAGCTACCGGCTGGTGCCGTTCATGCGCCAGCGCGACGGCGCGCACGAGAGCATGGTGCCGCTCGACAAGGTCGACGGCGAGCTTGGAACGAAAGTGCGGGCGCGCTGGCAGGCGGTTCACGGAGCCGCTGCCGCCAGCCTCACCAGCTGAGTCCGGATACCGTTGCATCTCCTTGTTTACGCCGCGACATTTGGCGAAAAGCCGCTATCATCCGGTAAGTGGGCGGCACGATCTCGGCGCGCCATGGGGGCACATATGAGCGCAGCTGGTTTCATGCCCGACGAGGCGACGACCGCGGGCATCAAGAAGGACCTCGAAGCCTATCAGGCCGAGCGCAATGCGATCAGGCTTTCGACGGCGTGGCGGGTGCCCCTCTATCTCGGCGGCGTGATCGTTGCGGTTCTGGTTCTGGCGCTGATCTTCAACTTCATAGCCGACCTCAACGAGCAGTGGCTGTCGACGCCGCATGTCTATCTTTATGTCGTGGGCTTCATCGCTGCGTTCTTCGCCTATTTCCGTGCGATGCGGCCGCTCGAAGCCGCCAACGCATCGTTCCGAAACAAGCTGCTGCCGATCGTCTTCGGCTTCATCAAAAATATGCGCCATGAACGGGGCGCGACGCCACCGTCCTTTGTTAACTTACCGGAATCTACGGTTGGCAAGTACAACAACCTCGAGATCGATGATTTCATTTCCGGCAATTACGATGGTTTCGATTTCGAGCTGTACGAAACACTGCTCACGCAACGGGCGGAAAAGCACGCCTCCACGACCTTTCAGGGCGTGATCGTGGCGTTTGGACTGAAGAAGCCGTTTGAGGGTACGCTGGTCGCAACGATCCGGACCAATGCGGTCCTGAGCTTTTTCGGCGAACTCTTTGGCAGTGGCCTGAAGGAACTCCGGTCGGGGGTCCAGGACCTTGATATGGCCTACGAGTTCAGCAGCGACAATGTCGAGGCTGCGCAGCCGCTGGTGTCGGGGCAGATGGCGCAGGCGCTGACCTGGCTCAAGGAGGCATGGCCGGGCGAGCCGGCGCGGATCGCGCTGTCGGGCACGAGCGGATTTCTGCTCTTGCCACACCAGAAGGATTTTTTCGAGCTGCCGGCATCGGATGTGGCTCTCGACTACAGGGTGCATGTCGAGCCGATGATCGCCGACATGGCGACGATCCTGGCGACGGCCTCGCTGGTGCGCAAAATCGGGTCGTAGGGCGCGGTTGGAGCGGCGCGCGTCCGTACGGACGCGCAAAAGAATGCTCCAATACCTTGAAGCGCTGTATCGTGCTTTCCGAAATCCGAATCCGGTATTCGGGCCGATCCGCTAGCCGAAGCGGAGCTTGAGCCCGACGATGGCGAGGATGAAAACCAGCGTGACGATGTTGGACACGATGACCGGCAGCGAGCCAAGTGCGATGCCGTAGACGATCCACAGCGAGATGCCGGTGGCGAGTGCGGCGTTGGTGCCGAGCGAGATGTCGCTTGTCTTGCGCTCGCGCAGGATCTTCATGATCTGCGGCAACCAGCACAAAGTGGTCAGGATGGCGGCGACGGCGCCGACGATTTCAAACAGGGGGTTCAAGACGGGAGCTTCCCAAAAGCACAAATCGTGCGGCGCGAGCTATGCCAGAATCACCGGCGGCTGTGAAGGCAACCGGGCGGGCTGGACCAACGAAACGACGGCGCAAAACGTCGCGGGAGGGTGGCGGCTCGCGCGAAAAAAATCTGTCCACGCCGATGTCGAACGGCGTTTCGTGATCGGCCATTCCGGAATCCGACCTTGGGGTGGCGGCGCGATGACGGTGGTGTGACGCCGGCCAGCGTATGGCTGGCAAGGGCTAGGGCGAGATCGGGGTGATGGCGAAGCATCCAGACATGTGCCGGTTGCGGTCAAATGCGGCGGAAATAAGCCTATGATTACGTTCGATAATTTCACGCTTCGTGATTTGCGTCGGACCATTCCGCAGGTCAGTCTCCATCTCGTTCGGCGGGCCTTGCTACGAGGGCAGGACCAGCCGGGACAGACCTGAACGGGAGTACCAGACATGAACAAGATCCTTGCAACGACTGTCGCTTCGCTCGCCTTCATCGGTGCCGCCTATGCCGCCGAGGTCCAGGGCACGGTCCAGTCGGTCGATCCGGCGACACGCTCGATCACGCTCGACGACGGCAAGACCTATGTCATCCCCGAAACCCTCAAGGTCGACGGCCTGGCCGCCGGCGCCAAGGTCAAGGTAACAGTGGACGACACGACAGGTGCTGTGACCGCGATCGAAGCGGCCTCGTAACGGCCGTGTGCACAGCCGCCCTGCCGGCACTGCCATGCGCCCGGCGGGTTGGGTGAGGTTCTTGAGACCTTCCAAGACGCAGAACCAAACTATGGCCGGCCTCTTCCCGAGGTCGGCTATTTTTCATGCCGCCGGACGTTCGGCTCAGAAGCCGATATTGGCTGCCAGCCAGCTTGACGAGCGTTTTGCTGCGGCAACCGTGCCGGCGGCGGCATCGCTGAGGCCGCTGCGCGCCAGCGCATAGCCATTGGCGGTGCGATAGAGGACCGAGCGTCCGCCTTCGACGATGCCGGCAACGGTGGTCCGCTCGGCTGGCTCGGCTTGCTTGATTTCGGCCGGGGCCGATGCCAACTGCGGCTCGGCAAATACCGTGGTGCGGCAGATGCCGGTCACCAACGGATAGGCGTGGTTGCCTTCTCGCAGGATGCGGCTCTTCATCGCCGCCTCGCAGTCTGCGACTGACGTCCACTGTGCCGGCGTCTCGCCGATATATTCGCAAAGCTTGGCGTCGCAGTCGCAACCGACGATGGTCATGGCGACAAGGGCAGACTTGATCACGGTCCGAATCCTCAAGGATTGTTGACGCCGCGATTTCTCCGCTCCGATCGCGGCGCCAGTTGGCCGCAATCATGGCATGACGGTGGCGTTATGCATGCGCGGCAGCGTTGTAGCCATCCGGCGACATGTTCTTCCGCCAAGGCGGCCGACAGGATGTGAACTTCGCAACCTTTCCCTTGCGCATTTGCCTCTGCGGCTAACAATAAGGCGGAGGCGGCGGCGCGTTGGCTGCCGGGGAGGGTGCGTTCGTGAAAGTCGGCGTCGTCAGGAATCCGGTGGCCGGCGGCGGCAGACTGGACACGCATTGGACCGAGGTTGCGGCAGCGCTGACGCAGCGCTTCGGCGAAGTCGAGTTTCGCGAGACGACCGAGCCGGGCGACGGCGCGGTTCTTGCCCGCGACATGGTGGCGCTTGGCTGCGAACTGGTCATCGCAGCGGGCGGCGACGGCACGATCAGCGAGGTCGCCGACGGGCTTTTGCAGATGCAGGCCGAAACCGGCGATGCGGCCATTCTCGGCGTGCTGCCCTGCGGCACCGGCTCCGACTTTGCCCGCGGAATGGGCATTCCCGTCGAAATATCTTCGGCGATCGCGCGCATTGCCGAGGGCAGCGACCGTCTGATCGACGCTGGCCGTATCTCCTTCGTCGAGGACCATGGCCGGCTGGCGAGCCGGCATTTTGTCAACATCGCCAGTCTCGGTATGTCGGGGGCGACGGTGCGGGCGGTCAACAACGACCGGCGCAAGCGCTGGGTGCCGGCCAAGGCGCTGTTCTTCTGGCGCACGGTGATCGAGTTCGTGCGCTACCGCTTCCAGGACGTACGCATCACCGTCGACGATGGCGAACCGGTCGAGGCCAGGGTGGCGCTCGTGGCGGTGGCCAACGAGCGGTTCTTCGGTGGCGGCATGATGATCGCCCCCGATGCCGTTCCAGATGACGGGCTGTTCGACATCGTCATCCTGCGCGCGGCGAGCAAGCTCAAGCTGATTCTCGACCTGCGCCTGCTTTATGGCGGACGCCACCGCAACCATCCCGCCATCACCATTCTGCGCGGACGCAAGGTGACGGTCGAACCGCTGGGCGATCCGCTCGCCAATGCCGCACTCGTCGATATCGACGGCGAGTCGCCCGGGCATATTCCGGCGACCTACGAGATGGTGGCGAAGGCTTTGAAGGTGAGGTGTTGATGCAAGGGGCTCGGATTCTGAGTCCGGGGATTGGCGTAAGTCGCTGAAATTGAAGGGGTGGAAGTTAGGCGTCCATCGCCCTGACCATCGCCTCGATCTTGGCGGCCTTTTCGAAGTGGTCGAGCTTCTGGGTCCTGATCCACCATTCGGCGGCCTCCATCAGAAGCTCTGGGTCGTCGTTCCTGTTGGCGAAGAATGCGTAGAAGGACAGACCGACATCAGGGCCCTTGGCGGCGATCTTGCGCGCGCAGACGTCGAGTATTTTCGCGCGCAGGCTAGGCCGCATCGGAGAATCTTTCCCGGGTGGTGGTGGCGAGAGGTAAGTCGAGCCGAGGGCGGGTGTCAAACCGGGGCGAGAAGAGGCGGTGCCAGGCGCGTTTGCCCGCCCTTGTGGGAGACCGATCCGCGAGGCGGAAGGGAGGCTGGCTGGGCTCAGAGCTTTCGACTACCCCACCCCGGCGCTACGCGCCGACCCTGCCCACAAGGGGAAGGGTTAAGAGACGTCAGCCTCACAGCTTCGCCGGAAAGCCGGGCGCGCGCAGGTCGGTGGCAGTCGCGTCCTCCAGGAGTTTGACGATCATAGTCGACCAGGCGTCGCCGCCATAAGCCACCTTGCCCTGCTGGAAGATGGTGTTGACGCGGGCGGCGAGGTCGAGCGGGACGCCGCCCTCCTGCGCCATGGCGAGCGCAAAGCCTAAGTCCTTGAGGGCAAGGTCCATGGTGAAGCCAATGTCATAGGAGCCGTTGAGCACCAACTGGCTCTCGGTCTCGTGGACGAAGCTGTTGCCCGAGGAGGCCACGATGGCGTGGTAGGCTTGGGCGAGGTCGAGGCCGCCCTTCCTGGCCAGCATCAACGCTTCGCCGGCGGCGACGAGATGGATGAAGGCGAGCATGTTGGTGATGACCTTGATCACTGCCGCCGAGCCGATCGGCCCCATTAAGAAGGCGCGGGCGCACATTGCCTCAATGGCCGGTCGGTGGCGCTCGTAGAGCGCCGCGTCGCCGCCGACAAGTGCAGTGATCTTGCCCTCGGCAGCGAGATGCACGCCGCCAGTGACGGGGCATTCCAGCGTATCGACGCCGGCCTCAGTGGCTAGGTCGGCAAGGCGCAGGATCTCGTCGCGGCCGTTTGTCGACATCTCGATCCAGGTGCCGCCCTTGGGCAGGCCTGACAGCAGCCCGTCGGGGCCGACCAGAACCGCCTCGCTTGCCTTGGGCGAGGGCAGGCAGGTGATGGCATTGCCGGCGCGGGCGGCCGCGTCTGCAGGGCTTTTTGCAGCGGCGGCACCCTGCGCAACGAGGTGCTCGACAGTTTCGGGGTTGCGGTCGTAGACGACGACCTCGAAGCCGCCGCGCACAAGGCATGCCGCGAGATTGGCGCCGAGATGGCCAAGGCCGATGAAGGCGTAGGCGAGGGGCTGGGTCACGCGCGCCTCACGGCATCAGCGGGGTCTGCACCATCTGCAGGTGCAGGTGGGGACCGTCATATGGATTGGCCTCGCACACCGCCTCGTCGAGCTCGACGCCGAGGCCGGGCTCTTTCGACGGGATGACATGGCCGTCCTGCCATTCGATCTTCTTTTTCAGCAGCTTGGCGTGGAAGCCGTCCCATTGCTTGAGCGATTCGAGGATGAGGAAATTGGGTAGAGTGACGGCGAGCTGGATGTTGGCTGCACCGACGATCGGGCCGCAATAGCAGTGGGGTGCGATCTGGATGTGGTAGGCCTCGGCCATGGCGGCGATCTTCTTGGTCTCAAGAATGCCGCCGGAGCGGCCGAGATCGGGCTGCAGGATAGTGGCGGCGCGGTTTTCGATGACGCGGGCGAACTCGAATTTTGTGGTCAGCCGCTCGCCTGTCGCGATCGGGATCGATGTGCCGCGCGCGACCTGGGCCATCACCTCCGGCATGTCGGGCGGCACCGGTTCTTCGAACCACAAGGGATCGTAGGCCTCGATGGCGCGAGCCATGCGCAGGGCGCCAGAGGCGGTGAACTGGCCATGCGTGCCGAACAATATGTCGGCACGGGTGCCGACGGCCTCGCGGATGGCCTTCAGCATGCGCACCGACAGGTCGATGTCGATGAGGCGGGGCTGGTGGCCGTCATAGGCGGTCCAAGGACCGGCCGGATCGAGCTTCACGGCGTCGAAGCCCTGGTCGACATAGAGAGCTGCACATTCGGCTGCCATGTCGGGGTCGTTGTAGACGTTCTTGGGAGCAACGTCCTCGGTATGGACGCTGCCGGTGTGTGGATAGAGATAGGTATAGGAGCGCAGCGTCTCGTGCACCTGACCGCCGAGCAGCTTGTAGACGGGCTTGCCGGCCTCCTTGCCGACGATGTCCCAGCAGGCTATTTCCAGCGCCGAAAAGCAGCCCATGGCCGAGACGTCGGGGCGCTGGGTGAAGCCGGAGGAATAGCAGCGGCGGAACAGGTTTTCGATGTCGTGTGGGTCCTGTCCCACGAGGTAGCGCTCGGCCATGTCCTCGATCATTCGCGCGGTGACATGGGCGGAGAAGGTGGCGTTGTAGGCCTCGCCATAACCAACGACGCCGCCGTCGGTGGTGAGCTTGACGAAGATGAAATACTTGCCGCCGATGCCAGGGGGCGGGTTGTTGACCACGAAGGTCTTGACGTCGGTGATCTTCATCGATGGTCCTCCCGGTCGCGTGACATCGTCGATTTTTGGCGTAGCCCTCAGGGTGAGGATGAGCGGCTGCGCAAACATCGGAAACTGCTCACCCCGCATCCTCCAGCAACAGCTGCGCGCCCTTCCAGCCAGTCATGATCGAGGCGGCGTTGGTGTTGCCGGTGATGTTGTCGGGGAAGATCGAGGCGTCGATGACGCGAAGCCCGGTGAGGCCGTGGACGCGCAGCCGGGGATCGACAACCGAGCTCGTCGGATCCGGGCCCATGCGGCAGGTCGACACCGGGTGATAGACGGTGCCCGAGCGCTTGCGGAAATCCTGAATCAGGTCGGCGTCGGAAGTGATTGACGGGCCTGGCAAAACCTCTTCTGCGATGACGTCCGCGATGGGCGATTGCGCAGCGATGCGGCGCAGGAATTTGACCGCGTCGAGCATCTCGGCGACGTCGCTGTTGGTCGAATAGGCGTTGACGGTGATGCGCGGCTGCACGGTCGGATCGGCTGAGCGGATCATGATCTCGCCGCGGCTCGACGGGCGGCAATTGGACAGGCCGATGGAAAAGCCGGGGAAGGGGTCGGGCGTCAGGATCGGGCGCTCGCCGGCCTTGGGCAGCACGGTGGAAAAGACCTGGAAATAGAGTTGCATGTTGGGGCGGGCGCGGCTCAAGTCGGTGCGGAAGAAGCCGCCGCCCTGGTTCATGCTCATCGACAGGGGGCCCGAGCGCAGCAAAAGATACTGCATGCCCGCCAGTGCCTTGCCCCACCACGGGCGCAACAGCTGGTTGAGGGTCGGCACCTTGGCCTTCCAGGTGTAGTTGATGCCCTGGTGGTCCTGCAGGTTTCGACCGACATGTTCGTTTGCGTGCAGCACATCGATGCCGAGATCGGCGAGCAGTGCTGCTGGGCCGATGCCGGAGAGCTGCAGCAACTGCGGCGTGTTGACCGAACCGCCCGACAGGATCACCTCGCGCCCGGCGCGAGCCGTCTGCTTGGCACCGTTCTGCAGATATTCGACGCCGCAGGCGCGCTTGCCCTCGAACAGCACCTTGGTGACCAGTGCATCTGTCTCGACGGTGACGTTGGCGCGCTTCATCGCCGGGCGCAGGAAGCCGCGCGCCGCCGACATGCGGCGGCCGCCTTGGGTGGTGATCTGATAAACACCGACGCCCTCTTGGGCCGCGCCATTGAAGTCCTGATTCAAGGGCAGGCCGGCCGCTTGCGCGGCAGACAGGAAGCGATGGGTCAGCGGATGGACGTTCTTCCTGTTGTCGGTGACGTGGATCGGACCGCCGGTGCCCCGCAGGTCGGTGCCGCCTGCCTGATTGTCTTCGATCGCCTTGAAGGTTGGCAGGAGATCGTCAAAACCCCAGCCCGGATTGCCGGCCTCGCGCCAGGCGTCGAAGTCTTCGGCAGCCCCCCGGATCCAGACCATGGCGTTGATCGAGCTCGACCCGCCGAGGATTTTTCCACGTGGCCAGTGGTCCTTGTTGCCGGCAAGGCCGGGGTCGGCTTCGGCCGCGTAATTCCAGTTCACCTTGGGGTCGAAGAAGGTTTTGCCGTAGCCGAGCGGCATCTGGACGAAGAAGCGGCGGTCGGTGCCGCCGGCCTCGAGCACCAGCACCGAGAAGCGTCCGCTCGCCGACAGCCGCTCGGCCACCACCGAACCGGCGGAGCCCGAGCCCACTACAATGAAATCGAACGTCTGCATGCTGTCGGCTGCCTGTCGAAATTCCACGATGCGGTCAGACTATCGCCTCAGTCGCAGGCTTCGGCGTCGCTTACGGCATGGCCTGTGAAAAATACGACCGGGCGATGCAAGAGATGCGTCGTTGACGCGGCTGCTGCCACGACGATACGGGTGGTCGGAGGAAATTCTGAGGGAAAAGACGATGGTTCAGTATGCCGATGGCCAGCCGACGGGCGAGCTCACGCTGCGGACGCTGGCGATGCCAGCCGACGCGAATGCAGCCGGCGACATCTTCGGCGGCTGGGTCATGGCGCAGATGGACCTTGCCTGCGGAATTCGCGCCGCCGAGCGCGCGCGCGGTCGCGTGGTGACAGCGGCGGTCAAGGAAATGGCCTTCGCCAAGCCGATGAAGATCGGCGACACATTGTGCATCTACACCCATGTCGAGCGTGTCGGCCGCACCTCGATGACGCTCAAGGTCGAGGCCTGGGCGCAGCGTTATCTCTCCGACCTGATGGAAAAGGTGACCGACGCCGATTTCATCATGGTAGCGCTGGACGGGCAGGGCAAGCCGAAGCCGGTGCCGGCGGAGTAGGCGCGCGTCCCTCAAGGCTTGAGTCGCGTGCGCCGGCGGTGTCAGCACTTCACCTGCCCATAGATGCAATGCGCTGGCTCCAATGTCCGGCGCTGCCACGGTTCTCATCCTGAGGTGCGAGCCGGCAGGGCTTATGTGATTTTGGCGCGGCGTGCGCGGCGAGCTCTCAAAGGGCGCAGCGAAGATGCCGCCGCGCGCGTCACTCCACCGTCGTATCGAACTTCATCCGTGCCTCGGCGACACGGGCCTGGTTGAGCCTCGCCCACTCGCCGAGCGCGAACACCGGCACCAGCAGTTCGCGGCCAAGGTCGGTGAGCTCGTAGTCGACGCGCGGCGGGATTGTCGGGAAGACGGTGCGGGTGACGAAGCCGTCGCGCTCCAGGCCGCGCAGGGTGGTGGTCAGCATCTTCTGCGAAATACCACCGACAGCGTGGCGCAGCTCGTTGAAGCGCATCGGACCGTCGCCGAGCTTGCCGACGACGAGCACCGTCCATTTGTCGCCGACGCGCTGCAGGATATCGCTGACGGCGCGGCAATCCTCGGTGCGGTGCGGGTGCCTCGGTATCAAAAAAGTGCCTCCTTGTGCGGATGATTTTCAGTCACCTATATAGCGTCGGTATCCATTTGTTACCAGTGTCGTTCAGATACTCACGCCCGAAAGGTTCCTACCATGTCCAAACCCAAGATTGCCATCGTCGTCGGCTCGACGCGTGCCGCACGCTTCGCCGACACGCCGGTGGAGTGGATTGCCAGGATCGCAAAATCCCACGCCGATATCGAGGTCGAAATCGTCGACCTCCGGGATTTCCCGCTGCCCTTCTTCGACGAGGTCGCCTCGTCCGCCTGGGTGCCGTCGCAGAACGAGGTTGCCCAGCGCTGGCAGAAGAAGGTGGCCGAGTTCGATGGCTACATCTTCACTGCGGCCGAATACAATCACGGTCCGACCGCCGTGCTGAAGAACGCGCTCGATTATGCGGCCACCGAATGGAACAAGAAGCCGGCCGGTTTCGTCGGTTATGGCGGTGTCGGCGGGGCGCGGGCCGTCGAGCAGCTGCGCATGCATGCGGTGGAACTGCAGATGGCGCCGACCAAGGCCGCCGTGCACATCGTCTGGGCGGACTTCCTGGCTGTGCGCCAGGGCGAGAAGCAACTCTCCGACTTTGAGCACCTCAACCAGTCGGCGAACGGGCTGGTCTCCGAGATCGCCTGGTGGGCCAAGGCGCTGAAGGTCGCGCGTGAGGCCGACGTTCTTGCCGAAGAAGCCAAGGCTGCCTGAGCAGCTTCGGACCTTTTCCTCCCAAGGGATTCTGGGGCGGCCTTGTGCCGCCCTTTTTCGTTGTGCCTTTGGGGCATCTGCGATGCCGTGACAGCCAAGAGTCAGACACGGTCCAGAACCATGACGGCTAAACGTCGGCCCAGGACCATAACCAAGCCTCGCAACGCGAGCTGCAGTGGCTCAGCGGCCCGGTGTATCCGGGCGAGCACCAACCCGGTCGCTGTGTCAGCCGGGCAGCTTCGACGCCAGCACCTTGTCGATGCGGCGGCCGTCGAGGTCGACGACTTCGAAGCGCCAGCCTTGCGCGTCGACGCATTCGCCGGTCGCGGGCAGGTGGTGCATATGCGACAGCACGTAGCCGGCGACGGTTTCGTAGTCGCGGTTCTCCGGCAGGTCGATGCCGAGCTGGTCGGCCATCTCGTCGGCCTGCATGTAGCCGGCGAGCAGCCAGGAGCCGTCCTCGCGCTGAACGGCATTGTCGACGTCGTCCTCGTCGAGGTCGGAGCGGAACACGCCGGTGATGGCCTCGAGAATGTCGGCGGGCGAGACGACGCCTTCGAAATGGCCGTATTCGTCGTGGACCAGCGCCATCGGCACTTCGGACTGCTTGAGGGTGGCGAGCACGTCGAGCGCGTCCGCCTGATCGTGGACGATCGGGGCGGTGCGGACATGCTTACGTGGGTCGAAGCTGCGGCCGGCAAGCAGCGCGGCGAGCAGTTCGCGGGTCTGGATTACGCCGACCATGGCGTCGACCGAGCCTTCGCCGGCGGGCAGGCGCGAGTGCTGCGTTTCCATCAAAAGTTTGCGGGTGGCGGCCTCGTCGGCCTGCAGATTGATCCAGTCGACTTCGGTGCGCGGGGTCATGACGGCGCGCACGGCGCGATCGCCCAAGCGCATGACGCCGGCGATCATGCGCCGTTCGTCGGATTCGATGGTGCCGTGGTGCTCGGCCTCGGCGACCAGCATCTTGATCTCTTCGTCGGTGACCTTTTCCTCACTCTCACCGCGCTGGCCGAGCAGCCAGAGCACCGAGCGGCCGGAAATGTCGAGCAGCCAGACCAGCGGCAGCGCGACCTTGGCGAGCGTCGACATGGCTGGGGCGACGCGGGAGGCGACGCCCTCGGGATCGCGCAGGGCGATCTGCTTGGGCACGAGTTCACCGATGATCAGCGAGGCATAGGTGATGATCGCAACGACGACGCCGACGCCAAGCGCGTTGGAGGCGCCGGCGCTCATGCCGTTGGCGGCGAGAAATCCGCTCAGGCGTTCGCCGAGCGTGGCGCCCGAGAAGGCGCCGGAGAGAACGCCGACGAGAGTAATGCCGATCTGCACCGACGACAGGAACTTGCCGGGGTTGGCACCGAGTTCGAGCGCGCGGCCGGCGCCCTTGACGTTGCGGTCGATCATCGCCTTGAGGCGGGCTGGACGGGAAGAAACGATGGCAAGTTCGGACATTGCCAGAAGGCCGTTCACACAGATGAGGACGACCACGATAGCGATTTCAGCGTATAACATGATGCTCGCTGCATAGCATTGCTTAAGGCCTTTCGAAAAGACGGCAGCAAAAATACTCTTCCCCAGCGGCACAAGAGCGGGTCGAGGCTGGGGCTATTTGTCAGGCACCAGAACTGCCATCAGCATCTTTCCGTCGGTGTAATAGGGGTCACCCTCGCCGTTGCGGCCGGCCTTGGTCAGGCCGATGCCTGACATCGTCTTTACCTCGATGATGCGTCCGGCCGATGTCAGATCGCCGATCAGCGAATCGCGCTCGGCATCGATGTCGGGTCCGATGTGATGGGTGACGGCGCCGGTGTCGTGGCTGACGCCTATGCCGCGATCGAAGCTCGCCGCACCATACCAGGTCGGGCGCCCGTCGGCACCGGGCGTGAAGGTCAGCCACAGCCGAACATGGTGGCGGACGTCGGCGCTTTTGCCGACAGGCTTTTCGAATGCGAGATCCTGGCGCCGGCCGTTGAACAAGAGCGTGCTGACGGGCGCGTCGACATAAGGCCGGTCGAGCAGCACGCTTTCGCCGATTTCCAGCGCTGATCTCACCGACAGTTTGTCGGCGCGGTCCCAGCCGGCGGCGGCAAACGCGGCGGTCACGTCCAGCTCGCTGCCGACGAGGCCGATATTGATCGGGTCACCCGGGATGCCTTGTTCCGTCGTGGTGAGCAGCGATTCAGGCCGGGGGCCGTCGCGCAGGAAACGGAGCGACCAAAATTCAGGAGCCGCGAAATAGGCGAGCGCGAGATAGCTCACGCAGAGCGCAATGAACCAAAGGGTCGCCTGTCGGTGCAGTTTTCCCCGTAGCATCAAACCCCGCTGCCGATGGGTCGAGCCAAAGCAGTGGCGCGACATTGAACTCGGGACAAATCATGGGTTGCATCGGCAGATTAAGTATTAGCGATGTCTTTTGTAAAGCGCATCTTGTCTGGCTTCATGACACGGGCGCGCAAACGCTAGCGGCAGGCGCGGTACCCGTTGCGGCGCTGCTTGATGTCGAAGTGGAAATGATTGCGGTGGTCGTAATTGTAGCCGGGGCCAAGCACGGTGTTGAAATAGCTGCAGCCGTCGGCGCGAATGGTGTTGAGGAAGCCGCGGGTGCGGAAGGCGAACAGGCCGGGCTTTTCGACGTCGATGTCGCGGCCGCTGTTCAGCTCGATGCGCATGATGTCCAACGCATTGCCCTTGCCATGTTCTGACAGGGTGCGGGTGCCGGCGATCTTGCGGCAGGAATAGCTCGAGCCCTGGTGGATGGTCTTGACGCCGGAGAAATAGCGCAGCCGGGCGGAGGGGACCAGGTCGCGCTTGGTCCAGGCGGCGAAACTGGCCGCCATCTGGCAAGTGACGACGGCTGCCGGCTTCATCTGCACCGAGCCGATGGCCGACACCTTGACCGGGTAGTCGATACCGCAGGCGGCGCCGTCGCGGATCGGCGGAAGGTCGCGGTAGGTGACGTCGAGTTTCTTCAGGTCGCTGCGGCAGTCAACCTCGTCGGCCGGCATGACGGCAGGCCGTATCGGCGCACTTTGTGGCTCGTTGGAGGGATCGTCGAGCTTGGGATAGGCGACCATATAGGGATTGGACGGCACCAGCGTCTGCATGCCGCGCCCCTGGGCAGGCGCGAGCGCGGCGGTCTGCACAGGCTGTGGCGCTTCAGGCTGGATCTGCTCGAACTGCGCGGCCTGTGCGTCGAATGTCGGCTCGATCATGGGCGCCGCCTGGGCGACAAGCGCCGGATCGGACTGCGGCTCGACAATGACAGGGGCGGCCTGTACGGGGCCGAGCGACGCTGTCTGGGAGCCGACATCGACGGCGGGCTGGAGCGCGAACACATCGCCCGATGTGCATGAGCTGAGGCCGAGGCCGACGGCGACAAGGGTCGTGGCGAGCAGCAGCGCGCGCTGACGCGCGGCTCGCGGCGATCCGACCGGGATGGTGGCGCGCGAATCTGCGGCCATGTGAAGGCTCCTGTCCCCTTGAGGAAATGAGCCTAGCCGCCAAGGGTAAAGGAAAGATCAGCGGCAGCGTTTACGGCTGGGGCCGAATTGCGGCGTGGGTGGCGGGCCAGGCCTACTGGCAGAATGTGCCGCCATTCTTGCGCGGGGCGAGGTCGATATGCAGGTGCCGGGCGTGGTCGGCGTCGCTGCCTGGACCGAGCACCGTCTTGAACGGCCCGCAGGCCGCCTTGCGTATAGCATCAAGAAACTTGGCATTCTTCTCCGGCGGCGCCGGCTCGACCTCGACCGACGTGCCACCGGTCAGGGTAAAACGGGCAATGTCGAGGGCGTTGCCGAAGGCATGCTCGGACGGTTTGCGGGTGCCGTTGCGCGGCCGACAGACATAGGCCGAAGCCTGCCCGACGACGGTCAGTTCCTCGCCGAGCTCGGTTCTCGCGGCAGGGGCGATGACTTCCGTGGCGAAGCGGGCGGAGGTCTCGGCGGTGGCACAGTTGATGATCGCGTCGGGCTCGATGTCGATGGACCGCGAGAGACGCTTCAGCTTGAGCGGAAAGGGCAGGGCGCAACCGTCGGCGTCGCTTTGCGGCGCCTGCTCCTCGAACTCGGCGCCGAGCACCTTCAGGCGCGTGCGGCAGGCGGTCTCCTCGATCGGCATCTTTGCCGGCCGCGCGACGTAGGAACGCTTGTCGGGCAGCATCTTTGGCGCCGGCGGACCAAACGTCTCTCGCCCACGTGGTGCTTCGGGGCCATCCGGGCGCGAGGACGGAATGGGGACGGTTGTTGGTATTGCTTCAGCCTTCGACATCGCTTCAGGAATTGGCGGGCCGAACATTTCTCGGGCTCGCCGCTGGTCGGGAACGTCGGGACGCGGCTCGGGTGTGGGAACCAAAGCCTGCCCGGCTTGTGTCGGCGCAACCGGGGGCGGTTTGGGCAGGGCCTGCGCGGGTGCGGCCTGTGGCACCGGAGCTCGATTGGGCAGTGACGTCTTGCTTGCTTCGACCTTGCTGGCTTCGGCAAAGCCGTGCGGGGTCGCTGCGAATGTCGCCAGCGGCAGGACAAGGATCAGGGAAAGCAGGCGGGATTTGGCTGTGTGCATCGCCGCTCAACGTTGTCGATCGTTCGCGGTTGCCGAGGGGACGCTGCCGCGCGATCAAATTCGGTGACGGCGTTGTCATCTGGCGGAAGTGTCGAGCGATGCTTCAGGCGCCCAGGGCCTCGAGGCCTTCCTCGAGCCAGTCGCCCAGCATCGGCATGCCGAGCAGGTATTTGGCGGTACGACGATTGCCGCGCTGCCGTGCCTCGGCGACCGCGTCCGCCCATTCGGCGGCGTCGTAGTCGCCGCGCCCGACCCAGGCGAGCGCCACCAGTTCGGCAGCCTGGTCGACATTGAGGTCGGCGATCAGCCCGCGTAGCTCTTTTTCGGTGAGGTTTTCCGCCTCTTCCTCGGCGAGGCCATCATGGCGATGGTTGTCGTGGGTGTCGCCGTCATATTCGACCTCGTGCTCGGCGCCGTCTTCATAGTCTTCGTTGACGCCGGCGCTGATCGCCTTGGCTTTGAGGATGAACTGCCGGACGGTGTCCGGGCCAATGGTCAGGTCCCACTCTTTTTCGCGCCGCTGCTGCACGAGCGTGCTCCTGTTGCCTTCCCCCCGGCTGATGATAGCGCATTTGGCGGCGACGTCACTGCCTCGATATTCGCGGCGGGGTTGCCGTGGTTGACATGACTTTAGGAGAGGCGGATATAGCGCGCCTTCCTCCCCCCCTCCAGACGGTATTCCCCATGGCTTTTCTGCTTTCGCCCAAGGTTCTTCCTGTGCTGATGCTGATTGCGTCCAACGTGTTCATGACCTTCGCCTGGTACGGGCACCTGAAGTTCAAGGCGGCCCCGCTCTATGCGGCGGTGATTTTCTCCTGGCTGATCGCCTTCTTCGAATACTGGCTGGCGGTGCCGGCCAACCGCATCGGCCACGAGGTCTATACGGCGGCGGAACTGAAGACGATGCAGGAGGTGATTACACTCAGCGTCTTCGTCATCTTCTCGGTCTTCTACCTCAAGGAAGGCCTCACTTGGAACCACGCCATAGGTTTCGCGCTGATCGCCGGCGGGGCAGCACTGATTTTCCGCGGCTGAGGACGAAAGAGCTCAGCCGATGCGTTTGCCTCGACGGGGGACGCATCGGTGGAGGTAGCCATGCATAGCCAATATCTGAAGCTTCTGGCTGGCGCGCTGGTGGCGCTGCCGCTGTTTGCCGTTCCCGTGATCTCCGCCGACGGAGGCGGGGGTGGAGGAGGCGGTGGTGGCGGCGGAATGGGTGGCGGCAGCGGCAGCGGCGGCGGCAGCAGCGACCCGGTGAAATGCCGCACCGGCCTCGTCTACAACAAGAAAACCAAGAAATGCGAGCCACCCAAGGCCGGCATGATCGATGACGACAGCCTCTATCTGGCCGGGCGGGCGCTGGCCATGGACGGCCGGTACGACGACGCGATCAAGGTGCTGACGCTGGCGCACGACAAGACCGACGCCCGCATCCTCAACTATCTCGGCTATTCGCACCGCAAGGCCGGGCGCATCCTCGTCGGCATCGGGTATTACCAGGAGGCGATCCTCGACGATCCCGACTACATGCCGGTACGCGAATATATGGGCGAGGCGCATCTGACGCTCGGCGACGTTGCCGGTGCCAGGCAGCAGCTGTCGGAGATCGAGAAGCGCTGCGGCATCGACTGCCGCGAGTACGGGCTGCTGCGGGAGCAGATCGACGGTTATCTGAAGGGCTGACAGGCGTGGCCTGCCGGAGGTCGTCGCAGGCGCCGCTGCGGCGGTCAACTGTTGAACAGGCCCCCGACGCGTTCGCGAAAAGCGTCAGCGGTGTTGCGGGTGCCGAAGTCGCGGGTGTCGAAGCGCTTGCCGTCGCGGGCGGTCATGGTGACGCGCCAGTTGCTGGCGCCTTCCATGGCAGGGCATTTCCGGGTTTCGAACCGTTCGATCTGGTCGGGCCCGAAGAGGTGATGCCTGGCCTGCCTGAACGGACGCTTCTCGACAATTTCGATGCGGCCGGAGCCGACTGTCCAATGGATCGCCGGCCCCGTCAGGCCGCCCCAGATCGCCGGCACGCCGACGGACCAGGCGCCGAGAATGGGGCACAGGAAGAACGGGCTCGTGGCATTGAGCGGCCAGACGCCACGGTAAAGCTCCCAAGTGGCGATGCTGACGACGAAGGCACCGATGGCGACCAGGCCGACGCGAAGGGCAGGTGCTGGTATGTCGAGTTGCAGCAGCCCGTCGCCGTCGATCTCGTCCATGCCGCAAGCCTCCGTGCGTCCACGCTAGCAGCTGGGCATGAACGGTTCGCTATGCGATTTCAGCGCGGGATGAAAAGCAGCTCGATCTGCGTTAGTCTGTCGATGGGCGCATGTTAGGAGGTAGCGATGCAGACCCGATTTGTGAAAGTGCTTGCAGGTGCAATGGTGTCGCTGCCCTTGCTGGCAGTGCCGGTGTTTTCGGCCGACAGCGGCGGAAGCAGCAGCGGTGACGAGCCGAAATGCGACAATGGCCTGGTCTACAACAAGAAGACCAAGAAATGCGAACCGCCCAAGGCCGGCATGATCGACGACGATAGCCTCTATTCGGCCGGACGTGCGCTTGCCATGGACGGCAAGTATGACGAGGCGATCAAGGTTCTGACGCTGGCCCAGGACAAGACCGACCCGCGCATCCTCAATTATCTTGGCTATTCCCACCGCAAGGCCGGGCGCGTGCTCGTCGGCCTCGGCTACTACCAGGAAGCGCTGCGCAACAACCCCGACTACACGCTGGTGCGCGAATATATGGGCGAGGCGCATCTGATGCTCGGCGACGTCGCGGCCGCCCGCCTGCAGCTGTCGGAAATCGAAAATCGCTGTGGCAAGGGTTGCCGTGAATACGGCATGCTGGAAGAGCAGATCGACGCCTATCTGCGCGCCGGCTGATTTGTGCCGATGACATGATCCAAAGGACCGGGCTTGGCCTGGTCCTTTTCCTTGACACGAATGCGGTGACGGCAGCGCAGGTCGCGCGGCCTTCATTCTGCGCAACTCCTGACTGAAAGCCGCTGCACATTTTTCCCGGAATTGCTTAGGGTTGGGCCATGAACCTCGCCCAGATCCGCTACTTCCTGACCCTTGCCGAAACATTGAACTTCACCGACGCGGCGCGATTGTGCGGTGTCGCGCAGCCGACACTGACGCGCGCGATCCAGAAGCTCGAGCATGAGCTTGGCGGCACGCTGGTCTACCGGGACGGCAAGGACACACGGCTGACTTCGCTCGGCAGCGATGTCCGTGAGGAGTTCGCGGCCATCGTCGGCGCCGAAGACAGGATCCGTGCTTCGGTGAACAGTCGCATCTCGGGCCGGCGCGAGCGCCTCAATCTGGGGATTGCGCATTCGGTGGCGCCGGCGCCAATCAGCCGGTTCATCACGCACGCGCTCGGCGAGATGCCGATGCTGGAGATCCTGCTTCATCCAATCGACGGGAAGATGGGGTCGGGACTGCTGCTGGCCGGCACGCTGGACGGCGTCTTCCTCGCCGACAAACCCGCCGACAATACGAAGCTGTCGGTGATCGAGCTGTTCAGCGAGAGGCTGATGCTGGCTTGCGCGAGCAGCCATCGGCTGGCGAAGTTCGACATGGTTCCGCCGGAGGAAATCGGTGTCGAAAGCTATCTCGACCGGCTCGGCTGCGATTTTCGCTCAGGCAATCGACTATTTCATGAACGCCGAGCTGGTGATGCGGCCGCGGCTGCAGTCCGAACGCGAGGACTGGATGCAGCAGGCCGTCGCCGATGGCGCCGGCATTTGCCTGTTGCCCGAATTCTCCGCCATCGTGCCGGGGCTGGCCCTGCGCCCGGTATCGGGGCTGAATCTCGAGCGCCAGGTGTCCTTCGTTTCGGTCAGCGGATCGGGCAATGCGCCGGCACTGCGCCATCTGCGCATGATGGTCGGCTCGCATCGCTGGCCTCATTCAGCCGGTGCATCGAAACAATAGCCAACATGCATTGGCGCAGGCACCCCTCCGATACCCATCTCTGCCTCATCACCGAAATGGAGGACAGATGATGAGGGCCTACAACAAGAATCCCGACGCCGTCTCGGCACTGTCGCCGGAGCAGTATCGCGTCACCCAGAAGGATGGGACCGAGCGTCCCTTCACCGGCGAGTACTGGGACAAAAAGGAGCCGGGCCTTTATGTCGACGTGGTTTCCGGCGAGCCGTTGTTCGCCTCCGTCGACAAGTTCGACAGCGGCAGTGGCTGGCCGAGCTTCACCAAGCCGGTCGATGCCGAAAATGTCGTCGAGATCAGCGACCGCAGTTATGGCATGGTGCGCACCGAAGTGCGCTCGACGCATGGCGACAGCCATCTCGGCCATGTCTTTCTAGATGGCCCGCGCGACGCTGGCGGCTTGCGCTATTGCATCAACTCGGCGTCGTTGCGCTTCGTGCCGGTCGACGAGCTCGAAAGCGAAGGCCTCGGGCACTATGTGAAGCTATTCGTGAACAAGGGAGACGTCGCATGACAACCGAAACTGCAATTCTGGCCGGTGGCTGCTTCTGGGGCATGCAGGACCTGATCCGTCGGCTTCCCGGCGTCGTCTCCACCCGTGTCGGCTATTCGGGCGGCGACGTCCAGAACGCGACCTATCGCAATCATGGCAGCCACGCCGAGGCGATCGAGATCGTGTTCGATACGTCGAAGACGGATTTCCGCAGCATGCTGGAGTTCTTCTTCCAGATCCATGACCCGTCGACGAAGGACCGGCAGGGCAACGACCGCGGTACGAGCTATCGCTCGGCGATCTTCTACACCTCCAAGGCGCAGAAGGAGATTGCCGAGGAGACGATCAAGGACGTCGATGCCTCCGGACTGTGGCCGGGCAAGGTGGTGACCGAGTTGGCGCCGGCCGGCGACTTCTGGCAGGCCGAGCCCGAGCACCAGGACTATCTGGAGCGCTATCCCAACGGCTACACCTGCCACTTCGTCCGCCCGGGCTGGAAGCTGCCGCGCCGGTCGAGCGCCGCCTGATCTGACGACGTCACCGCAAAGAACTGCAACCGGACGCCTTGCTGACGCGGGCGTCCGGAACGGTTTAGCGTGTCTAGGAGGATGCCATGGAACTCGGACTCCTGGGGCGTCGCGCCCCTGAGCTCAGGGGCGGAAACTGGATCGACGCCGGCAGCCGCTGCGGCTTTCCGACCTGAGCGACGGCTGCAAGATACTCTACTGCTTCCAGCACTGGTGTCCCGGATGCCATGCCCGTGGATTTCCGACGCTGAAGCGGCTGGTCGAGGCATTGCCGGCCGACAAGTTCGGTTTTGCCGCCATCCAGACGGTGTTCGAGGGTGCAAGCATCAACACCGACGACAAGCCGAAGCTCGAACAGGCGCGCTACAGGCTGATGATCCCGTTCGGGCACGACGTCCCGCCGGAGGGCGAACACTATCCGACTGTCATGCAGGACTATCGTACCGGCGGCACGCCGTGGTTCATCATCATCGATCCGGCCGGCAACGTCGTCTTCAACGACTTTCACCTTGATGCCGACCTGCTGATCTCGGCGATGAGCAGCCCGACCACCGCCTGACGCATTGAAACCACGCGGGCGCTAGAGAGATTTCGCTTTTCTTCGAATCGCGGAATCTCTCTATCCCTTTGTTTTCCGCAATTCCGGACGGAAAACCGCTGCACACTTTTCCTTGAATTGCTTTAGTCGCCGCGCGACAGCCTGACGATCATTCCGTCGCCTTCGTCGGTCAGAAGCCAGATCGAGCCGTCGGGCGCAACGTTGACGTCGCGGATGCGACCGAAGGCGCCGTCGAGAATGCGCTCCTCGTCCAGGATGTTGCCCTTTGCGTCGCGGTCGAGGCGGCTCAAAAGCTCGAACTTCAGCGAGCCGATCAGCAGGTCGCCCTTCCATTCCGGGAACATGTCGCCCTGGTAGCTGGCGAGGCCTGAAGGCGCGATCGACGGATCCCAGTAATAGAGCGGCTGCTCGTAGCCCTTGGCCGAGGTGCCGACGCCGATCTTGGCGCCGGAATAGTCGCGGCCATAGGTGATGACTGGCCAGCCATAGTTCTTGCCGGCCTGAGGGCGGTTCAACTCGTCGCCGCCCTGGGCGCCATGCTCGACAGTGATGAGGCTGCCCAGAACGGGATCGAAGGTCGCCCCCTGCAGATTGCGGTGGCCCTTCGACCAGATTTCGGCTGCCATGGCCTTGCCGTCGGGCGAGGGATTATCCTTGGGGATGGAGCCGTCGGCGTTGATGCGGATGACCGCGCCGGCATGGTCCTGCATATCCTGGGCGCGATCGCCCTGGCCGCGGTCGCCGGTCGTGACGAACAATGTGTCGTCGTCATTGACGACGATGCGCGAGCCGAAATGGTGACTGGTGCCGCTCTTGCGGTTCATCGAGAAGATGACCTTGACATCTTCGAGCCGCGCCTTGGCTCCGTCCCGGACCAGCTTGGCCCGGGCAAGCGCTGTGCCGGCGCCGCCGCGTCCCGGCTCGGAGAAGCTGACGAAGATCGTGCCAGACGTTGCGAAATCGCGGGCGACGGCAATGTCGAGCAGGCCGCCCTGGCCGCTTGCGGCAACCTCGGGCACACCCGACACGGGTTCGGACAAGCCGTTCTGCGACAGGATGCGGATCTGGCCCGAGCGCTCGGTGACGATTGCCTCGTTGCCGGGCAGAAAATCGAGGCCCCAAGGATGATCGAGCCCTCCGGCAATGACGTCGGCGCGCACGGTGACGGCTTCGGTGTTGAAGCTCTGGGTCTGGGCGAAGGCCGGCGAGGCGGCCAATGCGAAGATGAATACGAAATGCGGTGTGTTGATGCTCATCTATCCGACATAGGTGCGTTGGCTGCTGCGGCAACCGCTACAGAGCATCAAAGCGCGACAGCTTCAATCACAAGCGGGTGAGGGGGCGCAGCGTCAGGTTGCGCTGCTGCAACGTCAGTGGTGGCCAACGCATTTTTTGACGTGAATTCTGCGACAGGGTTGCTATATTCAGCAGAGATAGAGGTGAGACGGTTCCGTTAGCCGAGGCTGCCGGACCGTTTTCTTTTTTTGTGCCTCGCGGCAGCATAAGGCCGCGCGGCAAAGGCCAGGAGAGGTCGATTATGAACAAGGTTCCGATGACTGCGGGTGGTTTCGCTGCGCTGAAGGAAGAACTGCGCTGGCGCCAGCAGGAAGAGCGTCCGCGCATCATCGAAGCCATTGCCGAGGCACGTTCGCACGGCGACCTTTCGGAAAACGCCGAGTATCACTCGGCCAAGGAAGCGCAGAGCCTCAACGAAGGCCGCATCAACGAACTCGAGGACCTGATCGCGCGTGCCGAGGTGATCGACGTCAGCAAGCTCAATGGCGACAAGATCAAGTTCGGCGCCACCGTCGTGCTGCTCGACGAGGATACCGAAGAGGAAAAGACCTACCAGATCGTCGGCGACCAGGAAGCCGATGTGAAGTCGGGCCGCATCTCGATCTCTTCGCCCATAGCGCGCGCGCTGATCGGCAAGGAAGTGGGCGACGCCATCGAGGTCAACGCCCCGGGCGGCGCACGCGGCTATGAGATCGTCCAGGTCCAGTTCATCTGAGGCAACAGGCGGCATTGGCTGTGGCGATGCCGGATCAGACACGATGAACAAGGCAGGCAACCGCGCCGAAAACGCCGGCGCGGTCGACATGGCGCGCACCGAAGTGATCGCGCCCAATCTCAAGCAGCGGCTTTCCGGCGTCACCAGCACCATCGTGCAACTGGTGCCGGTGCAGGCGCGCAACCTCGGCATTGCCGTGTTCGGGCCTGGTCTGCCCGACAGCCTGCCCAAGATGCGCTGGTGGCAACTGCCTTGGCTGCTCAGGCGGCCTGAGACCGGGCGGCCGCGCATCTGGCACGCCAGGCGCAACACAGAGATGGTGGCAGGGCTTGTCCTGCGCCACTTCTTTCGGGCGCAGATCAGGCTGGTGTTCACCTCAGCGGCACAGCGCGACCACAGGCCCTTCACCAAATGGCTGATCCGCCAGATGGATGGCGTGATCGCGACCAGCCTGATGTCAGGGCGTTTCCTCGAGGTGCCGCACAAGGTGGTGATGCACGGGGTCGACCTCGAAAAGTTCCACCCGCCGCGCGGGCCCGACGACGCCTTTGCAGCCGCGGGGTTGCCCGGCAAATATGCCATCGGCTGCTTTGGCAGGGTCAGGCATTCGAAGGGCACCGACCTGTTCGTCGATGCGATGATTGCGTTGCTGCCGCACTATCCCGAGTGGACGGCTGTCATCACCGGGCGCATCACGGCGGAGCACAAGGGTTTCGGCGACGAGCTAAGGCAGCGGATCGCGGCAGCCGGCTTGTCGGAACGGATCCTGCTGCTCGGCGAGGTGCCCGACGTTGCCGTGTGGTACCGGCGCGTCACACTCTATGTCGCGCCGTCGCGCAATGAAGGCTTCGGGCTGACGCCGCTCGAGGCGATGGCATCGCGCACGGCTGTCGTTGCCAGCGACGCCGGCTCCTATTCGGAGATCGTGACGCGAGGCGTGACCGGCGATTTTGTTGCCGCCAATGACGGAAATGCCTTGCGCGAGGCGATCAGGCCATATCTCGCCGATCCGGCTCTTGCCGAGGCTCATGGCGCTGCCGGGCATGAAGACGTCTCCACACGCTTCCGGCTCGAAAACGAGGCGGCCGGGTTGCGCGAGATCTATGACCAGGTGTGGGCGAAGGGCTGACAGGGGCCTGGAACCGGCTTGCCGCATTGGCCCGAGTTTCTCCGCCGATTCTAATGTAACGCCCGCTTAAATGCTTTGAATTTCTCGTATTAAGTCAGTTTTGCTTTCCGGTTCTCCACCGGAAGCTGCAACAAGGCGATTAATGCGGAAAAACACTTGGGCGCCTGAAATAATGCTGAATTCTTGATCAAGGTTGCTCTATATTGCACCGCAATGCGCCCCCGGCTTGCTGCCCGCCCTCGCTTGCCTTATGGCAACCGCGGGTCGGGGGCACGACTATGGTAGAGATCGTGCTTTGAAAATCTATTTCATCAATCTCGACCGGTCGCCAGGCCGGCTCGATTGGTTCATGGCGCAGGTCGCCGGCATGGACGTTGCAACAGTCCGTGTGCCGGCGGTCGACGCCAAACAGCTGCCCGAACGGGAGTTCGAGCGGCTGCGGTGCCTGTCCTCCGGCGTCAACTCGATGTCGCCCGCCGAGGTGGCCTGCCTGCTCAGCCACCGCAAGGCGTGGGCGCTGGTGGCCGAAGGCGATGACGACTGGGCTTTCGTCGCCGAAGACGACATCCATTTCTCCGCCGATGCCGCGAGCTTCCTGAAGTCCGACCGCTGGATTCCGGCGGGGGTGGATCTGGTCAGGGCCGAAACGGATCTGGCCCGGGCCGAATTGTCCCACAAGACCTGGGGCGAGCCTGCCGGACACGAACTGCGCAGGCTGAAATCGGCGCAACTGGGGTCGGCAGGCTACTTCGTGTCGAGGACTGCCGCGCGCCGCCTGCTCGGCTATACCGAGCGCCACTGCGAACCAGCCGACGTCATTCTTTATTCTCCGGAGCGTGGCATCCTTGATGAACTCGTGGTGCTGCAGCTGATGCCGGCGGCCTGCATTCAAGACATGTGGGCGCCGAACGCTACCGTCGGCGGCTCGCTGACGAGCCAGATTGCCCAGGACCGGCGCCAGTTTCACCGCAGCGATCCTCGTTCCGCAAGACGGCGAGGGATCGCGAAGCTCACGCATGAATTTTGGCGGGTCGGGCGCCAGCTGGCGAGTCCCTTCCGCATGGCGCTGCTGGCGACTGCCAGGCAGTCGGTGTTCAAGAAGGTGTCCATTGAATTGACGGTGCGATCTGACACGCAGCGCGCAGGGTAAGCGTACGCGGGAATGAAGATTTTTGTCATCAATCTGGACCGCGCACCGCAGCGCCTCGAGCGCATGGCGTCGCTGTTTGGCGAGCTGGGGCTCGACTTCACCAGGGTGTCGGCCGTCGACGGCCGGGATCTGGCTGACCGGCAGGCTCGCAGGGGCATGTATTACGACCTGGGCAGTGGCGAGATCGGCTGCTTTCTCAGCCATATCAAGTGTTGGGACGCAGCGACGAAGGCAGACGGCGAGTACACCGCGATTTTCGAGGATGACGTCCACTTCGGGGCCGGTGCACGAGAACTGCTTGTCGACACCAGCTGGATTCCAGCCGATGCCGACGTGGTGAAGCTTGAAACCACCTTGGTGCGGACGCTGGTCGACCGCGACAGTGCTGCCCGGGCCGGCGACCGCTCGGTACGGCGCTTGCGCGATACGCATCCGGGGACGGGCGCCTACATCGTGTCGCGCAAGGGGGCGCGCAAGCTGCTCGAACTGAGCGCGGATTTCGCCGATCCGGTCGACCAGTTCATGTTCAATCCGGTCTCCGTCGCCTGGAATGCGCTGACGATCTATCAGGTCGACCCGGCGATCTGTGTCCAGGAGGTGGTCGTCGGCAAGGATGGTGCCGCCGATGCCTTGGCCAGCGGGCTGAAACACGAACGGCCGGTGCAGGAAAAAGCGCGCGGCACGGAAAAGCTGATGCGGGAGATTGCCAGACCGCTTGGGCGCCTTGCCGCGTCCGTCGGCGCAGGTCTTCGGGGGCAGCGATGGGGCAAGGTGCGGTTCCGCTGACCGGCGCCGGCCACTTGTTGAGGCAGGATTTGAACGACCATCCAATGAACATCTACCTGATCAATCTGGATCGCTCGCCCGATCGCCTGCAGCGTATGGCCACGATCTTCAGCGATCTCGGCCTCGACTTCACAAGGATGCCGGCTGTCGACGGAGCGAAGCTGATTGCCGAGGGCAAACTGCACCGACCTGAGCGGGCAGGGCTGATCTACCAGCTCGGACCTGGGGAAACAGGCTGCTTTCTCAGCCACCGGGCGTGCTGGGAGGCGATCGCCAACGCCGAGCAGAACCATGGGGCGGTCTTCGAGGACGACGTCCATTTCGGATCCGGCCTCGCCGAATTGCTGAGCAACGATGCCTGGATTCCTGGCGATGCCGACGTGGTGAAGCTGGAGACCACCAGGGTGCATGCCCTCCTCGACAGAACGGGCAACAAGCTTGCCCTGGGACGTTCTCTCAAGAGGCTTCGGTCAACACATACTGGTGCAAGCGGCTACATCTTGTCGAAGTCGGCCGCTCAGAAGCTCATTGCTTTGAGTGAGGATTTTGTCGATCCGGTCGATCAATTCATGTTCAATCCGGCTTGTACGGCTTGGGCTGATCTTACGATCTACCAGTTGACGCCCGCAATCTGCATTCAGGATATGCTGGTTGGAGCAGGTAGCCAGGTTGTCGGTTTCCAAAGTACTCTCGAAGATGAGCGGCCCGAACTCAAGAGCCAAAAAGAGCGGCTGAGCAAGCCGCTAAGAGAAATCATGAGACCCTTACGGCAGGCGTGGATGTTCTTGAACTCGCGCTTGCGCGGCCTTGAGCGGATCAGGGTTCCTTTTTCCTGAGTTTTGTTTACCCCTGTGGCCGGCTACAGGTCATTTTTGCAGACAATGTATTTGGACGTTGGAAAATACGGGACTGAAACAGACGTTTTGGATTGAGGGATTGTGAAGATCGCCGCTTTAAAGGGAATAGAAAACGCCCTGAGAAATTGGAAGGTTGCGTTCATCCGGAAACTGGTTTCCGGCAAGCATGGCCGACGCGTTTCATCCGAGGTGCTTTTGACGAACGTCACCTCGGTCACTATGAAATTCGATGACCACTTCATGTCTTTTTCGCCACATGAGTACATCGGGAGAAGTATTTTTCTCTCGGGAGATTTTGATCGGCATCTCTCTGACGCATTGGTCGCCTTCCTATCTCGTCGAGGCTATTTGCCGAGCGGTGGGGCGACCGTGCTGGAGATAGGCGCGAACATCGGCACTCAGACGGTGTATTTTTGCCGGTCTGGCAAAGTAGCGAGGGTTATCGCCGTCGAGCCGGATCCGAGAAACTTGTCTTTGCTTCGGCGCAATGTTGCGGACAACGATCTTGAGCAACGTGTCACCATCATCCCTTGTGCGGTCGGAAACGATATCGCGACAGGCAATTTGCATCGCGCTGAAGGCAATTTCGGCGGCAGCAGTCTGTTTCCGCTGCCAAATTCTGAAGGTGAAGTGGCGGTCGCGATCAAGCCCATGGCGCAGGTGCTTGCAGAGGCTGGTGTGCTTGCCGCCGACATCGATTTCGTGTGGATGGACATCGAAGGGGCGGAGCCCCTTGCCAGCCAATCGATGCACGAACTTTTCGAGCGTCGCGTGCCGGTCATGTTCGAGTACTCGCCTGGCGTCTATCCACCGGGAACCGCTCGTGAGTTCATAGCGCTTCTGTCGCGCTACTACGAAAAGTGCATGATCTTCGATGGACATAACCAATCGGAGATGAAAGTCGTCGACCTTCCGATCAGCATCGCCCAAACAAACATCCTGCTGCTGCCATAACGCTTGGCAGGCAGAGTGAGGGTTGTAGGGCCTAGATGGCCACCAGGCCGTCGTCCTTGACCTGCCTGATGGTCAGCGCCGTGCGCACCGTGTCGACGTTGGGGGAGGAGGTCAGTTCCTCGATGACGAAGCCCTGGAAGGTGCCGAGGTCGGGAGCGAGGCAGTGCAGCATGAAGTCGGATTCGCCCGAGACCATCCAGGCGCTGCGGACGATCGGCCAGTTGCGGGTGCGGTCGGCGAAGGCCTTGAGGTCGACTTCCGACTGGCGATTGAGGCCGACGAGGCAGAAGGCGACGACGTCCATGCCGAGCGCGGGCGCGTTGAGCAGGGCGCGGTAGCGCTGGATGATGCCTTCGTCCTCCAGCCGCTTTACGCGGCGCAGGCAGGGCGGCGCCGAGATACCGACGCGGCGCGACAATTCGACATTGGTCATGCGGCCGTCGTCCTGAAGCTCACGCAGAATCTTCCAGTCGATGGCGTCGAGGTCGGCCTTGATCGGCATATGTGCTCCGCGTTTGCGCAAGAATCTTGCGCAATGACGTAATAAAACTACTCGAAGCCCTTGGGAAGCCCATGGCCGGTGAAACGCCGCAGACGGAACAATTGCACCGTTCGGTGCGCAGCTTTCGGGGGAGTAACATCTTGCCGCCTTGCGCGGGGTGTGGGTGAACACCTAGATTAGGGACGATCCGCAGCCCGTTTTGACGGCTGCTGCATTTTCCATCGACCACGAAGGCCCTTCGATGACCGCCAAACATGCGCCAGTTCTCATCATTGGTTCCGGACCTGCCGGATACACGGCCGCGATCTATGCGGCGCGTGCCATGCTGAAACCGGTGCTCGTCGCCGGCATCCAGCAGGGCGGCCAGCTGATGATCACCACCGAGGTCGAAAACTATCCCGGCTTCGCCGAGCCGATCCAGGGCCCGTGGCTGATGGAGCAGATGCGCCTGCAGGCCGAGCATGTCGGCACCGAGATGATCAACGACATCATCACCGAGGTCGATCTCGACGTCAGGCCGTTCCGCGCCAAGGGCGATTCCGGAACCATCTACACCGCCGACGCGCTGATCATCGCCACCGGTGCTCAGGCCAAGTGGCTGGGCCTGCCTTCCGAGCAGGTGTTCCAGGGTTTTGGCGTTTCGGCTTGCGCCACTTGCGACGGCTTCTTCTATCGCGGCAAGGACGTGGTGGTCGTCGGCGGCGGCAATTCGGCGGTCGAAGAGGCGCTCTATCTCTCCAATCTGGCCAAGACGGTGACCGTCGTTCATCGTCGCGACCATTTCCGCGCCGAGCGCATCCTGCAGGAACGGCTGTTTGCCAAGGCCAACATCAAGGTGATCTGGGACTCGGCAGTCGAGGAGATTGTCGGTGCGCCGGCGCAGAAGCCGCTGCCGCCGTCGGTCAACGGCGTGAGGCTGAAGAATGTGCATACCGGCGCCATCACCGAAATGACTACGGACGGCGTGTTCGTGGCGATCGGCCATGCACCGGCGGTCGAGCTGTTCGTCGGCAAGCTCAAGCAGAAGCCGAACGGCTATCTCTGGACCGAGCCGAATTCGACGCGGACCAACGTTGCGGGCGTGTTCGCCGCCGGCGACGTGACCGACGACATCTATCGCCAGGCGGTGACGGCGGCAGGTCTTGGCTGCATGGCAGCGCTTGAAGCCGAGAAGTATCTGGCGGGAGTTGAAGTGCATCGCGAAGCGGCCGAATAGGCCGACCAAACGCCTTATAAACGAGGGGAAAAATGGCGTTGGATTGGGATAAGTTGCGCGTGTTCCACGCAGCGGCGGAGGCTGGCTCTTTCACGCACGCGGCGGAGACGCTGAGGCTGTCGCAGTCGGCGATTTCGCGTCAGGTGAGCGCGCTCGAACACGACATCGGCGTGCCCCTGTTTCACCGGCACGCGCGCGGCTTGGTGCTGACCGAGCAGGGCGAGATGCTGTTCCGCACGGCGCATGACGTCTTGATGAAGCTCGAGACGATCAAGACGCGGCTGACCGAAACCAAGGACCGGCCGTCTGGTGTGCTCAAGGTGACGACGACCGTCGGCCTCGGCGCCGGCTGGCTGACCGAGCGCATCCAGGAGTTTCTCGAGCTCTATCCCGATATCCAGATCCAGCTGATCCTCGCCAATGAGGAGCTGGACCTGACCATGCGCCAGGCCGATTGCGCAATCCGCCTGCGTCAGCCGCAGCAGCCGGACCTGATACAGCGCCGGCTGTTCACGGTGCATTTCCACCTTTATGCGTCGCCGGCCTACGTCAACAAATACGGCAAGCCGACATCTATCGCCGACCTCAAGAACCACCGTATCGTTACCTTCGGCGTGCCGGTGCCGACGCATCTGAGCGAGCTCAACTGGCTGGAAACCGTCGGCGACTTCGAGGGCGGCCAGCGTGTGCCGACGCTGCAGATCAATGACATCCTGTCGATCAAGAAGGCGGTGCAGACGGGTGCCGGCATCGCCATGCTGCCCGACTATGTCATCGGCAAGGATGCCGGACTGGTGCAACTCCTGCCCGAAACCGAGGTGCCGTCCTTCGACACCTATTTCGCCTATCCCGACGCCATGCGCGAGCAGGCCAAGCTGCACGTCTTCCGCGACTTCGTCATCGCCAAGGCCAGGAGCTGGGCCTACTAGGCTCCCACTCCGATCACGCCCGCTGCGAAAAGCCCTCGTTTCGGCGAGGGCAGGCTTTCCCACGCGTGGACGCAGGCGCGCCCCGACAATCGGTTTCCGTTCCAAGCGACAATGCGGCTGCGTTGATCGGCCTGTTCCCGGCTACCTGGCGCCTGTGCGTGGACCGGGCAGGCTGTACCGCTCGACAACCCGAGCGGACGAAGGTGTTCACATTAATATGCAGGTAAATACCTGCATGACTTGACATGCAGGTATTTGCCTGCATATCTATAGCGGTCAGTGAGTGAGGACGATGGACGCCGACGACATATTCAAGGCCTTGAGCGACCCGACCCGCAGGAAGCTGCTCGATCTTCTCTTCGAAAAGAACGGACAGTCGCTGGGTGAGTTGTGTGCAAACCTCGATATGGCTCGGCAATCGGCCACCCAGCATCTCGGAATACTGGAGGCGGCCAACCTGGTCACATCGGTTCGGCGCGGCCGCGAGAAGCTGCATTTCATCAACCCCGTTCCGATCCACGAGGTTTACGAGCGGTGGGTGCGCAAGTTCGAGGTCCAGCGGCTCAGCCTGCTGCATGACCTGAAGAAAGAACTCGAAGGAGAATAACAATGACCAGCCAGGAAAAGACGAGCTTCGTCTACGTGACCTACATCGTCTCGACACCGGACAAGGTGTTCGAGGCAATCACCAAGCCGGATGTCGCAAGGCGCTACTGGGGCCACGAAAACATTTCCGACTGGAATCCGGGTTCGACGTGGGAGCATGTCCAGGCCCATGGCGAGCGGGCCGTCAAGGTTGTCGGCAAGGTCGTCGAGACCGTTCCGCCGAGCCGCCTCGTCATGACCTGGGCAGACCCGTCCGAGGCTGCAAATCCTGCAAGCTTCAGTCGGGTGACGTTCGACATCGATGAATACGACACCATGGTTCGGCTGACCGTTACCCATGACGAACTCGAAGCCGGCAGTGGCATGGCGAAAGGCATCAGCAAGGGCTGGCCGATCGTTCTGTCCAGCCTGAAATCCTTCCTCGAAACGGGACGCCCCCTCGACGTTTTCGCCAAGCCAAAAACGGCATGATCGGCTGCCCGCATCCCGGAGACCCCCAATGACGACCAAGCTTTATGCCGGCGGCTGCGCCTGTGGTGCTGTCCGCTACGAGACGACAAACGAGCCGATCTTCCAGAACCACTGCCAGTGCCTGGATTGCCAGAAGCGTAGCGGCACCGGGCATGGCTCGTACCTGACCTTTGCCCGGCGCGCCGAGATGGCGATGACGGGCGAAGCAAAGCATTGGCGGGTCGTGGCCGACAGCGGCAAGGACAAGATCCATGGCTTCTGCCCTGAGTGCGGAACGCCTGTGTTCGTGACCTTCGCCGCAGCGCCGGAAGCGATCGCGATCCATGCCGGCAGCCTGGATGATCCGGGCCAGTTCCAGCCTCAGGTGCTGACCTACAGTGCCCGAGGCCACGCCTGGGACAGGATCGATCCCGATCTCGTGGCCTTCGCGGGCATGCCGAGCGGCTGAACCTTCGCCTGCCGACATCGTTTCCGGCTGGCCGATCTTCTTCCGGCCTAAGCTCCACGCCAGGGCGTGAGCCGGGGCAGCCAGCCGGGAACGTTTTGGCGGTAAGCTTCATAGTCGGCACCGTATTGCCGCAGCAGAACCGGCTCCTCATAGATCCGGACGAAGGTCGCCATCACAGCGCCCATGATGACGGCATAGGCGGCAAGCTGCCAAGATGCAAAGATCAGCGCCTGACCGAGGATGATCGACAGCACGGCGACATACATCGGGTTGCGCACGTGGCGGTAGACGCCGCCGACCACCAGCCTGTCCGTCGGCGCGATCGGGGCAGGGGTGCCGAGCCCTTCCAGCGCGAAACGGGCGAAGGCGTGCAGCACCACGCCGAGGCCGACAGCGACCAGCGCGGCGCCCAGGATGGCGAGTGGCCACGACGCCACCGGCAGGCCGTAGCGCCCGCTCGCGAGCCACGGCACGAGGCCGGCGACGACACCAGGTGCCGTGATGAAGAAGATGGCGCTGCCGAGGATGGCGGACGGTTTGCGCGAGGCTTGCACTCCTCTTGATCTCTCAGGTCGAAAATTCCGCATGTTGCCTATTGGCTTGGCTTTCGCCGCAACTATGAGCGTGCCGTGCCCGATTTGCCAGCATCTCCCGGCGCGGGGCATTTCAGGTCATCCTTGGCGTCGCCACGGCTGTTTGTTGTGCATTGCAGCATGCTCACGCTGCGATTTTCGGGGCGAAAACTGGTCCTATCGGGCTTCTAACGTCGTTAGACCACAGCCTGTATGTTTTTGCATGCGTGCATTGCAAAATAGATGCTTGTTTGTTGGGCAAGGAGAGCACATATATTGATCATCTCCAGGGCGCGTTCCTCCTCCCATTAGCGCCCTCGAGTGTTCCCCTCTGGAGGTTAGCCTTAATCGGCACTTCCAAACAAACTCAGCCGGATCTTCTTGGATCCGGCTTTTTTGTTGCCTGAAACAGGCCAAACCTCCCGCGTAACAGTGACATGTAACCCCCGGTAACATTCCCCGTACCCCGGGACGCGCCTAGTTTTTACATGGACGCGGTGATGGTGCGTCGGGAGATGGGGGCATCACCCGTGCGCGCCAGGTTCAGGCAACGCGCCGCGTCCAGCAGATTGCCGACGACCCAAGACGTTGGCCACGTAGCGGCGGACCTGCCGTCCCGCCTCCCGCGGAACGGTCCGCAAAAAAGCGGTGTCCGAGGATATCCTCGGGCGCCGCTTTTGTTTTGTCGGCGGCCGGTCAAGGCTGGGCGACATTGCTGCGAATCCATATTTTGCCAGGCGCGGCCAGATGGATCATTTGGGGGGGACATTTATGAGCATGACAGATGCGGCCAAGGGCGCGAGCAAGGCGGGTGTGGCCAAGGCCAAGGTCTTTGGTGGCGGCTGCCTGTGCGGCGCAGTCCGCTTCGAGGCGACCGGACCGGCCGGGAAGCCGCATACATGCTCGTGCCGCATGTGCCAGCGCCACACAGGTTCGCTGACCGCTTCCTGGGTCGAATTTCCAAGCGACCGCGTGACGTGGACCGGGCCGGGCGGCGCGCCATCGGTCTATCGCTCGTCCGACTATTCCAGTCGCGCCTTCTGCCCGGGCTGCGGCAGCTCATTCGGCGCTATCGACGACGCGCCCGTGGTCGCACTGCTGCTCGGCGTCTTCGACAAGCCCGGCGCGATTGAGCTCATGCCGAAGAGCCACTCGTTCAAGGGTGGTCGGCCAAAATGGTGGCATGTCGAGGCGAAAGCGGAGTAGGGCACCGCGCGCACAAACTGGCGCGCGGACACCTCCCAAGTTCTTTTTGACACTGCATGATCCCTCTCGACAATCGCTTCGATTTTTCGAGGGCATGCAGGTGGGATCACATGTAAAGCTTGGCGGGATCCTTGCCTGCGTAGAGCTGACCTATTTCGGCGGCATAGCCGTTGAACAGCTGTGTCGGCACCTGTTCGCCGGTGCCGAGCACGCGCTCCTTGGCCTGGCTCCAGCGCGGGTGCGGGACCTCGGGATTCACGTTCGCCCAGAAACCGTATTCGCTCGGCTGGATCGCTTCCCACAGGCCCACCGGTTGTTCGGCGACGAAGTCGATCTTGCGGATCGACTTGATCGACTTGAAGCCGTATTTCCACGGCAGGACGAGCCGTATCGGCGCGCCAAACTGCTTGGCCAGCGGCTTGTCATAGGCGCCGGTGACGAGGAAAGGCAGGTCGAGCGCCGCTTCCTCGATGGTGACGCCTTCGACATAGGGCCAGGGATAGACGAAGTCGTTCTGGCCGGGCGCCATGGACGGATCGAGGAAGGTCTCGAAGCGGATGAATTTTGCATCCGTCTTGGGGCTCGCCATGGCGACAAGCGCCTTCAGCGGGAAGCCGCTCCACGGGATGGTCATCGACCAGGCCTCGACGCAGCGGTGGCGGTAGAGCCGCGTCTCGAGCGGGAATTTGCGGATCAGGTCGTCGATGGCAAGCGTCATCGGCTTGTCGACAAGGCCGCCGATCTGGATGTCCCACGGCCGCGTCTTGAGCTGCTGGGCGTTGGCCGCGATTTCCTTGTAGGTGCCGTATTCGTAGAAGTTGTTGTAGTTGGCGTTGATCGCTTCGGGCGTCAGCGCACGGTCGAGCTTGTAGGTGGCATTCGGCTTGGCCGGATAGAGATCGGCGGTCGGATCGGCCTCCTCGGCGCGCGCCTTGCGGGGCAGGGCTGCGGCCGCGAGCCCAAGCCCCATGCCGGCCAGAATGCTGCGGCGGTTGAGGAAGATGTGCTCGGGTGTCGCCAGCGCTTCCGGAATTGCCCAGGACGGTCGGCGGTGAATGAATGCCATGCTTGCTCTCCAATAGGCTGGCCGCAAGGTCGCCCCTGCGGACGGCGAAATCAACGCTGTCACGTTCACATACGCGTGGAAACGTCGTCGCGTTACAGCGCCGTCCCGGATGGGAGATCAACAGAGCGTGAGGAGAGCTGCCGGACGACCCGCGTGGACCGCCCGGCTGCTGATCTCACGCGGCCTTGCCGCCCGACTGCATCGCTTCGTCGGCGAGGCGGCCGGTGAGTTCGGCCATGTGGTCGAACTCGGCGCGGTAGGTGGCGGCACCGGCGGTGGCTGAGCGCAGCTCGATGATCAGGTCGCCGATCTCCGATTGCGGCATTGTCGCCTCGACGACATCCCAGCCGGGCCAATCGGTGCGGGCGTCGTAGCCGAGGATCTGGCCGCGGCGCTGCGGCACCAGTGCGATGATGCGCGCCGTGGCATCGGAGGGGGTGAAGATCTCGACCTTCATGACCGGTTCGAGCAGCACCGGCGAGCAACTCGGCATACCCTCCTTCATCGCGATCTTCGCCGCCATCTGGAACGCCATGTCGGAGGAATCGACCGAGTGAAACGAACCGTCAGACAGGTTGATGGCGATGTCGACGACGGGGAAGCCGAGCGGGCCGGTCTTGAGGAAGTCGCGCGCGCCTGCTTCGACCGACTGGATGTATTGCTTGGGCACGACGCCGCCTGTGATGGTGTCGGTGAACTCGAAACCCGAGCCGCGCGGCAGCGGCTTGATCTCGATGACGACATCACCGAACTGGCCGTGACCGCCCGATTGCTTCTTGTGGCGGCCGCGCTGCTGGACCGATTTGCGAATGGTCTCGCGATAGGGCACCGCCGGCGCGTGACCCTCGACGGCGATCTGATTGCGGCCTTCGAGCCGCTCGCGCACCACCCTCAGATGCATCTCGCCATGGCCGGATAGAACAGTTTCCGCCGAGTCCTGGTTGTGGTGCAAGGTGAGCGAGGGATCTTCCTCGGCCAGGCGCTGGATCGCCGCCGACATCTTGACCTCGTCCTTGCGCTCCTTGGGGCGCAGCGCAAAGGCATAGACCGGCTTGGGCGGCTCCAGTTTGACCAGCGGCTTGATGCCGCCCTTGGCCGTGGTCAGCGTCTGGCCGGTCGCGGCATGTTCGAGCTTGCCGAGCGCGACGGTGTCGCCGGCGCCGGCGCCCGACTGCTTGGACTGGTCCTTGCCGAGCAAGCGGTAAATGCCCGAGACCTTCGAGGTGTCGGTGGCGTTGAGCCAGAGCTCCGTACCATCGGCGACCTGGCCGGACAGGATGCGCGACACCGACAGCTTGCCGGCGTGGGAGGTGTGGATGGTCTTCATGACCTGGACGACCGCAGCGCTGCCGTCGGATATGCCGAGGCGCTTGCGCGTTGCCTCGATGTCGGGGGCGTCGTGGCGGATCGCCTTGAGCAGGCGCAGCGCGCCATTGCCCTTTTCGGCCGAGCCGATCAGCACCGGCGTGACCGCGCCGTCGCGCAGGTCGGCGGCAAGGTCATCGAAGATTTCATCTTTGGGCGGCTCGATCTCCTCGAGCAACTGCTCCATCAACTGGTCGTCATGGTCGGCGAGGGTTTCCAGCATGGCGAAGCGGGCTTCGAGTTCGCGCGCCTTGTCGTCGCTTGGGATGTCGGCGATCTCGCTCTCGGCATATTCGCGGTAGATGTAGGCGCGCTCCAACGCGAGGTCGATCGAACCGACGACGACGCCGTCCTTGCGCAGCGGGATCTGACGCAGGAGCAGCGGCGTGCGGCTGACCGGCTGCAGCAGCTTCAGCGTGTCGCGGACGCCGGCGGCTGCCTTGTCGATCTTATTGAGGAACAGGATACGCGGCACGCCGAGATCGTCGAGCTTGCGCATGATCAACTGCAAGGCTGGGATCTTCTTCTCGTCGGGCTCGGCGACGACGACGGCGAGGTCGCAGGCGGCAAGGATGGGCTCGGCCTCGAAGGCGAACTCGACCGAGCCGGGGCAGTCGACGAAGGTGATGGCCTCGCCCATGAACTGGGTGGTGGCGAAGACCGCCTCGACGCTCATGGCATGCGCCTTGGCCTCGGCCGAGTGGTCGGAGACCGTGTTGCCGGAGGCGACCGGGTGCTGCTTGGAAATGGCGCCCGTGCGGGCGAGAAGGGCTTCGAGAAGTGTGGTTTTACCGCTGGCGAAGGGACCGACGATGGCGATGCACTTCGGTCCCGTGCGTCTTCCTCCGGCGCGACTACCCATGAGAGCTGACCTCCACTCAGGCATTTTTCCCTGAATGCGGCGGCCGGCCTGTGCGGCCGTCGCGGGCAAATTCGTCTGAGAACTTCCTCCCCGTTGGCGACATCGTCACACGGCTTTGAAGGCAGGGCAAGAGCCTTGCAAGGCAAGGGTTGATGCGGCGGCAGCAGAAAAGCCAGCTATTCCAAAAGCGCCATCAGATGTCGCGTCCGGCGGGCAGCGTGAAGCGGCCCGCCACTCAATATTACGTTGGGGAACCATGACGACATCAAGTCGCGCCCATCTGGAGGAACGCAGTCCAATGTCTCGTGAACTCGACCATCTCAGCCGTCTCGTCGTCAGTGGACTGATGTCGCGCCGCGACTTTCTCGGCCGTGCCGCAGCCCTTGGAGTCATGGGCCTTTCGGCCAACACGCTGCTGGCCGGTGCCGCACAAGCGCAAGCGCCGGTCAAGGGCGGCGTGCTCAAGGCCGGCATGGTCGGCGGTGCCGCCACCGACAGCCTCGACCCGGCGACATGGGCGAGCCAGGTGCCCTACACGCTTGGCCGCAGCTGGGGCGAGCAGATGCTGGAAGTGTCGCCGGCGGGCGAGATCGAGCCGCGCCTGGCCGAAAGCTACGAAGCCTCCGACGACGCCAAGACCTGGCATTTCAAGATCCGCAAGGGCGTGACCTTCCACAATGGCAAGGAGCTTACGCCTGATGACGTGATGGCGACGCTGGAGCGCCATGCCGACGCCAATTCGAAATCGGCGGCACTTGCCTTCGTCAGCCAGTTCGAAAGCATGAAGGTCGACGGCGACTATGTCGTCATCCAGCTCAAGGAGGCCAATGCCGACCTGCCTTACGTGGTCAGCGACTATCACCTCATGATTCAGCCAAATGGCGGCAAGGACAATCCGACCGAAGGCATCGGCACCGGCCCCTACAAGGTGATGGTCAACGAGCCGGGCGTGCGCCATGTCGGCGAGTTGAGCAAGAACTACTGGGGTTCCGACAAGCGCGGCCATGCCGACCAGATCGAGATCGTTGTGATCAACGACGCGACAGCGCGCACTGCCGCACTTCAGGGCGGCCAGGTCGATCTGATCAACCGGGTCGAACCGAAGATCGTCGACCTGATCAAGCGCGTGCCGGGCGTAGAGATCCGCAACGTGCCGGGCAAGGGCCACTACGTCTTCATCGCTCATTGCAACACCGCACCCTTCGACAACAACGATCTGAGGCTGGCGCTGAAATATGCCGTCGACCGCGAGGAGATGGTCAAGAAGGTGCTGAGCGGCTACGGCTCGATCGGCAACGACATGCCGGTGACCAAGGCCTATGCGATGTTCTCCGACGACATCGAGCAGCGCGCCTACGATCCTGACAAGGCGGCGTTCCACTACAAGAGGTCGGGTCATAGCGGCCCGGTGCTGCTGCGGACCTCCGACGTCGCCTTCCCAGGTGCTGTCGATGCCGCCCAGCTCTACCAGCAGAGTGCGGCCAAGGCCGGCATAACGCTCGAGGTCAAGCGCCAGCCGGGCGACGGCTACTGGTCGGAAGTGTGGAACAAGCAGCCCTTCTCGATGTCCTACTGGACCGGCAGGCCGACGCAGGACCAGGTCTATTCCATCGCCTATCTGTCCAAGGCCGAGTGGAATGACACCCGCTTCTTCCGCGACGATTTCGACAAGCTGATCCTGTCGGCGCGCGGCGAGCTCGACCAGGCCAGGCGCAAGGACCTCTACCGTCAGGCAGCCGTGATCCTGCGCGACGAGGGCGGCGTCATCGTGCCGATGTTCAACAACTACATCGACGCGACCGGCACCAAGGTCGGCGGCTGGGTCGACGATCCCAATGGCGAGCTGATGGGCGGCCATGCGCTGACCAAATGCTGGGTGAATGCATAGGCGAGGGCGCTTCGCCTGCTCCGGTAACGCTGGAGCAGGCGTTGTCTGCTGTTTGGACTGCGCAGTTTCTCTGGACGACGCGCCCAACCTGCTTGCGGTTGGGTGGGCGCACGCTTCGAACGTTGCTTCGATCACCGGCAAGGCTTGGCTTTTGCCAGGGCGCATGAGTTGTGCCAGGGCCTCACGCCGCTTGACCTGATGCGGCGGACATCGGAAGGAGGCGGCAGCAAAGACCGAGAACGAGCCGATTTCCCGATGACCGCCGTGCGTTCGCCGATTGCCGCCGTCATCGCGCTCGGCATCACCCAGATCGTCGGATACGGCACGCTCTACTACAGCTTTTCCATTCTTGCCCACGACATGGCCAAGGACTTGTCGTGGCCGGTCGAGTGGCTATTCGGCGCGCTGTCGGCGGCACTGCTCGTCGGCGGACTGACCGCGCCCTGGCTTGGCAACTGGATTGACCGCTATGGCGCCGGCCGCATCATGACGGCCGGTTCGGCTGTCGCGGCCGCAGCACTGGTCGCCTGTGCGGCAGCTCCTGAAGCGATCAGTTTCGTCATCGCGCTGGTGGCGATCCAGGTCGCCTCGAACCTCGTCCAGTATGGCGCGGCCTTTGCGCTGCTCGTCCAGATATCGCCGCGCGACGCCCAGCGCAACATCACCTATCTGACGCTCATCGCCGGCTTCGCCTCGACTGCCTTCTGGCCAATCACCACGGCACTGCACGCGCAGATGTCTTGGCAGGCGGTCTATCTCGTCTTCGCCGTCCTCAACCTGGTCGTTTGCCTGCCGCTGCATGCCTGGCTGTCGTTTCGGCGGACAGGGCAAGGCCAGATTGCCACCGAGCCGCACCAACATGTCGAGGGTTCGCTTGCCGCTGCCGTGCGTCCGCTCGGTTTCGCCCTGATGGTGATTGCGCTCTCGGTACAGAACCTGGTGAGCGCGGCAATTTTGGTCCACATGGTGCCGCTGCTCTCAGGCCTTGGGCTCGGCGCCACGGCTGCTGTCGTCAGCACGCTGTTCGGACCCGCCCAGGTGCTCAGCCGCTTCATCAACATGGTTGCCGGCATCAACCTCGCGCCACTGACACTCGCGATCATCTCGGCTGTGCTGATGACCGCTGGCGTGGGTGTGTTGCTGGCAACCGCTCCGTCGATAGCGGGTGCAATGACCTTCGCCGTCATCTTCGGCATGGGCAATGGTCTGTTCAGCATCGTCACCGGCGCGCTGCCGCTGGCGCTGTTCGGCAGCGACGGCTACGGCCGGCTGCAGGGCCGCGCCATGTCGGCCCGGCTGATCGTCTCTGCCGTCGCCCCCTTCGCACTGGCCTTCGCCATGGCCACCATCGGCATTTCCTGGGCGCTGTCCTTTACCATCCTGCTCGGCGTTGTCGCGCTGGCGATCTTCGTCGCCATCGGCCGCCTGGCCGCGCGCTCGCCCTGGTAGCTCGTCGCGCACCAAGGCCGATGCCGAAGGATCAGGCAGTGTGCCACGCCTGCAACTGGGCCAACGACGCGGTGGCGCCGCCGCAGGCGATCATCAGTACGCGGTTGTAGCGCGAGAGCGCATCCATATGGCTGTAGGCGAGAGCAAGCGTTGCGCCGCAGGCCGGTTCGACCAGTACCCGGTGATCGTCGAGGAAGCGCAGGCAGGCCTCGACGGCAGCATGGTCGCTGACCACGACGCTGTCGACGGACTGGGTCTGCGTCACTTCGAAGGCGCGCTCGCTGACAATGCGGGCGCCGAGTGAGGTGGCGATGCTGGTAATGGCCGGCAACTGCACCCGCTGGCCGGCCTCCATGGCGACAGCAAGCGAGGCAGCGCCCTCTGTTTCGACCGCGATGATCGGGATATGCGCGAGGCTGTTGCGGGCCAGGCCCTCGACAATGCCCGACATCAACCCGCCGCCGCCGACCGACAGGGCAACCGCGTCGAAGGACAAACCTTCCGCGACGACCTCGTCGATCATCGTCGCGTGGCCGGTCCAGAGCAGCGGGTCGTCGAAGGGGTGGATGAAGGCCGTGTCGGCATCGAGCGCCGACATGGCGCGTTCGTTGGCCTCTTGCCATGACGCGCCATGGACGATGACCTCCGCGCCCTCCTGGCGGATCAGCGCCTTGGCCAATTCCGTTGCCGTTTCCGGGACAAAGACCGACACCGGCATGCCAAGCCGGCGGCCGGCGTAAGCGACCGCGATGCCGGCATTGCCGCCGGAGGACGAGACGAAGCGGCGCTTGCCCGCCTTGGCATGATGTTCGCAGGCAGCACCTATGCCGCGAATCTTGAACGAGCCCGGTGGCTGCAGCGCATCCATCTTCAGCCAGATCGAGCGCCCGGCGGCGAGGCTCAGCGGCCGGGATTCGAGCAGCGGCGTGTTGATGTGCAGGGGCATGGAGTGGCGACCTCGGGGAAAGATGTCTGGTGCTTATGAGCCAAGTCTAGGACCTGCGCCAGAAAGCAGGTGCGGGAAACGACCAAGCCAGTGCCCTCAGCGCGCCGGCACGCCGCTAGGGCGCCAGGCCGGTCGCTGCCGGCGGCATCGGGAATGCCCGCAGCAGCTTGGCCATGGCCGACATGTCCCCGGTGATCCTGGCATCGCCCGCCTTCACCGCCGCCTCGACGGAGACGCCGCCGAACAGAATGCTGTCGAGAACGCTTGAGGTGCCGGAGAACATGGCTTGCGCTGACTTCAAGGCCTCGTCGCCGAACTGGATGTCGAAGCCTTCAGCTGTGCCGGAGACGACAGCCGTGCCGTCGGGCATGTCGAGGCAGATGCAGAAGCCGCCGTCGTCTTGTGGTCTGTACATCGCCCGCATGGCCAGCAGCAACCCGGCCCGGCTGATCGGCAGGCCCTGTTCCAGGAACGGCGAACGGGCGGCCCATTTGCCCAGAGTGACGATGGTGTCCTCGAGCTCGCTGCCCCACTCGGTCAGTTCATAGATCCAGGACGCGGCAGGCGGCGGCAGCTTGCGCCGGCGCACGATGCCTGTTGCCTCCAGCGCTTCCAGGCGCTGGGTCAGCACGTTGGGGCTGATGGTGCGCAGGTCGGTGCGCAGGTCGGTGAAACGCTTGGGCCCGAAGAGCAACTCGCGGACGACAAGCAGCGCCCAGCGCTCACCGATCAGGTCAAGCGCATGCGCCGTCGCACAGCCGTCGTCGTAGCTTCTGCTCTTTTCAGTTCTCATTAAAAACCAAGTAGTTGCTTTTTAGGAGTAGTTAGTTCACACATATCCACATTGTCACGCGCGTACCTGTCGATCAAGCGCTCCAGGAGAGGCGAAGATGGAAGAGCATGGCGATTTGCCCCGGGCGGGGCGCCGTGAATGGTTGGCGATGGCGATCCTCGCCTTGCCGTGCCTGCTGTACTCGATGGATCTGACGGTGCTGAACCTTGCACTGCCGGAGTTGGCGGCCGATCTCGACCCGACGCCAGCTCAGCTGTTGTGGATGGTGGACATCTATGGCTTCATCCTGGCCGCCGCGCTGATCCCGATGGGCGTCGTCGGCGACCGCATCGGCCGCCGGCGCCTGTTGCTGTGGGGCGCATTCGCCTTCGGCGTGGCGTCTCTGATCGCTGCCTTCGCGAGCTCGGCGCCGATGATGATCGCGGCGCGCGCGCTGATGGGCATTGCCGCAGCGACGCTTGCGCCGTCGACGCTGTCGATGGTGCGCAACCTGTTTCCGCACCCCGAGGATCGCAGCAAGGCGATCGGCGTCTGGATCGCCAGCTTCTCCGCCGGTGGTGCCGTCGGTCCACTGGTTGGCGGCGTGCTGCTCGAATATTTCTGGTGGGGATCCGTGTTCCTGATCAACCTGCCCGTCATGGCCCTGCTTCTGGTTCTTGGCCCGAAGATGCTGCCGCAAGCGCGCGACGGCGCGGCGCCACGCCCCGACGTCGCAAGCGCGCTCAGCTTGCTGGTGGCGGTACTTGGCCTGGTCTATGCCATCAAGAAGGTGGCGATGGACGGCTGGAGCGGCGAGGCCGGTCTCGCGCTGGCAGTGAGCATTGTTGCCACGACTTTGTTCCTGCACCGGCAGCGGCGGCTCGCGGTTCCGTTCCTCGACCTCGATATGTTTGCCTCGCCGCGCTTTTCGGCAGCGCTGACGATCAACATTCTCGGTTTTTTCGTTGCCTTCGGCATGTTCCTGCTGATGGCGCTGTATTTCCAGCTCGGCCTCGGCCTGACGGAGTTGCAGGCCGGAGTGGCCTCGGCGCCGTCGGGCGTGGCGTTCATCGCCGGTGCAATTGCGGCGCCGGCGATTGCATCACGCCTCGGCACGGTTGCGTTGATGGCGCTCGGTTTCCTCGTCGCAGCCGGTGGCTTCGCGCTGGCGGGAGCCGCAGCCGCCAGCGGCGATCTCACGCTGATGATTGCGGCCTACTGCCTGTTCTCGCTTGGGCTGGCGCCAGTCTTCACCATGACGACCGACGTCATTGTCGGCTCGGTGGCGGCATCACATGCCGGTGCCGCCGCCGGCTTGTCCGAGGCCAGCACCGAACTGGGCGGTGCATTTGGCATCGCCGTACTCGGCAGCCTGCTGACGATGCTCTACCAACTGGCGCTTGTGGACCATCCGCAGCTTGCGGCGTTGCCGATGAACGCAGCACTTGGGCCGGACAATGCCGGTGTGCAGATCGAGGCGGCGCGCGATGCCTTGGGACAAGCGCTCAAGGTCGCCGCATTGCTGTGCAGCGCCATCGCCATCTGCGGCGCCGTGCTGAGCTTGCTGCTGCGTGGCCGCGGCGGGCTGCAGACCGACACGCAAGGCGGCTGAGGGGGCGGATGCACAAGGGTTGCTGCCCGACGACAGTCGGTTCGGCAGCGCTACTTTCGCCAGCGGTATACTCGATCTGACAATCCGGATTCTTGAAGTGAGATCAGTGCTCCCCGCTTCAGCAAAGGTTGGTCTGACGTTGCTATTCTCAATGAACCAGGTGACCAGCTGAGGCTCATCTATCTTCTCGAACCATTCGGAGGTTCGCTTGAGGTAGATGCCATGCAGTGAGTTGAAGGTTTAATCGTGGAGATCGTCCAGGCTCCTCCAGAGCGAGACAGTTGCGGACATGCGATTGTCGAAGCCGCAGGCCTTCGTTTCCGCAGCTATTGCGTCATCAGCTATCCGCCACAGGAACCCAGGGTGAGCTTCTGCCAAGCGGTAGACGTCTCCAAGGCCGTCCATAGATTCTTTCAATCGCGGATCGTTGGCCGGGCACTTCAGTCGCCCCCAATTCATCTGCGCTATTGTCATTGATGGCTCCTCCCCAGACCCCGGATTCTATCGACGTAGAACCCGTTGTTGCTGGAGAGAGAATTCCATCGTCGGTTTTGTGAAAGCTCGTTAACCGTCAGCCTGCGGATGATCGTCGCCTGCAGTGAGATCGCGAAGAAAGACCCTAAAGGTGCTCCATCGTCAGCCTGCCGTTTGCGACCTTCGCCGCGCCCTCGGCCAGCTCCGCCAGCGTGACCTTGCCGAATTTGGCCAAAAGGATCGCCTCGGCCGCGTCCATCGCTTCGGCGAGCGAGGTGTTGACCGCCTGCTCGATGGTGCAGCTCGGGTTGTCGCCGGCGAGGCCGATGGCGAAGAGCTGTGGGGTGCCTAGCGCCTTGTGGATGTCGAGCAGCGTGATCTCCTCCAGCGGCCGCGCCAGCAGCCAGCCGCCGCCATGGCCCTTCTCCGAGCGGACATAACCCTGATCGCGCAGGCCGGCCATGGTCCGGCGTACGACCACTGGGTTGGTGCCGAGCATGATGGCGATTGCGTCCGAGGTCGCGGTTCCCTCGTGGTGCTGCATGTGGATCAGCACATGCAGCATGCGGGAGAGGCGGGTGTCGGATCTCATCGTGCTGTTCTTTCGGCTTTTTGGCGCGGTTCAGCTCGCTGCCGGCGTCTGGTCAGGCCTAACAGATAGTCGGTCACGCAACAACAGGAGTTGCGTGAAGCTTGACGATGACAGTCATGTAACATATGAAGTGTCGTGAAAATGCGAAAGGCTCTTCGACCCGCTGGGGAAGCGCAGCGCGACCACAGGGTCGCTTCAAAGGATTTTTGGCCATGGACTACGACGTCATCATCGTCGGCGGCAGTTATGCGGGGATGTCGGCGGGCCTGCAGCTTGCCCGCGCCAGGCGCAAGGTTCTGGTCATTGACGCGGGCGACCGGCGCAACCGCTTTGCCGCGCATTCCCATGGCTTCCTCGGCCAAGATGGCCGCGAGCCGGGCGCGATTGCCGCCGAGGCGCGTGAGCAGCTCGAGCGTTATCCCGGCGTGACGTGGCTGGAGGGCAGGGCAGAAGGTGCGCGGCGGATCGAAGGTGGTTTCGCCGTCGATCTCGGCACTGGCCGTGTGGCGAGCGCCAGGCGATTGGTGCTGGCGGCCGGGGTCTCCGACAGCCTGCCCGAAATCCCCGGCCTGCGCCAGCGCTGGGGCAGATCCGTCTTTCATTGTCCTTATTGCCATGGCTATGAGCTGAACCAGGGCCGGATCGGCGTGCTAGCCGTTTCGGAGCACTCCATGCATCACGCCCTGATGCTGCCCGACTGGGGCACGACGACGCTGTTCACCAATGGCGTGTTCACGCCCGACGCCGAGCAGCTTCGGCAGCTTGCTGCGCGCGGCGCGACGGTCGAGGCCGCACTCGTCCGCGAGGTCAGGGGCGAGGGCGCCGACCTCGTGCTCGACGATGGTCGGATGTTTGAACTGGACGGGCTGTTTACCATGCCCAGGACATCGCTTCAGATCCCGTGGGTCGAACAGTTGGGCTGCGAACTGGAGGCTGGGCCGATGGGCAATTTCGTCAGGACCGACGCGATGAAGCAGACGACGGTGAAGGGCGTGTTCGCATGTGGCGACATTGCGCGGGCGGCAGGCTCGGTGGCGCTGTCGGTGGGCGACGGGGCCATGGCAGGGGCTGCCACGCACCGCTCGCTGATGTTCGAGGCTGACTGAAGGGTCGGACCAGGAAAAGAAAAAGCCCGGCAGGTTTGCACCTGCCGGGCTCTTCTTACTGGTGCCGCGGATCAGTCCTTGGCGTTGAGGTTGGTGCCCAGCGTGTCCTTGACGAAGATCACACCGATGATCAGCGTCATTGCGGCAATCGCGATGGGGTACCACAGGCCGTAGTAGATATCGCCGGCCGCGGCACTCATGGCGAAGGCGGTCGCAGGCAGCAGGCCGCCGAACCAGCCGTTGCCGATGTGGTAGGGCAGTGACATGCCGGTGTAGCGGATGCGGGTCGGGAACATTTCGACCAGGATTGCGGCGATCGGGCCATAGACCATCGTCACGTACACGACCAGGATGAACAGGATGCCGATCACCATGGGCTTGTTGACGGCAGCCGGATCGGCGACCATCGAGAACGAGCCGCCGCCGGGGATGTTGAAGAAGCCGACTTCAGGTGCACCGGCTGCTTCTTCCGCGGTCACAAGCTTGTCCTTGATCGCCTGTTCGGTTGGCATGGTTGCCTTTTCGCCACCGCGGATCGCGGCTGCGTCGAGCTTCAGCTCGGGGTTGGCAGCGACGAAGGCGTCCAGCTTCTGGTCGGCAACCTTTGCGGCACCACGGACCAGCGGATAGCCGCCGTCGTGGAGAGCGATGTTGACCGCCTTGACGAAGGCGGCGTCGTTCGCCTTGGCGGCATCGCCGGCGGCGACGGCGTCATAGGAGGTGACGGTTGCTTCGCCGATCTTGACCGTGGCAGGAGTGCCTGCGGCGGCCGTGGTGACGACGTCATAAGGAACCGAATTGCGGGTCAGGAACGACGTCGCGATATCGCAGGAGGTGGTGAACTTGGCTGTGCCCACCGGGTTGAACTGGAACTTGCAGTCGCCAGGAGCGGCAGTGACGGTGGCACGAACGTTCTGCTGGGCTGTGGCCAGTGCCGGGTTTGCGGCCCAGGTCAGCGCCTTGAACAGCGGGAAGTAGGTGACGATGGCAAGCGCCAGGCCGGCCATGATGATCGGCTTGCGGCCGATCTTGTCCGACAGCCAGCCGAAGAAGACGAAGAAACCGGTACCGAGCAGCAGCGAAACGGCGATCATGATGTTGACCGACTGTGCATCGACCTTGAGCACGTTTGTCAGGAAGAACAGCGCGTAGAACTGGCCCGAGTACCACACCACGGCCTGGCCGGCGGTGAGGCCGAACAGTGCGAGCAGCGCGATCTTGGCGTTCTTCCACTGGCCGAAGGCTTCCGACAGCGGCGCCTTGGAACCCTTGCCCTCTTCCTTCATGCGCTGGAAGGTCGGCGATTCCGACAGCGACAGACGGATCCACACCGAGATGCCAAGCAGGATGAACGAAAGCAGGAACGGAACGCGCCATCCCCAGGCGGCGAAGTCTTCCTTGCCGAGCCAAGTCTGGACGACCAGGATGACGACCAGCGACAGGAACAGGCCGAGCGTCGCCGTCGTCTGGATCCACGAAGTGTAGTAGCCGCGACGGTCGTCGGGCGCGTGCTCGGCGACATAGGTCGCAGCACCGCCATATTCACCGCCGAGTGCCAGGCCCTGCAGCATGCGCAGCGCAATCAGGATGATCGGCGCGGCGATGCCGATGGTGGCCGAGCCGGGCAGCAGGCCGACAAAGAAGGTCGACAGGCCCATGATCAGGATGGTGACGAGGAAAGTGTATTTACGGCCGACGAGATCGCCGATGCGGCCGAAGACCAGCGCGCCGAACGGGCGAACCAGGAAGCCTGCCGCGAAGGCGAGCAGCGCGAAGATGTTGCGGGTGGCCTCGGGATACGAGGCAAAGAAGGTCGCACCGATGAAGGCAGCAAGTGAACCGTAAAGATAGAAATCGTACCATTCGAAGACAGTACCGAGCGACGAAGCGAAGATGACTTTCTTCTCTTCCCGCGACATGCCGCGCGCACGGGCGCCAGCGGTTGCCGAAATTGCCATAAGAATCTCCTCCCAGAGTGCCGGCGGCAAGGGCCTGGAGAGCAATCTCCGCGCGAATCCGCCTGACCTAACGACGTCGAATTGATAACGCCGCGATACGGCCGTTATCCATCGCTGCTTTGGGATTATGACTTTGGTCGTAGAAGCAAGCGCGAAGTCGTCGCGGGCTTTTATGCTGCGTTGCAAACGACGATGCGGGGCCACGTCGAGAACGCGCGGACGGCTGAACTTATGCGTTTGCCAGTGAAGAAGACCTGGGATGCCGGGCATGTCCGGCGGATGCTGCCCGGCGCCAAGTTGCGCGCCGGGCAGGGTCGCGGGGAAGCGGCTCAGGCGGCCCGTTCTTCCTTCTCGACGAGGTAGCCGCGATCGCGCAGCCACCTTGCAATGATGATCTCAACCATCGACGACACCGAGCGGTGGTCGTCCTTGGCTGCCTTGACGAGCGCTTCCTTGAGGTCGCGTTCGATGCGGAATCCGAGTGGATGGGTCTTAGACATGATGATTCCTGAGACTGTTTCGGGAATGTCCCGGAGGGGGCAAATGTGACCAGCCGTGGCGGCGAGCTTGATGCTGTAGCCGCTGCCGACCGATCATGCGGCGCAGGTGGGGCGCGTTGCGCCGTTCAGGCGCGAGCCGGAGGCGCGCGCGGCTCGCTGGTTCGGTAGCGCAGGAAGCTGAAAAGCGGGTCGATGGCCAGCGCACCGCTGGTCAGATCGACGGCCGAAAGGGTGTTAGCGATACGCAGCAGGGCGCTGTCGTCGCTGCCGTCCCCGTTCAGTTCGGCAAGGGCAAGGCATGTGTCGCTGCAGGCGGGAAGCGTACCGGGGTCATCGGTGACCCGATCGGTGCCTTCGTCGAGCGAGAGATTTGCTTCAGGATGATAGCCGGCCGCGTGCGCGTGGGTCGATGCAACCGAGACGCTGAGTGCAGCAAAGAGCGATAGCAACAACAACAACAGGCATGAGAGCAGACTTCTGCTCCTTCGCCCCTGCTGCTGCTGTCTGCGCTGATACAATTGCTGCCTCTGACTGCCTCTGCACGATTCCGCCAATGGGGGCGGATATAGTTACTTTAGAGTAACAGATTGCACCGGCACGGCAATATGCAAATGTATGATAGCGTATGAGATTCAGAAGGTTTCTGTTGGCATCTGCATACAAGTAAAAGTTGCCTTATGCAACCGGCAAAGGAAGCCCGGCCGAAGCCGGGCTCCCTTTTTCGCCTTAGGGCTTTGCTCAGACGAGCGATGCCGTGAAGCGCTGGATGCGCGTGCAGGCTTCCTCGAGCAGCTTCTCCGACGTCGCGTAGGAGATGCGGAAGTTCGGGCCGAGGCCGAAGGCCGAACCGAACACCACCGCCACGCCTTCGGCTTCAAGCAGCTCGGAGCAGAAGGTTTCGTCGCCGTCGATGATCTTGCCGCCTTGCGTCTTCTTGCCGATCAGGCCGGCGCAGGACGGGTAGACGTAGAAGGCGCCTTCCGGCGACGGGCAAGTGATGCCGCGCGCCTGGTTGAGCATCGACACGACGAGGTCGCGGCGGGCCTGGAAGATCGCCTTGTTCTTGGCGATGAAGTCCTGCGGGCCATTGAGTGCTTCGACCGACGCCCACTGAGCGATGGTGCAGGCGCCCGAGGTCTGCTGCCCCTGGATCATGTCCATCGCCTTGATCAGTGCGATCGGACCGGCGGCATAGCCGATGCGCCAGCCGGTCATGGCATAGGCTTTCGACACGCCGTTCATCGTCAGCGTCCGGTCATAGAGCGCGGGCTCGACTTCGGCGATGGTCTTGAAGACGAAGTCGCCATAGGTCAGGTGCTCGTACATGTCGTCGGTCAGCGTCCAGACATGCGGATGCTTGAGCAGCACGTCGGCGATGGCGCGCAGCTCGGCTTCGGTGTAGGCGGCACCTGACGGGTTCGACGGCGAGTTCATCAAGAGCCACTTGGTCTTCGGCGTGATCCTGCGCTCAAGTTCCGCTGCCGTCAGCTTGAAGCCGTTGTCGATCGACGTTTCGGCGAACACCGAGGTGCCGCCGCAGATCGCCACCATCTCGGGATAGCTGACCCAGTAGGGACGGGGGATGATGACTTCGTCGCCGGGGTTTAGCGTCGCCATGAAGGCGTTGAACAGGATCTGCTTGCCGCCTGTGCCGACGATTGTCTGCTCCGGCTTGTAGTCGAGATTGTTTTCGCGCTTGAACTTGGCGGCAATGGCCTCGCGCAGCGGTGCGATGCCGGAGACCGGCGGGTACTTGGTCTCGCCGCGGCGGATCGCTTCGATCGCTGCATTCTTGATATTGTCCGGGGTGTCGAAGTCCGGCTCGCCTGCGCCGAGGCCGATGACGTCGCGACCGGCGTTTTTCAGCTCGCGCGCTTTCTGCGTGACCGCGATGGTCGCGGAAGGCTTAACGCGGGAAAGGGCATCGGCAAGAAAGGCCATGACTTCAGGTCTCCGGTTCGGAAAGGGCGCGGTCGCTCGACCGCCTTTGCGCATCCAACGGAATGCGCGGCGCTGTAATGTCGCATGACGCAGGGAATCGCAAGCGGATTGACGTTTCGGGAGGCCCGGATGTGATGGTCCAGAAGCCGGTGGAAGCTGTGCATAAACAGTCGGCTGGGCGGCGTTCGTTCAAGTTTGAGCCATCGCGTTAACCGCCGATCAAATCTTCGATGAGATTTTGGCGGGGCAATTTCGCAGCTTTCCGGAAATAGGACGGACCGTGTCGAAGAGCATCGGGCTCGCCCAAATCATCCGGCACGACGACGGATCTGCGTCCGGCGTCTGGGGTGTGCATGCCCTGCGCAGCGCGTTTCAGCCGATTTACGCCTTTCAGTCGGGCCGCTTGCTGGTCACCGCCTTCGAAGGGCTGATCAGGCCGTTTCGCGGGACTGAGGCCGTGCCGCCAGGCATCTTCTTCGCTGCCGTGGAAGGCATCGAGCGGCTGCATGTCGAAACGCTGACCCGGACGCTGCACCTCCTGAACGCCGCCGTGTTCCTACCCAAGGAAGCGTCGATCTTCATCAATTTCGATCCATCGGTGTTTCTCGACCGCTCGATCTCGGAACACGCGCTGCGCGACATGCGCCAGGTGCTCAACGAAACCGGCATCGATCCGCGCCGCATCGTCTGCGAGGTCACCGAGAAGAAGCCAGCCTCCGAAGAGGCGCTGTTCGAATTTGTCAGGGCGCTGAAAGGGAGCGGCCTGCGCATCGCAGTCGACGATTTCGGCTCGGACGACTCCGACATCAAGCGCATCCGGGACATCAAGCCCGACATCGTCAAGTTCGATGCCCACTGGATCAGCCGGCTGATGGAATCGGGCGCGGGTTTCGCGCTGCTCAAGGAGATGGTGGCGAATTTCGAGGACAAGGGCATCCGCACAGTTTTCGAGGGGCTCGAGGAAAGCTGGCAGTTGCAACTGGCCGAGCGTTCCGGCGCCTCGATGGTGCAGGGCTTCGTTCTGGCCCTGCCGGAAATCGTGCCGGCGAATTTTTCCCACTTCGAACCGGTGGCGCCCGAAGCCGCCGGAGATCACCGGACGGAGCTTTTGCCCGCCGGAGTTGCCGATGCGGTTGCCGTTCGCGCGCCGCGATCAAGCCGAAGCTTCGGCAAGAGGACAGTGCATGAGTGACGTGGTTTTCGGGTTTGGCGCGTTGCCTCGGGACCTGGTGGCAAGGATCGCCGCCGACGAAATTGGCCTGGAGTTCGGCGTTCACGGTGAGTTTCGCCTGCGTTGCGCGATCCAGCCGATCTTCCGGCATGAAGACGGCCGCCTGACGCCGGTCGCCGCCGACGCCCACGTGGTGCCGTATCGCGAGGGACGGCCGGTCGCGGTTGGCGAATTCCTCGCCGAGATAGCCGATGAGGAACGCGCGATCGTCGGACGTGTCTGGGCGGTGTTGCCGCTTGCCAACGCCCACAATATGGGCGTCAAGGGCATCGCGCTGCTGTTCAGGCAGGACATCAATGGTGATGCACCCGATCTCGACGATCTGGGTTTCATGGTCCGGCGCCTCAAGGGCGAAGGTTTCGAGGCGTCGCAACTGATCTGCGAGATCGGCGGCGACGAAAAGCTGGCCTGCGAACTGCGGGCGCTTGGAATGCGTGTCGCTCTGGGGCAGCCAGGCTCGGCGCAGCATGACGTCGACGCCGTCAAGCGTGTGCTGCCCGATATCGTCAGGCTCGATCGCGCCTCGTTCGAACGCTTCTGCGCCGACGCCGCGACCGGGCGGCTGCTGCGTCCGGTGGTGTCGGAACTCAAGACGCTTGGTGTCGACGTGCTCGTTGAGGGCATCGACAATGAGAGCCGCCTGGAAATTGCGCTTGGCGCCGGTGTCGACCTGTTCCAGGGCGATCTGCTCGAGCCTGCAAAGCTGGTCGGCAGTGTGTTTGCCGAAGGGGCGCGCGAAACGTCGCAATATCGTCGCGGCGAATGCGTGGTGGTGCCGCTGTTCGGCTGACGCGGTACGAAAGATCACCAAAGCTGATGCCTCGCACCAGAACAATTCGCTGGATCGACTCACTTCAGGGACGATAATCGCTGACCAAACGGGGTGAATGCGATGATCACGATCTATGGAATGAGCGACAGCGGCAACAGCTACAAGCCGCGGCTTTTGATGGCCAAGCTCGGCCGGCCGTTCCGCCATGTCGAGACCAGCTCGCGCGACGGCTCCACACGTACGCCCGCTTACCTCGCCAAGAACGCCAACGGAAAGGTGCCGCTGCTCGAGCTCGACGATGGCCGCTTCCTTGCCGAGTCCAACGCGATCCTGCTCCACATGGCCGAAGGGACACGGCTTTTGCCGGCAGACGCCTACCAGCGGGCGCTGGTCTTTCAATGGCTGTTTTTCGAACAGTACAGCCACGAACCCTTCGTTGCTGTCAGGCGGACGATGTTCCTCTACCCCGAGCGCGCCGCCCAGGCGACGCCGGAGCGCATGCAGGCTTTGCTCGACGGCGGCAACAAGGCGCTTGGGGTGATGCAGGTGCAGCTCGAGAAGACGCCGTTCCTGGCCGGAGATGCGATGAGCGTCGCCGATATTGCACTCTATGCCTACACCCATGACGCGACCATCGGCGGCTATGACCTGGATGCGTTCCCTGCGGTGAAGGCCTGGCTTGCCCGCGTGGCAGCGGACGAGGGCCATGTGCCGCTGACCTGGCTGCCGTGAACGCCTGATCCTGAAATGCAAGAAGGCCCGAAGATGCGATCTTCGGGCCCCTTTCTATGACGTCGAGGCGAGTTTCGAGCCGCGACCCTGTCTGCGCAAAAAGAAAAAGGCGGGGTGTGACCCCGCCTTCCGCTGTCAGCAGCTGATCCTGGATCACCTGACCCGGGCTCACGGCAATCTGCCGCATCGTCCTTCGGGTCAGAGATTCCGGCGCGCTTGTCGCGCAGCCGCCAGTACATCCGTGACTTGCATCGCGATTGGAGCTTTCGCTCCCGCGCGCCTTAAATCAGACTGCCTTGAGCTGGCCAGCCGACGAACGGCCCGTGCGACGGTCCTGCTCGATTTCGAAGCTGACCTTCTGGCCGTCGGCCAGCGAGCCCATGCCCGAACGCTCGACAGCCGAGATATGGACGAAAACGTCCGCGCCACCTGCGTCGGGCTGAATGAAGCCGAAGCCCTTGGTTGCGTTGAACCACTTAACGGTGCCAGTAGCCATATTGAATATCCTTGTCGTTTGCAGTTTTTCTTGACCAAGCGAGCATGCCCAGTCGTGGTATCGAGATTTTGGGGAGAGACGTCTGCAAACGCGAGAGTGTCGCGGGGCACGGATCTGTCGGCCGAAATATCAACGTGCCGGATATAAGGGCAAATGGCCGCAAGTGCAAGCCCTTGCAAATAGTGGCGCTTGAAACCTGCCTCAATTGCCATGCAACCATGGCGGGCGCAGGGTGTTATATTGCCTGGCGCCCATGGCATTGCGAGCGATGCAAGATGAGGCGCTGTAACGTTCGGCCGGCGCCAGCCGTTGCGCGAAGTCCGGGAGGTTCTCATGAAAGCCATTTTGCTTGCCGCGTGCCTGACACTGATGGCAGCCGAAGCGCAGGCCGCGTCGCGCTACGTATCGACGAAAATGAGCTGCGCCCAGACGCAGAGCGTCGTGCGCAACCAGGGCGCGGTGATCCTGCGCTGGACGTCGCCGACGTCGGGCGTGCCGCGTTATGATCGTTATGTCGCCAACGACCATTTCTGCTCGGCCGGCGAAGAGGCGCGCCGGGCATATGTACCGACGGCCGATGCGCGGTCCTGCCCGGTCTACAATTGCAAGCGAATCGAGCGCAATTTCTTCAAGCGCCGGCTGTTTCCGCTGAGCGACTGAACGCAAGCGGACAATTGATCTCGCTCTGAAGCGCTTTCTGCGCGCCGGAGCGCGCCGTCAGGCGCAGCTCCCGCAGTTGTGTGCTCTTCTTTTCATCCCCTGTCAGAACCCGAACGATGCCTGGGTGGATGGCGGCGGGCCAACGCGCACGCCCTCGAGCACCAGCATCTTTTCCTTCATGTTCGAGCCGCCGGTTGCCGAAAAGCCGCCGATCTTGCCGCCGGCGGCGAGGATGCGGTGACACGGAATGACGAGGGGAATAGGGTTCGCCCCCAGTGCCGAGCCAGTTTCGCGGAACAGACCCTTCCGACCGGCCTTCTCGGCCAACCCGCCATAGGTGGTGGTCTCGCCATAGTGAAGGTTTCGGGCGGCGGCATAGATGTCGCGGCGGAAATCGTCGATGCCGGCGAGATCGACCGGGACATCGGAGAAATCGACGTCCTCGCCGTCGGCATAGCGCCTGATGTCGGCGATCAGCGCGGTGATCCATGGTGGCGGCGTATGGTCGCCCGCGGCCGTGGCCTGACCGGCCAGTCGCAGCAGCCGGCGCTCGGCGGCGTCGCGGGTTTTTTCCGGCAGGCAAAGCCTGACAAGCCCGGTTTTGCTCCATGCCAGCGCCATGAAGCCGAGGGCCGTCTCGAAGACGGCGCGGCCGGGCAGGGGATGGAAAATGCTGGGGTCCACGACCGTTCCTTTCGTCCTGGCAGCTGGCGTGAATTCGGTACAAATCAGGAACAATGTGCCATGATCTGTGTGCGCATGCCACCCGAAAACCGTATCCACCTGTGGATTGCCGGGGCTCATACGTTGTTGTAGAGAGGGTCGGGCGGGACGAAATCATTAACAGAGTGTGCATTTGCCGGCGATAAAGACTCACCTGCTGATCTCGGTGGCATTGGCGACGGCATTGCTGTCGGGCTGCCAGACCAACACAGCGGCTCTCAACACCGATCTTTCGACGGCCGCCGACGTGGCCTTGAACGCCGAGATTGCGCCCGCTTCGACGGAGGTCGCCGATCTCGCGCTGCCGGAAACCGTGGCAGTGCTGCCGACCGCATCATATGCCTCCACCGAAGCTTCGCCGGCCACTGCCGTGCTCGCTGCCGCAGCGCCCGCTGCCGATGCTTCGGATGTCGCGGGTGCCGCTGACGCCGCGACGCCGGCCACAAGCGAGGCCGCTGCCGTGACCGTTGCTGCCGCGCCGCCGGTGCCTGCTGCTGGTGCCGAAAAGGCGACTGGCGCTGCTGGTGGCGAAAAGGCAGTTGCCGCTGCGCCGATCGCGCCTGCTGCTGATGCCGCAAAAGCTGTTGCCGTTGCCGCCACCGCGCCCAAGGCTCCTGCCTTGGCCAAGGGCCCGGTCGACCCGATGTCGGTGCCGATGGCCGGCGGCGAAATCGTTGCCACAGCCGACAAGCTTGTCGGAGAGTTTCCGTCCGCGCCGACGATCGCCGACTATGCCCTGCCGGCCAGCGCGCCGGTGCCGCGCAGCTACCAGGTCGCGTCGCTGGGCAATGTCGCGCCCGAAAGCTTCGCCACCTCGTCCTATGCCGCGCCCGATAGCCCGGCACTTGCCTCTCGCGGCAAGATCGACGAGCTGATCTCGAAATACGCGGCTCTCTATGAGGTGCCCGAGCGGCTTGTGCGGCGCGTGGTCAACCGCGAGAGCACCTTCAACCCGATGGCCTTCAACAACGGCCATTGGGGGCTGATGCAGATCAAGCACGCCACCGCGCGCGGCATGGGTTATGACGGCCCGGCGCGCGGCCTGTTCGATGCCGAGACCAATCTGAAATACGCGGTCAAATATCTGCGCGGCGCTTTCATGGTCGCCGATGGCGACGAGGACAAGGCCGACAAGCTTTACCAGAGCGGCTATTATTACCACGCCAAGCGCAAAGGCCTGCTCGACGAGACCGGGCTCGGCCGCGACCGCGCCCGTCACCGCGGCTAGACTTGCCGATGCCATCGCCGCAGGGGGAAAACGACGTCCGCCTGCGCAGGGTGCTGCCCGGCGAACTGCGACCGCCGCGCTGGCCCGCTGGCTTTTCGATGCGGACGTTTCAGGCCTCCGACGCGGTTGCACTTTACGATCTGCTTGAGCTCGTCTTCGACGACGGCATGAACGGCCCGTTCGACCAGTGGTGGCCACGACTCGAGGCCGACTCGGAATTTGACCCTGAACTTTGTTTCCTGGTCTTCGATAACGAGGGCCGGTTGACCGGGGCTGCCTTGAGCTGGACCAGCGGCTTCCTGAAAGACCTTGCCGTTCGTCCCGACAGTCGCGGCAAGGGTATCGCCGAGGCGCTGCTGTGGCACGTCTTTGACACCTTCGCCGCGCGGGGCGCGAGCCATATCGACCTCAAGACCAACCTGGTCGACAACTCGGCTGCTGTTCGGCTCTATCTCAGGCTCGGCATGACCGAGGTGGACTGGGGTGGCTAATTTCTGCAGCCGAAAATAGCAGCCATCATGGATGTTTTCGATTTTGGGCTATTCAGATAATCGAACAGCATTACGCCTGATCAGCGATAGCGCGTTTCATCTCCAGAGCCCAAGCGCGCCCTTCATCCCCTCCCCAGAGCAGCCAGGCGATGTAGCCGGCTGACGGGTTCTGCTCGTTGCCAAAATTCTTGCCGCGCTTGTCGACCTCGTGGCGGGCGAAGTAGCTGACCATGCGCTTGATGGTATGGGGCGTAAGCTCGGTACGGGCGACAAGCTCCTCGGCGCGGCCGACGCCGATCTCTGTGCCGCCGCGGCCGAACTGCCTTCTCAATACGAGTCCCCTGGCGGCGTTGTCGGCGACCACCTGTGGCGGGATCAGGCTGACACCGGATGCCTCGCGGCGGATCTCGTCGAACGGGTCGTAGGCGTATGGCATGCGGCGATTCCTGGCTGGCGGGGCAGGGTAGCCGGATGGGGGTGGGATGACGAGGGGGTGAGGTGACGGGCTTCCGAGGGTGGTTTCGCCGAACGGCTGTTCAGACAGCAGGCGAGGTCTGGCGCGGTGCCAGTCTGTGGGCGGCGTGCGCTTCTTCGACCACCCCCACCCCGATCCGCGTCGCGGATCGACCCTCCCCACAAGGGGGAGGGTAAGTCCGGCCTCTCACTTCGAAGCGTAGATGGCGCAGTTGCCGGTGGTTTTCATCTTGTACTTCTTGCCGACCGAATTGCAGCGCTCTAACGCTTGCTTTTCGGCTGCTGCCTGGGACGGCGCGTTAAGGGAAGCGCCGCAGTAAAAGGCTTCGACGGCACCAAGATGCGTCTGGGCATAGGCCGAGTGGCCGGGGGCGGCGACATACTTCTTATAACCGTCCTTGCATGGACCAGTCGTGTTCCCGAACTGCGCCGCGTACCGCTTCTTGCCTTCGTTGCCGGCCAGCGAGCCCTTGTCCTTGGCCATTGCCGCGACCGGTACGGCCGCAACCAGAAGTCCCGCCAGCACCGGTGCCAGTGCCAGCCGCATAGATTTCAGTTTCATTCGCAAATACTCCCCACCTGATGGTGAAGAGTTAGCTGCAATCTATGCGGGTGGGAAGGTGGGGCGAGGCAATTCATGCAGTTTCGTTAAGACGACGCCTGCGTATTTCAGTTCTGCCGTAGTGCTTTGCCGGCAGGAAGCCGCAGGGCGCCCCGGGCTGGTTATGCGCCGGTGAAGCTCTTCTTCTGCCCTGCAGATGAATGCGCCACATGGCAAGTGTGCCAGCGTTTGCGCTGCCCCTCATCTGCCTGCCGGCATCTTCTCCCCGTAAACGGGGAGAAGAGAAGCTGTGGCGACGTCCTGGCTTTTACTTGAAGTAATCCTGCAGTGGACGCACTTCGAGCGAGCCGGCCTTCAGCGCGGCGATGGCCTCGGCGACGGCGGCAGCACCCGACAGGGTGGTGTAGTAAGGCACCTTCTGCATCAGTGTGGCGCGGCGAATCGACTTCGAGTCCGAGACTGCCTTCTGGCCATCGGTGGTGTTGAAGACGATCTGGATCTGGCGGTTGCGGATGGCGTCCTCGATGTGAGGGCGGCCTTCGAGCACCTTGTTGATTTTCTCGGCCGGCACGCCGTTTTCATTGAGGAAGCGCGCGGTGCCCGAGGTTGCCAGCACCTTTAAGCCGAGGCCGGACAGGCGCTGGACGGCGCCGAGGATGCCGGCCTTGTCCTCGTCGCGGACCGAGACGAACAGCGTGCCCGAGCGCGGCAGGTCGACGCCGGCACCGAGCTGAGCCTTGGCGAAGGCGAGCGCGTAGTCGCGGTCGAGGCCCATGACCTCGCCGGTCGACTTCATCTCAGGCCCGAGCAGGATGTCGACGCCGGGGAAGCGGGCAAACGGGAACACCGCTTCCTTGACCGCGATGTGGCCGGGATTGCGGGCATCGGGCTTTTCGCCATAGTGGGCAAAGGCCTCGTCGAGGCTCTCGCCCGACATGATGCGGGCGGCGATCTTGGCGATCGGCTTGCCGACGGTTTTGGCCACGAAGGGCACGGTGCGCGACGCTCGCGGGTTCACTTCCAGCACATAGATGGTGCCGTCCTTGATGGCATATTGCACGTTCATCAGGCCGCCGACATTGAGCGCGCGCGCCATGGCCGAAGTCTGGCGCTCGAGCTCGTCGACGAGGTCGGACGGCAGCGAGTGGACCGGCAGTGAGCAGGCCGAGTCGCCCGAGTGGATGCCGGCTTCCTCGATATGCTCCATGATTCCCGAGACATAGGTCGTCTTGCCGTCGCAGAGGCAGTCGACGTCGACCTCGATGGCGCCAGAGAGATAGGTGTCGAACAGCAACGGGTTCTTGCCGAGCAGTGTGTTGATCTGGCCGGTCTTGTCGTTGGGGTACTTCTGTTTGATGTCCTCGGGCACCAGGCCCGGCACGGTGTCGAGCAAATAGGACTGCAGCATGCCCTCATTGTGGATGATCTGCATGGCGCGGCCGCCGAGCACGTAGGACGGGCGCACGACCAGGGGGAAACCGAGCTCGCCGGCAACGGTGCGGGCCTGCTCGACGGAATAGGCGATGCCGTTCTTGGGCTGCTTCAGGTCGAGCTTGTGCAAGAGCTTCTGAAAGCGGTCACGGTCCTCGGCGAGGTCGATGGCGTCGGGCGAGGTGCCGAGGATCGGGATGCCGGCTTTTTCAAGCGCATCCGCGAGCTTGAGCGGCGTCTGGCCGCCAAACTGGACGATGACGCCATGCAGGGTGCCGGCGGCCTGTTCGGCGCGCAGGATCTCGAGCACGTCTTCCGCCGTCAGCGGCTCGAAATACAGGCGATCTGAGGTGTCGTAGTCGGTCGAGACGGTCTCTGGATTGCAGTTGACCATGATCGACTCGTAGCCTGCCTCGCGCAGTGCATAGGCGGCATGGACGCAGCAATAGTCGAACTCGATGCCCTGGCCGATACGGTTGGGGCCGCCGCCCAATATGACCACCTTCTTGCGATCCGAAACCTGGGCCTCGTCGGCCACAGCGCCAGCGAAGGGCAGCTCATAGGACGAGTACATGTAGGCCGTCGGCGAGGCGAACTCGGCGGCGCAGGTGTCGATGCGCTTGTAGACCGGGTGGACGCCGAGCTTCTGGCGTTGCTTTTGAACGGCTTCGGCCTCGGTCTTGGTGAGCGAGGCGAGGCGGGCGTCCGAAAAACCCATCGACTTCAGCATGCGCAGGTTTTCGGCATCCTGCGGCAGGCCGTGCTCGCGGACGCGTGCTTCCATCGCAATGATGCCGGCGATCTGCTCGAGGAACCACGGGTCGATCTTGCACATGGCGTGCACGTCTTCGAGCGAGGTGCCCATGCGGATCGCCTGGGCAACCATGCGCAGGCGGTCGGGCGTCGGCGTGCCCAAGGCAGCACGGATGGCGTTGCGGTCGTCGCCGCTGTCGCCGTCGGTGCCGATGCCGGGGATCTCGATCTCGTCGAGGCCGGTAAGGCCGGTTTCGAGGCCACGCAAAGCCTTCTGCAGCGATTCCTGGAAAGTGCGGCCAATCGCCATGACCTCGCCGACCGACTTCATGGCGGTGGTCAGCACGGGCGAGGCGCCGGGGAACTTCTCGAAGGCGAAGCGCGGGATCTTGGTGACGACGTAGTCGATCGACGGCTCGAACGACGCGGGCGTGGCGCCGCCGGTGATGTCGTTTTCAAGCTCATCGAGCGTGTAGCCGACGGCGAGCTTGGCCGCGATCTTGGCGATCGGGAAGCCGGTAGCTTTCGAGGCGAGCGCCGAGGAGCGCGAGACGCGCGGGTTCATCTCGATGACGACGAGGCGGCCGTCGGCCGGGTTGACGGCGAACTGGACGTTGGAGCCGCCCGTCTCGACGCCGATCTCGCGCAGCACCGCGATCGAGGCGTTGCGCATGATCTGGTATTCCTTGTCGGTCAAGGTCAGCGCCGGCGCCACCGTGATCGAGTCGCCGGTGTGCACGCCCATCGGGTCGATGTTCTCGATCGAGCAGATGATGATGCAGTTGTCGGCGCGGTCGCGCACGACCTCCATCTCGTATTCCTTCCAGCCGAGCACCGATTCCTCGATCAGGACTTCGGTGGTGGGGGAGGCATCGAGACCGCTCTGGACGATGTCGAAGAATTCCTGGCGGTTGAAGGCGATGCCGCCGCCGGTGCCGCCCATGGTGAAGGACGGGCGAATGATGGCGGGCAGTCCGACATGGTCGAGCGCCTGGGCGCCGATCGCCATGCCGTGATTGATGTAGCGCTGCTTGCGGTCGCCTTCGCCGAGGTTCCACTGGGTTTCGAGCGCGTCGAGGGCTGCGTCGAGATTTTCAGGGTTCTCGGCCTTCAGCGCGGCGCGCTCGGCCTCGTGCTTCTTGCGGTCGGCGTCCTTGACGTCGGAGGCGTTGGCCAGCATCGAGCGCGGGGTTTCCAGGCCGATCTTGGCCATGGCCTCGCGGAACAGCGAGCGGTCCTCGGCCTTGTCGATGGCGTGCGCGTCGGCACCGATCATCTCGACATTGTAGCGCTCGAGCACGCCCATGCGGCGCAGCGAAAGCGCGGTGTTGAGCGCGGTCTGGCCGCCCATCGTCGGCAGCAGTGCGTCGGGGCGCTCCTTGGCGATGATCTTGGCGACGACCTCAGGCGTGATCGGCTCGATGTAGGTGGCATCCGCCAGTTCCGGATCGGTCATGATCGTCGCCGGGTTGGAGTTGACCAGGATGACCCGGTAACCCTCTTCCTTCAGCGCCTTGCAGGCCTGGGTGCCGGAATAGTCGAACTCGCAGGCCTGGCCGATGACAATGGGACCGGCGCCGATGATCAGGATGGACTTGATGTCGGTGCGTTTTGCCATTGTGTACGGTCCGTAAGATATGCCTGCGCGAAGAACCGGGACGGGAGAATCCCGGCCGGTGCGCAAGAGAGAGTCAACTAGAGGCTAGGCGCGCCTTATAGGGGAAGGTTGGGGAGGGGGGAACCCCAAAAAATGCTTTTCCTGTGCCGGGATGCGGCTTTGATGCGCGTCGGTTGCCCACAGTGCGTGTCCGGATATCGGAAGGGCAGCCGCTGAGGTCCGCGACTGCCCATCTGGAGCGGGTTTTGGCCTATGCTGCCTGCTTGATGCTGGCGCCGAATTCCTTGAAACGCTTGATCGCATGGTCCGCTTCCACGAGCATTTCGGCGAAGTAGAGGCCCGGCGCGGGCGCTGCCTTGCCGTCGAGGCCTACCAGCCGCTCGACCGCTAGTGCGACGGCGAGCGCTGTGACCGGCGCCTGTCCTTCGGGATGGACGAATTCGTAGCGGCTACGGCCCTCTGTGCCGTCTTTCCTCTTGCCCGAGATGGCGATGGTGATCTCGGTGGAGAAATGCTCGCCGCGATGGCGGCTTGCGGTTTCGCCGAGCGCAAAATCGAACAGCACCGTCTCGGCGCCGGTGGTGACCGGCAGGCTAAAGACGTCGAATGGTGCATAGGACAGACCTGGCACCTGCCTGCCGTCGACACTCGTCACGCTGCGGCCTTGTTCGCCCGAGGGTTTCCAATGCCATTTGCCGCTTTCGAGGCCCAGGGTGCTGGACATCATTGTGAGGCGGGTGAAGTCGGCTTCGGCGGCGGGGCCGCCCATGTCGTGTTCGTCGAGAAGGGCGGTGATTTCGATCGAATGCACGGTCTCGAACTGCCTGGCGAAATGCACGACGGCGAGGCTCGCGGCACCGCCGAGCCAGCTGCTGCCCATCAGGAACGGCGCGTTCGCCTTGTGGGCATAAAGCGCTATCTCCGGTCCGATCTCCTGGATGCCGGTCGAAACGCTGAGATAGGGCACGGCGTTGGTCTGGGCGTAGTGGAGGGCGTTGAGCGTGTCGTCATAGACGAACATGGCAATGGCGCTGAAACCTTTGTTTGCCGCTACGCCGAGGTCCTTGCGGTTGAGGTCGATGACGACAGCCTCGGCATTGCCTATCTCCTTGGCGACGGCTTCGGCTTTCTCAAGATTGCGGCCGCCGATGGCGATGGGGAGTTTGGGGTGCAACTTTCGCAGGGTGCGGGCGGCGAGCGCCCCGACGAAACCGGAACCGCCGATGATCAGGACGGGCTTGTGCGTGGTCATTTGGGCAATACTCCTCCGTGGCCGCGCGAAGGCGGCGCTCTAACGTCTGGATTGGAATGAGGTGAAGGCGGCGGGCGAACCAGCCGCCGGATGTCAGTCGAGTTTGACCAGCATCTTGCCGAGGTTGTTGCCGGAGAAGAGCCCGATGAAGGCCTGGGGCGCGTTTTCGAGACCCGAGACGACCGTGTCGCGATAGGTCACGCGGCCATCGGCCAGCCAGCCGGCCATGTCGGTAATGAATTCTGGCAGGATGTCGAAGTGATCCAGCACGAGAAAGCCGCGCATGCTGATGCTCTTGATGACCATTGCGGCGAGATTGTCGGGACCGGGAACGGGCTTTTCGTCATTGTAGCCGGAGATCATGCCGCAGATGGCGAAGCGGGCGCGGGGCTTGGCTGCTTCGAGTGCTGCCCTGAGGTGGTCGCCGCCGACATTGTCGAAATAGACGTCGATGCCTTCGGGCGCTGCTTTTTTCAGCGCCTCGGTCAGGTCGCCTGCCGTGCGGTAGTTGATGACGGCGTCGGCGCCGAGTTCCTTGACCCAGCGAGCCTTTTCCTCCGAGCCGACGGAAGCGACGACACGGGCTCCCTTGAGCTTGGCGATCTGCACCGCCATCGAACCAACGGCGCCGGCGGCGGCCGAGATGAAGACGGTTTCGCCAGCCTTGAGCCCGGCTATGCGGAGCAGACCGACATAGGCGGTGTGACCGGGAATGCCCAACGGGCCGAGCCAGGCTTCGGCTGACGCCTTCGAGGTGTCGATCTTGTTTGCGGTGGCAGCGTCGACAAGCACGTGATCGCGCCAGCCGGAGAAGTGGCTGACCATGTCGCCGGCCTTGAACTCGGGATGGGCGGACTGCTCGACGATACCGACGGCGGAGCCTTCAAGCGGCTGGCCGATCTCGAAGGGGGCGATGTAGCTCGGCCTGTCGGTCATGCGGCCACGCATGTAGGGGTCGACCGACATGAACAGCGTCTTGACCAGCAATTGGCCTGCGGCAGGAGCCGGCAAGCTGCGTTCGACAAGCTCGAAATTGTCGGCTGCCGGCAAACCGACCGGGCGGCTCTTCAGGTGGATTTCACGGGCTGCAATGGACATTGAATTCCCCTATATGTGTAGTCATCTACCATGCGTAGCTTACTCTTTGTAAGTTACTGATGGTAACATATGTAGCGCGTGGCGATGTTCAAGCCACGGGCCGAAAAATTTCTGACCGGATGCGAAGGCGATGACGACTGCAAGTTCGATGAAAAAACTGCCGAAGGCCGAACGTCGCGCGCAGCTGCTGGAAGCAGCCCAGGAGATTGTGCGCGAGGAAGGCACCGACGCGCTGACGCTCGCCCGGGTCGCCGAACGGGCAGGGGTAAGCAAGCCGATCGCCTATGAGCATTTCGGCACAAGGGCGGGGCTGCTGATGGCGCTGTTCTCCTCCTACAACGAGCTGCAGCTGGCGACGCAGCGCGAGGCCCTTGCCAGCTGCGGCAAGACGTTGCGTGATGTGGCCGGCATTCTGGGCGAGGCCTATGTGCGTTGCGCCAGCCGCGCCGGCCCCGAGGCCGGAGCAGTGTTTTCGGCACTCTCGGGCACGGAGGAGATGGACGAGTTTCGCCAGACGCTGCGCAACGACTATCTCAAGGAATATCGCGATGCGGTTTCGCGCTTCGTCGATCTGCCCGCCGATATCGGCGAACCTGTCTTGTCGGGACTTCTCGGGGCGGCCGAGGCCGTGTCGCGTGATACGGTGGCCGGGCGTATCTCATATGAAGATGCCGTTGCAGCGTTGACCGAGCTGTTCACGGCGACGCTGGAGCGGTTTCGCCGCTGATTTCAGGCATATTGCCCGTAAAGGCTGTCAACAAAACGTCGCTACCTCCGCGTAGGCTCTCAAGTTATACTTGGGGTCTTCAGCAAAGGGGGCGGGCATGGTTGATATCCAGACCTTCGGTGAAGTTGAACGTGTCGTTCGTGAACGGTTGAAGAAAACCAGACCTGAAATAGACACGTCGCTGGCGCGCATCGTCGAGGGCAATCCGCTGGCGGCTGAGCCGGAGCGCCGTCGCCGCGTCGAGCGGTTGCAGGTCAAGGCCGACCTGACCCGCGAACAGGCCGAGATGATCTCCACGGCGATCGAGACTGTCGCCGAACCGGCAAAGGCCGGACGCAAGCCTGCGATGGCCGCCGCCAAGCCGATGGGGCCGGAGGCGATCCAGGGGTCGACGCTGGATTTTGTCGGTGTTGCCTTCCTCGAGCGCGGCCGCCGTGCGGCGGATGCCGTCGGCCGGGTCGCCTTTCTCAACGAGATGCCGCAGGGCTCGGGCTTCCTTGTTGGGCCGAACCTTTTCCTGACCAATCATCACGTCATACAGACGGCCGCCGACGCCGCACGGTTCCAGGTGCAGTTCGACTATGAGCGCGACAAGTTCAACGAACTCAGGCAGCCGACGTCGTTCTTCCTCGACCCGGATCTGTGCTTTGTCACCGACGACATAGACGGGCTCGACTACACGCTGATCGGCATTGGCCAGCGCCGGCGCGGCCCGCGCGCGCTCGACGAATTCGGCTTCCTGGTGCTGTCCAGTGCCGGCGACAAGCACATGCTGGGCGAGATCGCCAATGTCGTCCAGCATCCCGACGGCCGCCACAAGGAGCTGGTGCTGCGCGAGAACCACCTCGTGGCGCGGGACGAGACGCTGCATGTGCTGCACTATGTCGCCGACACCGAACAGGGCTCGTCGGGCTCGCCGGTGTTCAACAACGAATGGGAGCCGATCGCCCTGCATCACTGGGGCGGGCCATGGCACGAGGTGATGGGCACCGACGGCAAGCCGCTGGCCAAGGAGATCAACGAAGGCATCCGTATCAGCGCCATCGTCAACGATCTGGAGACGCGGCTCGCCGGCATGGACGCGTGCAGTCGGGCTGCGGTGACGCAATTGCTCGACATCTGGGAGGAGGCGGGGCGACTGAAGCTGCAGCCTGTGCCGGAGGGGGTCGGTGAGCCGGACCGGGTGGTGGCAAAGGCCGGCAAGGCACAGGCGCTGACATCGGGCGGCGATGGCGAGGCCAAGGCCCGCCTGGGCGACGACGGCTCGGTGATATGGACATTCCCGATCGAGATCAGCGTGCGGGCGCCGTTGATGGCACAGGCATCGACTGGTGCCGCGCCGAAATCCGGGGAGGTCAGGACGGGCGGCCCAGGGGCCGAGGCTGCGAGCTGGAAGACCGAGAATTTCGACGACCGTGGCGGCTATGAACCGGGCTTCGTGCCGGGCTTCGTGCTGCCGCTGCCCAGGCACGGCGGCGCGCCTGGGCGGCCGGCCAAGAATCTTCTGGCCAAGCCGGGCGACGACCTGTTCGAACTGCCTTACCACCATTTTTCCGTCGTCATGAACGCCGAGCGGCGGCTTGCCTACTACACCGCCTGCAACATCGACGGCTCGCGCATCAAGGCGGTCAACCGCGACGACAAGACGGTCACCGAGGATCCGAGCCTGAGGGAGCTCGGCGTCGAGTCGATCGGCGGGGCGGAAGCCAGCGACGATTTCAGACCGGACCGCCGCGTGGCTCTCGAAGAGCAAATGAACAAGCCCTTCTATGACGCACAGAAAGTGGCTGGCTTTCCGATTGCCACATCGAACGAACGCAAGGCGCGGATTTTCCAGAAGGGCCACATCACGCTGCGCGGCGACCCGGCCTGGGGCACCGATGCGGAGGCGGTGGCAGCCGAGCGGGACACGTTCTTCTACACCAATGCGGCACCGCAGCTCGGCTTCTTCAACCAGGGCAGTGCGCTCAACCGGCCGGGCTCGAAGGGCAAGCTTCGCTGGCGGGCGGTCGAGACCTATGTGCTGCGCAACGCGGTGACAATGCGCCAAAGGGTGACAGTGTTTGCCGGGCCAGTGTTCGCCGACAGCGACCCGCCCTATCGTTTCGAAAGCAAGGTGCCGCTGAAATTCTGGAAAATCGCGGCGTGGAACGACGGCAACGATCTGCGCGCGATAGCACTGCTCGCCGACCAGGGGCCGCTGATCGAAGTGATGCCCGAAGGCATGGCGGAGGCGTTTGGCGATGCCGAGGAACTGGCGCGGGTGTCGGAGTTCCTGACGACCGTCGCTCATGTCGAGAGCCTTACCGGGCTTGATTTCGGCGACACGCTGCGCGCTGCCGACGTCCGCGCCGGGCAAGAGGCGATCGGCAGGCCGGCGCTGACACTGGAGCCGAAGGATTTGGCAAGGGATGGCACGCTCAAACCGGCGACGAAGCCGGCGCGCTCGGGTGGCGTCAAGAAGACGTCGAAGCCGGGCCGGCGTAGGAAATAGGCCAGTCAGCCGGGAGCCAGAGCCGATAGTGGCGGCGAACTGCCGGATCAGTCCGGCATGAAGCCGGTGCGCAAGGCATGAGCCCATTCCGGGCGGCCGCCCTCGACGGCGCGGTGGGCTGCGGCTTCATAGTCATAGGTCACTGCAAGCGCATCGACACTGGTGACAATGCCGGCAGCGTCGAGTTCGACGAGGCCATAGCGCGCCAGCGGCGAGCCCTGCTCGGAGACATGGGCAGGCGCAGTGTCGTCGTCATAGGCTGGGGCGCCGACACTGCCGGGATTGAACAGAAGACGCCCGCCGGAGAGCTGGACGAGATCGGCACGGTGGCTGTGGCCGGCGAGCAGCAGCCGATATTTGGGGTCGACCTGCCGGAGGCGGCTTTCGATGACTTTCAGCGGCGCGCGGATGAGCTGGCCTTCATCGATGACCTCGGAGAGATAGCGCTCGTCGTGATCGGGGCGGGCGTGGAAGGCGAGCACCGACGGGGCGATCTCCAAGGTCAGCGGCATTGCCTCCATCCAGTCACGCTGGGCTGGCGTCAAGCGATCATAGGCGAAGCGGTCGGACGGGCCCATGTCGGAGAGCGGGTCGGTGGCGACGCGGCGGTCATGGTTGCCACGCACCGTCGGCCAGCCAAGGGCCTGCAGCGTCGCTGCCGTTTCGCTGGGCCAGAGCGGACCGGAGACGAGATCGCCGAGATTGACGACGACATCGGCGCCGCCGCGCCGGGCGAGGTCGGCGATGACAGCCTCCAGTGCAAGGATGTTGCCGTGGATGTCGGCGATGACGGCAATGCGCATGCTCAGGCCTCGTCGCGGAGGCGCTCGAGTGCGGGGAGTTCCTGGGCCGCGGTGATGATCGAATCGAGCAGGCCGGGGAAGCGGCTGTCGAGATCGGCGCGGCGCAACGAGATCAGCCGGCTGGTACCTGCCACCTCTGTGTGGGTGATGCCGGCCTCGCGCAGCTTGGCCAGATGGTAGGACAGGTTCGTCTTCGAGCCGAACTCGGAAAACTGGCCGCAGCTCACCGCCAGACCCTCGTTGCAGGCGAGATAACCGACAATGGCGAGGCGGGTCTGGTCGCCAAGCACTGACAGCACGTTGGCAAGGCTGATCTGGTCGAGATTTGGATGGGGCAAGGACATGGTCGGAAGGTAGCGGCGCTTGTTGGTCGGTTCAAGGTTTTGGATTGGCTGCTGACATGAGGATGGCAGCAGAGGTCGAATACACAGATTGACATGACGGGGGGATAAGTTCAATAGTTCAACATATTTTGAACTAAGGACACTGTCATGGACAAGCGCCTTATCTGGCTGGCGGTCGGTTCGTTCGCCATGAGCACCGTCGGCTTCGTGTTTTCCAGCCTGTTGCCGGCAATCGCCGGCGACGCGCATGTGTCGATACCGTTTGCGGGTTACCTGATCATGGCGTTCTCGCTCGCTTATGCGATTGGCGCGCCAGTCCTGTCGGCGCTGGCCGGCGAGATCGACCGCCGCCGCGTGCTGGCCGCGACCATGCTGGTGTTCGTCTTAGGCAATGTCATCGCGGCGATGAGCAGCTCCTTTGCCGGGCTTCTTGTTGCCCAGATCGTGATGGGCATGTCGGCTGGGCTCTATGCCGCAACCGCCCAGGCGACCGCCGTGTCACTTGCCGGCCCCGAGCACCGAGCACGGGCGATCGCGGTCGTCGTCGGCGGCACGACCTTTGCAGTGGCACTCGGCGCGCCGGTCGGATCGTTGATTGCCACCATGTGGGGCTGGCGCGGCACCTTCGTTGCCATAGCACTGCTTGGCATTTCCTGCGCGGCGATCCTGTGGGTGCGGCTGCCCCGGGGCTCGCGCGGCATCAAGCTGACGCTCGCCGAGCGCTTCACCGCCATTGCCCGGCCCGGCATCCTGCCCTCGCTCCTGGTGACGCTGCTCTATCTCGCCGGCGGCTTCACCGTGATCTCCTATATCGCGCCGCTGGCGCTGGAAGGGGCGGGACTGCCCGAAATCGCACTGCCGGGCATGCTGCTCGCCTTCGGCGCGGGCGCCGTCATCGGCAACCTGTCGAGCGGCTATCTCGCCGACCGCATCGGCGCGACGCGCATGGTGGTGATCTCGCTCTTGATGTCGTCGGGCTTCTGCATTGCCATTGCCCTGACCTTGAAGCTCTTGCCGCATCATGTCGCCGGCCCGGTGCTGATCGCGCTGATGGTGCCGTGGGGCATCATCGGCTGGGCCTTCCCGCCGGCGCAGGCAAGCCGCATCGTCGGATTCGGTCCGGAGATCGCGCACCTGACCCTGTCGCTCAACGCATCGGCGCTCTATTTCGGCATCGCCTTCGGCACCGTCATCGGCGGCCGCGTACTGGAATTCGCCCGGCCATCAGATCTCGGCCTGGTCGCCGCAGCTTTTCCGCTGGTGGCGCTGGCAGTGCTTGCGGCGAGCAGCAGATCGATCCGGCTCGCCGCCGCGCGCTGAGGCTGGCCAACACATCCCGGCTTTTCCGGCCGGTCGAACTGTCCTAGATGCGACATCTGGCTGGCCGGGGCGGGTGAGATGAAGGGCGACAAAGAGCACTGGACGCGTGTTGCCGACCAATGGATCGCCTGGGCGCGCTTGCCCGCGCATGATGCGTTCTGGGTCTATCGCGAAGGGCTGACACGGTTCATCGGCGAGGGCTCCGGCCGCGCGCTCGAGGTGGGCTGCGGCGAGGGTCGCGTGGCGCGCGAACTGAAGGCGCTGGGTTACCGTGACTGACGTGGTGGCGGAGATGGTGGAAGCTGCACGGCAAGCCAACTCTGCCTATGCCGTTGCCGGTGTCGACGATCTGCCATTTGACGGCGGCAGCTTCGACCTTGTCATGGCCTGCAACGTGCTGATGGACGTCGACGACGTGCCTGCGGCGATCGGGGAAATCCGACGCGTGATGAAGCCCGGCGGCACGCTGTTGATTTCGCTGGTCCATCCGTTCAGGGATCGCGGACGTTTCGCCGGGGAAGCGGCCGACGCGCCATTCGTGCTCGATGGTAGCTATTACGGCCGCGAGCGTTTCGATGGCGAAGAAGACCGTGACGGTATGACAATGCACTTTGCCGGTTGGTCGCAGCCGCTCGAGGGCTATGTAGCGGTGCTGGAGGGCGCGGGGCTGGCAATCACGGCATTGCGCGAGCCGATCCCGGATCGGGTCGATTCGGACCTGCTGCGCAAATGGGCCCGCGTGCCGCTGTTCCTCTGGCTCAAGGCGCGTATCCTGGCTTGAAATGCCTCGCCGGCCGTCGGGTCAGCTCCGCCCGGCCGGCTTACATTAGCTGTCGCGAATTTTCTTGATGCAAACTATCAGGAATAACGCTATCGGCTCGCGCGTTCATGTGGCTGCAAACGAAGCAGCGGGGCGGGCGAAGAATGGATTTCCTGCAGAGACTGGCCAGCTATGGCGAACGGACGGCCCTGGTGTTTCCAGGCCGCCCCACCATCAGCTATGCCGAACTGGCGCGCCGTGTGACAGTCACCGCAGCCGGGTTCGGCGCGGGCCGCAAGCTCGTGGCGCTGGAAGCGTCCAATTCCGAACATGCGATAATCGCCTATCTCGCCGCGCGGGCCGGCGGGCATGTGGTGGCGCTCGTCGCCCCCGGGGATGCGCAGGCGTTCGATGCATTCGAGGAGGATTTTCGCCCTGATGTGTGCGTGAGGCAGCTCGACGGGCGCTGGCGTCTTGTCGAGGGCGAGGGCGCCGGGGAGACGCTGCATGCCGACCTTGCCGTGCTGCTGGCGACGTCGGGAAGCACCGGCAGAAGCCGCTTCGTCCGGCTGTCGCGGACCAATGTCGAGAGCAATGCTCGGGCGATCGCCTGTTATCTCGGCCTGGCGCCGGCCGATCGCGCGGCGTTGATCCTGCCGTTCCATTATTCCTACGGCCTTTCGGTGCTCAACTCGCATCTGGCAGTCGGTGCCAGCGTGTTCGTCTCAGCCAAGGGCGTGGCCGACAAAGGCTTCGTTGACGATCTGCGCGCGGCCGCTGTCAGCAACATCAGCGGCGTGCCCTATTCCTACCAGCTGATGGACAAGACTGGCTTCAGCGCCGAGGAATTGCCGTCACTGCGTTTCATGACGGTGGCGGGCGGGCGGATGCCCGCCGGGCTTGCCGAGACCGTCCGGCGCAGGCTCGAAGCCAAGGGGCGGCAGCTGTTCCTGATGTATGGCCAGACCGAGGCCACGGCGCGCATCGCCTATGTGCCGCCGGCAGCGCTGGCCGATAACCCCGACAGCATCGGCATTGGCATTCCGGGCGGCGAACTGGCGCTTGTCCATGAGGACGGAGGCCGGATCGACGGTTGCGGCGAGGCGGGTGAACTCGTCTATCGCGGGCCGAACGTGATGATGGGTTACGCGCTCGACCGCAACGACCTGGCACGCGGCGCCGAGATCGGCGAGCTCAGCACCGGCGACCTGGCCGAGCGTTGCGAGAACGGCTTCTTCCGCGTCGTCGGCCGCCTCAAGCGCATGTCGAAGATCGCGGGCTTGCGGATCAGCCACGAGGCGGTGGAGCACGCGCTTGCCAGCCGGGGCGTCGTGGCGGCGGTCACCGGCGACGACCGGCGACTGGTCGCGGCGTTTTCGTCGGGCGAGGCGCCTGAGGATGTTTGCAAGCTGATGATCGAAGCGAGTGGACTGACGGCGCTGCATGTCGAGGCGGTGGCGGTCGACACCTTGCCACGGCTGGCTTCGGGCAAGGTCGACCACCAGGCGATGGCGCAGCTTGCGCGGCGAAACCAGAAGGCCGATGCCGGGCTCATCGAGGCGTTTGGTCGGGCCTTCTATCCCCGGCGGGTGACGCCGGCTGACAGTTTCGAGGAACTCGGCGGAGATTCGCTGCTCTATGTCCAACTGTCGCTGACCTTGGAGCGCAAGCTCGGCCGCATCCCCGAGGGCTGGGAGAAGATGCCGGTCGGCGCGCTGGCCCGGTTGAGCAGCCAGAAGGGAAACCGTCGCATCGTCGACACCGACATGCTGATGCGGGCGCTGGCGATCCTTCTCGTCGTCCTGCATCACGCCACACTCTGGCCCATTCCGGGCGGGGCGGCGGCGCTGGTGATGCTTGTCGGCTACGGGCTGGCGCGGTTTCATGGTGCGGCGCTGATGCGCGGCGAGACGTCGAGGCTGTTGCGCGCGGTGGCGGCAAATCTCGCCGTCTATGCGCCGCTGGTCGTCGGCTTTTCGATCGCGCGCGGCGAGGTGCTGTGGCCCTCGGTGTTCCTGGTCGGCAATCTCGGCATCTTCGATCCCAAACACATGCTGCCCTACCTCTACTGGTTCGTCGAAGCCTATGCGCAGGTGATGCTGATCGTCGCGGTATTGTTCTCGTTGCCGGCAGTACGCAAGCAGGTAGCGGCCAGGCCGTTCGCAACGGGAATGACAGCGCTTGTCGTCACCATCGCGATCAAGATCCTGGCGCCAAAGGTCTGGGCCGTCGGCGCGGTGCAGATCTTCACCGTGTCGGACGTATTCTATCTCGCTGTCTTCGGCTGGTGCGCCTTTCACGCGCAGACGGCGCGGCAGCGCATGGCGGTGCTCGGCATGGCGACCATGGCCTTCCCGTTCATGGCCTATTGGGGCGGTAACTGGACCGGCTCCTGGGTCAAGTTCATGCTGCAACTTGCCTGCGTCGCCATGCTGCTCTACGTCCCGCGTATCACAGTGCCGCGGCAGGTCGCGGCACTGGCTTTGCCGGTGGCGGCGGCCGGATATCACATCTACCTGTTCCATCGCCTGGTGCCGGAGCTCGTGCTGCCGCAACTCCAGCTGCCGTGGCCTGTGCTGACCACGCTGAGCGTCGTGACCGGCGTCCTGACCGGCGTCGCTGTGTTCCACTCCCAGAAGGCGCTGACGGCATGGCTTGCCAGCCGGCGCGGCCATGGTGCTGTGCTCGAGGTGCAGGCCGCGCCGGCGGAATAGTGAGTCGATCGCGGCGGGGCCGAGCTTTTGCAGGCAGGGAACGAGTGCCCGCCTGTCCGCGTTTGCCTGAGCGCCGCAGTTGTGCGGCACCTTCGGGAGGAAACGAACATGGCGATCACACCGGCGCCCACCGCCAAGGGAAAAGAGGCCGCCAGAGGCCTGCGCAAGGCAGCAGCGAGGGAAGAACGCAAGGTCGAGGCCAAGACCGGCCGCGACTTCAAGAAGGGCGAAAAGCGCTTCGAGGAGAGGGCGAAAAGCTCCGACGGCAAGAGCGCCGGCAGCAAGCAGAAAAGCTGAAATTGTGGTACCGGGCCGAGGGGTGGCCCAAGCAAAAACCCTGTGACTTGCCGCAGGGGTTAAGCTAATTGTCTCAAGTGAGCGGCCGAGGCTGCGACAACATCGAGGGATACGCCTATGCGCTGGAGAGGCCGCCGCCAGAGTGACAACGTCCAGGATACGCGCGGTCAAGGCGGCGGTGGCGGGTTTGGCGGAGGCCTCGGTGGCGGACGCCTGCCGATGGGCCCGCGCATGTCGACGGGCGGCGGCGGACTGTCCGGCATCATCATCCTTGTCATTCTGTTCTTTGCGCTGCGCGCCTGCGGCATCGATCCGATGCAGATCCTGGCCGGCGGTGACGGCGGGCCGGTTTCGGGCGGCGGCCAGGTGAGCGAGGGCGGTGCGCCCGCCAATGACGAGATGACCCAGTTCGTCTCGACCGTGTTGGCCGAAACCGAAGACACCTGGAACGGCATCTTCCAGGCCGAGGGGCTGAAATACCAGGAACCGAAGCTTGTGCTGTTCTCCGGGCAGGTGCGCTCGGCCTGCGGCTTCGCCTCCTCGGCATCCGGCCCGTTCTATTGCCCTGGAGACCAGAAGGTCTATCTTGACACCGCCTTCTTCGGCCAGCTGGCCAAGCAGTTTGGCGCTGCCGGCGATTTCGCCCAGGCTTATGTCATTGCCCACGAGGTCGGCCATCACGTCCAGAACCTGACCGGCATTCTGCCCAAGTTCAACCAGATGCGGCAGCAGATGAGCGAGGCCGACGCCAACCAGATGTCGATGCGCGTCGAGCTGCAGGCCGACTGCTTCGCCGGCGTCTGGGGCCACTACACCGACCAGAAGGGTCTGCTCGAACAGGGCGATATCGAAGAGGCGCTGAACGCTGCCCAGCAGATCGGCGACGACACGCTGCAGAAGCGCATGCAGGGCTATGTCGTGCCGGAGAGCTTTAACCACGGCACCTCGCAGCAGCGCCAGCGCTGGTTTGCCGCCGGCTTCAAGAGCGGTAAGCTGTCGGACTGCGATACCTTCAACAATCCGATCTGACGATGGCCGATCGGATGACTGTCTCTCCACGCATCGAACTGGTGCCAGGATGCCTGTCGCTATCGCGGCTGGTGTTCGGCGCCTGGCGGCTGCTCGACGGCCAGAACCCTGGCGCCCAGGAGGTTGCACGGCTGATCGATACATCAGTCGATCTCGGCCTGACCAGCTTCGACCATGCCGACATCTATGGCGGCTACGCGGTCGAGGAGGCGTTTGGCGCCGGGCTGGCGCGGTGGAAAGGCCGGCGCGCCGGCATCGAGCTGATCTCCAAATGCGGCATCATGCTGGCCTCGTCCAACCGGCCGCAGAACCGACTGAAGCATTATGACACCGGTGCCGCCCATATCGAGGCCTCGGTCGAACGTTCGCTGAACAACCTTGGCACCGACTATCTCGACCTCTTGCTGATCCACCGGCCCGATCCGCTGATGGACGCCGACGACACGGCGCGCGCCTTCGAGCGGCTGGTGGCGGCAGGTAAGGTGCGGGCCGTCGGCGTGTCCAACTTCACGCCGGACCAGTTCGACCTGCTCGCCTCGCGGCTGCCGTTCCCGCTCGTCACCAACCAGATCGAGCATTCGGTGCTGGAGACCTCGGCCCTGACCGACGGGCGACTCGACCATGCGCAAAGGCTGCGCTACGCGCCGATGATCTGGTCGCCGCTGGGCGGCGGTTCGCTGTTCACCGGCGAGGGCGCACGCGAGCAAAGGGTGCGGGCAGCGCTGAGGGCGGTCGCCGAGGAGATCGGTGTCGCCGACATCTCGACAATTGCCATTGCCTGGCTGCTCAGACATCCGGCACGGCTGGTGCCGGTGCTGGGCACGATGAAGGCGGCGCGGCTGGCCGGGCTGGTCAAGGCGCTGGACATTAGGCTCGACCGCCAGCACTGGTTCGCCATTCTCGAGGCAAGCGAGGGCCGCGAGGTCCCGTAATGTTCCGCCGGATGGCGTCCTGGCATGAAGATAATTGATATGTTCACGTATTGTTCTTGATGAGTGCTTGATCTATAAGCAGGGTTTCCGCACGCCCCCGGCGGATCGATGCCGGCATTTGAGCGCCTGTCGCGGTGCAAAATGCCGGCGCAGCTCGACTGATCTTCGCGGCCTCGAAGCGGCGCCTGTGGGTTCGACATGGTTGATGAGAAGACCGCCAGACGAGGCCTTGCGCTCGTCTTCGTCACATTGCTGCTCGACATCATCGGCTTCGGCATCATCATGCCGGTACTGCCGGCCTTCCTGCAGGAGCTGACCGGCGTCGGCGTCGGCGAGGCGGCGATCGAGGGCGGCTGGCTCTTCTTCGTTTATGCGGCGATGCAGTTCCTGTTTGCGCCGCTGATGGGCAATCTCAGCGATCGTTTCGGGCGCCGGCCGATCCTGCTCGCCTCTGTACTGACATTCGCCATCGACAACGCCATCTGCGCGCTCGCCTGGTCCTATCCGATGCTGTTCGTCGGCCGCGTGCTCGCCGGCATCAGCGGTGCGAGCTACTCGACGGCCGCAGCCTTCATCGCCGACGTATCGAACGACGACAACCGGGCCAAGAATTTCGGCCTGCTCGGCATCGCCTTCGGCGTCGGCTTCATCATCGGGCCGGTGCTCGGCGGCTTCCTCGGCGAGTTCGGGCCGCGCGTACCGTTCTGGGGTGCCGCAGCACTTGCCTTCGTCAATTTCCTGGTGGCCCTGTTCTTCCTGCCCGAGACGCTGGCGCGCCACAACCGGCGCGCCTTCGAATGGCGCCGCGCCAATCCGCTCGGCGCGCTGAAGCAGATGCGCAAATACAAGGGCATCGGCTGGATCGGGCTGGTGTTCTTCCTGATGGCGCTCGGCCACATGATGTATCCGGCGGTCTGGTCCTTCGTCAGCAGCTACCGCTATGGCTGGAGCGAACGGCAGATCGGCTTCTCGCTCGGCGTGTTCGGCCTCGGCGGCGCGCTTGTCATGGCACTGGTGCTTCCCAGAGTCATCCCCAGGCTGGGCGAGTGGCGCACGGCAGCCATCGGTCTCGGTTTCACGGCCATCGCTGCCTTCGGTTATGCCGCGGCGTGGCAGGGCTGGATGATCTATGCGGTGATCGTGGCGACTTGCCTCGAAGCACTCGCTGACCCGCCGCTGAGGAGCCTGGCCGCCGCCAAGGTGCCGCCGGATGCGCAGGGCGAGTTGCAGGGCGCGATGACCAGCCTGTTTTCGATCACCAGCATCATCACGCCGCTGCTCTACACCGGCATCTTTGCCTGGTTCACCGGGCCGAGCGCGCCGGTGACATTTGCCGGCGCACCCTATGCCGTCGGCGGGGTCTTCATCGGCCTGGCGCTGATGGTGTTCCTTTTCAAGGTCGAACGGCCGGCAGCCAGGAAAGCTGCAGCCGTAGAAGCGGAGCAGGTCAACTGATGACACCAGTCTATGTCGATCCCGCCAAGGTTCACGAATTCGCCGATGCCGCGAGCTTTTATGCCTGGCTCAGCAGGAACCACGACAGCCAGGACGAGGTCTGGATCAAGGTCCACAAGGTCGGATCGGGGCTGACCTCGATTACGCCGAAGGAGGCGATCGAAGTCGTCTTATGCTGGGGCTGGATAGACGGCCTGCGCAAGGGGTTCGACGGCAGGAGTTTCCTGCAACGCTATTCGCCGCGCGGCAAGAAGGGCACCTGGAGCCAGATCAATGTCGACAGCGTGGCGCGCCTGGTCGCCGAGGGGCGGATGACCGAGCATGGCATGAAGCAGGTCGAGGCGGCCAAGGCTGACGGCCGCTGGGACCGGGCTTACAAGAGTGGCAAGGACATGCTGATCCCTCACGACCTGCAGGCGGCGATCGATGCCGAGCCGGAGGCGAAAGCAATGCTCGGCAAGCTCAGCGAGCAGAACCGCTTTGCGCTCGCCTTCCGCACCCACAACATGAAGACCGAGGCCGGGCGCAAGAAGAAGATCGAGACCTTCGTCGCCATGCTGAAGCGTGGCGAAACGATCTATCCGCAAGGCAAGAAGTGAGAGGATCGCATGCGTAGCTGCGGCGCCTGCCGCTAGTGGCCGGCTACGCTGGCGGTTTGGTTAAATCGCCGAGCTTGCAGCCCTGGATAACCTTTTCCATCGCCTTGGTCGAACCTCTGGAGCCGAATGACGCCGAATTCTGGCTGCCGCCGACCTCAAAGCCGACATTCAGCTTCGAGCGCGCCTCCTGGATCTCTTTGACAGCGGCAAGGACCTGAGGGTCTCTGCCGGAAACGACAACACCACCGTAGTTGTCATTCCAGGCGCGTAATTCCGCCGGCAGTTTGAGCGGCTCACTTGATGCTCCTTGCAGGTAGAGGGTCGCCGGTCCGGAGGTTACGTCCTCGAATTCCTTCTTCCGGAAGATAAAGGCGACGAATAGGTCTTCCTTGCTGTCGCATTGAACGACCATGCCGTCGCGAAGGCCGCCGACCGTTGCTATGACCTTGGTGACGCCAAACACATCCGGGCCTTCAACGTTTGCATCCCAAGCGAGCGCTATCGATGAGCTTCCGGCAAGCAGCGTTGCTGCAATAAATGTCGTCTTAAGCAATTCTACCCCCATAGAAAAATGCTTCTAGAGCGTAGTCGCGGAGATGATGTCAGGCAACAATATTTCCGCAAGCTTTTATGGGTGACGCCCAGTTTCTGGGTGCCTCTAACGTGTTGAAGCAAAAGTAGCGAACATGCCGAATGGCCTGTCGACGATGTGTAAGAGCGACGTTGGCTTCGTTCAATGCAGGCCGAACTCGCGCAGCAGTTCCTCTCGGTAGCGGACGAAGCGAGGTTCGCTGCGGTCGCGCGGGCGGGGCAGCTCGATGTCGATCAGGCGGGCGGCGGCACCCTTTTCCTTGGGCAGCACCAGCACCCGGTCGGCGAGATAGACCGCTTCTTCGAGATCGTGGGTGACCATGACCATGGTCACGTTCTCCTCGCTCCAGATGCGGGCGAGCTCTTCCTGCATGGTGATCTTGGTCATGGCGTCGAGCGCGCCGAGCGGCTCGTCGAGCAAAAGGATTTCGGGCTGCACGGTCAGCGCGCGGGCGATGCCGACGCGCTGGGCCATGCCGCCCGAGTTGCCTGGGATAGGCATCGGTGAAGTCGCCGAGGCCGACGAGCCCGATATAGTCGCGCGCCCGCTCCTCGGCGCGGGCGCGGTTTTCGCCACGCACCTCGAGGCCGAAGGCGACGTTGCCGAGCACCGTCAGCCAGGGCAGCAGCCGCGGCTCCTGGAAGATCACGGCGCGGTCGGAGCCGACGCCATGCACCGGTTCGCCGTCGATCGCCACCCGGCCGCCATCGGCCACTTCGAGACCGGCCAGCACGCGCAGCAGCGTGGTCTTGCCCGATCCCGACGCGCCGACGATGACAAGGCATTCGCCGGCGCGGATGTCGAGGTTCAGGCCCTTCAGCACCGCCAGCGGTCGGCCGTTGATGGCGAAGGATTTCGAGAGGTCGCGAATCGAAACCTCGCCGCAGCGGCCGCTGTCGATGCTGGTCATGCTTTTTCTCCGATGTCTTTGGCCAGGCCTTTTCAGGCTCAGTTCGAATTGGCTTCGGCGTTGGGCTGGACAGCAGGTCGGCGGCCTTGAGCTTGCCCTTGGGCAGCGACCCCTCGCGTTCGAGCACGGCGATCCAGAAGTCGAGCTCGCGGGGAACCGCCTGCGCGCCTTCGCGGAGGCCGAAGCCGGTCCAGTATTTGGCCAGCTCGGCGTTCTCGCCGCGCTTCGACAGGATGGATGCCAGCACCTTGCGTGCTTCATCGGGGTTCTGGCGCGACCATTCGGCGGCGCGGGTCGACTGCTCGACGAAGGTGCGGCGCACGCGCAGCGCTGGCTTGGGCGAACGGCGTAGGGGGGCGGAGGAACGGGCCTTTGGCGGGTCGAAAGAAGTGGCCATGAGTGCGTCAGAGCGCTCGCATCTGGCTGGTGTCGCGGGCTGGACAGCTCATTTCGCGCATGCCCGGGTGGTGCAGAATTTTTGCGACGGGCAGGGCGCGCCACCCGTCTTTTCACGTCGGTGAGATTTGCCGGATTTTCTTAACCAACTGGTTGACAACCGCTTGAGTGAATTGTATTAAACCAATAAGTTAAAAACTAGTTGGTTGAATAGTGACATGACTGATCCTCTTTCCCTTACCTTTTCCGCGCTGGCAGATCCGACGCGTCGCGCCATCCTGGCCCGGCTTGCCCAGGGGCAGGCGAGCGTCGGCGAACTGGCTGCACCCTACGACATGAGCCTGGCGGCGGTGTCGAAGCACATCAAGGTGCTCGAAAACGCCGGCCTGATCTCCCGCGAGAAGGACGCGCAGTATCGCTACTGCAAGCTCCAGGCCGGCCCGCTTCAGGACATCGACGGCTGGGTTGGCGCCTATCGCGACCTGTGGCGCGACAATCTCGATCAGCTCGACGCCTATCTCGCCGACATGCAGCGCGGCGACGACACCAACAAGCAGTGATTTCATGAGATACGAAAGGGAATGACATGAACAAGATGCTTGTCGAGACGCCGGAGGGCGAACCCATCATCCGCATGAGCCGCAGCTTCGATGCGCCGCGCACGTTGGTTTGGCGGGCCTGGACCCGTCCCGAACATGTGGTGCGCTGGTGGGGTTCGCGTGCCATGGGCGCGACCAAGGTGGTCAAGCTCGACGTCCGCCCCGGCGGCGAGTGGCGCTTCGAGCAGACCACGCCTGATGGTACCGTCTTTGCCTTCATCGGCAGGTACATCGAGGTCGACGAGCCGGAGAAGCTGGTCAATACCTTCGCGCTGGAGGGCATGTTCGAAGACAAGACTGTTATCGAGACCCATCGCTTTGAGGAGAGGGACGGCAAGACCCATTACAGCGGCGTCACCCGCTTCGACAGCATCGAGGATCGCGACGGCATGGTCGCCTCGGGCATGGAAGCCGGCGCGCAGGACAGCATGAACCAGCTCGAAGAGCTGCTCCGCGAACTGATCTCCGCCTGATCTTAGACCGGCTCCGGCCGGCAATTTCTCCACCGCAATCGTGACCCAACCGGCCGCATCGGCGGCCGGGTGGGATCGCTCATCCCAAGACAGGAAACGACAATGAAAACGCTGGCAATCGCGGGCACGGCTCTGCTCGCCCTTTTTTCCACCATCGCACCGTCAGCCGTCTCGGCCGGGGAGGCAGTGCCGCTGGAACTGCATCACCAGATCCACGGAGAGGGCGCGCCGCTCGTCCTGCTCCACGGCGCCTTCATGACCATCGAGACCAACTGGGCGACCAGCCTCGGCGAACTCGCCAGGTCGAACAAGGTCATTGCCGTCGAGCTGCAGGGCCACGGCCGTACCGCCGACCGCGACGAAGGGCTGAGCTACGAGACCATGGCTGACGATGTCGCCGGACTGCTCGACAAACTCGGCGTCGCGAAGGCCAGTGTCATGGGCTACTCGATGGGCGGTAACGTCGCCCTGCAACTGGCCCTGCGCCATCCCGCGCGGGTCGACCGCATCGTTGCGGTGTCGGCGGCGGCGAGCGACAAGGGATTGGCGCCTGGCCACAAGGAGATGGTGCAGCACCTGACCGCCGACTTGTTCACCGGCGCGCCGATGGTCGCGGAGTATCAGAAGCTGGCGCCCAAGCCGGACTTCCCGGCGTTGGTCGAAAAGGTCAAGCAGCTTGAGCTGACGCCGTTCGACTGGACCGCGGACCTGGCCAGGATCGCGCAGCCGGTGCTTCTTGTCGCCGGTGACGCCGACGTTGTGACGCTCGGCCATCTCGCCGAAATGCATGCCGCGCTCGGCGGCCACGCCAATGGCGACGTCAACGGTCCGTCGCGCAGCCAGCTCATGGTGCTGTCTGATACAACCCACATGGGCATCCTCGCCGACCCGGCAAAAGCACAACAGGTGGCAGTGGCGGCCAACGCTTTTCTCGGAACTCCGGCGCCGAAGTGAGGCTGGGCTGTCGCCACGCAACTTGACGTCAAACGCAAACAGGCCCCGCGGTGCGGGGCCTGTTTCTCATTGTCCGATGACGTCGAACCTCAGCGCTCGGCGAGTGCCGGTTCGCCCTGCCGTGCGCGGATCAGGTTGGCGAAGCGACGGAAGAGATAGTGCGAGTCCTGCGGGCCGGGCGAGGCCTCGGGATGGTGCTGGACCGAGAATACCGGGCGGCCAGTGAGCGCGATGCCGCAATTGGTGCCGTCGAACAGCGAGACGTGGGTCTCCTCGACGCCCTCGGGCAGCGACTCGGCATCGACCGCGAAGCCGTGGTTCATCGACACGATCTCGACCTTGCCGGTGGTGTGGTCCTTGACCGGGTGGTTGGCGCCATGGTGGCCCTGGTGCATCTTGGCGGTCTTGCCGCCAAGCGCCAGCGCCAGCATCTGGTGGCCGAGGCAGATGCCGAACACCGGCAGCTTGGTCTTGAGCAGGTCCTTGATGACGGGCACCGAATACTCGCCCGTCGCTGCGGGGTCGCCGGGGCCATTGGACAGGAAGATGCCATCCGGCTTCATCGCAAGGATGTCTTCGGCCGAGGTCTTGGCCGGAACAACAGTCACCTTGGCGCCGAGGCCGGCGAGCAGGCGCAGGATATTGCGCTTGACGCCGTAGTCGATGGCAACGACGTGCATGGTTTCGTCAGCGCGCTCGCCATAACCCTCGTTCCAGACCCAGGGCGTCTCGGTCCAACTGGAGGACTGGCCCGAGGTGACGTCCTTGGCGAGGTCGAGGCCGACGAGGCCGGACCAGGCGCGGGCCTGAGCCTTGAGGTTCTCGACGTCGAACTTGCCGTCGGGGGCATATGCGATGACGGCGTTGGGCATGCCCTTCTCGCGGATCAGCGCAGTCAGCGCCCGGGTGTCGACACCTGACATGGCGACGATGCCACGGCGCTTCAGCCATTGGTCGAGGTGACCGGCGGCGCGATAGCTCGACGGGTTGGTGACGTCGGCCTTGAACACCGCACCCACGGCACCCGAGCGCGTCGCCGGGTTCAGATCCTCGATGTCTTCATCGTTGGTGCCGATGTTGCCGATGTGCGGGAAGGTGAAGGTGACGATCTGACTGGCGTAGGAAGGGTCGGTGAGGACCTCCTGGTAGCCGGTGAGCGCCGTATTGAAGCAGACTTCGGCGACGGCACTGCCTGTGGCGCCGAGGCCTCGGCCGGTGATGACCGTTCCGTCGGCCAGAACCAGAACGGCGGTCGGCACTTCGGTTGCCCAGGGGGCGGTCTCTGAGGCCATGGCGATGCTCCTGCGTAACGGGCGCCGCGACTTGAAAAATGGCTCGCAAGGGGCCATATCGCGCAGCGAAAAGCACGGACGACCACCGTCAGGCGGGCCCCGTGCACAAAACAAACAAGTCCTTGCAAGGCGCGGACAATAGGCGAAGGCCGGCACATGGTCAATGACCGTTCCGGGATTCGTGGCTAATTATTTTTCCTAGCAAAAACAGGAAGTTGGCCATTGTCATTCGGTTTGCCACTGTGGCAGGTCGGCGCTATTGTTTGCGACACGTTCAGGAGTAACGGCCATGCGCGAGACACTCGCCGAGGCACTGAAGACTGCATTGAAGACCGGCGACAAGCGCCGCACCTCGACGCTGAGGCTGATCCAGGCGGCCATCCAGGACCGCGACATCGCCCATCGCGGCGCTGGCAAGGACCCTGTCACCGACGAGGAAATCCTGCAGATCCTGACCAAGATGGTCAAGCAACGCCAGGAATCGGCCAAGGCCTTCGAGGAAGGTTCGCGGCTGGAACTGGCCGCCCAGGAGCGCGACGAAATCGCCATCATCTCCGATTTCCTGCCCAAGCAGATGGAGGAGGGGGCGGTGCGCAGCGCGGCACAGCAGGTGATTTCGGAAGTCGGCGCCGATGGCTTGCGCGACATGGGCCGCTGCATGAACGCGCTCAAGGAGCGCTATCCCGGCCAGATGGATTTCGGCAAGGCCAGCGGCATCGTCAAGGAGCTGCTGCAGTAGGCAGCCATGGCCTTGTGCCACGTGAACAGAAACGCCCCGCCTGCGATGCAGCGCGGGGCGTTTTTCGTTTGGGGCGCGAGGGTAGCCGCGCCTTTCCTTCTGCCCTTGCGGGAGAAGGAAAGGTCATCACGCGGCGTGGCGGAGCTTGACTGGGGCCTTGTCGCGCAGGCCCCAGATGTGGCCGAACGGATCGAATACGGTTGCGCCGCGGCGGCCGTCGGTTGCCGCAGCCAGGTTTCCACGAATGGTTGCTCCGACCCCGATCGCTCGTTGCAGCGCGGCGTGCACGTTGGCGACATCGAGGATGAAGACGGCGCTGACCGCACCATGGGCCTTGGGGAAGAACGGCCCGCCGCGCTGCGGTTCCTGTTCTCGACGGGGATTGGCGCCGCCAACCTGCAGGGCGACACCGCCGATCCGCAGGTCGATCGAGATCGGAACGCCCTCGAACAGGTAGGATCCGCCGCGAATGGCACCGAACGCCCTCTGGTAGAAACTGGCTGCCTCTTCCTCACGGCCATGCTCGACGACGACCGAAACGGCAAGCTCGGCCTTGGCGTCGGACGTCGCCTTGAGGGTGTTCCAGTTGTCGTAGCCGATCTGGCGGGCGACGATCTCGAGACAGGCGCTGTGGGCAAGGTGGATGTCTTGCGCGGCCAGGCCTGCACGCAGCTCCTTGGCCATGGATTTCACGCGATCAAGCGATGGCATGGGATGTTCCCTTGAAGAGGGTGACATATAGCGTCAGTGCTCGCATTGCCGACGGTCACCCAAGGGTCAACCATGTTCTCCGGTGCATTCGCCAATCCCTGGGGAGCGAGCGGCAGGCTGCACGGCCCAAGGAGAGTGTCGCCAAGGACGGCGATTCGGGCAAGTTCAAATGGGCTGCGATGGCGGCGGCGTTTCCTTTTCAAAAATCACGTCACCGGCAGGCGCTGGCGGGCGATGGCCGCGTGGAAGCGGGTGCCGTGGATCAGGGCGTCGTCGTTGAAATCAAAGGACGGGTTGTGCAGCGGCGCCGAGGCCTCGCCATTGCCGATATAGGCGAAGCAGCCGGGGACATGGTCGAGGAAACGGGCGAAATCCTCGGATGCGGTGACGATCTCGCCCTTGCCGTTGACCGCGCTGGCGGCAAACACGGAGCTGGCGGCTTCGAGCGCGGCTGCGGTGGCCTCGGCATCGTTGATCAGTGGCGCGAACTCCCTGCTGTAGCTCACCTCGGCCGTGCAGCTGTGGGTCAGTGCGGTGCCTTCGGCGATGATGCGCATCTGCCGTTCGATCTCGGCGCTCACTTCAGGGCGGAAGCTTCTGGCATCGCCGAGGATGCGGGCGAAGCCGGGCAGGGCGTTGCGGGTGCCGTCGGTGATGAGTTCGGTGACCGAGACCACGGAGATGTCGGCCGGGCTGAGCCGGCGTGACACGATGGTCTGCAGGTTGGTGACGACGGCGCAGGCAGCAACCAGCACCTCGCGGCCGAGATGCGGGCGGGCGGCGTGGCCGCCGAGGCCGCGCAGCACGATCTCGAAATTGTCCTCCGCCGACATGATCGGGCCGGGCCGGGTCTCGAAATGGCCCAACGGCAGGCCGGGCATGTTGTGCAGGCCATAGATCTCGTCGAAGGGAAAACGCGCCATAAGCCCGTCGTCGAGCATGGCGAGCGCGCCCTTGCCCCATTCCTCCGCCGGCTGGAAGATGAACCGCACCGTGCCGTCGAAGCCGCCTTCGTTGGCAAGCAGCTTCGCCGCGCCCAGGAGCATCGCGGTGTGGCCGTCATGGCCGCAGGCATGCATGACACCGGGATTTTGCGAAACGTGACCGTGGCTGGCCTGCTCGGAGATGCGCAATGCGTCCATGTCGGCGCGGAGTGCGATGGCCCGGTTGCCCGATCCACGGCGCAGGGTGCCGACGACGCCGGTGCCGCCGACGCCTTCGACGACCTCGTCGAGGCCGAAAGCCCGGAGTTGGGCTGCAACGAAGGCTGAGGTGCGCTTTTCCTCGAAGCCGAATTCGGGATGGGCATGCAGGCCGCGCCGCCAGGTTGTCATCTCGGCGACGAGGGTGTTCTGGTCGAGCGCGGCCATTTTGCTGATCCCTAGGATTGGAGGAAACAGCGTCGCCCGGATTAGCTGTGGCAGGCAAGAGCGGTTGGTGGGGCCAGCCTTTTTGCCGTGCGGGAAAAGCGCGCCGGTTGCGCCTTACGAGGCAAATCGTCAACGTTGCGATCCTTCGCACCCCCCTCTGGCCTGCCGGCCATCTCCCCCACAAGGAGGGAGATCACGCCGTCATCGGTGCTACGCCCAATCACTGACGTTAGCGGGGGCCTGGCAATCTTGCAGGATGGGCGCCGCCGGCGACGCGACTAATCTCCCTCCTTGTGGGGGAGATGGCCGGCAGGCCAGAGGGGGGTGCGGAGGATCGCAACGCACAATGGAAAGAGGCGCGGCGTGCGCATGCGGAAAAGCGTTACTGTGCGCTGCTCAGCTCGCCTTCAGACGCGAGCCGCGGAGCAGGCCCTGCTCTTCGAGCACGGGATAGGCCATCGAGGCGAGCAGGGAGTTGATCTGCTTGAGATCGCGGATGGTGTCGAGGTGGATCGAACTGGTCTCGACGCTCTTGATGGTGCCGTCGCGCAGGCGCAGGAAATGGCTCTGGCTGGTCTGCTTCTCGACGTCGCGCAGCCGGTCCTTTTCGAGCACGAGCTGGCGCGCGGTGTTGGCGTCGCGCGACACCAGAACGTTGAAGGCCAGGCGCGCATTGGCCATCACCGAGGCGTGGAAGGAAGTCAGCTCGCGCCAGCCTTCGGGCGTGAATTCGAGGCCGCGGTCGAGCTTCTTCTGCACATGAGCCAGCATGTTGCGGACGATGATGTCGCCGACCTGCTCAAGCTTGACGCAGGCGCCGAGCAATTCCTGGCAGCGCAGCGCCTCGTCCTCGGTCATCGGCCGGATGGTGGCCTTGGCGAGGTATAGCTTGATCGCCTGGTGCTTGCGGTCGACGCGGTCGTCGAGCGAGGCGAGTGCCTTGATCTTGTCGGCGTCGGGGCTCTCATAGAGCTCGATGATGCGCTGGAGCATGATCTCGACGGTCTCGCAGACGCGGACCGTCTCTCGGGTGGCGTTGGCAAGGGCCTGCGAGGGGGTGTCGAGGGCGGCTTCGTTGAGCGCGCTGAGCTCGGCGACCGCCATCTCCTTGGCCGGATCGGTCCTGGTGCCAAGCGCCACGATCTTTTCCGAGGCGCTGTAGACGAGTTTGGCGAGCGGAATGCCGGCGACCAGGATGATGCAGTTGAACAGGATGTGGGCGTTGATGATCTGGTCGGGGCCGGTCGAGCCGAGGAACGCGGTCGACGGCTTGATCCATAGAAACGCCACCAGCATGACCAGCGAGCCGGCGCCGCGCATCAGCAGGTTGCCGATCGGCACGACGCGCACGCCCGGCTCGGCGTTGCGGGTGAGCAGGGGGGCGATGATCGAACTGCCGAGATTGACGCCGAGCACCAGCACGATGCCGAGCTCGGGCGGCACGAAGCCGCGGCCGGCAAGGGTGACGATCAGCAGCACGGCGGCGATCGAGGAATGGAACAGCCAGGTGACTATGGCCGCGAGCAAATAGGCGGTGACGGGGTCGCCGGCGAAATAGTCGATGATGACGGGCAGCAGCTTGCTTTCGCGCAGCGGCTCGGAGGCCTGGCCGACCATTTCGAGCGACAGCACGAGAAGGCCGATGCCGACGAGGATGCGGCCTGTCTGCTGCCAGCTGCGCCGGTCGGTGGCGAGGAACATTGTCGTCCCGGCGACGAGACACAGCGGCACCAGCAGCGACAGGTCGAAGGTCAGGATCTTGATGACCAGCGCCGAGCCGATCTCGGCGCCGCGCACGGCGAGCTGGCCGGCGATGCCGCTGACGATGCCGGCACCGGCGAAGGAGCCGACAAGCAGGGTAACGGCGGTCGAGCTCTGGAAAGCGATGGCCAGGGCCGTTCCGGCAAGCACCGCCAGGATCGGGTTGCGCATGGTGTTGCGCAGCTTGTGGCGCAGCACGTCGCCATAGGCACGCTCGACGCCGGTGCGCACCATTCGGGTGGCAAACAGGAGCAGGGCGACGGCGCCGGCGAGGTGCAGCAGGACGACGGAGCCACTCATCGGGAGCACCTGATGGACGTGCTGCCGGGGGCTGTCTGGGAGGCTGCCACGGTGCTCCTGGCGCGGATGCGAATCACTGTCATGAACATGCCATTTAGATTAGCCGGATAATATTTTTCGTCCATAGTGCACACGTGTGCACGCAATCGCAAGATGCGATCATCCATATTGTGACAGGTAGGGCGGCAATTCCGGTTCGACAGCGACCGGCCGACGGCGCAATCGAGATGTCTGGCCGGATGTTTGCGCTGCTGAGGCCCTGTGAACAGCGGGCATGTCCGCGGGCAGGCAACGAATAGGAGTCGTGTCCGGCGAGGCGAACGCCTATATCAGTTTGAAACAAGCAGGACCCGATGCGCTTTTCCGACGGATTTTTGAGCGAGATACGTGACCGCGTGCCGATTTCGGCCGTGATCGGCCAGCGCGTGACCTGGGATCGCAAGAAGACCAACACCCAGAAGGGCGATTTCTGGGCCTGCTGTCCGTTCCATGGCGAGAAGTCGCCGTCGTTCCACTGCGAGGACCGCAAGGGCCGCTATCACTGCTTCGGCTGCGGCGTGACGGGCGATCATTTCCGCTTCCTGACCGAAATGGATGGGCTCAGCTTCCCCGAGGCGGTCGAGCGCATCGCCGAGATGGCCGGCGTGCCGATGCCGGCGCGCGATGCGCAGGAAGAGCGGCGCGAGCGCGAGCGCGCCTCGCTGCATGACGTCATGGAACTGGCGACCAAATTCTTCGAGGACCGGCTGCAGACGTCCGACGGAGCCCGGGCCCGTGCCTATCTGCGCGACCGCGGGTTATCGCAGGTGACGCAGCAGCAGTTCCGGCTCGGCTTCGCGCCCGACAGCCGCAATGCGCTCAAGGAGTTCCTCGCCTCCAAGGGCATCGAGAAGGCGCAGATGGAGGCCTGCGGGTTGACCGTCTTCGAGGACGTGCCGGTTTCCTATGACCGCTTCCGCGACCGCATCATGTTTCCGATCCCGGATTCCCGCGGGCGCATCATCGCCTTTGGCGGCCGTGCGATGTCGGCGGAGATTTCGGCCAAGTACCTGAATTCGCCCGAGACCGAGCTCTTTCACAAGGGCAACGTGCTCTACAATTTCGCCCGCGCCCGCAAGGCGCTGCAGAAGGGCGGCACGGTGATCGCCGTCGAAGGCTACATGGACGTGATCGCGCTCGCTCAGGCCGGTATTGAAAATGTCGTGGCGCCGCTCGGCACGGCGCTGACCGAAAACCAGCTCGGACTGTTGTGGCGCATGTCGGGCGAGCCGGTGTTGTGCTTCGACGGCGACAAGGCCGGCTTGAAGGCTGCCTACCGCGCCGCCGACCTGGCGCTGCCGCTGGTAGCCCCTGGGAACACGGCCCGCTTCGCATTGCTGCCAGAGGGCAAGGACCCTGACGACCTGGTCAAGGCGGAAGGGCCGGAAGCGTTCCGCACCGTGCTCAACGCGGCGCGACCGCTGTCCGACATGATCTGGATGCGTGAGACGTCGGGCGGGGTGTTCGACACGCCGGAACGGCGCGCCGAGCTTGAAAAGACGCTGCGCGAGCTGACCGGCAGGATCAAGGACGAGAGCGTCCGCTACCACTACCAGCAGGAAATGCGCGAGCGGGTGCTGAATTTCTTCGGCAGCCAGCGCGGCCGCCAGCAAGGGCAAGGCGGCAGGGGCTCGTTCAGCAAGGGTAGCGGCGAGCGCGGCCAGTGGAAAAAGGGTGGTGCCGGTGCCGCCGCGGGTCGGCTTGCCGTGTCCGAAAGCCTGGCGCGTTCGGCGCTGGTCAAACGCACGGCCGGCATCATGCCTCTGCGCGAGGCGGCACTCGTCGTCGCTCTGGTCAACCACCCCGCGCTGATCGACGAGAATTTCGAGCATGTCGAACGGCTCGACCTCAGCCATGGCGAGCTCAAGCAGCTGCATTCGGTGCTGATCGATGCGATGGCGCATGGCGAGGCCAACACCCGTGAAGCAGTTGTGGCGGCGATCGAGCGCGCCTCCTGTGCCGAGATGTGGGGGCGGGCGGTGATGCTGGCGCGGCGCGCCCGGCAGTGGACGGCGCTGGAAGACGCGGCGATCGAGGACGCCCGCGACGCCTTCGCGCAGGCGTTGCACTTGCACCGCAGCGCCCGCACCTTACATAAGGAGCTGAAACAGGCCGAAGCTGCGCTGGCTACAGATCCTACCGACGAAAACTACCGACATCTGGTGGAAGTTCAGGCGCAGTTTCACGACGTGCAGGCCACCGAAGCGCTTATCGAAGGCTTCGGGGTGTCTTCGGGCCGGGGCGGTCGTAACTGACGCTGCGGACCGATTATCCCGCAATTGATTCGCTTTTTTGGCGCGAATCATGCGAGAGGCGCTTGACCTTCCGACGGAATGACGGAATCAGGTCGATTCGAAAAAGTTAACCGGCGGCCAGGTCGCCAGTCGTGTCGATGGCCTGAAAATGCGGATTGGGGCACTTGTCACTGGACAGGAAGATATTCCGCCACAGATATCACGGTTAATCTGGACTTAACACAGGTACAGCTACTGGCAGTTCAGGCGCAGGTTCGATGAGCGCATCTGATTTGCACTGTCCAAGAGTTTAAGCGGCTGACGGGCCGCCTGGAGAAAGCGAAGAATGGCGACAAAAGAAAAGGAAGAGGTCGAGACCGAACGCGAAGGCGCCCCAGACGGACCTTTGCTCGACCTTTCCGATGACGCTGTCAAAAAGATGATCAAGGTCGCGAAGAAGCGCGGCTATGTCACCATGGACGAGCTGAATTCGGTGCTGCCCTCGGAGGAGGTGACCTCCGAGCAGATCGAGGACACCATGGCGATGCTCTCCGACATGGGCATCAACGTGGTCGAGGACGACGAGCAGGGCGAAGAGGCTGAGGCTTCCGAAGGCGACGCCGAAGAAGATGCCAATGAGCTTGCCGAGCAGACCGGCACCGCCGTTGCCGCGACCACGACCAAGAAAGAGCCGACCGACCGTACCGACGACCCGGTGCGCATGTACTTGCGCGAAATGGGCTCGGTGGAGCTTCTGTCGCGCGAAGGCGAAATCGCCATCGCCAAGCGCATCGAGGCTGGCCGCGAGACGATGATCGCCGGCCTGTGCGAAAGCCCGCTGACCTTCCAGGCCATCATCATCTGGCGCGACGAACTCAACGAAGCCAAGATACTGCTGCGCGAGATCATCGATCTCGAGGCGACCTATGCCGGTCCCGAGGCCAAGCAGGCGCCGATCGTCGAGCGCGTCGAGGAAGACGCCAAGCCCAAGGACGAGCCGAAGGCGGGCCGCCGCCGCGGTGGCGACGAGGAAGACGACATCACCAATGTGGGTGGCGACACCCGTGGCGAGGACGACGAGGAAGACGAGGACGAGGCCAGCCTGTCGCTGGCGGCCATGGAAGCGGAACTGCGTCCGCAGGTCATGGAAACCCTCGACGTCATCGCCGACACCTACAAGAAGCTGCGCAAGCTGCAGGACCAGCAGGTCGAGAACCGTCTCGCCGCCGCCGGCACCCTGTCGCCGAGCCAGGACCGCCGCCTGAAGGAGCTGAAGGATCAGCTCGTCAAGGCCGTGAAATCGCTGTCGCTCAACAACGCCCGCATCGAAGCGCTGGTCGAGCAGCTCTACGACATCAACAAGCGCCTGGTGCAGAACGAAGGCAAGCTTTTGCGTCTCGCCGAAAGCTATGGCGTGCGCCGCGACGAGTTCCTGAAGGAATATCAGGGCTCCGAGCTCGACCCGAACTGGATCCGCTCGATCTCGAACCTGTCCAGCCGCGGCTGGAAGGAGTTCACCAAGAACGAGAAGGACACGATCCGCGACCTGCGCGCCGAGATCCAGAACCTCGCCACCGAGACGGCGATTTCGATCCTGGAATTCCGCAAGATCGTCAATCAGGTGCAGAAGGGCGAGCGCGAGGCAGCGATCGCCAAGAAGGAAATGGTCGAGGCCAACCTGCGTCTCGTCATCTCGATCGCCAAGAAGTACACCAACCGCGGCCTGCAGTTCCTGGATCTGATCCAGGAAGGCAACATCGGCCTGATGAAGGCCGTCGACAAGTTCGAGTACCGCCGCGGCTACAAGTTCTCGACCTATGCCACATGGTGGATCAGGCAGGCGATCACCCGTTCGATCGCCGACCAGGCCCGCACCATCCGCATCCCGGTGCATATGATCGAGACGATCAACAAGATTGTCCGTACCTCGCGCCAGATGCTGCATGAGATCGGCCGCGAGCCGACGCCGGAAGAACTGGCCGAAAAGCTCGCCATGCCGCTCGAGAAGGTGCGCAAGGTGCTGAAGATCGCCAAGGAGCCGATCTCGCTCGAAACGCCCGTCGGCGACGAGGAAGATTCGCATCTCGGCGACTTCATCGAGGACAAGATGGCGATCCTGCCGATCGACGCGGCGATCCAGGCGAACCTGCGCGAGACCACCACGCGCGTGCTCGCCTCGCTCACCCCGCGTGAAGAACGCGTGCTGCGCATGCGCTTCGGCATCGGCATGAACACCGACCACACGCTTGAAGAGGTCGGACAGCAGTTTTCGGTCACCCGCGAGCGTATCCGCCAGATCGAAGCCAAGGCACTGCGCAAGCTCAAGCATCCGAGCCGCTCCAGGAAGCTGCGCTCGTTCCTCGACAGCTGATCGCAGCGATCTCGTTCAAAAAGCCCGGCTCTGGCCGGGCTTTTTCGTTTGGGGGGCTCATATTCCTGCGCAATTCCAGCCGGAAAACCGCCAGGCCCTTTTCCTGCAAATCCTCTAGGGCCAATCGACATTCAGGATTCCCGGCGGGATGGAAGCGTGATTCATAGGTTTCCGTGATTTGGCGGAGACCTGATGATGTCAGTGAAACGATATGAACTGAGCGAGGTGCAGTGGCGGCGGATCGCAGCACTGTTGCCGGGCAAGGCTGGAGATCCGGGACGGACTGGCTCTGACAACCGTCTTTTCGTCAATGGTGTGCTGTGGGTGCTTCGATCGGGCGCCCATTGGCATGACCTGCCGGAGCGCTACGGCAAGTGGAAGACACTGCACAAGCGCTTCTCGCGCTGGTCCAAGGCGAAGGTCTGGGAGCGGGTCTTCGACGACCTCACCAAGGACCGGGACAACCAATACCTGATGCTCGACAGCACCTTGGTCCGCGCCCACCAGCAGGCGGCGACCGGAAAAGGGGGGACCAAAATCAGACTCTGGGGCGTTCCCGAGGCGGATTGACCACCAAGATCCACATGCTCGCCGACAGCTTCGGCCGCCCGCTGAGGTTCCTGCTCGCCGCTGGCCAGAGCCACGATATCCTTGCCGCGCCGATGCTGCTGCAAGGCTACACCGCTGAGGCCGTTCTGGCCGATCGAGCCTACGATTCCAATGCCTTGCGCAGCCTCATCGCCGAAATCGGCGCCAAGGTGGTCATCCCCTCCACCCGCTCCAGATCACAACCCATCCCGCATGATCCGCTCATCTACCGATGCCGCAACCATATTGAGCGATGCTTCAACAAGCTCAAGCACTTCCGACGCTTCGCCACCCGCTACGACCGGCGCGCCATCCACTTCCTCGGCTTCATCCACATCGCCGCAACCATGATCTGGATCCGCTGAATGTCGATTCAGCCTAGTCCTCCGGGTTTCCAGCAACGAGATTGTATTCGGCCCATCTGGCCTCGGGAATTGCCTCGCCGACGCTGAACTCGAAGGCCGCGACAGCGCCTGCGGTCACATCGCAAGAGAAGACTACGCCGTACCAGCGGCCCCCGGCCCGGAAGGCTCCGCCTTGCGCATGAATCGAGCCGCCAGCGATCCTGAGATCGCCGGTCGCATAGGGGACGACAAGATCGGGACGGAGCTCCGCCTTCCAACGGTGGATCTGCTCCATGGCCTCGATGTTGCACAGCTGGATGGCACGTTCGTCGGGAGCAAAGGTCGCCAGCGCCTGCCTGGCATGGCGGCTGCGCGGGTCGGCGAGCAGCTTTGCCGCGTAGAAACTGTGCGCCTTGACCATAGAGGGGGGCGGAGCGGTGGGCGCCTCGGGCTTGGAGGTGGTGGCAGGCGCAAGGGTACGTCCAAGCGGTGCGGCGGAGGCTGCCTGTTGTCGCTGCAACTGGACTGGTGCGGGCGCCGGTGCCACCAGTTCGACCGGCACTGCATCCTCGGCCGGAACCCTGAATGGCTGTGGCCTCGGCAACAGCAAGAGGGCGGCCAGCAAAAGGGCATGCAATGCCAGCGAGACGGGCCAGCTGGGATCCAGTTTCACGACAGGCGACATGCGACCCGGGTTTTTGTGCAGCCAACTGGTTCGCCCGTCACTGTGGCGCGATTGCGGCGCCGGATATCGGTGCTGCGCAAGCCTGCCTAATTGCGCCTGCGCCGGTAGACGTAGACGACCGCCGGCGGCAGGTTGCGCCAGACGCGGGGCGAACGGGTGAATTCCAGGCCGAGGCTTTCGGCAATGTTGCTGCGCACCGGCGAGAACAGCCCATAGGTGAACTGGATATAGACGCCATCGGGCCCGAGCCGCGAGAAGGCGGCGGACAGGATCGCCTCCTGCTGGCTTGATGTCATCGACAGCAGCGGCAGGCCAGAGACGACGGCGTCGACGTGCTGCGGTCCTACGGACGCCAGTTTTTCCGCAGGTTCGTCAAAAACGGTCACTTCTGGGTGGCGGTCGCGCAGCATGCGGCAGAAGACCGGGTTGAGCTCGTAGAGGAAGAGGTCGGCGGGCGCGATGCCGAGCTTCAGGATTTCACGGGTGATGTTGCCGGTACCGGGGCCGAACTCGGCGACCCGCCGGGCCCAGCGCGGCAGCTGGCTGGCCATGAGCTGGCACAAACTCGGCGACGAAGGGGCAAGGGCCGACACCTGACGGGGCCGGCGTAGCAGCTGGGCAGCGAACGCATTGAATTCGGTCATTCTTGCGGGTCCTGGCTTTTGGCGTAGGTGGTTAGCGGTCGCGCATGATGCAATAGGCAAGCTCGGGCGAAAGCCGATGCACGATGCGCAAGAGCTTGGTCTTTTCGATCCAGATCTCGTCGAGGCCGCGTTCGATGCCGGCTATGAGGTCGGCGGCGGCCAGCGCCGGCGGATATTTCCGGAGCGGACAGGCGCGCGACAGGGTGGTGTCGAGAAGCGTTATGACGGCTTCGGTGACCTGGATCGGAAGCTTGGCCGCGCGGCACTGGTCGCGCAGCGAACGGGTGAAGCTGCGCAGGGCAGCCTTGCTGGCGCAGTAGACGGCGGCCTCGCGCTTAGGCGCGATGGCAAGCCGGAGGTGACGTTGACGATGGCCGAGGAGGGATGAGCCGACAGCACCGGCAGCGTCCACCGACAGTTGCAGCGGCGCGGTCAGGTTGACCGCAATTTCGGCCGACATGGCGTCGAGCCGGGCCTGGCTGTCCACTGTCAGATCGGTGTGATGCATGATTGCTGCATTGTTGATCAGCGCGCTGCATTGCGGGCGCGTTTCGGCCACCCATTGAGACAGGGCCTCGGCACTGCCTGATGTGCCGAGATCGACTTGCTGGATGGTGACCGAGCCATGGAGTTGCTTCGCCAGCGCATCCAGCGAGGCAGCGTCGCGTCCGACCGCGATGACATGCGCGCCCTTGGCGGCCAGCTGGCGGGAGAGCTCCAGGCCGATGCCGCGTGCGCCGCCGGTGACGAGCACGGTCCTGTCGTTGAAGTCGAAACTGTCGTGCATTCCCTGACCAGGTGGGCTTGGCTGTTGACCCGTACTTGGGTGCGGGAAATATTGCGAATAATCGTGTCACCCACTACTCGCATCCCATGAACGCATCAAAGTCCCGGCTGCCCCCCCCCCGCAAGACACCGCGGCAAGAGCGCAGCGCTGCCACCTGCGCTGCGATCCTGGAGGCGGCTGCTCGCATTTTGGAGACGTCGGGCAGCGCCGGACTCACCACCAATCATGTCGCGGTGTTGGCAGGCGTTTCCGTCGGTACGCTCTACCAGTACTTCCCCGCGAAGGAGGCGATACTGGCCGAGCTTGTCCGCCAGATGCGACAGGAGATGCTGGCCGATTTCGTCGGTGCCGTGCGCGAGGCCGAGGGCAAGGGGCTTACCCATGCCGTCGATGCGATGGTCTCTGCGAGCCTGCGCCATCATCTCAGGCGGCCGACGCTGGCGCAGGCGCTGGAGCACGAGGAACTCGAGCTCGAGCTCGACAAGGAGACGGTGCAGCTGAAGGCCGACATGCGCGACCTGATCGTCGGCGTGCTGCGCGACCACGGCGTCGACCAGCCGGAACGCACGGCCTTCGATCTGATGTCGCTGTCCAGGGGCATCGTCGACGCCGCCGTCCGGGCCGGCGAGCGCGATTTCGACGATCTGCAGGCGCGCTTGCGCCGGGCGGTTGCCGGCTATCTCGGAATTCTTGCCTAGCTGCTCTTCGTCGGGTCGCCGACTTCGGCGTTCAGCCGCACCGCCTCCCGGACGAGTTTTTCGGCAAGCGCCGCATCCACCGTGTCACCCTCGCGATATTCCATGGTGGCGAGCTCGTATTTGCCGCCGGCCTTCAGCCTTGGCTCGATGCCGCGCAGCCGCTTGCCGCGCCAGAAGCCGAACAGTACGCGGGCTTCCTCCGCCCGGATGAGCAGGACCGGGCCATTGGAGAAGCAGACGATGTGGCCCCATTTGATGCGCGCCTCGGGATCGCCCGCGGCACGAGTGGCTGCGCGCAACGCCTCGACGATGTCGAGGCGCCAGTCGCTCAAGGCCTTGATATAGGCCTCCGGGCTCTCCGCTGGCACTTCCTTGCGCATCATCTGGCTGTTCTCTCCCTGCAGGCACGCTATCCCGATCGCGTTGGCCGCGCCATATCGTGTGCAGTTCAGCCCCTAGCTGCCGCCACGCCCCAGCGCGGGTCCGACATAGCGGGCGCGCGGGCGGATCAGTACACCTGACGTCAGCTGCTCGATGGCGTGCGCGACCCAGCCGATGGAGCGGGCGATGGCGAAGAACGCTGTCTCATGGCCGATCGGCAGCCCGAAGGTGCGCACCATCACCGCCAGCGCATAGTCGATGTTGGGGTGCAGGCCGGTGGCTTCGGTGATCAGCGTCGGTGCCTCGACGGCGAGGCGCCTGTCGGCGCCCGCCTCGGCCAGGGCTGTCAGCAGGCTGTCGGCGCGAGGGTCGCCGTCGCGATAGACGGTGTGGCCGAAGCCGGGGATGCGGTCGCCGATGGCGACACGTTCGCGGATGTTGGCGGCGACGTCGGTGGCGGCGAAATCGGCCACCATATGCGCTGCCAGCGGGCCAGCACCGCCATGACGAGGGCCCTTGAGCGCCACCAGGCCTGATATCAGCGCATCGTAGAGGTTGATGCCGGTGGAGGCAGCGCACCGCACCGTCCATGTCGAGGGGTTGAGCTCGTGGTCGGCAAGCAGCACCAGCGCGCGGCGGAAAATTGCCTCGGCACTGGGATGGCCAGGCGCCCAGGCGTTGGCCACCTGCAGATGGATCGGCGCAGGCGAGGGCGTGGTGCCAAGGATGCCTGAGGTGAGCAAACGGACGGCACGGGCACCAACCTCGACGCGGCCCTGGCGCGAGCGATTGAAGGCGCGGGAATCGTTGCCGCCGGCCAGCGCGAGCATGGCGATGGCACGTGGGATTGGCGCTTCACCCGTGGTGACCGAGGCCACGGCGCGTATGGTGTCGCTGATGACAGGCATGTTGGCGGCGGCGAAAGGGTCGGCGTCGTTCATGTCCCACAGCAGCGTCGCTGCCTGTTCCAGCGTCGCGTGCTCGGCCAGTGCCACTGCCTGAACGCCGCGATAGACCGACCCTTCGCTGGTGATGGTCGAAATCGCTGAATCGAGAACCGGCGCCTCGGTCTCTCCGGCGCTGGCGAGGCCGGCCGGGGCACGCCGCGCCAGAAGGGCTCGGACGTCGTCGGCACGGTAGCGCCGGGCACGGGCGTCGTCGGACGGTTCCGAGCGGATCAGGCCGCGGCTGACATAGGCATAAAGCGTAGCCGGCGAAACGGCGAGCTCGCCCGCGGCCTCGCGGGCCGAGAGATAGAGCGGTTCGGAGGCTTTTTTCATATTGATCAAGCTAATCAAGATTGATCAATATGAAAAGAGCTTCATCTTTCTGCAGCGCAGCAAGGAGCAAGCCCATGACACTTCATCAGACCACCGCCGGACTGGACGGCGTGACCGCGGCCATGACCGCACTTTCCCATGTCGACGGCGAGGGTGGCGAACTGATCATCGCCGGCAGCCGCGTCGCCCAGCTGGCTGCCGAGACGGATTTCGAGGGGGCTGCCGCGCGCCTGCTTTCGGCCGCCGGCAAGGAAACCGCAGCCGGCGAATTGAGGGCGGAGCTCGGCGAAGCACGTGTCCGTGCCTTTGCGCGGCTCGAAAAGATCCTGCCCGCGACCGAAAGCCTGGCGCTCGGCGCCGGCTTCCGCGCGGCGATCGCCGCGATCGATCGGGAAGACGGTCTCGACGACGAGGTGGCGCTTCTTGGCGCCATGCCGGTTCTGGCGGCAGCACTGGCGCGCAGCGCCGAGGGACTCGCCCCCGTTGCGCCCGATGCCAGCCTCGGCCAGGCGGCCGACATGCTGCGCATGATGCGCGGCACGGCTGCGAGCGACGCAGAAGCGGCGGCGCTGGACGCCTATCTGGTGACCGTCAGCGACCACGGCATGAACGCCTCGACCTTCGCCGCGCGTGTTGTCGCCTCGACCCAGGCGGACCTGTTCATGGCGGTGACGGCAGGCTACTGCGCGCTGTCGGGCCCGCTGCATGGCGGCGCACCGGCACCTGTCCTCGACATGCTGGAAGCCATTGGCAAGGCCGACAACATCGCACCATGGATCGACGCGGCATTGGCGCGCGGCGAGCGCCTGATGGGTTTTGGTCACCGCATCTACAAGGTGCGCGACCCGCGCGCCGACGTGCTGAAGCGGTCGGTGGGCACGTTGGGCTCGGAGGGTATGGATCTTGGCCTTGCCGCCGAGGTCGAGGGATATGCCCGCGAGGCGCTCGCCCGCGCCAAGCCGGGCCGTCGTCTCGACACCAATGTCGAGTTCTACACCGCGATCCTGCTTGGTGCGCTGAAGATCCCGCGCGAAGCGTTCACCCCGGTCTTCGCTGTCGGCCGCACGGCGGGCTGGGTCGCGCATGCGCTGGAACAGCAGCGCACCGGCCGGCTGCTGCGCCCGGCCTCAGTCTATACCGGGCCGATGCCGGCCTGAGAGCATGCTGACGGATTGCGCAAAGCCCGGGGCATGACCCCGGGCTTTTTCATTTGGCAATTGCCTTTGGACGGTACGACGCTAGATGCAGCGGTGGAAGCTTGAAGGGAGAGGGCCCGATGCGGCTGGTGGCGAGTTCTGTGGGATTGGCGGCCATTTCGCTTGCCGTGATGGGCGCTGCGGCGGCACCGCCGCAAAATCCGATCGGCATGGCGAACCCTGCCTCGGTGCATTGCGGCAACATCGGCGGCAAGCTCGAGATCCGCAAGGACGCCGGCGGCAACGAGACCGGCTATTGCCGCATGCCCGACGGCAGCCTCTGCGAGGAGTGGGCGCTTTTCCGCGACCAGAAATGCGTGGCACCGAAGGATTAGGCACTCAATACAGACCCGGCACCAGCCGCCATGTGCGGCGGGCGTAGTCGTCATATTCCGCGCCGAAATGGGTGCGCAGCAGGAGCTCCTCGGACCGGATGCGGGCGACCAGCGGCACTAGGGTGAGGCCGACGAGGATGACGCCCACGCCCGAGCGGAAGACAAGTGCCCAGCCAAGGGCGTTGACCAGCAGGCCGAGATAGCTGGGATGGCGGATGAGCGCATAGATGCCCGAGGTGACCAGCCTGTGCCCGGGCTGGATGGCAACCAGCCCGCTGAAGCGGCTGCCGAGGACGAAGAACGGCCACAGCCGGAGCATGCCGCCGGCGGCAAACAGCGCGACGCCGATCCATCGGATCGTTTCGCCGCCGATGGTCCAGAAGTCGATACGGTCGTCATAGGCCGGCAGGAAGGCACTGAGCAGGCCGATGACGCCGAGCGCCGGCAGCACCCAGCGATTGGCGCGGTCCTCCTGCTCGCCCGGGCTGAGATTGGCGCTGCTGAACAGGGCGACGACCATCAGGACGACGGTGAGGATTGCGGCAGCGGTGCGGGACGGGTTTGAGAAGAATGCCATGAAGCCGCCCGCGCCGAGAATCGCAAGCCCGAGGCTGACAAGCGTGCCGGCCACGCCAAGGATGAGTATTTTGAGAGAGGGCATTGTTTTCCACGTCCCCGATGCAAGCGTTCCCACCTTAGCCGAAAGCAGTGCTTAGAATGCAAGGGCGGCCTGTGCGGTGTGTAACCGTGGGCCGTACCTTGAAGAATCAAGATTCCGACCCGCGCGATCTTCACCGCGCGGGTCGGGCTACTTGCTTACTCCTTGCCGACATACTCGCTGAGCAGTTTTTCGTTGCGGGCTTTTTCGATCTTGGCGGTCAGTTCGGCGGCGAGACGATCGTCCATACGATACTTGACCAGATTGACGAGGGCGCCGGTGAGCAGAAGCACGCCCATGCCCCAGTAGCCCTTGGTCGAGAGGTCGACCGGCGCCAGCCACAGCGACAGGGCGAGCATGAAGTAGGCGACGGCGACGGACGCGGCGTTGAACAGGATATAGGTCTGGTTCGGGCTCATGATTTTCCTCCTTGGTTGACGTGATTTTCGGGACTGAGGGATTTCGGTATCAATTGGTTGGCGAGATGCCGGTCGTGGCTGCAAGACGTTGAAGGACCTGGGTCGCATCGACCCTGACGGGCAGGCCGTGGCCGGCGTTTGCCAGTCTCATACGAACCGCATCGCCGCTCAGCTCGTCGTCAATGGCATCGATGACGAAGGCTTCCTCGAGCGGATCGCTGCGGTCATGGATGCGGGCGATGAGAGCCTCTGCCTCCTTGAAGCCGGCGGAGCCGCCCAGCGAGCGGTTGAGGCCGCGCTGGGCACGATGCTCGGCGTCGAGCGCCCTGGCCGAGATCAGGCCCTGGTTGAGGTCGACAATCTTGGCATGGGCCTTCTCGATCGAGAGCCGCATGCGGGTGATCCGCTGCTCCAGCGCTGCCAGCGTCGCCTGGCGAACCGCGCGTTCGTTCTCCAATTCGGCGATGACGGTTGCGCCGTCATGCGCCAGTTCATTGGCGCCGGCATGAAGCGCGCTGGCGGTCCGTTGCTCGAGATCCCCGATGCGTTGTGCGAGGCGCGATAGGGCTGCTTGCTCGCTCCGGTGCCGGATGACGATTGTCGCCAGGGTCTGCTTGGCGGCGCTCAGGCCAGACTGGGCATTCCTGATATGCTGTTCGATCAGGTCGATGGCAAAGCGGTTTTCAAGGCCGGTTTCAGCCTTGGCTCCCGCAACCGCCAGCAACGACTTGAAGACATTCCGTATCATGCTTCCCTCCCTTGAACACTGTTCATATTTGAAGGCTACCACAAAATGAACATTGTTCAAGAGGTATTTTGAACGATGTTCATTTTGGCCGCGTTGTGCTATCTGGATGGCAATGGCGGGCCTTCAACATTGGCAGGAAACAGGATGGCGCTGGATCGCAACGAGACGAAGGAGCGGGTGCTCGGCATCGCCGAAAGGCTGCTCAACGAAGGGGGGGCTGCCAAGCTGCAAGCGCGCACGATCGCCAGCGAGGCCGGGATCGCGGTCGGCTCGATCTACAATCTGTTCGGGGACCTGACCGGTATCTTGCGGGCGGTCAACACGAGGTTGCTCGAACGACTTGATACCGTCGGCAATCAGGTGCTTGGCGACCTGGAGCGTCAGGGCGTGACTGATCCGGTCCGGCTGCTTCTGGCACTGGCCGGGGTCTATCAGCGTTTCGTCGGTGAGAACCCGGGAAGCTGGCAGTCACTTCTGGCCACTGGCCTTGCCGGTGAGCCCTCGGACGAAACCAGGGCATATGAGGAGCGGCTTTCGAGCAGCTTCTTGCTGATTGCCGACATCCTGGAAAAGAGCGGGCTGATTACCGATCCGCGCCTGAGGGGAACGGCCGCGCATGCCTTGTGGTCAAGCGTCCACGGTATCGTAACAGTCGGCTACGCTACCGATGCCATCGAGGGCAGACGAGGGGACGTGTCGGAGCAGATCACGCTTCTGGTGACGACCTTCGTCGCCGGCCTCAGGCAGAGGGTATGACGGGAGGGACCCACGCGACGGATGCCGCGCGGGTCGCGTTTGTCACTTGCAGGTGGTCTTCAGCTTGTTCGCTTCGATCGCCGTGCCGTTGAGCTTCAGCACCGAGCCGTCAGTCTGGGTCAGCGAAGTGCCCGACCATGCGCCCTGATCGGCGAGGCAGTTGAGCGGCGTGTCGACGACGGTGATATTGCCGCGGATGTTTTCGGCAGGACCGGAGAAGTAGAGGCCTGCCTTGCTGGCGCCATCGACGCGCATGTTGCCGAAGTCGATGTTCTTGACCGGGCCGCCGAGGAAGTCCCACTCGCTGCCGTAGATGTAGGCACCATAGGTGCCGGCATTGGTGATGGTGACGTCCTTGAAGCTGATGCCGGAGACGGGGTTGAGGAAGATGCCGGCATTGCGGGTGCCGTCGATGGTGAGGCCGCGGACATTGACGTTGGTCGTCACCGCATTCTCAGGCAGGGTCGAGGCGGTGACGAGCATCAGCCCGTTGATGCCGCCCTTGAGCGTCATGTCGGTGATGGAGACATTGGAGGTGCCCTGGAGCACCACCAAGTCCATATCCAGGCCCTGTTCGGAATTGTCGACGGTGACCTTGTTCATCGTCACGTCGTTGGCGGCGACGAGCAGGATGCCTTCGCGGCGCGACTTGCTGATCCTGACGTTGTCGATGACGATGTCGCTGGCGGCGTGGGTGATCACCTCCGGCCAGTCGCTCTGGTCGATGCGGCTGCCGGCGAAGATGCCATAGGTGACGCTGTCGATCACCGTATCGCGGACGGTCAGCCCGCTGGTGCCGAGCGCGGCGATCGCGGCGTGCGGCGCGCGATTCGGCCGGCCGACCGCGAACTCGCAATTGGTGTTGCTGTTGCAGATGTAGAGGTCGTGGATGTTGGCGCCTGATATCGTGGCGCCGGTGACGTTGTCGAGGCGGATGCCGTCGCCCGCGGTCTTCGAGATGTCGACGTCGCGGATCGAGATGTTGGAGGTATCGCTGCTGGCGATGCCGGCGAGGCCGCCGGTGATGGTCAGTCCGGCGATCTCGCTGCCCGAGGCCATGCCGACGACGTGGGCGGCGGCGTTGGTGCCAGTCAGCTTAGCTGCGTCGCCGCCATTGCGGAACGCGGCCTCTATGCGACTGTTGGCGCCGCGTACGGCGATCGATCCGCCGCCGCCGACCATGTGCTGGCCGGCGCCGAGCTGCAGCGCCTGGCCGAGCGTGATGCCGCCATTGGCCAGCACAAGCGCGTTGGTGCCGGCGGTGCTGAGTGCTGCATTGATGGCTGCCGCATCACCCGTTGCCTGCGAGATCGAGACGACCTTGCCGATGGCCTGACCGCCGTGGACAAACTCAGCGGCCTCGTTCACGCCATCGCTGTCGGCATACGTGCGGATGAAATCGGCACGTTCGACGCGCTGGAACATCGGATCGAAGGCGGCCTTGCCGGTGCGGCTCGATCCGCCGAGTGGCACACGCAGCCGCGCGGTGAGGCCGAATTCGGTCTGGTCCTCATTGTCGTAGGAAATCGAGGCGCCGAGCGCCAGCATCGAACCGGAGACACCGGGCAGGCCGGAGAAGCTGACCTCGGTGCGCGCCTTGATGCCAAGCGTGTCATCGAGGCCGCGCGCGCCATCATACCAGTAGGCGCCGCCGAAAACCTTCATCTCGGCGTTCATGCTTTCGGGGAAGACGGGCAAGCGCAGGCCGACTTCCGTGTCGGCGCCGGTGCGGGCGAATTCGCGGCCGGCCTGGAACTTGAGTTCGCTGCCGGAGACGAAGGCGTGGCTCAGGCTTGCTGCGACCTTGTCGTCGCCGAGGGGGAGATAGGCGTTGGCGCGCGCTTCGTAGACCGGGCCCAGCGCTTCGACGCCGAATGACAGCTGGTTGAAGCTGTTGCCGTGTTCGCTGTTGAAGACGTCGAGATAGCCATAGCCGCCGAGCAGCCAGCCACCTTCGACACGGTGGCGGTAGCCCATGCCGAACGAGGCCTGCCGTGCCGAACCTTCGACGAAGCGGCCGCTGGCGTCGAAGAAGGCGCCATTGCCGTTGTCGAGCAGGAACGGCATGAAGATACCGATGCCGCCATTGCCGACGCCATAGGCAAGGTTGCCTTCGAGTTCGAGGATCGGCTGCTGGGCTTGCGCAAAGGCGCAGGTCGAAAGGGCGGTGCCGGAGGCCAGCGCCACTGCAAACAGGCTTGGGAATTTCATGGCAGGTACTTCAAATTTCCGATTGAACGTCGGTGAGCTAAAATACCTGAATTGAAGAGTCCAGATTAAATCGGAGACTACGGGCGTCGCCTGTGGACGACGTTTTTCCTTTTGTTTCAATGCGTTGATGCTAATTTAGACCATTGCCGGGTTGGTTTGTTAGAAACCGCTGTGGACACTGGGGCAGATGGCGACCACGCGCCGGACCGCAGCGGTCGTTGCCGACTGCTGCGGCAAATTGGTTTTCCATTGGGCCAGACCGCGCGCCGGGGCAGCCGCTCATGCCGCCCGGCGCGTTTCGCTTCTAGCTTGCCTTAGGTGCCGCGACGACAAGTGCCACGATGCGCCTGACCAGCGGCAGGACCAGAAGCAGCGTCGGGAACGCCACCAGCCAGGACAGAGCCCAGGCGGCGGGCCAGGTCGACAGGAAGGCCGGCGTCGGCCCAAGGCTCTTCAGCGTCGAGATGGCCGAGACGACAGACGACATCAGCACCGAGAGCACCAGTGGCATGATGATGGCGGCATAACGCGCGGGCAGCTTCCCGCATGTGCGGGGATGGGAACGTAAGCTCATGGGATTGCTCATTGGAAGCGGTCGATCACGAGAGTGCAAGTCATGGCATTCCTCCCGGTCGCGACCGGTTGAATGCGTTGCTTGACGTGAGACGCTTACGGCATGCGTGGAACGCAGCGCAGCCTAGATAGCTTTGACCGTTGCGGAATGCAACGGTGCCGGGCATAGCTTTTCGGGTGGCTTTTGCCGGTGAAGGTCTTGCTTTATGGTCGCCGCACCTTGAGGGAGGACACCAGTGTCGATCGAATTCCTGCTGACCACACTGATCATCGTCGCATCGCCCGGCACGGGCGTCGTCTACACACTGGCGGCGGGGCTGTCGCGCGGCGGCAAGGCGAGCATGCTTGCGGCATTCGCCTGCACGCTCGGCATCGTGCCGCATCTGATCGCCGCGCTGACCGGCCTTGCCGCGCTGCTGCACACCAGCGCGCTGTTGTTCGAGGTCGTCAAATATGCCGGCGTTGCTTATCTGCTCTACATGGCCTGGCAAAGCCTGCGTGAGCAGGGCGCGCTGAAGGTCGAGGCCGATGCCGATCCGCGCAGCGCATGGCAGGTGCTGGTCGACGGCATCCTGATCAACGTGTTGAACCCGAAGCTGTCGATCTTCTTCGTTGCCTTCCTGCCGCAGTTCATTGCGCCCAACGAAGCCAACGTGCTGGGACGCATGCTCGAACTGTCCGGTGTATTCATGCTGGCGACCTTCGTCATCTTCGCCATCTACGGCCTGTGTGCAGCGGCCGTGCGCGACAAGGTGACGGGTAGCCCGCGCGTCATGACCTGGATGCGGCGGACGTTCGCCGCCGCCTTTGTCATGCTCGGCGCCAAGCTGGCCCTGACGGAACGCTGAAAGTGGTCCTGTCGGCCGGGTTGCCCGGCCGTCGTGGCTGCGCTTTAGTCGCGTTCGATGCCATTGTGAGCCGAGCCTGACGAAATGCAGTTCCAAATTGCCCTGGAAGATCCAGCCAAGCCTGACGTGATCGCGCTTTTGGAGGCGGGCGACGCCTATGGCGCTTCGCTCTATCCTGCCGAAAGCAACCACTTCCTGCCGCTCGAGGCGTTGCGGGCGCCCAATGTGCGCTTCGTCGTTGCCCGCGACGGGCAGGGCACGGCACTCGCCACCGGGGCCGTCGCGCTGTCGGACGATTTTGCCGAGCTCAAGCGCATGTGGGTGGTACCTGAAGCCAGGGGCAAGGGCATTTCCAAGGCCGTTCTCGCAGACCTCGAGGCGCGGGTGATCGAGGCAGGCCAGTCGTTGTTGCGCCTGGAAACCGGCATCGACAATCATGAAGCCCTGGCGCTCTATGAGCGCCAGGGCTTTGCCCGTCGCGGGCCCTTCGGCGACTACCGCGAGGACCCGCTCAGCGTGTTCATGGAAAAGCAGTTCGGCGTGGCCGCCGCCTGATCAGCGCCGCCCCGGAGTTTCCGCTTACTTCGCGCTCGCCGGGAATGCGGGCAGCTTGGCGATGTCGTTGGCATCATGCTGGACGACGAGCGTCGCATCAAGCGCCTTCGCCATGTCCTGAAGCCTGCCCATCGAGGCCAGCGACTGTGCTCTGTCGACATTGAAGGGCGGCACGCCGTTGTTCGTGAACTGCTCCTCGAAATGTACGGTGTCGCCGCTCAACAGCACGGCTACCTTGCCGGCGAGCCGGACAAGCAGCGAGTAGCTTCCATGGGTGTGGCCGGGCGTCGACAGCATGACGACGGAGCCGTCGCCGAACACATCCTTGTCGCCTTCGACTGTATTGACCGGCGCCTTGCCGTCGAGCCATGGCTTGACCAGCGACGGGTCGACGGCGAAGGCCGGCGGTTCGGCGCGAAAGCCGTCGAGGTCGGCCTTGCCGATCAGCAACCTGGCCTGCGGGAAGTCGGTGGCCTGGCCGACATGGTCGAAATGGTTGTGGCTGATGCCGACGGTTTCGATCTTGTCAGGCGCCACGCCGATCTCGGACAACTGGTCCTTGATCGTCTTTGACAGGCTCGGCTTCATGCCGTTGCCCTCCTGCGATGCGCCGAGCAGTGCGGCCGGCAGGCCGGTGTCCCACAGCATGTAGGATGCGTCGTGGCGGATCAGGTAGCAGCTGTCGGTCAGCGTGCGTTGTTCGCCCTGATAGCGCAACGTGTCGGAGAAGGCGGAGAGATCGCTGATCTTGATCGATCCACAATCGAGGCGCCAGAGTTCGATCTCGGCGGCCTGAGCGGTATCCATGGCCGGGAGGGCCAGCATGACGGCCAGCAGAAATTGTGCAGTTTTCACTTGGGATCTCCTTGAATGCGGCTGCGGCGATTGCCGACGCCGCGCAAAATGGCCTGCTGGCGCAGGGCGAGCGTGCCCGGAATGGCGGCGATATGTACCCGAAACGCTCAAAGTGACGTCGACAGCGCCATTGCAGGTGCTACTGTTGGGGTATGCTCAAACCAGTCGAAGACGCCCAAAGCACATTGTCGCGACGCCTGCTGCAACTCCTGCGGCCGCTGGAGATGTCGAGCCGCACGGCGCGCGGGCCGGGGCTGCACACATTCGCCCGCCAACTGTTCAGCTATTGCTGCATCGAGCGCGAGCGACTGGTGAGCGTTGTTTCGGAAATGCCGAGAATCGGCATCGTGCTTAGCGGCGAAAAGGAGTTCTGGCTTGGCGACGCCGGCCAGCGTTTCGTGGCGGGTGATGTGTTCGTGCTGCCGGCGGGTACGCCGTTCGACGCGGTCAACATTCCCTCTGAAGCCAACGGCCTCTACGAGTCGCTGCTGCTCGAGGTCACCCAGGTGCCGAAATGGGTGCAGGAAATGCCGGGCGCTGCCCGCCCAGTCGTCGGCTTCGACCTGCGCGTGCCACTGTCTCAGGAACTCGTCGATGCGCTCGGACATGCCGCCATCTCGCTCGGCGGGTCCGATCATGCCGCGGTGCTGGCCGAACATCGCCTCGCCGAAGTGCTCATCCTGCTCAGGAAGTTGCCGGTGGCACAGCCGCTGTTTGCGCAGTCGCTGGCCGAGCGCGCAGCATGGCTGGTGGCGCGCGCGCCGGCCAGGCGCTGGACGGCCGAAGAGATCGGGCGAGAGCTCGGTGTCGGCGCCTCGACGCTGCGGCGCAAGCTGGTCGAAGCGGGCACCTCGTTGCGCGGCGTCCAGGCGTCGGCCAGGATGCAGCTGGCGCATGAGATGCTGGCGCGCGGCGAGGGCAACATCACCGATGCGGCCGATGCCGCCGGATACGCTTCGAGGTCGCATTTCGCCCGCCGCTTCCAGGCGGTCTATGGCGCGTCTCCGGCTGAAGTCCGGTTGCGCGAGCCAACGCAGCAGGGTTGATCCGCGCTAAACCTTGCCGGAAGGCCGGCGGGGGAGGATACTGCCTCTCCGTGGATGCATTTTAGGGCGATGACCCGGATGCCCGCCCCGGCCTTCATGCCGTGCTCCGTGGCACCGGAGGGAGGTGTGCAGTGACGACATACATCATGCTGATCAACTGGACCGACCAGGGCGTGCGCGACGTTCGTTCGTCGCCCAAGCGGCTCGACGCGGCCAAGAAGCTGCTCGGTGAAATGGGCGGCTCATTCAAGCAATTCTACCTGACCATGGGCGAGTACGACATGGTGGCGGTCGCGGAGGCGCCCGACGATGCGGTGGTGGCGCGTTTCGCGCTGATCCTGGGGCAGGCCGGCAACATCAGGACACGTACGCTGAAAGCCTTCCCCGAACTTGCCTATCGCGAGATCATCGCGTCGATGGGCTAGGCGGATCGCCACGGCGCAAGCCCGCTGCCTGCGCCGTGGCTCGAAACGCCTCGACTGAATCAAGGTGACCGTCTAAGCTTCGGAAAAACAACGGGAAGAACCAGATGTCGTTTCTGAAGAGACTTTTTGGCGGGGGCGGGAGCTCTGTCGAGACCCAGACGGCAGCGGTGGCCAAGGAGATCGAATACAAGGGCTTTGCCATCAAGGCGATGCCGTACAAGGAAGGCGGCCAGTTCCAGACTTGCGGCATCGTTTCCAAGGATGTCGAGGGCGTGGTCAAGGAACACAAGTTCATCCGCGCCGACCGTTTCGCAGCGCTCGACGACGCGGTCGAGGTGTCGCTGACCAAGGGCCGTCAGCTCGTCGACGAGCAGGGCGAACGCATGTTCGGCTGAGGCCGATTGTCTCCGGCGAGGCTTGGTTCGCCACGATGCAATTCCATCATGTTGCCCTAATGCAACTTGCTGTCGCAATGAGGCTTTGCGCTGCGATCCTGCCTTGCGCGACGGATTCTTGAAACCCTACGGTGGTTGCAACCGAATCTGGAGACTGGCATGAAATCCGTTCTTCTCGCCTCGACTATCTTCCTCGCCGCGACCGGTGCCAGCATGGCGGCAGATGCAGTGGCGGCTGACCCGGTGGCAGCACCGTACAACTGGACCGGCTTCTATGCCGGCGTCCATGGTGGCTATGCCTGGGGCAGCGGCGATGGTCCCTACCCGGATGCAGCGGGGGTTCGGTTCGAGACAGCATACCCCGAGGCTGATGGCGGTCTGCTAGGCGTTCAGGTTGGCTACAATCATCAATGGGGCAATTGGGTTCTCGGTCTCGAGGGTGATCTGTCCTACTCCTGGGCTGATGGAAGCTCAGGGATCGAAATCTTCCCTGGCGGGGGCGATGCTGGCGGCCATACGGACAGCGAGTTCACCTACCTTGCAAGCATCACCGGCCGTGCCGGCTATGCCTTTGACCGCACCTTACTTTATGCCAAGGGCGGCATCGGCTTCACCCGCCTTGAAATCACCGACTACGACAACCCGGCTTCATTCAACGCGCGTGGATCCAAGACGCTGACCGGCTGGACCATAGGCGGTGGCGTCGAGCATGCACTGAACGACAAGTGGTCGGTAAAGGGCGAGTACCAGTTCTACCGCTTTTCGGGCGACGTTGCCGTGAACGATCCGGCACTGTTCCGCACTTACGAAGGCGATTTCAACGTTCACGCCGTCAAGATCGGCCTGAACTACAAGTTCTGAGGCGCGCTATTGCCTTGCTATCACCCCTGGCCTCGCGCCGGGGGTTTTTGTTTCCGAGGGCTGTGGCCAAGCCTAGCCGAGCGACCTGACATAACCGATGTAGCCGCGCACGTCGCTGGCTGGTTCGGTGTAGGCGTCGCCCAGCGATTTCTCCATGGCCGCAACATAGGCCTTTGCCCAGGCCGGCAGCGGATAGTCGATGACGGCGAGGAATTCCAGAGTCGCGGCGAGCCTGATGTCGGCGATTGACGGGCTGTCGCCGCCGATGAAGGGCTTGTCCTTGATGTAGAAGGAGCGAAACACGTCGAGCGGCTCGGCGAGGGCTTCGACGGCGGCCTGGCGCGCCTTTTCCTTTGTCGGCGCGTCAGCGTCGCTGTGGCCGACTTCGCCGAGATATTGCGGGAAGTTGAGTGCCGGGTAGGTGGCGCGCGCGAGATAGGGATAGAATGTGCCGATGAGGTAGAACATCGCGCTGTCGATCATCGCGCGCCGCTCGGCATCCCTGGGGTAGAGGTTGTCCAGTCCGTGCTTGTTGGAGAGGTACTGCATGATGGCGCAGCTCTCCCACAACACGCCGTTTGGCAATTCGGCGCTTTCGATCATCGGTGTGAGATGGGCCGGGCATGCAGCGAGATATTCCGGCGTGCGGGTCTGGCCATAGACGTCCTTTTCGGTGAAGCCGAGTCCCGAGGCACGCAGGAACACCCGCGCGCTCAAGTTGTTGACGCTTGGCTTGATGACGTTGAGCGTGATGTCGGCCATGTCAGCTTCTCCCGGGTTCAGCTCTTGCGATAGGGATCCTTGGGTTCCCGCCCGGCCGACAGGGTCGACCGGCTGCGCTCGGTGAGCGCCTCGATGGCGTCGGCAAGGTGGATTTCGGCGATGTTGTAGTCACCGCGGGCGACCCTGACCTTGTGCGCCTCCATCAAAACGTCGGCATGGGTATGCCCCGCCGGCGGCTCGAACCGGTAGGAGGCGAGCTCGATCAGGAGGCCGAGGGGATCCTCGAAATAGATCGAATCCATGAAGCCGCGATCCTTGACGCCGCTGTGCTTGATGGCGCGCTCGTTGAGGCGCTCGACGGCCTGCAGGAACGTCACCCGCGAGACAGAGAAGGCGATGTGGTGCACGCAGCCGATGTCGGTCGGCGTCCGCTTCGGGTCAGGCTTGCGGTTCTCGTCGGTGAAGATGGTGATCAGGCGGCCGTCGCCGGGATCGAAATAGAGGTGGCTCTCGCTTGCCTTGTCGAGATTGGGTTGCTCGAAGATGAAAGGCATGCCCAAAATGCCTTCCCAGAAGTCGATCGAGGTGTTCCGGTCAGCGCCGACAAGGGTGATGTGGTGTACGCCTTGCGCCTGGAGCTTTCGCATGTGCAATCCTCCGTCGGCAGCAGTGTCGCACAAGCCCCATCACAAGCAATAGACCGAAGGAGTGGCGCTGTCTGGCCTTGCTGACACTTGGACGTGCACGCAGCAATCGAATTTCAAACAAAAACCCCGGCATTGGGCCGGGGTCTGTGTGTGCTGCGTGCGAACGAAGCCTTGGCGCCAGAGCGTCAGCTCAGCTCCTGAGGCCGGGGGCTTCCTGGCCGGTGCGCTCGACATATTCGGTGTAGCCGCCGCCATAGGTGTGGATGCCGTCAGGGGTGAGCTCAAGCACGCGATTGGACAAGGCGGCGAGGAAATGGCGGTCGTGCGAGACGAACAGCATGGTGCCCTCATATTGCGAGAGCGCAGTAATCAGCATTTCCTTGGTGGCGATATCCAGATGGTTGGTGGGCTCGTCGAGCACCAGCAGGTTGGGCGGATCAAACAGCATGATCGCCATCACCAGGCGGGCCTTTTCACCGCCTGACAGCACGCGGCACTTCTTCTCGATCTCGTCGCCGGAGAAGCCGAAGCAGCCGGCGAGCGCGCGCAACGGTGCCTGGCCGGCCTGCGGGAAGGTGTCCTCGAGTTGCTGGAATACGGTACGATCGCCGTCGAGCAGATCCATGGCGTGCTGGGCGAAATAGCCCATCTTGACGCTGGGGCCGCGCGCGACCGTGCCGTTGTCGGGATTGGAGGCGCCAGCGACAAGCTTCAGCAGCGTCGACTTGCCAGCGCCGTTGATGCCCATGATACACCAGCGTTCCCTGCGGCGAACCTGGAAGTCGAGGCCTTCATAGATGGTTTTCGAGCCATAGCTCTTGTGCACGTTCTTGAGCGTGACCACGTCCTCGCCCGAGCGCGGTGCCGGCTGGAATTCGAACGACACTGTCTGGCGGCGCTTCGGCGGTTCGACCTTGTCGATCTTGTCGAGCTTCTTGACCCGGCTCTGCACCTGGGCGGCGTGCGAGGCGCGCGCCTTGAAGCGTTCGATGAAGGCGATTTCCTTGGCCAGCATCGCCTGCTGGCGTTCGAACTGGGCCTGCTGCTGCTTGTCGGCCAGCGCACGCTGCTGCTGGTAGAACTCGTAGTTGCCGGTGTAGGCGGTCAGCGAGCCGCCGTCGATTTCGACGACCTTGTTGACGATGCGGTTCATGAACTCGCGGTCGTGCGAGGTCATCAAAAGCGCGCCGTCATAGTTCTTGAGGAAGGCTTCGAGCCAGATCAGGCTTTCCAAGTCGAGATGGTTGCTTGGCTCGTCGAGCAAAAGCGCGTCGGGGCGCATCAACAGGATCTTGGCGAGTGCAACGCGCATCTTCCAGCCGCCGGAGAGCGCGCCGACGTCGCCGTCCATCATTTCCTGGGAGAAGCCGAGACCGTCGAGCACCTCGCGGGCGCGGCCGTCGAGTGAATAGCCGTCGAGCTCCTCGAAACGGCCCTGGACCTCGCCATAGCGCTCGATGACCTGGTCCATCTCATCGGCGCGGTCGGGATCGACCATCGCCGCTTCCAGCTCGCGCATCTCGGCGATCAGCTCGCTGATCGGACCGGCGCCGTCCATCACCTCGGTGACCGGGCTGCGGCCTGCCATGTCGCCGACATCCTGGCTGAAATAGCCGATGGTGACGCCGCGGTCGACCGAGACCTGGCCTTCGTCGGGCTGCTCCTGGCCAGTGATCATGCGGAACAGTGTCGTCTTGCCGGCGCCGTTCGGGCCGACGAGGCCGACCTTCTCGCCCTTCTGCAGGGCCGCCGAGGCCTCGATGAAGACGAGTTGCTTGCCGTTCTGCTTGCCGATGTTTTCGAGACGAATCATGATTTGTAGGACCCAGAGGATTGGTCGGGTCACCACGCCATCGGTTGCGCCCGCAAAAGAGATCGCCCGTAAAGCACTCCGCACCTTGGCGCGCAAGGGCCGCCGATGTCACAGGCACCGGCGGCGCGGAGACAAAAGCATCTTGCTAACCGAGCAAGTGGCGCAGGACGCCGGCCGACGCGATGCCGACGATGACGGTCGGCAGCATCGACAGCCGCGTCGCCGCAAGCACGGTGATGGCGAGCGCCAGAAGATCGGCCGGATTGTCGGAGACAAAATCAGGCGCGATCACCGAGATCAGCACGCAGCCCGGTGCTGCTTCCATGACAGCAGTGGCGCGCGGGCTCAGCGTCCGGTTGCGCAGCATGACGTAGCCGCCGATGCGGGTGAGGTAGGTGACGCTGGCCATCAAGACGATGGCGAGAAGGTTGATCTGGTCGATCATGCTTCACCTGCCAGGACATAGGCCGCAACGAGGCCGGACAATGCGCCGGCGGCGACATACCAGGCGCCGGGAACCAGGAGATAGACGAGGGCGGCAACGACGAGGCTGACCAGCCATGGCCGTGCGGCGGCGACGCCTCTCCACATGCCGGCGAGCAGCACAAGGAACACCGCCGGGAAAGCCATGTCGAAGCCATAGGCCTCGACGTCGCCGAGCACCGGGCCAAGTGCGCCGCCAAGCCCGGTGAAGACGACCCAGGCGAGGTAGAAGGGGATCGATGCGCCGGCATAATAGGGCAGGCTGAAGGCCGGGCCTAAGCCCGCCGCAGCACGTTTCCTGGCGTCGGCAAGCCCGAGCGCCCAGCTCTCGTCGCACATCAGGAAAAGTGCCGGAAATACCTTGCGCCTGGGCAGGTGGCGCAGGAACGGCGCAAGGGCCGCTCCCATCAACAGGTGGCGGCTGTTGACCAGGAAGGTGATGGCGACGATGAGCAGCACATGCGGCGGCGAGGTCCACAGCTGGATCGCGGCGAATTCGGAGCCGCCGGCGAAGTTCAGGCCGGTCATCAACGGCACCTCGACAGGGCTCAGCCCCTTCTGCGCCGCCTGGGCGCCAAGCACCAGCGCATAAGGCACGATGCCGAGCAGCACCGGCGTGCAAGAGCGCATGCCGCGCCAGAACTCGGAACCGCTGCCGCCTTCTGCCCGGTCGGACAATGTGGCCTGTGAAACACTCATGCAATCATCCCGCGCGCCTTGCGGGGCGCGCCTTCCCAAAAGGTTCGAGGTGATGGTGTCGAACGGCAATCTAGTCCAAGGCGGGCGCAATTTGGTTGCGAAGATTGTTGAGTTTGGTGCCGATATGGCATCTGATGCGGTAGGTGGCTAAAAAATTGGAATTCTGAGCCAATGAAGCTGGATGACATCGACAAGCGCATCCTGCGCGCCTTGCAGCGCGACGGCCGGATGGCCAACAATGATCTGGCGCGCGAGGTCGGACTGTCGCCGTCGCCCTGCCTGCGGCGCGTCAAGCTGCTGGAGGAGGCGGGGGTCATCGACCGCTACGTCGCCATGCTCAATCCGGCCAAGATCGGCAAGGGGCAGACTTTTTTCACCCGGATATGGCTGAAAGCGCAGGACGAGGACACGATCGAGCACTTCGCGGCCGAGGTGGCGAAGCTGCCCGAGGTGCTGGAATGCTACCTGATGCTCGGCGACTGCGATGCCATGGTGCGCGTCGTGGCCGCCAACATCGACGCCTACCGGCGCTTCCAGTCCGAGCATCTCAGCCGCATCAAGGGCGTGCAGAACGTCAAGACCGACGTGCCGAGCCAGACGATCAAACAGACGTCGGAGATGCCACTCTAGGCGGCATTGGGGGAGAAAATAGGCCCCGGCGGTTGCCGGGGCCTTTCGTTTTCGTCAGGCGGGCTGGACCAGGTTGGCCAGCAGGCGGAAGGCGCCGGGCACCAGCTTGTCGAGCTGGTGGTGCAGCACGAGCGAGGTGTGGGTGTGGCGGCCCTTGCCGATCTCGGCCGACAGCAGCGAGCCTTGCAGCTTGTCCTCGCCCTTGTCGCTCATCGCCAGCAGCGGCTTGTAGGCCTTGTCCCACTCGGAGGCGAAGTAGAGGCCGCGCTCCTTGTCCCAGTTTGCCCAATCTTCCGGCCCGATCTTGTTGGGCTTGTTGAGCAGCGGGTGCTCGGGCTCCAGGATATCGACCTCGGAACTAGCGTCGGTGACGCGGTAGCGGATCGAGGGCGAGCCGATCTTGAGGAACAGCGGTGGCACTTTCTCGGCATCCCAGCCGTCGCTCGGGCGGTGGTAGAGGGTGACCAGATGGCCGCCATCCTGCACCCACTTGTGCAGTTCGGGCACGGCTTTGGCGAGGTCCTTGCGCTTGCCGAAAGCGAAGATGCCGACGACGATGGTCTTGAGGTCGCGATATGCACCCTGTCCGACTTCGGCCGGGCTGAGCTCGACGACATCGATGCCGAGGCGCTTCATCCACAGGCCGACCTTGTCGCTGCCGCCGCCGATATAGCCGACCTTCAGGCCGGTCAGCTCGGCGCCCACCGTCTGTACCGGAACCGAAACCCTAGTCGGCACGACGGAGCGGCCGATATGTGGGTAGGTGAAGGTATTGATGGCATAGGCGCCCTTGCCGAGAAGCTGGGGTTCGATGGCAAAGCGGGTTTCGCCGGGTTTCGCCGGCGGCTGCAGGTCGAAGGTGCCTGAGTTGCCAGACGCCTCACCCGACGGGTTGAGTGCCCAGCCTTCCGGCAGATCGATCTTGAGGTCGCCGACCTTGGCGTTGGTGACGGTGGCGGTCATGGCGACGGGTGCCAAGTCGGCAGCGGTATTGAACACCACCGCGTCCGGCTTCAGCTCCAGGGATGCCGCAGGCACCACCCGGAGCGCGTCCTCGAGGTCGACGTCGAGCACCGCCGAATGGCCGCCAATGTTGGCAGTCAGGCGCACGAAGGCATCGCCGTTGCCGCCGAGCGGGTCGAACTGCTCGGTAAGCGGATTGGTGAGCTCGGCGTCGGCTGCGACGGAAAGCTGGTCATTGCTCGCCGTCAGGCCCTTGCGGGCGATGATCTCGGCCGATTCAACGACAACGTTTTCAGGGGCTTCGACCAAGGTCTTGATGGTGATACTGTCGCCCGGCTTGAGGTCTTCGCCTGAGGTGAACGCTCTGACATGCATGCCTGCGGCGGTTGCCAGAACCAGGTCGATTTCGCGCGCCTTGCGGTCGAGGCGATGGGCAACCTCGGTGCGCAACTCCTGCGGCAGCTGCTTGCGGGCCTCTGATATGGCCTTGGCAATCTCGACGGCCTTGGCGGTCACCACGACGGGGTCGCCATAGTCGGCGATGGCCTCGTCGATCCGGCCCTGGGCGTTGCGCAGGGCGTCCGCCGAGGAGGCCGGCATGCCGTCGAGCTTGGCGATGTCGCCGACGGTGGCGATCAGGCCCTCGCGGATGTCACCTTCGGTCTTTGCCGGCTCACCCTTGGCGACGCGGGCGAGATGCAGCTGCCACTCGGTCTGCGGCTCTTCCCGCCATTTGCCCATGCCCTGGGTCAGGTGGCAGGAGCGCGACCACTCGCCCATCTGCGGGAAGGTGGCCCCCGAGATCTTGTCGCGCTCGGGCGCAGTGACGGTCAGAGTGGTCGGGGGTGGGGGCGTTTCATCGTCATAGACGCCGCCACCACCGCCATAGGCCGGTGAATAGATCTTGGGCACGTTCCATGGGTCGAGGCCGGCGGCGAGCTGTTCGGGATACTCCTTGGCGTCGCCCGAAATGTCGGCGGAGATGAAGGTAGCAACGACGGCGGCGCGGTGCTGGCCGTGCTGGCCAGGCACGTCGAGGAAGCAGTTCATGACGATGTCGGGCTTGTACTGGCGGAACGCCCAGGTCATTCGCTCGACGACACGGTCGCGGCCCCAGCGGTCGATGGTGGCGTTGGGATCCTTGGAGAAGCCGAAATCGTGCACCGAATCGGAGTGGCCGCGGCCGCCGAAGGCGAGCGAAGCGTCAAGTGAGCGCGAGGCTTCCTGCATTTCGCGTGTGCGAAGCACGCCAAGCACCGAACCGCGCTCGGCGCCGATGCTGTTCTGGCCGCCTTCGCCGCGCGTGATGCAGTAGAGCACCGGGCGGATGCCGTAGACGTGGCGCAGGGCGGCGAGCAGGCCGCTTGGCTCATCATCGGGATGGGCGCCTGTGGTCATGAATGTGAGCGTCGAGGTGAGGCGCTCCAGGCGGCGGTGCAGGGTCACGATTGCCGGCTCAAGCTTCTGCCTGGCGATCAGTTCGAGGTCGGTGGCGGGCGTGGCGTGCGCGGCGGTGCGCATGGCCAGAAGGGCAGGCGGCAACGAGGCGATGAACAATCGCCGGGTCATCGTGGACATGGAAATCTCCTCTCGTAATCAGGCGGCGCCGTGAGGTGGCAGCTCCCCTCCCGTGGGCGCCTGCGCTGGCCAATGGAGCCAGCAAGCAGACTATGGCCAGCAAGATAAAATAACTCAAGTAAGTTTATGTAATTGAGAAGGTGCTTACCTATGGTGAGGCGCCGACGGCGGGAGTATGGGAAAGTGATGCCCTCTGCGCCTGCAGCGGCGGTGTTTTTCGCCTGTCGTCGCTTGCTTCGTCCTGTGCCTGCGACATTGAAGGCGGATGCTGGTCCGGCATCGAAAGACAACTGGATCAACGAGGGTGGGCAAGCACGGTGCCGGCACGCACCGACAATAAGAATCGGGCGAACGCTGACTGCGTCCGCCCGATGGCAATCGTGGCGATCATAAGGGTGCTATGCGGCAATGGCCGTATGGGCTGAGGATGCAACCAGCGCATCGACCTTGGCCGTTGCCTTGGCGAGGGCTGCCGTAACTGCGTCCGGGCCCATGCCGACGCCCTCGATACGGACGACCTCGACGTCGGTCATGCCGATGAAGCCGAGCACGCTGCGCAGATAGGGGATGGCGTGGTCCATCTGGACGGCAGCACCTTCCGAATAGATGCCGCCTGAGGCCAGCACGATATAGACCTTCTTGCCGGTGACCAGGCCTTTGGGGCCGTTTTCGCCATAAGCGAAGGTCTTGCCCGAGCGGGCGACGTGGTCGACCCACGATTTCAGCGTCGACGAGATGTTGAAGTTGATGAAGCCGGTGGCGAGGATGACGGTGTCGGCGGCAAACAACTCGTCGAGCACGGCGTCGGACACGCCGACGACCTCGGCCTGGCGCTTGGTCCGGGCTTCAGCCGGCGTGTAGATACCCGTGGCGTAGTCGGTATCGATATGCGGCAGCGGGTTGGCGACGAGGTCGCGGACGACGAGAGTGGCCGCGGGATCGGCGGCCACCAGCTTGTGGGCAAATTCGGTAGCGATGCGGGTCGAATGCGAGGCGGCACCGCGGGGGCTGGACGTGACAAGCAGGACGGACATGGCGGTTTCTCCTAGGGTTGGATTGTTCGATGCGTTGAATATGGTCGAGCCAACCCATTTGAAAAACTGGCATATTTTATATATGACCCATCGATAATCTGGATGGATAGATGCAGCCCAATCCCACACTCGACCAGCTACAGGTCTTTGTCGTCGTGGCGGAAACCGGAAGCTTTTCCGCCGCCGGCCGCAAGCTCAACCGTGCGCAGTCGGTCATCAGCTATGCCATTGCCAATCTCGAGGCGCAGTTGGGTCTCAGGCTGTTCGAGCGCGAAGGCACGCGCGAGCCGCAGCTGACCGACGTCGGCAAGACGATGCTGGAAGATGCGCGCCGCATGATCGGCGTGCTACAGCGGATCCGCTCGCGGGCCAGCGGCCATCAGCAGGGACTCGAGGCGGAGGTCGCGATGTCGGTCGAGGTCGCCTTGCCGTCGCCGGTGCTGGTCCCGGTGCTGAAGGCGTTCGAGGAGCGATTCCCGACCGTGGCGCTGCGCCTGCATGTCGGCTCGCTCGGGCTGATCGTCGATCAGGTCATGACCGGGCAGGCCGATCTCGGAGTGGGCGGCATAACTGGCGAGGCCGAGGTGCAACTTGTTCGCCTTGGCTTCATGTCCATGGTGCCGGCAGCCGCTCCCGATCACCCGCTGGCGCAGATTTTAGGACCGGTGCCGCTGGAGGAAATGCGCGAGCACATCCAGCTTGTCGTGTCGGACCAGTCGGAGCGGACGCGCGGACGCGATTTCGGCGTGTTCGCCTATCGCACCTGGCGGCTGACCGACATGCGCACCAAACATGCGCTCATGCGCGAGGGGCTCGGCTGGGGCGGTCTGCCGCGCTGGCTGATCGCCGACGACCTTTCAAATGGCCGCCTGGTCGAGCTCAACCTCGAGCCATACAGCGAGCAGCGCTCGCCGCTGTTTGCCATGCACCGCGCCGACAGCACGCCAAAGCCGGCGGCGGCCTGGCTGATCGAGCAGTTCAAGCGCGAGCTTGGCTGTTTCAACGAGTTCGAGCCGCAGCGCCAGACAGCGACCGGCATGGCGTGAGCGTCAGGCCGGCTGGTCAGCCGTCATCAGGCCGTCGATCAGGGCAGAGATGACCTCGACCTGGTCGGCAAAGGGGGCACCCGCATCGATCGCCAGTGCGGCGCGGTCGAAGGTGGCGGCGAGCAGGCTGGTAAGCGGTGCGAGTGGCAGCTTGCGCATGGCGCCGGCACGCATCGTCGCTGCGAGGCCCTCGCGCAGCGTGCGGTTGCCGTGGCGGTCGTCGATGGCGTCCATGCCGGGACGGCCGAGTACCGCGGGTCCGTCGAGCAGCAAAAGCCGCGTCCGTCCCGGCATCTGCATCGCCCGGAGATAGGCTTCGGTACCGACAAGAAGCGCTTCGCGGGCGCCAAGGGAGACGGGTGCCGCGCGTTCGATCTCTTCGGCAACCGCATGCGCCTCCTGCTCGACGACCGCCGCAAACAGCGCCTGTTTGTCGCTGAAGTGGTGATAGAGCGCGCCGCGCGTGACGCCGGCCGCAGCCACGATCTCCGGCGTGCCGGTTTCGGCATAGGATTTTTCGGTGAACAGCCTGCGCGCGGCAGCGATCAGGTCGCCGCGCGTCGCCTCGGTGCGGTCACGGTTGGAACGGCGCTCGGTTTTCACTTGCATACATTCAGCCTGTATGTTAATTCGAATTTACATGCAGACTGTATGTTGATTGAGGAGAGAAGGAAAGCCATGAAAACGACCAGCTACTATCCCGTGATCATGACCGGCGACGTCGCCGGCACCGCCGCTTTCTACGTCAAGCACTTCCGCTTCGAGTCACAGTTTGATGCCGGCTGGTATGTCCACCTGCGGTCGGCGGAAGACAGGGACGTCAATCTCGCCATCGTCCAGGGCGACCACGAGACGATCCCCGAAGAGGGGCGCGGGCGGGTCGCCGGCCTGCTGATCAATTTCGAGGTCAAGGATGTCGATGCCGTGCATGCGCGGGTCGTCGCGGAAGGGCTGCCGATCCTGCGTTCGCTGCGCGACGAAGACTTCGGGCAGCGCCACTTCATCACCAGGGACCCCAATGGCGTGTTGATCGACGTCATCACGCCGATCCCGCCGAGCCCCGAGTTTCTGGCGCTGTATGCGCCGGATACGGTTGACGCCTGAACGCAAACGAAAACGGAGGCGCCGCGAGGCGCCTCCGTCACTTTATCACTATGGCTTCAACCTGGCCGGCAGGCTCAGTCCTGGATGTAGCAACGCTTGCGCATGCCGGGCGCCGGATCGCCGAAGGTCTCGTTGTCGCAATCGACGCCGTCGCGGAAGACGCCTTCCTCGAACTGGCTCATCGTGCCGTAGCGCACTCGCTTGCGGCCGTAGAAATCGCAATACTCGTTCTCGCTGGCGCAGGCCACCCAGCGCTTGCGGCGCGGTTCGCCGTAGCCGCCATCGCCATAGTCGCGGCCGCGCCGGCCGCGCTCGACGATGTAGCATTCCTTGCGCAGGCCCGGTGCCGGATCGCCGAAGCTGCGGTTCGAGCAGCGGACCGCGGGCGCGTCGATGAAGCGCGAGGTGGTCCTGCCTTGCGCGCCATAGACGACTTCTGCCGGATAGGGCAGGCGGCAGGTGCCGCCTTCCGATGCGCAGCGGATCAGCCGTTGAGCCTCTGCAGGGGTGGGGGTGACGGCGGAGACGGTTGCCGCCAGTCCGGCGACGCAGATCGATGCGAAGGCCGTTCGCATCGTAAGGGTTTGGGCTATTGACACGATAGAAGTCCTCGAATCGTTGGAGGCCTCGACCTTAGCGAGCATGGCTTGAACGCAAGATGAATGCGGCGTTTTGAAGGAAGGTTAGGCGCCCGGCCAGACAAGATGCCCACGCAAAAGCTGCCAGCAGAAAACCGGCTATCACCCTTGCCTTGTCCACTTGCGGGGCTCTGGTGAGGAGCGGACGCAACCTCGCTCGACAACGGCCAAAATCATGCCAATACCTCCACCAGCGCCGTGCGCCGCGTACCTTCGTACATTTCAAACTGCCGTCCCGCGCGGCGCCGGTATTGTCCGGCTACTTCCTGCGATGGGAAAGGATCGTGCCGGCGCCGGCCAGCGTCAGCACGGCGCCGGCAATGAAGGGCGGGATGAATACGGCGAGCGCCTCGGTGTCTTCCCAGCGCAGGCGGAAATCGTTGCAGCCGGTGCCGCAGCCATGGGCGTTCAGCCAGATCCAGCCGCCGAAGGTCGCCGAACAGACCAGGACGCCCAGGACGAGCAGTGCATATCCCAACAGCCGCAGCAGAGCCTCCTGCGCAAAAAAAAAGCGGAGGCGCCTGTGCAGCACCTCCGTCCATTGATGTCAATCGGCGCCCTAACGGCCGAAGGTGAGTCAATCCAGTGGCTTGGCCGGTGCGGTTGAGAAAATGAATCCGGCCGACGTTCCGTCCTAGAGGCTCGGGCCGTCCTCGCCGGCGGCCTTCTTGTCGCCTTTGCTGAGGCCGGTCAGGCGGTCGATATAGGCAAGCAGCAGCGCCGACAGCACGAAGGCCAGGTGAATAATGGTCAGCCACATCAGCTGGTCGGAGGTATATTGCTGGGCATTGAGGAAGACCTGCAGCAGGTGGATCGACGAGATCGCGACGATTGTCGAGGCAACCTTGATCTTGAGCGAGCTGATGTCGATGGTGCCGAGCCAATGGACCTCGCCGTCATGGTTGTCGAAGCGGCTGACAAAGTTCTCGTAGCCCGAGATGATGACCATCACCACCAGCGAGGCGACAAGGGCCGCGTCGATCAGGCCGAGCACCTTGAGGATGGTGTCGGTGTCGTCGAGCACCATCACCTTCATGACAAACTCGTAGAGCTTCTTGACGAAGGACAGCGCGTAGATGCCGAGCGCCACGGCGAGGCCGAGGTAGAACACCACGAGCAGCCAGCGCGAGGCGAGAATGATGGATTCGACGGCGTGTTCGAGGCGTTTCATGAGACGTCCGAAAATGGCGATTGGAGAATGAGGCGGTGCCGACGCATGCAACAGCTTGGCGGATAAAACAAGGCCCGGCCGCTGGAGGGGGGATTCGGCCGGGCCTGATCTCCTGAAACGCCGGAGATGGGACGGGGCAGGGAACCACGTCATCCACAAAGTGGCATCAAAATCCAGCGATTCAATGGCCAAAGCCGGGTGATCGCGTGATTGTTACCGGCGATTTCATGTCCGAAAAGGATGCTTTGGCGGGCAAGAACCCGCCCTGCAATGCGCGGGGCGGGTCTCGTTTTTGTGTCGCTGGGCGCTAGTTGGCGCTGGCGATCGGCGCCACCAGCGGGGTGATGCGGCGGATGGCGACGCGGCGGTTTTCGCGCTCCGGCTTCTGTGACTTCACCTTGAGGTAGCGCTCGCCGTAACCCTGCGTCGACAGGTTCTCCGGCTGGATGCCGAAGACGTTTGTAAGCGCGTCCGCCACGGCCTCGGCGCGGCGATCCGACAGCGCCAGATTGGCGACATCGGAACCGACGGCGTCGGTGTGGCCCTCGATGAGGAAGGTTTCGGCCGGGTTCTTCTTGAGCAGCTTTTCCATCGCGTTGGCGACGCCCTCGAGCTTGACGATCTCGCTCTCGGGGATCGAGGCCGAGCCGAACTCGAAGCTCAGCGTGTCGAGATCGACGCGCCGGGCGATGTCGCGGACACGGGCCGAACGCTTGACCTCGTCGACCGAATAGAGCCGCTTGACGCGTTCCACAGGAGGACGTTCGAGGAAGTCGTAATAGGCGTCGTCATCCTCGACATATTGCGCGTCGAGAATGTACTCGTTGCGCGGAATGTGGAGCTGCAGCGGCGGCAGGTCGAGACCCGGATCGCGCCACTCGTCCATCTCCTCGTAATAGCGGTCGTCGACATAGCTCAGCACATATTCGCGGCCATCGGGCGTGATGCGCGAGCGCTGCACGATGTCGCCATAGCGGTTGCGAATGGTGATGATCTGGTTGCCGTTGTCGCGGATGATGACCTCGCGGGTACGACCGCGCGGCAGCTCCTCGTAATAGACGTCCTGGGCGTCACGGGTGATGCGCGGACGGTCGTTGCTCTCGACGATGATCTGGTTGTTGATCTGGATGATCACCCGGTCGCCGATCTCGCGCACCACTTCGGTGCCTTCAGGGCGCGGCCTGCGGCGCAGGTCGACCTCGGGCATCTTTTCGATGCGGGTGCCCTTTTCGGCGGTAACGGCCTGGATCTCGACGGGCTGGGCCGCTTCGGCGGCCGTCTTGTCGTCGACCGGCGGCGGGCCCGGGTCGACCGGCACCGGCTGCGCCGTCTGCTGGCCACCTTCGGTGGACGGCTGTGCGGGCTGGCCTTCGGCAGCAGGCTGCTGGCCACCGGCCTCCGCGGGCGGTGTTTCCTTCTGGCTGTCGAGGATCGGCGCCTCGTTGGGGTTCACTGGCGGCTGGTTTGCCTCGCCCTGCTGGGCAGGTTGTTGCGGCTGTTCACCCGTCGCCGGCTGCTGGGGCTGCTCGCCCGTCGCAGGCTGCTCTCCTGATGCCGGCTGTTCGCCCGATGCGGGCTGCACGGTCGAGGGCTGCTGTGTGGCAGGCTGTTCGCCCTGGGCGGGCGCTTCGCCTGCCGGAGCGGTGGTTTCGGGCGACGGTGCAGGGGTGGGAACCTGTTCCGGTGTTGCCTCGGCAGGCTTCTCCGCCGGCTGCTCTGCAGGCTGTTCGGCCTGGGGTTTCTGCTCGGGTTGGGCCTCTGGCTGAGGCGCTACCTCGGGCGTCGCGGCTGGTTCCTCGGCGGCTGGAGCCTGCTCCTTCTGCTTGCGCTTCTTCGGCGCCGGCTCTTCAGCCTGCGGCTCGGGCTGGGGCGTTGCCTCCGGCTCGGCAGCGGGCTGTTCGGCCTGCGGCTGTTCCTGCTGCTGTTGTTCGGCAGCGGGCTCGCGTTTCTTGCGCTTGGGGGCGGGCTCTTCCGCCGGCGGTTGCGGCTCGGGCTCGGCCTGCGGTGCTACCTCCTGCTGAGGTGCCGGCTCTTCGGCCGCCGGTGCCTCGCGCTTCTTGCGGCGTGGCTCGGGCGCGGGCTCTTCGGCCTGCGGTGCCGGCTGTTCGGCCTGTGGCGCCGGCTGTTCGGCCTGCGGCTGCGGTTCTGGCTGGGGCTCCGGCTGCGGGGCAGGCTCGGGCTGTGCCTCGGGGGCAGGGGCCTGCTGACCGCCGCCCTGGCGCGCAGCACACGCTTCCGCCGATTCGCCTTCCTGGCAGTCGGACTGGACGCGGATGAGCGGCAGCGTTGCACCTGCTTCAGCCAGCGTTCCGTTCGGCAGCGGCATGGCGCCCAACGGCGCGGATGCCATGAACAGGCCGATTGCCGTGCCTGCGAGAATCCGTGGTTGGCGTTTCATCGTTGGAAATCTCCTCGAAATGAACTTTGGTCCCGTCCCGGCCCAAACAGATGGAACCGGTTATGGTTCCGCTTGCCGCCGAAGTCGCATTGCATCGGGGCGATTGCCCGACAGCAACATGGCAATATCGTGGTTTCGCTGAACTGGCGATGAATGCGCGGAGCAGCTTGACGCGCCTTTGCATCGGGGCCAAATGCCTGCCATGGACGATGCCTATTGGAAAACGACGCCGCTGGAGGCGATGAGCCCGACACAATGGGAGCAGCTTTGCGACGGCTGCGGCAAATGCTGCCTGTCCAAGCTCGAGGACGAGGATACCGGCGAGATCTACTGGACCAGTGTCGGCTGCCGCATGTTCGACGGCGAGACCTGCCGCTGCGCCGACTATACCAACCGCCTCGCGCGCGTGCCGGACTGTGTCGGGCTGACGCCTGAGAACGTGCGCACCATCTCCTGGCTTCCGAGCACCTGCGCCTATCGTCTGGTCGCCGAGGGGCATGATCTTTACTGGTGGCACCACCTCGTCTCCGGCAGCCGCGAGACGGTGCACGAGGCCGGCATTTCGGTGCGCGGCAAGCTGACCGCCTCCGAGGACGACATGGCCGAGCCGGAAGACTATTTCGACCACATGCTCGACGAAGAGCCGTAAGCGCCGATCAACGCGCCGCCTTGCTGCCGAGACCTTCAATTGGCCGTGCCCGGGGCCACGAAGCGGCTCACGCCGTGTTGCGGAGCGTAAGAAATAATCATTAGAATCAACAATTTGCTAGATGAACCGAAAATGAATGCATGGTTCGAAAACGGTTCAGCTTGGGTGGCGCATTGTCTGCCCATCGCTCAGGCAGAGATGGCCTGACGCCTCGAGTTCAAGGAGAAGACATAATGTTCGACAAGATCAAGATCGCGGCCCTTTCCGCCGTCATCGGCTTCAGCACGCTGGCCGCCATTCCTGCGACCGCACAGGCCGACGGCCTTTATCTCAATCTTGGCCAGGGCTCGCCGAATGTCGGCGTCTACATCCAGGACCGCGACAACCGCTGGGACAACCGCAATGGCGGTTGGAACAATGGCGGCCGCTGGGACAACCGCCACGACAATCGCTGGGGTCGCCCCGGTGGCCGCTGGGACCGCGCCTGCTCGCCTGACCGCGCTGTCGACAAAGCCGAGCGCATGGGCCTGCGCCGCGCCCGCATCGTCGATGTCAACCGTCGCTCGATCACGGTGAGCGGCCGCAAATATGGCGAGCGCGTCGCGATCACCTTCGCCCGCGCCCCGAACTGCCCGGTCGTCCGCTGGTAAGTCGAAACGCGACCTGAACAGCGTCGGGTACGCCCGATCGCAGTAGTGGGAGCCCCTTTCCTCTCGGGGAAGGGTGGTGGCTCCAAACAAAACCCCGGAGGCCTTGCCTCCGGGGTTTTTCATATTCTTTCCAGCTGTTTGGGTGTCGGACTGCCTGGATGCGATCCGTTTGCCCGATCCTGCCGCGCTTCCGAACGCGCGGCAGGGCGCCCGATCTCAGCTCGTCAGTTCTTCAGTTCGAAGGTGACGTTGACCTGGACGCGGTAGGCGTTTTCGCCGGCCTCGACCGGTGCTGCGCCGGCTGCGCGGTCGAACGACTTGGCCTGCATCGGCATTGGCGGCGGGGCATAGGACTGGTCGGTGATCTCGAGCACCTTGCCGACCTTGACGCCGGCGGCCTCGGCCAGCACCTTCGCCTTGGCGATGGCGTCGGCCACCGCGAGCTTGCGCGCCTCGGTGATAACGCCTTCCGGCTTCTCATTGGTGAAGGTGATGCCGCCGCCCTGGTTGACGCCGAGGGAGACGGCCTTGTCGAGAACCTCGCCTGTCTTGGCGATGTCGCGGACGCGCACCGACAAGGTGTTGATCACCTGGTAGGCGACGAGCTCGGCATCCTGCGAGCCATCGGGCTTGTTGGTGTAGTTGTAGCGCGGCTGGATCTGGATGCCGGCGGTCTGCAGGTCGCGGTCGGCGACACCCGCTGCCTTCATCGCGGCGATCACGGCAGCCATTGCTTGGTTGTTGGCGTCCAGCGCCTCGCGGGCGGTCTTGGCCTCGCGCATCACCGACAGCGACAACAGAGCCAGATCGGGTGCCACCGAGGCTTCGCCTTCCCCCGTCACGACGATGCGTGGCGACGGTTCGTTATCGGCGCGGGCGGCAGCGGCGGGAAGTGTCAGTGCCGCTGCAAGTGCAAGCGCCATGTATTTGCGATTCATAATATAATCTCCGTTGTCCTGAGCCCTTCGGGAGTGTCAGATAGGGGCGGATTATGGGTGGATTGCGGCAGCGCGCAACAGATGCGCGAAGATGGCTTGTGCCAGCGCGCAAAACTGACTATCCAGCCCGCGTGTGGGGCCTGTAGCTCAATGGTCAGAGCCGGCGGCTCATAACCGCTTGGTTGGGGGTTCGAGTCCCTCCGGGCCCACCATTATTGTTATTTATCAATGAGTTATGAGGTGGTTCGCCGCACGGTTCGCCAACAGGTTCGCCAAGCAGTGGTTTGCGCGTTACCAGTCGTACGACTCGGTCCATGCCCTGGACAGCCAAACGCACCTGCGACGCTTCCCGGGAATACAGCTCTGCATGGTCGATGTCGTCGTGGCCGAGAACGTCCATCATCTGCCTGGTGGATGCCTCCGCTTCGGCGAGGTAGACACCAAGTGACTTCCTCAGACCGTGTAGCGTCAGGCCCTTCGGCAAGCCGGCGAGAGCGCACCAGTGTGCCATGGCACCGGTCAGGGATTTCGCCGAGAAAGGCTGGCCATATCCTGTGACCAGGACTGTTTCGCCGCGCCGATCCGCGGCGTCCAAGATCTCAGCGAGCATGGGAGTTACGGGAACGAAAAGCCGCTTGCCGCCGGTCCTTCCCTTGTTCTTGGCCTGAACAATATCAAATCCGTCAAATTGGCGTTCAACACCATCGATCAGGACGCGGTGGGTTACGCGCTGGTCCCATCGCAAGCCTGCGACATCGCCTCGACGATTGCCAAGCCAAAGAGCAAGCCCGTAGCACGTGCGCGCGGAAGTGCCGACGGGCCAGCGCCGTTCAAATTGTTCCATTGCTTCGCGAGGCCACGCCTTCCAGCCGGTATAGGCAGGCCGCCATTCAACCGAGGCGGTAGGGTCTGTCTCGATCCAATCTTGGCGCAGCCCGACATAGACCAATTTGCGAATTGCGACCAACAGGTGCTTCGCCTTGTGAGGCGTGTCAATGAAACGGCCCAGAAGTTCTTCGACATGGGCGCGCCTGAGAGTCTTGACTGGCACGTCGCGCCAGGTGAGCGAATGGTCAGGCACTACCCGCAGGTCTAGGAACTCATCGATTAGACGAGCGTTCTTGCGTCTTGTTGCTTCGTCGTGGGCCAGCCATTTAAGCGATACTTTTAGCCTCTGGGTGGCTGCGCCGAACGTGCCGGGCAGGGCAGCGCCCGGCATCCTCACGACGTGCGCCTTAGCGGCTTTTCGGCCTTCGACTGCAGCTTGATAAGCCTCCTTGAATCCAGGCTGATCAGGCGCAGGCAGGCTGATCACGCGCTCCTTGGTTCGATAGCGCCAGCGAACTTTGCCATGGCGATCGGTATAAGAGGAGAGGCCAGGATATTTATCCGTCATCGCGAACGAATCTATTCCCTTCTATGATTCCCCTGCAACAGGAAGTCGACGATATTCTCTTCATCGTCGCCAGGCAGGTCGGCAAACGCCGCCTCAAGTTTGATACGATCCCAAATCACTCGACCATCCACCTTCTTTGGCTTCGGCATGCGACGGTCCGAAACCATTTGGTCGAACTTGGTGATCCCGACGCCAACGTATCGCGCGGCTTCCTCCCGTGACAGGCCTCGTGGAGGATAAGAGATCGGGTCGCTTCTCACGGCTCACCTCCGGTCCCAGTTGAGAAATCATAATTTCCGTAAACCGGCGTCATTTCGGGGGGAAGAGGTGTGATTGCGCTGTGCGGCAAACGGCGGTCGCGGCCTGTAGAAGGGAGGCATCCGTTCGTCAGATTGGTGTGGGTGATGATGGTAGCGCTAGAGCGCTACCGCCTTTCCCCCACTCAGAAGACTTGCGGTATTTTCTACGGTGTTGGGCGTGATGGACCCGTCTTGGTGCTGCAAAGACCGGTGGGGAACGGCAACGTCTGACCCGTAGCCGACGAACGTTTTCCACGACGCGAACCACAGCTTCGCGCGTCAAACTGGCCATCGAATAGTTCGATGCTCGCTCCCGAAAGCAGACATGACTGTCAGCCGGACTAGGGAACCTGGGGGGCGAAGGCGGCGTCAGTCGGTTTCGGCTGCTCCGCACCCATGCGGCGTATCACGCTCAATGTCTATTCGGCGCTCGATGGCGTCGGTTTGACCGCAGCCGTTGCGACCGCGCTCGCGCGTCACGCCATCCCCTGCAACATGGTCGCGGCCTATCACCACGATCATGCCTTCGTTCCCGCCGCGCGGGCCGAAGCGGCTCTGGCGAGCCTAGAGGAACTCTGCAGCAAGGAAGGCGGCGAACCCGTCTCTTGACGGTGGCTCCGGCAGCGATCAAGTCCGCTCGCGCTGGCACGGGGTCGGCGGCCGACATCGGACGGGCGACTGCCCAAGGCCCTATCGGCTTATCCGACGGCGCTCGTTTCGGAACCGGCGCCGACACTGATCGTGCATCGCACTGCCCTCTTCGTTTTTACAGCTGCCTCATGGCAGGCTTCACGGCCTTGCGGTTCGCCAGCCGATCAGCCGCCTATTTGTTCGCGAAGGGATTCGGCGCCACGACCTGCATCGCCTCACCCGGGATGCACGTGAAGGATGTCCTGCTCCCGATCGGTAGCAGGATGCTGTGAGTGGGTGTCCCTCATTGATGTGATCCCGTTCGGGAGCGGACAGGGACAGGGCGTGCGCTCCAAGTGAGTGTCAGCGAGCCTGATCCGTCTCTTTTAGCGCATGCGATCGCCGCTTGGTGAGATCCGGCGCTGGTGTGCGCTGGACTGGCGTGGCTCTGCGGGCTGTCAGCCACGTCTCAACCTCGGCGAGATCCCAGACCACGCATCGAGGTGTAATAGCGAAGCGGCGTGGAAATTGCCCCCGCTGCTCCATTTCGAAGATTGTGCTATCAGCTAGCGGGACGATCTGACGGAGTTCTTTGGGGCGAATGGTTCGCTTGATCGCAATTTCCCTCTGTAGTGCCATTTATCTCTCCTTTCGATTTCGTCTGAACTGACTGAAGGCGATTGTGGTCGAGAGGAGAAGAACGAAAAAAGTGTATCGTACAGGCGGCGGGAATCTCGCGCACTTCGGAAAGACAGGCAGCACTTCGTAGCTGGTTTCATAAGCAAATTCATGAGCATCATCAGTTTCGTGCCAATCCAGGCCAAACTGTTGCAACGCTACGGGGGACCCCGTAGGGTCTCATGCAACAGTTTGAATGAAATCTCTGCCGATGTGTTGATATGATTGATTTTCATGAACTAAACAACGATCAGCGACGCGAGAAGGTCAATTCAGAGCAGCGTTTTTCCGCGCTGCAGCAGGCGCAGCAGAAAGCCAAGACCTTTCGAGGCTCGTTGGTCTGGCACACTGTCGGCGACGTCGAGCATTTGATGCGGAGCTACTATGACTCGTCTGGAGCTAGGCGTCAGAAAGTCGAGGGGCGACGGTCGGCTGAGACAGAGAAACAGAAGGCAGATTGGGAAGCCGCACGGGAAACCGCGCGGGAAACGCTGACGGCTCGACAGAAGCAGATGGAACGCCAATCCGCCATCAATCGCGTTCTGCGATTGGGCCGCGTCCCGTTCCTCACGGCCAGGATCATAAGGGCGCTGGATAACGCTGGTCTGCTTGGCGCGGGCATACGCATCGCCGGCACCAACGCCATCTATGCCTACGAAGCGGCAGCTGGCGTGTTTGTCGATCCCGGAATCACGACAACGGAGGACATCGATCTTCTTATGGATGCGCGCCAGTCGCTAAGGATCGTGGCCGACGATCAAGTGGAAGACGGCACCCTGATTAACCTGCTGCGGAAGGTCGACAAATCCTTTGAGCGTTCACAATCAGCATTCAGGGCGGTCAATCGTGACGGCTATCTCGTCGACCTGATCAAACCCGTCGCGCGCCCAGCCTGGAAGAAGGATCGCGACGCAGTTGGGAAATCGGACGACGAGTTGGTTGCCGCCGGGATCGAAGGTCTGGCGTGGTTGGAGAATGCACCACCGTTCGAGTCGATAGCGATAGACGAGAAAGGCGGGCCGCTGCGTATGGTTGCACCCGACCCTCGCTTTTTTGCTGCGCATAAGCTTTGGGTGTCGCAGAGGGCAGACCGTGAGCCGATCAAGCGTAGGCGAGACTTTGCCCAAGCTGAAGCGGTGGCGCAGCTAACGGCCACGTACTTCCAACATCTCTCCTTTGACGCAACTACTATGCGAGCCTTGCCGAAGGCGGTCTTCGAAGCCGCCAAACTCATGTTCGCGCGGTGACCGGTTCTCGCGATATCGTCGCGCCATGATTACTCTACTCGCAGCCACGATCCTCTCTTGTTCCACCTTGACCGTAGTCGACGGCGATACCATCCGTTGCAACGGACAGAACATGCGCCTGATCGGTGATGGTGTTCCGTTCAAGACCGGTATCGACACACCTGAAATTGGACGGGCGAAATGCGAACGGGAAAGGATGCTCGGAAGAGAAGCGAAGAAGCGCCTGGCCGAGCTTATCCAAGACCCCGGCCTGCGGATCGAGGATACGGGTCAGCGGGATAGGACCGCCGGCCGCTGGTGCGCATCAGGCTCAGTGATGGGCGGCTGGCAGAGAACGTGCTGTTGGCCGAGGGCTATGCGATCATCTGGCGACCGAAGGTCAAACGGCCTTGGTGCGGGTGATCAGCGGGCCTCTAGATGTGTGGAAATTCAGTCAACGCATCTCACACCCATCGTTCGAGCAATCGCACAAATCCTCCGTTGGGTTCGGGCTGCGGAGGTGTTTGGTCAGCACTCTCAGCTTCGGCTGACCTTCCCTGGAAAACAGATGAAAGCCGGGTTTCGGCGACTGGTTGATGACGTACGGGTCTATCAAGTAGACGATGCAATATCCCTTGCGCCGGCTCGGCCTAATCTCGTTGCGTTCGTCAGTTGGGCCAGTAATCGAGAGAGCGAAGCCTCCCTTCTTTGCAATGCTCGAGGCGCTCCATGAGGGCAAGTTCGTCAGATCAGGAACCTTTCGGAGAACTTGGCCTGGATGTCTTGGGAGCTTCTTCGCGGTCGCTTGGCCCGGCAACAAAGCCATCGAAAGTGCAATTGCCAAGAGGGTGGGTACTTTGAGCGGCAATAGCTGGCGGTACATGAGACCTCTCCTGAATTGCAACGCACCATAAGCGCAACCTAATATTGCTCCGAAACCACTGGAATTGGAAGGTTACTGATGTTGCGAGCGAAGCAGTCTGGCTGTCAGCCCTTGCATTGCTCTTGCGTAGGCGCGGGCAGCAGCCCTAAGTCCCGCCCGCGGTAGTCAATGGATCGGCCGGTGATCTTCTCCAGTACCGCGTCCAGACTGTTAACGTGGTCGTTCAGAAGCGAATAGGTCTCGTTGAATGGCTTCAAACTGATGAAGCACCGCTGGACCGCCCTGCGCAGCGGGATCGCAGCCAAGACAATGGCTTCGATCTCGCTGTCTGTAAGATGCTCGCTTCGGCTGGGACCGCGTGACATGGCTACTCTTCTCGCCAGACTGGCTCGCGCCGAATCTTGATGGCGACGAGCCTGCGAATCTTCTTGCCGACCATCTCCCTGGAACCAGAAAAGACGCGCTCGACTCGCATGAACCCATGGCCACCCGGAATGCTCTCACAGGTCATGCGGCTGGCAAGAGAATCGACATCGACGTCGCCGAACAATTGCATCAGGTCAGTTGGATAATAGGTATGCTCGCGCTTGCAGTAGGCACAGCCAACCGCCACGAGCTCGCGGGCATCGTTCAGCTTGGACAGTGGAAAAGGTGTTGCTCGGCTCGGCTGGGGCATGAGAACGAAATAGGAACAAACTCCTTGCGGAGTCAATTCACATCACGCTAACCTATGGGCATGAGCGACGAGCAAAACACCGCGCCACGCAAGCCCAGCGGCATCTACGAACATTTTTGCGAGCATACTGGCTGCAAGAAGGATGGTGGCTGGGGCTTCGCCACTGGCAAGCAGGAGCCGCATTGGTTCTGCTACGAACACAAGGCTGAGGGCAGGAAGTACACTACTCAGGGAGGCTCTGCTGATGTCCCTTACGCTTGAAATCCCCGGCGCATCGCCAGAAGAAATCCAGCGAGGCCTCGCGGCAGCCCAGGCAATCCTCGACATGTACGGCGTGACGCCTGAACAAGGCGATTACTCGGTATGGAAGGTCGAGAATGCGCACGAGCCCCTTTATTCGTTGGACGGCGAAGACTTGGAACCCACCAAGGAAGACGAGAAGATTTCGGTCATCTGGTACAGGGCACAGGCAGCCGCGGTGAAGGCATGCGGCAGAGACCCGGCGCCATACGAACCTGGTGATGATCAGGGCCCACTAGGGTGTAGCCACGATTGACGGCACCCAGACGCAACGGCAGTCTCCCCGCATGTGCAACCTCTACAATTTCTCCTCATCACAAGATGAACTGCGCGCCCTGACCAAGGTGCTCGAAGACATCGCCGGCAATCTCGAACCGTCGATCGACGTCTATCCCGGCCGCAATGGGCCGGTGGTGCGCAACTTCGAAGGGCGCCGGCAGTTGGCGATGCTCAACTGGGGCATGCCCACGGCTTCGAACGTTCAATTTCAGGCGACCAAGACCCGCGCGGCAAAGCTCGAAGCGAAGGGCCAGGCCGTCGACTTCAAGGCGCTGTTGGAAAAGGAACCCGACAAGGGTGTAACCAACATCCGACGGACGGACAGCAAGCACTGGGCGCCCCATCTCGGCGTCGAGAGCAGATGTGTGGTGCCATTCACCAGCTTCGCCGAACCGAGTCCGGTTGAAGGCGACAAAGACCCTCTCACCGGCCGGCATCGCAATTTCTGGTTCGCGCTCAACGAGAGCCAGCCGCTAGCCGTCTTTGCCGGATTATGGACGCCATGGCGCGGCGCCCGCACCATTCGTGATGGCGTCCTCGACTGGGAAGTCTATGCGTTCCTCACCACCAGCCCGAACGGTGTCGTTGCCCCGATCCATGAAAAGGCAATGCCGGTCATCCTGACGACACCGGAAGAGATTGAAACGTGGCTGACGGCTCCTTGGGCGGAGGCGAGCAAACTGCAGCGACCACTGCCTGACGACATGCTGACAACTGTGGATCTTCCTCCGACGCAGATCGTTTCACCTCAACCCCAGGCGTCGTTGATCTAGGAGCTTCCTCGATGTCGAACACCGGTCACGTCGTCCCGCAGCAGAAGATGCCGAAGCTGATCGTCGTCGCCGCATTCAACCGCGACGACGAAGGCGACCTGAAGCCCGCATTCGATCCCCGTCAGATGCAGAGCGAGGATGCGGCCAAGCGCCTGGCCAAGATGATCGAGAGCGAGCACGCGGGCGTCATTGCATGGAGCCGGGAAGCCAACCCCGCGATTGGCGAATATGGGGAGCCCACAATCCTCTATCGGGCCGGCGACGTGCCTGACATGGAGTGAGGACAAACCACATTGCCAGCAAGGCCGCCCGGCGCGATGCTATGGCATGAAGTTGTTCCAGACGACGCCCGTTTCAGTGCGGTCGATGTCGAATTCCGGGCTGACCGTGAACGTCAAGTCGTGCGAAGCCGCGATCGATGAGATGGACACCTGGCCGAAGCGCACAGCGAAATGGCGCCTGGCTTATCAGCGATGTTATGAGGCGATCGAGGATCGGGTGCCAGTCGCCGATGCGCGCAAGGCATTCGAAGCCGCGGCGAAGGAAGCCGGCGTGCTGCGAAACCATCCCTGAAACAATGAAGGCCTGCCGGCGGAGGGGGGGCGCGGCAGGCCTTACTAATGGGAGCGACAGGATGGTTCTGGCCTTCGCCCGTCGCAACAATGCCGAGGCAGCCGTTTGGTTCCCACCGGGCGCAAAAAGGCCTGCCGTGCAGGGCGGAGCATCAACCCTTGAAATCCGCCCCCACCTGAATACGCTCTAGGAATGAGCCGCATAGACTTCGCCGATGATCTCGAAGATGCAGCCAACCGGATCGCGGATATCAGCCGCGCCGATCTACAGACCATGTTGCGTCGGTCTGCGCTCAGGCTGGGCAACACCGAGGGATTGATGCTTGATCCCGATGTTTACGAGGCGATTACTGAACTCTCGACCTATCTCCAGATGAACAGGCAGGATTTGCTCCGCCGTGTCGTACGCGAATGGCTGGAAAAGGGCGGATTTCTACCAGTGCCGATGCTCGAAGAGGATGGCGAAGTGGACGGCAACGCTTAAGCGACAGAAAGCCCCGCCACCTTTCGGCCGCGGGGCCAGGGATGGGAGTGTGTCGACGCCGTCAGGCTATCACGATTCTTTTGCCATTATGGCAGCTTGAAGCCTCCGCCCATTATGAAGGCGACGATGGCGAGGATGATAGAATTGAGCCCGCACTACGAATCTGGCTGGACGTTCCGCCGAGCCTTTGCAAACCCTCGATCCGTCTCGATAAAGCGCTGGAGCATCGGTACGATCAGTCGGATGGGCTCGGTAGCAGGCTGGCCGCTCTCGCGGCCAAGGATATCGGCATAAGTCTTGAGATCGCGATGCAGTGACGCCGGAAGCTCCAACGTTACCTTGAGGGGCCTGTCGTCGGCGATGGGGCGTAGTTTCAGCTTTGTCATTGCGTTGCTCCATAAGGCTCGAGCACGAGGTCGCGCGTGACGATGACGCGTACAGGAAAGCCCGGCCGGATGGTCAGCGTCGGTGCGACGTTGAGCTGCCTTCGGATGATCTGTTGGCCGGCGTCGTTGATCGTGTCCTGCGCTCCATCGCGGATTGCACGCAATAGCCGGTTCTCGTCGTCGATCGCCAACTCCGCACCAGCGGCAAGCAACGTCGAGAGACCGGCGGCTTTGGCCAGGTTCCACCAGTGATAATCGACCCCGTCTTCAAGCCCGGCATAGCCTTGCGTGTCGGCGCCCGGCTGACGTTCGAGAACAATGGAGCGGCCATTCGGAAAAATGAGCCGGTTCCAGACAAGGAGTGCGCGGCGCTGGCCGAATTGGACGTTGTTGTCATACTGCCCGATGATCCGCGTGCCTTGGGGAACGAGCAGGGCTCGACCAGTTGGGCTGTCGTAAATGTTCTCCGTCACCTGCGCGGTGACCTGTCCGGGTAGATCGGATCTGATGCCAGTGATGAGGGCTGCCGGAATGACGGCGCCGGCCTGGAGAACGAAGGGCGATGCCGGCGGCATGACGCGGTCGCGCGCCACTGTACGTCTGTCAGCAGCGGCGTTGAGGAAAGCCACTTGCTTGTCCTGTGCGGCCTGCTCGCCAAGCTGGCTTCCCAGGTCAGCGCCCGGAAAGCCCGACGCCGGTTCTCCCGTCCCGACCGTTGCGGCTGATCCTCCACGTGACTGGAAAAAGACGGTGCTCGTCCGCGCGGCCTCTTCCTCAGCTCGCCGGCGCTGTTCCGCCTCGTCGACAGCCGGTGCCATGATCGCGGGCGGCACGACGGGTTGTCCCCTGTTTTGGGCGTTGAGGATCGGGCGGCCGAGATCGCCCGGCAGCGCCGGCCCGAGGATCGGGCCGGTATAGTCGCGCGGCAGGCCGGCGAGACCGTCGGCGGGTTGCCGATTGGCGGTCGAGTAGAGCTCCTGGTCGTCGGCGCCGGGCACGCGCGTCTGAAGCGCATAAACCAGTGCACCGCCGATGCCGAGTGAGGCGACGACGCCGAAGCCGACGATGACCTTTGGCGACAGGCGGGTGATGCGCGGCGGTTCGGCACGAAGGCGCATCGGAGCCACGTTGTCCTTTTCGCTCATGACGACGGCCTTCCATCCGTGCGCACGATCCTGACGGTCTGCTGTCGATCTCCGCTGCCAAGACGCAACTCGGCCGCGCCGAACAGGCGATCGACGATCAGGATGTGTTGGTAGATACGGCTGTTTGCGATCTGGGCTTCGCCGTCTGGGCCGATGACCAGGAGTGGTGGCATCTCGCCCTGCACGATGCCGCGTGGAAACTCGACAAAGACGCGCCTGCCGTCGTCATATACAGAGACCGGCTTCCATGGCGGAGTATCGCCTGTGAGACCGTATCGAAAGTTCCGCGCCGCGACAGCCGGAATGAGGGGTGTTGTCGAAATGGCCTGGCGCTGTCCGGCTGGTTGCTTTGGATAGGCCCAGGCCACTGCCGGCATATATGGCTTTTCGCCGGAACGTAGCTCGATCATGTAGGTGCGCCGGTCGGTGGTGATGACGAGGTTGGTCGAGATGTCGGCGCGTGTAGGCTTTACCAGCACATGTGTACGCCGGGTGATCCCGCTACCGCTCTCGGTGTCTCCGATGATCCAGCGAGCGGTGTCACCGGCGGCGATCGGGCCTGCGCCGGTCAGACTCTCGCCGAGTTCGAGCGCGATGTTGGTGATCTGCCCGGGCGCGGCATAGACCTGGTAGAGGGCGCCTTCGCTCCAGGGATAGATCTGGATGGCATTGTAATAGCCTTCGCGGCGTGGCTGGACGCGCGCGGCGGCATTGGCATTCTCGACACGTGCTGTCGGTGTCGAGGCGGCGATACCGCCACGTGCGGGTGACCAGGCAGGCGGGATATGGAGAGGCTTCGGTCTGTCTTCTGGCGCAGCCATGGGAATTGCCGGGAGGGGCGGCACGTTGGCGTCGTAGCTGATCACAGGCGGTTTGCTGGTGGCGCAGCCCGCGAGCATGGCGGAAAGCAAAAGCACTGGAGCTACGGATTTGCGAAGAGACAGGTTGCCGCTTCTGCGGATCGTCGGCCGGTTCATTGGCTCATCTCCTGTGACCAGTTGATGGCGTTGACGTAGATGCCGAGCGGATTGGCGCGGAGCCTTTCGGCATCGCGTGGCGGCTGGATCACGTTGGTCAGGATTGCAGTCCAGCGCTGGGTCGTGGAGAGCTTCCCGCTCTCGTAGTGGCGCTCGGTCCAGGCGACGCGAAACGAGTTCGGAGAAGCGCGGATCACCGAGGAGACCTCGACCGCGATCTGTTGCTTGCCGACCTTGGTGAATGGGTCATTGGTGCGAGCGTAGTCGTTGAGCGCCGTAGCGCCGCGATCCGTGGTCCAGTCATAGGCACGCAGCCAATTCTGGCGGACGATGATTGGGTCAGCCGGGATCGAGCGGACCTGTTCGACGAAGCGCGCAAGATGCCATGCGATCTGCGGATCGGTTGGCAGATAGTCGGCGCTTGCTGGTACGACAGCTTGCGCCTGACCGAGATTGTCGACCTGGACGATCCAGGGCACGACAGTCCCTCGAGTCGACTGCCAGACGAGTGCTGCGGCGAATGCGCCAGACAGGATCAGCGATCCAAACGCCATGTAGCGCCAGCTCTTGGCCTGAACGCGGGCCGAGCCGATACGTTCGTCCCAGACCTGCGCGGCCCTTTGATAGGGGGTCTCGGGTTGAGGTGTCTTGCCGTAATGCGCGGCGGGTCGCCTGAAGAGGTTCATGAACGATCACTTGTCTGAAGGTTGACGGAAGAGGCGGAGGCATGGCTGTCGCCGGAGCGAACGGCGTGGGCGGTTGTCTGGACGGCATGGCCCATGTGGCCGGACCGACGCATACGCTGCGCCCAGCCGGGCGCATGGATGGTGGAAGCTGGCGCAGCCTCAGCCGTGCCTCCGACCGAGCCCATGGTCGAGGAGCCGCCGGTCGCGCTGAAGCCGGCCTTGACGCCGTCGGCGAAGCTTGACCTGACGCTAGCGGCAGCCCTGCGAAGCGGCGATGTCGCCGCGTTGCCTGCGACATGTGCAACGCCCCCCAGTCCGGAGGCGCTACCGGCCGCGCCGGACTGACCGAGGGAGGCGAGCGAATAGGCAGAAGACGCCGCGCCAGAAGCGAGCGCACCGCCACGGACGGCTGCCGCGCCAGCGGAGACGGCGGCAGCGCCGCCCTTCGCCGCAAGACCAGCAGCACCAGCAGCGGCGAGCGTCACACCACCTGCGGCAAGACCGGTACCCACCGCTGCTCCGGCGCCAAGCTGGGGCCCACCGCTGACAAGCCCCGACGCGATGCCGGGACCGAAGATGCCGAGACCCAGCAGTGACAGGGCAGCGAGCACGACAGCCATCGCATCGTCGATGCTCGGGGTCTGGCCGCCGAAACCTTGCGTGAACTGGCTGAACAATGTCGAGCCGATGCCGATGATCACGGCGAGCACCAGTACTTTGATGCCGGAGGAGACAACGTTTCCAAGTACACGTTCGGCCATGAAGGCGGTCTTGCCGAACAGGCCGAAGGGGATCAGCACGAAGCCGGCCAGTGTGGTCAGCTTGAATTCTATCAGTGTGACGAAGAGCTGGATCGACAGAATGAAGAAGGCAAGGATGACCAGGGCCCAGGCGAAGAGCAGGCAGGCGATCTGGATGAAGTTCTCGAAGAAGGCCACCCATCCCATCAGGTCAGAGATGGACTCGAGCAGTGGCCGGGCGGCATCCAGGCCGGTTTGTGCCACCTTGCCGGGGCGCATCAGGTCCGCTGTCGAAAATCCCGTGCCGGAGCCCTTGAGGCCGAGGCCCGCGAAACTGTCGAAGACGATGTTTGCGAGATTGTTCCAGTTGGAGATGAGATAGGCGAAGACGCCGACAAACAGTGTCTTCTTGACCAGCCGCGCGATGATGTCGTCGTCAGCGCCCCAGCTCCAGAACAGAGCTGCCAGCGTCACGTCAATGACGATCAGCGTGGTGGCGATGAACGCGACTTCTCCACCCAGAAGGCCAAACCCACTGTCGATGTAGCGGGCGAAGACTTCGAGGAAGTTGTCGATGACGCCGGCGCCGCCCATGCTTCACCGCCCTTCCTGAATTCGCGGAGCAGGACGCACGGGCGTGCGACCAAGGAATCGGTCGCGGGTTTCTGCCCAGACGCGCAGGCATTCAGCATCATCAGCCGCCTTCACCCCAAGCTGCTGGCACCGGCGCTGTCTCTCTTGCAAATGGTCGGCCTCGGGCCGCAGAACCAGTGCCGGCGCCGCTACCGGCACTGCTTCCTTCCGGGTCAATTCAATCACCGTTGCCGTGATGGCGACAGCGACGAACACGACAGCGCCGAGGCGCGCCAGCACTTTGCCGTCCATGATGTTTTCCTCTGGCTGTCAATTGCCGTTGTTGAACATGCGGGCATTGCCGGGCTGATAGCCGGAACCCGGGGTCAGGAAGCGGCGGCGCTGCTCGCGGCCCTGTTCGGCAGCAGCTGCACGTTCGGCGTCGGTCAGTGCCTGCGCCCGGCCATTGGCAGCGATGACGGCGGTGAGGTCGGCGAGTTGCTGAGCCTGGAGCGCTAGTAGCTGGTTGCCGGCTTGTGTTGCCTGAAGTGCACCGGCGGCATTCTGGCTCTGGCCGATCAGCGCCGACATCTGGGCACGATTGGTCTCGATGTTTTCGACGGCGCCTGCCTGGACACGCATGGCGTCCTGCAAGCCGCCCACGGTGTTTTTCCAACGTGTACGCGCGTTGGCGACGAGCTCTTGATCGGAGGCCGACAAGGACACGCTGCCGTATTTCTGTTCGAACATCTGGTCGATCTGCTGGACGTCGAAGGCGATGTTTTGCGCCTGGCTGAGAAGCTGCTGCGTCTTTTGCACCGACTGCTGAAGCTGCTGGAGAGACGAGTATGGCAGGCTCGCCAGGTTCCTCGCCTGGTTGATGAGCATCTGCGCTTCATTCTGCAGACTTTTGATCTGGTTGTTGATCTGCTCCAGCGTGCGGGCGGCGGTGAGCACGTTCTGCGCGTAGTTGGTCGGATCGTAGACAATCCGACCAAAGAAGGCCTGCGCTGGGCTCGTCAGCGCGGGCGAAAGCGCACCGGTCGCAGAAAGAACCGTTGCTCCAATCAAGGCAGCGCGAAGGGTCGAGAGTTGCGTGGTCATGGCGTGGGATCCTTCTCAGGTTCGGGGACGAGATTGGTGAGGTTGGGGATGAGGTCGACCGCCCAATCGACGCCGCGGGTGCGCAGCCAGGCAGCGAGGAAGCCATTGCGGCCATGCTCACCTAGGATCTGCGCAATCAGCGTCTGGTCGGTTTTTGAGGATGCAGCGCAAAGCGCGAGGGCGACCTCGGAAAGGCCGAGTTCAAAGAGCCGGTTGCCGCGCCGAGACTGGCAATAGTAGTCGCGCTTTGGCGTAGCGCGCGCCAGGATCTCGATCTGGCGATCGTTGAGGCCGAAACGACGGTAGATTGCGGTGATTTGCGGTTCGATTGCGCGTTCGTTCGGCAGCAAGAGCCGGGTCTGGCAGCTCTCGATGATAGCGGGCGCGATCGCGGAGCGGTCGATGTCGGACAGCGATTGCGTGGCAAAGACCACGCTGGCGTTCTTTTTGCGCAAGGTCTTCAGCCACTCCCGGATCTGGCCGGAGAAGCCATCGTCGTCGAGTGCGAGCCAACCTTCGTCGATGATGATGAGCGTAGGCGAACCGTCGAGCCGATCCTCGATACGGTGAAAGAGATAAGAAAGCACCGCAGGGGCGGCAGCCGTGCCGACCAGTCCCTCGGTTTCGAAGGCCTGGACAGATGTCTCGCCGATGCGCTCGAACTCGGCGTCGAGGAGCCGGCCATAAGGACCTCCGACGCAGTAGGGGCGTAGCGCCTGTTTCAGGTCATTCGACTGGAGCAGGACGTTGAGGCCGGTGAGCGTGCGCTCGTGGACGGGGGCGCTGGCGAGGGAGGTAAGCGCAGACCACAGATGCTCCTTGATCTCTGGAGTGATCGGGACGCTCTCACGGACCAGGATCGAGACAATCCAGTCGGCTGCCCAGGCACGCTCCGGTACGTGATGGATGCGCGCGAGTGGCTGGAGTTGTACCGGCTCGCCAGCATCACCAGTCAGGTCGCCACCAAGATCGTGCCAGTCGCCGCCCATGGCGAGTGTAGCGGCGCGGATCGAGCCGCCGAAATCGAAGGCGAAGACCTGCGAATGGCGATAGCGGCGGAACTGCAGCGCCATCAGGGCGAGCAGCACTGATTTGCCAGCACCTGTCGGGCCTACGATCAGCGTGTGACCGACATCTCCGACATGAAGGCAAAAGCGGAACGGGGTAGAGCCTTCGGTCTTGCCGAATAGGAGAGGGGGCGCTGCGAAATGCTCATCTTCTTGTGGTCCTGCCCACACAGCCGAAAGCGGGATCATGTGGGCTAGATTGACCGTGGAGAGCGGCGGTTGCCGCACATTGGCGTAGACGTGACCGGGCAGCGAACCTAGCCAGGCGTCGACGGCATTTATGGTCTCGGGCGTGCATGTGAAGTCGCGGCCCTGGATGACCTTTTCGGCGAGCCTCAGCTTTTCGTCAGCGACACGCGGATCGGCGTCCCAAACGGTGAGCGTCGCAGTGACATAAGCCTGTCCGGCATAGTCGGCGCCCAGCTCCTGCAGAGCGAGATCGGCGTCGGCAGCCTTGTTGGCCGCGTCTGTGTCGACCAAAGCAGCAGCCTCGTTGGTCATCACCTCCTTGAGGATTGCTGCGATTGACTTGCGCTTGGCGAACCATTGCCGCCTGATCTTGGTCAGCAGCTTCGTCGCGTCAGCCTTGTCGAGGAGGATGGCGCGGGTCGACCAACGATAGGGGAATGCGAGACGATTGAGCTCGTCGAGGATTCCAGGCGTAGTCGCGGTCGGAAAGCCGACGATGGTGAGAATACGAAGATGTTGGTCGCCAAGACGCGGCTCGAGCCCGCCAGCGAGGGGCCGGTCCGCGAGCAGCGCGTCAAGATGCATCGGCGTCTCGGGAACGCGCACTCGATGACGTTCGGTCGAAACGCAGGCATGGAGATAAGACAGGGTTTCGACATCGTCGAGCCATGCGCAATCCGGCATGAAACCTTCGACGAGTTGCAGCACACGGTCGGTGCGGTCGATGAAGCCGGCGACGATCTCGTGCGGATCGACGCCGCTTTCGGCTTTGCCTTCGTAGAGCCAGCTTTCCGCCCGGGCGGCGTCCTCCGCCGGTGGCAGATAGGTGAAGGTCAGGAAATAGCTGGACTCGTAATGAGCCCCGGTCTCTTCGAAGCCGGCCTTGCGTTCGGCATCGACCAGGGCGGAGGCGGGGTCTGCGAATGTGCTTTCCGGATAGGCACCGGCTGCATGACGCTGGGCTTCGACGAAGATCGCCCAGCCCGAGCCGAGGCGGCGGAAAGCGTTGTTAAGACGGCTTGCGATGCTGACCAACTCAGCTGCGACCGAACTGTCGAGATCCGGGCCGCGGAATCGGGCGCTGCGCTGGAGACTGCCATCCTTGTTGAGGACAACGCCCTCGCGCACGAGCGCTGCCCAGGGCAGGAAGTCCGAGAGGCGGGCATTTCGGTTTCGGTATTCGGCAAGGTTCATCATGGCGATTACCTCACGCCCTGAGGTGGCCGGGGATGCGCAGATGCCTGCGCACAACCTCGGCGAACATCGGATCTCGCTTGGCGGCCCAGGCGGCAGCAAGGTGCCCGATCAACCCCAGCGCGATCCCAATGATCCAGAGCCGCAGGCCGAGCCCGAGGGCCGCAGCCAATGTGGCGTTCAGGATGGCGATCGAGCGTGGGGCGCCGCCGAGCAGGATGTGTTCCGTGAGCGCCCGATGAACAGGTGCGCTGAAGCCTGGGACTGGTTCCTCCATCAGACAAGCGCTCCGCCGCCGAAGCTAAAGAAGCTGAGGAAGAAGCTCGATGCGGCGAAGGCGATCGAGAGGCCGAAGACGATCTGGATCAGACGTCGGAAGCCGCCCGAGGTGTCGCCGAAAGCGAGCGTCAGACCGGTCACGATGATGATGATCACGGCGATGATCTTGGCGACCGGGCCCTCGATTGACTGCAGGATCTGCTGCAGTGGCTGTTCCCAGGGCATGGACGAGCCCGCGGCGTGTGCGACAGGGGCGACCGCGAGTGCGAGGGCGGTGACCGAGCAAAATGCCGCGATGTGGCGTCCGGCTCGGGAAAGGGGCAGGGTCATGCGGACGTTCCTTCATTGTTGGAGGGGATGGGTGCGATGCGGTAGTCGCCACCGGGGCCGAGCCCTTCGACGCGGGCAAGTTCGGCCAGCCGTCGGGCGGACCCGCGCCCCGAAAGGACCGCGACGAGATCGATGGTTTCCGCGATCAGTGCGCGCGGGACGGTGACAACGACTTCCTGGATGAGTTGCTCGAGGCGCCGCAGGGCGCCGATGCCGGTTCCGGCATGGATGGTGCCAATGCCGCCGGGATGGCCGGTGCCCCAGGCTTTGAGGAGATCGAGCGCTTCGGAGCCGCGCACTTCGCCCACGGGAATGCGGTCGGGCCGCAGTCGAAGTGACGAACGAACGAGATCGGAGAGGGAGACGACGCCTTCTTTGGTGCGAAGGGACACGAGATTGGGCGCAGCGCATTGCAGCTCGCGCGTGTCCTCGATCAGGACGACGCGATCTGAGGTCTTGGCGACTTCCGCAAGAAGGGCATTGGTGAGCGTGGTCTTGCCGGTCGAGGTGCCACCAGCGACGAGAATATTGGCGCGCGCCGCGACTGCCTGACGCAGGGCAGTTGCCTGCTGCGCTGTCATGACGCCGGCTGCGACGTAGTCGTCGAGGGTGAAGACAGCGACGGCCGGCTTTCGGATCGCAAAGGCTGGTGCTGCGACGACGGGTGGCAGCAGTCCTTCGAACCGCTCTCCCGTTTCGGGAAGCTCGGCCGAAACACGCGGATTGCCGGGATGCACTTCGGCGCCGACATGGTGAGCGACAAGGCGAATGATGCGTTCGCCGTCCGCCGCCAGAAGCGTGCAACCTGTATCTTCAAGTCCGCCGGAGAGGCGGTCGATCCAGAGCCGCCCGTCGGGATTGAGCATCACCTCGACGATGGATGGATCTTCCAGGAACCCGGCGATCGCTGAACCCAGCGCGGTGCGCAGCATGCGCGCACCGCGCAAGGATACTTCGGAATGTCGTTGAGAATTCGCCACATCATCCCCATTCTCGTTCGGGTGGCGCGCTGCGCGACCCTGATCGGGGATGATTAAGGGAGCCAGAAATCAGGCAGGTTCAACAGGTTTCAGAGGGTGTAGTAGCGTGGCGTGCAATTGCAGGAGAAGGGCGGGATAGGCATGGCTGAGCGCGACCGACGTTGTTGGTTCAGCTGGATGCGCGCGCCCTTCGTGAGCCCGCCCATGGCCACGTCCACGTATTCAATTGCCCTCAACATCTTCGGGAATCTCACGCAGGAAGCTCTGACCTTTCTGAAGCCGCTTGCCGAGCGTTTCGACGAAGCCGTCGAAACGCTCTCGTCCCTTCGCCTGAGCTGAAGCTTGCGCCTCGGGCGGCAGAGGCGGGGTGATCGAAAGCCAGAAGCGGACGAAAAGGGCGAGTGTTTCCGCGGTGACGCCAAGATCGCGCTCCATCCGCTGGATTTGCCTGGACAGTCGGTCGAGCCGGCGTGCAAAGGCTGCTTCGCGCGCATCGGCGTGATCGGGCGACAGGAACGAACTGACGGCCGCCTCCACGATGGCCGACCTAGGCAATTTCTTGCGGTCGGCAAGCTCGTTGATGCGACCGATAAGCTCCACTGGCAGGGTAAGATTAAGACGGTCGCGCATCGCCTTAGAACTCCATCCCATCGCCTGGGTCGAGTGCGACCTGGCGCGCAAGACCAGTTATCTGGCGTCGCAATGCCTGACGCTGGCGAGCGGTGTCCTCCGGCTCGTCGTCGAGGATATGCGCGAACTCCTCGGCCGGCTTTTGGTCCGCGGTTTCCATTGCGATAGCAACATGTTCGGGAAGCTCCGGTTCGCGGCGCAGGCCGGCATTGGCGCTGTCAGGTACTTCAGCGGCTGAAGGTACGGGATCGGCCTTCTGCGGCAGGACTGTCGACCAACTGTCGCTGCGAGGGGTCCTGCCCAATTGGGATGGATCCGGCGGCTGCATGACACGCTCGCGGAAGCGCGCATCCTCGTAGTAGCGTGCCTTCTTTGCCCGGATCGGCGGAGTGCCTGCGATCATCACAATTTCGTCGGTCGGTGGAAGTTGCATAACCTCGCCGGGGGTGAGGAGGGGACGCGCCGTTTCTGAACGCGAGACCATCAGGTGCCCAAGCCATGGCGAGAGTCTGTGGCCGGCATAGTTCTTCATCGCCTTCATTTCGGTGGCTGTGCCCAGAGCATCGGACACGCGCTTGGCTGTCCGCTCGTCATTGGTCGCGAAGCTCACGCGCACATGGCAATTGTCGAGGATCGAGTTGTTGGCGCCGTAGGCCTTTTCGATCTGGTTGAGCGACTGGGCGATGAGAAAGCTCTTGATGCCGTAGCCGGCCATGAAAGCAAGCGCGGACTCGAAGAAATCGAGGCGGCCAAGCGCCGGGAACTCGTCGAGCATCATGAGGACGCGGTGTTTGCGTTCCATTGCGTGGAGGTCCTCGGTCAGCCGTCGGCCGATCTGGTTGAGGACGAGGCGGATCAGTGGCTTGGTTCGGGAGATGTCCGAGGGCGGGACGACCAGATAGAGCGTTGTCGGCTTTGCCTCTGCTGTGAGGTCGGCGATGCGCCATTCGCAACGGCCAGTCACTTCCGCGATGACCGGATCGCGATAGAGGCCGAGGAAGGACATGGCAGTCGACAGCACGCCTGATCGTTCGTTGTCGGATTTATTGAGGAGCTCGCGTGCCGTCGATGCGACGACCGGATGCGGGCCGGCCTCGCCGAGATGCTTCGTCGTCATCATCGCTGCGAGCGTCGCTTCGATCGGGCGGCGTGGATCGGAGAGAAAGGCTGCGACACCGGCGAGCGTTTTTTCCTCCTCGGCATAAAGGACATGCAGGATCGCGCCTACGAGAAGGGAGTGGCTGGTCTTTTCCCAGTGGTTGCGCTTGTCGAGCGAACCTTCCGGGTCGACCAGAATGTCGGCAACGTTCTGCACGTCGCGCACCTCCCAATCGCCTCGCCGAACCTCGAGCAGGGGATTGTAGGCGGCTGATTTCGGATTGGTTGGATCGAATAGCAGTACGCGACCATGCCTGTTGCGGAAGCCGGCTGTGAGTTGCCAGTTTTCGCCCTTGATGTCGTGAACGATTGCCGAGCCCGGCCAGGTCAGGAGCGTAGGCACCACAAGGCCGACGCCTTTGCCAGAACGTGTCGGCGCAAAGCACAGCACATGCTCGGGCCCGTCATGGCGCAGATAGTCGTTGTCGAACCGGCCAAGCACGACTCCGTCCGAGCCGAAAAGCCCTGCGGCCTCCACCTCCTTCATTTGGGCCCATCGTGCGGAGCCGTAGGTCTGGACGTTCTTGGCCTCGCGAGCGCGCCAGACCGACATGCCGATGGCGACAGCGATAGCGATGAAGCCGCCTGAGGCCGCAATGAAGGCGGCCTTGTTGAAGATCTCGGGTGCGTAGGCATCAAAGAAGTACCACCACCAGAAGAAGGCGGGCGGATAGTAGACCGGCACACCACCGAGCCTGAACCAGGGCGTGCCGAGCTGTACCTGATACCCAAGCTGCCAGGCAACATATTGGGTCGCGGCCCAGGTGGTGGCGATCACGATCAGGAAGACCACCGTGATTTGGCCCCAGAGGATTTTGGTCGCTGACATGCGTGATCCTTTTCCGTCGGTGTCAGAGGCACAGGTCGCGCTTGCGTCCGACCGACAGTTCTATGCCGCCGCTGACTTTGGTTATGCCGGCGACACGCTTGCCGAGATTGCGATCGAGGTCGCGCGACCAGGGCACGAGCTGGAAGCCGAGACCGCTATCAATCATGGCGAAGCGGCCGGACGAGAGGGCAAGGCGCTGGCGCACCACGCCCGCGACGCGATGCCCGGCTTGCGTCTTCACATGCGGCAAGCCGGTCTCGGCCGAGAGCTTCTCGCCGACGGCCTCGAGCTCGCGGCGTCGAAGGGTGGCGAGGAGATCGGATTGCATGATGATGCGCTGGCCCTCGCGCCGGGCGAGGCCCTGATCGGCGAGATGATCGGCACGGGCCTGCATGGCGTCGCGTACCTCGCGGCCAAACCCGGTCTGCGACAGCGACATGGCATCGCGCTCGACAAGCCGATGATCGATCCAGGTGGCGCCAGGTGCTGTGATCTGCGCTTGAAGGTCGAGATCGGATCGCATCGCAAGTACCAATGTCGGGCGTTGGTCGTCCGTGCCACTGAGGTGACGGACTTCGGCGATGCCGCCATTTGCAGGAGCCTGATCAAACGCTTCGACGCCCCGGAAGCGGACATGGTGGGCGCGTCCGTCGACCCCATCGATGACGACGTAAGCCTCGCCGGTCAGCTCGTCGTGAAGGCCGCGATCGACAAGGCGACCAATGATCGGCGAGCCGGAGGTTCTGCCGTCGACCGCATAATCGCCAACGCCGCGATCCTGGCCGCGCTCCGTGAAGGCGCGGTGCATCGTCTTGATGATATCACCGCGCATGCCGAGATCGCGCAGAGTTCGTTCGGCTTCGAGACCAACGACCCATTCTCCAGAATTGCCCTGGATGGCGAGCCCTAACTTCTCGATATGCTGGAGCCGGCCGACCATGAGGCGCCGGAGCTCCGGATCAACTGTTGCGGATCGGTCTGGCCTGAGATCGACATAGCCGGTCTCATCGGCTGTGCGCTGGATCTCCCGGTCGATCCGCGTCCAACGCTCGGCGGTGATTTCCTTTTCAAGCGAGCTTTGGATTTCGTGTTCCGGCTTCGGGCCGAGCTCGATGTCGACGAGATCGTCGGCGCGGGAGCGAAGACCGCGGCTGATATAGTCGCGAGAGACGACGAGGTCGGCGCCGAACTCGTCGACGCCGCGCACGAGCAGATGCACATGCGGGTTGTCCGTATTCCAGTGGTCGACGGCGATCCAGTCGAGGCGCGTACCAAGATCGGCTTCCATCTGGCGCGCTAGATCTCGGGTGAAGGCCTTGAGGTCGGTCATCTCTGCTGCGTCCTCCGGCGAGACGATGAAGCGGAAATGATGCCGGTCGTCCTTGCAGCGATTGGCGAAAGCGAGATCGTCGGCACGATCGGTGTTGGCGTCGAACATCACGCCCTTCTCTCCATCTCGGCTGACGCCCTCGCGCTTGAGATACGAGACATGGGCGGAGAGCGGTGCTGAACGGAATGCCCGCCCCTGATGGCGGGCGATACGCGCCTTGATGACGACGCGGCGATGCGAGGAGAAGATGCGGGAGCGTCCGAAGACATTGCGCCCGCGTCCGAAGGTCGAGCGGCCGAGCCGGTTTCCCGCCTTGCCCAAAGGGGCGCCGCCGGAGATGTGGCCGGCGCGCTTGGCCACGGTGAGGACCTGATTGACGAAGCTCTTGGTCCTCGGCGCCTTCGTCGAACGAATGCGGCCTGGCTGGATGCGGAAGTCGCGGTCACCCTCGCTCATGACTGTGCCCGCTGTTGTGACCGGAGGCTGGTCGTGCATCTCGAAGCATTGAAAACATTGGAACAACTCGGGCAGCATGCCCGCGACCGGCCGGCATGCACCGGAAAACGCAAGCCATGCCAATGGCTTAACGCGTTTCGGGCATGCGCTTTTATCTCGCCGTCCTCTGTCGTTTCGTAAGCGTCCGGTCCTGACACCTCGTTGGCGTAGTGCAAAATCGCAGCATGTGGAGTTCCTTCGTAGCGTGGAGGGTCTCCGGTGAATTTGAGACATTTCGAGAACACGGCGCGTAAGTCCTTCTGGGTGATTCATGTCGAAGCGTGGCGTCAGAGCGGGCTGGCGCGCACAACCTATTGCCGCCATCACCATCTCAACCGGCGTACGTTCGAGCGCTGGCTTGACCACCTGATGGGCAAGGAAGCAGCGCGCAAACATGCGGAATCGCAGGCACAATTGCGCCAGGAAGCGTGTCCGAAACAATGCCAGAAAGGACCGCGCCGGCGTCAACGCCAACGTTTTGGCGTGAGCACGGATGTGCGCAATCGTGCGCTCCGGGCGTTCTGGGCAATGCATGTCGAGGCGATGAACTGGAGCGGCATGGGCGTTCGCGAATACGCCGCGGCACTGCAGCTTTCGCCCTACGCGCTGCGCCGTTGGCGTGACCGCTTGGAGGATGGCGAGGTTGAGATCGACTGGCGCGCGCATCTTCATCCCGCCGCCCGCCCGGCCGTTAGTGATATCACTAACGGCGCGACGTCCGAAAACGGCTTGACAGCGCGTCCAGATGACACTCCCGCCACGCGCTTCCGCCGGTTCTTCACGGACGCGCAGAAGCTCGCCATCGTCCAGGAGAGTGAAGCTGCAGGTGCAACGGTCTCGGCTGTCGCGCGCCGGCACGGGATCGCGACCGGCATCCTGTTTCGTTGGCGCGCGGAATTCGGCGTGACGCAGAAGAAGCAAGCGAAACTGGCATCTGTGACGCTGGCTACGGACGCGGCAGCGGCACTCGCGCTGCAGAATCTTGTGCGGCCCCCTGACGGGATGATGGCAATCGAACTGCCGGATGGGCGGCGTGTCTTTGCACCTGCGGGCAGTGATCCTGTTGCCGTACGAGCGTTCGTCGACAGCGGAGGGACTGCATCATGATGATCGTTCCGGCGGGCGTGAAGGTGCATCTGGCGCTGGGTCACACCGACATGCGGAAGGGGCTGGACGGGCTCGCCATGCTGGTCCAGGCAACGCTGAAGCAGGACCCGTTCTCGGGTCATCTGTTTGCCTTCCGGGGAAAGAAGGCGTCGCTGCTCAAGATCCTGTTCTGGGATGGCAACGGGCTGTGTCTGTTCACCAAGCGGCTCGACCAGGGCAGCTTCGTGTGGCCACGTATGGCAGGTTATGACGGCTCGATCACATTGACGCCGGCACAGCTTGCCATGCTGATCGAGGGCATCGACTGGCGCGCACCCGAGCGTATTTGGAGACCGGCGCTGGCCGGCTGAAAACGGTCCTCCGATCGACGCAGAAACTACCGGAATCCTTGGGTTTTTGAGCGGTTCATGGTAGATTCGATCATGTTGATCGACCTCGACAATCTGCCGTCCGATCCAGCACTTTTGCAGCGTCTGCTGCGCGATATGGCAGCTGCCGTCGAGAGCCGCGATGGCGAGATCGAACGCCTCCAATCGATCATCAGGAAGCTTCAGCGGGCGCAGTTCGGCCGGCGTTCCGAGCGCCTCGATCCCGACCAACTGGCGCTCGCGCTGGAAGACCTCGATGCCGACATCGCCCGCATCCGGGAGAGCACACCGAGCGTCCATCCACCGTTGGAGCGGCCATCCCACCGCAAGCCGCTGCCCGATCATCTGCCGCGCGAGGACATGCGGCTCGACATCGAAGAAGCGTATTGTGTGTGCTGTGGCGGCGCACTTCATGCGATCGGCGAGAGCGTCAGCGAGATGCTCGACTGGGTTCCGGCACAGCTTCGCGTTGTCCGCATCACGCGCCCGAAATACGCCTGCCGGACTTGCGAGACGGTAGCGCAAGCGCCTGCGCCGGAGCGGTTGATCGCCGGCGGATTGGCAACGCCGGCGCTTCTGGCGCAGGTGCTGGTCTCCAAATATTGCGATCACACGCCGCTCTACCGGCAGTCGCAGATATTCGCCCGGCATGGTGTCGATCTGGCACGCTCGACGCTGGCTGGATGGGTCGGCGGCGCCTGCTGGTGGCTGGAAGCCCTGCACGAGCGGCTGGTGAAGAACATATTCGCCTCCAACCATCTGTTCGCCGACGACACACCGGTGCCGGTGCTCGATCCGGGCCGCGGGCGGACCAAGACGGGGCGGTTGTGGGTCTATGCCCGTGAGCAACGCACTTGGGCCGGACCCGAGCCGCCGGCGGCAGTCTACCTGTTTGCGCCGGACCGAAAGGCCGAGCGCCCGATATCGCATCTTCAGCACTTCAAAGGTGTGCTGCATGTCGATGGTTATGCCGGCTTCGAACAGCTCGCTGCCCGTGGCGATATCGCTCTCGCCGCCTGCTGGGCGCATACGAGGCGCAAGTTCTATGACGTGGTCGAAGCGACCGGATCGCCCGTGGCGGCGGAAGCCCTGCGCCGGATCGGTGAAATCTATGCCGTCGAGGCGGATGTGCGCGGACAGTCGCCGGCCCTTAGGCTTGCGGCGCGGCTGCAGCGATCGAAACCCGTTGTTGCCGCCTTCCACACCTGGCTGGAAGTGCAGCTCCAGCACATCTCCGGACGCAGCACGCTTGCAGAAGCGATCCGCTATGCGCTGTCGCGTTGGACCGGACTGACCCGCTTCCTCACCGATGGTCGTGTCGAGCTCGATACCAACCCGGTCGAGCGGGCCATCCGTCCCGTTGCGCTCGGCCGCAAGAACCACCTGTTCGCCGGCAGCGATGGCGGCGGCGGCCGCTGGGCGATCGTTTGCTCTCTCACCGAAACTGCCAAGCTCAACGATGTCGAGCCCTACTCCTATCTCGCCGACGTACTGCAGCGCATGCTCGATGGGCATCCCGTCAGCAGCCTCGATGAACTCCTGCCATGGGCGTGGAAAGCGCAAAATCCCGTCAAGAGCTGACATCACGTGCAGCCCCCGGACGCATACGTCGTTTCTCCAGCACCAACGCCGTAACTTGCCCCGCGCTGCCGGATGCCCGCCACACACCGCCATTCTGCGACGACAGTCAAAACGGGTCCCTCATCCCCGTGCGCGCGGCGAAGAGGCCGTTCGAGCGCGGCTTGATGGCAATGGCATCGGGCATAACGGAGCTCTCCGCGGCTGCACTATTCTCGCGGTCGAACGGCGTCGGCTCAGTGCCGGCGGCGGCTCGAACGAAAAGCGGCGAGCTGGGCCACGGCAGCGTTGCCGCACCACCAGATGCCATCGGCGTCGACGCCCGCTCGGTGAGTGAACCGCTGTCGATCAGAGGGGAAAGTGTTTCGACATAGGCGAGGGTTTCGGCCGGTAAAGGGTGTCCGGTGAGATAGGCTTCGTAGCGTGCCGGGCCCGCATTATATGCGGCGAGGAAACCTGGCGATCCGAAGCGATCGTGCATCTCACGCAGATAGGCGGCGCCCGCCAGGATGTTGTCGCCCGGATCGAACGGGTCCTGCCCAAGAAGCCATCGAGCGCGTAGCTCGTCCCAGGTGCCAGGCATGATCTGCATCAGGCCAAGCGCGCCGGCGCGGGACACGGCGCGCTCGTCGCCAGCGCTTTCCTTGCCTATGACAGCGCGTATCCAGGTAGCCGGAACTGCGAAGCGTCGAGAAGCTTCGGCGATGTGCGCGGCATAACGATCGCTGGGCACGGATTGTTGTACCGCGTTGGCTTGCGCGATGCATGGGCCCACTGAGCAGGCCGACAAAAGGAGGCCGGAAAGAAGACGAAGCGCGAACCGGCGAACCGGATGTGGCTGTCCGGCGACCGATCGGCTGCGCGTTGGGCGCAGCCGAGAAGCGATTGAAACGTTGCGGCAGGGCATGACTCAAGCCGTCTCGCTGCGGTCGCGCGGACGGCTCCAGTGCAATGACCATGCGGTTGCGTCGTCACTATTCCGGAAAAGGCGTGCGCGGATCGGTTCGTGGAAGGTCGGGTCGTCGAACTGCAACGAGACATACTCCCCTGCCTTCTCGCTGGCGCGTGTCCAGCCTGCGCCGATCTCCGGTCCGTCATCGGTGCCGCGCAGCACGCGATAGTCGGGTGTGTTGTCACCGTCGCCTGGCTCGCTCGGAACGATGGTGAGTTCGAGGTCGAGCGTGAATGTGTGGATGCGGCCTGAGAAGATGCCTCCTTCGCGCATGAACTGTCCGATCTGTGGCATGGATAACTCCCTTGCTGGTTCGGCGGTGGTGGGGGTGGCGGCGAAACGTAAGCCGCCGCTGGCGCGCTCACCGCGTTGACGCGCGCCATTCGAAGCGGCCGTCACCTTCCTCGTCGGTCCAAAGAGGGATGGCGCGGCCGATGATGCGGTCGATGGAAATCGGGCCGAAGTAGCGACCGTCGAGGCTGTCGCGGACCTCCCAGTTCATGAGGAAGATTTCGCCGCTGGAGATGCTCAGGCATCCGCGCCAGGCCGGCAGTGGACGGCCCGCACGATCGTGCTCAAGCGCGGTTCCAGCCTCGATGCCGTCGACGGTGATGAGGACGTTTGTGCGGCAGACGGTTTGCCCGGAGACCGCGCGAACACGCTTGAGTAGCGGCAGGCCTTTCGGCAGATAACCACGCGCGGCGAGGAAGGTCGCGAGAGGCTCCGGCGCATCGACGGCGACAAGATCCGTGACTTCGAGGGAGCTATTGAAATCGAGCGCGTAGAGGCCGATCGGTGCGCTGGCCGAGACGTTCCAGATCAGCCTGATTGGCATCGGCGCGAGCGCCGGATAGCCGACGCTTGCCGTCGCGAGTGCGGTCGTGAGGAGGATACCGAGACGGCTCATGGCTTCACCCTCAAGCGTTGAAGGAAGCCCCGATGCTGGTCGAGCGTGTACGCCCGCGGCTCTAGGCCCGCTGTCATTCGGTTATGAATGTGTCGCCAGTGATCGGGCGATACGGCTTCGGGATCGATGCCGAGACGTTCAATTGCATCTATCGCCTGAAGCACGCGCTCGACCTTGGGCCAGCTATCGACCTTGAGCAGGATGTCGCCGCCTGGACGCACGAATGGCAGCGTCTGATAGGCTTCGCCGCGTGCGACCGCCCGAACAATATCGATCCTTGAGATCACTGTGCCGAAGTCATTGGAAGCCCAACGGACGAAGGCGAAGATCGTGCCGGGCTGGAAAAAGAGGAGGCGACGGCGGCGATCGATACGTTGTTCGTGCGCTGCCTGACCGAAGCGGATCCAGTACTCGATCTTCTTCTCGACAAAAGTCAGCTCGACATGGGTGAGGAGCGCGACGTTCATGACGCGCCCTCCACCAGCGTGGAGTGGTCGCCCTCATCCTTGCGACAGCAGGGGAGCGTTAGAAAGATTCTCAAAGAATCTGGGTTAGTGACGTTACGCCGACCGCAAGGCACTGAAAGACGGCGCTGAATCGTCCGTTCCGGTCCCTGATAGCACGAGGATCGGGTCCCCGATGGCACGATAGGGGCAGTCCCCAATAGCACGAGCGTATTCACAGCTTATCCCCGAAGCGCGTTGATGATTTCCGAGCCGGGCGCGGTGAGGCAGCAGGATTGGTGGCGACGAATGTGAGGACATCCGGTCCGTCGACCTGGAGTTCGATGCCGAGGCGGTAGCCAGGCAGCGGTTGTCGTCGGGCAATGTCGCGCAGGTCGTATGCGAAGTGCTTGAGCGGCGAGAGGCTGCCCGACTTGTGGTGCAGGTGGGCGAAGTCGAATCTCCAGCCGAATTGCTGGTGTCCGCCATGCTTGCGCACGATGCGGTATAGCCAACGCTCGAGGCCCCCGGTCAGATCGAAATAGGCCCGATCGATGGTGAGCACGAGCGCGTCGTCAAGGACGCCGCGATAGAACCAATCCGGCAAGATCAGTTCGACGCCGACTGGGCGTCCATCCCGGTCGGTCCGCTCTTGCCATTCATTCAGCCAGGAGAAGCGATGGCGCCGCCCCTCGGCTGGCTGACGGATGGAGGTCGCGATCGTGGTAGACTGGAGACGATCAAGCGCTGCTTTCAGGCGCTGATAGTCACGTGAGCTGACGCCGCGTCCGGTAAAGGTCAGGATCTCGTAGGGCGTCGTAGCCATCAGTCGTGATGTTCGGAGTCCGGCATCGCGGGCGTTGACGATCTGGCTGGCCGCCCAGATCAGGATGTCCGCATCCCAGATCGTTGCCATGCCGTGATCCGGCACGGCCTCGACCCGGATGGTTACGCCGCCGGCCTTGAAATCGATGGGTGCTGTCCGTTTGGACTTTGCGAGGGAAAAGAATGGATAGGCCATGAGATCCTGTGCATCGCGGGGAGCGAAGTCGCCGGGGAGTGCATGGAACAGATCAAGCTGTCCGCGCTCCGAAGGTGGACAAGTACGCGCCGTCAAGGGGAAGGGCCGAGCGATCAGCGGGCCAATCGGCCGGCATGTGCCGCGGGGATGAGGGAATGGCGTTTGGCGGGCAGGACGGTACCTCGCGGGTCGGAGGTAGAGGTCATGGCTCCGCGATTGGCCCAGGCCTGGAGATCGTCGATTGAGTAGACGACCCGGCCGCCGAGTTTGCGATAGCCAGGACCGGTTCCGTAGGTGCGGTGCTTTTCGAGCGTCCTGGCCGAAAGGCTCAGAAACGTGGCCGCTTCCTTGGTGCGCAGAAAGCGCGGTGGCAAGCCGGCGTTTCGACCGTTCATCGGGGTATCTCCATCACACTTGTGAAAGCCGCTGGGATCAAGCGGCGGACATGGGCGATGATGGAGAAGGGCCCCGGCGTTGTTCAGGTGCGAAATGGATGGAGCCTATTTCGCACGAACAGGCATATTGCCGCCGGACTTTGGCGCCGGCGTTCAGGCGTCGCGCCGTCGGAACCGTAGTAGCTTGCGGTAACCGCCTTCAATCATTCTGTAGCCATCGCGTATTAGGCGCAGCGTTGTGTAACGAAATGGCGAATCTTGCCATTCTTCAGCGACGATGAAGCGGGGACCGAACAGGGCGTGGGCTATGTCGAAATGGGAAGCCCCTTCAATTCGGCCGTCGAGAGCGCGAAGCATATGGCCGAGGCGAGTGCGTTGCGATGACGTCAGGCGTTTATCAGGCACTCTGCCACCCTTGGACGATCTGATGAACCTGTCCAGGGATGACAGTCTTTCGGAGGCCTTTGCGTCGAGGGGTACTATCGCAGCCAGGGGTTGCGCAGGGTCGGTGCCATAAAGCAGCGCGATCTGGCAGCTGTTTGCTGTCGAGAGGGTACGCAGGTGTTCACCGAGCTCGTCACGCTGTGAAGCCGCCGGCGGCAAAGTGGCGACGATGTCCGCGTCGTCTGCCAGCAGCGGCGGCGTGTTGATGAGCAGGATAACACCCGGATCGACCTCGGGTGTCCAGTAAACCGGCTGCTTGGTTGCCGGGCGATCAGGATTTGCTGGAAAATCGAAGCCCCCACTGCGATGGCAGTTCATTCGGGGGGAGGGGATTCGGCATGGCGTTGATTTTCTGCATGTCAGCAAACTCGCGCTGATAGGCTGGATTGCGGCGCAGGAATTCCCAGGCGAGGGCATCAGGAGTGACGTTGCTTATGAAATCGTAGGCCTGCGAGCTACGCCACTCAGACGAATCCGGCTTCATGCATCCTCCTGCAAATTTGCGGACCATCCCCGTAATGCAGTGGAAAAGCAGAGAAAATCCCGGAAAACCGGGATTGACCGGAAGTGATTGATGGGCTGTGCGCCTACCACAAGCTGTCGAAGGAGGTCGGCGCCCGACCGCCAAGTTTTCTCTTGAGGCTTTGTCATGTGCTGGCCAGTCAATTAGCCCCGACGTCGGTCACAAGCTTGAATAGGCAGTCACCGGGAGCGGCAAGGGCCGGTGCGCGGCGGCAGGCGACGAGGCCGGACTGCGCGAAACGGATTTCTTCAGGCTGTCTGGGGAGACCTTCGACTGGAAAAAGGAAGCCTCCGGATTGGCCGGCTTCGACAGAGTCGCCGAGTTCGACAGCAGGTTCGAAGATACCGTGAATGGGGGCATATGTGTACGCGCCTCTCCCGGCGACCTGCATCAGCCGGACAGGCGGCGGCGATTTGGTTTCGGCATTGGGCAATACGCCGATGTGCTTGAGGACGCGGTAGATACCTTGGCTGGCGATGGCCTCGCCAGTAGATGAGAAGCCGCCGCCTCCACCCAACTCGGTGGTGAGGGCTACCACGCCAAATGCTTGCGCGATCGCTGAAAGCGTTGTCGCGCCTCCGCCACCAGTGCCGTCACTGACGGAGCCAATCGGCGCGCCGAAGACCTGCATGAGTTCGATGAGTCTGGCGGTTTCCGCTCCAGTTTTGCCGCTCCGGATCAGGCAGCAGGGGAGATAGTACAAGGAACTGCCGCCTGAATGCAGGTCGATGACGATGTCGGCCATTGAGAGCAGAACCGAGCTGACATAGTGGGCGATCATCTGGGTTGGAGTGCCGTTCGCCTCGCCCGGAAACAGCCGGTTGAGATTGCCTTCGTCGAGAGGGGAGAGGCGTCGCCCCGCAACGACGGCGGGATAATTGAGCGCAGGTAGAATGAGGATACGGCCCCGTGCGTCTCGGGGTTCGACCTGCCGAGCAAGCTTGCTCAACGCAACCTGGCCCTCATACTCGTCTCCATGATTGCCGGCGATCAGCAGTGCGGTTGGCCCGGCACCATTCTTGATGCAGGTGATCGGGATCGGGATGACGCCATAGGCGGACAGGTCGGTCGAGAACGGCAATCGCAGCCAATCGTGCTGCTTGCCATCCTGGTTGAAGTCAAGAGTTGTCCAGATGCGCGTCTCACCCGCCGGTAACATCTCCATGTCAGTGCAACAGGGTGTTGAGGAAGCTGCGGGCGCGAGGATGACTGGGTGTAGAGAAGAAAGTGTCGGGGGCCGCCTGTTCGACAATGCTGCCCTGATCCATGAACACGACCTGATCGGCAACCTCGCGGGCAAAGCCCATCTCATGGGTGACGCAGATCATCGTCATGCCCTCGTGAGCCAGTCCGGTCATGACGTCGAGCACCTCCTTGACCATTTCGGGATCGAGCGCGGAGGTCGGTTCGTCGAACAGCATCAGGCGCGGGTTCATGCAGAGCGCTCGCGCGATCGCCACCCGCTGCTGCTGTCCGCCTGAGAGCTGCGCGGGATATTTGTTGGCCTGCTCGGGAATGCGAACCTTTTCCAGGAAATGCCGAGCCAGGCTCTCGGCTTCGTTGCGCGGCATGCCAAGCACGCGGCGCAGGGCGAGTGTGCAGTTCGACAATACAGTCAGATGCGGAAACAGGTTGAAGCTCTGGAACACCATTCCGGTCTGCCGGCGGGCGAGTGCTGTCTCCCTGGCATTGTCGCCCAGCCGGACCGTGCCAAGTGTGACGGTTCCCTGCTGGTAGGCTTCAAGCCCGTTGAGGCAGCGGATCAGGGTGGATTTGCCGGAACCGGAGGGTCCGCAGATCACGACGCGGGAACCGCTTGGGATGGTGAGGTTGATCTCCTTCAACACATGGAAGGCGCCATACCATTTGTTGAGCGAGGCGATCTGTACGGCCGGTTTGTCGTCTGAATGGGTCATGGATTATCTCTACATTCGCTTGAAGATAGCGAGCTAAGCGTTTGGATTTGTGAGGACGTAGCCAGCCGTTGGGGTGGGCGGCCGGCCGCCTATCTGGCTGTCGGCCCCATCAGCCTGTTTTCAAGCCGTTTGATGGCCAACGAAATGAGGAGTGCGAGACCGAGGAAGATGAGGCCGGCGACCGTCAGTGGCTCGGCATAGCGATAGGTCTCGGATGCGATGTCGAAGGCACGGCCCAACATCTCCGGCACCGCAAGCACCGCCAGATAAGGCGTCGCCTTGAGGATCGAGACGAAGTAGTTGCCCATGGGTGCCGCAATGTTGCGCAACATCTGCGGTGCGATGACAAAGATGGTCATATCGATCCTGCCGAGCCCAAGTGCTCTGGCGGCTTCGGCCTGGCCATTTGGGATGGCATCGATGCCGGCCTTGAACACCTCCGCGAGATAACCGCTGTAATAGAGGCTGAGCCCGATGATGCCTGTGGCAAGCGCACCGAGGCGAATGCAGTAGAATGGCAAGATGAAATACAGGCAGTAAAGCCAGACCAGCACCGGCGTTGCCCTGATGAAGTCGATCAGGAAGCGAACGAAAACTCCACCCAGCCCGCCGGAGCGGCGAATGAGTTCAAGGCCAAATCCGACTGCCGAGGCACCAATGCAGCTGACCGCTGCCACCAGCAGCGTCATGCCAATGGCCCCAAGGATGGTCGGCACCGTCGACAGCGCAAAGGCCACATCAAACTGCACAACGCGCCTCCCTTGCCGGGTTGATGCGCCGTTCCACCCAGCGGCCGAGCAGTGCGACCGGATAACAGACGATGAAGTAGGCAAGCAGCAGCGAGCTGTAGATCGGCACAGGGTCATACTCGATCTGGGAGATCTCCTTGGCGCGGAAGGTCATGTCGGTCAGCGTCACCAGCGAGACAAGCGATGTCGCCTTCACCAGCTGGATGAGCTGGTTGATGAAGGTCGGGCTCATCGCCACCAGCGCCTGGGGCAGCTCAATGCGCAACAGGATGGTGGAACGCGACAGCCCAAGTGCGTGGCCAGCTTCCTTCTGGCCACGGTCGAGTGCCTGCAGGCCGGCTCTGACGGCCTGGCTGGCATAACCGCCAATGTTGAGCCCCAGCACCATGGCACTGACCGTCATCGCCGACAGCGCCAGTCCGGCGAGGGGAAGGGCGTAATAGAACACGAACAGCAGGATGATGACGGCAGAGCTGCGCCAGAACTCGATGATCGAGGTCACCACGAACCGCGCCGGGCCCGTGGTCATGTATTGGGCAACGCCAAAGATGAGGCCAAAGGGGATGGCAAAGACAAGGCCATAGAGCGTCACCAAAGCGGTGACGCGAAAGCCCTGCAGGATGCCGAGCCAGATCTCGAGAACACTCATTTGCCGGCACCAGCCGTGCCACAGAGCTTCTCGACGGTGACGGTATCAGGCACGACCTCCGTCTGACCAAAGCCATATCTGGCCATTACCTTGGTCACCGTGCCGTCCTTCGTCAGAGCCAGTAGCCTTTCATCCCACAGTGCCCGCAGATCCTGGTCTTCGCTGCGGAACGCGACAGCTGCATAAGTTGCCTGTTCGTCTGTCGTCACGAAGGGTGTGGCACTCTCCAGGCCCTTGAGCTTGCCGCTGGCAAGCAGCCCGATCACGGTAGGAGACGAAAGCACCGTCACGTCGATGCGGCCGGAGCGCAGGGCCGAGATGTTGGCCTCGATGTCGGGGAACAGCAGCATGTTGCTTTCGGGTACGCCGGCTACAGTCGCATTCCTGACCGACACGCTGCCGCGGCCGGCACCCATGATGATCTTCTTGCTGACGATGTCGTCAAAGCCATGGATCTGTTTTGGATTACCAGCGAGCACGATGGCTGCGTCATGGACCTTGAGATCGGGTGCACCGAAGGCGACCTGCCGGCAGCGCTCCGGTGTGATCGACAGACCGGAGGCAACCGCATCGAAGCGGCCGGCCAGCAGGCCCGGGATCAGGGCGCCGAACTCGGTGACCCTTATATCGATCTCCTTGACGCCAAGTTCGGCGAACGCGGCCTTGAGCAGATCAGGGTGCCATCCCTTTGCCTCGCCGGTGGCTTCATCGCGAAAGCCCCATGGCGTCCGGTTGTGGATGCCGATGACGATCTTGCCTTCGCGCAGGACACGCTCCTTCGTCGTCTCGGCAAAGGCCGGACCACCTGGCAAGGCGGCGATCAGCGCGAGCAAGGCGCTGCACATGAATGCAAGCCGCAGGCGTACAGAACTTCTGAAGGTCATTTTCTCTCTCCCATTGTTGTAAAATGTGCCTGCCCGACCGCCGATGCAGGGGCGCCCGGCGCATGGCCACGCGGCCGTCGCAGTCTCGCCTCCCGCGCTCCTGCAGGGCGTTCAGCTTCGCCGTGGATGGCTTTCGACGGCTGTGTTGCCGTCTGACATGGACGGGCGAATCCCATTGGTCGCAGCGACCAGGCCGCCTTCGCCCAATGCCTTGAGGTCTGCCAAGACCGACTGGATTTGCGGCCAAGGGAATGCCGAGGTGTCCCCCATGTTCTCGCCGCCGCCGCCGATGATCTTCAGCTTGGCGATCACCCCGGCAAATGACTGGGCGGGAGTGGCGGTAACAGCGTCGAGGATCTCTTCCTCAGCCTCAACGGCCTGTGCCTCGGCAGCACGAGCCCGTGAATATCCGACCTCCACATCGAGCTCGTCCCAGCGTGTCTGGAGGTCTACAGGTGGAGCTGGCTCAGCGGCTGATGTCGCATCCGCTTCGTTATGGGCCGAGGCAGTCCGCAGGGCGTTCCTGATCCTGATCTCAAGGCGCTGCTGCAGCCGGCACAAAACCACCGCCATGTGGTGGGCCTGCTCCCACTCCTGCAGAAGAACAACACACGGGTCGATAGGCGTAAGGAGAAGCGCGGCATGTACAATATCGCCAACTGCCCCAACGTCATCCAAAGCACAGCTCATCCTTCGTCCACCTTGGGTGACGAAAGGCAAAGCTGTGGTATTGTCGGAATCAGCCATGATCCGAGCTCCAACCAGCTTGGGTTTGGTCAGGCCGAGTAGGTGTTCCAGCAACTACTCGGCCGTCTTCAGAGGCAAGTTCTTATACAAATTGATTGATGTCAATCGGAATGTTTAGTTGAAATCGCCAGTCTTGACGATGGAGCAGTGCCGCGGCGCTCGAGCGATGCTTGGCTGGAGCCAAGAGGATTTGGCTCAGGTGGCAGATGTATCTCGACAGACAGTCGCTGACTACGAACGAGGTGCTCGGGTCCCCATCTTGAACAACCTCAAGAGCATGGCTGGAGCGCTAGAAAAAGCTGGCATCGAATTGCTGCCTGACAACGGAATTAGATTATCAAGAACCCGGTCGGAGTAGTCAGCACGATCTGGTCGGCCAAGTTGCGCGCCAACTGCAGCCGGGCGGGTGGGGTTAGCCGCAGCTGGCGCTAAGCTCGTGTGTTGCCTTTTGGGGGGGGCGGCAAGAGCCTGCCAGCAAATTAGACATAGCTAACGCAACGTCAACCAACGTTAGCGTGTCTTGAGAAGGATTTATCGCAACTAACGAACGCCTGGACTTGCAGCTCTGCCAATCTTGATCGGCGCAACTCCGGCCGTCTGCCTGTTCTCGAGCTAGAACTAGCGAGAGCAAGGCGCAGCCAATCGGTCGCTGTTTCTGACGCAGCGTCTAGGCCACCAATCGTCGGATTGACGTAGCTGTCGGAAAAACCTGGATGCCCTGGAATAAGTGAGAGCAGCATCTACGCCTTTGTCTTGCGTCCTGCTCGCTTTGCTGGCTGCTTTTCAGCAGGCTTGCGGCCAAGACCAAAGCTCCTAGCCATCTGCGATCGGTGGGCCGAATAGCTAGGCGCAACCATTGGATAATCTGCGGCAAGCCCCCATTTTGCGCGATACTGGTCAGGCGTCAGACCGCGAATGGTGAGGTGACGCTTCAGCGTTTTGTAGCGCTTCCCGTCCTCGAGGCTGATCAGGTAGTCGGGCGTGACGGACTTCTTGATCGATATCTTCGGCGTCAATGGTTCTTCGAGCGGCGCTAGCGGCGCGCCAAGATTGCTGATGCTGGAATGGATTTGGGCAATCAAGCCAGGCAGTTCTCCGGCCGGGACGGGATTGTTCGAAACATAGGCCGCCACAATATCGGCAGTGAGCTCAATGAGCTGATTATTGGGCTTTAGCAATTCTTCAGTCATCACATTCCCTCCGGCGGATAAACCCTCATGCCTTTTCGGTAGCGGACTTTTGTCAACAGCGAAACACAAATGTCTCAAACGTTGCCGCCCAAACTAGCAGTTAGATGGCGTTCAGAGGAACTATGACAGAGTTCGAGCAGGGTAGGGCTTTACTGGAGCACGTCCCAGCCGGCCGTCCTGGTTCAAGGCCGCGCGGCTGGTCGCAAACAGGTGGCTAAGGTTGAGCGTAGCTGGATGACAGTAAAGCACCCGTGCATGGACGGCCGTACCGGATACGCCTGTTTCACACCTGCCTCGTAAGAAGCAGCGCATAAAGCAAAGACCCCGGACCGTCCGACAGCACCAATGCCGGGACGAGGTCGAAGCAAATTCGCGGCCATTCGCTCGGTTAACAAGGTGACCTAAGGAGGTTCAGCATAGCGCCGCGCAGCGGGAACCGGGGTGATCGCCTCCGACGAATGGTCCACATATGGAGCCTTGCGTCAGGAAGTCTTCATCCTCGACCATCGATTATTTATGCGTGGCGTTGCGCGCACCAGTTCGCGGGCAAATGTTTTGGTCTGGCCATGGTGAGGCCGGCCCGAAGTGCCTCTTCCAAATCTGATGTGACGTATGCCGTTTCAGGGCCCCCAGAAAAATGATTGACACGAAGGCTGTCGCCTCTCTTGCTGATCATGATGCCGACTAGCCTTAGCTGCTCCTGCACCTCGCGATATTTCATTGGCTGTACTCCCCGCCATTGCCTGAATGCCCCAAAGCAAAGTTAGTCAGCACTAAAATGAACTGCTGGGCAAGGGTCGAGCCAATCAATGAGAAATCACGAAAGGGTGCGCCCGCACGTTGGGGTTTGGCGGCGTTAATTCTGTACCGTCAATTCGACCAACGACGAACGAGCATGTTGATCGAGCGACTGCAGTCACCGTGTGGAGGATCGAGACGCTGTTGATCGGCACGTGTTATGGGCATATTCGGGAACGCTGCCCTTTTCGACCGGTTAGAGGGCGGTCCTGCATGCGGCGCTCCAACTTGGCCGGCGCCTCCCGGCTGAGTCTTCCAAAGTTGCGCCGGCCTGCGGACAGACTGCCGCCGCGCGCAAATGCTATCAGTCTGCCGATGCTGGCTCAAGGATTGGCTTAGCTCTGCTGTTTGCTGTCCAGCTATTGCGGACGCCTCGCGATCGAGCGGTGAACGGCTGGTCAGGGGCCGTTTGCGGTCGGTCCGGTCTTGGCGAAAGCTCGCAATAACCCGCCATTCGGCAACCGACCGTTTGTCGCCGTTCAGGGAACTTTCGTCGCCGCGCGAAACTCGCCGTTCATTCAGCGCCTATTTTCGACTTAACCGCCTCGCGGGGCCTGTATATTTCACGCCCGAACGGCATGACGAGGCCATCGCTATATTCACGATAGCCAACTCATTTTGCTGATGGAAGGCTCCGCGCCTCCGCCGGTTGCTTTCCCCGCGCATCAGGGCGTAACAAAAACGGCCGAGGCTCTAATCGCCAATGGATGACAGTTCAGTGGCAGGTCAGGAGGCCGAGCTTGGGCACGAGCCGAAGCGCCCGCCGCACTCAGGCGCACTACGCCGAAGTCATCCCGACTGCGGCGAACTGTGAAGAACTGCAGCTAATTGCTTACAGCGTAATACGCCGAAGTCATCCCGACTGCGGCGAACTGTGAAGAACTGCAGCTAATTGCTTACAGCGTAACCGCGCGGTAACCGGAGCAAAAGGTCCGGCCTACCTCACTTCCGACGGGATGCTGCATATCTCAGCAAGAGCCGAGCGATATTTGTGAAGCGTCCGCGATAAGTTAGGTTGATGATTGGAGCGACTCGGCGAATTCGCTTTCGAGGGCGGCGAGGAAGTTCCGATGCGATCTCTTGGATGTCAGCCCAAGTGCGCTCCATGCGCGGCACATCTCCTAAGCGGGAGCCGCCAATGAAGTCTTGTATGGTTGAGCGGAAGAATCTAGGCGCAATAAGATCCCTAAGCCAGTGCGTATGCAGGCGAGGTTCGTTCGGAAACATCCCTTTTAGCTTGCGATAATAAATCATTCGAGAGACGGCCATTTTCATGCTGTACGACGTAGAGGAGCTGTGAATACGCCACCTTGTCACTGGTTGATCAATGTAAGTGCTTCGGTAGCCTCTTCGGAAAATCCTGAGAAAGAGGTCGTCGTCCTCATATCCCGACAGCTGCTCGTCAAAACGCCCCGCTTCAAGGATAACCTTTCGATCGATAAGTGAAGCACCGGGTAGGATAAACATGTCCTGCCCAATACACTGTTCCAGTGTCGTTCTGGGATGTTTAGTTGAAAAGATATCCAGGCAACTGTGGGCAACCATCTGCCCAGTCACATCGACGTGGTCAAGATTCCCATAGACCAGCGCAAGCCGATCCGTGGGAGATGCCCTCTCAAACGGCCGCTTGAGGATCGCAAGGTGCTCAGGATACCAAGCATCGTCTTGGTCCAGAAGTGCGATATGGCTGCTCTGGCAGTTCTGAATTGCGAGGTTGCGAGCGGACGATTGCCCTCCATTTGCTTTGCGCAGCAGGACTACCACTGGATGAGTTTTGGCTAGTTCCTCAACGATCGCGGCACCATTGTCTGTAGAGCCGTCATCCACGACAATGATTTCGTTTGGTGGCTCGGATTGAGCGAAGACGCTTTCCAGTGCTTCACGGATGAAGGCCGCGCCATTAAATAGTGGGATTACCGCCGCAACTGTAATGACTGGCATGAGCCCCCCCGACCGGGGATCCTTTATAATAGTGGCAAACGACTATCAAGCACTGCAAATCTGCGTACACGGTCTCGACAACTGATACCGCATTCGGCCACATGCGAGCATTCGTAACAATAACGATCTCGTGGGTGGTTGATGAACGCTCTTAGCTCGACCCCTGCCACGCAGGCGGTCCATATGATCGACGCACTTTGGTGCGATGCGCACGGTGTATTTGTTAAAGGCTGGGCCCACGCCTATGGCCAGGCCCCCACGGCGATCCATATTAGAAGCGGGGCACACCGCGCTACTACGGACACACTCTTCGATCGACCGGATTTGCAGCCGTTTTTCCCCACGCTCGCCTCCACCCTCTGCGGATTCGCCGTCTATCTCCCTTGCAGCCCGTTTCGACCGGTAACACTCGAAATCGAGACAATCGACGGCACCGTAGAGTTCGACGTTACTGAGCTGAGTCCAGAGCACCCCATCAACGCATGTTCTACCGATGGTGAGTACCCTATCGACGCGTTCGCATCAGAAATGAAGAGGATTGGCGGCACGGTACTCGAAATCGGTGCTCGGGTCGTAGGTCCATCGTCAACTTTGAACGCAGGTAAATTTGCACCAGAATGCAAATTCGTCGGTTTGGACATTCACGAGGCTCCCGGTGTTGATATCATTGAAGATGCTCATTTTCTAAGCGATTCGATTGCTCCCGGAACCATTGATGGTGTCTTCTCAGAGGCGGTAATCGAACACTTGGCCTGCCCCTGGCTGCTCGCGGCACAAATCAACAAGGTGCTCAAGCCCGGTGGGCTGACGTTGCACGCGGTACCGCACTCGTTCCCGATCCACGAGACGCCCAACGACTTCTGGCGGATGTCCAGTGAAGGTCTCAAGGTGCTCTTCTCACCGGCGATGGGCTTTGAAGTGATCGAGGTAGGAATGGCCGATCCCGTCAGGATGTTCATTCACCCATCAAAGCGGGTTGGCCCAATGCTTGAGTTCCCTCTCCACAACGGAATGGCATCGTCATGGATATTGGCTCGAAAGACGATTGATTTGCCGGACGGCACGGTCGCATGGCCCCTTCAGCGGGATGAATCACTGAGTCAAAGCAAAGCCTATCCATCTCATAAGCAGGCTTGAGCGACTTGCCGGCCTCGTTCACCGACATTGCTTCGCGAGGGACTAACTTTTTGAGTGCCAACATTGTCAATTTTTGCGAGCACCAAAGCCGACAAGCTTCATTTATCTGCCCAGTTTGCAGAAGCTCCGATAACAAGTCATGCGTGCTCATAACAAGGAATACGCAGCCGACATTGGACGCGAATTCGACGCTTAATCTTTATCGTTGCGATGCGTGCAGGTCTCTAGTTTACCACCCCTATCCCAAGATCGATTACACTCAGCATACATCTACCGAACTCAGTATCCGCGATTATGTCGAGTTCAACGCCGCGATTGATCTCATTGCCAAGAACATCTTGAGAGTCATACCTGACGACGGCCGCCCGGGCAAACTGTTGGATATCGGATGCGGCTATGGATTTGGTCTAGACGCTGTTCGAGGCATGCTGGGATGGAAAGTAAAAGGGTTCGAACCATCGCGCTATGGGGAATTGGGCCGAGAACAATTAGACCTAGATATCATCAATGATTTTGCGGCTCCAAACCTCAACCAGGAACAACTGTTCGATATTGTGCACTGCTCCGAAGTTATCGAGCATGTACACGACCCACATGAGTTCATTACCATCCTCAAGTCCTATCTCACTGAAGACGGCGTCCTTATCCTGACGACACCAGATGCGGAGCGTATCCACAATCGTACCGACCCGAGTTCGTTGCTGGCGCTGTTGTCACCAGGAGCGCACACCATCATCTTCAGCGCCGAAGCATTAGTAAAGGCACTCAAAGAAGGCGGTCTTCCATACGTTCAGATAGACAAAAGCGCACCAAGCATGCTGATTTATGCATCAAGGTCGCCGCTGAAATTTCAAGAGCGTTCGCCTGATCATCTTGCAATGCTTGTCCACCGGTATTTACAAGAAGCGCTCGGAAAAGCGCGCGCCGGTTCTTCGCTCGAAATTGGGCTACGTTACCGTCTTTTCCGGGGCGCCATGGATTCCGGAGACTACGCGCTCGCTGAAAGAGTGTTTGCACCCATTCTGGCGGTTGCGGACCCCTCCCTTGGCGACATAGCGACGCTAGATGACTTTGCCACTCGCTGGCCGCTCTGCATTGCCGCCTCTACATACTATCGAGGCATGATGCTGTTGATCCATACTGGCGACTACGTTGGCGCTGCAGGCTTCTTTCGTTCGGCGTTTCGCCTGTGTCGTACGAAGATAGCACTATCTCCGGCGACCGCAGTCGTGGAGTCAGACCTGATCTGGCGGGCGGTTTACCACGAAGCGCTCGCGCTAAAGTATTTGGGGAACAATCTTGGTTCCCTCGCACTGTTGGCCAGTTTTGTCGATTTCCAGCACACTCTCCAACCGCCCGTACCGGAAGACCTGCAACAGGCGGTGACGGCGTTGCGCGACGACCTTGGCGCTGAGTTCCAGGTGCTCTGACCAATTTGATCTGGCCGCCGGGAGTTGCGGCTTGCCGGCCAATCCCAAAGTCGACGGCGCACTGTCTTGAGCAGGCTTAGACCGCGCTATGGCCTACAATCCACCCGTCATGATTGCTTGACGCCTGCCTTGGCGTCTTTTCTCAAACACGACGACGCTATCATAGATAGCCATAGAGTCAGTGGAGCGCGTGAACTCGCTAACCGGCATAGCCCCGCGCGCATGCATCGCGTTGATGTCGTCGATACGCTCTTTTATCAATTCGATGAAGCTGCCCTGCCGTCGCAGGCCGCCGCCGTATTCTTCCCAGTAACAAGTGTGCAGATCTTCGACCAAGTACAAACCATTTACATCGATGCGCGGATATAAATGCTCAAACGTCGCAATCATATCGCTCATGACGTGGCTTCCGTCATCTAGGACGATATTGATCTTTGGGTGGCGTCTCATAATTTCATCGAGGATTGCTGTATCAGCTTGGCTGCCAATAACAATTTCAATTCCTTCTGCTTCGTGTTGCTTACACTGGGGATCTATGTCTAGTCCTATTATCGTTGTTCGTGGTCCGAAATAATCTCTCCACATTTGAAGAGAGCCACCGCTGCCTACGCCAATTTCAAGAACTACTGCGTCCTGGCCACGGAACCGCCGCAAATGGCGCTCGTAAATGTCGAAATAATGCAGCCATTTGTGGGCGATTTTGTCGCCATTGTTCAGGAACCAACGATGCAGATGTCCGTCGCCCATCTTTGTAATCCACTTATTCACATGATCTGCCACATAGCTATTCTGGGACAGGACATTCTTCAATACGAGACTCGATGCACCGAGTTTAGAACCAATACTTGGCGATGCGACTAGGGGGCTATGCCTCGGCGTCGCTCGAGTTTCCCGAGGTAGGGCGGGATGATCACATAAACTCGGTTGGGCTCGACCCGCATGCCGTGTTGTGTTTTGACCACTGGGAGGGGCGTGCCGCGGGTCCGTCAGCAGGCTGACATGATCAGGAGATAGCTGCGGTACCAGAACAAATGCCGACCCGCTGTCCTGCGGCAAGTGAGCTAAGAATGCCAGGAAAGCTTGAAGGCCGCCCGCTGAGGCGCCAATCCGACAATAAGGTTGAGGGGCCTCGGCTTTTCATCCTTTCGGTTCATCGAACAACAATCCTATCCCGTCTACTAGGTTCCCCAGAGCCGACCTCAGTTGGGGACCATCGGGTTGGGAATTGCACAAGGCGCCGATTAAGAGCGTGTACATCTCGTAAAATGCGGTGAGGAGCAAGCAACCGTGGCGTGATCGTCGAGACCGCGGACCGATCCGGTGGTGGATTTGCCCACGGGTTGGTCGATATGGCGGGGCAACCGAGCTAGTAGGAGACTGCACGTAGGACGGTTCGACTTCGGGAGACAATAGGTAAGTGGCCACTCGGGGGCCGAAATCGGCCGGGCCGCTTGCGAAACACATTTGGCTGAAGCGGACAACGTCACCGACCGGGGTGCTTGACATGGGGTTTAGGTTCATTTCAGCTGATATTCAGCGCGGTGGTGAGAATATTGTACTGCATTATAACTTTGGCGGTCCAATCTCAAGGTTGAGCCAAGGCTTGCAGCAACTCGCAGGCATCTGCGATGCCTGCGATGCAAGTTGTGCGCAAGGTTGTTCTTGCGTTATGTGCCGTTTGGATGACCATTTGAAGCCACGCGACGCCAGTCGCCGAAAAAGCGGGTGGGGATAATGCGCGTTGCCAGGATAGTATTACAAAACTTCCGTACATTTTCGTCGCTCGACGTGAACATTGCCGATGACCTTTGCTGCATCATCGGCGAGAACAATACTGGGAAGACCGCGATTCTTCGGGCGATTCAGATCTGCCTGGACAACATGCTGCCGTCGAGCTTTCGCTCGCTGCTCCGCGAAGACATACACTCCGGGATCGACATCGCCCACCCCAGCCAGGTTCTGATCGGTATCGAATTCACCGGCTTCGAGGGGCGGGTAAACGAGGAGGCGTTGGTCAGCACATGGAAGACCGCCGCCGATCGGGCGCGGATTTTCTATCGATTCCGACCACGCCCCTCGGTGCGCGAACAACTGGCCAGTGGCGACCTGGCCGGTGGCACTCTCACGCTCGAAGACTACCAATGGGAAATCCGCGGGGGTGGCGATCCGGCCATCGACCTTACGGATGTTGCCTGGAATGACGAGGGAATCGGTGAATCAGTTAGGTTTGCCGACCTCCAGTCCTATCTCCTCATTCACCTGCCGGCGCTCCGCGATGTGGAAAATGACCTACGCAATCCCCGCCAGTCGCCCCTTGTCCGTCTGATCGAGGCCTTCGAGATCGATGCCGCGGAACAGGCGGCACTGATCTCCATCCTCGACGGCGCCAATCAGGCCATCGCTCAGTCGCAGACCATCGCTGAAATTGCCGGGGCGATCGACGAAAGGTTCAAGGACGTGTCCGGCCCGGCGTTCGAAATGGACGCCACCCTCGGGCTCTCTGCGGCGACCTTTCGCGCGATCGTCCGCAATCTCAAGATAATCCTGTCCGACCTGTCGCTTAGCTCGTTCGAACCCGGTCGCAATGGTTTGGGAATGAACAATATCCTCTACGTTGCGATCCTGCTCGAATATCTCCAGCGTCGCATTGCGCTCGACCGCTCGGCCGGCCAGCTGATTTTGATTGAAGAACCCGAAGCCCATCTGCATCCGCAGTTGCAATTTTCGCTAATCTCAGCGCTGCGCGAAATCGGTGTACAGACGATCCTCACCAGTCACAGCACGCAGGTGACGTCGCAAGTTCCCTTGAGCAGCATGGTGTCGCTGACCAAGCGTGAGGATGCGACGATTGCTGCGGGCAATTTGGCGCTTAATGCCGCGCTCAATGCCAACGAGATCGCGGACCTGGAGCGCTATCTCGACGCAACCAAGAGCAGCCTGCTGTATGCCCGCAAAGTAATGCTGGTCGAGGGGCCGGCCGAGATGTTCCTGATCCCGGCGATGATCGAGAATGTCTACGGTGTGCAATTGGAGCGGCTCGGCATCTCTGTGATCGCCATCCACGGCGTTCACTTCGACGTTTATGCCAAGCTGTTTCGACAAGGATCGCTCGAAAAGAAGTGCGCAATCGTCGCGGATGCCGATCTGATGCCTTCAGACGCTGACGGCTTCGACCCCGGAACTGACGCTCCAGACCTAGTGGCAATGGAGGGGCCGTTCGTCTCAGCGTTCGCAGGGGCCACAACCTTCGAACGCGAACTGGTGTCGGTTGGCCGCTTGCCGATGCTCATCGAGACTGTCCGGGCACTTGGTGCACCGCAAATCCTTGCACAGCTCGAGAACGGGCTGGTCGATCTCCAGTGGGGCGGCATGGGCATGGCAGAGGAAATCGCGTTGCGTGTCGAGCTCGGCCGTCTCACGCTCAACACTGCCAAGCGGTTCGGCAAAGCGCGCTTCGCCCAGGTCGCCGCGCGCTATGCGCATCTGGCGGCGGACCTGCCGCCGTACATCGATGAAGCCTACCAGTGGCTCACTGAATGATCCCGCTCACCCCTGAACAGCGCAGCGCTGTCGAGCATGATGGCAATCTCCTCCTGACCGCGTGCCCCGGGAGTGGAAAGACACGGGTCATTCTGGCTAAACTGCTCGCGCTGGCCGACGCGGTCGTTGGTACGCCGCAGTTCATCGCCTGCATCACCTATACCAATGCGGCGGTCGATGAGATTGAGGCTCGACTCCGCACCTACGGAGGCAACGTCAGCGCCGACAAGTGCGCGATTTCGACTATTCACGCCTTTTGTCTCGAATTCATTTTGCGTCCTTACGGCTGGCTAGTTCCTGAAGTCCCGCTCGCATTCCATGTACTCACGCGCGAAAATCCGATCTTCGAACAGATCGTGATAGCGGTGGAAGACGCCTTTGGGCGTCAGGCGACGGCACGGACGTTCGACGACTATGAGGGACTGCGCATCGATGTCGATGGCGCAGCCTGTGGGCAGGGACTAGAGGGCGGCATCGTCACCCCGGAATCGGCAGCGCTCTACTGGGAACGTGTGCGAGGCCATGGCTGTCTCGATTTCGCGATGATCCTCTATTATTCATGGCGAGTCCTTGCTGCGCATCCGTTTGTTGGGCGCGGGATTGCCAGCCGCTTCGCCTGGTTACTGATCGACGAATTCCAGGACACGACCGATATCCAGCTTGCGATTTTCAGTGCGCTTCAGCGTTTCCTGCACACGCGGTTCTTCCTTGTCGGCGACCAGAACCAGTCGATCATGAGATTCGCGGGCGCGCGGCCAGATCTCGCGGACCAGTTCGGCAAGGACATCGACGCCCAATGCGATGCTGCACTTACCGGCAACTTTCGCTGCGGTCCGGCGATCGTCGAGACGGCACGTACGCTCATTCCGACCATGCCGGCAATGCAGTCGGCGGGCACCGCGAGCGCGCTCAACGCGAGCGTGAATTATGTTCATGTGGCGCGTCCGCTCGATGCGATCACCGACTATTTCCTGCCGGCCTTGCAGGCAGCCGGCATTCCCTTGGGAAAGGCTGCAATTCTCGCACCGTGGTGGACCCATCTAATCCCCGTCGCGCGAGCCCTGCGTGAGTTCGACGTGCCCGTCTTCGGACCCGGCGCTCGCCCATACCGACGTCGCCGTCTCGTTGCCGGGCTTGCGGAGCAGCTGGGTGCATGCGCGGAGTCCGTCGACTATCTCGGCCTTCCCGGTGTCGAGCGGGCAATATTTCGACTGATCGGGGATCTTACTGGCGCCACGCGCTACGATATCTTCAGCTACCTCGGGCGGCGCACCGCCCTCGGCCTGATCTATCACGCCCGTGCCCTTGCCGACCACCACCCCGGCGGAGTCGACTGGCTGCGCGCAATCGCCCGCGACATTGGTGATCACTTGGAACGCGAGGAGTGGCTTCCCGCCGCCGCGAAGCCATCGCTTATCGATTCCGCCGAAGAGATGCTCGCCGATATGCGGGCAAACAGGGTAGATCTCGACAATCTGCTGATCTCGGACATGGGACTGTTCGCCAATCCCGCCGACGCGCTCAAGTTGATCACGCTCCACAATTCTAAGGGCCGCGAGTTCGAGGGCGTGGCTTTGATCTGCATGAACGACGGCAGCATCCCGCACTTCGCGACCTCGACGCAGGAGCAATATGACGAGGCCCGGCGCTTGTTCTATGTCGGCCTCACGCGCGCGAAACAGGTGCTAGTCGTCGCCTCCGATGCCTCGCACCATCGCAATCGTCCGACACCTTTCATCGCAGATGCGGGACTCTGATCGCCGATCCAGCTCACGGCGATTTGGTATCGGGCGATTCTCAAGACAACACTGAATGAACGTCAGGAATTGGAATTTGCGATTTACCCGCCCAACGACTGAGATGGGCGCTTTCCCGCCATTCGACAATCCACGCTTGCACCGTCCACTTTCGGCTGAATGCAAAGTTTGACTGTACGGGCGAGATAGGGCGCTTTGTCGAACTCCCGATCTCCCCTGGCTGTTCTTGAGGCGATTTTAGAACCGGACTATCATCGTTTTGCACACATCAGGGTCGGGTCAATGCCCCGTCCGTTGCCCGTTGTTATCGGCCGAGTGCAGGGGCGCCTATGCAAGGTCGCAGCAACTTTCTGGATCATCATCGATCTTGGAAGTTGGCATGCCGAAACTCAAAAAACTGCGCGATGACGCTTACAACCGGCAAGACGGTCGCTGCTGGTATTGTAGCCGCCTCATGTCACCAGCCGATGCGATAAGTTCCAGCAGATGCACGGCGGAGCACCTTCTCGCACGATGCGAGGGCGGCAAAAATACGAGTGACAATGTCGTGGCGGCATGCTGGCTTTGCAACAGTCGGCGGCACCGACGAAAGGTGCCCCTCAGCCCAGAGGCCTATTTCATCCACGTCAGAGCGCTGATTGCGAAAGGACGATGGTCCGAACCTCGCTGGGATAACGGTTTTTAGTCGCTCGGCTAGCTGGGTGACTGGATTGAAGCGCAGAGCAGTTCGGGGCCCCGCCTGAGCGGCCGAGCCGTTTGGGCTACGTCTGTCACTTCGGCTCGCTCAAACGGCCGCAAGTGCGGTCAATACCAGTTTCCAGGAAGTGACGCGCCGAAACCGTAGCCCCATCATTCGAACCGCACCAATTCGTTCGGAGGTGGACTATGCCCCTTGTCGCCAACGATTCAGAACGTACCATGCTGGCAAAGCCGGCACGGGGTTGTGCATTTGGCCATCACGGCGAACTCGTTCAAGGCGTATTTGAGGACGATCGTGGGCGCTTGCACCGTGGCCTGGTAACCCTTCCAATTGATAGGCTTCGGTCCACTGCGTGGATCGTGCTCGATGAGAGCGGCAAGCTCGGCGTCGAGCCGCCCAGCCGGGAAAAGGCGTTACGTGCTGCGCAACTGGCGTTGGCGCATCTTGGATATCCATCCTTGGGTGGGCGTCTCAAGATCGAGAGCGATATTCCGATGGGGCATGGCTATGGCTCGTCCACCGCTGATGTCGTTGCTTCAACGCGAGCGGTGGCAGCCGCCCTGGGCGCGAGATTTCTGCCTTCGACGAGCAGTCGGTTGGCGGTCGCCGCGGAAGTCGCTTCAGATGCGATCGCGTTTGAAACTGAGGCGTTGCTATTCGCGCAACGGGAAGGGGTGGTGCTCGAGCACTTCGGCGGTTCGTTGCCGCCATTTGTCCTCGTGGGTTTCAAGGGAGACGCTACTGCTGGGGTCGATACGCTCGAACTTGTTCCGGCACGGTACAGCGGGGAGGAAATCCAGCTCTTCCGCGTTCTTCGAGGAATGGTCGCACGTTCTGTGCGCTACCAGGATGTGCGCCTACTTGGCCAGGCGGCGACGATGAGCGCTCGTATCAGCCAGCGGCATCTCCCCAAGCCATATTTCGATGTCGTCCTCGATATCGCAGCTCGCCATCATGCTTACGGGATCCAGGTGGCGCATAGCGGAACCCTTTTCGGGCTTATGCTCGATGCCCAATCAGCCCGTCGCGAGAGTATTCATACGATCATCTCAGCATTGGAGAACCGCGGATTCCAGGACATCGGCATCTTCCCAATCAACGTGGAGGAGGGCACTCATGTCCTTTGACGTGGACTATTTCAGGGCGCTGGAAACACCGCGTCTTGCTCGGCTCGGCCCAAACGTCGTTGCGGCGGCGTTCCCCTTGATGAAGCTGATGCCAGCTCGCTTCATCCTCGATCAGGCCGAGAAGTCGGGAGAGCTGAAGGCCGGCGCCCACATTGTCGAGACAACCTCGGGCACGTTCGGTATGGCCGTAGCCCTCCTAGCTGCAGCGCGTGGATTCCATCTCACTTTGGTGACCGCGGCCACCTTGATCGACCAAGCTTATCAGGAAAGGCTGGAACGATTGGGTGCAAAGGTCGTCGCACTTGCGGACGAGCGGGGCGACGGGAACCAGACTGGAAGATTGGCGCATCTCAGGGCGGTTATGGAGAATGAGCCGCACACTTTCTGGACACGCCAGTACGACAGTCCGGGTAACTGGCAATCCTATGCCCGCCTCGCCGAACTGTTCGTTCGTTCGATGGGCCAGGTTGATTGGCTTGTCGGTTGCATTGGCACCGGCGGCTCGCTGTGCGGGACCGGCACTTTCCTGCGCCAGGTTTATCCGCATCTGAAGATTGCCGCTGTCGACACCCATCGTAGCGTGCTTTTCGGGCAGCCCTTGGGCAAGCGAATGCTGCGCGGGCTAGGCAATAGCGTCCTTCCGGCAAATGTCCGGCATCATCTGGTCGACGAAGTACACTGGGTTGGTGCCTATGCCGCCTATCATTCCGTCCATTCGCTCTTTCGAAACCAAGGGATTTTCATGGGGCCGACGAGCGGAGCTGCGGCTCTCGTCGGCGATTGGATAGGCCGAACCAACCCGACTTCAGTCGTCGCGGTCATCATGCCCGACGAAGGGCATCGTCATGCCAACACGGTCTATGACGACAAATGGTTGGCAGCGCTCCCAGGTTGGCCGTGTGCACCCGTTCACGACCCCGAAACCCTTGTTGCAATCGAGCCGCGTGACGAATGGGAGTGGACCAGGTTCGAGTGGTCGAGGAGGTTGCTGGCCGAAGTTCCGCAGCCAGTAGCGACAAGCTAAATCAGCCCCACTGATAGCGGGCAAGCCTCAGGCTGTGCTCCGCTCGGTAGGAACTGTTCCACTTACCCACTGCCATCCAACTTCCACGTGGTGGGCTGTCTTGTTGAATGGAACATTCGCCGAGGGGGCATTTGAAGCTGCCCGGAAGCCGTATGTCGTGGCTGCTGGAGAATATTGCCGGCGAACTATTTGTTGCCATCCCCGCTCAATGCAAGTTCGGCAAGTTCCCGCGATGAACCTTCGTAATGCATTTGGTCTGAACCTGCAGCGACTGCGTCGCAAACGCGGGTTGTCTCAAGAGCAACTGGCTCATCTTGCCGGATGCGCTCGAGCCTATCTCAGCGGGGCAGAAGCTGGGCGCCGCAATGCAACTCTCGATATGGTGGAGGCGCTGGCAACGGTGCTGGAGGTAGAACCTGCGGACTTGCTGAAGCATCCGGCAGCGGGACGGGAAACGAGATAGTTGTTGGGTCGATGATAATTGAACCTCCCGCGGAATGGGTTAGACACGCTGGTCAAGAAGATTGCTGGACGACGCTTTGCCGCCGCTCGAGCACTGCTGAACATCTGCAATCGGAAGTCTATCAAGTCTCAGGCAGCAGCCGGTTCTGTGGCATGTCTCCTGGTTGCCCACTGCCATGCGGCCTCGACACTCTCAAATGGAGCTGGGGTGGCGGCCGGATTTGCTGAAATGTCGAGGTCCTTCAGGCCTGTGGCAGTCACAACTGCCACCACCCGATCCCCCGGCGCTATGATCTGCCGATCGCGCAAATCCTGGATTGCGACCAGAGGCGCGACCGAAGCCAGTTCTACGAAGAGACCTTCTCTGGCAGCCAGCGTCTTCTGCATGCGGATGAGCTTCTCGTTGGATACGCAGACAGCATGGCCCCCGGTGTCGCGCAGTGCCTTCACCGCCTGGTATGTGCTGCGCGTCGTGCCGATCGAGAGAGCAATTGTTTCGAAGGAAGGTTCCTGCTCCTCGATACGGTCAAAGCCATTCTCGAGGGCTTTTGAAAGCGAGCCATGCACTTCGGCAGCAACCAGCCTTGGTACTCGTGCGATCGTTCCCCTCCTATGCAGGTCGTGGAAGCCTGCCGCTACTCCTGCGAGGGCGTCCCCATAGCAGACTGGAAGCACACACCAGTCAGGCAGATGACCGTCCGCCTGCTCCGCAATCTCATAGGCGATCGTTTTGTAACCTTCGATGCCAAGCGGGTGACTGCCGACGACGGGGTGCTGATAGGGGGAGGTAACAAACCAACCGAGACGATCGGCAGCCTTCTCAAGAAGTTTCCACCTGTCGCTCTTGTCGGCCATCGGGATAACGGAAGCCCCATAGGCATGAATCTGCGACAACATCGGACCAGCGGCTCCGGCAAATGTCGCGACAACACAGCCGAGCCCAGACTTGGCCGCGTAGGCTGCCAGCGATGCGCCTGCATTGCCTGATGACGCTGTCGCCAGCACCCGAGCCCCTTGACCGCGCGCCATCGACACCGCGACTGTGGAAAATCGATCCTTGTGAGATCCGGTCGGATTGCGCCCCTCATCCTTGATGAAGAGCTGAGGGACGCCCAACGCTTCCCCAAGTCGCTCTGCTGGCAGCAGTGGGGTCAAACCTTCTCCCAAGGACACCACCGGACCGCTAGGGCGCGGCAGAAATGATCCGTAACGCCAAAGGGAACTGAGGAGAACGCTCCCCTCGGCCTGGTCGTCAACCGCATCTGCACCGCGTGTATAGATCGGCTGGAGGTTTGCCGGGGCCTGTTCAACGCACTTGGGACAGCCTCTGGAATCTATCCTGATGTCGCTTGCATGTTCGGAGCCACATCGGATGCAGCTGTATCCGGAAATAGTCGCCATGTGGTCGAAAGCTCCGTCTACGCAATATTGGTCTGCCGTGCGGCATGATTGGAGAGAAGGCCTTCCGAACGCTGCTTGTTGCATCAGGCTGCTAGCGAACGTCCGGACGCCTCCGGGTCCTTCTCGGGTCTGGTTTCCGCAGCCGATCAAACAGCATATGCCGCGCATGTCAACGAAAATGTGCACTATAGTGCGTTGCATTATAGTGCACATTCGGCAAGATCACGCGATGAACCTTCGCAAGATATTCGGTCTGAATCTGCAACGGCTACGCCGGGAACGGCGGTTGTCGCAAGAGCAACTGGCTCACCTCGCCGGATGCGCCCGTGCCTACCTCAGCGGTGCTGAAGCCGGGCGCCGCAATGCGACGCTCGACATGTTGGAGGCGCTGGCCACGGTGCTGGAGGTGGAGCCTGCGGAGCTTCTGAAGGATCCGGAAACCAGGTCGGAACCGAGATAGCGCGGTTCTCAGGCGGGCATTTAGGCGAAATGCTTTCAAAGCGCTGACAAATGAAAACTACAGTTAGCAATCTGCATGCGAAACGCTGAATCCGCCTGACTAGGCTGACCGGCCCTGCCATTATCGATGCGGGCTGGTCGCATAGTCGGCGGTTTTGGAGCGCGGGTGATGAACCCCAGTATGTTCGCAATGCTTACAGGCGCGCTCGCGAGAATTGATGCCGCAGTTACGCCAGCGGTTGTTTTGAAAGAACTGCTCAGCATCTTGCGGCCTTTCGGCTTTCGTCATCTGCTCATAACGGGCCTGCCTCCGCCGCAGCGTGGGCCGTGGCAGCGCGAAATCCTCTATGACGGCTGGCCAATAGAATGGCTCAAGCATTACCTTGCCAGCGAGCATTTCACCCAAGATCCGTGCGCCTCACGCAGCCGCTTGGTCGGCCAGCCCTTTGTCTGGCATGACCTGTTTTCCAAAGAGATGACCACTGGACAACTGCGGGTCATGGGCGAGGCCGCAGACTTCGGACTGAGGAATGGTTTGTGTGTTCCTGTCCATGAGCCTCGAAGAGCGCCTTCGGTCGTGACCGCTGCGGGCGAGCGTATCGAGGTTTTGCCTGAAGACGTTCCAATCCTTGAAACGGTGTGCGTGCATGCCTACCGAGCGCTTCGCCGGCTGCGTGACCAAGTTGAGCAATCACGTCAGATCACCCTGACCGATCGAGAGCGAGAAGTTCTGACATGGATCGCAGCCGGCAAGGCAGCTGAGGACGTAGCTTGCATTCTTGGGATTTCGCGGTTCACGGTCGAGCGACATCTGAGCAACGTCAGAGATAAGTGCGACGCGGTGAATACGATCCAGGCGGCCATGGAAGCCGTACGGAGAGGGGAAATCTATCCCTGACAATACCAGAAAACCGGAATATTCCGGCCCGCGCAGCTAGGGTACGCGTTCTCGGTGCGTACCATGTTCAAGCTTCATATCGTCGACTGGTCGAACCGCCGGACGTATCAGGATCATCTCGAACGCTATTTTCGCATTCGATATGAAATCTACGTCACTGGCCGAAAATGGCAGCAAATCGACAGGCCAATCCCATTTGAGATCGACGCGTTTGATACCAGGGACGCGATCTACCTGCTTGGAATAGACGGCAGCGGAAACATAGCCGGCGGGTCTCGTCTGGTGCCGACGACGAAACCGCATTTAATTTCGGATGTCTTCCCGATGCTTGCCAGAGGTGCACCGCCGAGGGGCGCCGATCTCTATGAATGGACGCGATTTTTCATCGCGCCATCTTTGCGAATGTCGGGTCGATCGTCACAGGCGGCCGGCATCGTATTATGCGGGCTTCTCGAAGCATGCCTGAGGTTGGGGATAGGCAGGCTGAGCGTCGTGTGTGAGGACTTCTGGCCTGCACGGCTGGAACAGCTTGGCTGGTCGGTTACTCGCCTTGGTGAGGTCCTTGACCATCCCGACGGCAGGATCGTCGCTCTTCTCATCCATGTCGACGGAGACGCCCTGCAGTCCACTCGAATTGCCTATGGGCTTCGAAATACGAGCGCGCTGGCCGGTGCGGGCGCATGAAGATCGCTCTTAAACTGCTGCAGATTGATGAGATTGCTTCGGTGACAGGCATCGAACTGGATGAACACGACGAAGATCTCGCCGGCGGCGGAATGGTGACGATCTATGAGAGGCTGAGGAGGCGGCCCGAACTAAGTTCGTGCCATCCATTCCTAGTGACGGTGGACTGCGTGACAGTGGGGTTCCTGATGCTGCGCGAGGGACCAGCGTTGCCGTCCTGGGCAAACCCGGAAGCAATCAGCCTGCACAACTTCCGCATCAGCCGCAAGGCACAGGGGAGGGGCTTTGGCACCGCGGCTATTGCACTTGCCGCGGTTTGGATCGCTGTGCACCGTCCAGGGAACTCCGCTTTAACGTTGAGCGTAAACGAGGACAATTCTAGCGCGCTCCGGCTTTATCGCCGCTGTGGTTTTGCGAGTTCCGGTTGCTCTTTCGCCGGACGGTTGGGGACGGAAATCGTCTTGTCGTGTGACGTGTCCCAACTTCTGAAAAAGTTTGTTGCTGATCGGTAGCGGGAGATTGCCGGCACTCGTCTTCTTCGACGCCAGGCGAACATGTCGCCATTAGCTTGTTTTGAGCGAAAAGTACCCGCCCGGATTATCCGGGCGGGACTTGATGGGGGCCTTACTCGCCTTTGCGGCGACCCGGGCGAGACCAGATGAGGCTGTATCCGTCACCTTCCTCATCGTCGAAGAGGTTGGCGAAGATGGGAGCATTGAAGCTCGGGTCGCTATTGCAGTAGAGCGGGCGGCCGCCGTTGTCAAGCGAAGCGAGGATTTGACCCCTTTGGCGAACTGAAGAACTGACCCCCTTCATTGGTTTGCTGTCTCGTTGGTTTCGAGCGCCGGTCCGGCCTTCTGCAGAAGGCCGGACCGGCGCTTTTCGCGGAGCCGGTAGCTGTCGCCCCGGATGGTGATCACCGTGGAATGGTGTAGCAGGCGATCCAGGATCGCCGTGGCCACAACGGGGTCTCCAAAAACGCTTCCCCATTCGCCCACGGACCGGTTGGAGGTGATCAGGATCGATCCCTTTTCATAGCGCCGCGACACCAGTTGGAAGAACAAATGGGCAGCGTTGGCCTCGAAGGGCAGATAGCCCAGTTCGTCGATGATGAGCAGTTTCGGCCGCGACAGGAGCGTCAACTGCTTGTCGAGCAAGCCGTCGGCATGAGCCTTGGCCAGCATCGCCACCAGCGTCGCCGCCGTGATGAACTGCACGTTGTAATTCTGACGGATGGCCTCTCGGCCCAGGGCGACCGCCAGATGGGTCTTGCCCGTGCCCGGCGGCCCCAGGAACAGGAGTGTGTCGCCGTGCGCGATCCATCGGCAGGTCGCCAGTTCCCTGATCTGTTCCTGATCCAGTGAGGGCTGCGCCTCGTAGTCGAAGCCGTCCAGCTCGCGCACGAAGGGGAACTGGGCGAGCTTGCTCGACATGGAGATGCGCCGCTCGTCGCGGCGGGCAATCTCCCGCGACACCAGGAAGGCCAGGGCCTCGCGCAAGGTCATCTTCGAACGAGCCGCTTCATCCAGCAGCGTATCGAGCTGGTCGCGGATCGCCGTCAACTTCAGCCGGTCCAGCGTTGCGATGAGCACGTCGTGATCTACGTTCGTCATCACCAGGCTCCTCCGACAACCGCCTCGTATTCCGCGAGTGGCCGCAGCAAGGCGGCCGGCGCGATCTCGACAGGATCTGCGCGCACTGGCCCTTCGAAGCCGGCAACGCCAACAAAATGGGCCCGGTCCACGATCCGTTGCCGTCGCCCTCGACACAGGGCATGATCGGCCACCACCTGGCCCGCATGACGGATGATCACCCGGCCTGCCAGCACCACGACCTGAACGCTCTCGCCGATCAGGCGCCAAGGCACAGAGTAGCTGTTCGTGTCGAGATCGATCGCGCAGTCTGCCTGAACCTTGCGTACCAGATCCCGCAACTGTCCGAATGGCGCTCGGCCAGCCAGCGGGCGCAGTGTACGAGCTTCAGCAGCAAAGCGTTCCGTCGGCGCGACACCGGTGGTGCCGTGTTCACGCTGGTCGGCCACCTCGCGTGTCCACCGGTCCAGATGCGCCTCGAACGCCGCCCAACTCTCGAACCGGCGTCCCGCGATTGCGTTCTTCTTGACGTAGCCGACTCCGCGTTCGTCCTTTCCTTTCGTGCGTGCCCGATAGGGAGCGCAGGCCCGCGGCGTGAAGCCCCAATACCGGGCGAAGGCATGCAGCCGAGCGTTGAACTTCACCTCGCGCGTCACCGCATCATGGTGTTCGACCAGCGCCTTCGCGTTATCGATCAGAACTTCCACCGGAACACCCCCAAACCGCAGGAATGCGCCTTCCATCCCTTCGAACCAGTCGGTTTGGCGCTGCCTCGGCGAGGCTCGAATGTGCATCCGGCGGGAATAGCCAAGCGTTCCGACAAACACATGGATCCGCACCCGCTCGCCGCCGATCCAGACACGCGTATCGCCGAAGTCGATCTGCATCTGATGACCCGGCGCCGTCTCGAAGCGGACCGTCGCCCGCTTCTGCGCTTTCAACTCGCGTCGCCATTGTCGAACTCGAAGCTCCACGGAACGCAACCCAATGACGATGCCATGCTCGCTCGCCAGTTCCTGGCGAATGACATCGGCATTGCCGTCGTGGCGGAAAAAGCGCTCCCGAAGCCAATCATCCAGACCGTCAAACGCTGTTCGACGAGCAGGCTGGCGATACGACACCACACCACCTTCACGAAGGTAGCGACGAACCGTATTGCGTGCGCAGCCGAACTCCTGCGCAATCCGTTTCGATCCCCAGCCAACCTCATGCAGTCGAACCATCGCTGAAACCTCTTCCCCCGACCGCATCTCCTCAACTCGCGCTGTTTTCGACACGGCGAGCTTCAATGGAAATTCAACATTCATCTACTGATCCTCTCAAAAACGAGGGGTCAGTTCTTCGTTTCGTTCGGGGGTCAATTTCTCACTTCGCCTGACAGCCGTTTGCAGCGCCCGCGTACTGTTCTTTCGACTTCCGGTTGGGAATGGCTCGAAATATCCACCCATCGACCCTTTAGCTGATCGCAAGATCGCTCAGCCGTCGGTGTCGCTTGTCGACGTCGAAGTACCGCCGGCGCCCCGATCGCGGCGAAGCAGCCGGATGGGATTACAGGGAGAAATGGCGAGGTTAGGAGCGTCCCGTTTGGAGCGTGAACCATCGCACCAATAGAAAAAAGCCCCGTCCAGTCGAACGGGGCTTTCCTATTTGGTGAAAGTACTGCGTCCGTCAGGCGGCGCGGGCGCTCGACGCCTCGACGCCATATTCCAGCGACGCGTCCACGATGGTGTGCCACAGGCTGTCGGCGAAGCTGGTGAACACCAGCATGTTGTAAACAGGGTGCCCGTCGGCGCCATTTGCCTCGCGCCACAAATTCACTGCTGTGTGGTCGACCGAAGTGTTCGCGGCAGCGCCCACCGGGAACGCCAGGTCATGCAGATCGAGCGACGAGAACTTGGCGATGGCGTCGCGGCCGCGCGGGCCGGAAACCCGGATCAAGCAGCGGCCATCCGACTGGTCGGACAAAGATGCTGATCCGGCAAAGACCTGCACCATGGCCGCAAGCTGCGACGCCTCGTCGGTCCGGGGCGCAATGACCGTGAACTGATCGGGGCCCGACCAGATCAGCGTCGCCGTCTTGCCGGTGACAGCCTTGGGCGTAGCCGGCGCCTCGATGCCGAACAGCTTCTTGGCGGCTTTGGCCGTCTCTGCTGCCTTGCCGCGCCGGGCCATGACCTGCACCAGCACGATATCGCGCACTTCATTGAGCGTCACGCCGGCATGTGCGCCGGCGGCGCCATGGCGGCCGGGAACAAGCGCCTTCTGCAACGGCGATTGGGTGTTCCAGAGATAATCAACCACGCTGGCGCGCTCCTTCTGGATCGTAGAAGACTGGGTTGCAGATTTCGGCTTCGTAGTCTTCGCTGCGCAACGGGTCGTGGATGCGCACGACTTCGCCGAAACGCTCGCGGCCGCGTTCGACCAGGCCAAGGCCGATCCACTGTTCCAGCATCGGCGAATAGCAGACCGAGGTGACGTAGCCCTGGTCGGTTTCCGGACCGGGGATCGCGCCCTTGGGAACGACATGGGCGCCGGAGCGCAGGCGACGCTTCTGGTCGAGCGGCTTGATGCCGACGACGACCTGGCGGTCAGGTGCCGTCAGTGCTTCGCGACCGGCCATGACGCGGCCGATGAAGTCCTTCTTCTTCGACATCATCTTGCCGAGGCCGAGATCGTCGGCGGTCGTGGTGCCGTTGAGCTCGGGGCCGGCGACGTGGCCCTTTTCGATGCGCATCACACCCAGGGCTTCGGTGCCATAGGGCGTGACGCCCAGGTCGCGGCCGGCGATCATCAGGTTCTGCGCCATGGCAGCGCCATAACGAGCCGGGACCGAAATTTCGAAGGCGATTTCACCTGAGAACGAGATGCGGAACAAGCGGGCAGTGACGCCGCCGCGCAGCTTGACCTCGCGGGCGCCCATGAAGGGGAAACCTTCGTTGGACATGTCCTCGGACGGATCGACAAGTTCCTGGAGCAGCTTGCGGGTGTTGGGCCCAGCAATCGAGAACTGCGCCCACTGGTCCGAAGCCGACGACAGTTGCACGTCGAGTTCAGGCCAGAGCACCTGGCGGCAAAATTCGAGATGCGCCATCACAGGGCCGGCCTTGGCCGTGGTCGTGGTCAGGAAGTAGTGGTCTTCGGCGATACGCGAGGTCGTGCCGTCGTCCATGACAATGCCGTCCTCGCGCAGCATCAGGCCGTAACGCGCCTTGCCCACGGCAAGCGACGAAAAGGCATTGATATAGACGCGGTCGAGGAAGGTGCCGGCGTCCGCACCGCGGACATCGACCTTGCCGAGGGTGGAGACGTCGCAGAAGCCGACGCCGTTGCGCACGGCCAGCACTTCGCGGGTCACCGACTCCAGCCAGTCCTTTTCGCCCGGCTGCGGATACCACTGCGCGCGCTTCCACAGGCCGGTGTCGACGAAAACCGCGCCCCGGGCAGCAGCCCAGTGATGCGACGGCGTCAGGCGCCAGGCATGGAAGTTTTCGTCACGGTGATGGCCGGCGAGCGCGCCGATCGCCACCGGCGCATAGGGCGGACGGTAGATCGTCGTGCCGGTCTGCGGGATGGTGCGGCCGGTGGCTTCGGCCATGATGGCGAGGCCGGTGATGTTCGACGTCTTGCCCTGGTCGGTCGCCATGCCGAGCGTGGTATAGCGCTTGAGATGCTCGACGCTTTCGAAACCTTCGCGCTGCGCCAGCGTCACGTCCGACGCGGTGACGTCGTGCTGGAAGTCGACGAAGGCCTTGCCCTTGGCCTTGACCTGCCAGAGCGGCGAGATCGCATAGACTTCGTCGCCGGCTTCCGACGCCTCGCCGGCATTGCCGGATGCGCCGCATTCGGCGGCGGCGGCTGCACCTGCCGCATGACCATCACGCAGGCAGGCACCGAGCGAGAACTCGCCATTGGCGGCACCGGCAGTGGTCATGCCCTTCGGCGAATCGCCGGGAACGAAGGCGGCGATGTCGTCGCGCCAGACCGGCCGGCCACGATGGAAGCAGGACAGCCCGACATTCGGGTTCCAGCCGCCGGAGACGGCGAGGCAGTCGGCGTCGATCTGCTGCGTACGGCCATTGCCGTCGGTGACGACGACACCGCGCACGCCGTCGACGCCACCCTTGACGTCGGAGACACCGCCCGAAAGCACGCGCAGGTCAGAAAGCTCGGCAAGCGCCTGGTATTCCGCCGGCACCTTGCCGCGCGGATCGATCACGGCAGCGATGTCGCCGCCGGCCTGCTGGATTGCCTCGACCGTGCGCCAGCCGTCGTCATTGTTGGTGAACAGCGCCACCTTGCGACCCGGCATCGCCGCGAAACGGTGGACATAGGTGCGCACGGCGGATGCCATCATCACGCCCGGACGGTCGTTGCCCGGGAAAACGATCGGCCGCTCGATGGCGCCTGCCGTCACCACAGAACGCTTGGCGACGATGCGCCAGACACGCTGGCGGACCTGATGCGGACCCGGCACCGGAACATGGTCGTTGACACGCTCGAGCGCGGCATAGACGCCGCCATCGTAGACACCGAACAGCGCCGTGCGGACCATGATGCGGACATTCGGAAGGGCTGTGAGTTCGTCGGTCGTACGACGCACCCACTCCTCGGCATGCATGCCGTCGATCTCGCCACCGTCGCTGAGCAGACGACCGCCGAGACGGCTGTCTTCCTCGACGAGGATGACGCGCGACCCGGCGCGGCCAGCCGCCAGGGCAGCCGAAAGACCAGCGGCACCAACACCTATGACGAGCACGTCACAATGCGCCCAGGCCTTGTCGTAATGGTCTGGATCGGGCAGCTCGGCGCTCTTGCCGAGACCAGCCGCACGGCGGATCAGCGGCTCGTAGACCTTCTCCCAGAACTTCGCCGGCCACATGAAGGTCTTGTAGTAGAAGCCGGCGACGAAGATCGGCGCGGCCAGCTGGTTGATCGACATGAAGTCGCGGCGCAGCGACGGCCAGCGGTTCTGGCTCTGGGCAACCAGCCCGTCATAGAGCTCCTGCGTGGTGGCACGGGTGTTCGGCTCCTTGCGGGCGCCGCTGCGCATCTCGACCAGCGCGCTCGGCTCTTCGGAGCCTGCGGTGATGATGCCGCGCGGGCGATGATACTTGAACGAGCGTGCGACCAGCTTGACGCCGTTGGCAACGAGCGCCGAGGCCAGCGTGTCGCCGGCAAAGCCCGACATGACCTTGCCATCGAACGAAAACTGCAGTGGCTGCTGACGGTCGATCAGACCGCCACTGCGCAGCCGGTGCGACTGGCTAGCCGATGCTGCCTGGCTGCGCGCGCTGGGGGTGGTTCCCTCGAGTGCGGCCGTCCTGCCGAGCGGTTCGGATCCGGAATAGCCCGACATCTTTATTCTCCTGCCTGCACCGGCTTGGCCGCGCCAACGCCTGGGGCTGCGGTCACCGATCTGAATTCATGCGTCACCGTGTTGCGCTCGGCTATCAGCCAGGAGCGGCAGCCGCCGCCGTGGTACCAGTACTCGCGCATGTAGCCGGCGACGTTGTCGCGCAGATAGACGTAGTCGTAGAAGGCGTCTTCGACGCCCTCGGGGCTTTCGCCGCTATCGACTGCGAAGTTGGGCCGCTTGGGCGAAGCGTCGCCGAGATAGGTGAACTCGCCATTCTCGCGTTCGCCGCAGAAAGGACATGCAATACGCATTCCGCCAGTCTCGCTTTCAGTGCAGGTTGGGTTGGGCGCCCTGGCCCTTTTCATCGATCATCGCGCCGCGACGGAACCGGTCGAGCCGGAAGCGCGCAGCCTCTGGATGCGGTTCGTCGCGCGCCAAGAGGTGGGCGAAGACGAGGCCCGAAGCCGGCGTCGCCTTGAAGCCGCCATAGCACCAGCCGGCGTTGAGATAGAGGCCGTCGATCGGCGTCTTGTCGATGATCGGCGTGCCGTCCATCGACATATCCATGATGCCGCCCCACTGGCGCAGCATGCGGACACGGCCAATCATCGGCATGACCGCCATACCGCCTTCGCAGACGTCCTCGACCACAGGCATGTTGCCGCGCTGGGCATAGGAATTGTAGCCATCGAGGTCGCCGCCGAAGACGAGGCCGCCCTTGTCGGACTGGCTGATGTAGAAGTGACCGGCGCCGAAGGTGATGACACCAGGGATCAGCGGCTTGATCGCTTCGGAGACGAAGGCCTGCAGCACGTGGCTTTCGATCGGCAGCTTCATGCCGGCCATCGCAGCAACGCGCGAGGTGTTGCCGGCGACTGCCATGCCGACCTTGCCGGCGCTGATCTTGCCGCGCGACGTCTCGACGCCAGTGACCTTGCCGCTGTGGTCGCGCACGAAGCCGGTGACTTCGCAGTTCTGGATGATGTCGACGCCGCGCTGGTCGGCGGCGCGCGCATAACCCCACACCACTGCGTCGTGGCGGGCGGTGCCGCCGCGGCGCTGCATCAGGCCACCCATGATCGGGAAGCGCGGGCTGTCGTAATTGAGGAACGGCAGTTCCTTGCGGATCTGTACGGCGTCGAGCAGCTCGGCGTCGATGCCGTTGATGCGCATGGTGTTGCCACGGCGGGCAAAGGCGTCGCGCTGGGCATCGGAATGGTAGAGGTTGATGATGCCGCGCTGGGAAACCATCGCGTTGTAATTGAGATCCTGCTCCATGCGCTCCCACAGCTTCATCGACATCTCGTAGAAGCCGGTATTGCCGGGAAGACCGTAGTTGGAGCGGATGATGGTGGTGTTTCGGCCGGCATTGCCGGAGCCGATCCAGCCCTTTTCCAGCACCGCAACGTTGCGGATGCCGTATTCGTTGGCGAGGAAATACGCCGTGGCCAAACCATGGCCGCCACCGCCGATGATGATCACGTCGTAGTGGCTCTTGGGCGCCGGATCGCGCCAGGCCCGGGTCCAGCCCTTATGGCCCGACAATGCAGCCTTGGCGAGTGAGAAGATCGAATATTTCATCGCATGTGTTCCGGCGAAATGTGAGGTGTATCCGAGGCCCGCGCCCGGTCTCCACGACCGGGCACAGCCTGTTTGGGTGCCTCAGACGTCCAGCGTGTGGTCGCGTTCCCACTGGGTGAAGTGGGAAGCGTAGGAGTTCCACTCCTGGTGCTTGAGCTTGATGTAGGCGGCGGAGAACTCCTCGCCCATCGCGGCCTTCAGCTCGCTGTCTTCGTCATAGGCGCGGAGCGCGTCGAGCAGGTTGAGCGGCAGCTTGGCACCGTGCGTGACGGTGTGGCCCTCGCGGTACATGTCGACATCGCTGCGCGGGCCGGGATCGGCCTTGGTGCGAATGCCGCTGAGGCCGGCGGCGATGATGATCGCCTGCATCAGGTACGGATTGGCGGCGCCGTCGGGCAGACGCAGTTCGAAGCGGCCAGGGCCGGGCACACGCACCATGTGGGTGCGGTTGTTGCCGGTCCAGGTCACCGTGTTCGGCGCCCAGGTGGCACCGGAGACGGTGCGCGGTGCGTTGATGCGCTTGTAGGAGTTGACGGTCGGGTTGCAGATCGCGGCGAGCGCCGAAGCATGCTTCATGATGCCGCCGAGGAAGTAGCGGCCCTTCTCCGACAGACCCAGTTCCATGTTCTTGTCGGCGAAGGCATTGGACTTGCCGGCAAGATCCCACACCGAGATGTGGGCGTGACAGCCCGAGCCGGTCAGACCCTGGAACGGCTTCGGCATGAAGGTTGCGCGCAGGCCGTGCTTTTCGGCGATCGAGCGAACCATGAACTTGAAGAAGGAGTGCTTGTCGGCGGTCTGCAGGACGTCGTCATACTCCCAGTTCATCTCGAACTGGCCGTTCGCGTCCTCATGGTCGTTCTGGTAGGGCTTCCAGCCGAGGTCGAGCATGGCGTCGCAGATTTCGGCGATGACGTCGAAGCGGCGCATCACGGCCTGCTGATCGTAGCAGGATTTTGCAGCCGTATCGTACTCGTCGGCGATCTGGTTGCCATCCGGCGTCGTCAGGAAGAATTCCGGCTCGACGCCGGTCTTGACGCGCATGCCTTCCTTGGCGGCTTCGGCGACAAGGCGCTTCAGCGTGTTGCGCGGTGCCTGGGCAACGCCCTTGCCTTCCATCAGGCAGTCCGATGCGAGCCAGGCCACTTCCGGCCGCCAGGGCAACTGGATGACCGAGAGCGGATCCGGCACGGCAAGCATGTCGGGGTGCGCCGGCGTGAGGTCCAGCCAAGTCGCGAAGCCGGCAAAGCCGGCTCCGTCCTTCTGCATGTCCGAAATGGCCTGGGCCGGTACCAGCTTGGCGCGCTGGCCGCCGAACAGGTCCGTATACGAGACCATGAAGTATCTGATGTTGCGAGCCCTTGCGAACTCTTTGAGATCGGTCACCTCTGACTGATCGATTTTGGCTTCGAAGGCCGTACCCATGAATTGCTCCTCCCAATCCTTGTGGTTTTAAAAGGGACCCTTACCAGGTACCCAGCTTGTCCCCGCAAGCGGCACGCCAGCCATGGCGGCAGCTTCGATCGAAAGAGCGCAGAGATCTTCAGGCTCGAGATTGTGCAGGTGATTTTTGCCGCAGGCACGGGCGATCGTCTGTGCCTCAAGCGTCATGACCTTCAGATAATTCGCCAGACGGCGACCAGCCGCGATCGGATCGACGCGCTTCATCAGCTCGACGTCCTGCGTGGTGATGCCGGCCGGGTCCTTGCCCTCGTGCCAATCGTCGTAGGCACCGGCGGTGGTGCCAAGCTTCTGGTATTCATCCTCCCAACGTGGGTCGTTGTCGCCGAGTGCGATAAGTGCCGCGGTACCGACCGATACTGCATCGGCACCGAGCGCCAGCGCTTTGGCCACATCCGCACCATTGCGTATGCCACCGGAGACGATGAGCTGAACCTTGCGGTGCATGCCGAGATCCTGCAGCGCCTTCACTGCCGGACGGATACAGGCAAGCGTCGGCTGGCCGACATGCTCGATGAACACTTCCTGGGTTGCTGCCGTGCCGCCCTGCATGCCGTCGAGCACGACGACGTCGGCACCGGCCTTCACTGCGAGGGCCGTGTCATAATAGGGGCGTGCGCCACCGACCTTGACGTAGATCGGCTTTTCCCAGTCGGTGATCTCACGGATTTCGAGGATCTTGATCTCGAGATCGTCCGGACCGGTCCAGTCGGGGTGGCGGCAGGCCGAGCGCTGGTCGATGCCCTTGGGCAGCGTGCGCATCTCGGCGACGCGGTCGGAGATCTTCTGACCCAGGAGCATGCCGCCGCCGCCTGGCTTTGCGCCCTGGCCGACAACGATTTCGATGGCGTCGGCGCGACGCAGGTCACGCGGGTTCATGCCGTAGCGCGACGGCAGGTACTGGTAGACGAGCTGCTTGGAGTGGCCGCGCTCTTCCTCGGTCATGCCGCCGTCGCCGGTGGTGGTCGAGGTGCCGGAGAGCGTTGCGCCGCGGCCAAGAGCTTCCTTTGCCGGGCCCGACAGCGAGCCGAAGCTCATGCCGGCAACGGTGATTGGGATCTTCAACTCGATCGGCTTCTTGGCGAAACGCGTGCCCAGGACGACTGACGTGTCGCACTTTTCACGGTAGCCTTCGAGCGGATAGCGCGAGATCGAAGCGCCGAGGAACAGCAGGTCGTCGAAATGCGGGACCTTGCGCTTCGCACCGGAGCCGCGAATGTCATAGATACCGGTCGCAGCGGCGCGACGGATTTCGGACATCGCGTATTCATCGAACGTGGCCGACTTGCGTGGCGTCGTCGGAGGATTGTGATAGCTCATAATGTTCCTCAGTAAGCGTCAGCGTTGTCGATGTTGAAGTTGTAGAGCGTGCGCGCCGAACCGTAGCGCGAGAACTCTTCCGGCTTGACGTCGGCGATGCCGGCGCGATCGAGCAGGTCCTTCAGGATGGCGATGTGCTCGGGGCGCATCTCCTTCTTGATGCAGTCGGCACCGAGGCTCTTCACCGAGCCGCGCACGAACAGGCGGGCTTCGTAGATCGAGTCGCCCAGCGCATCGCCGGCATCGCCGAGGACAACGAGGTTGCCCGACTGGGCCATGAAGGCCGACATGTGGCCGATGTTGCCACGGACAACGATGTTGATGCCCTTCATCGAAATGCCGCAGCGCGACGAGGCGTTGCCTTCGATGACAAGCAGGCCGCCGCGGCCGGTGGCGCCGGCGTACTGGCTGGCGTCGCCCTTCACGATGATCGTGCCCGACATCATGTTTTCACCGACGCCGGGGCCGGCCGAACCATGCACGGTGATCGTGCTGTTCTGGTTCATGCCGCCGCAATAGTAGCCAACGGAACCCTGCACATCGATCGAGATCGCGTGTTCGGCGCCGACGGCAACGGCGTGGCTGCCCTTGGGGTTGAGAACCTCCCAGTTCGATTCACCGGCGGCATCCTTCACATTGTGAAGAGCCTGGTTGAACTCGCGCAAAGTGATCTTGGACAGATCGAAGGTCTTCGGCGCGTAGTTGGCCTGGTGCAGAGGCGCGGTCGCAAGATTTGTTGAATGCATAATCTCAGTGCTCCCAGAAATAGACGGTGGACGGCTCGGGCTCCCAGACCTTGGCGTCTTCGATGCCTGGCAGATTGGCGAGGGCGCGATACTCGGAGCCGAAGGCGACGTACTGGTCGGTTTCGGCCATGACGGCGGGCTTGCAGGAGATCGGGTCGCGGACGACGCCGAAGCCGTTCTTGGTGCCGACGACGAAGGTGAAGAAGCCGTCGAGGTCGTTCAGGCTGCTTTCCAGCGCCTCACCGAGGTTCTGGCCGTGCGCGATCTTCGAGGACAGATAGGCTGCGGCAACTTCGGTGTCGTTTTCCGTCTCGAAGCGCATGCCGTCGCGGATCAGTTCGCGGCGCAGGTTGTTGTGGTTCGACAGCGAGCCGTTGTGCACCAGGCACTGGTCGGGGCCGGTCGAGAAGGGGTGCGCGCCGAGCGTGGTGACGGCGGATTCGGTGGCCATGCGGGTGTGGCCGATACCATGGCTGCCGCTCATCTTGGTGACGTCGAAGCGCTTCACGACTTCGACCGGCAGGCCGACTTCTTTGTAGATTTCGATCGCTTCGCCGGCGCCCATGACACGGACGCTGGGGCGCAGTTCGGCAAGTGCTGCACGGGCTTCGGCGACCTTTTCGGTCGGCACGTCGAGCACGGCATGGGTCGACTTGATCGTCGATGAAACCTTGGCACCGATCTTCTTGCCGAGCTCGGCGTCGAGACCCTTGAAATCCGCATCCGGGTTGGCCGACTGGATGGTGACCTTCGCATGACCCTTGGTGCCGCCGCCGTAGATGGCGATGCCCGCGCTATCGGGGCCACGATCGGTCATGGTTACGAGCATTTCGGACAGCAGTGCGCCCAATTGGGGCTCCAGCGACTTGTCCTTCAAAAAGAGTCCTACAATTCCGCACATCCCGGTTTCCTCACCTCATTGGCTGCCTATGACAAGCTAACAGCATGAGAGAACCTAGCAGCTTCCTTCGTCAATTTCAACTGTCATGAATGATTTATTCCTGTCAGACAAATCGAGCAGCCGTGCGTTTTGAAAAACTTGTGGCACATGCAATGAGGCAGTGCGCAAATTGCCGAGCCAATGCATCCGTCCGCCCCATGACCGCCAAGGAACTCCATCGGCGCCAAAGCTAGGAGAAGTGCGCAGTTGGCGCGGCCTGTAGGCCTAAGATGTGTGTCTAGGGGCCAAGTGGTTCGCGCGCGATCGTAGAACCAACATGTGGAGAGCTGGTGTTTGGCAAAGTGCAAGGAAAGATTGTGCTGACACCGCATCGACGTTGGAGCGCGCGGGAGGCCGCGGTGTGCAAATCACGACGCGGCCCATGGGAGGCGCTATTCCGCGGTCCAGGGCAGACATCTGCAATCACTCAGGCAATTTGAATGCTCAGGCGTTCGCTTTACGGAGTGCACTGTTGCCCACTTGAGTGTATTTATCGAGTGCATCGTGAAGCGATTTGATATCGCTTATCTTGTCGTCAGAGAACGCTCGCTCATAAATAGCTTCGAGATGCATTCGCATTATCGATTGTGCTCTATCGATGTTTCCGATCTCTAAGGCATCGATTATCTCGGTATGCTCATCTGAGTTACACTTCGTCCAATGAGGACGCCCATAGATGTAAAATACCAGCGAGCTCTGCGTCAGCAGAGGCTCAAGATACTTAGATAGAAGCTTGCTGTTAGTCATCCTGGCCAACGTTCGGTGGAAGGAGCTGGTTTGTCCCTTGTACGACGCAGGATCTTTCTCGAGATACTCATGTTCAAGCTTGACCGAATTGCGAAGCTCTTCGACTTGAGTGGCCGTCAGTTTGCCGGCAAGCGTTCGGATGACAACATCTTCCAGCTCCATGCGCATTCGCAGGATATCCCTTCCCTGCTCCATGCTAGGCTTTGCAACTGTTGCACCCTTATTCTGCTTAATCTCCACCAACTCATCGGCGGCAAGCATCTGAAGCGCAGATCTGACCGCATGTCGGCTGACGTTCAGCTGTTTGCTGATCGCTTCCTCAGGGAGTTTTGTTTCCGGAGCGAGGGCCTGCTCGATGATCGCACGCGTTAGCATGTCGTAGACCAAGTTCGCTTCGTTTTTCCGGCTTGCCATATCGTCTTTCGTCCTCATTGCAAGCAACACGTAATCGGTTGCTCGACTGCGTCTGTCCAGAGCCGACTTGAGTGCTTTCACGTCGGATCTGCAAGGGGTCTTTATCGCACAGAAACTCCCTCGACCGCAGCCGTGCGCATTGCGCGCAATTTCCCATGGATTGTTGAATATCTCCCTCACCGAATTTGCCTATTATGTCAACGAATTCCCGACATCGTGTGCGATAAATGTGATGGAGGGATGCAATTTTGGTTGGTTCAAAAGACGGCAAGGCGCGATTTGGGGCGAGGGGTGCCGGTTGAAGATTTTATATAACTATCTGAAAAAGCACGAAAATGTCGGAGATTGTGAATCAACGGAGGCGGATCGTAAGTTCTTGTTGGCTTAAGATTGTCGATTTATCGGATTAAATACGTGAAAAAATGACATTCGAAAAGTTGACAGATGTAGCAGATGGTGTTTCCTTATTCGGAGAGATCAACGCTCTGCAGGGCTCTGAAGATCTAGCAATGTGAACCGGCACCCCGTCGGTGCATGAGATCAGTGCGGTCAAATATTAGGTGGAGCCTTAACATGCAAAAATGTGATCTCTCTGTCCTGAATGGAAGAGTAATGCTGCCAGGAGGAGATCTGGTAACTGCAAACATTGGCGTTCGTGGCGGAAAAATTATTGAAATATCGTCAGAGAGCATCGATGCAGAGACAATAGTAGATGCGTCTGGAAAGGTGGTCATTCCAGGCTTAGTCGATCAGCATTTTCACTGCTGGTGGGGCTATGGGGTTGAGACACACGAAATTGCTACACGGGCAGCCGCACGCGGTGGCGTGACAACGCTGGTCGAAATGCCTCTGGACCGCCCGGCAACTATCACAAGCGAACTGCTTAGCGCGAAGTTGTCCGAGGTTGGAGACAAGTATCACGTCGACTACGCCGCAATTGGAGGATACTGCCCCGACCGCCCCGAGGAAGTCCATGCCATGGTACGGGCAGGGGTCATCTCGATAAAGATCTTCACTGGAGATGTCGCACCTCCCGGCATGTTCGCTGGCACCTCGGATGGGGAGCTTATGGATCTGATGCGGCGGGTGAAGAGCGAAAACGTCGCGCTCATGGCGCATTGTGAGAATGCGGGCATTGTAAGCGCTGAGACGGCGCGCGTCAGGGCAGAAGGCAAGACCGGGCCTGCGGCATGGGACGAAGCACGCCCGTGGTTTGCTGAGGTGGATGCCGTTCAGCGCTTGGCGACGCTTGCAAAGGCGACGGGTGCTCGCGTTATTGTGGTGCACATTTCGACCCCGGAAGCTGTCGACGTCATCACCGCCGCAAGGCGAGACGGCGTAGATATTTGGGCCGAAACGCTGCCTCATCAGTTGTGCCTGGATTTGGAGTCCGGTGGCGATGACGCGCGCCTGAAATGGAACCCACCGCCGCGGTCTCGCAAAGCCGTTGATGGACTTTGGGATCGGCTCGCCCGGGGCGAAATCCATTCAATCGCATCGGACCACGCACCTTTGACCAAGATCAACGGCGCCGACATCTGGAACCAGAACCCCGGTGCGGGCAACGTCCTGGAAACAATGCTTCCCGTGGTCGCAACTGAAGCGATCTTCAAGCGAGGGGTAAGCCTGGCGCAGCTTGTCGAGGCCATGGCGGTAAATCCAGCCAAGATTCTTGGGCTTTATCCCCGCAAGGGTGCCATTCAGGTAGGCGCTGACGCAGACCTTGTTGTCCTGGAAACAAACGGGAAGCGTGTAATCGACGGCCAAGCCTTGGAATTCTTTGACCAGACGGCCAAATGGTCACCTTACCACGGCAGGGAAGTAAGGGTTTTCCCCGTTTCCACGATCGTTCGCGGCACGGTGGTTTATCAGGACGGCGAAGTCGTAGGCCCGCTCGGGTACGGCAAATACCTCACCAAACACGTCAGCCCGTAGTGCAACTACTTGGATCGCGGATGTAGCGCTTCCAATCGATTGGCCAATTGCACGGAGCAGAACGTGAGCCAGACCTCGCATCCGAAAATTGTACGCCGGGTTTCGCCCGAAGATATCGCCACTCTGGCTCACCTTGCCGGCATACAGGTGGGCCATGAGGACTTATCGCCGCTAGCCGTTTCGCTCGAGCAGCATTTGAACGCGACGGAACTCCTCCTTCAAGCTGATCTGGAGGATGTGCTGCCTAGCATGGAGGCACGTTGGAATGTCTGACCTTGCAGATCTTACAATTCACGAGGCGTCATCGCGGATTGCGAAGGGGTCACTGACCTCCGTCAAACTAGTGGAGGCGACACTCGAGCGGATCGCACAAACAGAGCCAGCGGTGCATGCATATGCCTATGTGGGAGCAGAGCAGGCGCTCGCCGCGGCGCACCGAGCAGATGCAACCGAGCCGCGAGGCCCCCTGCATGGGATACCATTTGCAGTCAAGGATGTGCTTTTAACGAGCGACATGCCCACAGAGGCTAACTCGCGTGTACTGGCGGGGCACCGCTCCTGTAATGACGCCTGGGCAGTTGCCCGGCTTCGTGAGGCCGGAGCAATACTTGTAGGCAAACATGTTACCCACGAGTTTGCCAGTGGCCAAGACGTCCCGCCAACGCGCAATCCTTGGAACTTGGCGCACTATCCGGGAGGCTCAAGTGCCGGCAGTGGTGCCTCGATGGCCGTCGGGTCTTGTCTCTTTGCGCTTGGCACGGATGCGGGAGGCTCTGTTCGCAAACCAGCTGCGGTAACGGGCGTTGTAGGCCTAAAGCCCACTTACGGCCGCGTAAGCGCAAAGGGCACTGTGCGTGGTGCTACTGTTCCGACAGTTGAGCATGTCGGCATATTCTCACGTTCGGTGCGTGATGCAGCAATTGTGCTGAACACAATAGCTGGCGAGGATCCCGCAGATCCCAGGACGTGGCTGGGGCCGAACCCGGATTTTTGCTCAGATGCCGATGTTGAGCTTCGGGGTGTTCGGATTGGATTGCCGCGGCTCGACAGGTTCGGCCCAGCTCCCGATGAAAGCGTCGCGCGTTTGGTTGCTGATGCGATCAATGTAATCGGCAAACTCGGAGCTGAATTTGTCGAGGTGGACTTGCCTTTGGCAGAGTTGGCTCTCCCAGCTGCGACGGCAATCATCACTGGCGAGTTTGGCCCCCAACACAGGCAATGGCTGGCGCAAAAGCGGGAGCTATACAGTGAACCGGTTCGTCGTTTCATCGAGCTCTCGCTACTGACGCCCTCAGCTGATCTCCAGGCCGCCTACCGCGCTCGCCGTGCGCTGCAAGACGAGCTCTCGAAGCTGTTTGGTAGGACAGGTATTCACGCCCTCGCATTGCCGACACTGCCCTGCACATCGATGCCTCTCGACGAGATGGTCATCGCGCGGGATATGGGTCGGCTCATCCAATACACATGTCCATGGAGCCTCGTCGGCCAGCCGGCATTGAGTGTGCCATGTGGGTTTACGAGCCAGCAATTGCCGGTTGGGCTTCAATTAGTCGGTGCGCCCCTCAACGAGAAAATGATCCTGCGCATTGGGCAGGCGTTCCAAAGCGCGACCGATTGGCATGAGCGCCGTCCGGTGTTGACCAATACCTGAGGCGAAGGGCGCCGAAGGTACTAACGGGAGGAAATCAATGATAATGTTTCGTTCTTCGGTACGTGATTGGCGAACTAGCCGATCAATGAGGACCGTGCTTGGCAGCCTTACACTTGGCCTTATGGGCGCAGCGTTCAGCTCAGGAATTGCTTCGGCCGAGACTGGCGGATGCGTCAACGGCGAGGCTCAGGCGCTGATCGTCAGCGACGTCTCGGGACGCCTCGGCGTGCTCGGACCGAGCCAGTCGACTGCATCTCAAACCGTAATCGATCTGATCAACAAGGACGGCGGTTTGCTCGGTTGTAAGGTCAAGCTGACCATTAAGGACGAGCAGTTGGATCCGGCGGTTGCCGTTAGAGAGCTCAAGAAGGCTATCGCCACAAACAAGCCAAATGTGGTGTTTGGCCCGACATTGAGCAGCAGCATGCTCAGCATGGCGAAGATCACGAACGCACAAGGCATCCCGCTGTTTTCCGGTGAAGGCGGTGACGCCCAGTTCGTTATGGATGCACGCGAGCCGGGTAACTACATGGCCATCTCAACCCTGTATCAGGATGGCAGAGCAGCCGCCAAATATCTTGTTGAGAGCGGCAAATGCAAGCGATACGGCTTCCTGTATCCTGACATCGTAGCCGGCCGAGACATCGTCTCAGCCTTTCGCGGTCAGTTGGCGGAGTCGCAACCCGACGCGCAGATCGTGGTGGACCAGCCCTACAACCTGCAGAACAAGGACTTTGGGGCCATCATTCAGGCGATCTCCAGCAAGTCCCCGGACTGTGTATTTGGGAACCTGCTCGGCCCGGATTTGGGATCGGTATATAAGATATGGAACCAGCGGAAGCTGGATATCCTGACGATGTTTTACCCGGATACAGCGACGTTGAAGGCGGTTGGAAACGGCAACCTGCCTGCCAACACTTACGGGGTTATGCGAGCCAACGTCAAAACCATGGCTGCGACGCCTGTCGGGCGTGAGTTCACGGAGGCATACAAGGCTGCCAATAATGGCGCGGCTCCCGACGAGTGGGCGTACGCGGCTGCCTCAGCGGTCCAGATGTGGGCATCAATGGTAAAGGCTGCTGGTAGCTTCGACTACAACGCGCTGGATACCGCCGCGAAAAAGGGCGGGCTGACTTTCGATTCGGTCTATGGAGACGGCGTCGAAATCATGCCGAACCACCAAGCTAATGCCTGGTCCAATGTAGGCCCAGTTGTCGACGATAGCGAACTGGGGCACCCGTACTGGTCGTCCGACAGCAAGGCAATGTGGACGAAGGACGTTATCCCACAGCCCCTCTATGAAGCAATCCTTTCCGGGAAGACTTCGACGCGCTGGACGTCAGCACAATAGCAATAGGTCACGCAAGCAGTCATGGCGACAGTCATGCCTGCTTGCTTCGACCTCGTGGGAGGCATTCCTATGAATGAATTTCTGCTGCAATTACTTTCTGGAATCTCCGCGTCGGCTGTTCTGTTCCTCGTCGCATCTGGGTTTACCTTGGTGTTTGGCGCATTGCGGATCATCAACTTCGCACATGGTTCGGTCTACATGCTGGGCGCGTTCCTCGCGACTTCGATCAGCGACTTCGTTGGAACTGGAAACGTATCGTTCTGGATCAGCGCACTCCTTGCCGGCTTTTCAGTAGCTGCGCTCGGTGCGTTGATCGAAATTGTCTGCCTTCGTCGCATCTATCATCGCGATGTAGCGATTCAATTGCTCGTCACGTTTGGCCTGGTGATGATCATTGGCGGGCTAGTGCGCGGCATCTGGGGATCCGCGCCGCGACAGACTGCCATGCCTCCCTTGTTCGATGGGGGCGTCCCGATGCTTGGAACTTACTTCCCTACCTACTCGCTGTTCCTAATATGCGTAGGGAGTGCGGCGGTGATCGCGCTGTGGCTTATCATGTATCAAACCTCTCTAGGTCGACTGATCCGGGGCGCGGTCGACGACCGCCAACTTCTCGAAATGGCGGGCGTCAATGTTCCGCTCCTCTTTACGGCAGTCTTCTCTCTTGGCGCCTTCTTTGCAGGTATTGCCGGCGCTCTTGTGACCCCCCAGCAAACCATCTCTGTTGGCCTAGACCTCGACGTGATTGTTAAGGCCGTTGTCGTCGTTGTCATCGGCGGGTTGGGCAGTATCGGCGGAGCTCTTGTGGGCTCGTTGATGGTGGGTGTTGCAAGCTCGATTGCACTGATTTGGCTTCCGCCGTCCTGGTCCTTGATAGTTGTATTCGGCTTGCTTGTAACAGTGCTCGCAATTAGTCCGCAGGGCCTTTTCGGCAAGGTGAGATGATGTCGGTACAGGAAAATCAGAAAGTACCCATGGGTGAGACAATGTCACTGAACCAATTGTCTGCTGTACAGTCCGAAATGAGCGTGCTCTCGGAGACAAAACACGCAGCAGCGTGGGTGCGCCCAGTAGTTTTATTGTCAGCTATTATTTGTGCAAGCATGATGATATGTGCACCAATAATATTCCCTAGTACGATAGTGCTGGTTCTTGGCTCGGCTCTCGTTGTGGGAATGTTTTCGCTGAGTCTAAACCTTCTGTTTGGAACAAGTGGCCTGTTGACGTTTGGGCATGCTGCTTACTTCGGCATCGGCGCCTATACCGTTGCTCTTCTGGTTTCTCGACTAGAATGGAATCCGATCACTGGCTTGATCGTGGCGCCGTTCGCGGCAGCTATTGCTGCCGCGATACTTGCCCCAATCGTGCTGCGTGGGAAAGAGATCTATTTTGGTCTGCTGACACTTGGCACGGCCCAGCTTGTCTATGCAATCGCACACGGTACACCAGGATGGACTGGCGGCGATGAAGGGCTTATTGGCGATTTCCAGCCCAGCTGGGCATTCGATCTCAGCAAGCTTTATTGGTTTACCTTGGCTTGCGTGGCGGGCGGAGCGTTGGTGCTATGGATAGTGACCCGTTCACCGTTTGGGGACGCCCTGCGTGGTCTTCGCGAGAACCGTCTAAGAGCGCAGTTCATCGGCATTTCACCAATCCGCTACGAGTATGCTGCCTTCATCATGGCCGCCTTCTTTGCGGGCCTCGCCGGCGGACTGTTTACTATCTACGAAGGCCAGGTCCAGGACGCTTTGTTCTTCTGGCAGATGTCCGCGACTCCGCTGATCGTCGCGCTTCTTGGCGGGTTCGGTTACTTTCTTGGACCAGTCGTTGGCGCCATCTTCTACACGCTCCTTACGGATCAGCTCGCTTCGCGCACTGAGTTCTGGGACGTTGCTGTAGGGCTCGTGGTCGTCATCGTTGCGATTGGTATGCCCAGTGGCATCATGGGGGCGCTTGAGGCAGGTCTGCGCAACCTTCTGGGCGATGCGCGATCCCGTATACCTCAGCGTGCGACGGTAATGTCTGCGGCCCCGAGTTCGGCAGTGTCGGGCCCTCAAACGACTCGGGCTGATGCCAAAAATGCGCCAGTGCTCCTCGAAGTGTCCAATTTGACCAAGAGCTTCGGCGGCCTTCATGTTACGCATGACGTAAGTATGAAGGTCCGGAAGGGTACGATCCACGCGATCATCGGACCCAATGGTGCCGGCAAAACGACCTTCTTTAATCTGGTTACAGGGGCGCTTCGGCCAGATGCAGGAAGAGTGCAATTCGCAGGCAAGGACATCACCTTTGCCAACCCGTGGGACCGCGTCAAGCTAGGCTTGGGGCGATCGTTTCAGCAGCCGAACATTTTCCCTGCGTTGACCACAATCGATAATGTCGCACTCGCAGAGGCGAGCGTGCGTGGCAGAACTTCACGCCTGGTGGGCAAACTTCCGGCGGCTGTTCGAGACCGTGCGGCATCGATCCTTGAAAATGTCGGACTTGGCGATGTGGCGTTGGTTCGAGCAGCAGATCTCTCTCATGGTGATCAACGGACACTTGAGATCGCTATGGGTCTTGCGGTCGAAGCACAACTGCTTTGCCTCGACGAGCCTACAGCAGGTGTCGGGCCAGGCGAGACCCGTCAGGTTGTGAATGCGATCAGGCAGATCGCCCATAGTCAGGGACTCACTATCCTGTTTGTCGAGCATGACATGGAAGTCGTGTTCGGCATCGCAGATCGGATAACTGTCTTGTGCAACGGGGCGGTACTAGCCGAAGGGACGCCGGAGGAGATTAGAAGCAACCCTGACGTAATTGCCGCCTATCTCGGTTCGGATACAGCAGGAATCCACAAATGACGACCGCAGCTTACCCGGTATCCGCCGCGTTGACAGTGAATAACTTGGATGCCTTTTACGGCAAGTGCCAAGTCACGTTCGATGCACAATTGCATGTGGGGCGAGGCGAAATCGTCGCGTTGCTTGGCCGCAATGGTGCTGGCAAGACAACCACGCTCATGGCCATTGCGGGCTTTGTGACTGCGAGGCGAGGGAAAGTGTTGTTGGCAGGAAATGAGATTGCCACAGCACCAGCGTTTCGCCGCGTCCGGGCCGGACTGTCACTTGTTCCCTCTGGTTCCCGCTCCCTTGGCAGTTTGACAGTGCTCGAGAACCTGCAGACGAGCGCAGGCGTGTCCGCACGCAACGGGCAGTGGAGTATCGATAAGGTGTTTGGCCTCTTTCCCAAGCTGCGACAATTGGCGGGTTCGCAGGGACGGCAGCTGTCTGGCGGTGAGCGTCAAATGCTGGCGGTGGGACGCGCGCTCTTGTCCCAGCCCGAGGTACTCATGCTCGACGAGCCCAGTGAAGGTCTCGCTCCCCTGGTCGTAGCGGAGCTCGGGGGCATGTTGCGCCGGCTCGCCGATGCCGGACTTGCTGTCCTGCTCACTGAACAGAACCACGGTCTCGCTCTCGATATCGCCGATCGTGTCTTGTTCATGGAGAAAGGTCAAATTGCTTGGGAAGGCTCTGCGTCGGAAGCAAAAGATCCTGAGGTTCTCGGCCGATACTTGTCGGTCTGAAGGTTTTGTGTTTGGAGGATATGACATGCTGTACAATCGTGAACGAGCCATCAAGTATATGAAGGAAGCTGGCGTTTCAGCGATTATTGCCACATCGCCTAAGAGTATTACTTATTTTTCAGGCTACAGCTGGCCATTAGAATCTTCGATGCGTCAGTACATGTTTACCCCTGAAGCTTCAAGCGAGTTGATGTTTTCAGGCTTTGTCCTAATCCCTGCCGAAGGGGAGCCGACGCTCATCTTGGGTTCGCGGTTTGCGATGAATTCGGACGATGTGTGGATCCGGGACGTTCGGCTCTTTGGAGGAAATTTCCCCTTTGACCTATCGATGAGCCCAGCCGGCTTTGTCGGTAAGGCTGGGGAGGTCATGCGCGGCAACTCCTATGAAACTGCTGCGGAGGCGCTTGTCGCTGTCATGCGCGAACGTGGTCTCGCGGATGGCAGCCGGATCGGCGTTGAAATCGAGGGCATGGGCGACAGTGGGCGCTTAGCCCTTGCGGGCTTGCTGCCTGATGCAACGCTTCTGGACTGCACCAAGCTCATCAGGCTGGTCCGGATGGTCAAAACCGATGCGGAAATCGACCGGATGCGCACTGCGATCAATATTGCCGAAAGGGCGGCCACAGCAGCAATCGAGCAGGCACAACCAGATGGCACTCTCGAAGCGATCGAGAGAGAATATCGCATCCGCCTGGGCGAACATTGTGCTGACTTCGCGGCCGTCCAATTGGCGGCCGGGGGGGTTGGGCTCACTACTCAACCAACCTATGCGCCGTCGCGCAGCGAGGTCGTCTTCACCGACTGGTGCGCGATCTATCGCAACTATTGGGCTGACATTGGCATGAGCTTTATGTTCGAGGCCCCACCGGAATTGGTGCGCACGAAGGACGCGGCGCTGAAGGAATGTGTCGCTGCTGGTGGGCGCGCATTAAGACCTGGTGTGAGGTCGTCAGAGGTGTTTCGCGCAATGTGTGATGCTCTCGCCAAGGGAGGAATCGAGGGAAATGAGCCGCAAGGTCATGGTATTGGCCTCGATGTGCGTGAATATCCAATCATCGTTCCCGATTGTGGGGGGCGCATCGTCGACGATTGCATAGATGTCTCAGCAGACTTTCCGCTTGAGGAAAATATGGTGATCAATCTCGAGATCGGCCATTTCCTTCCTGCCATCGGAGCAATCCAGAACGAACAGTCCTTCATCGTTCGATCAGGCGGTGGAGAGTTGCTCATTCCCTACAGCCGACGCTCGCCTGTACTCGCACTTTGATACAGCGCAGCTGAAGTTACGAAGGTGAATGTGATGACTGGCATGGCTCAATGGCCAAGGCTCGATCGCGCGAGCGTTGCGAGCTTGGTAGATGAAATTTGTGGCATTGGTAATCGTTTCGTGGGCACAGCTGGAGAGGCTGCAGCTCGCTCGTTCCTGCTCGACCGCTTCAATGCGGCGGGTCTGCAACGAGTCCGGACAGAACCAGTGGAATTGTTGTCATACGAGGCTGTTGGGGCGACGTGCGAGATACTAAAGCCTTTCCAGACGCTTCGAGCCGTCGGCCTGCAGTACACTGCGAGTGCTCAGGCGGAGGGCGTAGCGATCTATGTTGGACGGCCCTCCAGCATTGACGACTTGACGGATATCCTCGCGCGATTGCCCCCGTTGAATGGGCGGATAGCTGTGATGCATTCGTACTGGCCATGGCTATTTGCAGAGCTCTTGGTGAAGAAGGGGGTCGCCGGCATTGTCGTCATAAGTGAGACGCCGGGTGGAACGATTTCTCACTTGACGGCACAGTTGTATCCAGTGCCGACGGCGCCGAGTTTCGAGGGCAGGCCGCTCGCCGTGCCAGGCGTCACAATCGACCGAGACGATGGTGCGCAACTGCTGACTTACGTCGCCAACGGCGTCGTTCGCCTGCGGATCGAACATAGCGCCAGGTACAAGCCGTTTACATCGGGTAATGTGGTAGGGGAAATCCCTGGCGCAACCGACGAATGCGTCGTGGTGGGAGCCCACTACGATACGCAACTTGAGGGAGTTGGAGCGCAGGACAATGCGACGGGTCTTGCAGCGCTTGTCGCACTTGCGGACCGGTGGGTCGGACAAGATTTCAGACGAACATTGAAGCTTGTTGCGTTCTGTGCCGAAGAACCCGGCATGTGGGGCGCAACGGACTACTGCCGCAGACACGAGGCAGATCTCAGGTCAACGGTCGCGATGATCAATCTTGACGCATTGGCATGGGCGCTCCCCGGCCGGCGCGCGCTGCTGGCCGATCCGGGCATCGCAGACTATGCCGTTGCGCGAGCGGCAGAGATTGGGTGGGAGATTGAAGATCTCACCAACGCTAGCCTTCTTCGCGCCGCAGATCTCAATCCGTTTATCGATGCTGGGGTGCCCGCTTGCTGGTTTTGGCGATTTCCTCCTCAGCATCCCTACTATCATAGTTCGGGCGACGTTCCCGCATTGCTTGATATGGCGGCCGTGTCCGAGGTCGCCAATGTGGCTGCCTATACAGCCTACGCGCTACTCAATGACGAAGAACTCAACCTTGGTCGCGCACAGGGCCTTGGCGCCGAGGAAGACCCCCGTGGCAGCAGCGATCGTGGAGATTGCAGCGGCCTTCTGGATGATTTGGACAAGCACCTGGAACAATTGCGACATCGGTTGGGGACGATGAGAGTGACGCTGCGTCTTGATGTGGACGGGCGGAACTTCCCTGTAGTTGGAGAGGCGGTCGCAGAAGGCTCCCCGTCCATCAAACATGATGAAAGTGTCGATCAACGGGGTGCCGCCACTGCACAATGGGTAATCCAAACGCGGAAGGTTCTGGTGCAATCGGAGTTTTCCAACTCACAAGTTCGTCCTCCCGCCGCGCTTGTTGATGCCTATGGTGTCGAAGCACAGATGTTGGCACCTGTAGTGCATAACGATCACGTTGCCGGTTGGATATCAGTACATTCCTCCACCAGGCGAGACTGGAGCGCAGCCGACGTCTCTCAGGCAGAAGCGGAAGCGTCGAATATTTCTGAAAATCTGCCTTCGATTTGCCAGTCTCTCCAGGAAACACGTGGGTGGAAGGTTATTCTGGAGTCTTCTCCATCATAACTCGGCATCTGCAAAGTTCTTACTTTCGAAAACGAGAGGAATGAAAGCGTGGGTCACGTTGATACTACACTGAAGTCGCTTCAACAGCTCAAAAAGATTGGCCATATCACGCCGTCTTCGAACACGGCGTTGGAGACGATCACGTCTCTGATGAATGTGGGATTGGCAAATCGCTGCTCTCATCATTTTGCTCGGCTGCGCGTAAAGGCTGTTCGGCTCGATCAAGCGACGGAAGCACAGTTTGCGCTCGATACTATGGTCGCAGCGGCAGAGCTTCTGGCAGACGCTCCCCTGGATGCGATCGTATGGAACGGAACGTCGGCATCGTGGCTTGGGCTGCAGCGCGATGAAGAGTTGTGCCAGAGGATTTCGGAACGTACTGGCCTTCGGGCATCCACCGCTACGCTCGCGTTTCACGAAGTGTTCCGATCAATGGGAGCTACGCGGATAGGCCTGGCCGTTCCTTATGTCGACGAAGTCACCACCAAAATCTGTGAAGTGTACGGTCGACTTGGCGTAAATGTCGTGTCGCACTCTTCGTTGAGGCAGTCCGTGAACCTCGACATCGGCAACAATTCGATGGACGACATTCGCAAGCTATTGCGTGCTGCAGACTCCCCAGAGGCTGACTGCATTGCAGTCGTATGTACCAACCTTCCGGCGACGCTGCTTGTCGAGGAGATGGAGCGGGAACTTGGCAAGCCTATCATCGATTCAATTGCTGTGACGTTCTGGAAGGGATGCATGCTTGCAGGAATTGATCCGACAATGAGCAATTGGGGTGCGCTCATGAGGGGTGAACTTACCGGCTAGCAATAGTTACGCTCGGCACAGACGGCTAGCTCGCCTCAGCGGAAAGTCCCGCTTTCTTGCCTACAGTTAGGCGGCCGCTCTATCTAAGCAAGAGCTCGGGCCGCCTTTCAAGGCTTACATGTGCCGACGAATGAAGAAACGAACGTGCTCCGGCAGTACCCACACCTGTCCCCATATATCAGGCTGACCTGCTGCTCCATAGACGACAGTATCTAGATAAAGCACTGGTCCTCCAGCCGCGGTTCCTAGATGGCTTGCGATCTCAGAGTCAAGTATTTGCGGAGCCACCTCCAAGTCGGCGTAATTTAACTCGAGCTCTGAATGCAACAACAATGCGTCAAGAAGCGAGCCTCTGAATTCATTCCGAAGCAGATCTAGATCGACAATCGTCGTCGGTAGCCAGTCTATCGTCCACGCGATTTTTGTGCCATCAAGCGTTTTTGAGCGCTGAACGTAATATACTGGATCGCCTACGGGTAGGCGTAGCTTAGTGCTTATTTCTGGCGTTACGATACCTTGGCCCCACTTTAGGTCCTCGGTGTCAAGAAGCTTGCCGGCGTCGCTCGCAGCCTTGTCCAGAGACGCAAGCCTATCGAGATGATGCACAATTGCCGACGAAGCAGGCGTCTGCGGCAGTACAGTTGCGCCCACTCCATTTCGAACGCTTACAACGCCTCGATCATGAAGGCTTTTGACCGCAGCCCTCAACGTAACTCTTGAGACGTCATACTTTTCAGTCAGTTCCTTTTCGCTCGGCAGAAGTGAACCGGGCTTGACCTTTTCGCTGGCAATGAAGTCATGAATAATCCGCTCGCAGACTTCATTTGATAGCGAGCGCTTCCGCCTCGATAAGTTAACACGTTCCATTCTTTTGTCTCCTGTGAGTATCAGGTTTGATAGAAACGCCAAACCTGATACTCGATGCCCACCAATACCTGGACGGGGTATCAAGTGCGCCGCGTATACAACAGCGTTAGGCTACCGATGAGCCTCCGTGTTGCTCATAGGCCTGCGCATTAGGCGAGTTTCCCCGACGCGCGGAATCGCATCACACCACCGTCCGGAAATACGTTGAAGCGCAAGTGAGATACGCCGCCAAGATCGAGAATCTCCCGTTCAAATACATGCCGCTTGTGCATCTCCAACTTTTGTTCCGGAAGCAATACCCGCCAGAACATGCTTTGCGTGACTATCCCAGGCACGTCTACTCCGCTCAGGTCGGCGGCCAGCACAGAGCATCTGTCTGGATAGTTCCCGCGGAAATGCGCTGTGTCTACCTCAATCTCCGAAATGCGGCCTCGGTGGCCCAACTCAATTACCACCCATTCGTTGCCCGGGCTGCGCCGCCGGCGTGTCTCCCATCCGTCGATGGGAGAATCCCCGGATCCAGGCAAGAGCAGATTGTTGGGCGACCCGTAGTGTTGGTCGCTGGCTGCCAGGGCGCGGCCACCAAGTCGCAAGGCTGAGAGTTCATGTGCTGCACTTTGGTTTGCCTTTTCCCAATCTACCGCCGCTTCGCCATATACCCTGAGCCTAGCTACGCCTCCATCGGGATAAATATTCAGCCGAATATGAGTGAAGGCCCCTGGATGTGAGGCCGGCAAAAAATGATGTGAATTGCCGGAAAGTTCCGTGGCCGGCAGGATTTCAGCCCATTGGGTATCGTCCGCCGGGATTTTTTGCGCTGAGAAGCAGCCTTCAATCGAAGCGGCCGGAGGGAAATTCCCGGTAAAGTGGCTGGTATCGATGTCGAAGCCGTGAATGATGCCCGGTATCCCAAGCTTCACGATGCAGTAATCGTGCCCTTCGGTCCTGCGACGTCGCGTCTCCCATCCGTCCATATACAAGCCTGGCCGCGTATCGTCCTTCTTGCCAAAAACAAATACCGGACTGGCCGGGCTCAACATTCTTTCCTTTGAAGCAAAAAACTCATCATTGGCAAAGACAGCTTCGGCACCAAGCTGCGGGCTCGCCAAATTGATGTAGCTGCTCGCAAAGTCTGGTTGTGTGCTTTTTGTCACCTCTGGATCTCCCGTTGTGGTCGCTGCGTAGCGCCTTGACACTGTTGGCGCTCTCAATTACGGTACACCCTGTTAGCTAGGTAGTAAACAGCTATCGATAGGTTAGACAGCGCAAAAAAGGGCTTGAGCCTGCTGCGGACCAGGGAACAGTTGGAGGAGCGATATCGTGCCGACGTTGGCCTTGACTGGGGATGTCATCCCGCTTGAGCAATTGCGAAGCGACGCCCAAATGGCGGATGTCCATGCGGTGCTGCGGCATCTTCATGACGCCGACCTGGCCATTGGCAACTTTGAGATGCCGCTCACTGGCGCAGTGAAGCCGCTTCAGAAGCTGCTGAACATACGCGCGGATCCATCGATTGCGTCTGACCTTGATGCGCTAGGTTTAGACGTTGTCACAGTCGCCAACAATCACACTGTCGACTATGGCTGGGAGGGCCTGCAAGATACCCTGCATTGCTTGCGGTCTGCAGGTCTTCACACAATCGGGGCCGGCGGAACATTACGCGAGGCCATTGCACCGGCAGAGGTTGTTCTCAGCGGAACTCGCGTGGGAGTGCTGGCTTTCTCTTGCCTTGTGCCGACAGGGGCTGGCGCGGCAGAGCAGAGGCCTGGGATCGCTGGCCTGAAGGTGGTGACCTCTTACGAGATCGATCCATATTATCAGATGGAAGAGCCGGGCGACCTGTCGGCTGTACGGGTTCGCACTCATGTCCATGACAGCGACTTGGCATTTGCCAGCGAGTGTGTCCGCGAATGCCGTTCTCGCTTCGATTTCTTGATTGTGACCGTTCATTGGGGCTTCGGCTCTGGCGATGAGTTGGCGGAGTACCAGCAGCCGCTGGCCCATGGGTTGATCGACGCGGGCGCCGACCTCATTCACGGCCACCATCCCCATGCGATCCATCCGATAGAATTCTACCGGAACAAACCAATTCTGTACGGTTTGGGAACGCTGGTCGGTCAGCAGGTCTTTATGGAAGCGGATCCTAAGGTCAAGAAGCTTTGGAGCGAGATGTCGGCCGAGGGTTATGTCGCTCTGTATCGCTCACAAGCGAGCGAGGACACCCAACTCCGCCTCATTCCTCACATCCTCAACGCAAGGCGGTTGCCTGAGCTTGCGAAAGGAGATGCGCTGGATCAGCTGCTCTCTCGGCTCAAGCGCTTGTCAAGTCCGTTCGGAACAGTAATAGAAATAAGCAACGGCGTTATTGTTGCTAGAAAGGGGTATGAATAGTCTCTGGTGATCTAGGTTTCTTCAACAAGAAAAACTGTGATAGAAAAAGGGGAATAAGCAATGTCAAAGAAAATGTGGACTGCCTTGTCGAGGCGAAACTTTATGGCACTCGGAGTGGCCGGACTCACCGCCGCTTCGGTTGCGATGCCGATGCCTGCTTTCGCACAACAGCCTGTAATCGCCGTCAGCTTCCCGAATTCGTCGCTTCAGGGCGCAGTTATCGCCACTTTGGAAGCCGCAAAGAAGAAGGGGGGAGAGCTTGGCTATCAAGTCGTTGTAGACGATCCCGGAACAGACCTGAAGAAGCAGATCAATACGCTGAATACGTGGATCGAGCAAAAGGTCGCAGTCATCGTCTGCGTTACCCTTAATCCAGCGGTGTTCGAAAGCGTAGCCAAGAAGGCTCGCAGCGCCGGCATCAAGTGGATCACGTATGCGGAAAAGCTCGAGAACCAGGATGCGACCGTTGGTTTCAGCCAGTACGAGTCTGCGGCAGTTCTTGGGGAATACGCCGGCAAGTGGATTAACTCCAACTTGGGCGGAAAAGCGAATGTTGTCATTCTAGGTTACGAAGGCGCCTTCTGGGGGCGTTCTCGAGCGGATGGCATCGCCAAAGGGCTCAACAGCGTTGCGCCCGGCGCGACCATCGTTGCTCGCCAGGACGCAATTAGCGCTACTGAGGGTCTCGAGACGACCCGCAGCATTCTTCAAGCGCACCCTGAAGTTAATGTGATCCTCGGCATCGAAGATCCTGCAACAGAGGGCGCATACAAGGCATGGATTGCCGCTGGGCGCGACAAGACTGATCCAAAAGCGTTCATCGGCGGCATGGACGGCACCCCCGGTGCGCTGAAATTGCTGCGAAGCGGCGATACCATCTATCGTGCTTCGATGGCGCTGCCGCTGATTGACTTGGGCGAGGCGATCGCAACGACAGCTGACAAGCTGGCGCGTGGTGAGGCCGTAGCCGAACGTATCATCGCGCTGGAGTTGGTTGAGGCAAAATCGCCCCTGGCTGACAAGTACCTGAAGCAGCAAGGCATCGAATAGAGCCGCAATTCCTGCCGATGTCGACGCGATAAGGACCAGGCGCAGAGGCGTGGTCCTTATCGCAAGATATAGAGGAAATACTATCAAATAAGGTGGTTTCCGTGTCTGTTGTGATTAGCAATCTCAAGAAGGCCTATTCTGGCGTTCCAGTCCTTAAGGGGGTCGATCTTGAAATTGAGGATGGAGAAATCCATGCCTTTCTAGGTGCCAATGGTGCCGGGAAATCGACATTGATCAAGTGTTTGTCGGGGGCTGAGCAGCCTGATTCCGGCGTGATCGAGGTCGATGGGAAACCGTTTACAACAAGCGGACCCCGCGATTCAATGCGGGCTGGTATTGCCGTAGTATATCAAGAGCTGTCATTAGCCTCAGGCCTCAATGTGCTTGACAATGTTTTTCTTGGGCAAGAATACAAGCGCGGTCCGTTTGTGCGCAAAGCCCAGGAAGCACGGGAAGTGCGCTCATGGTTCGCGGAGCTAGGCGTCACTATCGACCCCGAAGCTGACTTGCTTAAGCTTAGCAACGCGGAACTACAGGTTATCGAAATTGTCAAGGCACTTCGCACGAAGCCAAAGCTCTTGATATTAGATGAACCAACGGCATCATTGACGGAACGCGAAGCAGCGCAATTGTCGGCGCAGCTTCTCTCTCTAAAGAAGCAAAAATTACCACTCCTATATGTAACACATCGTTTGGCCGAAGTGTTCGCAATTGCTGATCGAGTTTCAGTCCTTAGAGGCGGCAAGGTTGTTCTTTCAGCCAGAGTCTCGGACGTAACAGAACAAGAGATCGTAAGCGCGATTGCAGGCCGGAGTGTGGGAACTGAACCGCCTGACTACGCCAGTCAGCAGAAAACAAGATCTCCCCTGGCCCAGCTTCGTGGGCTGACTGCGCCAGGTATTGGGCCGGTCGACCTAGACGTAAATTCGGGCGAGATCCTAGGCGTATTTGGCTTGGTAGGTTCTGGTAGGACCGAGTTGCTTGAAGCGCTGTTCGGAGCGCGAGCGCTGGCGGGCGGTACGATTACTCTGGATGGCAAGGCGCTTAAGCTTCGCCGACCGTCCGATGCGGTGCGGGCCGGCATAGCGCTGGTTCCAGAGGATCGACTTCGGAAGAGTGTCTTTCAGACACTGACGGCAGGTGAAAATGTAGCGATGGCCAGCGCCGCCAAGCTTGGGACCCTTGGGTTTCGCAGCAAACGGTCAGAGCAAAAAGCATTTCACGACATTTCAAGGAAGTTGAACCTGCAGCCGCGGCGCTCTGATCTTGAAGCCAGGCGGTTCTCAGGCGGAAACCAGCAGAAACTAGTGCTCGGCAGGTGGCTCCAAGAGGGCCAGGATTGTCGGATGCTGCTGCTCGATGAGCCCACACAAGGCGTGGACGTTGGCGCTCGCGGCGACCTCTACTCCGTCCTCTCGGAGAGTACCAAGGCCGGGCTTGCGGTCGTGGTGACTTCGTCGGAGCCGGAAGAGTTGATGCAATTGGCCCACCGCGTCGTAGTGCTATCTCGAGGACAGGTTGCGGGAGTTCTGCATGGGGCCGAAATTAATCAAGAGCGCCTGCTCCACCTGGCGCATGTAGGAGAGTAAGATGACCAGGTCAACCACATCGAATAATGCCGTTGAGGTAAAAAAATCCAGCTCAACGTCAATCCTAAACAAAATCAAGCGCCCGGAAGTTATTATCAATAATATCCTAGTGATAGCGCTTGTTATCATGATGGTATATTTCACGTCGCAGACGCCGACATTTCTTACGGTTTCGAACTTTGAGGTGATTCTTACAAATAATGCCGTGATCGGTGTTCTAGTGGCGGCGATGGCCTTGTTGGTGATCGCAGGGCACGTAGACTTGTCGGTCGGATCAAACATCGGGTTTGCCGGTACGCTCGTTGCTCTCGCCAATACAGAATGGGGCCTTTCACCCTGGTTGAGCATGTTGGTCGGGATTGGTGGGGGCGCGCTGGGTGGCACCATAAACGGGGTTCTCTGCGGGGTCCTCCGCTTCAATCCAGTTATCGTTACCCTGGGTATGCTCGGCATTCTCCGCGGGGCCACGCTGCTTATACAGCAGAACGAAATATCGGGCCTGGACGAGTTCTTCGTGGTGATGGGCAATGGTGATTTTCTTCATATTCCGATTCAGCTGTGGATCGTTGCTATCTCTTTCGTTGCTGCCGCGATCTTTATCTCGCTGACCACCTGGGGGCGATACGTCTACGCCATTGGGTCAAATCCGCGGGCTGCGTTTTTGGCCGCGTTGCCGGTACGTGCACTGCCGTTTGCTCTCTATGTCGTTACCGGGGCAGCTGCCGGGCTGGCTGGCGTGATGTCGGCTGCACGCCTTGATGGTTCTGCACCTGGCGCACTAGGCCTGCAGATGGAACTCCAAGCTCTGACGATCGTGCTGCTTGGCGGCGTTGCGTTTGCCGGTGGTCGCGGACGGATTGGTGGTGTTGCGACAGCGTGGATCTTTCTCGGCGTTCTGGAGAACGGACTTACGCAGCTAAATGTGACGCCATTCGTGCAGCTCGTTGCTGCTGGTCTCGCCTTGGTATTTGCCGCCAGCCTTGACTCCTTGGGTTCGGTGCTCGGACCGCTTCTTGAGGGCCGCCGTCGAGTGGGTGAGCAGCGCGCAGCGGCGGGCATCGGGACCGACGCCGTAAAACAGGATGATACTGGAACTGTCCGACATCTTTGAACGTCGCAGAAATCGTCCAGGCCCCTAATCCCGGGTCGTTTGAGAAGTTAGTGCCGATCAAAACGGCTGAAGTCGAAAGGAAAACAACATGACCTATGCTCGCGACATGGTCGGCTACGGCAATAATCCGCCGAATGCCAATTGGCCTAATGGCGCCAAGCTGGCGCTGCAGATTATCGTAGCCTTTGAAGAAGGTTCAGAGAACAGCGTACTTCACGGAGACGCTCATTCTGAAAACTTTATCTCCGACATGATTGGTGCTCCCCCGCTTTTCGGTGTGCGCAGCGTGAATATGGAATCTCTCTACGAATACGGCACACGTGTCGGCTTCTGGCGAGTTTTCAACGAGCTGAACGCCCGGGGGATCAAGTCCACAGTCCTGGCCAACGGGCTAGCTCTCGAGCATTACCCCGAAGCAGGCCAATTCATGCATTCCACCGGCCATGAGATCGCCAGTCATGGCTGGAAGTGGATCGACCATCAATGGATGGGGGAGGAAACGGAACGCGCCCACATGAAGCTGGCCATCGAGGCCATCACAAAGATCACCGGTGAGCGTCCTGTGGGATGGTACACCGGGCGCTGCAGTCAGAACACATTGAAGCTCGTAGTCGAAGAAGGCGGGTTCCTCTACGATTCCGACACATATGCAGATGATCTCCCATATTGGGTGACCGTGGATGGCAAGCAGCATTTGCGAATACCGTACACACTGGAAGCAAATGACATGCGCTTTGTGTCGGCCGCGGGTTTCAACTCAGGTGATCAGTACTTTTCCTACCTGAAGGATACGTTTGACGTGCTCTATCGCGAGAGTGACAGGACACCACGTATGATGTCCACCGGCCTGCATCTGAGAATTGTCGGCCGGCCGGGTCGGTGGGCGGCATTCCAGCGCTTTCTAGATTATGTGCAAAAGCACGAGGGCGTGTGGATTTGTCGAAGAGATGAAATTGCGCGCCACTGGCACAAGCATCACGGAGTGTAGTGATAGCAATGCCGCTCGAAGCATCCCAGATCTGCATTGAGCGGCATTTCGTGATCTTAGGTATCTGAGCTTGGAACGAGAACATGCCACAAGTTGTTGAGATTGAGCCGCTCACACGAGAACGGTTTCGCGAGTTCGGTGATGTAATCGAGATAGATGGTAATGGCAGTTACTCGATCAACGGCGGTATGGCCGATCGCTTTCACGATCTCGCGAAAGTACAGGTGGGTGGCCCGGAAGGGCGAGTTCTGATCTCTATGGTCCGGAGCCGTCACTACGAGCTTCCACTAATTGTTTCCGCTGTCGAGAGGCATCCGTATGGAAGCCAGGCTTTCATCCCGACGGAGCAGGGGGCGTTCCTGGTGGTCGTATGTCTTGACCGGCAAGGTGTTCCGCAGGCGCCCAGGGCATTTATTGCGCAAGCGGGGCAGGGTGTGAATTACCACAGCAATGTCTGGCACGGAGTACTTTCTCCTCTGGGTAACGAGCAAGATTTTCTGGTGGTAGATCGTGGGGGTCTGGGAAACAATCTCGAAGAGTACAACTTTGCCGATCCTTATGTCATTGGATGGAACACTCCATGATGAAGACAAAACAGATATCAGAAGGTGGGGCGCATCTAACAGAATTCATCCGGTCTCATCGCGACGACCAGGTGCGCATGCTGGCAGAACTGGTCAAAGTTCCGTCCGACAACCCGCCCGGAGATTGCGCAGCGCATGCCGATCGTGCTGCCCAGTTGTATGAAGGCCTTGGTTTCACGGTCGAGCGACACAAGGTGCCCGACGCGCTGGTTACAAGCGTCGGCATGATCAGCGCCACCAATCTGATTGTCCGCCATACGTTTGGCCCCGGTCCGACGATCGCGCTCAATGCGCATGGCGACGTCGTGGCGCCTGGCGAAGGCTGGACCGTCGATCCCTATGGCGCCGAGATCAAGGATGGCTGGATGTACGGTCGGGGTGTGGCAACCTCGAAGTCCGACTTCGTCACCTATGCCTATGCGCTGCTGGCGCTGCGTGCGCTAGGCGAAAAGCTGTCGGGCACGATCGAGATCCACCTGACCTATGACGAAGAGGTCGGTGGCGACATCGGCCCGCTCTATCTACTACAGCAAGGCTTGACCAAGCCAGACTACGCGATCTGCGCCGGCCTGTCGTATGGCGTAGTCACCGCCCACAATGGTTGCCTGCATCTCGACATCGACGTCCGCGGCAAGTCCGCTCATGCGGCACGGCCCGAAACGGGCATCGACGCGCTCGAGGCGGCAACCCACATCCTGAGCCGGCTCTATTCGCTGCGTTCGGGTTTTTCGGAGCAGCGCTCATCGGTCGAAGGCATCACCACGCCATCGCTGGTGGTGGGGCTCATTTCGGGTGGCATCAACACCAACGTCGTGCCCGACAAGATCGTGATGCGCGTCGACCGCCGCATGATCCCGGAAGAGAACGGTCCGGATGTGGCGCGCGACCTGATCGCCTTCATCGAGGCGACGGCGCGGGAGATGCCGGGCATCGAATGCCATGTCCGGCAACTGATGCTGGCCAATCCGCTGAAGCCGCTCGACGGGCAGGAACGTCTGGCCGATGCCTTGCAGAGGCATGCCTCGGACCTCATCGGCAAACCCGTGCCTACGCACGGAGTTCCAATTTACACGGACGCACGACACTACTTCAATGCGGGAATCCCAACCGTGCTGTATGGCGCCGGCCCGCGAACGATGCTCGAGGCCAATGCCCATCGTGCTGACGAGAAGCTCAAGATTGACGACCTTGCTTTGGCGACGAGTGTCGTGGCGCTTGCGCTCTATGACCTGCTGACGGGCAACGCCTGAGGGTCTTGAAGTAACAGATTCATTCTAATTGGTGGCGGCTGCAGCGGGGCAGAAGGAGGAAGCAATGCTTCGAGTTGAGAGCGTTGTCGGGAGCCGAAACGATCCCGGTCTGCATGAGGCGATCCATCATCTCGAACACCACCACGCCGTGGAGTTCGTGACGGTGGCAGTCGGCGATCTCGACCGCCGGCGGCTGATGGCCCGGACCGACAAGGGCGAGGAAGTGGCGATCACCTTGCCGCGCGACCAGAAGCTGCATGACGGCGCCGTGCTGGTGCTCGACCATCATCGCGCCGTGATCGTGCGCGCCGGCGAGCAGCGCTGGCTGAGATTCACGCCGCGTTCGGCCAGCGACGCGCTTGAACTCGGCTATCACGCCGGCAACCTGCACTGGCGGGTGCGGTTCGACGGCGAGGACCTGCTGGTCGCCCAGGACGGTCCGGCCGCGGCCTATGCCGCGCGCATCGAGCCGCTCATCTCAGGCGGCCGCGTCGAAATGACCGAGGAGGCCGAATGAGCATTCCATCGGCACATCTGCTCGTCGCCCTGCAGCATGCAGACGGGCAGTTCCCCTCCGGCGGATTTGCCTTCTCGCAGGGGCTGGAGGCCTCGTCCACGCTTGCCGGAAAACTGGGTGCCTTCGACTTCGCCGCTTTCGTCGACATCCAGATCCGGCATCGCTGGGCCGATGCCGACCGTGTCGCGCTGGTTCGGGCCCACCGGCTCGCCGGCGATCTCGAGGCGCTTGCCGAACTCGACCGCGAGGTCGAGGCTTCGACCTTCGTCGAGGGGCTGCGCTCGGGCTCGCGCCGCAATGGCATGGCGCTTTTGACCACACATGAGCGGATCGGCACCTGCGGCACTGCCATCTATCGGGCGAAGGTCCGCAAGGGCGAAGCCTGTGGCCATCTGCCGGTCGTCCAGGGCCTCGCCTGGCAGGCGCTCGACCTTGACGAGGCGAGTGCCGTGGCAATTGGCGGCTACCAGATGGTGGCGTCGCTTTCGACCGCTGCGGTACGGCTTGGCGCTATCGGCGCCATCGATGCCCAGAGGGTTGTCGCGCGCGCTCTGCCTGCCATCGAGGCTGCGGCCCGCCTGCCTGTCGGCGACGACCAGCCGCTGCGGTCGTTCACGCCGCTCTGCGAAATCGCGGTCGCCATGCATGGCGCTTCGGGCCAGCGCCTGTTTTCGAATTGAGGAGTACCCACGATGTTGCTGACACCGACCGAACTCGAGCGCCTGACGATCTATACGGCGGCCGAACTGGCGCGCAAACGGCGGGCCAAGGGGCTCCTGCTCAACTATCCCGAAGCGGTGGCGATCATCACTGACGAGATCCTCGAAGGTGCCAGGGAAGGGCGCTCGGTTGCCGAGATGATGTCGATCGGCTCGGCCATCCTGACCCAGGCCGACGTCATGCCCGGCATCGCGGCAATGCTGCCGATGCTGCAGGTCGAGGCGACGTTCCGGGACGGCACCAAGCTGGTCACCGTGCATGAGCCGCTGCGCCCGGCCGCCGGCGCTGCCGCCGACGATGTCGAACCTGGGGCAATCGTCGCCGAGGACGGCGACATCGAGCTCAATGCCGGACGCCGCAAACTGACGCTGAAGGTCGTCAACACCGGGGACCGGCCGGTGCAGATCGGCAGCCACTATCATTTCTTCGAGGTCAACAAGGCGCTCGACTTCGACCGGGCGGCCGCCTTCGGCATGCGCCTCGACATCGCCGCCGGTACCGCCGTTCGCTTCGAGCCGGGTCAGGAGAAGGATGTGCCGCTGACCACCTTTGGCGGACAGCAGCAGCTTTCCGGGCTCAACGGACTGTCAAACGGCTCGGCCGACGATCCAGCGGCCAAGGCCGCAGCTCTTGAAAATGCCCGCGCCCGCGGCTTTCGCGGCGCCTGAGGGGAGGAACGATCATGGCAACCCTGTCACGCCGCGACTATGCGGCAATGTACGGCCCGACCACTGGTGACGGCTTCCGTCTCGGCGACACCTCGCTCGTCGCCGTCGTCGAGAAGGATTTTGCCGTCTATGGCGACGAGTGCCTGCATGGTGGTGGCAAGACCCTGCGCGACGGCGCCGGCCTCGCCGCCGGCGTCACCAGCGCTGAAGGCGCGCTCGACTTCCTGTTGTGCAACGTCACGGTGATCGATGCCGTCGTCGGCATCGTCAAGGGCGATCTCGGCATCCGCGACGGCAAGATCGTCGGCATCGGCAAGGCCGGCAATCCGGCCACCATGGATGGCGTCGACCCGCGCCTCATCGTTTCGGCGGCAACCACGGTGCGCGACTGCGAAGGGCTGATCGCCACGGCCGGCGCGCTCGACGTGCATGTTCACTTCGACAGCGCGCAGCTCTGCGATCATGCAATCGCCTCCGGCATCACGACCATGCTCGGCGGCTCGCTGGGTCCGATCACTGTCGGCATCGACTGCGGCGGCCCGTTCAACGTCGGCAAGATGCTGCAGGCGGCCGAGCACTGGCCGATCAATTTCGGCTTCCTCGGCCGCGGCAATTCGCACCGACCTGCGTCGCTCGTCGAGCAGATCGAGACCGGCTGCCTCGGCCTCAAGCTGCACGAGGACTGGGGCACCATGCCGGCCTCGATCGACACCTGCCTGACGGTGGCCGACGAGCTCGATTTCCCGGTCCAGATCCACACCGACACGCTGAACGAGTCCGGCTTCCTCGAGGATACGCTCGCCGCCATCAACGGCCGCACCATCCACATGTACCATACCGAGGGGGCAGGGGGCGGGCATGCGCCCGACATCATCAGCGTCGCCGGCGTGCCGTGGTGCCTGCCGTCGTCGACCAACCCGACCAACCCCTACACGATCAACACTTTCGACGAACATCTCGACATGACGATGGTGTGCCACCATCTCAACCCGGCCATCCCAGAGGATGTCGCCTTTGCCGAAAGCCGAATCCGCGCCCAGACCATTGCCGCCGAGGACATCCTCCATGACATCGGCGCGATCTCGATGCTTGGCTCCGACAGCCAGGGCATGGGCCGCATCAACGAGGTGATCTGCCGGACCTGGCAATTGGCCGACAAGATGAAGAAGCAGCGTGGCCGCTTGCCCGAGGAGGCGACGCGTTTCGGCGACAATGAGCGCATCAAGCGCTATGTCGCCAAATACACCATCAATGCCGCGCGCACCTTCGGCATCGCGGAGCATGTCGGCTCGCTCGAAGACGGCAAGATGGCCGACATCGTCATCTGGCGGCCGGCCTTCTTCGGCATCAAGCCGGAGCTCGTCATCAAGGGCGGCTTCATTGCCTGGGGCGCGATGGGCGACAGCGCTGCTTCGCTGATGACCTGCGAGCCGCTGCTGCTGCGTCCGCAATGGGGTGCCTTCGGCCGGGCCAAGCAGGCACTGTCGGCATGCTTCGTCAATCCGCTCGCCATCGAGCGCGGACTGGCCGCGACGCTCGATTTGAAGAAGGCATTGCTGCCCTCACGCGGCAATCGCAGCCTGTCGAAGAAGGACATGCTGCACAACGACGCCTGTCCCAACATCCGCGTCGATCCGCAAACCTTCGACGTCTTCGTCGATGGCGAACTGGCGACATGCGAGCCGGCCTACGAGTTGCCGCTGACCCAACGCTACATGCTGAGGTGACATCATGGACACCAGGACGACCTCATTGAACCCGTCCCCTTCACGCGTCGGCGCCGCCCGAATCGGCATCGGCGGTCCCGTCGGCTCGGGCAAGACCGCGCTGATCGAGCGGCTGATTCCGGCTTTCGCGGCGCGCGGCGTGTCGCTGGCGATCGTCACCAACGACCTCGTCACCGCCGAGGACGCCGAGCGCATCCGCCGCTCGGGCCTGATCGACCCTGCACGCGTTGCGGCTGTCGAGGCGGGCGCCTGCCCGCACACTGTCATCCGCGAGGATCCCACACTCAACATTGCCGCCGCCGATGATCTGGAAGCCTTGTTCCCGGATGTCGAGCTGATCCTTATCGAAAGCGGCGGCGACAATCTCGCCTCGACCTTCTCGCTCGACCTGGTCGACTGGTGGATGTTCGTCATCGATGTCGCCGGCGGCGACGACATCCCGCGCAAAAATGGTCCGGGCGTGCTCAAATGCGATCTGCTGGTCGTCAACAAGACCGACCTTGCGCCTTATGTCGGCGTCAACCTCGCTGCGATGGCAGCACAGGCCGCCGCCGCGCGCGCCGGCCGACCGATGGCACTCACCAACTGCCGCAGCAATGAAGGGGTCGACGCGATCGCCGACCGCATCCTTTCGGATGTGTTGTTCAGATGACCAGCCACTGGCCACAACTGCGCCCCGAATATGCCACGCCGCAACCGCGCCATGCACGCAGCGGCCGCTTCGAGCTGGCGCTGTCGCGTCATGGCGCGCGCACGCATATCGGCCGCCAGTATGTCTCCTACCCGTTCCACATGACGCGGCCGTTTGCGCTTGATGCCGCCATCCCGTCCCTGCTCACCGTCTATCAGCAGTCTTCCTCGGGCGGGCTCTATCGGGACGACAGGCTCTCGAGCCGCTTCGATGTTGGGGCGGGCGCCGCCGGCCACGTCACCACCCAGGCGGCTACGGTCGTTCACGACTGCTACGGCCAGCCAGCTCGCCAGACGACCGAGATCGTCCTGCAGGAGGGGGCGTTCCTGGCGCTGACCCCCGATCCGCTGGTGCTGTTTCCCGGTGCCGCGTGTTCGAACATCACCCAGGCCCGGCTCACGCCCGGTGCGGTGCTGTTGCTGTCCGACGCCTTTACCCTGCACGACCCGCAGGCGCGCAACCGTCCGTTCGAGCGGCTGGAGGCGAAGGTCGAGATTCATGACGCCGACGGACGGCTGCTCGTGCGCGACAATCTTGACATCGCCGGAGCGGACCTTGCCGGCCCGGCTTCGCCCGCCGGCGCATGGAAGGTCGTGTCCAGTTTCATGCTCGTTGGCGCGCCTGACCGGCTGCCAACTGTCGATGAGCTCGCCGGCCTCGGTCGAGCGGAACGCCAGATAGCCGGCATCACCGCGCTGCCCAATGGCGCGGGCTGGGGCGTGCGCTGCCTGGCGGCGGACGCGATCGCGGCGCGCGGGATCGCCGACGATCTCTTTGCGCTCGCCGTTGCCGCAGCCTTCGGACAGCAACCCGCGCGGCGGCGCAAATGACGACCAATTCGCATCCGATCTGTGAATGATGAAAGGAACAGGACGATGAACAGCAAATCTCTCATTCGGACAGCGGCACTGGCCGCCTTCGCACTGGCGCCCGGTCTCGCCAGTGCCCATACCGGCATCGGCCATGTCGAAGGTTTCGCCCACGGCTTTGTCCACCCGCTTGGCGGGCTCGACCATGTGCTCGCCATGGTGATGGTTGGGCTCTTTGCCGCCCAACTGGGCGGCCGGGCCCGCTGGCTCGTCCCGGCAAGCTTCGTGTCGGTGATGATCCTGGGCGGCGCACTTGGTCTTGCCGGCATTGCCGTGCCGTTCGTCGAACTCGGCATCGGCCTGTCGATCGTCGTTCTCGGTGGTGTCGTCGCCTTCAACCTGCGCGCCGGAGTGGCGGCAGCGATGGCGCTGGTCGGCTTCTTTGCGGTCTTCCATGGTTATGCCCACGGTGCCGAGATGCCCGAAAGTGTCAGCGGTCTGGCTTATGGCGCAGGCTTTGTCCTGGCGACGGCGATGCTGCACGCGGCCGGACTTGGCTTCGGCCTGACTCTCGACGGCAAGGCCGGCGTACGTGGAGCGGTCGTGGTCCGTTCGCTTGGCGCGCTCGCGGCTTTCGCCGGCATAGGCGTAGTGACCGGCCTCGTCTGAAAATGGATTAGCGCGTGGGAGGCCGTGTTTGTGTTCCGGCAGGTAGAGGCGAGACACAGAGACACACTGAGCGGTCAGGACGAACTATCATGATCCAAGACCTTTCGACACTGACGGGCAATAGGCTTCGTGAACAGGCCATCGCTTTGTTCCACGAAGGCATAGAGGCGTCCGACCCCGAAAGAGCTGTTGCTTCGGCCCTGCAAAGTCGCAAGACCGAACTTGAGCTTGCCAAGCGAGTAATCCTTATTGCTTTCGGCATGGCAGCGTGTCCAATGGCCCGCGCCGCCCTGCCTTTTGTGGTCAACAAGCTGCACAGTGCGTGCATCGTCACAAACTGCGAGAATCGATCGGCAGTGGAAGGGATGCACGTCACGGTCGCCGGTTATCCGCTTCCCGACGAGCGCAGTGTCGCAGCAGCCTATGCAGTTGAACGCGCTGCGCGTTCAGCCGTACCTGGCGACTTGGTGCTGGTACTCATAAGCAGCGGTGGTTCAGCGCTGGTGTGTGCCCCAGCGCCAGGTGTGTTGCTTGCCGACAAAATAGCGCTCAGCGAAGCCCTGCTGCACTCGGGCGCGGATATCTACGAGATTAATGCTGTCCGGCAGCAGTTTTCGCGCCTGAAAGGCGGCCGCCTTGCGCAACTCACAACCGGCGCGCAGATACTCTCGTTGATCCTTTCGGATGTTGCAGGCGATGAAGTCGGAACAATTGCATCGGGGCCAACAGCGCAGCCTGCAACTACTGCTGCAGACGCACTCGCTGTACTAATCCGCTACCGCTTGAACGGGGTTGTGTCGGGCGCCCTACGCTCATATGCCGATCATCTGCTCGAACGTACCGAAGAAATGAGGTTCTCGCATGTCGAGAACGTGGTGGTTGGCTCTGTCAACGCTAGCTTGTGCAAGGTGATCGAACGGGCAGCTGCCAGTCACAAAACTATCCTCAAAGTTGACGAGCTTGAAGGTACCGCATCCGATGTCGCTGCGACGCTGCACCACCTAGCGAAAATGCAGTCTGCAGAAAGCGGGCCAATGGCGATAGTCGCGGGTTGGAGCCCTGCCGACAGGAAGGCCGGCGTCCGGGAGCGAAACCAAGAACTCGCTCTTCGTTTCGCGTTCCTCGATGAGCAAGCACCAATCGGGCATCCGTGGGCATTTCTGAGCGGCTGCGCTGGACGTGACACAGCCGGAGCTATTGTCGACCCCAACTCGATTTCGCGAGTACGGAAGCTTGGCTGCGATCCAGGAGCTTTGCTTGAGGCTGGTGCCTTTCATCAAGCCCTTCAGTATTCGGGTGATTTGCTCGCAACAGTCAGCACCCGCACCGCTGCAACTGACCTGCAAATATTACTGATGAATAGGCCTGCAGGAAAATGAGGGAGGTGATTGGGTCTGCTTCTCAAGGAAAGGGTTCAGATGTGCTGATGATTTGTCAGAGCATACGTCGATCCGAGCCAAAAGGTCAATTCCGTGGAGAGTGACGTCTGCGTTGATAACTATGCTCGAAATAATGTAGGCCTCAATTCGAGGCAGTTGCAGGTACTTATCGGAAGGGAAGTGCGAAAGTATCGCAGGAAGCACGAAATTACGGCCACCGAACTTGCTCACGCGGCGGGAATTTCGCTTGGGATGCTATCTAAGATAGAAAAGGGGATAATTTCACCGTCGCTTGGTACCTTGCATTCACTCTCGGAGGCTTTGGCCGTTCCGATTTCGGCTCTTCTACGACGTGCCCAGGCCGAGAGAACTGCCGTATTTACAAAGTGCGTGTCGAGTAACGCAGGCGAAAAATCCTCAATTATAATTGAAGCAATATCAAGTGTAGATGGGTTTGCTGTTCATCCATTGATATTAACGTTTACGTCTGAGAATTTAAATAAATCAAGTGAAATTTGTTCTGAGGCCGGGATAAAGTTTATATTTATATTGGATGGAAAAATGGAATATAATCATGGCGATAAAACATACGATATGGCAACGGGCGACAGTCTTCAATTTGATGCGATAATATCTCACGGGCCTAAGAGGTTAAATTCATCAATAGTTAAGTGTTTATCAATACTATCTGTTGATCGAAATAACTGAATGCGTGTCGACTGGCGCAATTCTGATTTAGTCGATGCTCGCAAGAATTTGGGCATCGATACAAAAATCGAGAAATACCTGACGAACTTCTGTCGTGGAAATTTCCGCGGTCTCTGCCCGCGTCAAGGCGATGACAGCAAGGCGAGCCGTTTCTGTGCGGAGCCCGCCAGGCCATTCAGACAAAAAGATCCGAGCCTCGTCGATAGAGGAAATCGCGATGGTGCGGCCTTCGAATGCGATCCAGATGATATCAAAGTCCATCGTCGGCGAGTCTCACTACAGTATTTGTCGACACTTCAAGCCTCCACACGCAGATAACCGCTCAGCCCGGTTCTCTGATGCTCGATCACATGGCAGTGGAACGCCCAGTCGCCAGGGTTGTCGGCGACCAGTGCCACCTCCATCGTTTCCTTCGACAGCAGCAGGGCGGTGTCTGTCACCAGTGGGGCGACCTTGCGCTTGTCGGAGCGCAGCAGGCGGAAGCTCATGCCGTGCAGGTGGATGGGATGATCGTTCGGTGTTTCGTTGCGCAGGCGCAGGACATAGCTCCGACCCTGTTTCAACACGGCGAGCGGCTCGCCGGGGCCCGGTATGTCGGATTGCCCGGCAACCCGGTTGATCGACCAGAATGTGTAGCCGAGGGTGCCGCAAATGCTCGGCGCAGGGGCGTCGCCGCCGGGCGACCAGCCAAAGATGAAGTCTATCGTTTCAGCATTGGCGAGATCAGCCTGTGGTATCGGATTGGGCCGCAATGGCTTGAGCTCGTCCAGCCTGCGCCTGATACTGGCACCCAGGGGCCGAAACCGCGCGAGAAGCCGCGGCCCTTGCGGCGTTCTCAGGCTCAGGCTCACAATGTCGCCCGCACTGTCAGGTACACGCAAGGCGATGTCGGCGCGCTGCCCCGGCGCCATGACGATACCCTTGGGCGCAATGGGCTGCGCCAGGGGATTTGCATCCAGTGCGATCACCAGGGCGGTTCCGCCCTCGAGATCATATGTGCCGACGCGGGTGACGTCGGTCACCGCCAGACGCAGCCGCACGAGGCTGCCGGCGGCGAGATCATATGTCGGAGCGACCTCCCAGTTCACTGTGCCGACCGTGCCCAGAGTGCCGCCACGGGCCGCATTGCGTGGCTTGAACAACTCGATGAACTGACCATCGCTGCCGAGGCGGAAGTCCCTGATGTTGAGCGGCAGGTCGCGGTCGAACCCCGGGTCTTCCTCGTCTTCGACCACCAGGACGCCGGTCAGCCCCCTGGCCATCTGCTCCAGCGTGTTGCAATGCGGATGATACCAATAGGTGCCGGCATCCGGCGCTGCCAGAGTGTATCGGAAGCTGTTGCCGGGCGCGATCGGCGCTTGTGTCAGATAGGGAACGCCGTCCATCGCATTGGCGATGCGCAAACCGTGCCAGTGCACGATCGTCGCTTCCTCCAGCTCGTTCACCACATCGATCGAGAATGGTTTGCCCTGCGGCAGCCGCAGCACCGGAGGCGGTCCGTCGGCGTGAAAGCTCATCATGCCTTCGGTCGTCGTGCCGGGCAGGATCGAATGGCGCAGCATCGACGCCCGCAGGGTCAGATCGACCGCGTTGGCCCGACTTGCCGCTACAGCGCCGGTGGCGGCCGCGGCAAGAGCTGCGGCACCCCCGAGCAAGACCTCGCGGCGCGATATTCCAGGCATACGGACTTACCTTTCGCAGGCCTCGATGGCGCCGTTCTTCGAATTTCCGGCTTGCCGGGGGCAATCCCAAAACGATCCGGGTCGAAACGATCCAGACCGATACATCCATCCGCCTGCATCAGCAAACGAGAGCGCCGTGACGCGGAACACTGTGCTCATGTGCCTTGTCGGGACGTCGCCTGCTCATTCCGGGCCATGTCGGTCCGGGAATTTCGAGGCCACTTGCGGACGACAATGGCGGCGATCAGGAAACCCTGCACCAGAACAACAGCGTAAGCGGCCAGGATGGCGGCGCAGGGGACGACAAAGTTCAGTTGGGGAGCCGCGCCGAGCACCACCGGCATTACCCATGAAACGACCGACACGACCCCGCAGCCGATGAGTGCGGCGCGCTTGCGCGGTTCGATGTCAGCCAGGAGGTGCTTTCCGACCTGCTGCCTGAGGAACGGCAGCACCAGGCGATGAATGGCGATGCCGTTGATCGTCAGTATGGCGACGATGATCACCTTGGCCCAGATCTTCGGGTTCAGGACTTTCTCCGGCTCGGCGGCCTGGTAGAGCAGAAGAAACCCGATGCCCGACAGCCAGAGCATCAGCAGGCCGCGGGCAACAAAGCGACTGATCCATTCGACATTGTCGACGAGCTCGGCTGTCACGGCTGTCCAGCGATAACGCGACAATGTCAGGTCGAGAAACGCCGCCCCGCCGAATCCCAGGATCAGGCCGCCGAAATGGATCAACCTCAGTGATGTCCTGGCATAGGACAAAAGCGCGGGTGATGATGCGAGGGAGAGGTCGAAAATGCTCAATTGTGTCACCGGATGGAGGACGCAACGGCCCATCACCCCCTCCCGATGGGAAGGCGTGCCCGCTGCGTATCGAGCCTGAAGGGAAAGTTCGAGTTGACCGAGTGCGCCCCACCGAGCCGGGGCAAACTGGACGGGTTCGTCCTATTTAAGCTGATTTTCATAGTCAAGTATGAGGGGTCGCTATTTTAGCATTTCTGCAAATTTCCCGGGGCATGTGGCGCTGTTGTGTTGGCTGACACTGGCGAAACGTGAGCGCACCGAGCAGCTGATAGAGGCGCATGAGCAACTGGCGATCGCTTACAGCGGGGCCTACTTGCTCTGGGCTTCGCGGTCGTCACTCCTCATGGCGTCGGGGCTCGCTACGGTGGCCTCGATTCCTCGCTTCCAATTTGCTAAAGTAGTTGATGACGGTACTTTTCGGGTTGGCGGCTAGGTTGATGCTGACCGAAAAATGCGGCTCTGAAGGGCGATTGATCTCGATAGATTCCGACAGCGCGCAAAAAATTTTTCGCGGAAATTCCCGTTTAAAATCAACACCGTATGATTTTGACGGCTTATGGGTCGGCATATCGGTCTGTGGGCAAGAAAAAACCCAGCTAGATCAATGACCTAGCTGGGTTTTGAATAATTGAGTGGGTCATCATGCCCGCTAAACGGGCGCGCGCCGCAAGAACAGCTGCGTGCGCTGTGGTCGAGAAGTTGATGACGGGTTCATTCCTCCTTATTGTCCTCCGGTTCGCCAGACCATTTGAGAACATACGAAGGATATGGCTTGGCGAACCACCCTCTAACCGTTTGTTTTTGTTGAAAAATTGACGGCCCTCCGGGCCCACCAAAATATTTCTGTACAGCCCGAAGACATAGGTAACAGTTTGTACCTAAGACATGGGTGACAACCTCGTGCCGAACGGGTTGTCGATGGTCTGCAGGGTCCTCTGTTCGAGGTCGATATAGCCAAGATCATAGTGCATGAAGGAGACGAGCCAAATGGCGTCGTCGACTTCAGTGATTCCGAGCCTCTGGCCGGCGAGCACGGTCGAGATATTGATCTTCTTGCGGTGCATGCAGATGCGGCCACAGGCGGTGACGAGGATGTCGCGGTCATGGAAGGGGTAATGCAGGTCTGGCAGCCCCTCATAGGCTCTTGAAGAGGGCTTATAGAGTTCGTCCGGCACCTTCATGCCGATCGCTTGGTGCGGTCGTTCGGCATTGAATTCGCTGACGAATGCATCGAACCTGGCCTGCTGCTGTAGAATGTTCATGCCCGGCGGCCGGGTCGTCTCCTGCTTGAGGGTCCGGTGCATACGCTCATGCCTGCCGTTCTGCTGCGGGTTGCCGGGTTTGATGCGCTCGATGTCGATGCCCAGCCGCAGCCAGAAGACCGAGAGCCTGGACAGATTGTAGAGCCCGTTGGGAGAGGCGAAGGGCAGCCCGTTGTCGCTTCTGATCGCCGCCGGCAGGCCGCGCTGTTTGAACAACCTCACGAAGGCTTCGACGACGGGCACCTCCCGCGTTGATTCGAGGGCTTCGCACAGAAGGATCATGCGCGAGGCCTGGTCAGTCACCGTCAAAGGGTAACAGTACTGGCGATTGCCGAGCCTGAACTCGCCCTTGAAATCGACACACCACAGATCGTTGGGGCAGCATGCCGCCGACAGCGGCGTGCCCTCGGCCTTGCAGCGCCGCCTCTGACGGGCGCGCGTGATAAGGCCGTGGCGGTCGAGCACGGCATGGACCGTGCTCGTCGACGGCAGCCGAACGTCGCCGGCCAGCTTGCGCACCAGAAGCTCACGGATCTTCCTGGCGCCCCAGTGCGGCTTGTCCTTCTTGGCCTTCACAATCGCCTGCTCGATCTGACAGGGCAGTTGGTTGGCATAGCGGACCGGCCGCCGTGACCGGTCGGTCAGCGCCTCCAGGCCGTCGTCCTTGTAGCGGTTGAGGATCTTGTAGCCGGTCTTGCGGGAAATCCCGAACTCTCGGCACACATCACTCATGCCCTCGCCATCCAGAAGCCGCGCAACAAAACGAAGACGTTCCTCCATCACCGAACTCTCCTTCCACGGCATCAACACCTCCGGCCAAAAGCCAAAAGTGTTACCCATGTGTCCGGTACGAAACGTCACCTATGTCTCGGGTCGCTCATTCCGTTTTCTAGCCCGAGTGGACACCAGAACCTACGCTGGGCGCGTGTATCCTGAGCAACGGGGATGCCGGCTCACCCGAGGATTCCAAGCGAGCGAGCTCCGTATCCCGTTGCTCCCTTTCGGATACGGCTCGGGCCGTTGCATGACGCGAGGCGCAACGCCGGGCACTGTTCAGGCTACGGTCGAAGGAATGAATGCCAGTGAAAATTGCGATGACTTTGCCGCCGGCACGGGCCATAGCTGATGGCGATAGTCTCCGATCCGAGACGTGACAATGGCCCAAGACGTCGAAAATCAGCTCTTTCGATTTGCCGCCTTCGAGCTTGACCTCGACAGAGGGATGCTGCGGCGGGGCAGCGAGGCGATCTTCCTGCGCCCCAAGGCTTACGGGCTGTTGACGCATCTCGCCCGGAACATGGGCCGGATCGTGCCCAAAATGGAATTGATGGATGTGGTGTGGCCGGGTGTCTTTGTCACCGAAGATTCGCTTACACAGTCAATCCGCGAGATCCGCAAGGCGATCGGCAACGAACTGGTGCGCACAGTTTCGAAGCGTGGCTACATGTTGGCGGCCGAAACTGAAACCGCTCCGGAAATTGGCAGCCAGCCGGTCGTGGCTGTGTTGCGTTTTCGCAATGAAGGCGGCGACCATTCCGACGAGGTCCTCATCGACGGTCTTGCGGAAGACGTCATCAACGGCCTAGCACGCTTTCGCGCCGTGACGGTCCTAGCCCGCAATTCAAGTTTCTCCTTCGCCTCGTACGCTCACTCGGAATGGGCTGAAATACGCGCTCGCATCGGTGCCGATTTCCTGGTCGAAGGTTCGGTGCGGCGTCAGGACGACAAGTTCTTGGCGACGGTGAACTTGATCGACGTCGTGACCGCCAGCCAATTGTGGGGCGATCGTTATCAGGCGCGCGACGAAGGCCTGTTCGCCATTCAGCAGGACATCGTCGAGGAGATCGTGGGCCGTCTGGTCACCCGTGTCTACAATGCCGGCTTGCAGAAGACGACGCGCAGGCCGGTCACCAGCCTTGCCGCCTACGAATTGACGTTGCGCGGTGTCTCCTTGCTCCGGGACCCGGCGCAGAGCGACCTGAAGAACGCCGAAGCCTTGTTCGAAGCGGCAATCGCCAAAGATCCGGCCTACGGGCTAGCCTATACTTACCTTGCCTTGTCGCGCGCGCTCTACGGCGAATTCGGCTCGGTCAGCATAGAGACGCTGACGGCGGCGCGCGACCTGGCGGACAAAGGTGCGGCTCTGTCGCCGGACCAGGCCGAATGCCGCCGCATCCAGTCGCTGTGCCGGCTTTACCTGCGACAGCACGAGGCGGCCGAACACCATCTGCGCCTCGCGCTGGAACTCAATCCTTATGACGCGGAGTGCATCGAGCAGATGGGCTTTCTGCTCACCATGCGCGGCCGACCGATGGACGCACTGGGCTGGCTGGCGCGCGCCATGCGCATCGATCCGCTGCAGCCTTATTGGTACCAGTATGACCGCTCGCTGGCGCTTTATCTGATCGGCGAATACCGCGCCGCCGCCGAAGCGCTGGAGCAATCGACCCGTCCCACGCCCTGGATCAGGACGCGCCTTGCCGCCTGCTACGCCCAGCTTGGCGATATGGCGGCGGCGCGCCGGCACGCGGCATCGATCAACGTCGATGGGCCAGAGTTTTCCGCCATCGACTACGCCAAGGGCGGTGTGCCGTTCGAGCACCTCGCCGATGCACAACACTTCGAAGAAGGCGTGATGCTGGCGCTCCAATCCTTGAACTGAAGCGCCAGCTTGGAATCTGTGGCTCACTTGACGGTAACGACGACGTAACGACCGCGATATGGCTGGTAGTATTTGCTGCCGCAGTGCCACACGGTGACGCCTTCGATCGAGGTGCGTATGCAAGCCGGCGGCAGTGTCGCGACGAAGATCGTCGAGCGGCGGATGATGCGGCGTGTCGTGCGACGCGCAACACCGGCGCCGCTGGCCGGAGTCCAGGGCTGGCCGACGCGTGCTTCCGCCTTGCCAACGAAGGCTCGAACCGGCGCGATGTCGGTGAAATCCGCGGCCAGCAGGGCTAGCCCGATGCCGCCGGCGACGGACATGCGCTTCAGACCGTTACCCCAGCGACGCTGGGCCACCTCCGGCTGCGGTGTGGCGGAACGCCAGCCGGCGTAGCAGAGGACCAGCATCGCGATGTTGCCAACGGCATCGAGCAAACCGATCGGCGTCAGCATCGGCTCGACGGCATAAAACCAGTAGTCGAAGGCGAAAAAAGGCAGCAAAACTATCGCATAGGCAGCGAAGGTGGCGCGGGTGAATTTCGCGAACAGTGCAAACGTGCCGGCAATGATCGCCTGCGCGCCGAATGCAGCGACGAGGATCGGCACGATCGGCGCATCGGACTGGTATTCGGGCCGGATCGCCAGATCGAGCACGGTCGATGGCGAAACGAGGCACCAGCCGCCCAGGATGAGGAAAACGGATGCCAAGAGGTACTGGATGGTTTTGGTGGACATGAGGTTCTCCTGAAGTTCTGATGTGAGGTTGGGGGGATCAACTGCACGTGTCGGTGACGAGATGTCTGGGGGCATGAACCGGGATCGCCAGTGCGATGAGGTGTGCGACAATCAAAGTGATGTGCAGGATCGTGGTGGAGTAGCCGACCGTGAGCAGGCCAATGGCGACGAAATACTGCCAGAACAGCAGGTTGACGCTTGCGAGCAGTGCATGAACCGAGGCCAGACCGAGATGCCATTGGCGCGCGTAGGCTGAACCCCAGGCGGCTATGCCGATGATAAGCGCCAGCCCATGCGCTTCGATGAAGCCGATGCCGGCACCGGGGGAGCCGGCGAGAAGCGTCGCCTCGGCGCCGTGCCCGAAAAAAGAGCCAGCGATGTCGGTAACCAATCCACCGGCGGAGGCCAGAATCAGGAATAGGGCATTGCCCCGGATGACGTGATTTCTGAACGTGGTCATGGGACCGTAATCCTTCGATTGTTGCGGAATGCGGGAAGTGTGACCGCGGCGGAGCGCCGCCGCGGGGAGTGTCTTCAGGGCAGGTGCCTCTCAGGCGGCTGACGGGGCCGGTTCCGCGAATTGTGTCGCGTGATCCGCCATCGGCTCGGCAGCCCGCCTCGCCGGCGCCTTGATGCGGAACCAGGCGACGTAGAGCGTCGGCAGGAAGACCAGCGTCAGCATGGTTGCCACCACCAGTCCGCCCATCACGGCATAGGCCATCGGTCCCCAGAAAACCGTTGGCGCGATCGGGATCATGCCCAGGATGGCCGCTGCGGCGGTGAGCAGGATTGGCCGCAGCCGATGTTCCGTGGCGCTGATCACTGCTGTCCACGGTTCCTCGCCGTCGGCGATGTGCCGGTCGATCTGCGTGATCAGAATCACCGAGTTGCGGATCACCATGCCGGTCAGCGACAGGACGCCGAGGATCGTAACGAAGCCCATGGGCAGACCGGAGAGCAAGAGTGCTCCGGCGACGCCAATCAGAGCCAGTGGTGCTGTCATGAACACCAGCACCAGGCGCTGGAAACTCATGAGCTGAACCATGAGCACCGTGGTCATCAGGAACAGCATCAGCGGGAAGACCGCGTAGATGCTGGCCTGCGACTTGGCGCTGTCTTCCATGACGCCGCCAAGCTGGACGTCATAGCCGGCAGGCAACTCCGCCTTGAAAGCCGAGAGCGCGCCGTCCAATTCCATGGTCACGACCGCCGGCTCGACGTTTGGCGCGAGGTCGGCCTGAACGGTGACAGTCGGCACGCGGCCACGGCGCCACACCAGCGGCGGCTCGATCTCGTAGGACAGCTTCGCCACATGGTCGAGCGGGATGCGGCGACCGCCCGAGGCACTGAGCGTCAGCGAACGCAGCGTCTCGATGTTGGCCCGCTCCTCCGGCACGGCACGCGCCACGACGTCGACCAGCCAGGTTGCGTCGCGCATCTGGGTGATCATCGACCCTGACAGGATCGAGTTGATCGAATCGGCGAGTTGCTGCGAGGACAGGCCGAGTGCGCGAGCGCGATCCTGGTCGACCTCGACCTTGATCACCTTCGCCGGCTCGTTCCAGTCGTAGTTGATGTTGCGCACCTTGGCGTTGCCGCCCAGCACCTGGGCGAAACCGAGCGCATAGGCCCGGACCTTGTCTTGATCCGGTCCGCTGACGCGGAACTTCAGCGGCCAGCCGACCGGCGGGCCCATTTCAAGCGGCGTGACGCGGGTCATGACATCGTCGATGCCGGTGGCGAAAGCCTGCTCCAGCCGTTTGACGACATGTGCCCGCTCCTCGTGCCCCTTGGTGACGACCACCGCCTGGGCGAAGAAGTCGTTGGCGAGCTGGGTGTCGAGCGGCAAGTAGAAGCGGATCGCGCCTTGACCGATGTAGAAGCTCCAGTGGTCGATGCCGGGATCGGTCTTGAGGATTTCCTCGACACGGTCCACCAGTTCCTCGGTTGCCTTGATCGACGCAGTACGCGGCAAGGTCAGGTCGACCATGACCTCAGGCCGATCCGATTTCGGGAAGAACTCCTGCGGCACGAAACTCATGCAGACGACGGCCAGCGCAAACAGGCCGGCTGTGGCGGAAAGCACGACCCACTTGGCACGCATGGCCATGTCGAGCACGGCCTTGAAGGTCCGGCCGAGGCGTGAAGAGCCGTGCTCTGCTTGCCTGGCCATAGTCGCCGGCAGGATGGCGACGCCCGTCAGCGGCGTGAACAGGACCGCCACCACCCAGGACACGACCAGCGCGATGCCGACGACGGCAAACAGCGAGAAGCAGTATTCGCCGGCGCCGCTTTTGGCGAAACCGACCGGCACGAAGCCGGCAATCGTCACCAGCGTTCCTGTGAGCATCGGGAACGCGGTCGAGCTGTAGGCATAGGTGGCGGCCGAGACCTTGTCGGCACCTTGCTCCATCTTCGAAATCATCATTTCGACCGCGATCATGGCATCGTCGACCAGCAGGCCGAGCGCTATGATCAGTGCGCCCAGCGAGATGCGCTGCAGCGAGATGCCCAAAAACTCCATGGCAACGAAGGTAATGGCGAGTACGAGCGGTATGGCGATCGCCACGACGATGCCGGGCCGCCAGCCAAGCCCGAAGAAGCTCACCGCCAGCACGATGGCGATGGCCTCGCCGAGGCTCTTGGTGAACTCGCGGACCGATTCTTCGACGACATGAGACTGGTCGGCGACCAGGCTCAAATCGACACCGACCGGCAGCTCCGACGACAGCTCGGTCACCTTTTGCTTGACGTTCTTGCCGAGCGCCAGAGCGTCGCCGCCGCTCGTCATGGAGACCGCGATGCCGATTGCCGGCATGCCGTTGAAGCGGAACATCGGCTGTGGCGGATCGGCATAGGTGCGCTTCACTTCGGCGACGTCGCCGAGGCGGAAGAACTGGCCGTTGGCGTAAAGGTTGATGGCCTTGAGGCTTTCCTCCGAGGTGAATGCACCCGAGACGCGGATGGCGATGCGCTCCGGTCCGGCGTCCACAGTGCCGGAGGGTGTGAGCGCATTCTGCGCCTGCAGCACCTGCGACAGTGAGCCGACGTCGAGGCCGAGGGCGGCGACTTTATCGGTCGAGAATTCGAGGTAGATCTTTTCGTCCTGCTGGCCGATCAACTCGACCTTGGCAACGTCCGGCACCTCAAGAAAATCAGCGCGCAGGCTGGCGGCCAAATCCTTCAATTCGCGATGGCTGAGGCCATCCGAGGTCAGCGCGTAGATCAGCGAATAGGTGTCGCCGAACTCGTCATTGTAGAATGGCCCCTGCGCGCCCGAAGGCATGGTCGACTTGATGTCGTCCATCTTCTTGCGCACCTGGTACCAGAGCGGCTGCACCTCGTCTGCCGCAACCGTGTCCTTGAGGGTGACGAACACGACGGATTCGCCGGGCTTGGTGTAGCTCTTGACGTGGTCGAGGTTCGGAATTTCCTCGAGCTTCTTCTCGATGCGGTCCGTGATCTGCTCGACCGTGTGGGTGGTGGTGGCGCCTGGCCACGTGGTCTTGATCACCATGGTCTTGATGGTGAAGGCCGGGTCTTCCTCCCGCCCAAGGCTGCAGTAGGAGAACAGGCCAGCGATCGCCGCCGCGATCATCAGGTAGACGACCAGGCTCTTGTTGCGCAGCGCCCACTCGGACAGGTTGAACGAGGTCATCGGTCTGCTCCCTGGATGGTGTGGACGCGCCGCTGGTTGCGCAGCAGCTCGATCCGGTCGGCGGTGAAGACGATTTCTTTCGAGGGGCCGTCGGCATCCGGTTTCGTATGGTCGGCGGCGTAACGCGGATGCAGGCCAAACTGGGCGATGTAGTTCAGCACGCGAACGCCGTCTGGGCCTGTCGCGACGGCAATGTGCCCGTCCGGCCGTACCAGATAGACGGCGTCGCGGGCGAAGCCCGCCCGCCTGGCATGGGTGGTCCAGTCGAAGATGTGCAGCGGAAAGCCGATCCGCGCCAACTCGGCCTGAAACTGCAGGCTGGGACGCCCATGAACGTGCACCTGCCAGTCGAGTGAGGCGAGCGGCGCGAAGTTGTCGCCGTCACTGCTTTCGACATAGGGCAACCGGTCGCCGGCCTTGATCTTGCCCGCCTCACCGCTGCTGATTGTACTGTTTCGGTACTCGATGCGCGTCTGCGAGATCATGCCGAAAAAGGCGCGCTTGCCGGTGTTGGTCGCCAGCAGCAGCCGCAGCAGCTTTGGCATGAGATGCTGGCGGAGCAGACCGACGGCCTTCGAACGGCTGGTTGCCATCTTGAACGCCTGGTCGGTGCCGTCGACGAGCAGCCGCGCGAAGGCGATGCGCTCCGGCTCGTAGGTATCAAGCAGCATTTCATCGGCACGGCCCTGCAGCACGGCTGCCAACTTCCAGGCGAGGTTCACCGCGTCGCCCATGCCGGTGTTCATGCCCTGGCCGCCGGCCGGGCTGTGGACATGGCCGGCATCGCCGAGGATAAACGCCCGCCCAACACGGAACTTGTCAGCGACGCGATGGTGCACACGGTAAGTCGAGAACCAGTTCACCGAATTGACCTTGATGCCGGTGTCGCGCTCGACTTCGGAGCGGATCGTGTCGAAGGTGATATCGGTCTTGGCCTCATGCTCTTTCGGCACGACACCGATCAGTCGCAACGAACCTGACTGGCGCACCGGCATGACAATGGCGAAACCATAAGTCGCGACGGTGGCATCCATGCCGTTGCGGGTCACCTCGCCGGTACCCTCGACGTCGGCGACGTAGAATGACTGGTCGTAGGCACCGCCCGGAAAGCCGATACCCAGCATATGGCGCACCGCGCTGTGGGCACCATCGGCGCCGGTCAGGTAATCGGCGCGCACGAACTCGCTGACGCCACCCTTGCGAAGCTTGGCGGTGACGCCGTTGGCGCTGTCCTGGAAGCTGACCAGCTCGGTATGACGCTCGACCTCGACGCCCTCGCGCTCGAGACTGCGGATAAGGACGCGCTCGTGAATCTCCTGCGGCAGTGCGAAGGCGAACGGGTAGGCGGTCTTGCCAGCGCCAAAAGTGGCGAGCGGAAGCCGGGTTGCCACGCCCGCTGGGGTGCGTACCCTCAGCTGTTCGATCTTGACGCCGGCTTCCAGCACCTCGTCAACGATGCCGATCTGGCGATGGAACTCCAGCGTACGCGCCTGAACGGCCAGAGCTCGCGACGTCCCGCCGGGAGCGGCGCTCTTGTCGATGATGCGCACGGCGACGCCGAGACGGGTCAGCCACAGGCCAAGCGTAAGGCCAGTCGGACCTGCGCCGACGATCAGAACCTGAGTGTTTTGGACGGTCATTTTTCTTCTCTTTCGAAACGGACTTTCTGGTTTTCGCGAAGCCGGTTCACGCCGGCCGTGACGACGACGTCGCCTTGGGCGAGGCCTGCGGCGACGATCACCCGGTCGGCCTCATAACGGGCGACGACGATGGGCTTGAGTTCGACTCCCGATCCCGCGCCGATCACCCAGACGGACGGCTTGCCGTCCTTGTCGAACAGCGCGCTTGCTGGCAGCACGACGACGGGGGCGCTGCTGGCTTTGATGCTGCCGGCGACGCTGGCGCCGAAGCGCATCGCCTCGGGCGCGTCCGCGAGCGAAACCTTGACCTGGTAGGTCCTGGTGGCCGCGTCGGCGACCGGCGCGATCTCGCGCAGCCTGCCTGTGGCCGTCAGGGCCGGATTGCTGAGCAAGGACACGGCAATCACCGGGATGTCGTTGCTTTGTGCGGCATTGGCGAAGTTCGCCTCGGCGATCGAGAACACTGCATCCTTCGCCTTGGGATCGGCGAGGCGGACGATCATCTGACCGGTGTTGACGATCTGGCCGACTTCCGAGGCGGTCGCCGTGACGATGCCGTCGAACTCGGCATGAAGCTCGGTGTAGGCGAGTTGATCGGCGGCCAACGCCAGTGCGATTATCGCCGACTCCAACTTGGCCTCGGCCGAGCGCAGATTCTTCAGCGTCGCGTCATGGTCGGCGCGGGTGGTGTAGCCCTTGTCGAGCAAAGTCTTGATGCGGCGCTCGGAGGCCTGCGCCTCGACCAGCACGGCTTCGGCCGCCGCCTTGTCGGCCTTCGCGCTGAGCAGCCGGTAGCGATAATCCTGATCCTCGATGCGGGCGAGTGTTTGGCCCTTTTTCACCGTGGCGCCGACATCAACGCTACGCATCGACAGCTTTCCGGACACGCGAAAGCCGAGATCGCTCTCGCGGCGCGGGCGTATCTCGCCGATGGCACGACGCTCGTCAGGGATGGACCGCGGCGACACCGTCGTCACGCGCACCAGCTTTATCTCCGGATGGCTGGGGGCAGCCGTCGCCCCGGCGCTGGCAGTCTGCTGCCAGGCGATGAAGCCGAGACAGGTCGCGCCGATCATGGCGGACGAAAGGGCGACGAGGCTATGCGTCCTCGCCAGGCGTAAGAATGCCCGATGCATGTATTTCTCCATGACAATCTGAACTCTGCCGCCGAAGGTCACACAGGACCTGCATTCGGCGCGATGCGCCGAGCCTTCAGCCCGGCATGGCTTCAGATGCCATCAGCGAGCTCGGCAAATCCCGAGCGGTTTCTGAGAAATTTCCGATGTTTTGGGGGGAATCATCGCTTCTCGACTGGCCAGGACTGGCCGAAGAAGAGTCGCAGGGACTTCGGAGTGTGACCCGGCAATCAGAAGGACGGCTGGTAAGGGTGCTGTTCGGCTACTGGAGCCAAGCGCGCCCGAGGGACCGGCAGATATGGGCGATCCGGTGTTTCCTCGATCCGCCGAAATGGCGCATGCCGTCCATCTTCTCGAAATTGCAGACAGTCATGCACTTGGTCCAGCGGCCGGCGATCTCGACCCGGATGTCGGCTTTCTCGGTGGTGAAGACGGACGGGTCGATCATGGCCGCAACGCAGCAGGCATCATGGACGGCAGGGTGCGCGATCTGCGGCAGGCCACCATGCGTCGTCGCGATGAACTCCCAGATGTCGAGGATAAACTTGCTGATCGGGCCACCGACGGCGCGCACCCGGTCCTGGAGTTCCGGGGTGGCCAGCGCCTGATGGGTGAGGTCGAGCCCGACCATGGTAACGTCCCAATTGGCACGGAACACGACATCGGCGGCTTCCGGATCGCCGTAGATGTTGAACTCGGCCGCTGGCGTGATGTTGCCGCGCGTATAGCTGCCGCCCATTGCGACGACCCGCTTCACCCGCTCGACGATGCGCGGCTCCTTGCGCGCGGCGAGCGCGATGTTGGTATAGGGACCAACCGGTACGAGCGTGACCGTCTTGGGCTCGTGCGCCATCACGGTGTCGATGATGAAATCCACCGCATGACGCTTGTCGAGCTCGAAGGATGCGGGCGGCAGCACCGGCCCGTCGAGCCCGGTCTCGCCATGGATCTCGATCGCCAGGATCTGGTCGCTGATCATCGGAGCGGGCGATCCCTTGGCGACCGGAACCTTGATGCCATAGGCGGTGCACACCGACAGCGCGTTGCGCGTGGTGTTCTCGACATTGTGGTTGCCGGACACTGTGGTGATGCCGAGCAGGTCGATGTTTGGATTGCCCGCCGCCAGCATGATGGCGATGGCGTCATCGTGCCCGGGATCGCAGTCAGGATGATCTTTTCCATGGGGTCGCCTTTCTGTCTGTCGCGACTAGAGACCGCCGCGCCTGGCATCGTCAAGTTTTCCCGTGCCAGCCAGCCAGCACCCAATCCCATCCAGGCAAGCTCTGATGACGCGACCAAAATGAATGACTTGCGAACGCTCGCTCCGAGACCCAATTCTCTTGTTCGGACCCCACACGATAATTTGCGCGATGCCGACAATCATGCTTGATGCCGCCAATATTTCACTGCACAGCGCTCAGCATGTCGGATGAGGCAACGAACCTGCGTCGGGATTTGCTGTGGGCCTGGCCCGCATCGCTGATTCTGCATGGGTTTCTGATCGCGGTGATGCTGGCCTACAGCCAGCCGAGGCTTCCTGAACAGCAGCAGGAGGAGGCGGTAAACGTCACTCTCGTGCCGCCGCCAGCACAGCCGATGCCGAAACCGGCTCCTCCGCCTCCCGCGAAGGCCGAAGCCGAAAAGCCTGCGGAGCCGAAGCTGTCGCCGGCGCCGGAGACATCGCCGTCCAAGCCGGCGCAAGTCGAGGTTCTGAAGCCTGTCTTCAGGTTCGGAGACAAGGATGCCGGTTCCGGCAAGTCTCCGGAGAGCGGCAGCGTCCAAGACACCGCGCCGTCGCCGGCAAAGGACGAGACTGTGAAGGCGCCTTCCGAGGAACGGCTCGATGCAGCCGATGACGCCGCAAAGCAGGCGGCGGCTGCAAAGGATTCCGGGGCGGTTCAGGACGCGGAGAGCGAGCCAGCTCCAAACCAGGACAATGGCAAGCAGGAAGCAGACAAGCAGGAGGGACTGACGGAGGGTGCCGACACGCAGGCAGCGTCGGCGCCAGCGCCGTTGGGCGCCATCGGCAATGACGGCGAGATCGCGCTGCCCGCCATGGCCACGACGCCTGAGCCCAGGCCCGCCAATACGCCGAAACCCAGTCTTGCGCAGATCCCTAAACCTGGAAGCGGCAAGGCCAGGGCCCCAGCCTCCGGCAATGCGAACGCTGCCGCCTCGCAGCCCTTTTCGGGATTGCCGGGGGTTCGAAGGCCGCAATCGCAAGGCGCTACCGGTGCTGCACTGAGCACGACGGCGATGGCCGGCTTGCCTCGCGACAAGCGGGCCGCCCAACTCTGCGCCAGCGCGCTGCAACGGCGACTGGTCGACGCTTCCTATTCGCCCGACCTCGTGCCTCTCGTCCCGCTCAGGCGCGGCAACGTGCTCGATGTCCCGGAGGCCGCCTTCCGCACGCGAAATGCGTGGCACGCCCTGAGCTTCCGATGCGAGGTCGACAGCGAGGCGACGACGATCCGGTCCTTGTCCTTCCGTGTCGGACCGACCATCCCGCCCGGCGAGTGGAAGCGCCTGGGGCTCCCTGGAAACGGCTAAGGTTTTGCCGAAAAACGGTTCCCGATATTGGCCCTTGAGTAACGGCGATTCGAAATGAAAACTCTGGCAATGACGATTGCGGCCATCGTGGCGGGTGACCTAAGCGGAATTCCCGTGGTCCAGGCAACCAACCACCTTGATCTGCTGGATGCGGCTGCCAGGCTACCTCAACTAACCGTCTCGCGGCATGCCTTGGCAAAGGTACTGAGCGCTTGGCGCAGCGGTCACTGCACTGCCGATGATGTCCAGCAGTGGGCTTCATTTGTCCGGCGTGGTTACGTCGCGGGTGGCTGTGGCGGACGCGGAGCGCACGCGATCGATATCGAGTATGATGCACTCGATGAAGATTTGATCGTGGAAATCATCGGGCGACTCGATGAGATCGGTGACATCATTGATGGGGAAGTTGATGACAATGAACGGGAGGCAATGCTGAGAAGTCTTGAGGCGTAACCAGCCGTTTGGAAATCGTCTCCCGCAGTACTGGCTGAGTTTGGCGACCAGCCGCGAAGCCACTCTTCCACTCTGGCGCGCTTGCGTGATATCAAGCGCCTAGAGGGATAACCGAAGCTCAGCCTCGAAACCCGACAAGCAGGTCGTGCAGTGTCGGGACGGTTGTTTCCTTCCCGATATGGTGCGGCCATGTCTCGGAAGGCAGAATATGGACCCTCGCATCTTTCTCCTGGCTCTGGCGACGTTTGCCACCGGCACGGCCGAAAACATCGTCATCGGCATTCTTCCCGATGTCGCCTTAGGCCTTGGCGTTTCGCTTGGCCTGGCCGGTCAGTTGACGGCCGTCTTTTCGTTGACCTTTGCGCTCGCTGCGCCGGCGGCGCTGCTGCTTGCCAGGCGCATGGAGCGCAAGACGATCCTCGCTTTCGCCTTGGCGGCGTTCGTTCTGAGCAATCTGGCTGCAGCCTTGAGTCCTGGCATCGCGGTGCTGTTTGCAGCACGCATCGCCATGGCAGTGGCAAGCGCCACCGCCTGTCTCGTGGCCACCATGCTGGCGACCGAGCTCGCCGGGCCCGAAAGGCGCGGACGGGCAATCGGCCTGATCTTCATGGGGATCAGCGGCTCGATGGTGCTGGGCGTGCCCGCCGGAATGCTGATCAGCAGCCTGTTCGGCTGGCGCAGCGTGTTCGTGGCGCTGGCATTGCTGGCCTTGTTGATTCTTGCGCTCTGCCAGCTGTTGCTGCCTGTTTCAAGCAGAGGGCCGCGCGACATGGCGGGCTATCGTCGCCATGTCGGGTCGCTGCGCCTTTTGTCCGGGCAGCTCGTGTCGATCCTGATGATAGGTGGTCACTTCGTCCTGTTTGCCTATCTCGCACCTTATGCAGTCGATGCGGTCGGCTTCGACGACGACACGCTCGTACCCATCTTCGTGGCCTTTGGCGTGGCCGGCGTCAGCGGCGGCTATCTCGGCGGCTGGCTGACGGACGTCGTCACGCCGCGTGCCGCGATCCTTGTCGTCCCGCTTGCCTATCTGGCGGTCCTGCTTGCCATTCCGGCCGTCTCTTCCATGCCGATGGCGTTCCTCGGCCTGATGATGGTCTGGGCCTGCATCAGCTGGATGATCTCGCCAGTGGTGCAGAGCTTCCTGATCAGCGTGGGGCCTGAGACCGCGGAAGCCGGCGTCAGCCTCAACCTGTCGGCGATGCATGTCGGCGTGGCTCTTGGCACCGCGATCGGCGGGCTGGCGCTCGATCGAGGTTCCGCAGCGGCCTTGCCGTGGACAGGCGCCATCCTCGCGGCCATTGCCGTAGCGGCGAGCCTGATTGCTTCCTGGCGCGCCGGAAGCAAGCAGGGGAGACCAGCCATCGGAGTTTGAAAAGTCGGAATTTTCGGTCGACTATGCCGGCATGAAGCGCTTCGCATTCGTCCTCGCCCGCGACTTTACGCTGTCGCCGCTGTCGTTGTTCGTCGACACGCTCCGGCTGGCCGGGGATGAGGGTGACCGCAGCCGACGTGCGGCCTTCGACTGGCAGATCATCGGCGAGCTGGGGCTGCCCATCCGGGCGAGTTCCGGCATCGAGCTGATGCCGACCGCACCGGCCCTCCGGCCTGAGGATTACGACAACATCCTTGTGGTCGGCGGGCTGCTCGGGCGGAAAAACTCGCTGCCGGCATCGGCCGAGCGGTTCGTCGAAGGCGCGGCAAGAAAGGGCGTTCCCGTTGGTGCCCTGTGCACCGGCAGCTTCGTACTTGCCGAGATGGGCTTGCTCGACGGCCACAGGGCTTCGGTGAGCTGGTTCCACATCGAGGATTTCCGCTCCCGTTTCCCCGACGTCGACGCTTCCTGCGACCGGCTTTTCATCGTCGATGGCAACAGGGCGACATGTTCGGGCGGGGCGGGTGCTGCCGACCTGGCAGCTCATCTGGTCTCAGGGGTCATCGGCGAGCAGTCGGCCGCCAAGGCGTCGCGCATCTTGCTGCTCGACAGGGTCAGGGATGCCGATGCCGTGCAGCCCAATCTCGAGCTTTTCCCCGAGGCGAAGACGCTTTCGGTACGCAGGGCCTTGCTGGTGATGGAAAGCAACCTCCAGGAACCGCTTGCGATCGTCGACGTAGCCCGGTCGGTCGGCGTGTCCACCCGGCAGCTCGACCGCGATTTCGCCAGTCAGCTCGGAACCAGCCCCGCGCGCGCCTATCTGAAGCTGCGCATCAGCCTGGCCACCCGCCTGTTGAGCTCCGGCAAGAATCCGGTCGGCGAGGTGGCGTTCCAGTCCGGCTTCGCCAATGCCGGGCACTTCAGCCGGGTGTTCCGTAAGATGACCGGCCTGTCGCCGACGGAAGTCTCCCGTCGATCGCCGGCGCTGTGAAGCTGTAACAATGGTATTTTTCGATTGGGTGCCTATTGGAGCCCACGGGCCACCGCTGGCGTGTATTGGCCGGGAACGTGGTCAGGCCGAACCGTCGGCATTTCTTTCGAACTGCGGATATTCCGTGATCACTCAGGCAGTCTCCGGCACCTTCACCTCCGGCATAGCGCCGATCAGCATGCGGGCGTACTCGCTTTTCGGGGCGTCGAAAATCTCGGCGCAGTCGCCCTGTTCGACGAGCTCGCCACGGTTGATCAGCGCCACCCGGTCGCAGAGATAACGCACGACGGCGAGATCGTGGCTGATGAAGAAATAGGTCAGGCCGAGGCGGTCCTGCAGCTCGCACAGCAGGTTGAGAACCTGCGCCTGAACCGAGACGTCGAGCGCCGACGTCGGCTCGTCGAGCAGCAGCAGTTCAGGACCCGAGGCGAGGGCGCGTGCGATGCAGATGCGCTGGCGCTGGCCGCCGGAGAATTCGTGCGGATAGCGGTGCAGGTGCTGCGGGCCCATGCCGACGAGCGAAAGCAGTTCTGCGGCGCGGTCGCTGCGCTGCCTGTTGGTCAGGCCGAGCGTCTCGTGGTGGATGACAAGTGGTTCCGTGACGATGTCGTAGACCGACATGCGCGGGTTGAGCGAGGCGTAAGGATCCTGGAAGACGATCTGGACGCGCGAGCGCAGGCGACGCAGTTCGGCGTCGGAGAGTTTGCCCAGGTCCTGGCCCTGCACGCGGATGCTGCCCGATGTCGGCGTTTCCAGATGCAGGATCGAACGGGTCAGCGTCGTCTTGCCCGAGCCGCTTTCGCCGACAAGGCCAAAGCTCTCGCCCTTGCGCACGCTGAGCGAGACGTTTTTCAGCGCATGGACCTCGGCTGAGGTGCCGAATATGCCGCGCCGTCCCGGGTAGATCTTCGAGACGTTGTCGATCTCAAGCATGATCTCAGTCATCGACGAGCGCCTCCATTTCGTTGACGCGGATGCAGGCGGCGGCATGGCTGTCGCCCACCGACACCAGGGGCGGCATGGCCGCCGTGCAGGCGGGTTGGGCAAACTGGCAACGCGGCGCGAAGCGGCAGCCCGGCGGCGGCGTGATCAGGTTCGGTACCGAACCTGCAAGGCCGCGAAGCTCGCCGCGCTTGGTTTCACGGGTCGGGATCGCCGACATCAGGGCGCGTGTGTAGGGATGGACCGGGTTGCCGATGACTGCTGCGACCGGCCCGCTTTCGACGATGTTTCCGGCATACATGACAGCGACATGGCTGCAGGTCTGGGCGACGACGCCGAGATTGTGGGTGATGAGCACGACGCCCATGTCGAAGTCGTTGACGCTGTTCTTGATCAGCCTGAGGATCTGCGCCTGGACCGAGACGTCAAGCGCCGTCGTCGGCTCGTCGGCGATCAGAAGGTCGGGGCGGCCGATCAGGGCCATGGCGATCAGAACGCGCTGGCGCATGCCGCCGGAGAACTGGTGCGGATAGTCGTCGAGCCGAGCCAATGCGTTGGGGATGCCGACGCGGGTGAGCATCTCGCCGGCCAGCTTGCGCGCGGCCTGGCGGCGTTCGCGCCGGCCGGCATCGGGCGAACAGCCGATGACATCAGGATCGCGGTCGGCGGCGGCCAGCGCCACGTCGACGAGCTGCTCGCCGATGCGGAAGGCTGGATTGAGATTGGTCGTCGGATCCTGGAAGATCATGCCGATGCGCTTGCCGCGCAGACGCTGCATCTCTGTCTGGCTGAGCTTGAGCAGGTCCTGGCCTTCGAGCAGGATCTCACCAGCAGTGTAATGTGCCGGCGGCGTCGGCTGCAGACGTGACACCGACAGGCCGGTGAGCGACTTGCCGCAGCCGCTCTCGCCGACGAGACCCCAGATCTCGCCCCGGTTCACGGTGAGGTTGATGCCGTTCAGCACATGCGCCCGGCCGTCGAAACTGGACATCCGGAGGTGCAGGTCACGGATCGAAAGGAGAGGTTGGGTCATCAGCGCCTCGCCTTCGGATCGAGGACGTCGCGCAGGCCATCGCCGAGCAGGTTGAAGCCGAATACGGCGAGGAACATCGCCATGCCGGGCGCCATCGCCGTCCACCAGTAATCGGGCATATAGGAGCGCGAGACGGACAGCAGCGTGCCCCATTCGGGCGTCGGCGGACGGACGCCGATGCCGATGAAGCCAAGGCCGGCGACGGTCAGGATGGCGAAACCCATGTCGAGCGACATCTTGACGATGATCGGCGAGACGACGTTGGGCAGGATGTGGCGGAACAGGATGCGCTTGGGTGTTGCGCCGAGGGCGCGGGCGGCGGTGACATAGACTTCCTCGCGCGCGGCGAGCACCTCGCCGCGCACCAGCCTCGCATAGCCAGGCCACCATGACAGGGCAATGGCGATGACCATGTTGCCGAAACCCGAGCCGAGGGCTGCGGCGATCGCCATGGCGAGGATCAGGCCGGGAATGGTCAAGGTGAGGTCGGTCAGCCGCATCAGCACCTCGTCGATCCAGCCGCGGGCAAAGCCGGCGACCGCACCGACCAGCGTGCCGATCACCGAGCCGATGAGGACGACGCCGAAGCCGGCGAGCACCGACACGGTGGTGCCGGCCATGACCAGCGACAGCACGTCCTGGCCGAGTTCATTGGTGCCGAAGGGATGGGCGACCGATGGCGGCATGAAGCGCGAAGCGGTGTCGACGCCGCCGGCGACATGTTCGGGATAGGGGGCGAGCACGGTGCCAAAGACGGTGAAGAAGATCACCGCCGCGACCATGACGGCGCCGAGCATCGACAGCTTGCTCTGTGAAAAGCGGAAGAAGGCGCGGCGCAGCCTGTCGCGGCGCGGCGTGGTGAAATCGTCCGCAATGTTGTGTTCGGTGGTGCTCATGAGTAGCGGACCTTGGGGTTGATGACGCCGTAGAGCAGGTCGATGACGAGATTGGCGAATACGAAGAGCAGGCCGATCACCAGGGCGACACCGATCACCGGCATCATGTCCTGCGAGACGATGGCCTTGGTGGCGTAGAGGCCGAGACCGGGCCAGTCGAAGACCGTTTCAACCAGCACGGTGCCGCCGAGCAGCCAGCCAAAATAGAGGCCGATCACGGTCAGCGTCGCCGAGACGGCGTTGCGCGCGACGTATTTGGTGATGATCTTGCGCTGCGGCAGGCCGAGCGCGCGTGCGGTCATCACGTAATCCTGCTGCATCACCTCGATCGTCGAGGCCCGCATCATGCGCATGATGGTGGCGAGCGGAGACAGCGACATGGCGATGGCCGGAAGCGCCAGGTGGCGCAGCGACATGAAGAAGGCGTTCCAGTTGCCGGCGATCAGGGAATCGATGGTCAGGAAGCCGGTGACGAAGCGCGGCGGGATGACGACGATCGGCAGGCGGCCGCCGAGCGGCAGCCACATCAGCCACATGGCAAAGCAAAGCTGCAGAAGCAAGCCGAGGAAGAAGCGCGGCATCGAGATCGCGCCGATGGCGCCGACCTGGGCCAGGTAGTCGGGCCAGCGATTGCGCCAGACGGCGGTGATGAGGCCGAGCGGGATGCCAACGGCAACCGCGATGAACATCGCTGCGAAAACGAGTTCGAGGGTCGCGGGCAGGTAGGCCTTGATATCGGCAGCGACGGGTCGGCGCGTCAGCAGCGAGGTGCCGAGGTCGCCATGCATCAGGCCGGAGACATAGCTGCCGTACTGCACCCAGACCGGCTTATCCAGGCCATACTCCACGGCAAGCGCTGCGATTTCGGCCTGCGTTGCGTTCGGACCTGCGGCGAGTGCCACCGGATCGCCCGGGAGGAGGCGAGCGATGGCGAACATGATGATCGTCAGTCCGACGATGACCGGAATGAGCAGCAGAAGCCGCCGCAGGATGAAATGCAGCATTGCCGATGTCCTTTGGTTGGAGCTTTGGCGGGCCCGAAGGCCCGCCAAATGTTCGACTTAGCCGAGCGACAGGCCCCAGGCCTCGATGGCATTGGAGGCGACCGGGGTGAAGTGATAGTCCTTCACGGTGTCGCGCATGGCGAGCTTGCGGCGCTCCAGCACGCCGAAGACGTCGGGGGCGTCCTCGACGACCTTCTTCTGGAATTCGCCATAGATCGCGACGCGCTTTGCCTGGTCGATTTCCTTGCGGCCGGCCTCGATGAGAGCGTCGACTTCGGCGTTCTTGTACACCGCGTTCTGCCATGCGCCGTTGCGCGACGAGTGGTAGGCCGCATAGGCGATGTTGTCGGGGTCGCCGTAGTTTGCCGTCTGGTAGACCGGGAACAGGTCGGGGAAGGTTTCCGGCGACTTGCAGGCGGTGACCATGTCGGGCCAGTTCATCGGCACGATCTCGAGGTCGATGTTCAGCTGCTTGAGGCTGTCGAGCATGATCAGCGCCCAGCGGCGCTGCTGCTCGAGACCCGAGACGTGGTACATCTTGAGCTTGAAGCCGCCTTCCGGCTTGGCCGACTTGGCCATGAACTCCTTGGCCTTGGCCATGTCGGTGCCATAGGCGGCAAGGTTGGCGTCGAAGCCGAGGATGCCCATCGGCAGCGGGCCTTTCATCAGGTCGGCATAACCCGCGGCGTCGAGGATCGCCTGGTAGTTGGTGGCGTAGGAGATCGCCTTGCGCAGGTTGATGTCGGCGCAGGGGCCGTGCTGGGTGTTCATCTTGATCGAGAAGGTGCGGTATTCCGGCTCGATGACGCTGACGACGCCCGAGGCGTCCTTCAGCGCGTCCATATCCTCGCTGGTGAGGTCGGTGGCGATGTGGGCTTCGCCGCGCTGGATCATCAGGCGCTGGGTGGCGGTTTCGCGGACGATCTGCCAGATCACGCCTTCGAGGTTGCCGCCGCTGGCCTGCCAGGCCTCAGGCGCGCGGGCCAGTTGATAGAGTGTGCCGACCTCGAAGCGGGCAACCGAGAATGGGCCGGAGCCGGCAGTATTGGTCATAAGATAGGTTTCGCCTGAATCACTGCCGAGATTGGCTTCGACCACCGCCTTCTCGACGATGAAGATCCAGGGCAGAACCTGCAGGAACGGCGCGAAGGGGGCGGTGAGCTTGAACTTGACCGTGCCGGCGTCGACGGCCGTCACGCCCTCGGCGGTGACGATATCACGAATCATCCAGGAGTTGCCCTTGGCGAGCTTCAGCGCACGGGCGAAGGAGTAGACGACGTCGTCTGCCGTAACGGCATTGCCGGAGTGGAACTTGGCGGCCTTGTTCAGGACGAAGGTGAATTCCGTGCCGTCGGGGCTGACCGTCCAGCTCTCGGCGATGCCGGGGGCGGGCACCGGCGGGTTGCCCGAGATGCGCACCAGCGGGTCATAGACGTTGCGCATGAAGAACGAGGCGGAATAGCCGGTCGCGGTGTGCGGGTCGAAATTGGGGATGTCCTGGCCGGCGGCGATGATCAGGACGCCGCCCGACTGGGCGAAGAGCTGACGCGGGAACACCGTGGTGGCGAGGCCGACGCCGGCGAGGGCCAGAAGGCCGCGCCGCGAGATGTTGAACTGGTCAGAGGTCATTGCATTGCTCCTGTCGAATGTCTGGTCGTCATTGCAAATGGGCGGCGCCAGTTGGCCGGGCGCCGCCGGATCTCGATGGGGCAGTCAGGCCCAGGCCACATTTTCCTGCGGTGCCACGGTGCCGGACGTTCCCGGTTCGTGGCGGTAGTTGAGCGCGACGTGGTCGGGCGTGACGAAGCCAAGCGCGAGGTCGCGGGAGATCGCTGCCGGGGAACGCTCGGCGGAGTTGCCGTAGCCGGAGCCGCCGGCGAGCACGAGCTCGACCACCTGGTCGGTCCGATGCAGCGACACCAACTCGCCGGTGCCGCAGTCGCGCAGCACGCGGCCGTCGGTGGAGAGCACCCGGCCGCGGGCACCACCGCCGGCCTGGCCGCCGAACAGGCCGTCGATCGGGTTGTCGACACCTTCTGGGTAGACGGAGACGAGCATCTCCAGTCCGTCCTCTTCGCGCTTGCGGAAGCGAACGACCTGGCCGAGGCCGCCGCGCATCTTGCCGGCACCGCCGCTGTCGGCGCGGAATGCCTTCTCCAGCACCAGCACTGGAACGCGGCTTTCCATCAACTCGATGGAGGTGTTGGCAGCCGAGGTCGGCCACAACAGCGAGGAGTGGCCGTCGCCGCGCTCGGAGCCGCCCTGGCCGCCGCCGCAGAAGAGCATGTCCGAATAGAACTGCCCGTCCTTGGTCTGGCCGTAGACGTTCGCCGCAACCGCAAGCCCGGTGAAGGATTGGACCATTTCGGGTGAGGCCGACGACAGGGCCGCGAAGATGTTCGGCGCGAGATACCAGCCGGTGCGGGTGCGCAGGTTCACCGCCGCCGGATATGTCGGATTCAGGATCGAACCTTCTGGTGCTGTCACCGTGAACGGGCGATAGCAACCGGCATTGCCGCGCACCGCAGGCGTCAGCATGCACTTCAGCGGGTAGGTCGCATGGGCTGCGGTATAGTTCAGCGTCGAGTTGAGACCACCCTGTGGCAACTGCGGCGGGGCGCCGTCGAAATCGACAGTGATGCTGTCGCCTTCGACCTTGACCAGGACGGGGTAAGTGATGGTCTCGCCGAGCGGATTGTTGGTGATGACCGAGCGGTACTCGCCATCGGGCAGTGCGCGGATTGCGTCGCGCATCGCCTTTTCCGACAGGCCCTGCACCACTTCGGCGAGGGCGCCGAGGTCATGCATGCCATAGTCATGCATGAAGGCATCGAGACGTTCCGCGCCGAGCTTGTTGGCTGCGACGAAGGAGAAGATGTCGCCCAGCACCTGTTCGCCGTTGCGGACGTTCTGGCGGATGAGCTGGATCAGGGTCTCGTTGGGCCGTCCCTCCTCGAAGATCTTCATCGGGGGGATCTGCAGGCCTTCTTCATAGATCTCGCGGGCATGCAGCGAGTCCTTGGTGCCGCCGATGTCGGAGACGTGGCCGACTGTGCCCATCAGGCCGACGAGCTTGCCATTGCGGAAGGCCGGCGTGACGATGGCGATGTCGAACAGGTGACCGGCGCAGAGCCACGGATCGTTGGTGATCAGCACGTCGCCGGGCTTCAGCGTCTCGGCCGGATAGCGCTCCAGCAGGGCCTTGACCGCGCGCGGCAGCGTCAGGTTGAACACCGGCATGGCGCGCGGGCTGTGGGCCAGCGTCTCGCCGTCCTTGTCGAGCAGCTCGCAGGCAAAATCCTGCGCCTCGGCGATGACGAGCGAGAAGGCGGTGCGGCAGACGGTAAGCCACATCTCCTCAACGACGTTGACGAGACGCGACCACATGATCTCGAGGCCGATCGGATCGCCCTTGATGCGGGCGACAGCCTCGGCGCGGGTCATGTCGTCGGTGACGAACGCATCGGCGGCCTTGAGCGCGCCGACCTGGACGCAGAGGTTCTGGCCGGCGTCGATCGTGACGCTGTCGGATGGGCCGACAACGGTTGTGGATTCACGCTCTTCGATGATTGCCGGACCCGCAATGGTGTCGCCGCTGCGCAGCGCGTAGCGATCGTAGACGGCCGTCTCGAACTTGCCTTCGTCGAACCAGCAGACGCGATGGCCCTTGATCCGAGCTGCAGTATCGCCGCCGCCGGTGGCGCCGGTGAGCGACAACTGCGGCGTCGGGCCGGCGACGCGGACGCGGAAGTTGACGGATTCGAAACGCGCGCCCTCGAAAGGCTCGGCGTAGCGGGCCGAGTAGGCGCGGACGAAGGCTTCGCGAATGGCTGGCAGATCGGCTTCGCCAAGAGTCGTCGTGGGCAGCGCCACGCTGATGTCGTGCATCTGGCCGACGAGGCGCATGTCGGCGCTGCGCTCGACAACAATGTCGCCTGCCGCGATGCCGGAGCGGGTCAGCTGGTGCCGTCCCTCGTCTTCGAGGGCGGTCAGCACGCCATTGACGGCGTCCGTGTCAAAGCCAGTCTTCAGCTCGACACGCAGCGACCGCACCCCCTCGAAGGACAGTGGGGCTGCAAGGAAGCCGAGGGCAGATGCCGCACCTGATGCCGGTGGGATCAGCACGGAGCTGATGCCCATGGCACGTGCCACGTCGACCGCATGGGCCGGACCGGCGCCGCCGAAGCCGACCATGGAGTATTCGCGCGGATCCTTGCCGCGTTCGACAAGGTGTACGCGGGCAGCCGAGGCCATGCTTTCGACCACCACCTTGTGGATGCCAAGCGCGGCTTCTTCGATGGTCAGGTTCAACGGTTCAGCCACCCGCGCAATCGCTGCACGTGCGGCCTCGAGGTCGAGCTTCATGCGACCGCCGAGGAAGAAGTTGGGGTCGTAATAGCCGAGCGTGAGGTTGGCGTCGGTGACCGTCGGCTGCTTGCCGCCCATGCCGTAGCAGGCCGGGCCCGGATCGGAGCTGGCGGAATGCGGGCCGACCTTCAGCAGGCCGACGTCGTCGATGGCGGCGATCGAACCGCCGCCGGCGCCGATCTCGATCATCTCGATGACGGGGGCCTTGATCGGCAGGCCGGAACCCTTGACGAAGCGGTGGACGCGCGCGGCTTCCATCATCGGCGAAATTTCGGCGCGGCCGTCTTCGATCATGCAGGCCTTGGCGGTGGTGCCGCCCATGTCGAAGGAAATGACGTCGGACAGGCCGGCAGCCTTGCCAAACAGGGCGGTAGCGAGACCGCCACCGGCCGGGCCGCTTTCGAGCAGCCGGATCGGGAAGTCGCGTGCGGTTTCCAGAGACATCAGGCCGCCGGCCGAATGCATCAGCCTGAGCGCGCCGGCAAAGCCAGCACCGCGCAGCGATTTCTCGAGCTTGGTCAGATAGCGGTGCATCAAGGGCTGCACGAAGGCGTTGGCGCAGGTGGTGACAATGCGCTGGTACTCGCCCATTTCGGCGACGACTTCGCTCGAGATCGAGACCGACAGCTCGGGGAAGGCGGCGCGGATGATGTTGGCGGCGCGGCGCTCATGCACCGAATTGGCATAAGAGTGCATGAAGGCGATGGCGACCGCCTCGCAGCCCTGCGCGACGAGCGCCTTGGCCGCCTGCAGGACCTGGGCTTCGTCGAGCGCGGTCTCCACCTCGCCCGAGGCATTCATGCGCTCGTCGACCTCGAGGCGCAGGTCGCGGCTGACCATTGGATCGGGGAAGGAGACGAACAGGTCATAGATGTCGTAGCGCTGCTCGGTGCCCATTTCGAGCAGGTCGCGGAAGCCGCGCGTCGTGATGAGACCGACCGGCGCGCCCTTGCGTTCGATGACGGCGTTGGTGACCAGCGTCGTGCCATGGACGATCTCGCCGACGTCGCTATGCTTGATGCTCTTGAGATCCAGCAGTTCCTGCAGGCCGAGCAGAGCCGCCTGGGACGGATCGTGTGGCGTGGTCAGGCGCTTGTGCAGCGTGACGGAATGGTTCTGGCTGTCATAGAGCACGAAGTCGGTGAAGGTTCCACCAATGTCGAACCCCACGCGCCAGCGGTTGGGCAGATCACTCATTACTGATGTCCTTTTCTTCAGATCCGGGGGGCGACGAAGGCGCTGTCGCCCAGGTCCTCGGCTATGCGGGCGGCCCCCTTGGCGAGGGCGGCAATCATCTCGTCACGGCCTTTGGTGTCGACGAGTGCGTGGGGGTAGACGATGCAGAGGCTGACGGCTTCGTCGGTGCGCGGATCGGCGACCGATATCGCGATGGCGTCGACGCCGGGCGTGGCTTCCTGGCTCGAATAGGCGAAGCCCTGGTGCCGCACTTTCGAAAGCTGCTCGCTCAGTTCATGCAAAGCGCTGTGCCCGGCATAGAGCGCATGCACTGCCTCCTCGCCAAGCCGCGCCAGCAGCGACCGACCGGTCGCACTGAGATGGGCAGGCAGGCGGCGGCCGATGTTGCTGACGACGCGGAGCGCGTTGGTGCCCTGGAAGTCGGCGACGGCAGTCACTTCCTTGCCGTCGCGCACCGAGATGTATCCGGTATGGCCAAAGGTGTTGCTGGCTTCGGCGACGACTTCGCTGGCGCGGCCGATCAGCAGCGAGGAACGGCGGTAGGCGGCGGCGAGATCGAGCATCAGCCGGCCTGGGCGATGCCGGTGACTGTCGCCGATCGTCTCCAGCATGTTCGCCTCCCGCATCGCCTTCAGCAGGCGCGACGCATTGGCTTTCGGCATGCCGAGCAGCCGCACGACGTCCGAAACCGTCAGGTCGGGACAGTCGTTTCCGAAGCACCTCAGCACGTCTGCGGCATTGTTCAGGACCGACATTGCTCCTCCGAGTCGTTCCATTAAATGGAACTCAAGTTCCACTTTATGCAACTAATGCTCTCGTCCTTGCATTCGGTCAAGCTAAAAAATGAGCCGACTTCGCGATGCCGCCAGGCAGGCGGCATCTCGGACCGAACAGGCAAAGCTCCGCCCGTCCCGACAGCCATGCCGGGATCGAGCGAAGTCCTCAGATCAAGAAATTGATTTTATTGGCGCGGCCGCGCTCAGGCGGCGCCGCGCACCTCGACGAGCCGGGCCAGCAGGCTGGCGCCGACGGGAAGAATCGTGTCGTCGAAAATGAACCCGGAATTGTGCAGCGGAACGGTTCCGCTATGCCCCAGATTGAAGAAAGCACCCGGGACGACGCGCAGCAGATCGGCCATGTCCTCCGATCCCATCGTCAGTTCCGCATTCGGCTGCGCCTTGTCGCCGACGATCTCATGGGCCACCTCGATCAGGTTGCCGACCCGCTCCGGATCGTTCGACAGCACGTCGAAGATGTTGCGGATGTCGGCTGTGATCTCGATTTCGTGGGCGAGCGCAAAGCCGGCGCAGAGTTTGCGGATGCGGTTTTCGATCATTACCCCGTCGGCCTCGTCGAAATAGCGGAAGGTGCCGCGCAGCACGGCGGTTTCCGGAATGACATTGTAGGCCGAGCCGGCATGGAACTGGGTCACGGAAACGACGGCCGGACGCGTCGGGTCCATGTTGCGCGAGACGATTTCCTGCATCTCCTTGATCAGGCCCGAGCCGATGGTGATTGGATCGCGGCTGGCCTGGGGCATGGCGCCGTGGCTGCCGCGGCCGTGGATCGTGATGTCGAAGAAGCTGGCGCCGGCCTGCGCCTTGCCCGGCCGGATCGTCAGCTGGGAATGGCCCTGGTAGGGCGAATTGTGCATGCCATAGAGCTCGTCGCAGGGGAAGCGATCGAACAGGCCGTCGCGCAGCATGGCGCGCGCACCGCCGAGACCTTCCTCCGCCGGCTGGAAGATCAGCACGGCGCGGCCGGCGAAATCGCGGTTGCCGGCGAGGTAGCGCGCAGCGCCAAGCAGCATGGTGGTGTGCCCGTCATGGCCGCAGCCATGGAACACGCCGGGGTTCTTCGAGGCGTAGGGCAGGTTGGTCAGTTCGTCCATCGGCAGCGCGTCCATGTCGGCTCGCAGGCCGATGCTGCGACCCGGACGAGTGCCCTCGATGACACCGACCAGGCCGGTGCCACCGATGCCGCGCTCGACTGAAACACCCCAGCTGGCAAGCAGATCCGCCACGCGTTGCGAGGTGCGATGCTCCTCGAAACCGAGTTCGGGATGCTGGTGGAAATCCTGGCGTATCGCGGTGAGATCTTGGGCAAACTGGGCAATCTGTTCAATCACAGGCATGGCGGACCGTCTTTCGTGGCTTTGGCCCGTCAGTGGCACTGGCGTCTTGTGAAGGCAAGCGTTTCGTCCTAGGCCTCGAAGATGTGAGCGGAGGCGCGGGTTGACAGGCCCATTGGCGCCGACACTCCAGATTGAACTGCCTGAAAGAGGAAATGATGTCAGTACAGACGATCGAGTCGATTGCGGAAGAAGCCGTGCAGTGGCGCCGCCACCTGCACCAGAATCCCGAGTTGCTGTTCGATCTTCCCGCGACGTCGGCCTTCGTCGCCGACAAGCTGAAGTCGTTCGGCTGCGACGAGGTCGTCACCGGCATTGCCAAGACGGGTGTCGTCGCGGTGGTGAAGGGAAAGCTGGGAGCCGGCCGCACCATCGGGCTGCGGGCCGACATGGATGCGCTGCCGATCGCCGAGCAGACCAACCTTGCCCATGCGTCGAAGAACCCCGGCAAGATGCATGCCTGCGGCCATGACGGCCACACGGCGATGCTGCTCGGCGCTGCGCGTCACCTTGCCTCGACACGGGACTTCGCCGGTACCGCCGTGCTCATCTTCCAGCCGGCCGAGGAGGGCGGCGCTGGTGGGCGCGTCATGATCGAGGAGGGGCTACTGGAGCGCTTCGGCATCGAGGAGGTGTTCGGCATGCACAACGAGCCGGGCCTGCCTGTCGGTTCCTTTGCCATCCGGCCGGGCCCGATGCTGGCCGCCGCCGATCGCTTCGTGGTCAAGCTGAACGGCAAGGGTTCGCATGCCGCTTCGCCGCATGAATCGCGCGATCCCGTGCTGATCGCTGCGCATCTGGTGACGGCGCTGCAATCGATCGCCTCGCGCAACGTCGACCCCTTCGATCCCGTCGTCGTCTCGGTGACCTATCTTGCCGGCGGCAGCGAGGCCGCACTCAACGTCATCCCTGAGCAGGCCGTCGTCGGCGGCACGATCCGAACGATCAATCCGCAGACGCGCAAGGCCGTCGAGCAGCGTTTCAAGGACATCGTCGCCAACACCGCGCGCCTGTTCGAAGCCCAGGCCGAGATCGACTGGCGCCCCGGCTACCCAGTGACCGTCAACGACCCGGAGATGACCAAGGTAGCGATTTCAGTCGCCTCTGATGTCGCCGGCGCCGACAAAGTCAACGGCAACTGCCAGTGCACGATGGGCGCGGAGGATTTCTCCTACATGCTCGAAAAACGGCCCGGCGCCATGATCTGGCTGGGCAACGGCGACTCCGCCGGCCTCCACAACCCCGCCTACGACTTCAACGACGGCGCGATCGTCCACGGTATCAGCTACTGGACGACACTGGTCGGCGAGAGACTGGTGAACCGCGGGTAGCCGATCGAGGGCGCTCGCAATTCTCCCCTTGAGGAGCAGCCGATGCCGACGAGCAACGCCGACCCAACTTCAGGAAGAAGGCCGGCGCCGACCCGCCGCTGAATGACGTTCCATGCAGTTGGTGTGCGCTTCGTAGGTTCGTTGAAGCTGGCCTGACTGGCATCAGACCAGATGCGCGATCTGGGCCCCGGCTTCATACCAGGCCTCGCGGCTTCGGCGGAACGGGGCGGGCGTGACGTCGGAGACCGGCAGCGGCAGCTCGGCGTATGTCTTCTCGCCCTTGATCAGCAGGGCGAGCTCGCGGCCGAACACCGTGCCGGGGGCGATGCCGCGGCCGTTGTAGCCGGAGAAGCCGACGGCGTTGGGACCGAATGTGTGAAGTCTCGGCAAGGCATCGCCGGTCATGCCGATCTGCCCATACCACTCGTGCTCGAAGGCAATGTCGCCAAGATCGGGATAGAGCCGGGACAGGGCACGGCGGGCCCAGGCCTTGTGGATGGCCGTGCCGGAGTAACGCAGCGCGCCGACGCTGCCGAACACCAGCCGCCCGGCGCGGTCCATCCGGAAGGAGGAGAGGACGGTCTTGGTGTCCCACACGCCTTCGCGCCCGGGCAGGATCTTGCGCAGCAGCTCCGGCGAGAGCGGCTTAGTGGCCAGGTTGAAATAGGGCAGGTGGACCTGCTCGGTGCGCACCATCTGCCACGGGCCGGTGCTGTAGGCATCGGTTGCGACAACGACCCAGTCGGCATCGACGCTGCCGCCTGAAGTGGTCAGGTGCCAGCGATTGTCCTTGCGCTCGGCTTTTGTGACGGGGCTGGACGTATGCAGCGTCACGCCCGCCTTGACCACGGCCGTGGCCAGCCCGCGGGCATAGGCCAGCGGCTGCAGTGTTCCGGCGCGCGCGTCATGCAGCGCGCCGAGATAGGCCGAGGTGCCGAGTCGTGCTGCCGTTTCCGTGGCGTCGAGCAGCTTGACCGGTGCGCCACGTTTTTGCCACTGCGCCTCGCGTTCCCTGATCTCGGCGAGGCCTGACGCGCCGACGGCGCAATGCAGCGTGCCGTTGCGCTCCAGCTCGCAGTCTATGCCGTGCCTGTCGATCAGCGCCATGACCGCAGCCGGCGCGTCGCCGAGCAGCTTGAGCAGCCGTTCGCCATGGTCGGGGCCGAGAGCCGAAGAGACGTCGTCAGGCGCGAGCCACAGGCCGGCATTGATCAGGCCGACATTGCGCCCGGCGCCGCCAAAGCCGATTTCCCTGGCTTCCAGCAGCACCACCCGGCAGCCGGCCTCCGCAAGATGCAGCGCGCAGGACATGCCGGTATAGCCACCGCCGACGATGACGACCTCGGCCGAAACATGCCCGTCGAGCGCTGTCGTTGCCGGTGCCGCCGGCGCCGTCGCTTCCCAAAGCCCATGCGAGCGCGGTCCATGGGAATGCGGCTTGTGAGGAGTGCTGAGCATCGGCAGACGTCCGTGGCTGCAGGTTGGCGGGAAGGGATTGGCCCGGGCATGACATCAAGCCGGGGCCATTCACGCCGCCCGCTTCTGCGGACGGCGCTTGAAATCACGTGGCTGCGGCGTGGCCGATGCCAGCGCCGCAACCGGTGTCGGCTTGCTCAGTCGATGTCGAAGCTGACGCCCTGGGCCAGCGGCAGCGCCCTGGAGTAGTTCACCGTGTTGGTGGCGCGGCGCATATAGGCCTTCCAGGCGTCCGAGCCGCTTTCGCGGCCGCCGCCGGTCTCCTTCTCGCCGCCGAACGCGCCGCCGATCTCCGCACCCGAGGTGCCGATGTTGACATTGGCGATGCCGCAGTCCGAACCCTCGACCGACAGGAAACGTTCGGCTTCCTGCAGGTCGAGCGTGAAGATCGACGACGACAGGCCGGCGCCGACCGCATTGTGCAGGTCGAGCACAGCATCGAAGTCGGAATACTTCATCACATAAAGGATCGGTGCGAAGGTCTCTTCCAGCACCGGACCTGTCTGGCCGGGCATCTCGACCAGTGCCGGCTTGACGTAATAGGCGCCGTCATGGCCCTGGTCGACGCGCATGCCGCCGGTGATCTCGCCGCCGGCCTCAGTCGCGTGCTTCAGCGCCTTCTGCATGCCGTCAAAGGCTGCCTTGTCGATCAGCGGGCCGACGAGGGCCGAACTCTCCAGCGGGCTGCCGACCGAGACGCTCTGATAGGCCTTCTTCAGCCGCGGCACGAGCTGGTCGTAGACGCTGTCATGGACGAACAGGCGGCGCATGGTGGTGCAGCGCTGGCCGGCGGTGCCCATGGCGCCGAAGGCGATGGCGCGCAGCGCCATGTCGAGATTGGCCGAAGGGCAGACGATGCCGGCATTGTTGCCGCCGAGCTCGAGGATGGCGCGGGCGAAACGTTTGGCCAGACGCGGGCCGACGTCGCGGCCCATGCGGGTCGAGCCGGTGGCCGAGACCAGCGGCACCTTGGGGTGGTCGACAAGCACCTCGCCGATGGCGCGGTCGCCGATCAAAAGCTGCGACAGGCCTGCGGGCGCATCAGCGCCAAAACGTTTTGCCGCACGTTCGAAGATCGCCTGGCAGGCAAGGGCGGTCAGCGGCGTCTTTTCCGACGGCTTCCAGACAACCGAATTGCCGCAGACAAAGGCAAGGGCTGCATTCCACGACCACACCGCAACGGGGAAGTTGAAGGCCGAGATGACGCCTGTGACGCCGAGCGGATGCCAGGTTTCCATCATGCGATGGCCGGGACGCTCGGTGGCAATGGTCAGGCCATAAAGCTGGCGCGACAGGCCGACGGCGAAGTCGCAGATGTCGATCATCTCCTGGACTTCGCCGAGGCCCTCGGAGGCGATCTTTCCGACCTCGATCGAGACCAGGCGGCCGAGATCGGCCTTTGAAGCGCGCAGCTCCTCGCCGAGCAGGCGGACAAGCTCGCCGCGCTTCGGCGCCGGCACGTTGCGCCAGGCTTTGAAGGCGGCATCGGCGCGGGCAATTACGGCTTCCGCCTCGGCTGATGAGATCGACTTGAGCGCGCCGATCTGGTCGCCCGTCACCGGGCTGCGCACGATCAGGTCGCCGCCGGTGAAGGCAGCTGACGCAACGCCAAGCCGCTCCAGAAGAGCGGCGGTTTCTTTTGCTATGGTCATTTTCTTGTCCTTTTGTTTGTCGGGTTCATTGTGGCGCTGTACGCCATGATCAGCCCAGCCGTGCGGTGCCGATCGGAGCGGGGGCGACCGCCTGTTTCAGCTGCGCGGCCATCGATTTCAGTTTTTCCGTCGTGTAGCGGTCGTAGAAACGCTGGTTGCGGCGTCCAAGTCCGTGTTCGGCGCTGAAGCTTGCGCCATGCTCCTCGACGGCAACCGAGATCACCCGCTCGCGCAACGCCTCGGCGGTTGCCATGTCGTTCGTCCCGTCCGCCAGCTTCGGCACGACTAGATTGAAATGCACGCCGCCGTCGCCGACATGGCCGAAATCGCAGATGGCGACAGCGGGGAATTCCAGGGCCAGCAGGTCGCTCATGTGCTGGCGGAAGCGCATCAGCTCGCCGCGGCGGAATGACAGGTCGAGGCCGACGACATAGCCCGACGACTTCACACCTTCGGACAGAGCGTGGCGCAGCGCCCACATTTCGTGCACGGGACCGACGAAGGCGTCGCCCAGCGGCTCCTCCGGCAGGCTCCATATGTCTGCCAGCACCTCTTCGAGCACGGCGTCGAGCTGCTGCTCGGCCGCGCGTGGCAGCCATGACCTGGAAACCTCGGCGAGGATGACGAAATCGGGCACGGCCCCGCCGGGGAATGGATTGCGCAGCGCTTCGACATGGGCGAGCGTGCGGGTGATCGCTGCGCCCGACATGCCTTCGAAGGCGCTGAGATAGGTGCCTAGGCGCACTTCCATGGCGTTGAGCAGGACCGTCACATGCTCGGGTGAACGCGGTACCAGATAGGCGGTCGCCACCTGCTGCGGCAGCCTTTCCAGGTTGAAGATGCATTCGGTGACGACGCCGAACGCGCCCGCCGTGCCGATGAAATGCTGCTTCCAGTCGACGCCGGTGTTGTCCTTGCGCAGGCCTGCGCCGAAATCGACAACGGTGCCGGCGTCGTCGCCGAGCACCACCTTCATGCCCAGCGTGTTGCGGCGGACGTCGCCGAAGCGCAGGAAACGCGCCCCGCCGGTGTTGCTCGCCACCATGCCGCCTGCCATCGGGTCGGCGCCAAGATCGATCGGGAAGAACAGGCCGTGCGGTTCGAGCCGAGCGTTGATTTCGGACAAGCGGAAGCCGGCGTCGACGCGCAGGCTGCGGTTGTCGAAGTCGAGCTCGAAGGTGGAGCGCAGGCGGTCGAGGCTCAGCACGCCCTGGGTGCCGGTGGCGTCGGGCGTCGAACCGGCGACCAGCCCGGTATTGCCTGACTGCGGCACCAGCGCGATGGCATGGCGGGCGCAATAAGCGACGACGGCCGAGACGGCCTCGGTCGAGGCCGGGCGTGCCACGAAGGCTGCGCGGCCGCTATCATAACGCGCGCCCCTTTCGTAGCCGGCCATGTCGGCTTCTGCGGTCAGTAACCCGCCTGCGCCGAGCAGGGCGCCGAGAGTGTCGATGTGTTCGCGCGCCAGCATCAAGCCGCGTCCGAAAACGCCTTCAGCGCGGCTAGGCAGCGCTCGATCGATGCCCGTTCGATGCCGGCATAATGCTCGAACTCGTTGAGGACGGAGGCCCCCAGGGCTTTTTCGAACAGGCGCTGGTTGGGGCTGGCGGTGAACTCCTGCACAGCGTCGTCACCCAGGTTGGACTGGAAGATGCCGGCGGCCGAGACCGGCAGGAAGTCCTCGTAGACAATTGCGTCGAAACGCACCGCACCGGCGGCGATCAGGCTTTCGATGTCGCTGCCGCGCGCACCGGCGACTGCGTCGTCGACGGTGTAGAGGAAATAGCCGAGGCCGGCCTTGCGGATGGCGTTCCAGTCGTCAGGGAATTCGGCAAAGCTCCGAGTGAGTGCTACGCGGTAGGCGTCCGCATTCGAACCGTCCGGGGCAGGGCGCACCGAGGCGCGAGCCTGGTTCAAAAGCTTGTCGTAAAGGCGTCGACCCTTGGGCGTGAGCGCTATGCCGCGCTGCTCGATCTCGCCGAAGCGCGCGGTGTGCGAGCCTGTCTGGAGCTTGCCGTTTTCGTCGGGAAACGACACGCGCTCCTCGATGGCCTTGAACGACGTCTGGCGCAGCAGGATGGGGCAAGCGCGGCTGGGCGGCCCCTCGACGACGGCCTTGGGAACGATGCCGCGCGATGGCATCTGGTCCTGCACGGCGTCGATATCAAGCGTGCGCGGCGTCAGATGGTTGATGTGCGGGCCCTTGAACGAGACCACGTCGGCGATCAGCCGGTGCGCATCGTGCAGCCTGGCATAGAGCGCCTGGTCGACGCTTGCCTCGCTGTGCCAGCGGAACGTGTCGAGCACTTCAGTGACGAACAGTCCGGCGTCCTCCTGCGACAGGCCACCGTCACGTTCAGCCTTGTCGACGAGTGCCACGGCCGCGTCGGAAAAGATCTGCCGGCGGGCCAAGGTCTGTTCGGCGGTGGCGCGCAGGCCTTCGTCGGCGATCAGGTCGAGCCGCAGCAGCGAGGTGAACACCCGGAACGGGTTGATGTTGAGCGCGGTCTCGCCGACCGGCCGGAAGGCGGTGGAGTGCACCGGCACGCCGGCTTCGCTGAGATCGTAATAGCCGACCGGGAGCATGCCCATGACGGCGAAGACACGCCGCATCATGGCGAGCTCGGCTTCGGTTCCGAGGCGGATGGCGCCGTGGCGCTCCTCGCTGATGCGGGCGAGCGTCTCTGTCGCTTCCAGGCTGGCGCGCAGCGCCGGCTGGCTGGCGAGGGTGGCTTCGTTGACGTCGGCGACCAGGGCCATCAGCGTGCCATAGGCGGGCACTTCATCGCGGTACATCGCCGACATGGCGGCCGAGAAGGCGGCGCGGATGGCATCGGGCGACAAGAAGGGAGACGGAGACATTCGAACCCTCTGTTTCACGTTCGGCATGGGCGACTTCATGCGAGAACAATGCTATATACGGTTCTGTCGGCGCTGAATTGCGCTGAATCCATCTAGGTTGATGCGGAAACCGAATGACTGCTGCGCGCACGCTCCTTCCCGACCTGGGCAAGCTGCAGGCCTTCGAGGCCGCTGCCCGCCATGGCAACGTCACGCTGGCAGGGCGCGAGCTCAACCTCTCGCAAAGCGCTGTCAGCCGGCAAATCCGCGATCTCGAGGCCCAGCTCGGCCTGCTGCTGTTCGAGCGGGTGCGCCAGCGCGTGGTGCTGTCGGCGGCCGGTCAGAAATTCCTGCCCGACGCGCGCAAGCTGCTTGAGCAGGGCGAGGCGGCGATGCTGAGGGCGATGGCCAGTTCGGGCGTATCGCTGCTCAGCCTCGCCACCTTGCCGACCTTCGGCAGCCGCTGGCTGGTGCCGCGGCTGCCGGGCTTCCTGAAAACCCATCCCGGCATCGCGCTCAACGTGGTGTCGCGCGCCGAGCAGTTCGACTTGGAGGAACAGGGGTTTGACGCAGCGATCCATTACGGCCAGCCGGTCTGGGCCAATGCCGTGTGCCGCTATATCTGCCGCGAAGTGATCGTGCCGGCGGCCAGTCCGGAGTTTCTCGCAGGCCACGACATCGGCTCGCCCGAAGCGCTGGCGCATGCGCCGCTGCTCAACATGGCGACGCGACCAAAGGCCTGGGCCAACTGGTTCCAGGCCGCCGGCGTCGAGGCGCAAGGCGCCTATCAGGGCCATCGCTTCGACCAGTTCACCATGTTGATCGAGGCGGCGGTTGCCGGCCTGGGGGTGGCGCTGCTGCCGCGCTATCTCGTCGAAAGCGAGCTGCGCGACGGCAAGCTGCAGGTCGTTCTCGATATGCCGCTGCAGACCGAAAAGAGCTACTACTTCGTGGTTCCCGAACGAAAGGCGGCGGGCCAGCTGACCAATCAGCTGTTCGACTGGATCCTGGGGCAGGTGACGCCAGAGGATTGAAGCAACAAGGCTTGGGCACTTCGGCTAGTCGCCGACATAGCCGGTGATCTTGCCGTGCAGTTCCGAGACCTTGTTCATGCGACCTTCGATCGCGACGCCGAGTTCGTTGAAGATGCCGTTGATCAAGAGGTTGCCGAGGCTGGCCATCTGCGCTGTCGATTCCCAGAACATGCCGAATTCGGTGGGCACGACGAACATTTCGTCGGCAAGGTCGCGGCCCCAGTCGCAGAAGGCGTCGGTGACCAGCGTGATCGGGATCTTCGCCTTTTTGGCTTCCTGCGCCAGCAGGAGGTTCAGGCGCGAATAGCGGCGGGCCTCGAAAATCACCAGGCATGTCGATTTGGATGGGCTCAGCAAGATCTCCGAAAAGTTGCCGCCGGCAATGTCGGCGAGCTGGACGCCTGGGCGGAGATACTGCAGCTGGTTGGCGAAGTACTGGGCGATGCCGCGCTCCGTCTGGAAGCCGGCGACGAAAAGCTGCGGCGAGGTGGCCAGGCGCTTGACGGCGCGGGCCCATTCCTTGGTGTTGGCGAGCTCGTAGATCCTCAGCAACGCCGCGATCTCCAGCTCCAGACTCCGGGCGAGGGCATCGCCGTTCTGGCTGCGGTCGCGGAACTCCTTCAGGCGGTCGCCGGCCAGCCAGGGCTGGGCGCCAATGTTGTCGCGGAGATCCTCCTTGAGGTCCTTGAAGCGGGCGTAACCCAGCGTCCGGCAGAAGCGCCCGACAGTCGGCTCGCTGACGCCGACCTTGGCGGCTAAGGTTGCCGAGGTCTCGAACGGCACGCCGTTGAGGTTTGCCAACATGTAGTTGGCAAGCGCCTTCTCGGCATTGGTGGCGGTAGCCAGGCTTTCGACCAGCCTGCGGCGAACCGATTCCGTCATTTTGCTCTCCCTGTGCGGGGCGGGATTTCTTGTAAGAATTCTATCACAGAATCGATTGACGTTTGTTTTTTTTCAAAATAGCTTGAACGCACCCTCGTTGAGGAGCGGGGAAGAAAAATGTTGCTGAGCCGCTGGATATTGCCAGTAACGCTCAGCAACCGGGAGGAAACGACGCGCATCTGGCTCAGGTCATATGACCATGCCACATCGCGAATTCTTGTCTGTTGTCGAGAAAATGCTGCTTCCGCGGCATGGCTGGCTTTTGCCGATTTTCCAAGGGGAGGTTGAACATGAATCGACGTGGGTTTCTTGCTTCGGTATCGGTGGTCACGCTGGCTGCGGGCCTCGGCCTGGCTGGGGGATATTCGGCGCGAGCATCAGAACCGGAGGCCGTGTTTGCTCTCGGCAGTGCCGAAATCGGCGCCCCTCATCACGATCCAATTCGCGCCACCTTGCTCAGCACCGTCGCGACCCTGATCTACGACCGGCTGATCGAGCAGGATGTCGACCAGAGCTATCATCCCCACCTCGCCGAATCCTGGGAGAACAGTCCCGACGGTATGAACTGGACCTTCAAGTTGCGGCAAGGCGTTCGCTTTCATGATGGTGAACCGTTCAATGCCGCGACCATAGCGTGGTGGATCCCCAAGTTCAAAGGCAGCCCGAACGAGTACCTTGTCGACGCCGTCGACCGTGTCGAGGTCGTCGACGACTATACTGTTCGCTTCGTCATGAAGCGGGCGGAGCCAAATCTGATCTACAATCTGGCATCGTCCTTCATGGGCATCCCGTCTCCTAAGGCCTACGACGCGGCCGGCGACAATTTTGGCGTGACCGAGGCCGTCGGAACCGGACCCTTCATGTTCGAGAGCTTTGCCGTCGGACAGGAAACCGTGCTGGTCGCCAATGAGGACTACAGCTGGGGCAGCGACCTCTCGAACAACAAGGGAGCCCCGCACGTCAAGCGGCTGACCCTGCGCGAAATTCCCGACGCCTCGACGGCCTTCCTCGAACTGAAGACAGGCGGCGTCGGCTTGCTGCTCGGCGTGCCGGACCAGTTCCTGCCGCAACTTCAGGCAGAAGAGATGTTGGACTTCCGGAGTCTGCCTGGCTTCGGGATCACGTATCTCGCGTTCAACACCCGAGCCGAGCCGTTCGGCGACGCCGCCGTGCGCCAGGCAACCGCATTGGCGGTCGACCAGGGCGCGATCCTAAAGAGCGTCTTCAACGGCATAGGCCTCGAAGCGCATCAGTTCCTCATCAGCACGCTGGTGGAATCGAAGATCGATCCCAAGCTGGAAATCCACCACGACCTGGCCAAGGCCAACGAGCTTCTGGACAAGGCCGGCTGGCAGCGAGGTGATGACGGCATCCGGGTCAAGGACGGCAAGCCGCTGAAGATCAAGCTGACGGCGCAGTCGGAGACGGCGATCAAACGTACTGCCGAGATCGTCCAGGCGCAGCTCAAGGCAATCGGCATGGTTGTCGAGATCGACATCTTCGACAGCACGACGGTCGTCGACCAGCTCAAGAAGGGCCAGCATCAGCTCGCGGTGCGTCAGTATGGCTGGAACAACGCCGACATTCTCGATTGGTTCTTCAGCACCACCAACATTCCCTATCCGAACTCCTCCGGGTGGCAGGACGAGAAATCGCAGGAGCTTCGCAACGTCGCCATGCAGCAGTCGAAGACGCAGGACGAGCGGGTGGCCAATTTCAGGAAGTATCAGGAGAACCTGATCGGCAACTTCCTGTTTGTACCGATCCACGAGCCGGTTCAGAACTACGCGTTCAACAAGACCATGCTCGATGTGCCGGCAAAGCTGCGTGGCACGCAGCTGGTGCAGGCAACGGCCGTCGACATCAAGGTCATTGGCTGAGCGGGTCGGCAGAACGTCATGATCGGCTTCACCTTGAGGCGGCTCGTCCTGCTGCTGCCTGTCTTCTTTGTCGTCTCACTGGTGGTGTTCTTCATCATCCATCTGGTGCCGGGTGACCCCATCGACAATCTCATGCGCGCCGGCTCGACGCCGGAGCAGCGCCTGCAGATTGCGGCGAAGTACGGTCTCGACCGCAGCCTGGTCGAGCAATATGTCACCTGGATGGGGCGGCTGCTGACCGGCGACCTGGGCACCTCGATCATCCAGGGGCGCCCGGTCAGCGCCCTGATCGCCCGGAACCTGCCCTACAGCCTCGAGCTGGGCATCGCAGCACTACTGTTTTCGACGCTGACCGGCATCGCCGCCGGCGTGATCGCGGCGAGCTATCAGGGCACCCGCGTCGACGACTCGATCACCGGCTTTATTCTGCTCGGCTCGACGGTGCCAAGCTTCTGGCTCGGCCTGCTGCTGATCCTTGTCTTCGCGGTCTGGCTCGGCTGGGTCCCGGTGTCGGGCGCGCGCGGCTGGAGTTCGCTCATCCTGCCGACCATCGCCGCCGGCCTCGGCGGTATCGCACTCGTGGCCCGCGTTACGCGGATCGCCATGATCGAGACCTCCAGGCAGGATTTCGTGACACTGCTGCACGCCAAGGGGCTGCCGCCCTTCATCATCCAACTGCGGCATGTGCTGCGCCACGCCATGGTTCCGGTCGTCACCATCCTCAGCCTGCGCATCGGCTGGGTTTTGGGAGGCGCCGTGACGATCGAATATGTCTTCGCCCGTCCCGGCCTCGGCTCGCTGCTGATCCGGGCGCTCAATCAGCGAGACTACCCGCTGGTTCAGGGCTGTCTTCTCATGCTGGCCATGGCCGTCATCATCGGCGCCCTGATCGGCGACATCGTCCAGGCGGCGATGGATCCACGCCAGCGCGAGGCACGGGCATGATCAGACACCGTGCATTGGCAATGCTCAAGGCCGTCTCGACCTTCAAGGGCGGCATATCGGGAGCGTTTCTGCTGCTTCTGGTCATCGGCGCGCTGTTTGCGCCGTGGCTGTCGCCATATCCCTACGACCAGCAGGACCTGGGCATCATGAACCAGGCGCCGTCGCTGACGCATCTGTTCGGCACCGACGAGTTCGGACGCGATGTGCTGTCGCGGATGATCACCGGGGCCCGCACCTCGCTCTCGGTCAGCATCACAGCGATCGGCATCTCCGTGGCGCTCGGCCTCGTCCTCGGCGCCACCTGCGGTTATTTCGGCGGCACCTTCGACCGCATCGTCATGACGGTGATCGACCTGACATGGTCGTTCCCAGAAATCCTGATCGCGCTGATGCTGGTGGCGATCATCGGGCCCGGGCTGGAAGGCGTGGTGATCGCCATCGCCATCGCCTACCTCGCGCAGTTCACCCGACTGACGCGAACCCAGATCATGTCGCTGAAGAGCGAAACCTACATCGAGGCGACAATCGGTCTGGGCGCCGGCCACGCCCACGTCCTGTTCTCGCATCTCCTGCCCAACGCGCTGGCGCCGGTGCTGGTGGCGGCGATGCTGGCAACCGGCGATGCGATCATTCTCGAGGCAACTCTCGGCTTCTTCGGTCTGGGCGCCCAGCCGCCTACACCGAGCTGGGGCGCAATGATGAGTTCCGGCACGGCCCAGCTGTTCATTGCGCCTTGGGTGATTCTGCTTCCCGGTCTCGCCGTGGCGCTGACGGTCGTCTTCATCAACCTGTTCGGCGACGCGGTGATCGCTGCGCTCGATGTCCGCGCGAAGTTCAGGGAGGCGTAACGATGCTGCTGGATCTGGAAATGCTGCGCATCAGCTTTGGTGCCTTCGCGCCGGTCGACCAGGTCACGCTCAGCGTCGACCGTGGCGAAATCCTCGGCATCGTCGGTGAATCCGGTTCGGGCAAGTCGCTGACGGCAACCGCGATCATGGGATTGTTGCCGCGCATCGGCGGCCAGGTCGCTGCCGGCACCATCCGCTTTGACGGCACCAATCTCGTCGGGCTGCCGGAGCGGCAGATGCGGAGGCTGCGCGGCGGGCGCATCGCGCTGATTACGCAGAACCCGATGACTTCGCTCGATTCGATGATGCGGATCGGACCGCAGATCGATCAGGCCGCACGCCTGCATCTCGGTCTCGGCCGGAGTGCGGCGCGGGCAAAAAGCCTGGAATTGATGGCCGACCTGCGCATTCCCGATCCCGCCTCGGTCTACGGCCTGTTTCCGCACCAGCTCTCCGGCGGCATGAAACAGCGTATCGTCATTGCCATGGCGCTTGCCGGCGACCCGGAGCTTCTGATCGCCGACGAGCCGACCACCGCCCTCGACGTCACGGTGCAGGCGCAGATCGTTCAGATCCTCGTCGACCTGGTGCGGCAGCGCGGCCTCGGCCTGATCTTGATCACCCACGACATGGGCGTCGTCGCCCAGGCCTGCGACCGGGTGGCCGTGATGTATTGCGGCCGCGTGGTCGAGCTGGCCGAGGTCGACGCACTCTTCGCGCAACCGCGTCATCCCTACACACAGGCGCTGATCCGCTGCATCCCCAGGCACGATATGGCGCGCGGCACGATGAGCGCCATCCCAGGCGTGGTCCCGAGTGCCGCAGCACAGCCGCCGGGCTGCAGGTTCAATCCGCGCTGCGCCCGTGTCGCCGACCGCTGCCGCATCGAGATCCCCGAGCTGCGCATAGGCGTCAGCGGCAATGGCGTGGCCTGCCACGTAGCGGAGGCAGCATGAGCGATCTTCTCACCGTCAACGGGCTCAGCCGCCGTTTCAGTGATGGCGGGCTGTTGCGCAAGCGCAAGACGTTCCATGCCGTCAGCAACGTTTCTTTCGCGTTGAAGAAAGGTCAGATCCTCGGAGTCGTCGGCGAGTCCGGCTGCGGCAAGTCAACGCTGGCGCGGCTGGTGCTGCGCCTGATCACGCCCAGCGAGGGGCAGGTCACGTTCGACGGTGTCGACATGGCATCGCTGTCGCGGCAAGACATGCGTCGCCTGCGCCAGCGCATGCAACTGGTGTTCCAGGATCCCTATTCGGCGATCGATCCACGCTACTCGATCCGGGACGCGCTGCTCGAACCGTTCCGCGTCCAGGGCGCAATGCCAAGATCCGCCGATGAGACCGTCGCATCGCTGCTCGACATGGTCGGTCTGAACAGCGCGCTGGCGGCAAGCTATCCACATCAGTTGTCGGGCGGCCAGAAGCAGCGTATCGGCATCGCACGTGCCCTGGCGCTCAACCCGTCGCTGGTGGTGCTCGACGAGCCGACGGCTTCACTTGACGTTTCGGTGCAGGCGCAGATCGTGTCGCTCTTGGAGCGGCTGCGCAAGGATCTCGGGCTGACCTATCTGTTCATCTCCCACGATCTCGGACTGGTGCGCTATTTCTGCGACCAGATCCTGGTCATGTATCTCGGCCGCATCGTCGAAGTGCTGCCGAGCACCGCGGCGCCCAAGCATCCCTACACAAGAGCGCTGCTCGACAGCACCTTCGAACCCGATCCGAAGCGGCGCCGTACGGTGACGCGGCTCGCCGGTGAGATCCCCAGCGGCTACGACCTGCCGACCGGCTGCGCCTTCGCCAACCGTTGCCCGCGCGTCACCGATCTCTGCCGCCGCGAGCTGCCGACGCTTTGGTCACAAGGCGGTGCGCATCAGGTCGCCTGTCACCATCCGCTCACCGCCGCAACCGACGCGATTATCGACGAGAGGTCGGTCGCATGAACGCCAATCACCGAGACGCTTCAGGCGCTTCGAATCGTTTGCAGATGACTTTGAAGACCAGGAAATCAGCATGAGCTACACCGGAGAACTCGACCGCTACCTGCAGTCGGAAATCGACAACAGTCAGGTTCCCGGCCTCGGCGTCGCCATCGTCCATGATGGCGAGATCGTGCATCTCGGAGGTTATGGCCTTGCCAATGTCGAGAACCAGGTGCCGGTGACGCCCGATACCGTTTTCCATTCCGGCTCGACCGGCAAGATGTTCACCGCGGCGGCGGTGATGTTTTTGCTTCAGGACGACCACATCAAGCTCGACGACCCGTTGATCCGCTATATTCCGGAAGGGCCCGAAAGCTGGTCCGGCATTACCATCCGCAACCTGCTGTCGATGATGGCCGGCTTCGGCAATTTCGACATCGCCTTCTCGGCGGGCGAAGGCGGGGAGGGTGGCGCCGTGCCGCTCAACCTGTGGCAGGACCATAGCGACGAGCAACTGATCGACCTCGCCCGACGTTCGCCGTTCATGTACCGACCGGGCGAGGGCTATCAGTACAGCAATACCGGCTACATCCTGGCCGGGCTGGTTGTCGCCCGTGTTTCGAACAAGCCTTATTACGAGCTCCTGCGCGAACGGCTGTTCGAGCCGATCGGCATGGCTACGGCGCGCGAGGCCTCGTGGTTCGACATCGTGCCGAACCGCGCCGCCGGCCACTGTATCCGCGACGGCAAGTTGGAAAACCGCTACTGGGCGGCGCCTTCACTGCAGCGCACCGGCGATGGCGGGCTCTATTTTTCGCCGCGCGACATCGCCCATTGGCTGCTTGAGCTCGACAATCCCACGGTGCTGAGCCCTGAAAGCATCGCGCTGGTGTCCGAGCCGGTGCTGATGAAGAACGGCCAGCCGTCGTTCAACAATTATGCGCTGGGCTGGCAGAATTCCACGATACGCGGTCATCGCAAGATCCGGCATGGCGGCACCTGGGACGGGTTCCGCGCCGAGATCGCTCGCTTCCCGGCGCGCAAGCTGTCGGTCTGCGTGCTCGGCAACACTGACGAGGCCCAGGTCGCCCGGATAGGCCAGAAGATCGCCGGCATCGTCGATCCGGCGCTCGCACCCTACGAACCGATCGCCGACGGCAACGAAGCTTTGACCAGGCGCGACCACGAGCTGCTGCAGGCCATCGTCGAGCGCCGTGCGCCGCGCGAGAGCTTTGGCGAAGAGGCCTGGCGCCTGTGGAGCAACGGCTGGTTCGAGCAGATCGCGGCAAGCGGCGCTGCGGTGGCTGGAGTTCCGCTCGAACTCACCCATCAGGAAGGCGACGGCGGCCGACGCTACCGGCTGGAGATGGGCGGCTATCACCTGCACTGGACGATCAGCCGCGACAGCGAGGACCGGGTGAGCGAAATGCGCTTCCACATGGAGTAGCCGCAACGGTGGCCGCGGCTCAGCCGGCGAGGCCACCGTTGCTGACACGTCAAACCAACTGCTGAGCCTGATCAGGCGCTGCGTATCCCTCGGCGAGGGACGCAACGGACAAGTGCGCCTGTTCGATTCGAAATGCCTGAACGACCAGATGGAGACCGATAATGAGCTTTCGTGTTCTGACCGCAGAATTCGCCCATGAGACCAACACGTTCAGCGTCCGCAAGACCGGCTATGACGCGTTTACCGTCGAAGGCGTGTTGTTCGGCGACGACGCCATTCGTGCCAGGGGCGACGCGAACACCGAGATTGCCGGCTTCCTCGATATCGGCCGCAAATATGGCTGGGCCGTCGAGCATGTTCTGAGCACCGCGGCCGAACCGGCAGGACCGGTGACGCGCGATGCCTTCGACCGGATCGGCGGCGCCATCGTCAAGGCGGCTGCCGACAACAAGGGCAAGATCGACGGCATCCTGCTTGGCCTGCACGGAGCAATGGTCACCGACTTCTCGCCTGATGGCGAAGGTGAACTGCTGGAGCGGCTGCGCGCCGTCGTCGGGCCGGACCTGCCGATCGCTGTCACGCTCGACCCGCATGCCAATGTCACGGCCAAAATGTGCGAGCTCGCCGACATACTGATCTCGTTCAAGACCTATCCGCACATTGACATGCGGGCGATCGCTCACCACGCTGGCGAGCTGCTGCAGCGCACGATGGCCGGCGAGATCCGTCCGAAGACGCTGTTGGTCCGCCGGCCAATGCTGGAGGAGGCCAATGCCGGTCGTACAGATATCGGGCCGATGGTCGAGTGGATCGCCAGAGCCCGCGCCTATGAAGAGACGCCTGGTGCGCTGGCCGTCAGCATCAATGGCGCATTTCCCAACGCCGACATTCCCGAGGTTGGGCCGACCGTGCTTGTCACCTATGACGGCGACCCGGCGCGGCACCGCACCTTCGCTGAAGGCATCGCCGACGAGATCTGGGACAACCGCTTCAATGTGCTGAACACCTTCTACACGGTGATGCAGGCTGCCGAGATCGCGCATGACTATCGCGGCGACCGTCCGCTGATCATTGCCGACTATGCCGACAATCCCGGCGCCGGCGGCTATGGCGATGCCACCGCCTTGCTTGGAGCGCTGCTCCATGTCGGCGTAGATGATGCGTGCTTCGGCCCGATCGTCGATCCGGAGACGGCCAACCAACTGCACCGCGCCACGGTCGGCGATACCGTCAAGCTCAGGCTCGGCGGCAAGACCGATCCGCGCTTCGGCGGCGATCCGCTCGAAGTGACCGGCAAGCTGCTCGTCATCAGCGACGGCAAGCTGATCGGCGACGGAGAACAGCTGGGCGGGCTGGAGTTCTCGTTTGGCCCGACGGCCGTGGTGCAGATCGACGGCATCGCCGTGCTGGTCGTAACCGAGCCGTCGCAGATGCGCGACCTCCAGCAGTTCCGGGCCTTCGGCATCGATCCGGCGCGGCATCGAGTGGTCGGGCTCAAGTCGATGCAGCATTTCCGCGCTGCCTTCGAACCTATCGCCGGCAAGGTCATCGTCTGCGACAGCGGCGCACTCTGCACCATGGACTATTCCAGGATGCCCTATCGCAATGTCGCACGACCGATCTTCCCGCTCGACCGCGACATGACCCTTTGAGTGTATGGCAATGACAGCAAGGAAACCGATGGCGCAGTCACATATCCAGCAGGCCGACGTCATCGTGCTCGGTGCCGGGATCATCGGCGTTTCGGTCGCACTGCAGCTGCAGCGGCGCGGCCGTTCCGTCATCCTCGTCGACCGCCGCGACGCCGGCGAGGAAACGAGCTACGGCAATGCCGGGCTGATCGAACGCTCCAGCGTCGTGCCTTATGGTGCGCCGCGCGAGCTTTCGAAGCTGATGCGCTATGCGTTCAATCTGTCGACTGAGGTGCGTTTCGACTGGCGGCAGATGCCGCGCATCGCACCGTGGCTGTGGCAGTTCTGGCGCGAGTCGGCGCCCAAGCCGTTGGCTCGCGCCGCAGCCGACATGCAGCCGCTGATCGAGCGCTCGGTGAGCGAGCACGAGGCGCTGATGTCGGAGGCCGGCGCATTGCCACAACTGCGCCGGGCCGGCTGGCTCGAGGTCTATCGAAATGAAAAGACCTTCGAGCAGGCGCGGGGAGCCGCCACCGCCCTTCACCCATTCGGGCTGAACTACGAAGTCCTCGACCGTAAGGCGCTGCAACAGCGCGAACCGCATCTCACCAATGCCGTGGTTGGCGCCGTGCACTGGCTCGATCCGGCCACCGTTGCCGATCCGGGCGCACTGGTGAAGGCCTATGCCCGTCATTTTGTCGAACGGGGTGGGGTGTTCCTGCGCGGCGATGCGCTTCATCTGCAACGGGAGGAAGCAGGGTGGAGCATAGCTGCCGGCAGCGCTCGGCTCGAGGCGCCGGAAGCGGTCGTGGCACTTGGGCCCTGGACGGACAAAATCTCGCGTTCGCTTGGCTACAAGGTCCCGCTGGTGATGAAGCGCGGTTACCACGTGCACTTCGAAGCCGAGGGCGACGCCTTGCTCAATCATCCCGTCGTCGATGCCGATGGCGGATTCGTGCTGGCGCCGATGGCCCAGGGCGTCAGGCTGACCACCGGCGTCGAATTCGCCTCGCGCGGCAGCAGGCCCAGCCCGGTCCAACTCGACAGGACAGAACCTCTGGCGCGCCAGATCTTCCCGCTCAGGCAGCGTATCGAGCCAAAACCCTGGATGGGATCGCGCCCGTGCTTGCCCGACATGAGGCCGGTGATCGGCCGGGGCTTCAGGCACAAGGGGCTGTGGTTCGCCTTCGGCCACAACCACCACGGCCTGACGCTCGGCCCGATCACCGGACGCCTGCTCGCCGAAATGATGACGGGCGAAAAGGCATTCACCGATCCTGCGCCTTACGCAATGGAGCGCTTTGGCTGACACGTATCTCTGCCGTGTCGCCTACCCGAAGGCCCAGCGAAACAAACAATTAACAAAGCCAGTCAGGCTGGTCTTTACCAATTGCTGCTAATCCCAAGCCGCAACAGGGAGGGCGGCCAGGGAATGGTTGGGGCAAGTCGCATCGCTGAACGGTTCAACGGCCTGTCGGTGCTGGGGCAGTCCTGCGTGATCGTGGCCACCGCGACGCTCGGTGCCGACCTTTTGACGCTGATCTTCTACTCGATCTTCTTCTCGGACCGGCTGCTGCTCGACCTCGTGCTGACAAGCCTGATCGTTGTCGCCGTGGCGGGGCCGTTGTCCTATTTCTTCATGGGCCGCAGCGCCAGGCTGGTCGAGCTTGCGGCCGAGCTCGACCGGGCCAATCGCCTCGATGACCTGACCGGCCTGCTGAACAGGCGAACCTTCCTGCTTCAATCCAGGCAGATCGTCAGTGACCACGCAGATGGCAAGGGCGCCGGAATGCTGCTCTTTATCGATGCCGATCATTTCAAGGCGATCAACGACCGCGAGGGTCACGCCATGGGCGATGCCGTGCTGCAGGAAATCGGCGCGGCGCTGGCTTCGAGCATTGGCGCTGGGGATATTGCCGGGCGGCTGGGCGGTGAAGAATTCGTCGTGCTGCTGGTGGGTGCCGGCGAGGACCAGGCAACGCTGGTGTGCGAACGCCTGCGGCGCAAGGTCAAGGCGATATCAGCCATCGTCGGCATGAGCGGCCGCGAGGTCACTGTCAGCATCGGCGTATCGAAACACCAGCGGGGCCAAAGCCTCGATGCGCTTCTCCTGGCCGCCGACAGGAACCTCTATCTCGCCAAAGCCAATGGTCGCGACCGTATCGTCAAAGCCGATGGCAAGCTGGCTGCCGCCTGAACAGCCTTGTCGTTCCGATTGCTCTGCAACTCGATCCTAGCTGCCGGCATGTGCCATATGCTGGAAGCGGCGAACCATGCGCCAGCCAGAAGCCACCAGCCGGTCGGCCGGCGGCGCCACCGGCAGCACCGGCTGGGTTAGCATACGGCGCAATTCGGCTGGCCCGATCTCGCTGGTCATGACGATGCGCGACAAGGTGTACGGGTCTTCCGTCGTCGTCGTCATCGCATGCCTGACCCGGCACGCCGAGGTGAAGCCGGCGCCGCGCACCAGCGCGCGCGTGGTGCGACTCGAATAACCATGCGGGTAGGCGAAGCTGTGCACCGGCCGCTTCAGGCCGTGTTCGAGGGCGAGCTTGCTGTCATGTATCTCGCGTGCGGCATCGCTGGCCGACAGGATGTCCAGCTGCGGATGGCTGACTGTATGGGCGCCGATTTCGATGCCTTCGCAGGCCAGCGCGCGCAGATCACCCCACCCGAGCATCGGCCGGTCGCCTTCGCCAGATGAAGCAAGCCACTGGCTGGTCTTGCCGACCAAGCCAGAGACGACATAGAGCGTCGCGGCAAAACCGTGGCGTTCCAGAATGGGCATGGCGCCGATGAGAAAATCCTGCAGCCCGTCGTCGAAGGTGATGCAGACGGTGCGCGGCGGCAAAGGTCGCTTTTCCCTGAAGATCGTCGCCAGCGCCGAGATCGTCACCGGGCGGAAGCCGCCTTCGGCCAGCACCTGCATGTGGCGCTCGAAATCGTCGGGCAGCATCATCCAGCGCCGGTAGGGCGCAGCACAGCTGGTGTCGATGCTGTGATAAACAAGGATAGGCACGGATGGGCGCATAGCTGTCGATCCTCCCTTGAAGGCGACCTCGTGCCCGTTTGCCGAGGGAGCGATGCCGGATGACGGGCTACGTGCTGCGGCATAGCGGCTGCGCAGATAGCCCGGCACGCCAGCAGCGATGCCGAGCCTCTCGCGCCAGACCAGATTGCTCGGATAATCGCCCGGCAGGCGCTGGTTCTTGGGCGATGTCGGGCCGGCCATGTGGGCGATACCGGCAGGCATGGCGCGCGCCAGCCGCAAGGCTGCCGCCGGTTCGTCGATGACGACCTTAGTGAGATAGGCGCCGAGGCCCATTCCATAGCCGAAGGCCTGGCGGCGCATGCCGTCCTCGCCGCGGCGATGATGGTGCCAAAGCAGCGCACGCGGGTCGTAAACAAGCTGGAAGCCGGCCTGGACCACGGCGTAGAAGGAGGCGAGATCGTCGCCGCCGCGCGCCAGCGTGCCGGCGCCCAGCGCTGAATCGAAGCCGCCAATTTGACGCAGCGCCTCGGTCCTGAACGCCATGTTGGCGCCCGAGCCGAACTGTCCGGCGGTGAAGGGAAAAAGCGACCCCGCCGGCCTGTTGCCGGCGAGATCGAAGACCTTACGCGCAAAGCCCTTGCCGAAGCCGCCATGGCGCTCGGTCCAGAATTGCGCGCGTGTGTCGAGCTCTGCCGGCAGGATCAGGCCGGTGACGCAGCCGACCCGGCCGTCGCGGTCAAAATTTGCGGCCATCGCCGCCACCCAGTTGGGGTCGACGACGACATCGTCGTCGGTGAACAGCGCCAGCTCGGACGACAGGTTGGCAAGCCCGGCATTGTGGGCGCGGCCAAGGCCCGGCACGTCTTCCCTGACATAACGCACCGCGCGCGCACCGCCGTAACGCCGGGCGATCAGATCAGCAGTCTGCGAGGAGGACGGCGCATTGTCGACGACGACGATCTCGAAGGGCTGATAGGTCTGGAGCAGCAGTGAATCGAGGCATCGCGCCAGGCTTTCGGCGCGATCGCGCGTGGCGATGACGACGCTGGCGAACGGCCCGTCCTTCCTGGGCAGCGGCGCGTCGTGCTGGAACGTGCTGTCCTGCACCGCCTGGTTCTCGCTGATGCGGCGGCGCAGCTCGAACGTCGTCAGCACGTCCTCGTCGAAATCGAACTCCATGATCGTCACCGGACGGCCTTGACGGCGAATGAGACAGAAGACGCCGCCGTAGCGCTGGTCGGTTGCCGCGTCGAACATCGGCACATCGTTCATCGGCCGGCAGACGTCGACGTCGAGGATCTTGATCGGGTGAAACTCGGGCACGCTCATGCTTGCCTCCGTGGGCGGCTCAAGCGGGCGCCGACATAACCCATCGTCGTGTAGCCAAGGCCGAAGAAGATGCCGGCCGCGCGGGCAAGCCCCCACATGTCGAACTTCAGCATCGCATCGCCAAGCCCACGCAGAACGCCTGCCGGCAGGACGCGCATGACATAGCGCTGTTCGCTGGACAATCCGTCCAGCGCGCCCACGGCGTTGACGACCTGCGTCTTGGAACGACCTTCGGCGAGGCAGCGCTTGCGGAAGTAGCCCCAGGCGGCACGCTCGGCGGTGACCTGATGGTGCACGCTCATATCAGGATCGTAGAGGATGAGCGAGCCGGGAATGGCCTGGAGTGCGCGGATGCAAAGCTCCGTCTCCTCGCAGCCGGCAGCATCGGCCGCGGTGCGGCCGATGCCTTCGCGGAACCCCCCCGTCAACTCGACGATGCTGCGGCGGAACGACATGTTGCAGCCGATGGGATTGCGCACCGGCTCGACCTTTTCGGGCTGGCCGCGATAGCTGCAGCCGACAACCCACTGGAACTCTTCCGGGAACCAGCGCGGACGATCGACCTGCCACATCGGCTGCACGCGGCCGCCCAGGCCGATGACCGAGGGGTTGCGATAATGCGGCAGCATCTTTTCCAGCCAATCGGGGGCGGCGACCGCGTCGTCGTCGAGGAAGGCCAGGATTTCGCTGCTCGCCCGCCTGACGCCGGTGTTGCGGGCACCCGAAAGGCCGCGCGCGCCTTCGTTCACGATGACGGTGATGGCCGGATAGGTGGCGAAGAAAAAAGCCCACAGCGGCATGTTGTGGTCGATGACCACGATGATCTCGGTCGCCTTGCTGCGCTGGGCGAGCACCGAGGCGATGGCGCGATGAAGCTGTTCGCGACGGTTGTCGGCGTAGGCGCAGATGATGACTGATACCGAAGTCGCCGACGCCGTCATGATCGCTGGCCTAGACGCTGGGTTGGTGTTGTCCGGTCGTGCTGCGGGGCGGGACGGCCGGTCGTGCCGGGCGGGAGACGCCAAGGCGAACGATCGTCTTCAGCACCCGCCAACCATCGGGAATGGTGCGCAGGTTGCTGACGCCATGGATGCGCGGGAACTCCTTGCTCGCCACCTCGAACACATTGAGGTTGGCGCGCAGCGCCTGGACGTTCATTTCGGTCTCGATCTCGAAACCTGTCGCGTCCTCGATGTTAAGATAGGGAAGCACGTCCCGCCAGAAGGCGTTGTAGCCGTAGCAAAGGTCGGTGAACTTGCCGCCGAAGCGAATGCGCACCAGCGTCAGCAGGCCCCAGTTGCCGAGCCGGCGATACCATTCCATGTCGGTGGTGTTGCCGCCCTGCATGAAGCGCGAGCCCTTGACGAAATCGGCACCTGCCAGAAGCGCACCGACAAAGGCCGGAATCTCGCCGGGATCGGCTGAGCCGTCGGCGTCGAGCGTGACGATGATGTCACCCTTGGCGGCGTTGAAGCCGGTGCGCAGGGCAGCACCCTTGCCGCGCCGATCCTGCTGCAGCACGACGATGTCGGGTAGAAGCGACCTTGCTACGTCTATCGTGTCGTCGGTCGAGTTGCCGTCGACCAGGATGACCTCATCCACCCATGCAGGGATGTGCGGCAGGACATGAGGAAGGTTCTTGGCCTCGTTCTTCGCCGGGACCACCACACTGATGCGCGGGGTGCCGCTGGTCGCCAAGCCTGCCAGCTTGAAGACCTCCATTGCAGGCCGATGCGGAAATGCTGCCGCCGTCATACTGGTTACTCCAACCCAAAGTAGGTGCGGCATATCCAATGACGACGCGAACCAAATGTTACAGACGCAGCACAGCACAGCCTGACGAGCACAACTTCGCAGGGAGGTCGTTACCGATCAAAAATCTGGACGCAAGTGTCTTGTTAGCCCCACTCGCCGATATGTAATTTACCATACATTAAGTTTTTGTAAACCATATGTAGTATTCGTGTGAAATTTCGACGCTATTGGCTCTGTTGGTAGATGTGGATTTGTATGAACTTTCCACATTGATGTTTATTATTAGAAGAACAGATGTTCATCTGAATTAAACTGCTGCGAACGGGTTGGCGGGCGCTCTGCGACAGGCATACATCAATTCATGCGCGTCGTATTAGGTGGTGCTTTAATATTAAATCCTTTCATTCGAAGTCTCGGCTGAATGGGGTGTTCCTGGGCGAGATGCACGCTGCAGTCCCGTGATGGTTGCACGCGGCCATGCCGTGCACGAACCGTTCGCAATATTGTGATCAGCATGAAAAGCGTGATCTTGCCGCCGCCTGGCGCCGGTGCGGCGAAATCGCAACATTCATACATATGTCTGTTAGCAACCGCTGAGATAAAGCCTGTGGTTGAATGACGGGCCGGGGCGTTCATGTTAGGTTGGGAGGAAATCAGGAGGCGGGGGCCACCAGCACGATCAGCGGCGTTCGGACACAGCGCCTGTGACATGTTCCGTGCGCCCGATTGTTCGAGGACCAAACTTGCCTAGCCCACAGCGACCCGAAACTCCTCCTGCCCCCGATGCTTTCGACGACTGGGTTCTCCTGACCCGCAAGTGGGACGAGGCCTACAAGGACTACCTGACCGTACGCGAAGCGCGGGCCACGGCTGAGGCCGCGTCGGGCACGCCTGATCCTGAGTTGAAGCGCTGGGAGGACGAAGCGCTGGCTACGTTGGCTGAAATCAAGGCCGAGATGGACAAGGTCGTGGCCGAGACGCGGCTACGACGCCAGCCCCTCGGCGGCTCCCTCGTCGTCGGCAGGATCGGTCGTGACGAGGGCGAAACGTCTCCCAGTTCCGAGCACGATTCCGACAAGAAGTAGGCGCGAGCTGCACCGTGTCGGGCGATCCGCTCGCGTGGTGGCCGCGCACGCAACCTCCATGGGCCTGGACATCTAAGGGCTATTTCCAGCGTGCGCGGTTGCGGTGTATTTAGGATGAGTGAGAACGCGAGACGCCCAGCGAAGCGCATTTTTCTTGCCGGCCATCGTGGCGACGCTGGCTTGGCTGGCGATGCTATCGCTGTTTGCCGGTCCGACCGTCGCCGCAGAGTTTCCCTCGATCGAACTCGAGACGACGTCCAGTGACACGCTTGACGGTGTGTTGCGCGCCGCGTTGAACGCTCCCGAGCTCGAGCGCGCAGCAGAAGGAGGGGACGCAAAAGGCTGGCAACCCTTCGTCGAAGCCGAACGCCACCGGCTGGAAGAGCTGATCCGCGGCCAGGGCTATCTCCACGCGCGGGTCGAGATGCCGGATGCTGCCGATGACGCGGGCACTTCCGACAAGGTCACGCTCAAGCCGGTCACCGGCCCGATTTTCCGTGTCGGCATGGTCGAGGTCGACGGTCTCCAAGACGTTGCCACCGATACGGTGCGCGACGACGTTTCCCGACAGATGATGGAGGCGGTCGGCAAGCCAGCACGCGGCGATCTTCTGGCGACCCTCGAAGACGAAGTTTTGTGGCGGCTTCGCACTGCATCCTACCCGTTTGTCCGCGTCACCGAACGCGAGTTGCTGCCGATCCCGGGGCGGGCGCTGGCGACAGTCCGTATCGTCGTCGAGCCGGGGGCGTCGGCGCGGTTTGGCGCCGTCGCCTACAGTGGCCTTGTCGGTCTCAGGCAAGACGAGTTGGGCCGCCTGCAGCCCTTCAGGCAGGGCGATCCCTACAATCCCGATGTGCTCGAGCGTTTCCGCGAGGCGCTGCTCGGACATCCGTCGGTCAAGGCCGTCAGGCTGCGGCTGCCGGAGGCGGTGGACGCCGACGGCCAGTTGCAGCTGCGCGCCGAGATTGAGGAAGATCAGCTCCGCGCCGAAGACGTGGCCGGCAATTATCGGACCGGGCTCGTTGCTGCCGTTTCGGCGATTGCCGCGCTGGCGATCCGGCAGGTTTCAGTCGCCAGCCTGCGCCCTGGCCGCTCGCGCTGGCCGCTCTGGTTCGAGGTGGTGCCGGTGCTGCTGCTCACCGCCGCATTCTACCTGATCGCGCAAAGGATGCTGCTGTTGGCGTTCCCTGGCTGAGGGGCAGGACATAGCGATTCCAGGAGAACTGTACAGCGTTTTCCGTCCGGACAGAACTCTAGGTATCCTTGAAGCCGATCGTCCATTTCGCCGCGTGCCGCACGCGGGCGTCGACGGCGGTGATCGGCAGCTTTTCCAGGAAGTATTCGGCGTGCGCGTGTGGGGTCGCGCCAAATCGCTGCTTGTAGTGCGCAAGCGAGGCCGAGGCGCCGGTCTCGCCGAAATGGTAGTAGCGGCAGCCGCTGTGGCAGGCCTCTTCGATGGCGAGTTTCTGGATCAGGTCGTTGGCGCCTGAGCTGCCCAGTGCATGGCGGTCGATCGCGCCGCGGGCATCATTTACGTTGCCATATTGCAGCACGAAAGCGGCCGCCGCCGGCTTGCCGTCGACCCAGGCGACCCAGATGCGGCAGGCCTCGCCGAAATGCCGGGCGATCGAGCTGAATTTTTCCATCGGATCGCGCTTGCGCCCACGCAGATGTGCCAGCATGCGCGGTTCGTGCTGCTTGTCGGCCCAGCGGTCGAAGGATGTGCGCAGCAGCTGGTGGAAGACGGGCACCAGCTTGCCGGTGGTGTCGCGCTCGACGACGATGCCACCGCGTTCGGCCTTGCGCACCCGCGTCCGTGTCGTCTTCTTGAAGCGTGTCGACCAGACGGCATCGAAGCCGCCATCGAGGTCGAGGATGTGGGCGAGGCCGGGCACCGAGGTGACATGGGCAGGTGCTGCGGCGGCCCACAGATGGGCATGGCGCGGATTGGGCCTTACCGAGATCCTGAGATAAGGCAGCTTCGCCAGATCCTCGAATATGGCGCGCAAATGTTCGACCTTGGGCACCAGCGATGAGAGCACGCCGCCGCGGCCCCAGGCATAAGGCATCGACTCCGCGACCGACAGGCGGGCTGGCAGATGCCTGTTGCGCACCATCGGCAGCACGTAGTGGTGCCCGCCTGCAAAATGGTAGGCGCGGCTGGCGTCCTGGTATTTGCCGAGGGCGCAAAGGCTGTCGAGCCAGGCCGGCGACTGGTAGGGCAGGGCTTCGGGATCGGCGAGCATCAGGCAATGCCAGAGGTCGCGCGGCGCTGGGCTCTGCACGTCGAAAACCGCCGGCGTGCTCGCCGCAGCGTGCACGTCTTGTGCGCTCCCAAAATTTGTCGGATCGGTATCCGTCAGAAGCCTCCCACTTTCCACCCAATGTCGCAGATTTTGTGAGATATCACTACCTTTGCAACCCCGGAGTTGCTTTTCGGATTCGCTTTTGTTCAGAAACGGTTACCGCAATGCCATAAAGATATTGTGTATCACAATTTTGTTATTTCTTCGTGATGGAAAACAATCTCCAAAACGCCAATCAAAGTCAAAGCCACTTAAATAAAGCATTCCGGACAGATAGCCGCTATTTCGACAAACAAGTCGATGCGTGGAAAATCCCAGAACATGATCTTGGATATGAGCTGGAATGGGCCATGTCATTTACCGAACGCGGTGAAACAGCTTGACGCGGCGTCTGGCAACCGTCCTAGTTAACAGATCGTAAGCGACAGATTTCCGGGTAACCGGCAATGCGCGCGAACCGCCTTTCGCGGAACCACGCAGGCAACGGCCGGCACCCCCCTATCGCGACGAGCCAGTGTGTTCAGGCCTATCGGGTTGGTGCATGGGTAAGGGGTTGTGGGGCGTGGCGCTGGCGGGCGCCTGGTGGTTTGGGCATTCGAGCGCCTTGGCGCAAGGCGTCGAGCCGCCACTGATCAAGGGGCAATGGGAGCGGATCTTCACCGAAGAGTTCGACCAGCCCAAGCTCGATCGCGACAAGTGGACCCGCTGCTACTGGTGGGACAAGGACGGCTGTACCAATCTCGCCAACAACGAACTGCAGTGGTACATGCCCGACAATGTCAGCGTCGCCGATGGAGTGCTGCGCCTGACGGCGCGGCCGGAGACGGTGACCGGCCATGAAGGGCGCACCTTCGACTACACGTCGGGCATGGTGACCACGGGGCGTGATTATCTCGAGCGCGCCAAGCCAGACCGCTTCGCCACGACGTACGGTTATTTCGAAATCCGCGCCAAGATTCCCAGGGGCAAAGGGCTGTGGCCGGCGATCTGGCTTCTGCCATCGACGCAGGAGCCGCGTCCGGAAATCGACATCCTCGAAGTCCTGGGTCATGCGCCCGACGTCTACGAGATGCACCTGCATTATCTCGACAAGAAGAAGGACTGGAAGAGCGAGGGCAAGAACGCCAAGGTGGTCGACCTTTCGGCCGACTGGCATGCCTATGGCCTGGAATGGCGCAAGGATGCCGTCGTCTGGTATCTCGATGGCAAGGAGATGTGGCGCTACACCAAGCCAGACGGCATCTCGCAGGAACCGATGTACCTGCTCATCAACCTGGCCGTCGGCGGCAACTGGCCGGGGTCGCCTGACGCCAGGACCAAATTCCCGGCCGATTTTCTGATCGACTATGTTCGTGTCTGGCGGCGTGCCGGGTCATGACCGCGCACCCGCCCACCCTGCGGCACCGAGAGCCCACGGCACAGGCGGGCGGCAGTGGTTGGCGATCGCTCATCCCGCAGGCGCTGATGGGCTCGTCGCTGATGCGCAACGGCTACGCGCTGATCGCCAACAGCGGCCTGAGTGCGGTGCTGGGGCTGGCGTTCTGGTTCCTGGCGGCGCGTTACTGTTCGCAGGAGGCGATCGGTCTCGGCGGCGCCATCACCGCCACCATCGTCAACCTGTCCAACGCTGCCCAGCTCAATTTTGGCAACCTGCTGGTTCGTTTCGTGCCGACTGTCGGCGGCCGCGCCGGCCGGTTGATCCTGTTCGCCTACGCCACGTCCTTCATCGCCTCGGTCGTCGTCGCTATCGTCTTCCTGCTGGTCGTCGGCGCCTTCATGCCCAAGCTCGACGTGCTGACCGAGAGCGCGGGCGTCATCCTGTGGTTCGTGGCGACCGTCGCCGTCTGGTCGGTGTTCGCGCTGCAGGACAGTGCGCTGTCGGGCCTGCGCCAGTCGATCTGGGTGCCGGTCTCCAAGACCATCTACCAGATCGTCAAGATCGCCATGCTCATTCCGCTGGCGCTTGCGGGGCTCGGCTGGGAAGCCATCGCGCTGTCATGGACAGCTCCTGTGCTGGTCTTCGTACTTGCCGTCAACCTGTTGATTTTCAAGCGTCTCGTGCCCAAGGCGCAAGCCGGAACCGGCCATGCCAATCTGATTGACCGCCGCGCCATGGCGCGCTTCTTCGGCTGGGACTACATCGGCTCGGTGTCGATGATGGTGGCCTGGACGGCGACACCGCTGGTCGTGCTCAACTTCGTCGGCGCTGCCGAAAGCGCCAGCTTTTTCGTCGCCTGGACGATCTTCACCTCGCTTTATTATGTCGGCAGCTCGATGGGGCTGTCGCTGCTCGCCGAGGGCGCCAGCGACGCGGGCCGGCTGCGCTCGCTGGCGGCGGATGCGGCTGTGATGTCGGTGCTGCCGCTGCTCGGCCTCGCCGCGCTGATGCTGGTGTTTGCCCATCCGATCATGTCGGTGTTCGGTGCGGCCTACGCCACCGAAGGTGCATCGATCCTCAGGGTGTTCACCCTTGCCAGCGTCGTTTCCGCCGTGCTCTCGATCTATCTGTCGATCGCCCGCACCAAGGGCTGGATGCGTTCGGTGGCGGCCGCCGAATTTGCCACGCTGGTCATCGCACTCGGCGCGGGTGCGGTTCTGGTGCGCAGTGAAGGCCCGATCGGGATGGCGCATGCCTGGCTGCTGGCAATGCTGGCGGTCACCTTTGGCGTCGGCGCGCTCGCCCTTGTCACCAGCCGCCGTTACAGCATGCACGACTGGGGTCTGGCGGTTGCCGCTTCGCTGAAGTCGCTCTCGGCCCAGTTCCTGCCTTTCGGCCGCAACGACGGCATTGCCGTTCCTGGTGACGCCGAGCTCCGGCCGCTCCTGGCAAAGACCGGCAGCTCCGCTGCCTCAGGCTGGCATGCGCTGAAATCCGAGCATGGACCCGAAGGAACTGACATCGTCTATCTCGGGGACCCGGTGCTGGACGAGGCGGTGCGGCACGCGCCCGTTCGGTCGCAAGGCACTTATGCCGTTCTCCGAAGCGCGCGCAACCCGATCGCCGCCGCCTATCTCGAGCGCCTGGTTGACAATCTCGACCTGCTGCACGCGGATACGCGTCTTCAGGCGCTGTGGCCGATGTTGCCGACGAGGCTGTCAGTCACCCGTATCGGCGGAGCCGTCGATTGCATCGAGGCGATGGCACCTGGGACGGATGGGCGGGTGCTGCTGCGCGACGCGTCCGAGCGGCAGACGGGCCTCGAAGCCGCGGCGAAGGCCGTGGCCATCTTGCACGGCCAGACAGCTGCCATGCGGACCATCGACGACGTCTGGTTCCACGAATGGGTCGAACGTCCGGCGGCAAAGCTCGCGCAGCTCGGCGGATCGACGATGTTGGCAGCAGCACGGCGTCGGGCGATAGAACGTTTCGTTGGCCAGCAGCGGCGCTACTGGCTCGGTCGCCAGGTGCGTCTCGGCTGGTGCCATGGCGATCTTTGGCCGCAAAACCTGAACTTCGCCTCGGGGCAGGGCAGTGCCGCCCGACTTGCCAGCCTGCTGGAATGGGGCAATGCGCGATCCAACACGCCACGTGGCTTCGACGGCTGCGGTCTGGCTGTCGCCATGCGCATGATAACCAGCAGCGAGCCGCTCGGCGCGGCCGTTGCCGATCTCTTGTGGACGCCGGAGTGGCGCAACGACGAGCGGCAGTGGCTGGGCATCGGCTCGGACGGGGACGATGACTGGAGCGGTGATGGCGCGGCGATCCGTGCCATGGTCGGCCTCGTCTGGCTGCATCAGGTTAGCGAGCGGGCGCGGCGCCCGGCGCATTCGGGCGTCGGCCGGCTTTGGATTGCGTCAAATGTCGATCGTGTTCTTAGGATCGTCTCCACCGATGGAGGCGCAATATGAATGTGATGCCGCGGGAATCCAGTCTTGCCATGTCGCCGGCGCTGAAGGCGCCGCCCCTGGCGGATGCTGGCCGTGTCTCGACAGCGCCGTTCAACCTCGCGTCGATCTGTCTTTGCCTGGCCTTTGCTTTGTGGCTGGCCGTCCTGTTCGTCACCGATCCTGCCGGTGTCGACGACTATGGCCTGATCTCTGTCCTGCCAGGCATCATCTGGGTGGCCTATGCCGCCGTCGGCCTCGGCTTTGCCTTGAGCCTGAGGCGCGGCGTCTGCGAGACGCGGATGCCGCTGTTGATGATCGTCATGCTGGTGCTGCTGCTTCATGGCACCCCGGCCATCGTCTATGACGAGTTGCGTTACGCCTGGGCCTGGAAACATGTCGGTGTCGTCGACTATGCCCAGCGGCACGGCCAGATCGATCCGAAGGCGCCATTCCTTGCCACCTACGCCAATTGGCCCGGCCTGTTCGTCTTCTGCGCCGCGATCGCCAACCTGTTCGACATCAAACCGATCCAACTGGCTGACATCGCCCGCTTTTCGCCGCCGGCGCTTAACCTGCTCTATGTGTTGGTACTGCCGCAGATCTATCGCCGCTTCACCGCCGACCCACGGCTGGTGTGGGGCGGGGTCTGGCTGTTCGTCATCGGCAACTGGATCGGCCAGGACTATTTTTCGCCGCAGGGCGTCGCCTTCCTGTTCTATCTCATGCTGGTCGCGCTTTGTGTCGGACCGCTCAGGATCGTGCCCGGCTGGGCCGACCCGAACGGGCGTGGCTTTTCCAAGTTTTGCGGCCGTTGTTTCGCCTTCGTCTCGCGTGGCCAGCCGCCGGTGACGCTGGCCGTCCCGCCAAAACTGCGTGCCGTAGCCTCACTGGCGGCCATGGCGCTGATCGTGATGATCACGGCGACCCACCCGCTCACGCCGATAGTCGTGCTCATGGCCCTTGGCGGCCTCTGGGTCATCGGACAATTGAGCCTTGGCTACCTCGTCTTTGCCGGCCTCGTCGAAGTCACATGGCTGCTGTTCTACGCCGACGGCTACATGTCCTCGGTCCTGCCCGAGCTGGTCCAGCGTTTCGGCGACACCTCGAACGAGATCAGCGAGCGCCTGGTGGATACCTCGATCGTCAGTGAAGGACAGGTGGTGGTGTCCTTGGCGTCGCGAGCGCTGACCGGTGCGATCGCGTTGGCGGCGGTCCTCGGCGGTCTGCGCCGGCTCGTGGCGGGGTTCCGCGACGGTCCGGCCATCGTGCTGACGCTGGCTCCAGCCTTCATGATCGTTGCCACCTCCTATGGCGGCGAGATCGTGTTCCGCGTCTATCTCTTCGCGCTGCCGTTCCTAGCCTTCTTTGCCGCGGCACTGTTCTTCCCGTGGTCGGGCACGCAACGCGACGCCATAGCGCGCTTTGCCATCGGCACGTTCGGCGCCGTGCTCTCAGTCGCCTTCGTTCTCGCCAACAACGGCAAGGACCGCCAATACACCTTCTCACGGGCCGAAGTGGAGGCGTCGGAATGGCTCTACAGGAACGCGCCGGCCGGTTCGGTGCTTGTCGAAGGCGCGCCCAACTATCCCGAGCAGTTCATGAACTACGAGAACTTCACCTATGTGCCGATCTCCAACGAGAGCAAGCAATCCATTTCAGCGGTTCTCGCCGATCCGGCTACCGAGCTCGGGGACTGGTTGCGGGCGGTGCCGGCAGGCTCCGCCTTCATCATCATCACGCGCAGCCAGAAGGCCTACATCGACGATCTCGGCGTGATGCCGAAAGGCTCGCTCGACGCGATCGAAGAAGCCTTGCGCGGCTCGGCGCGCTTCCGCCTGGTGCGCGCCACGGCCGACGCGAGCGTCTTTGCGCCAAACGACCAGGGAATCGGGATGGGCGAGTGGATCAAGTAATGAAGGCGGCGAAGTATGAACATGAAGAAGCGGCCGGACACATCGGAGGATACGGCTTCGTGAACGGTGCTGCTCAAGAATGCTCTTGCCGGAAAAATGCATTGACTGTTTCATATTAGCTGCGGCGCATCCTGGATGCGCCAGCGCTGTTGGGAGCTTGGGCCCATGCGTATCGGCTGGTTGTTGGTTGCCAGCGTTGTTGTGTCGGGAAGTGCTGAAGCCAGTCCCGCCGGACAGGCTCCAACATTGCCGGCGCTGGGCTTCGCGTCCCCTGATGTACCCCGGGCAATCCAGGCCACCAAGCCCAGCGCAGACAGCCGGGATGGCTTTGTTCTTGCGCTTGCGGCGTCCTACATCGCCTTGGGCGACCTCTACCGCGACGGCAAGACCACGGCCGCGGCGGCGGAAGCCGCACTTACTTATTATCGAGGCCTCGACAACCCAGGCCGTCCCGCCGCGATCTACGCAGTCATCTCACCGTCCGACCTGATCGGCGTCGTCAAGGACGCGCCGGCCGATCCGTTCGCGGCATCGAAGCTTTACCTGCAGGCGGCGAATATGGGCAGCTCGGAAGCCCTGATGCGGCTCGGCGACCTTTATCGCGAGGGCAGGGTGGTCGCGGCCGACGCCAGGCGCGCCTATCTGTTCTACGACCAGGCCGCCAAGGCCGGCAACGCTGACGGCAAGCTGCGTGTCGGCGAGATGCTGGCGCGCGGGCAAGGTGTTGCGCGCGACACTGGCAAGGGGCTGGCGATGATCGCAGCACTCGCCGATGCCGGCAATCCCGAGGCGTTGGTGCTGCTTGGCGACCTCTATCGCCCCGGCGCCCAGGGCATGGTCGCGATGGAGCCGGACAAGGCGCTGGACTATTACCGCAAGGCCGCCAACCTTGGCTACGACGTCGGCAAGCTGCGCGTCGGCGAGATGACAGCTACCGGCCAGGGCACGACGCAGGACGTCCAGGCCGGGCTCGCGATGATCGAAGAGGTGGTGGCGCGCACGCGCAACCCGGCAGGGCTCGTCCTGCTCGGCTCACTCTACAGCCGCGCCGATGGCGGTGTCATTGCCATCGATCTCGGCAAGGCCTTCGGCTATTTCCGCCGCGCCGCCGACAGCGGCGACGAGACCGGAATCCTGCGCACCGGCGAGATGCTGGCGCGGGGACGCGGCACTGCTCAGTCCTATCAGGCTGGGCGGGCGATGCTGACCGGTCTTGCCGATCATGGCGATACCTTTGCGCTGATCGCGCTCGGCGATTTGCTCAGCGATGCGGCGGTCGCCCCCGTCGACCTTGCCGCTGCCGTCACATCCTATGAAAAGGCGGCGTCGCTCGGCCACAGCGACGCACTTGTCAGGCTCGGTGATCTCTACAGCCGCAACGGCGCGATCGCCTCCGACCCACCCAAGGCATTCGCCTATTATGTCAGGGCGTCGCGGGCCGGCAATCTGGCCGGTAAGCTGCGCGTCGGCGAAATGACGGTTCTCGGACAGGGCACCGACCGCAATGTCGCCGCCGGCCTGGCGCAGATGAACTCGCTCGCCGACGAAGGCGATGCCAATGCGATGAACCTGCTCGGCGGGCTTTACCAGCGCGGCATAGGCGGACTGCTGCCGGCCAATCCGGTGACAGCGTTCGACTATTTCAGCAAGTCTGCCGAGGCCGGCAGCGTGATGGGCGCCGTCCGTGCCGGCGAAATGAAGGTGCGCGGACAAGGGACGTCAAAGGACGTCGTAGGCGGCCTGCAGATGGTCAAGGCGGTGGCGGATGCCGGCAATGGCGAGGCGCTGATGTCGCTGGCCGCCCTTCTGGCCGACGGCTCGACCGGCAAGGTCGACGCGACGGAAGCCGTGCTGGCCTATGAGAAGGCAGCGGCGCTGGGGCGTCCTGATGCTCTGGTGCGCATCGGCGACATCTATCGGTTAGGCGGGACGATACCAGCCGATCCCGCCAAGGCGTTCGACTATTACCGCCGCGCCGGCATGGCCGGCGACGAGACCGGCAGGCTGCGTCAGGGCGAGATGACCGCACGCGGCGAAGGCACGCGCCAGGACATTCCGGCCGGTCTCGATCTGGTCAGGCAGGTCGGCGTCGCAGGCGATCCCTACGCCTATGTCGTGCTTGGCGACCTGCATCTGTCTGGCGCGGTCGGGCCGGTCGATGGTGCTGCCGCTGTCGCGGCCTATGAGAATGCGGCCCGGAAGGGACGCGCCGATGCCTTGCTCAGGCTCGGTGACCTCTACCGTGACGGCAAAGGCGTTCCGGCCGACGGTGGCAAGGCGGCCGAATATTATCTGAAGGCAGTCGACGCGGAGAATCCGGCGGCTTCAGCGGGAGATGTGCAGAACTAAGTTTTGCTGGCGCCGCTTGCCAGGCGCCAGTCAGGGAGTTGGCATTGTCGCGTATCTGCCATGTGGCTCTGATGACGGTGTTCGCCGCACTTTCGGCGAGTACCGCCTTGTCGGCGGAAACCGCGCCCGACGCGGGCGCGCCGGCCACGCCAGGCGCTGTTACCCGGGAGCGTGCGGTCAACGCCGACGCCTTGTTGCGGCTCGGCGATCTCTACAGCAATGCCGACAACGCCAACCGCGATCCGGCCAAGGCGTTCGACTATTACCGCCAGGCGGCGGATGCCGGCAGTGCTGCGGCGCGGCTCCGCGTCGGTGAAATGCGCGTGCTGGGCGAAGGCACCGAACGCGACATCAGCGCTGGGCTTTTGGCCATCGAGGAGGTGGCATCGGCCGGCGACGGCGCAGCACTCGCCTCGCTTGGCGGCCTCTACAGCCATGCCGACAACAGGGCGATTCCGCTCGACCTGCCGCGCGCCTATGACTACTACCGCCGTGCCGCCGCGGCCGGCAACGAAACCGGCATCCTGCGCAGCGGCGAGATGCTGGCGCGCGGCCAAGGTATCGCCAGGGACAGCGCAGCCGGGCTGGCGCTGGTGCGGTCGCTTGCCGATCGCGGCAACATCTATGCGCTGGTCTCCCAGGGCGACCTGATGAGCGATGCCGATGCCGGCGTGCCCGACATGCCAGGGGCGGAGGCAGCCTATGCCAAGGCAGCCGCACTCGGGCATCCCGACGCATTGCTGCGCCTCGGCGATCTCTTCGGCAGTGGCCGCGCCGGCAAGCCCGACTATGCCAAGGCGTTCGGGTATTACGAAAAGGCTGCCGAGGCCGGTCAGCAGGTCGGCAGGCTGCGCGTCGCCGAACTGACGTTCCGTGGTCAGGGCACGCGGCAGGACGTCGAGGGCGGACTGGCGTCGATCAAGGAACTGGCCGATGGCGACGACGCCGAAGCACTGAGCTTCCTTGGCGATGTCTACAGCGGCGCCACGCCAGCGCCGGTCGCAAAGGATCCTCTCGCGGGGTTCGCCTACTACCAGCGTGCTGCCGACGCCGGCAACACGCGGGCGGCCCTGAGGGTCGGCGAGATGACGGCGCATGGCTTGGGTACGTTGCGCGACGTCTCGGGTGGGCGCGACATGGTTCGCCGGCTCGCCGATGCGGGCAATCCGCTGGCACTGATCAGCCTTGGTGACCTGCTGCGTGAGCCGCAGTCGGGTGCCGTCGATGCAGACGGCGCCGTTGCAGCCTATGAACGTGCGGCGGGTCTGAGCGAACCGGAGGCGCTGGTGCGCCTGGGCGACTTCTACAGCGACGGCATGACCGTTGCCGTGGATCTGCCCAAGGCGCTCGACTATTACAGCAAGGCCGCCGGGCTCGGCGATGTCATTGGGGCCGTCCGCGCCGGCGCCATGTTGGCGCGCGGACAAGGCATAGCCCAGGATGTCGCTGCCGGCCGGGCTATGGTGAAGGCTGCGACCGAGAGCGGCGAAGCCGAGGCGCATATCGTGATGGGCGACCTTTTGAGCCGGGGCGATGGCGGCCCGCCCGATGTTCAGGCGGCAATGCGCTGGTATGCCGAGGCGGCGGCGCTCGGGCGGACGCAAGGGCTGATCAGGCTCGGAGATCTCTATCGCGAAGGCAAGCTGCTGCAGAGCAACGGCAAGAAGGCCGCCGGCTATTATCGCCAGGCGGCCGAGGCAGGCGATGCTTACGGGCTGCTCATCCTCGGCTCGGCGCTGTCGGAAAGCCTGTTGCGCAATGCGGGCAAGCCGGCCGACGGAGTTGCCGCCTTGCGTGAGGCCGAAGCAACGGGTCTGGACGATGCTGCGACCGCGCTCGCCGACGCCATGCTTTACGGCATGGGCACCAAGCGTGACGCCAAGGCAGCCGTAGCCCTGCTTGAACAGGCAGCCGGCACCGGCAACGTCGCGGCGGCGCGTCATCTGATCAGCTACTATCGTGACGGCCGCCGTTATGGCCGCACCACCTTCATCAAGGCCGATGCCAAACGCGCCGAGCAGCTGATGACAGGCGTGTCGCCATGGCTGTCGCGCGGCGATCGCCTCGTCGAGGAGATGCTGTTTGCCGCCGCCGCAAATGACACCAAGGGCTACCAGTCGATCGTGGCGCGCATGCACGAACTTTCTGCCGAGCAGCGCCAGTCGCTGGTCCGCATGATGCGGACGACCCATCCGAACGGTTACATCTATCTGGCGCAGCAGCAACTCAAGCAGGCCGGCTATTACAACGGGCCTGTCAACGGCGTGCTCAGCGGCTCCACGACGCGCGCGGTCAGCCGCTTTTGCGCGGCCAGGTCGCTGCCCAATGCCTGCCGCTTTGGCCCGATGAGCAGCCAGGCCGGGGACGTCCTGTCCTACGCGTTCTAGATTACGTCAGTCGAAATGATCGCCGAAGATGCGGCTCCAATGCTCGCCCACCAGCCCGTTGAAAAAGCCGTTGCCGGTCTGGAACTGCCGGACGAGCTCGGGATCACGCGAATGCACCACCGTCGAGTTGACGTTGATGAAGATGATGCGCCGGCCGAGCATCGCTTCCAGCAGGGCTGGCTGGGTCCTGCCTCTGAGACCGGCGAGGCCGACGCCGGCGGCATGGTTGATCAGGCAGTCGATCACGGCACCAGCCTGGCCGGGCAAGGCCAGAACCTGGAGCACATGGCCGATGCCACCGGGCCGGCCGAAATAGACAAAGGCACCGATCACGGCACCTGTGCGCGCCGCAACCGTACAGCGGCAGATGTCGCCGAAATCCGTCTTGGCCGAGGCATCCGACATGATGCGCGACAGTGCGTTTTCGTTCCAATCCGGATGAACGGCGAAGCGCGAGGTGAATTTGCCGAGCAGAACGGCGAAGCCGTCGGCATCGATGCTTGCCACTGTGTAGCGGCCTTGCGAGGCCGCCGCGTCGCCGGCGCCGAACCAGCGCGAAAACTCGCCGCTGCGGCGAAGGCCGAGACAGGCATCGACGGCGCGGGCCAGCGGCGCGCCGAGGCGTGCGATGGGCAGGCGCTGTCTGGCACCGGCAACGGCAAAGGCTGCCGGTCTGAATACCTTGATCCAGTCGAGGCTGTAGTCAGGCAGGATCGAGCCGCGCAGCGTCGTCCACATATTGGCGGTAACGTCGCTTGCCGTCTCGCTGAACGACAGGTCCTGCGGACCGGCGAGAAATGCCTTGAGCAGCCTTGCGCCGGACAGGTCGTTGCGCTGGTCCTCGTCGACCATCAGCGAACCGCAGATCGAAGCGTTCAGCTTCCTGTCACCAAACCGCATGGGCAGTGACGTCACGCCGATGAAGCCCGAAATGCTGCCGTCGTCGGCGACATTGACCAGGGATGGCGACCCCACCGTAGCGTCGGTGGAACTGAGATAGAGGCGCTGGAGATAGCCGGGCAGCGAGGCGGGCGTCGGCGTGCGCCGCTTGCGCAGCACGCGCTGGAACATGTCTGCGACGACCGCCATATCTGCGGCCTGCAATGGACGAATTTCAGGCATCGGGCGAAGCCTCGGTCATGTCACGGCAGCAATGGCTTAGGCGGGAAACATCTAGGAAGGGTGAAGGTCGGGCTCCCGGTCACGCGGGATCGAGCTTGCGGACGATCGCCGCGCGCGGTGTCTTGGCGGCGTCGGACACGAATTCCACCGGTGCATAGACGCGCGCCCGGGCAAGCAGGGCTGCCACCTGGCGGTCCTGGCCGACGCCGAATTCGAAGGCGAGCCAGCCGCCGGGCTTGAGGAAGGTCACCGCATCGCGGATCAACCGCTGGTGGATTGACAGACCGTAGGGGCCGCCGTCGAAGGCTTCCCTCGGTTCGGAGGCCAGCAATTCGCTGCGATCGCCTTCGAGGCGTGCAGACGAGATGTAGGGCGGATTGCAGACGACAAGGTCGATGGACCCGGCTAGGTCCATCCCGTCGAAGGCGCCGAACAGGTCGCCCTGGGCAATGGTCACCCGGTCGGCCAGACCGAGACGGTCGGCATTTCGACGGGCGGTGGCGACGGTGCTGTCGGTCAGGTCGGCGCTCCAGACGCGCGCGCCCGGCATCTTGGCGGCGATCGCCAGGCCGAGATTGCCGGAGCCGCAGCACATGTCGATTACCCTGGCGTCGGCGCCGCGGCCGTCGAGCAGGCCGAGCGCTGCACGGCCGAGGATTTCGGTTTCCTCGCGCGGCACGAGCACGTCGCTCCCGAGCTCGAGCTCGATATCCATGAATTTGTGCAGCCTGATGCCAGACTTGTCGCCGTTGTTCTCAACGATATGCATGGTTGCCCTCGCCAAGTCCTTTGCCCGCTCCATGACAACCCCAGCGCCCCGGATCGTCAACCGGTCAATGCTTCTCCCGGGTGCGATTGTCATCAACATGACTTGTTCATACAATTCGTTACACAAAGAACCTTCTATCAATATCTACTATCGTATCGACGGTTGCGAAACCGAGACTATCGGCTTTGTGATGTGTTTTGATATCGGAAGTGTGCTTTCCTGCCATTGGTTAACTTGCGCTAAACACGTGCGCTTGTCGCACTAGCGAAACAGAGTCCGGCGTATGTGTGGATTTGTCGGGTATCTCGGGAATGTCGAGCCAGCAACGGCTGACGGGCTGCTGCGGCGCATGACCGGCAGCATCGCCCATCGGGGTCCCGACGAGCAGGGCGTGTTCGTCTGTCCTTCGGCCGGCCTTGGCCATGCCCGCCTGTCGGTCGTCGGCCTTGGCGACGGCCAGCAGCCGATGGCCAGCGCTTCGGGCGACCTCCACATCGCCTTCAACGGCGAGATCTTCAACTATGTCGAGCTGCGCGACGAGCTGAAGGCGCGCGGCCGCCGGTTTCGCACAGGCAGTGACACCGAAGTGATCCTGCATCTCTATGAGGAGATGGGCCCCGACTGCGTCGACCAGATGAATGGCGACTTTGCTTTCGCCATCTGGGACGCGCCGCGGCAGCGCATGTTCTTCGCCCGGGACCGGATGGGGGTGCGACCGCTGTTCTACACCGAAGTCGGCGGCACTTTGTATTTCGCTTCAGAGGTCAAGGCCTTTGCCAGAGTGCCCGATTTCACCGCCGAACTCGACGAAATCGCGCTCGACCAGATCTTCACCTTGTGGGCGCCGATCGCGCCGCGCACCGCCTTCAAGAATGTCTACGAGCTCGAGCCCGGGCACATCATGATCGCCGACAAGGGCGGGCTGGTGACGCGTCCCTATTGGCAGCTTGATTTCCCCGATGCCGAAGCATCCCGGGCGCCGCGCGACGAGAGGCAGGCGGCGGAGGAACTCCGGGAGCTTCTAACCGACGCGACCCGCATCCGCATGCGCGCCGACGTGACCGTCGGCTCCTATCTCTCGGGCGGCCTCGATTCCTCCATCGTCTCGGCGTTGGCGGCACCGATGGCGACCGGGGGCCTGCGCACCTTTTCAGTGACCTTCGACAGTGCCGAGCACGACGAAAGCGAATTCCAGGAAGAAATGGCGCTGGCCATCGGATCACACCACAGCGCGGTCAATGTCGGGCCCGGCGACATCGCCTCGATCTTCCCGGAGGTGATCAATGCCACGGAGCGGCCGGTCATCCGCACGGCACCGGCGCCGCTCTATCAGCTCTCCGGGCTGGTGCGTGCCAAGGGCATCAAGGTGGTGCTGACGGGCGAGGGCGCCGACGAGGTCTTCGCCGGCTACGACATCTTCAAGGAGACGCTGGTGCGGCGCTTCTGCGACCGCCAGCCCGGTTCGGCCGGCCGGCCGCATCTGTTCCGCAAGCTCTATCCCTATCTGCCTGGGCTGCAGAAACAGTCGGCGTCCTATCTCGCCGCCTTCTTCGGCGCCGGCAAGGACAGCCTCGACGATCCGCTCTATTCGCATCGTCCGCGCATGCGCAACACGGCTGCGGCCAAGCTGTTCTTCTCCGGCGACCTGCGCGCCAAACTCGCATCCTATGACGCGGCGGCTGAGCTCGCCTCACAACTGCCGGAGCGTTTCGCCCTCTGGCACCCGCTGCACCAGGCGCAATATCTCGAAAGCCGCTACCTGTTGCCGGGCTACATCCTGTCGAGCCAGGGTGACCGCATGTCCATGGCGCATGGCATCGAGGGCCGCTTCCCGTTCCTCGATCATCGCCTTGTCGAGTTCGCCAGCCAGCTGCCGCCCGGCATGAAGCTCAAGGGGCTGGTCGAAAAGCACATCTTGCGCGAGGCGACCAAGGACCTGTCACCACCGTCGATCGGCCAACGCACGAAGCAGCCCTACCGCGCTCCCGATTCGCAATCTTTCGTCGGCACCGGCGAACAACCGTGGCTGCGAGAGGCGATGAGTTCCGAGGCGATCGCCGATTCAGGATTCTTCGACGTTTCCACGGTAAGGAAGCTGACCGAAAAGTGTCGGCAGCAGGCGGTATCGGGCTTCCGGGACAACGCTGCCTTTGTCGGCATTCTGTCGACGCAGCTGTGGCACCGGTCGTTCGCCGGATCCAGATCCGATGTCACCGAGGCCGCCTGACGATGAAACAAAAGGAGAGAGCATGACGCAGCAGATCAAGGATACGGTCAAAGCCTTCATCTTCGACAACTTCCTGTTCGGGGACACGTCCTACGCGCTCGCCGATGACGTTTCGCTGATCGAAAGCGGCGTGATCGACTCCACCGGCGTGCTGGAACTGGTGACCTATATCGAGGACCAGTTCGGGCTCGAAATGGCGGATTCCGACATCGTTCCGGCCAATCTCGACTCGCTGGTCCGCATCGCGGCTTTCATCGAGGCGAAGCAGGCAGCAGCGCAACCGGCAAAGCAGGCAGCTGGCGCCGCCTGAGGCGCGCGGGAGGGGGCAATGCGACTGGAGCAGTTCTTACGCGACAGTGCGCGGTTGCGGGGCGACAAGACCGCGCTGATTGCCCGCGACATGCGCCTGACCTACGCCGAACTCGACAGCATGTCGGACCGGCTGGCAGCAAGGCTCGGCGATCTTGGCGTCGGCCGTGGCGATCGCGTGTTGGTCTTCATGGACAATTGCTGGGAAGCCGCGGTGTCGGTGTTCGCCATTGCCAAGGCCGGTGCCGTCTTCAGTCCGATCAACCCGTCGACCAAAGCCGACAAGCTCGATTTCATCATCGGCAACTGCCGCGCGCGCGCCGTGCTGACCCAGGCCCGGCTGCTGCCGGTCGTCACCGAGGCGAATGACGGCGGCGAACTGATCGTCGTGTCGACGGCTGCCGGCGGCAAGGCACCGGAAGGTGCGGTCTCGTTCGAAGAATGCCTGCAAGGCAGTGCCGCAATGCCCTTTCATGGCGGCATCGACGTCGACCTTGCCATGCTGATCTACACCTCGGGCTCAACCGGCCGGCCCAAAGGCGTGATGATGACCCACCGCAACATCGAGGCGGCGGCCGGTTCGATCACCACCTATCTCGAGAACACACCAGACGACATCATCCTCAACGTCCTGCCGCTGGCCTTCGATTACGGGCTCTACCAGCTGATCATGTCGATCAAGATGGGCGCGACGCTGGTGCTGGAGAAGTCGTTCTCCTTCCCGCAGGCGATCTTCGACGTCATCCGCGCCGAGAACGTCACCGGCTTCCCGCTGGTGCCGACAATGGCGGCGCTGATCCTGCAGATGCGCGACATCAAACCGGGCTTCCTGCCCAGCCTGCGCTACGTCACCAACACCGCCGCCGCCCTGCCGCCGGCCCATATCGCACGGCTGCGCGAGCTGTTCCCCGGCGCCCGGCTCTATTCCATGTATGGCCTGACCGAGTGCAAGCGTTGCACTTACCTGCCGCCGGCGGAGCTCGACCGGCGCCCCGGATCGGTCGGCATCGCCATTCCCAACACCGAAGCCTTCGTCGTCGACGATCTCGGCCAGCCGGTGCCGCCTGATACACCCGGCGAGTTGGTCATCCGCGGGCCGCATGTCATGCAGGGCTACTGGGAGAATTCGGAAGCGACCAACCGCATGCTGCGCCCGGGCTTCAACCCGTGGGAAAAGCTGCTCTACACCGGCGACCTGTTCCGCCGCGACGCCGAAGGTTTCCTCTATTTCGTCGGGCGCAAGGACGACATCATCAAGACGCGTGGTGAAAAGGTGGCGCCCAAGGAGGTCGAGGCCGTTCTTCACGCCTGTCCCGGTGTCGCCGAGGCGGTGGTGATCGGCATACCCGACCCTATCCTCGGTCACGCCATCGGCGCGCTGATCGTGCTCTCCGATCCCAACCTGACCCAGCGTGAAATCCTGCGCCACTGCCAAGCCAATCTCGAGGATTTCATGGTGCCCAAGATCATCGAGTTCCGATCCGAATTGCCCCGGACCGACACCGGCAAGGTCAGCCGGCGTCTCGCCGCCGAATCCATGGAGCCGACGCAATGAACATGCCATTGGCGCAAACCGGCAGTTTCGGCGCGGCGACGCTGACCATCGATCCCGAAGCCGAAGCGACGAGAATATCAGCCGCCTTGCGCAGCCAACTGACCGGCACGCTCCGCCGGCGCGGGCTTGTGCTCGGCCTGTCGGGCGGCGTCGACTCGAGCGTCAGTGCTGCCCTCGCGGTGCGCGCCGTCGGCGCCAAGAACGTCTTTGCTCTGTTCATGCCGGAGGACGATTCCGATCCCGAAAGCCTGCGTCTCGGACGCCTCGTCGCCGAAACCTTCGGGATATCCGCGGTCGTCGAGAACATCGGCCCGACGCTCAAGGCGATGGGCTGCTACGAGCGCCGCGACGCCTTCATCCGTGAACTGGTGCCCGAATACGGCGCCGGCTGGGCGTGCAAGATCGTCATCGCCAATGCGCTGACCAATGAAGGCTACAACATTTCGTCGCTGGTGGTGCAGGATCCCGAGGGCAAGCAGACCAAGCTGCGCATGCCGCCGCATGTCTATCTCGGCATCGTCGCCTCGACCAACATGAAGCAGCGGACGCGCAAGCAGGTCGAATATTTCCACGCCGACCGACTCAACTACGCCGTCATCGGCACACCGAACCGGCTGGAATACGACCAGGGCTTCTTCGTCAAGAACGGCGACGGTGCCGCTGACGTCAAGCCGATCGCCCATCTCTACAAGTCGCAGGTCTACCAGTTGGCCGCCCATCTCGGCGTCCCGGAGGAAATCCGCCGGCGGCCGCCGACCACCGACACCTATTCGCTGCAGCAGACGCAGGAGGAGTTCTATTTCTCCTTGCCATATGATCGCATGGACCTGTGCCTCTACGGGCTCAACAACGGCATTGCGGCGGAAGAAGTCGGCCGTGCTGCCGGGCTGACCGCCGAGCAGGTTGGTCGCGTCTGGACCGACATCGCCTCCAAGCGCAAGACGACGCGTTACCTTCACAGCGGCCCGCTTCTCGTCGATCCCGTGCCGGAGGTCTGAGGCGCCTGATGGAGGCCACCGTTTCGCCGGTGGCCCTTTCCGCGACTGATCTTATTCCGGGCGCAGGAAGCGGCCGTTGACCCAGCCTTCCTGGCCGCGATAGCGAACCTTGCACCAGCTCTGGCGATCCTGGCAGCCGAGATTGCGCAGGCCGCTGGCATCAAACGGGATTTCGGCGATCAGGAAACCGCGCGGCGAAGGCGTCGAGCGCATGTTGAGCACGTCGTTGGGCGTTACGCCGACGACACGCCAGGAGCGCGGATCGGGCCCAGGACCCGGGTTCGGGCCCGGGCCAGGCTCGCCACCGCGGCCGAAGATCGAGACGCTGAGCGAGAAGGGGGCGGGCCGATTGCGCCGCGCTTCGGCACGCACCAAATAGATCTGGATGGTGTAGAGGCCGGAGGCGGGCAGGCGTCCGTCCCACTGCGTCTGCTCACGCGCTATGGCGCGGCCGCGCGGGTCGAGCACGTTGAAATAGAGGAAGGTGTTGCGCGAATTGAGGTCGAGGCTCATGCGCTGGCCGGCTCGCGCCTCGAGCCGGTAGGAGGCGCTGATCGGGCCGAAGACAATGCCGCGCACCGTCGTCTGCGTGGCACCAGGGCGCATGCGCAGCGTTTCCATGCGCTCCTGGGCTGCCACGACCTGCGGCACGGCAGGCGCAAAGGTCAGCATTACTGCAAAGAGAAGACCGAGTTTCCGCATCTGGTATCCCCGCTTGATCAATAGCTTGGGGATGTTAGCCGATGTGTCGGCACAGAGGAATCCAATTTCGACGGAGGCCCTAACCGCCGCTGATCGCCGTCAATACGAAGACTTCGACACCGGGCTTGAGCCTTGTTGTCAGCGTGCCGCGTTCGCCTTCGACAAAGACGTTCATATGCTTGCGGATCGCGGGGCGGCTGTCGCAGATGCGGTCGCGCATACCGGGCCAGCGCCTGTCGAGCTCGTCGACCATGTCGCGGACGGTTTCAGCCGGAACTTCGACGCGCCTCGAAGCACCCGGAAACAGATCGACCAGCACCCCGGGCAGGCGAACCACGACGGTGGCGAGCGCTGCTTTTCGGCTTTCCGGGGCAGGGCTGTTGTCCACGGCCGCCGCTCAGTCTACGACCAGCGTTTCGACCGACAGGATTGCCGGCAGGTGCTGGGTGACGTTGACCCAACTCTCGCCTTCGTCGGCACTGGCAAACAGCGCGCCCGAACTGGTGCCGAAATAGACGCCGGCGGGGTCGAGCCTGTCGGTTGCCATCGCCTGGCGCAACACGCCGATATAGGCGTTTTCCTGCGGCAGGCCGTTGCGCATCGCCTGCCACTCTCGGCCGCCGTTGCGCGTCCGCCAGACGGCGGCCTTGGCGTCGGGCACGTAGCGGCCGGCGCTGTCGCCGTTGAGCGGCACGAGATAGAGCGTTTCGGGATCGCGCGGGTGCGCCGCGGCCGGAAAGCCGAAGGTCGAGGGCAGGCCTTTTTCGATGCTCACCCAGCGCTTGCCGCCATCGTCTGACCGGTACATGCCGCAATGGTTCTGCTGGTAGAGCCGGTCGGGCATGCCCGGGGCCATCACCAGATTGTGCACGCACTGGCCGAATTCCGGGTAGTTTTCACCCTCGGGCATGAAATCGGCGCGGGTGCCGAGATTGCGCGGCTCCCAGGTCGCGCCGCCATCGCCAGTGTAGAACACGCCGGCCGCCGAAATGCCGATCCAGATGCGGTCCTGGTCGTCGGGATCGAGCACCAGCGAATGCAGGATGAGGCCGGCGCCGCCGGGGTTCCAATGTGGCCGGGACGGGTGTTGCTGCAGGCCGTCTATGTGCTGCCAGCTCTGGCCGGAATCGTCGCTGCGGAACAGGCCGGCCGGCTGCACGCCGGCATAGAGGCTGCCATTACCCTTGGCGAGGCTCCACACCGCCTTGATCGGCTCTTCGCCCTCGGCATATGCGAGCCCCTCCGACGAATGCGTCCAGGTCTCGCCGAGATCGGTCGACTTCCAAACCGCCGGCCCAAACCACTCATTGCCGCCGGCGCCCCAGATGGTGCCGGTCGACTGGTCAGCGACGACATGGTTCATCGGCCAGGTCTCGCAGAACGGTCCGCGCAGTTTCCAGCTCTGCCGTGCCGCATTGCTTTCGGCGATGAAGGCACCTTTCTTGGTGCCGAGCAGGACAAGCACTTTCTCTGCCATGTTCTCCTCCCGCAATGCCGATCTTCAGGGATCGATTCCGGATCGGCTGCTATCGCATTTCAAACACTGGCTTTTCCCGGCAATGCCGGCTCGGGATCCCGGCTCCTCCCGGGGATGATCCAGATGCTGACAAAGACAGCCGACCATAGCGGCAAAGCGGCAGGCGGGCCAGATTGAGCTGCCATGCTCCTGACAAACGGCAGCCCAGACTGTGCCGGCGACATTCGAGTTGACAGGGCGCCATAATTCAATACCCGTCGCGCTTTAGGTTGGACATATCAGCGTGCTCGGGAGGAACCATCGGATGACCATCAACGTAGCCCCTGTCGGCTTGGCGCGGGATCTTGCCGAGCGTGGCAAGTCCGGCAAGCCGATCCGCATTGGCCTGATCGGCTCGGGCGAGATGGGCACCGACATTGTGGCGCGGGTGGCGCACATGCCCGGCATTGAGGTCGGCGCGATTTCCGAGCTCAACCTGCCCAACGCGCATCGCGCCGTCGACATCGCCTATCAGGAGAAGGGTCACGCCCGCGAAGTTGCCTCCGGTTCGGCGCTGAACGAAGCCATCGAGGCCGGCAAGGTCGCGGTCACCAACGATGCTGATCTCATCCTCAACAGCGGCCTGATCGACGTCGTCATCGATGCGACGGGCGTTCCTGCCGTCGGCGCCGAGATCGGCCTGCGCGCCATGGAGCATGGCAAGCATCTGGTGATGATGAATGTCGAGGCCGACGTCACCATCGGTGCCTATCTCAAGTCAGAGGCCGACAGGCTTGGCGTCACCTATTCGCTCGGCGCCGGCGACGAGCCGTCGTCCTGCATGGAGCTGATCGAGTTCGTCTCGGCGATGGGCCACACCATCGTCGCTGCCGGCAAGGGCAAGAACAACCCGCTCAACATCGATGCGGTGCCGCACGACTATGCCGAGGAAGCGGCCCGCCGCAACATGAACGTGCGTATGCTTGTCGAGTTCGTCGACGGCTCCAAGACCATGGTCGAGATGGCGGCGATCGCCAATGCCACCGGTCTGGTGCCGGACAAGGCCGGCATGCACGGCCCGGCCGCGACCTTGCCGGAGCTCAACAAGGTTCTGGTCCCGGAGAAGGACGGCGGTGTTCTCTCCAAGGTCGGCGTCGTCGACTATTCGATCGGCAAGGGGGTTGCCCCCGGCGTGTTCGTCATCGCCGACATGTCGCATCCGCGCATCCGCGAGCGCATGGAAGATTTGAAGATGGGCCATGGCCCGTATTTCACCTTCCACCGGCCCTATCACCTGACCTCGCTCGAGGTGCCGCTGACCTGTGCCCGCGTGGTGCTTTACGGCAAGGCCGACATGGTGCCGCTGGCCAGGCCGGTGGCTGATGTCTGTGCCGTCGCCAAGAAGGATCTTGCGCCCGGCGATACGCTCGACGCCATCGGCGAATACACCTACCGCGCCTGGATCATGACGGCAGGCGAGGCGCGTGCCGCAAAAGCGATCCCCTGCGGCCTGCTGCAGGGCGGCACGGTGACGGCCCCGATCAAAAAGGGCGAGCTGATCACCACTGCCAATGCATCAGTCGCGCCAGGTTCGAAGATCGCCGAGCTGCGCGCGAGGCAGGACAGACTGGTTTACGGGGCATAAGGCAACGCGCTGGCCGGCAGGCGAGCGAAGCTTGCGATCTGGGCGTTGGCGGACCCCCAGATCGTGGACGACGATCATGGAAATGAGGAGATGACCATGGACAGCAACTCGGGCGCGACGCCCTCGCAACTGATCGATGCACGGATCAAGGACCTGGGCGACTGGCGCGGCGAGGCGCTTGCCCACGTCCGCGCTTTGATCAAACAGGCCGCCCCCGAAGTGGTCGAGGAGTGGAAGTGGCGGGGCGTTCCCGTCTGGGAGCACGCCGGCATCATCTGCACCGGCGAGACCTACAAGAGCGTGGTCAAGCTGACCTTTGCCAAGGGCGCGTCGCTCGAGGACCCGTCGGGCCTGTTCAACTCCAGCCTCGATGGCAACACCCGCCGCGCCATCGACATCCATGAGGGCGACACGCTCGATGAAACGGCGCTGAAGGCGCTGGTTCAGGCAGCAGTGGCGCTGAACATGTCGGTCAAGGCTGCCCGCGCGCCGAAGGAGGCAAAGAGCGGCTGAGGCGTAAGGCCCGCTTCGGCGGGCAGGGCTCCTTCACGTTTGGTCCGCTGCCTGCTTGCATTTCGGCTCGCCAGCTTAGGTTACGCCTCCAGCGCGCCTGTTCGCGCATCGCTGCTGGGGGCCACGCCGACCAGTTTGACGAGGTCGTCGCCGGCGCGCGTGGCGCGGTGCGAGCGGCGGGTGAGGATGAATCCGTCCTGCGGTGCCAGCACCTCGACCCTGCCGCCGTCCTCGCCGGCCGCGCGCACGATCGTCGCGATATGGGCTCCCGCCTTGACGGTGTCGCCCGGATTGACGTGGTAGAGGATGGCGCCCGCGCAAGGGGCGGGCACCATCTCGATATGGTCGATCGGCGCTACCACGCCGGCGAACGTCTTCTGAGTTTCGATCCACGTGTCCTCGATCACGCCACGCGCCACAAGCAGGCGATAAAGGCCCTGAGCGTCGGCTTCGGCAACGGTGGCATAGACATCGGAGACGCCGCGATACTCGACTGTCGTGACGACGCGGCTTTCGAGCCGTGCTTCCTTGCGCGGCATCTTGAGATAGGGATGCAGCGAGGCTTCATCGAAGGATGAGCCCGACTGGCCGCTCCACAGGATGACAGCGTCGACGCCCATGTTGGCGGCACAGTCGGCCATCGCCGGCCACAGCTCGTCGGGCACGTAGAGATAGGCGACACCCTCGTCGTCGCAATGCAGGTCGAGCACGATGTCGTGGCCAAGCGACAGCTTGAGCAGGCGCGCCTTCAGCCGCCGGTCCGACGACATCGGTACCTCGTCACCCGGCAACAGCGCGGTGTCGGGCCTGTCGAGCAACGGGAAATCGCGATTGTAGTTGACGCGTGTGCCGAGGTCGAAGCGGCCTTGCGACGCCCCGAACAGCAACTGATTGGCGCCGATCGGGTTGGCGCGCGGCACGATTGTGACGTTGCCACGCACGCGGCCTTCGTTTTCCGCCTTGCGCAGTTTTGGCATCAGCGCGTCGATGGCGACGACGCCGGGGAGTTCGTCGCCATGCAGGGCCGCCTGGATGTAGGCCGAGGGCGCTTCGGACGAGGTGCCCGAAATGCGGTAGAGCGCAAATTCGTAGGCGATGCCCTCGCTGTCGCCCCTGATCGTCTCGACCGATTTTTCCATGCCATGTCCCTCGATGCTTCGACTGCTGCCTAACCGCTCGGCTGGTGATTCACCAGAGCCGTGGTGGTGTGTCATGGTCCAGCGCGCCGCAGCCGCAGCTCCAGACGTGTCGCCACTCCTCAGGTCGCCGAGCCCCATTGCTTCATCAGCGCCGCCGAGCGGGCCAACTGCGGGGCAGGATGGAACTCGTGGCCGAGCCTGGCTGCGGCACGCCACGGCCAGCGCGGATCGGCGAGCAATGCGCGGCCCAGCGCCACCATGTCGGCCTGGCCATCGCGGATTATGGCATCGGCCTGCTCAGGCTGGTCGATCATGCCGACGGCGCGGACCGGGATGCCCGTCGCCTTCTTCACCGCCTCGGCGAGGTGGACCTGGTAGCCGGGGCCGGTACGCAGGCTCTGGTGTGGGGAATTACCGCCGCTCGAACAGCATAGGTAAGCGACGCCCGCCTCACGATAGGCCTTGGCGACTTCGATCGCCTCCTCGAGGGTGAAGCCGCCATCGACCCAGTCGGTCAAGGACATGCGGGCGCCGAGCATCAGGCTTGGCACCGCTTCCTTGACGCGGCGGGCGATCGTCATGGCAAAGCGCATGCGGTTTTCGAGCGAACCGCCCCAGCGGTCGCTGCGGTGGTTGGACAGCGGCGACAGGAACTGGTGCAGCAGATAGCCATGCGCCGAATGCAGCTCGATGAAGTCGAAGCCGGCGCGTTCGGCCCGCTGCGCCGCCTGGACGAAATGGCCGATGGTCTGCTCGATCTCGTCTTCATCAAGCGCATGCGGCACCTGCCAGCCATCGGCATAGGCAAGCGCCGAGCATGACACCACAGGCCATGCATCCTCTTCCGGCTTGAGCGGGCCCGAGCCGTCCCATGGCCTGTGATTGGAGGCCTTGCGGCCGGCGTGCGCAAGCTGCACGCCGAACTTCGCACCTGGCGTCGCCACCCGCCGCGCTGCGTCGAGGGCGCGTTTCGCAGCCGCTTCGTTGGCATCGGAATAGAGCCCCATGCAGCCATGGCTGATGCGGCCGCGCCGTTCGACATCAGTCATCTCGACGGTGACCATGCCTGCGCCGGACATGGCGAGGTTCATCCAGTGCTGCAGGTGCCAGTCGGTCGCGGAGCCGTCGTCGGCGGAATACTGGCACATCGGCGCAACCGCGATGCGGTTGGGGAAATCGAGCGTGCCGAGCTTGATCGGCGAAAACAGATGGGCGGTCATGACGGCTCCTGGGCTTGGTAAGGCGACTGTAAGATGTTTGACGGGGCGGGCAACCGTGTTGCATGGGGCCAGACCGTGCTAACAGTCGCGACCCTGCCGCGGCCCAACGGCGGCAATGGCGAATCGGAGGGGTGGATGACCACGACCAGGGACCGGCTGGAGGCGATCCTTTCGCGGCTTGCTGCGCGCGCTGGCGAAGAACGCGTCTTCATGAAGCTCTATGCCGATGTGTCGCGCGCCGCCGCCGATGCCGCTGATGCGCGCCGCCGGGCAGGGCTCATGCTCGGGCCACTGGATGGCACAATCGTCTCGATCAAGGACCTGTTCGACGTCACTGGTGAGCCGACGCTGGCCGGCTCGGTGCTGCGGCGCGATGCCGAATCGGCACGGGACGACGCGCTGGTGGTCAAGCGCTTGCGCCGCGCCGGTGCTGTCATCATCGGCAAGACCCATATGACCGAGTTCGCCTTCACCGCGCTCGGCATCAACCCGCATTACGGCACGCCGGGCAACGCCGCCGATTCCAGGCTGATCCCGGGCGGCTCGTCCTCGGGCGCCGCAGTCTCGGTCGCCGAAGGCAGCTCCGACATTTCGATCGGCTCGGACACCGGCGGCTCGGTCAGGGTGCCCGCCGCCCTCAACGGTGTCGTCGGCTTCAAGCCGACGGCACGGCGCATTCCGCTTGATGGCGCGTTCCCGCTGTCGCCGTCGCTCGATTCCATCGGCCCGCTCGCCAACACAGTGGCGCAATGCATCGCCACCGATGCGGTCATGTCAGGCAAGGAGCATTTTTCGCTGCCACCGCTGTCGCTCGCTGGCCTGCGCCTCGCCATCCCGCGTGGCCGCCTGCTCGACGACATGGCGCCCGGCCTGGCGGCCAGCTTCGAGCGCGCGCTGCACCTGCTTTCGGCTGCCGGTGCGGTGATCGGCGACTGCCAGATCGACGACCTGTTGGCCGATTTCCGCGCCGCGACACGGACAGGCACCATCGCTGCGATCGAGGGGGCCTCGATCCACGCCGACTGGCTGGCCAATGGTGCGTCTGTGCCCATCGACCCCAATGTCAGCGGCGCGCTTGGCCGCGCCATGCAGGTGTCGGCGGTCAGCTACATCAGGACGATGAACCGCCGCGTCGAGCTTGCCGCCGCCATGGACGCGCGGCTGTCGGCGCATGATCTCGTCGTGCTGCCGACGACGCCCGTGCCGGCACAGCCGATGTCAGACATGCTGACCGACCTTGCGCACGCCAACCGCATCGAGGGGCTGTTGTTGCGCAATACCCAGGTCGCCAACCAGTTCGACCTCTGCGCCCTGTCGCTGCCGATGGCCGGTACGGCGCTGCCGTCCGGCCTGATGCTGATGGCGCGCCATGGCCACGACCGCCGACTGCTTTCCGCTGGCCTTGCCGTCGAGGCACTGCTTAGGGATAGGCCATGACCGGTTTGATCACCGACGACGGCGTCGTCACGCGCTGGCCGGCCAAGGCCGCCGACCGGCTGGTGGTGCTCGATTTTCTCGTCGCAAAATTCGAGACCGGACGCGACTACAGCGAGCGCGAGGTCAACGACGTCCTCAAGCGCTACCACAGCTTCGGCGACTGGGCCCTTTTGAGGCGCGAATTGTTAGAGAGCGGGCGCTTTTCGCGCAACCCTGTCACCGCCATCTATCGCCGTGCCGATGCCCGTTAAGTCGGAGGTTTGCTGGCCTCTTGCGGAGCTGGCCTGAATAATGGTCATCTGGCCGCTACAACGTTGCAGGCCGGAATCGGACGAGGAGTTTGCCATGCCATCGACAATGAAGGGTCCCGCGATCTTCCTCGCCCAGTTCGCCGGCGACGCTGCGCCGTTCAATTCATTGAAATCGATTACATCGTGGGCAGGTGGCCTCGGCTACAAGGGGGTGCAGATCCCGACGCCCGACGCGCGCCTGTTCGATCTTCAGAAGGCTGCGACGTCGAAAACCTATTGCGACGAGATCAAGGGCATCTGCGCCGATGCGGGTGTCGAGATCACCGAATTGTCGACCCATCTGCAGGGGCAACTGGTGGCGGTGCACCCGGCCTATGACGCGCAGTTCGACGGCTTTGCGCCCGATGCGGTCCGCGGCAATGCCAAGGCGCGCCAGCAATGGGCGGGCGAGCAGATGAAGCTCGCAGCCAAAGCATCGCAGAATCTCGGGCTCACGGCCTGCGTCTCCTTCACCGGCGCGCTGGCGTTTCCCTATCTCTACCCTTGGCCGCAGCGGCCCGCCGGCCTGATCGAAGAGGCCTTCGCCGAGCTCGGCAAGCGCTGGACGCCCATTCTCGACGCCTATGACGAGGCTGGCGTCGACCTCTGCTTCGAGCTGCATCCGGGCGAGGACGCCTTCGATGGCGCCACCTTCGAGATGTTCCTCGACGCCGTCGGCGGCCACAAGCGTTGCAACATCAACTACGACCCGTCGCATTTCCTGTTGCAGCAGCTGGACTATCTCGCCTTCATCGACATCTACCACGAGCGCATCAAGGCGTTTCACGTCAAGGACGCCGAGTTCAATCCCGACGGCCGCCAGGGCGTTTACTCCGGCTACCAGGGCTGGCTCGGCCGCGCCGGGCGCTTCCGCTCGCTGGGCGACGGCCAAGTCGATTTCACCGGCATTTTCTCCAGGCTCGCGCAGTATGGCTACGACAGCTGGGCGGTGCTCGAATGGGAATGCTGCCTCAAGCATCCGGAAGACGGCGCTGCCGAAGGGGCGCCATTCATCGAAAGCCACATCATCCGCGTCACCGACAAGGCGTTCGACGATTTCGCCGGCGGGACGAGCGACCCGGCGATGCTGCGGAAGATGATGGGGATCGCGTAAGCGGACACCGGAGGTGCCGAGGGACAGCACCTCCTCTGTCCGGCAGGACAGAGAGGGCGTGGAGCGCAGTCGGGGAACAACCAGGAGGAAAGCATGACAATCGAAGGACGCGGTGACAAGTCGGCCGGCCCGATCCGCTACGGCATGGTCGGTGGCGGGCAGGGCGCCTTCATCGGTGCAGTCCACCGCATCGCCGCCCGCATGGACGGCGATTTCCAGCTTGTCGCGGGCGCGCTGTCGTCCAATCCGGAGCGCGCCAAGGCCTCCGCCGCCGAGATCGGCCTCGATCCCGAGCGCAGCTACACCTCCTATGCCGAGATGGCCAAGGCCGAGGCGAAACGGCCCGACGGCATCGAGGCAGTAGCCATCGTCACGCCCAACAACGTACACTATCCCGCCGCCAAAGCCTTCCTCGAAGCCGGCATCCACGTCATCTGCGACAAGCCGCTGACGGCGACGCTTGCCGAGGCGAAGAAGCTCGCGGCACTCGTCGAGAAGACCGGCAAGGTCTTCGTTCTTACCCACAACTACACCGGCTATCCGATGATCCGGCAGGCGCGCGAGATGGTCGCCAAGGGCCAGCTCGGCGACATCAGGGTCGTCCAGGCCGAATACCCACAGGACTGGCTGACCGAAGATCTCGCCGCGACCGGCCAGAAGCAGGCCTCCTGGCGCGCCGATCCGAAACAGTCGGGCGTCGGCGGCGCCACCGGCGACATCGGCACCCATGCCTACAATCTCGCCCGCTTCGTCTCCGGCCTGGAGCTCGACAGCCTGTCGGCCGATCTCGACGCCTTCGTGCCGGGCCGGCTGCTTGACGACAACGTCAACGTCATGCTGCGCTTCAAGGGCGGCGCCAAGGGCATGATCTGGGCAAGCCAGGTGGCGCCGGGCCACGAGAACGGGCTCAAGCTGCGTGTCTATGGCTCCAAGGGCGGCATCGAATGGGTGCAGGCCGATCCGAACTACCTCTGGTACACGCCCTTCGGTCAGCCCAAGCAGCTGATCACCCGCGGCGGCGTTGGCGCTGGCCTCGCCGCAGCCCGCGTCACCCGCGTGCCGTCCGGCCACCCGGAAGGCTATCTCGAAGGTTTCGCCAACATCTACCAGGAAGCCGCCCGTGCCATCCGCGCCGCGCGCAAGAAACGCGGCAAGCCGGCCAAGGACGTCATCTACCCGACGGTGCAGGATGGGGTTGAGGGCGTGGCATTCGTCGAGGCCTGCGTGCGCTCGTCGAAGAAGAACGCCGCGTGGACGAAGCTGTAGGGACAGGCTCTGGTCAATCTGGGGACATTGCCGACCCAACCGGCTGGCAATGCTCCCGAACCAACTTTGGTACCATCTTTCCAACCAGCTAGCCGCGCTCGGCAGGGCGTGGCAACCAGCGGTTCCTTGCATCTGCTGGACATCCATTCATGCATTCGAGATGGGCTCTTTCCGCGTCCCTGTTGGCGATCTGCGCCGTTCCATCAGCTCACGCGGAAGACCTCCTGGCCAAGCGCTGGGGGCCATGGGTCGAAACCGGCGGGCAGTTCGGCAAGGGCCGTTCACTCGGTGAGATGACCCTGTTCGTTCCGCTGTTCCAGAACAGCGACACGCTCGTCTTCACCGATCTGCGCGGCAAGTTCGACAACAACGATTCCGTCGAGGGCAATTTCGGCCTCGGCATCAGGCACATGCTGCCGTCCGGCTGGAACCTGGGAGCTTACGGCTATTACGACATCCGCCGCTCGCCTTATGGCAACACGTTCCACCAACTGACGCTCGGCGCGGAAGCCCTGGGCGAGGTCTTCGACCTGCGCGCCAACGCCTACCTGCCGGTCGGCGAGACCGAGCGGCGAATGGACCTCGGCGCGACCGCGACAGTTGGTCCCTGGAGCAGCCAGGCCGTGCTGACCGGCACGTCGCTGGCGATCCAACACCAGGCGGTGCAGACGACAACCACCAGCTACAGGGTCGAGAAGGCGCTGGCCGGCGCCGACGCCGAGATCGGCATCAGGCTGCCGGTGTTCGAGCCGGATTCGGGCTTCGACATGCGCGCCTTCGTCGGCGGCTATTATTTCGGCGGCTCCGACGTGGAGGCGATTGCCGGCCCACGCGCGCGGCTCGAATTCACCGCCGCAGACTTCATCGATCTTCCCGGCGTGAAGCTGACCGCCGGGCTGATCTTCCAGCATGACGATGTCCGGGGCGAGCAGTGGATCACCCAGGCGCGGCTGCGCATTCCCCTGCAGGCAGCCTCATCCCCCGGGCGCGAGCCGCTGTCCTACATGGAACGGCGCATGACCGACACGGTGGTGCGCGACGTCGATATCGTCTCGACCACCCGCAACGGAACCAGGTCGAAGTACGATACGCTCACCTCGTCCGAAGATGCGGTCAACGCGTGGAACGGCAAGACCATCACCTCGGTCGTGCGGATCGACGGCACGACCCAGGATCAGACCGCCCTCCAGGCCGCGCTCGACAGCGTCGGGGCCCAAGGCATCGTGCTCTTGAACGGCAACCTCGCTGCGACGGGCGCCATTTCCCTCAACGACAAGCAGTTGCTCGTCGGCGGCGGCACCGTCCTCAAGCTCAAGGGCGCGACCAGCGGCGTTGCCGTCGACTATGCAGCAGCGGGCAGTGCGGGCCGCATTTCCGGTGCGGCCACCGACACCCTGGTCAGGATGGCCACGGACAGCGCCATGCGCGGGATCTCCGTCGAGAACACCTCGTCGAATGCCAACTCCTGGGCCATATCAGGTGCCAGCGGCGCCAGCCTGCGCGACGTTGCCGTCGTTTCGGCTGCCAACGGGGTGAGGGTCGACGGCACAGCGAACTTCACCCTTCAGGGCGGCAGCATCACTGCCGCGACAGGTAGCGCCATCGCCATCACCGACAGCACCGGGGTCAGCATCGGCGGCGCCACCATCATCCAGAATGGCGCCAGCGGCATCGGCATCGTCGTCGACAATGTCGCAGGCCGTATCGAGGGCAACACCATCACCACCAATGGCAATGGCAACGGTTATGACGATGCCCATTCGTTGGCGCGCCCGGCCCATGGCCTGTCGGTCAGCAACAGCGGCGGCCTGACCATCGCCAACAACACCATCACCACCAATGGTGAGCAGGCCAACGGCATCGACGTAGCCGACAGTGTAGGCATACGGATTTCCGGCAATACCATCACCACCAACAACTACATGAGCCGTGGCATCCACTTGCGCGAGAGCAATGGGGCCCTCATTTCCGCCAACTCCATCGCAACCAACACGATCGATGACAGGAACTGGTCGTATCTGACGATCGCGTTTGGCCTCATCGCCGACAGAAGCAGCAACCTGACTATCAGCGACAACGTGATCTCGACCCGCATGCGTGGCGGAAATGGCGTTTATCTGCGTTACGGTGGCGACAATGTCGTTTCCGGCAACGCGGTAACGACCCACGGAACGAGCGCCCACGCCATCTCTTCTGTGCGCTCAAGCTCCAACATCGTCAGCGGCAACGTCCTGACAGCCACCAACGTTGGCAGTTCATACGGCGTCTACCTTGGCATCCTGAGCCACAACGGGGTTGTGGAGAACAATGTAGTCACCGCAGCGAGTGGAACCGGAGTTCTGGTCAACACCTCTTCCGGCGTGGTGGTACGCGACAATCGCCTCGTCGGGCGAGGCAACAGCGGTGTTTTCACAACGGAATTCGACACTGTCATCACCGGAAATACGCCGTAGGGTGCCTTCGCCTACGGCTGCCGGCCCGTCGACGCAAGGCCGGGACCGGTCATGCGACCTGCACCTCTTTGACCCTGGTCAAAACCGAAACGGCTGTGAGTGCTACACCTTGCCTCGAAGGCATCGAGAAAGGGGAATTGCATGTACAGCCACATTCTTGTTGCGACCGATGGATCGATCCTCTCACAGAGCGTCGGAAGCAAGGCCACTATCGTCATTTGAACGCCGCGAGCCGTCGCTTCGAACGGGCGGTTCCAATTCTCCCGACTTCGACGTGGCTGCGCTGATGCCACCAAGGCCGCTGCTCGCGCTGCCCACTGACGCGACGCTCCCGAACCAACTTTGGTACCATCTTTCCAACCGGCTAGCCGCGCTCGGCAGGTCGTGGCAACCAGCGGTTCCTTGCATCTGCTGGACATCCATTCATGCATTCGAGATGGGCCCTTTCCGCGTCCCTGTTGGCGATCTGCGCCGTTTCATCAGCTCACGCGGAAGACCTCCTGGCCAAGCGCTGGGGGCCGTGGGTCGAAACTGGCGGGCAGTTCGGCAAGGGCCGTTCACTCGGTGAGATGAACCTGTTCGTTCCGCTGTTCCAGAACAGCGACACGCTCGTCTTCACCGATCTGCGCGGCAAGTTCGACAACAATGATTCCGTCGAGGGCAATTTCGGCCTCGGCATCAGGCACATGCTGCCGTCCGGCTGGAACCTGGGAGCCTATGGCTATTACGACATCCGCCGCTCGCCTTATGGCAACACGTTTCACCAACTGACGCTCGGCGCTGAGGCCCTGGGCGAGGTCTTCGACCTGCGCGCCAACGCCTACCTGCCGGTCGGCGAGACCGAGCGGCGAATGGACCTCGGCGCGACCGCGACAGTTGGTCCCTGGAGCAGCCAGGCCGTGCTGACCGGCACGTCGCTGGCGATCCAACACCAGGCGGTGCAGACGACAACCACCAGCTACAGGGTCGAGAAGGCGCTGGCCGGCGCAGACGCCGAGATCGGCATCAGGCTGCCGGTGTTCGAGCCGGATTCGGGCTTCGACATGCGCGCCTTCGTCGGCGGCTATTATTTCGGCGCCTCCGACGTGGAGGCGATTGCCGGCCCACGCGCGCGGCTCGAATTCACCGCCGCAGACTTCGTCGATCTTCCCGGCGTGAAGCTGACCGCCGGGCTGACCTTCCAGCATGACGATGTCCGCGGCGAGCAGTGGATCACCCAGGCGCGGCTGCGCATTCCCCTGCAGGCAGCCTCATCCCCCGGGCGCGAGCCGCTGTCCTACATGGAACGGCGCATGACCGACACGGTGGTGCGCGACGTCGATATCGTCTCGACCACCCGCAACGGAACCAGGTCGAAGTACGATACGCTCACCTCGTCCGAAGATGCGGTCAACGCGTGGAACGGCAAGACCATCACCTCGGTCGTGCGGATCGACGGCACGACCCAGGATCAGACCGCCCTCCAGGCCGCGCTCGACAGCGTCGGGGCCCAAGGCATCGTGCTCTTGAACGGCAACCTCGCTGCGACGGGCGCCATTTCCCTCAACGACAAGCAGTTGCTCGTCGGCGGCGGCACCGTCCTCAAGCTCAAGGGCGCGACCAGCGGCGTTGCCGTCGACTATGCAGCAGCGGGCAGTGCGGGCCGCATTTCCGGTGCGGCCACCGACACCCTGGTCAGGATGGCCACGGACAGCGCCATGCGCGGGATCTCCGTCGAGAACACCTCGTCGAATGCCAACTCCTGGGCCATATCAGGTGCCAGCGGCGCCAGCCTGCGCGACGTTGCCGTCGTTTCGGCTGCCAACGGGCTGAGGGTCGACGGCACAGCGAACTTCACCCTTCAGGGCGGCAGCATCACTGCCGCGACAGGCAGCGCCATCGCCATCACCGACAGCACAGGGGTCAGCATCGGCGGCGCCACCATCATCCAGAATGGCGCCAGCGGCATCGGCATCGTCGTCGACAATGTCGCAGGCCGTATCGAGGGCAACACCATCACCACCAATGGCAATGGCAGCGGCTACAACGACGCCCATTCGTCGGCGCGCCCGGCCCATGGCCTGTCGGTCAGCAACAGTGGCGGCCTGACGATCGCCAACAACACCATCACCATCAATGGCGAACTGGCCAACGGCATCAACGTCACTGGTAGCGCCGGTATCGCAATTTCCGGCAACAGGGTGACCACCAACAATTACATGAGCCGCGGGATACGCCTTGTCGACAGCGACGGCGCCACCATTGCCGGCAACACCGTGGCCACCAACACAACGAACGATACCTACCTGTCGCTCTACACGGCGGCCTTCGGCATCATGACCGAAGGAAGCGACAACCTGACGGTGAGCGGCAATTCTGTGACGACGCGCGCGCGCGGCGCTACCGGCATCCTTCTGCGCTACGGCGCCAACAGCACCATATCAGGAAACACAGTGACGACCGACGGCGAGAACGCAGCGGCCGTCGCCGTGGTGGGGTCAGCCTCCAACATTGTCAGCGGCAACACCCTGACGACCACGAACCCGAACAATTCGCATGGCGTATCCATAGGCTTCAACAGCCACAACGGGGTGGTGGAAAACAACACCGTGACTTCAGCTGGTCCGCATGGCGTTTATGTCTGGTCCTCCGGCGTGGCCGTACGCGACAATCGCCTCGTCGGGCGAGGCAACAGCGGTGTTCTGACAACGGCAGGCGACACCATCGTCACTGGAAACACGCCGTAAGGAGGCCTTCGTCGAAGGCTACGCGCGCTCGCCTCGGAAAGAGCGCGGCCCGGAGCAGACTTTGGTCATGCGACCTGCACCGCTATTTGACCTATGTCAAAACCGAAACGGCTGTGAGTGCTACACCTTGCCTCGAAGGCATCGAGAAAGGGGAATTGCATGTACAGCCACATTCTTGTTGCGACCGATGGATCGATCATCTCACAAAAGGGTGTCGAGCACGGCCTCAAGCTGGCCAAGAGCATCGGAAGCAAGGCCACTGTCGTCATCGTGACAAAGCCATTTCCGCTGCAGGGCACGACGGTGACGGGCTGGGTTGCAGGGGACAATGACATTCGACGCTACGACGCCAGCCAGAAGGAATTTGCCGAGACAATCCTGGGATCGGCCAGACAAGTCGCCGACGAAATCGGCATCGCCCCCGACCTTGTTCAGGTTACTGCCGATTCTGCCGCGGAAGCGATCGTGGAGAAAGCTCAGAAGCTTGGATGCGACCTGATCGTCATGGCCTCTCACGGTCGTCGCGGGGTGGGCCGCCTGCTGCTGGGCAGCCAGACGGCCAAAGTTGTCCAATACGCCCATACGCCGGTGCTTGTCGTTCGCTAGGCGACATTCGTTGCCGCGCTCCGCTGGTCTGGCGGAGCGCAATCCACATACAGGAATAATTGTATACATATTGGCCAACATTAATCTTCCAAATCGTACACAATCTATGCATACATAGCCCCGCGACTGACCGGGGCGGCGCCCATGCCGGGGGAGACGTGGCATGGCGGCCTGCGGTCACATCAAGGGAGGGAAAGCATGAAACGTAAATTCCTGGCGCTCTGCGCTGCAACGGCTGCACTCATGGTGGGCGTGACCGCGGCGCAGTCCGCCACCACGCTCGAAACCGTCAAGGCGCGCGGCAAGCTGATCTGCGGCGTCTCGCTCAGCACGCCGGGCTTTGCAGCTGCCGACGACAAGGGCCGCATGCAGGGTTTTGACGCCGACATCTGCCGCTCGATCGCGGCTGCCGTGTTCGGCGACGCCGACAAGGTCGACTTCGTCCTGACCAACATCAACACGCGCTTCCAGGCGCTGCAGTCGGGCGAGATCGACGTTCTGTCGCGCCAGACGACGGCGACCTTCTCGCGCGAAGCCTCGCTCGGCATCGATTTCGGCCCGACCGTGTTTTATGACGGCCAGGGCCTCCTGGTGCCCAAGTCGCTCGGCGTCGCCTCTGCCAAGGAGCTGACCGACGCTGCGATCTGCACGCTGCCCGGCACCACCACCTCGCAGAACCTGACCGACTTCTTCCGCACCGTCGGCGGCAAGTTCGAGCTGGTGGTGTTCGAGAGCCCCGACGAGAATCGCGCCGCGTTCTATTCCGGCCGCTGCGAGGCAATCTCGTCCGACCGTTCCGACCTCGCCTCGATCCGCGCCGTCGCCAACAATCCCGATGACTACGTGCTGCTGCCCGAAACAATCTCCAAGGAGCCGCTGGCGCCCGCCGTGCGCCAGAACGATTCCAACTGGCGCGACATTGTTTCGTGGTCGGTCTACATGCTGATGGCCGCCGAGGAGAAGGGCATCACACAGGCCAATGTCGACGAGATGGCGAAAAGCGAGGATCCCGAGATCCAGCGCATGCTGGGCGGCGCCGACGAACTCGGCAAGATGCTCGGCCTCGACAACAAGTGGGGCTACAACATCATCAAGGGCGTCGGCAACTATGCCGAGGTGTTTGACCGCAATCTCGGTGAAAAGACCAAGCTCGGCATGACGCGTGGTCCCAACACGCAGTGGAATGCCGGGGGCCTGCTCTACGCACCGCCGGTCCGCTAAGAAATGCGAGGTCCGCGCCGCCAGCCGGCGCGGACCTTGTTCTTGTCCCCCTGGCTCCGGCTATCTGACATCGCCTTCCGGACATCGGCGCGCCCATGCTGTTTTTGAACGACGCGCGGTTTCGCGCGGTCTTCTACCAATTTCTGGCCATTTCGCTGGTGCTGCTTGCCGCCTGGGCGATGTACGCGACCGCGAGCGCGAACCTGGCCAAGCAGGACATCGCCACCGGCTTCGGCTTCCTCTCCCGACAGGCCGGCATCGCCATCAGCGAAAGTTCGATCGCCTACAGGCCGACCGATACGGTGGCCCGCGCCATCCTCGTCGGGCTGATCAACACCATCAAGGTGTCGTTCCTCGCGGCATTGTTCGGCACCATCATCGGCGTCCTCGTCGGCATCGGACGCATGTCGACGAACCCGCTGCTCAGCCGGCTGATGCTTGCCTATGTCGAACTGCTGCGCAACGTGCCGCTGCTGCTCTATCTGTTCTTGTGGTACTTCCTGATCATCCTGGTGTTCCCGCCGGTGCGCCAGGCGATCCAGCTGTTTCCCGGCTTCTTCCTGTCCAACAGCGGCCTCGCCATGCCTGCGGTCGAATGGCAGAGCGGTTTCGGGCTGACCTTCGCGGCGCTGGCGTTCGGCGTCGTTGCGGCACTCGTCGTGCGCGCTGTCAGCCAGCGCCGGCGCATCCAAAGCGGCAAGGCCAATGCCGGCTGGATTTTTGCGCTCGTCCTGCTCGTGCTGCCGGTGCTCGCCGTCTGGGCCAGCGGTGCGATCTCGCTGAGCTGGAGCGCGCCGGAGGCCGGGCGCTTCCGCCTCACCGGTGGGCTGCAGATCCGCCCGGAGTTCGTGGCACTGCTTGTCGGCCTGATGCTCAACTTGTCGGCCAGCGTCGCCGAGATCGTCCGCGCCGGCATTCAGGCCGTCAGCAAGGGCCAGTGGGAGGCTGCCCAGGCGCTGGGCCTGCCGCGCTCGCGCACGCTCAGGCTCGTCGTGCTGCCGCAGGCGCTCAGGGTCATCATCCCGCCTTTGACCAACACCTATCTCACCGTGTTCAAGAACAGCTCGCTGGCGATCGCCATCGGCTATCCCGACCTCGTCATGGTCTCCAACACCATCATGAACCAGACCGGCCAGGCGATGGAGACCATCGCCATTTTCATGGGCATCTATCTCGGCCTGTCGGTGGCGATCTCGCTGTTCATGAACTGGTACAATGCGCGTGTCGCGCTGAAGGCACGCTAAGATGAGCGACACCCAGGTCCTTGCCACGGCCGTCAATCCAGTTGCCCGCCCGGCGCGGCGCTCCGCGTGGCGCGCTGCCTATTTCGGCACGCCGAGCAATGCGCTCGTCACGCTCGTCTGCGGCGCGCTCATCCTGCTGCTTGCCAAGGCGGCTTTTGGCTGGCTGTTTTTGAACGCCGTCTTCGACGGCGGCTCGGACGCCTGCAAGCAAAGCTCCGGCGCCTGCTGGCCGTTCCTGGCCGACAAGCTGCGCTACATGCTGTTCGGCTTCTACCCGTTCGAGGAGCAATGGCGCCCGCTGGTGGCACTTGTCCTGTTCCTCGGCGCCTGCGGCGTATCGATGGTGCCGCGCGTCTGGGGCAGGGGCCTGCTGATCGCCTGGGCGGTCGTCATTCTGCCCGGTCTCTATGTACTGATGGCCGGTGGCTTCTTCGGCCTGTCTGCTGTGCCGACGTCGAAATGGGGCGGCCTGCCGCTGTCCTTCATGCTGTCTTTCGTCGGTCTCGCCTTCGCGCTTCCGCTCGGCATCGGCCTCGCGCTGGCGCGCGCCTCCCATCTGCCGGCCATCCGCGTGCTTGGCATAGGCTTCATCGAGCTTGTGCGCGGCGTGCCGCTGATCAGCATCCTGTTCATGGCCGCCGTCATGCTGCCGCTGTTCATGCCCGACGGCGTCACCATCGACAAGCTGTTGCGCGCCCAGGTGGCGATCATCCTGTTTGCCGCCGCCTACATCGCCGAGATCGTGCGCGGCGGCCTGCAGGACGTGCCATCGGGCCAGTTCGAAGCCGGCCGCGCGCTTGGGCTGCATTACTGGCAGGTGATGTTCAACATCATATTGCCGCAGGCGCTGAAGAAGGTCATCCCGGCGCTGGTCAGCCTGTTCATCGCCTTCTTCCAGGACACCACGCTGGTCACCATCATCGGCCTGCTCGACTTCCTCGACACAGTTCGCACCGCGCTCCGCGACCCCGACTGGCAAGGCATCGCCGTGCTTGAGGGGTATGTCTTTGCCGCTGCGGTCTACTTTCTGTTCAGCGCGCTGATGGGAGCTTACAGCCGGTTCCTCGAGCGGCATTTCAACACGTCGTATCGGTAAAAGCCTGCGAATACGCCGGGACAGCGTGAAGTCGTCCCGGCAGGAATATTGTGGCGTCGACAAGCTCTGCCCATAGTGGCCGGCAACCAACTGCTGACTGCCGGTGGGATCATGGACAACGAACAATGGCGCGGGCGCATCAACAACGTCATCGAGACGCTGCACGGATTGGACACAGACAGCTTCTATGACGAGCGGGACTACAGCTATCACCCGATCTACGACGAGATCGAGCAACTCGCGACAGCCTTCGAGATCAATCGTGATGCGCTTTCAGAGGTGCTGACGACGACAGGGTTGCCATGCCCTGCATCACGGCGCCGATCTCTCAGACCTGATACCAGCTTTTCGAATGTCCAATCACGCCCGACGCCCGCCAGCTCATCCCAGTTGCGGCGGCGTCGCCGCACAAATCACGGAACCGTTTCGCTCCCAACCGGTTGTTAATCCATCAACCGAGGAGGATAGTGATATGACTTTCCGAAGCACACTTGCTGTAACCATGCTGCTCGCCGGCACCGCGTTCGCTGCTGCCCAGACTGTGGTCGTTACTCCCGAAGAACAAGTGATCGTCCGCGAGTATGTGAAGACCAATCCGGTGATCGTCGAACGTCCGTCCAACTTTGAACTGGTCGTTGGCGCGATCATTCCGGACATTCTGAAGCCAGGCGCACTTGCCGACAACAAGTATCAGTATGTCGTGATGGACGGCCGTACTGTTCTCATCGATCCGCAGACGCGCAAGGTCGTCTACATCATGGACTGACGGCCTTGATGCACAAGTTGCGTCGGGCGATTTCAGTTCTCCCAATCTTGTGATCACCGAGGTGTCGCCGCCGGGCGGTGACACCTCGTATTTCATTACCCTGCGGGTGAGACCTATGAAGGCAGGGCCAGGGACAGCAGCCCGTTGCTCAACCCTCGACGGCCTTGGGAAACACCTTCCAGCGCTTCGGCCTGAACGCCACGCGGCTCTTCTGTGCCGCAGGGTGCCCGACCGGCAGCTCGATCTCGATGCGCTCGCGGCTGCCGCCGATTTCGAGTTCGACTCGTCGGGTGCCGGCGACGCGGCGGCTGGCCGCCACCGTGCCGGCTATACAGCCATTGCACTCGTCCAGCAGCTCGATGTCGTGCGGGCGGAAATAGAGGATGGCTTCGCCATCGGCGAGCTCGGGCGTCGCCAACCCGACTGGGCGGTCCGAAATCCACACCTGGCCGTCCTCGACCTTGACCGGCAGCGAACTCGACTCGCCGATGAAGCCGTAGACGAAGGGCGAGTTCGGCGTGTCGTAGACCTCGTCGGCGGTGCCGATCTGCTCGATGTGGCCTTGGCTCATCACCACAACGCGGTCGGCGAGTTCGAGCGCCTCTTCCTGGTCATGGGTGACGAAGATGGTGGTGTGGCCGGTGGCGTCGTGGATCTCGCGCAGCCAGCGCCTGAGTTCGCGCCGGACCTGGGCGTCGAGCGCGCCGAACGGCTCGTCGAGCAACAGCACCTTGGGCTCGATCGCCATGGCGCGGGCAAGGGCGACGCGCTGGCGCTGGCCGCCCGAAAGCTGCGCCGGGTAGCGCTTTTCCAGGCCACTAAGTTGCACCAGGTTGAGCAGTTCCGAGGCGCGGCGGCGGATCTCCACTCTGGTCGGGCGTTTGGCCGAGGGTCTGACCTTAAGGCCGAAGCCGATATTGTCGGCCACCGTCATGTGGCGGAACAGGGCGTAGTGCTGGAACACGAAGCCGACATTGCGCTCCTGGATCGTCCGGTTCGAGGCATCCTCGTCGCCGAAGAAGATCGTGCCTCGCGTCGGCCGCTCGAGGCCGGCGATGAGGCGCAAAAGCGTGGTCTTGCCCGAGCCCGAAGGGCCGAGCAGCGCGATCAGCTCGCCCGACCTGATGTCGAGCGAGACGTCGCGCAGCGCCGGAAACCGGTCGAACTCCTTGCGCACATTTGAAACGCGAACTTCCATCAGTCGACCTCTGTCAGTGTCCGCGCGTGGCGGCGATCTCGGCGCCGTAGCGGAGCTCGAGAAGGGTTTTGAGCACAAGCGTCACAAGCGCGAGGCCGGCGAGCACGGACGCCACGGCAAAGGCGCCGACGGCATTGTATTCGTTGTACAGGATCTCGACATGCAGCGGCATGGTGTTGGTCAGGCCCCTGATGTGGCCCGAGACCACCGACACAGCGCCGAACTCGCCCATGGCACGCGCGTTGCACAGCAAGACACCATAGAGCAGGCCCCATTTGATGTTGGGCAGCGTCACATGCCAGAAGGTCTGCCAGCCATTGGCGCCGAGCGAAAGGGCTGCCTCCTCGTCGCCGGTGCCTTGTTCCTGCATCAGCGGGATCAATTCGCGGGCAACGAAGGGGAAGGTGACGAAGACAGTCGCCAGCACGATGCCCGGCACGGCAAACAGGATGACGATGCCGTGCAGCTTGAGCCAGGGCCCGAGCAGGCTCGATGCGCCGAACAACAGCACATAGACTAGGCCCGAAATGACAGGCGAGACCGAGAAGGGCAGGTCGATCAGCGTGATCAGGAAAGCCTTGCCCTTGAACTCGAACTTGGCGATCGCCCAGGCGGCGGCGACGCCGAACACCAGGTTGAGGGGCACCGAAATGACGGCAACCAGAAGTGTCAGCTTGATCGCGGCAATCGTGTCATGCTCGTTGATGGCGCCGAGGAAGGCGCCGATGCCGCGTGAAAACGCCTGCTCGAACACCACCACCAGCGGCAGAAGCAGGAAGATGGCGAGGAAGCCGAAGGCGAGCAGCATCAAGGCCGCGCGCGCCAGCGGGCGTTCGGTGACGGCAAGCGAGGCGTGCTCGTGATGGACGTCGGCGGGGTAAAGCTCTGGATCAGCCATAACGCTTGCGGGTCCACGACTGGATGAGGTTGATGACGAGCAGCATCGCAAACGACAGCGCCAGCATGATCGTGGCGATCGCTGTGGCAGCCGCGTAGTCGTATTCCTCAAGCCGGATGACGATCAGAAGCGGTGCAATTTCCGAGATGTATGGCAGGTTGCCGGCGATGAAGATGACCGAGCCATATTCGCCGACGCCGCGCGCGAAGGCGAGCGCGAAGCCTGTCACGACAGCGGGCGCCAGCCCCGGAAACAGCACCAGGAAGATGGTCTGGAAGCGGTTGGCACCCAAGGTGGCGGCGGCTTCCTCGACCTCCTTGTCGATCTCCTCGATGATCGGCTGCACCGTGCGCACGACGAAGGGCAAGCCAATGAAGACGAGTGCGATGACGATGCCGAGTGGGGTGTAGGCGACCTTGATGCCGAGCGGCGCCAACAGCGCGCCCATCCAGCCCTTGGGTGAATAGAGCGTCGTCAGCGCAATACCCGCCACTGCGGTCGGCAGCGCAAAGGGCAGGTCGACCATCGCGTCGATGACGCGGCGGCCGGGAAAGCGATAGCGTACCAGCACCCACGCAACGATGGTGCCGAACACCACGTTGATGCTTGCTGCAATGAAGGCCGTGCCGAAGCTGATCTCCAGCGCCTTGACGGTGCGGCGGTCGGTGGCGATGGCCCAGAAATCGGTCCAGCCAAGCGATGCCGAACGCCAGACGAGCCCGGAGAGCGGGATGAGGATGATGAGCGTGAGGTAGGCAAGCGAGAAGCCGAGCGTCAATCCGAAACCCGGAATGACGCTCGGCTGTCTGAACCGCCACCCCGCCTTGGCGGGTACTGTGGTCATATCGTCCTGGTCTTACCTTGGCTTACTGGGCCGGCTTATAGATCTGGTCGAATATACCACCATCTCCGAAGTGATAGGGCTGTGCTTTCTGCCAGCCGCCGAAAATCGGGTCATCGATAGAAACCAGTTTCAGCTCGTGCTGCTTCTGCAGATCGGCCGCAGGCACCAGCTCGGGCTTGGACGGACGGTAGTGATGCTTGGCGGCGATGGTCTGGCCTTCTGCCGAATAGAGGTAATTGAGATAAGCCTCAGCGACCTTTCGGGTCCCCTTGGCGTCGACATTGGCGTCGACCACGGCGACTGGTGGCTCGGCCAGGATCGACTGCGGCGGGAAGACGATGTCGAACTTTTCGGCGCCGAATTCGTCTAGGGCGAGATAGGCCTCGTTTTCCCAGGCGAGCAGCACGTCGCCCTGTTCACGTTCGGCGAAGGTCACCGTCGAGCCACGGGCACCGGTGTCGAGGATCGGCACATGGGCGTAGAGATTGCCGACGAATTCCTTGATCTTGGTCTCGTCGCCTGCGAACTGGCCATTGGCCCAGGCCCAGGCCGCGAGGTAGTTCCAGCGTGCGCCGCCCGAAGTCTTCGGGTTCGGGGTGATCACCTGGACGCCGTCCTTGATCAGGTCGCCCCAGTCGTTGATGCCCTTGGGATTGCCCTTGCGCACCAGGAAGATGATGGTCGAGGTGTAAGGCGAGGCATTGTTGGGCAGCTTTGAGCGCCAGTCGGGGTTGATCTTCTTTGACTTCTCGACGATGGCGTTGATGTCGCTTTCGAGCGCCAGCGTCACCACATCGGCGTCGAGGCCGTCGATCACAGCGCGGGCCTGTTTGCCTGAGCCGCCATGCGACTGCTGGATCGTCACCGTCTCGCCGCTCTCCGCCTTCCAATGCTTGGCGAAGGCTTCGTTGTACTCCTTGTAGAGCTCGCGGGTCGGGTCGTAGGAGACGTTAAGGAGCGTTGTGTCGGCATGGGCAAGGCCCAGGCCGCCGAGCTGAACTGCGCCGGCCAGCACGGCCGAGAGCAGAATGGTTCTGCGTGAAGTCGTCATTTCCGCCTCCGTTCGAATATGGTTCTACTCTATCGAACTGGTAGAAATTAGATGCGGCGAATGTTCCGAATTTCATGCCGCATGGGCAAATTTCGTGCGAACTGCCGAGGCGCCGGAAATTTTTTTGCTCGCTGAAAAAGTCCCGCACCGCCTGCGCGATCGAAACGTTCGACACGAACGATGAGAGTTAGGGGAGGCGAAGCGGGCGGCAAGGGGCCGTCAGGCCTTGGCGATCTGTCCCGACCAGAATCGTTCGGCCTCGATCCAACGCCGCGCGGCGAGCGGGCCCAACCACTGTTTCAGCTGATCCGGCGACGTGGATTTGTGAAGGTTCAGGTTCTGGAGGTCTTCCAGCAGCCCGATGGTCGCCGCTTCCTGTACCAGCTCATCGCCGTCGGCGAGCCAACGCTCGACGACCGTGAAGATTTGCTGAAGCTCATCGGTCCGGCCGCTCTCCAGCTTGCCGACCACGTGGCGAGCCAGATCCCCCAGGGCCAGGTAAAGCGGCAGCTCGATCTGGTCACGCCATTTGTCCAGAAACGCGTCCCAGACCGGCTGGAATGTCGGGTCGACTTCCAGAAGCACGTCGAACATGTTCAGCCGCGAGATCAAATCATCTACTCCACGAACACCCTGACACTCGCTGCGCGTCCTGCCGCATCGATGACGGTCAGTGTGGAAAAACCTGCGCCGTCGGGCTGCCAGGTCGCCTCGCGTCGGCGGGCGAGGGTGGCAAGCGGCTTGCCGTTGGCGAGCCAGCGGAATGGCGCGCGGCCGCCCTGCAACTTGAGCACCAGCGGCGAGGCGGCTGACGTCGCGGCACCCAGTTCGACGCGGGCGCCGTCGGGCGGAAAGACGATCTGCGGCGCCGGTTCGGTAATGACGGCTGCGACGACCGGCAGTTCGGTGGCGGTCGAGAAACGCTCCAGCGTCACCGGCAGGTCGGCGCGGGCGGTGCGCAGCGTGCCGGCCGGCGGGCGCGGCAAAGGCATTGATGGCAGGCTGGAACGGGCAAAGCCCTCGAACAGTATGGGGGCGGCCGAGACGTAGCCCGACAGTCCGGGCACCGCACCAGCGTCGGGGCGGCCGGCCCAAACGCCGAGAACGTAGCGACCGTCGTAGCCGATCGACCAGGCGTCACGGTAGCCGTAGGAGGTGCCGGTCTTGTAGGCGATTGTGCGTTTCGCGGCACCCTCGGGCGGCTTGACGCCTGCAAGGATGTCGGCGATCTGCCAGGCGGCCTGCTCCTCCAGGATGGTGCCATTGGCAAGCGGGGCAGGGACGGCCGCCTCCGCTCCGTCGCGCAACATCTTGGCGCGGCCGCCATTGGCGAGCCCGGTGTAGAGCTGGACGAGGTCGCGGAGCGTCACACCGACGCCGCCGAGGCCGATGGCGAGGCCGGGCACCTCATTCGGCGGCAGTTGCGGGGTGACACCGGCCTGGCGGAAGCGCGCCGTCAGCCGCTGCGGCCCGACCGCGTCGAGCAGCCGGATCGCCGGCACGTTGAGCGACAGCTGCAGCGCCTGGCGCACCGACACGTCACCCTGGTAGCTCATGTCGAAATTCTTGGGCCGATAGCCGCCGAAATCGGCCGGCCTGTCTTCGATCATCGTCTCCTGCGCCACCAGCCCCTGCTCGAAGGCGAGGCCGTAGATGAACGGCTTCAATGTCGAGCCCGGCGAGCGCACCGTCCTGGTCATGTCGATCCAGCCAGAGCGCGAGGCGTCGAAGAAGTTGGCCGAGCCGACCTCGCCGAGGATTTCGCCCGTCATCGCGTCGGCCAGAACCATGGCGACCGAGATTTTCGGGCCGAGCCGGGTCGCGGCCTCGCGCGCCACGACCTCCAGCCCTTGCTGCACGTCTCTGCGCAAGGTCAGGCGATGGCTGATGAGGCCCGGCTGGCTGCGAAGTGCCGTGTCCGAGGCGTGCGGCGCAAGCTGCGGCAAGGCAAGCCGGGTGGCGGCGACGGCCTCCAAGGATGCCCGCGCCGCCTCGGTCTCGCCGAGCAGGCCTGCCGACACCATGCGGTCGAGCACGCGATCGCGCGCGGCTCGGGCATTTGCGGGGTTGCGGTCGGGCCGGCGGCGCTCGGGCAATTGTGGCAGGGCGACAAGAAGGGCTGCTTCGGAAACTGTCAGCCGCTTCGGCTCCTTGCCGAAATAGGCGAGCGCCGCCGCACGCACGCCTTCGAGATTGCCGCCATAAGGCGCCAGCGTCAGGTAGCGCTCGAGGATTTCTTCCTTGGGCAGCCGCCGCTCGATCTGGACGGCGCGGGCCAATTGCTTGAACTTGGAACTGAGGCTGCGGCTGTCGCGCGGCTCGATCAGGCGGGCCAGCTGCATCGACAGCGTCGAACCACCCGAGACGATGCGGCCGTTGCTCAGGAACTGCCAGGCGGCGCGCCCGAGCGCCAGCACATCTATGCCCTCATGGTCCCAGAAGCGCTTGTCCTCATAGGCGACCAGCATCTTCACCAGCTGCGGGTCGACCTGGTCGAGGTCCGTGCCAAGCCTCCAGCGACCCGACGGTGTCGCATAGGCGCGTAGCAGTTGCCCGTCGCGGTCGAGCACTTCGGCCGAGACAGTCAGTTTTTCGGGCAAAGGCGGCGGAAAGGTGCGGTCGAGCGCGAACAGGCCGCCAAAGGCGAGGGCGGCCAGGCTGGCAGCGCCTATTGCCGAGAGAGCAATCCTGCGCGTGGTCTTTGCGGAGAGCATGGCTCTGCCCCTCACCCTTACCCTCTCCCCGTGAACAACGGGGATAGGGGGGCGTCGACGTCGCGACCGTCTTCCTTCTCCCCGTCATGACGGGGACACGGTGCCGGCAGGCGGATGAGGGGCGGTCCCTCCGCAGAAGTCGCTGCTGGGCTGAAAGCAGGCATGCTATTCCGCCTTCACCTCCATCATGCCGGTCGCCGTTCGTGCCGAATATTGCGGCCGGTACATGTCCTCGACATTGGCCGCCGGATGGGCATAGGTGCCGGGCGTCACGGCGCGCACGACATAGGCCAGCGTGAATTCCTGGTCCGAGCCTCCGCCGCTGTTCATGGCGGCGACGAAGCGATCGTTGCGGAATTCGAGATGGGCGGCTTCCGTCTGTTCCAGCCAGGAGAAGTTCGACAGGTTGGCGCTGTTGACCAGCCCCGGATTGTCGATCTCGAAGCCTGCCGGCAGCATGTCGGCCACCACCACGCGCGAGGGCCAGTCGTTGAGCTCGTTGATCTTGAGCACGACGACGAAGCGCTCGTTCTGCTTGACCTCGGTGACGTTGGCCTCGCTGCCGTCGAGCCGGTAGTAGGTGCGCTCGATGGTGAAGCCGTCGCCGCCGGCGGGCAGCGGCTGGGCTGGTGCGGCGACCGTCGTCACCACGGCCTGCAATGCGTCCTTGCCGGTGTTGGCGATGACGATCGGGTTGGTCAGAAGCTCGGCCCCGTCGACGCGCCCGGAATAGGCGCCGTTATGGGCCGTGCCGTTGACGTCGATCGAGATCGCCTCGTTGCCGGCTTTCAGCGCGCGTGCCGCAAGCAGCATCCAGGCATCATCCTGGGTGCTGGTCCAGCGTGCCGCGGCACGATCCGCCGCCACCATCTTGACCAGTGCCGGCACCACCGAAGGCAACGGCTTGCTTTCGGCGGCCAACGCCAGCATGGCGGCGCCGTCGCGCAGGCGTGAGCCATAGTCGGAGCGGTACCAGTCGTGTTCGGTGGTCGTCCTGGCGATCTGCAGCGCAGCGCCAAACAGGCTTTCCGAACGCTGGGCATCGCCGTAGAGCGCGAGGCTCGCGCCCAGCTGGGCCACTGCCATCGCGCTGGAGAAGGCCTCCAGCTTGGTGTCGGCGAAGTAGCGCAAATCGCCGACCGAGGCTTTCTTGTTTCGCGCCAGCACATAGAGCGCATAGGCGATCTCGGAGCCGCGGTCCTCGACGTCGACGTCATAGCCAATCGCGTTCTGCAGGTTGTTGAGCGCCTGCATCATCGCCTGCTGCGGCACGTCGAAATTCTTCTCGCGTGCCCGGGTGAGGAAGTCGGTGACATAGGCGTCGAGCCACAGATCGCCCGAGCCCGGACCCCACAGGCCGAAGCTGCCCGACGAGGACTGGTAGTTGAGCACGCGGTAGACCGCGCCCTGGATGCGCTCGCGCAGCTCGGGGTCTTCGGCCATGCCGTTTTCGGCGCTGAGCTCGCTGACATAGAGCAGGGGCAGCGCCCGGCTCGTCGTCTGCTCGGCGCAACCATAGGGGTAGCGGTCGAGCGTCATCAAAAGCGACGGTACGTCGAAGGCAGAGGCCAGAGACACACCGACGCTGACATGGGCATCGTCGAGCAGGCTCGCCGCCAGCAGTTCCTTGTCGACGCGCAGCGAGGTTGCCGGCTTGAGGTCGACGACCATGCGGGTGGTCATCGGCAACTGGCCCGGACGCACCGGCAGCGACAGCTCCTGCTCGACCTCGAGGCCGTCGCCATTGGCGAGCTTGACGGTCAGCCCGGCGGTGCCGGCGGTGACAGGCATCAGCGGGATCCTGATCGTCTGGCGCTTGCCTGGTTCGAGCGTCAGCTTCTCGGGCAGGGCGGCGTCGCCGGTCGAAAGATCACCAGTCGTTGCGACCGACAGGCTGTAATCGCCCGCCGGCGCGTCGGTGTTGGCGATGTCGAGCGTCATTTCGGCGAAGTCGCCCGGTGCCATGAAGCGTGGCATGCCCGCCGTCAGCACGATCGGATCGCGCACGATGACGTCGCCGGTGGCGTGGCCGACAGCAGTTCTAGTCCAGGCCACGCTCATCACGCGCACCGTGCCGTTGAACTGCGGAATGTCGAAATCGACCGTCGTCTTGCCGTCGGCGTCGAGCTCGACGATACCTGAGAAGAAGGCGACGAGCTTTTCCTTGGGGGGGGTGCCTTGCGAGGTCAGTGCCGCACCGTCGCCGCCGGTGCGCAGCTTGCCCATGGCACCTAGCGAGCCGTCGATCAGGCGGCCATAGAGGTCACGCAGTTCAAGCCCCAGCATGCGCTGGCCGAAGTACCAGCCTTCCGGGTCCGGCGCCTTGTAGTTGGTCAGGTTGAGGATGCCGACATCGACGGCCGCGACCGTGACATAGGCCTTTTCGCCTGCTGCGGCGCCGGTCACCGAAACCGGGATCGACAGCGTCTTGCGCGGTTCGGTCTTCCCGGGCAGCGCAAGTGTAACGTTGAGCTTCTTGTCGGCAGGATCAACCGCCAGCCACTTCAGGCCGATGGCGCGGGCCGGCATGCGCGATTCCTGCGCGTCGCCGGGCCGGTAGAGCGTTGCGGTCACATAGGCGCCTGCGCCCCAGTCCTCGCCGACAGGGATGTCGACGGTACCGCCTTCCGCCGGGATCGAGGCGGTCACGGTCTTGAGCAGCTTTTCGGCGCCGATGGTCACTAGGAGCTCGCCGGCAAAGCGTGGCGAAACCTGCAGCTTGGCGACTTCACCAGCCACATACTTTTCTTTGTCGAGCGCGACCTCGAGGCCGTCGGGCGTCTCGGTCGAGGTCGCCGAGACATACCAGCCGGCGTCGAACTCATAGCTTGTCGCCGGGCCGGCCGGATCGGCCGTCTCGACTTCGAGGCGGTAGCGGCCCCAGTCTACGGGCAGCGAAACGGTTGCTTCGGCGCCAGCGGTGAGATCGACCTGGCCTGATGCCACCGACTTGGTGAAGGTCACCGGCTCGTAATTCCACGAATTGCCGGAGCGGTACCACTGGTAGTTCCGCTCGACCTTGACCAGCGACCACTGCGCCCCCTTGAGCTCGGTGCGCTTGCCGCCGGGTTCGGCGGCGATCAGGCTGAACTTGGCGGTGCCACCCTGCGGCACTTCCTCGCCTGAGAAGTCGGGCCGGATGCCGATCATCGTTGCCTGCGGACGGATGCCGATGTCGAGCTTTTCCTCGACGGCGCGTCCGCCCGTCTCACGCATGCGCACGCTGAGTGCTGCATTGATCAGGCGCGTCGTCGACGGCAGTTGGTCGACGGAGATGGGGAAGGTCGCTTTGCCGTCATCGCCGACGACAGGCAGGTCGGCCAGCGGAATACGTGTAGCTTCGCCTTCCTGCTCGTCGGCGAGGCCGAAATAGTAGCCCTTGAAGCTGTCCCACTGGCGCTTGGTCGACAGTGTCAGCTCGCCTTCGAGTGCCAGGCCCGCAGCGGGTGCGCCATAGAGGAAGCGGCCGTCGACGGTGGCTTCGGCGGTTTCGCCAGCGGCGATCTCGTTACGGTCGGAAGTTAGAGTGAACTCGATGCGGTCGGGTACGAAATCCTCGACCAGGAACATCTGGCTCGACACCGCCGGCTGCTTCGGGTCGGTGTAGATGGCAAGCGTCCAGGTGCCGCGCATGGCGGCTGACGACAGCGGCAGGTCGACGCTGTGGCCGCCTGAATTGCCGCCCTGGCTGACGACGCGCCGGTCCTCGACGCCGTCGGGGCGGGTGAAGATGAAGGTCAGCGGCAGGTTGTCGACGCCATTGGCAGCATCATCGCGGGCAAGGGCTGCCGCATGGACGGTTTCGCCGACGCGGTAGATGCCGCGCTCGGTCCAGGCATAAATGTCGAGCGCAGCCGGTGCGGCGCGTCCGGTGACGCCACGGTCGGACAGGTCGAAGCCTGCGCGGGTCATGTCGAGGAAGACGAAATCGGCGTCGCCTTGCCTCGCCATCAGCACAGCCGGCGCCAGGCCGCCATTGCCGCGGGTCAGGCCCGGATTGAAGGTGGCGCGGCCCTCGGCGTCGGTCTTGCCGGTGCCGAGGATTTCGTTATTGCGGGCAAGCAGCGTCAGTTCCGCGTCGGCGATAGGCTTGGCCGAGGCGAGCGAGCGGGCGAAGACGTTGAGCCCGTCCTGGCCGGTATAGGTCGAAAGCCCGATGTCGGAGACAACGAACCACTGCGTCGCCTTGGTCGCCCAGGTGTCGCTCTTGTCGTCGACAGGCTGGGCGGTCAGCACATAGACGCCGGGTTTGCGGTTGGGCAGTGCCTCGTCGACTGGGAAGGAGGTCGTCACTTCCTTGTTGAGCTCGTTTGTGATCGCCAGCTGGCCTTCCCACACCGGCTCACCCATCTGGTCGGCGATCGAGGACAGGTCATAGCCGTCGAGCTGGCGCAGGAACTGATAGCCGGAAAGCAACTGCGCCAGCGAGCGGTCGCCGATGCGGTAGAGCTTCATGTCGGCAGCTTCCATGTTGACCGTCACGACGGGGATGCCCCGGCGGGCGGTTGACGGCAAAACGAAGCTGTCGCCGGTGAAGCGGGCAGACTGGCCGCGATCCTGGACATAGACAGAGAGCACGACGGGTGCTTCCAGCACCTCGCCGAGCGCTGCCGGCAGGCCGGAGCGGAAGGTCACGCGGTAGTGCTGGCCGTGCTGCAGACCCTCGACGCAGATCTGCTGGTCCTTGGCCTCGACGCTCTTCGGCGCCTGGTCGTCTATCGTGACGAAGGGGGCGTAGTCGACGCCCGTCTTGACCAGCGCCTCGGAAAACTGAGCGCAGACGCGCGGCGAGGTCGTGTCGGCGTCGATGGTGTGCTCGACGACGCGGAAGCCTTTTCGTGCCTTGAGGTCTTCATATTCGGCGCGGATGGAGGCCGAATTGTCGAGTGCGAGACTCGCTTCATAAGCCTGCAGCGAGGGTCGGAACATGTCGCGCTTGTCGAGGCCGCGCGCCAAAAGCGCCAGTGTCTCGGCGCGGTTGGTCGCCGAGCGCGACAAAAGATAGGCGTTGTAGGCGGTCGAGGTCGTGTCGCGCTGCAGCGACGCGGTCTCTTCGCCGTTGATCGGCGACACCATCGGCGTGGCGCGGGCGAGGCGCGTCCAGATCGCGGCGTCGTCGGGCAGGATGATCGCTGCAGCGCGGAACTTCTGCATCGCCGTGCGGCCGTCGCCGCCCAGGAGCGCCTGCTCGCCGGCATCGATCAGCGCGGCGAGGCCGAGCGCCGGATCGACAGTCGCATTGGTGGTCAGCGCACTGCGATACTGGCGCGCCTCGTCCACCATCGACGCCGGGAAGAACGTAAGTTCGGCCGGCGCGCCGATGTCAGGCTCGCCACTGACCGGCACGACCTTGCCGGCAACCGCGCCGGTGAACGACTTGATCGTGGCGAAGTCGGATTTCAGGAAGCACCATTTCGCCTTGGTGTTGTAGGTGAAAGCGCGGCAGGACTGGTCGCCCATGCACGAGGTCTGGCACTGGTCGAGGCTGACATTTTGCTCCGAGCGCAGGTCGAAACCGAAATAGTCGGAGTTGTCGGTCGTCACGACGCGCCGGGCTTCGACCGCCGCAGCCTCGAATGTGTTGGCCAGCCCGAATGCCATGGCCAAAACGAGAAGAACGAATACCGGAAAAGCCCGCAGCGCACGCATCGCCAATTCCCTCCACCACCCTGATCGTCGCTCTAGACGACATGTTAAGCTTGCCACAGTCCAGTCAATACTGCAGCTACGCAGGCACCGCCTGCTACGTTGATACTTGTCTTGGACGCCGTGCATGGTATTGCCCGCCCATGCGGTTCGCTCCGATGACAACACCCGAATCCCTGGCCCGGCTGTCGTTCATTTGCCCAATGAATTCTGACATATCGAATGTGGCTGCTTTACGAAATGCCAGAAACTTCATTCCAATTTTAGGATTGGAGGTTACGGTGCCTTGATGTTTGTGCGGCGTTTGCGTGGATTCGACAGACCAACGATCGCCCGTGCGCTTCCGCGCGCGGCGGTTGCAATGCTGTTGTCTTCAGGCATCCTGGCCGTGGAGACCCAGGGCGCCTCAGCCTTCGAAATCTTCGGAATCAAGCTGTGGGGCTCGTCGAAGGAAGACGACGCCGACGTTGTCGACCCGCTCGACTATGCCGTTACCTTCGAAGTCGACACCACTGACGATGACCTGAAGGAAGCGATCGAGAACGCCTCGCTGCTGAAGGGCGAGGAGGATCGGCCGGTCTCCGGCTCGCTCGGCCTGCTCGCCAAGGCGCGCAACGACCGCGAGCGCCTTGTCGCCGCACTGTTCTCCAAGGCGCACTATGATGGCGTCGTCACCATTTCCATTGCCGGCAAGAATCTCGACGACCTCGCTCCTGACGCCGTCTTCGACGGGCCACAGCCCGTCCCGGTCAGCATTACGGTCCAGCCCGGCTCGATGTTCACGCTCGGCGATATTGTGCTCAAGGGCGATGCCGCCAACATCAGGGGCGCCGATTTCGGCCTGATCGCGGGCGGCAATGCCGCCTCCGACGCCATCCTGAAGGCCGAGGCCGGCATCGTGCGCGCGCTGAAGGAAGAGGGCAGGCCGCTCGCCACGGTGACCAGCCGCACCATCGTCGCGGATCACGCTACCACCACGCTCGACGTCACCCTCGACGTTGCCGCAGGCCCGATCGCCGGTTACGGCGCAACGACGGTCGAAGGCACCGAGGCGGTCGATCGCGACTTCACGGTTTACATGACGGGGCTGGAACCCGGCCGGAAATACTCGCCCAAGGAAATCGAGGAGGCACGCAACCGCCTCCTGGCGCTCGAAGTGTTCAGCTCGGTGTCGATCAATGAGGCGCTGGCGCTCGATCCGACCGGCAACATCCCGATGGACGTCCGCGTCAGCGAGCGCAAGATGCGCTATTTCGGAGCCGGCGCCACTTACTCCAATACCGAGGGTGCCGGCATCGAGGGCTATTGGGGCCACCGCAACCTGTTCGGTCGTGCCGAAAAGCTGCGCATCAGCGGTTCGATCGGCCGCATCAGCGACACCACCGAACTCGGCAAGCTCAACTACAATGCCGGCATCATGTTCGAGAAGCCTGGCGTCATCGGGCCTGACTCGAAGTTTTTTGCCAACCTCAAAGCGTCCTATGAGCACCCCGATGCCTATGACATCTTCTCGGTCAAGGGCAATGCTGGCGTCTCCTACGAGCTGACCAGGCAGCAGACCGTCTCGGCCTCGCTCGCTGTCGACTATTCCGACATCGAGGACGCACTCAATCCGGATGGCAAGCGCTACCTGCTGGTCTCGACACCGCTGCAATATGCCTTCGACAATCGCGACGACAAGCTCAACCCGACACGCGGTTTCCGCGCGCTCGCCTATGTCGAGCCGACCTATGACGCGCTGAACGGCAATACCTTCGTCAAGCTGAAGGGCGAGGGCTCGGCCTATTACGGCCTTGGCGACCAGAACCGGTTCGTTCTCGCCGGCCGCGTCGCCATGGGTTCGATCCTCGGCGCTGGCCTCGACGACGTGCCGGCCGACCGGCGCTTCTATTCCGGCGGCGGCGGCTCGGTGCGCGGCTACGCCTACCAGGGCATCGGCCCGGAGATCAACGGCAAGCCGACGGGCGGCCTGTCCTATGCCGAGACCTCGGTCGAGATCCGCTACAACTACAACGACAAGATCGGCATCGTGCCGTTCATCGACGCCGGCACGGTTTCCGCCAGGCAGTTCCCCGATTTCGGAACCGTCAAGGTCGGCGCCGGCATCGGCGTCCGCTATCTCACGCCATTCGGCCCGCTGCGCGTCGACGTCGCCGTGCCGCTCAATCCGGGGCCGGGCGACCCCAGCTATGGCTTCTACGCCGGCGTCGGCCAGGCGTTCTGACCGCGATGGTTATGCTGAAGAAAATCCTGCGCATCCTCCGCATCGCGGTTCTTGTCGTGCTGGCCTTCGTCATTGGCGCCACCGCCGTCTTCACGCTGACCTCGAAGGGCCGCGAAAACCTCGCTGGGCTGATCTCCAGCGTCGCCTCGACGCCCGACCAGAAGATCAGGCTGAGCGGACTAAACGGCATCTGGTCGGGCAATCTCCGGCTCGACAACGTGGTCATCGAAGACGCCCAGGGCGCTTGGCTCGCTCTGCGCGGCGTCTCTGTGGACTGGTCGCCGCTGGCGCTTCTGTCGCGCACCTTCCGCGCCGGCAGGATCGCCGCCGACCGCATTGAGCTTGCCCGCCTGCCGCAGGGCGGCACGAAGAAGGAAAGCAGCGGTGGCGGCCTGTCGCTGCCTGTTTCCGTCGACATCAAGGCGATCGAGTTGCCCGAGATCGCACTCGGTGAAGCATTGGCCGGCACCGGCATCGCCGAACTCGCCGCCAAGGGCATGCTGCGCGCCGACCGTTCGCCGCTGGGCATCGAGACCAAGCTCAACGTTTCGCGCAGCGACGGCAAGGAAGGCGTCGTTGACGCCGACATCGCCTTTGCGCCTGCCGACAACCGCCTTGCGCTCAACATCCGCGCCGCCGAGCCCGCTGGCGGCATCATCGCCAACATTCTCAAGCTGCCCAACCAGCCGGCCGTCGAACTCGTCGTTGCGGGTGAGGGGCCTGCTGCCAACTGGAGCGGTAACGGCACCTTCGCCGTCGACGGCAAGGTGATCACCCGGATTTCCGGTACCCACCAGCTGACCGACAACGGCAATGCCATTTCGGCAAAGGGCGACGGCGCCTTCGAGGATTTCCTGCCCGCCGCCCTCAAGCCGCTGCTCGCGGGCAACACCACCTTCGACATTGCCGGTACCAGGACGACGACAGGCGGCCTCGACATCGAACGCGCCACCGTCGCCAGCAGCGCGCTGACCGCCACCGCCGCCGGCTCGCTCGATCCGGAAGGCGCCGCCGACCTTGCGCTCGACGTCAAGGCCAATGAAGGCCCGATCGTGCTCAGCCTCGGCAGCGATGCCCAGCCGGTTACCGTCGCCATCAATGCCGCCAGCCTGCGCGCCTTCGGCGACGGCAAGGAGCCGGCGGTCGATTTCAGCGCCTCGCTGCTGTCGGTCATCGCCGGCAACACCGAATTGCGCGACATCGCAGCCTCCGCCCATTCCGATGGCTTCGACATCGCCAACCGCAGCGGCCCGCTGTCGATCAAGCTCGGCGTCGCCGAACTCAAGACCGATGTCGCCACGCTTGCACCGTTGGTCGCCGGCCGTGTCGCGGTCGACATGGCGGGCTCCATCGGCAAGGATCAGGTCGCCGTCGACGAAGGCACGATCCGCAGCGACACGCTCAACGGCGCGCTGAACGCCAAGCTCAACCTGGCTGACCTGTCGCTCGAACTCGGCGTCAGGGCCGACGTCGCTTCCAGCGCGCTGCCGGCAGGCGTCCGTATTGCGCTCGCCGAGCGCACGCAGTTTTCGGCCACCGCGAGCCGCGATGCCGAAGGCAGCTTCGCCGCCAACGCCATCGAATTCACCTCGGGCGCGCTCACCGCCAGCGGCACGGCCCGCATGAAAGGCACCGATGTCGATGCCGACCTCAAGGGTTCCTTCGCCGACATCTCGCTTCTGTCCAAGGATGCCAAGGGTTCGGTCGATTTCGCCCTGACCGCCAAGGGCGCGCGCACTGCGCCCGACATTTCGCTGACCGTCACCAGCGACCGCATCGAAGCGGCGGCACGCGAAATCACCGGGCTCAGCCTGAAGGCAACAGGCAAGGTCGACCCGGCCAACCCGGCCGCCAATGTGGCACTTTCGGGCAACGTCGCCGGTCAACCACTCCAGGGCAGTGCCGTGCTCGCCACATCAGACGGCAAGCGCGAGATCAAGGGCCTGTCGCTGTCGCTGGGCGAGAACAAGCTGTCGGGCGACCTGGTCCTTGACCAGGATTTCGCGCCGCTCGGCACGGTCACCATCAACATGCCCGATATCGGCGCACTTGCAGCACTTGCGCTCGAAAAGGCCGAAGGCGATCTGCGCGGCAAGATCGACTTCACGCGTTCAGGCGATGTCCCGCAGGCGCGCCTTGAACTGGGCACCGCTTCGCTCAAGCGTGGCGATCTCGCCGCCAATGGCGTTTCCATCAACGCCGACATCCTCAACTACCTCAAGGCGCCGGCTATCTCTGGTACGATCAAGGCCAAGTCGGTGACCTCGGGCAAGACGGTCATTTCCGGCATCGATGTCGATCTCAAGCGTGATGGCGAATGGACCGGTTTCTCCGGTGGCGCCACCGTTGCCGACATTCCGGCCAAGGCCGCCGGTCGCGTCAAGCTCGCTGGCGGCACCACCACGATCGAGCTCGCCTCGGGCGAAGCCGTCATGCGCGGCATCAAGGCCGCCATCGCGCGGCCGACGACGGTTTCGATATCGGGCGGTACGACGACCCTCGACAAGCTTGCGCTCAATCTCGGCGGCGGCACGGCGACTGTCTCCGGCACGGCGGGCTCGGCGCTCAACCTCAACGCCACGCTGGCCAATGTGCCGGCTTCGCTTGCCAATTCCTTCGCGCCTGGTCTTGGTGCCGCCGGTTCGATCTCGGGTACGGTCAAGGTCTCGGGCGCTGCCGCCAATCCGACAGTCGGCTACGACCTCAAGGTCGCGGGTGCCGCGACCGCACAGACCACGGGGGCCGGCTTCGGTGCCATGAACATCGGCTCGACCGGCACCTTCGCCGGTGGCAAACTCACCTTCCAGTCGACGATCAGCGAAGGGTCGGGCCTCGCGATCAAGGGGGGCGGCAGTGTCGTCACCACTGCCAAGCCGGTGGCGCTCGACCTCAATTTCCAGGGGCCCGTGCCATTCCAGTTCCTTGGCCGCACGCTGGCCGCCCAGGGCATGGCGCTGAACGGTTCCGCCGACGTCAACGTCCAGGTGCGCGGCCCCGCCACGTCACCTGTCATTGGCGGCAGCATCCGCGCTTCCGGCGCGCGGCTTCTGATTGCCCAGTCGGGCATCGCCATCAACGACATCAATCTAGACATCGGCATTGCCGCCGGCGTTGCCCGTATCAACCGCCTGACCGGCGCGCTGTCGACGGGCGGCCAGCTCACCGCGAGCGGTACTGTCGGTACCAATGCGGCGCAGGGGTTCCCGGCCGACATCTCCATCAAGCTGACCGACGGTCGCTACACCGACGGCCGCGTCGTCACCGCCAATCTTGGCGGCGACATCGCGATCAAAGGACCGCTGGTTTCGGCGCCGGTGCTGTCGGGCACGATCAATCTGGCACGCACCGTCATCAGCATTCCGGAAAAGTTCCCCGGCGCGCTGACCGCCGTCGACGTCAAGCACAAGAACGCACCCAAAGCGGTCGTCGCCCAGCAGGACGCGATGCGCCCGCCGGCGAAGGCCAGCGGCGGCAGCGGCGCGCTGATGCTCGACGTCACCGTCAACGCGCCCAACCAGATCTTTGTCCAGGGCCGTGGTCTTGACGCCGAGCTTGGCGGTTCGCTGCGCCTGTCGGGCTCGTCGGCATCGCCGCAGGCGGTGGGTGAGTTCACGCTGCGCCGTGGCCGCCTGTCCATTCTGGGCAAGCGACTCAACTTCACACAGGGTTCGGTCGGCTTCTCGGGCTCGCTCGTGCCGACGATCAACTTCGCCGCCGAGACGACAGCCGGCGACGCCACCGTCACCATCGGCATCTCGGGCGAGGCCAACAATCCGAAATTCGCCTTCTCCTCGGTGCCGGCTTTGCCGGAGGACGAAGTGCTGGCGCGGCTGATCTTCGGCCGTTCGATGTCCAACCTGTCGCCGCTGCAGATCGCCCAGCTTGCCGACGCCGCTGCCCAAATGGCCGGCATCGGTGGTTCGACGTCGCTGCTGTCGAGCCTGCGTGCGACGCTCGGCGTCGACGACCTCGACATCAAGACCAACGAGCAAGGTGATACTTCGGTTGCCGTCGGCAAGTATCTGAACGACCGTACCTATCTGTCGATCGAGGCCGGCGACCAGCCTGGCTCGGGCAAGGCGACGATCGACCTGAATGTCGGCCGCGGCGTCAAGCTGCGCGGCCAGGCGACGGACTCCGGCGAGGCCAAGGGCGGCATCTTCTACGAGAAGGAATACTGAGCGGGCTGCCGCTCGGGTAACCCCTGCACTGACATATCAGGCGATGTGTCGTGGCACTGCCGGCGATTGTCGGAACCCGGGCATATTAGCTTGGGGCGAAGATTCCGACGAATCCGCAACGCATTACCATTTTTGCGCCAACTCTGTCGCTATCACGCGAACTGCTCTCCGTTCAAAATTGCAGACTTACCTATGGGAACGATGACGTCCGACCGTTTTGACAACGGCAATCGGATGCGAAATGGTAACGTTACAGCTGCAATGGGAGACGGAAATGACATTCTACAAGAGCAACTCTGATCTTGTTCCCGGCCACATCCGTGAGCTGGCAAGTGCTGTCGTCGACGGCAAGATGGACCGTCGCGAGTTCCTCGCGATGGCAACGACCTTCGGCGCATCCGCAGCCATGGCCTATGGCATGATCGGTCTTGCCATGCCTGTCGAAGCCCAGGCGCAGGAAGCCAAGAAAGGCGGCGTCCTGAAGGTCGCACAGTGGATCAAGGACCCCAAGGATCCGCGCAAGGCGGACTGGTCCGAGATCGCCAATGCCGAGCGCCAGGCGATCGAGCCACTGGTCAAGTACACCGACAAATATACCTTCGAGCCTTATCTGCTGGCCAGCTGGGAAGTGAATGACGACGCCACCGAATATGTCCTGCATGTCCGTCCGGGCGTGACCTGGTCGAACGGCGATGCGTTCAACGCCGACGACGTGATTTTCAACTTCACGCGTTGGGCCGACAAGAGCGCAGAAGGCAATTCGATGCCAGGCCGCCTCGGCACGCTGGTCGACGAGAAGACCGGCAAGCTGCGCGAGGGCTCGGTTGAGAAGGTCGACGACATGACGGTCAAGCTCAAGCTGACCACCTCCGACATCTCGATCATCCCGAATCTCTGCGATTATCCCGGCCTCGTCGTCCACAAGACCTTCGATGAGAAGGGCGGCGACTTCAAAGCCTGCCCGATCGGCACCGGCCCGTTCGAGCTCGTCTCCTATGACGTCGGCTCGAAGGTGGTCTACAAGCGCCGCGAGGACAACAAGTGGTGGAACGGCGAGGTCTATCTCGACGGCGTCGAGCTGATCGACTACGGCACCGACCCGGCCGCCATGGTCAGCGCCTTCGAGGCCAACGAAGTCCACACCAACTTCGAAACCTCGGCCGACTACGTGTCGATCCTTGACGGCCTCGGCCTGGTCAAGTCGGAAGTCGTGACCGCGGCGACCATCGTCGCCCGCACCAACGTCGCCAACAAGCCCTATGACGACCAGAAGGTGCGCCAAGCGCTGCACAAGGCCGTCGACAACGCGGTCGTGCTGCAGCTCGGCTATGGCAATGCGGGTGCCGTCGCCGAAAACCACCACGTCGCGCCGATCCATCCGGAATATTTCGAGCTGCCCAAGCAGGCCCGCGATCCGGCGGCGGCCAAGGCGATGATGGCGGAAGCCGGCCAGGCCGACTTCGAGCATGAGCTGATCACCGTCGACGAGGACTGGCACAAGAACACCGGCGACGCCATCGCCGCCCAACTGCGCGAGGCCGGCATCAAGGTCAAGCGCACCGTTCTGCCCGGCTCGACCTTCTGGAACGACTGGACGAAGTACCCGTTCTCGATGACCAACTGGAACATGCGCCCGCTCGGCGTGCAGGTCCTGGCGCTGGCCTACCGCACCGGTGAAGCCTGGAACGAAAGCGCCTGGTCGAACCCTGAGTGGGACAAGAAGCTGAACGCCGCACTTGCCGTCGCCGACGTCGCCAAGCGCAAGGAAATGATGAAGGACATCGAACAGACCCTGCAGGATTCCGGCATCATCATCCAGCCGTTCTGGCGCAAGCTCTACAATCACTCGGTCGCCGCGGTGAAGGGCGGCGGCATGCACCCGACCTTCGAGCACGACTACGGCAAGGTGTGGCTCGACGAGGCCTGAGCCTGGGCCGCAATTCAGGGAGGGGTGTCCTGCACCTCTCCCGCCTTTCGCAACCGGGTTGATCGCCACGGACCCCAAACCCACAAAGGCAGGGGACGCCAATGCTATCTTTCATCATGCGCCGCCTCGGCACCATGGCACTGACCATGCTGTGCCTGACCCTCGTGGTGTTCTTTCTCATCAATCTCGAGCCCAACCTGAAGAAGCTGGCGATCAGCCAGACCGAAATGCGCACGACGGCCGAACAGCTCGAAAGCTGGCTGCAGCGCAACGGCTACCGTCAGAACTTCTTCGTCCGCTACGGCCAGTGGCTCGGCGTCGTCCAGAAGCAGCCCAATATCGACCCGGCCAACGGCCAGGCGGTGCCGCGTTTCCGCTTCTGCAACGAGGCGGCGGAGCCTACCTATTCCGGCATCCTGCAAGGCGATTTCGGCTGCTCGACCAAATTCAAGACACTCGTCGCGACCAAGCTGTTCCCCGCACTCGGCGCCACCGGCATTCTGATGTTCTGGGTGCTCGTCACCATGGTGCCAATATCGCTGTTGATCGGCATCCTCGCCGGCATGCGCGAGGGCTCGCGCACCGACAGGACGCTGTCGGTCGCCTCGATCGCCACGACCGCGACGCCTGAATATGTCTCGGGCGTCATCTTCACCGTCATCTTCGCCTCGTGGCTGGGCTGGCTCAACGGCTCGGCGGCCTCCGCCAGCCAGGGTATCACCTTCTACAACTTCACCTTGCCCGTCATGACGCTCGCCATCTACGGCATCGGCTACATCGCCCGCATGACGCGCGCCTCGATGGTCGAGGTGATGACCCAGCAATATATCCGCACCGCCCGGCTCAAGGGCCTGTCCTTCGGCAATGTCGTGGTCAAGCACGCGCTGCGCAACGCGCTGATTGCGCCGTTCACCGTGATCATGCTGCAGTTCCCGTGGCTGCTCACCGGCGTCGTCATCGTCGAGGTGATGTTCCGCTACCAGGGGTTCGGCTACACGCTGGTCGAAGCCGCCGGCAACAACGACATCGACCTGTTGCTCGGCTGCTCGCTGGTCTCGGTCTTCATCGTGCTGATCACCCAGCTGATCTCGGATGTCGGCTACGCCTACCTCAATCCACGCATCCGCGTTCAGTAGGGAGACAGCCGCATGCAGCTCGAATATATCGGCGCCTTCCAGGTTGTCCTCGGTGTGCTCGCCCGCTTCTGGCCGGTGTGGTTGGCGATGGCCATCGTGCTGGTCGCTAGCTTCAACTTCCGCAAGCATCTCGGCCTCTACGGTCAGCTCTTCGATTCGGGCGTCGGTATCGCCGGCGTCGGCATCTGCTTCTTCTGGCTGTTCACGGCGATCTTCGCCGCCAAGGTTGCGCCCTTCGATCCGCTCAGCCAGATCCCTGTCATGAAGGACGCGCTGCCCGGTGCCATCGAACCCGCGTCGAAGCAGGTCTATCTGTTCGGCGGCGACAAGCTCGCCCGCGACGTGTTCTCGCGCATGGTCTTTGGCAGCCAGATCGTGCTGATCATCGCACCTGCCGCCACCGCCTTCGCGCTGATGGTCGGCATCACGCTCGGCCTGCCGGCCGGTTATTATGGTGGACGGATCGACTCGTTCCTTTCCTTCCTCGCCAACCTCGTGCTCGCCTTCCCGGTGATCCTTCTGTTCTACCTGCTGGTCACCCCCGGCATCATGGACACGCCGATCCCCTATGCCATGGCCGGTGTGTTCTTCCTGTTCCCGATCATCTTCTTTTCGGTGCTGTTCTACACCCGCTTCAAGAGCCGGCCCGAACGTATCTACCTGCTGCTCGGGCTCACCCTGCTGCTCGGCGGCTGGGTCTATGTCGGACTGGTCTTCAACGCAGACCCGCTCGGCATCATCTCGATCGATCCCAACCAGCTCAACATCTTCGTCGCCGTCGTCTTCGCTTCCAGCCCGGGCGTGTTTCGCATCGTCCGCGGCCTGACCATGGACATCAAGACGCGCGACTACGTCGCCGCCGCACAGACCCGCGGCGAGACGCCCTGGTACATCATGCTGTGGGAGATCCTGCCCAATGCGCGTGGGCCGCTGATCGTCGATGCCTGCCTGCGCATCGGCTACACCACCATCCTGCTCGGCACGCTCGGCTATTTCGGCCTCGGCTTGGCACCCGAAAGCCCGGACTGGGGTACCGCGATCAAGGACGCCAGCCGCCTGCTGCGCTCCTTCATCCACCCGGCATTGCCGCCGACAATCGCGCTGATGTCCTTCGTGCTCGGCCTCAACCTTCTTGCCGATGCGCTGCGCGAACAATCGATGAAGGACTGAAGGAGAGCGTCATGAACGAGACCGTCAGAAACGCCACCGCCCAGGAACCGATCATCGAGATCGAAAACCTGTCGATCTCGTTCTTCACCCGTCGCGGCGAGATCCCCGCCGTTATGGACTTCTCCTGTACCGTCATGCCGGGCGAGGCGATGGGCATCGTCGGTGAAAGCGGCTGCGGCAAGTCGACAGTGTCGCTCGGCATCATGCGCGACCTCTCCAACATTGGAAAGATCGTCGGCGGCCGCATCAAGTTCCAAGGCAAGGACATGGGCGACATGTCCGAGGACGAGCTGCGCTCCATCCGTGGCAACAAGATCGCCATGATCTACCAGGAGCCGATGGCCAGCCTGAACCCGGCGATGAAGGTCGGCCAGCAGCTGATGGAAGTGCCGATGATCCACGACAAGGTGTCGAAGGAGGAGGCCTACAAACGCGCACTCGAAATGGTCCGCTCCGTCAAGCTGCCCGACCCCGAGCGCATGATGCGCTCTTTCCCGCACCAGCTCTCCGGCGGCCAGCAGCAGCGCATCGTCATTGCCATGGCGCTGCTGTCCAATCCGGCGTTGCTTTTGCTCGATGAGCCGACGACAGCGCTCGACGTCACCGTTGAGGCCGGCATCGTCCAACTGGTCAAGGGGTTGGGCAAGCAGTTCGGCACCTCGATGATCTTCGTGTCGCACAATCTCGGCCTGATCCTCGAGACCTGCGACCGCATCACGGTGATGTATTCGGGCGAGGCGGTGGAAACCGGCTCGATCAAGGACGTCTTCGACCGGATGCGCCACCCCTATACGCAAGGGCTGTTCCGCTCGATTCCGCTGCCCGGCGCCGACAAGAACTCGCGCCCGCTGGTTGCCATTCCCGGCCAGCTGCCCTTGCCGCACCAGCGTCCCAAGGGCTGCAATTTCGGCCCGCGCTGCCACCATTTCGTCGAAGGCGTCTGCAATGCCGCCGAGATCCCGATGATCCCTGTGGCCGGCCATGACGGCCATTTCAGCCGCTGTGTGCGCTTCAACGAGATTGACTGGGCTGCGATGCCGCCGGGCGCCGAAAAGAAGCACGAGCCGGTCAAGCCGGGCGCGCCGGTGCTCAAGATCGATGACCTCAAAAAATATTACCGCGTCGGCGGCAACGAGGTCTTCGGCGGAGCCGAGGGCAGGGTTGTCAAGGCCAACGAGACCATCAGTTTCGAGGCGCGCGAATCCGAAACCGTCGCCATCGTCGGCGAAAGCGGCTGCGGAAAGTCGACGCTCGCCAAGGTGCTGCTCGGCCTTGAGACCGCGAGTTCCGGCAAGGTGCTGCTCGGCAACAAGGAGATCCAGTCTACCGGCATCGAGGACCGCGACGTCGCCACCGTCGCGTCGATCCAGATGGTGTTCCAGAACCCGTTCGACACGCTTAACCCCAGCCATTCGGTGGGCTCGCAGATCGTGCGCACGCTGGAGAAGTTCAAGGTCGGCAAGACCGCCGGCGACCGCAAGCAGCGCATGCTGGAGCTGCTCGACCTCGTCAAACTTCCACGCGCTTTCGCCGAACGCATGCCGCGCCAGCTGTCGGGAGGGCAGAAGCAGCGTATCGGCGTCGCCCGCGCCTTCGCGGGCCAAGCCAGGGTCGTCGTCGCCGACGAGCCGGTCTCGGCGCTCGACGTCTCGGTCCAGGCGGCGGTCACCGAGCTTCTGATGGACATCCAGCGCAAGTCGAAGACAACGATGCTGTTCATCAGCCACGATCTCAGCGTCGTGCGCTATATCGCCGACCGCGTCGTGGTCATGTATCTCGGCCACATCGTCGAGCAGGGCACCACCGACCAGATATTTTCCCCGCCCTATCACCCCTATACCGAGGCACTGCTTTCGGCGATCCCGATCGCCGACACGTCGGTGGTGAAGAAGCACATCGTGCTCGAAGGCGACATCCCCTCGGCGATGAACCCGCCGTCCGGCTGCCCGTTCCAGACCCGCTGCCGCTACAAGAGCCAGGTGCCGGGCAATCTCTGCGAAACCCAGGTGCCGCCGGTGCGCGAGTTCGGCGACGGCCACCAGATCAAGTGCCACCTCCCGCCCAGCGCCTTCGATGCCATGGAACCGGTCATCAGCCTCGGCAAGGGCGCGACTTCAGGCGCGCACGACATTACGCCGGAGGCGTGAGGGGCGGGCGGTTGGAGGAACTTGACGGGCAGGTGACACCGTCGGTTTGACCAGGTGAGAGCGTGGCGAGGTTCTCCTCGCTCGCTCTTTGAACACCAATCGCCAAGCGGAACTCCCGCAGAACGCCTAGCCGCGATCCTTCACACCCCCCTCTGCCCTGCCGGGCATCTCCCCCACAAGGGCGGAGATCAGGGCGTCATCTGCCCTGCAACCAATCACCAACATAGCCGACAGCACGGGCAGTCCTTGCAACTTCTCAGGACGAGCGCCGCCGGCGACGTGACTAATCTCCCTCCTTGTGGGGGAGATAGCAGGCAGGCCAGAGGGTGGTGTGACGGATCGCAGCGCCAAAGGTTGGCTTCTTGGGGCACGCTCGACGCTCACCTGTCAGCAACTCTGATGCGCGCAACCTGCCTTCTCCCGCATCGGATGAAAGTCTCATCAACGCCCCACCTATCCCTACGGAAGCGAACGCCCCAGAATCGTCAAATCCTGACTAGAATAATCATCTTATTTTTGTGTAAAATCAGATACTTACGCAGAAAATTGACCAATTGATAAAAAAACAGAACGTGCTACGCTTCCTCAAAATGAGAATAAACTGGGGAACTGGAATGGCAGAAGGTCACTTCAAGGAAGGCATCGTCGGCGGCCGCCTTGCGCCTGCACAATACGCGGACAATTTCTCCGACCTGCACCCGCCGCTCGACCATCACGAGGCGCTGGTGGAGTCCGACCGGTGCTATTTCTGCTACGATGCGCCCTGCATGCAGGCTTGCCCGACATCGATCGATATCCCGATGTTCATCCGCCAGATTTCGACCGGCAATCCGATCGGATCGGCCAAGACGATCTTCGACCAGAACATCCTCGGCGGCATGTGCGCGCGCGTCTGCCCGACCGAAACGTTGTGCGAGGAGGTCTGCGTCCGCGAGGTCGCTGAAGGCAAGCCGGTGCAGATCGGCCGCCTGCAGCGTTATGCCACCGATGTGGCCATGGCGCAGGGCAAGCAGTTTTACAGCCGCGCCGAGCCGAGCGGCAAGACGGTCGCCATCGTCGGCGCCGGCCCGGCGGGCCTTGCCGCCGCACACCGCTTGGCGCGCCACGGCCACGACGTGACCATCCTCGAGGCGCGGCCGAAGTCGGGTGGTCTCAACGAATACGGCATTGCCGCCTACAAGAGCACCGACGATTTCGCCCAGGCAGAAGTCGACTACGTCACCGCGATCGGCGGCATCAAGACCGAGAACGGCAAGGCGCTCGGCCGCGACTACCATCTCGCCGATCTCACCGCTTCTTATGATGCGGTATTCCTCGGCCTCGGCCTTGCCGGCGTCAACGCGCTGCGCGCCGAAGGCGAGGACGCCTCGGGTGTCTCCAACGCCGTCGACTTCATTTCGACGCTGCGCCAGTCGAGCGATCTCGCGGGCCTGCCGGTCGGGCGCCGCGTAGTCGTCATCGGCGGCGGCATGACAGCGGTCGACGCTGCCGTGCAGTCCAAGCTGCTCGGAGCCGAAGAGGTGACGATCTGCTACCGCCGCGGCCAGGAGCATATGAATGCCTCGGAATTCGAGCAGGATCTGGCGGCAGCCAATGGCGTTGTCATCCGTCACTGGCTGCAGCCGAAGAAGGTCATCTCCGAAGGCGGCAAAGTCGTCGCCATCGAACTCGAATACACTGCGATGAAGGGCGACAAGCTCTCCGGCACCGGCGAGACCGTGCGCCTTGCTGCCGACCAGGTGTTCAAGGCGATCGGCCAGAGTTTCGAGCCTTCGGCGCTCAACGGCAGTGGTCCATCGGTTGCCATGGACGGCGGCCGCATCAAGGTCGACGGCGAAGGCCGCACGTCGCTCGCCAAGGTCTGGGCCGGCGGCGACTGTATTGCGGGAGGCGACGACCTGACCGTCTCGGCTGTGGCGCAAGGGCGCGACGCGGCTGAATCCATCCACCGCGCCCTGGTCGGCTGAGGGAGGACAAGATGGCAGACATCCGCAACAATTTCGTCGGCATCAAGTCGCCCAATCCGTTCTGGCTGGCGTCCGCCCCGCCGACCGACAAGGCCTACAATGTCGTCCGCGCCTTCAAGGCGGGCTGGGGCGGAGTGGTCTGGAAGACCTTGGGCGAAGAAGGCCCGCCCGTCGTCAACGTCAACGGTCCGCGCTATGGCGCGATCTGGGGCGCCGACCGGCGCCTGCTCGGCCTCAACAACATCGAGCTGATCACCGATCGCGACCTGCAGACCAATCTGCGCGAGATCAAGCAGACCAAGATGGAGTGGCCTGACCGGGCGATCGTCGTGTCGCTGATGGTGCCCTGCGTCGAGGAAGCCTGGAAAGCGATCCTGCCTGTCGTCGAGGAGACCGGCGCCGACGGCATCGAGCTTAATTTCGGCTGTCCGCACGGCATGTCGGAGCGTGGCATGGGTGCCGCCGTCGGCCAGGTGCCCGAATACATCGAAATGGTCGTGCGCTGGTGTAAGGCGAACACCCGCATGCCGGTCATCACCAAGCTGACCCCCAACATCACCGATGTGCGCAAGCCGGCACGGGCGGCACTCGCGGGCGGCACCGACGCCGTGTCGCTGATCAACACCATCAATTCGATCACCGGCGTCGACCTGGACAACTTCGCGCCGATGCCGACCATCGACGGCAAGGGCTCGCATGGCGGCTATTGCGGTCCTGCGGTCAAGCCTATCGCCATGAACATGGTGGCCGAGATCGCGCGCGACCCGGAGACCGCGGGCCTGCCGATCTCCGGCATCGGCGGCATCACCACCTGGCGAGATGCTGCCGAATTCATGGCGCTGGGCGCCGGCAACGTGCAGGTCTGCACCGCCGCCATGACCTATGGCTTCAAGATCGTGCAGGAGATGATCGCCGGCCTCGAAAACTGGATGGACGAGAAGGGCCACAAGTCGCTCGACGACATCGTCGGCCGCGCCACGCCCAATGTCACCGACTGGCAGTATCTCAATCTCAATTACGTCGCCAAGGCGCATATCGACCAGGACGCCTGCATCAAGTGCGGCCGCTGCCACATCGCCTGCGAGGACACCTCGCACCAGGCAATTACCAGCATGCTCGACGGCGCGCGCCATTTCGAGGTGATTGAGGAAGAGTGCGTTGGCTGCAATCTCTGCGTCAATGTCTGCCCGGTCGACGGCTGCATCACCATGGAACCGCTGGCCGTGGGCGCCATGGACAAGCGCACCGGAAAGCCGGTGTCGCCGCACTATGCCAACTGGACGACGCACCCCAACAATCCGATGGCCAAGGTGGCGGCGGAGTAGGGGCGGCAAACCATGGACGACAGGAGCGAGATCGTTGAACTCGCTCTTGCCTGGGCGGAGGCGATCGTTGCCAACGATGCTGCCGCCATCGGCCCCTTCATGGCCGACGACTGGGTGATCATCGGCCCCGACGGCGCGACCGCCAGGGCGGATTTTCTTGGCCTTGTCGCCTCGGGCGATCTCACCCACGACATGATGCGTACGGTCGGCGATGCCAGGGTCGCGTTTTACGGTGCGACTGCGGTCTACACCGCCCGGGTGATCAACAACGGTCATATTCGCGGACAGCGTTTTGCTGCCGACGAATGGACAAGCGATGTCTTCGTTCGCGACGGAACCGGCTGGAAATGCGTGCTCAGCCACGTGACGCCGGCAGCGCAAGGCCAGGCCGACATCGACTGACACTCGCTCCGGCCAACTCGGCCGAGTGCCCTGCTGCGCTTGTGTCGATATCGTCGCGGCGAGCGAGGGAACAGGCGATGCGTCTGATCGGGGCTGGGGTGATGGTCGCGGCGAGCCTGCTTCCGCGTGGGGCGTGGGCCGACGATCTTCAGTCGCTCTACCTCGATGCGCTCGACAAGGCCGAGGTTGACGGCTTTCTCGGCAGATGGCGGATCCGCAACGAGGCCGGCGACAGGAGCTGCGATGTCGTGCTCGAGCGCGAGATGACCATCGGCGGCTTGCAGATCGATGTCGACCCGGCCTGCGCCAAAGCCTTTCCTGTTATGGACGAGATTGCCGCCTGGCGTCTCAAGGAAGGCTGGGCCATCGACCTCGTCGACGCCGTCAGGCAGATGCGCCTGCGTTTCTACACACCCGACGTGACCTACATCACGGCACAGGAGATCGATGGCATCTTCACCATCGAGCAGCTGCCGAAGAAGTGAGCCGTGGACGGTTTTCCCAGATTGTTCGCATGCGCCTATTGCGGATATTACTTATCCACGATATTATATATCCACGATAAGGAGACCACGATGAAGCTCGGTGATGGCGTGGAGGCGGCGATCCATTGTGCGGCGATGCTGGCCGGCGTCGATGGCGACGGCACGCTGCCCGCCAATGCCATGGCCGAAGCCTTCGGCCTGTCACCGAGCTACCTGCTCAAGCACTTGAAGGCGCTGACGGCGGCGAAGGTGCTGGAATCGCTGCCGGGTCCGAGTGGCGGCTACAGGCTGGCGAAGCCGGCCGAGCAGATCACGCTGCTCGACATCGTGCTGGCGGTCGAGGGCAGGGAGCCGGCGTTCCGCTGCGGCGAGATCAGGCAGAAGGGCAAATATGCCCTCGACCCCTCGGCCTATGTGAAGCCCTGCGGCATAAATGTCGCCATGCTCAAGGCCGAGCGTGCCTATCGCGCCGCACTTGCAGGCACAAAGCTGTCCGACATCGTCTCCGACTTCACCGAGAACACCGACCAGCGCATCGTTGCCGCCAGTTGCGCATTCGTCGCGCTGAACCAGCGGCCGCAAAAGACAAGAACCATCAACGAAAGGAAGATACCGTGAAACCAAGGATGAATTTCTACACCGCTGCACCCGACCTGACGAAGCTCTTGGTCTCGCTCAACACCGCGATCAATGAATGCGGCCTCGAGCACAGCCTGCTGCACCTGATCAAATTGCGCGCATCGCAGATCAACGGCTGCTCCTATTGCGTCGACATGCACAGCCGCGAGGCCAAGCAGGATGGCGAGACCGAGCAGCGCCTCTGGCTCGTTGCGGCATGGAAGGAATCGCCGCTTTTCAGCGAGCGTGAGCGGATGGCCTTTGCCTGGACAGAAGCGGTCACCAACATAGCGGATGCCGGTGTTCCGGCCGAGCTTTATGCCGAGGGGCAAAAGCACTTCTCCGGTGAGGAACTGGTCAAGCTCACCATGGCGGTCGGTATGATCAATACCTGGAACCGGCTTTGCGTGACGTTCCATGCCGTCCATCCGGTCGCCGACGCCAAGGCCGCCTGAGTTTTCCAGCCTTCCCAAAAAATCAGACGTATTTTCAGCGGTCGCCGATGGCGGCCGCGCAAGGAGCTGTGCATGTTCGAAACTGATATTTCCGTGCTTACCGCAGTCGGCCGTCTTTTGCTCGGCTGCGCCTTCGTCTTTGCCGGACTGCGCAACATTGCCAACACCAAGCTTTTGTCTGGCATGATGACTGCGCGCGGCGTACCGCAGGCCCATCTCGTCCTATGGGCCGGGATCATTCTGCAGATGGTCGCCGGCCTGATGCTGGTCGTCGGCTTTCACGCCGCCTATGCGGCCGCGGCCCTGATCGTGTTCCTGATCGCTGGGACGCTGATGTTCAACAATTTCTGGGATCATCAGGGCCCGGATCGCGCCTCGCGAATCAATGGCGTGGTCAGCAACGTGGCGCTGGCCGGGAGTTTTCTGATGGTGATCGCAACAGGCGGTTAAGCCGCTTTGCAGCGAAGGAACAGATTCAATCTGTGCTGCCAAGTCATGCCAGAAAAAGTGCTTTCCTGATTTGAGAAAGGCCTGTGGTCAGCGGCGTTTCGCTCTTCAAACAAGGTGAAATCACCTTGTCCGGACACGAAAGCGCCTGCATCGGGACGCCTCTGATGTTTCAATGAACGCTGCAGCCTGTCCTCATTGGCGGGCCGCCAAGCCGACGGCGAAGACGAGACACGCCATGACCAGAACGCCCAAGAAAAGCGAAACGCTGGAAATCCGGATTCCGCACGAAACCAAGCAGGCCCTGATGGCCCGCAGTCGGGCAGAGGGGAGGCCGGCCAGCGAGGTCGTGCGCGGTTTCATCGACGCCTATCTGTCCGAAGCGGCATGTTCAACCCCCTCAGCATGGGACAGAAACATGACCAGACTTCGCCTCTACGCCCGGCCATCCATGGCCCTTTTTGCCACCCTCGTCGCCGTAGGCGGCGTCGGGCTCGCCGTCTCGCCAGCCACCGCACTGCCGGACCTGCAGGTCGCTTTCAAGGAAGCCGACGCCGATGGCAATGGCGCGCTCAGCCCCGACGAGTTTGGCGGAACATTGTCAAGAACCTTCCGGATCGGGCCTGCGGCCAATACGGCCGAACCGCCGGCACCGCCCAAGGCTGACAGGGCCCAGCCGGGACTGATGTTCGTCATGCGTGCGGCACCCGAGACGGGGGACAAGCCGGTGGTATTGTCAGTGCGCGTGCCCGACAGCGGCGGCGCCAAGGATCGCGCCGGCCAGTTCAGGACAATGGATCTCAACGGCGACGGCAAGCTGAACTTCGAGGAGTTCGAGGCGCATCACCGGGCGCTGGTCGACCGCGCCTTCGCTGCCGTCGACGCTGACAAGGACGGCTTCCTGTCGCCGGGAGAGGTCGGTGGTGACGGCGATCGCGCTGATCTCGTTGCCGCCTTCGACCGCGACGCCGACGGCAGGTTGTCGCCCCAGGAGTTCATGGCGCCGAAGGAGTAGTGGGTGACGGCGCTCCGGTCGCCGTGGCTGGAGTGCCAACCGTCGCAAGGACGCGCAATCGCGCCTCCGAGAGAAGCCCCTCGGCCTTGTGTTCGAGCAGGATCGCTGGAAACGACACGGAAGTGGCGTGATAGCGCGGTCAGCCAGCCTTCGGCTTGAGCCCTTCGAGGAACAGCTGTTCGAGAAACCGGGCGGCATCCTCGAAGCGGCCGTCGCCGCCACGGTCCGGGCCGAGCACGGCGCGGACCTGGACGTCGAAATCGGCATAATGCTGGGTCGTCGCCCAGATCGAGAAGATCAGGTGCCAGGGGTCTGTCCTGGCGATCTTGCCGGCCCGCATCCAGCCTTTGATGACCTCGGCCTTCTCGTCGACGAGTTCCTTCAGCTCGCCCTCCAGCATCGGCATGATGCGCGGCGCGCCTTGCAGGATTTCATTGGCGAAGAGCCGGCTCTCGCGCGGATAGTCGCGCGCCATTTCGAGCTTGCGCCTGATGTAGCTGCGCAACTCGGTCATCGGGTCGCCGATGTTGTCGAGCTCCTTCAGCGGCGCGAGCCAAGTGTCGAGCAGCCGGTGCATCAGTGTCTCGTGGATGTCTTCCTTGCGCCTGAAGTAATAGAGCAAATTGGGCTTCGACATGCCCGCCGCCTCGGCGATCTGGTCGATGGTCGAGCCACGGAAGCCGTTGGTCGAAAACACCTCCAGGGCGGCTTCCAGGATGACCTCACGCTTCTCTTTCTGGATGCGGGTGCGGCCGCGCGGTGTCGAGCCTTCCATGGTCATGACATCCCGCATTGGAGGGTGGACGGAGATCGCATCTGGACCAATCCGCTGGACCAGTTCTTGCCGACCTGTGGAGCGCGCCTCAGAAGCCGCATTTCCGGTAGTAATCCCTTGACCGCCAATGCGGCGGTGCTAACGTTTGTCCATTCGGTCAAAAAATTGCGTAGCATGAAAACGCACCGAAGACCAAGCGTTGGCCGTACCTAAACAGGGGAAGAAAGGAAAGCTTGGTCATGTCGGACAGGCTCAAAGTTACGCCCAACGATCTCAGCGCATTCTGGATGCCGTTCACCTCGAACCGGCAGTTCAAGCAGTCGCCGCGCATGATGGTTGCGGCCAAGGACATGCATTACACCTCGAGCGACGGCCGCAAGGTTCTCGACGGCACCGCCGGTCTCTGGTGCGTCAATGCCGGCCACTGCCGGCCCAAGATCACCGAGGCGATCCAGAAGCAGGCGGCAGAGCTCGACTATGCGCCGGCCTTCCAGATGGGTCACCCGATCGTCTTCGAGTTGGCCAACCGCCTCGTCGACATCGCGCCCAAGGGCATGGACCACGTCTTCTTCACCAATTCCGGTTCGGAATCGGTCGAAACCGCGCTCAAAATGGCGCTGGCCTATCACCGGGTGAAGGGCGACGGCGCGCGCACCCGTCTGATCGGCCGCGAACGCGGCTATCATGGCGTCAATTTCGGCGGCATCTCGGTCGGCGGCATCGTCACCAACCGCAAGATGTTCGGCACGCTGCTTGCCGGCGTCGACCACATGCCGCACACCCACCTGCCGGCCAAGAACGCCTTTACCAAGGGCGAGCCGGAATATGGCGCAGAATTGGCCGACGAACTCGAGCGCATCGTCACGCTGCATGACGCCTCGACAATCGCCGCCGTCATCGTCGAGCCGGTCGCCGGCTCCACCGGCGTGCTGATCCCGCCGAAGGGTTATCTGCAGAAGCTGCGCGACATCTGCACCAAACACGGCATCCTGTTGATCTTCGACGAGGTCATCACCGGGTTCGGCCGTCTCGGCACGCCGTTCGCGGCCGACTATTTCGGCGTCATCCCCGACATCATCACCACCGCCAAGGGCGTCTCCAACGGCGTCATCCCGATGGGTGCCGTGTTCGTGAAGAAGGAGATCCACGACGCCTTCATGACCGGCCCCGAGCATATGATCGAGTTCTTCCACGGCTACACCTATTCGGGCAATCCGATTGCCTCGGCCGCGGCACTCGCCACGCTCGACACCTACAAGGAAGAGGGCCTTTTGACCCGCGGCGCGGAGCTTGCATCCTACTGGGAGGAGGCGCTGCATTCGCTCAAGGGCGAGCCGCATGTCATCGACATCCGCAACATCGGCCTGATCGGCGCGATCGAGCTGCAGCCGATGGCTGGCGCGCCGACCAAACGTGCCTTCTCGGCCTTCGTCAAGGCGTTCGAGCGTGGCGCGCTGATCCGCACGACCGGCGACATCATCGCCCTGTCGCCGCCGCTGATCATCACCAAGGGCCAGATCAACGAGCTGATCGACCACGTCCGGGAAGTGCTGAGGATGGTGGATTGACCTACCAGGCGCGGCAGCAGGCGACGAGCGAAGTGCTCGTCGACGACGACAGGGTCCGCGTCACGCGCTGGGATTTCGATCCCGGCGCGGAAACGCGTTGGCACCGCCATGGCATGGACTATGTCGTAACGACGATCACGCCTTGCGCTTTCCTGCTGGAAGAGCCCGGCGGCGGCACGCGACGCGTCGACATGGCTGCCGGCGTCGCCTATAGGCGCGACGAGGGCGTCGAGCACAATGTGGTCAATGCCGGCGACAAGCCAATGTCGTTCGTTGAAGTCGAGTTGAAAGCATAAGGGTCCGAACCATGTCCGCTCCAGGCGAAAATCTCCGAATCAATTCAGAGCGTTTGTGGGATTCGCTGATGGAAATGGCGAAGATCGGCCCCGGCATTGCCGGCGGCAACAATCGCCAGACCCTGACCGACGAGGACGGCGAGGGCCGCCACCTGTTCAAGAAATGGTGCGACGCGGCCGGGCTAGAAATGGGCGTCGACGAGATGGGCACGATGTTTGCCCGCCGCGAAGGCACAGATCCCGAGGCGCTGCCGGTCTATGTCGGCAGCCATCTCGACACCCAGCCGACGGGCGGCAAGTTCGATGGCGTGCTGGGCGTGCTCGGCGGACTTGAGGTTGTGCGTACGCTCAACGACCTCGGCATCAAGACCAGGCACCCGATCGTCGTCGCCAACTGGACCAACGAGGAAGGCACGCGTTTTGCTCCGGCCATGCTGGCATCGGGCGTGTTCGCCGGCGTGCTTGAGCAGGATTTCGCCTATGCCCGCACCGACGCGCATGGCGCGCGCTTCGGCGACGAGTTGGAGCGCATCGGCTGGAAGGGCACCGAAAAGGTCGGCGCCCGCAAGATGAAGGCCTTCTTCGAACTGCATATCGAGCAAGGCCCGATCCTCGAGGATGAAGAGATCGAAATCGGCGTCGTCACCCATGGGCAAGGATTGAAGTGGCTGCAGGTAACGCTGACCGGCACCGAGGCGCATACCGGTTCGACGCCGATGTACAAGCGCCGCAACGCCGGCCTTGGCATGGCGCGGGTGACCGAGCTGGTGCACGAGATCGCCATGGACTACCAGCCCGACGCCGTCGGCGCGGTCGGCCACATGGAGGTCTACCCCAACTCGCGCAACATCATTGCCGGGCGCACCGTCTTCACCATCGACATCCGATCGCCGGAAAAGGAAGTGCTCGACGCCATGGACAGCCGCATCCGCGAGGGCATCGCCACGATCTGCGAGGCGCTTGATATCTCCTACGAGATCGAGCAGGTCGGCCATTTCGACCCGGTCGCCTTCGACGAGAGCTGCGTCAAGGCCGTGCGCGACGCCGCCGAGCGGCTCGGCTACAGCCACCGCGACATCGTTTCGGGTGCCGGCCACGACGCCTGCTGGATCAACCGGGTTGCGCCGACGGCAATGGTGTTCTGCCCATGTGTCGACGGGCTGAGCCACAACGAAGACGAAGAGATTTATCCGGAATGGGCCGCCGCCGGCTGCGACGTGCTGTTCCACGCCGTGGTCGAGACCGCGGAGATCGTTGAGTGAGTTTTTGGGCCGACATTGCCGCGCGGGCAGTCCTTTCCCATCACGGGGAAGGGCGGCTTGCGCTTGGCTTGCGTGGAGTGTCTGCCCTTAGATGATGTGAAACTTTGCTGAAGCGCTCGCAAAGAAGCGCGGCAACAATAGGGGAACTGAAGAATGACCAAAGTCATCCGAAACGGCACCATCGTCACGGCCGACCGGACGTGGAAGGCCGACGTGCTGATCCAGCATGGCAAGATCGTCGCCATCGGCGAGAATCTGCATGCCGACCATGAGTTCGATGCCACCGGCTGCTACATCATGCCCGGTGGCATCGACCCGCACACCCATCTCGAAATGCCGTTCATGGGCACCTATTCGGCCGACGATTTCGAGAGCGGCACGCGCGCAGCACTTTCCGGCGGCACGACGATGGTCGTCGATTTCTGCCTGCCGTCGCCCGGCCAGTCGCTGCTCGAAGCGCTGCAGATGTGGGACAACAAGACCTCCAAGGCCTGTTCCGACTATTCGTTCCACATGGCGATCACCTGGTGGGGCGAGCAGGTGTTCAACGAGATGGCTCAGGTCGTCGACAAGGGCATCACCTCGTTCAAGCACTTCATGGCCTACAAGGGCGCGCTGATGGTCGACGACGACGAGATGTACTCGTCATTCAAGCGTTGCGCCGAGCTCGGCGCGCTGCCGCTGGTCCATGCCGAAAACGGCGACGTCGTCGCCCAGCTGTCGGCCAAGCTGCTGGCCGAAGGCAATAACGGCCCCGAGGCGCATGCCTATTCGCGGCCGCCCGAGGTCGAGGGCGAGGCGACCAACCGCGCCATCATGATCGCCGACATGGTGGGCAGCCCCCTCTATGTCGTGCACACTTCCTGCGAGCAGGCGCATGAGGCGATCCGTCGTGCCAGGCAGAAGGGCATGCGCGTCTATGGCGAGCCGCTGATCCAGCATCTGGTGCTCGACGAGACCGAATATTTCAACAAGGACTGGGACCATGCGGCGCGCCGGGTGATGAGCCCGCCCTTCCGCAACAAGCTGCACCAGGATTCCTTGTGGGCCGGACTGCAGGCGGGCTCGCTGCAGGTGGTGGCGACCGACCATTGTTCGTTCACCACGGCGCAGAAGCGCACCGGTGTCGGCAATTTCACCAAGATACCCAACGGCACCGGCGGCCTCGAGGACCGCATGCCGGTCCTGTGGACCAAGGGCGTCAACACCGGCCGGCTGACGATGAACGAGTTCGTCGCGGTGACCTCGACCAACATCGCCAAGATCCTCAACATGTACCCGAAGAAAGGCGCCATCGTCGAAGGAGCGGACGCCGACGTCATCGTCTGGGATCCGAAGCGCAAGAAGACCATCGCCGCCAAGAGCCAGCAGTCGGTCATCGACTACAATGTCTTCGAGGGCATCGAGCTGACCGGCCTACCACGCTTCGTCTTCACCCGCGGCGAACTGGCGATCCAGGAGCACGAGGTCAAGGTGCAGCCCGGCCATGGCGAATTCGTCGCCCGCGAGCCGCATGCAGCGGTCAACCGGGCGCTGTCGCAGTGGAAGGAGATCACAGCACCGCGCAAGGTCGAACGCACAGGTATCCCGGCGACGGGAGTGTGAGCGATCGGACTGGGTGGGGTCGATGATGACGGGGACATTTTGATGGAACCGGAAAGTGCCCCCGCCAAGCGGCGCTCCAATGGGCATTTTTCCTTCTTTGCCCTAATTGGAAGTGTGTTTGCAGGGCTCTGGGCCTGTGGGATTGTCTTGATCCTCTTTGAGGTATTCAGCAGCTCTTCATTGTCAAAACTCTCCCGACTTCCACTGGATGTAGCGGGTTCGGTTTTCTGGAGCGTGTGGGGTGCACTTATCTGGACAATTCCTGCGAGCGTAGCTGTCGGCGGACTAGTATTTCTGCTGGCCAGGATAGGGCGCGATAGATCGCTTCCGAGTGGTTTTGGTTTTGTAGGATTCGGGTTCACGATGGGAGCAACAATTGTTTTGATGCTCCTTGTCTGCGACTTCATTCTAGGCGGGTCCATGCCGTTCGCAGATAGCATAGCTTTGGCGACAGCTGGCCTCGTCGGTGGAGCGATCGCGGGAATTACTTACCGGAGGCTCATCGTCTATCGCAATCTGGGCTCAGGCTACGCTTGACCAAACAGGGCGAAAGAAGGCCGGCTCGTTTCATGCGTCTGGGAAAGAGTGTTGATCAAGTGGACGCCTACCTCATCTTCGGAGAGGATGGCATGATGTGGGGTAAAGTCGGGCAATGCTCATGACAGTCAATCAAGCCATGGCGACGAGCGTCGAGCGAAACGCAGTCGTCGAAGCCAGACAACTGGGGCTGACCTTCCAGACCAATGACGGCCCGGTGCGGGCGCTTTCGGACGTCAATCTGACCATCAACAAGGGCGAGTTCGTCTCCTTCATCGGGCCTTCGGGCTGCGGCAAGACGACCTTCCTTCGTGTCATCGCCGATCTTGAGCAGCCGACGGAAGGCACCATCTCGATCAACGGCATGACGCCGGAACAGGCGCGCCAGGCGCGGGCCTATGGCTATGTCTTCCAGGCGGCCGCGCTATTTCCGTGGCGGACCATCGAAAACAATGTCGGGCTTCCGCTCGAGATCATCGGCCTGTCCAAGGCCGAGCAGCAGGCGCGCATCAAGCGCACTATGGATCTGGTAAATCTCACTGGTTTCGAGAAGAAATATCCCTGGCAGCTTTCCGGCGGCATGCAGCAGCGCGCCTCGATCGCGCGCGCGCTGGCCTTCGATGCCGACCTTCTGCTGATGGATGAGCCGTTCGGCGCGCTCGACGAGATCGTGCGTGACCATCTCAACGAACAGCTGCTCCGGTTGTGGCGGCAGACCAACAAGACGATCTGCTTCGTCACGCACTCGATCCCCGAGGCCGTCTACCTCTCCACGCGCATCGTCGTCATGTCGCCGCGCCCCGGCCGGGTCACCGACGTGATCGAGTCGACGCTGCCCACCGAGCGGCCGCTCGACATCCGCGAGAGCCCGGAATTCCTGGCGATCGCCGCGCGTGTCCGCGATGGGCTCAGGGCAGGGCACAGCTATGACGACTGAGATGGGGTTCGAGGATCCTCGTACATCGCGGATTACGGCTTCGAACGTCAATGGGGAAACTGTCCTGCGCGTCCCGCCGAGCCGCAACGCGTTCGCCTTGGCTTTTCTGTTTGTTTGGCTTGGAGGCTGGACTGCCGGCGGCGTGATGGCGTTCAATCAGCTCGGCGTAGCGCAAGGTGGAGCCCAGGGTTTTCTGCTCTTCTGGCTATGTGCGTGGGCTTTGGGCTGGATCGGTGCCGCCGGCACACTCGTGTGGCAGGTTTTCGGTGCCGAGCTTATCGGGGCGACCAGCGTTGCGCTGACTCATTCTTACCGGCTGTTCTTCTGGTCGCGTACACGCAGGTTCAATCCTGCCTCCATCAGGAAGCTGCGCTGGAAAGAGGGTAACGGATCGCAATGGAACCGCCACGGGGATCCGTCTTCAGTGGCCTTCGATTACGGCGCAAAGACAATCCAAATGGCCAAAGGCGTGGACTCTGGGGAGGGGGAATACATCGTAAACACCCTTCGGCAGAGACTTGGCCTTGAGAGGGCGCGCCCATGAACGTCAAGGAACCTGTCATGTGCAGCCTCAAGTCGTGGGAGGCCTGCTGATGGATCGCCTCAGAGACCGCGTCGTGCCCGTCATCACCATCCTCGCGGTCATCGTCGTCGCATGGTACGCGTTCGCCGTCTACATGAACGCGCCGTTCCAGCGCGATCTCGACCGGCGGGCGGGCGAGACGTCGACGACCATGGAATTCATCGGCAAGACGCTGTCCCAGCCCAAGCCGACGATGCCCGCACCGCACCAGGTGGCGCAGAACTTCTTTGAAAACACCTTCCTCAGGAAGGTCACCAGCGCGCGCAGTCTCGTCTACCACTCGTGGGTGACGCTGTCATCGACGCTGCTCGGCTTCACCTTCGGCACGGCACTGGGCATCCTGATCGCCGTCGGCATCGTGCATGTGATCGCGCTCGACCGCAGCCTGATGCCGTGGATCATCGCTTCGCAGACGATTCCGATCCTTGCGGTGGCGCCGATGATCATCGTCGTTCTGGCGGCAATCGGCATTACCGGGCTGATCCCCAAGGCGCTGATTTCGACCTATCTGTCGTTCTTCCCTGTCGCCGTGGGCATGGTGAAGGGGCTGCGCTCGCCCGATCTCATGCACCTCGACCTGATGCATACCTACAATGCGAGTGCGTCGCAGACCTTCTGGAAGCTGCGCGTTCCGGCTTCGGTGCCGTTCCTGTTTGCCTCGATGAAAGTGGCGGTGGCGGCAAGCCTGGTCGGCGCCATCGTCGGTGAACTGCCAACGGGAGCGGTTGCGGGCATCGGCGCAAAACTGCTCGCGGGCTCCTACTACAGCCAGACCATCGACATGTGGGCAGCGCTCGTCGCCGGATCGGTGGTGGCGGCAATGCTGGTGGTGCTGGTGGGGATCGTCGGCAAGATTGTCGAACGCTCGATGGGTGGGAGGCCGGCATGATGAACTCCAAGCCGTCCTCGCAGGTCGGGCTGGCGGTGCTGCTTTGCGCCGTAGCCATGGCGACAATGCCGATGCTCGCCACGGAGGCTACGGCACCGATGTCGAGAGGCACGACGTCACTTGTCATCGGACTGATCGCATTGAGCGGCGTTGCCTCCTTCGCCATGTTTACCGGCATCGCCAGTGCCGCCCTGCTGTTCGTCGGCGCGCATGGCGCTGCCTGGCTGCTGATCGCGGGTGTTGCGGGCAATGAAGGCATGGCGCGCCTGCCATACTTCCTGCTGCTTGCCGCCGCCTGGCTGCTGGCCTGGCGTTGCGTCGCCGTGCTGTCGGCAGTCCGCCCGGTGTCGAAACAGGCAAGGACGTTGCTCAGGCTGCTGATCCCGGCGATCTTCGGGGCGTGGATCCTGATCATATGGGAGGCGGTGACACGCGGAGCGGGCATCCCCTTCATCCTGTTGCCGCCGCCGAGCGCAATTGCCGCGCGCATCGGCGCATCGCTACCGACCCTTGCCGCCGACGTGCGCCAGACGATCTTCAAGGCGGTTCTGTTCGGCTACGTCGTCGGCTGCGCCTCGGGCTTCGTCGTCGCGATCCTGGCCGACCGCGTGCCGTTCCTGCGCCGCGGGCTCCTGCCGATTGGCAACATGGTATCGGCGCTGCCGATCATCGGCGTGGCGCCCATCATGGTGATCTGGTTCGGCTTCGAGTGGCAGTCGAAGGCCGCCGTGGTCATCATCATGACCTTCTTCCCGATGCTGGTGAACACCGTTGCCGGCCTCGCCGCATCGGGCCACATGGAGCGCGACCTGATGCGCACCTATGCGTCCAGCTACTGGCAGACGCTGTTCAAGCTGCGCCTGCCGGCCGCCGCCCCCTTCATCTTCAATGCGTTGAAGATCAACTCCACGCTGGCGCTTATCGGCGCCATCGTCGCCGAATTCTTCGGCACGCCGATCGTCGGCATGGGCTTCCGCATCTCGACCGAGATCGGGCGCATGAATGTCGACATGGTCTGGGCGGAGATCGCTGTTGCGGCTCTGGCCGGTTCCGTCTTCTATGGCGTGGTCGCCCTGATCGAGAGGGCCACCACTTTCTGGCATCCGTCTGTCCGTGGTGGGCGGGCGTGACCTGAGCTCCTTGGGCGGGGCCGCGGTCCAACTTCAGAGGGAAAGAAGAAGATGAAAAGACTGATGGTATCGTTGATGGCGGGAGCGATGTCGCTGGCCGCAGCACAAGCGGCACTCGCCGCCGACAAGGTGACGCTGCAGCTCAAATGGGTGACCCAGTCGCAATTCGCCGGCTACTACGTCGCCAAGGAGAAGGGCTTCTATGGCGAGGAAAACCTCGACGTCGACATCAAGCCGGGCGGTCCCGACATTGCGCCCGAGCAGGTGATCGCCGGCGGCGGTGCCGACGTCATCGTCGACTGGATGGGCGGCGCGCTCGCCGCCCGCGAGAAGGGTGTCGGCCTGGTCAACATCGCCCAGCCCTACAAGAAGGCCGGCATGGAGCTGGTCTGCCCGAAGGACGGCCCGGTCAAGACCGAAGCCGACTTCAAGGGCAAGACGCTGGGCGTCTGGTTCTTCGGCAATGAATATCCGTTCTTCGCCTGGATGAACAAGCTTGGCCTCAAGACCGAGGGCGGCGCCGATGGCGTGACGGTGCTGAAGCAGAGCTTCGACGTGCAGCCGTTGATTCAGAAGCAGGCCGACTGCATCTCGGTCATGACCTACAACGAGTACTGGCAGCTGATCGACGCCGGCTTCAAGCCGGAAGAGCTAACTGTCTTCAACTACACCGCCATGGGCAACGATCTGCTCGAGGATGGCCTCTATGCCATGGAAGACAAGCTCAAGGATCCGGCCTTCGAAGACAAGATGGTTCGCTTCGTGCGCGCCACGATGAAGGGCTGGAAATATGCCGTCGACAATCCAGACGAGGCTGCCGGTATCGTCGTCGACAATGGCGGCCAGGACGAAAACCACCAGAAGCGCATGATGGGCGAGGTGGCCAAGCTGATCGACAATGCCGACGGCAAGCTGATCGAGGCGGCCTACAAGCGCACCGCCGACGCGCTGCTGGCACAGAAAATCATCACCAAGGAGCCTTCGGGCGCCTGGACTTCGGCAATCACCGACAAGGCGATCAAGTAAGCTTTTGGATGATCGGAAATCGGAAAGGGGCGGGCGACCGCCCCTTTTTTGTTTGAGGCTGGCGCTTGAGATGCGTCCTTCGAGGGGCGCCTTTCAGGCGAACACCTCAGGATGAGGGCCGTTGTGGCAGAGGCGCTTCTCGGGAGGGCGTAGCGCCGTCAGGAGAGCGGGGGCCAACTCCTGCGTCCTGAATGCCTGCGAAGCGGGCCTCGAAGGACCCGCGCACGACCAAGGTGCGCCCGTCGGGCAGCCGGACGCTACTTCGCCAGCGTGTAGAAGGTCAGCGTGCGCGGCTCGCCCTTGGAATAGTTCATGCCTTCAATGATACCGCGCTGCCGGAGCGCGTCGGCATCACCGGGAATGGCGGCGAGGAAGGCTTTGCTCTCGGCTTCTGCGACGACGGCGATGGCGCAGGCGGGATCGGCGATGAGTGCCGCAGCCGCACCCTTGCCGTCGGTCAGCTGGGTGTTCGTGCCGGCGAGGAAAACGAGGCTTGGCTCGCCATAGCCGGCCGAGGCCAGCACGGAGGTCGGGCAGGGCTTCAGCTTCTCGAAGCGCTCGGCGATCTCAGGGCTGAGCCAGAGCGGCTTGAGCGGCGGCAGGATCTTCAGCGTCAGCACGCCAAAGACCGCAGCAGCCGCCGCCGCGGCGAAGGCGATGCGCTTGACCGGGTCCATGCCATCAGGCGCGCCGATGCCGTAGCGGGCGGCGATCAGGACGAGCACGGCGGCCAGCAGCCCCCACCAGGAGACATAGCCGAGGAAGTAGGGCGTGATGCCGAAAGCGATTGCCGAAAGGCCGATGCTGATACCGAACATGCCGAAGGCGCAAGCGCGGCGCAGCCAGAGCTGCCAGCGCGACAGCTCGATGCTGGCGGCCGATTTGGAGGTCAGCAGCCAGGCCATCAGCAGGATCATCGCCGGGTAGGCCGGCAGGGCGTAATGCGGCAACTTGGTCGGAATCAGCTCGATCGCCACCCAGTAGGGCAGGTACCAGGCAAGGCAGAACAGCAGGCGCGGGTCCTGCCGGAAGTTGTTGAGCGCCTTGAGCCCGCCTTCGAGTGCCACCAGCGCGAAGGGCCACATGAACAGCGAATAGGTCAGGAAATAATAGCCGGGCGGGAAACCGTGGGATTCCTGGCCGGAGCCGACCTTGCTCAGCAGGTCTTTGCCGACTGACTCCTGCCAGAATTCGGCGCCGGTCTTGAGCGTAATCAGGATCAGCCAAGGGGCCGCAACCAGAAGGGTCAACAGCAGGCCGGTGAATGGTCGAAGCTTGCGCAACCATGCGCGGTCCTTGTCGAAGACGACGAGGGCGGCGATGGTGAGCAGGCTGAGGAAGGGGATCACCGGTCCCTTGATCAGCAGCGCCAGGCCCTGTGCGCCCCAGAACAGCCAGTTGGCGTTGCCCTGCGACCTGCCGGCCTTGTGGCCGAGATAGATGGTGGCTAGCGCGCCCTGGGCGAGCAGGGCGGTGGCGAGAAGGGTGGCGTCGGTCTTGGCGATGCGCGCTTCGACGCCCAGCATCAGGATGCCCATCATGCCGAGGCCGGCAATGACACCGGCGCTGCGTCCGAACATGCGGTCGGCAATGAAGGCCAGCGCCAGCACCGAGAAGGTACCGGCGAGCACCGAGATCAGGCGGTAGACCCAGATCGGGGCGTCGCTGCCTTGGCCGCTTAGAAGCACGGCCGTGGATTGCAGCCAATAGATGCCGGCGGGCTTCTTGTAGCGCGGCACGTCCTGGAAGCGGATGTCGACATAGTCGCCGCTCTCGACCATCTGCTTGGTCGCCTGGACGAAGCGGGACTCGTCGCGGTCGGTCGGCGGCAAGGTCGAGGTGCCCGGTGCAAAGGCGAACAACGCGAGCAGGCCCAGAAGGAGATAAGTCAGCGGCGTCAACGTTTTGCGGGACGTTGCGGAGGTTTTGAGTCCGATGGTCGACATTCCCGTGGTCAGTCCGTCTTGGACATAGCCAGGCGCCGCTCATTGGCGATCAGCCAGAGATTGCGGATGTAGATGAACAGGCCAAGCCCCTGGCCGGCAATGAAGACCGGGTCCTGGCGCTTGATGGCGTAGATCAGAAGCAGCGCGCCGCCGCCGAGCGAGAAGAACCAGAAGGCGATCGGTACGACCGAGCGCTTGGCGCGTTCGGAAGCGAGCCACTGCACCACAAAGCGCATGGTGAAGAAGCCCTGGGCAACGAAGCCGAGCAGGATCCAGCCGTCGAACTGGGCGATGAAAACGTCGTGCAGCCAGGTGCCGAGTTCCGAGATCAGGTTCATTGGCCAAGCTCCGTGACTGATGGCACGACCTTGCGGCGGCGGCGCAGCCACCACACGCCGAAGAGGTCGAGAACGCCGCGCAGGCCGCGATCGAGGATGCCGTAGTTGGACTTGCCGTGGATTCGCGAGCGGTCGACGACGTCGACATGGACCACGCCACGGCCTTCGCGCAGCGCAAGTGCCGGCAAATAGCGATGCCAGCCGTCGAAGAACGGCAACTGGCGGAACAGGTCAGTGTGCAGGGCTTTGAGGCCGCAGCCCGAGTCGCGGGTGCCGTCGTGCAGAATCCGCTCGCGCAGGCCGTTGGCGAAGCGCGAAGACAGCTGCTTGAGCTTGGTGTCGGTGCGTTTGAGACGCTGCCCTGCGGCGATGCCGACGGTGGGGCCGGCGGCAACAAGCGCGTCGGCGAGCTTGGGCAGGTAGGCCGGGTCGTTCTGGCCGTCGCCATCCATGGTGACGACGACGTCGCCTTTCGCGGCAAAAACCCCGGAACGGACGGCCGCACTCTGGCCGGCGGAACGGTCGTGCCTGACATGGCGCAGGCGGCCGGCGCTGCGCGCTAGCTCGGCGAGAACGTCTGGCGTGCGGTCGGTGGAGCCGTCGTCGACGACGATGATCTCGTAGTCACGGCCGGCCATCGCGGCGTGAACCTCGCCGATCAGGATCGGCAGGTTCTCAGCCTCGTTCTTGCACGGAATGACGATTGAAATCATCAGTTTGCCTGGGGAAAGTTACAACAGGATGGCGAAATTCGCGGCCTCAATAGCATAAAGCCGCGCCTTTGCCACGATGGTTGCGCCTTTCCCTGAGCCAAGTTCCCAGTTGACTGCTGGGGCAGGTCTCACTTTTTCGAGATGTCCATTGGGGCAAGGTCTCCCTTGTCCCAATGCAATGCTCAGCGCTTGTCCCTGATGTCACTCAGCGTGCGCGTCGGCGTGATCGCTTCGGGATCGAGCTTGATCTCGATGATCGACGGCTTGCCGCTGGCGCGTGCGCGTTCGAAGGCTGCGGCGAACTCGTCGGTCTCGCGCACCGTCTCGCCATGGCCGCCATAGGCACGGGCAAGGGCTGCGAAGTCAGGGTTCTTGAGGTCGGTTGCCTCGACGCGGCCAGGATATTCGCGCTCCTGGTGCATGCGGATGGTGCCGTAGATGCCGTTGTTGACGACGATCACGATGATCGGCAGGCCGTATTGCACGGCGGTGGCGAATTCCTGGCCGTTCATCATGAAGCAGCCGTCGCCGGCAAAGGCGATGACCTCCCGCTCCGGGAACAGGCCCTTGGCGGCAACCGCTGCCGGTGTGCCATAGCCCATCGAGCCGGAGGTCGGCGCTGCCTGCGTGCCGTAGCGGCGGAAGCGGTGGAAACGGTGCACCCAGGTGGCGTAGTTGCCGGCGCCATTGGTGAGGATGGCGTCCTCGGGCAGCACCTTTTCCAGCCAGTTCATGATCGGGCCCATCTGCACGGGGCCGGGGCCGGTGAGCGGCGGGGTCGACCAGGCGAGATAGTCAGCATGCGCCTTTTTCGTCTCCTCGGCCCAGCCTGGTACTGCTGGACCCTTGCGCCTGGCGAAAGCTCGCACGAAAGCGGCCGGCGAGGCGTTGATGGCGATCGTTGGCCGGTAGACGCGGCCGAGCTCGTCCGGATCGGCATGGACGTGGACGAGCTGCTGGTCCGGATAGGGGCTCTTGAGCAACGTGTAGTCGGACGACGGCATTTCGCCGAAGCGGCCGCCGATCAGCAGCACGAGGTCGGCTTCCTTGATGCGCGTGGCGAGTTTTGGATTGATGCCGATGCCGACATCGCCGGCATAGTTGGCGTGCAGGTGGTCGAACAGCATCTGGCGCCGGAACGAGACGCCGACCGGCAGCGACCATTTCTCTGATATCGCCTGAATGTCATCGAAGGCCAGGCGCTGGTCCCAGCGCGTGCCGCCGAGGATGACAAACGGGCGCTTGGCTGCGTTGAGCAGCGCCTCGACCCGGTCCAGCTCGGCCTCGCCAGGATGGGTTTCCACTTGTACGGCGGGAAGGGCGACAGGTGCCTCGACTTCGCTGGTCAGCATGTCCTCGGGCAACGAGATGACGACCGGGCCGGGACGGCCCGACGTCGCCACCGAAAAGGCGCGGGTGAGCAGCTCGGGAATGCGCGCGGCGTCGTCGATCTCGACAACCCATTTGGCGATGTCGCCGAAGAAGCGGCGGTAATTGACCTCCTGGAAGGCCTCGCGCTCCTTGGCGTGGCTCGCCACCTGGCCGATGAACAGGATCATTGGGATCGAATCCTGCATGGCGATATGAACACCGGCCGACGCATTGGTGGCGCCGGGACCGCGGGTGACGAAGCAGATTCCTGGCTTGCCGGTGAGGCGGCCGTGGCAGTCGGCCATCATCGCGGCACCGCCTTCCTGGCGGCAGACGATGCTCTGGACCCTGGAATCATGCAGGGCATCGAGCACGGCCAGATAGGATTCGCCCGGCACGCAATAGATGCGGTCGACGCCATTGGCCTCGAGCGCCTCGACGATCAGTTTTCCGCCGGTCTTCATTTCGCAGTCTTCTCCAGTTCGGCAAGGATCTCAGCGGTGTGTTGCCCGAGGCGCGGCGACGGGCGGTCATAGGCAAGCGGCGTCTCCGACATCACCATCGGCGCGCGCACCGACGGCAGCCTGTTGCCGAGGCCGTCGTCGAGGTCCAAGCGCATGCCGCGCGCGATCGCCTGCGGATCGGCGAAAGCCTGGCCGATGGTGTTGATCGGGCTTGCCGGCACCCCCGCAGCCTCGAGCTTTGCCAGCAACTCTTCGCGGCCGAAGCCGGCCAGGGCTGCGACGATCTTTTCGCGCAGCGCGACGCGGTTGGCGACGCGGGCCGAGTTGGTGGCGAAGAGCGGGTCGGTGGCGATGGCTTCGAGCCCGACGATGGCGCAGAATTTCTGGAACTGGCCGTCATTGCCGACAGCAAGGATGAAGTGCCCGTCGCGCACCGGCAACACCTCGTAGGGCGAGATGTTGGGGTGGGCATTGCCCATCTGCACCGGCGAGTTGCCCGAGACGAGGTAGTTCAGGTTCTGGTTGGCGAGCACCGACATCTGGGCGTCGAACAGCGCCATGTCGACATGCTGGCCCTGGCCGGTGGCCTCGGCGTGACGCAGTGCCGCCTGGATGGCGATGACGGAGTAGAGCCCGGTGAATATGTCGGTGACGGCGACGCCGACCTTCTGCGGCTCGCCACCGGCGGGGCCGGTGATCGACATCAGTCCGGACATGCCCTGGACGATGAAGTCGTAGCCGGCGCGGGGGGCGTAGGGTCCGTCCTGGCCGAAGCCTGTGATCGAGCAATAGACCAGCTTCGGATTGATCTTCTTCAGGCTGTCATAGTCGAGGCCGTATTTCTTCAGGCCGCCGAGCTTGAAGTTCTCAATCAGCACGTCGGCGCCTGCGACCAGCTTGCGCACGATCTCGGCCCCTTCCGGCGTCGAGAAGTCGAGCGCGATCGAGCGCTTGCCGCGGTTGCAGGAATGATAATAGGCCGCCGAAAGGTTTTCGCCGTCATGCGAGGTGACGAAAGGCGGGCCCCATTTGCGGGTGTCGTCGCCGCCGTCAGGATTTTCGACCTTGATGACATCAGCCCCGAGGTCCGCCAGCAATTGCCCGGCCCAGGGACCGGCAAGGATGCGGGCAAGTTCGATGACGCGGATTCCGTGAAGAGGCGGATTGCTCATGAGGCACCAGATGTCATTTCAACAGATTGTACACAATTGGCTCTAACAGGAGTCCCGATTGGCCGCCACAGCGTTGGACTGGGCCAGCCCTGCCATTCACCGGGGAAGGGTCCGGTCGAGCCAACCGGCGAAATCGGCCATGATGGGTTCGCGGTTGATCTCGTTCAGGCTTTCGTGGCGGGTCTCGGGATAAACCTTTGAAACGAGATTCGAAAAGCCCATCCGGCGCAGCCGCCCGGCGAGCGCCTCGACAGCCTTGCCGCCATCGGTGGCGGGATCACGCTGACCGCCGACCAGATTGAACGGCAAATCCCTGCGCACGCCGGCGAAGTTGCCGTCGTCGGCACCGGCGAAGACGAGGTCGAAGACGTCGATCCACATCGACACCGACGCATCCCAACCGCAGAGCGGATCGGCGACATAGGCGTCGACCTCTGAGACATCGCGCGACAGCCAGTCGAATTCGGTGCGTCGGTTGGGAATCTTCCTGGCCCAGTCGCCGAAGGTCAGTTTGGGCAGCATGCGGGAGGGCACGTCCGAGCCCAGCCGGAAGCGCTCGAAGGCGAGGATCGCCTGCGCCAGGCGGCCAAGTATGCCGGCGGAGAAATTGGCGTTCCATATCGCGGCAGCAGCAACGCGTTCGGAGTGGCGCAGGACGAAATTGAGCGCGATCAGCCCGCCCATCGAATGACCGAAGACGACCACCTGCAGATCGGGATGCTTTCCGGCGATATGGTCGTGGATCGCCGCGATGTCGGCTACCACGATATCAAAGCCGTTCTTGCCGGCGAAACGGCCCTTGGGCGCATCGGGGGCAGTTGTCGCACCATGGCCGCGATGGTCGTGTGCATAGACATGGCAGCCGCGCGCGGCAAGGAAATCGGCGAAACGGGCGTAGCGCGCGCCATGCTCGGCGAGGCCGTGGTTGATCTGGACGACGGCACGGGCAGGGGTGTCGGCGGGCCTGACATAAAGATTGAGTTTTGCCCCGGTCGGGGAGGCAAGCGTGGTGGTGGTGTCGAACGGCATTGCTGTCTCCCCCGGTGCGGACTGTCGGGGATGTCAGGTGCGCCCGTCAAGGCCGGCGAACCGTGGTGCACAGGGACAATGTCAGGAGTTGTCACGACGTCCCTTGTTCGGCGGAAGCCAGCTCATATATTGCGCTAACCTTAGAACCGGCCGCCCTCGCCGGCATTTTTCGCGATTTTCCGTACCATTCCCAGCTGAAGTGATGATCGTCATGCAGCCGATTATTTCCGTTTCCAATCTTTCCAAGACCTATGCGTCGGGCTTTTCGGCGCTGAAGAACATCAATCTGGACATTCGCCGCGGCGAGATTTTTGCGCTGCTCGGGCCCAATGGTGCCGGCAAGACGACGCTAATCAGCGTCATCTGCGGCATCGTCAATCCGACTTCGGGCACCGTACTGGCCGATGGCCACGACATCGTTCGTGACTATCGTGCGGCGCGTACGCTGATCGGCCTGGTGCCGCAGGAGCTGACGACCGACGCCTTCGAGACGGTGTGGGCGACGGTGAGCTTCAGCCGCGGCCTGTTCGGCAAGCCGGCCAATCCGGCCCACATCGAAAAGATCCTCAAGGACCTCTCCCTGTGGGACAAGAAGGACAACAAGATCATCACCTTGTCGGGCGGCATGAAGCGCCGCGTGATGATTGCCAAGGCGCTGTCGCATGAACCGCAGATTCTGTTCCTCGACGAACCCACGGCAGGTGTCGATGTCGAGCTCCGGCGGGACATGTGGGAGGTGGTGCGCCTGCTGCGCGAAACCGGCGTTACGATCATCCTGACCACGCACTATATCGAAGAAGCCGAGCAGATGGCCGACCGCGTCGGCGTGATCAGCCATGGCGAGATCATCCTGGTCGAGGAAAAGGCCGAGCTGATGCGCAAGCTTGGCCGCAAGCAACTGACGCTGCAGCTGCAGCAGCCGCTGGAGCAGGTGCCGCCGGCGCTTTCGAGCCACGGGCTCGAACTGTCCGAGGACGGCAACGAGCTCATCTACACCTACGACACCCAAGGCGAGCGGACGGGCATCACGGCCCTGCTCAAGGACCTCAACGACGCCGGAATCCGCTTCCGCGACCTGCAGACCAAGCAGAGCTCGCTGGAAGAGATCTTCGTCAATCTGGTGAGTGAACGGCGATGAATTTTTACGCGATCCGCGCAATCTATCTGTTCGAAATGGCGCGTACGTGGCGCACGCTGCTGCAGAGCATTGTCTCGCCGGTCATCTCGACCTCGCTCTATTTCGTCGTCTTTGGTGCGGCCATCGGCTCGCGCATCAGCGAGATCAACGGCATCAGCTATGGCGCCTTCATAGTGCCCGGCCTGGTCATGCTGTCGCTGTTGACCCAGAGCATTTCCAACGCATCGTTCGGCATCTACTTCCCGAAATTCGTCGGCACCATCTACGAGCTTTTGTCGGCGCCGGTGTCCTATCTGGAGATCGTCATCGCCTATGTCGGGGCGGCGGCGTCCAAGTCGATCATTTTAGGCGTGATCATCCTTGCCACCGCGGCCCTGTTCGTTCCGCTGCAGGTCCAGCATCCGGTCTGGATGCTGCTGTTTTTGGTGCTGACGGCGGTAACCTTCAGCTTGTTCGGCTTCATCATCGGCATCTGGGCGCGCAGCTTCGAGCAATTGCAGCTGGTGCCGCTGCTGATCGTCACCCCGCTGACCTTCCTGGGCGGCAGCTTCTACTCTATCGACATGCTGCCGCCGTTCTGGCGCACGGTGTCGCTGTTCAATCCGGTGGTCTATCTGGTGAGCGGCTTCCGCTGGAGCTTCTTCGGCGTCTCCGACGTCAATGTCGGCATCAGCCTCGGCATGACGCTGGTGTTCCTGGCGGCCTGCCTTGCCGCCGTCTGGTGGATCTTCAGGACTGGCTGGCGCATCAAGGTGTAACAGAAGGGCGGAGGCTTACTCCGCCCATTCCCTGTCGGCGGTGAAGGCGATCGTCAGCCAGCGGTCGGGGCCTTCGTCGCCGAGTTCGTTGCCAATCTCGTTGCGCAGGGCGTCCCATTCCTCGATGGTCCTGGCGGGCAGGCCGGGCGGGACGATGAAATAGAGCTCGACCTGCATCAGGCGGCCGACCTTGGCGACATAGGCGCGGTATGAGACGAAGCCGTGCTTCTTCACCGTTGCCCGTGCGACCTCGTCGACATGTGCCTTGAGCGCCTCGGGCGTGATCAGCAGAATGTCGGAGAAGGCCTGGCGAATTGTGCCGATGGGCATCGGGATGATGACCAGGCAGACAAGCGCGAGCACAGCCGGATCGACATAAGGCGCTGTCCAGGCAAGCTTTGAGCCTTCGACTAGCCAGCCGCCGATGAAGGCGATCAACAGTGCCGCGGTGATGCCGCCCGACATCATCCAGGCGGTGACGTCGAGCGCCACGAAGTCGGACTGGATCGTCCGGTTGGCGCGGCTGCCGATGGTCGCCATCGTCAGGCATGCGGCAAGGGTGACGGCCGCATAGATGATGGCGAAATCGAATTCGAGATGATGTCCGCCGGCCAAAAGGTTGGCGACAGCATTGATCAGCGCGTAGCAGGAGACGCTGATCAGCACGATGCCGTTCAGGCCGAGCACGATGGGCTCGAGATGCCAGAAGCCAAACGAGAAGCGCTTGTGCAGGCGTCGGTTGTGGGTGGCATTGCTGGTGATGAGGCGGGCGACGATCAGCGCCAGGATGGTCATCGTCGCATCGGCGAGCGAATAGGCGCCGTCGAAGGCGATGGAGAAGGAGCCGCTGAGGACGCCGAAGACGATGCCGAACAGCGCGACGACGAACGTCACGGCGATTGACATCCGAAGCAGATTTGTTTCGGTTTTCATGGCTCAGCTATGAAATAGCCGCCTGCGGATGTCCATCGCTGACGGCTTGAGGGCGGTCTTGCCTCAGATCGCCTTGCCGTTCGAGGCCAGGCGGAAGCTCTCGCGGCCGCCGCTCGGCACCACGATCATCTGCTTGACCTTGCCCTGCTTGAAGGCGGTGAGGAAGCGCTTGTAGTCGGCGAAGGCGACGCAGCCATGCGACTCCTCGCGCCCGCCGCGCAGCAAATAGCTATGCGTCAGGAAGCCGTCGCGGCCATATTTGTTCTTGCCGTCGACCGGCAGCATGCGGATCGCCTCGACGCCGTGGAAGCGGCTCTCGCGCATCTTGAGATTGTAGGTGTGGGGCGGGGTCGGGCCGTTCATCTTGACGTGGACGTAGCGCGGGTTGTCGGCCATATTGCCGATGCCCGAATGTGCCTCGAGCACGCTGCCGTCGGGCATGTAGACCTTGGCGGCGCTGATGTCATAGACCGCTACGCCGTTGCCGGCGCGGGTCTTACCGCCGAACAGGCTGCGCAGCGACTGGCCGAGCGTGCTGCCCGGCTTGTCCTCGGGAATTTCCGGGCGCGCATAGGCGAGTTTTTGCGGCTTTCGGGTTTCTGGCTTTTCGACCACCTTCGGTGCACTGACCTCGGGATCGGGGGCGTTCGCCTTGCCGACATCTGCAGGCTCGGCGGCAGCGACTTCGGGGCGGAGTTCCGGACGGGGGCCGGCCGACGGGGTTTCGGCATAGTCGGGCAGGGCGGCCGCTTCTGCTTCAGCTTGTGCCGCGGCGAGTTCCTCTTCGGAAGACCCGGTCAGAAGGGTCGACAGTGCAGTGTCGGCAGCGCCGCCAGGCGACGGATCAGCATAAGCGAGGATGGTCGGGCGCTCTGCGACCGAAGCTGGCAAGGATACCGGCTGATCGGCGCTCTCTGCGGCGTCGGCAAGCTGTTTCAGTTCGACGGAACTGGCCGCGAACAGGCTGGCGAGCTTCTTGGAGCTCAGATCAGCCTTGCTGGCTATGGTGTCGAAGCGGGTGGCATTGCTGTTTGCGGGCGCGGCAGCCGCTACGGTGGCATGGCGGGCTGATTTGCCCAGACTGCCGGCTAGGCTGGCCATGGCGGCGGGCTTGGCGCCGTTGGCGGATATCAAGGGCTTGGTCGAGGCAGCGAGCCGCGATGCCTTGTCGGTGCTGACATAGGCCGTGAGCCGCGCCTGCCTGACGATCACCGGCTGCGCGTGCGGCTTGGGCGCCAGGTGGGCCGGATCGAAGGCGCTGACATTGCTTAATGCGGCCATGCCGGCCATCGACCACGCCGCCATGCCGGCGAAAGCCGTGCCGACACAAGCGATGACAAACGGGCGCACCAGACGGCGCAAGGATTGTGGACGAACGATTTTACTCAAAACGCGTAGCAGACCAGTTGTCCCGCAACATCGTGCGGCCGGCGAGGCGACCGCAGTGCGTGATTTCCGGAATGTCCCCAACTCGACAGAACGATGGAGAAAGGATGGACAAATGTGGTTAATTTTTGCTTTGCGTTTGCGCCAAACATCGCAGGCCCGGCATTCGGGGCCTGAGATCCCTGCGTCAGGGGTATCCGACGGTACGGTGCCGCATGGTCAGCGCCAGTATTGGCGCCTGTCCAGGTGAGAACTGTGCAAGAGAATTTCGAGGTCAGCCAAGCGTGTTCTTGTGGATCAAGCCGTCCTTCATGATCACGACCATGTTCTTGCCTGGCTCGCTGATCAGGTCGATATTTTCGAGCGGATTTCCGTCCAGAAGGAGCATGTCGGCGAGGGCGCCTGGTTCGATCACGCCGAGCTTGCCGGGATAGGGATTGCGCAGATTGGACAGCGCCAGCAGCTCCGCATTGCCCGAAGTTGCCATGCGCAGTGCCTCGGCATTGGTGTAGAAATTGCTGAGATGGGTGAACATGACGCTTTGGCGCGCGGTCATTGCCGGCGAAAACAGCACGTCGGAACCCCACGCGGTCCTGATGCCGTGCTTGCGAACAAACTCGTAGACCTTGGGAGTGCCGGCGAACAGCTGCTGTATGCGTTCCGCGCTTGGACCGGTCTGAGGCTCAGCATCCTCGACGGTGAGGAATGGCTGCATGCTGAGCCATACGTCTTTTTCGGCAAAGAGCTTTGCCGTTGCCTCATCCATCAGGTGCGCATGCTCGACGCAGGCCGCTCCGGCGTTGATCGCTCGCTGAACGGTGTTGGGGGCATAGGCGTGGACGGTGATGTATGTATTCCAGTCTTTTGCCACAGAGACGGCAGCGCGTATCTCGTCTTCGGCAAAGGTCGACATGTCGAGCGGGCTGCGCGGCGACGAAACCCCGCCACCGCCGACAAGCTTGATCTGCGATGCCCCCTGGATCAGCTGCTCGCGAATGCGCATCTTCAAGTCGGGAATGCCATCGACGACCGCGTTGGCTCCCATCAGTTCGCCGACGCTGAGCTGGTTGCCATCTCGCGGGATCTCTGTCGGCATGCGCAAATCGCCGTGGCCTCCTGTCGTCGTGATCATCGCTCCGCAGGGAAAGATGCGTGGGCCCGGAACGATGCCGCTGTCGACAGCCTGTTTGAACGAGAAAACCGGACCACCCAAATCCCGGATCGTGGTGAAGCCGCGCAGCAAGGTACGCTCTGCCTCGGCGGTGGTGGCAGCGAAGATGATGCCCGGATCGCCCGCCAGCAGTACGTTCAACGGCACCGCCGCAAAGACCGTATGCCAGTGGGCGTCGATCAGGCCCGGCATGAGCACCCGATCGCCGCAGTCGATGACAGTTGCGTCGGAGGGTGCTGCGCTGTTTTTCGTGTCTACCACTGCGACACGGTTGCCTTCGACCAGGACCTGAACGCCAGTCTTGAGTGTGTCGGAGGTGCCGTCGAACAGCCTGACCTGCCTGAACAGGGTTTTTTGTGACGGGCCGGGTGCCTGGGCCAGGGAAGGCGAGGCAAGAGCGGCAAAGCTTGCTCCCATGCCCGCCATGAAGCCGCGTCGCGTAAGGGCCTCGAGGCGTCGCGATGCCTGCTGAATCTCGGGGCTGAAGCAGCTGCAGCCGGTTCCGTGAACGAGGTGCTGGTACTTCTGACCTAACCGGAGCATTGCATCCCCCATCAGCCTTCGAGCGAAATTAATGTAGTCCCATGGGAGGCATTGGCAACCTTAGATATTGCCTTGGCAAGAATACCACCAAGGTGATCTGGATGGTCCTCTTGCCTGTTGGCGCGGGCACGACCGAGGCGTGGTGTCCTGACAGTGTTCGGACGCGCGTGTCATCGCGATGTTCGCCCCGAAAGCATTTGCCGTTTGGGGTGGGATGGCCTACATAGCGCGCAAATCTCCGTTCACCTGAAGCAGGATACGCGCGCGTGGCACGCCAGTTCATCTATCACATGTCGGGACTGACCAAGTCCTACGGCACCAAGAAGGTGCTGGAAAACCTCAACCTGTCGTTCTACCCGGATGCCAAGATCGGCATCCTCGGCCCCAACGGCGCGGGCAAGTCGACCGTGCTCAAGATCATGGCCGGCCTCGACAAGGAGTGGTCGGGCGAAGCCTGGCTGGCTGACGGCGCCACCGTCGGCTACCTGGCGCAGGAGCCGCATCTCGACCCGGCCAAGACCGTGTTCGAGAACGTCATGGACGGTGTCTCCAAGAAGACCGCCATCATCGAGCGCTACAACGAGCTGATGATGAACTACTCCGACGAGACCGCCGACGAGGGCGCCAAGCTGCAGGACGAGATGGATCGTCTCAACCTGTGGGACCTGGAACAGCAGGTCGAGATGGCTATGGACGCCCTGCAGTGCCCGCCCGGCGATTCTGAAGTGACCCAGCTGTCGGGTGGCGAACGCCGCCGCATCGCGCTGTGCCGCTTGCTGCTCGAACAGCCCGACCTTCTGCTGCTCGACGAACCGACCAACCATCTCGACGCCGAGACCACGGCTTGGCTGGAAAAGCACCTGCGCGACTATCCAGGCTCGGTGCTGATCATCACCCACGATCGCTACTTCCTCGACAACGTCACCGGCTGGATCCTCGAACTCGATCGTGGCCGCGGCATCCCTTATGAGGGCAACTACACCAAATATCTCGACGCCAAGGCCAAGCGCCTGATCCAGGAAGGCCGCGAAGACGATTCGCGCCAGAAGGCGATCTGGCGCGAGCGCGAGTGGATCGCATCCTCGCCCAAGGCACGCCAGACCAAGTCGAAGGCGCGTATCAAGGCCTATGAGGAGTTGGTCGAGCAGTCGCAGAACCGCAAGCCGACCGACACGCAGATCGTCATCCCGGCCGGCGAACGCCTCGGCAATGTGGTGATCGAGGTCGATAGCGTGAACAAGGGTTATGGCGACGAGCTTTTGATCGAAAACCTGAACTTCAAGCTGCCGCCCGGCGGCATCGTCGGCGTCATCGGCCCCAACGGCGCGGGCAAGACCACGCTGTTCAGGATGATCACCGGCCAGGAAACGCCCGATAGCGGCACGATCCGCGTCGGCGAGACCGTCAAGCTCGGTTATGTCGACCAGAGCCGCGATGCGCTCGACCCGACCAAGACGGTCTGGGAAGAGATTTCTGGCGGCGCCGAAGTCATCAAGCTCGGCAAGCATGAAGTGAACAGCCGCGCCTATTGCTCGTCGTTCAACTTCCGCGGTGGCGACCAGCAGCAGCGCGTCGGCAACCTGTCGGGTGGTCAGCGCAACCGCGTCCACCTCGCCAAGATGCTGAAGAACGGCGGCAACGTCCTGCTGCTCGACGAACCGACCAACGATCTCGACACCGAGACGCTGGGCGCGCTCGAAGACGCATTGGAAGCATATGCCGGCTGCGCCGTCATCATCTCCCACGATCGTATGTTCCTCGACCGCATGGCCACCCACATGCTGGCCTATGAAGGCGATGCGCATGTCGAGTGGTTCGAAGGCAACTTCGAAGAGTACGAGAAGGACAAGATCCGTCGTCTCGGCGCCGATGCGGCCACCCCGCACCGGATGAGCCACAAGCGCCTGACGCGCTGACAGACCAAGAAAACGCCCCGCCCAAAAAGCGGGGCGTTTTTTGTTTTCTGCCCGCTGCCTTGCGTAGCGAGACGGAAAACGCCCTCGCACTTCCCGGAATTGCTTCTGGAGTCCCCGACATGAAGGACTGGTCCGCCGCGCAATATCTCAAATTCGAGGACGAGCGGACGCGGCCGTCCCGGGACCTTCTGGCGCAAATCCCTCTGGAGCGGCCGAGAAGAGTGGTCGACATCGGCTGTGGGCCGGGCAATTCGACCGAGCTTCTGGTCGAGCGCTGGCCGGATTCGACGGTTTCCGGCTTCGACACGTCGCCCGACATGATCGAGCAGGCCAGGCGTCGGCTGCCCGATGTTGAGTTCCAGCTCGCCAATGCGCGCGACTGGACGCCCGACGAGCCCGTCGACGTGATCTTCGCCAATGCCGTGTTCCAGTGGCTGCCGGACCATCAGGCCGTTCTGGCACGCCTGATGACGCTGCTCGCCCCGGGCGGGTACCTCGCAGTGCAGATGCCCGACAATATCGGCGAGCCGTCGCATATGGCGATGCGCGAGACCGCAGCCGCAGTGCCCTTCGCCGCCAGGATCGCGGGCGCCGCCCGCGCGCAATTGCCATCGGTCGTTTCATATTATGACCTGCTCGTGCCGCTGTCGGCGCGGGTCGACATCTGGCACACCGTTTACAACCACCCGCTGGCGGACGCCACGGCGATCGTCGAGTGGGTCAAGGGGACGGGGCTCAAGCCCTTCGTCGATCCGCTCGAACCGGCCGAGCGCGAAGCCTATCTCGCCGCCTACACGGCGCGCATCGCCGCTGCCTATCCGCCCGCCGCCGACGGCAAGGTGCTGTTGCGCTTTCCCAGGATCTTCCTGGTGGCACAACGAGCATAGGGCGGAATATCGGGGCGAGTGTTGCGTTCAGGGCGTATTCGAACGCCTCCATGTGACGTAATCTGCACTTGGCGAGTCTGCTGGAGACGGGGGCAGGATGCGCCGGGGCCCGATGGCTCCATTTTCGTCGCTGGAGCATGGGTTTTTCCGAAGCGGTAACTGCTATCGGGCATGCTGCGGAAATTCAGGCATGGACGGTCTTATGCATCGCGTCATCATCAGTGGCATCGGCGTCGAAATTCCCCAGGCAACGATCAGCAACGACGAACTTGTCGAGAGCTTCAACGCCTGGGCCGACATCGAGAACATCAGGCGCGAAGCCGCAGGGCAGGAGCCGATCAAGAAATCGGACAGCGACTTCATCGTCTATGCCTCCGGCGTGAAGAACCGGCACGTCCACACGCTCGACGGCATTCTCGACCCTGAGCGGATGACGCCGCGCATCGCGCCGCGCGCCGACGACGTCCTTTCGGTCGAGGCCGAGTTCGGTGTTGCCTCGGCACGCGAGGCGCTCGCCCATGCCGGGCTCACCGGCGCCGACATCGACATGGTGATCTGCGCCGCCTCGCACCAGCAGCGACCTTATCCGGCGATCTCGATCGAGATCCAGAAGGAGCTCGGCATCGAGGGTGCTGCATTCGACATGAGCCTCGGCTGCTCGTCGGCGGCGGCCGCCCTGCACGTCGCTTTCAATCTCGTCCGCTCGGGCGGACAGAAGCGCGTGCTGATCGTGACGCCCGAGATCATCACCGGGCACCTCAATTTCCGTGACCGCCAGACGCATTTCATCTTCGGCGACGCCTCGGTGGCGATGGTCGTCGAGGCAATTGGATCCAAGGAGACCCGGCCGGGGCGCTTCGAGATGCTCGACACGCGCAACTGGACGCAGTTCTCCAACAATATCCGCACCAATTTCGGCTTCCTGCTGCGTGCCGGACAGGAAAACACCTCCGTCGTCGAGATGGAGGGCAACATGATCAAGCAGGTCGGCAACAAGGTGTTCAAGGAGGTGACCCATGCGGCGCATCGCTTCATCACCGCCTTTCTCGCCGACCACGGCATGACACCGTCCGACATCAGGCGCTACTGGCTGCACCAGGCCAATGCGCGGATGAACGCGATGATCCTGAAGCTGGCGCTCGGCCATGATGCCGACCACGACAAGGCGCCGATGGTGCTGGAGCGGCTGGGCAACACGGCGGCGGCCGGTGCGGTCATCGCGCTCAAGGAAAACCACGAGGACATGAAGGCGGGCGACCACGGGTTGATCTGCGCCTTCGGCGCCGGCTACTCGATCGGCGGCGCGCTGGTCCGCATGATGTGAAGAGTGGACCAGGGGATCGATCAGTTCGGATGATCGCCGGGATCAGGCTTTTTGTCTGGATTTCCCGGGTCATGCCGTTCAAAGCAGCAGTCCTAAACCGAGAGGCTAGAGATGCTCGACCCGACCATGCATCGCGAAGGCGAACCTGAAATCCTGCCGGGCCGCAAATTCGCGGCGCGCGTTGCCGGTGTCTACACCGCGCCGGAAGACCATTTCGTCACCTGGGCGGTGGAAACGCTGCCGCTGACCTTCGAGGGCATCGTCGGCGATGTCCATGCTGGTCACACCAGGCGCTCCGGCGGGCGCGAGCCGTGGTATCCGCGAGGCACCGAGATGCGCAACGAGCGGCAGCTGTCGATCGTCGCACCCGACGAGATGGCAATCGTCGCCGAGCGCATGGGCCTTGCCGAGATCAAACCGGAGTGGATCGGCGCCAATCTCCTGCTCGAGGGCCTGCCGATGCTGTCGATGCTACCTTCGGGCACCATGCTGTTCTTTAAGGGTGGCGTGACGATCAAGATCGACGGACAGAACGCGCCGTGCCGCGTTGCCGGTCGCTCGATCGCCGAGCATGCCGGCATGGTCGACCACGACGCCGGCTCGCTGCTGTTCCCGAAAGTGTCGCGCCGGCTGCGCGGGCTTGTCGGCTGGGTCGAGAAGCCCGGTGTGATTGCGGCCGGCGAAGAGGTCTCGGTGCGGGTGCCCGAGCAGTGGATCTACAGGGCGTGAGCACAGCCCCTACCGGTCAGGGATAGGTGACCGGCATCGACCAGTCGGGGTCGTCGTGTTTCGCCCAATAGGCGTCTTTCAGCCTTGTGGTAACAGGGCCAACCTTGCCATTGGCAACGTCAGTCCCGTCGATCTTGGTCACCGGCATGATTCCGCCGGCGGTCGAGGTGATGAACACCTCGTCGGCGCCAAGCAATGCATCGACGCTGACGATAACGGCTTCGGCGACAAGGCCGGCTTCGGCACAGAGGTCGAAGACGCTGCGCCGGGTGATGCCGGGCAGGACGCCGGTTGCCGGCGTCGCCAGGCGCCCGTTCTTCACGGCAAAGACATTGAAGCCCGGGCCCTCGGCGACATTGCCGTTGAAGTCGAGCAGCAGTGCCGTCTCGGCGTTGTTGTCATAGGCATCATAGAGGCCACACACGAGGTCGAGCCAGTGGTAGTTCTTGATTGTGGGGTCGATCGAGGCCGGCGGGATCCGCACGCGCTGGCTGATCGACACATGCAGGCCGCGCTCTAGCTGCTCAGGATTGGCGACAGAGCCGAACGGCACGGCGAAGGCCATGAAACGGTTGGTGGCGTCGCGCGGGTCGCGGCTGAAGTTCGGCGAGGCGCCGCGGGTGCACAGCATCTCGACATAGGCCGAGCGATGCCCTGACAGCGCCACGCAATTGTGCAGGATCTCGGTGACGCCAGCCCGGTCGAAGGGGATCGACATACGCAGCCGCTCCAGCCCGCTGAAAAAGCGCTCGATATGCAGGTCGAGCCGGAAGAAGGCGCCGTTCCAGACATGGACAGTGTCGTAGGTCGCGTCCGAATGCAGGAAGCCCCAATCGAGTACCGAGATCTTGGCTTCCGACATCGGCAGATATTGGCCGTCGAGGAAGGCGACGCCTTGGGGATAGGCATACGGATCCACGTGGCGGGGTTCGATCGCCGGCAATTGCTGTGGCTTGACGTCCATTGTCGCTGGTTCTCCGCGTCCAGGATGATCGACCGGAGTATGCCGCCTCGCGATACGCCATTTCGGTCAAAATGCCGGGCCAGATGACGCAGGCCGATCAAAATCCCGGCCTTGCTGAAACAAGATCAATGCAATCGAGCCGTTTGAAGAGCGAATGCAGTTATACGGCGACGCGCGGTTCGAACTTGACGCGGTCCAGCATGATCATCGAGCGGAACTTGCGTATGTTGGGATTGGAGTAGAGCCACTTGCGGGTAAATGCCTCATAGGCGTCGATGTCTTCGACGTTGACGATCACCACGAAATCGGCGCCGCCCGTCACCATGTAGCATTGGGTCACTTCGGGCGCTGCGCGCATCTGCCGCTTGAACGCTTCGACAAGATCGCGCTGCTCGGCCTCGAGGTCGATGTTGACCACCGCTGTCAGCGATTTGCCGACGGCTACAGGATCGAGGATCGAAACGTCGGCGATGATGACACCGGCATCGCGCAGACGCTTGACCCGTCGCATGCAGGAGGCTGCCGACGAGGCGACCCGCTCGGCAAGTTCGGCGAAGGACAGCCGGTTGTCCTGTTGCAGAGCGGCCAGGATACGGCGGTCGAGCTCGTCGAGCGGCACAGCACTTCTGCTGTTGGGTTGCGTTCCGGTCATTCCAAATCCTCGTCGGCGTCGAGCAGGCGGGTGGCGCGCCAGCGGGTGAGGGTGGCGTTGACCTGGTCGATGACGAAGAAGCGGGCGGAATCGCGGTCGTAACCCTCCGACAGCAGCTTCTCGTAGTCGGTATGGGCATGGCGGACATGGGCGACGGTCGCCAGCCACACGGCGATCGACGGCGGCAGCGTCTTCAGATGCACAGCGAGCGCGTCGGTGCGGATGGCTTCCGTGTCGGCATAGGGCGCGAGTGGCAGGAGCGCGGTCAGCGATTTGGCCACTGCACGTTGGCGGCCAGTGGAGGCTGGCATGCTCAGGCTTCCTTGTTCGGACGCGTCGCGTCGGGAATGGCGTCGACTGAAGCGAAGTAGGGTTTCAGGTCGATGACCGGTGTGCCATCCAACGCATCGATGGCATCGAGCTCGATCACGCCGTTTTCCATGTCAAGCGAGACGATCGCCGCGACGTGAAGGCCGATAGGGTTCGGTCGGGCAGGCGAGCGCAGGGCAAAAACGCCTTTCGCGTCAGAGGCATGGCGCGGTTTCTGGACAATCAGATTCCGCGGCGCCTGTTCGAACCAGCTAAGCACGACGACATGGCTGAAGCCGGCAAGACCGGCGAGCCCGGCACGGTAGGGGACGTCGACGGTGACGGTCGCGCCACCGCCACGCTCGCGGGCGGCGTTCATGTTCTTGGGGCAGTGCTCGCGCTGCTTCCAGGGCGAGGCGATGCGGCCGACATAGGCGAGGCGGGCGTCGTCGGCGTCAGCCGCCGGATCGCCGGCGAGCGGGATTTCGCCCTCGCGCTGTTCGAACATCTTCATGCCGCCTCCCACGGTCGCGCCATTTTCTTGCCCGCATGCGACATTGGGCGTTGCAATCATTCGCTGCGTCACATAAAGATATGTTTATGTCTTTTGGCGAGAACCAAAGCCGATGCATGTGACGCTCGACACCATGGTAGATACCTTGAAGGCGGCGGCCGAATCCAGCCGGCTTCGCATCCTGACGCTGCTTTCACGTGGCGACCTGACGGTCTCCGACCTGACCGAGATCCTCGGCCAGTCGCAGCCGCGCGTTTCGCGTCATCTCAAGCTGTTGCTCGAGGCGGGGCTGATCGATCGCTACCAGGAAGGATCCTGGGCGTTCTTCCGGCTTTCCGACGCCGACCAGGCGCGCGGTTTCGTGCAGGGGCTGGTATCAAGCATCGATACATCAGATAGCCAGGTGGTGCGCGATTTCGAGCGTCTTGATGACGTCAAGCACAAGCGCCAGGAGCGCGCGGCCCGTTACTTCAGCGCCAATGCCGCGAGCTGGGACGAATTGCGCTCGCTGCATGCACCTGATCGCGCCGTGGAAGCCGCACTCGTCAAGCTGGTCGGCAAGCGGCCGTTCCAGTCGATGCTCGACCTCGGTACCGGCACGGGGCGCCTGCTCGAAATTTTCGCCCCGATCTATCGCCGCGGCGTCGGCATCGATCAGTCGCGGGAAATGCTGGCCGTTGCCCGCGCCAATCTCGACAAGGCAGGAATTGCCAACGCGCAGGTGCGCCAGGGCGACATCTTCTCGCCGCCGGTCGAGCGCGATGCCTTCGACCTCGTGACCATCCACCAGGTGCTGCACTATCTCGACGATCCCGCCCGCGCCATCCAGGAGGCGGCGCGGCTCCTGCGCCCTTCGGGCCGGTTGGTGATCGTCGACTTCGCCCCGCACGGGCTCGACTTCCTGCGCTCCGAGCATGCGCATGCGCGCCTCGGCTTCTCCGATCGGCAGATCGAGGAGTGGCTGTCCGAGGCCGGGCTCGAACTCGAGGAGACTCAGGAATTCGAACCACGCGGCTCGGCCAAGGCCAGCCTGACCGTCAAACTCTGGCTGGCGCGCGACAAGCGCCTGCTGGTCGCCGATCCCAATCCTGAACTGCAAGCCCAAAGGGAAACTGCCTGATGAACCAATTTCCGCTCTCCAGGCGTTCCGACATCGGCAACAAGATCCGTGTTTCCTTCGAGTTCTTCCCGCCCAAGAACGACGACATGGAGGCGCGTCTCTGGGAGACTGTGACCCGGCTCGAGCCGCTGCGTCCGCAGTTCGTTTCGGTAACTTACGGTGCCGGTGGCTCGACCCGCGAGCGTACCGCCCGCACGGTCAAGCGCATCCTTGAGGAATCGACGCTGACGCCCGCCGCGCACATGACCTGCGTCGACGCGACCCGCGAGGAAGTCGACCAGGTGATCGCAGAGTTCGCCGCCATGGGCGTGAAGCGCTTCGTGGCGCTGCGCGGCGATCCCAAGGAGGGCGTAGGTGCTGCCTATCAGCCGCATCCCGGCGGCTACGCCAACGGCGCCGAGCTGGTCGGCGCGCTGAAGGCGCAGGGCGATTTCGACATCTCGGTTTCGGCTTACCCGGAAAAGCATCCGGAAAGCCCTGATTTCGTCACCGATTTCGACATGCTGAAGCGCAAGGTCGACAATGGCGCGACACGCGCGGTGACCCAGTTCTTCTTCGACAACGATCTGTACGAGCGTTACGTCGAGCGCGCCCGCAAGGCCGGCATCTACATTCCGATCGTGCCGGGTGTGCTGCCGATCCACAGCTTCACCCAGGTTGCCAACTTTGCCTCGCGCTGCGGCGCCCATGTGCCGGGCTGGCTGGCCGAGCGCTTCGAAGGCCTCGACAAGGATCCTCAGACCCATGCGCTGGTGGCGTCGGCCGTGGCGGTGGAACAGGTGCTCGACCTGGTCGAGCGCGGCGTCAACGACTTCCATTTCTACACCATGAACCGCGCCGACCTGGTGGTGGCGGTGTGCCACATGATCGGCATCCGGCCGCAGCCGGTTGTGCAGGGATCGGCAGCCGCCTGACGGCAAGTTGCAACCGACTGGGCGGAATCAAAAAAGGCCGGGAGGGTGATCCCGGCCTTTTCGAAGCTTCCACCTTGGAGGTGCTTTGGTCTTCCGCCGTTGAACGGCCTATGGAAGAACTCCGACAATAAGCGCGCCGATGAAGGCAAAGGCAGCGCAAATCATGACTGCATTGATTGACCTAGTCAGTCCCATGCATAGCCTCCTGTTTGCAAGCCACAGGCCGGAATCTAGGGTCATTTCGGTCACACACAAGCGAAAAATGTGCTGCATTGCGACAAGATTGTGGAAAATGCGACGCGTTTCTCACGCTTAGCCGTTGGATTTGCTTGGTAAACACACCGGCAAGGGTTGTGGAGAAATTGTGGCAAATCGATTAGCCACGACAGTGCCCAATCACCTTCGGAAGGCGAAAGACGGCGCTGCAGCAATCCCGAGCTGAGCATTGCTCTCCCCAATGGCGACCCGATTTCGCTCACGCGCCCGCCGGCTGGCGCCGCTTGAACAGACGTCCGTCGATGGTGACGAGCCCGAGCGCGATCAGCGCCATGCCGCCCAGTTCGAAGGCCTCGAGCCGCTCGCCGAGGAAACTTACCGACAAGAGCATGGCGCTCGCCGGCACGATCAGTGTCACCAGCGAGGTGTTGGTGGCGCCGGCCGAAGCCACCAGCTTGAAGAACAGGATGTAGGCGAAGGCGGTGGCGACCAGCGCCAAGGCAAACGTTGCCAGCCACGCATTGGTGCTGGCGGCAAACAGGCCAGAGGTGCCGTACAGTATCAGCACCAGCGGGATCATGATGACCGATGAGGCCGTCAACTGGCCGGTGGCGATGATTGCCGGCGGCACGCCCCTCAGCCGGCGCGCCACCATCAGCGCGAAGGCGTAGGAGAGAGAGGCGCCGACAAGGGCGAACTTGGCCCAGACCGGGCCGCCGAGCCCGGCGACGATGCCCGGGCCGACCATGATGGCGGTGCCGGCGATGCCCAGTCCTATACCGGCCAGCTTGTTCCAGTTCAATTTCTCGTCGTTGGTGACGATGTTGGCGATGACCAGCGTCCAGAATGGCGTCGTGGCGTTGAGCACCGAGGCCAGGCCCGCGCCGATCTCGGTCTGGCCGAGGCAGATCAGCGTGAACGGGATGACGTTGTTGAGCACTGCGAGCACGAACAGCGTACCGAGGTGGGGGAAAGCAAGGCGGAAGGAGGGGCCGCGGAGCAGCAGGAACAGCTGCAGTGCCGCTCCCGCGATGAGCACCCGGAACAGCACCAGTTTCAGCGGCGCGATCTCGGCGACCGCGATGTGCACGCAGAAGAACGACCCGCCCCAGATCGCCCCCAGGAGCAACAGCCTGGCCCAGTCGCGTGCACTCATGTCCGCTTCCTTCTTCGCTTCGTCACATTCGACAGCTACGCGCGATTCCTGGGTAGGGCCACCCGATTCCTTTGGCTGACGCAACACTCCTGCCAAGCCCTGTCGGGTTGCATCGCGGACCGCTTGGTTTAAATTTTGGCCGGCAAACGAGGAGCTTCCATGCAGCGATTCGAGAATGCACGCGAGGCAGCCCTCGCTCTTCGCCCTGATGCACCGGTCTATTGTTTCCGACCGGAAGTGCTGAAGACCGATGCACGCGCCTTCATGGAGATGTTCCCCGGCAGAACCGCCTATGCGGTGAAGACCAATGGCGAACTGATCGTGCTCAAGGCGCTTGTCGAGGCCGGCGTGACCATGTTCGACGTGGCTTCTCCAGGCGAATTCGCCGCGGTGAGGGAAGTCTCCACTGAGGCCGAGATGATCTACATGCATCCGGTCAAGGCGCAGTCCGACATCCGCCTGGCGCTTGAGACCTATGGCATCAGAGTGATCGCGGTCGACCACGAAGACGAGATCAACAAGCTGAACCGTGTCGTGCGGGCGCTCGACATCGACCCCGGCGCGATCACCGTCTTCGTGCGCGTCCAGACCAAGGGCTCGGCGGCATATGAGCTGTCGAAGAAGTTCGGCGCCGGGCCGGCCAATGCGGTCGAGCTGTGCGAGCGGCTCAACCGCAACGGCTACAAGGTCGGCCTGTGTTTCCATGTCGGCAGCCAGATCGAGGACCCCGATACCTATGAGCGGGCGCTCGCCTCGGTCGACTGGGTGCGTAATCGTGTGTCATTTGACCTCGCCGGACTCGATGTCGGCGGCGGCTTCCCGGCCGAATACGGCCACGATCCGAATTCCAAGAAGCCGGCCATGCCTTCGATCGGGCAGATCATGTCGCGCTTGCGCGGCGACCTCAAGGAATACAATTTCGACGAAATGCCGCTCGTTGCCGAGCCGGGTCGGGTGATCGTGGCGCGGTGCCTATCGCTGATCGTGCGGGTGCTGTTGCGCAAGGGCAGGCGGCTCTACATCAATGACGGCATCTGGGCGTCGCTGTCGGATTCATGGACGGGCAAGATCACGCTGCCGGCGCGCTTCATCCCCGATCCCGCGATACGCGCCCGCAACGGTGACGCCGATAAGATCGTTCCGTTCAAGGTCTGCGGCGCGACCTGCGATTCCGTCGACATCCTGTCACGGCCGTTCTGGCTGCCCGAGACCATCGACTCCGGCGACTGGATCGAAATCGGCCATATCGGCGCCTACTCTTTGTCGCTGCGCACCCGTTTCAACGGCTTCTATCCCGACACCTTCGTCGAGGTGACGACGCCGTTCGACGAAGGCGACGCGCCGCAAGGCTTCGCCAGCCTGGAGACGATGGCGGCGGAGTGAGGGAAGGGAAGAGCGAACAGGGAAACAATGATCGTGGCTTGAATAGCCTTGGGCGCGTTCCGATCTACGCATCTCACCACTCGTTGCCCACCATGCGCTAAGTGACTATTCCCATGGATGTTTTCCTTCTCGGCGGCACCGGCTTCATCGGTCGCCATATCCTGCAGCGCCTGGTCGAGGGCGGCCACGATGTGATCGGCCTCGCTCGTTCCCAAGCGTCGGCTGAACGCCTCAAGTCTGCAGGTGCCACGCCGCTGCTCGGCGACCTGCGCACTCCGCGCGAATGGGCCGGCAAGCTTCCACCGGTCGATGCCGTGATCCATGCCGCTGCCGACTTTGGCGACGACATGGGCGAGGTCGAGACGACCTTGCTTGACGCGCTGCTGCCGGTGCTCGGTGCGATGCCGAACCGGCCGCGCTTCGTCTATACCGGCGGCTGCTGGCTGTTCGGTGCGACTGGGGAGCGGGCCGCGACTGAAGACAGTCCATTCGATCCGCTGCCGGCCTTCGGCTGGATGATCGAGAACATGAACCGCGTGCTCTTGGCGCCGGAGGTGGAAGGCACCGTGGTTCATCCGGCGATGGTCTATTCCGGCGAGGGCGGGGTGTTCTCGTCCTACATGGATGCTCTGAGAAAGGACGGCACCGTCGATGTCATCGGATCGACAGATGTCGTCTGGCCGCTCGTCCATGCCGAGGACCTTGCCGACCTCTATATTCGGGTCATGGAGAAAGCGCGGCCGGGGTCCATCTACAACGGTTCGGCTATTGAAGGCATGAGCGTGGGCGACATCGCCTCAGCCGTGGCGCAGCACCTGGGAATGGGGCAGCCGGCAGTCCGCGCTACTGCCGTCGATGAGGCTGCGGAGCGGCTCGGCGAGTGGGCACGCGGCTATGCCATCAGCCAGCGGCTGGGCGGCGACAAGGCGCGAGCCGAGCTTGGCTGGAAACCAAGGCACGGCAGCGTGGCGGAGTTGTTTGGAAGCGACTAGCGAATAGAGAGGTTCCAACGGCAAGGCGTTGGTATCCCTCCCTATTCCCTTACAGGTCCGCCAGCAGCTCGTCGGTCGGCCAACCGTCGACGGGCAGCTTGAGGCGCATCTGCTCCTGGCGGATGGCTTCACGGGTGTTGGTGCCCAAAATGCCGTCGATGCCGCCGACGTCGTAGCCTCTGTCGTGAAGCTTCTGCTGTAACGCCTTCATGGCGTCGCCGGTCAGGCCGGCGTCGGGATTGCCGCGGTCGAAGGCCGGCTGGCCGGCGAGGCGGGCGGCGAGGTGGGCTGCCGTCAGCGTGTAGGTCGCCGACTGGTTCCACTCGAGATAGACGTCGTAATTGTCATAGGTCAGGAAGGCTGGGCCCTTGCGGCCCATCGGCAGCACGATGCCTGCCTTGAGGCCAGTGTCCTTGAGCGGCGTGCCGTCGCGCATTGTGACACCCATAGCCGCCCATTTCGACAGCGGCTGTTTGTTGGTGCGGCCGGTTTCTTCCCAGGCCATTTCGGCCGGTACCCGAACCTCTTCGATCCACGGCTCGCCGCGCTTCCAGCCGCGCGACTGAATCTTCTTGCCGGTCGTCAGGATGACGTCGGCGGGGGTGTTGCGCAGGTCGACGATGCCGTCGCCGTCACCGTCGACACCGCGCGCCAGATAGTCGGACGGCAGGATCTGAGTCTGGCCGATTTCGCCGGCCCAGGCGCCCTGGACGTCGGCCGGCAGCACGTTGCGGTCGATCAGCGTGATCAGCGGGATGACCTGCGGCCGGAACAGGTCCGGGCGGCGGCAGTCATGCGCCAGCGTCACCAGCGCGTTGAGCGAGTTGAAGTTGCCCTGCACCGCGCCGAAATCGGTCTCCAGCGCCCAGAAGGCGGCAATGACCGGGCCTGGCACGCCGAATTCCTGTTCGGCCATGGTGAAATACTGGCCGTACTTCTGCAGGTTGGCGGCACCATGCTTCAGTCGGTAGTCGCTGATCATGCGCTCGGAGAACTGGGTGAAGGTCTGGGCGAAGACGCCCTGGGCGCGGTCGCGCTCGAGCACCTTGGGGTCGAGGGTGGCATTCGCCAGAGCCGAAAGACCCTTTTCACCAACGCCTGCGGCCCGGGCTTCGTTGGCAAGGTTCTGTTTCCAGGTGGCGAAGTCGTCGCCGCATTCCAGTGTCGCTGCCGGCGCGGCAGGGGTGACGGCAGCGGTATTCTGCGCGTTTGCCGGCATAACGACGGTGGCGAAAAGGGCGGCGACCAGCGCCTTGCTCAGCAACTTCATGGGCAGCTCTCCTGCTTGACCGATCAGGCCTTCGCGGAACGGCGAAAGCAGGCAGACGGCCAGCTCAATGTCTTGCCGCGCCTTCTACAGAAACCGGGCGAGGGCCGCACCCCCTCTTCTTGTCGCATCTGCCATGCGAAATGCGCAGCCCGGAGGTGCAGTCCGGACTATCTGGTGTTGGCGGCGAGCCACTTCTTCCAGTGTGCTTCGCTGCCGTTGAAGACGTTGATGTCGGCGTCTCCCCTGATCCCAGGCACGACACCGGTGCCGGTGTACTGCCAGAAGGTGAAGGGGTGGCTGCCATAACGCGACGTCGGGTGACCGGCGACCGAGCGCAGCCAGTAGGGATAACCGCGGAACGTCGACAGGTTGTTGTCGTCGAAGAAATCGATCGAGGTGTAGATGATCGGCTTTTTGCCGTAGTGGTTCTCGACCATTTCGAGGAAGATCTTCATCTCGCTGCGCACGGTAGACGCGGGCGGACGCAGCTTGCAGCTCGGCGACTGCGGGTTCCATTCCATGTCAAGGATCGGCGGCAGCGACGAGCGCTCATTGGGTACGTTCTGGATGAACCAGCGCGCCTGCTCGGCGGCCGGCCGGCAGAAATAATAGAAATGATAGGCACCGCGCGGCACGCCGGCGGATTTTGTCTCGCGCCAGTGCTCGGCGAAATAGTCGTCGACGCGGTCGCCGCCCTCGGTGGCCTTGATGAAGGCAAACGAAATGCCGCTGCCCTTGGCCTGCTGCCAGTCGATCGAGGTCTGGTACTTGGAGACATCGGTGCCATGGATGGCGTAGGTCCACGGGGCGCCGCTTTCCCACTGGTGCGGATCGCTGTCGCTGAAGCGTGGGTTCTTGACCGAAACGGAGGCCATGTTGCCGGCATTGCCGACGGGGCCAAGCGACAGGGTGTCGGAGGTCGAGCAAGCGCCGAGGAAGGCGAGCAGCACAAGAGCCGAAGCGCGGCGCATTACTTCTCCTTGCGGCCGGCAGGAACCGGCCAGAGCATATCGTTCATGGGGCAGGCCCTGCGGCCCGGATACTATTCCGATGGATCAGCGGTTTCCCCGAGACACCGCACATCCCCCTCTGTGATCGCCGATCATGGTTGATAAACCGTTGATCGCGCTCGACAGCCTCAAAGATTTGGCGGAGGAATGACGGCAATTCCATGGCGGACGCATGACGTCGGGGGGCGGGGAAAGCTATGCGCATCATCGGCAAGATCCTGAAATGGCTGGTCGCCCTCATTGTCCTTGTGGTCGCCGGCTTGTCGGCCTGGTTGTACTTTGCGCCCCCGGCGCTGATCCGTGTCGGCTCCGGCTATGCCGCCAAGATCGTCTGTTCCAATGTCTTCCTCGCCGGCCGCGACGCCAATCAGGTGCTGGCCGACGATGTCCAGGCACCGGGTCATCCATTGCTCCGGCTGATGTCGGTGAGCGTCGACCAGAGCGCCGGCACGGTGCGCGCGGGCCTGTTCGGCGTCTTCGGCAGAGGACTTGCCGTTGCCCATGACGGCGCCGGTTGCAGCAACGTGCCGGACGGTGACATTGCCGCCGCTGCGCTGGGTTCCGTACCGGTCGCACCCGCGGCCGATGCCGAGGCGCTGTGGCCGGAGGGCGAGAAGGTCGATGCCTCGCAGAACCCGGCGATCACGGCCGTACTTGACGATGCGGCACTGGCCGGCCCCGGCATGCGCGCCATCGTCGTCGTGCAGAACGGCCGGATCGTCGGCGAACGTTATGGCGAGGGTTTTGCTTCTTCGACCCCGCTGCTCGGCTGGTCGATGACCAAGACTGTGACGGCCGCGATCATCGGCACGCTCGTCGCCGACGGCAAGATGTCGGTCGACAAGACGGATCTGTTCGAGCCGTGGAAGGCCGATGGCCGCGCCGAAATCAGCCTGGCCGACCTCATGGCAATGTCGAGCGGGCTGGAGTTCAACGAGGATTACGGCGACGTCACCGACGTCACGCGCATGCTCTATCTCGAGCCAGACATGGCAAGCTTCGCCGCGGCCAAGCCTCTGGCCGCCGAAGTCGGCAAGAAATTCTCCTATTCCAGCGGCACGACCTTGCTTTTGTCGCGCCTCTGGCAGGACGCCGTCGGCGATCCGGCCAAGGCCCTGTCCTGGCCACGCGAAAAACTGTTCGGTCCGCTCGGCATGACCAGTGCGGTGCTGGAGGCCGATGCGCGCGGCACCTTCGCCGGATCGTCCTATCTCTACGCCTCGGCGCATGATTGGGCGCGCTTCGGCCAGTTCCTGCTGCAGGATGGTGTCTGGAACGGCGCGCGCATCCTGCCCGAAGGCTATGTCGCATGGATGCGCGAGAAGGCGCCGGCAGCCCCGATTGGCGAGTACGGCCGCGGCCAGTTGTGGCTGCAGGGGCCGGAGGGCGGCACGCCGGAAGGCGAGGATCCCGATGTCGGCTTCGGCCTGCCCGAGGACATCTTCTGGATGCAGGGCCATGACGGCCAGACGGTGGCAATGGTGCCGTCGGCCAATCTGGTGGTTGTCCGGCTCGGCCTGACCCCGTCCAAACTGCGCTACAAGCCGCAGGCGATGCTGTCGGCTTTGGTGGCAGCACTCAGATAGGCTTGGCGCCGCCGACGACGATGAGCCAGGCATAACCGCGGTAGAGCGAGGTGAAGCGGCAGCTCTTTCCGGCGACGCGGGCCTGCGCGGCGATGTCGGAGGCGAGCGTCTCGCGCGGCGTGACGTGGAAACGCGCCAGCCAGCGACGCAGCAGCTTGCGGAACCAGCCGGGCAACCCTTCTTGCTGGCCGAAGTCGACGACATGGACGGAACCCGTGGAAGCGGCGAGGGCCGCCGACACCGAGCGCTCCCAGCCAGGGATCATCGACAGTGAATAGGAAACGAAGACGCGGTCGAAGCCGGCTCGACCGAACAGGGATGCGGCGTCGAACGAGGTCGCGTCGCCCTGCGCCAGCGAAATGCGATCCGACAGGCCGGCACGGGCGATCGATGCTCTGGCGGTGACCAGCATCTCGGCTGAAATGTCGAGGCCGTAGAAGTGGGCATCGGGAAACCGCCTCGCGGCAAGGATCAGGTTGCGTCCGGTGCCGCAACCGAGTTCGAGCACGGTGCCGCCCTTGGGCGGAGCAAGCTCCGAAATCATGCGGTCGCGGCCGAGCAGGTAGTATTTGCGCGTCAGGTCGTAGATGTGGCGTTGATGCCGGTAGACGCTGTCCATCAGCCCGGAATGGCCGGCCGAAAGCTCGGGCGTGCTCATCAGGATTTCTTCACATAAAGGTGGAAGCCGCCATAGATCGCCGAGCGGTCGCGGGCGGTGTAATCGCGCGAGGCCCGTTCCTCGTAGGTCCACTGGTCGAGCAATGCCGGCGACAGGCGGCCTGGCAGCAGGCTGGGTTCCGCCGCGGTGCGGAAGATGACGCGGGCGCCCGGCGCGGCCGTGCGCGTAATTTCGGTCCACAGCGCGTTGAGTTGCTCGTCGCTCATCCAGTCCTGGGCGTCGAGCAGGATGTAGCGGTCGACGGAACCGGCATCCTTGTCGGCCAGAAGTTCGGTGAAGTTGGCATGGTGGACGGTGACACGATCGACGCTCGCGCGGATCGTGGCGTAATTGTCCTGCTCGAGATAGGCGGGCAGGGCGGCTTCGCCGGGCTTGGGGTAGCGGCGAGCGAAGGCCTGCCAGGCGAAATAGTTGCTTTCGAGCGGGAAGTCGCAGGCGAGCTTTTCCAACCGCGCCTTGAGCACGCCGGCCATCGAGCCGTCGCCCGAAGTCAGAAGCGAGTCGTATTGCGCCGGCGGGATGCCGAGACCGAACAGCGAGGATTTGCGCGACGTGATGAAGCGCAGCATGCGGCGCTCGAACACCGGCGCGATCTTCTCGTCGAAGAAGCGGCGCTGCTCCTGCTGGCTGCCGGTGGCCATGATGGCGGCCGGGTCGACGCCGTAGAGTTTGGCGACGCGGTGACCGGCAGCGATGAACAGGCCAAGCAGGCCGGTCTTGTAGAAATTACCGTCGAAGGTGGCGATGCGGCGCTTGCCGCGCCAGCTGCGGCGCTCCCAATAGGCGCGGCTCGAAGCATCGAGATGTGGCGCGATGAAGCGGTCATAGGCATGTGAGTTGTGCTCGACATCGGTTTCGCCGAAGAAGCGGAACAGGTCGCCCTGCGTTGGCAGGTGGCGTACCGCGGCCAGCTTCATTCGGTTCAGCGCAATGTGGGCACCGTTGAGATCGACGGCGTCGATCCTGGTCGGCGAGCGAGTAAGATAGGCGAGAATGTTACAGCCGCCCGAGGCGATAGTGACGATCCTGTGGCCCTCGCCAAGCTGCATGGCCTCCATGTCGACGTCGGGATCTTCCCAGATCTGCGGATAGACGAGGCCCGAAAACAGCAGCGCAAACAGCCGCTCGGACAGGCCTTCCTTCGAAAGTGCGCGGTTCTGGTAAACCGCCTTTCCAACTTTCTTGCCGCGACGAAAGACAAGTTCTCCGGAAACGTCGGTCATGGAAATGCGATTCCCCGCTTCGTTGTTGGGCGCAGCGGGTAGCCTACCGGCGTGACAGCGCGGTGACGGTGCGATGACGGCGGCACGACAGGCGCTTATGTGTCAGGGCGCAACCGAACGTTACGAAACCGTGCGGGACCTCGCGCATTTCATCTCCGACGCCCGTTCAACGGGCCGTTCTCGAAAGGAGATTGTTATGAAGAAGTTCATTCTCGCGTCGGTTTCCGCCATTGCGCTGTTCGGCGTCGCCGCCTGTAGTGACAGCGGCACCGACAGCACGACCACTGAAAGCGTGAAACCGCCTGTGACCGAACAGCCGGCTCCTGTGAACCCGGCACCGGCCACGCCCGAGGCCTCGCCGCCGGCGACCGACAACACCACGACCAAGAGCATTACGCCGGCACCGGAGAGCGGCACGAGCGGCGAGATGCAGAACACCGATCCGATGCAGCCCAAGCCCGTCGAGCCGGCTGCACCCGCGCAGTAAAGTTGCGGGAGGAGGCAAGCCCGGAGCATCGCTCCGGGCTTTTCTTTTGTGTCGAGGTTAGCGCGTCACCCGGGCCCGGCGGCCAAGCGCCACGATCGCGATGACGGCGAGCGCGAAGATGAGAGTTCTTGCGCCGACATGTTCGCCAAGCAGGAAGGCGGAGACGGCGAGGGTGACGAAGGTCTGCAGCATCTGGACTTGGCTGACGCGGGCGATGCCGCCCATGCCGAGACCGACATTCCAGGCGAAGAAGCCGAGGAACATCGAGCCGAAGCAAAGATAGAAGAAGGCAGATGTCTGCGCCGAGGAGGCGGAGGCGAACTCCGGATGCCAGCTCAGCAGGGCTCCTGTTATGGAGATCGGCGCGGTCAGGATCAGCGACCAGCAGATGACCTCCCAGCCCGGCATGCGGCGGGACAGCTTGCCAGACACGACGTAGCCGAGGCTCGCCGAGAGGGCAGCGAGGAACAGGAACAGGTCGCCTGACGACAGCTGCATGCCGCTGTCGCTGATGGCGAAGGTGACGACGAGAGCGGCGCCCGCGACGCCGCAGGCCCAGAAAAACGAGGATGGCCGCTCGCCGCCGATGAGGGCGGCAAAGATGCCGGTGGTCAGCGGCAGTACGCCGAGAACCACCCCGCCATGGGACGCCGGTACCGTTTGCATGGCGATGGAGGAGAAGATCGGGAAGCCGAAGACCAGAAGCAGGCCGGCGAGTAACAATGCGGGCGCATCGTCCTTGGGGAACCGCTTGCGCAGGACGAGCAGCAGCGCGGCCGCAGCAAGCGAGGCCATTGCCGCGCGGCCGTTGGTGACGAACCAGGGCGAAAAGGTTGCAAGAGCCACGCGCGTCGCCGGCAGGGTGCCGCCGAAGATGACGACGCCGAGCGTGCCCAAGGCAAGGCCAATCGTCTCGCGGGAGACCGTGCGTGCCGGCTGGGTGGTGTTGCGTGCATCCATGACGCAGATCGATAGCGGCAGCTGGCTTTTGCGTCGTGAAATTCCATTGGGCCAGAATTTTGGTCCAGATGCCGGACTGTTGCCGACAAAGTTATGCGCGCGGCACCAAGGCATCTCGCATTTGCGAATGTTTCATCCTAAGAAGCGGCCATGTCGATTTGGGACCGTCTCGGCGACTTCATCGCGCGTATCTCTGCGTCGGCGGCAAATGGCGTCGCGGACGTCGTCGAGGCCGTGCGCACCGTCTTTTCCGGAGACGCGGAAACCCGCCGCCGCGTGGCGTTTTCAGTGGCGATGATCGCGCTGTCGGCGAAGATGGCCAAGGCCGATGGGGTTGTTTCCCAGGCCGAGGTGCGCGCCTTCTACGAAATATTTGCGGTCCCGCCCGAGCATGCGCGCGACGTCGCGCGGCTCTACGACATTGCCCAGCAGGACGTCGCCGGCTTCGAGTTTTACGCCGAACGCATGGCCAAGCTGTGCGGGTCCGGCCATTCCAATTGCGGAATGCTGGAGGACATCCTCGACGGCCTGTTTCACATCGCCAAGGCCGACGGCATGATGCACCAGTGCGAGGGCAGCTTCCTGCATCGGGTCTCCGAGATCTTCCGCATCGACGAGGTGCACTACCAGACCATCGTGGCGCGCCATCTCGATCTCGGCGACACCGATCCCTATCGTGTGCTCGGCATCGAGCGCGGCAAGCCGTTCGAAGATGTGCGCAAACACTACCGCAAGCTTGTCGCCAGCAATCATCCCGATAAGCTGATCGCGCGCGGCCTGCCGGAAGAGTTCATCAGGATCGCCACCACCCGCATCGCCGCGATCAATGCGGCCTACGAGATGATCGAAAGGGGACTCCGGCACGCATGAGCGGTTTTCAACCCGACCAACCGCATGCCGAGGTACGGCTTTCGCCCAATTTCGGGCAGCGGCGCGACGGGATGAAGCCCGACATGATCGTGCTGCACTACACCGGTATGGAAACCGGCGATGGTGCGGAGTCCTGGCTGTGCAATCCCGAAAGCGAAGTGTCGTCGCACTATCTGGTGCATGAGGACGGACGCATCGTTCAGATGGTGCGCGAAGGCGACCGCGCCTGGCATGCCGGCAAGAGCTCCTGGCGCGGCGAAACCGACATCAACTCCTGCTCGGTCGGCATCGAGATCGTCAATCCGGGCCATGCGCTCGGCTACCGCGCGTTTCCCAGGCGTCAGATGCGGGCGGTGATCGAGCTCTGCCTCGGCATCGCCGAGCGCCACAATGTGGCGCCGGAGCGCGTCCTGGCGCATTCCGACGTCGCCCTGGGACGCAAGGTCGACCCCGGCGAGAAGTTTTCGTGGCGGATGCTGGCCCAGTCCGGCATAGGTCATTGGGTCGCACCTTCGCCGCGCAAAGGGGGCGCGCTGCTGCAACCGGGCGACGGCGGGGCGGCTGTCGAGGAGCTGCAATCGATGCTCGCGCTCTATGGTTACGGCGTCGAGATCACCGGCCGCCTCGACGCGCAAACGGTTGTAACTGTTCAGGCTTTTCAACGTCACTTCCGCACCAGCTGCGTCGACGGCGTGGTCGATTCATCGACCGTGTCGACGCTGCGGCGGCTACTTGCGGCGCTTCCCGGCGGGCTTGACTAGCCCTGGGTTGGTGATTCGCCAGATTACAACCTGTCACGCATTGTGACTTGTCCGGTCATTTTTCCCGCCAGTTCCCCCGTCACATGCATTTCCGTGCAAGGCGCCGGCTAAGTCTGCCATGCCCCGTAAGAGGGCCCTCCGGCGTTTAGGAAGGGATGCTGCGCGACGGCTTTCGGCTGTCGTTCGGCCTGTTCGAGAACAAGGATAATATGAAGAATTTGACCGTTTTAGCGGTGGCATGTGCCGCCGGCCTGACCTCTTTTGCCGCTCACGCCCAGGACGGCGCAGTCAGGGCCTCGAAGGCGATCATCGAAACCAGCAAGAAAGCCAGTGCAGCCAAGGCAAACAAGATCGGCGACGATTGCCCATATCTGTTCGGCTGCAGCGCCAAAAAGGAAACCGCCGTCGACAATTTCACGACCGCCTCGATCGGCGCCAAGGGCGCGAAGTCGCTGAAGGAGCAGGCTGGCAAGTCGGCCAAGGCCGCCAAGGCGAACGCACCTTACGGTGAGATCGTCGCGCGCTACGCTTCGTCCTACGGCGTTCCGGTTTCGCTCGCCCATGCCGTGATCAGCGTCGAAAGCAACTACCGCCCCAACGTCCGCGGCAGCGCCGGCGAAATCGGACTGATGCAGATCAAGCCGTCGACTGCCCGCATGATGGGTTACAGCGGTTCGGCCAAGGGCCTGTTCAACCCCGAGACCAATATCAAGTTCGGCATGAAGTACCTTGCCAAGGCTCACGAGCTTTCCGGCGGCACGACTTGCGGCACAATCCTGAAGTACAATGCCGGCCACGGTGCCAAGCGCATGAACCCGGTTTCCGCCGCCTACTGCAAGAAAGTCCAGGCCCGCATCGGCGGATAACCGCTCGGGGATCCCGCCGCATCGGCTCGAAAATCGTTTGCGATTTTCGGAAAGCACGATGCGCAGATGTAGCGAGTTGGAGCGTCCGGGGTGCGTCCATTCGGACGCACAGTGCGCTGAAGGCGAATGTTTTCATTTGCCTTTTGCCGTGTGAACCATTCTATACGCCTTGCCAGCTGGCCGGGCGGCCGCACCCGCAATTGCCGAAAGGCAGCGGGTGAGGAAAGTCCGGGCTCCATGGATACACGGTGCCGGTTAATGGCCGGCGGGGGCGACCCCAGGGAAAGTGCCACAGAAAGCAAACCGCCGCGATTTTCGCGGTAAGGGTGAAAGGGTGGGGTAAGAGCCCACCGCGCGACTGGCAACAGGAGCGGCAAGGTAAACCCCACCGGGAGCAAAACCGAATAGGGGTGGTGCGAGGGGAAACCCTCAGGGCTGTTTCCGGCTCACCGCCCGGGTAGGTTGCGTGAGGCGCATGGCAACATGCGCCCAAGAAGAATGGTCGCCACGTTCCCGTGCTGCAAGGCGCGGGGGCCATACAGAACCCGGCTTACAGGCCAGCTGGCGCTTGCCTCTTTGCCCATGCCTTCAATCGCTTGTGGCCGATCTCGCGTGTCTTGATTCAAGGGCGCGGAGGCCGCGCCCCTGGGCATGTGATTGGCCGAGGTCGATCATGTCATTTTCTGTCGTGTTGGAGGCGGACGCGTAGACATCCTGTGCGTCCTTCATGGCCATAGCGGTATCTCGGTCGACGACGTTTCGTCGTCCTGACTGCCGTCAACCGTCCAGCCTGTCCAGCGATGCCTTCATCGCGGTCCACAGCTCCTCCACCGGCTCGCAGCCGACCGACAGCCTGACGAAGCCCGGCGTAACCGCGTCGCCGCGGCGCAGCCTGCGCTCGGCGACGGTGTGCACGCCACCGAAAGAGGTGGCAGCATGCATCAGTTCGCAGCCATTGATGAAGGCTTCCGCCCGCTCCTCGGAGCCGAGATCGAAGCTGATCAGGAAGCCGAAGCGGTCCATCTGGACACGGGCCAGATTGTGCGACGGGTCGCCTTCCAGTCCTGGGAAGCGCAAGCCGCTGACGGCCGGGTGCGCATTGAGGCGCGGCGCGATGATTTCGGCTGTCGAACACATGCGGTCGAAGCGCAACTCGAGCGTTTCCAGGCCGCGATGCACCAGCCAGGCCTCGAACGGGCCGGGAATGCCGCCGGCATTCTGCCGCCATTCGGTGACGGCGGCGACGATGTCCGGATCGCGGCTGGCGACATGGCCGAACAGCACGTCGGAATGGCCGTTGGGCGCCTTGGTGTCGGCGGCGACGACGATGTCGGCGCCGAGGTCGAGCGGGCGCTGGCCGAAGGGCGTCATCGTGGTGTTGTCGACGATAAGCAGGCCGCCGGCCTTGTGCACGGCATCCGCCACGGCCGCGATGTCGCAGATGTCGAGCGTCGGGTTGGACGGGCTTTCGATGAAGACGAGGCGGTAGCCTTGGAAGCCGCCATCGAGAAAGCTTGCCGTCGGCCGCACGTCGGTCTTGACGCCGAAGGCGCCGAGGAAGCGATCGGCCAGGATGCGCGTCGTGTGGTAGCCGTCCGAGGCGACGAGGATACGGTCGCCGGTCTTGAGCAAGGCGAAGAAGGCGGCCGAAATGGCCCCCATGCCTGAGGGAAATGCCACGCAAGGCGCCCCCTCCAGATGGCCGAGCATCTCTTCGGTGGCCGACCAGTTGGCGTTGCTGAAGCGGCCATACTGGTTGAAGCCCGTCGCGTCGCCGGGCGCGTGATAGATCGAGGCCATGGTCAGCGGCACCGGGATCGGGTCGCCGACGCCGAGTTTCGAACGGCGCAGATGGGCGAGGCTGGCAGCGCGGGCTTTCATGGTCTCGGACATGATTTGCTGTCTCTCCCTGGCAATGCAGATGACACCTCAACGCTAGGGGCTAGGTCCTTGCGCGGCAAGACGGAAACCGGGCCGCAGCGTTGGGCCACGTAAGACTTCGTTAGCCTTAAGGGATCATAAAAATCAGGAAGCCGCGAAAGGGTCCGAAAGGGCGCTGGTGACGGCCAAGTGTGCCCAGTTCCCGTTGACGCCCATATCACCCCATGTTATCCCAAATCGGTAACCATGATTTCGTTCCAGTAAAGGGTAAGGCGTTCGCCGATCCGGCAGCCGCGGCGGCTGCAGGTAGAAGTGCGCTGGCCCTGCGACGGAGGCATTTTTTGGGATTGATCCGGGCCATCGGGGCTCGGGTGGCATGACGAAGAGGGGCGCGGCCACGGAAGTGGCCGGATCAGTCGATGGATCGGTTTCTGTCAAACGCGGTGAACAGGATCGATGCGAAGGGGCGGGTCTCCGTTCCGGCGCATTTCCGTGCCGTATTGCAGAAGCGCGGCTACGCCGAGCTCTATGCGCTCAGGGCACTCGACGTGCCGGCGCTGGATGTTGGCGGCCTCGACCTGCTCGACCGTTACGAGCAGCGCATCGCCCAAGAAGATCCGTTCCTGCAGACGGCGGACGATATGTCCTTTTTCATCCATGGCGACAGCACCTTCCTCAAGCTCGATCAGGACGGGCGCATTTCGGTGTCGGATTTCCTGCGCGAGCATACGGGGATCACCACCGACGTGGCCTTTGTCGGGCGGGGGCAGTTTTTTCAGATGTGGGAGCCGGAGCGGCTGCGCAGCCATGGCGCGGACGTGCGCGCCCGGCTCCTGAAGCTTCGGCAGGGGACGAAGCCTGGGGAGCGACCGGAATGACGGCTGGCCACGGCGATGACCATCTTGCAGTCGGCGGACCGGCCCGCCACATTCCGGTCCTCCTCGCCGAAGTTCTGAAGGCGCTTCATCCGCAGCCGGGCGACGTGGTCGTCGACGGCACGTTCGGTGCCGGCGGCTATACCAGGGCTATTCTCGCGGCCGGCGCGTCGGTGGTGGCAATCGACCGCGATCCTGATGCCATTGCAGCCGGGCGCGAGCTCGAAGCGCAGTCGAGCGGCAAGCTCCGTCTCGTCCAGGCGCCATTCTCCAGCCTCGACGAGCATGTCGAGCTCGTCGACGGTGTCGTGCTCGATATCGGCGTGTCGTCAATGCAGCTCGACCAGGCGCAGCGCGGCTTTTCCTTTCGCGCCGACGGTCCGCTCGACATGCGCATGGCCCAGGCCGGTGCCAGCGCCGCCGACGTCGTCAACCGCTTCAAATCAGGCGATCTTGCCCGCATCTTCGGTTTCCTCGGTGAGGAGCGCCACGCCGGGCGTATCGCCCGTATGATCGAAAGCCGCCGCGAGCGCCGCCCGTTCGAGCGCACGCTCGACCTGGCAGACGCCATCGAGACCCATATCGGTCGCGCGCCGAAGGACAAGATTCATCCGGCGACGCGCGTGTTCCAGGCGCTGCGCATCTATGTCAACGACGAGCTTGGCGAACTGGCGCGGGCGTTGTTCGCAGCCGAGCGTGCACTGAAGCCCGGCGGGCGGCTTGTGGTCGTCACCTTCCATTCGCTCGAAGACCGCATCGTCAAGCGCTTCATCACCGACCGCTCGTCGAGCCCGTCGCGGTCGCGCTACATGCCGGAACTCGAAACCATCGCCACGACCTTCGACAAGGCCGGCGGTGCTGTCGGTCCGAGCGACGCCGAGACGGCAATCAATCCGCGTTCGCGTTCGGCCAAACTCAGGGCTGCCGTTCGCACGACGGCTGCACCGCGCGCCGAAGACTTTTCCATTTTCGGGCTTCCGAAGCTTCCCGACGTCAGCCAGTCGGGAGAAAGGTGAACCATGTTCCGCACCAGTGACATCGTGCTGATCGCCGTCATGGTTGGCGCAGCGGCGTTCACCTACAAGACCAAGGATGAGGCCGAGAACCAGCTCAAGGCCGTCAACAAGATCGAGGCGCAGATTCGCTTCGAGGAAGACACGATCGACCTGTTGAAAGCGGACTGGAGCCTGCTCACCCAGCCCGCGCGCCTGCAGAAGCTGTCACAGGTCTATGAGGCCGAACTCAAGCTGCAGCCGGTGGATGCGCGCCAGATTGTTGGCCTGAACGATCTGCCGGAACGCCAGTTGACCATCGAAGACATCACATCGGAGCGTTTCGGCGGCGTTGCCGAAGCCGCACCCGACCAGACCGTGACCGGAGGGATTGCCCGATGATCGGCTTGCTTGGCAGGAAGCGCGGCAAGGGTGAAGGCAAGCCCTCGATCGTCGTCGACAGCGCGCGCAAGGCGACCGGCGGCCGCACGCGCAACCGCGTCGTCATGACCATGGCGGTGTTCTTCGGCATCTATGCGACGATTGCCGGACGTCTCGTCTATCTCGGCATGCAGGACCCCGAGACGTCTTCGGGACCTGAATCGCGCGTCACGGCGTCGCGTCCCGATATCGTCGATCGCAACGGGGAGGTGCTTGCCACCGACATCAAGACGTCGTCGCTGTTCGCCGAGCCGCGTCGCATCGTCGATGCCGACGAGGCGATTGAGAAGCTCACCACCGTGCTGCCCGACCTTGAGGTCGAGCAGACCTATCTCAAGCTCAAGAGCGGCACCGGCTTTGTCTGGCTCAAGCGCCAGCTCACACCCAAGCAGCAGGCCGAGATCATGGCGCTGGGCATTCCCGGCATCGGCTTCCGAACTGAAAAGCGCCGCTTCTATCCCGGCGGTGAAACGGCTTCGCACATCGTCGGCCTGACCAACATCGACAACAAGGGCATTTCCGGCCTCGAGAAATACATCGACGATCAGGGTCTCGCCGACCTCCAGGCTTCGGGCCTGGCAATCGCCAAGGACCTCAAGCCGGTCAAGCTGTCCATCGACCTGCGTGTCCAGCACATCGTGCGCGACGAACTCGTCAGCGCCCTGGAGAAGTACAAGGCCATCGCCGCCGGCGCCGTCGTGCTCGACGTCAAGACAGGCGAGGTGCTGGCCATGGGCTCGGTGCCCGATTTCGATCCCAACAATCCCTACAACGCCCAGGACAAGGATCGACTGAACCGCATGTCGGCGGGCCTGTTCGAGATGGGTTCGACGATCAAGAGCTTCACCACCGCGATGGCACTCGATTCCGGCAAGGTGACGATGGACAGCACCTTCGACGCGCGCCGGCCGATCACCATCGGACGCCAGACCATCCGCGACTTCCACGGCAAGGGCAGGGTGCTGACCGTGCCTGAGGTGTTCATCTATTCGTCCAACATCGGCTCGGCGCGTGAAGCCGATGTTGTCGGCATCGAAGGCCACCGCGAGTTCCTGAAGCGCATGGGTCTGCTCGACCGCATGCAGACGGAGCTGCCCGAAGTTGCCCGTCCGACCGAGCCGAAGGTGTGGAAGAAGGTGCATTCGATCACGATCTCCTTCGGCCACGGCATGTCGACGACGCCGCTACAGACAGCGGTTGGCGCCGCCGCCTTGATGAATGGCGGCAAGCTGATACCGCCGACTTTCCTGACGCGGACCGAGGCCGAGGCCGACGCGGTTGCGACGCAGGTCATCAAGCCGCAGACCAGCGAGGATATGAGGTATCTCTACAAGCTCAACGCGACCAAGGGGTCGGGCGGTTCAGGCGCGCGAGCGCAGGTCGAGGGCTACCGTGTCGGCGGCAAGACCGGTACCGCCGAGAAGGTCGTCAACGGCCGCTACTCCTCCGACGTCCGTTTCAACGCCTTTCTTGCGGCATTTCCGATGGACAATCCGAAATACGTCGTGTTGACCATCGTCGACGAACCCAAGCGTGAACATCCGGGCGTGGGCGCAACGGCGGGCTTCAACGCGGCACCCATGGTCGCCAACATTATCCGCCGTTCGGCGTCTCTGCTTGGCGTGAAGCCAGAATTCGGCCAAGAAGCTGGGGCAACGCTGGCTTCCTACCCTTGATTCTGGGCGCGCAGAAGCGTCCTGCTTGTTTGTGACGAACGGAACTCGATGAAAATAGAAGACCTTGCTGGTGTCCTGCCCGTCGACGGGGTTCTGCCCCGGGATGTCGAGGTGAGCGGGGTTTCGTCGGATTCGCGGCAGGTAACGCCGGGGATCCTTTTCTTTGCCGTCTCCGGCAGCAAGGCGGACGGCGCGACCTATGCAGGCGATGCGGCCAGGCGCGGTGCAATTGCTGTCGTCGCGGCCAAGGGCGTCGATCTTTCTTCCGCCGGCCTGCCGGTGATCACGGTGGACGATCCGCGGCGGGCATTGGCGCTCGCGGCAGCGAAATTCTACGGCAGCCAGCCCGAAACCATGGTTGCCGTTACCGGCACCAGCGGCAAGACCTCGGTCGCGGCCTTCACTCGCCAGGTCTGGAAACATGCCGGCCTGGCCGCGGCCAGCATAGGTACGACAGGCGTCGTCGCGCCCGGTCGGGTCGAATACGGCCAGTTGACCACGCCCGATCCGGTCGCCTTGCACAAGCTGCTCGCTGAACTCGCCGCTTCAGGCGTGACCCACGCCTCGATGGAGGCTTCCAGCCATGGTCTCGACCAGCGCCGCCTCGATGGCGTGCGCCTCGCCGCCGCCGGCTTCACCAATCTTGGTCGCGACCACATGGATTACCATCCGACGGTCGAGGACTATCACCGCGCCAAGCTGCGCCTGTTCGACACGCTGTTGCCCAAAGGCGCGCCGGCGATCGTCTTCGCCGACGATGCCTGGTCCGCGCCGACGATCGGAGCGGCCCGCGCCGCGGGCCTCGACGTCTTGACCGTCGGCCGTAACGGCCAGTTCCTGGCGCTCAAGCGCGTCGAGCACGAACGCCACCGCCAGCGCGCCGAAATCGAATGCGGCGGCACCATCTATGAGATCGACCTGCCGCTGGCCGGCGATTTCCAAGTCTCCAACTCGCTCGTTGCCGCGGGGCTCGCGATCGCTACCGGCACCGACGTTGCCAAGGCGCTGGCAGCCCTCGAACATCTCGAAGGCGCGCCGGGCCGTCTCGACCTCGTCGGCACAACGGCGCAAGGTGCGCCCGTTTATGTCGATTACGCCCACAAGCCCGACGCGCTCGAAAACGTGCTGGCGGCTGTCAGGCCGTTCACCACCGGCCGCGTCATCGTCGTGTTCGGTTGCGGCGGCGACCGCGATCGCGGCAAGCGCCCGATCATGGGCGAGATCGCGACGCGACTGGCCGACGTCACCATCGTCACCGACGACAATCCACGTTCGGAGGTTCCTGAGACCATCCGCGCGGCCATCATGGCTGCGGCTCCCGGCGCCATTGAGATCGGTGACCGCCGCCGGGCGATCCACGAGGCCGTCGGCATGCTGCATGCGGGCGATACGCTGATCGTCGCCGGCAAGGGCCACGAGGAAGGCCAGACCATCGGCGCCGATACACTGCACTTCTCGGATCACGAGGAAGTCCGCAACGCGCTTGCCGGAGTAGCGGCATGAGTCTGTTGTGGACCTCCGAGGCGCTCGTTGAGGCGACAGGCGGCCGCCCGCTCGGCCAGATGCCGGAAGGCATTTCGGGCATTTCCATCGACAGCCGCAGCCTAAAACCCGGCGAGGCCTTTTTCGCCATCAAGGGCGACGCGATGGACGGCCACGACTTCGCCACCGCGGCGATCAAGGCCGGTGCCGGCCTGCTGGTCGTCGCCGAAGGCAAGCTGCCCGCCCTGGGGCGCCTGACGGCGCCCATGATCGTCGTGCCCGACGTGCTCGTTGCACTGGAGAAGGCCGGTATTGCGGCGCGTGCCCGCTCGCGGGCACGGATCATCGCGGTGACCGGTTCCGTCGGCAAGACCTCGACCAAGGAAGCCCTGCGCCACGCTTTGTCGTCGGTCGGCAAGGTCCATGCCTCGGCCGCATCCTTCAACAACCACTGGGGTGTGCCGTTGACGCTCGCCCGCATGCCCGAGGATTGCGACTACGCGGTCTTCGAAATCGGCATGAACCATCCCGGCGAGATCAGCCCGCTGGTGCGCATGGTCCGCCCGCACATCGCCATCGTCACCCTGATCGCGGCGGCCCATCTCGGCTTCTTTCGCAATCTCGACGAGATCGCCAAGGCCAAGGCCGAGATCTTCGAAGGCGTCGAGCCGGGCGGGGCGGTGCTGCTCAACCGCGACGACGGCCGCTTCAAGCTGTTGGAAAAGTTCGCTCGCGCTGCCGGCATCGACAATGTCATGAGCTATGGCGAGAACGCCCGTGCCAATTTCCGCCTGCTGAAATGCACGCTGGAAGCCGATCATTCGATGATCATGGCGCGCATCGGCGGCCGTGACGTGCCGGCCCGCATCGGTGCGCCAGGACGCCACATCGTCCAGAATGCGCTCGCCGTGCTGGGGGCAGCCCATCTCTGCGGCGCCGACGTTCCGACGGTCGCTACGGCGCTCGCCTCGATGACGGCCGAGAGCGGACGCGGCCAGCGCCACATTTTGCAGCTGCCGAACGGGCCGATCACGCTGATCGACGAGAGCTACAACGCCAATCCGGCCTCGATGAAGGCAGCGATCGAGCTGCTTGACGCGACGCCGATCCATGGCGCCGGCCGCCGCATCGCCGTGCTCGGTGATATGCTGGAGCTCGGCAGCCATTCGGCCAAGCTGCATCAGGCACTTGCCGAACTGATCGACTCGACCAGGACCGACATGGTGCTGATGGCGGGACCGGAAATGAAGGCGCTTGCCGATACGCTGCCCGAGGGGTTCAGGGCCGAATATCGCAGCGGCGTCGAGGAGCTGAAACCCGTGCTCCTCACCACGCTGCGGCCCGGCGACGCGGTCATGATCAAGTCGTCGAAAGGCATTGGCTTCAATCGCCTGGTTGAAGCGCTCATCAAGACATTCCCGGCTGAGGCCGGCAACACCACACCGACCTGACGAGGTCTCGGGGGACCGATACGCATGCTAACTTTGCTTGTCGACTTTGCGGACAAGGTGTCGTTCTTCAACGTCTTCCGCTACATCACCTTTCGCACCGGCGGCGCGTTGATCACGTCGGCGCTGATCGTCTTCATCTTCGGGCCGGCGATCATCAACGCCCTGCGCCTGAGGCAAGGAAAGGGCCAGCCGATCCGCGCCGACGGTCCGCAAACCCATTTCAAGAAGGCCGGCACGCCGACCATGGGCGGCCTGATGATCCTCAGCGGCATCGTCGGGTCGACGCTTTTGTGGGCCAACATCACCTCCGTCTATGTCTGGGTGGTGCTGTTCGTCACCCTCGGCTTCGGCGCCATCGGCTTCTATGACGACTATCTCAAGGTGACCAAGCAGTCGCATCTCGGCCTGTCAGGCAAGGCGCGCCTCGGCATCGAATTCGTCATCGCCGGCATCGCTGCATGGGTCATCATGCACAATGGCCAGGCGCCGTTCTCGTCGTCGCTGACATTCCCGTTCATCAAGGATTTCCTGCTCAATCTCGGCTGGTTCTTCATTCCCTTCGCCTGCTTCGTGGTCGTCGGTGCCGGCAATGCCGTGAACCTGACCGACGGCCTCGACGGTCTTGCCATCGTTCCGATCATGATCGCGGCGGCTTCCTTTGGCGTCATCGCCTATCTCTCGGGCAACGCGGTCTTCGCCGAGTATCTGCAGATTCACTTCGTGCCCGGCACCGGCGAACTCGCCGTCATCCTGGGCGCCGTCATCGGCGCCGGCCTCGGCTTCCTCTGGTTCAACGCGCCGCCCGCCGCCATTTTCATGGGGGACACCGGCTCGCTGGCGCTTGGTGGCCTGATCGGAACGGTTGCTGTCGCCACCAAGCACGAGATCGTCATGGCGATCGTCGGCGGTCTGTTCGTCATGGAGGCGCTTTCGGTCATCATCCAGGTCGGCTTCTTCAAGATGACCGGGAAGAGGGTGTTCCTGATGGCGCCGATCCACCACCATTTCGAAAAACTTGGCTGGACCGAAAGCCAGGTTGTCATCCGCTTCTGGATCATTGCTGTTATCCTGGCGCTGATCGGCCTTTCCACCCTCAAGCTGCGCTGAGGCTCCCATGATCCCCGCGACGTCATTTCAGGGAAAGCGAGTGGCGCTCTTCGGCCTCGGCGGCTCCGGGATCGCGACCGCGCGCGCGCTCGCGGAGGGTGGGGCCGACGTGCTTGCCTGGGACGACAATCCCGAAAGCGTGGCGCGGGCCGCTGCCGAGGGCATTTCGACCGGCGACCTGCGCGGCGCCGACTGGGCAGGCGTCGCGTCCTTCGTGCTGTCGCCGGGCGTGCCGCTGACGCACCCCAAACCGCACTGGACCGTGGAATTGGCGCGTGGCGCCGGCGTCGAGATCATCGGCGACATCGAACTTTTCGCGCGCGAACGCCTGGCGACGGCGCCGACCGCGCCCTTCATCGCCATCACCGGCACCAACGGCAAGTCGACGACGACGGCGCTGACAGCGCACATCCTGCAGTCGGCCGGTCGTGATACGCAGATGGGCGGCAATATCGGTCGCGCCGTGATGACGCTGGATGCGCCGCGGCCTGACCGCCACTACGTCGTCGAGTGCTCGTCCTACCAGATCGACCTCGCGCCATCGATCAACCCGACTGCCGGTGTCCTGCTCAACCTGACGCCCGACCATCTCGACCGCCACGGCACCATGCAGCACTACGCGTCGATCAAGGAGCGCCTGGTCGCCGGCAGCGACACCGCCATCATCGGCGTCGACGACATCTACTGCGCCCAGATCGCCGACAGGCTCGAACGCGCCGGCAAGGAAGTCGTGCGTATTTCGAAGCGTCTTCCTTTGACCGACGGCTATTTCGCCGACGGCAGCGACCTGATGGAAGCAATCGACGGCCGCTACAGCCGCATCGCCTTCCTCGAAGGCATCGGTTCGCTGCGCGGCCAACACAACGCCCAGAATGCGCTTGCGGCTGTAGCTGCCTGTCTCAAGGTCGGGCTCGACCTCGGCGAGATCCAGGCCGGTCTCGAAAGCTTCCCCGGCCTTGCCCACCGCATGGAGCAGGTTGGCCGCAAGGGGCATGTGTTGTTCGTCAACGATTCCAAGGCGACCAACGCTGATGCCGCGGCACCCGCTCTGTCGAGCTTCCCGCGCATCTACTGGATTGCCGGCGGCTTGCCCAAGGAGGGAGGCATCGAGCCGCTGCGCAGCCTGTTCCCGCGCATCGCCAAGGCCTATCTGATTGGCGAAGCGGCTCCGGCGTTTTCCGCGACGCTTGGCGAAGCGGTGCCCTATGAAATCTCGGGCACGTTGGCGGCAGCCGTCGAGCACGCGGCCGAGGATGCCGCCAGGGACGATACGAGCGAGGCCGTGGTGCTGCTGTCGCCAGCCTGCGCCAGCTTCGATCAGTTCAAGAATTTCGAAATTCGCGGCGAAGCCTTCAGGCAAGCTGTGAATGCTATTGATGGCGTCAGCGCTATCGGAGGGGCAAGATAATGGCCAGCCGTCTCGACAGAAGTCCCGTCGCCTTGTGGTGGTGGACGGTCGATCGATGGTTCCTCGCGGCATTCCTGTCGCTGATGGGACTGGGCATCGTGCTTTCATTCGCCGCAAGCCCGGCGGTTGCCGAGCGCATCGGCCTGGACGGGTTCCACTTCGCCACCCGCCAGATCATCTTCACCATCCCCGCCTTGGCGGTGATGATCGCGGTGTCGTTCCTCGACACCAGGCAGATCAGGCGCATGGCGCTGGTGATGCTCTGCATCATGCTGGTGATGATGGTGGCCGTGCTGTTCATCGGCGTCGAGGTCAAGGGCGCCAGGCGCTGGCTGTCGCTGGCCGGTGTCTCGATCCAGCCCTCCGAGTTTCTCAAGCCGGCCTTCGTGGTCATCTGCGCCTGGCTGTTCGCCGAGCACGAGCGCCAGCCCGACATCCCCGGCAACCTGTTTGCCATGATCCTGCTCGGCCTCGTCGTGGCATTGCTTGTGGCGCAGCCAGACCTTGGCCAGACCATGCTGGTGCTGGGCACCTGGGGCGTGATGTTCTTCATGGCCGGCATGTCATGGTTCTGGATCATCGCGCTTGGATGCGTGGGCGCCGGCGGCCTGTTTGCCGCCTATACGATTTTCCCGCACGTCGCCGGACGTATCGACCGCTTCATGACCGGCGAGGGCGACACCTTCCAGGTCGACATGGGCCGCGACGCCATCATCAATGGCGGCTGGTTCGGCGTCGGACCGGGCGAGGGCACCGTCAAGCGGGTCATCCCCGACAGCCACGCCGACTTCGTCTTCTCCGTCGCCGGCGAGGAGTTCGGCATCATCCTGTGCCTGATCATCATGGCGATCTTTGCCTTCATCGTGCTGCGCGGCCTGCGCACCGCGCTCAGGGAGCATGATGACTTCACCCGCTATGCTGTTGCCGGCCTCGTCGTCGTTTTCGGCTTCCAGTCGGTCATCAACATGGGTGTGAACCTGCAACTGATGCCGGCCAAGGGCATGACGCTGCCCTTCATCTCTTATGGCGGCTCGTCGCTGATCGCGATCGCCATGTCGATGGGCATGGTGCTGTCCTTGACCCGCAAGAAGCCGGAAAAACTCAGGCCGGGTGGTTTCTCCGCCATGCCGCGCCATGTGGTTGCGGCCGAATAACATGGCCAAGGGAACTGTCATGCTTGCCGCCGGCGGGACCGGCGGCCATCTCTTTCCGGCCGAGGCGCTGGCACATGAACTGACCGCGCGCGGCTGGCAGGTGCATCTCGCCACCGACGACCGCGCCGAACGTTTCGCCGGCAAGTTTCCGGCTGCGGCCATTCATCCGATTTCATCGTCGACCATCGGCTCGAAGAACCCGATTGCGCTCTTGCGCGCCTTCTGGAGCATCTGGCGCGGCGTGCGCCAGGCCTCGAAGGTCATTGCCCAGATCAAGCCCTCCGTCGTCATCGGATTCGGCGGTTATCCGACTCTGCCGCCGCTCTATGCCGCGACGCGGCGTTCCGTGCCGTCGATGGTGCATGAGCAGAACGCCGTGATGGGGCGCGCCAACAAGGCGCTTGCAGCCAGGGTCGATGCGGTCGCCGGCGGCTTCCTGCCCGAGAATGCCGGCGCCAATAGCGCCAAGGTCGTCGTGACAGGCAATCCGGTGCGCCCGGCTGTCATCGAGGCGGCGAAGACGCCTTACATTGCGTCGACCGGCGCGGATGCCTTCAATCTGCTGGTCTTCGGCGGCAGCCAGGGCGCGCAGTTCTTTTCCGACGCGGTTCCTGGTGCAATCGCGCTATTGAGCGAAGCGCAGCGCAAGCGCCTGTGTGTTACCCAGCAGGCACGCGTCGAGGATGCCGACAAGGTCAAGGCGGCCTATGCCAAGCTCGGCATCGCCGCCGACGTGTCGCCGTTCTTCGGCGACATGGCGCAGCGCATGGCGGCAGCGCATCTGGTGATCTCGCGCTCGGGTGCCTCGACGGTTTCCGAGATTGCGGTCATCGGCCGCCCGGCATTTCTGGTGCCTTATCCCTACGCGCTCGACCACGACCAGGCGGCGAACGCCGCGCGACTGGCTGCAGCCGGCGGCGGCGAAGTGCACCCGCAGGCAACGCTTTCGCCTGAGCGCATTGCCGGGCTGATCGGGGGTGCGATGGAGGATCCGGCGCGCATGGTGACGATGGCGGCTGCCGCCAAGTCAGTCGGCAAAGCGGACGCCACACGGTTGCTCGCCGACCTCGCAGAGGCTATTGCGTCCAAAACGCCCGTTTCGGAATTCAAGAAGGGAGTGCGGTCATGAAGATGCCGCAGACCATCGGCCTCGTGCATTTCATCGGCATCGGCGGCATCGGCATGAGCGGCATCGCCGAGGTGCTGCACAATCTCGGCTACAAGGTGCAAGGCTCCGACCAGTCCGAGAGCGCCAACGTCCAGCGCCTGCGCGACAAGGGCATCGAGTGCTTCGTCGGTCACAAGGCCGAGAACCTTGGCGACGCCGAGGTGATCGTCGTTTCGACCGCGATCAAGAAGACCAATCCCGAACTGCAGGCGGCACGCGAGAAGCTTCTGCCCGTCGTACGCCGCGCCGAAATGCTGGCCGAGCTGATGCGCTTCCGCAACGCGGTCGCCATCGGCGGCACCCACGGCAAGACCACGACGACCTCGATGGTGGCGACGCTGCTCGATGCAGGCGGGCTCGACCCGACCGTCATAAATGGCGGCATCATCAATGCCTATGGCACCAACGCCCGCATGGGCGAAGGCGAGTGGATGGTGGTCGAGGCCGACGAGAGCGACGGCACCTTCCTCAAGCTTCCGGCCGACGTCGCCGTCGTCACCAACATCGACCCCGAGCATCTCGACCACTACGGCACCTTCGACAAGGTGCGCGAGGCGTTCCGCCAGTTCGTCGAGAATGTGCCGTTCTACGGTTTTGGGGTGATGTGCACCGACCATCCCGAGGTGCAGGCGCTGGTCAGCCACATCGAGGATCGCCGCGTCATCACCTATGGCGAGAATGCCCAGGCCGACGTGCGTTTCACCAATCACCACATGGAAGGTGCCGTTTCGGTCTTCGACGTTGTCATCCGCAACCGCAAGTCGGCGACTTCGACCACCATCGAGGGCCTGCGCCTGCCGATGCCAGGCCGCCACAACGTCTCGAACGCCACAGCTGCCATCGCGGTTGCCACCGAACTCGGCCTTTCTGCCGAAGCGGTGAAGCGCGGGCTGTCGTCGTTCGGCGGCGTCAAGCGCCGCTTTACCCATACCGGCACCTGGAATGGCGTCGAGGTGTTCGACGACTACGGCCACCACCCGGTCGAGATCAAGGCCGTGCTGCGCGCGGCGCGCGAAGCCACCGCCGGCCGCGTCATCGCCATTGCCCAGCCGCACCGCTTCACCCGCCTGCGCGACCTGTTCGACGATTTCTCGGCCTGCTTCAACGACGCCGATACCGTCATGATCGCGCCCGTCTATACGGCCGGCGAGGATCCGATCGACGGCGTCAACTCGGAAGCCCTGACGTCCCGCATCCGTGCCGGCGGCCATCGCGACGCGCGTTACATCGATGGCCCGGCTGCCGTGGCGCCGGTCGTGCGCGAACTGGCCATGCCGGGCGACTTTGTCGTCTATCTCGGCGCCGGCAACATCACACAATGGGCCTACGCCCTGCCGGGCGAGCTCGCCGGGGGCGGATCGTGATCGGAGGCGAGGCGCTCATAGCCAAACTCGGCGACCGGCTAACCGGCCTGCGCGGACGCCTCACGCCCAGCGCCGAGATGGAGAAGATCACCTGGTTCCGTGCCGGCGGCCTTGCCCAGGCGCTGTTCCAGCCGGCTGACGAAGAGGATCTGGCTGCCTTCCTGAAGGCTGTGCCGGAAGAAATCCCTGTCATGGTCGTCGGCATCGGCTCCAACCTCCTGGTGCGCGAGGGTGGCATTCCTGGCTTCGTGGTTCGGCTGTCGGCCAAGGGGTTCGGCGAGGCCGAGGCAATTTCGGCGACCGGCATAAAGGCTGGTGCTGCGACGCCCGACAAGCGCGTGGCAGCCCTTGCGCATGACAACGGCATCGGCGGCTTTCATTTCTACCACGGCATTCCCGGCGCCATCGGCGGCGCCTTGCGGATGAATGCGGGCGCCAATGGCGTCGAGACGCGTGAACGCGTCGTCGAGGTCCGCGCGCTCGACCGCAAGGGCGACCTGCATCTGCTGTCGAATGCCGACATGGGCTACAGCTACCGTCAATCGGCTGCCGCAGCCGACCTAATCTTCACCTCGGCGACCTTCGAGGGTTATGCGGAGGACAAGGACGCCATCAAAGCGGCGATGGATGCGGTCCAGCACCATCGCGAGACGGTGCAGCCGATCCGCGAGAAGACGGGCGGCTCGACCTTCAAGAATCCCGAGGGAACCTCGGCCTGGAAGGAAATCGACAACGCCGGCTGCCGCGGACTGATGATCGGCGGCGCACAGATGTCGCCGCTGCATTGCAATTTCATGATCAACACCGGCAACGCCAGCGGCTATGATCTCGAGTATCTTGGCGAGACGGTGCGCAGCCGCGTGCTCGAGAATTCGGGCATCCGCCTGCAGTGGGAAATCAAGCGTCTCGGCAACTTCAAGCCCGGCCACGAAGTGCAGGAATTCTTGGGGCAATTGCTCTAGGCAGCGCGCTCCGCCGGAGCAGCAGGAGCCTGTCAAGGCCATCCGAAATGACGATCTTCGAAAGGCCTCGGCGCATCCTCGCCGGGGCCTTTTTTGCGACCCGAATTCCGCCTTTTCCTCTGGTCATCCTGCAGGTCAACGGAAGTCGCATTGGTCATGAAATTGCAACGAATTCCAATCGGCTCTTGCCACGGAATCAAGTCTCTGATTCTCTGACCTAAAGCGTTTCCTGATTTGAGTCGCGTGACGCGTAGCCCGCGTTTCCAGCCGGAGGTCCAACTTCCGGGTGCTCTTTTTTTGATCTTTGGAAACAAGGCGTTGTGTCCGAGTCGAGAGGGGATCTCAGGGGATGAAGTCAAAGCACGTCGCTGTCCTGATGGGCGGGTTTTCGTCCGAGCGGCCTGTGTCCCTGTCGTCTGGCAATGCCTGTGCCGAAGCGCTCGAGCAGGTCGGTTATCAGGTCACGCGAGTGGACGTCGATCGCGATGTCGGCGCAGTGCTTTCGGCGCTCAAGCCGGATGTCGCATTCAACGCCCTGCATGGCCCCTTCGGCGAAGACGGCACCATCCAGGGCATCCTCGAATATCTCGGCATTCCCTACACCCATTCCGGCGTGCTGGCCTCGGCACTGGCGATGAACAAGGAGCAGTCGAAGAAGGTGGCCAAAGCTGCCGGCATTCCGATTGCCGAATCCAGGGTTCTCGACCGTTTTGCCATCGGCAACCAACACCCGATGACGCCGCCTTACGTGGTCAAGCCGGTGTCCGAAGGGTCGAGCTTCGGTGTCGTCATCGTCAAGGAAGACCAGTCGCATCCGCCGCAGGTCATCTCCTCATCCGAGTGGCGCTACGGCGACACGGTGATGGTCGAGCGTTACGTCCATGGTCGTGAGTTGACCTGTGCCGTTATGGGTGATGTTGCGCTTGGCGTCTGCGAGATCGTTCCGACCGGTCACGCCTTCTACGATTATGATTCAAAATATGTCGCCGGCGGATCAAAGCACGAATGCCCCGCGAAAGTTTCACCGAATATTTACCAAAAAATACAAACACTGGCGCTCAAGGCTCACCAAGCGATCGGGTGCCGGGGCGTCTCCCGGTCTGACTTCCGGTACGACGACCGCCATTCCGAAAATGGAGAGGTCGTCTGGCTGGAGGTCAACACTCAACCCGGCATGACGCCGACGTCGCTGGTGCCTGAGATAGCCGCCCAAGCCGGGCATTCGTTTGGTGAGTTGTTGAGTTGGATGGTGGAGGACGCTTCGTGTTTGCGTTGAGGTCGGGACAGAACAGAACGATGGGTGGCTCGGCGCCGCGCGTCTTCGGGCTGCCCTTGTCCGCGGAGCATTTCGTGCTGCCGCGGCTGCTGCGCAAGCCGGTTCGCATGCTGTCGCGCTTCGGGCGTGGGGAGTTCACTCCTCCGCCCTATGCTGCGTCGATGCTGACGGCTGCCTTCCTTGCCGCAAGCTCGCTTTATGGCGCCTATCTCGGTGGTCACTTCCCGGCGATGGTCCAGGGTGTGACCGCTCGCAGCGGCTTTGCCGTCGACCAGATCAAGGTCTCGGGCAATCGTGAAACCTCCGAAATCGACATTCTCGACAAGCTCGAGCTTGATGGCTGGACTTCGCTCGTCGGCTTCAATCCGGAAGAGGCGCGCGAGCGTATCGTCAGCTTGCCCTGGGTGCGCGATGCCGCTGTTCGCAAGGTCTATCCCGATACGATCGAGGTTCGCATCGACGAGCGTGACGCTTTTGCGATCTGGCAGCACGGAAACCAGCTCAGCGTCGTCGAGAAGGACGGCAAGATCATCGCTCCTTATGCTGGCGGGCGCCAGGCCACGCTGCCGCTGGTCATCGGCTTTGGTGCCGCCGACCGTGCCGCCGACTTCGTCGCCAGGGTTCAGGCGTTCCCCGCGCTTGCGTCGCGGGTAAAAGGCTACATTCGCGTCGGCGAACGGCGCTGGGATCTGCGTCTCGACAACGGCATCACCGTCAAGCTGCCCGAGAATCAGGTCGATGCAGCGCTTGCCGATCTTGCCGATCTCGACCGCGAGAACGCGCTGCTGACCCGTGACATCGCGGCCGTCGACATGCGTTTCAGTGACCGGCTGGTCGTGCAGTTGACGCCGGAAGCTGTCGAGCGGCGCGCCGATCTGCTGAAAAACAAGCCGAAAGCCCTCAAGGCGAAGGCGGAGAAGAGAATATGAGCTGGCTGGGCGGTCAAAAGGATCCGGTTTCGCGTCGCTCGGGCATCCTTACGGTGCTCGATGTCGGTTCGAACAAGGTCTGTTGCGTGGTCGCCAAGCTGAAGCCGGCCGAAGGCAGTCAGCTGCTCAAGGGACGTACCCACCAGGCCCAGGTCATCGGCATCGGCCACCAGAAGTCGCAGGGCGTGAAGTCGGGCGTGGTCGTCGATCTCGACCGCGCCGAACATGCCATCCGTCTCGCCGTCGACGCCGCCGAGCGCATGGCAGGCCTTACCGCCGACTCACTGATCGTCAATCTGTCCGCCGGCCGCATCAAGAGCGAGGCGTTTTCGGCAACCATCAATCTCGGCGGCCATGAGGTCGACGAAGCCGACGTCCAGCGCGTGCTCGCCGCCGGTGCCAAGCAGGCGCTGAGGGCAGAGCGCGACGTCATCCACTCGCTGCCTGTCGCCTTCTCGCTCGACGCCGAGCGCGGCGTGCGCGATCCGCGCCGCATGGTCGGCGACACGCTTGGCGTCGACATGCATGTGCTGACCGGCGATTCGGCGCCGATGCGCAATCTCGAGCTCTGCATCAACCGCTCGCACCTGTCGGTTGAGCATATGGTGGCTACGCCTTACGCAAGTGGCCTTGCGGCACTCGTCGACGACGAACTCGAAATGGGTGCTGCCTGCATCGACATGGGCGGTGGCACGACCACGCTTTCGGTCTTTGCGGAAGGGCGCTTCGTCCATGCCGACGCCATTCCTGTCGGCGGTAATCACGTCACCATGGATATGGCCAAGGGCCTGTCGACGCGTCTCGACGATGCCGAGCGGCTCAAGGTCATGCATGGATCGGCGCTGCCCGGCACCACCGACGACCGCGACATGATCAGCATCCAGCCGATCGGCGTCGACGACAGCGAAGTTCCGCTGCAGATCCCGCGTTCTGTCATGACGCGCATCATCCGCGCCCGCATTGACGAGACGCTGGAACTGCTGCGCGACCGGCTCAACAAGTCGGGTTACGGCAATGCCGTCGGCAAGCGCGTCGTCCTCACCGGCGGTGCCAGTCAGCTCGTCGGCCTGCCCGAGGCAGCGCGACGCATTCTCGGCCGCAATGTGCGCATCGGCCGCCCACTCGGCGTGGCAGGTCTGCCGGAGGCGGCCAAGGGGCCGGCTTTCGCGACCGCCGTCGGGCTTCTCATCTACCCGCAGATGGCCGGCATCGAGAGCCAGTCTGCGAAAGGGATTTCCCGTTACAGGGCAACGGGAACTGGCGGAAAACTGCATCGCATGAGTCAGTGGTTGAGAGACAGTTTTTAGGAATTGACGGGGGCAGCCCCATTACCGGCCGCACGGCGAAGCGGTTCGAAAGGCAAAAAGGACGAGGACTATGACGATCAATCTGCAGAAGCCGGACATCACTGAGCTCAAGCCCCGCATCACCGTGTTCGGTGTCGGCGGTGGCGGCGGCAACGCTGTCAACAACATGATCACCGCTGGCCTGCGCGGCGTCGAGTTCGTCGTGGCCAACACCGATGCGCAGGCACTCACCATGTCGAAGGCCGAGCGCCTCATCCAGCTCGGCGCGCATGTCACCGAGGGCCTGGGCGCGGGTTCGCAGCCGGAAGTCGGTCGCGCCGCCGCTGAAGAGTGCATCGACGAGATCATCGACCACCTGTCGAACACGCATATGTGCTTCGTCACCGCCGGCATGGGCGGCGGCACCGGCACCGGTGCTGCTCCGGTCGTCGCCCGCGCCGCTCGCGAAAAGGGTATCCTGACCGTCGGCGTCGTCACCAAGCCGTTCCACTTCGAAGGCCAGCGCCGCATGAAGACGGCCGATTACGGAATCGAAGAGCTGCAGAAGTGCGTCGACACGCTGATCGTCATCCCGAACCAGAACCTGTTCCGTCTGGCCAATGACAAGACGACCTTCGCGGACGCCTTCGCCATGGCCGATCAGGTGCTGTATTCGGGTGTTGCCTGCATCACCGACCTGATGGTCAAGGAAGGCCTGATCAACCTCGACTTCGCCGACGTCCGTTCGGTGATGCGCGAAATGGGCAAGGCGATGATGGGCACCGGCGAAGCTTCGGGCGAGGGCCGTGCGATGGCCGCCGCCGAAGCAGCAATCGCCAACCCGCTGCTCGACGAAACCTCGATGAAGGGCGCCAAGGGCCTGCTCATCTCGATCACCGGCGGCCGCGACCTGACCCTGTTCGAAGTCGACGAAGCTGCCACCCGAATCCGCGAGGAAGTGGATCAGGACGCCAACATCATCCTGGGCGCCACTTTCGACGAAGACCTCGAAGGCGTCATCCGCGTGTCGGTCGTCGCCACCGGCATCGACAAGTCGGCTGCCGACATGGCTGCTGCACCGCTGACCATCCGTCAGGCGCCGAAGCCGGCACAGCGTCAGGTCGAGGCACCGCGTCCTGTCGTGCAGGCTGCTCCTGTCGAACAGCCGCGCATGGAAGTGCGCACCAACGATCCGGTTGCCGAGGCCATCCGCCTTGCCGAAGCCAATGCCGCCGCGATGGCGCAGCCGCGTCCGGCCGCTCCGGCTGACGACTTCCGTCCGCAGAGCAAGCTGTTTGCCGCTCCGCCGGCCCAGCCGCAGGTCCAGCAGTATCAGCCGCAGCAGTTCCAGCAGCCCGCACCGCAGCCGGTTGCCCAGCCGCAGATGGCACCGCAGCGCGAGATGATGCAGCCGGCCCAGGTTCAGCCGCGCATGCCGCGCGTCGAGGACTTTCCGCCGATGGTCAAGGCCGAGGTCGAAGCCAAGGCTCAGCCGGCCGAGCAGCATGAGGATCGTGGTCCGATGGGCCTGCTCAAGCGCCTGACCAGCGGCCTGACCCGCCGTGAGGAAGAACCGGCACGCCTGCAGCCCGCGCAGCCGCGCGAGCCCAAGCTGCGCCAGCCGGCGCCCGAGCAGCGCCGCATGACCAGCCAGGAATCGCAGATGTACGCGCCGCGCCGCGGACAGCTCGACGAACATGGCCGCCTGGCGCCGCAGGCACGGACTCAGGAGGACGATCAGCTGGAGATTCCAGCGTTCCTTCGCCGGCAAGCCAACTGATCTGTGAACGGCCGGTAACACTGTTTGAAAGGCGGGCGTCTCGACGCCCGCCTTTTGCTCTGAAAAGATAAGTTAAAACATGAGCTTGGCGGGGCGAGTCGAAGCGTCCCTGCAGTTACACAGAGTAAGAAACCGTGATTTGGAGTCTCTCACCCGGAAGACTATCTTCGCGCCGATTAAGGTCGCTGACGGGTATTGTGGGGATGAGGTCCCGTCTGGCGAGCATAAGAGCCGTGCGCCGTGGTGTGGCGAAGCGGACGTGGTGAGTACGGGCATATGGGGATCGACTTGCAGGACTATCAGACAACACTCAAATCGCGTGTCACCCTGTCGGGCGTTGGCGTTCACAGCGGCAAGCCGGTAGCCATCCATTTCGCGCCGGCAGACGCGGATACGGGCGTGGTGTTTCAGGTTGCTGACCGAGAATTTCGCGCAATTGTGTCAGAAGTGGGTGCGACCGATCTTTGCACCTTGCTCGGCGATCCCGCCGGCCAGCACGTTGCCACGATCGAACACCTGATGGCCGCTCTGTTCGGCCTCGGTATCGATAATCTGCTGATCGAAGTCGAAGGCGCTGAAATCCCGATCATGGACGGCAGTGCCGCGCAGTTCGTTGAGGCCATCGACCTGGCCGGCATCGAAGTGCAGGGCGTCAAGCGCCGCTACATCCGCGTTCTCAAGCCGGTACGAATCGAAAGCGGCGCCTCCTGGGCCGAGTTCCGTCCCTATGGCGGCACGCGATTCGAGGTCGAGATCGATTTCGAGAGCCCAGCGATCGGGCGCCAGTCCTTTGCTTCCGATATCAACGACGACATATTCCGCCGCGAGATCTCGCGCGCCCGCACCTTTGGTTTCATGAAGGACGTCGAGCGCCTGTGGGCAGCCGGCTATGCGCTTGGTTCGTCGCTCGAGAATTCAGTGGTCATCGGCGACGACAACCACATCATCAACATGGAAGGCCTGCGCTTCTCCAACGAGTTCGTGCGCCACAAGACGCTTGACGCGATGGGTGACCTGGCACTCGCCGGCGCGCGCTTCATCGGCTGCTTCCGTTCCTATCGCGGTGGCCACCGGCTGAACGCCGCTGCGCTGCGCCGCCTGCTTTCTGACAGGTCGGCTTTCGAAGTCGTCGAGACGTCGCGCCGCGAGCGCGGGCGCTCGGCCGAACTTATCGCTGTCAGCGCCGCAGTCCACGCGCCCTGGACCCTCTGACGGCCGGCAATCGCCTGGAGGTGGTGTGACCTTGTTGCACCACTTGGCCGGCGAAATGGCATGCGCCATTGCGTGCCACAAAATTGCGCGATTGGCGGCTGATAGCGTTGCCCGGCAAAGCCAGTTGTGATCTATGGCCATTGCCTAAAAGCGAAACAGCGCCAAAGGGGCGGAACTCTGTGATGTCATTGATACGAGCCGATCGATCGAAATTGCGCGTGAAGCCTCTGGTTGTGGCGCTTTCGCTCATCGCTCCGACGCTTGCACTGTCCGGCTGCATGTCCGGCGAAGCCGATGTCGATCTCGCGACCTATGTCGAGCAGACCGAGCCGGCCGATGTGCTCTACAATCAGGGCCTTGCCAACCTCAACGCCGGCCGCCTCAAGGAGGCCAGCCGCAAGTTCGAGGCCGTCGACCGTCAGCACCCCTATTCGGAGTTCGCCCGCAAGTCGATGGTGATGGGCGCATTCGCCAGCTATCGCCAGGGCTCCTATGAAGAGGCCATCAACTCGGCCAAGCGCTATCTCGCGCTTTATCCCTCGACCGACGACGCGGCTTACGCACAGTACATCATCGGCCTCAGCTACTTCCGCCAGATTCGCGACGTGACGCAGGATCAAAAGGAAGCTCGCCGCACCATCGAGGCGATGACCGAGGTGGTTCAGCGCTGGCCCGCATCGGAATATGTCGACGACGCAAACGCCAAGATCCGCTTCGCCCGCGACCAACTCGCCGGCAAGGAAATGCAGATCGGCCGTTATTATCTCGAGCGCCGCGAATTTATCGCCTCGGCAAAGCGATTCCGCAACGTGGTCGAGAACTATTCGAACACCCGCCACATCGAAGAAGCGCTCGCCCGCCTGGTCGAGACCTACTACGCGATGGGCCTGACCTCGGAAGCCCAGACAGCTGCCGCCGTGCTTGGCCAGAATTATCCTGACAGCCAGTGGTACAAGGATTCGTACAAGCTGCTGCAAACCAATGGCCTAGAGCCCCGCGAGAATGCCGGTTCCTGGATTTCCAAGGCCGGGAAGATGTTCTCCGGCGCCTGACCAGAAATAGATGCTCTCGCGCCTGTCGATCCGCGATATTGTCCTGATCGAACGGCTGGACATCGATTTCACGCCTGGCCTGTCGGTGCTGACCGGTGAGACCGGCGCGGGCAAATCCATCCTTCTCGACGCATTGTCGCTCGCGCTCGGCGCGCGCGGCGATGCATCGCTCGTCCGCCACGGTGCCACGCAAGGGCAGGTGAGTGCGGTCTTCGACGTGCCGCGCAACCATCCGGCGCGTACGCTGCTTGCCGACAATGCCATCGACGACGATGGCGACATTATCCTGAAACGCGTCCAGACCGCCGACGGGCGCACGCGCGTCTTCGTCAACGACCAGCCGTCCAGCGTCACGCTGATGCGCGACATCGGCCGCGCGCTTGTCGAAATCCACGGCCAGCACGACGATCGCGCGCTTGTCGACGCCGGGGCGCATCGCGATGTGCTCGATTCGTTTGGCGGTCATGTCGGCGAAGCCAAGGCCACTGCCGACGCGTGGAAGTTGTGGCGCGGTGCCGAGCAGGAGCTGTCACGCCATCGCGCCCGCGTCGATGCCGCCGCGCGCGAGGCTGAATATCTGCGTGCCTCGGTGACCGAACTCACCAAGCTCGATCCCCAGCCGGGGGAGGAGAGCGAACTCGCCGAGCTGCGTGCCGCGATGATGCGCGTCGAAAAGATCGCCTCCGAAATCCAGGATGCACAGGACGTGCTGTCGGGCTCGTCGTCGCCGCTGCCGCAGCTTGCCAGCCTGTTGCGCCGCCTGCAGCGCAAGGCGGCCGAGGTGCCGGGCCTGCTCGATGAGGTGGTGAAATCGCTCGACGAGGCGATGATCTCGCTTGATGCGGCGCAATCCGGCGTCGATGCCGCCCTTCGCGCCACCGAATATGACCCGCAGCGGCTGGAAAAGGCTGAGGAGCGGCTGTTTGCCCTGCGCGCGGCTGCACGCAAGCACAATGTTGCCGTCGACGACCTAGCCAGGCTGCGCGACACGATGGTTGCCGACCTCGCCGACCTCGATGCCGGCGAGGAGCGGCTGCAGGTGCTGGAAACGCAGGCGAGGACCAGCCGCGATGCCTATGATCGCATCGCTGCCAGTCTGTCGGAGCTCCGCAAGACTGTGGCCGAGAGCCTGCGCAAGACCGTCATGGCAGAGCTGCCCGAGCTCAAGCTCGAACGCGCCGAATTCATCGTCGAGATGTCGAGCGAAGCCGACAATCGCATGCAGGAAGGTATCGATCAGGTCGAGTTCTGGGTGCGCACCAATCCCGGCACCCGACCGGGCCCGATGATGAAGGTCGCCTCGGGTGGCGAGCTGTCGCGTTTTCTCCTCGCGTTGAAGGTGGCGCTTGCCGATCGTGGTTCGGCACCCACACTGGTGTTCGACGAGATCGATACCGGCGTGGGTGGCGCGGTTGCCGACGCCATCGGCCAGCGGCTGGCACGGCTGTCCCGCCGGGTGCAGGTGCTGTCGGTCACGCATGCGCCGCAGGTAGCGGCCCGCGCGGCGACGCATTTCCTGATCTCCAAGAAGGGCAACACCGACAAGGTGGCGACCGGTATCCACGAGATGGACCGTACCGCGCGCCAGGAGGAAATCGCGCGCATGCTGTCTGGCGCCTCGATCACCGAGGAAGCGCGCGCCGCCGCCGAGCGCCTGCTGCGCGAGAACACGGCTGTCCTTTCCTGACCACGCGATTGCGGCTCCCATGTCAGGAGCCTTCGCGATGCTGCTGATTTGACGTGGAATTCGGTCCGGGCGGCTCCCGCTCGACAGCGTCCTGATCTATGGTGGCCGCGTTTTCAGCCGGAGCCGTACCATGTCCGACAAGCCAGTCGATTCGCTGAGCGAGACTGAAGCCGCGGCGGAGCTTGCGCGGCTGGCCGAAGAAATTGCCGGCCACGACCTGCGTTATCATGCCGAGGACGCGCCGACGATTTCGGACGCGGATTACGATGCGCTGCGCCGCCGCAACCTCGCCATCGAGCAGCGTTTTCCGCAACTGGTGCGTGAGGACTCGCCGTCCAAGTGGGTGGGCGCCGCCGTCTCCGAGAAATTCGGCAAGGTCACCCATGTCGTGCCGATGCTGTCGCTGGACAACGCCTTTGCCGACGAGGACGTCAGCGAGTTCGTCGGCCGCATCAGGCGCTTCCTCAGGCTGTCCGCCGACGAGCCGGTGGTAATCACCGCCGAGCCCAAGATCGACGGCCTGTCGCTGTCGATCCGCTACGAGAACGGCCGGCTGGTGACGGCGGCGACGCGCGGCGACGGCCAGGTCGGCGAAAACGTCACGGCGAACGCCCGCACCATCGCCGACATTCCGAACGTGCTGAAGGGCGACTTTCCCGAGGTGCTGGAAGTGCGCGGCGAGGTCTATATGAGCCACGCCGACTTTGCCGAACTCAACCGGCGCAATGCTGAAGCTGGCAAGCAGATTTTCGCCAATCCGCGCAATGCGGCCGCCGGTTCGCTGCGCCAGCTCGACACGTCTATCACTGCCAGCCGTCCGCTGCGCTTTTTCGCCTATGCCTGGGGCGAGGTCAGCGACATGCCGGCCGACACCCAGATGGGCATGGTCGAGGCTTTCAAGACCTACGGCTTCAAGACCAATCCGCTGATGAAGGTGTTCGACAGCGTCGACGGCCTTTTGTCGCAGTACCGGATGATCGAGGCCAATCGCGCCGGGCTCGGCTACGACATCGACGGCGTCGTCTACAAGGTCGACCGGCTCGACCTGCAGCAGCGGCTCGGCTTCGTCTCGCGTTCGCCGCGCTGGGCCATCGCGCACAAGTTCCCGGCTGAAAAGGCGACGACGACACTGCTCGGCATCGACATCCAGGTCGGCCGCACCGGCTCGCTGACGCCGGTGGCGCGGCTGCAGCCGGTGACGGTGGGCGGTGTGGTGGTCACCAACGCCACGCTGCACAATGAGGACTACATCAAGGGCCTCGGCAACAGCGGCGCGGCCATTCGCGACGAGGATCATGACATCCGCGTCGGCGACACCGTCATCGTACAGCGGGCAGGTGACGTCATTCCGCAGATCCTCGACGTCGTCCTGGAGAAGCGCCCGGCAGGAGCGCAGCCCTATCTGTTCCCGACGCGCTGCCCGGCCTGTGACAGCCATGCTGTCCGCGAGGAGGGTGAGGTGGTGCGCCGCTGCACCGGCGGCCTGATCTGTCCGGCACAGGCCGTGGAGCGCCTTCGCCATTTCGTCTCGCGCAATGCCTTTGACATCGAGGGCCTGGGCGAGAAGCAGATCGAGTTCTTCTTCCAGTCGCAGGACCCGGCATTGCATGTCGGCTCGCCGGCGGACATCTTCACGCTGAAGCGGCGACAAGAAGGATCGCTCACCAAGCTCGAGAACATCGATGGCTTCGGCGCGACATCGACTCGCAAGCTGTTTGCGGCCATCGACGACCGCCGCCAGGTCGAGTTCTCGCGCTTCCTGTTTGCGCTCGGCATCCGCCACATCGGCGAAACCAATGCCAAGCGCCTGGCGCGCCACTACATCAATTTCGAGACCTTCCGCGCCGCTGGTGTTGCTGCCGTGATGCCTGAGGGCAAGGGTGACAAGGGCAATGCCGCTTGGCAGGAGCTGACCGGCGTCAACGGCATCGGCGCCATCGTCGCCGAGGCGGTGGTCGAGTTCTTCGCAGAGGAGCACAACAGGCAGGTGCTCGATGCGCTGCTTGCCGAAGTGACGCCGCTTGACGAGGAGCGTATCGGCGACGTGTCGTCACCCGTTTCGGGCAAGACGGTGGTATTCACCGGCTCGCTCGAAAAGATGTCGCGCGACGAGGCCAAGGCGATGGCCGAGAAGCTTGGCGCCAAGGTGGCGGGCTCGGTGTCCAAGAAGACCGACCTCGTTGTGGCCGGCCCAGGTGCTGGCTCGAAGCTCAAGGCGGCGACCGATCTGGGTATCGAGGTGATCACAGAGGACCAGTGGTTCGAACGCGTCGGGCAGGCGGGCTGACAGACGTCATGCGAGCACTTGCCATCGACTTCGAAACTGCCAATGAGCAGCGGAGCAGCCCGTGCTCCATTGGCCTTGCCTGGATCGAGGACGGCGCGGTCATCCGTGTCGAGGAGCGACTGATCCGCCCCCGGGACATGCGGTTCTCGCGCTTCAACATTGCCGTTCACGGCATACGGCCCGAATATGTCGAGGACGCGGCCGAATTTCCCGAGGTGATGGAGGAGTTCGAGGACGATCTCTCAGACACGCTTGTGATCGCTCACAACGCGTCCTTCGACATGAGTGTGCTCAGGGCGAGCTATCAGCTGTATGGCACTGTCAGTCCTGACATCGACTACATCTGTACGCTCAAGATGGCGAAGAAGGTGTGGCAGGAGCTAACCTCCCACCGGCTCAACGAGGTGTCGCGCCATATCGATTTCTCCTTCAGGCACCATAATGCTGCAGAGGACGCGCATGCCTGCGGCGAGGTGGCGCTGGCAGCCGCGCGCAAGCTGAACGTCTCGGCGCTGCGCGACCTGCCGATCAAGCTCGACATGACGATGGGCCGGCTTCATGCCGGCGGTAATGTGCCGTGCTCGGTGAAGCGGCCGCCGAAGGCCAAGAAGCGCTGATCGTTGGCTCAACCGAATTGATGTGACACGCCAAGCCGGCTGACTTATTCAGACCCCGCGCAAGCTATGGAGCCTTGGCCGAACTCGTTCGGCCTGTATCGTGCATTCCAACGCTCAAAATTCGATCTGGGGCCGATGCGCCACGGAGGCCTAATGTCTGATCGTCGCGGTGAATTCTTGCAGGGCATGCGATTGAGCGTGCCGGTGGTGGTCGCGTCGGCGCCCTTTGCCATCCTGTTCGGGGCGTTGGCCGTCGACAACGGCTTCTCCGTCGTCGAGGCGACACTGATGAGCGCCTCGATCTATGGCGGCGCCAGCCAGCTGGTCGGCATCGAGTTGTTCGGCCAGCATGTCGCGCCGTGGCTGGTGGTGCTATCGATCTTCGCCGTCAACTTCCGCCACGTTCTCTATTCGGCTGCTGTTGGCAAGCACATCGACCATTGGCCGTTCCTGAAGCAGGCCATCGGCTATTTCTTCCTGGTCGATCCGCAATATGCCGAGGCCGAGCGCAAGGGCGAGAATGGCGAGCAGGTGACCTTTGCCTGGTACATGGGCATGGCGCTGCCGATCTATGTCTTCTGGGTCGCCGAAAGCGCGCTCGGCGCGCTGTTCGGGCGGCTGATTCCCAACCCCCATGCCATCGGGCTCGACTTCCTGCTGCCGATCTATTTTCTCGGTTTGGTGATGAGCTTCCGCAAGCGCCCGCGCTGGCTGCCGATCGTCGTTGCCAGCGCCGTTGCCTCGATGATCGCCTACAAGACCGTAGGCTCACCCTGGCATGTTTCCATTGGGGCGCTGGCCGGCGTGCTGTTTGCGGCGGCGATGCCGGTCAGGTCCGACGAGAGCCTGACGAGCGAAGAAACGGCGGAGGTGGTGTCATGAGCACGACGCTTTGGATCATCATTGCCGGCGCTGTCGCCACCTATCTGACCCGTATCGGCGGCCATCTCGTCATTTCGCGTTTCGAGCGCATCCATCCGCGCGTCGAGGCGGGCCTGAACGCGGTGCCGGCTGCGGTTCTGACGACGCTCGTGGCACCCGCGGCACTCTCGGCCGGTCCGGCTGAGCTGGCAGCGCTTGCCGTGGCAGCCGTTGTTGGACTGCGTGGTGGCCTGATGACGATGTTTCTGGCAGGCGCTGCCGTGTTGATTGCCATGCGGCATTTCATCGGCTGAACGAAAACCGGCCGCATGAAGCGGCCGGTCGTTTTCATTACACGCTGATCAGGCGATCTGCGCCGTCGCCTTTTCCAGCCACGCCAGCGTTTCGCCGTCGAGCATCGGTCCGATCTCGGCCAGCACGCGGGCATGGTAGGCATTGAGCCAATCCAGCTCTTCGCGGGTCAGCAGGTCGGCGCGCAGCAGGCGCTGGTCGAAAGGCGCCAGCGTCAACGTCTCGAAGCCGTGCATGGCGATGTCGCCGCCGGGCAGCTCGGCGGTTGGCGTCACCAGGATCAGATTTTCCAGCCTGATGCCGTAATGGCCTTCCTTGTAGTAGCCGGGCTCGTTGGACAGGATCATGCCGGCGAGCAGCTTTTCCATGCCGGTCTTGGCGATGCGCTGCGGGCCTTCATGAACAGCGAGATAGGACCCGACGCCGTGGCCGGTGCCGTGGGCGTAGTCGAGGCCGTTCTTCCACAGTGCGATGCGGGCGAGCGCGTCGATGTCGGCGCCACGCGTGCCTGCGGGAAACCGCGCCAGCGAGATCGCGATCATGCCCTTGAGCACCAGGGTAAAACGCTCGCGCATCTCCTCGCTCGGCTTGCCGACCGGCATGGTGCGAGTGATGTCGGTGGTGCCGTCCTGATATTGCGCGCCCGAATCGAGCAGGAACAGTTCACCCTCGGCCAGCACCCGGCTCGTCGCTTTCGAGACGCGGTAATGCATGATCGCGCCATTGGCGCCGGCACCCGAGATGGTGTCGAACGAGACGTCGCGGAGCGGCATCTGCGTTTCCTCGCCGGTCTGGCGGCGGCATTCCTCCAGCTTGGTCACGACGGCGATCTCGTCGAGGCTGCCGGGATTCTGCCGGTCGAGCCAGCACAAAAGCTTGGCGACAGCAGCGCCGTCACGGCGGTGGGCAGCGCGCGAACCGGCGATCTCCTGGGCATTCTTGGTGGCGCGGGGCAGGCGGGCCGGGTCGGGCGCTTGCACCACCGTGCCGCCATTGTCCTCGATCAGGGCGCGCAGCCTGTCGGCGGCAAGCACCGGGTCGAGCGCGATCTTCGCACCAGATTTGGCAAGGGCCGCGACCGCGTCGTCGAGCTTGCTCGGTGCCTTGATGTCGGCAAGCTGGGTGAGATAGGCCTCCTCGGTGCGGCCAAGCTTGCGCTTGTCCATGAACACGGCATGGCTGCCGTCGGCGGAGAGGATGGCGAAGCCAAGGGCAAGCGGCGTGTGGGGTACGTCGCCACCACGGATGTTGAACGCCCAGGCGAGCGACGACGGGTCGGTCAGGATCGCATGGGTGGCGCCGTCGTTCTCGATCGCTGCGGCGAGCCGTTTCAACTTGTCCTTGGCCAGTTCGCCGGCAAAGGCCTCCGGATGGATCTCGACCGGGGCCAGCGGTGCGTCGGGCTGATCTTCCCAGATCGCGTCGATGGGGTTGCGGGCGAGGGGGACAAGCACGGCGCCGACCTTTTCGGTTGCCGTTGTCAGCGCCTTGACCTCGCCCATGGTGTGCAGCCACGGGTCGATGCCAAGCCTTGCGCCCTTGGGCAGGCTTTCCTTGATCCACACCGATGGCGGGTTGTCGATCAGGCTTTCGACGGTGAAGATGTCGAGATCGACCTCGTCGCGCACCTGCAGCGTGTAGCGCCCGTCGACGAAGATGTGGGCGCTGCGGGCGAGCACGATCGCCACGCCGGCCGAGCCGCTGAAGCCGGTCAGCCACCGCAGGCGATTCGAACGTGGCGGGACATACTCGCCCTGGTGCTCGTCGGCGCGGGGCACGACGAAGCCGTCGAGCCCGTTTTCCTTGAGCCATTGCCGGAGCAACGCCACGCGCGGCTTGCCGACGGTGGGATCGCCGGCTGAATCAAAGGACTGGAACATGGTGGTTTCCCGAAAGCTGGATGTCGGGCGAACCTATCCGCGCCGGCCGTTGCTGGCAACGCCGCCGGCTTGTGCCAGCGGGCTCAGTTCTTGAGGTGGATTGTCACCCAGCCTTCCCTGTGGAAGGTCTCGATGTGGCGGAAGCCTGCCGCGACATAGGCTTCGAGCACGGCGTCGTGCTGACGGTCGAGGATACCCGACAGCACGAGGGAGCCGTCGACCGCAAGGTTCGTGGCCATTTCGGGCGCCAGCAGCATCAGCGGCTGCGCCAGGATGTTGGCGACGATCAGGTCGAAAGGGCCGCGCGCGGCGAAGATCGGGTCGTCGAAGCCTGCGGCGGTGACCGTCTCGACGTGGTCGGCAGCACCATTGAGGCGGACATTCGCGGCGGCAACGTCGGTTGCGACCGGGTCGATGTCGGTTGCCAGTACCGGGATCGGCGCCAGCTTGGCGACTGCGATCGCCAGTACGGCGCTGCCGGTACCAAGGTCGAGCGCCTTGGCCGGTTTTTCCGCGGCCATCACCTTTTCGATCATCGCGAGGCAGCCTGCCGTGGTGCCGTGATGGCCGGTGCCGAAAGCGAGGCCGGCCTCGATCTCGATGGCGATCTGTCCGGGGCGCACGTCCTCGCGGTCATGGCTGCCATGAACGATGAAGCGTCCTGCCTGCACCGGCTTCAGGCCTTCGAGCGACTTCGCCACCCAGTCGACGTCGGGCAGCACCTCACGGCCCAGCGGGCCCTTGTGGCCTGCTTCTGCAACCACCTCGGCCATGCGGCGGGCAACGTCCTCGACATCGCCATCCGTGTAGAGCGAGACCTCATGGATATCGCGGTCCTCGTCGACCTCGATCACGGCGATCGGCCAGCCATCTTCCTCGAAGGCGGTTTCGAGGGCAGCGAAGATGCGGTTGGCGGCTTCGCGGCCGGTGGTAAAGTGCAGCCGTGTCTGGGTCATATCGGGTCCGGGAGAGGAGGGTCAGCCTTCCTTGGCAAGCCGCTTGAGCTTGGCAAGTGCGGTCTCTGGGTTCTCCTCATAGGCGATCGTGCCGAAGAAATCACCCTTGCTGTCGAGCAGCAGCACCGACGCCGTGTGATCCATGGTGTAGTCGCCGCCTTCGGTCGGCACCTTCTTGGAATAGATACCGAAGGCCTTGGCCATGGCTGCGATCTTGTCGGGCGAGCCGGTGATGCCGGTGATGCGGTCGGAGACGTTGCTGACGTAGCTGTTCATCACCTCGGGCGTGTCGCGCTCGGGATCGACCGAGACGAAATAGGCGCGGAGGTTCTTGCCTTCGTCGCCCATCTGCTTGAGCAGGCCGTCGAGCTCGAACAGCGTGGTCGGGCAGACCTCGGGGCAATGGGTGAAGCCGAAGAAGACAGCACTTGGCTGGCCGCGGAACGCCGCTTCGGTGATCTCGGCGCCCTTCTGATCGACAAGCACGAAGGGCGCACCGAAAGCCTGGGCGCTGGTCTTGCTGCTGTACCAGTCGAAGGTCAGCCAGCCGACGCCGGCGGCCATCAGGATCAGAATGCCGGCAAGGATCGTGCGCATCATCGATTGTGATTCCATGGTGTTATTGATGACCGGTTCAGAAGCACCAGGACATGCCGGCCTCGACCAGCGACATGAAGATGCCGGCGTCCTTGTCCAGCCAGGAGGCGAAGGCGAGGCCCGAAGCTGCCGCAAACGCCATCATGCCGAGCGCGATCCACGCGGTCGCCGAAAGCGATATGGGCAAGGCCTGTTTCATCAACCCTACATAGCGCGGCGCGTGATTTGCCAAAAGGGACATGTTGACGCTCTCATTCGTCCACAAAACACCTTTTCGCGAGCAGGATGCAGCGTCTCTGGCTTGCAAGGCGGGCGCGGGCGACCCAAGTGTGGACGACTGCAGCCAATTCAGGAGGCTTTCATGCGGCTTGCCCTTTCCGTCCTTGCGACCACCCTTGCGCTCGGCGCAGCATTGCCCGCCATGGCCCAGCAGGTGGGTGAGGTCGGCGTCGACTGGCTCGGCAACGACATCATCGTCGAGGCGATCAAGGACCCCAAGGTCGAGGGCGTCACCTGCCACGTCTCCTATTTCGACCGCGGCGTGATCGACCGGCTGCAGAAAGGCAACTGGTTCGAGAACCCGTCGGACACCGCAATCTCGTGCCAGCAGACCGGACCGATCACCATTGGCGAGATCGACCTCGGCCAGGAGGGCGAGGAGGTCTTCAAACAGGGCATCAGCCTGATCTGGAAGGAGCAGGTGGTGAACCGCATCTACGACCAGAAAAACGAGACACTGATCTATCTCGCCCATTCGCGCCAAGTGCAGGACGGCTCGGCCAAGATGTCGATGACCACGGTGCCGCTCTATGGCCAGAACGTCGTCTGGGCCAAGGGCAAGCCGCAATAGCTTGCGGGCAGTGTGGCGCGGGCGTACATCCGCGTCATGGACGATCAAGCAGACCTTCGCTTCAAGGATGACGAACCGCGAATCCACCCGACGTCGGAGCTGAAAGGCTGCCGGCTTGGCCGCCATGTGATCGTCGGCGAGCGCGTCGTGTTGCGCGAGGTGGTGGTCGGCGACTACTCCTATTTCGAGCGCCACGCCGAGGCGATCTACACCACGATCGGCAAGTTCTGCTCGATCGCCGCCAATACGCGCATCAACGCGCTAGAGCATCCGATGGAGCGGCTGACCACGCACAAGCTGAGCTACCGGCCGAACGAGTATTTCCGCTATCTCGGCGTCGACAACGATTTCCGCGAGCGTCGCAGGGCTAAGCCCGTGATTATCGGACACGATGTGTGGGTCGGACATGGTGCGGTGATCATGCCCGGTGTGAGCATTGGCAATGGAGCGGTGGTCGGGGCGAATTCCGTGGTGACGCGCGACGTCGCGCCGTTCGAGGTTTTTGCCGGCGTGCCCGCAAAGAGGCTGAAGATGCGGTTCCCCGTCGAGGTTATCGCCCGCATCGAGGCGCTGGCCTGGTGGGATTGGCCGCGCGAAAGACTGTTCGAGGCGATCCCCGACATGCAGAGCCTGCCGATTGAGGCCTTTCTCGACCGCTGGGAAGCGAGGCAGGCCTAAGCGCCGGCTGCGGAACCCGAAGCGGGGCACGGTTGTTTCCTTCGCACCGAAGGGATGTGGCCATGTTCGAGAAGATTTTCACCAAGATCGCCAATAAGGTAGCGTACGCCGCCGGCCTGCCACTGACCTTTCTCGGCTGCTGCATTGTCGTGTTGGCCTGGGCGGTATCAGGTCCGGTGTTCGGCTTTTCCGACACCTGGCAGTTGGTGATCAACACCGGCACGACCATCATCACCTTCCTGATGGTGTTCCTGATCCAGAACACCCAGAACCGCGACGGTGCTGCGATCCAGGCCAAGCTCGACGAGCTGATCCGGGTCAGCACCGGCCACAACCATTTCATCGGCATCGAGCATCTGACCGAAACCGAGGTCGAGGAAATCCGCAAGAAATGCGAGCAAGCGGCCAAACGGCATGATGTCCGACCGAAAGCGAAGGGGTGAGTGCAGCGTCTCCTCGCAGACGAAGAAGTCCCTGCGCGTCGCATGCCTGGCGCTGCGTATGCTGCAGCGTCTTCATGCAGGCGCTTGGGATTTGGGAACAAAAACCACCGCGCGCAATTCCTGCGGCAGGCGTGAAAGTACTGTCCTCCGCTGCTCCCGGGCGGTTGACGATTGCCGCGGTCCGGAACAAGATTGTGGCGGGTAGGGTATGGCGTGGCGTGACTGACTGGCTGGATATCCTCAGAGAGCAGGCCGAGACCGGCGCCGAGATGGCGCGCGAGGTTCCGGCGACGCTCGCCAATCCCGACATCAGCCGCGATCAGGTCAAGAAGCTGTTTGCCGCGCTCGAACAGCAGGCCGAATTTGTCGAAAAGCTGAGGCAAGTGCTTGAGGCCAATGACTTCGAGCCGGAGGTGCTGGTTGCCGCCGAGGCTCTGGAGGACCGCTACGCCGAACTGGCGGCGTCGGCCGCCGAACGGCTGAAGGCAATGCGCAGCGGCGAGCCTGTGCGCCGGCAGTAGGACAGGGCATCACCACTCGCGATGCGTTGCTGAGCCCTGCATCAGCACCGGCAATATGTCACGAGCATCAAATCAGGCCGGCGGCGAGCCTATATGGATGGCTTTCCTGACCTCCGCGCGGAAATCCGGTGTGTCATGCTCGCCATGGACGGCGACCGCATGCTGGACGGCGGCGTTGACCAGTTCGTCCTCGTTGTCGGCTGCGATCGCCACGGTGCACTTCATTTCGCTCGGGAATTCACGGCAATCGATATATCTGCGCATCGTCTTCGCCTCCCTGCGATCCACAATTAGCGCAAACCTGATGTTATTCCTGCGCATGCGGGGCGGCAACCGGTAAGTGGCGGCCGCGGCGGTGGCTCTCGCCGACGTGATTGCCGGCAAGAGGCTGATCGTGGCAGTCCTATGCCGCCGGCAGCCTGATCTCGAAGCGGGTGCCCTTGTCGGCGCCGGCAAGCCTAATCGTTCCGTCATGGGCGTTGAGCAAGGCCGAGACGATGCCGAGGCCAAGGCCGGTGCCGCCGGTTTCACGCCGTGTGGTGAAGAACGGCTCGAAGATGCGGGCGCGGTTGTTGGGCGAGATGCCGCAGCCATCGTCGGTGGCAGCTATGGTGACAGTGTCGTCAAAGCTGCTGGCCTCCAGCACGAAACGGCCGGCGCCATGGCGCAGCGCGTTGTCGACGAGATTGGACAGGATGGCCGCGCCATTTTCAGCCGACATGGCAAAGCGGATGTCAGCGCCAGACAAGATCGACAGGTCGACACCTTCGACAGGAGCGAGATAGCCGAGAATCTCAGTGAGCGACGTGCTCTGGCCTGGCAGCGCTGCCTTGTCGGCGCGCGCCAGTTCGATCAGGCGGCGAACCAGGCGGTTCAGCCTGTCGGTGTCGGCGACGATGTTGTCGAGGAAGCGCGTTCTTGTGGCCGGATCCATGTCGTCGCTGGCGTCGCGCAGCAATTCGGCGGCGCCCTGGATCGCGGTCAGCGGCGATTTCAGCTCATGCGAGACGTGGGTGGCAAAGGTGCGAATCGTTTCGTTGCGGATCTGCAGCTTGCGCGCCATGTCGAGGAAGGCTTTGGACAACTCCGCCATCTCGCGCGTGCCGTGATGGGCAAGTGGCTGGAGGGCGTCCGCTTGCCCCTCGGCGATGCGCGCGGTTCTTTCCATCAGATCGTGCATGGGACGGGAGATGGTGCGGATGAAGACGAAGCCGATCAGCAGCGTGACGCCTGTTACAAGGGCCGCTGCGGCGACCGCGCCATGCGATAGAACGGCGGGCTCGGTGGCCGGTTCGAAGCGCTGCTGATAGAGCTGGAAGCTGAACAGCCCCAGTAGCGGCAGCGTCATGACGGTGGCAAGGATGGCCAGCACGACGAGGCCGAGGGGCGGGCGCCATTTTTCAGTCACGCGCCGCACCGCCCGAGGCGGAAGCCCATGCCATGGACGGTCTCGATCGCGTTGGAGCAACCCAAAGTTGCGAACTTCGCGCGGATGTTGCGGATGTGGCTGTCGACCGTTCGCTCCGAGACGTGGATGTTGGCGGCATGGCTGGCATCGATCAGCTGACTGCGGTTGAGGACATGCATCGGTTTCGTCATCAGCGCCTTGACGATGGTAAATTCGGTCGCGGTGAGGTCGATGTCTCGGTCATCGTAATTCACCGCGCGCCGCAAAGGATCGAGCACAATCAGGCCGTGACTGAGGCGTGCCGAGACGAATTCCGCCGGAGCCGGCCGTGCACGGCGAAGGATGACGTTGACGCGCGCCACCAGCTCTCGCGGGCTGAACGGCTTGGTGACATAGTCGTCGCCGCCCATCTCAAGCCCGAGGATGCGGTCGATTTCCTCGTCGCGGGCAGACAGGAACAACACGGGCACGTCGGAGGTTCGCCGAAGCCTGCGGCACAGTTCCAGCCCGTCCATCTCGGGCATGCCGACATCGAGCACGACCAGGTCGGGCATGCGGCGCTCTATGCGCGCCAGCGCTGCCATACCGTCGCCGACCGGCTCGGTCTCCATGCCGGCCTTGTCGAGGGCAAAGCAGATCACGTCGCGTATATGAGGGTCGTCGTCGACGACGAGGATATGGCGCGGCATCGTCGTCACTGCGGCTCTGTGCCGGAAGGCAAAGGCGAAGGCTGGTCGAGATACGCTGCCAGCCGGAAGTTCCGAAAACTCCAGGCACGCCAGTTCTGCAACTGCTCGCGAAACCGATCCGCCTCATAGTGGCGCGAGACGAGGCTTGTGCGCGCGACCGCGCCGGTATCACCCATGTGGTTCAGCACCACGTCGATTGCCGGGATGGCCTGGGGACCAAGCGAGCGCAGATAATACCAGTCCAATTCCGATCCTCCATCCATTGCGCGGCTGTGGCTGACATTGTAGTGGGCGATGATTGCGGCGAAGTTGATGAAGCAACTGACGTAGAGAACTGCAGAAAGCGTCAGCATGTTGGCACCGAAAAGCCATTCGTTCGACTTGTCGAGAGCGATGCGGGACATGATCAGGACGATGCCGATAGCGACCAGTCCCATCCAGACAAAGGCGGCAACGCGCCAGTAGGTCAGTGAATATGCGTCGATGTAGAGGTCGAGCCGCAGGATGGACGAGATGACCAGGACAAAGTTCTGCGCCGACCAGAGATAGACCAGGGCGCGGACGCGCCGATCGGCCGAGGTCGTGCTGCCCGGCCTCAGTGTGAGCAGCACGAAAATCGCCGCCAAGAGTGCCGTGACGATGAGAGCGTAGGCACCGCGATGGGCATAGGCGGCATAGGTGAGCCCAGCGGGCAATGCCACGCCGCCCCAGAGATAAGCGCCGTCGAGGACGGTCTGCAGCGCGAAGATAAGGTTGAACACGACAAGCGCGCGCAGGATCGCCGCCTTGCCGAAGAGCGACTGGTGCAGTCTGGCGGGCGGTTCCAAGTCTGCCTGTGCTTCGGCGATCGGCCGCGGTGTAAAGAGGCGCCATTTGGGTAGCCAACGCGGTAATCTTGGCCTGAGGAAGCTCCAGACGCTGCCAGCCACGACGAGCCAGAAGGCAATCCGCCAGACGTCAAGAAGGTTGAATATGGCCCGGACGTCGATCAGCGACATCCAGTAGCCGATGACGGGATTGGCGATGCCGAACAACGCGACGAACACCATGCCCAGAGCGACAGCCAGCGTCCAAGCGGTAAGGCTGCCAAGGCGCCAGATCTTGCGGCGTCCGGCCAGTTTCCGTAGCCGCGCGATGTCGAATGGCAGCCGGCCGGGGATTGTCAGGATAAAGCCGGCGATGCGCTTGAGGCAGTTTACCGGGCCGGATCGCAGGCGGGCCGAGACCGACAGAGCGAAGGCCGCCAGGCAAAGGGTCGCGACCGTCACCGAAAGCGGGCTGACATTTTCGGCGAGCGGGGCGAGAGCGAGCGCGGCGAGCACAATTTTGAGCGCGAGCGGGCGGGGACGGGGTCCCCGAGAATGAAATGCGATCATTGCACCAGCAGCCAGTGCGGCGAAGATGAAAAGCGAAATGTCCAGCGGCTGCCGGAACAGCAGAAAATCGGCTGCAAGGGTCAGCAGCAATGCGGCGCCAACCTTGGCGGAGATGGTGGACGGGGCATGGCGGAAGTTCATGCCCTACGCTCCAGCTTGCGGGGGAGTCCTGCCGGGCTGCAATATGTGCCAGGGAAGGGCGTGATCGCCTGAGGTGGCGCTGGATCAACCAGCCACCATGCTTCAGTGAGCAGCCGTTTGGGCAGCTGGCGGGGCGTGCGGTGCGTGGGGCTCGATGTCGTTTGCATATGACATCAATGCCGTTGCAGCGGGTGGGTATGGTGGCTGGAACGAGGAGATATTCAGGAGTTTCGTGCAGATTTCGTGCAGAGGGTTGAAGGTCGACCTGGCAAGTGAATCAGCTGCGGCCGCCTGTTGCGGGAGCGATACCAATGGGTCAAACCCGGCGACTGCCTGCCAAGCCCTGGATCACGGCGTCCGGTGGGAAAGGGCGTGGGCCGGCGGTGCGCGGTGCATTAACGCGTCTTTCGGTGAAATGGCCAGAGCAGTTGGCGCCCGAACTCTTCCGGTATGGGGTCGTTATGGATGCCGACATTTTCGGGCCAGGCATCGGCCGGCAGATAGAATGTACCAAAAAGCCTGTCGATCCAGGGGAAATGCACGGCGAAATTCTTGTCGATCGGCCTGACCGCATGGTGCCAATGGTGAAAACGGGGTGTGACCAGCAACTGTTCCAGCCAGCCGAGCCGTATGCGCATGTTGACGTGGTTGAAGGTGGCTTGTGCTGCCACGATGGCCAGCCAGATGTAGAGGGCGGCTTCGGAAAAGCCGAACAGGAACACGGGCACCAGAATGAGTGCCCGTGTGACGACGATATCGACCACATGCAGCCTGGAACCCGCCAGCCAGTCCATCGCGCGCGAGGAATGATGGATGGCATGAAACGGCCAGGCGAAACCTATACGGTGAAAGCTGCGATGTACCCAGTACTGCGTCAGGTCGGCAACGAGCATGATCAGCAGGACTTGCGCAATGAGTGGCATGCTCTTGACCTGGGCACTCATGGTATCGGCCTGCCAGGCTTGGGAGACAATCGTCGCAGGTAACAGCGTGAAGAAGGTCAAAAGCTCGACCAGCACGTGACTGACGATGAAATAGAGCCCGTCGGTCGTCCAGCCGGCACGGAACGTTCCATGCTCGGGACGCAGCGGAAACAGGCGCTCCAACGGCACGAAGACGAGTGACAACAACACGACATTGAGGACCAGCCAGTCCAAGCCGACATGAATCGGCGCGTCGCCGTCGTAATCGACATTGACGCCGGTGCCACCCAGAATGATGGCCAGCGTGGCAAAACCGATACCGGCAAGGCCCAGCTTCTTCGACGGCCTGAGCAGGATGTTCAGAGCGGAGAAGAAGAAACCGGCAATGATGGCGAGTACGAGCAGCCCGCGCATGAACTCGACCGGATAGGAGCTGCGCAGTTCGGACGTGGTCAACCATTCCGGAAACCGGAACACCAGGACCGCACAGAAACTTCCGAGGGACAACAAAAGCCCCAGCAGACCGGAAAACCAGCCGGATCCGAAACCTTGTGGTCCATGATCACCGAGCATGCGTTCGAACCAGCGGTCAAGCGCCGTGTGGCGGGACGTTGGCTCTGGCGCCGGGTCTGTCAAATGCCCTCACACTGGGTTCACGAACCCGTCCAGTACCTTCTTCTGGCCGGCCTTGTCGAAGTCGATGGTGAGCTTGTTGCCATCGATGTTGGCGATGTTGCCGTTGCCAAATTTCTGGTGGAAGACGCGGTCGCCGACCTCGAAGCGCGAGGGCTCCGTCGCGACCGACTTGGCGACCAGTTCGCCGTCGATTGTGCGGCCCTTGACCGAGCCGCGGCCGGCGCCGAAGCCGGAATCGGTCTCGCCATAGCCTATGCGTTCGACCGAATGACCGGAGCGGGAACCCCAGTTGCGGTCGGTGGCTTCGGTGCGGTTCTGCTGGGCACGCTGCCAGCCCGGCGTGGCGTAGGTGTTGGAGAAGGACTTTTCACCGACGCTGTCGAAACGCGAGGCACCGTAGGGGTTCTGGCGGCCGCCGCCATAGCCGCCATAGGAATTGCCGGCATCAGCCACTTCGACATGCGCCTCGGGCAGTTCGTCGAGGAAGCGCGAGGGAATCGTCGACTGCCACAAGCCATGGATGCGGCGGTTGGAGACGAACCACAGATGCAGGTTCTTCTTGGCGCGGGTCAGGCCGACATAGGCGAGGCGGCGTTCCTCCTCGAGACCCGAGCGGCCGCCTTCGTCGAGGGCACGCTGGTGCGGGAACAGGCCTTCCTCCCAGCCGGGCAGGAAGACGGTCTCGAATTCGAGGCCCTTGGCCGAATGCAGCGTCATGATCGAGACGGCGTCGAGCTGCTCGTCCTGCTCGGCGTCCATGACAAGGGCGACATGTTCAAGGAAGGAACGCAGCGACTCATATTCCTCCATGGAGCGGATCAGCTCCTTGAGGTTTTCAAGTCGGCCCGGCGCTTCGGCCGAGCGGTCGTTCTTCCACATATCGGTATAGCCGCTCTCTTCGAGAATGATCTCGGCGAGCTCAGTATGCGGGGTGTTGTCGAGCGCCTTCTGCCAGCGCTCGAAATTGGCCGCGACTTCGCGCAGGGCGGCGCGAGGCTTGGGCTTGAGTTCGTCGCTCTCGGCGAGCTGGGCGGCTGCCTGCAGCATCGGCACGCCAAGGGCTTTCGCGGTATCGTGGACCTGGCGGATGGCGGCTTCGCCGAGGCCGCGCTTGGGCACGTTGACGATGCGCTCGAAGGCGAGATCGTCGGCACCTTGGGCGACGACGCGGAAATAGGCCATGGCGTCGCGGATTTCCTGGCGCTCGTAGAAGCGCGGGCCGCCGATGACGCGGTAGTTGAGGCCAAGCGTGACGAAGCGGTCTTCGAACTCGCGCATCTGGAACGAGGCGCGCACCAGGATCGCCATGTCGTTGAGATTGTGTTTCTGACGCTGCAGCTGTTCGATGGTCTCGCCGACGGCGCGGGCTTCCTCCTCGGAATCCCAGGCGGCATGGACATTGACCTTGCCGTCTTCGGGATCGTTGCGATCGGTGAACAGCGTCTTGCCGAAACGGCCCTCATTGTGGGCGATGAGGTGGGCGGCGGCACCCAGTATGTGCGCGGTCGAGCGGTAGTTGCGCTCGAGCCGGATGACGACGGCACCGGGGAAATCCTTGTCGAAGCGCAGGATGTTGTCGACCTCGGCGCCGCGCCAGCCATAGATCGACTGGTCGTCGTCGCCGACGCAGCAGACATTCTTCTGCCCCGGACCACCCGTTTCCTGGGCCAGGAGCCGCAGCCACATATATTGCGCGGTGTTGGTGTCCTGGTACTCGTCGACCAGAATGTATTTGAAGCGCTTGTGGTATTCCTTGAGCACGTCAGGGTAGGCGCGGAAGATGCGGATCGGATGACACAACAGGTCGCCGAAGTCGCAGGCGTTCAGCGTCTGCAGCCGGTCCTGATAGGCCTTGTAGAGCTCGCGGCCCTTGCCGTTGGCAAAGGAGCGGGCGTCGCCCTCGGGGATCTCGGCTGGACCGAGGCCCTTGTTCTTCCAGCCGTCGATCATCATGGCGAACTGGCGCGCCGGCCAGCGCTTGTCGTCGAGGCCCTCGGCCTGGATCAACTGCTTAATCAGGCGGATGACGTCGTCGGTGTCGAGGATGGTGAAGTCGGAGCGCAGCCCTGCCAGTTCGGCATGGCGACGCAGCATCTTGACGCCGATCGAATGGAAGGTGCCGAGCCACGGCATGCCCTCGACCGCTTCGCCGACAAGGTGGCCGATGCGCTGCTTCATCTCGCGCGCGGCCTTGTTGGTAAAGGTGACGGCGAGGATCTGGCTGGGGTAGGCGCGGCCCTGGCTGAGGATATGGGCGATGCGGGTGGTGAGCACACGCGTCTTGCCGGTGCCGGCGCCGGCGAGCACCAGAACCGGGCCTTCGGTGGTCTCGACAGCCTGGCGCTGCTCGGGGTTCAGGCCGTTGAGGTAATCGGGCGCTGACGGCGCTTGGCGCGCGGCCATGGCGCGCGCAGCGATACCGCTGGGCGCAGGCGTGCTGGCGGCCCGGGGCGGCATCCCGCCGGGCTCGTCGAAAAAGGGCATGTCGTCCGGAAAGTCTGACATTTGCCCCGAATGTAGTGATTCGGGGCGGAAAGGCCAGAAGTGTCTCTGTTTTGTTCTGGTTTTGCCGGGAAAAGCGAGCGGTGTTGACCCTGCCGCAGGCGCTTTGCTAGCGTGGCTGACGGCTTGATGTGGCCGGCAGTCCGCGCCCTCCGGGGGTATGGCGAACACATCGGACGCCTCCGTCACCTGATCCCATGGGATGGTGAGAGCATCGGCAATGCGGGCACTGATGGGATTTCTCGCCACAACCAGAGGATCGGAAGATCATGCGAACCTATCGTGACGCAAAGGCGATGGCGAAGGCCATGCGCGAGGCGCTTGCCCAGAAGAACCTCGAAGTCAGCCACAGCGAGGCGCTCGAGATCGTCGCCAGACAATTCGGCGTGGAGACCTGGAACATCCTGTCGAGCAAGCTCGAGAAGGCGGAAGAGCCGACAGCCGGTGCGGTGAGTTTCACCCAGCCGGTGCCGATCTTCCGCATATTCGACGAAGACAAGGCGAGGGGCTTTTACGAGGGTTTCCTCGACTGCACTTTCGACTGGGAGCACCGCTTCCACCCCGGCGCACCGCTCTATTGCCAGGTGTCGCGCGGCGACCTGAAGCTGCATCTGTCGGAGCATTCGGGCGACGCCAGCCCGGGTGCGACGGCTGTCTGCTACATGAAGGGCGTCGAGGCCTTCCAGAAGGGGCTGATTGCCAAGAACTACAAGTACAACCGCCCAGGCCTGGAGCGGCAGGACTGGGGGCTGGAGTGCCAGGTGATCGACCCGTTCGGCAACCGCATCCGTTTCATGGAAAGCGAAGACTGAGCGCTTGTCGAAGCGCCCGCGCCGACCTCGCGCGGGCGCTTTTTTCGTGGCCGCGGCGATCACGCAACAGTGAAACCAACTACATTTGCATACGTTAAACTCCCGGCCTCGGAACCAGACAGGGAGCGAGAAATGACACGACCTGCCATTACCCAGGCGATGATCGACGCCTATGACGAATACACCCACCTGACACTCGACCGGCGCGGCTTCATGGAGAAGCTGACCAGGCTTGCCGGCTCAGGCGCTGCCGCGGCGGCGATCGTGCCGTTGCTTACGACCAACCAGGCGCGGGCGGCGATCGTCGCCGACGACGACAAGCGGCTGAAGGCTGAGGACATTACCTATCCCGGCGGCGCGGGAGAAATGAAGGGCTATCTGGTCCGGCCGGCCGACGCCACAGGCAAGCTGCCGACTGTCATCGTCATTCATGAGAACCGCGGCCTCAACCCGCATATCCGCGACGTGGCGCGGCGGGTCGCGCTCGAAGGCTTCGTGGCGCTGGCGCCCGATTATCTGTCGCCGCTCGGCGGCACGCCGGCGGATGAAGAAAAGGCACGCGAAATGTTCGGCCAGCTCGATGCGGCGCAGACAGTGGCCAATGGCGTCGCCACGGTGGCGTTCCTGAAGGGCCATGAAAGCGGCAATGGCAAGGTTGGCGCCATGGGCTTCTGCTGGGGCGGTGGAACCGTCAACGCGCTGGCCGTCAACGCGCCCGATCTCGCCGCCGGCGTCGCCTATTATGGCTCCCAGCCGAAGGACGAGGCCGATATAGCCAAGATCAAGGCAGCCCTGATGCTGCATTATGCCGGCAAGGACGACCGCATCAACGCCGGCATAGACGCCTACAAGGCGGCACTGGAGAAGGCCGGCAAGGAGTTCCAACTGTTCGTCTATGACGGCGCCCAGCACGCCTTCAACAACGACACCTCGGAAGCCCGCTACGACAAGGCGGCGGCGGAACTGGCCTGGGGGCGAACGGTCAACTTCTTCAAGGAGAAGCTTGCCTGATCAGGCAAGCGGTGAAGGCGCGCGGCTGGCGCGCCTTTCGGCCGGCTCAGGCCACGCCGCGCTTGGAGCGGGCCTGGCGCAGGATTACGCGCCAGCGCAGCATTTCGATCGGGATCGGCCGGTTGTTGTTGGCGATCTCAAAAAGTTCGTTGTTGATGTTGCGAAGCGAACGCCAGAAATCATAGTCGCTGATGCGAGGGTCGCAGGCGAGTTTGTTGGCCGTTGCTTCGATGTCAGTGTGCATGCCTTGCCTCAAAGCCGTCCGGTGCCCGCCGCCGCGACTCAACTTCGCTTGCATGGGATTGTCGGAGGGCAGCGAGGGGCGATCAACGAACCTCAGGCTGTGGCGCAGGTTATAAACAGGTAAGGTTAATCGCCTGTGGCCTTGAAGCCACTATGCGGGCTTGCGTTTGATGCCGATCGAGCGACCGGCACGCTCGGGCGTCGGCAAGGCGGCATGGGCGGCGCGCATAGCGTCGAGGCTCGCCATGATGTCCTGAGGGAAGGGCGCGACCTTCGGGCCGTTCATGTCGACATGCAGCGACAGCGTCTCTGACGTCGCCGACAGCCAGCCGTCGACATGATGCAGTTCCTGGTAGACGCGGAAGCGCTTTTCGTCGTGGTCGAGCAGGTGGAAGGTGGCGGTGACCTTGTCGCCAAGATGCAGCTCCCTGACGTAACAGACATGGATCTCGGCGGTGTAGGTGGTGAGCTTGCGGTCGCGGGCATAGGCCGCGCCCAGCCCAAGCAGGTCGAGCGCTTCTTCACCGCCGCGGTCGAACAGCACGTTGTAATAGGCCATGTTCATGTGGCCGTTGTAGTCGAGCCAGGCTTTCTCGACCTCCATGACGCTCGAGACGAACGGTGCAGGCATGGACGATCCTCTTGACCTTAAAGCGCCGCGCGTCCGTCAGGACGCGCAAAGGACGCTGTTAAACTTAGTTTTGTGCATGATCCTTTCCGATAATCCCGATTTTCGGGGTCATGCACGGTGGTGCTGGACAAACTGTCGGGGCTGGCAGATTACCGCAGCATAAGGCGCCGGCAAGGCGCCAGGCTGTTCCAAACGCGGAGGAAAACATGGCTCTGAGCGACCTGAAGGCGATGGCGCGGAACGAGGAGGGGATCGCGGCTGCGCTGGGCATCCTCAAGCAGCAGTTCGGCGAGCGCTTCCAGACCGGCCAGGCGATCCGCGAGCAGCATGGCCACACCACCACCTATCTGCCCAACCAGGCGCCCGATGGCGTGGTGTTCGCCGAAAGCACAGCCGACGTGCAGGACGTTGTGCGGGTCTGTGCCGCGCATCACGTGCCGGTCATCGCCTTTGGCACCGGCACCTCGCTGGAAGGCCATGTCAACGCTCCGGCGGGCGGCATATCGCTCGACATCTCGCGTATGGACAAGGTGGTGTCGGTCAATGCCGACGATCTCGACTGCACCGTCGAAGCGGGTGTGACGCGTGAGGCGCTGAACAATTATCTGCGCGATACTGGCCTGTTTTTCCCGATCGATCCCGGGGCGAACGCCAGCCTCGGCGGCATGGCGGCGACCCGCGCCTCCGGCACCAACGCGGTGCGCTATGGCACGATGCGCGAGAACGTGCTGTCGCTCAGGGCTGTCATGGCCGATGGCAGCGAGGTCGTGACCTCGCATCGGGCGCGCAAGAGTTCGGCGGGCTACGACCTGACGCGGCTTCTCGTCGGTTCGGAAGGCACGCTCGGCATCATCACCGAGGTGACGCTCAGGCTGCAGGGCATTCCGCAGGCGATCTCGGGCGGGGTCTGCCCGTTCCCGACTGTCGAAGCGGCATGCCAGGCCGTCATCACGACGATCCAGATGGGCATTCCGGTGGCGCGGATCGAGCTGGTCAACGCGCTGCAGATGCGGGCGATGAAGAATTACTCCAAGCTCGACTATCCCGAAAGCCCGTGCCTGTTTCTCGAATTTCACGGTTCCGACGCCAGCGTGGCCGAGCAGGCGGAGAGCTTTGGCGAGATTGCGACGGAGTATGGCGGCGGGCCGTTCCTGTGGACCACTGTCGCCGAGGAGCGGGCGAAATTGTGGAAGGCGCGCCACGATGCCTATTGGGCGTCGCAGACGCTCAGGCCGGGCGCACGCGCCCTGTCGACGGATGCCTGCGTTCCGATCTCCCGCCTTGCCGAATGTATCGCCGAGACAGAGGCCGACATAGCGCGGCTGGGCCTGATCGCACCGATCGTCGGCCATGTCGGTGACGGCAATTTCCACACGCTGGTGCTGATGGATCCGAACGACCCCGCCGACATCGGCAGGGCGGAGGAATTCGTCAAGAGGCTGGCCGAGCGGGCGATTTCGATGGACGGCACCTCGACCGGCGAGCATGGCATAGGCCAGGGCAAGATGGGTCTGATGGAGCGCGAGCACGGCCATGGCGTGCAGGTGATGCGGGCGATCAAGGCCGCACTCGACCCGCAGAATATTCTCAATCCCGGCAAGGTGTTACCCGCGGCGGAACAATCGACAGGGCATTGACGTGGCGTGAGCGGTGCTGCTACTGCGGCGCCGTCCAACCAGGAATATTATGCGTAGAGACTTCCATCGCTGAAGCGTCGGCCCCAGTGCCGATGAGGCCGAAAGGCCAATACAGACGCTTATGCGTCTTTCTCTGCTACGCAAAATTCCAAGGATATTCCCATGATACACGCTCATGGCGCGACGATCCGCGCCTATTGCGCCGCCGATTGCGATCGGCTGGCTCACGTCTGGCTCGAGGCTTCGCGCATCGGCCATCCCTTCATGTCCGAGGCTGACCTGCTGGAGCAGCAGGGCCGGGTCCGCGACATCTATCTGCCCCAGGCCGAGAACTGGGTGATCGAACTCGACGGTGAGCCGGCCGGCTTCATCGGCCTGATCGAGGACTTCATCGGCGGCCTGTTCGTCGATCCCGCAGCACATGGCCATGGGCTCGGCAAGGCGCTGGTGCTGCATGCCGTGGCGCTGAAGGGCGCGCTCGAGCTGGAAGTCTATGCCGAGAACGAGACGGCTGTCGGCTTCTACCGCAAGCTCGGCTTCGTCGAAACGCTGAGGCGCAACGCCGACGATGACGGGCGGCCGCAGGAGGTGATCCGGATGCGCCGCCCGGCATAGCCGGCTTGACCCCGCTCCGGTTCGGGCGGACAGTCCGGGTTGCCCAGGTCTTGTTACCTAGGTCTTGGGCAACCGTACTGTGACAGGCGAGGACCAGAACATGGCGGTTTCCAGGAAGCAGGAAGAACGAGCCCTCAGCGAAGACGAGTGGAAGCTGGTGCAGAACTCGCACCACCCGGTGGTGCAGGATCTCTCGGACGCCGAACTGCGCGACCTGCTGAAGGCGGTGCGCGAACGACGCGACCGGGCGCAGGGCGAAGCCAACCGCAAGCGCCGCGAGATGCGCGGCAAGGCAGCCGCCAAAGGCGCGCAGCCGGCGACCAAGGATCACGGCACCAAGGCAAAGCTCGGCGTGCTGGCGATGAGCATGCGCCGGCTCAACGGCGAACATGAGCGGCGGCGGCAATTGGCGGCGCGCATCGATCTCGTCGAGAACGCGCGCCACGCACTGGCGTTGAGCAAGGAAAAGAAGCCGGCCCGCGCCGCCGATTTCAACACCCGACAGGCGCATCTCGGCATGCGGGCGGTGGACAACGCCAAGGCCAAGAGCCTGGTCAGGCCGATGGAACGTGGGCGCCTGCGCAAGACAGCGGCAGTAGCCCAGGCCAAGCGCGACTCAAAATAGCGGAGATTCAGGTGAGGCCGGCCTGCAAATGCCGGACACCTGCGCTTCCGGTACTCGCGTACCCGAATGTACGCTCCGTTCCGGTTCTCGGTCTCCACCATTTTCGGCTCGGCCTGACCTGAATCTCCGCGTCTTCGTTGGTCCGCTTGCAGGGACGGCGACGAATGCCGTGATGACGCGGCGCGACCGTTTTTCACGGGACAGGTTGCCGGGCGGCGTTGACGTGCTGCAGCGCACAGCCCAACATGCCACCAAATGACCACGCTCCTGCGCTTAGTCGCCTGGGACGCATGAAAGATTTGCCCAGAGGCAATGCTCGCACGCCTGTTTGTCATATTCGGTGGACTTTTCGTGCTGGCGCTGTGTGCGGCGCTGGTGGGGCCGTATTTCATCGACTGGTCGGGCTACAAGGCCGATTTCGAGCGCGAGGCCAGCGCAATACTCGGCCGCAAGGTTGCGGTGCAGGGAGAGGTGACGGCGCGCATCCTGCCGTTTCCATCGGTGACCTTCTCGGACGTCACCGTCGGCGGCCGGGCCGGCGGCAACGATGCGATGACCGTCGAGACGTTTTCGATGGATGCGGAGCTCGCGCCGCTGCTGAGCGGCGAGTTCCTGATCTACGACATGCGGCTGGTGCGGCCGAAGGCGATCATCGATGTCGCCGCCGACGGCGTCGTCGACTGGGCGATCCGCCCGTCTGCGCCGTTCGACGCCAAGCAGATCTCGATCGAAAAGCTGACCATCACCGAGGGACAGGTGCGGCTGCGCCGCGCCGCCAGCGGGCGCGACCACTTGTTGTCGGAGATCAACACCGAGGTCTCGGCAAAGTCGCTCGCCGGGCCGTGGCGCGTCGACGGTTCGCTGCGCGTCGACGGGCTGAAAACCCAGCTTTCGGTGTCGACCGGCTCCGTCGATCCGGCCGGACAGATGCGGCTCAGGATACGCGCGACGCCCGATCGCTACGGCGTGGTCATCGAAGGCGACGGCAATGCTTCGATGGACAAGGGCAAGGCCCTCTATGCCGGCGGCTTCACCGTGATCGAGGCGCAGCCTGAGCCCGTGGCCACGGCCGACGGCGAAAAGCCGAAGGCGCCAGTCAAACCAGTTGAACCCGGCTTTCGGGTGAAGGGCAAGTTCGCGCTCGACCATGCCCGACTGGGCGTGGAGGAGTTCCGCTTCGAAAGCGGGCCACTTGAGGATCCCTATACCGCCGAAGGCACGGCCGAGGTCGATCTCGGCGCCAACCCGCATTTCACCATTACGGCCAATGGCGCCCAGGTGCGTTTCGACGAAGCGGTTGGGGGTGATCAGACCGGCACCGGCTTTTCGGTTTCCGAACGGCTGACGGCGCTTGAAAAGGTGCTGGTCGACTTGCCGCGGCCGACGATCCCCGGCACCGTCGACGTCGACCTGCCCGCGGTCGTCGCCGGCGACACCACGGTGCGCGACGTCAAGATGTCGGCGCAGCCGGGCGAAGGCGGCTGGGTGCTGAAGTCGCTGGCTGCGACCTTGCCCGGCCGCACGCGACTCGAGGCCGACGGTTTCCTGCGCACCGAAAACACGCTCGGCTTCGACGGCCAGATGCTCTTGGCCGTGGGTCAGCCCTCGGGCTTCGCCGCCTGGGTCGCCAAGGATGTCGATGAGGCGGTGCGCAAGCTGCCGGCGGCGGGCTTCAAGGCCAAGGTGAGGCTGACCCGCGAGCAGCAGACATTCGATGCCGTCGAGCTGATCCTCGGCAAAGCCAAGTTCACCGGCGAGCTGGACAGCATGCTTCCCGACGATGCCAGGGCGTCGATGACGATGAAGCTCGACGGCGGCGAGCTCGATCTCGACGGGTTGCGCGCCTTTGCCTCGCTGTTCGTGACCGACCAGGGCGCCAACCGCTTCAGCGACGCCGACCTCGATCTCGCGGTGAAGGCCGGGCCGGTGAATTTTGCCGGCCTCAGCGCCGAAACCGTCGATACCGCGCTCAGGCTGCGCGAGGGCGTGCTGGAAATCGACAAGCTGTCGGTCGGCGGACTGGCAGGCGCCTCGCTCAGTGCCACCGGGCGGATCAAGGATTTTCCCAAGGCGCCGACCGGCAATCTCGACGCCTCGGTGATATCAGTCGACCTCGCGCCGCTGGTCGCGCTGGCAGCTAAACAGACGCCCGAGAACCGGCTGCTGAACGAGCTGGCAACCCGTGCTGCGGCCTATCCCGGCCTGCTGGCTGACGCGCGCATCGACTTCGTCGCCAGTGCCGTCGACAATGGCGACAAGACGACGAGCGTTGCGCTCAGCGGGCAAGGCGAGGCCGGCGGCTCCGATCTTCTGGCGACGCTGTCGGCGCAGGCGATATCGAGCGCGCTTGCCAGCTCGCAGCTGAAGCTCGAATTCTCCGCCCGCAACGAGGATGCGACCAGCCTGCTGGCGCTGGCCGGCCTGCCGGTGCTGCCGCTTGGAGTGACCGGCCCGGGTGAGCTAGCCATTGCCGCGAAAGGTGCCGTGCAGAATGGCCTCGACGTGACCGCAAGCCTCAAAGGTGACGATTCTTCGGCCGGCTTCACCGGTACGGTGGCGGTGCGCGACGGTATGCCCAGCCTGACGGGCCGGGCGACGCTGCAGGCTGCCGACCTGGAGCCGTGGCTGATGACCTCGGGCGTGAGCCTGCCGGGCATGGGCACCGGCACCGAGGTGGAGCTCGCCGCAGATGCCAGCCTTGCCCTAGGCGTTCTTGCGCTCGACAGGCTCGACGGCACCGTCAACCAGGATGCGGTGGTCGGCAATCTCAAGGCCGAGCTGAACGAGGGGCTGCCGCATCTCAGCGGTTCGCTGACGCTTGACGAACTGAATCTCCGGCCGTTCGCCGAAATGACCCTGGGCGTCGCGGCGCTGGAAAGCGGCAACGGCGGGTGGCCTACGGCGGCATTCGCGCCGAAACCGATTGCGCCCTTCAGCGCCGACCTCGAAATCATCGCCGGCACACTTTTGGCCGAACCGCTGGCGACCGCCAATGATGCGGTGCTGGCGTTGCAGATCGACAGCCAGGCGCTCAGGCTGTCCAACATCAAGGCCAAGCTGTATGGCGGCGACCTTGGCGGACTTGTCGAACTCAAGAACAACGATGGCACGGCCTTCGTGTCGGGCCAGTTGATGCTCGACGGCGCCGATGTCGCTGCGGTCCCGGTGGCCAGCGAGATCGGCGGCAAGGGCAATTTTTCGGCGACGCTTTCAGGCAGTGGCAAATCGGTCGAGGGCCTTGTCGCCTCGCTGGCCGGGTCGGGCACGGCCGATATTGACGGGCTCGTCCTGCCCGGCTTCAACCCCGACGCGTTTGCCGCGCTGATCGCCAAGGCCGACGCGCTTGGCCGAGATATCAATGCGGCGCGCGTCGCAGAATTCGCGCCTGACCTGGCCGGCGAGGGCAGTTTTGCCGCCGGGAAGGCCGACATCGCGTTTACCGTTGCCGGCGGCATCGTGCGGGCGCCGCCACTGACGTTGAAAAACCCGGCTGCGATGCTGAACGCCGATTTGCGCACCGACCTCAACGCCGGTGTGATCTCGGCCAATGGCTCGATCACATACGCGCCCGGCAAGGAGCAGCTGGTCGGCTCGGAGCCGGCGATGAACTTCCAGATCGACGGCGAGCCGGGTGCGACGGTCAAGCTGTTCGACAGCGCGCCGATGGCGCAGTTCCTGACCCAGCGCGCCCTGGAAAAGGAACAGGCCCGCGTCGAGGCGATGCAGGCGGTGTTGCTGGAAAAGCAGCGGCTACGACGCGAGACGCGGTATTTCGCAGCACTCCAGGCCGAGCGCGAGCGTATCGCCGAAGAGGCGCGGCTTGCCGAGGAGGCCCGGATCCGGGCCGAGGAAGAGGCCAAGGCGAAAGCCGAGGCCGAAAGGCTGAAAGCCGAAGAGGAAGCCAAGGCAAAGGCGGAAGCGGAACGCTTGCGCGCCGAAGAAGAAAAACGCGCCGCGGAAGCCGCCGCGAAGGCCAAAGCCGAGGCGGACAAGGAAACGGCGCGCCAGGAAGCTGAGAAGGCACGCCAGGCAGCGGAAGAAAAGTTGCGGCACGAGGCCGAGCAGAAGGCGAGGCGCGAGGCTGAGGCTGCCAAGCCCAAACCAGCGGCTGAGATCGAGCGGGCGCCGTTGCCGGAAGTCCGGCCGATGGATGCGCCAGTCGACGCCGTGCCGGCGCCACCCGCCGATGCGCCGGTGAAGAAAAAGCTCGAACCGCTCAGTCTCGACGATTTCTTCAAGTCGCTGCAGAGCCAATAGGCAAGCGATGCTGGCCCGATGTGGTGGCGCTGTCGCGCCAGCCCGCCCTCTGCCTTTTCAGAACCTCGTTGATGCCTGTGCTCCAGCCTTTGGCAGTGGCCTTTGACTGGGCAATGACATCGGGATCGAGGCGGATGGAGACGACGCGCCTCAGGTCTGTCTCACGCCGCGCTTGGCTTGCTCCAGCACGAACAGCCTGAGCGCGGAGGAAAGGTTTGCCTCGCGCGGGCGCTGGGTGTCGACTTCGGCGACGAGGGCGGCCAGCGTCATGTCGCGCGCCGCCGATATGGCCAAGAGGTCGTCGTAGAACGGCTTTTCGAGCGAATAGCTGGTGCGGTGGCCGCGGATCGTCACCGAGCGCTTTTCGACCAGGCTCACCGGTCGGATTTCTCTGGATCGCGCTCGCGGCGATGGTCGTCGACGAATTTGTCGGCGCGCTCCGAGGTCAGTTGGTCGCGCTGTTTTTCGGCCTTGGTGCGACCGTGCAGGGCGCGGTTGCGGTCGGCAAGCGTCTCGCGCTCGGCCCGCGCCTTCTGTTTCTTGAACTGGCGAAGATTGACGATGTCGGCCATGCGACCTCGTCCTGGCTACTTCTTGCGGAACGCGTCGAGCGATACGACATCCGCGCCCTTGCCGTGAGCGGGCTCTTCGACGGCTTCCTTCTCAGTCGCGTCGGCTTTCTTTTTGGTCGCAGGCTTGCGCTCGGCAGGCTTGACCACCGCGATCGGCTCCGGCTTGGCGGCAACCTCTTCGGGGGCTGCAGCTGCTTCGGCCTTGACCTCGAATTCGAGTTCGAAGTTGACCGAGGGATCGTAGAAGCCGCGCACGGCAGAGAAGGGGATTTCGAGCTTCTCCGGAACATCCGAGAAGGACAGGCCGACTTCGAAGCCGGTGTCGGTGACCTTGAGGTCCCAATACTGGAACTGGATGACGATCGTCATCTGTTCGGGATAACGTTCATGCAGGCGCGAGGAGATGCGCACGCCCGGCGCGCCGGTCATGAAGGTGATGAAGAAATGGTGGTTGCCCGGCAGGCCGGTGCGCGCGACTTCCGCCAGGACCTTGCGCATGACCCCACGCAGTGCCTCCTGGGCGAGAATGTCGTAGCGGATCTGGTCTTCGGCCATATGTAGATGCGGGTCCGATTGAATCGTCTCCCTACCTGTAATCAAGCTTTTGGCCGGCGTAAACCGGATATAACGCGGTATGGAATGTTTGGGATTCGAGCAGGCGCCACGATGCCTGCCGCAGGTCCGGACGGCCGTCCATTCCCTAGGAATCAGACCGGGCGCGGCTTGCCGTAGGCGCGCAGGAAACAGCGCACGGCATTGCTTGCTGCTGTGCGCAGTTGTTCTTCCGAGACGGTGTCGCCGAAGATCAGCGCCATCTGCAGATCGGCATTGACCAGCGCCAGGAACTGGCGCGCTGCGACATCGGGATCGTCGAGATCGAGCCAGCCTGACAAAGCGAGGCGGGCGAATCGCGCGGCAAGGGCCGCCCAGGTCTTGGCCGGGCCATGTTCACGCCAGCCGGCAAACAATTCGGGATAGCGCTCGCCTTCGGTCTGCAGCAGCTTGCGCAGGAATTTGCCGTCGCGGTTGCACATGCAGTTCTGGTTGAGCCGCACGGCGAACTCGACGAGCTCGGCCTCGAGGTCGATCGGCTTGTCGGGGAAGGTGGCCAGAGTTTCGAACACACCAGCGTTGATGCGTTCGGTGATTTCCCGGACTACCGCGACGAGCAGGTTCTCCTTGTCGCCATGGTGGTTGTAGACGGTCTGGCGCGACACGCCGGCCTCGGCGGCGATGAGGTCGATATTGGCGCCGGCGAAGCCCTCGCGGCAGAAGACGCGTGCAGCGGCGTCGAGGATCGAGAGCCGCTTGGCGGTGTGGCTGCGGGCGACCGCAATGTCAGGAGCGATGGCAGGTGTCATGGAATTTTTATATACAGGTGATTGACGATTTGGACAAGTCTGTCTAAAAAACTGGACGCAATGGCGAGATGCCGGTTCGGGAGGAGTCGGAATCTCATGTTGCCAAACGTCCTTGGATTACACGTCGCCGTGGCTTCACGGCGGAAACCCGATCCGAAAGAACCACATCATGACACCCCAATTTCTCCGCGTAGCGGTCGTGCTCGGCCTTTTGTCGGCCATCGGCCCGTTCGCCATCGACATGTATCTTCCCGCTCTGCCGACGATCGGCGCCGATCTCAACGCCGGCACCGCCGCCGTGCAGATGAGCCTGCTTGTCTTCTTCCTGGCCATGGGTCTGGCGCAGATCGTCGTCGGCCCGATCTCCGACATGATAGGCCGCAAGGCGCCGCTCTATATCGGCCTGGTGCTGTTTGCCATTGGCGGCCTTGGGGCGGCGCTTGCGCCCAACATCGAATGGTTGATCTTCTTCCGCGTCATCCAGGGCCTGGGTGCCTCTGCCGGCATGGTGGTGCCGCGCGCCATCGTGCGTGACCTGCATACCGGCACCGAAGCGGCGCGGCTCATGTCATTGCTGATGCTGGTGTTTTCGGTGTCGCCTATCCTTGCGCCGCTGACCGGTTCGCTTGTCATCGAAGGCTTTGGCTGGCGCGCCGTATTCTGGGTGGTGACTGCTGCTGCAGTACTTGCCATCGTGCTGTTGTCGACGTCGCTCAAGGAAACGCGCCCCGTCGAGCATCGCGCCGAAAGCTCGGTCGGCAGCGCGCTCAGCGGCTACCGCTTCCTGCTCGGCGACCGCAACTTCCTCGGCCTGACCTTCATCGGCGGCTTCGGCATTGCCAGCTTCTTCGTCTATCTCGCCAATTCGTCCTTCATTCTGATCGACCATTACGGCCTGTCGCCGTCGGTCTACAGCGTGTTCTTCTCGATCAACGCGGTAGCCTTCATCGGCATGTCGCAGCTGACCGGCTTGCTGACCGAGCGCTTCGGCCTGCACCGGGTGGTGCGGGTGGCAGTGGTCGGCTACGCCACGATGATGGTCATTCTGCTGGCGGTGTTTTCCGCAGGCGTCGACCGCCTCGACGTACTGGCCGTGCTTCTGTTCATCGGCTACGGCTTCCTCGGTCTCGTCATCCCGACGACCTCGGTGCTGGCGATGGAAGAGCATGGCGAAATCGCCGGAACGGCATCCGCACTGATGGGCACGCTGCACTTTGCCACCGGCGCCGTCGCCATGGCGGTGGCTGGCCTCTTCTTCGACGGAACGCCGCTGCCGATGGTGTTCGGCATCACCATCTCCGCCGTCGTCGCCTTCGCGCTGGCGCAGGTGACGCTCGGCCGCAGGCGCGAAACGGCCGTCGGCGCGCCGGCGGAGTGAGTTTTGTCGAGGCCGGGCATCCGCCCGGCCTCGTTTCACATCATCGTGACGCAGGTCAGGCGCTGTCGCCGTCGCCTCACAATGCCTCGATATCGTTTGTTTACACTCGGCCGGTAAGTCGTTGCGAAGACACCGGAAGCAGAACCGAGACGTCGAGGCGACAAAAGATCTTGAAATTCATCCCTTCCGTCCTGTTGCTGTTGTTTGCGGCAACGTTCCTGTGCATCTGGCTGCTCGATCGCCGAAACAGGCACTTGCTGCTGTTTGCGCTGGCGTTCCTGACGATCAGTGCCGCAACCGTCGTCCAGTTCGCGCTGTGGCCGGCCGACGTCGGCTACAACACCATTGCGTGCGCGGTGCTTTATTCGGCGGCGCCGCTCTTTCTTGTGCAGGGCGTGCTGATGCGCTCGGGCAAATCGATGGCACGGGCCGAGCAAGCGCTGTGGTTCGGCGGTATCGTCGCCATCCTGACCTTCTTCTATTACGTCCACAACGATCTCGCCGTCCGCGTCTATGCCCTCAATTTCGGCATGGGCGGCATTTTGCTGAGCGGGGCGTGGAAGCTCAGGCATCTCGTGCTCGGCAATGTCGTCGACCGGGGCATGCTGTGGCTGCTGCTGGGCCTGGGGGCGACCTTTGTCGGCCGTACCTTGCTGACGGGCGGTACGGTGCCGAGCCGCGATGTCGATGCCTTCTTCCAGTCCGCCTTCTGGGTCTGGGCGCAGTTTGCCATGTCGGTGCTGGGCGTGGCGATGGGGCTTGCGTTGGTGGTCGTCGCCTGTGCCGACGTCATTCTGGCGCTGAAGGCGGAGCGCGACAGCGATCCTATGACCGGGCTGCTCAACCGCCGCGGCTTGCAGGGCAAGACCCAGCGCCTGTTCGCCAAGGGCGTAGGCAAGCCGTTGAGCATCGTCGCCTGCGACATCGACCGATTCAAGTCGATCAACGACAGCTTCGGCCATGCCGGCGGCGATGTCGTGCTGTCGAGCCTTGCCAGGGTCATCAAGTCGAAACTCAGGGCGGGCGACATCGCGGCACGCACCGGCGGCGAGGAATTCGTCATCGTGTTGAAGGATGCACCGGTGGACGATGCCTTCGGCCTGGTCGAGACGCTGCGCCGGGAGATCGCGAATGTGCGATTTGCCGGCATGCCCGGCGATTTCGCGGTGACATGCAGCTTCGGTATCGCCAAGCTGCATGCCGGAGAGGGCCTCTGGGACGCCATCGGCCGCGCCGACAAAGTGCTCTATGCCGCCAAGCGGGCAGGCCGCAACCGCACCTTCGCCGAAGGGCTGCAACTGCCGCACGCGGCGTGATTCGTCACGCCTGACGGACGTTTTCGAGAATGAAAGCGAGACGGTCTTCGACCGGTGCCGTGGGGACCTCGACAAGATCATAGCCGCAGGCAGCGTAGGTCGCGACCATGCTGGCATGGGTGCGCCGCGCCTCGTCCTCGTCCTGCCTGCGCTCGTTGTCCTGGGTGAAGATCTCGGGCCAGTGCGGCAGGACGAACACCTTGCGGTTGTAGCGAAATTCCCGGGCCGCCTGTTCGATATGGATCGGTACCGGCAGGCCGACGAGCCTGAGATAACCAATGACATCAGGGACGCCCCGATCGAAGAACGCCGGGCCGGGCGTAGCCTCGGCGATGGTATGCGAGCGCATTTCCCATGACAGCATGAGCTCGGCGAACAGCGCGCGGTCATGCCAGGGCAGGGCGGTGCCGGATATTGCGGCCTGGTCGCGGATGATGCTGCGACCGGCTTCGACCGAAGTGGCGTGGCCGGCTGCGGCAAGGCGTTCGATCAAGGTCGTCTTGCCCGATCCGGGGCCGCCGGTGAGCACGAAGAAGCGGTTGGAATTGCGAGGCATGTAGGTCTCCGGATGGAACGGGACCGGCCATGGCAGGCCGACGCTGCAGGGGTCGGCCGGAGCGCGTCTCGGGCACCCGTCAGGACGCGCGGCGCACCGGCAAAAAAACAGGCAACGGCAAACCGGCATTGGCCGGCGATGACAATGTCTTGGGAGATTTTGATCTTGGAAGATTTTGGGGGAGAGAAGTGGAGGTTTCTGTTGCCAGGTACCTCCGAACCCCGCCTAGAAGTGCGAACCTCTAGGGCTTAATTTGAAGCTATCGCACTGCATTAAGCAGCGAGACGTGCTTCCGCATAGTTGTCGTTTGCAACTACAAGTTTAGCCCGATAACGGTGGTACAATGCCGGGCAAAAGTCCGATCTTTACACCCTCGTCGATCCTATTTCGCCCCCAGCAAAAATCGTCGTTCGACTGTGCGACGACTTTTGGTGGAGGCGCCGGGTACCGCCCCCGGGTCCGAATGGCTTATTTCATCGGCAGTTTATCGCCATAGTCAGTCAAGCTGACGACCCCAATATAGGGAGGCCGGCTGCAAAATGGAAGGTGGGAACGGCAAGTCCTAACAGCCATTCGCAACAGATTCATGAAGCCACGCGAATACGCAGGGTTGACTCGCGTGATGCGCGAACCGAAGCTTCGGCCCGCTGGGGATGCCCGTGAAGTACCTGAACCGGTCTAAGCCGGGCCCCTGCGGGAGATGAGATCAATTCGTCGACGAGGGGAATTCACATGACCGACTATCTTGCAGACGTGAAGAAGCACGACGCCGGCGCCAAGGAAGAGGTGGTGACCAAGATCGTCAAGCACCTGGGCATCGCGCTCCGGAACCGCGACTCTTCGCTTGTCTCGTGCACCGACCCCAAGGAACTCGATCGCGTCAAAGCCGGCTGGATTGCCAAGAAGCTCGGCGTCGAGGATGCGAAGAAGGCGGACGGCGCGCTGGAAAAGGTCTGCAAGGCGATGTCGGCCGACAACACCAAGAACCGCGTGACGTTCTATTATCTTGTGGCCAAGGAACTGGGCAAACTCGGTTCGCTCTGAGCTGTCTTTCCGGCAAGTCCATCTGCTGGCCAATCATTAGCCTGACCCTAACCGGATCACCTGATTGTGTAGCGAGGCGCGCGGCAGATGGGGCCGCGGGCTGCTATGATTACGGTGGCTTGTCGAGGGAAACCGGCGATGGACAGACGCCGTCTCATTCTGACCGCAATGTTTCTGCCGCTCGCCGTGAGCGGGGCGCTCGGACCGGGCGTTGCGCGAGTGAAACAGGCTATGGTTTACACCGGTAAACCGCCCGGTGTCGGCGCGGGCGGCTATGACGTGGTCGCTTATTTCACCGCCGGCAAGGCGACCAAGGGGTTGCCTGCGCACGTCGCGGTGCATGACGGCATCACCTATCGCTTCGCCAGTGCCGCCAACCGGGGGACGTTCCTGCGGTCTCCGGCTCGATACCTGCCGCAATATGGCGGCTATTGCGCCTATGCCGTCAGCCAGGGTGCAACCGCTTCCTCAGACCCGAATGCCTGGACAGTGGTGGGCGACAAGCTTTACCTCAACTACTCCAAGAGCGTTCGCTCGTTGTGGCGGCAGGATGTCGAGGGCAACATTGCAAAGGCTGAGAGGAACTGGCCTGGCGTGCTGAAATAGGATCGGACGAGCGACCAGCCGCGTGTCCCGGCGTTTGCCGGGGCAGCGGAATGGGCTACGCTTGCGGCCAGCGAATCTCGCCAATCCGACCGGACGTCCTTCATGCGCCAGTATCTCGACCTTCTCAGCCATGTCCTTGAAAACGGCAGCGACCGTGGCGACCGCACCGGCACCGGCACACGCTCGGTCTTCGGCCATCAGATGCGGTTCGACCTGGGGCATGGCTTTCCTGTTGTCACCACCAAGAAGCTGCATCTGAAGTCGATCATCCACGAGCTTTTGTGGTTCCTCGCCGGCGACACCAACATCAAGTATCTCAAGGACAACGGGGTATCGATCTGGGATGAATGGGCCGACGAGAATGGCGATCTCGGCCCGGTCTATGGCAAGCAGTGGCGGTCGTGGCCGACGCGCGACGGCGACGAGATCGACCAGATCGCACTTTTGCTCAAACAGATCCGCAAGAACCCCAATTCGCGCCGGCTGATCGTCTCGGCCTGGAACCCGGAAGAGGTCGATCACATGGCGCTGCCGCCGTGCCACTGCCTGTTCCAGTTCTATGTTTCCGACGGCAAACTGTCATGCCAACTCTACCAGCGCTCGGCCGACATCTTCCTCGGCGTGCCGTTCAATATCGCGTCCTATGCGCTGCTGACGATGATGGTGGCGCAGGTGACCGGGCTGAAACCTGGCGACTTCGTCCACACGCTGGGTGACGCACACATCTACCACAACCATTTCGACCAGGCGCGCGAGCAACTGACGCGTAGCCCGAAGACGCTGCCGACGATGTGGATCAATCCCGAGGTGAAGGACCTGTTTGCCTTCCGCTTCGAGGATTTCAGGCTCGAGAACTACGTCGCCGACGCCACCATCCGCGCGCCGATCGCGGTGTAAGGGCTACCGGATGGCACGCCGTGACGGACTGATCGCCCTGAGCGTTGCCGGCATGTCGGCGATGTCTGCTCCCGCATCCGCCAACGACACGACGGCGCAGCTTGGCGCCGGCGGGTTGATCATCGGTCGCAGCGACCAGATCGCCATGGAAAGCGAGGATCTGTTCATCTCCCCGGAGAAGGTGACGGTCGACTACGTGTTCCGCAACAATTCGGACAAGGATGTCGAGACGCTGGTGGCGTTTCCGATGCCCGACATCGAGGGCAGTCCCTACGCCAATGTCGACATTCCGGTGGATGCGTCCGACAATTTCCTCGGCTTCTCGGTTTCGATCGACGGTCAGGAGGTGAAGCCTGAGTTGCAGCATTCGGCTTTTGCCGTGGGGCTGGATATCGGCAAGGAGCTGGACGCCAACGGCGTACCTTATTTTCCGTTCGGCGACGCGACGTTGAAGGCGTTGGAGAAGCTGTCGTCGGAAGTGGCGGCCGACTGGCAAAACCGCGGGCTGATCGCACTCAATGAGTATGACGACGGTTCGGGCATGAAGAGCGTGCGCGAGCCGTTGTGGCAGCTGCACTCGGCTTATTGGTGGAGGGCCAGCTTTCCGGCGGGCAAGCCGGTGAAGGTCGCGCACAGCTACAAGCCGAGTGTTGGCGGCACGGCTGGTGTCAGCTTCTACACGGATGGCAAGTTTCAGGGGCAATACGACGGCTACAAACGCAAATACTGCCTCGACGAAAGTTTTGAACGCGCTGTCGAGAAGGCGGCCAAGAATTCCGGTGACGGCTTCCCACCCTATACAGAAACCTGGCTGTCCTATGTGCTCACCACGGGCGGCAACTGGGCATTGGGCACGATAGGCAAGTTCAGGCTGACCATCGACAAGGGCGATCCAGCCAACATTGTCAGCTTCTGTGGCGCTGGCGTGAAGAAAGTGGGGTTGACCACCTTCGAGATGACTGCCACCGATTTTTATCCCGAGCGCGATATCGAAATTCTGATCCTGCAGCCCTACGATAGCCCACGGTAAGCGACCGGGCGCAGATTCGCCTGGGTGGGAAGGGCGTCCGATGGAAGTTGCGATCTACGTGGCGATAGCCGAAAACGGTGTCATCGGCCGCGACAGCGGCTTGCCGTGGCGGCTGTCGAGCGATCTCAAGCGCTTCAAAGCAGACACGATGGGCAAGCCGATCATCATGGGGCGCAAGACCTGGGAGAGTTTCCCCAAGCGCCCTCTGCCGGGACGGCTGAACATCATCGTTACCCGTGACAAGGCGTTTCGCGCCGAGGGTGCGGAGGTGGTGCATTCGCTGGAAGACGCCATCACGCTTGGCACTGCCAAGGGTCGCTGCATGCCTGGCGTCACCGAAATCTGCGTCATCGGTGGGGGCGAGATCTACCGCCAGGCGCTGCCGCTCGCCGACCGGCTGCATGTTACCCATGTCATGGCGTCTCCCGACGGCGACACGCGCTTTCCCGATATCGATCCGGAGATCTGGGCGGTTGCACACGCCGAAGATTTTGCCGCCGGCGAAAAAGACAGCCATGCGACACGCTATACCGTTTACGAAAAGCGCCACGACGTGCATTGATGGTGTGAATTCATACATTTGTAGTGGAATCCGAGGCACTTCAAGGGCATCGCGTTGAAAGCGCTTGCCCGCATCCCTATAGATGGTGTCAGTAATTGTGCGGCCGTCTCAGGCGTGGCTGCCATGGTTTCGTAGTCGAAAGGACATTCATGCCCTGGAACAATCAAAGTGGAGGCGGCGGCGGTGGCCCTTGGGGTGGCGGCGGCGGCAATAATGGCGGCGGCGGCCCCTGGGGGCAGGGACCACGTCCAAGCGGGCCGCAAGGTTCGCCTCCCGATCTCGAGGACATCATTCGCCGGGGCCAGGACAAGCTGAAGCGCGCGCTGCCCGGTGGCGGTGGCTCGACCGGCGTGCTGTTCGGCCTTATCGGCGCTGGCCTTGTCGCTTTCCTGGCGTTTCAGTCGGTCTACACCGTGCAGCCGGATGAACTGGCGGTTGAACTGCGTTTCGGCAAGCCCAAGCAGGAATTGTCGCAGCCCGGCCTGCATTTCCACTGGTGGCCGATCGAGACTGTCGAGAAGGTCAACACGGCTGAAAAGCTGGTCAATATCGGCGAAGTCCGCGGCAGCACGTCTTCCGGCCTGATGCTTTCGGGCGACCAGAACATCGTCGACGTCAAGTTCTCCGTCGCCTACCAGGTTTCGGATCCCCAGGCCTATCTGTTCAAGGTTTCCGAGCCCGACATCATGGTTCGCCAGATTGCCGAGAGCGCGATGCGCGAAGTCGTCGGCCGCCGTCCGGCGCAGGACATCTTCCGCGACGACCGCCAGGGCATTGCCGCTGGCGTGCGCGACATCATCCAGTCGACCCTCGACCAGTATGGCGCCGGCCTTGCCGTCAACGCGATCTCGATCGAAGACGCCGCACCGCCACGCGAAGTGGCCGACGCGTTCGACGAGGTGCAGCGCGCCGAGCAGGACGAAGACCGCTTCGTCGAGGAATCCAACCAGTACTCGAACCAGAAGCTCGGCCAGGCGCGAGGCGAGGCGGCGCAGATCCGCGAAGACGCCGCCGCCTACAAGAACCGCGTCGTTCAGGAAGCCCAGGGTGAGGCGCAGCGCTTCATCTCGGTCTATGACGAATATGCCAAGGCGCCCGACGTGACCCGCCAGCGCCTCTATCTCGAAACGATGGAAAAGGTGCTTCAGGGCTCGAGCAAGGTGATCGTCGAGCAAGGCAACGGCCAGGGCGTTGTGCCCTATCTGCCGCTGCCTGAATTGCAGAAGCGCGCTCCGGCGGCGGGAGGCAACTAATGTCCAATCGTCTTCCCATCATCGGCGTTCTCGCCGCTATCATTCTGTTCTTGATCTGGTCGTCGATCTTCGTCGTCAACGAACGCCAGCAGGCCATCGTGCTGCGCTTCGGCGAGATCGTCGACGTCAAGACCGAGCCGGGCATCTACTTCAAGGCGCCGTTCTCGATGTTCGAGGCCGACAACGTCCAGGTCATCGAGGACCGCGTGCTGCGCCTCGACCTCGACGACATCCGCGTCCAGGTTTCTGGCGGCAAGTTCTACGACGTCGATGCTTTCATCGCCTATCGCATCAACGACGCCCGCAAGTTCCGCTCGACGGTGTCGGGCAGCGTGGAACTGGCCGAGCAGCGCCTGCGCACCCGCTTCGACGCGGCCCTGCGCCGGGTCTACGGTGTGCGTGGTTTCGAATCCGCGCTCTCGGAAGAGCGCGCGGCGATGATGCGCGAGGTTCGCGACCAGCTGCAGCCTGATGCAACGTCGCTTGGCCTTGAAATCCAGGATGTCCGCATCCGCCGTACGGATCTCACCCAGGAAGTGTCGCAGCAGACCTTCGACCGCATGAAGGCGGAACGTCTGGCCGAGGCCGAAAGGCTGAGGGCACGCGGCCGCGAAGCTGCGCAGCGCATCCGCGCCCGCGCCGACCGCGAAGTGGTCGAGATCGTCGCCGAAGCGCAGAAGGAATCGGAAATCCTGCGCGGTGAAGGCGAAGCTGAACGCTCGGCGGTGTTTGCCGACGCCTACAACCGCGATCCCGAGTTCTTCGACTTCTACCGGTCGATGAGCGCATACGGCACGGCTCTGAACGCCGATGGCACAACCATGGTGCTGTCGCCGGAATCGGAGTTCTTCCGCTACTTCCGCGGCCCCGAGGGCGGTGCCGCAAAGGCTGCGCCGGCGCCTGCCGCCGGTGCTGCCGCTCCCGCCGCCAGCAACTAAGCAGTGCGGGACTTCATCGTCGCCATCGGCCTGGTCCTCGTCATCGAGGGCCTGGTCTATGGCGGCTTTCCAGCCGCGGCCAAGAGGATGGCTGCGCAGGCGGCCGATATGCCTGAGGCCGTGCTCCGGACAATCGGTCTTGCCGCCCTTGCCATGGGCGTCGGCATCGTCTGGCTCGTCAGGGGATAACGGACGATTTATCCCGTGCCCGTAGCAATGGTCGCAAACAGGCCTTATTTGTTTCCATCATGACGCTTCGCGTCCGGACGGCCCGGGCGCGATCTATGCCATGACAGCCCCGGGAGGCTTCCCTATGATTTCCACGCCCCTTTTGCGCGCCATGCGAAAGGCCTCTCTGGCCGCCACCACGGCGCTGATGATCGGCGCCTCCGTCGCCCCGTCCTTCGTGACGCCGGCGCTGGCGCAAGGACCGGAGTCGGTCGCCAACCTCGCTGAGGGCCTGCTGGGCGCGGTTGTCAACATCTCGACGTCGCAGACCGTCAAGGGCAGCGAGGGCGGTGAGGACGAGAACGCGGTTCCGATGCCGCAGCTTCCCGAGGGCTCGCCGTTCCAGGATTTCTTCGACGAGTTCTTCAAGAACCGCGAAGGCCAGAACAATGGCGGCTCGCAGAAGGTGCAGTCGCTCGGCTCCGGCTTCGTCATCGATGCCGAAAAAGGCATCGTCGTCACCAACAACCACGTCATCGCCGACGCCGACGAGATCGAGGTCAATTTCTCCGACGGCTCGAAGCTGAAGGCCGAGCTGGTCGGCACCGACACCAAGACCGACATTGCGGTGCTGAAGATCGACCCGAAGGCCAAGAAGCTGACCGCGGTGAAGTTCGGCGATTCCGACAAGATGCGCATCGGCGACTGGGTGATGGCGATCGGCAACCCGTTCGGGCTTGGCGGCACGGTCACCGTCGGCATCATTTCGGCGCGTAACCGCGACATCAATTCCGGCCCCTATGACGACTTCATCCAGACCGACGCTGCGATCAACCGCGGCAATTCGGGCGGGCCGCTGTTCAACATGGATGGCGAGGTCATCGGCATCAACACGGCGATCATCTCGCCCTCGGGCGGTTCGATCGGCATTGGTTTCTCGATCCCGGCCGAGATCGCGGTCGGCGTTGTCAACCAACTCGCCGAGTTCGGCGAAACCCGTCGCGGCTGGCTCGGCGTGCGCATCCAGCCTGTCACCGACGACATTGCTGAGAGCCTGGGCATGGCCACCGCCAAGGGCGCGCTGATTGCCGGCATCATCAAGGGCGGACCGGTCGACAAGGGCCAGATCCTGCCCGGCGACGTGGTGATCAAGTTCGACGGCAGGGACGTCGTCGAAATGCGCGACCTGCCGCGCGTCGTCGCTGAAAGCCCCGTCGGCAAGGCCGTTGACGTGGTGATCGTGCGCAAGGGCGTCGAGCAGACCGTCAAGGTGACGCTCGGTCGGCTCGAGGACGGCGAGAAGCTGGCTGAAGGCGAGGCCACCAAGCCGGAAGAGGGCGCCGACAAGGGTGCCGAGGTCGCCACGGCAAGCGTGCTCGGCATGACCATCGGCGAACTCGACAGCGACGCGCGTGCCAAGTTCGGCATCGCTGCCGAGGTGTCAGGCGCGGTGGTCACTGCCGTTGCCAAGGATTCAGCTGCCGCAGAGCGCGGAATCGTCGCCGGCGAGGTGATCACCGAGATCGCCCAGGAATCGGTGTCGACGCCGAAGGAAGTGACCGACCGGATCGCCGCGCTCAAGGAGCAGGGTCGCAAGAACGCGCTGCTGATGCTGGCGTCCAAGACGGGTGAACTGCGCTTCGTGACGATCCGGATGGATTGAGTCAGGAGATTCAGGCAAACCCCTGAAAGACAAGGAAAAGGCGGCTAGTTGGCCGCCTTTTTCCGTTCTTGCCACTGGTTCCGCTTGAGATTGTAGAAGACGTGGCGCTTGAGCTCTGGATGGGCGTCGGGAACGCGCGGGTGGTCGAAATTGCGCGACGGCTCCGCCCGCATTCCGAGGCGCTGCATGACCGCCGTCGAGCGATTATTGTTCCAGACAGCGAACGAGACGACTTCATCGTCGCCGATCGCCTCGAAAGCAAAATCGAGCCAGGCATCCGCCGCCTCGGTGACATAGCCTTTGCCCCAGAACTCTGGTGCAAGACGCCAGCCGATTTCGAGCGTGCCCTTGGGGATGAACGGTTCGAGGTCGGTGCGCAGCAGGCCGACGAAGCCGATGCATTCGCCTGTTCCGGCAATTTCGGCGGCGGCGAAGCCAAAGCCGTCGCTGTCGATGCCGGCGCGCAGCTTGTCCAGCAACCCGTCGCTTTCTGCGCGGCTGCGGCGCATGCCGAAGAACTCCATCACCAAGTCGTCGGAGTTGATGCGGTGGAAGAGGGCACGGTCGCGCTCTTCCCAGTTGCGCAGGATCAAACGCTCAGTACGAATCTCCTTCATCGCGCGAATTCGCGCGCGCTGTAGCCCTGGAGGTAGAGCAGGGCGGTAAGATCGGAATTGTCGACGCGGATCTTGGCTTGGGCGGCCACCGACGGCTTGGCATGAAGAGCAACGCCCGAGCCGGCGAGGCGGATCATGTCGAGATCGTTGGCGCCATCACCGACGGCCATCGCGTCGGTCGGGGTGAGGCTGAGGCGGGTAGAAATCTCGTTGAGCGCAGCGGCCTTGGCGGCGCGGCCGAGGATCGGCTCGGAAACCTTTCCGGTGAGCTTGCCGTCGGCCTCGATCAGGTGGTTGGCGCGGTTTTCGTCGAAGCCGAGCTTGGCGGCGATGCGCGAGGTGAAGACGTCGAAGCCGCCGGAGACGAGGGCGGTATAGGCACCATGCGCCTTCATGGTGGCGACCAGCGTCTTGCCGCCGGAGGTGAGTGTCAGCCTGGTGTCGATGATGCGGTCGATGACTGCGGCGTCGAGACCGGCAAGCAGCGCGACACGCTCGCGCAGCGCCGGCTCGAAGGCGATCTCGCCATTCATCGAGCGCGCGGTGATGTCGGCGACACGATCCTTGACGCCGATCTCGTCGGCGAGCTCGTCGATGCATTCCTGGTCGATCATCGTCGAATCCATGTCGGCGATGAGGATCTTTTTCCTACGTGTCGCGTTATCCTGGATGGCAAAATCGATGGCTTCGCCGGAGAGGGCGGCGGCAAGCGAAGCATGGGCATCGTCGGCCGAAAGTCCCGCTGGCAGGGCGATGTCGCAGGCAACGGCCTCGGCCAGCCACACAATGGCGCTTGCGCCCAGGGCGCGAGAGGCCTTATCGGCAAGGGACGGAGCCAGCAGAGCGCGGTCCGGATGGGAAATCAGCGTGGCGATCAGCGGCATCAAAAATTCCGGGACTAGCGAGGGGCGCATCAAGAACGCGACCCTGATAGCCGGGCCGACCGCCAGCGGCAAGTCGGCGTTGGCGCTCGAACTCGCCGAGCGTGACGGCGGCGTCATCGTCAATGCCGATTCGATGCAGGTCTATGGCGTGCTCGACGTGCTGACGGCGCGCCCGAGCGCCGACGATCTGACACGCGTGCGCCACTTCCTCTACGGCCATGTCTCGCCGGCGACGGCCTATTCGACCGGCAACTGGCTGCGCGACGTCGCCGTGCTGGCCGACAGCGGACTGTTTGCCGAAAAGCCGCCTGTGTTCGTCGGCGGCACCGGGCTTTATTTTCGGGGGCTCGCCGAGGGTATTTCGGAGATGCCCGAAATCCCAGCCGAGATCAGGGATCGCTGGCGCTGGCGTCTCAACGAGGAAGGCGCGCCGCGGCTGCATCGCGTGCTGATGCACGTCGACAGCGAGGTGGCGATGCGGCTGAAAGCCAGCGACGGCCAGCGGATCGTGCGCGCGCTGGAGGTGCTGGAGGCGTCGGGCCGCTCGATCCTGAAATGGCAGGCCGACAAGGGCCATCCGCTGATCGACTTCGCCACGGCGCGCTTCATCGTCATCGCGCCGGAACGGGACCTTCTGATCAAGCGCATAGACCAGCGTTTCGACAGGATGATCGAGGGCGGCGCGCTGGACGAGGTCAAGGAAATCATGGCGATGCGGCTTGCGCCCGAATTGCCGGCGATGAAGGCGATCGGTGTGCGCGAACTGGCGGCGGCCATAGCCGGCGAGATGAGCTTCGACGAGGCGATCGAACGTGCCAAGATCGCCACGCGCCAATATTCGAAGCGGCAATCGACGTGGTTCCGCAACCAGTTCGGGCCGGAGTGGCAACGCATCGGCGGCGAGGCCGGACGGACGTCCGGAGGCGCCGATGCATCGGAAGTGGCGGCAGGGATTAACCGTCCGTAAGGCGCAGCCATGACATAACCCGCGCAGGGGTTCCACTAGGATCATCATGCGCTTTCACCGGGCTGAAACCGCGTTTTTCATCTTCAGTGCGCTGATTTTGTCGGCAGCGCTGGGGATTTTCTACGCCTGGGGCCAGGTGCAGGGGGCCGCGGAGGCGCTTTACACGCCCGGCTGGGTGCAGAGCGTCGAGGCCGTCGAGCGGCTGCTGTTCATGATCGCACTGCTTTTGAGCGGTACGCTTGTCTACGGCGTGTTCTTCATTTTTCCGCAGATCCGCACGCAGGTGAAGGAAGGCGGCGAGCTGCGCCAGATGACGGCGTCGCTGAGCGAGCGGTCGCGCACGCTTGAACAGGCGGCACTCACCGACGGTCTGACAGGCATGCAGAACCGGCGCTATTTCGACGATGCATTGCGGGAATATCTCGGCGAGTTTGGCCGCATCGACAGGCCTGTCGGGCTGATGATCCTTGATCTCGACCACTTCAAGCAGGTCAACGACACCTATGGGCACGACGCCGGCGACGAGGTTCTGCGCTCTGTCGCCAAGTGCCTCAAGAGCATGACGAGATATCACGACGTGGTGGCGCGGCTGGGCGGCGAGGAATTCGCCATCGTCGCGCCCAACATGGACATCGAGCTTCTGCAGCGCTTCGCCGAGCGCATGCGCAAGGCGATCGCCGGCATGGCGATCGAGGCTGGCGGCGCGCACCTCAACGTCACCTCGAGCTTCGGCCTCGCCTTGTGGGACCGCGAGGAAACGGCCGAAGAGTTCTATCGCCGCGCCGACAAACAACTCTACGAAGCCAAGCGGCAGGGCCGCAACCGCGTCTGCGCGTGAATTCCTATCGCTGAATTCGTGATGCCGGCCGCCTGACGCGGTTTTCTCCGCTTCCCGTGCTCACGGACTTGGTGTCCGCTCCGCTCCGGTTCTCGAAACCCACGCCATTCGGCACGACCTGACGAATTCCCCGATAGCAATAGGCACTGCGGAGCCGTTAGAGAAAGCCCTCCAGGCTGGCCAAGAAACGTTTGGGCGCTTCCAGCTGTGGCATGTGGCCAATATAGGGAATCGGTTCGAAACCTGCCTGCGGCATAAGCGCGTGAAGGGCCTTCGCCCGCTCAAGCGGGATCCAGGGATCGTCTTCTCCCCAGATGATCTGCACCGGGCAGCGCACATTTCCAAACAGGGGCTCGACCTCTGCCGTGTAACGCTCGTCGGCCTGGGCAAACTGCCTGTAAAAGCTGGCAGATCCGTCGTCCGTCAGCCATGGCTCGACCAGGCCGCGGATGTCGTCATCGGCGACCGTGCCGACCAGGGCGCCCCTGATATAGGCCTCCACAAGCGCCCGGTGGATGTGGGTCGGCAGACCCTGGAAGGCCTCGACGTGCTTGCCCATGTGATCGAAGAATGCCGAGCCCCAGGGGCGCATCGCCACAACGTTCATCAGGACGTAGCGGTCGTAGTCGCAGCCAAGCAGAAGGTGCGCTCGCAAGGTGGTGGCACCACCGAAGTCGTGGGCAATGACCGAGGGGCGCACGAGTTGCCAGTGGGCAAGCATCTCGGCGAAAATCTCACCCTGGACATCGAGTGAAGTCCGCTGCGTGGCGACCTTGTCCGATTGCCCGTAGCCTGGCATGTCGTACCAGTGCACCCGGTATCGCCGCGCCAGATCAGGGATGACCCGGTGCCAGGAGAAGGACGACCAAGGCCAGCCATGCGCGAGCACGAGGTCGGGGCCATCGCCGGCGCGGCCGGCGCTGATACGGCCGGCGCTGGTCGAGACCGATTCGGAAAGCGTCCATTCGGCCATGCGCTTTTCTCCACGGTATGCCGGCTCTCATGGTCGCGGCTGCGGCGGCAGATGTCATGGCTCAGCGCCGGATGGCGACTGCGCCAGGGCGACGGAATTCATCTGCCATAGACCTTGGCTCTAACTTGCCGCTGGACGTCCTCGTCGAACGACGCAACACTGATCCTGCCGCCGTCTGAATGGCTGCGGCCGCATCAGGGCAGAGGAGGACGACGAATGGACGATTCAGACCGGTGGCGGAACATGGCGAGCGCGCCAAAGGACGGCAGCCGGATTCTGGTCACCGTGCGGCCTTCCGAACAGGGACCGGCGGAGGTCGACGTGGCCTACTGGGCCCGGCCCGACGCATTCGGCATCGAAGGCTGGCGCGCCGGCGATTCCTACCCGGGCTGCATCATCGGCTATGCTGATCCGGAACTGAAATGCTGGATGCCGCTTCCTACAGCCAATCTGAGCAAGAATTCCCCTGAAATGCCGACGCCCTGGGAAGGCGATGACGAGGAACAGCTGGACGGTTCGGGAATCTGAACTTGAACAGCCATTCTTGAGCCCGTTCAGTCCTGTGGCGGACGGCCGCCGAAGGTCGAGGGGCGCAGGCCGAAGCGGGTATCGAAATCGTCGTCCGGCTGCGGCCTCGGCGCTGCCGGTTTGCGGTAGTCGCTGTCGCCTGCCTGGCGCTGGACGTCGACGACTTCGGCGAAGCCGAGTGCCGTTGCTTGCGGTTTTGGCACGTTGCGCAGGCGCTCGACGACGGCGGCCAGATCGACGTCGTCGCCGCTGCTCGTCGGCGCCTCGGCGGCACGCTTGCCGGTGCCGGGGATAAGTTCGTCCGAAAGCTTTTCGAACTTCAGGCGCATTGTGGTGGCGACGCCTTCGCCAAAGGCGATGGCCTCACGCTGGCCCATCGACGACAGGAAAGAGAGTGTCGAGGCGGAGGAATCGGCGATGGCCGAGCGGATGATCGCCTGGTCCTGTTCGTTGGCGAGGCGCATGGCGAAAACGGTCGAGCATTGCGACAGGATTGTGGGGTCAAGTTCGCCCGGGCGCTGGGTGACGACGCCGAGGTAGCAGCCATATTTGCGGCCCTCCTTGGCGATGCGCGACAGCGCGTGGCGCGTCGGCGCAAAGCCGAGCCTGTGGTCGGCGGGCATGTAGCGATGGGCTTCTTCGCACAGCAGCAGCAGCTTGAGGCGCCCTTCGCTCCACAGCGCAAGGTCGAAAGCGAGGCGGGCGAGCACCGAACAGACCGAATTGACGACTTCCGACGGCATGCCTGCCATTTCGAAGCAGGTGACCGGACGGCCATGCGTCGGCACGCGGAAGATGTTGCCGATGGTCTCGTGGATGGTGTCCTCGATCAGCCTGGAATGGAACATGAAGCGGTAGCGCGGATCGGCCAGCGCCGACTCGATGCGGGTGCGCAGCGACTTCAGGATCGGACGCTCGTTCTTCGATTCGAGCAGCCCCATGCGTTCGTCGATCTGCTTGATCAGGTCTGCGATGCGGTAGGGCACGGGCGTGTCCGCGGTCAGGGCGTCGACGCCACGGCGCAGGAAGGCGCCGCCTTGGGGACTGCGGTAGAGGTTCTTGGCGACGGGAATGAGGTCGCGCAGCACGTCGATCTCGTCGGCGTCGGTCTCGCGGCCGCGAAACAGCACTTCCGAGAACTCCTCGAGGCGGAACAGCCAGAAGGGCAGGTCGAGCGAATTGGTGTCGACCTTGACGCAGTGCTCCGGCAGCGATGCAGCGAACTCGTTGTGCGGGTCCATGATTAGGACGCGCAAATCGGGCCGTGCCGAAATCGCCTTGCGCAGCAGGAGCGAGACGGCAGTCGATTTGCCGACGCCTGTCGTGCCGACGACGGCGAAATGGCGGGCAAGGGTCTCGTCGATCGCGATACAGGCGTCGATAGCATCGTCCTGGGAAAGCTGGCCGATGGTGACGGTGCGGCGTCCGGCAAGGTCGTAGACCGCCTGCAGGTCGCGGCTGCGTATGCGATGGGCGATGGCGCCGATATAGGGATAGGCGGTGATGCCGCGGTCGAACACCGGGTACTTGTCGGTGCCCACGTCACGAACCTCTCCGATCAGCTCGACATTGACCTCGATGGGGTTGTCGCCTTCGCTGCTCCACGAGCGGTCGGACTTGGCGATGGAATAGACCAGGCCGATGGTGCGGGTTTCGCCGAGATTGATGCAGATCATGCGGCCGACGGTCCACAGGCCGACTGCGGCCGAGGCTCCCTCTGCATAGGCGCTGATGACCGCGCGGGCACCATCGCACTGCACGACATGGCCAAGGATGCGGGCGTCGTCCTGTTTCGGGTCGCGCCGCTCTTGCGAGGTGGTTTCTCCGCCCTCGGCCTGACGTTCGAAGTACATCGCAGTAATTCCCCCAAATCTGGCCAAGAGAATAGCGCTGCGCAGTTAAGGTGGGGTGATGGTTGATGGTGTAGCGATCGTTAAACGAAACGGTCGAATTGGAATTTCCAAGGGGCGGGTGACGCTGCGGAAAAAGTTGTCCCGCCCGGTTGACAGGGCGCGGTGTCGCGCACTAACGTCCGCGCCCATGAACAAGACACTCATTCTCGTAGTAGGAAGGCGCGTGGGCAAGGCGGTGTGACCGCCGGGCGAAATCCCCCCATGCGCAAATGTGAAGGCTCCCTCGGGGGCCTTTTTTATTGCCCGAAACAGGACTAAACGAGCAGCAACCGCCGAAAAACGGCGAAGGAAAGACGGGACGGACCGATGAGCGGACATAGTGACAGCGGACGACGCGAAATGACCGGCGCCGAGATGGTGGTGCAGGCGCTGAAGGACAATGGCGTCAAGCACCTCTTCGGCTATCCCGGCGGCGCCGTACTTCCGATCTATGACGAGCTGTTCCAGCAGGACGATGTCCAGCATATATTGGTGCGCCACGAGCAAGGCGCGGGCCATGCCGCCGAAGGTTATGCGCGCTCGACCGGCAAGGCCGGGGTGATGCTGGTGACCTCGGGACCGGGCGCCACCAATGCAGTGACGCCGCTGCAGGACGCGCTGATGGATTCGATCCCGCTGGTCTGCATCACCGGCCAGGTGCCGACCTCGCTGATCGGCTCCGACGCCTTCCAGGAATGCGACACCGTCGGCATTACCCGGCCGTGCACCAAGCACAACTGGCTGGTGAAGGACGTCAACGAACTGGCCCGCATCCTGCACGAGGCCTTCCATGTCGCCACCACCGGCCGTCCCGGCCCGGTCGTCGTCGACATCCCCAAGGACGTGCAGTTTGCCCGGGGCACCTACACACCGCCGCAGACTGCGCCGCGCACCTCCTACCAGCCCAAGGTCCAGGGTGACCTGGAGAAGGTCAAGGAAGCCGTTGCCCTGATGGCCACCGCCAAGCGGCCGATCATCTATTCCGGCGGCGGCGTGGTGAATTCCGGCGCGGAAGCCAGCCATCTGCTGCGCGAGCTGGTCGATCTCACCGGCTTCCCGATCACCTCGACGCTGATGGGCCTGGGCGCCTATCCGGCATCGGGCAAGAACTGGCTCGGCATGCTGGGCATGCACGGCAGCTACGAAGCAAACATGGCGATGCATGACTGCGACGTCATGGTCTGCATCGGTGCGCGTTTCGACGACCGCATCACCGGTCGCCTCAATGCGTTCTCGCCGAACTCGAAGAAGATCCACATCGATATCGACCCGTCGTCGATCAACAAGAACGTGCGTGCCGACGTGCCGATCCTGGGCGATGTCGGCCGCGTGCTGGAAGACATGGTGCGGCTGTGGCGGGCGACCGCCAAGGCGGACAAGAAGACGCTGTATCCGTGGTGGGAGCAGATCGCCAAATGGCGCGCCCGCGACAGCTACGCATACAAGCACAACAGCGACGTGATCATGCCGCAATACGCGATCCAGCGGCTCTACGAGAACACCAAGCACCTCGACACCTACATCACGACAGAGGTCGGCCAGCACCAGATGTGGGCGGCCCAGCATTACGGCTTCGAAAAGCCGAACCGCTGGATGACGTCGGGCGGCCTGGGCACGATGGGTTACGGCCTGCCGGCAGCGCTCGGCGTGCAGATCGCGCATCCTGAATCGCTTGTCATCGACATCGCCGGCGACGCGTCGGTGCAGATGTGCATCCAGGAGATGAGCGCCGCCCTTCAGTACAATGCGCCGATCAAGGTGTTCATCCTCAACAATTCCTACATGGGCATGGTGCGCCAGTGGCAACAGCTGCTGCACGGCAATCGTCTGTCGCACTCCTACACCGAGGCGATGCCCGACTTCGTCAAGCTGGCGGAAGCCTATGGCGGCCACGGCATTCGTTGCGACAAGCCGGACGAGCTCGACGACGCGATCAAGGAGATGATCTCAGTGAAGAAGGCGGTGATCTTCGATTGCCGCGTGGCAACGCTCGCCAACTGCTTCCCGATGATCCCATCGGGCAAGGCGCATAACGAGATGCTGCTGCCGGACGAGGCGACCGACGAGGCTGTGGCCAACGCCATCGACGCCAAGGGCCGCGAACTGGTGTGACGGACCGCGTGCGGCCTTCGGGGAGGGCCGCACAATCAACGAGTTGGCGCAAACGCCTGAGATCGAGATTCATCTTATGAACGCACAGCTACAGCCCACCGGTTCGGCCTATTTCATCGCCAAGGAAACCGAGAAGCCGGAAACCCACACGCTATCGGTGCTGGTCGACAACGAACCGGGCGTGCTTGCCCGGGTCATCGGCCTGTTTTCCGGCCGCGGCTACAACATCGAAAGCCTCACTGTCTCCGAAACCGAACATGAGAAGCACCTGTCGCGCATCACCATCGTCACGCGCGGCACGCCGCATGTGCTCGAGCAGATCAAGCACCAGCTCGAGCGCATCGTGCCGGTGCACCGCGTCGTCGACCTGACGGTTACGGCGCAGGAACTGGGCACCGGCGGCGCATTGGAACGCGAGCTGGCGCTGGTCAAGGTGTCGGGCACCGGTGACGCCCGCGTCGAGGCGCTGCGCCTGGCCGACGCCTTCCGCGCCAAGGTGATCGACGCCAACACCGAGCATTTCATCTTCGAACTGACCGGCAAGGTATCGAAGATCGAGCAGTTCATCGCCATCATGAAGCCGCTCGGCCTGGTCGAGGTCTGCCGTACCGGCGTGGCGGCAATGAACCGCGGCCCGCAGGGGATGTGAGGGCAGGGCGCGGTTCCGGCCGACGCCCTACCTGCCCTGGCCAAGCGATCGTTGTGGCGGGGTCAGTCGTTGGCAGCCTCTGGTTGCTGAGGGTGATTGCAGCAACGTCCGGGAAGTGTGAGGTCCGGACGTTCAAGCTCAACTTCCCGGCCTCAAGATGAACGACCTGACCAACAACGACCTCTGGAACAAGATAGCCGGCTTCGACTTCGACGATCCGCAAGCCGAAGCTCCGTTTTCGGTGCGGCTGGCACGGGAGAATGGCTGGACGCTCGAGCGGTCGAAGGCGGCCATCGATCAGTACCGCCGCTTCATCTATATGGTCTGCATTTCCGATGACATGCTCAGTCCGTCGCCCGACGTCGACAAGGTCTGGCACCTGCATCTGATCTACACCAAGGACTACTGGAAACGCTTCTGCGACGAGACGTTAGGGCAGGAGGTGCATCATGTTCCGAGCAGAGGAGCGGACGAGAGCCAGGGGCCGCTGCGCGAAGCCTATGCCAGGACCCTCGAATTGCTGACCGAGGAGTTTGGCGAGACCCCTGATGCGAGCTTTGTGGCCTGGATTGGATGCTGCGCGGCCGCTTGCTACCGGGGCGCTTGGCCTCGGATCCGCAGTCCTGCCTGCGGCGGAGATCACCTTCGGGATCGCCTTGGCACTGATCGTGATTACGGTTTCACTGCTCTGGAGTGCCGGAAAAGCGACGCCGGAGACGCTCCAAAGCCGGTGACAGTGGCTGCGGCGGCGGTGCCAGCGCCGGAGATGGCGACGGTGGCGGCTGTGGTGGCGGCGATTGAGCCAGCAGCCATTGAGGCGTTTATGCATCTGGCTTAGCGCTTGAGCGTCGCTGGTTCGTTGTCGAATCTTTCAATTAAGGTCAGTAATACTGACATAAAATTGCCCGACGGGAGGGATCGATGACCTACGACGCATTCCTTGCACTGCTGGTCTATGCGTTCGTGACCTCGATCACGCCGGGACCGAACAATTTCATGCTTTTGGCCTCGGGCGTTAATTTTGGTTTCGTGCGCACGATCCCGCATATGCTGGGCATCGGCTTCGGTTTCCTGTCGCTGCTGCTTGGCGTCGGCTTCGGGCTGGGCGCGGTGCTGACGGCATTTCCGGCGCTGCACCTGGTGCTCAAGTTCGCCGGCGGGGCCTATCTGCTCTATCTCGCCTGGCGCATCGCCATGTCGCGCTCGCTCGGCAAGGATGGCGAAAGCAAGGGCCAGCCGATGACCTTTCTCGAAGCGTCCGCCTTCCAGTGGATCAACCCGAAGGCCTGGGTGATGGCCGTCACCGCGATGGCGCTTTACACCAGCACCGAAGCGCCGTTCCTGTCGGTGCTGATCATTTCGGGCGCCTTTGCCGTGGTCAACGTGCCGAGCGTGTCGTGCTGGGCCGGCTTCGGCATGGCGCTGCGCGGTTTCCTTGCTGACCCGGTGCGGCTGAAATGGTTCAACATCGCTATGGGCGTGCTGTTGGCAGCCACGCTGTGGCCGATGCTGAAATAGTCAGAACAGCTCGATCGCCGGCCGGGTCAGCATCAGCCAGAAGATGGCGATGACACTGAAGAAGGCCGGGAAACCGCAGGCGAACCAGAGGCGGTAGAGCCTGAAGTAGCTGTCGGGCAGGCGCTTGCCCCTGGCGGCGGCATCGCGCGCGAGGTTGCGCAGCTTGATCTGGATGAACACCACAGGCAACCAGAACAGACCGGTCAGGGCGTAGAGCGCGAGCGACAGGGCTATCCAGCTCTCAGTCAGCGGCCAGCCGACCTCGTGTGCGAGCCAGGCGCCAGTGATCGGCTGCAGGATGACCGCAGTGGCGGTGAACATTGTGTCGGCGACGACCACCGTGCCGGCGACATGGGCGATGGTCGCGGGATCGTGGGTGCGGTGGGCCACGGCCATGAAAAAGGCGATGCCGGCTCCCGTGCCGAACAGCACCGCGGCACCAAGGACGTGGGCGAGACGGAGGATTTCTTCCATGGTTCAACGCTCGTCCAGTATGGCAAGCGCCACAAGCGCCAGCACGATCGATGGCAGCACCTTGACCAGCGGACCGAGTGGATCAGCCCAGAGGCCTGAAACAAGCACCGTGGCTGAGGCGAGATAGGCGACAGATAGTCCGACCATGCCGATCAGGGCCGGTTTGGCGTAACGGCGGATAGCAACGCCCAGGCCGAGCGCGATGTCGGCGAGGCTGGTGACCAGGGTGATGGCATATGCAAATCCCACTGGCGCGCCGGCAGCGGCAAGATGCGCCGCCGAGGTCTCGAAACGCAGCAGGGCGACGAGACCGGAGAGCAGCCAGAACAGGCAAAGCGTGCCGAGCACCAGCGGCTTCAGCAGATAGAGCCGGGCGAACCACAATTCCTGAACGCCGGCGGGACTTGCGGCAAGCGTCTGGTCGAGGGAGTGGAGCTTGCGGCCGGAGCCGGTAGCATGGCCGCTAATGCCGCCGGCCGCGACCTCAAGTGCTGTCGAGCGCAGGGGCGAGCGCCAGCCGAGCCGGCCAAGCAGGTCGGCAGCACCGGCGGCAATGCCGGCGAAGATGCCGGGAAGGGCAAGCACGCGTGCCGGCGGCAGGCCGAGCCATTGGCGGTGGCGGGCGACGGCTTCAGCGAGCGTCATCGTCTCAGGCGCTGCCAGGTCGAGGTCGGTGCCCGCGGGGATTGAGCCTGACAAGGCATCGACGACGGCACAAGCGACGTCGTCAAGCGCAACGAACTGCATGTGGCTGTCGCCGAAGATCAGCGGCGTGATCAGCGGAGAGGCTGCCAGTGCCCGCAGCAATGCCGAGCCGCCATGGGCAGCACGGCCGATGACGATGGCAGGGCGCAGGATGACGAAGGCCAGGCCGGAGGCGCGGAGGGCAGCATCGGCCCGCCGCTTGGTGGCGAAGAAGGGGCTGTTTGCCGCGACGTCGTCGGTACGCGCCGAAATCTGGACGATGAGGCGCGGCGCCGCGACCTGGTAAAGCGCGTTCATGGCGCCGAACTGGACAGCAGCGACATCGTCGCGCGGACCATCCTGCAGCGCGCCGGCGCAATTGACTACGGCATCAATGCCTTGAAGCAGCGGGCGCCAGTCCGCGGGCTGAGACAGCTGCGCAATGTCGGCCTTGACCCAGTCGAAGTCGGGATAGCGGCGGGCGGCAGTTTCGGTGTCTCGTGCCAGCGCAACGACCGAATGCCCGCGCGCGGCAAGCGACCTTGCCACCGCTGCACCGATGAAGCCGTTGCCGCCGAGAATCAGAACCCGCATGGCGCGACGATAGCGAGCTTCGGGGCGACACGGCAAACGTCGGCTGGCCCAAGGCGAGGATGCTTGCGTGGCGCCGTGCAGGCGCTTAGCCTCCTGCCATGTCACACGATCATGACCACGACCACCATCACGACAACGAGCTTGATCCAATGGCCGCCCGCGTGCGGGCGCTGGAGACCATCCTGACCAGGAAGGGCCTGATCGACCCCGAGGCGATCGACGTCATCGTCGATACCTACGAGACCAAGGTCGGCCCGCGCAACGGTGCGCGCGTCGTGGCCAGGGCGTGGTCCGATCCCGAATTCGCCGACTGGCTGAAGCGCGACGCGACTGCCGCTATCGCCTCGCTCGGCTATAGCGGGCGGCAGGGGGAGCATATGCAGGCGGTGTTCAACACTGCCGAGACGCACAACCTCGTCGTCTGTACTTTGTGCTCCTGTTACCCGTGGTCGGTGCTGGGCCTGCCGCCGGTCTGGTACAAGGCGCCGCCCTATCGCAGCCGGGCGGTGATCGACCCGCGTGGTGTGCTTCAGGAATTCGGGCTCACCTTGGCGGCGAACAAGAAGATTCGCGTCTGGGATTCGACCGCCGAGCTGCGCTATCTCGTCGTGCCGCAGCGACCCGCAGATACCGACGGCTGGAGCGAAGACAAGCTCGCTGAGCTGGTGACGCGGGATTCGATGATCGGCACGGCGCTCGCGCGGGAGGCCGCATGAACGGACCGCATGATCTCGGCGGGCAGATGGGTTTCGGGCCTGTCGCGCCGGAAAAGGACGAGCCCTATTTCCACGCCGAATGGGAAAAGCGTGCGCTGGGCGTGACGCTGACGGCGGGCGCCATGGGCGCCTGGAATATCGATGAGAGCCGGCACGCGCGGGAGAGCCTGCACCCGGCCGACTATTATGCGTCTAGCTACTACGAGATCTGGATCAAGGCGCTGGAAACGCTGCTCAAGCGACACAACTTTGTCACTGAGAATGATTTCAAAGCTGGTGATGCGGTCGACCCGGCCGCGACGCCCAAGCGGGTGCTGAGAGCAGAAAATGTGCCGGCGACCCTTGCCAAAGGCGGACCCTGCGATCGGCCGGTGGCGGGGCCGGCGCGGTTTTCGCTTGGTCAGCGCGTGCGGACGAAGAATTTTCATCCGACCGGTCACACCCGCCTGCCGCGTTATGCCCGCGGCAAGGAGGGGGTGATCGACGCGGTGCGCGACGGATTTGTCTTCCCCGACAGCAATGCGCCCGGCCAGGGCGAAAACCCGCAACGGGTCTACACCGTGGTGTTTTCCGGCGGCGAATTGTGGGGCGAGGGCGCGGATTCGACGCTTGAAGTCAGCATCGACGCCTGGGAGAGCTACCTTGAGCCGGCATGAGGCGGGGATTCCGGCAGGAACAGGGGCGCCCGATGCGCCTGTTTTCGCCGAGCCCTGGCAGGCCGAGGCCTTTGCCATGGTGGTGGCGCTGCACGAGCGCGGTCTGTTCGGCTGGGCGGAGTGGGCCGAGCGGCTGTCGGCGGAGGTTAGGCGGCCGGAGGCAGCAGCCGATGGAAGCGACTATTACGAGCGCTGGCTGGCGGCGCTTGAGAGGCTGTTGGCGGAAAAGGGGCTTGCCGGCCATGACGAGGTCGATGCTGTCGCCGCCGCATGGGCGCGGGCCGCGCACGCCACGCCGCACGGCCAGCCGATCGTGCTGGAGAACGATCCGGAAAGCGCACATTCGCTGAGTGCAGCTACGCCTTAGAGTGGCCGCCACATGCGGTGCACGACATGTGTTTTCAGGCCGATCTTGAAGTTCGGGATGCTCTGGACCAGCCGAAAGCCTTCGCGCTCCCAGAAGGCGCGGCCGCGGGTGTTTTCGTCGAGCACGGCAATCAGAAGCCGTGTCCCGTTGCGCGCCTGTGCTGTGGCGGTCAGGTGGTCGAGGAAAGTGCGACCGAGGCCCACACCACGGCAGTTCTGATCGATCAGCAGCAGCCCGATATAGGCGTCGTCGGTTTCAGGATAGCCGAAGGCCATGTCGGCTATGGCGACAAGCGTTCCGCCGGGCAAGAACATGCCAAGTTTGCAAGACGCCGCGAGATCGCTGCCGGGCGGATGGTCGGTGAAGAAGTCCGCCACCATCTGATCGGTGGGTTCCGCGCCGGATTCCAGCAAGACGAAGTCGGCGGCGCGATCATAGAGGTCGCGCACGGCGGAAGCGTCGGCTGGGATCAGCGGTCGGATTCCAAGGGGCTCTGGATCTGTCTTCAAGGCAGGCGCTTTCTTCGATCCTGAGCGGCGTAAAGGCAGCCTTATGGAAACTCAATGGCAGGGGCGGGCAAATTGACAGGCCAGCCGATCAGGCTCGGGACAAGTCATCTCGTGGGCGCGAAGAGCTCATTTGGGGAGCTGTCGTTGATGCGCTTGCCGGCCAGAGCCGAGCGTGACAGCGGCTCAATCGCCGTCGAAGAACCTGCGGATCGCCGCTTCCAGCCTTTCGATGAACGGGTGGTCGTGCCCGCTTCCGGCCCAGATCAGGGCGTTCAGCCTGACGTCCTTGTTGAGGAAGTTCAGTTTGCCTGTGGCCAGCAGATACTCCGCGATCGCGTAGTGACGTCCCTTGATGGCCTCGATGAGGGCGTTGTTTCGACCGCTCTTGTCGGTGGAGTTGACGTCGGCGCCGCGCTCCACAAGCAGCCTGACGGCATCAAGATGGCCGTTCTTCGCGGCTTCGATCAGGGCCGTCCTGCCGTAATATTCCGCCTTCGCGTCGATGTCCGTTTGCGGGTGCCCGACGATGGCGAGAATACAGGCGTAGTGGCCCTTGGCCGAGGCCAGGCTAAGCGGCGTACTTTTCCATCTGTTCCTGCAGTTCGCGTCGACTTCCGGATGCCCGACCAAAGCTTCGACTACCGAGGCATGGGCATTGAGAGCTGAGAGGTGAAGCGCCGTCCAGCCGTCGTCGTCCGATTGATTGACGTCGGCGCCGGCGGCAAGCTCCGCGTTGGCGGCGTCCACGTCGCCACGCTCTGCCGCCACCAGCAGGGCAGGCCAAGCGCTGGCCTCATTGAATTGCAGGCTTCTGGTCACGTCAGTCGCCTTCATGGAGATGCACGCGCCACGATATCACAATTTGCCAGGTTTCTCGCGGTCGGCTGATGAGCGAGGGTTCCCTTTCCGAGGAAGACTGCACCTTATTGGGCCAACTTGTCAGCTTATGTGGCGCTTCGGGACGCAATCTCTTGCCCTTGGCCGCCGAATCCTGTCAGTCGAAACGATGGATTTTTCACCTCAGCAAGACGAAGCGCTGCAGGCAGTGGCGCGCTGGCTCAAGTCCGGAAGGCCGCAGATATTCCGGTTGTTCGGTTATGCCGGCACCGGCAAGACGACGCTTGCGCGCTATTTCGCCGAGCATGTCGACGGCCAGGTGCAGTTCGCTGCCTTCACCGGCAAGGCAGCGCAGGTGCTGCGCTCGAAGGGTGCCACCAATGCGCGCACCATCCATTCGCTGATCTACCGGCCGAAGGGCGAGGAGGCGATTGCCGACGAGGCGACCGGCAAGACCTCGATGTCGCCGACATTCTCGCTCAACCGGCAGAGCCCGATCGCCAAGGCCAAGCTCGTCGTCATCGACGAATGCTCTATGGTCGACGAGCAGCTCGGGCGTGACCTTCTGACCTTCGGCACGCCGGTTCTCGTCCTGGGCGACCCGGCACAGTTGCCGCCGATTTCGGGCGGTGGTTTCTTCACCGAACACGAGCCGGATTTCCTGCTGACCGAAATCCATCGCCAGGCGCGCGACAACCCGATTCTGAGGCTGGCGCTTGACGTGCGCGAGGGCCGTGAATTCATGCGCGGCGACTATGGCACGGCGCAGGTGATCGGCAAGGAGGACGTCACCCAAGATCTGGTGCTCGATGCCGACCAGGTGCTTGTCGGTACCAACCGGACACGGCGGCGCTACAACCAGCGGCTGCGCGAGCTCAAGGGTTTTACGGCAGGATACCCACAGGCGGGTGACAAGCTTGTCTGCCTGCGCAACGACCCGGCCAAGGGTCTGCTCAACGGCTCGTTGTGGAAGGTGATGACCTCGTCGCGCGAGACGGTGAAGCCCGGCATTAACCTGCTGGTCGCGCCCGAGGAGGACGATCCCGATCGTGGCGTCGCCAAGATCAAGCTATTGAAACAGACTTTTGAGAGCCCCGACGAGGAGATCCCGTGGGGCACCAAGAAGCGCTACGACGATTTCGACTACGGTTACGCGCTGACGGTGCACAAGGCGCAAGGCTCGCAGTGGAACAATGTCGTGCTGTTCGACGAGAGTTGGGCATTCAAGGACACGCGCCAGCGCTGGCTCTACACGGCGATCACGCGTGCGGCCGAACGGCTGACGATCGTCCGCTAGAGCATTGGGCCGGCTGGCAACCCGCCGATGCGCGCGTTCTCGAGCGCGAGGATGCGCATCGAGACGGTTCTGCAATAATTTGCCGCAGTTGGCTTTACCTGAGCCGAGCCGCCTTGCTTGCCGTCAGGCGACGATCTCGAACAGCACTGCCGTGGCGTCGTCCGAGATCTTGAAGCGCGGGAATTGCTGGCCGTCGGGGTCGTCGACCCGTTCGATATGCCGAAGCTCCTGCAGGAGCGGGGCAAGGCCTGTGCTGGCAGCGGCGCGGACCAGGTCGGAGACGCCATAGCGGCCATACTGGTCGGCAAGGGCGGCGAAGCCGTCGGAGCACAGCAAGCCCCTGGCCGGCAGGGCAACGTCGAGCTGCTCGGAGGCGAGATGATCGGCGGCGGCGGGCTCGATGCCGAGGGTCCAGACCGATCCGCCGGGCTGGTTGTAAGCGGCGCGGCGGCGGCGCAACTCGTCGCGCACAACGGGCTCGTCGGCGAGCGCCTGATGCGTCGCGAATCCACCAGACTGTGCAATCGCCCGCCGGGCGCCGTCGCGCTCATTGGCGTAGGCGGCCTTGATGGCAGAGGTTTCGACGATCTTGCCATCGGCGTCGACCAGGAACAGGCGGCAATCGCCCAGGCCGTGCGTGACCAGCCGGTCGCCTTCAACATGAACCATCTGGAAGCTCGCGATCGGCAGATTCCAGGCCTCGATCGGCAAGGCGTGGGCCGCCTCGTGCACGACATTGGCGGCGCGCTGGTTGAGCTCGCGCACGACCTCGGCGACCTTGCGGCCATTACGAACGAGTTCCTCGAAGGTGCTCTGGGCAAAACGCGCGAGCCAGGCGGCATCCGAACCGTGCAGGCCGACGATGCTGGTGCCGCCGAGGCCAGTGGCGCCGTCGATGACAAAGGCGCAGCTGGCATTGCCACCGGCGCTGTCTTCGTTGGGACGCGAGGCAGAGCCCGGGTCAGTGATCGAATCGATAATGCGGATGTTTGGCATGATGATCGCTGTGTGGCGCGCGCCGATGACCGGAGTGTGACCGCGGCAAGGTGTGTGAAGGTTGCAGTTTGCACAGTCCGTGGCAGATTGTCAGGTCAGGCAACCGAACCTTTGTTGGTCCATGGCAGTCTTTCAACAGATCGTCAGTCTCGGCCCGAATTGCCGCGCAAAGTTCCATATCCGGAAGATTTTCGGCGAGCGCATCTCGAGGCGGGGTGTGTTCGACTGGCAGGTGACGCCTGTTCCAGCCGTTGCCGAATACATCAGGCGCGACTTCAACGGCTTGTTCGAGCGGGACGATCTCCATGTCGTCGATGGCGTCGTCTTCAACAAGCGCTTCGGCACCAGCCACATGCACGAGTTTCCCAAAGACATCGCCGAGAATACGCTCGACGCGCTCTATGCCAAGGCGCGCGAAGGCCATGACATCTGGTGCGCTGTCAGCAGGATGGCGCTGAACAACGATCTCTCGACATTGTTCGTACTGGCCCGTCCGGTGTCGGCGGGCGATATGGCCGAGATTTCCGGTCTCATCGAAAAGGCGCGTCCCGGGCGACGTTTCCTGCTTCTTGCAGCGCCTGAGGGCGATCATGACGACCACTGGAGCGGCGATCACGAGGTCTGGAAAGCGCATCTGTCGTCGTTTCAGATCAGGTGGCCGCTGTCGGCCATCTTGGCCGAGCAGATGCGGCGCCTGCGCAAGAATGTCCGCTATCTGAGGCCACGCTCGATGAGGGCCTAGCCGGCGTCGGCCGGCTTTGCGCCGAGCCATTCCCACGCCTTGATTTCGTCGGCATCGGTGAAGTGTTTTGTTTCGATCGAGGTGAGTGGAGCAAACAGGCCGACGACCGGGCCCATCCAGACAGGGCCACCGACGAGCGCATAGCGCCTGATGTGATGCAATGCCTTCCACTTGCCCCTGAAGGTCAAGGGATCGAACAAGGCCGACCAGTCGAACCCGTCATATCCGCTCGCGCGCAGCAGGACGTCGATCTTGTCATGGCCTTCATAGGCGGCATCGAGCAGGCCATAGGCGTTTTCGATGTCGGCCTGGGTGAAATGGCCGACGATCTCAAAGGCAAAGACCTCCGCATTGTCGGTGTCGATGCGCCGGAAGGGCGGTGGAGCATCCATGGAGCTCATCGGGTTGTCCTCGTCGATGCGGCTTCAAGCTGTACATGATCCTTTCCGACAATCGATTCCGATTGTCGGCGTCATGCATCCGTATCGTCACTGGAACACATAAAAGCGCTCTCTGTTCCCGACCAAGCCGTGATAGGTGGCGTGGGTGTCGCCTTTGCTGAGAGTTGCCGATGCCTGCCAAGCTGTCCGTGAACGTCAATGCCATCGCCATGCTGCGCAACCGCCGCGATCTGCCGTGGCCGAGCGTCACCGGCCTGGGGCGCATCGCACTCGCCGCCGGCGCACACGGACTGACCGTGCATCCGCGCCCCGACCAACGCCATATCCGCTTTTCCGACGTACCTGAAATCCGGGCGCTGATCGACGACGAGTTTCCCAAGGCCGAATTCAACATCGAGGGCTATCCGACGGAAGATTTCCTCGAACTGGTCGAGAAGCACCAGCCTGAGCAGGTGACGCTGGTGCCGGACGATCCGTCGCAGGCAACCTCCGACCATGGCTGGGATTTCGTTGGACAGGCCGGCCTGCTCAAGCCGGTGGTGGCGCGCCTGAAGAAGGGTGGCTTCCGCGTTTCGCTGTTTTCGGATGCCGACCCGTCAGGCATGAGTGCAGCGCGCGATACCGGCGCGGACCGGATCGAACTCTTCACCGGACCCTATGGCGCTTGCTTCGATGACAAGACAAAAGCTGCCAAGGAATTGGAAAAACTGACAAAAACCGCAGAGACAGCTCTGGCAGTTGGCCTCTCCGTCAATGCTGGGCACGACCTCGTCGTCGACAATCTGCCGCTGTTGATGAAGAGCATTCCGAAACTGGCCGAGGTGTCGATCGGCCACGGATTGACTGCCGATGCGCTGGAGCATGGTATGGCCGGCACGATCGGGCGATATCTCAAGGCTTGCGGGTGGTAATATCCGTGCTAGCCATGCGTTGCCTGCATGGGCTCAACATTAGCTGTCGCAAAACAGCTGTTGCTTTTGCGACAGGGCAAGCGTAGAGCCCCGCGGCTTCACGGAGAGTCGTTCATGACCGATGCCGGCGCTGACAAGGCGGCAAATAGCGGGCAGGCGGTCCAGGCGGACGGCCATTCCCACGACATCAGACTGCTCGTCATCGGCGCGCTGGGTGTCGTCTTCGGCGACATCGGCACCAGCCCGATCTACGCCTTCCGCGAGGCGCTGGTGGCGTCGGCTGGTGGCCAGGTGGCATCGCGCGAGGACATCCTCGGCGTGCTCTCGCTGATCATCTGGGCGCTGACGATCATCGTCACGGTCAAATATGTCATGTTCGTGCTTCGGGCGCACAACAGGGGCGAGGGCGGTACGCTGTCGCTGATGGCGCTGGCACGGCGCAGCCTGCCCAAGCGCTCCGGCATCATCCTGGCGCTCGGCATGGTCGGTGCTTCGCTGTTTTATGGCGACGCGGTGATCACCCCGGCGATCTCGGTGCTGTCGGCAGTCGAGGGTATGAATGTCGTGACACCGGCGTTCCAGCCTTACGTGGTGCCGCTGACCCTAGTAATCTTGGCAGCGCTGTTTTCGGTGCAGCGCTTCGGCACCAGCGGCGTGGCGATCGTCTTCGGTCCGATTACGCTCGTCTGGTTCATCGCCATCGGCTATTCGGGGGTCGTCCATATCCTCGACGACCCGGAAATCCTCTGGGCGGTCAATCCGATCTACATCGTCAACTTCCTCGCCAACCAGCCGGAAGTGTCGTTCGTCACCATCGGCGCCATCTTCCTGGCGGTGACGGGTGCCGAGGCGCTTTATGCCGACCTCGGACATTTCGGCCGCAGGCCGATCGTGCTGGCCTGGCTGTGCATCGTCTTTCCGTGCCTGCTGCTGAACTATGTCGGTCAGGGTGCTTTCGTGCTCAGCCACAACGGTACCGTCGGCCATCCGTTCTTCGAGATGAACGAAGGCTGGATGCTGATCCCGATGGTGGTGCTGGCGACGGCCGCGACCGTCATTGCCAGCCAGGCGGTCATAACAGGTGCCTATTCGCTGACACGCCAGGCGGTCCAGCTCAACATGCTGCCGCGCCTTGAGATCCAACACACCTCCGAGACGACACTGGGGCAGATCTACATGCCGCGGGTCAACCTGATCCTCGCGCTGGTGGTGATGCTGCTGGTTGTCGGCTTCGGCGAGTCGAGCGCTTTGGCTTCAGCCTACGGCATCTCAGTCACCGGCAATATGCTGGTGACGACGCTGCTGCTTTCGGTGGTGATGCTGCGCATCTGGCGCTGGAAGGCGGCTGCAGCGATTGTTGCGACTGCGATATTCGGCCTGATCGACATCGGCTTCTTCGCCTCCAACATCGTCAAGGTGTTCGAGGGCGGCTGGGCCTCGCTGGCGGTGGCCTTCACCATCGTCTTGATCATGTGGACCTGGGTGCGCGGCAGCCGCTATTTGTTCGACAAGACGCGCAAGAACGAGATCCCGCTCAACTTCCTGGCGGAGAATCTGGGCAAGAAGAAACCGCATCTTGTGCAGGGCACTGCCGTGTTCCTGACCAGCGATCCCGACAGCGCGCCGACTGCGCTGATGCACAGCCTCAAGCACTACAAGGTGCTGCACGAGCAGAACGTCATCTTGTCGGTGGTGACGGCCCAACAGCCGGTGGTCCCCGACAGCGAGCGGGTCAAGATGGAGCAGGTCAACGAGCTGTTCATGCGGGTGAAGCTGAAATTCGGCTACATGGAGCAGCCGAACATCCCCAAGGCGCTGGCCATCTGCCGCAAGCAGGGCTGGAAGTTCGATATCATGACGACGTCGTTCTTCCTGTCGCGGCGCTCGCTGAAGGCGTCGCCCAACTCGGGCATGCCCTTGTGGCAGGACAGGCTGTTCATCGGCCTGGCACGCACGGCGGCGGATGCGACCGAATATTTCCAGATCCCGACCGGCCGCGTGGTCGAGGTTGGCACGCAGGTGTCGATCTGAGACCGGCGCGGGGCAAAAAGTAGCATTGCCAATACATGTTCCGTCCGTGAACCATGCGTCATGGACGGAAGGCAGATGGGCACTCGAAAACTTCACATCGCAATCGCCGGAGCCGGGCCTGCGGGACTGGCAGCGGCACTCTATCTCAAGCGCGACGGGCACCGGGTCACTGTCTATGATCGCTTCGTCGAGCCGAAGCCGCTGGGCTCCGGGCTGATCCTGCAGCCGACCGGACTTTCGGTGCTGGCCGATCTCGGCCTGTTGGGCGAAATCTCACAACTAGGAAGCCGGATCGACCGGTTGCACGGCACCGATGCGGTGAGCGGTCGCACGGTGCTCGACGTGCGTTACGATGCGCGGCCTGGTGGGCGGTTTGGTCTGGCCGTCCACCGTGCGGCGTTGTTCGGCGTGCTGTACCGGGCGGTGTTGGGCGAAGGCATCGACATCGTCACCGCTGCCGAGCTGGAGGCCGTGGTTCCGGGCGAGCAGACACGGCTTGTCGACGCCGCAGGGCGGGAGCTTGGATCATTCGACCTCGTTGTCGATGCCACCGGCGCAAGGTCGAAGATCCGGCGTAGCGCCGGCCTCGCGGGCGAGCCGAAACCGCTGGCCTATGGCGCGTTCTGGGCTTCGTTGGACTGGCAGGGCGAAGGCTTCGACAAACACTCGCTGACCCAGCGCTATCGCCGTGCCAGCATCATGATCGGGGTGCTGCCGATCGGCCGCGCCGAGCCAGGCGGGCGCAAGATGGCGGCGTTCTTCTGGAGTCTGAAGCCGGCGCATGCCGAGCGCGTGCAGGCCCTTGGGCTGGACGCCTGGAAGGCCGAGGTGGCAGGGCATTGGCCTGAAAGCCAGTCCTATCTCGACCAGATCGAGGATTTCGACCAGTTGACACTGGCCCGCTATGGCCATCACACGCTACTGCCGCCGGCGGCGCGGGGCCTTGCCGTCATCGGCGATGCCGCGCATTCGACCAGCCCACAACTGGGTCAAGGTGCCAACATGGCCTTGCTGGACGCTGCTGCACTTGGGCACGCCTTGCGGCAGGCAAGCAACACGGAGGCAGCGCTTACGGCCTATGTTCGCGCCCGGCGCCGGCACCTCAGGCTGTTCCAGGCGCTGTCGCTGGCCTTTACGCCATTCTACCAGTCCGACTCGGTGCTGCTGCCATTCCTGCGCGACCGGCTGGTGGCGACGGTCGCCAAGCTGCCGCCGGCGCCGCAACTGCTGGCCTCGATTGTCGCCGGCACGCTGATCGATCCGTTCGCGTCAGCCGGACTCAAGGAAGCGGACTGGACGGAGCGCAGCGAAGAAAGGCAAGTTCGCATCCTTGCTTGAGCCATGCTGCGGTTGTGGCTACCTTGCGTCACATTCAACCGGGGAGCGTGCGATGCGGGGACTTATGGTGCGTGGATTTCGAAAGGCAGCGGCAGGCTTGGCATTGCTCGCCGTCAGCTGCATGCCAGCGCTTGCCGATGCGACGGTGCCCTCCGCCGACATCGAAGGTTCCGCCGACAACGCGCTTGCCAAGCGCTACGAAGGCTCGTTCATCGTCTACCACCAGAAGCTCGACTACACTGATTTCAGCGTGCCGCTTTCGCCGCTGAAGGCCGATCCCGATCAGGACAAGCGCGACAAGAACAACAACAGGGTGTTCAAGCCGGAGAAGGCTGAAGAGATCGAAGGCACGCTCACCCGGCTGTTCTATGTGCTGCCGGACAGCCGTTCGCCGCTCGAGGTGCTGCGCAACTACCAGGACGTGGTGCAGGCGGCCGGCGGCGAGGTCGTGTTCGAATGCAAGAAGGAGGAATGCGGTGGCGACGCTTCGCGCTCGGCCTCGAGCGGCGGCGGCGACATGAGCCTGATGATGAACTTCTTCTACGACAGCGACCTCGGCGTCGAGGCGTTCTCCAATGCCGCCTGCGTGGCCTCGTCTGGGGTTGCCGACCAGCGCTATCTCAGTGCCAAGGTGCCGCGTGACGGCGGCGACGCCTATGTCACGGTGCAGACCTTCCAACTGCTCGACGACCTCTACTGCAAGGCGCTGAATGCGCGCACCATCGCCATCGTGCACGTGGTGGAGCCCAAGGCGCGCGACAAGAAGATGGTTGTGGTGGAGGCAGCCAAGATGGCTGATACACTGTCGACCAGCGGCGGCATTTCGCTCTACGGCATCTTTTTCGACACCGACAAGGCCGACATCAAGCCGGAGTCAGAACCGACGCTGAAGGAGATCGCCAAGCTTCTGGGTGACAACCCGGCGCTGGCGGTGGCCGTTGTCGGGCATACCGACAACCAGGGCAAGTTCGACTACAATATCGACCTGTCCAATCGCCGAGCGGCTGCGGTGAAAGCAGCGCTTGTCTCGCAATTCGGCATCGACGGCGGACGGCTGACTGCAGCGGGTGCCGGCATGATGGCGCCGGTCGCCAGCAACGACAATGACGAAGGCCGGGCCAAGAACCGGCGCGTGGCACTGGTCAAGCTGAACTGATCAGGCATTCTGCAGCATTGCGGCCGACGATGCGGCGGCCGACTGAGGGGGATGAATGGAAGATCTACCGGCGCGCCCGAGGCTGCGCGGCCTGCATCGCGCGTCGGCGCTGTTCATCGGCCTGTTCGTGCTGCTGCACATGGCCAATCATCTTGCCGGCCTGAGCGGGCAGGAGACCCACATCGCCTTCATGGCCGAAGCACGGCAGCTCTATCGACAGCCCTTCGTCGAGGTGGCGCTTGTCTGCCTCATCCTGTGGCAGGTCGGCAGCGGGCTCACCATGCTGGCGCGCGGTTGGGCGAGGCGAAAGGGAACCGTCGCCTGGCTACAGGCGGCATCGGGTGGCTATCTCGCCTTCTTCCTGGTCAACCATATCGGGGCCGTCATCGCCGGACGCACAGTCTTTGGTCTCGACACTGACTTTCGCTTTGCCGCCGCTGGCTTCTTTGCGCCGCCCTGGTACTGGTTCTTCGCGCCCTACTATTTTCTCGGGGTTCTCTCGCTATTCGTCCATGTCGGTTGCGCGGCATACTGGAGCTCCCTGGCCAGCCGTCCCGCGCTGGGGACGGCCTTGCTTGGAGGTGCTGCCGGAGTGGGCGCGCTGTTGGCGGCGCTGATTGTCATGGCGTTGTCCGGCGCCTTGTATCCGGTAGCCATTCCTCCGCACTATCTCGCAACCTACGGACAGTAGGCGGCGGCCCGTCGGATCAGGGGATGATCCGGCGCTGGCGCAATTCGCTGAAGGTGCGCATGAACATCTCCTCGGTGTCGACGAAGTCGTGGAAGCCGAAGCGCTGCGCCTTGGTGCCGTCGGCGAAGAAATCGTAGTCCCAACCAAAAACGAAGTCAGCGAAGCGCCATGACGACACATCGGCATAGGGTGTGTCGGCGAGGCCGTGGCGGGCCTTCATCTTGTCCCACAGCGGCTGCTTGTCGGCCATGATGGTGTCGAGCGACATCGGCAAGGGCGGGGCTGTCTCGATGCCGAAGCTCGAGGCGATCTTCGGCCACATCTCGTTCCAGCGGAACAGGTCGCCATTGGTGATGTTGAACGCCTGATTGGCGCAGCGTTCGTCTGTCGCGGCCCAGATGGTGGCGCGTGCCAGCAGGCCGGCGTCGGTCATCTCGATGATCTTGTCATAGGCGTCTGCCTTGCCGGGAAAGCGCAGCGGCAGGCCAAGCTCCCTCGACATCGAAGCATAGACGGCAATGGCGATGGCGAGATTCATCGGGTTGCCAAGCGCCTGGCCTATGACCACCGAAGGACGCAGCGCCGACCAGCCCCAGCTCTTGCCCAACTGCCGGTCTTCGAGAAGATCCTGCTGGTCAGCGTTGAACTCCGGCGGCATGTGGTTGGCGTCGGTCTCGCGTGCCGGCGTCTTGAACGGCCCAAGATGCGCACCATAGACCTTGTAACCGTGCATCAGGCTGATGTGGCGCAAGTTCCTGGCGATCGGTTCGACCGTGTCGACGACATTGCGCAGCATGGCGACGTTGGGCTCGACGAGCTCGGCCCAGCTCGGCCGATCCTGATAGGCGGCGTAGAAGATGTGAGTGACGTCGTGGAGGCCGCCGAGCGTTTCCCTGGCGTCCCTGATATCGAGCAGATCGACAGCGATGTGACGGACTGAGCCTTGGCTCGAACCGCCGCGCCGAGACAGTCCGACAATGTCCCAGTTGCCGAGTGCTGCCAGGTGGCTGGCGAGATTGCTGCCGATGACGCCATGGGCGCCGACGATCAGTGCAGTGTTCTGTTTCATCATCCAAGTCTCCGGTGAGAGCCTTGATATGGACGCGGCCAATTAGATGAAGTAGACGTCGGTCTGGCGAAGGATATGTGACGTGAATTCACAATGATGCGCGTGGACGTCAACCGCTTCGGCGAAATGGAAGTGTTTGTCCGGGCTGTGGAGAGCGGTGGCTTTTCGGCTGGGGCACGCGCGCTTGATATGTCGCCTTCGGCGGTGAGCAAGCTGGTGTCGCGGCTGGAGAACCGGCTCGGTACGCGGCTGGTCAACCGCTCGACGCGGCGGTTGCAACTGACGCCTGAGGGCTGTGCCTTCTATGAGCGCAGCGTCGTCATCCTTGCCGACCTCAAGGAGGCGGAACAATGCGCGGCAGCCGGCGAGGCGCCGCGTGGGCGCCTGCGCGTCAACGCCAACGTGCCGTTCGGCAAGCATTTCCTGCTGCCGCTGTTGCCGCAGTTCCTGGCAAGATATCCCGAGATCTCCGTCGATATCGCCCTGTCCGACATTGTCGTCGATCTACTGGAAGCACGCGCCGATGTGGCGATCAGAGCCGGACCGATGAAAAGCTCGAGCCTTGTCGCACGCAAGCTTGGCGCGACGCGGATGATGATCGTCGGAGCGCCCGCCTATTTCGCAATGCGAGGCATGCCGCGCAGCGCTGACGAACTGAAGCGGCACAATCTGCTCGGGCCGTCCTATGCCCGAACCATGCCGGCATGGCCGGTGCTGCAGGGCGGCGCTGTCGTGGACGTCACGCCCACAGGCAACGTCCAGGCCAGCGACGGCGAGGCGTTGCGCGAACTGGCGCTGGCCGGAATCGGACTGGCGCGCATTGCCGCGTTCCAGGTGCGCGACGATCTGGCGGCAGGCAGATTGGCCAACGTTCTCGAAGAGGCCAATCCCGGCGATCTCGAGGATGTGCACGCGGTGTTTCTTGGCAATGGCGGCCCGGTGCCGGCGCGGGTGAGGGCGCTGCTCGATTTCCTGGCCGAGACCGTCGATCTCGGTGGTTCCTGAGGCGGCCAGACGGCAAGTTTCCGCAGGGGCGGCTTCCGTCAAGGCGGTCGCCAGATAATTGCAAGCGATGCGAAGAATCCGATTGCAGGGCTGCCTTCAATTGCGCTATCAACCGAACCGTAACGTACGGTACGGCTTGTTCGAAGCGAGCCGGCGTGACGTGGCAGGCTTGGAACGATGTTGCAGACGACAACCGAGATGATGGAAGGCGAGGGACCGACGGCACGTCAGCAGGACGTGCTCGACGCGGTGCTGCGCCTGCTCGTCGAGGAGGGCGACAGGCTGACGATGACGGCCGTTGCGCGCCGCGCCAGCTGCTCCAAGGAAACGCTGTACAAGTGGTTCGGCGACCGTGACGGGCTTTTGACCGCGACCGTGCAGTGGCAGGCTTCGAAGGTGCGTGTGCCGCCGGTCGACCGCAAGGGACTGGACCTGGCGTCGCTGACGTCGAGCCTCGAACGTTTCGCTTCCGACTGGCTGCGGGTGATTTCGAGCGACACTTCGATCGCGCTCAATAGGGTTGGCGTTGTGCATGCCGGATCGGACAAGCGCGACCTTGGCGCCATTGTGCTGGAGCGCGGCCGCTTTGCGCTGGGGCGCAGGCTGAAGCCGGTGCTGGAAGCGGGGCGCGAGGCGGGCCTGCTCGAATTCGACGATGCCGAGACGGCATTCCGGACATTCTTTGGGCTGGTCGCCCGCGACGTGCAGATCCGTCTGCTGCTCGGCGACCGGCTGGAATTGACTGAGGCGGGGATCGACGGCGACGCCGTGCGCGCAACGCAGCAGTTTCTTGCTCTTCATGGAGCGAAAACCGGGCCAAAGGCCCTCTGACTTAAAAACCGGGAAGGAACCCACCAATGCGTGTCTATTACGATCGCGATGCCGATCTCAACCTGATCAAGGGCAAGAAGGTCGCCATCATCGGCTACGGCAGCCAGGGCCGCGCGCATGCGCTGAACCTCAAGGATTCGGGCGCGAAGGAACTGGTTGTTGGTCTGAAGGCTGGCTCTGCGACCGCCAAGAAGGTCGAGGCCGACGGCCTCAAGGTCATGACGGTTGCTGAAGCCGCCAAGTGGGCCGACCTGATGATGATGGCGACGCCTGACGAGCTGCAGGCCGACATCTACCGCGACGAGATCGCTCCGAACATTCGTGATGGTGCAGCGATCGCCTTCGCCCACGGCCTCAACGTGCATTTCGGCCTGATCGAGCCGAAGTCGACCGTCGACGTCATTATGGTCGCGCCGAAGGGCCCGGGCCACACCGTGCGCGGCGAATACCAGAAGGGCGGCGGCGTGCCGTGCCTGGTTGCCGTGCACCAGGACGCTTCGGGCAACGCGCTCGATCTCGGCCTGTCCTATGCATGCGGCGTCGGCGGCGGCCGGTCGGGCATCATCGAGACCAACTTCAAGGAAGAGTGTGAAACCGATCTGTTCGGCGAGCAGGTCGTCCTCTGCGGCGGCCTTGTCGAGCTGATCCGCGCCGGCTTCGAGACGCTGGTCGAGGGCGGCTACGCTCCCGAGATGGCCTATTTCGAGTGCCTGCACGAAGTGAAGCTGATCGTCGACCTGATCTATGAAGGCGGCATCGCCAACATGAACTACTCGATCTCGAACACCGCAGAGTGGGGCGAGTACGTGACCGGCCCGCGCATCATCACCGAAGAGACCAAGGCCGAGATGAAGCGCGTCCTCAAGGACATCCAGACCGGCAAGTTCACCTCCGACTGGATGCAGGAATACCGTTCGGGCGCCGCTCGCTTCAAGGGCATCCGCCGCATGAACGACAGCCACCAGATCGAGGAAGTCGGCTCGAAGCTGCGCGCGATGATGCCGTGGATCGGCAAGAACAAGCTGGTCGACAAGGCGAAGAACTGAGACGATCCAGGTCTCCTTCGTTGCGCGTCCTCGGGCTACGCCCTGCGGGCGCGCGGAGATCGCCAAGAACAAGCTGGTCGACGAGGCCAAGAACTAGGAAGTCCGCGTCACCCTGCCGGCCCCAGGCTCGGCAGGGCGATTGGCTCGAAAATCAAAAAGAGGCTGGTGGAGCAATCTGCCGGCCTTTTTTATCGACTGGGAATCGGGGGTTCAGCCGTAATGCCAGTGCGGCTTGGGTTCGGTGCCTTCGAACTGGACGCCGAGGCGGTCGGCCTTGCGCCAGCGCACGATGCAGCGATAAGCGATGCCGTCGACGGGGACATAGAGCAGGAACTGGTCGGGGACGCGGCTTTCCGCGGGGATTTTGATCTCGGCGCCGTTCGTATGCATGTTGCGGATAGTGCAGCGGGTTTCCGAATTGGTGATGCCGGTCAGAATCGCAGCGCCCTTGAGGACGCGGTTGCGTCGCTCCCGGCGCAGTTCGTTTTCGGCAATCTCGGCGTTGTCTGCCGTCATGTAATTTCAACCCAGAATAGAAATCCTCCCGGTATTCTTGGTTCTACACATGATACGTAAACAACAGCTTGTAGCTGTTGTTTATTAGCCTGAAGTCATATTTGAAGCAAAACGGCGCCGCAGGTGCGACGCCGTCTCCGTTGTTTCGGCTTGGCCTAGCTATAGGGCGACCAGCACTGCCGGCGCGGACCGTTATAAGGCTGGAAGGTGTTGTCCCAGGCCCGATACGAACGATAGCGGTCGTAGCACCACTGGACGTGCGCCGAGCCTCCGCCACGATAGATGCGGCGCGGCTGGACATAGCGTGGCTGGTAGTAGCGCGGTTCGTAGTAGCGGTAGGCCGGGATGCCGAAGTTCAGATAGATGCCGGTGCCGAAATGGCGGCGGTGCGGGCGGTGGCGCCAGCGCCAGTCGTCACGCCAACGGTCGCCGCGCCAGTTGTTGTGGCGCCAACCGTCGCCACGCCAACCATCGCGCCGGCCATCACGGCGGCCATAGCATCCGCTTCCGGGCGGGCAGAAATGGCTCTGGGCGAGGATGATATTCTGCGTCGCCTGCGGAACAATTGAGGGCATCTGGCCCAGGCTGGCTGGCGAACCCGACGCAGCCAGCGGCAGGCCGGTGACGAGACCGAGCGCGACGAGCCCGGAACGTGCAAGGGATGAGAGGTTCATGATCGTCTCCTGAGTCCGAATCCCAAAGGCTCCATGCCCCCAAATTTCGATGGAGATCAGGCATATTCCGCCTTTCAGCCTGAACGGGAAATGAACGCCGAGTTCCCGTGGGCTTGTGGGCTGGGCTCTTGTGTTTGGGCCAACATGAAGGCAATGCTCGGCGCATGTCGCTGCGCCTTGCCACCTTCAATGTCGAGAACCTGATGAACAGGTTCGACTATTCCGGCTACCGCAACCAGCTCAACGAGGACCGGACACTTGCCCTGTTCGAAATCCATAGCGAGGCTGAGTATCGGCTGCTTGAGCAGGCGCGCGCGATCGCGCACGCCGACGACATGCGCCAGCTGACGGCCTTGGCCATCGCCGAGACCCGCGCCGACATCATCTGCCTGCAGGAAGTCGACAACATCGAAGCGCTGAAGGCCTTCGAATACGGCTATCTGTTCAAGATGGTGGGGCAAGGCTACCAGCACAAATACACCACTTCTGGGAATGATTCGCGCGGCATCGACGTTGCGGTGATGATGCGGGCTGAGACCGCGCATGGCGAACCGATCGAGTTCGTGCGCATGACCAGCCATGCCCATGTCACCTTCGAGGAGCTCGGGCTGCATACGCCGGAACTCGCCAGTCTCGGCCAGGAGCCGTTCGAGCGCATCTTCCGGCGCGACTGCCTGGAGATCGACGTCAAGATCGGCGGCAAGCCGCTGACCATCTATTCGGTGCACTTCAAGTCGATGGGCTCGCCGCGCAACGGGCTGAACGGCCGTGACGCGACGATGCCGATCCGTGTCGCCGAGGCCAAGGCCGTCCGGCGGATCATCGAGGACCGTTTCGGCAAGGACCATGCAGCCGACAAGCGCTGGGTGATCTGCGGCGACATGAACGACTATCGCGAGCGGCTGGTGATCTCGGGCGATGCCTATCAGGGCTACGGCTTCACGCCGGTTCAGGAGACGGCGTCCTGCCTCGACGTGTTCCTCGCCGATGGTTTTGCCGAAAACGTTGTCGCGCGGCGACAGGAGATGGACCGCTGGACACTCTATCACACGCGTGGACCGCTGGAACGGCATCTGTGCCAGCTCGACTACATCCTGCTTTCGCCGTCGCTGGCACGGACGAACGAGCAGGCGGTGCCCGACATCGTGCGGCGCGGCCAGCCCTGGCGCACCATCTTCCCGCCGGGGCAAGAGGTGGACCGTTATCCGCGCGCCGGCTGGGACCGGCCGAAGGCCTCCGACCACTGCCCGGTTGCGGTGACGTTGAGCATTACCTGAGAGATTTCCTTGGCATTCGACATTCCACGCAACCAGATCCTGCCGGTCGACGTCGTCGACGTGCGCCTCGATGCCGAGCCGCACCCGTTCGAGCGCGACAATGCCGAGGCGATCTTGGCCAACTGGGCGGCTGAAAAGGCACTGACGCCGGCGATGTTCGACGGCACGGTGGTCCTCCTGTCGGAGCTTGCCTATGGCGACAACCGGCTCGTGGGTCGCTGCCACGCCGTCCGCTTCTCGACCTTCATGCTGTGGCGAAAGCTGAAACCGCTCACCAGTGCCGAACATTCCTTCGCGCACGCCATGCTGATCTCCAGCGACAATGCGCTGGTGGCGATCCGCATGGGCGCGCATACGGTCAATGCGGGAAAGGTCTATTTCGCCGCCGGCTCGTTCGAGCCGGAAGACTTTTGTGATGGGCTCGTCGACCTCGACTACAACATGGCGCGCGAGGTTCGCGAGGAGACCGGGCTCGAGCTTGGCGAGGCCCGCGGCGAAGAACGCTGTTATGCGCTGTCTGGGGACACCGGCACGGCGATCGTGCGCTGCTACCATCTCACTGAGACCGCCGACGAGGTGGCCGCGCGCATCGAGCGCTTTGTGGCGGCCGATGCGGAGCCCGAGATCGAAGGGCCTGTCATCATCCGCGGCATGGACGACCTGCCCGACAATTTGATGCCGCATATGCCCGCGCTGGTGGAATGGCATTTTTCACGCGGCTGACGCCACCAGCCGTCGCCGACCTGCCGAAGCCCTTGCGGGCCGCATGCCGCTGGGTCACAAGTTGCCGCAGACCTTGTGCGGCATTTCGGGGGGATTCGATGGCCAGCTTTCCAGCACGTGCAAGTATTTTCGCCGGCGCCATTGCGCTGGCTCTGTTCCAGAGCGCCAGTGCCCATGCTCTCGACGACACGCCTGCTGCCAAGGTTGTCGTGACGCCGCTGGCGTCGACGACGGTGACCGCGAACGGACAGCCGATCGTGCTGCCGCAGAAGAACGTGCAGGTGCTGGTCTCCTCCTTCGAGATCCCGCCCGGGGCGTCGCTGCCGGTGCACATGCACCCGTCGGCGCGCTACGCCTATGTGCTCGAGGGCCAACTGCAGGTGACCAATGCCGAAACCGGCAAGAGCACCAGCTACAAGACGGGCGACTTCATCATCGAGATGCTCGGCACGTGGCATCAGGGCGCCAATGTCGGTGCCGAGCCGGTCAAGCTGCTTGTCATCGACCAGGTCGAGGAAGGCACGGCAAACACGCTGCTGAAGAAGTAGCTTCGGCTATTCGTGCCTGAGCGCCTCGATCGGATCGAGGCGCGCGCCGCGCAGCGCTGGGAAGAAACCGAACACCATGCCGATCAACGCCGAGAAGCCGACGGCAAGCAGCACGACCGCCAGACTCGGCGCAAACGGGATGGATAGCGCCAGCGAGGCGACGCCCGCCAGCGTCAGGCCGATGGCGATGCCGATCAGCCCGCCGAGCAGTGACAGCACGGTTGCCTCGACCAGGAACTGGATCAGGATGTGCTTTTCATGCGCGCCGATGGCGAGGCGTATGCCGATCTCGCGGGTGCGTTCGGTGACCGACACCAGCATGATGTTCATGATGCCGATGCCGCCGACGAGCAGGCTGACGCCGGCGACAGCGCCGAGCATGCCGGTCATCGTGGCGGTGGCGCTGGCCATCGCATCGGCGATCTGGGTCATGTCGCGGACGGAAAAATCGTCCTCGCGGTCGGCGGTGACGCGCCTGACGTCGCGCATGATGTCCTCGATCCGCGTCTGGACGACCGAGGTCGGCGTCACGTCATCGGCGGCGACATAGATGTTGTCGATGTCGCGGTTGCCGGCGATGCGGTGTTGGAACGCCTGAAGCGGCATCAGCACGACATTGTCCTGGTCCTGGCCGAAGCCGGAATAACCCTTCGGCGCGAGCCGGCCGATGACTTTGCAACTGACGCGGCCGACGCGGATGGCGGCGCCGTCGGGATCGCCGGCGCCAAAGAACTGCTGGCGCAAGGTTTCGCCGATCAGGCAGACATTGACGCCGCCGCGCACCTCGGACTCGCTGAACGGCCGGCCCGAAGCGACCTTCCAGTCGCGGGCGTCGAGATAGGCGTTGTCGGTGCCGGTGATGGACGAGGTCAGGCTTTCGGTGCCGAAGACGACGCGCACCTGCTTCTGCGACGCCGGCGAGACGGCACGTACGCCTTCGAGATGGGCGGTGAGGGCTGCGACCTCCTTGTCGCCGAGCTGGCGGATGGTCTGCTGCGGGCCTGAGCCGGGGGCGGCGGGACGGCCGGCGCGGACGATCAGAAGGTTGCTGCCGAGCTGCGAGATGTCGGCCTTGACCTTCTCGGTGGTGCCGCTGCCGATTGTCAGCATGGCGATGACGGCGGCGACGCCGATGACGATGCCAAGCAGCGTCAGGAACGAGCGCAGCGCGTTGCGGCGGACAGAGCGGAGGGCGAGGCGGACGGTCTCCCAGATCATGACTTATGCTGCCTCCAGCTTTCTGGTGTCGGAGGCGACGTGGCCATCGCGGAAGGCGATGGTGCGTCCGGCATAGGCGGCGATATCGGCCTCGTGGGTGACCATGACGATGGTGAGCCCGGCCTCCTCGTTGAGGCGGGTCAGCAGCTCCATGATCTCGTGGCTGCGGGCAGTGTCGAGATTGCCCGTCGGCTCGTCGGCGACAAGAAGGGTGGGCCGAGTGACAATGGCGCGCGCGATCGCCACGCGCTGCTGCTGACCGCCGGAGAGTTCGGCCGGCGTGTGGTGCTCACGGCCCTCGAGGCCAACCTCGGCAAGGGCCTGCATGGCCAGCGCGCGGCGCTCATGCGCGGCTGCGCCGCGATAGATCAACGGCAGCTCGACGTTCTCCACAGCCGTGGTGCGCGGCAGCAGGTTGTAGCCCTGGAAGACGAAGCCGATGTAGAGATTGCGCAAGACGGCCCGGCGGTTGCGGTCGAGCCGGCCGGCGTCTGTGCCCATGAAGGCGTAGCGCCCTGAGGTGGGCGTATCGAGGCAGCCGATAATGTTCATCGCTGTCGACTTGCCGGAACCGGACGGGCCCATGATGGCGACGAACTCGCCTTGCGCGATGGCGAGATCGATGCCGGCGAGGGCACGCACCTCGGCTTCGCCCTGGCCGTAGGTCTTCCAGACCTTGTCGAAGAGGATGAGCGGCGCGGTGGTTATCACAGGGGTTTCCACGACCAGCTCAATTGGCCCTTGCGGACGACGAGGCGGTGATGACCGCATCACCGACCGCAAGCCCGGAGACGATCTCGGTGCGATCGCCGTCGGTGGAGCCGGTCTTGACCCTGACCGCGACCGGCGCGCCGTTCTTGAGCACATAGATCGTGCGCAGGCCATCTGTAGGCGTCGAGGCTGGACGGCTGCGATCGGTCGGGCCGCGATTGGAACGGCCGAGGAACAGGTTCTGCAGGCTGAATCCGCTGCTGCGGGCAACAGGTGCCGGGCGGTAACGGAAGGCGGTGGCTGGCACTGTCAGCACATCCTTGGCCTCCCGGGTGACGATCGACACCGTCGCCGTCATGCCCGGGCGCAGCAGCAGCTCGTCATTGGCGACTTCGAGCCAGGCGTTGTAGGTGACCACGCCGTCTGTGGTAACAGCGGCATAGGCTATGTCGCGGATCGTCGCCTTGAAGCTGCGGTCGGGAAAGGCATCGACGGCAAAGCGGGCGTTCTGACCCTTCGCCACCGAACCGATGTCGGCCTCGTCGACCGCCGCCTTGAGCTCCATCTGGGACAGGTCAGCGGCGAGCACGAACAGCACCGGCGCCTGCATGGAGGACGCCACCGTCTGGCCCGGATTGACCGAGCGCGTCAGCACGACGCCGTCGATGGGGGCATAAATCGTGCTCTTGGCGAGGTCGGCCTGCTGCAGCTTGAGGTCAGCCTCCGAGATAGCGAGGTTGGCTTCGGCCATGTCGAGCGCGCTCTGCGCCCGATCGCGCTCGGCGGTGGCTGCTTCCAGCGCCTGGGTGGTGGCCATGCCGCGTTTTGCCAGTTCCTGCGCGCGGGTGAGCGCCTGGGCATTCTGCGACAAGGTGGTGCGCGTGTCTTCGACCTTGGCGGCGGCAGCCTTGGCGGACGCCTGGGCACGCTCGATCTGGGCGGAAAGCCGCGTCGTGTCGAGGGAGGCGAGCACGTCGCCTTTCTTGACCTGCTGGTTTTCGACCACCGCGACCGAGCGGACGACACCCGACAATTCGCTCGAAATGTCGACCTGGGTGAGCGGCTGCAGATTGCCCGTCGCCGACACCTCGATGGTCAGGTCGCCTGTCTCGGCGGCCTGGGTGGTGTAGACAAGCTTCTGGGAAGGCGTTGCGAACCAGGAATAGCCGGCATAGGCGCAAGCCGCAGCGACCAGCGCCACCAGCAGCCACAGCCAGCCACGGCGGCGGCGCGTGGCACGGCCGTTGCCGTCGAGGCCGAGGGCTGCCTCTATCGATGGCGTGCTCGCCGATTGCGGGCGATTTGTCAGCTGGTCCAAGCCAGACCCTTTCGATGGTCCCAGAAAATCCGCCTAGAGCCTGCTCTAAGCTGGTTCGATCGAGCATGATCTTGTCTGAAACCGGGATGCCAGTTTGACGATCATGCTTTAAAATCACAGATCGGCTGAGTGGTCCCGAAATTCAAATTAAATTTCGCTCATGTTGCCGGCGCAGAAGGAGCAAACATGACGGGCGGACGCAAGTATTTTGTCTATGACGTCTTCACCGAAAACAGGCTTGCCGGCAACCCACTCGCTGTGGTCGTCGATGCCAAGGGGTTGAGCACGGCGCAGATGCAGGCCATCGCCAGGGAGTTCAACCTGTCGGAGACCTCATTCGTGCTGCCGCCCGAAAGCCCGAAGCACAAGGCACGGGTGCGCATATTCACGCCTGACTACGAGATGCCGTTTGCCGGTCACCCGACCGTCGGCACGGCGATCGCGCTGACCGAGATGGCGCAAGGTAATGATCTTGCCGGCATTTTTGTCCTCGAAGAGAATATCGGCCTGGTGCGCTGTGCCGTGAACAAGGTCGGCGACAGCCTGTTTGCCGAATTCGACCTGCCGAAACTGCCCGAGCCGATGCCGCTGGCCGCCAGCACCGATGCGGTTGCCGCAGCCCTTGGACTGGCGCCACACGAGATCGGCTTTGAAAACCATCGTGTATCGCTGTGGTCTGCGGGCGTTCCCTACATCACCGTGCCGGTGGCGGACACCAAGGTTGCGGCGAGAATTCGATTCGACAACGAGGCCTGGTTCACCTTTTCGCCACGCAAGAACGACTCGGCGGTGGCCAGCGCCTATGTCTATTGTCGCGAGACTGTGGGGCACGAAAACGCATTCCACGCGAGGATGATCGTTCCCGGCAGCCCATCCTACGAAGATCCGGCGACAGGTTCGGCGGCTGCCGCCTTTGCGGGGGCGATCATGGAGTTCGACAGGCCGACCGATGGGGCGCAGCGATTCTGGATCGAACAGGGCATCGAGATGGGGCGACCGTCCAGGATCAGGCTGGAGCTCGAGATCTCGGGCGGCAAGCTGGCTTCCGCGCGCATCGGCGGACACGCGGTGAGGGTGGCCGAGGGCGTTCTGCTGGTTTGACCCAGCTATTTTTGCCGACTGAAAGAAAAAGCGGCCGGTGGGGTGGACAGGCGAAAATGCCTTGGCTATATGCCGGCCACGGTCGGTTCACCGGTCGCGAGTGGGTGCGTAGCTCAGTTGGTAGAGCAGCTGACTCTTAATCAGCGGGTCACAGGTTCGATCCCTGTCGCACCCACCACTTCTTTCCCTTAGCCGCCGAATACTAGAACGCCGCGCATATAATTGCGCGGGCGGATGGTCGATCTCCTTGTCCGGATGCAATGCCGCCAGGCTTTGCACAGGCAATCGCGTACCACTGCCGATTGCTGCATCTTTCTTGGCGAACATGGGTGGACAGCAACGGATGGTGTGGCTATATGCGGCCACGGTCGGTTCACCGGTCGCGAGTGGGTGCGTAGCTCAGTTGGTAGAGCAGCTGACTCTTAATCAGCGGGTCACAGGTTCGATCCCTGTCGCACCCACCACTTCTTCTCCAAAGATCTCAAACCGCTGTGACTGTTGCTTCAATTGGGGTCCTATTTCTGGTCGGCCCTGCGCTGCCTCAAATTCGGAACGACCAGAACAGGCAGGCAAGCGTTGCCACGCCGAAGAGGGCGAAGAAGAGGCTGCGCAGCAGGACGTTACGGCGCAGTTCGTTCATTGCGAGATGGCAGCCGACAATGATGGCGACGAACAGGTAGCGCCAGTCGAGCAGGGCCCAAGGCGCACTGGCCTGGCCGAATACCCAGCGCGCCGCGAGGCAGCCGACGATGGTGGCGAACAGGGCGATGACGATCCAGTGGATGGTGTCGGCGGCATTGACCAGGACGATACTCGCCGCCTTGAGCGGCAGGATCATCATCAGCATCGCGGCAAGGAAGTAGATCGCCGCCAGCGGAATGAAGCTATCGGCGCTGGCGATGCCGTCGAGGCGCTGCACGCCGATGACGCCGAAGGGATAGCCGTGCCGCGCAACGGCGAGGCTGAGTGCCGTCAGTGCGGCCGCCAGCACGGCAACGAGGGCAAATGAGGCTGCGGCCTTGTTCATGGCGGACCTGTCGGTAGCGAATCGGACTGCATCTTGCCTAGCGTGCCGGATTCAGCATTGCCAATGCGCAAATGTCCGTCGGGCGCGGGGCAGCCAGTTGGCAAGCACGTTTCGCTCCGACCTGAGCATTTGCCCCGGCGATCCGAGCTCCGCCCCTCGCAGGCACTTGCGCCCTTGGCATGAACGTTCCGCTGATGGCCGGCGCTTCTTCTGGCGGCAGACTTGCGGGCCATTGCAAATGCGGCCCATCTGCCGCGACTATGCGGCACGACATGACAGCGTGCTCGTGACGTCTCCTGTCACGAATGGTTGCTCGTCATCAGCGCGAAGCGGTTTCAGGGCCAGGAGGTTGCAGGTGGTGGAGGCAATTCCGAAAACTCGAGGCCTCGGTTCTGGACAGCCACCGTTGCTTCAGCCGCAGTCCAGGACGGCGCTGCCGCCGTTCGCGGCCACAGCAGCTGTCGTTGCGATCCTGTATTTTGCCCGCGATGTGTTCCTGCCGCTTGCGATCGCGGTGCTGTTGACCTTCGCGCTTGCGCCGATCGCCAGCTGGCTCAGGCGGTTCGGTGTTCCCAGGCTGGTTTCGGTGATTGCCTGCGTGCTGGCCGCCTTCGGCGTGGTCGCGGTGTTCAGCTTCGTGGTGGTTTCGCAGATCGGCGAGGTCGCGCAGAACGTACCGACCTATCAGTCGAACATCCTCAACAAGGTGCGCGCGCTCAAGGAAAGCGGCAGCGGAGAGGGGATCATCGACAGGCTGAGCGGGGTCATCGAGCGCGTTGGCCAGGAGATCGATAAGCCCGAAGACAATCTCGCGCCCGCGGCCCATCCATCCCGGCCGGACCCGCTGCTGGTCGAGATCTTCACACCGCAAAAGCCGATCGAAACGCTGATGAACCTGATCACGCCGCTGATCGGACCGCTGGCGACGGCTGGCCTCGTCATCGTCGTCGTCATCTTCATGCTGCTGGAGCGCGAGGATTTGCGCGACCGGTTCATTCGCCTCGTCGGTTATGGCGACCTGCACCGGACGACCGAAGCGCTGCAGGATGCCGGGCGAAGGGTCGGTCAGTACCTTTTGATGCAGCTGGTGGTGAATGTCGCCTATGGCGTTCCGATTGGCATGGGCCTCTGGCTGCTCGGCATTCCGAATGCGATTCTGTGGGGCCTGCTCGCCATCGTGCTGCGCTTCGTGCCCTATATCGGGCCGGCGATCGCAATGATCCTGCCGCTGTTCCTGGCGATTGCGGTTGCCCCCGGTTGGTCGCTCGTGCTGTGGGCTGCGGCACTGTTCATCGCCATGGAACTGGTCATCAACAATGTGCTCGAGCCCTGGCTGTATGGCTCGAGAACCGGCCTTTCGCCGCTCGCCATCATCGTCGCCGCGATCTTCTGGACCTGGTTGTGGGGACCGGTCGGACTGGTCCTGTCGACGCCGCTGACCGTCTGCCTGGTGGTGCTCGGAAAACACGTGCCACAGTTCGAGTTCCTTGAAGTTCTGTTCGGCAACGAACCGGTGCTCGACCCCAAGGAGCGGCTATACCAGCGCCTTCTGGCAGGAGATCCTGATGAGGCGACCGATCACGCCGAAGAGATGCTCGAGACTGAATATCTCGTCGACTTCTACGGCAATGTCGCCATTCCGGCCCTGCTGCTTGGCGAATTCGACCGGGCGCGCGGTGCCCTGACCGACGAGCAGCGGACGCGCGTCGCCGCCAGTGCCGTGGTGCTGGTGGCCAACTTGAACGAAATCGCCGGCGAAGAAGCGGATGAAGAGGACGACGCGCCCGAGGATGTGACGCAGGACGATGGCGAGCCGGCCGACGAACTGCCCGACGGTGCGGGGAAGGCGGTGCTGTGCATTGGCGGGCGCGGCGAGCTCGACAACGCGGCCGCGGCCATGCTGGCGCAGGTGCTGACGGTGCAGGGCGCGACTGTTGCCACGGCGAACCATGCCGATGTCGAACCGTCCAGCATCAGAAGCCTGCCGCTCGAAGGCGTGCATACAGCCGTGATCGGCTTCCTGAATGCCGATTCGCTTCACCATGGCCGCTTTCTGGTGCGGCGTCTGAAACGTGCCAAGCCATCGCTCAGGGTAGGGGTGGTGCTGTGGACCGACGGTGCTGCCGGGGATGCCGACAAGCTTGCCGGCGACCTCAACGCCGACTTTGCGGCGTTCAACATGGCCGGCGCCACCATCGGCGCCCTGACTGACGCGCCCGCGGTACCGCTCAAGGCCGCCAAACGGAAGGTCCGGCGTCCGTCACAGGCGGGGCGGAAGAGCAAGACGGCATAGGTCAGCGTAATTCGACGGGCTGGAAGCGGCTCGTTTCGAAGCCGGTTCATCGCGGCAGTTGCGGATCGGAGCTGCCCGAATGCTGCCCGATTGCCTTGGCATGCCTTGGGTTGAAGGGACTTAGTGGTCCACGCGCTGGAGAGGCGCGATGGATCGTTTTTCGCCGCCGCGCATTGTAGGCGAGGCGGGGACACATTTTCGGGAGTTATTGGTGATGATGAAACTCGTATTGAGTCTTGCACTTCTGGTGCCGCTGGCAGCCTGCTCGCAGACCGAACAGGGTGCAGCCATTGGCGGTCTTGGCGGCGCGGCGATCGGCAGTGCCGTTGCCGCACCCGGAAACCGGGCTGAAGGCGCGCTCGTCGGTGGCGCCGTCGGTGCCGTTGCCGGCGCCCTGATCGGCCGGGCCAACGAGCCGAACCGCTGCCGCTATCGCGACCGCTATGGTCGCACCTATCTGGCAGAATGCCCGCGCGGCTATTACTGAGCCGGCTAGCCGTATTTCGTCCGGTCCCGAAGGCGCCAACAGTGCCTTCGGGACATTTTTTTTGCCTCCCTCCTGTCGTCGAATTCGGCCCAAAACTGTAATCTTTTGGCGACTGGATTTCGGCTATCCATCTGTTATGTAATGATGTTTTTGAGTTCATGCGTCCTGCCGCAGCGGCGCTTCAGCGCTCAACCGGTAGTCGGCAGATCATTCTCGCAAGAGAAAAATTGCTCCCGCCCAGCTGTGGCAGGGCAAAGCCGTTCCACAATCTCGCCAAAATTAGCAATCGACAAAGTCTATTAATTTTATAGACTAACGGCATGATGGAGATTGCGATGGCACAGACCCAGTATCTCTCGAACAGCCGCGTCGGCGAGACGGCAGCTGCGGCCGGCAGGCCTGCCAGCATTGCGCAGATCGCGTCGTATCTGTTCTTCACGGTGTCGTTCGGCTTTACCGCGGCCGTCGTCGTCGGTCTGGTCCACTAGGGCCACCCCGTGCCCGGAGGCGGGCGCGCCATATCATCTCAACCCAACTGAAGAAGGTTTTCCAGAGTAGCGCGTGAACCGGCGCGGGCGGCGCCAATAACTGTTCCTGACAAGATGAAGGAGTTTGCGATGCAGATCGACTTCACCCATTGCCCGGGCGGCGTTGCCGACAAGGACGAACTTCACTCTTCCTTCTTTTCAGACACGGCGGTTGCCGTGCAGAGGCTGCGCCAGCTCGAAAGGGCGGGCTTCGACCGCGTTCTCATCGACGACATGGGCGGCCTGCTTGCCAATATGGACCTGGCGTCGCTTGCGCTGCGCAGCACGCAGTCGATCGGTGTGCTCGTCTCGCACTGGCCTGGAATCGTGGCGCCGGTGGTGGCTGCCCGACAGTTTGCGGCCTTCGACCAGATCGGCTCTGGCCGGCTGGCATTGCGGGTGCCGCCAAGCCGCGACCTGCGCGAGACCAATGACGACAGCGGTCTCGTCGCCACGCTGGGGCGCACCGACGAATATCTGATGCTGCTCAAGCGGCTGTGGAGCAATGCGCAGCCCTTCGACCATGAGGGCCTGTTCTACCGCATCCATGGCGGTTTCGTGCCGATGAAGGCAGCCGAAGGCGCAGTGATCCGGCTGCAACTCGGCGGATTGTCTGGCACGGCGCTCAAGATCGCGGGCCGGCACGCCGACAGGTTCGAGCTGCCGGTGGGTGGCTTCGACGACACGTTGCGGCTGATCGAACGCGTGAGGGTTGCTGCCGAACCGTTCGGTCGGGCCCAGCGCATCCGCTTCTCCTTGCCGGTGCATGTCGGGCATGTGCAAGCTGGCGAGGGCGGTCAGCAGGATTGGCAGCTGACGGGTGAACCGGAGCGCGTCGTTTCTGTGCTGGCTGGCTTTGTCGAACTCGGAGTGAGCGATTTCATCGTCCACGGGCTCGACGATGCCGATGCGGTTGAGGCCTTCGGGCGTCAGGTCATACCGGCATTGCGCAAGGCATTTCGCCGCCATGATCCCGCGCCGACCCATTTGCGCAAGCGGCCGGTGGTGCTGCGCCGCATTGTCTGACCGGCACGGTCAGGCGTGGTTCAGGGCGTCGCTCAGAATGTCGTCATTGGCAGCGTCGCGCACCTGTGCGAGGCTGCGATTGTCGAGCACGCCGGCAATCGCCTGGCGAACTTCGAGCATCATGTGCCTGATCTGGCAGGTCGCCTCGTCGCAGTCGTCGCAGGGCTGGTACTGGGTCCGGCTGGCGCAAGGGATCGGTGCCAGCGGGCCGTCGAGCACACGCACGACATGGCCGATCTTGATCTCGGCGGCAGGCTTGGCGAGGCGGTAGCCGCCGTCCTTGCCCTTGCGACTCTGGACGAAACCGGCATTGCGGAGTTCGCCTAGGATCGCGTCGAGGAATTTTTTCGGAATCTTGTTGGTGGTCGCGATGTCGCCGACGAAAGCGAGCTGGCCGGCAGGCAGTTGGGATAGGTGAACGAGGGCCTTGAGGCCGTATTTGCCTTTTTTAGTCAGCATGGCGAACGCGTGTCATCGGCTTCCTGCTGCCAGTCGCAGCGTGAGGTTGCTTGCCGAGGATAACGATTCGTCCCCATCGCATTCCGGCCTTCACCAGAGATAAATTCCACAGACTTGATATACAAGCCGAAACGCGTTGATTTTCCGTAAGTTTTGCGGTTTTTGACCCCATTCGCGGCAGAATCAGCCTGCCGCATAGACCCTGGCGCGTTCGATGGTGATGATGCCCTGCTCGCGGGCACTGACCTGGGTTTCAGGCGCGACGTCGAGTTCGACGGCTTCGCCCGTTGCCGTCAGCGCCAGAATGCGCCGTCCGGCAGGCCGGTCGATGACGCGGGCGACGGTTGCAGGGATGCCGGCGCCGCTGCTGCTCCAGCCGAGATCGCTCGGGCGCAGGAAGATTTCGACCGGGCCGTCAGCGAAGCCGGGGGCGGGGATCTGTGCCTCGCCAAGGCGGGCTATGCCGCCGGCCACGGCTGCGGAAATGCGGTTGGTGTCACCGAGGAAGTTCATGACGAAGGCGGATGCGGGGTTGCGGCAGACCTCTTCGGGCGTGCCCTGCTGGACGATCTGGCCCTTGTCGAGGATGACGACGCGGTCGGCGAGGTCGAGCGCTTCCTCCTGGTCGTGGGTGACGAACAAAGTGGTGATGCCGAGCTCCTGATGGATCTCGCGCAGCCAGCGGCGCAGGTCGCGGCGGACATTGGCGTCAAGCGCACCGAAAGGTTCGTCGAGCAAGAGTACCTTGGGATCGACGGCGAGCGCTCGCGCAAGGGCGACGCGCTGGCGCTGTCCGCCTGAAATCTGGCCGGGGAAACGTTCGGCCAGGCCTTCGAGCTGGACGAGGCGCAGCAGGTCGGCGACGCGAGCATCGATGGCAGTCTTGTCGCGGCGCTGCTTCGAAACCTTCATGCCGAAGGCGATATTCTCGGCGACCGTCATATGCGGGAACAGCGCATAGTGCTGGAAGACGAAACCGACGCCACGGTCGCGCACCGGAATGTCGGTGGCATCCTCGGCGCCGAAATAGATGTGGCCGGCGTCGGCATATTCGAGGCCGGCGACCATGCGCAGGATGGTGGTCTTGCCCGAGCCGGAAGGTCCGAGCAGGGCCACCAGTTCGCCGCTCTCGATTTCGAGCGAGACGCCATGGACGGCGCGGAAGGTCTCGAACGTCTTCACGACGTTGTCGAGGCGGATTTTCATGACGGAACCTCAGCGGAAGCGGTCTTGGGTGCGGCTACGGGGGCTGCAAGTGCGGGGCGACGACGGGCGCGGCCGGCGCCCTGGCGCTCGAGCAGCACCTTGGCAACGAGGGTGACGACGGCGAGCAGGGCCAGGATCGAGGCCGCGGCGAAAGCGCCCGCGGTCTGGTAGTCGTGGTAGAGCAGTTCGATATGCAGCGGCAGCGTGTTGGTCTGGCCGCGGATATTGCCTGACACCACCGACACGGCACCGAACTCACCCATGACGCGCGCATTGCACAGCACCACGCCATAGAGCAGCGCCCAGCGGATGTTGGGCAGGGTGACCGAGAAGAAGGTGCGCCAGCCCGACGCGCCGAGCGATGTCGCGGCTTCTTCCAGATCGCGCCCTTGCGCCTGCATCAGCGGGATCAGCTCACGGGCGACGAAGGGAGCTGTGACGAACATCGAGGCGAGCACGATGCCGGGCAGGGCGAACAGGATCTTGATGTCGGCCTGCTCCAGCGCCGGGCCGAACAGGCCCTGCAGGCCGTAGACGAAGAGATAGGCGACGCCGGCGACGATGGGCGAGATGGAGAACGGGATTTCGATCACCACCAGCAGGAAGCGGCGGCCCCGGAAATCGAACTTTGTAATCGCCCAGGCGGCGGCCACGCCGAAGGCGGTGTTGATGGGCACGGCGATGAGCGCGGTGACCACAGTCAGGCCGATGGCGTGCAGCGTGTCGGGATGGGCGATCGCGGCGGCATAGACCGCGATACCCTGCGAGAAGGCCTGGTAGCCGATGACGACAAGCGGCGCGACGATGACGATGGCGACCAGCGTCAGCACGATGCCGATGAGCGCGCGGCGGAAGGGCGGCGCGTCGCCGACGCGGGGCGGGCGGCCCTTGACGGAATTGCTCATCTCAGCCCCTCGCCGTGTAGCGCAGGGCACGTGCCTGTAGGATGTTGGTGATGGCGAGCATCAGGAAGGCTGTGATGAGCAGCACCGAGGCGATCGCCGCGGCGGCCTGGTAGTCGTATTCCTCGAGCCGGATGAAGGCGAGCAGCGCCGTGATCTCGGTCGACATCGGCTGGTTGCCGGCGATGAAGATGATGGCGCCGAACTCGCCCAAGCTGCGGGCGAAGGACAAGGACAGGCCGGCGAGCAGCGCGGGCGCCAGCAGCGGCAGGATCACGCGCAGGAAGATCGACCGGTCGCTGCCGCCGAGTGTTTGGGCAGCTTCCTCGAGCGCGGGATCTAGATCCTCCAGCACCGGCTGCACGGTGCGCACGATGAAGGGCAGGCTGGTGAAGGCCATGGCGACCATGATGCCGAGCGGGGTGTAGGCGACCTTGATGCCGGCCTGGGCAAGCACCGAGCCGAACCAGCCGTTTTCAGCGAACAATGTCGTCAAGGCAATGCCGGCGACCGCCGTCGGCAGCGCAAAGGGCAGGTCGACGAGCGCGTCGATGAAGCGGCGGCCGGGAAAACGGTAGCGCACCAGCACCCACGCCAGCGCCATGCCGAAGACGAGGTTGAAGACGGTGGCTGCGAGCGCCGAAAGTGCCGTCACGCGGTAGCTGGCGACCGCGCGCGGCGACGAGACGATGCGCCAGTAGTCCTCGAAGCCGAGGCTGGCCGCCTTGAACACCAGCGCGCCGAGCGGCAGCACGACGATGATCGAGACGTAGACGAGGGTTATCCCCAGTGCCAGGGGAAATCCCGGCAGAATGCGGCGCGCCACTGAAATGCCTTCCCGGATGCAACAATGTGGAAAGCCGGCATGGCCGGCTCTCCAATTCTCAACAGTATTGACTACAGCGCCGCGCGTCCTTTTCGGACGCGCAATGGACGCTGTAGCACCTTGAGTTGTGCATGATACTTTTCCGAAAATCGATATCGATTTTCGGGGTCATGCACTGAGGTCAACGCTCGCCGTAGATCTCTTCAAGCAGGCCGCCGGAACCGAAATGTTCCTTCTGGACCTTGTCCCAGCCGCCAAAGACATCTTCCACGGTGACGAGGCGAACCTCGGGGAACTGGTCCTTGAATTCGGCGGCGACCGAAGGCTCGTGGACGCGGTTGCCGTGCTGGGCGGCGATGCGCTGGCCTTCGGGCGTGTAGAGGAAGTCGAGGTAGGACTTTGCCAGATCGCCCGAGCCGCGCTTGTCGACGACCTTGTCGACGATGGCGACCGGGAATTCGGCGAGCAGGCTGACCGAGGGGATGACGCTCTCGACCTTGTCGGAACCGTATTCCTTGGCGATCGAGCGGGTCTCGGCCTCGAAGGTGATCAGCACGTCGCCGATGTTGCGCTCGACGAAGGTGGTGGTGGCGGCGCGGCCGCCGGTGTCGAACACCGGCACGTTGTCGAACAGCTTGGTCACGAACTCCTTGACCTTGGCCTCGTCACCCTTGAATGCTTCCTTGGCGTAGGCGGTTGCCGCCAGATAGGTATAGCGCGCATTGCCCGAGGTCTTCGGATTGGGGAAGACGACCTTCACGTCGTCGCGGACCAGGTCGGACCAGTCCTTGATGCCCTTGGGGTTGCCGGCGCGGACGAGGAAGGACGGCAGCGAATAGAAGGGCGAGGCCTGGTTGGCGAAATCCTTCTTCCAGTCGTCTGATACAAAGCCGTTCTTGACCAGGAACTCGATATCGGTGACCTGGTTGAAGGTGACGACGTCGGCTTCAAGTCCTTCGACGATGGCGCGTGCCTGCTTGGAGGTGCCCGCATGCGACTGGTCGAGCGTGACACCCGGATTCTTGGCGATGAAGGCGGCATTCTCGGCAGCGAACAGTTCGCGGGCGACGTCGTAAGACGCGTTGAGCAGCTTGTCGGCGGCAGACGCCTGCAGTGGGCCGGCGAGCATGGCGGCAAGTGCTACGCCGACAAGAAGGAAACGTTTCATGGGGGCATTCTCCTGAGACAAGCGGCAAATGGCTAAACTTTGCCGCAACATAGCTGCGGGCCTGTTTCAGGTAGAGGCAGAGGCGGATTGCCTCTGCGCTTGCATGAAGAATTTTCTTCTATCTTTTTGTCAAACGAAGAAATCGATTTCTAGGCTTGAGATGTACGACCGGCTTCCTGCGGAATGCCTAACTATTTGTCGGTGACACCGGCCTCGGCGAAGCTTGCCATTCTGGCGTGGCATTCCAGCGCCGAACGGACGAGATTGACGGCGAGGCAGGCGCCCGAACCTTCGCCGAGCCGCATCCCCATGTCGAGCAGCGGCGCGAGCTTCAGGGTTTCGAGCAGCTGGCGATGGCCTGCCTCGGCGGAGACATGGGCCGACTGCGTGTGGGCAAGGCCTTCCGGGTGGAGTTTTGCCAAGGGGGCAGCTGCTGCCGTGACGACGAAGCCGTCGAGCAGGACGGGCACGTTGTGGTGGCGCGCGGCCAGCGTGGCGCCGAGGATGGCGGCGAGTTCGCGGCCGCCGAGATTGGCGGCGACAGCCAGCGGATCGGCGAGCGTGGCGGCATGATGGGCGAGGCCGGCATCGATGGCGGCGAACTTGCGGGCCAGGCCGCTATCGTCGACGCCGGTGCCGCGGCCGGCCCACTGACGGCCGGTGCCGCCGAACAGGCCTGCGGCGATGGCCGCGGCGGGTGTGGTATTGCCGATGCCCATTTCGCCGAAGCAGACGAGATCGAGATCAGGCGTCACCGCGTCATAGCCGGTCGAGACGGCGGCGAGGAAATCGGCTTCGTCCATGGCCGCCGTCTGGGTGAAGTCACCCGTGGGGCGATCGAGCTCGAGCGGGATGACCGCGAGTTCGGCGCCGGCAAGGCGGGCGAGTTGGTTGATGGCAGCGCCGCCGCCGGCGAAGTTGGCGACCATCTGTACCGTCACCTCCGACGGATAGGCCGACACGCCCTGGGCGGTGACGCCATGGTTGCCGGCGAAGACGATGACCTTGACCTCGTCGAGCCTCGGCATCTCGCGGCCCTGCCAGCGGCCGAGCCAGGCGGCGATCTGTTCGAGCTTGCCGAGGCTGCCGCGCGGCTTGGTCAGCGTGTCCTGGCGGCGGGCGACGGCATCCGCTGCGGCGTCGCTGCCGGCCGGCAGGTCGAGGCAAGCTTGGCGCAATTCGTTGAGCGATTTGAGGGCCATGGCAGTGAATACTCCAAAACAGAATCAAGCAAGGATGGCGGATGCGACAAACAGCAGGGCGATTTCGGCCATTTGCTGCAGAGCGCCGATGGTGTCGCCGCTCTGGCCGCCGATCTGGGCGAGGCAGAGCTTTCTGAAGGCGAAGAAGAGGAGGGCGAGGCACAACGCCGCGACGACCGCGCCGCTGAGCCCGAGGAACAGCAGGCCTGCGGCGCCGATGGCGAGGGCGGCGATCACTGCCCCGTCGGCGACTGTGCCGACGCCGGCGGCAAGGCCGTCGGCGCGGGCCTGGGGCAGGTTCTGCATGAAGGCGGGGATCAGTGCGCGCGAGCCGACATGAGCGGCGACGAGGGCGGCGAAAACAGGGGCGGGGTCTTCGATTTCGACGATCGCGCTCCAGCGCGCCAGGATCGACAGCGCCAGCGCTGCCGCGCCATAGCTGCCGATGCAGCTGTCGCGCATGATCTCGAGCTTGCGCTCGCGTGAACGTCCGCCGCCGAAACCGTCTGATGTGTCGGACAGGCCGTCCTCATGCAGGCAACCGGTGACCAGCATGGCGGCAGCGATGGCCAGTGCGGCAGTCGGGCCTTCGGCGAGGCCGAGGGCTTGTCCGGCAGCGAAGGCGAGCCAGGCCAGGACCGCCACGACGAAGCCGACGAGCGGCGCAGTCCAGATGGCGTCGGCGAGCGAACGATCCCTGACCTCGAAATGCGGCAGCGGCAGGCGCGTGAAGAAGACGAGGCCGAGGCGGATGTCGTCGAAGATCGTCGCCGGCGTCATCGTCTCAGCCTCGCGCGATCGCGTGGAAGAAGGTGCCGGTAACATGGCCGCGCCGGCCGCCGAAGCTGCCGAGCGGCTTGCCCTGGCCATCGGCCAGTTGCCCGAGCGGCGTATCGTCGCCTGCAACAACCGTCTGGGCGTAATGGAACTCGTGCCCCCTGACGACGCTGCCCTCGGAGCCAAGCGGGCAAGGTGCCGAAAGTCTGGCCTGGCGGTAGCCGAGGTTCATCTTGCGCTTGGCGAAGCTGGTGGCATGGCCGAGCAGGCCGAGCATCGCGTGGGTGGCGCCATCGGCGTCCTCGATGGAACCGCCGAGCACCATGAAGCCACCGCACTCGCCATGGACCGGCTTGGTGTCGGCAAAACGGCGGGTGCCCGACAGGAAGGTGCCAGCTGCGGCGAGGCGGCCGGCATGGAGTTCGGGATAGCCGCCCGGCAGCCAGCAGATGTCGCAGGTGGCGTCGGGCGCCTGGTCGGCGAGCGGCGAGAACGGAACCAGCTCCGCGCCCATGGCGCGCCAGTGGGCGGCGAGGTGCGGGTAAAGGAAGGTGAAGGCGGCATCCTGGGCGAGCGCGATGCGCTGTCCGGGCGGCGGCAGGGCGAAGGATTGGTCGCCAGACATTGGCGTCAGCGGCGTCGCCAGTTCGACGATGGCATCGAGGTCGAGCGAGCGCTCGACCATGTCGGCGAGCTTTTCGATGTGGGCGAAGAGGTCAGCATGCTCTTCGGCCTGGACGAGGCCGAGATGGCGTTCTGGAATGGACAAGGTCGGGTCGCGCAGGATGGCGCCGACGACGGGCAGACCGAGCGCCTCGATGGCGTCGCCGGCAAGCTTGCGGTGACGGTCGCTGCCGAGCCTGTTGAGCACCACGCCCGCGATCCGGACGCCGGGGTCGTAGGTGGCAAAACCCTTGGCGATGGCCGCCGCTGTCTGCGACTGGCCGGAGACGTCGAGCACCAGAAGCACCGGCAGGCCGTAGAGACGGGCGAGATCGGCAGCCGCACCCGAGCGGCCTGTCTCCGCGGGGATGCCGTCGAACAGGCCCATGGCGCTTTCGAGGATCACCATCTCGGCTTCGGCCGATGCATCGGCGGCCAACGCGTTGAGCAGCGACGGTGCCATGGCCCAGCTGTCGAGATTGACGCCGGGCCGGCCGGTTGCGGCAGCGTGGAAGCCGGGATCAATGTAGTCCGGTCCCGATTTCGCGCCACGCACCTTGATGCCGCGGCGCGCCAGCGCGCGCAGCAGGCCAATCGTTACGCTGGTCTTGCCCGAGCCCGAGCGTGGGGCGCCGATGATGAGCCCACGCGCCGTCATTTCCGTCCAATCAGCTCGGCGCGCAGCGAGACAATGCCGCCGACGACGATGAGGGCCGGCGAGACGACCTTTTCGCGCTCGGCGGTGGCAACCAGTGTGCCGAGCGTGGCGGTGACCGTGCGTTCCTCCGGCGTCGAGGCGTTCTCGACAAAGGCTGCAGGCGTGTCGGTCGACAGTCCGCCGCGCAGAAGCTCCGTCACCGTCTCGGCCATGTGTGTCAGGCCCATATAGATGACGATGGGCTGGCCGGTGCGGGCAAGCGCTGCCCAGTCGGGCCGGTCGTCGCTGACGGCGGCAAAGCCGGTGGCGAGGATGATCGCGCCGTTGACGCCGCGCATGGTGGCTGGAATGCCGGCGGAGGAGAGGCCGCCGAAGGCCGAGGTGATGCCCGAGAGCACGCGCCAGGGAATGTTCTCTCGGGTCAGCACCAGCGCTTCTTCGGCACCACGCCCGAAGACGAAGGGATGGCCGCCCTTGAGCCGCACGACCTTGCGGCCTTCGCGCGCCAGCCTGACCAGCAGCGCATTGATGTCGCCCTGGGGGATCGACAGCCGGCCGCCGCGCTTGCCGACGAAGAATTTTTCCGCCTGTTCGGCAACCGCAACGATCTCGGGCGAGACCAGCGCGTCATGCACCAGCGCATCGGCCTGGGCCAGCGCCGACAGGACGTCGAGTGTCAGCAGACCGGGATCGCCGGGGCCGGAGCCGGCCAGCCATACATGGCCCGGTTCGAGCACGTGCTGCTTGTAATTCAAACGCGTGATAGCGTTTTCGAGTGTCATGCGTGTCGCTTTCGCCGATGACGCACAGGCTGTGCCAGCCTATAGATCGCGTCATGAATGAAGAAGATCGTCCGCTCAAGCGCGGCTGGACCACCGGCGCCTGCGCCACTGCCGCCACCAAGGCGGCGTGCGTGGCATTGAAGGCGGGGGCGTTTCCCGATCCGGTGGAGATCGTGCTGCCGGGCGGGCAGAACGTGGCCTTTGCGCTGGCGAGAAACGAACGCGGCGACGGCCTGGCCATGGCCGGTATCGTCAAGGATGCCGGCGACGACCCTGACGTCACGCATGGTGCGCTGGTCATGAGCACGGTGCGGCCGGGCGCTGCCGGCAGCGGTCTTGTCTACAAGGCGGGCAAGGGCGTCGGCACGGTGACGCGGCCGGGCCTGCCGATTCCGCCCGGCGAAGCCTCGATCAACCCGGTGCCGCGCAAGATGATTGCCGGCGTCGTGGCCGAGGTGCTGGGCGAAGGGGCTGATGTCGAGGTCGAGATTTCCGTCGCCGGCGGCGAGGAAATGGCGCTGAAGACGCTCAACCCGCGCCTTGGCATCTTGGGCGGCATCTCGATCCTGGGGACGACGGGCATCGTCATTCCCTATTCCTGCTCGGCCTGGATCCACTCCATCCATCGCGGCGTCGACGTGGCCCGCGCCATGGGCTTCGACCATGTGGCGGGTTCCACCGGCAACACTTCCGAGCTGGCGGTGCAGAAATTCCATGGTCTTCACGAGGTGCAGTTGATCGACATGGGCGACTTCGTCGGCGGCATGCTGAAATATATTCGCGCCCACCCGGTGGCAAAGGTCACCATTGCCGGCGGCGTCGCCAAGATGACCAAGCTGGCGCAAGGCCTGCTCGACCTGCATTCGAGCCGCGGTTCGGCCGATCTCGACGGCCTGGCAGCCGTCGCCGTCGGGGCCGGAGCAGACACCGGACTCGAAGCCCGCATCAAGGACGCGAACACCGTCGCCGAGGCCTTCATCGAGGCCAACAAGGCGGGCATCGGCATAGGTGACGCGGTCGCTGCTGCGGCCTGGCGCACGGCGGCAAGCGTGTTCGACAAGCTCGATATCGCGGTCGAAATCCTGGTCTTCAACCGCGAGGGAGAGCTGATGGGGCATGCGCCCTTCGCGGCCTCTCATAGCCCGTCGCGGCCCCTGAAGCGGCGCTGATAATAAGCGTCGTAGAGCGAGCTTTCGCGGAAATCTTGCGCTGCCAGCGACTGGCCGACGAAGATGATGGCGGTGCGCTCGATAGGGTCCTTTGCCAACTCGGCTGCTATCGTCGACAGCGTGGCCCTGACGATGCGCTCGTCCGGCCAGGAGGCGCGGAAGACGACCGCCACGGGGCAATCCGGACCGTAATGCGGTGTCAGCTCAGTCACGACGTGGTCGATGGCGTGGATCGACAGGTGGACGGCAAGCGTGGCGCCGGTGCGGCCGAAGCCGGCAAGCGTTTCGCCCGGAGGCATCTTCGAGGCGCGGCCGGAGGTGCGGGTCAGCACCAGGCTCTGGGCGACTTCGGGGATCGTCAGCTCGCGCTTCAGCGCCGCCGCTGCCGCCGCGAAGGATGGTACGCCGGGGGTCAGCGTGTAGGGAATGCCGTGCTTTTCCAGTCGCCGGATCTGTTCGGCGACCGCACTCCACACCGACAGGTCACCGGAATGCAGCCGCGCGACGTCATGCCCGGCCTTGTGGGCGGCGACATATTGCGCCTCGATCTCGTCGAGCGACATCGGTGCCGTGTCGACCAGCCGGGCGTCGGCGCGGCAATAGGTCAGAAGCTCCGGCGCAACGATGGAACCGGCATAGAGGCACACCGGGCAGGAGCCGAGCAGGCGGCTGCCGCGCACGGTGATGAGGTCTGCCGCGCCCGGGCCGGCGCCGATGAAGTGAACGGTCAAGCTGTGGCTCCAGAGGTGGCTATGGCGCAGGTGGCGGGGCCGACTGATATGCGCGGGCCAAGCAGTGCGGCATCCGCGCCGGCAGCGGCGAGCGCGGCGGCCTCCGATACGGATGGCGTGCCGGCTGCCTCCAATGAGGCTTGCGACTGGCTGGACGTACGGGATGCGGCGGCGGCGAGTGCCGCGTCGTCCATGACGAGCAGCGGCAGGTCGAGCCGGCGTGCGGCTGCAAGAATACCGGGCTCGTCACGTTTCAGGCTGGCGGTGGCCAGCGCCGAAAGTGCTGTGACGACAAGGCCGTGCGCTTCGAGCGCGGTTTCGATTGCCGAGAGAATGTCTTCGTGTGCCGCGCCTTTGCGGCAGCCGATGCCCGCGACCATCATGGCTTCACCCAGCTCCACTGCGTGACCGGCATCGCCGGCCGCCAGCCGGTCATCGAGCCAACAGGGGCGGCGCGGGAGACTTGAAGGCGCAGAAGATCGCCGCCATGCGCGGCATGGTGCGACAGCAGCAATGTTTCCATTTCGAGCGTGACGGCGTTGGCGACGAGGCGACCGCCTGATCGAAGTGCTGCGATTGCCGCATCGAAGACGCCGGCGTCCGAACCGCCGCCGCCGATGAAGATGACGTCTGGCGTCGGCAGGCCAATCAGCGCGTCAGGCGCTGCGCCCCTGACAACCGTGAGTCCGGGCACGCCGCAGGCGCCGGCATTGCGCTCGATGCGCTCGGCGCGCTCGGCATTGTGCTCGATGGCGATGGCGCGCAGCGAGGTGTGACACAGCATCCATTCGACGGATATCGAGCCGGAGCCGGCGCCGATATCCCACAGCAACTCCCCGCGGCGGGGCGCGAGGGTGGAAAGCGTGACCGCGCGGATCTCGCGCTTGGTGATCTGGCCGTCATGCTCGAACAAGTGGTCGGCGAGACCTGAGGCAAGCGGCAGGATCCGTGCCTGCGATCCGGATTCAAGCTCGAGCGCCAGGACGTTGAGCGGATTGATGTTTTCGAGGTCGAAGCCACTGGCTGTCGTGGCGCGAATGCGCTCGCTTTCTCCACCGAGCGCTTCGAGCACCGTCAAACGCGAAGCGCCGAAACCGTTGCCGGTGACAAGGGCTGCGATCTGGGCCGGCGCTTCGCCATCCGAGGTGAGTGCAATGATGCGCGCGCCCGGCTGCAGCAACGGGCGGATCAGATCGATGGCGTGGCCGTGGAGCGAAACCGTTTCGATGTCCTGCAGCGCCCAGCCCAGCCGCGAGGCGGCCAACGAGAAGGCAGATGGGGCCGGAAGGACCCGCATGTCCGCTGACGGCACGACGCGGGAAAGGGTGGCGCCGACGCCGTGCAGGAACGGGTCGCCCGAAGCCAGCACGCAGACATTTTCGCCGCGCAGGGCGACCACGTCACGCATTTCGCTGTCGAAGGGCGTCGGCCATGGGCGAGCCGCGCCCGTGATGAGCGTTGCTGCCAGCGCCAGATGACGCTTGCCGCCGAAGACGTAGGCAGCGCTTGATATTGCGCGCTTGGCCTCGTCGCCGAGACCCGCTACACCGTCCTCGCCGATGCCGACGACGGTCAGCCATTCTTGCATCGGGGCGTCGAGTTCAGCAGGCATGATGACCCACCGTATTCTGATCCTGGGCGGAACCACCGAAGCGCGGCAGCTGGCGGCCAGGCTCGCCTCCCGTGGCGATCTCGACATCTTGCTTTCGCTGGCGGGCCGGACCGAAAACCCTGTCGAGCAGCCGGTGCCGGTCCGAACCGGTGGCTTCGGCGGCGCGCAGGGGCTGGCCGATTGGCTGGCCGGGCACAAGACCGATCTCCTGATCGACGCCACGCATCCTTATGCGGCGCGCATCTCGGCCAATGCGGCGGAGGCGGCTCGGATATCGGGTGTGCCGATCTTCGCCCTGCGCCGTCCCGGCTGGGAGCCGGTCGAAGGTGACAGCTGGACGCTGGTGGAAGACGCCGAACAGGCTGTCGCCGCGCTGGGCCAGAGCTCGCGCCGCGTGTTCCTGGCGCTCGGTCGGCAGGAGGTCGCGGCCTTCGAGACAGCCCCCCAGCACGGCTATGTCATTCGCAGCGTCGATCCGATAGAGCCGCCGCTCGGCGTGGCCGACGCGACCTACATTCTGGCGCGCGGGCCGTTTCGCGAAGCGGATGAGCGGGCGTTGCTCGAGGCACACAGGATCGACGTCATCGTCGCCAAGAACAGCGGCGGGCAGGCGACCTACGGCAAGATCGCGGCAGCGCGACAACTCGGCATCGAGGTGATCCTCTTCCGCCGGCCGCAGCTTCCCGAGGTGCCGTCCGCACCTGATGTCGCTGCCATGGCCGATCTTGTGGATCATTTCGCCGCTCCGGCGGAAAAACGCGGCGTGTAGACCAGCGGGGGCTTGCCGTCGCGTTCGATCAGGCGCGTCTCGGGCGAGCCGATGACGACGCAGGTCGCCATATCGGCCTTCGCCGCATCTGCTTCGCCAAGCGTGAAGATCTCGATGCGCTCGTCGGGCCGGCCGGCGGCGCGGCCGAAGATGACGGGCGTCGTGGCAGGCAGATGCTTGCGCAGGGTTTCCAACGCGCTGCCGAGCTGCCAGGGACGGGCCTTGCTGATGGGGTTGTAGAGTGAGATGACGAAGCCTGCCTGCGCGACGGCGACAAGCCGGCGCTCGATCAAATCCCATGGCTTGAGATTGTCCGACAGATTGATGGCGCAGAAATCGTGGCCGAGCGGTGCGCCGACGCGGGCTGCCACGGCCAGCATGGCGGTGACGCCTGGAACGACCGACAACTCGATGTCGCGCCATGCCCTCGGGCCGGCCTCGATGGCCTCGCAGACGGCGGCTGCCATGGCAAAGACGCCGGGGTCGCCCCCCGAGACAACAGCAACGTGATGGCCGCTTGCCGCCATATCGAGGGCGGCGTTGGAGCGCGAGATCTCCTCGCGGTTGTCGGAGGCGACGCGGGTCTGGTCAGGGCGTAGCTCAAGCCGGTCGAGATAGGGCTTGTAGCCGAAGAAATGGCTGGCTTCCGCGACCGCGCGGCTGGCTTCCGGCGTGATCTGGTCCGGATTGCCGGGGCCGAGGCCGATGACGACGAGGGAGCCGCTCAATTGTCCGCTCCCGGCTTGCCGGCCCAACCGGGCACCAGCACGATGGCGAAATAGGGCGCCTTGTCGTCTGTCTTGTCCATCAGCTTCATGTGTTGGGTGTTGGGCATGGTGCCGCGCTCGACATACAGCGCGCGGCCGAGCTTGCCGGTCGCGTCCAGCGCCTTGCGGATCTTCGGCAGGTTGCGGCCGACCTTCATGATGACCGCAGCGTCGGTATCGGCGAGGCGGCGGGTCAGCTCGAACTCGCTCATCGTGCCGGGCAGTACCGACAACACGTCGTCGCCCTGGACGATCGGCACGCCCGTCTGCGACCAGCAGCCGGACATGGCAGTGACGCCGGGGATGACCTCGGTCGGGTAGAGATGCGACAGGCGCACATGCAGATGCATGTAGGAGCCGTAGAACAGCGGGTCGCCCTCCGACAGGATCGCAACCATACGGCCCTGATCGAGATGGGCGGCTATCGCTTGCGCCGACGCCTCGTAGAAGCCCGTAATGGCAGCGCGGTAGTCGTCGTGATCCTTGTCGATCTCGATGGTGACCGGATAGATCAGCGGCAGCTCGATCACGTCGTCGCGGAAATGTGCATCGGTGATGGTGCGGGCGTTGCCATTGGCACCGCGCTTGGCGAAATGCGCGATCACGTCAGCCTCGGCCAGCGCGCGCACGGCCTTGAGCGTCAAAAGTTCGGGATCGCCGGGCCCGGTGCCGACGCCGATGAGGCGGCCCTTTGCAGCGGGAGCGCTCATACGCCGGGCCTCGCCAGCGAGTTGAGGGCAGCGGCCGTCATGGCGCTGCCGCCGAGGCGGCCGCGGACGATGGCGTAGGGCACGCCATAGGAATTCTCTGCCAGGGCGTCCTTGGATTCGGCCGCGCCGACGAAGCCGACCGGCATGCCGATGATGGCGGCAGGCTTGGGCGCGCCGTCGCGCAGTCTCTCGAGGAGGTAGAACAGGGCTGTCGGCGCGTTGCCGATGGCGACGACCGAGCCTGCGAGCCTGTCGACCCAGAGGTCGATCGCGGCGGCCGATCGGGTGTTGCCGATCTCCCTGGCGATATCTGATGTGCGCGGGTCGCGCAGTGTGCAGATCACTTCGTTGTCGGCGGGCAAACGGGCGCGGGTGACGCCGCGCGCCACCATTTCGGCGTCGCAGAAGATCCGCGCGCCGGCCTTCAGCGCACCGCGCGCAGCGGCGACGACGTTTTCGGAGAAGACGAAATGTTCGGCCGCCTCGACCAGGCCGCAGGCATGGATCATGCGCACAGCAACGTCGGCCTCGTCTTCGGAGAAGCGCTTGAGGTCCGCCTCCGAGCGGATGATGGCGAAGGAGCGTTCGTAGATGGCCGTGCCATCATGGATATAGTCGTAGGCGGCCATGTTCATTCCTGTGCCAGAGCTTGCGCGAGGCGCTTTGCGCCCAACCGTGCGAGGCAGGCGGCGGCATTTTCGTCCGGCTTGCGCTCTTGGGCGAGCAATTTCGTGAGGCGGCCCATGCCGCGCGCGGCTTCATATCCTGCGGTGTAGGCGGCCGGAAGGCCCTTCGCCGTTCCGCCGACGACAAATACAGCACCCTTTTCGTCACCAACGATGGTGAGCGTGGCCGGTCCCGGATGGGCGCAGCCCTTGGCGCAGCCGGAGACATGCAGCGACAGCGTCGGGTCGAGGCTTTCGCCGATCTCGTGGGCAATTTCGGCGGCGACGTCGCGCGCGGCGATCATGCCCGAAGCGCAGGCCGGCGCGCCGGGGCAGGCGGCGATGCGGATGCGGGGATCGGCGGGCGAGGTGACAAGGCTGAGGGATTGGGCGGTGGTGGTGAGCGTGGCGGCGGCGGAGCGGTCGAGGCCCATGACGAGCAGGGTCCGGCCGGGCGCCGGGCGAATGCCGGTGGCGCCCGCGGCTGTCGCCGCCTGGCAGAATCTGGCCAGAGTCGAGGCCTCGATGCTGCCGAAGGGCAGGGCGATGCCGAGGGCGATCCGGGCGCCTGTGAGCGGGAGGATTCCGATGGGCGATGAATCGGTTGCGGCGGAGTGCTCAGTTTTTGAGTCAGTTGGGTAGCGATCCTTCCCACCCCCCTCTGTCCTGCCGGACATCTCCCCCGCAAAGGGGGAGATCAGGCTGCCATCGCCGCCTCCGCCCATCGACGACGCTGCATGATCAGCGCTACCGGCGGAGCTGCCAATCTTCCTACCCGTGGGGGAGATGTCAGGCAGAACAGAGGGGGGCGTGAAGGAGCGAGACGTTTCATATGCTTCAACGACAGCTCTTGTGACCTCCGGGCCAAGGTCACGCGCGCGGCCTTGCCGGCCGAGTGCCGCAATTGCCTGGAGAATGTCGAGCGTGACCGCGCATGCGGCGTCGGCATCGACTTCACCGACCAAACGCGCCGAACTCTCGTCGCCAGCAACCGACAAGCGCCAGCGCTCGGCATCCTTTGCCACCAGTCGGACGTCGCCGATGATTGCGCCGAGCCCGATCTGGCCACGCCCATCGACGACGACGGACACCTTAGGCCCCAACCGAGGCGCGAGTCCGGCCCGCTCGATCGCTGTCCGGATCGCTGCGGCCAGCCGCGTGGGATTGGTGGTCTCCCTGGAGTCGATGCCGGCGAGCGGGTTGGTGTCGACCGGCACGCCGGTGCGTACCGCGATCCCCAGCGCGTCGACTTCTTCCCCCAGCAAGCAAGCACTCTCCGCCGTCAGGCCCCTGATCTGGATACTGCCACGCGCAGTCACCTCGACGATGCCGTTGCCGTGACGCGCCGCGGTTTCACAGATTCCGATCAAGACGTTGGGCGCGATTTCTCCAGCAAGCGGGTTGAGCCGCACCAACAGGCCGTCGCCGGTCGACATCGGGGCCGAAAGGGCCGGACAAGCGCCGCGGCGGGAAAAGCCGGTCATGCCGCAACCTCGCGCGCTTCAGCCTCGGCGATGAGGGCAGCGAGATCGTCGTCGACGGAGTTGCGCAGCGGGTGCCACAGGCCGCGCCGACGGGCGGTGGCAAAACGCTCGGCGATGAATTTTGCTGCCGCCGGGTTTTCGCGCAGCATGAAGTCGCGCACGTCCTCGTTGCCGACATAGGCGTCGTGGACGGCCTCGATCAGCGCGGCCGGGATGGCGTTGGTGGTCTCGGCAAAACCGATCAGCCTGTCGACCGTCTCGGCGAATTCGGAAGCGCCGCGCGGGCCATGGCGCATCTGGCCGGCAATGAAGCGGGCATTGGTGGCGCGTGCCCTGACGACGCGGCCGACAGCTTCAGTGACCGAGCGCGGCCGCGGCTTCTGCGGATCCGAGGTGTCGAGCACGATGACGTCCGCGTGCCTGCCGAGGGCTGCGACCGCTGCTGCGAAGCCGCCGATGAAGGCGACGTCGGCGGAGCCTTCGAGAATGTCGCGGCCGGGGTCGTCGCCGGTGTGCACAAGCAGGTCGGCCTCGGCGATGCGGTCGGCAAAGGCGCCCGGCGCGGAAACGCCTTCGCCGTCGCTGCCCCCGTAGGCGTGGGAGGCAGCATGGAGATATGCGCGGCCGAGGTCCTCGCGCGCCTGCCAGTCACCGCTGGAAAGCAGGTCCTCGAGGCCGGCGCCATAGGTGCCGGGGGAGGAACCGAAGATGCGTGGCTCGACCTTGCCCGCGGCGCGCGTGCTGGCGGCGAGCGGGTTGTCGTGGTCGTCTTCGTCGCGGGTGGCAACGGCGCGCGCGGCGGCGTCGATGAGTGCGATCTGGGTTGGGAACATGTCGCGAAACAGGCCAGAAATGCGCCAGGTGACATCGACGCGCGGGCGACCGATCGCTGCCGGCGGCAGCACTTCGATGCCGGTGACGCGACCGGTGGCGGCGTCCCATTGCGGCCGACAGCCCATCAGCGCCAGGCCCTGGGCGATCTCCTCACCGCCGGTGCGCAAGGAAGCGCTGCCCCAGAGGTCGATGACGAGCGCACGCGGCCATTCGCCATGGCTCTGCAGGTAGCTGCGCATGACCTCGTCGCTGGCTGCCTTGCCGAGGTCGAAGGCCGTCGGCGTCGGCATTGTGCGCGGGTCTGACGTGAACAGGTTGCGCCCCGTCGGCAGGACGTCGGTGCGGCCACGTGCCGGAGCGCCTGCTGGGCCGGCTTTGATATGGCGGCCGTCGAGCGCGGCGATCAGGTTTTTCCGCTCGGCTTCTGCGCTGGCAAGGCGCGCTGAGTCCGGCTCGTTCTCTTCGGCGCGGCCATAGATATGCAGGCCGTCCTTGATGGCGAAATCTTTGAGGTCGCAGAGCCAGGCGTCGATGCGGCGCAGCGCTTCGTCGGGCGCGTCGGTCCCGGCGACGCCGGCCTCGGCAGCAAGGCCGGTCTGCGACGCCGTTTCGACGATGAGCTTGGCCAGGCGGTCGCGGCGACGACGGTCGAGGCCGTCTGCCTGGGCGTATTCGTCGACCAGGCGCTCGAGCTTCTGCTGGTGTTCGTCCAGGCCGGCAGCGGCGAGCGGCGGCGGCAGGTGGCCAAGCGTGATCGCTGCGATGCGACGCTTGGCCTGGGCCGCCTCGCCGGGATTGGAGACGATGAAGGGATAGACCACCGGCAGGGAGCCGATGACGATTTCGGGAAAGCAATTCCGGCTCAGTGCCACCGCCTTGCCGGGCAGCCATTCGAGCGTGCCATGGGCGCCGACATGGACGATGGCGTGGATGCCGAGCGACTTCTGCAGCCAGAGGCCGAAGGCGAGCAGCGCGTGGCGCGGCGGCAGCGTCGGGTCGTGATAGTCGACGCGGCGATCGGCCGAACGGCCGCGGTCAGGGGCGAGGGCGACGGTGACGTTGCCGAAGGTGGCGGCGCGGAAGGCGAAGTGGGGCAACGTAGAGCGCGCACTTCCGCCTGTAGCCTTCGCTTCGGGATAGCCCCACGCCGCTTCGACAGCTTTCCTCGCCTCCTCAGGCAGATCTTCGGCAAGCGTGAGATAGTCTTCGAGCGCCAGCCCTTGCCCACCAGCCTCAATCAGGTCGAGCAATGCGCGCGGCGATTGCGGAATCGATTCAACTGTGTAGCCGGCCTCCTTGAGGTCGTGCAGCATGGCGAGCACGCTTGATGGCACGTCGAGGCCGACGGCATAGCCGGTGCGACCGGGGGCGCTGGGATAGTCGGGGACGAGAATCGCCAGCTTGCGCTTTTCGGGCGGTGTCTGGCGCAGCCTGAGGTGGGCGGCTATGCGGCGGGCGACCTGCTCGACGCGATCGGACTCGGGCCGGTTGGCGAAGGCGCGGAAACCGAGGGCTGGGTCGACTTCGCTCTCCGCCTTGAACGAGATGGCGCCGGCGAGGATTCGACCGTCGAGCTCGGGCATCACCACATGCATGGCAAGATCGGCGGGCGCAAGGCCGCGCGGGCTGCCTTCCCAGGCCTCGCGGCGGGTGGTGGCGACAATGACCTGGAACACCGGCACGCGGGCGCGGTCGAACAGCGTTTCCGTGCCCGGTTCGGCGCCGGCGGCGAAGGCGGTTGCGGTGAGGATGGCCGTGGGCGCGAGCTGGTCCAGGGCTGCTTCGACGAATGCCAGGGAGGCGTTATCCTTGAGGCTTGAGACGAAAATCGGAACGGGGCGGAGGCCCTCTGCTCTCAGTGCCTCGACCAACGCATCGATAGGGGCGACGTCGGCGGCGAGCAGCATCGAACGGTAGAAGAGGATGGGGATGGCAGGAGAGCTGGAGATGCCGTGATCCTGCGCCTCCCCCTCTGTCCTGCAGGACATCTGCGCAGAGGCGCTGGTCCATCTGGCAAAAGAGGCTTCTAAATCACGGACGATGCCCCGCGCCGGATCATAAAAACCCGCCTTCGGCACTGCGACGGGTGCCGCCATGGCATTCTTGCCACCCGCCAGTCCGGCCAGCCGCGCCACCAGCGCCTTCATGTTCTCCGGGCCGCCCTCGCGGAAATAACCGAGCAGAGTGTCGAGTTCGGTGCGCGGCAGGGTCGAGGCCTCGATCAGCCTGAGATCCTCGTCGTGGCTTTCGCCCGGCAAGAGCGCCAGCGCGATGCCTTTTTCGCGCGCCATCGCGGCAAGCTGGTCGCAGCCGTAGCGCCACCAGTCGTGGCCGCCGAGAATGCGGACAAGGATGACCTTGGCGTGGCTGGCGACGCTGTCGATCCAGAGATCGACCGACATCGGATGGCGGAGGTCGCGCAGGCTTGCGAGCCGCATCGATGGCAAGTTGTCCGCATCCGCCTTCCAGGCGCCGGCGAGGCCGGCCAGATCGCTGTCGGTGAAGGACAGCGCCGCCACATCCGCAGGCTTCTGCCTGAGGTCGACAGGCTCGATCAGGTCATCGAGCGAGGCGGAGGTGGTGGTGAGGATGTGCATCCCGGCTGTCCGGTTCAGCCGACCAGGATACGCTCGATGGCCGGGCGGTCGAGACCCTTGAGGCCGATCACGACCAGGCGCGAGCGGCGGTCGTCCTCTGCGGTCCAGGCACGGTCATAATAGTGGTTGACGCGCGGTCCGACGGCCTGGATGAGCAGCCGCATCGGCTTGCCGCCGACGTCGACGAAGCCCTTCACACGCAACACGTTCTCTTCTTCGGCGGCGGTGGCGACGCGTTTCGCCAGTTCGTCCGGGTTGGCGATCGACGGGATCTCGATGACGAAGGTATCGAAGTCGTCATGCTCGTGGTCGAACGCCCCGTCGTGATGGGTCTTGCGGTTTTCGATGTCGTCCTCGACGGCGAGGCCGAGGCCGAGCAGCACCGACGGATCGACCTTGCCATGCGCCGACGGCACGATCTTGACGGCGCGTGCCAGGTGCTCGCGCACGATGGCGGTGGCGCGGGCGTGGCCGGCTTCGTCGAGCAGGTCGCTCTTGGACAGGATGATGAGATCGGCGCAGGCGACCTGATCCTCGAACACTTCCTCGACCGGGTCGTCGTGGTCGAGCGAATCGTCCGCACTGCGCTGGGCGGCGAGCGCTTCCATGTCGGAGGCAACTTTACCTGCGGCCAGCGCAGGACCGTCGACCACGGCGATGACGCCGTCGACCGTCACGCGGCTCTTGACCGTTGGCCACTGGAAGGCCTGGACCAGCGGCTTGGGCAGCGCCAGGCCCGAGGTCTCGATCAGGATGTGGTCAATCCTCGGTGTAAGCGACAGAATTTGGTCGAGGGCAGGGACAAAGTCGTCGGCGACGGTGCAACAGATGCAGCCATTGGCCAGTTCGACGATGTTTTCCTCCGGGCAGGCATCGACGCCGCAGCCCTTGAGAATCTCGCCGTCGATGCCGACATCGCCGAACTCGTTGACGATGATGGCGAGGCGCTTGCCCTTAGAGTTCTCGAGGATGTTGCGCAGCAGCGTGGTCTTGCCGGCGCCGAGAAAGCCGGTGACGACGGTGCAGGGAACGCGTTCGACGGAGGCGGTCATGTGTCTTCCTTGATGAGTGCAAGTGGTGGGATGCGCGCGACGAGGCCGCGCTTGAGGCTATCGGGACGGCCGCGCCAGGGGATCAGGCCGTCGGTCGAGGTGGCGAAGAGTCTTGCGCCGGCGACGAGATCGTCGCCCGACATGGTGTTGAGATCGCCGAAGACGTAGCTCCACGCGCCGTCGCGGATCAGGGCGGCGCTAAGGCGGCGCTTGCAGTTGCCCAGGCACTCGACGCTGCGCACGGCGATCTCGCCATCGGCGGCGAGGCGGGCGTGCTCGGCAAGCTGGGCGCCGGCGCGTGGATGGGCGTCGGAGCTGTTTTCGTCGCGGCAGGATGAGCAGACGAGGATGGTCACGTCGCATGGGCGCGCGTCGGCTGCATCGCAGGATGCGTCGGCTGATGCGACCGGAAGGTTGTCGTCGAAATCCAAATCCAGGCTCCTTGCCCGGGGCACCCGCCAGGCGATCGGATCAATGTCTGCGACGGCAGGTCTCCTGGCTTGCGGATCGTCGCCTTCGCTCGCCTTCCCGGGAAAATCCCAGTGGTCTTCGAGCTTGGCTCTTCGCTCACAGTTGCGGGGACAGCCGCGGATTTGACGCCACCGGCGCGCACCGCATTCCCTCTTAGCCTTCGCCGTTGCGGGCGAAGGACCGTCTGTGGGCGATTTAGGCTTTCGCGAGGGGTGGAGTCAACGAGGCGGAGCGACCCGCAATGTCGCTCAGGCCGGGTCCGAGATCGCCCGCGGGCGTCACCTCGATGCTTTCGAGGCCGAGCCAGTCGCGCATCTGCTGGAGTTCTTCGTAAAGTTCGGCTGCGGTTTCCGGTGGCGCACAGGGCTCTGCATAGGCGGCGTGGACGCGCAGGATACCCGCCGGTCGGTCGGCCTTCAGGTCGATGCGGGCGACGATGCGCTCGCCCAGAAGGAAGGGCAGGACGTAGTAGCCGTACTGGCGCTTCTCAGCCGGGGTGTAGATTTCGATGCGGTAGCGGAAGTCGAACAATTGCTCGGCACGGGTGCGCTCGAAGACGAGCGGATCGAAGGGCGCAAGCAGGGCGCGTGCCTGGATCTTGCGCGGAATGCGCGCATCGGCGTGGAGATAGGCCTGCCGGTCCCAGCCTTCGACGCGGACGGGAATCAGTTCGCCGGTCTCGACCAGCTCTTCGAGCCGGCCTTTCATGTCGGCTGGCGACAGGCGGAAATAGTCGCGCAGGCAGATGCCGGTGGCGATGCCATGGGCGCGGGCGGAGATTCGCAAGAGATCGCGATGCGCATCCTCGGTCTGGGGAGCTGGACGGTCGTATATGCCGGCCGGGAGCACGCGCTCAGGCAGATCGTAGAGGCGTTCGAAGCCACGCCGCGAATGGGTGGTGATGCGACCGGCCCAGAACAGCCATTCGAAGGCATGCTTTTCCTGGCTCCAGCCCCACCAGCCGCCGGAACCCTTGGCGCCCTCGATGTCGGAAGCGGCGATCGGACCGCGGTCGACCACCTGGCGAAAGATCTCTTCTATATAGGGCCTGTTGGCACGGCCGAACTTGGCAAGCCCGCCATACATCCCGTCCTCGGCCCGCGCCATGCGCCAGCGCAACAACGGAAAGGTCTCCAGCGGCAGCAGCGACGCTTCATGCGCCCAGTATTCGAACAGCATGCGCTTCTTCGGAGCCATGGCGTCGTCGAGCAGGGCCATGGGGTAGGAGCCTAGTCGCGAATAGAGCGGCATGTAGTGGGCGCGCACGACGGCGCTGACCGAGTCGATCTGCAGCAGGCCGGTGCGGTCGAGCACGCGCTGCAGGTGACGCCGCGTGATCGCGCCGGTGGGGCGCGGGTCGGCAAATCCCTGGGCCGCCAATGCGATGCGGCGGGCCGTGGCGAGTGAGAGTTTTTCCTTCATTGCGGCAAGCTATCGCAGTCTCTTGAGGAGTGACGCAAGGGCACGAGAATCGACCTTTGCTGCAAATGCTAGCAGAACTTGGGTTCCGGTCTTGTCAGGAGCGTAAACTTGAGTAGAAAACGAAGGAAATCAAAGGGGAGCCACACGCGCAGGATTTTAGGCCAGCAGTGTGCTTTGCCACGTTTTGGCCAAGGTTGGACTTGCTTCGACCGACCGGCTGCGCTAACCGTCGCCGCATTGCAGCACGACCGTTTCGTCCGGCTCGGCGAGAATCTGTCGCGCTTCCGGAAACGGACCCCGTGCTGTAAATCTGGGTGGATAGGCCACCAACGGAATTCGCAGCATGAACGCTCTCCTGAGTTCGTACCTGCCCATCGTCATTTTTATCGGTGTGGCGCTTATTGTCGGCATTGCGCTTATCGTGGCGCCTTTCCTTGTGGCCTACCGCAGTCCGGATCCGGAAAAGCTTTCAGCCTATGAGTGCGGCTTCAACTCGTTTGACGACGCCCGCATGAAGTTCGACATCCGCTTCTATCTGGTCTCCATCCTGTTCATCATCTTCGATCTCGAAGTGGCGTTCCTGTTCCCGTGGGCGGTGTCCTTCGGCGAGATCGGCATGCTCGGCTTCTGGTCGATGATGATCTTCCTGGCCGTGCTGACCATCGGCTTTGTCTATGAGTGGAAAAAGGGAGCGCTGGAATGGGATTGAACGACGCCTCCGGCACCCTGATCGCGCCGAAGCCGAAAGGCATCATCGATCCGAACACCGGCAAGCCCATCGGTTCAGACGACGCCTTCTTCGGCGAGCTGAACAACGAATTGTCCGACAAGGGTTTCCTCGTCACCTCGTCCGAAGCGCTGATTACCTGGGCGCGTACCGGTTCGCTGATGTGGATGACCTTTGGTCTGGCCTGCTGCGCCGTCGAGATGATGCACATCTCGATGCCGCGTTATGACGCCGAGCGCTTCGGCATCGCGCCGCGCGCCTCACCGCGCCAGTCGGACGTGATGATCGTCGCCGGCACGCTGACCAACAAGATGGCGCCGGCGCTGCGCAAGGTCTACGACCAGATGCCGGAACCGCGCTACGTCATCTCGATGGGCTCGTGCGCCAATGGCGGCGGCTACTATCACTATTCCTATTCGGTGGTGCGCGGCTGCGATCGCGTCGTGCCCGTCGACATCTATGTGCCCGGCTGTCCTCCGACCGCCGAAGCACTTCTCTACGGCATCCTTCTTCTCCAGAAGAAGATCCGCCGCACCGGCACGATCGAGCGGTGATCCCAGATGAGTGAAGCCCTGAACGACCTTGCCGCGTACATTGCGGAAAAGCTCGATGCGGACATCGAAGAAAGCGTCGTCGCCTATGGCGAGCTGACGCTGACGGTGAAGGCCGCCGACATCGTCGACGTGATGACCTTCCTGCGCAGCGATGTGCAGTGCCAGTTCGTCTCCTTCATCGATGCTGCCGGTGTCGACTACCCGCAGCGTCGCAAGCGTTTCGATGTCGTCTATCATCTGATGTCGCCGCGCCAGAACCTGCGCATCCGCGTCAAGGTCGCCACCGACGAGGACACGCCGGTTCCGTCGATCACCTCGGTCTATCCGGGTGCCGACTGGTTCGAGCGCGAAGCCTATGACATGTACGGCATCCTGTTTTCGGGCCATCCCGACCTGCGTCGACTTTTGACCGACTACGGTTTCGAAGGTCACCCGCTGCGCAAGGACTTTCCGCTCACCGGCTTCGTCGAGGTTCGCTACGACGACGAGCATAAGCGTGTCGTTTACGAGCCGGTCGAGCTCAAGCAGGAATTCCGCAATTTCGACTTTTTGTCTCCCTGGGAAGGCACCGAATACGTGCTGCCGGGTGACGAAAAAGCCAAGACGAATTGAGGCGCCGAAATGGCTGAAACCTCCGTCCGCAACTTCAACATCAATTTCGGCCCGCAGCATCCGGCGGCACACGGCGTGCTGCGGCTGGTGCTCGAGCTCGACGGCGAAGTCGTCGACCGCGTCGATCCGCATATCGGCCTTTTGCATCGCGGCACCGAAAAGCTGATTGAGCAGAAGACCTATCTGCAGGCCGTGCCCTATTTCGATCGCCTCGACTATGTCGCGCCGATGAACCAGGAGCATGCCTTTGCGCTCGCGGTCGAGCGCCTGCTCGGCCTCGAAGTGCCGAAGCGTGGCCAGATCATCCGCGTGCTCTATTCCGAGATCGGCCGCATCCTGTCGCACCTGCTCAACGTCACCACGCAGGCGATGGACGTCGGCGCGCTGACCCCACCGCTGTGGGGCTTCGAAGAGCGCGAAAAGCTGATGGTGTTTTATGAGCGCGCCTGCGGCGCGCGCATGCACGCGGCCTATTTCCGTCCGGGTGGTGTCCACCAGGACCTGCCGCAGAAGCTGGTCGAAGACATCGGCAAGTGGATCGATCCGTTCCTGCAGACCGTGCAGAATCTCGACGACCTTCTGACGCCGAACCGCATCTTCAAGCAGCGCAACGTCGACATCGGCGTGGTGTCGCTCGACGACGCATGGGCCTGGGGTTTCTCGGGCGTCATGGTGCGCGGTTCGGGCGCTGCCTGGGACCTGCGCAAGAGCCAGCCCTACGAATGCTATTCGGAGATGGAATTCGACATTCCGATCGGCAAGAACGGCGACTGCTACGACCGCTACCTGATCCGCATGGAAGAGATGCGCCAGTCGGCGAAGATCATGCGCCAGTGCGTCGATCTGCTGCTCGGCAAGGAAGCGACCGGTCCCGTGTCAAACGTGGACGGCAAGGTGGTTCCGCCGAAGCGCCAGGCGATGAAGCGTTCGATGGAATCGCTGATCCATCACTTCAAGCTCTACACCGAAGGCTATCGTGTGCCGGCTGGCGAGGTTTATGCAGCCGTCGAGGCGCCTAAGGGCGAATTCGGCGTCTTCCTGGTCTCCGACGGCACCAACAAGCCTTACCGCTGCAAGCTGCGCGCACCGGGCTTCGCCCATCTCCAGGCAATGGATTTCCTGTGCCGCGGCCACATGCTGGCGGATATCTCGGCCGTTCTCGGCTCCCTCGACATCGTGTTTGGTGAGGTCGACCGCTAAATGTCAGTCCGCCGTCTCGCAGAAGCCAGCGTCCAGCCAGCGTCATTCGCCTTCAACAAGGCGTTCACGGCGCAAGCCAAGACCTGGATCAAGAAGTATCCCAAGGGCCGCGAACAGTCGGCCGTCATCCCGCTGCTGATGCTGGCGCAGGAACAGGACGGCTGGGTGACCAAGGCTGCCATCGAGCATGTCGCCGACATGCTTGCCATGCCTTATATCCGTGCGCTCGAAGTCGCGACCTTCTACACGCAGTTCCAGCTCAAGCCGGTCGGCACGCGCGCCCACATCCAGGTCTGCGGCACCACGCCCTGCATGTTGCGCGGCTCGGAAGAGCTGATGGACGTCTGCCGCTCGAAGATCCATCACGACCAGTTCCACACCAACGAGGCGGGCACGCTGTCGTGGGAGGAAGTCGAGTGCCTTGGCGCCTGCGTCAACGCACCGATGGTCATGATCTTCAAGGACACCTACGAGGACCTGACGCCGGAACGCCTAGGCGAGATCATCGACCAGTTCGAGGCTGGCAAGGGCGCGCAGGTCAAGACCGGACCGCAGACCGGCCGCGTGTTTTCCGCCCCGCTGACAGGCTTGACCTCGCTGGCCGACGAGAAGGGCGTGCTCAAGACGACCCGCGACAAGGCTGCCAAGGCCGCGGCAAAGGCCGCCAAGGCCGCCGCCGTCGGAACGGCCGTTCCGCCGTCGAACGCCGCCAAGCCGAAGACCGACGCGATCGAGACCAGCCCGGCCGTCAAGTCGCCGTCGAAGGTCAAGGCAGCACCCGCAGCCGAGAAGGCAGCAAGTGTTGCAGCGCCCAAGGCAGCAGCTGCGGCCAAGCCGTCGCTCGAAGACAAGAACCGTCCGGCCGGCATCGCCAAGCCGGCTGCCGTCGACGACCTCAAGCTGATCTCGGGTGTCGGCCCGAAGATCGAGGGCACGTTGCACGAGCTCGGTATCTTCACCTTCGGTCAGGTCGCTTCCTGGAAGAAGGCCGAGCGCGATTGGGTCGACGGTTACCTGAATTTCAAGGGCCGCATCGAGCGTGATGACTGGGTCAAGCAGGCCAAGGCGCTCGCCAAGGGCGGTGTGGCCGAATACGTCCGCGTCTTCGGCAAGAAGCCGGTCTGAGGAGCAAGATCATGCTTGAAGACAAGGATCGCATCTTCACCAACATCTACGGCCGCTTCGACCAGTCGCTGGCCGGCGCGATGTCGCGTGGCGCCTGGGATGGCACCGCCGGCATCATCGAGAAGGGCCGTGAGTGGATCATCAACGAGATGAAGGCGTCGGGCCTGCGTGGCCGCGGCGGCGCCGGCTTCCCGACGGGTCTCAAGTGGTCGTTCATGCCCAAGAGCAACCCGGATGGCCGTCCGTCCTACCTCGTCGTCAACGCCGACGAATCCGAGCCGGGCACCTGCAAGGACCGCGACATCCTGCGCCATGACCCGCACACGCTGGTCGAGGGCTGCCTGCTGGCCGGTTTCGCCATGGGGGCGGTTGCGGCCTACATCTATGTGCGCGGCGAGTTCATCCGCGAGCGCGAAGCGCTGCAGCGCGCCATCGACGAGGCCTATGACGCCAAGCTGATCGGCAAGAACAACAAGAACGGCTACGACTTCGAGATCTATATCCATCACGGTGCCGGCGCCTATATCTGTGGCGAAGAAACCGCGCTGCTGGAAAGCCTCGAGGGCAAGAAGGGCCAGCCGCGCCTGAAGCCGCCGTTCCCGGCCAATGTCGGCCTCTATGGTTGCCCGACGACGGTCAACAACGTCGAGTCGATCGCCGTCGCGCCGACCATCCTGCGCCGTGGTGCGGCCTGGTTCTCCGGCATCGGCCGCCCGAACAATGTCGGCACCAAGCTGTTCATGCTGGTCGGTCACGTCAACACACCCTGCACGGTCGAAGAGGCCATGGGCATCAGCTTCCGCGAGCTGGTCGAAAAGCATGGTGGCGGCATCCGCGGCGGATGGGACAATTTGCTTGCCGTCATTCCTGGCGGCGCGTCCTGCCCATTGGTCAAGGCCGAGGACATCATCGACTGCCCGATGGATTTCGACGGCCTGCGCGAGCGCAAGTCGTCCTTCGGCACGGCTGCCGTGATCGTCATGGACAAGTCGACCGATGTCGTGAAGGCGATCGCGCGTCTCAGCTACTTCTTCAAGCATGAGAGCTGCGGCCAGTGCACGCCGTGCCGCGAAGGCACGGGCTGGATGTGGCGCGTCATGGAGCGCCTGGTGCGCGGCGAAGCGCACAAGCGCGAGATCGACATGCTGCTCGACGTCACCAAGCAGATTGAAGGTCACACGATCTGTGCGCTGGGTGATGCGGCGGCATGGCCGATCCAGGGCCTGATCCGCAACTTCCGCCCGGAAATCGAGCGGCGCATCGACGAGTTCTCGCGCAATGCGCACCGCAGCGAGCCGGTGTTGGTGGCGGCTGAGTAAGGGTTAAGTCAGAAAGTGCGGGCCAAAGGTCCGAAACAGGAAACGACGAGGCAGAGGCGAACGGCGAAGGCGACAAGGAGCTATCAATGTCGACATTTCCCTTTCCCAAGAATGCAGTGCCTGAAATGGAACGTTTGGAGCAGATGAACAGGGACTTCGTGGCGATGCTGCCCAAGGAGTTTGCCGGATCGGCGAACCTCATGGTGCATCCCGCCGCAGGTTTCGCCGCTGCTTCGGCTCTCGGCGTTGGTCTCGCCAGTCACGCCATGGGCGTCTGGATGGGAGCCGTGTCGGGCGCATCGGAAGTCGCGCAACGCCTGCTGTCGCCCTTTGCCGACTATGCCGGCGACGTGGCGAGTTTCGCGCCCGCGCGTACGAAGATCGCCAGGCGCGGGGACGATGAAACGGCGTCGCTGATCGCCGAGGTCAAGACCCTGGCGCGCAAGCTGGAGCAGGCCGAGGCGAAGCCGGCGGTTGCTGCCACGGTCGAACCGGCGGTCATCGAGACCGCTGTCTTTGAAGAAGCTCCGGTGGGGCTTCAGCCTGAGGATTTCAGGCAGCCTGCATCGATCGAAAGGCCTGAGACGCCTGACGATCTCAAGGCCATTTCGGGCATCGGCCCGAAGCTGGAGCAGGTGCTGAATGGTCTCGGTATCTGGACCTATGGCCAGATCGCCGGCTGGACGGCGGAAGAGGTGGCCTGGGCCGACGACTATCTCGGCTTCAAGGGTCGGATCGGTCGTGATGATTGGATAGGGCAGGCGGCAACGCTTGCCGGCGGCAACTGAGCCGCTTGAATTGTGGATTTCGGGGCGCAGCGCTGGCCGCGCCCCTTGCAGGACGGAATGCGGATCATCCGCGGGATTTGAGGCGCTATGGCAAAGCTTAAGGTCGACGGGAAAGAGATTTCGGTACCCGACCACTATACGCTGCTGCAGGCGGCGGAAGAGGCGGGCGCGGAAGTGCCGCGCTTCTGCTTCCATGAGCGGCTGTCGATCGCCGGCAACTGCCGCATGTGCCTTGTCGAGGTGAAGGGCGGACCGCCCAAGCCGGCGGCATCCTGCGCCATGGGCGTGCGCGACCTGCGTCCCGGCCCGAACGGCGAGACGCCCGAAATCTTCACCAACACGCCGATGGTCAAGAAGGCCCGCGAAGGCGTGATGGAATTCCTGCTGATCAACCATCCGCTCGATTGCCCGATCTGCGACCAGGGCGGCGAATGCGATCTGCAGGACCAGGCGATGGCCTTCGGCCTCGACGGCTCCCGCTACAACGAAAGCAAGCGTGCGGTCGAAGACAAGTACATCGGCCCGCTGGTCAAGACGATCATGACGCGCTGCATCCACTGCACGCGCTGCGTCCGCTTCACCACCGAAGTTGCCGGCATCTCCGAGCTCGGCCTGATCGGCCGTGGCGAGGACGCCGAGATCACCACCTATCTCGAGCAGGCGATGACCTCCGAGCTGCAGGGCAACGTCATCGACCTGTGCCCGGTCGGCGCGCTGACCTCCAAGCCCTACGCCTTCCAGGCACGTCCGTGGGAGCTGACCAAGACTGAATCCATCGACGTGATGGACGCCGTCGGCTCGGCCATCCGCGTCGACACGCGTGGCCGCGAAGTGATGCGCATCATGCCACGCATCAACGAGCAGGTGAACGAGGAGTGGATCTCCGACAAGACCCGCTTCATCTGGGACGGCCTGCGCACGCAGCGCCTTGACCGGCCTTACGCCCGCAAGGGTGGCAAGCTCGCTCCGGTGAGCTGGCCAGAGGCGTTCACGGCGATCAAGGATGCCGTCGCCAAGACCTCGGCCGAGCGCATCGGCGCGATCGCCGGCGATCTGGCAACCGTCGAGGAAATGTATGCACTCAAGCAACTGATCGCCTCGCTCGGCTCGAAGAACATCGACTGCCGCCAGGATGGTGCAGCGCTCGATCCGTCGCTCGGCCGCGCCAGCTATATCTTCAACCCGACCATCGAAGGCATCGAGCAGGCCGACGCCATCCTGATCATCGGCGCCAACCCGCGCTTCGAGGCTTCGGTACTCAATGCACGTATCCGCAAGCATTGGCGTGCAGCCAATGTGCCGGTCGGCGTCATCGGCGAGATCGGCGACACCCGCTACGACTACGAACAGCTCGGCTCAGGCCCGGATACGCTCAAGGATCTGGCCGAAGGCAATGGCAAGTTCTTCTCGGTGCTGAAGAAGGCCTCGCACCCGCTGATCATCGTTGGCCAGGGCGCTATTGCGCGCTCCGATGGTGCTGCCGTGCTCGGCCAGGCGGCGAAGCTCGCGACTGCTGTCAAGGCGAGCCGCCCGGACTGGAACGGCTTTGCCGTGCTGCATACCGCAGCTGCCCGCGTTGGCGGCCTCGACGTCGGCTTCGTGCCGGGCGAGGGCGGCAAGAACGTCGCCGGCATGCTCAGCGACAGCGACGTGCTGTTCCTGCTCGGCGCCGACGAACTCGATCTGGCCAAGGCAGCGAACGCATTCGTGATCTACATCGGCACCCATGGCGATACCGGTGCGCACCGCGCCGACGTCATCCTGCCGGCTGCCGCCTACACCGAAAAGTCGGGCACCTATGTCAACACCGAAGGCCGCGTCCAGCAGACCAGCCGTGCCGGCTTCGCGCCGGGCGAGGCCAAGGAAGACTGGGCGATCCTGCGCGCGCTGTCTGACGTGCTTGGCCACAAGCTGCCCTTCGATTCGCTGCAGCAGCTGCGTGCCAAGCTGTATCAGGAATTCCCGCACCTGCGCCGCATCGACGCGATCGACGCCGGCGACAACGATGACATCGCCAAGGTCGCCAAGCTTGGTGGCCGGCTGAACAAAGGCGCCTTCACCTCGGCGGTGAAGGACTTCTACCTCACCAACCCGATCGCTCGCGCGTCGGCGGTGATGGCCGAATGTTCGGCATTGGCCAAGAACGGCTTCAAGCAGGCGGCGGAGTAAAGGCTGTCATGGATACCTTTTTCTCCTTCTACGTCCTGCCGGCGTTGATCATCCTCTTGAAGTCGGTCGTCCTGATCGTCGTCCTGCTGATCTTCGTCGCCTACATCCTCTATGCCGACCGCAAGATCTGGGCCGCCGTCCAGTTGCGCCGCGGGCCGAACGTCGTCGGCCCCTGGGGCCTGCTGCAGGCCTTCGCCGATCTTTTGAAGTTCGTCTTCAAAGAGCCGATCATTCCGTCGGGCTCCAACAAGGGCGTGTTCCTGCTCGCGCCCGTCGTCTCGGCGGTGCTGGCGATCTCGGCCTGGGCGGTGATCCCGGTCAGCGAAGGCTGGGCGATCGCCAACGTCAATGTCGGCATCCTCTATGTCTTCGCCATCTCCTCGCTCGAGGTCTATGGCGTGATTATGGGCGGCTGGGCCTCGAACTCGAAATATCCGTTCCTCGGCGCGCTGCGTTCGGCGGCGCAGATGGTGTCCTATGAAGTCTCCATCGGCTTCGTCATCGTCTGCGTGCTGCTCACCGTCGGCTCACTGAATCTCACCGACATCGTCCTGTCGCAGGGCGACGGCATCGGCACGCGCCTTGGCCTGCCGAATACCTTCCTCGACTGGAACTGGCTCGTCCTGTTCCCGATGTTCGTGATCTTCTTCATTTCGGCGCTGGCCGAGACCAACCGTCCGCCCTTCGATCTGGTCGAAGCCGAGTCGGAACTCGTCGCCGGTCACATGATCGAATATTCGTCGACGCCGTTCCTGCTGTTCTTCCTCGGCGAGTATGTCGCAATCGTGCTGATGTGCGCGCTGACGACGATCCTGTTCCTCGGCGGATGGCTGCCGCCGTTCGACTTCGCACCCTTCACCTGGGTTCCCGGCGTGATCTGGTTCGTGCTCAAGGTCTGCATGGTGTTCTTCATGTTCGCCATGGTGAAGTCCTTCGTGCCGCGCTACCGCTACGACCAGCTGATGCGCCTGGGCTGGAAGGTGTTCCTGCCGATCTCGCTGGCGATGGTCGTCATCACCGCCGCCGTCCTCAAGCTTACCGGAGCTGCATGATGTCCGCTCTCGCACAAGCCGCCAAATCGCTGCTGCTGCAGGACTTCGTCGGCGCCTTCTTCCTGTCGATGCGCCAGTTCTTCGCGCCCAAGGCGACGCTGAACTATCCGCATGAAAAGGGCCCGGTCAGCCCGCGCTTCCGTGGCGAGCATGCGCTGCGCCGCTATCCCAACGGCGAAGAGCGCTGCATCGCCTGCAAGCTGTGCGAGGCGATCTGCCCGGCACAGGCGATCACCATCGAAGCCGGCCCGCGCCGCAACGACGGCACCCGCCGCACGGTGCGTTACGACATCGACATGGTGAAGTGCATCTATTGCGGCTTCTGCCAGGAAGCCTGCCCGGTCGACGCCATCGTCGAGGGGCCGAACTTCGAATTCGCGACGGAAACGCGCGAGGAGCTGTACTACGACAAGGACAAGCTGCTTGCGAATGGCGACCGGTGGGAGCGCGAAATCGCGCGCAACATCGCTATGGATTCGCCGTATCGCTGATGCCTGAACAATGGACGGGCCCAATCGGCTCGTCTAAGGAACGCGCGGCCTGCTTCGGAGGCGGAGCGAGGACGTGAACAGGGCAGGGCGCACAAGGCGCGCTGCCCGAAAGGAAACCCGGGGGAACCCATGCTCAACGGACTTGAAGCGGTATTTTTCTACCTCTTCGCCTTCATCGCGGTGGCGTCGGCCTTCATGGTCATTTCGGCGCGCAACCCGGTTCACTCGGTGCTCTACCTGATCCTGACGTTCTTCAACGCGGCGGGCCTGTTCCTTTTGACCGGCGCCGAGTTCCTGGCGATGATCCTCCTCGTCGTTTATGTCGGCGCGGTGGCGGTGCTGTTCCTGTTCGTCGTCATGATGCTCGACGTCGACTTCGCCGAGCTGAAATCGGGCGCGCTGCAATATGCGCCGATCGGCGCGCTTGTCGGCCTGATCCTCGCTGCCGAACTGATCGTTGTCACCGGCGGCTACGCCTTCGCGCCGAAACTGGCGACAGCCGTTGCGCAGCCGACGCCCGATATCGCGACGCGCCACAACACGGCAGCGCTCGGCGACATTCTGTACACAGACTACATCTATTTCTTCCAGATCGCCGGCCTCGTGCTTTTGGTCGCCATGATCGGCGCCATCGTGCTGACGCTGCGCCACAAGCCGAACGTCAAGCGCCAGGACATCTCGGCCCAGGTCGCCCGTACCCCGGCGACCGCGATCGAGGTCAAGAAGGTCGAGACAGGCAAGGGAATCTGACCATGGTTGTCGGCATCGCTCATTATCTGACGCTTTCGGCGGTCCTGTTCACGCTCGGCGTGTTCGGTATCTTCCTGAACCGCAAGAACGTCATCGTCATCCTGATGTCGGTCGAGCTGATCCTGCTCGCGGTCAATATCAACTTCGTGGCGTTCTCGGCCCAGCTCGGCGATCTCGTCGGCCAGGTGTTCGCGCTGTTCGTGCTCACGGTTGCCGCCGCCGAAGCGGCGATCGGACTTGCAATCCTCGTCGTCTTCTTCCGCAACCGCGGCTCCATCGCGGTCGAAGACGTGAACATGATGAAGGGCTGATCGGCCAATGATATACCACTTCATCGTCTTTCTTCCGCTTCTCGGCTTCCTGATCGCCGGCCTGCTCGGCCGTTCGATCGGCGCGAAAGCGTCCGAATACGTCACCTCAGGCTTCCTGGTGATATCGGCGGTCCTGTCCTGGATCGCCTTCGTGACAGTGGCCCTGGGCGACGTCGAAGCCTTCACCGTGCCGGTGCTGCGTTTCCTGGACGTCGGCGGACTGCAGGCCGACTGGGCTCTGCGCATCGATACGCTGACCGCCGTCATGCTGGTGGTGGTCAACACGGTGTCGGCGCTGGTCCACATCTACTCGATCGGCTACATGCACCACGATCCGCATCGGCCGCGCTTCTTTGCCTATCTGTCGCTGTTCACCTTCGCCATGCTGATGCTGGTGACGTCTGACAACCTCGTCCAGATGTTTTTTGGCTGGGAAGGGGTGGGCCTTGCGTCCTACCTGCTGATCGGTTTCTGGTACAAGAAGCCGTCGGCGAACGCTGCCGCGATCAAGGCCTTCGTTGTCAACCGCGTCGGCGACTTCGGCTTCCTGCTCGGCATTTTCGGCCTCTACGTCCTGTTCGGCTCGGTCGAATTCAGCACCATCTTTGCCAGCGCTGCCTCCTACCTGCCGGCTGAAGGCGCCGCCGAACACGGTGGCACCGTGCTGAACTTCCTCGGCTACGCGCTGGACAAGCATAGTGCATTGACCATCGTCTGCCTGCTGCTGTTCATGGGCGCCATGGGCAAGTCGGCGCAGGTGCCGCTGCACACCTGGCTGCCCGACGCCATGGAAGGCCCGACGCCTGTGTCGGCACTGATCCACGCGGCGACCATGGTCACCGCCGGTGTGTTCATGCTGGCGCGTCTGTCGCCGGTCTTCGAACTGTCGCACACCGCGCTCACCGTCGTCACCTTCATCGGCGCGATCACGGCGATCTTCGCGGCAACCGTTGGCCTGGTGCAAAACGACATCAAGCGCGTCATCGCCTATTCGACCTGCTCGCAGCTCGGCTACATGTTCGTTGCGCTCGGAATGGGCTTCTACTCGGCGGCGATCTTCCACCTGTTCACGCATGCCTTCTTCAAGGCGCTGCTGTTCCTGGGATCGGGCTCGGTGATCCATGCCGTCTCCGACGAGCAGGACATGCGCAAGATGGGCGGCCTCCGCAAGCTGATCCCGACCACCTACTGGATGATGGTCATCGGCACGCTGGCGCTGACCGGCGTCGGCATCCCGGCGACGATCATCGGCACGGCAGGCTTCTTCTCCAAGGATGCCATCATCGAAGGCGCATTCGTCGGCCACAATGCGGTCGCGGGCTTCGCTTTCGCCATGCTGGTTATCGCTGCCTGCTTCACCAGCTTCTACTCGTGGCGCCTGATTTTCATGACCTTCCACGGCAAGCCGCGCGCCACCGCCGACGTCATGCACCATGTGCATGAATCGCCGCCGGTCATGTTGGTGCCGCTGTTTGTCCTGGCTGTCGGTGCGCTGTTGGCGGGCGTCGTCTTCCACGACCAGTTTATCGGCGAAGCCTACAACGAGTTCTGGAAGGGCGCGCTGTTCACGCTCGACACCAACCACATCCTGCACGATTTCCACGGCGTGCCGATGTGGGTGAAGCTGGCACCGTTCGCGGCGATGATCGGCGGGTTCGCCATGGCCTACCTGTTCTACATCCGGTCGCCGGAGATGCCGAAGGTCCTGGCCGAACGCCATCGCGGGCTCTACGCCTTCCTGCTCAACAAGTGGTACTTCGACGAGTTGTACGACTTCCTGTTCGTGCGCCCGGCCAAGTGGCTCGGCAGCTTCCTCTGGAAGAAGGGCGACGGCTGGTTGATCGACGGCTTCGGTGCCGACGGCATCTCGGCGCGCGTCGTTGACGTTACCAACCGCGTCGTCAAGCTGCAGACCGGTTACCTCTATCACTACGCATTCGCCATGCTGATCGGCGTGGCGGCCCTCGTTACCTGGATGATGCTCGGGAGCTCCTTCTGATGTCTGGCGTTCCCATTCTATCGCTGGTCACCTTTCTGCCGCTGGTCGGCGCGCTCCTGATCCTGCTGATCAGGGACGATGGTGACGCTGCGCGCCGCAATATCCGCAACGTCGCGCTTCTGACGACAGTGTTCACCTTCGCGGTGTCGTTGCTGATCTGGATCTATTTCGACAATGCGGAAGCTGGTTTCCAGTTCGTCGAGAAGGCCGCCTGGCTCGACTCCGGCATCTCTTACCACATGGGCGTGGACGGCATTTCGATGCTGTTCGTCATCCTGACGACCTTCCTGATGCCACTGTGCATCCTGGCGAGCTGGGAGTCGGTGGAGAAGCGCGTCAAGGAATACATGATTGCGTTCCTGATCCTGGAAACGCTGATGATTGGCGTGTTCTGCGCACTGGATATCGTGCTGTTCTACGTCTTCTTCGAAGCTGGCCTGATCCCGATGTTCATCATCATCGGTGTCTGGGGCGGCAAGCGTCGCGTCTATGCCAGCTTCAAATTCTTCCTGTTCACACTGCTCGGCTCGGTGCTGATGCTGCTCGCCGTCATGGCGATGTTCTGGCAGGCCGGCACGACCGACATCCCGACGCTGCTGGCTTATGACTTCCCGGCCAACATGCAGACATGGCTGTGGCTGGCGTTCTTTGCCTCGTTTGCGGTGAAGATGCCGATGTGGCCCGTTCATACCTGGCTGCCGGACGCCCACGTCGAGGCGCCGACGGCGGGCTCGGTCATCCTGGCGGGCATCCTGCTGAAGATGGGCGGTTACGGCTTCCTGCGCTTCTCGCTGCCGATGTTCCCGCTGGCGTCCGAATTCTTCGCCCCGCTGGTGTTTGCGATGTCGGCAATCGCCATCGTCTACACCTCGCTGGTGGCGCTGATGCAGGAAGACATCAAGAAGCTGATCGCCTACTCGTCGGTTGCCCACATGGGCTACGTGACCATGGGCATCTTCGCGATGAACGAAGCCGGCGTGCAGGGTGCGATCTTCCAGATGCTCAGCCACGGCCTGGTCTCAGGAGCGCTGTTCCTCTGCGTCGGCGTCGTCTATGACCGCATGCATACCCGCGAGATCGCGGCTTATGGCGGCCTGGTCAACAACATGCCGAAATATGCGGTGGCCTTCCTGATCTTCACCATGGCCAATGTCGGTCTGCCCGGCACTTCCGGCTTCGTCGGCGAGTTTCTGACGCTGTTCGGTGTCTTCCAGGTCAACACCTGGGTGGCGCTGATTGCGGCAACCGGCGTGATCCTGTCGGCGGCCTATGCACTGTGGCTCTACCGCCGCGTCGTGTTCGGCGCGCTGACCAAGGAAAGCCTGAAGGGTCTGTTCGACCTGTCGGGTCGCGAGAAGGTGGTGCTCTATCCGCTGATCATCCTGGTCATCTTCTACGGCGTCTATCCGGCGCCGGTGTTCGACGCCACGACCGCTTCGGTCAAGGCGCTGATCAACAACGTAACCGTATCGATCGACGCCGCGCAGACCGCGGCGGCGAACTGACAGGGGTTTTGCGAACCATGACGCCCGAACTCCTTTCGAGCCTCTCGCTCTCCGCTCCGGAGCTGATCATCGCCCTGGGCGCTCTGGCGCTTCTGATGATCGGCGTGTTCTCCGGCGAGCGCGCCAACTCGACCGTGACCGGTCTGGCCGTAGCCCTGCTGGTGGCGGCTGGCGCCTGGATGCTGGTGTTCGGCCATGACGGCGCGGGCTACGGCACGGCCTTCGTTTCTGATGCCTTCGCGCGCTTCATGAAATTCCTGACGCTGCTCGGTGCCGCGGTAACGCTGATCATGTCGGTTGGTTTCGCTAAGGCCGAGAAATTCGACAAGTTCGAGTTCCCGGTGCTGGTGCTGCTGGCGACGCTCGGCATGCTCTTGATGATCTCGGCCAACGACATGCTGGCGCTCTATCTCGGCCTCGAGCTGCAGTCGCTGGCGCTCTACGTCATTGCCGCGATCAACCGCGACAACGTGCGATCGACCGAAGCTGGCCTCAAGTACTTCGTCCTCGGCGCGCTGTCGTCGGGCATGCTGCTCTACGGCATCAGCCTCGTCTACGGCTACACCGGTCACACCTCGTTCGAGGCGATTGCCGCGGCCCTGACCGGTGGCGAGCGCCAGCTCGGCCTGGTCTTCGGCCTGGTCTTCGTGCTTGCCGGCCTGTGCTTCAAGATATCGGCGGTGCCGTTCCACATGTGGACACCCGACGTCTATGAAGGCGCGCCGACGCCGGTCACGGCATTCTTCGCCGCTGCTCCGAAGATGGCGGCGATGGCGCTGATCGTGCGTGTCACCATGGGCGCGTTCGAGCCGATCGGTACCGACTGGCAGCAGATTATCGTCTTCGTCTCGATCGCCTCGATGGCGCTCGGCGCCTTCGCCGCGATCGGCCAGAAGAACATCAAGCGCCTGATGGCCTATTCGTCGATCGGCCACATGGGCTACGCGCTTGTCGGCCTTGCCGCCAACAGTGAAGCCGGCGTGCGCGGCGTGGTCATCTACATGCTGATCTACCTGGTGATGACGCTCGGCACCTTCGCCTTCATCCTCGCCATGCGGCGCAAGGACGGCAATGTCGAGCAGATCTCAGATCTCGCAGGCCTTTCGTCGACCAATCCTGTCATGGCGACGATCCTGACCATCCTGATGTTCTCGCTGGCCGGCATCCCGCCGCTCGCGGGCTTCTGGGGGAAGTGGTACGTCTTCCTCGCCGCGATCAACGCCAATCTCTACGCGCTGGCGGTCATCGGCGTGCTGGCTTCTGTGGTCGGTGCGTTCTACTATCTGCGCATCATCAAGATCATGTGGTTCGATGAGCCGGTTGGCGGTTTCCAGCCGATGGCGAGCGAGCTTCGGCTCGTGCTCGGCTTGTCGGGTGCGTTCGTGCTGTTCTACGTGCTGATCGGCGGCCCGATCGGGCAGATGGCGGAAGCTGCTGCCAAGACCTTCTTCTGACGGTATGGGGTTCCAGCTCGCACCGACAGCAACTGCCGACGGTTTCCGCCTCGAAGCCCATGACGCCGTGGGCTCGACCAACGCACTGGCGCTGGAACGGGCGATGGCCGGCGACCCTGGAAAACTCTGGGTCGTTTCGAAGAAACAGGAAAGCGGGCGTGGTCGACGTGGCCGCGCCTGGGCGACGCCGGAAGGCAATCTCGCAGCGACCCTGCTCAAGGTTCTCGACCACGACCTGCAATATGCGGCGACGCTTGGCTTCGTCGCCGGATTGGCGCTTGCCGATGCACTCGACGCAGTTGCGCCGAATGCGCGCTTTTCGGTCGGCGTCGACGGCGGCAGCGGGCAGGGCGTCAAGCGTTTCGAGCTGAAATGGCCGAACGACGTCTTGGCTTCCGGCGCCAAGCTTGCCGGCATCCTGCTTGAATCGACATTGCTCGGGCAAGGCAGGCTGGCGATCGCCATAGGCATCGGCGTCAATGTCGTGGCGCATCCGACCGACGTGCCTTATCCCGCGACCTCGCTCGCCAGCCTGGGGGCTGGCGTCGATGCCGAGACCCTGTTCCTGGCGCTTTCCGATGCCTGGAGCGAGAACGAACGCATCTGGGCCGGCGGCAGGGGACTGGCGGCGATCCGCAAGCGCTGGCTTGCACGCGCGGCCGGCCTCGGCAGCGAAGTCGCGGTGCGGATCGAGGGAAATGTGGTGCGCGGCGTCTTCGAGACCATCGACGAGGATTGCCGCTTCGTGATCCGTGACACTAAAGGTGAGACGGTAAAGATCGCCGCCGGCGACGTGCATTTCGGCGCGGTTGCTTCGGCCGGCGCGGCCTGACAGGCCTGAAAGGATTTCTGGTATGGCTAAAGCGGAAAAAGCCGAGCTCGTATTCGTGCCGCTGGGCGGTGTCGGCGAGATCGGCATGAACTTCGCTCTCTATGGCTTCGGCCCGGCGAACAAGCGTGAATGGATCATCATCGACGTCGGCGTGACGTTCCCCGATGCGACGCTGCCCGGCGTCGACCTTGTGCTGCCCGACACGCGCTTCATCGAGGAGCAGCTGGAAAACCTCCGCGGCATCATCATCACGCATGCGCATGAAGACCATTACGGTGCGCTGCTCGACACCTGGCCGAAGCTGAAGGCACCTGTGTGGATGACACCATTCGCCGCCGGCCTGCTGGAAGCCAAGCGCCAGTCGGAGCAGGGTGCGCCGAAGATCCCGGTGACTGTCTATCGTGCCGGCGAAAAATTCACCGTCGGTCCGTTCGAGATCGAGGCGATCGCTGTCAGCCATTCGATCCCGGAGCCCGTGTCGCTGGCAATCACCTCGCCCGCCGGCACCGTGATCCACACCGGCGACTGGAAGATCGATCCCGCGCCCGAAATCGGCCCGATGACCGACGAGGCTCGCTTCCGCGCCTATGGCGACAAGGGCGTGCTGGCACTCGTCTGCGATTCGACCAATGCGCTGCGCGAGGGCGACTCGCCGTCCGAGCAGCAGGTCGGGCAGGGGCTGCGCAAGGTCATCGAGGAAGCCAAGGGCCGTGTCGCGGTCACGACCTTCTCGTCCAATGTCGGTCGCATCCGCTCGATCGCGGAAGCCGCGCGCGATGCCGGTCGACAGGTTCTCGTCATGGGCCGTTCGCTCAAGCGCGTCATCGACGTGTCGAGCGAACTCGGCTACATGGATGGGCTGCCCGAGTTCGTATCCGAAGAGGATTACGGCTACATTCCGCGCGAAAATCTCGTCGTCATCTGTACCGGCAGCCAGGGCGAGCCGCGCGCAGCACTCGCCAAGCTGGCGCGTGACGAGATGAAGTCGGTGGCGCTTTCGCCCGGCGACACCGTGGTGTTTTCCTCGCGCACCATTCCTGGTAACGAGAAGGCGATCCTCGAGATCAAGAACCTGCTCATCGACCAAGGCATCAAGATCATCGAGGACGGTGACGCGCTGGTCCACGTCTCCGGCCATCCACGCCGCTCGGAACTCAAACGCATGTATGAGTGGGTTCGCCCGCGCATCGGCGTGCCGGTGCATGGCGAGGCCGCCCACCTTGTCGGTCAGGGTTCGTTGATGTCGCTGTCGGGCATTCCCGAGGTGGCGCAGATCCGCGACGGCGACATGCTGAGGCTGTGGCCGGGAGCTGCCGAGATCATCGACCAGGTGCCGTTCGGCCGCGTCTACAAGGATGGCAAGCTGATCGGTTCCGACGAGGCAATGGGCATTCGCGACCGGCGCAAGCTGTCGTTTGCCGGCCATGTTGCAGTCAACGTTGTGCTCGACGACAAGTACGAGCTCGCCGGCGACCCGGATCTGGTGGCGATCGGCGTCGCCGAAACCGATTCTGCCGGCGAAGATCTCGAGGAGCTGATGCTCGATGCGGCAATCGGCGCCGTGGACTCGATACCCCGCGCGCGGCGAAAAGACCTCGACCTGGTGCAGGAAGCCGTGCGTCGCGCTGTGCGTGGTGCCGCCAACGAAGCCTGGGGCAAGAAACCGCTGGTGACGGTGTTCGTCACGAGGTGAGCGGACAGGGAGTGGAGAATAGGCAACAGACGGCTGTTGTGGCCGTTTCGTCCTGTTCCGCGCTCACTGGTCGCCATTCGCTGGGATTTGGAACCATGCTTGGACGTCTCAACCACGTTGCGATCGCCGTGCCCGACCTCGCAGCGGCAAGTGCTGTCTATCGCGATACGCTCGGCGCCAATGTCGGCGCGCCGCAGGCGCTGCCGGAGCATGGCGTGACCGTGGTCTTCATCGACGTCGGCAACACCAAGATCGAGCTGCTCGAGCCGCTGGGCGAGGGGTCGCCGATTGCGGCGTTCCTGGCCAAAAGCCCGTCGGGCGGCATGCACCATGTCTGCTACGAGGTTGACGACATCCTGGCCGCGCGCGACCATCTCAAGGCGACGGGCGCTCGGGTGCTCGGCGACGGCAATCCGAAGATTGGGGCGCACGGCAAGCCGGTGCTGTTTCTCCACCCCAAGGATTTCCAGGGCACGCTGGTAGAACTGGAGCAGGTATGACCTGGGTATCACTCGCAGCGATGTATTTTGTCTTCTGGTGGCTGACCTTGTTCGCCATCCTGCCTTTTGGCCTGAAGACCCAGGACGACGACCGTGACGTGACGCTCGGCACGGAGGCAAGTGCGCCGCGCGGACCGCATATGCTGCGCGCTATGCTGTGGACGACGGTGGTGACCGCTGTGGTGATCGGGGCGTTCTATTTCGTCACCAAGGGGCTGGGCTACGGCTTCGACGATTTCCCGCAGTTCATTCCCGAGATCAATTGACGCATTCCTAGGGGAGGGGAACGCAGTTAGTGTTGCTTCTCAGCGAAGCAGCATAAGCTGATGATTGCCCAAAAAAAATGCAAGGCACGAAGCCTTGCAATTTAAACGCGTCCGATCTGCTTTCCGTTGCCGGCGGCAGCGAGTTATCGCGCCTAGATCGCATCCTCCCAAGACTTTGACCGCGTAGGAGAGCGGATTTTTTCTCCGCCCTCTCGGTTATCGGGGCACATTAGACCAAGCCGAAATGAATTGTCACGCGGAATTTTGCTTCCTGGCGGGCAATCCTGTGCTGCGTTGCACAATTGATTGGCAAGTGCCCTCGATCAACCACAAAGCGCATTGTGACGCTGCGTCGAAACGGCATGCGCGGGTTTTCATTCCGCCTTGAAATGGCTATGAAGCCCGTTCAAGCAAGCCTCCTTGTCATGCCGATTCCGGCATCACCGATTTCATGGAACATTCGATGCGTCTGTCGCGCTATTTCCTGCCCATCCTGAAAGAGAATCCCCGCGAGGCGGAGATCGTTTCGCACCGGTTGATGTTGCGCGCGGGCATGATCAGGCAGCAGGGCCAGGGCAGCTTCTCCTGGTTGCCGCTGGGCAAGCGTGTGCTCGACAAGATCTGCCGCATCGTGCGCGAGGAGCAGGACCGGGCAGGGGCGCTGGAAATCCTGATGCCAACCATCCAGTCGGCCGAGCTGTGGCGCGAAAGCGGCCGCTATGACGACTACGGCAAGGAGATGCTGCGCATCAAGGATCGCAACGAACGCGACATGCTGTTCGGCCCGACCAATGAAGAGATGGTCACGGAAATCTTCCGGTCCTACGTCAAGTCCTACAAGGATCTGCCGCTCAACCTGTACCACATCCAGTGGAAGTTCCGCGACGAGATGCGTCCGCGCTTCGGCGTCATGCGTTCGCGCGAATTCCTGATGAAGGACGCCTACTCGTTCGACCTCGACTACGAAGGCGCGAAAGCTGCCTACAACCGCATGTTCGTTTCCTACCTGCGCACCTTCACCCGGATGGGTCTGCAGGCGATCCCGATGCGCGCCGACACCGGCCCGATCGGCGGCGATCTCAGCCACGAATTCATCATCCTGGCCGAGACGGGCGAAAGCCAGGTGTTCTGCCACCGCGACTACCTTGCTTTGCCTGTGCCGGGCGCTGCGACCGATTTCGCCAATGACGGCGAGATCGACGGCATCGTCAAGCAGTGGACGACGCCTTATGCGGCAACCGAAGAGATGCATGACGAGGCCGCGTGGGCGGCAGTGCCCGAGGCCGACAAGGTATCGGCGCGCGGCATCGAGGTCGGCCACATCTTTCACTTCGGCGAGAAGTATTCCAAGCCCATGGGCGCCAAGGTCATGGGCCCCGACGGCAAGGAGCATTTCGTGTCGATGGGCTCCTACGGCATCGGCCCGAGCCGCCTGATCGCAGCGATCATCGAGGCAAGCCACGACGAGAACGGCATCATCTGGCCGGAGGCTGTGGCGCCGTTCGACATCGGCCTGATCAACATGAAGGTCGGCGACGCCGACTGCGACCGCATCTGCGACGAGCTTTACAAGGCGTTCGAAGCGGCCGGCAAGGACGTGCTCTATGACGATACCGACCAGCGCGCGGGCGGCAAGTTCGCGACCGCCGATCTGATCGGCCTGCCCTGGCAGGTCATCGTCGGCCCGCGTGGTGCGGCTGCCGGCGAGGTCGAGATCAAGAACCGCAAGTCCGGCGAGCGCCTGACGCTGCCGGTGGCCGAGGCGCTGGCCAAGCTGGGCGCCAACGCATGAACCAGGCGGTGGCGGCGAAACCGGCAGGGGCTGGGCCTTTCTCGGTGTTCGAACGCATGGTGGCATGGCGCTACCTGCGTTCGAAGCGCAAGGAGACGGTGATTTCCGTCATCGCTTCGATCTCCTTCCTCGGCATCATGCTGGGTGTCGCCACGCTGATCGTGGTGATGGCGGTGATGAACGGCTTTCGCGCCGAGCTGCTGACCCGCATCCTTGGCGTCAACGGCCATCTTGTCGTAACCGCGACCGACACGCCGCTCGAGGATTATGCAGCGGTCGCTGACCGCATCAATGGCGTGGCGGGCGTGAAATACGCGATCCCGCTGGTCGAGGGCCAGGTGCTTGCCCAGGGCAATGTCGGCGCCGGTTCCGGCGCACTGGTGCGTGGCATCAGGGGCGACGACTTGGGCAAGGTGACCTTGGTCGCCAACAACATCAGGCAGGGTTCGATCGTTGGCTTCGACCAGGGCGAGGGCGTGGTGATCGGCAAGCGCATGGCCGAGAACATGGGGCTGGTTCTGGGCGATTCCATCCGGCTGATTTCGCCCGACGGCGACGTGACACCGATGGGAACGACGCCGAGAGCCAAGGCTTATCCGATCACCGGCATCTTCGAAGTCGGAATGTCGGAATATGACAGCTCGATCGTGTTCATGCCGCTCAACGAGGCGCAGCTCTACTTCAACTCCGAAGGCAAGGTCGGCTCGATCGAGATTTATGTCGACAATCCCGACAATGTCGACGCGCTGAAACCCAAGGTCGAGGAAGCGGCGCAACGGCCGATCTTCCTCACCGACTGGCGCGAGCGCAACCAGACTTTCTTTTCGGCGCTGCAGGTCGAGCGCAACGTCATGTTCATGATCCTGACGCTGATCGTGCTGGTGGCGGCGCTCAACATCATTTCCGGCCTGATCATGCTGGTGAAGGACAAGGGCCGCGACATTGCCATCCTGCGCACGATGGGGGCGACACGCGGCGCGGTGATGCGAATCTTCCTGATGACGGGAGCTGCCATCGGCATGACCGGCACGCTCGCCGGCGTGCTGCTCGGCGTCGTCATCTGCCTCAATGTGGAGCGCATCAGACAGTTCTTCTCCTGGCTGTCGGGCACCGTGCTGTTCAACCCCGAGCTCTATTTCCTCAGCCAGCTGCCGGCCAAGATGGACATGAGCGAGACCATCTCTGTTGTGCTGATGGCACTGGTGCTGTCGTTCCTGGCGACGCTGTTTCCGGCATGGCGGGCGGCAACGCTCGATCCGGTCGAAGCCCTGAGGTATGAATGATGGGCATCGAGCATGTCATCGAGCTCAAGGGCGTCGAGCGCCACTATGAGCAGGGTTCGCGCAAGCTGACGATCCTCAACAATGCCAGCTTCGCGCTGAAGCCCGGCGAGATGGTGGCGCTGGTGGCGCCTTCGGGTGCCGGCAAGTCGACGCTGCTGCACACGGCGGGGCTGCTCGAGCGGCCCGACGCCGGCGACGTCATCCTGAATGGGCGTGCCTGCGGGCGGCTGTCGGACGATGAGCGTACTGCCATCCGTCGCAACGACGTCGGCTTCGTCTATCAGTTCCATCACCTGCTGCCCGAATTCTCCGCGCAGGAGAATGTGATGATGCCGCAACTGGTGAAGGGCCTGTCGCGCAAAGAAGCGGCCGAGCGTGCCGGTATGCTGCTCGACTACATGAAGATCGGCAAGCGGGCGCAGCATAGGCCGTCGGAGCTGTCAGGCGGCGAACAGCAGCGCGTGGCGATTGCACGCGCGGTGGCCAATGCGCCGCTGGTGCTTTTGGCCGACGAGCCGACCGGCAATCTCGACCCGGTGACGGCGGGTTATGTCTTCGACGCGCTTTCAGCACTTGTGCGGCAGTCGGGCTTGGCGGCTCTGATCGCCACCCACAACCACGAGCTTGCAGGACGCATGGATCGTCGCGTTACGCTTTCCGAAGGCAAGATCGTGCCATTGTAGGGCTGCCTTTCTTCCGTCCACGGTGTCTCCAGAAGCGAGCTGCTGCCCGCTTCACATCTCGTGCGGTCCGTTACCGCTGGTGGTCCGCGGCCCTTCTCACAAGGCAGGCTAACGCGGCCGCATGCTCTGCGGTTGCCTCGCGCCCGCGAGTTTCCATTCCGCCACGAAATGGCTATGAAGCCTGTGCACTGAAGCTGTGCGCCGATTCCGGCGCAACGTTCCTCATTTTGCGGACCAGCCCATGCGTTTGTCGTGCAGTTTCCTGCCCCGGCAGGTCATCGTCGGACCGCGTCGTGTTGCCGCCGGCGAGGTCGAAATCAACCGCAAGAGCGACACGCGCGAAACGGTTCTACTGGCCAGCACCCTCCAGCGCCTGGGCGTTGCCGCATGAGCCAGACAAGCGCAGCCAAGCCGGCAGGCGCCGGACCTTTTTCGACTTTCGAGCGCATGGTGGCGTGGCGCTATCTGCGCTCGCGGCGCAACGAAATGATGGTATCGGTGATCGCCTCGATCTCTTTCCTTGGCATCATGCTGGGTGTCGCCACGCTGATTGTCGTGATGGCGGTGTTGAACGGTTTCCGAGCGGAGTTGCTTTCGCGGATTCTTGGCATCAACGGCCATCTCATCGTCACGCCGGTCGATTTGGCGCTGGAGGACTATGCCGAGCTTGCCAAGCGGATCATTGGTGTCCCAGGCGTCAAATACGCCATTCCAATGGTCGAAGGTCAGGTGCTGGCACGGGGCAATGTCGGCGCCGGTTCCGGCGCGCTGGTGCGCGGCATCCGCGGAGAGGATCTCGGCAAGATCACGCTGGTTGCCAATAACATCAAACAGGGGGCCATCGCCGGTTTCGATACGGCCGGCGGCGTCGCAATCGGCAGCCGCATGGCTAGGAATCACGGCCTGGCGCTGGGCGACATCATTACGGTGATCGCGCCTGACGGCGATGTCAGTCAGCTTGGCACGACGCCACGCCTGCAAGGCTATGCGGTCACGGCGATCTTCGAAGTCGGCATGTCGGAATACGACGCCTCGATCGTGTTCATGCCGTTGTCTGAAGCGCAGACGTACTTCAACTCCGAAGGCAAGGCGCAGAGCCTCGAGGTCTATCTCGACAATCCCGACAATGTTGACGCGATCAGGTCCAAGGTGGAGGAGGCGGTACAGCGGCCGATCTTCCTGACCGACTGGCGCGAGCGCAACCAGACCTTCTTTTCGGCGCTGCAGGTCCAGCGCAACGTCATGTTCATGATCCTGACGCTGATCGTGCTGGTGGCGGCGCTCAACATCATTTCCGGCCTGATCATGCTGGTGAAGGACAAGGGCCACGACATCGCCATCCTGCGCACGATGGGGGCGACACGCGGTGCGGTGATGCGCATCTTCCTGATGACGGGAGCTGCCATCGGCATGACCGGCACGCTCGCCGGCGTGCTGCTCGGCGTGGTCATCTGCCTCAATGTCGAGCGCATCAGGCAGTTCTTTTCCTGGCTGTCGGGTACCGTGCTGTTCAACCCCGAGCTCTATTTCCTCAGCCAGCTGCCGGCCAAGATGGATGTCGGCGAGACCATCTCGGTGGTGCTGATGGCACTGGTGCTGTCGTTCCTGGCGACGTTGGTTCCGGCATGGCGGGCGGCCGCGCTCGATCCGGTCGAAGCCCTGAGGTATGAATGATGGGCATCGAGCATGTCATCGAGCTCAAGGGCGTCGAGCGCCACTGACGCTTGCCGAAGATGCCCGGCGCTTGAGCCGGACGAATCTGTTCTCAACCGCTGTCCCTATCGCCTGATGACGCCGTTGCCTGTTCGTTAACGAGCGAAGGTCTCGGTTCGCCTGGATAAACCCTTCATTTACTGTCGAATCGGTTGCGGCGAGTGGCTGCTGCCGGATGCAATGGCTCGCGTTGACATTTGAACAAAAATAGAACAAATTGCGAACATATTAAAAACAGGAGCAACAGATGACCGAGCTGGTACAGGATGTCATTTCGATGGTCTGCATGAGCACCTTCCTTGTCACCATGGCTGTGTGGATCGGCGCACTCTGATTGGAGTGCCTGATGAGCAGCGCGAGCTGAATCCCAACCTGAAACAGAGCGCCGGGTAAATGCCGTCACCGTGCGGGCTGAATTCGCCACGACGGAAAAGACTGAGCCAGCGCCGCCTGGCGCAAAATGAGTTGAATCAAGCGCGGATCTCAGCTGCCGCGCGGGAAGGCGGCCTCAGGCCGTCTTCCGGACAGCGGTCGCGGTGGTTTCGGCCGGCCCGAATATCTCTTCGAAGGCAGTTTTAAGCGCGACATCCAGGTCATCAATGGTCACCGGTAGGCCAAGGTCGACGAGGCTGGTAACGCCGTGGTCGGTGACGCCGCACGGCACGATGCCGGAGAAATGGCCGAGCTCCGGTTCGACGTTGATGGCGATGCCGTGGAAACTGACCCAGCGGCGAAGACGGATGCCGATGGCTGCGATCTTGTCTTCCGCCGGCGAGCCGTCAGGCAGGGCCGGGCGGTCGGGCCGCACCACCCAGACGCCGACGCGGTCCTCGCGCCGTTCGCCCTTCACGTTGAAGGCGGCAAGCGCCGAAATGATCCAGGATTCGAGTGCCGCAACGAAGGCGCGGACGTCCTCGCGCCTTCGCTTGAGGTCGAGCATGACATAGGCCACGCGTTGGCCGGGCCCATGATAGGTGTATTCGCCACCGCGCCCGGTCTTGAAGACTGGAAACCGGTCGGGCTCGACAAGGTCCTGTTCCTGGGCGCTGGTGCCGGCGGTGTAAACAGGCGGGTGCTCGACGAGCCAGACCATCTCGCCTGATGTGCCCTGGCGAATCGCATCTGCGCGCTGTTCCATGAAGGCGAGCGCCTGATCGTAGGGCGTCAGGCCTGGTTCGATTCGCCATTCGACCGGTGCTGAACCGGGAAGGGCAAGAAACGACGTGGCGATCAGGCTGCGTTCGGTCATTCTGGGGGTCCGTTCGTCGACCTGATATGGCGGCTTGAGGATAAAACGTCCAGTGGTCAGGCTTAGAAAGCCGGCTATCGCAGCCTCCGTCATGCGGCTTCCCTTGGGGTATGCAAGAATGATGGACGAATATCGCACAGGGCGCTTGTTTCCCCGGAAACGATTTGCTACATGCCGCGAGCCGGTTCGGACCGGCCCTTCGTGACAGTGCGGTCGTGGCGGAATTGGTAGACGCGCAGCGTTGAGGTCGCTGTGGGGCAACCCGTGGAAGTTCGAGTCTTCTCGACCGCACCAGTCACTCCTAAGCGGAAATATCCGCTTCACCGGCCAGACGTGCCGGCAGGCTGAAAAGCCGGAAACTCCTCAATCATCAAACACGTGCAGGATGTTGACGGCCGTTTTTAAGGTTCCGTCTGAACTGCTGCAGCCAGGTCGGCCATCCACAAGCCTCCGTCATCATGATGTGGCGGCGCGTAGGCGCGGCCCTGCGGAATCGTTTCGAAGCGGGCGCCTGTTTCGTCGGCAAGATAGTCGTAGCCGATCGGCTGGTCGCGAAGCTGCGGATCGAGGTGATTGTAAAGATCGCGGCGCGCCGTACGCCTGACCGGCGCAATCATCTTGAGATGATAGAGGTTCAGGTCGCAGTGCCGCTCGAGATAGCGGCCGTCGCGCGGATACCAGCATGCATGCATGCCACGGTCGGGCAGTTCGGCTGCATCAAAGGCGGGGAAGAGCCGGTAGCGGACCTTCTGGCCCCAGATGCCGTCGATGCGATAGGCGTCTGGCTCGTAGAGTTCGCGCAGGTTGAAGCCCCAGGCCGTCGGCTTGCGCGGATACAGCAGCCTGCGAATGGCGGTCGCAGCGCCGATCTCGAATCGCTCGTCCGGATCCATGGCAAGAATCCAGTCGGCGCCGGCGGCCCGCGCAGCGCCGATGAGGGTGCGCTGGCGCTCGAACTCGCTGCTGACAATCCCGGTGGAGGCGCGGTCGTCCAGCGCGACCCAGCCGTCGACGATCGGATCGATGTTGGTCAGCAGGTCGGGCACCAGATGGGCGTCGTAGCGGTAGCTGAAAACGGCAAGAACCGTCTGCCGGCGGCGGAAAAAATCGCGCCAACGGCGTCGGCGCTGTGGCTTGGGGGTGACGGTGATCATGGCCGCAGCCCGTGCCGGCTCAGGGGAGCGATGACAGATTTGTCCCTGCTGTCGGCCGCCATCAAAACGCCGGCGGCCTTGGCGAGCAGGCTGAGCCGCAGGATGGGCATGGCCCGCAGCGTCTGGATCAGTTCGTCGCCGGAGAGCCCCGCCATGGCCAGTTGGCGGGCGGGGCGGTGCTGGCGCAGCACATCGCGGGCGATCTTGCGCAAGGATTTACCGGACAGCCGGTGCATTTCACGGCCGTAGTTGGTACCGCGCTGATACTGGTCGATCAGCAAGCGCAAGATCCTCGTTTCGTTGAGATGGACCGTTCTTATGTCGCCATCCCAGGCCGGCTTGAGTTCGGCGGGCAGGCGCAACAGGAATTCGCTGTCCTCGCCGGTCGCCATCGTCTCGTCATAGAGGCCATGACGCGCAAACAGGCCGCGCTCGAAGGAGGCGCCATAGCGAATCGCCTGTTCCTCCGGCAATCCGGGCAGGCGGCGCATGAACAGGCTGAGATGGGCGGCGCAGGCGACCAGATTTTGCGGCTTGCTGTTGATCACAGCACTGGCGACGACAGGCGCGCCGGCCTTATGGCGTGCAAGGCGGCGCTCGACCCAGCCGGGTGCGGCGCGGCAATCATCGGCGAGGAAGGCGACGTAGGGCGCCCTGGTTCGTTCGATGCCGCGGTTTCTGGCGGCACCGACATAAAGGCGCTCCTCGAATTCGACGAAGGCGACGTCGAGGCCGTGGCGGCGGAGCAGGGCGCCGATGTCACCGCCGCCGGAATTGACGACGAGAATGTCGGTCGCCACCGACTGTTCGCGTAACGAGCGGACGGCGCCGACGATTTCCGCCGGGGCCCGGTAGCCAATGACGATGGTGGCAAGTTCAGGGGCAGGTGCTGGTTGTGACGACATTCAGTGCGCGCATGTTATCCACGGTACACTGCGATCGTCCCTTCGCAATGCAGGGACGATAACACACATTCCGTCGCGCTCAAGTCGTGGTGTCTGTCTTAAGGGTCGACGCCATGCGAACAGGGCGTGGCGTCGGCGGTGACGTGCGCCGCATCGCCGCCGGCCAGACGGCGATGCCCAGGGATGGTGGAGCCGGGCAAGCTCGCGAGCTGAAGCAGTGTGCCGGGGCGGCTCTGCGCGCTTGAGACCTGGCAGAGCCGGCTTTCGTCAGCGCCCGCGCCAGGCGAGCAGGCGCATTGCGTTTGCGGTGACCAGCACGGTCGCGCCTGTGTCGGCCAGGATCGCCGGCCACAGGCCGGTGATGCCCATGATCGTCGTCACCAGGAAGACCGCCTTGAGGCCGAGCGCGATGGTGATGTTCTGGGCGATGTTGCCCATCACCGTCCTGGACAGTGCGATCATGTCGGGGATGTCGCTGACGCGGCCATGCAGGATCGCGGCGTCGGCCGTTTCGAGCGCGACATCTGTGCCGCCGCCCATGGCGACGCCAAAGTCGGCCGCGGCCAAAGCAGGGGCGTCGTTGATGCCGTCACCGACCTTGGCGACAACCTGGCCCTGCTTCTGCAGTTCGCGCACGATGCGCTGCTTGTCGTCTGGCATCAACCCGGCGCGGACGTTGATGCCGAGTCCCTTGCCGATGGCTTTGGCAGTGGCCTCGTTGTCGCCGGTCAGCATGACTGTGGCGATGCCATCGTCCTTGAGCCGGGCGAGAGCGGCGATGGCATCGGCGCGCGGCTCGTCACGCATGGCGAGAATGCCCGCGACCCTGCCGTCGACGAGCAGCACCGAGACTGTCTTGCCGTCGGCATTGAAGGCGGCGATCCGCGCCTTTTGTTCGGCTGACAGCCCGGCCATTTCTTCGGCAGCACCAGGTGAGGCGAGGAAAACCTCCTCGCCGCCGACCCTGGCTGTCACGCCCTTGCCGGCGATGGCCTTGGCGGCATTGGCCGGTGGTATTGGCACGCCATCGGCCTTGGCGCGCCCGAGGATGGCCAGCGCCAGCGGATGGCTGGAGCCTGTTTCCAATGCGGCGGCGCGCGACAGGACATTGGCCTCGGAGAGGCCGATGCCGATGATGTCGGTGACTTTCGGCTTGCCTTCGGTCAGCGTGCCGGTCTTGTCGAGCGCGACCGTGGTGACGCGGCGCATGCCCTCGAGCACGGCGCCGCCCTTGAGCAGCAGGCCGCGGCGGGCGCCGGCGGACAGGCCGGCGGCGATCGCGGCAGGCGTCGAGATGACCAGCGCGCAGGGACAGCCGATCAGCAGGATGGCGAGGCCCTTGTAGATCCACTCCGACCAGTCGCCGCCGGCAACCAAAGGCGGCAGGATGGCAACCAGCGCGCCGACGACGAGGACGGCAGGGGTGTAATAGCGCGAGAAGCTGTCGATGAAGCGCTCGGTAGGCGCCTTGCTCTCCTGCGCTTCCTCGACCAGCTTGATGACGCGGGCAATGGTGTTGTCGGCGGCAGCTGCGGTAACGCGGACCCGGAGCACCGCATCGGTGTTGATCGTGCCGGCAAAGACGTCGTCGCCTGCACTCTTCGACTTGGGCACGCTCTCGCCGGTGACAGGGGCTTCGTCGAGCGTGCTCGATCCTTCGACGATCATGCCGTCGGCGGCAACGCGGTCGCCCGGCCGGACCAGCATGATCGCGCCGACCTGAAGCGTGTCGGCGGCAACTTCGCGCGTCGTGCCACCTTCCTCGACCAGGGCGGTCTTGGGGACGAGGTCGGCAAGGCCGCGAATGCTGGCGCGTGCGCGGCGGGCGGCGACGCCTTCGAGCAATTCGCCGATGAGGAACAGCAGGACGACCATCGTTGCTTCTTCGGTCGCGCCGATGAACACCGCGCCGACGGCGGCGATGGTCATCAAGGTCTCGATGGAGAACGGCGTGCCCGATATGGCACCGGCATAAGCGCGGCGGGCGACCGGCACCAGGCCGACCGCAAGTGCTGCCAGAAAAGCCCAATGCCCGATCTGAGGCAAGAGCTGGCCGATGGCGTAGGCGGCGACAAGTGCCGCACCGCAGGTGATGGTGAGCTTGGCCTTGCGCGATTTCCACCACGGGCCGTCGTCGAGGTCGAAATGATCGTGGCCGGCCCCGGCAACACTTGCCGCCGCCGCGCCATGGTCGTGTCCGGAATGGTGGCCATGATCGTGGCCGGAATGGTCGCGACCTGCATGGTCATGGCCGGCGTGGTCGTCATGGCTGTGGTTGTGGCCGACGTGGTCGTGGCTGCAGTTCGGGCCGTGCTCATGGACACGAGCCGTCGGTGCCGCGGTCCTGGCTGCGCCCACTTCGGCAACCGAGTAGCCAAGTGCCTTCACCTGTTTCGAGATGGCGGCGGAGGGGGCGGGGCCCTGATGGGTGACGATCATGGTGCCGGCCGACACCGAAATGCCGACCTCGGTGATGCCGGGCAGGCGGCTGACCGCGTTTTCGATCTTGGTCGCGCAAGAGGCGCAATCCATGCCGCCGACGCGGAAGCGTGTCTTGCCGTGGCTGGCGTCGTTCATTTCAGGTCCTTTCAATCCTATATGAAGCGATGCTAGAATCTCTAGCCACTAGAGGATCAAGAGGATTTTTCGATGAATCTGCCGATTGGCGAATTGGCGCGGCGAACCGGTGTCAAAGTGCCGACGATCCGCTTCTACGAACAGATTGGGCTGATCGCCGCGCCGCCGCGCACCGAGGGCAACCAGCGCCGCTATGGCAAGACCGAGATCGACCGGCTGAATTTCATCCGCCACGCCCGCGAACTCGGCTTCGAAGTCGATCACATCCGCGAACTGCTTGCCATGTCACAGGAGCCGCAGGCCTCCTGCCATCAGGCCGACAGCATCGCCCAGTCGCATCTGCTTGAGGTCGACCGTCGCATCGAGAAGCTCAAGCGGCTGCGCGGCGAGCTCGCCCGCATGATCGACGAGTGCGGCCATGGCCGTATCTGCGACTGCCGCATCATCGAGGTTCTGGCCGATCACGGCCACTGCGCCGCCGATCATGTGGCCTGATTGAGACAGGCGCGCGCCGCCTGTTCGAAGTGCTGCGTCCGGGCCGTATTTCATTTGATATTCCGGCCCTTTGCGGGCTAGGGATAACCCACCTCGAATCCCGAAATCCGCAAGCGGGAAGCGCCGATGGAAGCCCGACACGACCATAGCCACGGCGCCGACGCCGCTGACGCTGTCCGCGCCGAAATCTATGGCGATGACGGGGTGATTCTCGCGCCGTTCCTGGCCCATATCGGGGCGGCAATCGCCGACCGCGATACGCTGACGCTGAAGCGCGACGTCTCCGTCCTGCACCAGTCCGAACTTGGCGACCTGCTGGAGGCGCTGCTGCCGGAACAGCGGCTGGCGCTTGTCGAGCTGATGGGCTCGGACTTCGACTTCTCGGCGCTGACCGAGGTCGACGAGGCGATCCGCCTCGACATCGTCGACAACCTGCCCAACGAGCAGATCGCCCAAGCCGTCCAGGAACTCGATTCCGACGACGCGGTCTACATTCTCGAGGATCTCGACACCGAGGACCAGGACGAGATCCTGGCGCAGCTGCCGTTCACCGAACGTATCCGGCTGCGCCGTTCGCTCGACTATCCTGAGGAATCGGCCGGCCGGCGCATGCAGACCGAGTTCGTCGCCGTGCCGCCTTTCTGGAGCATAGGCCAGACGATCGACTATCTGCGCGACGACAAGGACCTGCCCGACCGCTTCAGCCAGGTCTTCGTCATCGACCCGACCTTCAAGCTGCTCGGCGCTGTCGACCTCGACCAGATCCTGCGCACCAAGCGCGCAGTCAAGATCGAAGAGGTGATGCACGAGACGCGCCATGCCATTCCTGCAACGATGGACCAGGAAGAGGCGGCGCGCGAATTCGAGCAATACGATCTGCTTTCCGCGGCCGTCGTCGACGAGAACGAGCGTCTTGTCGGCGTGCTGACCATCGACGATGTCGTCGACGTCATCCAGCAGGAGGCCGAGGAAGATCTGCTGCGCATGGGCGGTGTCGGCGACGAAGAGTTGTCCGACACGGTGGCGGCGACGTCGCGTTCGCGCGTGCCCTGGCTGCTGGTCAATCTCGGCACCGCTTTCATCTCGGCATCCGTCATCAGCCAGTTCGGCGCGACGATCGAGGAAATGGTGGCACTGGCGGCACTGATGCCAATCGTCGCCTCGCTCGGCGGCAATGCCGGCACGCAGACGATGACGGTGACGGTGCGCGCACTCGCGACCCGCGACCTCGACATCTACAATGCCGGCCGCGTCATTCGCCGCGAGGTGATGGTCGGTCTGCTCAACGGCGCGGTCATCGCGACCATCCTGGGCCTCGTTGCCGGCCTGTGGTTCCACAACCCGGACCTCGGCTTCGTCATTGCAGCGGCGATGATCCTCAACATGCTGGCGGCGGCACTCGGCGGAATCCTCATTCCGTTGCTGCTCGACAAATTCGGCGCCGATCCGGCGATCTCGTCATCGATCTTCACGACGATGATCACTGACGTCATCGGCTTCCTGGCCTTCCTCAGTCTCGCCACCTGGTGGCTGCATCTCGGAACCGCTCCGGGATAGTTGTGCTCGATTGACTTTTACGTAAATCGCGTGCCAGACTCCGCGAGGGATCGGTGACGGTTCCTCGGCTTGCGCGGATCAGTCGCGCGGCATGATCGCCTCGGCTAGTGCCCGGCATGAATTTGAGGCGGGGCGATAGCGTCCGCCGGGTGGAGAGACGATGCGGGAATATTACTCGATTACCGAACTGACCCGGGAATTCGACATTTCGACGCGCACGCTGCGCTTCTACGAGGATGAGGGGCTGGTCCAGCCCGTCCGCCGTGGTCGCACCCGCCTGTTCAGACCATCCGATCGGCATCTCATTCGCCAGATCATGCGCGGCAAAAGGCTCGGCTTCTCGATCAACGAGATCCGCGAGATCATCCAGATGTATCGCGAGCCGCCCGGCGAAGTCGGTCAACTCAAGCTGATGATCAAGCGCATCGAGGAGAAGCGCGAGGACCTGCGCCAGAAGCGCCGCGACCTCGAGGAGACGCTGGCCGAGCTCGACCAGGCCGAGGAATCCTGCGTCGAGCGGCTGGTCGAACTCGGCGTCAACACCTGACGCCCGATCCGGTCACGCTCTGCGGGCGGCAGCCCGGACTCGCCTACGGCATTGTGGTATGGTCAACTACCCCTCGGGAGTAGCTCCAATGTCCATGCTCGTCAGGACGGTTCGCGACTGGCCGGTCGTGAGCTTCGTGCTGCTGGCATTCACGATCACCTGGATAGGCTTCATTCCGTTCTATCGGGCAGGCGGCGAAGACATCGCCTGGTTCACCTTCGGCCCGTTTGTCGCTGCCATCGTCATTTCGGCTGTCCTGGGCGGCTGGCCAAGGGTACGTGCCCTGCTTGCCTCGGTTGTTAAGTGGCGTGTGCCTCCGGTGTGGTACCTGGTGGCGATCGGCATGCCGCTGGCGGTGCAACTGCTTGCGATCTGGCTCAATCCGATGTTCGGCTCGGCCCCGCCAGACTGGGCGAATGTGCCGGCCGTCACGGAAATCGCCGTCATGGTCGCGTTGCTCATGGTTTTCAGCGGTCCGCTTGGCGAGGAGCCGGGATGGCGGGGCTTTGCACTGCCCTTGCTTCTCGGCGAGCGCGGAGCGCTGAATGCCAGTCTGGTGCTCGGGCTGATCTGGGCGGCCTGGCACCTGCCGCTGGTGCTGCTGAACGACTACAGCATTTCCAGCGCGCTCAATGTCATGGCGGCAGCGGTGGTGTTCACGTGGCTGTACCAGAACTCGGCCGGAAGCGTGCTGCCGGCGATCCTGATGCATGCATCTCACCAGAACAGCGTCCGCTATCTCGGCCGCGTGTTTGAAGGCGGCGATGCGGCCCAGCATCAATGGATCGGCTTGATCTTATGGCTGGTGTTCGCGCTGGCGATCGTCGCCGTCTATGGGACGAGCAGTTTTCTCCGAAAGCAAGCGACCGCCGTCGCCGGTTAGATCCAGCGCCGGACCTTCTTCGCGTAATCGATGTATTTCTTGCCGAAACGTGCCTGCAGGTGCTTTTCCTCCGGTACGATGGCGAGCTTTTGCGTGGCAAAGGCGGCAATGAGGGCCAGCGCCAGGAACCAGACATTTGCGGTGATCAGCCCGATGGCGATCATCAGCAGCGTGTTGGCGAAATAGATCGGGTTGCGGGTGAAGGAGAAGGCGCCCGACGTGACCAGATGCTCGGACGGCCTGTCGGGGCGGATGGTGGTCTTGGCCCGCTTCAGCGTCTGCATGGCCGAATAATAGATCGCAACAACGCCGGCAACCGCCAGCCAGCCGGCGGCAAAAAGCAAGTCCGACAGCGGTTCGGTGATCCACGGCAAGGGATAGAGCAGTCCGAGCACCGCCGCCACCACGATTGCTGCGAGGTAGAGGATCGGCGGCCATGGCACCTTGCTGGGGGCGGCGTTGGGATTGGTCACTGCGCTCCTCCTGGTATCGTCTGATTTTCGGTGCTTGTCGTGCACATGGCGGCGGTCTGCCCGACATGGGCCTTCAACTTCGGGCTCTGGTCGGAGGCATAGAGCCGATCGAACGAATCATCCTTCTGCAACTCGTCGAGCATGCAGACACAGTAGCGCGAGCAGAAATCGGTGTCGCGGCTCTGCTCGCAGGAAAGCTGGCAGGATTTCAGGAAAGTGACCTCGCGGGTTTCGACCGGGGCCGGGAAGAGCTGGGCGAAGAGCCAGACCAGCGAGATCATCACCGGCTGGTGAATGAGGTAAAAGGCAAGGCTGTGGCGACCAAAGAAGGAGAGGGGGCGCGACCAGGCGCCGGGCTGAAGCCGCGCCATCTTTTCGATCAGGCCTGCCCTGAGCGCCAGTCCGGCGACGCCGATGCCAGCCAGCACCGCGCCGAAGAAGGGGAACAGCGGGACGAAATCGTTGGAGCGCGGGTTGGCGGTGGAAAGGCCGATCCAGACCAGGGCCGGGTGATTGAACGCCTCCGAGCGCAGATAGTGGGGTGCTACGATCACCAGAGCAGCGGCGATCAGCGTCAGCACCGGCGGGACGCGTAGGAAGGCAAGGCCAAGCACGCTGGCGAGCGCGATATGATGCAGGATGCCGAAGAAGATGAAGGTGTCTGGCGTGGCGAACCAGGTGGCGACGGTGATCGCTAGTGCCGCCGCTGTCACCATGGCGAGCCGCCTGAAATAGCCGGGCCAGCGGATGCCCTTGGCATGTGCCAGCACCAGGCTGACACCGACGAGGAACAGGAAGCTCGAGGCGATGCAGCGCGCGAACAGCTTCCAGTTGCCATAGGCGGTCATGCCCGGATCGGCATAACCGAAGAATTCGAGGTCCCAGGCGAAGTGGTAGATCGCCATGGCGATCAGGGCTACGCCGCGGGCGATGTCGATGACCGATACGCGCCGAGAAGGTGCTTTGATCTGGTCGGGGTCCGGTTGCATCGTCATGTTGTTCGCTTCTGCGTTTTCGGGTGTTGCAGCGCCCATGCAGCACTATCATGGTTGAAGCGGGGCGGAAGAGAGCAGAACTGTCTGTCGTGCACAGGGTTAAGCAATTGATGGGGCGGGCATGAGCGGACGAAAGATGGCGCTGACCGAGGAGCTGGTGGCGCGTTGCCATCGCGAGGTCGCTGACACGGGCCCCGACCCCGATGCGATGCATCTCGACGACGCCGACTATGAGGTGATGATCGACGAGACGCTTGCCGCGCGTCCCGGCAATGGACCGTTGTGGCTGTTTGCCTATGGATCGCTGATCTGGAAACCCGAGGTGGAGCACACCGACGAAAGGGTGGCGCTGGCGCGCGGCTGGCACCGTTCGTTCTGCATCAACATGACCCGCTGGCGCGCCACAAAGGCTGAGCCTGGACTGATGATGGGCATGGATCGCGGCGGCCAGTGCAAGGGCGTGGCGCTCAGGCTGACGGACGGCGACCGCCGCGAGCAGCTGGACAAGCTGTTTCGCCGCGAGATGACGCTGAAACCCTCCACCTACAAGCCGCGCTGGCTGAAGCTCGCCACCGATGAAGGTCCGTTGACCGCGCTCGCCTTCGTCATCAACCGCAAAGGCCACGCCTATGCCGGCGCGCTGGGCGAGGACGCGGTGGCGGAGCGACTGGCGACGACCTGCGGCCATTGGGGTTCGGCTGCGGACTATCTCTATAATGTGGTCAGCAACCTCGAGCAGCGGGCGATCCACGACCGGCATCTGTGGCGGCTCCAGCATCTGGTGGCCGAGCGAATCGTGGCCCGCGGATGATCGCCGGAACGCCGCTTTCGAGCGCGGCGGCGTCGGAATTTGGTTTGCCGCCCAAGCCATTTGTTTCTATAGTTGCGGCGTCGTCGGTTCCGTTACGGAATCAAGAGGGAATGCGGTAAGGGCCATTTGAAGGTCCAAAGCCGTGGCTGCCCCCGCAACTGTATGCGGTTAGCTCTCCTCAAATGCCACTGAAGCTTGCTTCGGGAAGGCGGGGAAGGGTGCCGATCCGCAAGCCAGGAGACCTGCCGGCGACAGGCACTTATCTCTGTGCCCTCGGGTGGAGGGCGAAAGGACTTGTGATGAACACTGTTTCTGCTCTCGGCACCGACGTCTCTTCGCAGTCGCGTAGCATGCAGCTGGCGCTTGCCGCGCTGCTCGGCCTTTTCGTTGTTGGCTTCCTCGGGTTCTCGCATATGGACGTGGTGCACAACGCTGCCCACGACTATCGCCACTCGATGGCTTTCCCCTGCCACTAACCAAGGCGATCCAACAATGTCCATCTTCAGAAACGTCGTGTTCATCGCGGCGATCAGCGGGCTATTGGCAGGCGTGGTCCTTGCCGCACTCCAGACCTATGCAACCGTCCCGCTGATCCTCAAGGCGGAGACCTATGAGAACGCCGGCGGTGGCCATGAGCACGCCGCGGCACCAGTTGCCGGTACTGAGGCGACCGCCCCTGCGGCCGGCGCCGAAACCACGGCGGCACAGACTGCGGCGCCAGCCGAAGAAGAAGCCTGGGCTCCGGCCGACGGCGCTGAACGTTTTGCCTATTCGGCGCTCGCCAATATCGTCAGCGGCATCGCTTTCGGCCTGATCCTGATCGCCGTTTCCGAGTTTGCCGGTGGCATCGCCAACTGGCGCCAGGGCGTGTTCTGGGGCTTTGCCGGCTTTGCCGTGTTTACCCTGGCTCCCGGTCTTGGCCTGCCGCCGGAGCTGCCGGCGATGCCGGCCGCCGATCTTGGCGCACGCCAGATCTGGTGGACGCTGACCGTCGTCGCCACCGCGGCGGGTCTCGCGCTGATCGCCTTCAAGCAGTCGCTGCCGCTGGCGATACTCGGTGTGGTGCTGATCGTTGCGCCGCACATCGTCGGTGCACCGCAACCGGAAAGCCACGAGTCGCCGATTCCAGCAGACCTGCACCACAGCTTCGTCGTCGCCGTCACCATCACCAATCTGGTGTTCTGGGTCGTGCTGGGTGCGGTGGCGGGCTATGTGCGCAACCGCTTCATGAGCGAGCCGGCGCCGTCTCTGAACAGCCGCCTTGCCTGAGATGCTGACCCTCCTGCTCGGCGGCGCGCGCTCCGGCAAGAGCGCGCATGCCGAGCAGCTCATCACCCAATTTCCTGCGCCGTGGACCTATGTTGCCACGGCGCAGGCTTATGACGACGAGATGCGTGAGCGCATTTCGATCCATCTGGGACGCCGTGGCGAGGGCTGGCGGACGCTCGACGCGCCGCTGGATCTGGTCGGCGCGCTCGCCAGCCTGCCCGATGGCGCGCCTGTTCTGGTCGACTGCCTGACGCTTTGGCTTACCAATCATCTGCTGGCCGATCATGACGTCGAGGCCGAATGTGCGGCGCTCGTCGAGGCACTGTCGCGTCCGCGCGGGCCGTGGTTCGTGGTCTCCAACGAGGTTGGGCTCGGCATCGTGCCCGACAATGCACTGGCCCGCCGTTTTCGTGACGATGCCGGCAGGCTCAATCAGAAGGTGGCGGCCGTGGCCGAAGAGGTGCTGTTTCTTGTCGCCGGCCTGCCGATGAAGGTGAAATGATGAAGACGATCGACGAGCAGGAAGCCGAACGTCACCGCGCCAAGATGGCCAAGCGCAAGGCGGTTCAGGATGCCGAGGTCGCCGGCAAGACCATCGTCGAGAAGGGGCTGCTGATCGTCAACACGGGTCCCGGCAAGGGCAAGTCGACCGCGGCATTCGGTCTGGCGCTGCGCATGCTGGGTTATGGCCAGCGGGTTGGCGTCGTGCAGTTCATCAAGGGCGCCTGGCATTCGGGCGAGCAGGACGCATTCGCCGCCTTCGGTGACCGCGCCGTCTGGCACACGATGGGCGAGGGCTTTACCTGGGAGACGCAGGACATCAAGCGCGACATCGCCGCCGCCGAAGCAGCCTGGGCAAAGGCGCAGGAACTGCTGGCCGACCCGACAATTTCGCTTGTCGTGCTCGACGAGCTCAATATCGCACTGCGCTATGACTATCTCGATCTGGAGGCGGTGGTCGCGACGCTGAAGAACCGTCGCGAGGGCCTGCATGTCGTGGTCACCGGCCGCAACGCCAAGCCGGCGCTGGTCGAGGCTGCCGACCTTGTCACCGAGATGGGCGCGACCAAGCATCACTTCTCGGCCGGCGTGAAGGCTCAGAAGGGAATCGAGTTCTAGCGCTGCTGTGTCAGAGCCAGATGGCGAAGCCGATCAGGCCGATGGCGCCGACCAGGATGGCGTCGGCGGTCCAGTAGAGGCGGAGTGCTGCGCGGATATCCCGGGCATTGGCGTCCCGGCGGCCGCCCGCGCCCATGAAGGCGTCCTCGACCAAAACGCCGCCATAGGCGCGAGGGCCGGCAAGGGCGAGGCCGAGCGCGCCGGCCATGGCGGCCTCGGGCCAGCCGGCATTGGGTGAACGATGTTTTTGGGCGTCGCGCCAGACGGCCTCCCAGGCGGCCTTCGGGTCGGCGCCGGGCACGAGAAAGGCGGCGAGCACGATGGCAAGCGCGGTCAGGCGTGAGGCCGGCAGGTTGATGAGGTCGTCGAAACGGGCGGCGGCCCAGCCGAAGGCTCCGTGGCGGCTGGTGCGGTGGCCGATCATCGAATCGGCGGTGTTGGCCGCCTTGTAGGCGGCACCTCCAGCGAAACCTGAGATGGCGAGCCAGAAGGCAGGTGCGGTGATGCCGTCGGAGAAGTTTTCGGCCAGGCTCTCGATTGCGGCACGGCTGACGCCTGCTTCGTCGAGACGCTCGGGGTCGCGGCCGACGATCTGCGACACGGCCTTGCGGCCGGCAATGATACCGCCGCTGTCGAGCGCGTCGGCGACCGCCTTCACATGGCTGCCGAGGCTGCGCTGGGCGACGAGGCTGGAAGCGGCGATGGCGGTCAAGAGCATGCCGAGGGGCAGCAAACCGAACAGCCGCTCCAGGGCGAAGGCGATTGTGGCGGGCACTGTGACGATGACGACGAGGGCGGCGACACCCCAGATGCGGCGCTGAGCGTCGGTATCGGTGGCTCGGTTGAGGCTGATGTCGAGAAAGGATATCAGCTTACCGATCCAGATGACCGGATGACCGATCTTGCGCACAAGCCGGTCCGGATAGCCGAGACCGAGTTCAACCAGAAGCGACAGGAAGGCGAGCGGAAAAGACATGACGCTTCTTGCAGGACGTAGGACAGGGACCGTGGACCACGGCGGCAGCCTGGAACGGGCGAGGGCGCTGTTTCCGGGAGCGCCCGAGCCATTCGTCGACCTGTCGACCGGGATCAATCCAAACTCCTATCCGCTTTTCGAGCTGCCTGCCACAGCCTTGTCGCGCCTGCCCGAGCCGGGTCGGGCGCGCGACCTCGCAGCGGTTGCCGCAACTGCTTACGGTGCGCCCTCGGCCGCCCATGTGGTGCCGGCGCCGGGCACGCAGATTCTATTGCCGCGCATCGCCTCGCTGGTGCGGTCCGGCCGCGCCCTCGTGCTCGGGCCGACCTATCAGGAACACGCCCGCGCCGCTGCGATCGCCGGTCATCAGGTGGCCGAGACGCGCGATTTCGGGCAGCTTTTCGACGCCGACCTCGCCGTCGTGGTCAATCCGAACAACCCTGACGGCCGTGTCGTGCAGCGCAAGGACCTGCTTGAACTGGCCGCCAGCCTGCGCGCCCGCGGTGGGCTTCTGGTCGTCGACGAGGCGTTCATGGACGTCGGCCCGCAGGCGCAGAGCCTTGCCGGCGACGTCGAACATAGTGGCCTCGTGGTGCTGCGCTCCTTCGGCAAGTTCTACGGGCTGGCCGGCATCCGTCTCGGCTTTGCACTGGCCCACCCCGATATCGCCGGTCGACTGGAGGAAGAGCTCGGGCCCTGGTCGGTGGCCGTACCGTCGCTCGAGTATGGCATCAAGGCACTGTCGGATGCTGACTGGCAGCGTGAGATGCGGACGACGCTGGCGCATGCCGCGCATCGTCTCGACCAGGCCTTTGCCCGCGCTGGCGTGATCGTCACCGGTGGCACGTCGCTGTTCCGCCATGTCGACATTTCCGACGCCGCCGGGCTGTTCAAGGCACTGGGGCGCGAGGGTATCCTGGTGCGCGGTTTCACCGATCGACCGACCCAGTTGCGCTGCGGCCTGCCGGGCCACGAAGTCGAGTGGCGGCGGCTTGACGTGGCCCTGGGTGACTGGGCGCAGGACCGGGAAGCGGCGAAGAAGGAGGCTGCGCCGTGATCTTTGTCTGCCCGCTTTCGAAGGTCGACGAGACAGTTGCGCGCATCGGGGCCGAGCGGCTTGTCTCACTGCTTTCGGCCGGAATGGAAATGACGCGGCCAGTGTCGATCCGCGCCGAGAATCACCTTTTGATGAACATGCACGACATCGCGGTCGAGCAGGACGGCATGACGCTGCCCGGCGAGGCCCATGTGCGGCAATTGCTCGATTTCGCTCGCGCCTGGGACCGCTCGCGGCCGCTGGCGATCAATTGCTGGGCTGGTGTAAGCCGGTCGACGGCGTCGGCCTACATTATCGCTGCGGCATTCGATCCGTCGCGCGACGAGACGGAGCTTGCCCTGCTGTTGCGGAGACTTTCACCAACGGCAACGCCCAATCCGCGGCTGATTGCGGTGGCAGACCACGTTCTGGGACGCAACGGGCGCATGGTGACGGCGATCGCCGCCATCGGTCGTGGCGCCGATTGTTTCGAGGGCGTGACATTCGGGCTGGAGGTCTAGGCGGTCAGGGTTCAGCTTGGCTGGTCGTACGTCCTTCAGGGCCCGCCCGCCGATGGGCTGTGCACAACAGCGCAGACCGTTCGGGCTCACACCTCAGGATGAGGCCGGTCGTGCGACCCTTCACCCCGTTGAGCCGCTGTCTTTCGATCGGCGAGCCTCGAAGGACGCACCATCTCTACGCCAGCCATTCCGCCAACTTCGCCTTGCGGATGTCCTGCAGCAGGCGAACGAAGCCCTTGGCTTGATGTGTGGCCGTCAGCCGCCCTTTCTCGGCGGTGGCGGCGAGCGCATTGCCGACCACGCCATGCGGGTTGAGATCGCTTGATATCCACGAGAAGCCGTGTGGGCCATGTGAGCGCAGCAGGTCGAACTCGGCCTCAGTGCGCTCGAAGCTGGAGGCAAAGTCCTGGGCCTTTGCCATCTCGACCAGCTCGGGGCGGAAATGCAGCATCAGCGAAGTCTCGACATCGCCGCCATGAATGCCGAGCTGGATCTCGCGAGGAAGGTAGAGGCCGTCGGGCGTGCCGAAGCGGCCCCAGCTCGAGCGCACCGACAGGGCGTAGAAGCGCACCCGCAGTTCGCGCGAGACGATGCCCATCACCTCCTCATTGCCGCCATGCGAGGTGACGAACACGAACTTGCGGATGCCCGCGCGGGCGATCGAGGCGCCGAGTTCGGTCCAGGCGTCGACCAGCATATTGGCGGGCAGGCTGAGCGTGCCGGGTGCCTGCATATGCTCGTCGGACTTGCCGACTGCCTGGATCGGCAGGAAGCGGGCGTCGAGGTCGTCGGGCAGATGGGCGAAGGTCTCGGCCAGCATGCCTTCCATGATCGAAAGGTCGGTCGAGACGGGCAGATGCGGGCCGTGTTGCTCGATGGCCGCGACAGGGATGACGGCGATCGTCATTTCCGGATCGAGACCGGCGAAATCGGCCGCCTTGAAGTCGCCCCACCAGACGCGTCGCTGCTTTTTCGTCACTGCCCGGCCTCGCCGCATGAATTTGCCTCCGTTTGAATATGTCAGCGCGGGCGATTTTGTAAGGGGCGGCTACATGCGCACGCGTTCGGCCTTGGGATCGTACATCGGCTGCAGCGAGGCTTCGGCGGTAAAACGTTCGCCGGCGATCTCGATCTCGTAGCGCGAACCGAGCACGTCTGCCTCGGTCTCGTTAGCGCAGGGGACATAACCGAGCCCGATGGCGCCGCCGAGATAATGGCCATAATTGCCCGAGGTGATCGTGCCGACGATCTTGCCGTTGCGGACGATGGCCTCGTTGTGGAACAGCAGCGGCTCGGGGTCGGTCAGCCGGAACTGGACCAACCGGCGGGCAAGACCCGCCTCGCGCTTGCGCAGCACCGCGTCGCGGCCGATGAAGTCGCCCTTGCCGGTCTTGACCGCAAAGCCGAGTCCGGCCTCCAGAACATGATCCTCGTCGGTGATGTCATGGCCGAAATGCCGAAAAGCCTTCTCGATGCGGCAGGAATCGAGCGCGTGGAGGCCGCACAGCTTCAGCCCAAGATCGGCGCCGGCTTCCTCGATGACCTCGAATACATGCGCCGCCTGGTCGGTCGGAATATAGAGCTCCCAACCGAGTTCGCCGACATAGGTGACGCGATGGGCGCGGCCAAGGCCCATGCCGATCTCGATCTCCTGCCAGGTTCCGAACGGATTTTTGTCGTTGGAGAAATCGTTGGGGCTGACTTTTTCGATCAGCTCCCGCGAATTCGGTCCCATCAGGCAGAGCACCGATCCTGCCGGAGTTACGTCGGTGATGACGACGAATTCGTCGCGAAGATGCCTCCGCAGCCAGGCGAGGTCGCGGCGAAGCGTGGCGCCGGGCACGACGGCCAGGAAGACCGTCGGTGAAAGCCGTGTGACCGTCAGGTCGCTTTCGATGCCGCCGCGCTGGTTGAGCATCTGGGTGTAGACGATCCGGCCGGGCTCGACATCCATGTCGTTGGCGCAGAGGCGCTGCAGATAGGCCAGCGCATCACGGCCCTCGATCTTGATTTTGCCGAAGGAAGTCATGTCGAACAGGCCGACGCCGTTGCGGACTGCCAGGTGTTCGTCGCGCTGGTTGTCGAACCAGTTCTGCCGCTTCCAGGAATATCTGTATTCGCGCACCTGGCCTTCGCGCGCAAACCAGTTGGCGCGCTCCCAGCCGGCGACTTCGCCGAACACCGCTCCGCGCGCCTTCAGGTGCTCATGCAGGGGCGAGCGCCTGATGTTCCGCGATGTCGCCATCTGGCGATAGGGGAAATGGTCGGCATAAAGCAGGCCCAGCGTCTCCGAGACGCGCTCCTTGAGATAACGCCGGTTCTTCTGGAATGGCTGGGCGCGGCGGATGTCGACCTCCCAGAGGTCGAACGGCGCTTCGCCGTCATGGATCCACTGCGCCAGCGCCATGCCGGCACCGCCAGATGAGACGATGCCGATGGAATTGTAGCCGGCGGCGACCCAGTAGCCGCCCAGCTCCGGCGCCTCGCCGAGATAATAGCGGTCGTCGGGGGTGAAGCTCTCGGGCCCATTGAAGAAGGTGTGGATGCCGGCGGTTTCCAGCATCGGCATGCGGTTGACGCCCATTTCGAGGATCGGGGCGAAATGATCCATGTCCTCGGGCAACTGGTCGAAGCAGAAATCCTCGCGGATGCCGTCCATGCCCCAGGGCTTGGCCACCGGCTCGAACGCGCCGAGCATCATCTTGCCGGCGTCTTCCTTGTAGTAGGCGCATTCGTCGGGCACGCGCAGCACCGGCAGGCGGCCGAGGCCGGGAATGGCTTCGGTGACGAGGTAGAAATGCTCGCAGGCATGCAGCGGGATGCTGACACCGTTCTTGGCGCCCAGCTCGCGCGCCCACATGCCGGCGCAGTTGACGACGATGTCGGTCTCGATGGTTCCCTGTTCGCCGCCTTGCGCCCATGACACGCCGGAAACACGGCCATTCTTCGTAAGGACCTTCGTGACCTTGACGTTCTCGATGATCCTTGCATCACGCTGCCGTGCGCCCTTGGCCAAGGCCATCGCGATGTTGGCCGGGTCGCACTGGCCGTCGAGCGGCAGATGCACGGCACCGACAACGTCGGAGACATTGAGATGCGGATACATCTCCTTGACTTCTCCAGGCGAAATCTCGCGCACGTCGACATTGAAGGCGCGGGCGAGCGAAGCCTGGCGGTAGATCTCGTGCTTGCGCTCCTCGGTCAGCGCGACGGTGATCGAGCCGACCTGGCGCATGCCGGTGGCGACGCCGGTCTCTTCCTCGAGCCTGACGTAGAGGTCGGCCGAATACTTCGCCAGCCGGGTCATGTTCTGCGACGCGCGCAACTGTCCGATCAACCCCGCCGCGTGCCATGTCGTCCCTGAGGTGAGCTGCTTGCGCTCCAGAAGCACGATATCGGTCCAGCCGAGCTTCGCCAGATGATAGGCGACGGAGCAGCCGGACACACCGCCGCCAATGATGACGGCGCGGGCACGGGTGGGGATTTCGGTCATGCGGCAGACCTCTCGTAGCTGTTGGCGAAGCGCCTCAGGCGGCCGGCGGCCTCCCTCAGCACGTCGTCGGGCTGGCACAGACTGATGCGGATGTGACCTGCGGCGGCGTCGCCGAAGCTCTTGCCAGGCATGACGGCGACCTTCTCGGCTTCGAGCAGATCCCAGGCGAATTTTTCGCAGTCGGGTTCGATGGCGCTGACGTCGAGCATGACATACATGCCGCCTTCGGAGCCGCGCACGGTGACGTTGTTCAGTCCACGCATCTGGTCGACGAACAGGCTGCGGCGGCCGGCATAGGTGGCCGCGATCCATTCAACGCCGAAATCGTTTTCCAGCGCTTCGATCGCTGCGCGGCTGACGAAGTCGGTCAGGCCGTAGGTGGTGACGAGGTTGAGGTTGATGACCAGCGAGACGAGGTCGGCTGGGGCGGTGAGCCAGCCGATGCGCCAGCCGGTCATGCCGTGGCTTTTGGACATCGAGTTGATGATGAGCGTGCGTTCGGCCATGCCGGGAAGGGCCCGGGGCGACACATGTTCGCCGCCGCCGAGCGTCCAATAGACCTCGTCGGAGAGCAGCCAGAGGTCGCGTCGGATGCAAAGCTCGGCGATGTCCTCCAGGCATTTCCTGCTATAGACGGCACCGGTCGGGTTGTTCGGCGTGTTGATGAGGATCGAGCGCGTGTTGGGCTTCAGCGCCGTCTCGATCTCTTGGGCACGCGGCTGGAAGCCATCCGATGCGTGCGCCTCGACGACGGTGTAGCCGGCGCCGGCGGCGCGGAAGGTGCCGGGGTAGGTGGCGTAATAGGGCGCCACGACCACGGCGTGGTCGCCCGGATCATGCGTTGCCTGGACCGCGGCGTAGAGAGCGGCCTGGCCGCCCGGCGTGGCGATGATTTCGGAGAGTGCGGTGTCGACGCCGCTGCAGCGCGTGGAGATCCTGGCCATGGCAGCACGCAGGCGCGGCAGGCCGGGCAGTTGTGTGTAGTGGTGGTAGCCGGCGCGCACTGCGTCGACACAGGCCTCGACCGTCTCCGACGGCGTATCGAAATCGTGGTCGCCGACCGACAGCATGATGATGTCTTCGCCGGCCTGCTTGCGTGTCATGGCGGCGAAATGCACTTCCCAGCCGTCCTTGCCTGATGGGACGATGCCGGAGATGCGGGCGGATGGTTTCGGCATCTCAGGCTCCTGCATCCTGCAAGGCCGCCAGACGGGCGAGTGTCAGCCTGCTCGTGCCGTCGAGCCGGGGCGTCAGCGCGCCATAGCCAGTAACCGAAGGATGCGGGGTGCCGCCGGCATGGTTGTGGGTGGCGGTGATGACCAGCACCTGCGCGCCAGCGGCTTCCGCCGCGCGAATGCCTGCCGGCGCATCCTCGAACACCAGGCAATCTTCCGGCCTGTGGCCGAGCCGCTCAGCACCGAGCAGGAAGCAGTCGGGCGCAGGCTTGCCGTTGGCGACATCCTCGCCGGTGACCATGATCGGCGGGACAGGTAGGCCCGCGGCCTCCAGCCGGCGCAGTGCCAGCCGGCGCGGTGCCGACGTCACGATCGCCCAGCGCTCGACAGGCAGTGCATTGAGGAAGTTCGCTGCACCATGGATCGATGCGATGCCGTCGACGTCGTCGAACTCGGCCTGGGTCAGAGCCTCGACTTCCGCCATGACGTCGACGCCGGGCAGGTTCAGCCTGCGGATGGTCTCATAGGCCCGAACGCCATGGATGGTCGGCAGGAAGCTCTCGACGTCGAGGCCGTGCTTGATTGCCCATGCGCTCCAGACGCGTTCAGTCGAGGCGATCGAGCTCAGGATGGTGCCGTCCATGTCGAACATGAAGGCGCCGAAGGCGCGACCGGAATGGGGAAGGGACATTATGAGCGTAGCCTTTCGTTTTCGGGATCCCACAAGGGCTTGTCCTCTTGGACCGTGGCGCTGAAGCGCTCCCCGAAAATCTCGACTTCGATGGTAACGCCCGGCACGGCCAGATCGGTTCGCAGCATGCCCAGCGCGATCGATTTGTCTACCCTGTGGCCCCATCCTCCTGACGTGGTCTCACCGACAATTGTTCCATTGTGCCAGAGCGTCGACATGTAGGGCGCGTCGCATTCGCCCGGCGTGTCGATGACAAGCGTGACGAAACGTTTCTTTGTGCCCTGCTGCTTCTCGTTGAGCAGCGCCGTCTTGCCGCGAAAGTCGGCCTTGTCCCATTTGACGAAACGCTCGAGCCCGCCCTGCAGGATGGTGTAGTCGGTCGAAAGATCGCCTTTCCAGGCGCGGTAACCCTTTTCCAACCGCAGCGCGTCGAGCGCGAACATGCCGAAGGGTTTTAGCCCGTGCTTCTGGCCGGCGGCCCAGAGAGCGTCGAACACGGTCGCCGTGTCGGCGACCTTTGTGTGGATCTCCCAGCCGAGCTCACCGGCAAATGAAACGCGCACCAGCTTGGCCCAGCGCCCGGCGATGGTCGTCTCCTGATGCGTCAGCCAAGGGGCCGCGAGGTCCGCCTCGCAGACCTCGACCAGGATTTTCCTGGAGTTGGGGCCAGCGAGGATCTGGGCCGAATACTCCTCGGTGCGGTCTATCAGCTTGAAGGTGGCGCCGGCAGGCATGTGCGCTTTCAGCCACTCGAAATCGTGCCACTGGGCAACCGCTGCGGTTATCAGCGTCATCAGGTCGTCGGAATGGCGGACAACCGACATCTCGGTGACGATGCGGCCGTGATCGTCGGCGAAATAGCACAACCCGATGCGGCCGACCTTGGGCACGGTACCGGTGACCTGCGTCTCGAGCCACGCGGCGGCACCCGGCCCGTCGAGATTGAAGCGGCTGAATCCGGGCAGGTCGAGGATGCCGGCGGCATCGCGGACGGCGAGGCATTCCTCGCGGATGCGTTTCTCCCAGGGGCCGGAACGGGCGAAGGTCTGGGTCGATGCTTCCGAGGTGTCGTCGCCGGGCTGGGCATACCAGGTGGCGCGCTCCCAGCCATTATAGGCGTTGAACTGCGCGCCGAGGGCGGCGATCCGGTCGTGGATCGGCGAGAGCTTGCGGTTACGCGCCGCGGGCCAGGCGTGGCGGGGGAAATGGATGGCGTACTCGTGGCCGTAGACCTCCATCCCCTTGGCAACCGCATAGTCGGTCGCTGAGGCAAACGACGTGAAACGGCGTGGGTCGCAGGACCACATGTCCCATTCGGTCTCGCCCCTGGTAACCCACTCGGCCAACACCTTGCCGGCGCCACCGGCCTGGGCGATGCCGAAGGTGAAGACGCAGGCTTCGAAGGCATTTGGCACGCCGGGCATCGGGCCGATCAGCGGGTTGCCGTCGGGGGCGTAGGGGATCGGGCCGTTGATGATCTTGGACAGGCCGGCGGTGCCGAGGATCGGCACGCGGCGGACGGCGTCATCGAGATACCATTCCAGCCGCTCTAGATCGTCGGGGTAGAGCTGGAACGAAAAATCCGCAGGCATCTGGTCGTCGGGCGTTGCCCAATGGGCGCGGCAATTGCGCTCATAGGGGCCGAGATTCATGCCGTTCTTCTCCTGGCGGAGATAATAGGAGGTGTCGACGTCGCGCAGCAGCGGCAGCTTTTGGCCTGCTTCCCGTGACCATGCAGCCAGTTCGGGGATTTCGTCGAACAGGATGTACTGGTGGCTCATCACCATCATCGGCACGTCGCGGCCGAACATTTTTCCCACTTCGGCGGCGCGATAACCGGCCGCATTCACCACCTTTTCGCAGCGGATGTCGCCCTTTTCGGACGAAACGACCCATTCGTCCTTGTCGCGGCGGACCGAAATGACAGGGCAGAAGCGGATGATCTTTGCGCCCATGTCGCGCGCCCCCTTGGCCAGCGCCTGGGTCAACTGTGCCGGGTCGATGTCGCCGTCACTGGGATCGTAGAGCGCGCCCTTGAGATCATGCGTCTCGATGAAAGGGTAGCGGCGCCTGATTTCATCTGTGCCAATGACGTCGATATCCATGCCCTGGTAGCGGCCCATGCCCTTGGCGCGCTGGAACTCCTGCATGCGCTCCTTGCTGTGGGCGAGGCGGAGCGAGCCGGTGACGTGGTAGTTCATCGGGTAGTCGACCTCGGTCGCCAGCCTGCGATAAAGCTCGGTCGAATAGCGCTGCATGTTCATCAGCGACCAGGACGACGAGAAGGTGGGCACGTTGCCGGCGGCATGCCAGGTCGAGCCGGAGGTCAGCTCGTTCTTTTCGAGCAAGACGCAGTCGGTCCAGCCTGATTTGGCGAGGTGATAGAGCGACGAGACTCCGACAACGCCTCCGCCGATGATCACCACGCGGGCCGTGCTCGGCAACTCAGCCATCTTTTCCTCCCAAAAAAGCAATCAGTAGACCGGTGGCGATACGACCCAAATGACCACTGCCGGAACCGAACCGGGGTTGCGCCACCGGAATGGCTTGTTGTCGAAGCGGAAGCTGTCGCCTTCGCCCAGGCTGTGCCAGGTGCCGTCGATCTCGATGTCGAAGTCGCCCGAGGCGACATAGCCGGCCTCTTCGGTGGGGCGCGTCACAGGCTTTGCCATGCCGGCGCCGGGCGCGAAAATCGAGCGCAGCATTTCGAAGCTACCGCCGAGGTCGGGTGACAGGAGCTCCTCGACCAGCCCGGATTCGTTGCTGCCCAGCGAGCGCCGCCGTCCGGAGCGGACAACGACGCCGCGCTCGATGTCATTGGTGGCCTCATGGCCGAAGAACAGGCTGATCGGCACGCCGAACAGTTCGGCAAAGGCGCGAAGGTCGCCGATCGATGGCGTCGACAATCCGCGCTCGACCTGGCTCACCCAACCGACCGAGCGGCCCAGCTTGATCGCGATCTCGGCGAGCGTCAGCCCGCGCGACTTGCGCAGCGCGCGCAGGTCGTTGGCCAGCACATCGCCGGCGACGTTGCCTTCCTTGCGCAGCGACACGGTGGAACTCAAAATGCGGCCCTCGTGAAATTTCAAGGAAGAATTTCATGAAATGGCATTGCGGTGAAAAATTCAAGCCCATTTTCATAGTCCAGCAAGTTTCTCTTGCGAGACTCCGGGAGAGAGTGCAAAGGCTCGGTTTCGGACGGGCGGTGAGGGGCGATCCGACAATAGCCATGCCATAGGGACAGCTGATGCTGGCACCGGACCAAAAACCGCAGCACTACGACGAAACCGATATCGTTGATGAGGCCATCGTGTCGCGCCGGTCGGTGCGTGCATTCCTACCGACGCCGGTCGACGACAGTGTCATCAGGGACATCCTGGACGTTGCCGCACGTGCGCCTTCCGGCACCAACATGCAGCCGTGGAAGGTCTATGTGACCTCGGGCGAGACGTTGCGCGGCATCAGCGAGGCCATCCTGAATTCCGGCGTGCGTGCCGAAAAGGCCGTCTGGGACGAATACAAATATTACCCGGACCAGTTCTTCGAGCCCTATCTCGGCCGCCGCCGCGCCAACGGCTTCGGGCTCTACAGCACGCTCGGCATCGGCCGCCGCGACGTCGACCGCATGCGCGCCCAGCACGACCGCAATTTCGTCTTCTTCGACGCGCCGGTCGGCATGATCTTCACCATCGACCGCAGGCTCAACCAGGGCTCGTGGATCGACTACGGCATGTTCCTGCAGAACATCATGATCGCGGCGCGGGCGCGGGGGCTGCACACCTGCCCGCAGGCAGCATTTGCGCCCTATCACCGCCAGATCCGGCCGGTGCTCAGCATTCCCGAGGAAGAGGTCGTGGTCTGCGGCATGGCGCTGGGCCACGAAGACACGTCGAAGCCGGAAAGCACCTTCCGCACCGACCGCGCGCCCCTCGACGAGTGGGTGCAGTTCCTGAAATAGCCGGGAAATGCCGGCGCCGCCCAGCGCCGGCTAATACCCGTCACGCGGACAGTACACTCGACCTCAGGTCGAGATTGGTCGGCCGTGGGAGATGTTTCGGGCTCCGTGGCGTCGGGCTCACCTTTGCGTCGACGGCCTCGACCTGGAACGACTGCGCCGAAATGCGACCATATCCCTGCAGCAGCAAGCCGTAGTTGATGCTCGAGGCTTCGGCCGGAACGTCGAGCACGACGTTGCGCTCAAGCCAGCCGGTGGAGCCCCTCAGTGCGCCGTCGACCTCCCGCGTCATCATGTTGTCGAACTGGAGGACCTTGCCCTCCGATTTGTCGACGCGCATCCAGATGGATCCGGCGTCGGCGTCATCAGCCTTCAACGTTGCCGACAGCCTGATGCGACCACCGCGATAGTCGTCGGCTTGGATGCTCTGCATCAGCGCGCCATAATGGTCCTCGCGCAGCACGATGCCGCCCTGGCGGTGAAAGCGGCATTCGATGATGGCCGTTCCGGGCTGAGTTGGGTCGAGGCCGATGCGGTAGTTGATGCGCTCGGTGTTGCCGGTGATGAACCAGCCCTTGGGAAGCGGGAGCGCGTCGTCACCCGTGGCAGCGGCGATGCGGGCGGCAAGCGTGTTCCAGTCGGCAAGGCCGAACTGCCGTGATACGACTTCGAGACAATCGGTGTGGGACAATTCGACATGACGTTCGGCCATGGCCTTGCGCGGCGCCTTGGCCATCAGTTTGGCGTCGAGAAAGGAATGCATGGTTCGATCCTTGGCCCGGGCAAACTTTTGGAAAGTGCCAGTGCTCGCATTCTGGCGGATCGCCCGTGCAAAAGGTCAAACCGCGTCAATCGTCGTGCATTCACCTTCCCGGAAGGGGCGAGCGGCAGGCTGCACGGGCCACCGACAACACGACGCGATTCCGGTCCGAACTGTCAATCTTGCGGATAAGGCGATCAGGCCTGGCCGGCCTTTCGCTTGGCAAGATAGCGGCGCAGGCCGGCTTCGCCACGTGGCGTGGTCCAGCGATGGTTCCAGGCGAAGGCGGGGCGCAGCAGCGGCGACAACAGGCGCAGGATCGGGCGCTCGACGATGACCTGCCAGGTGAGCGTGACATGGGTGCCATGGCCGGAGGGCGCGAGCACTGCACGCCAGTGGCCGTCGAAATCGCCTGATGTCTTCACCGCCACGACCTTGCCGGGCTCGAGTTCCACCGCTTCGAGAATGAAGTTGAGCTCATAGGGCAGAAATCCCCGGGCACGCGCGCGGACCCTGGCACCGACCGACGGCTTGTCATGGGAAGTCAGTTTTTCCACGTCCTTGTAGACGTCGCCCCACCACAGTGGCAGCAGCGTCGCGTCAGCGAGTACGTCCCACACCTGTCGCGGGGATGCCCCGGGGATTTCCCAGATCTCATCGAAGCGGAACGCGTTGCTGGCCATGAGTGCCGATACCAATGTGCAACTGCCATTCAAGCGGCGACGATCTTAAAGCATCGGCTCTTTTTCGGCTATGGCAGGCGTTGCAGGCTTTCGAACAGGCCCGCAATCGTCTCGCGCAGCCATTGATGCGCGGCGTCGCCGTCGCGGCGCCTGTGCCAGATCTGCTGGAAGGCGAAGGACGGTATCGCAAAGGGCGGCTCGAAGGCGGCGAGGCCGCTTGCTGCCGGCACTGCCGGGTGCAGCCGGCGCGCGATGGTGAGCACCAGATCGGTTCCGGCGATAAGCCCGGGGGCGACGCCCCAATGCGGCAGCACCAATGCGATGCGCCGTTTGTGCCCGGCGGCGGCCAATGCCACGTCGATCTCGCTTTCGACGTCGGCGCGCAGCGCGACGAGCGCATGGGGCCGTTGGAGATAGGCGGCAATGTCCATTCCAGCCGCTTTGCCCAGCAACGCGGCGTCGGAAAGGCAGGCATAGTCCTCCTCGAACAGCCGCTGTCGCCGGACGGCTTTGTCGAGCGCATGGAAAACGCCGATCGCGATGTCGACCTCGCCGTCCATGACCTGTGCCGCCATGGCTTCGCGGCCGGCCTGGCTGACATGGAGATCGATGCCTGGCGCGCGCCGGCGCAAAAGCGGCAGCAGGCGCGGCAAAACGACGATGGCGCCATAGTCGGACATTGCGAGGCGGAAGCTGCGGCGTGCCGTGGCCGGATCGAAGCCGCTCGGGGCGAGCAGATCGTGCATACGTTCCAGCGCTTCAGTGAGCCGCGGCGCAATCTCCAGCGCGCGCATGGTCGGCTGAAGCGCACCGCCATGCCGGACCAGCAGCGGATCGTCGAGCAGATGGCGGAGACGGCCAAGCGCGTGGCTGACTGCCGGCTGGCTCTTGTTCAGGCGGATAGCGGCGCGCGAGACATGGCGCTCGGCCAGAAGCGCGTCGAGCACGACGAGGAGGTTGAGATCGATGCCGGCAAGATTATTCATCCCGTGCATATTGCGGCTACGAATTACGAATTTCCATCAGAATTTCGGATGCCCTAGGTCTTGGAAAACAAGGAGACATGTCATGCCGAACCTAGGTTCATCCCTGCTCGCCGCAGCGCTGGTCGCCGGCGCCGCCATCCCGTTTCAAGCCGGCGCCAACGCCATGCTCGGTCGGCTGCTCGGCCATCCGCTCTGGGCGACTATGGTCTCGCTGGCCGTCAGCGTGGCCCTGGCCGTGCCTGTCATGCTGGCGTTCAGGGTCCCGGTGCCCAGCTTTGCAACCGCCGCAGCCACCGGGCCCTGGTGGATCTGGACCGGCGGCGCCGCGGGCGTGGTCTATGTCACGGCGGCGCTGCTGCTGGCGCCGAAGATGGGGGCGGCGAGCTTCGTCGTCGCCGTCATAGGCGGGCAGATGGTGGCGTCGCTCGTCATCGACCATTTCGGGCTGATGGGGTTCGTGCAGCGCCCTGCCAGTCTCGCCAGGGTTGCCGGCCTGGGGCTGATCGTCATTGGGCTCGTCGTCACCCAGTGGGCAAATGGGGCGAAGGCAGGCTAGGCTCGACCCAGGGAGAGAGATCATGAAAAAGAACGTCGTCCTGCGCGTGGCGCGGCCCACGAACGATCTCGAGGCCACCGTCCGCTTTTATCGCGACGGGCTCGGGCTCGACGAACTCGCCCGCTTCGAGAACCATGACGGTTTCGATGGCGTGATGCTCGGCAAGGCTGGCGAAGCGCATCATTTCGAGTTCACCCATGCCCATTACCATGACGCCGGCAGGGCGCCGACGCAGGACAATCTCGTCGTGTTTTATTTGCCCGACAGCGACGACTGGCAGGCATCGATCGCGCGCATGAAGGCGCATGACTATCAGCCGGTGCCGTCCTTCAATCCCTACTGGGACAAGGCGAGGCGTGACCTTTGAGGATTGTGATGGTTACCGCGTCGTGTTGCAGAATGCGGGCTGGGCACCATGACCGCGGCCTGACTTACCTGACCTCGTAGCCGACTTCGTCCGATGCATGGCACAGCATTTTCCAGAACGAGCGGGCGAAAGAGCGGAAGACGTAGAGGTCGAAGCTGTCGGGGCCGCAGCGCTGGATCTGGGTGAACACGTCGTGGTGGGTGGTCGACATGCCCGAACCGACTGGAAATGCAGTCAGGGAGAAGTCGACGGCAAAGAGCTTGGCCAGCACCCATTCCGATTTCGGGCCGCCAATTCTGATCGCCGTGCGTCCATGTGACAGGTCGGTGATGGTGCCGATCGCTGCGGTGACCTTGCCGGCAAAGGCTGTGGCGAGTCCTTCCGAAGCGTCTGATACCAGGAACTTTCCGGGAGCGAAGCCGAAGGCGGAACAGCGCTCGGACGAAGCGCCGGCGCCCGCGCCATCGGCCAGCTTGAGGCCGGTGACCGAACCGATCGTTGCCATCAGCTTCTTTTCCTCGCCCGCCCAGGCGGCAAGCTGGACAATCGATCCGGGTGCGATCTCGGACAAGGTTACGCCGACGCCATCGACGAAATTTCCGTACGAGCCGGGCCGGAATACCGGTTCGAGCGGTGAAAGCTGCTCAACCATGCATGCGCTTCCCTTCGGGATCGAAGAAGTGGTGGCTGACGATTTCCACCGGGCCGAAGCGGTTGCGCAACGGGTCGGAGATGTGAGCGCGCTTGCCATGGCGCGCCTTGCCGCCCGAGACCAGCGCAAGTGCTATGTACTTGCCGAGCGCGGGCGAGAAGCAGGCGGCGGTGATGTGGCCGAGCGATCCGTGCGGGTTGGCGGCGTCGACCTCCTCGACGATGTGCGCGCCACCGCTGAGCGGCCGGTTGTCGAGTGCGATCAGGCCGACCAGTTCGAGCCTGCCCGAGGCGGCAAGTCCTTCGCGGTCCATCATGGCCGAGCCGATGAAGGGTTTTTTCTTGGACAGCATCCAGCCGAGATGGAGGTCGCGTGCCGAGGTGCGGCCGTCGATCTCGGCACCGGTGACGTGGCCTTTTTCGATGCGCATCGTGCCGAGGGCCTCGAGCCCGTAGGGAACCATACCGAAAGGCTTGCCCGCCTCGATCAGCGCTTCCCAGACATGGGTGCCGTGACCGGCGCCGGAATAGACCTCGAAGGCCATCTCGCCGGAAAAGGAGAGCCGGCAGATCATCACCGGCACGCCCGAAATCTCGCCATGGACGATGCCCATGAAGGGCAGGGCCCGGTTGTCGACCCTGGTGCCGGCGACGCAGGAAGCGAGGATGTCCCGCGCCTTCGGGCCGCCGATCGCCGCGCCGGCCCACTGGTCGGTGACGGAGGTCAGGTGAACCTTGAGATCCGGCCAGACGACATCGAGGAAATATTCGAGATGCTGCATGACCTTGCCGGCATTGGCCGTGGTCGTGGTCATCAGGAAGTCGTGTTCGCCAAGCCGCCAGGTGGTGCCGTCGTCGAAGACGAGGCCGTCCTCGCGCAGCATCAGGCCGTAACGCGCCTTGCCGACGGGCAAGGTCGAAAAGACGTTGGAATAGACGCGATCGAGGAACTCGGCGGCATCCGGTCCCTGGACGGCGATCTTGCCGAGCGTCGAGACGTCGACGATGCCCGCCGTTTCGCGGGTCGCTGCCGCTTCCCTGACATAGGCCTGCTCGATCGTCTCGCCGGGTCCGCCATAGATCATCGGGCGGAACCACAGGCCGGCCGAATACATCGTCGCGCCGTTTTCCAGATGCCAGTCATGCATCGGGGTCAGTCGGTCAGGCTTGAGGTCGCCGAAACGCTCGGCGGCAAGTGCGCCGACGGAGACAGGTGCGTATGGCGGGCGGAAGCGCGTCGTGCCGACCTCGAGGATCGGCTTGCCCAGGGCTTCGGCCATGATGGCGAGGCCGGGCACATTGGAGCCCTTGCCCTGGTCGGTGGCCATGCCGAGGGTGGTGTAGCGCTTGAGATGCTCGACCGAGACGAAACCTTCGAGGTGGGCGAGGCGGACATCGTCAGCCGTCACGTCGTGCTGGAGGTCGACGAAGGCCTTGCCCTTGGCCCTGATCTCGAAGACCGGTGCTGGGTTGGGGTCGAGCGGCGCGGGTTCGACGTCGGGCAGGGTGGCGGTTTCGAGCGCCGGCTGGCCTGCCGCCTTGCGGCCCGCGGAAAAGCCTTCGGAGATGACTTCGGCCGTCGAGAAGGTGCCGTTGAAGGCGCCGGCGCCGATCCAGCCCTTGCCGGTTTCCGGCGGCAGGAAGGCCTGCAGGTCGTCGCTCCAGACCGGCCGCGCCCCGGCCTGGCTGGCGAGGTGGATGGTTGGCGACCAGCCGCCCGAAACGATCAGGCAGTCGGCGCCGATGTCGCGTGCGTTGCCCTTGGAGACACCCGATGTGGCGGAGAATGGGGCCAGCTTGACCCCGGAGAGCTTTTTGCCGCCTTCGGTGCCGATCACCGCATGGCCGGTCAACAGTTCGGCGCCGGCCTCTGATGCAAGAGTGCGGCAGGCCGCGGAGACGTCCGAGCGCAGGTCGGCGATGGCGACGATCCTGGCTCCCGCCTTGGCGAGGGCCGCGGCTGCACGATAGGCGCTGTCGTTGTTGGCTAGAACGGCGATCTTCTCGCCCGCCAGCACGCCGTACTGATTGGCGTAGCGCATCGCGGCGCTGGCCATCATCACGCCCGGCCGGTCGTTGCCGGGGAACACCAGCGGCCGTTCGAAGGCACCGGTGGCGAGCACGACGTTCTTTGACCGGATGGTCCAGTGGCGATGGCGCGGCGCGCCCTTGGCGGGCGTGTCCTTGTGGTCGCTGACACGTTCGACGGCGGCCAGCGTGTTGCCGTCATAATAGCCCCAGACGGTGGTGCGCTTGAGCAGGCGGACATTGTCTTGGGTCTTGAGTTCGCCGACGACATCGGATGCCCAGGTTGCGGCGGGCTCGCCGTCGATCGTCTCGCCCGACCAGTTGGCCGAGCCGCCGAAGCATGGATCGAGCTCAGTCAGGATGACCTGAGCGCCCGACTGGGCAGCCTCGTGCGCGGCGGCAAGGCCGGCGGGCCCGGAGCCGACGACAAGCACGTCGCAGAAGGCGTTCATGCGCTCATAACGTGACGGATCGGCCGCGTGGCCGGCGCGGCCGAGGCCGGCGGCGCGGCGGATGATCTTTTCGCATAGCATCCAGAAGCGGGTGCCCTTGAGCGGGCCAATCACCGGACCCATGAAGGTCTTGTAGTAGAAGCCGGCGGAGATGAACTTGCCGCCGAGCTGGTTGATGGCACTGACGTCGTAGGCGAGCGAGGGAAAGCGGTTCTGGCTGACTGCGGTGAGGCCGTCATGGATCTCGACCATCGTGGCGGGAATGTTCGGTTCGCGGACCTCGCCGCGCAGCACCGTCACGAGAGCGTTCGGCTCATCGACGCCTGATGTCAGCACGCCGCGCGGACGGTGGTACTTGAACGAACGGCCGAACAGCGAAACCCCATTGGCAAGCAGCGCCGAGGCCAGCGTATCACCCTGGTGGCCGGTATAGCCGGTGCCGTCGAAGGTGAAGCGGATGGTCCGCAACCGGTCGATGCGGCCACCCGACGGTGTGCGGCGCGGGCTCATGCCTTGGCTCCGGATGTGCGGCGGCCGTGGGGCGGCGCGCCATGTTCGCGGGCAAAACGCACGCTCTTGATTTCATGGGTGAGCGTGTCGCGGACGACGGCGAGATGCGCGCGGCAGCCGCCGGCGTGCTGCCAGATCTCGTTGTGGATGCCGGCCGGGTTCAGGCGGTCATAGACATAGGCGCTCCACGCCTCGGCATCGGTCGAAGCGGGATCGGGACGGGTGCGGTTGCCGTCGCCCTGATAGGCGAATTCGGAGACGTCGCGCGGGCCGCAATAGGGACAGGTGATCAACATGTTCGAAACCCTAGTGCATTCGCGGCGTCGGACCCTGGCCCTTGTCGTCGATGACGGTGCCACGGCTGAAACGGTCGAGCGTGAAGGGCGCGTTGAGCGCGTGCGGCGCGTCCTTGGCGATGGTGTGGGCAAAGCAGAAGCCGGAAGCCGGCGTTGCCTTGAAGCCGCCGTAACACCAGCCGCAATTGAGATACATGCCGGGCAACGGGCCGGTGGTGATGATCGGCGAGCCATCCATCGACATGTCGCAGACCCCACCCCATGAGCGCAGCACGCGCACGGGTGCCAGCGAAGGGAACAGCGCCAGCATCTCACTCATTACTTCCTCGACGATGGGCAGGCTGCCGCGCTGGGCATAGGAATTGTAGCCGTCGAGGTCACCGCCATAGACGAGGCCGCCCTTGTCGGACTGGCCGACATAGAAGTGGCCCATGCCGAAGGTCAGCACGGTGTCGAGGAACGGCTTGAGCGATTCCGAGACGAAGGCCTGGAGGACGTGGCTCTCGATCGGCATGCGGTCGATGCCGGCAAGCTGCATCACGCGCCCGGTGCTGCCGGCCACGGCAACGGCGACCTTTTTGGCGCGGATTTCGCCGCGGCTTGTCGAGACGCCGATGACCCGGTCGCCGTCGCGCAGGAAGCCTGTGACTTCGCAATTCTCGATGATGTCGACGCCGCGGCGGTCGGCACCCCGGGCATAACCCCAGGCTACGGCATCGTGGCGGGCAGTACCCGCGCGTTCCTGCATCAGCCCGCCATAGATCGGGAAACGTGCCCGCTGCGACATGTCGAGCCCGGGGACGCGGCGGCCGATCTCGGCCGGCGTCATCAGCTCGGCGTCGACGCCGAGATGGCGCATGGCGTTGCCCTTGCGGGCGAGGTCGTCGAGCTGGCCCGGCGTGTGCGCCAGGTTGAGCACGCCGCGCTGCGAGAACATCACGTTGTAGTTGAGGTCGTGGGAAAGGTTCTCCCACATCTTCATCGAGTGTTCGTAGAAGCGCGTGTTCTGCGGCAACAGGTAGTTGGAGCGGACGGCGGTGGTGTTGCGGCCGACATTGCCGGAGCCGAGATAGCCCTTTTCCAGCACGGCAACGTTGGTGATGCCGAACTCCTTGGCGAGGTAATAGGCGGTCGACAATCCATGGCCGCCGCCGCCGATGATGACGACGTCATACGATGCCTTGGGGCTCGGCTTGCGCCATGCCGGCTTCCAGCCGCGGTTACCGCTGAGCGCGTTCTTGAGAAGCGAAAAGGCCGAATATTCCGCCATACTTCATGTCATCCTTCAGGCTGCGCGGGGACACTACAGGCAGCACTGCTGCGATCAAGCCAATATTCCGCCATTGTTTTTCGTCAGGCCGACTTTCCCATGGGCCAGCGCGCATCGGCTTGCCCGCCGAGATGCGCGTCTTTATCAATGGCCACGCCTTTTCATCGGCAAACTGACTACGAGTCGCTGACAAATCATGTTTTTTTCCGCAGTCCGGCGCATCGCTGCCACCCTGTTCATCTTCACAGCCGTGCTTGTGGCAAACGCCGCAGCGCAGGATGCCGATCTCGGCAAGGCGCCGGCCGGCGTGGTGTCCGACCAGCAGGAGGTCATCGCCAGCATCACCGCCAGGACGGATGCGCTGCAGAAGAAGATGGAGCAGAGCGCCGAGGACGATGCCGGTCTCGTCGACATCCGCCTGCAGCTCGAGCAGCTGTCGCGCGACCTGTTGCAAAGCGGCGTCGCTTTTCGTCCGCGCCTGACCGAAATCAACGCCCGGCTGGAACAGCTCGGCAAGCCGCCGGCAGATGGCCAACCGGCCGAGCCCGCTGTCGTGACCAGCGAGCGCGAGAAGCTGAACGCGGAGAAGACCGAGATCAATGCCGTGCTCGGCGTTGCCGAGAACCTGTCGATCCGCATTGACAAGCTGATCAGCCAGATCACCGAGATCCGTCGCAGCCTGTTCCAGAACCTTTTGACCAAACGCTACCAGATCAATTTCGCTCTGGGGTCGGAGGTGGCCGACGCCTTCAAGACAGAGATGAACGACCTCTACCGAACGGTATCGTCCTGGGTTCGTTTCGTTGTCAGCTTCAAGCTCAAGTCGATGCTGGCGGCAACGTTCTTCGCCCTGGGTGCGGCGGCGGTCATCATCATCGGTGGCCGGCGCATGTTCGGACGGATGTTCGAGCCCGACGGCCGGGTAGAAGAGCCGTCTTATCTCAGCAGGCTTTCGGTCGCCTTCTGGTCGACCTTCATGCAGTCGGCGGCGCTCGTCGTCTTTCTTGGCGTCACCTACTATTTGTTCGCCTATTTCGAGGTGCTGCGTGGCGACATCGGCGCCATGCTGTGGTCGCTGTTCTACGTCATCGCCATCGTGTTCTTCGTTTCGCGCCTCGGCATGGCCGTGCTGTCGCCCAGGCTGCCCAAGTGGCGGCTTATCCCGGTCGAAAGCGGTGCTGCGCGCTGGCTGATGCTCCTGATCACCGCGACCGCCCTGTTTACCGGCCTCGATTACTTCCTGAGCTCGGTCTACCAGGTGCTCGGCTCGCCGGTTGCGTTGACCGTCGGCGAGGCGCTGACCTCGACGGTGGTGATCGGCGTGCTGGTCATGCTGATCGGCCTGGTCAAGCCGTTCGTCGATGAGGACGGACGGCCGAAGCCGTGGCCGCGTCTCTTCCGCTACATCGTGCTTACCCTTGGCGGCGTCACCATCGCCGCAGCGCTGCTGGGCTATATCGGGCTTGCGCGTTTCGTGTCGCAGCAGATCGTCATCACCGGCACGATCCTGGCGACCATGTATATCGGCTTTCTGTCGTCGCAGGCGATCAACGAGGAAGACGCCTTCATCAAGACGACGGTCGGCCGGCGCATCAAGCGGATGTTCACCCTCGACGACGCGACGCTCGATCAGCTCGGCCTCGTCACCAGCATGGTGATCAATCTGCTCGTGCTGATCGTCGGTGTGCCACTGATCCTGTTTACCTGGGGCTTTCAGCCCGGCGACATGATTACCTGGCTCTACCGCATCGGCTCAGGCTTCCAGATCGGCAGTTTCACCTTCTCGCCCGCCGGCCTGCTTTCCGGCGTCATGGTATTTGCCATCGGCTATTTCGTGACACGCTGGTTCCAGGGCTGGCTCGACGGCTCGGTCATGGCGCGTGGCAAGGTCGACGCCGGCGTGCGCAATTCCATACGCCTCGCCGTCGGCTATGCCGGCGTGGCGATAGCCGGTCTGATTGCCGTGTCAGCGGCTGGCATCGATCTTTCCAACCTCGCGCTCGTTGCCGGTGCGCTTTCCCTCGGTATCGGTTTCGGCTTGCAGAATGTGGTATCGAACTTCGTTTCGGGCCTGATCCTGCTCGCCGAGCGACCGTTCAAGGTCGGCGACTGGATCGTTGCCGGTGCGGTGTCGGGCACGGTCAAGAAGATCAGCGTGCGTGCCACCGAAATCGAAACCTTCCAGCGCCAGTCGGTGATCCTGCCCAATTCCGATCTGATCAACAGCGCCGTAGGCAACTGGACCCACCGCAACAAGCTGGGCCGCGTCGACATCAAGATCGGCGTTGCCTATGATTCCGACGCCAAGCGCGCCCATGAGATCATGCTCGACATTGTGCGCGCGCATCCGATGGTGCTGAAGAACCCGGAGCCCTTCGTGCTTTTCGCCAATTTCGGCCCGGCGGCGCTGGAATTCGAAATGCGGTTCTTCCTGGCTGATCTGCTCGGCAGCAACACTGTCCAGAACGATATCCGCTTCGGCGTGCTTGAAGCATTCGAGCGCGAAAACATCGCCATCCCGTCGACGGCCCGGGCGCATGACGTCAAGCCGGCGGAAAAGTGGCCTGCCGACGACGAACAGGTCGAGGCACAGGTGGCTGAACTCGAGGAGGCGCGCAGCAAGCGCGCCGCGCAAGCCGCGGCCGGCCGCAAGCCCGGCAGGGCGAGGAAGCCGGATCCGGAGTGACGGCCGGGCGCGTCGGGCAATTATGGCATGAACAAGGCATTCAGTTGCCGTTCAGCTTCAAACTCATATAAGCTCTCATGCAAACGGCGAAAATGCCTTGCTGAGATGAACAGGGGCGGTGGAAACACCGAGTGCAAATGAAAAGGTTTCTTGTCGCTGCAGGCGCGCTGGTCCTGGCAATGTCGGGCGCTGCGCATGCTGCAAGCGCGGTAAACCTCGATGCCGAACCGCGGACCCTGATCGTCACGGAAGGTGGTTCCAAGACGGAACTTTCCCTTGCCGCCGGCGAAACGGTCGAGTTCTGCTCGAGCGGCTGCTTCGTGACCTTGCCGAATGGCGACCGCGAAGCGCTGACCGGTGATGAAACAGTAGAGATTTCGGGCGGCGCTGCCCGCATCAAGTAAAGCCTGTCAACACACAGGCTAATGATCGAAAAGGCCGGGCATCAGCCCGGCCTTTTCTGCATTCTGCTAACGTCTGCTTAAGCATGACTGGCGAAATGACTGGTGCTCGTTTAGCATTCGGCCTCGACCTTAACCATCCGGAACCTGGTCGCCCGCTATAGCGGCAAGGGGTCCGGAAGGTTCACGCCGTCCGGCAAGGGGCAGGGCAGGCAGTTTGATGGATGCGCGATCAGACAACAAGATAGTACCACTGGCGGTCGATCTCGACGGCACGCTGATCGCCAGCGATCTGTTGTGGGAAGGACTGTTTGCCCTTCTCAAGAAGAACCCGCTCGCCATCTTCATGGTGCCGTTCTGGTTGCTCAAGGGCGGCCCAGCGCGTCTCAAGCAGGCGATTGCCGAGGTGGTCGACATCGACCCGGCGACCTTGCCTTACCGGCCCGAAGTGCTGAAACGCCTGCGCGAAGAGCAGGCCAACGGGCGCCAGATCGTTCTCGCCACCGGCACGCCGCGCAAGTTCGCCGAAGCCATCGCACGCCATCTCGGCCTGTTCGACGCGGTGCTTGCCAGCGACGGCGGTGAAAACCTGACCGCTGAACGCAAGCGCAGGGCGCTGGTGGCAGCCTATGGCGATGGCGGCTTCGATTATGCCGGCAACAGCCGCCACGACGTCAAAGTGTTCGATGCCGCGCGCGAGGCGATCGTGGTTGCGCCCGACCGGGCAGCCGCACGCTGGCAGGCCAGCCACCAGTCCGAGCTGATCGAGACGCCGAAGCCCGACCTGCGCACCATCCGCAAGATGCTGCGTGTCCATCAATGGCTCAAGAACGTGCTGATCGCCGTGCCGCTGGTGCTGGCGCACAAATATTTCAATCCCGAGATGCTGGTGCCGGCGATCCTGGCATTCATCTCGTTCAGCGCTGCCGCCTCGGCTATCTACATCGTCAACGACTTCTTCGACCTAGCGCTTGATCGGGCGCACCCGACCAAGCGTGAGCGGCCTTTCGCCAGCGGCAAGTTGTCGATCCCGTTCGGACTGGCGTCCGTGGGCGTCCTTCTGGTCATCAGCCTGGCGACGGCTACCTTCACGACAATCGAGTTTGCCGGCGTTCTGCTGGTCTATCTCGTGGCCACAACCGCCTATTCGCTTTCGGTCAAGCGGATGCTGCTGCTCGACGTGCTGACCCTTGCCGGGCTCTACACCTTGCGCATCCTGGCGGGTGCCGCCGCGACCGGGGTGGACGTGTCGTTCTGGCTGCTCGCCTTCTCGATCTTCTTCTTCCTCTCGCTGGCGCTGGTGAAGCGTTATGTCGAGCTGCGTTCGTCCAGCCTCAGCGTCGGCGAGCGTATCGCCGGGCGCGGCTACCGCATCGAGGACCAGGAGATCGTCGCCCAGGCCGGCATGGCGTCGGCGTTTTCCTCGGCGCTGGTTCTGGCGCTCTACATCGACAGCAGCGCGGTGCGCGAGCTCTATGAGCATCCCTGGCTGGTCTGGCCGCTGGCGCCAATCGTGCTCTATCTCACCATGCGCATCTGGATCCTGGCGCGGCGCGATGAACTGCATGACGATCCGGTCGTCTTCATCATCCGCGACTGGCGCAGCCAGATCGTCGTTTTCGCCGGCGCGGTGCTGCTTGTGGTGGCGGGCCTGTGAGCGTGGGACTGGCCCGTTACCAGAGCTTTGGCCGCGCCAATCCGGGCGCAAGTCAGGCGATCGACATCGCCGAGGCAACGCGGCTTCTGGCTGGCGGGACGGCATGCGCCGGATCGCTGCTCGCCTATGGCAATGGCCGCAGCTATGGCGACAGCTGCCAGAACAGCGCCGGCGCCGTCGTCGACATGCGGCCCCGCAAGCGCGTCATCGCATTCAATGCCGAGACCGGCCTGATCGAAGCCGAGGCCGGCACGCTGCTGGCCGACATCATCGCCTATGCCGCCCCGCACGGGTTTTTCCCGGCTGTCGTGCCGGGGACGCAGTTCGTCACGCTCGGCGGCGCCATCGCCAACGACGTGCATGGCAAGAACCACCACCGTCGCGGCAGTTTTGGCTGCCATGTCGAACGCCTGACATTGCTCCGCTCGGACGGGCGCAGCTATGCCTGCTCGGCCGGTGAGAACGCCCGGCTGTTCTGGGCGACGATCGGCGGCTTGGGGCTGACCGGCATCATCATGTCCGCCGCGATCCGCCTGATGCGGGTACCCTCGCTCGATATCGCCGAGACGGTGAAGCCATTTGGCAGCCTGGGCGAATATTTCGATCTCGCCGAAGCCGCCGACCGCGACAACGAATATGCCGTTGCCTGGATTGACCAGCTGGCCGGCGGCAAGCATGCCGGCCGCGGATTGCTGCTTGCCGGCAACCACGCCGCCTATGGCGCGCGGACGGCCGAATGCGGCACGGCAAGACTGTCGGTGCCGTTCCAGCCGCCCTTGACCTTGCTCAACCGGCCCTTCCTGAAGCTGTTCAATGCCGCCTATGGCTGGCGGCGCGGCCGCCTCAGGGAAAGCCAGGCGAGCTACCAGAAGTTCTTCTTTCCGCTCGACGGCGTTGCCGACTGGAACCGGCTCTACGGTCCGAGCGGGCTTTACCAGCACCAGAGCGTCGTGCCTGAAGCTATGGCGCGCGAAACAATTCCGGCATTGCTGGCGGCGGCGCGACGCGCCGGGCAGGGCTCGTTCCTGACCGTGCTCAAACGTTTTGGCAGCCAGCGTTCGCCGGCTTTGCTGTCCTTCGCGCGTCCGGGCTACACGCTGACGCTCGATTTTCCGAACCATGGCCGGCGCACGCTGGAGCTGCTCGCCGAACTCGACCGGATCACCGTCGGCGCGGGTGGCGCGGTCAATCCCTACAAGGATGCGCGCATGTCGGCTGAGACATTCGCGGCTTCGTTCCCGGACTGGCAGCGGCTCGAGGCAATGCGCGATCCGGCATTCATGTCCGACTTCTGGGCCCGGACCGCCGGCCGGCTGGGCGGGCGCAATAGCGAGACCGCGCAGGCGGCCGAGTAGGCGCTTGTTAGAGAAGTGCGGAAAAAGTTCAAATTGCCGGGAAAGCTTCACAGAATATCAGGGGCTTTCCGATAGGTTGTGCGAAGGACGGACAAAGCAATGAAATATATCCTCTTCATCCTTTTCACAGTGATGACCAATGCCGCGGCCCAGCTGATGCTGAAACAGGGCATGATGTCTCTTGGTCCGCTTTCTTTTGAAGGCAGCAATCCGCTGATCAAGATACTGCAGATCGTCTTCAGCCCATGGGTTTTCGCCGGACTGCTGACTTTCGTCATCTCGATGGCATCGCACCTCTATGTGCTGTCCAAGGTCGAGCTCAGCTTCGCCTATCCCTTCCTCAGCCTGGCCTATGTGGCGGTGGCGGTGTTTGCCTACTTCGTCTTCCATGAAGACCTGAATGCCTGGCGCATCGCCGGCATCGCCTTCATCTGCGTCGGCACCGTGCTGATCGCCCAAAGCGGCCGCGACCATGGCGAAGTTGTCGCCGCGGCCTCTACCGAACCCACCAAGACAAGCGAGCTTTTGCGATGAGACACATCATTTTCGGAGGCGACGGCTTCGTCGGTCGTCATCTTGCGCCCAAACTGATCGCCGACGGCGAAGAGGTTGTCGTTGCCGACATCGTCAAGAGCGACCTTGCGCATTACCGCAACGCGCGTTTTGTCCATTGCGACGTGACCGATCCCGCCGCGATCGCAGCCGTCGGCATCAAGGCCGACGACATGGTCTACAACCTGTCGGCCAAGATGCTGTCGCCGCTGCAGGTGCGGGCCAAGCGCCACGACTTCTTCTTCCCGGTCAATTATTTCGGTACCGAGAACATCATCAAGGCGATGGACCATGCGGCAGCGCCGAGGCTGGTTCACTACACCACCGACATGATCTACGGTCATACCGTGACCCATCCGATGACCGAAGAGCATCCGGTGGCGCCGCTCGGCGAATATGGCTGGTCGAAGCAGAAGACCGAGGAACTGGCGGCCGAGTGGCGGACGCGCGGCATGAACATCTCGCTGTTCCGCCCGCGCCTGATCATCGGGCCCGGCCGTCTCGGCATTCTGGAGAAGCTGTTCAAGCTGATCGACTGGAACCTGCCGGTGCCGATGATCGGTTCGGGCAGGAACCCATACCAGTTCATCTCGGTGTTCGACTGCGCCGAGGCAGCGCGGCTTGCCTGGAAGGCCGGCGTGCCGAACGAGGCCTACAATCTCGGATCGCTCAATCCGCCGCCGGTGCGCAAGCTGCTCGGCGACCTGGTCAAGCATGCCGGTTCGAAGTCGATCCTGCTGCCGACGCCGGGCTGGGCGGTCAAGCGGACGCTCGACCTGCTCGACCTGATGAACATGCCGATCATGGATCCCGAGCAGTATCTGATCGCCGACGAGGAGTGCGTTCTCGACGTCTCCAAGGGCGAGCGCCAGCTCGGCTGGGTGCCGCAGTACCGCGACGAGGACATGCTCATCGCAGCCTACAAGGAATATCGCGCCAAAAAGGACGGCCTCGCTGCGTCCACGCAGCACGCCCCGGCTGAATAGAGGATATGAACATGACGCTTGTCACCAAGCCGGATACGGCCCATTCGCATGCCGTCGCGGTTGCTCCGGCAATGACTTCGGCAAAGCTCGCCAAGCCGAACCTGATGTCGGTCGAGCAGGCCAAGGCGCTCGACGTCGCCAGGATGACCGACCTGTTCAAGGCGCATCTCAACCCCGGCCAGCTGCATTTCATGAAGCTACTCGGCTTCCACAAGATCAAGATCGAGCGTGCCGAGGGCATGCACTACATCGATCAGAATGGCCGCAAGATTCTCGATTTCTTCGGCGGCTTCGGTTCGCTGGCGCTCGGCCACAACCATCCGCGCGTGCTCGAGGCGCGCAAGAAGTTCCAGGACGAGAAGCGCCACGAAATCGGCATCGCCTTCATGTCGCAATACGCCTCGGCACTGGCCTACAATCTGGCGCAGATCTCGCCTGGCGATCTCGACATGGTGTTTTTCGGCTCGTCCGGTTCGGAAGCCATGGAAGCCGCGGTCAAGCTCGCGGAGCGTGCTGCGGGTCCGGCACGTCCCAAGATCGTCTATGCCGAGAACTCGTTCCACGGAAAGACCAAGGGCGTGCTCTCGGTCACCGACGGCGCGCTCTATCGCGGCGAGTTCAAGCTCACCGAAAACACAGTGCGGGTGCCTTTCGGCGACATCGATGCCATCGAGAAGGCGTTCCGGTCCGATCCGGCCATTGGCGCCATCGTGCTCGAGACGATCCAGGGTGGTGGCGGCATCAACAAGGCACCGGCCGCGTTCTGGCACAAGCTGCGCGCGCTGTGCGACCAGTATGGGGTGATCTGGGTCGCCGACGAGGTGCAGTGCGGCGTCGGCCGTTCCGGCCGTTTCTATGCCTTCGAGCACTATGACGTGGTGCCCGACATCACCGCGGTTGCCAAGTCGCTGGGTGGCGGCAAGGCAGCGATGGCTGCGATGATCGCCCGCCGCGACGTCTACATGAAGGCCTATGGCACGCCGAAGACGGCGATGATCCATGCCATGGCGACCTTCGGCGGTATCGGCGAGGGCTGCATCACGGCCATCGAGACGCTCAACGTGCTCTATGACGAAGGCCTGATCGAGAATTCGGCCGACACCGGCGCCTATCTCCTGGCGCGGCTGGAGGAGCTCCAGGCGAAGTACCCCAAGATCATCAAGGAGGTTCGCGGCCAGGGTCTGATGGTCGGGCTCGAGTTCCACGACTTCTCGCAGACGCTGCCGATGGTGCTGCGCCCGGTGGTCAGCGTGCTCGACGACAAGCTCAAGGGGTCGCTGTCAGGCTTCGTCGGGGCGCTGCTGCTGCGGGACTATGACGTGCTGGTGGCCTTCACCGAGTACAACCGTAATGTCGTGCGCCTGCTGCCGCCGCTGACCTGCAGCCGCGCCGATGTCGACGTGCTGATCGCAGCCCTCGACAGCCTGCTCGGCCGCGGCATCGTTTCGATCGTCAAGGACTTCGTCAAAAGCCAGGTCAAGTAGGGGACATCATCCCCGTCGCCTCCAAAGCCGGGTCTCGACCCGGCTTTTTTGTTAGCTGGTTGCCGGAGGGCGTTGGCGCTGTCGGCGGGAGGCGGTTGTCCGGCTTCCGCAAGCGCGGCATGTTCGGATGGCGCGGCGGAGCAACAATCGGGAGGAGCGAATGGTCAAGCCGATCATGAATCTGGACGAGGTCGAGTTCGACGACATCGAGGAGAATGGCATCTACACGTCGAGGAGGGCGTCGATAAGCCGTCACATCGGCGCGCAAAACCTCGGCTACAACCTCACCGTCCTGCCGCCGGGCAAGGTTCAATGCCCGTTCCACAACCATCGCGGCGAAGAGGAGATGTTCTTCATCCTGGAAGGTGAGGGCGAGCTACGCTTCGGTGACAAGCGCTTTCCGATCCGCCAGCACGACGTCATCGCCTGCCCGACCGGGGGAGCTGAAGTGGCCCACCAGATCATCAACACCGGCACGACGACGATGCGGTATCTGGCATTGTCGACGCTGGTCGAGGTCGATGCCTGCGAGTACCCGGACTCGGGCAAGGTGATGGTCGTCTCCGGCAAGCGGGGAGTTCCCGGGCTCCGCAAGATGTTCCGGGCCGAGAATACGACCGACTACTACGACCGCGAGAGCAGGTAAGCCGTTCCGTTTGCGGCTCGACGCTACTTGTCCAGCGCTGCGAAAAACCTGGGATGGACGAAGGCGTCGTAGCAGGAATCGAGCTGGATACGGCGGTGCTGGGTTAGTGCGCTCTTGTACATGTCGTAGAGCGCGGCATTGGCCGTGGTCGGCGGGCAGGTGGGCAGGAGGACGAGGTCGGTGTCCGCCACCGCCGCCTCCTCGGTCGAGCCGGGGTCGGGCACGGCGCGCATCGGGTCGGCGCCGATGGCGATGTGCAGCGGTGCCGAGCGGTCGAGCAGCCAGGGGAAGGGGTTGACGAAGTTCAGCGACATCAGCGTGTTGAAGTGGACGCCCTTGTCGGCTTCTAGCTTGCGGATGGAATCGACCGCCGTGTCGACATTGCTGAGATAGGTGACCTGGAAGTCGAAATCGGAATAGAGCAGCGGCGTCGGCAACTCGCCGGCGTTGGTGAGGTCGGCATAGAGCTGCCGATGCTCCGGGTAGAATTTCAGCATATGGTCGACACGGACGGCGACCTCGCTGCGCATGTTGACCGCCCCGAGCGTACCAAGATTGCGCTGCGCGATGGGCCGGTTCTTGAGCGAGCCGATATAGGCGCGGGCCGCGCGCTCGACGACGAACAACGCTGGCGGCAATATGACGGCCGCAGCCAGTCCCAGGACCGAGAGCAGCACCATAGGCTTGGCAAGCAGCCTGGACACCTTGAGCAGGATGGCGACGATGAGCGGCGCCAGGAAGATGAACGCTTGGCTGCCGGTGTTCTGCGTCTCGAACAGCACGCCGGCGAACAGGACAGCGAGCAGCCAAAGCCCGTTATGGTCGAGAAGCCCCGAAACCGCTGTCGCAAGCGACGTCTTGCGGTCGGCGGAAAAGCGCTCGGACAGCTTGTGCCGGTCGGACCAGAGCAGGACTAGGGCGAGCGCAGACGTCGCCAGCACGACGCCGAAATTGATCGAGGTGGACTGCAGGAAGCGCGGCAAGAGCGTGCCGCCGTTCATCATCACCAGCTTGAGGATGTCGGTGATGTAGTGGCTGACCAGGCCGCTGGACAGTTCGATGGCGGCAAGGACGGCGGCGAAGATGACCAGCGCCTCCAGCGCGTAGCGAAACTTCACGCGGCCGGCGAAGAACGCATAGGCGGCGATGACGCCGCCGGCGACGAAACCGGTGATCTTGAGGAAGAACAGCGCCGTCATTGTGAGCGAAATCAGCGCAACCAGCAGGTAGCGATTGCGCACGAACATCAGCGCGGCCACCAGCACATACAGCATCTGGCAGATCTGGCGGTTATAGATGCCGAAGGCGTCGGAGCCGGGGAACGGATAGAATTCGCGCGTGTTGAAGGGCAGCAGCGCGAACAGCAGGAAAGGCACCAGCAGCGCAAATGCGATTCCGCGCGAACGCTGGCCGACATCCCACAGCACCAGCGCCATCAGCGGTGCGGTGACGGCAAGCAGCGACCAGTGCGCCACGAGCGCCGGCTGGGCGTTGGGAAACAGCGTCACCCAGCCTGCAAACAGGTAGTAGCCGAGCGGGCCGACGGGGGTGAAGAAGTCGTTGATCGGCACCTGGCCGTCGAAAATGCGGTTCGCCGCATCGTAATAGATCAGCACGTCCCAGTACATCGGGCCGATCGGCACGGCGACCGGCAATGCCAGCAAGGTGCAAACCAGCAGAAACGCGACAGCCAAAAGAAAAAGCGGGCTTGTCGTCTTGGCCTTGAGGCGTGAACCCAGGGATGCAGCAGGCGGCGTGAAAGTGGTGTTCATCTTCGGCACCTGCGGCAATCTCGATCGACATGGAGTAGTTGTATTCAACTACAGGTAAATGGCGACAAAAGCGTTAAGCGGGCCGATTTCGCCATGCTTGCGGCCGTGGCCGCGGACTGTGGGCCGGGGTGACGAAGGCGCGTCTGCGGCAGGAGCAGAACCGGGCGGCGCGGCGGATCGATGCCGGCAATTTTGCCGAGGTCGCGCGGCCTTGTGGCAATGTCGCAAACAGGCTGCAATCGCGCGGCGGCGCTCTATAGTCTGCGCGCAATATCATCTCGGAGTCGTGGGTAATGGCTGAGTTTCCGAAAACGGCAAAGGTCGTCATCGTCGGGTTGGGCGGTATCGTGGGCGCATCGATTGCCCATCACCTGATCGAGCGCGGCTGGACCGACATCGTCGGCATCGACAAGTCGGGCGTGCCGACCGACATCGGCTCGACGGCGCATGCCTCCGACTTCTGCTACACCACCAGCCACGACTATCTCTCGGTCTGGACCACGCAATATTCGATCGATTTCTACGAGAAGATGGGCCACTACGCCCGCATTGGCGGCCTTGAGGTGGCGCGCGCCGGCGACGACAGCTGGATGGAGGAGATCAAGCGCAAGCTTTCCTCGGCCAAGGCGTTCGGCACCCGCGCACACTACGTTTCGCCCTCCGAAATCAAGGCGATGTTCCCGCTGATCGAGGAAGATCAGGTGATGGGCGGCATGTTCGATCCCGATGCCGGCCTCGTCATCCCGCGCTCGCAGACGGTCGCAGGCAAGCTTGTCGATGCCGCCGAGAAGTCCGGCAAGCTCCAGGTCTTCGGCAACACGCCGGCGACGTCGCTGATCGTCGAGGGTGGCCGCATCAAGGGCGTCGTCACCCATCGCGGCACAATCATGGCTGACCATGTCGTCGTCTGCGCCGGCATCTGGGGCCGCCTGATCGCCGAAATGGTCGGCGAGGACCTGCCTGTCATGCCGGTCGACCACCCGCTGACCTTCTTCGGCCCCTACAACGAGTTCGAGGGCACCGGCAAGGAAATCGGCTTCCCGCTGCTGCGCGACCAGGGCAACTCGGCCTATATGCGCGACACCGGCGACCCCAAGACCACCGAAGGCGGCCAGATCGAGTGGGGCTACTACGAGCAGACCAATCCGCGCCTCTGTCATCCGCGCGAGCTCCTGGAAAAACATGAGGCTCGCCTGTCGCCGTCGCAGCGCGACCTCGACATGGAGCAGATCATGGAGCCGCTCGAGCGCGCCATGGAGTTGACGCCGATCCTTGGCGAGATCGGCTACAACGAGAGCCACTCCTTCAACGGCCTGCTGCAGGTTTCCGCTGCCGGCGGCGCCTCCTGCGGTGAAAGCCAGAAGGTGCGCGGCCTCTGGTACTGCGTCGCCATCTGGGTCAAGGACGGACCCGGCTACGGCAAGCTGATCGCCGACTGGATGACCGACGGCCGCACCGAGATCGACCACAACTCGATCGACTATGCCCGCTTCTACCCGCACCAGCTGGAAGAGAAGTTCATCGAAGGCCGTACCTTCGAGGCGGCGCAGAAGATCTATTTCCCGGCCGTTCATACTCGCGAGCCCTATGCCACCGGCCGCAACGTCAAGCGCTCGCCCTTCTACGAACGCGAAGTCGAGCTCGGCGGCTACTTCATGGAACTTGGCGGCTGGGAGCGTGCGCATGGCTACAAGGCCAATGAGCACCTGCTGGAGAAGTATGGCGACCGCGTGCCGGTGCGCGAGAACGAGTGGGACTCCAGGCACTTCTGGCGCGTTTCGAATGCCGAGCATCTGGCGATGAGCGAGGATTGCGGCATCGTCAACCTCAGCCATTTCCACATGGTCGATATCGAAGGCCCCGACCATGTCGAGCTCTTGGAATGGCTCTGCGCTGCCAAGATCGGCGGCGACGGCAACATCGGCAAGGGCGTCTACACTCACTTCCTCGACGACGAGGGCATGGTGCGCGCCGACTTCACCGTGTTCCGCATGGCCGACCGCTGCCGGCTGGTGAACGGTGCCGATGCCGGTCCGCGCGACTTCCACTACATGAAGCGCGTCGCCGAGGATCGTGGCCTCGACGTCACCATCACCGACACGTCGGAAAAGTTCATCACCATCGGCATCTGGGGGCCGAATGCCCGCGAGAACCTGAAGAAGGTGGTGGCGAACCCTGCTGGCCTCGACCAGGAAAATTTTGCCTTCGCCGCGATCAAGCAGATCGAGATCGCCGGCAAGAGTGTCACAGCGTTCCGCATCTCCTATGTCGGCGAGCAGGGCTGGGAACTGCACATGAAATACGAGGATGGCCTGGCCGTCTGGGATGCGCTGCGCTCGACCGGCGTCATGGCCTTCGGCGTCGAGACCTATGCCAATTCGCGCCGCATGGAAAAGAGCCTGCGCCTGCAGAACGCCGACCTGCTCACCCAATACAATCTGATCGAGGCCGACCTTGCCCGCCCGAAGGTCAAGGACGTCGATTTCCGCGGCAAGGCCAAGCATCTCGAATACAAGGCGCGCGATCACCAGCCCGCGATGCTGTGCACGCTGGTCATGACCGAGAACACCGACAGGAATGGCGTCAAGCGTTACCCGGTCGGCACGCTGCCGGTCATCGACCCGCAGACGGGCGAAGTGCTGGTCGACGAGCTCGGGCGCCGTTCCTACACGACCTCGATCGCCTTCGGCCCGACCATCGGCAAGAATATCGCGCTGGCCTATCTGCCTCACGCCTATTGCCAGGAAGGCCGCAAGCTCGTTGTCGAGTATTTCGCCGAAACCTATCCGGTCGAGGTTGTCGGCATCGGCTACAAGCCGCTCTATGATCCGGAGAACCTGAAGCCGCGCAGCTGACATGGCAGTTTTGAGCGGTCGGAAACTCCTGTCGACCGCTCGACACGGCTACCCCTGCCTGGCCCAGGTCTGATACGCTCTGCCAAACCAGCCGACCGGGGAGGGGTTTCTGGCGACCGTTCGATCAAAAAGGCGCGTTGATGCGCTGACATTCCGCGTGGCCGGCGTTCCCGTCCATGTCCACGCGACCTTTGCCATTCCTGTGATGCTGCCGTTCCTGCATGAATGGTTCGTGCGGCCGCGGCATGCCCTGGTGCTCACCGTCATTGTCGCGGTGCTGCTGTTCTCGGCGGTGCTGCTTCACGAACTCGGCCATCTCTGGGCCGCGCGCCGTAGCAAGATCGCCGCCGAGCGCATCGAGCTCTATCTGTTCGGTGGGCGTATCTTGTTCAGACCATTCGGCCAGATTCGCGCGCCATGGGCATGGATCTATGCTGCCGGGCCGATGGTGAACCTGACCGTAGGGTTGTTGTTTCTGGCCGGCTATTATCTATTCGCTGCCTCCGCAGGGCCAGGTCTCAGCCTTGTCCCGCCACCGCTCGAACCTTTGCGCCTGCTGGCGTGGACCTTTGCGCTGGGCGCGGTCCTCAATCTTGCGCTCGCATGTCTCAACCTGCTGCCGGCCCTGCCTCTCGACGGGGGATTCATAGCCAGGGAGCTGTTGCAGGCAAGGCTGAGCCCGCAAGCCGCGACACGGATCGTTGGGATTTGCGGCCTTACCCTGTCGACGCTGCGCATGGTTGCCATGCTGTGGGTGGCATCGAAAGGCTTCCTGATCTGGCTGCCCCCGCCCTTCGGCCCAAACTGGCGGGCGGCGCGAGGCATCCGGAAGGCCAAGGCGGTGCGCCGCAAGCCAGCGCCGGAAGAAGCCGAGACGTTGGAGTGGCGCGGCAAAGGCGGGCGGCCAATCCGACGGTAACGCCGCCCATGCAATCTTACGCGCGCCGCTTGGTCTACTGCAGGGCCAGTTCGACCAGCGCGAGATAGGCGCTGTCGTCGGCGAGCTCCGGATTGTAGCCGCGCGCCGCGTAAAGTCCGAGCAGGGCGAGATAAAGCATCTTCGCCCTGGCGCGGGCCTTGTCTGGTTGCTGGCCGGCGGCAGCGAGTTCCCTTTCGAGATAGGCGAGGCGGGCGGCGTCGACGGCTCGCAGACGCTCCGCAACCTGGACGTTGGTCGCAGCCCACGACTGGATCGCGGCTTCTGCGCGTGCTGAATCGATGCCGTAGACGGTTCTTGCCAAGGCATCCCGCGCGAGATGGCGCAGCCGCAATTGCGGCGTCGCCAATCCGGCCGCATTGTCGATGAGCTGCTGTGTGAAGTCGGCATCCCAAAGGTCGAGGATCGCTGCCAGCAATTGCGGGCGGTCCTTGAAGTGCCAGTAGAACGAGCCCTTGCTGACGCCCAGCGACTTGGCGAGGCGCTCGACCCTGACTGCGTCAACGCCGCCATCCGCCAGGGCAGCTACGGCGGCGATCAGCCAGTCTTCGCGCGTCAGGTCCCTTGTCTCGCCTTTTGTCTGCGGACCAGTCCCAGCCATCATCTCTCCCTTCTTGCGGCATCGCGCCACACCATACGCATCCGTATGGTTATTTTTGGGCGCTCGCGCTACATACGGTTGCGTATGGTCATGCCTTGCGGCGCGGTCGCGGTCAATCGAAGGAGGTGGACGTCATGGTCAAATGGAGCGCCATTGCGCTGATTTCGCTCGGCATCATTCATATGCTCGTGCTCGGGGCCGAAATCCCCGCGGAACTGCCGAACTGGTTGTCGCTCAATCTCTGGACCTGGGATCACTGGGCGCCGCTCAGGGCCCAGCCGCTCGACCTGGCACTTTCCGGCGGTGTGTTCTGGCAATCCATCGGGTCGCTGGCCATCCCGCTGGTCATTCTCGGCGCGCTCATCCTCTGGCTCGATCGCAGGAGCCTGCCCATCCCTGTCTTTGTCGGCTGGGGGCTGCTCGTCTGGACGGCCATCATGACGGCGATCATGCCGCCGAGTGGCCTGACCGTCGTCTTCGTCGTTTCGGTGTTCCTCACAGTCGGCCTGCAAGTCCGGTCGAGAAAGCGTGGCAACTCCCCGGCAGCCTGACCATTTGCGGTGCGCTTCCCGACAATGTGATTGAAAAGCCCGGCTTTCTGGCCGGGCGTTTCTTTTGAAGAAGCCGAATCTCGCTTACCCTTTGCTTATGTCTGCCGTGGCCAAAGCTCTTCTCGCAGGCGGTGCTGCTTTGGCACTGATGCTGGGGCTCGGCTTTCACGTCAATGCAGCCGAACAGGTCGATGTGGAACTGGTTCTGGCCGTCGACGTCTCGCTCTCCATGTCGCCTGACGAACTTGAGATCCAGCGCCACGGCTATGCCGCGGCGCTGACCCATGAACGTGTCCTGCAGGCGATCGCCGAGGGCGCCTATGGCAAGATCGCGGTGACCTATGTCGAATGGGCCGGCTCGACGTCGCAGATCGTGGTGGTGCCATGGACAGTCATTGCCAATCGCGCCGATGCCGAGCGTGTGGTGCGGCAACTCTCGGCCAAGCCGCCCAACAGCGCGCGCCGCACCTCTATCTCCAGTGCGCTGGAATTCGGCACGGACCTCTTTGCCGAAAGCGCCTACCGCGGCATGAAGCGAGTGATCGACATCTCGGGCGACGGTCCCAACAATCAGGGGCCGCCGGTGGATCTGGTGCGAGACGCTGCCGTGGCGCAAGGCATCACCATCAATGGCTTGCCGCTGATGACCAATGGCGGCTTTGGCAATGCCTATGACGTCGAGGATCTCGACCGCTACTACGCCGATTGCGTCATTGGTGGGCCGGGCGCCTTCATGATCCCGGTCAATGAGTGGTCGCAGTTTCCGGAGGCGATCCGGCGCAAGCTGGTGCTGGAACTGGCTGGGCCCGCGTCACGTCAGTGGGCCGCCGAGGAAGCAGCCCATCCGCCTGTCGTGCTTGCCCAGGCGCAGCCGAGATATGACTGCCTGATCGGCGAGAAGCTGTGGCGCGACCGCTCCTGGCTCTGGGACAGCCGTTAGGCATAAGTCGTAAACTGCGATCCAGTAGCGGAAAATGCCAAAGTTTGGCCACGCGGCTGTTTTCTCTGCGTCTTCTGGCCACGAGGACACTGAGAAACATGAAACGCCTAGCACTCCTTGCCACCGTCGCATCGGTCCTGATGACCGGCAGCGCGAACGCGCAGTATGACGACGACGTTGCCTGCGAGATGTACGAACACAATGGCTATGGTGGCCGTGTCCTGCCGATGCGGGCCGACCGGTCGATCAGCTTCCGCGCCGGCCGGTTCTGGAACGACCGCGTCTCGTCGGTGCGCGTCGCGCCCGGCTGCACGCTTGTCGTCTACCAGCACACCGGCATGCAGGGCGCGTCGGAAGAATTCGACCGCAATGCCCGCTCCATTGGCGGCTGGAACGACCAGATATCGTCGGCAGAGTGCATCTGCGACGGCTATCAGGACGACGGCGAGGACGGTTACGACCCTTACCGGCGACAGTAGCTGTCAGGCCGCAATCAACTGTTTGCGGTCGATGCGCTCCTGCTGCGGCGAACGGGCATAAAGCTCACGGTAGCATTTCGAGAAATGCGAGGCTGAGACGAAGCCGCAGGCGACGGCAACCTCGACGACAGGCATCGACGACTGGATCAAAAGATGCCGGGCGCGGTCGAGCCGGATTTCGAGATAATAGCGGGCAGGGGACCGACCCATCTCGGTGCGGAACAGTCGCTCGATCTGTCGCCTGGACAGGCCGACATGGTCGGCAATCTCGATCAGCGACAGCGGCTCCGACAGGTTGGCTTCCATCAGTTCGATGATTGTCAGGACCTTCGAGTTCTGCACGCCGAGCCGTGCCCTCAACGGCAGGCGCTGGCGGTCGGTCGGGCTGCGGACACGATCGGTGAGCACCTGCTCACAGATGCGGTTGACGAGGTTGTCGTCGAAATCGTCGCCGATCAGTTTGAGCATCATGTCGAGGGCAGCGGTGCCGCCGGCGCAGGTGTAGATGTTCTGGTCGACCTCGAACAGGTCGGCATAGACATTGGCCTTGGGGAAAGCCTCGGCGAATCCCGGCAGATTTTCCCAATGGATGGCGCAACGCTTGTTGGACAGCAGGCCGGCATTGGCCAGCACATAGGCGCCGGTGCACAGGCCGCCGACGGCGACGCCGCGATTGTACTCCTCGCGCAGCCAAGCAAAGACCGACTTGTTGGTGTAGGTCTCAACATTGATGCCGGTGCAGACGATGACCATCGAAGGCCGTTCCGGCCCGGCCATTTTCTTGCGCTCCTCGTCGAGCGAGGTGTTGACGGCACATTCGACGCCATTCGAGGCGGGCACGGCCTTACCGTCGATGCTGGCCAAGCGCCATTTGTAGGCCTCGTAGCCGAGCATGCGATTGGCGATGCGCAGTGGGTCGAGGGCAGTCGCAAAGGCGACCATGGTGAAGTCGGGGACAAGGAAGAACACAAGCGATCGTTTGATCGGATGTCTGATGGCGTTCAAGGAACCCTCGCGCTGGCCGGGAACGACGCGACTTTGATGTCGCGAATAGCATAGCGTCAACAGCAAATTCCCTTGCTGTCAATGGGGTTGAAGCTGTCGCTAAAATTAAAGTTTGCGACATGGGCAAAACGCCGCTGGCTCGTTTTGACGAACAAATGACGCGTTTGAAACGGCGGGGCAGCCCGGGCCGGCCGAATGCCGGTGATGTCGCAACTGGCGTCGCCGAATGACGGCGTCAAAAAGAAAAGAGCGGCTTGCGCCGCTCCAATGGTTCGATCCGGGAGGAAAGGGATCGAAAGAAAACTCAGCCGACGAGCATGCCGAGGCGGTTTGCAGCGATCGCTCCGGTCTGGCCGGGCATCGTCCTGGAAAGGCGCTGGCGCTCGATCGCGGTCGACAGCGAGGTGTCGCGGCGGATACCGAACAAGCGGGCAAAAATCTTCATGACACATCTCCATGCACAGTGGTTACACGGGGTGCCTTCGCGTTGTGGAGTGGGGCAGCTCGTTTGACGATGCGCATATAGGCCTTGGCCGATGCGGATCATGCTGCAAATGCGAAGTGGCACACCTCAAAAGCGACACGACATGCGACATTTCTGCGGATGCGACGTCGGTTGCAACGAAAAATCAAGCTATTTCAGTCTCTTGAGAGGATGCTGCGGCGCCATGCAAGCCGTTCATCCCAGGCGTGCGGCGCTCGCATGGCTGAGGCGAGGTCGCATGACCTGTCGACACCATGCGACAGGTCGCGACTTCGCCTCGACACTGCTCAGACCGCTTCACCGCTGTGGCCGCGACGGTAGCCGGTGTTCGAATCGAAGGCTTCCGGCCAGCCGATGTCCTTCTGCAATTCGATCGGCAGCGAGCGGATCGAGCGGGCGGTGTTAAAGCGGGTACGGGCGGCGTTGAGTTCGCTGGCGATGCGCCCGATCGATGAGAAAATGGACATTGCGGTCTCTCCTTCCTGCTGGGCCGGTTCAAGGCCGGCTTGAGGTGCTCGCCCGGTGGGCACCGCTTGCTTCAACCGTCTCGCGCACCATGGCGCTTCCGTTCCGGGCTCTGTCGACGCTTGGCCATGGCCGCTGCTTCGATGGTGTTGACTATCGCTCAGGGATGAGGTTCAATCAAACGAAATGAAATGATGTGTTCGATCAGAAATATTGAAGGTCATTTGCCATGAACGCACCGCTCAATCATCCGCTGCCGCTGCTCGACCTCGATGTGCTGCGCACTTTCGTTGCGATTGCCGAAACCGGCAGCTTCACCACGGCCGCCAATGCGGTGTTCCGCACGCCCTCGGCCGTGTCGATGCAGATCAAGAAGCTCGAGGACATTCTCGGGCGCTCGGTGTTCTTCCGCGACGCGCGTTCGGTGACGCTGACCACCGACGGCGAAATGCTGCTCGGCTATGCGCGCCGCATGCTGGCGATCAATCGCGAGGCGGTGTCGAAGTTCATCATTCCCGACATCGTTGGCGTGGTTCGCCTGGGTTCGCCCGACGATTTCGGCGAACGCGTGCTGCCGCATGTGCTCAAGCGTTTTGCTCAGACGCATCCTTCGATTGCCGTCGACGTCATCATCGACCAGAGCAGCAATCTCAGACGCCGTATGGACGATCGGGCGCTTGACATCACGCTGCTGACCAATGCCTGCAGGGCCAATGCAGCAGGCGCCGAGACGCTGCTGACCGAGCCGATCGTCTGGGCTGGCGCCAGGGGCGGCTGCGCCCATCTGCGCGAGCCGCTGCCGGTGTCGATCTGGGAAGAGGGGTGCGCATGGCGGGCAGGGGCGCTCGAAGCGCTCGGCCGCGATGGCCGCAACTATCGTGTCGCCTATATGAGCGCGCACACGGCCGGCCAGCGGGCCGCAATCCTGTCCGACCTGGCGGTCGCGCCGCTGCCGCGGTCGTTCATCGGCGACGAACTCGTCGAACTCGGCGTCAAGGACGGCATGCCGGAGATCGGCAACTACAGCCTGGCGATGATCGTGGCACCCGAGGCAAGCGCGCCCGTCAAGGCCGCTGCCGACCACATCCGCGCGGCCTTCGAGACCTTCAACCTTACCGGCAAGTTCTAGAGCGCACCTGTGGTGAAGGCTTCAGCGCCTGACTGCTGTGGCCATCGACCGGTAGATGCTCGCCATCAGCGACGATGGCGGGTGCCAGTCAAGGTCGCGCTGAATCTCCGGTGGCAGCGCATTCATGATGCGGACGGTCCGGCGGGCGCTTCGCGCCAGCTTGTAGCGGGCGCCAATGCGGCCGAGATCGTCGAAAAGGGGCATCTGGCCCTCCTTTCAATGTGAATTCCGATTGTGAGTTCCAGCAATCAGCTTGCGCGGCGGCGCGGTTTCAATGCCATGCGCAGGCGCCGGTCGGCCGCGGCAGGCCGGCCGGCGGTGCGCTGGCGAAAGACGAGCAGGCCGACCTTTTCGGCGAAGGTCATGCGCAGCGGGCTTTCGGCCGGGCGAACGCGATGACATTTGTCGCCGGCGCCAAGGGGCCGACGGGCCAGCCGAGTTCGATCTGAATGTCGATGGGCAACGCGTCGATCAGCATCGCCACGCGACCATATTTGTGGAGTTGACCCGCGGCGCCCGACCCATGGTGGGTTACCCCGTCGATCCAGCCGAGCTCGACCTGCAATTCGCGCGGCAAGCCGTTCATCATGTTCTCGATGCGGCTATCGCGGCACGCATGGCGCAACACCGAGCCGTACTGATGAAACTCTCCAATGATGGACATGGTCGTCTCCTGGGAGTGACGGGCCGGCAGCACCACGCGAGACTGGATGCGCCGCCGGCCGGGTGAGAGTTTATGCTCGTTTGTGTTTCAGGTTGATATCGCTTGAGCGCTTTTCTGTTTCATATTGCGCGCGATTCTGAAACATCCACCTCAACGGTCGGGCGACATGTAGATCGCCAGTGTCGCGTGGCGCCGGCCATGTTCCGGGGCGGGCCAGCCAATGTCCTTCTGGATCTCCGGCGGCAACCTGTTCAGCATGCGTTCGGATCGGGCGGCGCGGCGGGCGCTCTGGATGGCCGCACCGAAGCGGCCGATGGTGCTCATCATCGACATTGTCGTCTCCTGCAAATCCCGCTGCGCCGCGCGCCTCAAGGGGCGTGCAATGAACGCTGTGGTTCGTGTGAATCGGTGCCTGATCCATTCCAAAAACCGAATTCGATCTTCGAGGCCATGCACGTTTACCGCCTGAGAGGCGAAGCTCGCTGGCGGCTGACGAGCAGAAACTAGTTCGGGATTGTTTCGTATCGATTTCGTATGAGCGGCAACTTTAGGTCGAATGGTTGCCTTGCTGAAACACACCCGATACGTGCATCATAGCACAACAGCGCTCCGGCGAGGCGCGGAAAACCTCGTCGAAGCGCCGGTTGGGCAGATGTCCTTGTGGTTCAGTCGCGGGAGCGACGCGCGGCGCGTTCCTCGCGAGACCGGCGGCGTGGTGCACCGTCGGAAAGCTCGCCTTCGACGCTTGCCGCCTTGCGCGGCGGTAGCTTGACCGCGGCCTGCAGCTTGGGGAATGGATCGACCTTGTTGGGCAGCGCCATGGCGTCGATGAATAGCTGCTGGAAGTGCGGCTCGAGCGCGGTCTCGATCTTTTCGATCTGGCCGACCTCCGTCTCGATCTCGCGGCGGTGATTGCGGTTGAGCAGCGCCATCAGCGCGCCGGTGCCGGCGGCGTTGCCGACCGCCTTGACCTCGTCGAGGTCGCAATCGGGGATCAGGCCGAGCACCATTGCGTATTTCGGATCGATGAAGGAGCCGAAGGCGCCGGCGAAGCGGATGGTGTCGACGGTCTCGACGCCCTGCTTTTCCATCAGCAGCTTCACGCCGGCATAGAGAGCTGCCTTGGCAAGCTGGATGGCGCGGACGTCGTTCTGGGTAACGGTAATGCGTGGCTCGCCCTGGCGGCCTTCGCGCAGCAGATAGGAGAAGGTGCGGCCGTTCGGGATGATGCGCGGGCTTTTCTCAGCCATCGATCCATCGATGACGCCATCTTCGGAGATGATGCCAGACAGGTACATCTCCGCCACCACCTCGATGATCGCCGAGCCGCAGATGCCGGTGACGCCGGTGGTCCACGATGCCTCGTCGAAGCCTTCCTCGTCCGACCATTTGTCGGTGCCGATGACGCGGTATTTCGGCTCCAGCGTCTCAGGGTCGATACGCACGCGCTCGATGGCGCCAGGGGCTGCACGTTGGCCAGAAGAGATTTCGGCGCCTTCGAAGGCCGGGCCGGTGGGCGAGGACGCGGCGACGACCCGGTTCCGGTTGCCGAGAATGATCTCGGCATTGGTGCCGACATCGACCAGCAGCATCATCTTGTCCTGGCGGTACGGTCCCTCGGACAAGGTCGCACCGGCAGCATCCGCGCCGACGTGCCCGGCGATACAGGGCAAGGTGTAGAGACGCGCGCCGCGATTGACCTCGATGTCGATCTCATGCGCCCAGAATTGCAGCGCGCCTGAAACGGCGAGCGCGAACGGCGCCTGGCCGAGTTCCGTCGGGTCAATGCCAAGGAACAGGTGATGCATGATCGGATTGGCGACGAAGACGCAGTCGAAGATGTCGTCGCGGTTGGCCTGGCCTTCCTCGCAGACCTTGCCGATGAGCCCGTTGACGGCCTCGCGCACGGCCTTGGTCATGGCTTCGCGACCGTCGGGGTTCATCATCACATAGGAGACGCGGCTCATCAGATCTTCGCCGAAGCGGATCTGCGGATTGGACGTGCCTGACGAAGAAGCGATGCGGCCGGACAAAAGCGACACCAGATGCATGGCGATGGTCGTCGAGCCGATGTCGCAGGCGATGCCATAGGCCTCGTTCTTCAAGCCGGGGAACAGGCCGATGATGAAGGGGCGCGAGGAATCCATGTCGCGGTGGACTACCGCGGTCACGCCCCATTTGCCGGGCGTAACCTCCGGCTGGTCGGGCAGCTTGGTGCGCAGGATCTTCTGGACCTGGGCGATGAGGTGGGGGGCGACCAGCAGGTCCTTCCAGCCCCAGTCCTTTTCGAGTGCCACCTTGAGGCGGTCGAGGTCGCCGAGCGGCTTGTGCATGTCGGGCTCCTCCAGCTCGACATAGCAGAGCTGGACGGCGGCATTGCGCTCGATGACGCGATCGGTGGCTGCCTTGCGCACGACCTGCGCGTTGATGACGGTGTCCTGTGGTACGTCGATGACGAGGTCGCCCTGGATCGTCGCCGAACATGACAGGCGCCGGCCCTCAGGCAGGCCGCGAACGCGCTCGTAGCGCTCTTCCTTCGGGCCCTTGGGCGAGATGTGGTCGTTCGACGAGATGATCTTGTGCTTGGCGAAATTGCCTTCCTGCACCTCGACCTGGCAGCGGCCGCAGGTGGCGCGTCCGCCGCACACGCTTTCGACATAGACGCCAAGCGTACGCGCCGCGTCGAGCACGGGCGTTCCCACCGGAAACCGGCCGCGCTTGCCCGAAGGCATGAACAGGACAAGCGGATCGGTGATGTTGGCGGGAGAGTTCATTGCAATGCTCCGGAATGCACCGACCTTATGGCGATCGGGTTGCCCCTCATCTGCCTGCCGGCAACTTCCCCCCGCGTGCGGGGGGAAGGAAAATCATGCGACGGCTCAGCTTCCCCGTCCGACAGGACGACTGGGGGAAAATGGAGCGCGTCGTGTCCCACGACTGATCTCAGCCGCGCGCCATGCGGGCTTCACGGCCGCCGCGGCGGCGGCCGCCGGCGGCGTCACCCGGTGCGCTGACGGCGACGGGAGCTGCAACGGCGTGGCCGCCCTCCGATGGCTTGTAGTCCTTGTAGGTCTTGATCCAGTGGGTGCAGTGCTCGTCGGTTCCGTTGAGCACGTTGGCACCGCGCACCGCTTCCATTTCCTGCGGACGAACCGGGTTCATGATCGCCGAGGTCATGCCGGCGCCGATGACCATCGGGATGAAGGCGGCGTTGATTCCGTGGCGGTGCGGCAGGCCGAACGAGATGTTGGACAGGCCGCAGGTGGTGTTGACCTTGAGCTCTTCACGCAGGCGGCGCAGCAGCGCGAAGACCTGGCGGCCGGCATCGCCAAGCGCGCCGATCGGCATGACGAGCGGATCGACGACCACGTCATGGGCGGGAATACCGAAATCGGCGCAACGCTCGACGATCTTCTTGGCAACCGCAAAGCGGACGTCGGGATCCATCGAGATGCCGGTCTCGTCATTGGAGATGGCGACGACCGGGACGTTGTACTTCTTGACCAGCGGCAGGATCGCCTCGAGCTTCTCTTCCTCGCCGGTGACGGAGTTGACGAGCGGGCGGCCCTTGGCAACCTTGAGGGCGGCCTCGATCGCCGCCGACACCGAGCTGTCGATCGCCAGCGGCAGGTCGACCAGGTTCTGGACGATCTCGAGCGTCTGCACCAGAAGCGCCGGTTCGGTCGCATTCGGATCGACCGCCGTCACGCCGGCATTGATGTCCAGCATCGTCGCGCCGCAGGCAGCCTGTTCCAGGGCGTCCTTGATGACGGTCTCGAAATTGCCGGCAACCATCTCGGCGGCCAGCTTCTTGCGGCCGGTCGGATTGATTCGTTCGCCAATGACGCAGAAAGGCTGATCGAAACCGATGATGATTTCGCGGGTCGCCGAGGCGACGATCGTGCGTGTCATGAAGTTCTCCCTAAGATATAAAGATTTCTTTATATCGTTGTCTGGTTTCGTTCAAGCGCGGCAGTCGCGCCTGCCTGTCAGTGCGCGGTCTTCACCATGTCGACCTGCGATTCGGTAACGTCGTCGTGCAGGATGTGCTCGAGCCGCTCGGCGACACGCTGGTCGTCGGCACGGGCCTCGCGTTTCCATGGCCGGCGACCCTTCAGTACGCCCGATTCATCGACGATCTCGGCGACGTATTCCTCCTGCCGGTAGGCCATCACGTGGACTCCCGATACGCCAGGTATCTCCTTGACCTCGTTGATGATGTCGATGCAGAGCTGCTTGCCTTCCTTCTTCTGGTCCTGGGCGCCTTCCAGACGCTTGATGACTGTATCCGGGATGTGGATGCCCGGCACGTTGGCGCGGATCCACTTGGCTGTCTTGGCCGAGGCAAGCGGGCCGACACCGACCAGGATGTAGCATTTCTCGTCATAACCGAGATCGCGCACGCGGTTCATGAAGGTGCGGAACATCGGCACGTCGAAGCAGTACTGGCTCTGCACGAACTGTGCGCCGGCGGCGATTTTCTTGCCGAGATGAACAGGCCTGAAATCATAGGGCGGGGCGAAAGGGTTGACTGCGGCGCCAAGGAAGAGCTGCGGTGGCGTGGTCAGCTTGCGGCCCGACAGGAACTTTCCATTGTCGCGCATGAGGCGCACGGTTTCGAGCAGCGATGTCGAGTCGAGGTCGAACACCGGCTTGGCGCCGGGTTGGTCGCCGGCCTGCACGCCGTCGCCGGTCAGGCACAGGATGTTGGCCACGCCCATGGCGGCCGCGCCGAGCACGTCGCCCTGGATGGCGATGCGGTTCTTGTCACGGCAGGCAATCTGCATGATCGGTGCGTAGCCCATGCGGGTGAGCAGAGCACAGATGCCGACCGACGACATGTGGCAATTGGCACCAGAAGCATCGACCGCGTTGATGCCGTCGACCCAGCCGTCGAAGATCTTGGCGCGGTTGTAGACGTCTTCGGGGTCGGCGCTGTCGGGCGGATTCAGTTCGGTGGTGACGGCGAATTCGCCCCGGCGCAGCACGCGCTCCAGGCGGCCGCGCGAGGAGTGGCCGGGCAGGGGGTCGAGCGGCAGGTCGATGCCATCGGGATGCTCGTCGGTCTGGCGCGGGCGCGGCGGGGTCATGCGACTTCCTTGCTGGCAGTTTCGCGCGTTGCGGCAGCCTGAGCGGTCACCCTCAGCCAGGCCGAAGTTTCGCGCAGCGACTGGTCGACCGGCTTCTGGACGTTGAGGATGGCGTCGCCGTTGACCATGTTGCGCGAGCCTTCCCAGGCCTTGACCCAGACGCAGGGCATGTCGGGCTCGACCTCGCAATAGCCGTTGGCGCGGACGCCGCCGCAGGGGCCGTTGCGCAGCTGCTTGGGGCAGTTCATCGGGCACGACATTCCGGTCGACGACAAGACGCACTGGCCGCACATCCGGCAGTCGAACATCAGTCCCTTGACCCGCTTCTCGACGAACTTGATCGGGGCCTCGACACGGCCATAGCCGATGCCCTTCCACAGGGGATGGAGCAGCAGGAAGGCGTCGGCGAAGCGGCTGTAGAACCATTCAAGCAGGCGCGAGTGGCGGATCGACCACAGCCTGATCGTGTAGCTGCGCTGGACGCGCCGCTGCGGCGATACGTCGGCCGGCTTGTAGTCGCTTTTGGGCGCGGCCTTCTTGACCAAGGTCGCCTGGGTTACTGTCGGCTGGGTATCAACCATCTTCCTTGCCGCCTGCCTTGACGAGAGCGACCAGCCGCTCGCGTGTGAAATTTGCATCGATCTCGGCCATCGCCTTGTCGGCTTCCGCCTCGAGGTCGTCGCTGACCGGAACCGGGTCGGCCTTGCGCCACTCCGCCAGATAGGCGTCGGTGTCGCCGGCACCGGTGCGCATCGCGCACATGTCGATCGCTTCGGTAAAGCGCAGCGGCAATTCGCGCTTGGAATTCTGCCGGCCCTTCTTGACGATCACCTGTGCAGGGATGTCGCGCCAGTAGACGATGATCAGGTCGGCCATTTCGGTCTCGCTTTCGATGACGTTGAGCATTGCCGCAACCATGCGGGTGCCGCTTGTTATGGGACGACGCGCGCGCATTCAAAAGCGACGCGATCTCCTGTCGCAAAAAGATAAAGTGAGGATTGCTGCAGACGCGTCTACCAGACGCCGCGGCGGATGCCCGTCCAGAGATACTGCCAGATGGTCGGATGGTACCATTGGCGTGATGGGAGGCCGGTGTCGATCGGCGTCATTCGGCCGGCAAGCACGTCCTCGATGGCCCGGATGCAGATGTCGCGGGAAAAGGCAGCCTGGCGCATCGCGTAGCTCGCGACAGTGTCGCCTTTTCCAGGAATTCCGCGTGCCTGGTAGAGGACGGAGCCGGTGTCTACACCGGCATCGACGATATGTACTGTCGAGCCGAAATTGCCGTGGTCGCCGGTGGCAAGCGCCCAATAGCCGCCGTTCATGCCGCGGTATTTCGGGTTGATGCCGGAGTGATAGTTGATGACAGGGCAGGGGATGGCGGCAAGCGTCCTGGCCGACAACATCCGGCAGCTGGCGAGGAACATCACCGCTGGTTCCAGCTTGCGGACGACGTCGATCAGTTCGGGGGCATTGGCGGAGGAGACCGGAACGATCTCCTGGCTGGCGCGCGGCACGATTTCCAGCTTTTCATCAGCAATAATGCGCTCGATGCCACCGCTCACGAGACTCTTGGCTGCACGGATGAGCACCATGGTGCCCAACTGACCGGCGACCGAGATCCAGCCGAGTTTTTTGGCGCGGCGCCTCATCAGTTCACGCTTGGGGTAGGGCGTTTCCAGAACGACAGTGACGGGGCCGAAGCGATCGGTCAGGCTGTTGATGATTGCCCAGATATGTTCGCCGCCTTCAGTCACGAAGACGATCGGCCTGCGATCCATTCAGTCTACCCCATCCAGGCCAGGAAGGCGTGGGTGGCAATGCCGGCGCCGCCGACGACCGCACAAACGACGGCAAGCGATGCCACGCCGACGACGCTGCCGACGGCAAACAGAATACCGTCGCGTTCCGACAACGCCAGGCCGAGCAGCGCCGTGGCAAAGGCCGGCAGCCAATTGCCGAACGGGATCGGGAGCGTGATCGAAACGGATAGAATAAGCGCGATGATGCCGATGACGCGGTCCCCGCGCTTGCGCCAGAACGGCCAGTAGCGCGGACGCACCACTTGCTCAAGGCGGATCAGCCTGGGAACGACCCAGTCAGTGACCGTGCGGAACTGTTCCGCCGACAGCGAGCGCTGGGTGATGAAGTCGGGCAGCCAGGCGCGATTGCTGCCGAAGGCCATCTGTGCTGCGACGATCAGCAGCGGCAGGCCAAGCACCGCCGAGGCGCCCGGTGGCAGCGGCAGCATGTTGAAGGCGGCAAACAGCACCAGAAGCGGCGCGAAACTGCGCTTGCCCAGCGTGTCCCTGATGTCGCCGATCGAGATGCTGCCTTTGGCGTCGCGGGCGAGTTGGGCGAAGATCGCTGACAAGCGCCGGCCACGACGGCGCTTCGGCGCCGCATCGAATTCGCCTGCGTCGGTTTGCTTGTCTTGCCCTAACATTCAGCCTTCAGCCCACTTGCGGCCCGCTTTCCAACGCGCCAATCCCCATCGCAGTGTGCGACGGCCAGGTTAATCCTTGATAACCCCGGAGGGTGCGAATGTGATGTCGCTTCGCGCAGAATGCAACATCAACGGCGGAATTCGATGATGTCCAGCTTCGATTCGTATCGCGGCGCCGGAAACTCGATGCGCCATTCTGCCTGCCCGCTGCGGAAGGCATAGCCGACCTGGTCGGTATCTGGGCCATGGCCATAGGCCTTGGGCTTTTCGCCCGAGACAAAGCCGGAGCCGAGATAGATCAGTCTGCTGTCGCCGTCGGTATAGAAGCGGCCCTTGGTGCGCTGCGAGCCGGAAATCTTTTCCAGCATCCAGCCCGAGCCGTCATCGCTGACCTTGCATTTGAACCAGCCGTAGACGACGAGCGGGCCGAGGCCGCCGGCCTTGATGGTGCGGCACTGCCAGTTGCCGGTCATGTCGAAATCGGAAAACGACATGGGCTTTTTGGCGACGATCGCGTCGAGCACGGCGACCTCGCGTGCCTGGCCTGCCTTGGCCTCCTGAAGCGCTCCCTTACGCGTGGCTTCGTATTTTTCGAGTCTGGCCTTGTCTGCCGGTGTGATCAGCTTCTGCACCACGCCGTCGGCATGCGCGAAGGTCGCCGTGGTTGCTAGTGCAGCAGCAAGAATCAGTCGTCGAAAAGCCATGGCAAACCTCCGTAAAGGTCGAACCTCAGGGGAGGAATCAGGCTCTTTGATGATGTGCCGCAGCGTCCGATGCGTTGGCAAGGGCCTCGGGCAGGTCGCCATAGCCGGTGGCGCGACGCTCGTAGACGAGGCCGAGCATTCTGGCGGCATCCTCGGCGACCTTGTCGAGCGCGGGGTCGTCGGTCTGGGCGAGGTAGATCAGCTTCTCGTAGTTGCCGAAATAGTCCTTCACCAGCTCGGGATGTCGGTCGAGGCCGAGCGGCTTGATGAAGAAGGCATCGAACTGCCGACAGAGGAAATCGGTCATGTAGAACGACATCATGTCGGCCTCGCCGACTTGCGCATAGGCAGCAGCACCTTGGTAGAAGGCAAAGCAATGCGGGCCGGCGATGCGCTCGACGCCATGCTTTTCGCAGACACGGTCGAGCAGGCCGCCGGTGCCGCAGTCGGCATAGCCGACATAGATGTGCCGATACCCTTCCGCCTTCGCTTCGGTGATCGCCTGGTCCATGGCAGGCGCGATCCGGCTGGGGTGGAAATGGAAATCGGCCGGCAGGCAGGTCAGCTCGAGATGATCGAGCGCGAGCTGCTGCTTGACCGCCAAAACCTCGCGCGCAATCATGCCGCAGCCTATGACCAGCAGCCTGTCTTCGACGTCGGGTTTCGTTGTCTGCTTTGCGGCCATGGAACCAGTCGATCCGGCCTTCGTTGCTCTAGGACGAAGTTTATCGAGAGAGGGAGACACCGTCCATGAAACTGTCACGTCTGGCACCGATCGCCGTCATTGCCTGCGCGCTTGCACTGGCCTCCTGCGCCAACACCATTCGCGGCGTCGGCAAGGATGTCAAAGGTACGGCGAACGCCATCGAGGACACAGTCCAATAAGGCACCATACCGCCGCACTTCTCAGATTGGCCGAACTCAGATCGGCCAGATCGCAATGAAAGGGCCGCGCCGCAAGGGGCGGCCCTTTGTCGTCAGCCGGCAGCGCGCAGGTTGTGCTTGCGCTTCATGTAGTCCTTGGCGGTTTCGACAGCGACAGCCGCATCGCGGCAATAGGCGTCGGCACCGACGGCCTTGCCGAATTCCTCGTTGAGCGGCGCGCCGCCGACCAGCACGACATAGTCGTCGCGGATGCCCTTTTCCTTCATCGTGTCGATGACGACTTTCATGTAGGGCATGGTCGTGGTCAGCAGCGCCGACATGCCGATGATGTCGGGCTGATGCTCTTCGATCGCATTGAGATAATTCTCGACCGGATTGTTGATGCCGAGGTCGATGACGTCGAAGCCGGCGCCTTCCATCATCATGCCGACGAGGTTCTTGCCGATGTCGTGAATGTCGCCCTTAACGGTGCCGATCACCATCTTGCCCTGCTTGGGAGCGCCGGTGGCGGCGAGCAGCGGGCGCAGGATGTGCATGCCCGCCTTCATGGCGTTGGCCGAGAGCAAAACTTCCGGCACGAACAGAATGCCGTCGCGGAAATCCTCGCCGACGATGCGCATGCCTTCGACCAGTGCTTCGGTGAGCACCTTGTAGGGCGCCCAGCCACGCTCGAGCAGGATGTTGGTCCCTTCCTCGATTTCTTCCTTGAGCCCGTCATACAGGTCGTCGTGCATCTGCTGTACGAGTTCGTCGTCGGAAAGCTCGGACAGGATGATTTCGTCGTCGGACATCTTCTAAGGCTCCCTCGAGGCAGCGCTAAAGTGCGGCTTGCTGATGTTGCGCTATACCTAGCTTGCAAGTGCCGCAAATCCATAGCTGATTTGCGACCTCCTGCAAAACGAAAGCGACTGGCAGTCCGGCTGTCGTCTTGGCTGTCGGCTTGTCGATTTTGCGACAGGCGTTGGCGCTGGCGAGCCGTTTCGATATGGGTGCATGATTACGATCCGTCGTAGAGCCGCATGGGCGGCGAAAAACGGATTCTTACGGAAGGCAGAGCCATGGGCGAAGACGCGGCAGTCGAGCAGGAACAAGCGGGCGGCAGGCGCGGGCGTGGCGCAAGCGGTGGCGCGGCTGCGCGACGCGCAGCACGCAGCGGTGGCGGGCCGGGCACGCAACTCACCTACATCAAGCGCAAGGTGAACGTGTATGAGGTGCTCAACGAGGAGGGCCTCGCCCTCATCGAGAAGAACGCCGACACGGTGCTGGAAGAAATCGGCATCGAGTTCCGCGACGACGCCGAAGCGCTGGCTTTGTGGAAGGAAGCCGGCGCTGACGTCAAGGGCGAACGGGTCCACTTCCCCAAGGGGCTGTGCCGCGAACTGCTGAAGACGGCGCCTTCTGTTTACACCCAGCATGCGCGCAACCCCGAGCGTTCGGTGCAGATCGGCGGTGATGCTACCGTCTTTGCCCCGGTCTACGGCCCGCCCTTCGTGCGCGACCTCGACGGCAACAGGCGCTACGCGACGATCGAGGATTTTCGCAACTTCGTGAAGCTGGCCTATATGGCGCCGTCGATCCACCATTCGGGCGGCACGGTGTGCGAGCCTGTCGATGTGCCTGTCAACAAGCGCCACCTCGACATGGTCTACAGCCACATCAAATATTCCGACAAACCGTTCATGGGCTCGGTGACCGCACCCGAACGCGCCGAGGACACGGTGGCGATGGCCAAAATCGTGTTCGGCGACGACTTCGTCGAGAACAACACGGTTCTGACCAGCCTGATCAATGCCAACTCGCCAATGGTCTTCGACGAGACTATGCTGGGCGCGGCCAAGGTCTATGCGCGCCACAACCAGGCCTGCATCGTGACGCCGTTCATTCTGGCCGGCGCAATGAGCCCGGTGACGGTTGCCGGTACGCTGACCCAGGTTCTGGCCGAGGTGCTGGCCGGCGCTTCGTTCACCCAGCTGATCCGCAAGGGCGCCCCGGTGCTGTTCGGCACCTTCGCCTCGTCGATCTCGATGCAGTCGGGTGCGCCGACCTTCGGTACGCCGGAGCCGACGCTGGTGTCCTACGGCGCCGCCCAGCTGGCGCGCCGCCTCGGCCTGCCGTTCCGAACCGGCGGCTCGCTCTGCGCCTCGAAGGTCCCGGACGCGCAGGCGGCCTATGAAAGCGCCAACACGCTGAACTCGACGCTTTTGGCTGGCACCAATTTTGTGCTGCATTCGGCCGGCTGGCTCGAGGGTGGTCTCGCCTCGTGCTACGAGAAGTTCATGATGGACATCGACCAGCTCGGCATGCAGCAGAAATTTGCCGAGGGCGTCGATCTCTCCGAAAACGGCCAGGCCATGGACGCCATCCGCCAGGTCGGGCCCGGCAGCCACTATCTCGGCTGCGACCATACCCAGGCGAACTTCCAGACCGCGTTCTACCGCTCGAGCATCGCCGACAACAATTCCTACGAGCAGTGGCTGGCCGAAGGACAGAAGACGGCACCGCAGCGTGCCAACGAGCTCGCCCGCCGCTGGCTCGAAAGCTACGAGGCGCCGTATCTCGATCCCAGCATCGACGACGGCCTCAAGGACTTCATTGCTGCGAAGAAGGCGTCGATGCCCGACGCCTTCACGTGAAAGGAGCCCGTTTCAGGCGGGGCTAAAGTCGCCAGCATCATTCACAAGGAAGTCTGGCGGAGCGCATTCTCCGATCCGGACAAGAAGGGGTGACGCTTGACGTCCCCCGACCTTGATGAGATTTCCGCCGCGCTGGCCGATCATGGCCTCATCCAGCGCGGCGGTTTTGCTTTTGACCACAGCAACCCAGCACCGGGCGGTCCGGTGGGCAAGCCGGCGCGGTCGGTGTTGCTGGTGGGGCAGGCAGGGGCGGCCGTCTGGCCGTACTTCCTGCGCTGGCGCGAGGCGCAGCCGGCTGACCTCGAAAATCCGCTCGACAGCTGGGCGCGCGAGGTGATCGGCGATGTCGCGCGCAAGTTCGGCGCGCGTGCGGCGTCGCCATCCGACAAGCCCTATCTGCCGTTCCAGCAATGGGCGATCCGCGCGGAGGGACTCCGGCCGTCGCCGCTGGGCATCCTGATGCATCCCGAATACGGGCTCTGGCATGCCTATCGTGGCGCGCTGCTGTTCGATGTCGATCTGGAGTTCGGCGAAGTTCGCAAACAGAGTCACCTTTGCGATCTATGTCCAGCAAAACCCTGCCTTAAATCCTGTCCTGTGGATGCCTATTCGGAGGCAGGTTTCGCATATGAGCGATGCCTGGGACATGTGCGCGGATCCTCGGGAGGTGCCTGCCGGACGCAAGGCTGCCTCGATCGCCATGCCTGTCCCTACGGGCTTGCCTATCGGTATCCGGCCGATGTGCAGGCCTTTCACATGAAGAGCTACGCCGGCCTCTGAGCTCGCCCACTGGCCCAATCGCTTTCCTGGCTCGCTTGTTGCCTTTGCGAGCTGACGGGCTTATCCAAAGTCATCGGATGACTTGATGAATATAGCCATGCAGCCAGCCACACGAACCAACCTCACCGACAGCGTCGCCGATAGCCTAAGGGCCGAAATTGTCAGCGGCCGCTGGGCCGTGGGCGAGCGTATTCCCAATGAAGCGGCACTCACCGACCTGCTTTCGGTAAGCCGCGGCACGGTGCGCGAAGCTGTCCGCGCCCTGGTCTCGCAAGGCTTGCTGGATACACGGCAAGGGTCGGGCACCTATGTCCGCTCGGCGGTCGATCCGTCGGCGGCGCTGGATCGCGTCAAGCGCGCCGGCCTGCGCGACCAATGGGAGACGCGCGCAGCCCTGGACGCCGAGGCGGCGCGGCTGGCAGCGCAGCGCCACACACCAGCCGATCTGGTGAAGATGCGCCGGTTGCTGGAGGCGCGCGGCACGGTTGCCGATGGCGGGCACGAGGCCTTCATTCGCCGCGACATCGCCTTCCACAAGTCGGTCGTCGAGGCCTCAGGCAACCGGGCAATGATCGAACTCTACGACTTCTTCACCGGCGCCATCGCCGAGACGATCAAGGCGACGCTGGCCGGCGAACTGCCCGAGCCCGACGCGACTGCCCATGCGGCTATCGTCGATGCCGTCGCCTCCGGCGATCCGGACAGGGCTGCCGCGGCAGTCCGCGCCTTCATGGCGCCGGTGCTTCTCGAACTCGACAGGTTGCTTGACCAATGAACCAGAGCTTTGTTCCGGCCGGCCGGCCTGCCGAGGCCGTCGCCATCGATGGTCTCGACGACCAGCTTGTCGATGCCGAGATCGACAGCCTGCCGGCACCGCAGGCGCCCGTCCTGCGCAGCGGCATGGCGCGTTTTGTGCTCGGCGCCAGCCTGGTGCTGATCGCCTTCAATCTCAGGCCGATCTTTTCCAGCCTCTCCGTGCTGTTGCCGGAGGTGATGCAGGCAACCGGCCTGTCGCCCGCCGGCGCCAGCCTTTTGACGACGCTGCCGGTGCTCTGCCTCGGCCTGTTCGCGCCGCTGGCGCCAAAGCTGGCGCAGCGCTTCGGCGCCGAGCGCACGCTGCTGTTTGCGCTGGCGCTGCTGGCCCTTGGCACTGTCCTTCGTGGTCTCGGCACCGTGCCGCTGCTGTTCATCGCGAGCTTTATGGCCGGCGCCGCAATCGCCATCGGCAACGTGCTCTTGCCCGGGCTGGTCAAGCGCGACTTCCCCGACAAGGCGGCGATGATGACCGGGCTCTATACGATGGCGCTTTGCGCTGGTGCTGCTTCGGCCTCGGGGCTGACACTGCCCATAGAACATCTGTTGACGGGCTCCTGGTCTGGCGCGCTCGCTGCCTGGGCGGTTCCCGCCTTCATCGTGCTGCTCATCTGGACACCGCAGGCGCTCGGCAGCCGCAGGCAGGCGAGCCAAAGCGGCTTCCGCGTCGTCGGCCTGTGGCGCGACCGGTTGGCCTGGCAGGTCACCTTGTTCATGGGGCTGCAGTCGGCGCTCGCCTATTGCGTCTTCGGCTGGCTGGCGCCGATCCTGCGCGAGCGCGGCTTCGATGCCACGACGGCCGGCGCGGTCGTCTCGCTGTCAGTCATGGCGCAGGTTGTGACCTGCCTTGCCGTGCCTTCGATCGCCATCCGCCGCAAGGACCAGCGCGGCGTCAATGTGGCGCTCGTCGTGGCTGCCGTAACGGCATTGCTCGGCATCCTGTTTGCGCCGACCTCGACGATCCTGTTCTGGGCCGTGCTGCAGGGCATCGGCCAGGGTGGGCTGATTGCCGCCGCCATGACGCTGATCGTGCTGCGCTCGCCGGATTCCCATGTCGCGGCCCATCTCTCCGGCATGGCGCAGGGCGTGGGCTACACGCTGGCGGCCATAGGCCCGCTGCTGGTCGGGCTGATCCGCAACTGGAACGGCAGCTTCGCCGCCTCTTCGGTGCTGTTCGTGGCCCTTGGCCTTGGCGTTGCGATCACGGGACTGGGCGCGGGCAGGGCGCTGCATGTCGGCGCGCGCACCGAGCGGACCATTGCCGCCTGAGCTTGTCTGGCGGGCCGAAGTCCCTATGTTCGCGGCGGGGCAGACAGAAGGAACCTTGCCATGCCGACCAAGCGCGAGATTGAGATCAGGACGGCGGATGGCGTTTGCAAGGCCGGGCTGTTCGGACCTGCCAAGGCGAAAGCCGGGGTGATCCTCTATATGGATGCCTTCGGTCCGCGCCCGGCGCTGGACGAGATGGCCGAACGGCTGGGCAGCCACGGCTATGCGGTGCTGGTGCCCGACCTGTTCTTTCGTGCAGGCGCCTATGGTCCGTTCGACGCCAAGACGGCCTTCGTCGAGGAGAAGACGCGGACCGAGTTGCGTGCCCTGATCGGCGGCACGACGCAAGAGATGACCGCACGCGACACGGCCTCCTTCATCTACGCGTTGGCAAAGGCCGGCGCAACAGGCCCGATTGGCACTGTCGGCTATTGCATGGGCGGCTCGCGTGCGCTCAACGCTGCCGCCGCCCATCCGGGCCGCATCGTGGCCGCGGCAAGCTTCCATGGCGGCAATCTGGCCAGCGATGCGACCGATAGCCCGCACCGCAGCGCCGCAAAGATCAAGGCGCGTGTCTATGTCGGCTCTGCCGGTGTCGACGGCAGCTTCCCGCCGGAACAGTCGGCAATCCTGGCCGAGAGCCTGCGCACTGCCGGCGTCGACCACATTCTCGAAAACTATGTCGGCATGGGCCATGGCTGGTGCGTATCCGACCACGGCGTCTACGATGCCGCCGGTGCCGAACGCCACTGGAAGCGGCTGACGGCGTTGTTTGAGGAAACGCTGGCATAACTTCCAACTTTGCCATCCCGACAGCTTCGGCTATCAGGCACCGAACAGCTGATCCGACAACCAGGGTTCGCGCGCCGGCAAGGCGGCGACGGACCAGCGGGAACACTCCGGAATGCAGTCCTTTGATGTCGTGGTGATCGGCGCCGGCGCGGCCGGCATGATGTGCGCCGTGGAAGCCGGCAAGCGCGGCCGCTCGGTGCTGGTCGTCGATCACGCTTCGGCGCCCGGCGAAAAGATACGGATTTCCGGCGGCGGGCGCTGCAACTTCACCAACATCCACGCCAGCCCGAAGAATTTTCTGTCGCAGAACCCGCATTTCTGCATCTCGGCGCTGAGCCGCTACACCCAGCGCAATTTCATCGGCCTCGTCGAGCGCTACGGCATCGCCTATCACGAGAAGACGCTCGGCCAACTGTTCTGCGACGGCTCGGCACGCCAGATCATTGAGATGATGGTCGAGGAAATGCGGGAAAACGGCGCCGAGCTGAGGCTGTCGACCGCGGTGGAGGACATCAGCAGGACGGCCGACGGGTTCGAGCTGTTTGTCTCCGGCAGTCGGGTCGCGTGCAAGTCGCTGGTGGTCGCCTGCGGCGGCAAGTCTATCCCCAAGATGGGGGCGACCGGTTTCGGCTACGAGATTGCTGCGCAGTTCGGGCTGCCTGTGGTCGAGACGCGGCCAGCGCTGGTGCCGCTGACCTTCGACGCCAACACCTTGCAGAAATTGACGCCGCTCGCCGGCATCGCTGTCGATGCCGATGTTGCCTGCGGCAAGACCAGCTTCTCCGAAGCCATGTTGTTCACCCACCGCGGCATCAGCGGGCCGTCGATCCTGCAGATCTCGTCCTACTGGCGCGAGGGCGACGAAATCGCGATCTCGATGCTGCCGGGCAGCGACGTCGCGGCGATCCTGCGCGAGGCCAAGCGCGCCAACGGGCGCCAGGCGGTGCAGACCGTTCTCGCCGCCCACCTGCCCAAGAAGCTGGCCCAGGCGATTGCCGAGCGGCTCGGCTTAAACGGCAATCTCGCCGATCTGAATGATGCGCATCTGAAAGCCGTCGATGCTGCTGTCAATCAGTGGCGTATCAAGCCTGCCGGGTCCGAGGGTTATCGTACGGCGGAAGTGACGCTTGGCGGCGTCGACACCAGGTCGCTCGACCAGAAGACGATGCAGGTGAAATCGGTGCCGGGCCTATTCTTCATCGGCGAGGTCGTCGACGTCACCGGCTGGCTCGGCGGCTACAATTTCCAGTGGGCATGGTCGTCGGGCTGGGCGGCCGGGCAGGCAGCCTGATCTTGCTCATCCCTGTTTTCGTTGTGCATCCAACGCACCCGCATCGCAACATCCTGCGGATACACAGGTTTCCGATACCGACTGCCACCTGAATCAATCACAAGGTGTGGTGCGGATGTTTTCGACAATCAAGGCGTTTGCCGTTTCGCTGGCGCTCGGCGGCGCGCTGGTGATGCCTGTTTTGGCCAACCAGCAACAATGCTCGTGCAAGAACCTGCAAAGCGTCCAGGAAGAGCTCAGAAACGCCGACTACGCAGCAAAGTTCTTCGCCGACATGGCAGCACAGCTCAAGGCAGTCGAGGACCCGCTGATCGAGGCGCACAAAATCCCGACGCATCCGGATTCCGACGTCAGCATCTATCACCGCTCGTCGCTGAAACGGACCGAAATCATGGGGAGGTTCCGCTTACCCCACCGTCCCGCCCATGGTTATACCGGGCCAGCGACGGTCGACATGAAATATGGCAGCTGCGAGCAGCAACCCGCTGCACTCGAAGCCTTGAAAGCAGGCTCGCAATGCAAGGAACTCGCGGATTTCGCGCTCGAGCACGAAGCTGTTCACCGGGCGAAATGCGCAAGAGACACCGCCACCGTCTACTGGGACAGACTGCCGAGCCACTTCGCAGCTGAGGAAGCGGAGCGCTACCGCGAACAGGCCAAGGCGACGCGCGCATTGCTCAAGGGCATCGTCGACCAAGGGACGGTTACCATCGAGGCAAAGCTCGAGCCGCGCATCAGGGGGCCGCAATTCGACGTGACCTACTCCTATGTCACCCAGTCGGTGGAGATGGAGGGCAACAGTTCGCCGGGGTCCGACACATGGATGCTGAAGGGGAAAACGCGGCGGGCAGGCAAGATCAAGAGCGTCAGGATTGCCGGCATGTCATGCACTTCGAGCGGCCAGATCAACGACGACATCGACATGGCGCTGGAGCTCGACGGGTTGACCATGGCTCTCGACAACAAGTCGAAAGGCAGGCCGGGCGACGTAAAGATCCGCTGCAAGGGCGGCCATGGCATGTCGATGCGGCCGCAAGGAGAAGTCGACGGCGGCAATGTCTTCGCCAATGAGAGCTTCACCGTCGACACCGAGGTGTCCCAGGATGTCAGCACCTTGCCATTTGCCAAATATGTCACCGGCGGCATGTCCGTCAGCGGCAAGAACACGGTAAGCGTCAAGCTGGTCTGCCCCGGCTCGTGACGGAGGTGGCGCGCCGCCCGGCATGCCTTGGGGAGGTGAGGAAATTTTTCTTCGCAGCACCCCAAGGATTGCCTCAAAGCTTTCGTCCAACGGACAAATGATGGCGATGATGCTGGACGAAAGCGAAGCCTCCGATGGCGATCTGATCGGACGAGCGCGCGATGGCGACAGGACAGCTTTCGGCGAACTCGTCGAAAGGCATTACGGATTCGTCCACCGTGTCGCCTGGCGCTGGTGCGGCAACGGATCGGATGCCGAAGACATTGCCCAGGAGGTCTGTGCGCGGCTGGGTCGGGCCATTCGCGACTATCGCGGTGGTTCCACCTTCACAACATGGCTCTATGCGATGACGCTGAATGCCGCGCGCGACATGCAGCGCAAATCGGCGCGCGAGGCGGCGAAGACCACCGCCTATGGCGTCCATGCGCTTGTCGCGGGAGATGGCGCGTTGGAAACGGAAGATCCGACTGAGCGGATGTGGGCGGCGGTCAGGCAACTGCCGGACAAGCAGCGCGATGCGATCCTTCTCGTCTATGGCGAGGGCTTGAGCCATGCGGCGGCGGCGGACGCCATGGCGATCGCCGAGGCCACCGTGTCCTGGCACATCCATGAAGCGAAGAAACGGCTGAAGCTGCTCATGCGCTCGGCCGGGGAAGAGTGACCATGGGCGACGATAACGAACTCGACATGCTGCGCAACATTCCGACGCCCGCTCCAGGCAGCGAGGCCAAGGCGCGCGCGCTTGCCGCGGCGATGGCAGCCTACGACCTCGAAAAAAATTCCGCGGCCACCCAAGGAACCGTCAATGCCGGTCGTCTCACCGAACGAGCACGAAAGCTCTGGAGAGACATCATGCAAAAGAAGCTGATTGCAGCGCCGGCCTTTGCCGGTCTCGTTGCCCTGCCGCTCGCCGGCTATGCCACATTCTATCTGATGGAGGGCTCGCCGTTCAATTTCGGCGCCGAGCATGAGATCGCCGATGTGCCATCCGGGCGCCTGAAGGAGCCGCTTGCCGCCGCGTTGAAGAAGACCGATTCAGGCGCGGCGCAGACCGCGCCGGCCAGACCGGTGGCTGCTGCCTCGCAGGCGGCCAAGACGGAGGCAAAAGCGACAGCCGAAGAAGCTGCTGTCATGAACGAGGCAGCGCCCGCCATGCCGGCGCCGGCGCCGCTGGCCGATGCGACAGCGCAGGTGAGCCGCATGTCCGCGCCGACGCTGACAACCGAGCTGCAGGGCGTGATCGCGCCCTCCGACATGCCGATGTCCCCGCCGGAAAACCGCGATCGCGTCGAGGATTTCAAGACCAATCCGGTGCGTTCGGCGCTTGAGGATCCGGTCTCGACCTTCTCCATCGATGTCGACACGGCCTCTTACTCCTTCGCCCGCCGTTTGCTGAAGGAAGGGGTTGTGCCCCAGGCCGACACGGTGCGTGTCGAGGAAATGATCAACTACTTCCCCTATGACTGGAAGGGGCCGGAGGCGATCACCACGCCGTTCAACACCACCGTCAGCGTCATGCCGTCGCCGTGGAACGAGCACAGCAAGCTGATGCACGTCGCGATCAAGGGCTATGACGTCAAGCCGGCCGAGCAGCCGAAGGCCAATCTGGTGTTCCTGATCGACGTTTCGGGCTCGATGGACGAGCCGGACAAGCTGCCGCTGCTGCGCTCGGCCTTCCGCCTCCTGGTCAACAAGCTCAATGCGGACGACACGGTTTCGATCGTCACCTATGCCGGCAACGCGGGTACCGTGCTCGAACCGACCAAGGCGTCGGACCGGGAAAAGATACTGTCGGCCATCGACACGCTGGCCCCTGGCGGCTCGACTGCCGGCGAGGCGGGCATTCGCGAAGCCTATCGGCTGGCGCAAAAATCCTTCGTCAAGGACGGCATCAACCGCGTGATGCTGGCGACCGACGGCGACTTCAATGTCGGCCAGACCAATGACGACGAGCTCAAGCGGCTGATCGAGGACAAGCGCAAGTCGGGCGTGTTCCTGTCGGTGTTCGGCTTCGGCCGCGGCAATCTCAACGACCAGATGATGCAGACCATCGCCCAGAACGGCAACGGCACGGCGGCCTATATCGACACGCTGGCCGAAGCCGAGAAGGTGCTGGTGCAGGATGCCTCCTCAACGCTGTTCCCGATTGCCAAGGACGTCAAGATACAGGTCGAGTTCAATCCGGCTGCCGTCGCCGAATATCGGCTCATCGGCTACGAGACCCGTGCGCTCAATCGCGAGGACTTCAACAACGATCGCGTCGATGCCGGCGAGATCGGCTCCGGCCATTCGGTGACGGCGATCTACGAGATCACGCCCAAGGGCAGCCCGTCGCTGGCGATGGACCCGTTGCGCTACGGCCAAGCTTCGACAGGCAATGGCGGCGTCGCCGATGCCGACGAGTATGCTTTCGTGAAGATCCGCTACAAGGCGCCTGATGGCGACGTGAGCAAGCTGATTACCACGCCGGTGACGAAGACGAACGAAGTCGCGAGCTTCGACGGCGCCGGCGCCGATCAGCGGTTCTCGGTGGCGGTTGCGGCCTTCGGCCAGAAACTGCGCAACGAGGACGCGACAGCCAGGTTCGGCTTTGACCGGATCGCCGAGATCGCCTCGGCGGCGCGCGGTGCCGATCCCTATGGCTATCGCGCCGAATTCCTGTCGCTGGTGCGGCTGGCATCGTCGCTCCATGGCAACAAGCAGTAAGGCAACAGGCAAGGGCAGGTGGGCCGGCCGGCGGAAAGGGGGCTTTCCGCCGGCCGTTCTTTGTTGATCTCTTGGCGGCGGAAAGGGGGCTTTCCGCCGGCCGTTCTTTGTTGATCTCTTGGCGGCGGAAAGGGGGCTTTCCGCCGGCCGTTCTTTCATCATCTCCGTGGGCGAAAGGGGGCTTTCCGCCGGCCGTTCTTTTGTGATCTCTAGGCGTCCACCCGAAAATCGCTGGGGTGGTGTTTCGGAGACTGGTGATGGCCGACCGGCAACTGGACGAATGGGATATTGCGCATGGCGGGCTGCGCTCGCTGTCGTCGCGCGAGATCAAGGTATTCTGGGACGGTTATCTCGCCCGCCGCAACGATCCCAGGATACGCCATGGCAGCCTCTATTCGCGTTGGCGGCATATCGCCGACGATCTGGTGGTTTCGCTCTATTTGACCAATCGCAGCGTCGGGCTGTTCGTCAGGGGCCAACGCGGCGAGGGTTATGCCACAACCGCGAACCGGCTGACCGCCTTCGAGCCCGCATTGGGCAAGGCGCTTGGCGTCAGCCTGCGCGGCGAATACGCGCTGTGCTACCTGTCCAACCATCCGGTCGCGATGACAGATCCGGCCAACTGGCCGCAGGCTTACGCGTGGCTGGAACGGCAGGAAAAGCACTTCAGTCATGTTCTGAGCGACATGGTTGTCGGCGCCTAGGTGCCGGACGGAGCGAAATTCCGTTGCGACGGCGTGGCCCTGCGAGGATATCGTTCCGGGCGTAAGCGGCTGAAAACAAGCTGAAATCGACTTTCATCGGACTGGGGAGGGCGCTCCCTTCCGGGATGTTTCCGCACGCGTTCGCAGAGCGGCGCGAAAAATTCCCTACGTTCTATCTTGCAAAAGATATATCTTAGAATAGATATAGCGGCATGAAACAAACATCCTGGAGAGGTACTCACATGTTCAACCACCCGAATTTCAACGATCGTTGCCGTGGAGAATGGTCCATGTCGGGCCAGAATGAAGGCGGCAGGGGCGGCGGCCGGCATGGCCGCGGCGGTCCCTTCGGCCGTCATCGTGGCGGTCCCTTCGGCGGCCGCGGCCCGCGCATGTTCGATCCCGGCGCTCTGCGCCTGGTCGTGCTCGGCCTGATTGCCGAAGAGCCGCGCCACGGCTACGACATCATCAAGGCGCTGGAGGCCAAGTTCCAGGGCGCCTACAGCCCGAGCCCGGGCGCGATCTATCCGATGCTGCAGATGCTGGAGGAGGCGGACCTCGTCGTCTCTGTCGCCAATGGCAACAAGAAGCTCTACTCCATCACCGAGGCGGGCCAGGCATATCTCGATGAAAACGCCGCCGAGCTCGCCAAGATCAATGGCCAGATCGAGGAAAACTCGACGCAGGTCAGCGGTGTCGCCCTCGGCGACGAAGTCAAGGCGCTGAACTTCGCTGTGTTCAGCCGACTGCGCAGCGGTTCGCTGACCGCCGGACAGGCTGAGAAGGCGCGCGAGATCCTGAAGAAGGCCCGTCGCGACCTCGAAGACCTGTGATTCCCCGAGGTCTTGTAACGTCTGAGCTCCCGCCGCAAGGCGGGAGCTTTTTCTGTGTGAAACCTAGGAAAAGGCCAGATTTGCGGGCCGTTTCCGACAATTTGAATCAAAAGCCAATTCGCCCCGGAACCCGATCGCAACGATCCCCGGCTAATACAGCTGCGGGTGTACAAGGGGTGGTTTGAGAATGCTGGTTGGACGTGTGATGGCGGGTGCGGTATCAATTGCTCGCACCGCCGATGCCTTGGCGATGCCTGCCCGGCCGGAGGCTGCCAACCGCAATAGCGACGCCGTGGCAGATGCTGCCGCACAGGCGCCGGCGCCTGCCACCAGCAGCCACATCTATGTGCCCGCCAAGCCTGTCCAGCAGGCGGTGCCGGTCTCAACCCCGAGTTCCTCGCGTTCCCGCGTGAGCGATGTCGATGACGCCCATCGCACGGCATGGTCGGCGCTCAACAATGAGCGCTTCCGGCTGGCGATGGAGAAACTGGGCGATGTACGCACATCGGACGCCGTGATGATGATGCGCCCGGTCGAAGGCGCGGGCACCGACATCAAGTCGGCACTCGCGCGATACGAAGAAAACAGCTGATCAGAAGAAGCCTCAGCTGCGGCGACGGCGTTCGCGGCGGCCTTCGCTGGTTTCCGTGGTGTTCGGCGCCGCCAGCTTGTTGCGCATCGGGCCGATGCGCTCGACGATTGCCTCGACGGTCGGACGAACGTCCTTCTTGTGGGCGTCGAGCGCCTTGCGCATGGCGGCCAGATGCTCGAACGAGGTGCCGCAGCAGCCGCCGATGATCCTGGCGCCGCCGTCGACAGCGAGGCGGACATAGTCCGACATCAGTTCCGGCGTGCCCGAATAGTGAATCTCGGTGCCGCGGAATTCCGGGATGCCGCAATTGCCCTTGATGATGATCGTTGCATCCGGTTTGGCGTCGCTCATGTCGAGCAGCGAAGCCAGAATATCGGACGCACCGACACCGCAATTGGCGCCAACGCCAAGCGGCGTCTGGGCAAGGCCGTCAACGACACCGTGGATGTCCTTGGGCAGCAGGCCCATCATGGTGCGGCCGGCGGTGTCGAACGAGCCGGTGTAGGTGTAGGGCAGGCCGACGCGAATGGCAGCTTCCGCCGCCGCACGGATTTCGTCCGGCGCGGACATCGTTTCAATCCATGCGACTTCGGCGCCGCCGGCCTTGAGGCCTTCGATCTGTTCGGCGAATGCATCGACCGCCTCGTCATAGGTCATGGCACCAAGCGGAACCAGAAGCTCGCCCGTCGGGCCGACGGAGCCGGCGACGATAACTTTGCGGCCGGCCTTGTCGGCAACGCCACGGGCGATTTCGGCAGCGCGCTTGTTGAGTTCGTGCACGCGATCCTGGGCGTGATGCAGCTTGAGCCGGTGACGGGTGCCGCCAAACGAATTGGTAAGGATGATGTCGGCGCCGGCCTCGACGAATTTCCGGTGCAGCGTCGAAATCTTCTCGGGCGCGCTTTCATTCCACAGCTCGGGTGCTTCGCCGGCCTCGAGGCCCATGGCAAACAGGTTTGTGCCCGTTGCGCCATCGGCGAGCAGCACGCCCTTTTCGGCCAGCAGGGCATCGATCGGATTGGTCGTCATCGCAGCGACTTTCATATCAGGAGATTAGATAAGGATATAAAGAAGTCTTTATGTCCAGTCAACGCGTTTGCTTGGCCGACCATGCTGCCGGCGTCACCTCGACCGCGATCTCGGTGCAGACGCCGCCATTGGTCGGATAATGATCGACCGAGCAGGCGGTGACGACGAGCAGCAGGTCGCATTCGGCGCGCAAAGCGACGTAGCCGCCGGGCGGATTGATCGAGGCGAAGACGTCGATGCTGCCATCGGGCTGCGGCAGCGAGTTCTGGAACAGGTCGACCGGGTCTGGCGTGAAGGGCAAGGCGAGCCCTTCCGAGGCAAGGGCCTTGTGCAGATTGTCCTGGCAACTGGGATGCTCGTCGAAGCCGGCGCGGACATAAAGCGCGTGGTTGCAGGCGGGGTAGAGCATGTCGTGCGGGCCGGGCGAGGCGTCTTCGACAAGGGTCAGCAATTTGTTTCCCGTCGTGCCGTAGAAATGCTCGCCTGTCTTCGGAAACAGCCGCTCGCCGATATCGCGGGTGTTGGAGGTGCTGAGCCAGTCCTTCATGTCAGGTGTGAACGCCCAGAGGTCGGCGACCTGCTGGCCCTTGATGTCGATGATGCGGACCAGGTCCCCGCTGGAGACGCGGATGGAACGGCCCGACTGGGCAGGTATGACGATACGCTGATCTGGCATGGGTTTCCTCGGGGATCGCGGCGCACGCTGCCGTATCGTGGCGGCAAATTCAACCACAGCGCCAGTCAGCCCCAACTGGCCGGGAACGAAGCCACTGCCAGCCGTCGCGCGAAGGCCGCGGTCTCGTGGGCGTTGATGTCGGCAGCGCGGATCAGATTGTCGAAATGGCGGGTCAGCGTCCTGATCGGGTCGGTGGCATAGAGCACAAGGTACATGTCGCCGACATAGATCGCCGCGCGGGAATGGCCGAAGATCGTGTAGGGCACGGAATAGCGCATGCGGCCGTCATACAGGAACAGCCGGAATGTCGGGTAGAGATCGTCGAGCAGGTCGGCCATGTGGCGCAACTGCTGCTTGCGGTCCTTGTCTGGAAAACCCGACCAGACGCCAAGCCCGCGCGCAAAAATCTCGAGCGTGTGGCGCGGCATGCAGACTTCCATGTCGGTTTCGGGCCGACGGTTGTAATCGATACGATACTGCGTCTCGCCGGCCTGGCTCTCGCGGCTCTTGTTGGAGATGCCGGCCTCGTAGTCGATGAGCGTTTCGGTGCGAAGCAGGTCGGGAATGCCAGCGGGCACGTAGCGGATCTTGGTGCCGGCGGCCTCGGCATGCCATTTGGCGATCAGCGTGCGTTCGAAACCGCCCGATGCCTCCTCGATCTCGAGGCTTTCGCGGATTTCGCCTGTAACGCCTTCGTCCTGGCTGAGGCCAAGCAGCCAGTCGAGCGAAACCTTGTGAGCGGATGCGATTGTCAGCAGGGTTTCGGCGCGAGGGAGCCTGATCGTTGCCCCCGAAAGCAGCTGCGACAGCGCCGAGCGGTCGATGCCGACCGATGTGGCAAAGGCCGACTGATTGAGGCCGGAGCGTTGGACCAACGCCTTGAGGCGCTCGCGGAAAACTTCGGATAGATCGCGTTTGTCCATGGCCTGCCCAAAGGTGGAATGGTTTTGCGGAGCGCAGGCAAGGCGCCCGCGGAAAATAGATTCATCTTCCAGTTTGTTTACTAAGTGTAACACTTGCAGCTTAAGCAGCGCAATGTAAACAATCTGTGCGCATTGTCTCGTTGCAGAAACTCAAGGCTACTGACAGCATTATGTCAGGAATCATCGAGTTCCAGGCATCCAAGGACAGCAGGCAGCAGCATGGCTAACAGGGGAAACAAGCGCGGCACGACCACCAGGGTCGAATGGCCGACGGTGTTTCTGATCGCCGTCTGCTACGGCGCATGGCTGGTGGCGGGCCTGCTGGTGTGGCCGAGCTATCCTGTGGTGGCACTGGCGCTGATGGTGCTGATGGTGGCGCTGCAATCGTCGCTGGTGCATGAGGTGCTGCACGGCCACCCAACCCGCAACGCGCGCATCAACGAAGCGCTGGTTTCTCTGCCCATCGGTCTGCTTTGGCCCTACCGGCGTTTCAAGACCATTCACCTGCGCCACCACGCCGACGAGAGGCTGACCGATCCGTTCGACGATCCCGAGAGCTACTACCGCGCGCTTTGGCAGCATGACGACCTGCCCGAGGCGATGAAGCTGGTGCTCAGGATCAACAACACCATGGCCGGTCGTTTCGTGCTCGGGCCGTTGCTGTCCTGCATCGGCTTTGTCATCGACGACGCCAAGGCGATCGCCGGCGGCGACAAGACAATCCGCACTGCCTGGCTGCTGCACGCGGCGGGGCTGGCCATCGTCCTGCCGGTCATCCAGTTCGGCTTCGGCCTGCCGCTCTGGCTCTATGTTCTGGTGCCGGTCTGGCTCGGCCATTCGTTGATCTCGATCCGCACCTTTGCCGAGCATCAATGGTCGGAGCATCCGGAAGGGCGCACCGTCATCGTCGAACGCTCGCCGCTTTCGATCCTGTTCCTCAACAACAACCTGCATTTCGTTCACCACAAGAGCCCGACCGTCGCCTGGTACAAGCTGCCGGAACTGTTCCGCGCGCGCCGCGAAGAGTGGCTCCGGATGAACAAGGGCTATGCCTATCCGAACTATCTCGCGCTGGTCAAAGCCTATGCCTTCCGCGCCAAGGAACCGGTGTGCCACCCGGCGCTGCGCCGCGCGCCCGAGCCGGGCAGGGCGTTCGTGCCGCGCGTCAGGGCGCGCAACGTCAATGGGCTGGGCACAGCACCTGTGCCTGCTGAGCCGCCGAAGGAATGATCCTTTCAGACCTTGTCAATTCCCGCGCTCTAGCCTGAAATGATGCAATGAGCGACTTCATCGCCGCACTGCCCATGTATGACTGGCCCGAGATGCACGACGAGGTCGATGCACAATGGGCCAGGTTGCGAACGGCGTTGCGTCAGCTTGGTCTGGACGCGCCGGAACGCCTTGTCAGGCGCAATGCCGAACTGCCGGCGGTTCCAGGTGGTATTCGCGACGCATCGGCTACGGTGATCGCGCCCGATCCGGCTACGCTGCCGCCCGAAGAATTCGACCTGCCGACGCTGTGGCGGCATCCCCAATTGCTGTTCGGCCAGACCTGCTGGGGGCCGATGGAAAGCACGAGCCTTGCGGCTCAGGTCAAGGTGATTGGCCAGCCGAACTATGATGGCATCGAAGGCGGTCGTGGCGAACTCTATTCCAGCGCCATCGTCGTGCGGCGCGGATCCGTGACCGCCGATCATGCGCATGCGCCTGATGGCGACGCGACGCTCATTCCGCTCGATCTGATCCGTGACAAGCGCCTTGCCTTCAACAGCCACGATTCGATGTCGGGCTTCATCGGTATTTCGCGCGATCTTGCCGCCATGGGCGAAGGGTTGCGGATTTTTTCCGAACGGATCGAAAGCGGCGGCCATCGCGCATCGATCGTCTCGATTGCCGAAGGCCGGGCCGACGTGGCGACCATCGATTGCCGGAGCTGGGCGCTGGCACAGCGCTTCGAGCCGGCTGCCCAGGACGTCGTGATCATCGGCTGGACGGCAAAGCGCAAGGGTTTGCCTTACATCACCGGGCTAAACACGCCTCCCGTTTCGGTGACGTTGCTGAACCTGGCGCTGAGCCAGTCCGCACTTTGAACGCCGCATTTTGAACAGGGCGGGCGGCCTGAACCGCCCGCTCTGCCTCGCTCTTTCGGGCCTATTCGGACGGAACGCCCTTTTCCCATTTCGTCCAATCGCCGGTGACCGCATCTGCAAAGGCTGCGCCGACACGATAGGCGTTGGTGGCTGCCGGGCCAAAACCGCCCGACTTGGCGCTCAGCGAATCGATGGGGCTCATGCCGGCGGGTTCGCGATCGAAGTTAGATGCCGTGCGCAACAAGGCGATGCGGTCGAAATCGAGCAGGCCGGCATCGGCGCCGCGCCGCAGCGCCGTCAGCGAGGCGTTGTCCTCCATCTGGGTCGTGCAATAGTTGCCCTTGCCCTCGGTCAGCAACGATACCCAATCGCCCATGCTTCTGGCCGTCATTGAGCCATGCCAGTAGGTGTCGGTGGACAGCGTGTCACAGATGCTGACCTCAGGGGCGGCGCTGCCGGGTGCTGTCGCGTAGGCCACGCGATAGGCCTTCGCTTCGGGGCTGTCGGCAAGTTCGACGCTCCTGGTCAGGGCAAATGCCTTTTGCAGAAGCTGTTCGTTGAGCTGGTAAACCTCGGTTGCCGATCCCCAGCTCGGCTTTTCGCCGGGGCGCTTGGCGCCCAGCCCAACCACGCCATCAGGCCAGTCGGCGGGAATCTGGCGCGGATCGATTTGGTGGCGCAGGCCGGCATCGACGGCATAACGCGCCCAATGTGCCGAACCCAGCGTGCCATCGCTGGGATCGACGCCGGCAATGCCGGCAATCACGATGTAGCTCTGCTTGAGGTCGACAAGACCGCTGTAGACGAGCGCTGAAACCGAGCTCGCCGCGTTGGCATAACCCATCGCCGTCGTCATGACGCACAGGCCGGCAGCGTCACAGGCAAGTTCCGGATATTCCTTGGTGAAGCCCGGAATTGTCAGTCTGGTCTCCAGCTTGCGCCCCTCAAGCCATGGTTTTGCCTCGCCTCCGAACATCGTTATAACAAGCACTTTGGGGGCCAGCGGCTGTGCCGACGCCACTGATGCGTTCGAGGCGAGACCGCCGGCCAGGGCGAGGGCCGAAAGGCCAATCCGATAGAAGTGCGTCATATGCGATCCGATCTGATAAAGAAAAACGGCGCCGTTTCAGGCCCGTTTTCACTATCGGTGCAGCTTGCCGCGGAAGCCACTCGCCAACGCTCCTGTCCACATCAAATCCGTCAGGCCAATGATCTTGCGCCATCGCAGTAAAGTCGGCGGCGAGCGATTTCGGCTGCCGATCAACTGTTCTTCGCCGATGGAAGATCTCGAACAGGAAGCCGGGGCTTGGGGCGCGCCTAGCCAAGCAGGCGCTTGTCGAGCGGGTAACTCGACAGTTGCTCGTATCCGCTTGCCGTAATCAGGATCTGCTCCTCGATCTTGACGCCCTCATGCCCGCCGAGGCGGCCGATATAGCTCTCGACGCAGACCACCATGCCGGGCTCGAGCACGCCGTCCGGCGTATCGGCCGTCCAGTCGGAGGCGTGGGGCAGGGTGGGATATTCGTCGGCTAGGCCCACGCCGTGAAACAGCACGCCATAACGCGCCGCGAAGCAGTCGGGCGGCGGCACGGCCGCGCGTTCCACCAGTTCGCGGAAGCTGAGGCCGGGCCTGAGCAGCGCCGTATTGTGGGCGATCTGTTCGGCGGCAATCCTGTAGAGGTCGCGCTGCGCGCTCGTGGGCGCGCCGTCGCCGCACAGCCAGGTGCGCGACAGGTCGGCGCAGAAGCCGTAGGGCCCGATGAGGTCGGTGTCGAAGGCGACGAGATCGCCTGCCTCGACCACGCGCGACGAGCACTCCTGGAACCACGGATTGGTGCGCGGTCCCGATGCCAGGAGCCGTGTTTCGATCCATTCGCCGCCGCGGGCGATGTTGCCGCGATGCAGTTCGGCCCAGAGTTCGTTCTCGGAGATGCCCGGCCGGAGCGCCGTTTCCATCTCGCCCATCGCCGCCTCGCAGGCGACGATAGAACGGCGCATGCAGAGGATTTCGTCAGGCGACTTGATCAGCCGGGCGTTCTCCATCACCGCCTCGCCATTGCCGACCGAAATGCCAAGCCGTGCCAGCGCGTCGACGCCCTCATGGTCGAGATGGTCGACGGCAATGCGCCTGACGCCGCCGCCGTGCTGGCGAACGACATCGGCGATGCCTTGCGCCCAGCGCTCGACCTTCATTTCCGTCAGTTCGCCGCTGTAGAGATACATCCACGACACTGCCGGGCGAACCTCGTCGACGACGCCGGAATGATCGGACAGGTGCTCGCAGGAAAAATAGTCGAACAGCACCACCGGGCCGTCGGTCGTGACGAAACAGTGACGGGTCGGGTTGTGCGCCACCCACAACTGCATGTTGGTCGAGTCGGTTGCGTAGCGGATGTTGACGGGATCGTAGAGCAGGGCGCCGGCATAACCGCGCCGCGCGAGTTCGGTGCGGATGCGCTCCAGCCGGTATTTTCGCAGGGCCGGCATGTCGGGTGCCGCAATGCCGGCCGCCGCCCATTCGGCCTCGGCCTGCGCGCCATAACCTAGAACGTGGCTGTTGAGCCCAGCCGCCTTGGTGCGCGCCTGCGCGCGCAAATCCTCCACCGAGCCCGGCTCGAACGGCATGATCTTGCGGTGGCGGCCGAAATTGGTCCCTGTGTTCATGGCGTTTCGCTGAAGGGGCGACCCCCACTCCGGTTTGCTGCGCAAACCACCTCTCCCCCGATCGACGCGAGAGAGGAAGGCCGGTGGCACAGCTCGCGCCTTTGCTCACCGTGGGTCCGCGCCAGGCCTCGTTCCGGTCCGCCGAGCATAACGTGTCGGCGTTTCTCGCCCCCAGGCAGGGGGAGAGGTGGCGTGCGGAGCGCGACGGCGTGGGGGTAGTTGCCGGTCATCGGGCGAAACGCTTCAACACTACCCCCGCATCTTGTCGCCAGACGGATCGAAAGGCGGCTCGACATTGATGCGGGCGGGACGGCGGTGGCCGAGGATCTCGATCTCGAACAGGCCTTCCGCCTCGTTTTCGGCAAGCGCTGCGGGCACATAGCCCTGGGCCATCGACCTGCGGACATAATGGGCATAGCCGCCCGACGTCACCCAGCCGACCACACGCCAGTCGCCGTCGACGATGCCGCGCACGGCGGATGCGCCGGTGGCGGCGTCCGAACCGCGCACTTCCTTGCCGGTCTCATCGAAGCGTGGCGCGCCATAGCCGTGCGGCTTTTCGATCGTGCCGAAATCCTTGGCGCCGACCTTGGCCCAGATCGGCTCGTCGCCCATCACGTCGGCGTCCTGCGCGTCGACATAGAAGGAGACACGGCGCAGCTTTGGCCCCTCGGCGTGCTCCCTGGCGGCTGCCTCGCGGCCGATGAAGTCGTTCTTTTCTAGCTTGATGAAGCGCTCCATCGAACCCTCGAACGGCCCATAGATCGGGCGAAGCTCGCGGAACCAGGTCGGGAAGTTCTTTTCGAGGCGCATCGACAAAAGCGCCCGCATGCCGAAATCGACGATGCCGAACTCTTCGCCGGCGTCCTTGATCGCCTTGTAGACGAGGCGCTGGTAGGCGGGCGCCATCCAGATCTCGTAGCCGAGGTCGCCGGTATAGGTGATGCGGTTGACCATGCAGGGCGCACCGCCGACGGCCATCTCGCGAAAATCCATGAAGCGGAAGGCCTTGCTGGAGACGTCCTCGTCGACCAGCTTGGCCAGCAGCGCCTGCGACTTCGGGCCTGCAATCGACAGGCCGACGAGCGTTTGGTCGAAGCGGTGGATGCGCACCGACCCGTCCTTGGGCAAGTGCTTTTCGAACCAGCGCATGTGGTATTTCTGCGCCGCCGACGAGCCCCAGATCATGAACGTGTCGTCGCCAGTCTTGGCAATCGTGAAGTCGCCGATCAGGCGGCCGAACTCGTTCAGCATCGGCGTCAGCACGATGCGGCCTTTTTTCGGCATGCGGTTGGTCATCAGCCGGTTGAGAAAATCCTCAGATGCCGGGCCGGACACCTCGTATTTGGCGAAGTTGGCGATCTCGGTCACGCCGACGCGGTCGCGTGTGGCGCGAACCTCGTTGCCGATATGTTCGAAGTCGTTTGAACGGTGGAAGGAGACGATGTCCTTGGGCTCTGTACCCTTCGGAGCAAACCACAGCGGCGTTTCCAGGCCCCAGCTGTCGCCCATGACCGCGTTGTTGGCGACCATGGTGTCGTAGAGCGGGGTGGTCTGGGCCGGCCTGGCGGCGGGCAGTTCTTCATTCGGAAAACGGATCGAGAAGCGGCGCGAGTAGTTTTCGCGCACCTTGGCGTTGGTGTAGCGCAGGCTGGCCCATTCGCCCCAGCGCGCGACATCCATGCCCCAGACGTCGAAGCCCGGGTCGCCGTTGACCATCCAGTTCGACAGAGCGAGGCCGACGCCGCCGCCCTGGCTGAAGCCGGCCATGACGCCGCAGGCGACCCAGAAATTGGTCAGGCCCTGGACCGGGCCAACCAGCGGGTTGCCGTCGGGCGCGAAGGTGAAGGGACCGTTGATGACCTGCTTGATGCCGGCATTGGCGATGCCGGGGAAATGCTGGAAGCCGATTTCCAGCGACGGCGCGATGCGGTCCAGGTCCGGCGCAAGCAGCTCATGGCCGAAATCCCACGGCGTGTTGACAGGCGACCACGGCTTGCAGGCCTTCTCATAGGTGCCGAGCAGGATGCCGTTGCGTTCCTGGCGCGTGTAGATCTCGCCCTTGAAATCGAGCACGCCGATCATTTCGCGGCCGGTTTCCTTGTTGAAGGCCTCGACCTCCGGCATCGGCTCGGTCAGCAGGTACATGTGCTCCATGGCGAGCACCGGCAGCTCGACGCCGACCATGCGGCCGACCTCGCGCGCCCACAGGCCGCCGCAGTTGACCACGTGTTCTGCCCTGACGGTGCCCTGCTCGGTGACGACGTTCCAGGTGCCGTCGGGATCCTGCGTCAGTTCCTTGACCGGGTTGCGCAGCACGATCTCGGCGCCGAGCTTCTTCGCCGCCTTTGCGTAGGCATGGGTTGTGCCTGACGGGTCGAGATGGCCTTCGACGGGATCCCACATCGCGCCGACGAAATGCTTTTCGTCCATCAGCGGGAACATCTTCTTGGCTTCGGACGGCGTGATGAGTTCGGTGTCCATGCCGAGATAACGGCCCTTGGCATGGGCCAGGCGCAGGAAGTCCATGCGCTCGGGGCTGTCGGCAAGCATGACGCCGCCGGTCAGGTGCAGCGAGCAGGACTGGCCGGAAATCTCCTCCAGCTCCTTGTAGAGCTGGACGGTGTAGGCCTGCAGCTTGGCGACGTTGGGGTCGCCGTTGAGCGTGTGGAAGCCGCCGGCGGCGTGCCAGGACGAGCCGGAGGTGAGCTCCGAGCGCTCGATCAGCATGATGTCGGTCCAGCCGGCGCGGGCGAGGTGATACAACACCGAGCAGCCCACAACGCCGCCGCCGATGACAACTGCTTTCACATGGGATTTCATAAGGTTATGTCCGAGTTGTAAGAAATTGAATCGGCTGATGGCGATCAGAAGTCGGTCGGGGCGCCGCCTTCGGCCTTGCGCTTGTCGACGAAGGCGTTGAGCTCTTCGCGGATGGCGGGGTCCATCCAGGGCTCCTCGTAGGAGGCAAGGCGCTCCTTCCAGACGCGATTTGCCTTTTCTACCGCGGTTGGGCTGCCGGCCTCGGCCCAGGTCTCGAAATTGCGCCAGTCGGAGATGATTGGCGAATAGAAGGCATTCTTGTAGCGCGACTGGGTGTGCGCGGTGCCGAAGAAGTGGCCGCCGGGGCCGACGTCGCGGATCGCGTCGACGGCGAGCGCGTCTTCCGACAGGTCCAGCGGGGTCAGGAACTCGGCCACCATCTGCAGCAGGTCGATGTCGAGGATCATCTTCTCGTAGGAGCAGCGAAGGCCGCCCTCGAGCCAGCCGGCGCCGTGCAACATGAAGTTGGCGCCGCCCTGGATCGCGCCCCACAAGGAGAAGACGCTCTCATAGGCTGCCTGAGCGTCGACGGCGTTGGCGGCGCAGACATTGGAGGTGCGGTAGGGGATGTTGTAGCGGCGGGCGAGCTGGCCGCCGACAAGCTGGGCCTTCATGTATTCGGGCGTGCCGAAGGCCGGGGCGCCCGATTTCATGTCGACGTTGGAGGTGAAACCGCCATAGCCGACCGGCGCGCCCTTCCTGACCATCTGGGTGAAGGCGAGGCCGGAGAGCGCCTCGGCATTCTGCTGCACCAGGGCGCCAGCGATGGTGACGGGCGCCATCGCACCTGACAGGGTGAAGGGGGTGACGATCACCACCTGGCCCATCGACGACATCTGGATGATGCCTTCCATCATCGGCACGTCGAGCTTCAGTGGCGAGTTGGTGTTGATGATGGTGTAGACCGAGGGCTCCACCATCATCTGCTCGCGGGAAATGCCGCGGGCGATGCGGGTGATCTCGATGCCGTCGACGTTGCGCTCCTTGCCGAGCGAATAGATGTGAAACACCTTGTCGGTCAAAGTCGCCAGATCGCGGATGCATTCGAGATGGCGGATCGAGGGATGGATGTCCACCGGTTCGACAGGATAGCCGCCCGTCGTCTGCAAAATGTTGTGCATCTGGGCGAGCTTGAGGAAGTTGCGGTAGTCGGCCTGGTTGCCCGGGCGACGGCCACGATCGAGATCGGAACAGTTGGGCGCCGACGCCATCTGCGAAATGACGAGATTGTTGCCGCCGAAGCGCACATTGTGGGCCGGATTGCGGGCATGCAGGGTGAACTCGGCCGGTGCATGCGAGATCAACTCGAGGATCATGTCGGAATCGAAGCGGACGCGCTCGGTGCCGTCGCGCACGTCGGCGCCATGTGCCTTCATGATGCGGCGTGCCTCGTCGTGCAGCACGTCGACGCCGATCTCCTTGAGCACCCGCAATGAGGCAAGGTGGATGGACTCCAGCTCGTCGTCGGAGATCAGCCTGGTCGGTGCAAACGGGATCTTGAGCTGGCGGAAAGGCGGCTGCTCGAATGCCTGGGCGCCGCCGGCGCGCTTGCCGGCACGACCGCCGCGTCGAGCGCGGTCGGAGGCAGGAGCCTGTTCGGCTGTTTGCAGGGCCACGGTCATGGAATCCTCACGGCAAGCTTCAGTGTCGGGAGGCATAATGGACCGGGGCAGTGCTGCTCATTGCGGAGGTGGCGACAAGTAGCGCGAGGGAAACGACATCGTCGACGGGTGCCGTGGGGACAGCGACCGATTGGGACTGGACCGACGTTCTCCGTCGTGGTGAGGCATCCGGCACAGGGCGCATCATCTATAGGATCGCCGTCATTCGATTCTCCTGGTGACTGCTTTGACCTCTCCCACTTCCACCGCCGCCGAACCGCCTCTCAGGTGGGCACCGCTTGTCGGCGTCACCGCAGCACTTGCGATGTTTGGCGCAGCGCAAGGGCTGAGCTATCCGCTGTTTTCGTTGCTGATGCAGAAACAGGGCATGCCGCCGGCGATGATCGGCCTGTCGGCGGCGATGATGCCGCTGGGCCTGATCGCATCCGCCGCCTTCGTGCCTTGGGCCGTGCGCCTCGTCGGGGCGAGAAACCTGGCGGTCGGCTGCTCGATCGCGGCTGCCATCTGCTTCCTGCTCATCGGCTATCTCCAGGACTGGTTCGCCTGGTTCGTCCTGCGCTTCATGATCGGGGTGGTCATCAACCCGCTCTACATCCTCGGCGAGGTGTGGGCGCTGTCGATGGCGCCGCCGTCGCGGCGCGGGCGCGTCATGGGCGTGTTCAACACGCTGATGGGGGTCGGTTATGCCAGCGGGCCGCTGGTGCTGACCTTCGTCGGCACCGCAGGCTGGACGCCTTTCGTCATTGCAATCGTCGGCTTCCTCGCCTGTGCCACCGTCCTGCGCATCTTGTCGGATCTGTCGGGCTTCGAGGATGACGGCCAGTCCAAGGGCGGTGTGCTTGGCTTTGCGGCGCTCGCGCCGGCGCTGCTGTTTGCCGTGCTCGTGTCGGCGGCCAACCAGCAAAGCACCTATTCGCTGCTGCCGGTTTTCGGCGCCGGCCACGGGCTGCCCGAAGCCATGCTCGCCGCGATGCTGACGGCACTGTCGATGGGCAACATCCTGCTGCAAATTCCGCTTGGCCTGATGGCGGAACGGGTCGGCGGCCGTGCCATGATCCTGTTTTGCGCCGCGGTGACGGCCATCTGCGCCGTGCTTTTGCCGCTGCTGATCGAGACGAGGCTGATCTGGCCCGTGCTCGTGGTGATGGGGGCCGTGGGCTATGGCGTCTACACCATGGCACTGGTCGAACTCGGCAACCGCTTCAACGGCAGTGTGCTCGTCGCCGGCAACGCGGCGTTTGCGCTGATGTGGGGCATGGGCGGCATTGTCGGGCCGCCAAGTTCGGGGCTGGTGATGCAGACTTTCGGCCCGATCGGGCTGCCGGCGGTGCTGGCGAGCCTGAATATCACCCTGCTGGCCTTCGCCTTCTATCGCGCTGCCGTCCGACGGCACAAAACGGATTAGGGCGGGGCGGACTGGGGCGGGCTGCGCGACGAGGTGGCCCCGTCGCGCAGCAAAAGGTCAGTCGGCCTTGGCGATGTGCCAGACGCCGCCCTTGCCCTCGCCGGTGACGTCGCCGGCCTTCTTGTCCTGGACGAAGGTGTAGAGCGGCTTGCCTTCATAGGCCCACATCTTGGAGCCGTCGTCGCGGGTGACGACCGTCCAGTCGCCTTCGTCCTTGGCATCGGCCGCAGCCATCAGCGGCGGCCAGTTGACGGCACAGTCGCCATTGCAGGCCGACTTGCCGGCGCTGTCCTTGTCATAGGTGTAGAGCGTCATGCCGTTGGCGTCGGTGTACATCTTGCCGCCGGCGCCTTCGGCGATCTTGGCCGGTTCGGCGGCGAAGGAGAGGGCTGAACTCGCAAGCAGGAGGGCGAATGCGGACAGTGCGGTCTTCATGATGGTTCTCCCTGGGTTGGCCGCAAAAATGCCGGCCACACGGGCAGTCAACGCTTGCCATCGCCGATCTATTCCCGCCATGAGGCGCAGGAGAGGATTTTTCCAGCACTTGTGGCCGGCGCTTGTAGATTGGCGAAACGCCGGGTTAGAGTGCCGGCATGTGCGCATTTCATGCTCATACCCCGGCAGCGGACGCCGCATCGAAGCCGTCGCCGCGGACGCGGCACACCGAGCTTCTGCGGCTTTGCGCACGCATTGGCTACTCGCCGCCCGCCTGAACTCGAATCCGCCCCGGCGCCTGCCGGATCGATTCAAGAGAAAGGCACAAGCCAATGACTTATCAGAACTATTCGCTGAAGCAGCTTCAGCAGATCGACGCCGCGCATCATCTCCACCCGTTCACCGACCACAAGGAACTGCGCGAGGCGGGCTCGCGCATGATCACCCGCGCCGAAGGGCCGTTCATCTACGATTCGGAAGGCACCGAACTGCTCGACGGCATGGCCGGCCTGTGGTGCGTCAATGTCGGCTACGGCCGCGACGAACTGGCCCAAGCGGCCTACGCCCAGATGAAGGAAATGCCCTACTACAATTCCTTCTTCAAATGCTCGACGCCGACGCCGGTGCTGCTGTCGAAGAAGCTCGCGGAACTGGCGCCCAGGAACATCAACCAGGTGTTCTACGGATCGTCGGGTTCAGAATCGAACGACACGGCGCTCCGCCTGGTGCGCCACTACTGGGCGCTCGAGGGCAAGCCCGAGAAGAACCGCATCATCTCGCGCAAGATGGCCTATCACGGCTCGACCGTCGCCGGCACATCGCTCGGCGGCATGGAGGGCATGCACCAGCAGCTTGGCGGTGCTGTGCCCAACATCGTCCATGTGATGATGCCCTACGCCTATGAACTGGCGCTTCCAGGCGAGAGCGATGATGATTTCGGCCTGCGCGCCGCCAGGTCGGTCGAGGATGCGATCCTGGAGGCCGGCGCCGACAATGTCGCCGCCTTCATCGGCGAGCCGATCATGGGGGCGGGCGGCGTCAAGATTCCGCCGGCAAGCTACTGGCCGGAGATCCAGCGCATCTGCCGCAAATATGACGTGCTCCTGATGCTCGACGAGGTCATCACCGGCTACGGACGCACTGGCGAGTGGTTTGCGGCCCAGACCTTCGGCATCGAGGCCGACACGATCACCACCGCCAAGGCGCTGACCTCGGGCTACCAGCCGCTGTCGGCGCTGCTGGTCGGCGATCGTATCGCCTCGACGCTGGTCGAGAAGGGCGGTGAGTTCTATCACGGCTACACCTATTCCGGGCACCCGGTGGCCTGTGCGGTGGCGCTCAAGAATATCGAGATCATCGAGCGTGAAGGGCTGGTCGAGCGGGTGAAGACCGACACCGGCCCGTATTTCGCCCAGATGCTCAAGGAGCGCATCGCTCGCCACGGCCTCGTCGGCGAAGTCCGTTCGGTGGGCCTGATGGGCGCCATCGAGATCGTCAGGGACAAGGCGACCAAGGAGCGGTTCTCACCGGGCGGCAGTGCCGCGGTCGTGGTGCGCGACCATGCGATTGCCAACGGCATGATGATGCGCGCGACCGGCGACTCGATGATCCTGTCGCCGCCGCTGATCTGGACCCGCGCCACCATCGACATGGCCGGCGACCGTATCCTGAAGGCGCTCGACCTCGCCGAAGCCGATCTCAGGAAAGCCTGATGCCAGATTGCCGGGCAGGGGATTTCTGCCCGGCCTACCCCGGGAGCGAACGATGAGCGGCAAGCCGATCGTGCCTTTGATCCAGTATGAGGATGCAAGCGAGGCGGTCCGCGCCGTCTATGACGACATCATGGCTTTCAGGAAGGTCGACTGGATCAACAACTTCTGGAAGGTGCTGGCGCATGACCCGGCGCTGCTCAAGCGCACCTGGGAGTCGGTGCGCGAGGTGATGGCGCCCGGCGCGCTCGATCCGCTGACCAAGGAACTGATCTATATCGCCGTTTCGGCGACCAATGGCTGCGAATATTGCACCTACTCCCATACGGCGGCGGCGCGCAGCAAAGGCATGAGTGAAGCCCAGCTGATGGAATTGCTCGCTGTTGTCGGCATGGCCAACGAGACAAACCGCCTCGCCAACGGCTTGCGGCCGCCGGTCGACGTGCAGTTCGAACCAAGGGACTGAGGCGATCGGCTTGTTCATGACAGTGCCGCGGCTTATATTGTGCACTGCACAATAAGCTCGCGCGCATAATCGGCCGGGCAAACCGGAGTGCGCGAGATGAAGAATAGACGATTGGCAAGGGCCTCGCGCCAATCCGGCGCCATTGCCGGCAATCTGATGCTGGCGCCGATGGTCATGGCGATGCGGTTGCCGATGATGGCGACCGAAGCGCGTAAGGGTGGGCCGCTGCATGGCGAAAGCCTGGCGGCTGTAACCGAAAAGACGACCGCCATGGCCGAAGGCATGGTGGCGGCGCAGATATCCTGCTTCCAGTCGGCGCTGCAGTTCTGGCCGGAAGTGCTGTCGGGCCGCACGCCATCGGTGCTGAACGGCGTTGCCGCGCAAAAGTCGGTTGCAGCCGCGTTGAAGCCGGCCAGCAAGCGCGTGCGCGCCAATTTTCGCCGGCTGGCGACGAAATCCGGGACATGAGGGGTGGGCACAACGCAAAAACCGCGTCCCGGACGGGAACGCGGCTTTGCCAATATTACGCATGGCCCTTCGCGACGCTTGACCAGCGAAGGTTTACAGCTCCGGTACGCGAGACCTGATCCGGAGCCAGAGGCGGCTGCGAAGCCCGCCCTTGCAAACCGTTTTAGCTGGACATCGTTACCGCGTGGTTATCGAGAGCTTAAGCAAACCTAAATTTTGAACTTTTTTGGATTAATCAGGCCGCATCGCCACGCAGGAACCTGATGATGCCGGAGAAGTCCGTGCCGCCATTGCCGAGAGCCGTGAACAGGGCATAGAGCTGGGTTGCCTCGGCGCCGAGCGGAGTGACGGCACCGGCCTGCTGCGCCGCTTCCTGCGACAGCTTCAGGTCCTTCAGCATCAGGGCTGCGGCAAAGCCGGGCTGGTAGTCGCGGTTGGCCGGCGAATTGGGCACCGGGCCGGGGACCGGGCAATAGGACGTCAGCGACCAGCACTGGCCCGAGGAGGTCGAGGCGACGTCAAACAGCGCCTGATGCGACAGGCCGAGCTTTTCAGCGAGCACGAAGGCCTCGGCAACGCCGATCATCGAAATGCCGAGGATCATGTTGTTGCAGATCTTGGCTGCCTGGCCGGCGCCGGCGTCGCCGCAATGGACGATGCGTCCGGCCATCGGCTTGAGCACCGGCTCGGCCACGTCGAACGCCGTCTGCGCGCCGCCGGCCATGAAGGTCAACGTGCCGGCCGCAGCACCGCCGGTGCCGCCCGAGACCGGCGCGTCGACCGACAGCAGGCCATTGCTGGCAGCAATCGCATGTGCCTTGCGGGCTGAATCGACGTCGATGGTCGAGGAATCGATGAGCAGCGCGCCCTTCTTCAGCTTCGGCGCGATGTCCTCATAGACCGTAAGCACATGCTTGCCGGCGGGCAGCATGGTGATGACCACATCGGCATCCTTGGCGGCGGCGGCGGCATTGGCCATGACGGTGACGCCGTTGTTGCGCGCCGTCTCGAGATGATCGGGCATCAGGTCGAAGCCGAGCACCGCGTGGCCGGCCTTGACGAGATTGGCGGCCATGGGGTTGCCCATGTTGCCCAGTCCGATGAAGGCGATGGTGGTCATTGGTTGGTTCCTCCAGTGGGAAGGGAGTAGGGCGGTAGGGAGTAAGGGAACAGGGGGACAAGGCAGTGGGGCAATGGGAGTGTCCCCCTACTGTCCTCGACCTGCTACTTGCCGATCAGATGCCTGGCGATGATGACACGCATGATCTCGTTGGTGCCTTCGAGGATCTGGTGGACCCTGAGGTCACGCACCAGCTTCTCGATGCCGTAGTCGTGCAGATAGCCGTAGCCGCCAAGCAGCTGCAGCGCGTCGTTGGCAATGTCGAAGCCGGTGTCGGTGACGAAACGCTTGGCCATGGCCGACCATTTCGAGGCGTCGTGCGCCTTGCGGTCGAGCCTTGATGCGGCGGCATAGAGGAACAGGCGGGCGGCCTGGAGCTCGGTTTCCATGTCGGCGAGGCGGAACTGCAGCGCCTGGAAGCGGTCGATGGTCTGGCCGAATGCCTTGCGCTCGGCGGTATAGGCCAGCGCCTTGTCCAGCGCCGACTGGGCGCCGCCGACCGAGCAGGCGGCAATGTTGAGCCTGCCGCCGTCGAGGCCAGCCATGGCGATGCCGAAGCCGGCACCTTCGGTGGAAAGCAGGTTTTCGGCTGGCACCTTGCAATCGTCGAAGATGACCTGGCGGGTCGACTGCATATGCCAGCCCATCTTGTGCTCGTTGGCGCCGAAGGACAGGCCGGGCGCATCCTTGGGGATGACCAGCGTCGAAATGCCCTTGGGGCCGTCGGCACCGGTGCGGACCATGGCGACATAGACGTCGCTGTCGCCGGCGCCCGAGATGAACTGCTTGGTGCCGTTGACGACGAAGTCGCTGCCGTTGCCGCCGCTGCGTACCGCTTTGGTCTTGAGTGCTGCGGCGTCCGAACCGGAACCCGGCTCGGTCAGGCAATAGCTGGCGAGCCATTCCATCGATGTCAGCCTGGGCAGGAGGCGCTGGCGCTGCTCCTCGTTGCCGAAGCGGTCGATCATCGACGCGGCCATGTTGTGGATCGAGATGAAGGACGAGAAGCCCGGGCAGGCATGTGCCAGCTGTTCGAAAACCAGCACGGCGTCGAGACGGGTGAGGGCGGAGCCGCCGACATCTTCCTTGACGTAGAGGCCGCCGAAGCCGAGCTGGCCGGTTTCGCGGATGACGTCCTCGGGGAAGTGCCTGGCCTTGTCCCATTCAAGGGCAAAGGGCGCCACCTTTTCGGCGGCGAAACTGCCCGCCATTTCGCGGATGGCCAGCTGATCTTCATTGAGCTCAAACTGACCGGTGGTCGCATCGATTGCGGCGTCCATGTCGGCCTCCCTGTCGTTTTTTTGGCTATGCGCGGGGCTCAATCTAGACCAATGATGCGGCCGCGCAACCCGACCTTCAACAGAGCGGCTGTGCGCAAATGCATGGGCGAGAACGAACGTGGCGACAAATTTTGATGGGCTGCTGCAGGCCTTCAGAGGTTTTCTCGAGGCAACCGATTCGGTGGCGCCAGTGGGCGAATTCCTCGGCGACATCGACTGGGACATGCCTGTGCGTCCGTTGAAGCCGCATGCTGTCGCGTGCGCACGCCTTCTCGACCGCGCCGTCGAATTGGCGCCGGCCGGCTGCCGTCCCTTGGCTGAGCTTGTGGCGCGGCATCGCGGCGAACTGCACTGGGGGCAGACCTACACGGCAGCGGATTTCGGGCAGCGCTTCCTCGACAATTACGGCTGGGCGGAGATGTTCGGCACGCGCGGCCACTATGCCAACGACACGGTGGCGGGCGGCTTCCTCGTGCTTGGCCCTGATGTCGAATATCCCGACCACCACCACCTTGCCGAAGAGATCTACATCCCGCTGACCGGCGGCACGGCGTGGCGAATGGGCGATGCGCCGTTCGGCCCGCGCGATGCAGGCGAAGTGATCCACCACGCCGCCAATGTGAACCACGCCATGCGCACCGGCGGCGAGCCGCTGCTCGCGCTCTATCTCTGGCGCGGCGGGCCGCTGGCGGCCAGGTCGACGGTTTCAGGAACAGCCGCTGGCGGAAGGGCCTGAACCATGGCCAAGGCGATCATGCTCCAGGGCACCGGCTCGGATGTCGGCAAAACGGTGCTGGTGGCCGGCCTGTGTCGGGCGGCGCGCAATCGCGGCATGCAGGTCCGGCCATTCAAGCCGCAGAACATGTCGAACAATGCCGCGGTCGCCGACATTCCCGGCGCGGCAGGCGGCGGCGAGATCGGCCGCGCGCAGTGGCTTCAGGCGATAGCCTGCGGGGTCAAGCCGTCGATCCACATGAACCCGGTGCTGCTCAAGCCGCAGAGCGACATCGGCAGCCAGGTCGTGGTGCAGGGCAAGGTCTTCGGTTACGCCAAGGCGCGCGATTATCAGGAACTGAAGCCCAAGCTGATGGGCGCGGTACTCGATTCCTGGCAGAAACTGGGCGAGGGCGCCGAGCTGATCGTCGTCGAGGGCGCCGGTTCGCCGGCCGAGATCAACCTGCGCCCGCGCGATATCGCCAATATGGGCTTCGCCACTCGCGCCGGCGTGCCCGTCATCCTCGTCGGCGATATCGATCGCGGTGGGGTTATCGCCTCGGTTGCCGGCACGCATCTGATCCTGCCTGAAGACGACCGGCGCATGATCGTCGGCTATCTGATCAACAAGTTCCGCGGCGATGCCAGCCTGTTCGACGACGGCATCAAGGCGATCGGGCATTTCACCGGCTGGCCCTGCTTCGGCGTCGTGCCGTGGCTCAAGGCGGCGGCGCTGCTGCCATCGGAGGATTCGGTGATCCTCGAAAGGCTGGCGGGCGGGGAAGAGCGGGCGCTCAAGGTTGCCGTGCCGATGCTCGGCCGCATAGCCAATTTCGATGATCTCGACCCGCTGCGTGCCGAACCGCAGGTCGAAGTGGTGTTCGTGCCGCCGGGGCAGCGGCTGCCCGAGGATGCTGGGCTGGTCGTCATTCCGGGGTCGAAATCGACGATCGGCGACCTGCTGCTGTTCCGCGACAATGGCTGGGACCGCGACCTCGAGGCACATCGCCGGCGCGGCGGTCATGTCGTCGGCATCTGCGGCGGTTACCAGATGCTCGGCCGTATCGTGCACGACCCGCTGGGCATCGAAGGCAGCGTGACGCGCGCCGAAGGTCTCGGCCTGCTCGACGTCGAGACGGTGATGGCGCCGGAAAAGACCGTGCGCAATGTCGAGGCGCGCTCGGTGCGCTATGGCGAGCCACTGTCCGGCTACGAAATCCATCTGGGCAAGACCACGGGCGCCGATTGCGTCAGGCCGACAGCCGTCATCAACGGCGTCGATGATGGTGCGACCTCGGCCGACGGCAAGGTGTTCGGCACCTATATGCACGGCCTGTTCGGCGCCGACGGTTTCCGCGGGCGGTTCCTCGAAAGTCTTGGCATCAGGGGCGGCGGCATCGACTACCGCGCCGAAGTCGAGCGCGCCCTCGACGAGATTGCCGAACAGCTCGAACGCCACCTCGACTGCGACGCGATTTTTGCTGCCGCGCGCTGAAGTTTATCAGGCGGCCGGTTCGCCTGCTTTCGGCCAGTAGGTGCCGACACTCCAGACATTGCCCTCGGGGTCGCGGCAGATGAACTCGCGGCTGCCGTAAGCGCGATCGGTGAGTTGCTGGACGATGTCGGCGCCTGCCGCCCCCGCCCTGGCATGGACGGCGTCGACATCTTCGACCGCCAGATAGATGGCCTTGCCGCCGTTTTGGCCGGGTTCGCCAACGATGGCGCCGAAGGCATCGGCGCGAGACGACCCGATCATGATCATCGACGATCCGAGAGCGAGTTCGGCGTGACCGACGTCGGCGCCGTCCATGTATTTGGCATGGACGAGAAAGCCGAAGGCTGTCGCGAGCCAGTCAATCATGGCGGCGGCATTGGCGTAGCGCAGCGTCGGGAATATGCGGGGAGCTTCCGGGGTGGGCATCAGGCGCCTCCTGTGGCGTTGAACGATCACCCAGTGTGGCCGCGTGCCTGATGGCGGTATTGAACAAATGTTACCGGCTCAGCCGAGCCCGGTCGGTGTGGCGCCGGCAAGCGCGCGGAACTCGCGCACCATGTGCGCCTGATCGGCATATCCGCACTCTGCCGCAAGATCGGCCCAGCTTGTGCGATCCGCCCGTTTCGACAGCTTTGCGGCGCGATTGAACCTGACGATGCGCGCGATGGATTTCGGCCCGACGCCGACCTGGTCGGCGAAGCGGGCGGCCAGGTGCTTGCGGCCCCAGCCGATCTCGTCGGCGATGGATGCAACACGGGCCCGGCCGCCGCTGGCGACGATCCTTGCCAGAGCCCAGCTGATTTCATCAGAGATGGCCGGCATCGTCCTCAGCCGTTCGATGATGAAAGCCTCGGTCATGTCGAGGCGCCGATGCCAGTCGGTTTCATCGCCAAGCCGTTGTCGAAGCCGGTGGCCGGCGCTGCCGAGCACCTCGTCGAAAGGCACCATGCGGTCGGCAAGCTCGCTCATCGGCAGGCTGAAGAAGCGCCTGGCGCCAAGCGGCGTGAAATTGACCTGGATGCAGCAGGCCCGGCCAAAGGAATCGATGATCACCGGTCCGGCGTGGATGCCAGCGGCAAAGCTTGCGAAGCGATCATTGTCTCGGGGTGCCCGGCTCAGGCCGATGGCGAAGGCTTCGCCGAAACTGATGATCAGCGGAACATGCAGCGAAGCGACCTCGGTCTGCCTGACGTAGACAGGGACAAGTTCGCGAAAACCGATCAGTTCGGTGACGATGCCGACAAGCTGTGGCGAAGGCGTGCGCCGCACGAACTCGAACTGCGCCGGGGCAGGCTCATCAGGTGTCTCGTCGCGTTGGCCGCTTGCCATGTCATGGCTCCGCTGGGGCAAGCGGACGATATCAGCCGGGGGTCAGACGGTCAAAACGCCGTCACAGGCCGATCATCACGCGCAGCGGGTTGGTGGGGTCGATGAGCAGGCGGATGGCCAGTGCGACGCAGGTGCAGACCAGCAGCGGCTTGATCAGCTTTGCGCCGTTGCGCATTGCCATGTGGGCGCCAAGCCGGGCGCCGAGGAACTGGGCAATGCCCATCAGCAGCCCGATCTTCCAGGCAACCACGCCGACAAGCGCGAAGGCAATGAAGCTGCCGACATTGGAGGCGAAGTTGAGCAGCTTGGTATGGGCGGTGGCCTTGAGCACGCCGTAGCCGGCCAGGGTGACGAAGGCGAGCATGAAGAACGAGCCGGCGCCGGGGCCGAACACGCCGTCATAAAAGCCGATCAGCGGCACCACTGTCAGTCCGAACAGCAGGGGCGGCAGGCGTTCGACGCGATCGACGTCATCCATGTTGGGCTTGAACGCGAAGTACAGCGCAATCGTGATCAGCAGGAACGGCAGAAAGATGCGCAGGATGTCGCCGGGCAGGACCGTCGCCAGCATGGCTCCGAGCATCGCGCCGACGAATGAAATGGCTGCGAACGGCAATTGCTTGCGCAGGTCGACATGGCCTTTGGCGGCGTAGCTGATGGTGGCGGAGCCCGAGCCGAACAGCGATTGCAGCTTGTTGGTGCCGAGCGCCTCGAGCGGCGGTAGGCCGGCGAGCAGCAGTGCCGGAATGGCGATCAGGCCGCCGCCGCCTGCTATGGAATCGATGAAGCCGGCGATGAAGGCAGCCACGATCAGGATCAGCAAGGTTTCTGTGGCTATGTCGAACATCGGTGCGGAGATCTGTCCAGGAGTATGAGGCTTTCGACCACAGCGCACCCGCTTGCGCAATAGCGCGTCGGCGGCAATGCTGGCCCAGCCATTGGGCCAAGTGTTTTTCGCCGTGCATTGCTCTATATCGGAATTGCAGTTGCCTCGACGGAAGGGATTCGCATGGTAACAGGATTGCTGACCCAAATTCTGAACATGTTCGAGGGCGACCCCGGCGTCCGCAAGGTCGCCGACGACCCCGTGCTTTCGGCCGAGCTGCTGCTGCTGTTCCGGATGATCCTCGCCGACGGTGTCGCCAGTGAAGCCGAGATGATCGCCTTTCGCCGGATCTGCACCGAAGCCTTCGGCATCGCCGAGAGCAGCATCGATGGCGTCATCGAATATCTCAACGAGTTCGGCTACGAGACCAACGGTTCGCAGGCCATCGCCATGTTCCGTGATCTCGACGTCGAACGACGCCAGCAACTGGCCCGCCACATGGCCGAGATCGCCAAGGCCGACGCCCATCTGGCGGAAAACGAGGTCAAGCTCCTGCGCCGCACGCTCGATTTGCTGGGCATCAGCCCCGTCGATGTGGTGAAGCCGGCGACTTAGGCTTTTTTCCAGGCTTGATCGCCGGGTCCCCGCTGCTTCGCATCGTCCCGGCGTTCGCTAGCCTTTCATCGTGCACTGGCACGATGAATTCGCTAAGCGAACCGGCTGCTCACCCCTGTTCCTGCAGCCTCCGGGCGATTGCCCGGTGCAGGTCGGGTGCTGCCGAGACAAGTGCCTGCGCGGCCTCCGTCTGCGGATGGTCCAGCACTTCAGATGTCTTGCCGCGCTCGACGATCCGCCCTTCATGCATGATCAGAACGTCGTCTGTTATGGCGCGGGCGACGGTCAGGTCGTGTGTGATGAAGAGATAGGCCACGCCCAGCTTCTGGTTGAGCTCGGCGAACAGGTCGAGGATTTGCGCGCGGATCGAGACATCCAGCGCCGACACAGGCTCGTCCGCCACCACCAGCTTGGGCCGGGTGATGATGGCGCGGGCGATCGACAGGCGCTGGCGCTGGCCGCCTGAAAACTCGTGCGGGTATTTCTCCATGTCGGAACGGCTGAGGCCGACTTCATGCAGGGCGCGACCGACCATGTCGCGACGTTCCTTGCGGTCTGGCTTGCGCTCGAGAAGATGCAGCGGTTCGCCAACAAGCCGCTCAACGGTGTGACGCGGGTCGAACGAGCCGTAAGGGTCCTGGAACACCACCTGCATGTTGCGGCGGGCGCGGCGCATGGCGGTCTCGTCGGCGCGGGTAATGTCCATGCCGCGAAACTTGATGGTTCCATCGGTGGGGGTGTCGAGCGCAAGGATCATCCGCGCAAGGGTCGACTTGCCGCAACCGGAGCGGCCGACAAGCGCTACCGAAGCACCCGGCTTCATCTTGAGCGAGACGTTGTCGACGGCGCGGACGGGTTCCGGCTTCGAAAACAGCAACCGTCGCCGGCCGGGATAGTCCCTGGTCAGATTGGCGACGTCGAGCAGGGTGTCGGGTGCGGTTTCGTCGATATGAGGCCTGACGCGGGCCGGCACGTGCATCGAGGCCAGAGCCAGCTGGCGGGTGTAGGGATGGGTTGCCTCCGACAGCGTTCGTGCGGTGTCGCCACACTCCGTCACCATGCCCTGGCGCAGGATGGTGATCCGGTCGGCCATTTCGGTGACGACGGCGAGGTCGTGCGAGATGAACAGCAGGCTCATCCGGTTTTCGCGGACCAGTTCCTTGAGCAGATCGAGGATCTGCGCCTGCAGCACGACGTCGAGTGCGGTCGTCGGCTCGTCGGCGATCAGCAGTTTGGGCTTCAACGCGCAGGCAATGGCGATGGCGACGCGCTGCCGCTGGCCGCCGGACAATTCGTGCGGATAGCGCGACAGCGGGAATTTCTGCTCCGGCAGGCCGACCCGGTCGAGGATTTTCCGCGCTTGCGCCTCGGCCTCGGCGCGGCTCGCCCTTGTGTGCCACCTGATGCCTTCGGCGACCTGCTCGCCGATCGTCTTGACCGGATTGAGCGCTGTCATCGGCTCCTGGAACACCATGCCGATGTCGTCGCCGCGCAGCGCGCACATCTGGGCCTCGGTGGCAGAGAGAATGTCGATGCCGTCAAAGGTGACACGCCCCTTCATCTGCGATGCTGCAGGCGTGAGGCGCATGACGGCAAGTGCCGTCATGGATTTTCCCGACCCGGATTCTCCGACGAGCCCCATCACCTCGCCGGGTTCGATGGCGAGGTCGATCTCCTTCAGCACCTGCGTCCGGCCGATCCTGAGCGACAGCTTTTCGATCTCGAGCAGGCTCATGGGCGACGCCTCGACCGCGGATCGAAGATATCTGAGATGCCGTCGCCGAGCAGGTTGAGCCCAAGCACGGTGATCAGGATCGCGCAGCCGGGGAACAACGCCAGCCATGGCGACACCATCATCAGCGTCTGCGCGTCGAACAGCATGCGTCCCCAGCTCGGCATCGGCGGCTGCGTGCCGAGCCCGACATAAGACAGGGCGGCCTCGGCCAGGATGCCAAGCGCGAACTGGATGGTGCCTTGCACCAGGAGCAGGTTGGCGATGTTGGGCAGGATATGCTCGACGGTGATGCGGCTCTTGTTCTTGCCGGCGGCACGGGCGGCAAGGATGTATTCGCGCGGCCAGATCGACAACGCGCCGGCACGCGCGACGCGGGCGAAGACCGGGATGTTGAAGATGCCGATGGCGATGATGGCGTTGATCGCGCTCGGTCCGAAGACAGCGGTGATCATGATCGCCGACAGCAATGCGGGAAAGGCGAAGACGAGATCGTTGAAGCGCATCAGAGCCTCGTCGACCCAGCCACCACGCGCTGCCGCCCAGCAGCCGAGCGGCACGCCGATGCCCATGCCGATGACGACCGCGACAAGCGCCACGGCGATCGAGTTGCGCGCCCCGATCATGATCATCGACAGCACGTCGCGGCCGAAATGGTCGGTGCCGAACCAGTGCTCTGCGGAGGGCGGCTGCATGCGGTCGGCGACGACGAGCCTGGTGACGTCGAAGGGGGTCCAGAAGAACGAGATGGCCGCCATGGCAGCGACGACCAGGGCGATGACGAGGCCGATGACGAAAGAGCGGTTGCCGAACGCGCGGCCGACGAATTCGCCGAAACCTTCGCTTTGAGGTGTCTTTTCGTTCATTGCCGTGCCCTCAGGCGCGGGTCGACCAGCGCATAGGACAGATCGACGATCAGGTTGACCAGCACCACGGCGGCGACCAGCAGCATCACCACGCTTTCGACGACGATCAGGTCGCGCTGGGTGATCGCCTGGAAGACAAGGCGTCCCAGGCCCGGCAGATAGAAGACGTTTTCGATGATGATGGTGCCGGCGAGCAGGAAGGCGAATTGCAGGCCCATAATGGTCAGCACCGGGATCATGGCGTTGCGCAGCGCGTGCCGCCACAGCACCGCGCGCATCGGCATGCCCTTGGCGCGTGCGGTGCGGATGTAGTCCTCGTTGAGCACCTCGATCAAGGCGGCGCGGGTGACGCGGGCCAGAATTGCTGCCTGCGGCAAGGCGAGGGCGAGCGCCGGCAAGACCAGCGCCTTGAGCGCCGGCCAGATTCCGTTGCCCCAGCCGGGAAAGCCGCCGGCGGGCACCAGCCGCAACCATACGGCGAAAACATAGACAAGCAGCAGCGCGAACCAGAAATTGGGCATGGCGACGCCGACCTGTGCCATGGCCATGGCAGCGGTGTCGCCGGCCTTGCCACGGCGCGCGGCGGCGAACAGGCCGACGGGAATGGCAATGAGCGTCGAGAGCGTCAGGGAGATCACCGCAAGCGGGAAGGAGACGACAAGCCGCTCCCTGATCAGGTCGATCACCGGTACCGAATAGGTGTAGGATTTGCCGAAATCCAGCCGCAGCAGGCCGCGGATCCAGTCGACATAGCGCAGGATCAGCGGCTGGTTCAGCCCCATCTGCTCGCGCAGCAGGTTGACCTGCGCGTCACTGGCGTTCATGCCCAACATCAGCCGGGCCGGATCTCCGGGGACGACCTCGAGCATCAGGAACACGACGAGCGAGGCGACGACGAGGGTCGCAATTCCGATCAACAGGCGTTTGAGCAGATAGATCGTCATCAGGCGCAAACTGCCCGAGAAAATGCCGCTTCGAAAGCTCGCCAGGGTTGCGGACAGGCGCAGTTCACAGAACTCTTGCGATGCTCCCGGAAATAGCGGCGCTGAACCTCGTCGTGAGCGGCTTCACATGGGCAGGCAACATGCCGTGCTTCCGCCAAGCGGGTGGTGGCGCACCCGAAGGCGCGCCACCTTGTCATCAGTCGACCCACTTCACCTTGGTGAGGTCGTTGGCCTGGATGGGCGAGTTTTCCCACAGGCCTTCGACCTTGGCGTCCCAGATGCCGACCTTGGGCAGTTCGAACAGGAAGCCGTTGACGGCATCGTCGGCAAGAATCTTCTGCGCCTGCTTGTAGAGCTCGGTGCGCTTGGCCTCGTCGGAGGTCAGGTTGAGCTCGTCGATGACCTTGTTGAAGGCCGGGTTGTCGTAATTGAAGTAGTAGTCCTTGCGGGCATAGATATCGATGTCGTTGGGCTCGGTGTGCGAGACGATCGACAGGTCGTAATCCTTGTCGGTGAACACCTGCTTGAGCCAGTCGGCCCATTCGACCGGGATGATCTGCAGGTCAATGCCTATCTCGCGCAATTGCGAGGCGATGATCTCGCCGCCCTGGCGGGCGTAACCGACCGGCGGCAGCTTGAGCGTCGCCTTGAAGCCATCGGCGAGGCCCGCTTCCTTGAGCAGTTCCTTGGCCTTGGCGATGTCGTGCGGATAGGTGCCGGTCAGGTCGACATAGGCCGGGTTGTGCGGGGCGAAATGCGAGCCGATCGGCGTTCCCAGACCGCCGGTCGCGCCGTCGATCAGCGCCTTGCGGTCGATGGCATGCGCGATTGCCTGGCGCACCTTGAGATTGTCGAAGGGCGGCTTCTTGTTGTTGGTCGACAGCACCGTTTCGCCCTCGGTGGTGCCGATGACCACCTTGAAGCGTGGGTCGGCCTTGACCTGGGCGAGCGCGTCGCCGAGCGCGAAGTTGGGCAGCGCCTGCACGTCGCCCGAAAGCAGGGCAGGGATGGCGGCGGCGGCGTCGGGGATGATGCGGAACTCGGCCTTGTCGAGCGCTACCGGATCGCCCCAGTAGCCATCGGCCTTGACCAGCGTGATCGACGAGCCCTTGGCCCAGTTCTGGAACTTGAACGGACCGGTGCCGACAGGCTTTTCCTTGTTGGTCTCGGCGCTCTCCGGCGCAACGATCACCGCGTCGCCCCAGCCGAGATTGTAGAGGAACGAGCCGAGGGGGTTCTTGAGCGTCACCTTGACAGTGGAGGGATCGACGACCTCAATGGTGTCGATCGGCGCAAACAGGCCTTTCTGGGCGTTGACTGAGCTTTCGCCACGGGCGCGGTCGAGCGAGAACTTGACGTCGGAGGCGTCGAAGTCGCTGCCGTCATGAAATTTCACGCCGGAGCGCAGCTTGAAGGTGTAGGTCTTGCCGTCGTCGGAAATCGTCCAGCTCTCGGCCAGATCGGGCAGCACCTCGCCGCGCGAACCGATTCGCGTCAGGCCTTCGAAGACGTTGGCGTAGAAGACTTCGTCGATGGCGGCGGCTGCACCTGCGGTCGGGTCGAGATGCGGCGGCTCCAAAGGCATGCCGAGCACGAGGTCGGTGCGGGCGGCCATCGCGGCGGTGCCGGAGGCCAGCGCCAGCGCTGCGGCCGCCAGTATGGTTTTCCATTGCTTCATGCTCAGATCTCCCCGCTTCGACTTCGACGGGCCGGATAGAAGCGTGATTTCCCGGCCGAGTAAATCGCGTTTGTTGCAATTGCAGCAGTGCTGCGGAAATGATTTCTCACCGCCCAACAGCCGTTGCTTGCCCGCTCAGCCGTTGAACTGGCCGCGCAGCAAGATATCGAGGCCTATTGCCATCACCTTCGCCGACTGGACCATGTCGTCGATGCCGACCCATTCGTCCGGCCGATGGGCGAGGTCGAGGATACCCGGGCCATAGGCGATGCAATCGTACAAATGGCCGATGCGAGCGACGTGCTTCTGGTCATAGGTGCCGGGCGAGATGACATATTCCGGCTCCTTGTCGAAGATCTCGCGTATGCCCATGGCGATGGCCGACGCCACCGGCGCATCGCGCTCGGTCATCAGCGGCTGGACCTCCATGATGTCGCGGATCTCGTAGTCGAACTTCTTCCGCTCGCGCTTGAGGCGGTCGAGGATGCTGGTGACTTCGCCTTTGACGTCGACGATGTCTTCTTCCAGCAGGAAGCGGCGGTCGATGGTCAGGCGACAGGAATCGGGCACGTTGGGCGAGGGCAGGCCGGGGCGAAAATCGTCGGTCTGGCCGCCGTGGATCGAGTTGATGTTCATCGTCGAGCGCCTGGCGCCTTCCGGCACCACCGGCATGCGCGTCGCCTTGCGGTCGAGCGCGGGAAACAACTCCCGCTCGAAGGCTTCGAGCACGGCCCCCATGTGGCGGACGGCGCAGTCGCCGAGGAACGGCATGGAGCCATGTGCGATCTCGCCCTTGGTCTCGATTTCCGCCCACCAGACGCCGCGATGACCGAGGCAGATACGGTCCTTGTTGAGCGGCTCGGGAATGATGACGTGGTCGACCCTGGGCCTGGAGAAATATCCCTTGCCGGCGAGATAGGCGACGCCGCCGAAACCGCCCGACTCCTCGTCGACAGTGCCTGATATCTCGATGGCGCCGGGAAAATCCGGGTTGGCGTCCATGAAGGCTTCGGCGGCGATAATCGAGGCCGCCAGCCCGCCCTTCATGTCGCAGGCGCCGCGGCCATAGACGCGACCGTCGCGGATCGTGCCGGCAAATGGATCGACCGACCAGCCTTCGCCCGCCTCGACGACGTCGATATGGGAATTGAAATGGACGGTGGGTCCGGCAACCCGGCCGTCGAAACGGGCAACGACATTGATGCGCGGATAGCGGTCGGTGTCGCCTGGCGTGCCTTCGGCCCTGATGTATTCGACGCCGAAGCCGCGCCTGGCCAGGCGATTGCCGAGATATTCAGCGCAAGGGCGATAGGCGTCGCCGGGCGGATTGATGGTGGGAAAACGGATCAGCTCGGCAGTCAGTTCCGCCAGTTCTTCACGACGGTCGTCTATGATCTTGAAAAGCTTGTCATACATGCGGTCGACATTGTTCACTTTGTCTGGCTTCACCTTGCCCGGATCGTTGCCAGTCTTACGCATCCGTCAGCCGCTGTCGAGCGCGCAGGCTGCCTGTTTCGGGGCAACCCGCGCGAACCATTCCACTCACGGGCGGACGGCGGTGACCTCGATCTCGACCAGCCAGCCGGGCGCGACGAGGCCGGCGACCTGCATGACCGAGCGGGCCGGCAGATTCGGTTGTTCCTTGGTGCCGAAGAACTTGGTGTAGCCGTCCATGAAGCCGGCGAAATCCATCTTGCCGCCCTGTGCCGGATCGCCGACGAGGAAGACCTGCATCTTGACCACGTCGCCCATCTTGAGGCCGAGGCCTTCGAGGGTCTTTTCGATCGATTTCAGCACCGATTCGGTCTGTGTCCTGGTGTCGCCATAGGCGGCAAGGCTGCCCTTCTCGGCCTTCTCGTCGACGACCGAGGGCACCGCGCCGCTGACATAGACCGTCGTCTTGCCGGCGGGGACTTCGACGGCCTGGGCGATCGGAAAGTCCGAACTCGGGTTCTTGTGGCGCACGACGTCCTCAGCCATCGCGTTGCCCGAGAAGAACAGCCCGGCCACGAGCGTGGCGGCGCAGATCCGCAGTGTTGTCATGTCTTTCTCCTTTTGCCGCATGAAATGAAGCAGCCAGCAGGATCACCGGCTGCTTCGGTCGCTGGAGCTGGCGCTCCAAACCTGGTGGATCCAGGCAGTCTTGTGGCCGATCGGGCGTCGATCCGTCAGCGTGCCCCGGCGACGTCTTCCGCCGTCACCGGATCCTTGTAGTCGTTGCCGAAATTGGTCCTGACATAGTTGACCACGGCGGCCACCTGGTCGTCGCTCATCATGCTGCCGACGGGCGGCATGCCCTTCTGGCCATGCAGGATGACGTAGACGGGGTAGCCGCCCGATTCCAGGTTCTCGTTCTTGGCGAGCGCCGGATATTTGCCCGCGCCGACGGCACCCTGGCCCTGGTCCATGTGGCAGGCCTGGCAGACATTGGCGTAGAGTTCCTGGCCGGTTTTTTCGGAGAAATTGTCACCGTCGCTGAAGGTTGCGCCGGCCGAGTCGGCCAGGGCAGCACTTGCCTGAAATGTGGCGAAGATGACGGCGGCGGCGATTTGGCCGGTTGAGCGTTTCGATTGCTGGGTCATGTCGACATGCCTTGCGAAAAATGAGGATGAAGGATGAGCGGTGCTGCCGTCATCCGGCCACGACGCGCTGGTGCAGCCTGGTGATCGCATCGAGCGACGACAGGATCGCACCCTCCATCCACGCCGGGATGTAGGAGGCGTGTTCGCCGGCGAGCACGATGCGTCCATCGATCTGGCAAAGGTTGTCGTAGTGTTCCTTGCGAGCCTCCTCGGTCCAGTCGCCGGCACAGCCGAGCGTGAAGGGCGAGCGGTGCCAGGCCATCGAGATGCCGTTCTCGAACTCATCCTTGTATTGCGGGTGAATCATCGTGCCATATTCGACGGCGCGCTTGACGCGTTCCTCCGGCGCCATCGAGGTGAACTCGTAGGAGTGCGGCCCGTTCCAGGTGTAGGCGCCGAGCAGCACGCCCTTGCCGTTGGTGTTGAAGCTGGTGCTCGGATACGAAATCTGGGTGATCGGCAGGTCGGTGTAGCTGACGCCGCCGAAGATCAGCTCGTCCTGTTCCCAGAAACGCCGCTTGAACTGCAGGCCGACCTTGACCGACGAGGCATAAGGCACGGCTTCGATCGCCGCCTGCATCGGGGCGCCGACATTGATCTCGATCTGGCTGAGAATGGTCAGCGGAATGGTGCAGATGCACCAATCGGCCTTCTCCTCGGCCATCGTGCCCGGTTTCTGGACGTCCTCATAGGTGACGGTGACGCCCTTGTCGTCCTGATGGATCTTCGAGACCTTGGCATTGTAGGTGATCAGGTCGCCGACCTCCTTGGTGAAGGCCTTGCCGATCATGTCGATGCCGCCGACCGGCTGGAACATCGTCGTCTGGAACTCGTAGAGGGCGAAGTTGGCGAGGCTGCCCCACAGGCCCGAGCTCAATATGTCGGTCAGGGCAATCGGATCGCTCGGCACGGGGGCAGCCCCGAGGCCGCCGCCGGGATCCTTGGCGAAGCCGCGGAATTCGGAGGTCGCTATGCTCTTGGTGTAGGCATAGTCCTTGTCGAGCGCGCCCCAGGAGCGCAGCGCCTCGACCAGCATCTCCTGGTCTTCCTTGGTGACGCCGCCTTCGAGCTTGCCGGTGTGGGCAACCTTGGCGAGCAGTTCGGAGACATGGCCCTGGAAGTCGATCTTGATGTCGCGCACGCGCTGCGGCTTGCCGCCGAAGGCCTTGGACGAATGCAGGAAGGCGTTGTGGTTGAGCTGCTGGAACGGCTCCAGCGTGACGCCGAGGCGCCGGCAATAAGCGAGCAGACCGTTGTGGTGATAGGGGATTCGCCACGGGCCGGGATTGATGTAGAGGCCTTCGTCGAAATCGCATTTCTGCGTCGCGCCGCCGAGCTCGGTGTAGGTGTCGCCGCCGCGCAACGTCCAGTTACGCCCGCCCGATCTGTTGTTGTATTCTAGAATCTTGACCTTGTAGCCGGCCTGGCGGAGCTCGAGTGCGGCCGTCATGCCGGCGAGGCCGGCACCCAGGATAAGCACGCTGGCGCCCTTCGGATCGCCCTCCAGTTTCACCGGTCCCTTGTAGCCTGACTCAACCGCGAGACCGAGGCTGGTCATCGCCTGGTACATCGCGGCAGTGCCTGCCGTGAGGCCGATCAACGACAGCAGGTTTCGCCTGCTCATGCCGCTAAAATATTGGGATGGTTGCATTTTTGAGATCCTCCGGGCGACGGTCCGCCGTGGGCCGCACGTTATCCGGCTGGAGCATCTTGGAACGTGGCTCCAGCTGCGACGGGCAGCCTATGCCCATACCGGGTCGAGTCAACTGGGCCAGACGGGGCGGCGAGGGGCACTGACTTGGGCCACCTGAAAGTCGGCGAAAATTCACGCCATCAACCTCAGGTTGCTGATCTGGTTGCATTCATCTTCCGCGTTCAGTTTTACCAACCGTACAGCTTTTCGTGCTCCCATCGTCGGTGGGCAGGGAAAATACTGCCGGTTTGGGGAGTGTGCGAAGAATGTACAGGGCTCTCTTCTTCATGGTCGCCGCATTGGGCTTTGCTGGCGTTCCAACTCAGGCACTTGCCGATGTTCTTGTCGCGCGGGTCAGTATCGCGACGCAGACCATGACCGTCAGCTTCGACGGGCGGGTGATCCACCAATGGCCAGTTTCGACGGCACGCAGGGGATATGTCACGCCACGCGGCAGCTGGCGGCCGAAGCGCCTGCATCGGATGTGGTATTCGCAGAAATACGACAATTCGCCGATGCCCTATTCGGTGTTCTACAATGGCGGCTATGCCATCCATGGCACGGGTGCGGTCAGGCAACTGGGCCGTCCGGCATCACATGGCTGCGTCCGGCTGCAGACGGCGAATGCCGCGAGGTTCTATTCGCTGGTCAGGGAAGTCGGTGCGAGCAACACGCGGATCGTCGTCACCAACTAGCGTTTGCTGGCGGAAACATACATGCCATTTGCGCCGATATCAGCATTTCTGTTGCAGAATTGCTTCATGCCGCGATGAAAGAGCTTGAACTGAACGGCTCAAGAATTGCTGTCGATCAATACGGTGCTAATGTGACCGCCAACTGAGTTTCGGGGCGACGTGCCTGCGAAAAGGCCGGGGAGTGGGGGCTCCTCGGCCTTTTCATTTCTGGCGTGACTTTAGCCGTCTGGTCTAAGTTGTTGTCTCGGTATAGACAAATTTTCCGTAGAGAGCCGTTTTCGGGCATTTCCTTTCAGCCGCCGCCTCGCTAGGACTCTTGTTCAGGGAGGCCTCCGGATGACGTCAGAACCGCATGTAGCGCTTTCGGAACCCGTCTCCGACGAGGTCCGCAAGACCACCTGCTACATGTGCGCCTGCCGCTGTGGCATCGACGTCCATCTCAAGGACGGCAAGGTCCGCTACATCGAGGGCAACCGGGACCATCCGGTCAATCGCGGCGTTCTGTGCGCCAAGGGTTCGGCCGGCATCATGCAGCACTACGCGCCGGCGCGGCTGCGCGCGCCGCTGCTCAGGACCGGGCCGCGCGGCTCGGGTGAGTTCAAGGAGATTTCCTGGGACGAGGCGCTGGAGCTGGCGACCGGCTGGCTGGACGGCGTGCGCCAGGCCGATCCGAAGAAGCTGGCCTTCTTCACCGGCCGCGACCAGTCGCAGTCGCTGACCGGCTTCTGGGCCCAGCAGTTCGGCACGCCCAACTACGCCGCCCATGGTGGCTTCTGCTCGGTCAACATGGCGGCCGCCGGCATCATGACCATCGGCGGCGCCTTCTGGGAATTCGGCGCGCCCGACTGGGACCGCACCAAGCTGTTCGTGATGTTCGGCGTGGCGGAGGACCACGATTCCAACCCGCTCAAGATCGGCATTTCGAAGCTCAAGAAGCGCGGCGCGCGCTTCGTCTCGGTCAATCCGGTGCGGACCGGCTATTCGTCAGTCGCCGACAACTGGATCGGCATCCGGCCCGGCACCGACGGCCTGCTGATCCTCGCCGTCATACATGAACTGCTGAAAGCGCGGAAAATCGATGTCGACTACATCGTGCGCTATTCCAACGCGACCTGGCTGGTCGTCGATGCGCCCGGAACCGCCGAGCACGGACTTTTCGTCCGCGATGCCGAGGGCAAGCCGCAGATCTTCGAATCCGTCACCGAACAGGTCGTGGCATTGGGCAGCAAAGGCGCGCGGGCCGCACTTTCCGGGCGTGTCGAGCTGCCCGACGGCCGCTTTGCCGTGCCGTCGTTCCAACTCCTCGCCGAAAAATACCTCGACCCGCAATATGCGCCGGAGGCGGTCGCCGCGGAAACCGGCGTCGCCGCCGACGTCATCCGGGGCCTCGCTGCCGAGATCGCGCGCGTCGCCTTCGACGAGGCGATCACGATCGACCAACCCTGGACCGACATGAATGGCGAGCGCCATGAGGCGTTTGTCGGGCGTCCGGTGTCGTTCCATGCCATGCGCGGGCTTTCGGCGCATTCGAACGGCTTCCAGACGGCGCGCGCCCTGCACATGCTGCAGGTGCTGATCGGCGCTGTCGACTGCCCCGGGGCCTTCCGCTTCGAGCCGCCTTATCCCAAGCCGATCGAGGCGCATCCGACGCCGCACGGCAAGGCCGAGCATTTCGGCTCCAACAAGCCTTTGTCCGGCCCGCATCTCGGTTTTCCCCGTGGGCCGGAAGATCTGCTGATCGACGCCGACGGCAAACCGATGCGCATCGACAAGGCGTTTTCCTGGGATGCGCCGATTTCTGCCCATGGGCTGATGCACATGGTGATCGCCAACGCCCATGCCGGCGATCCGTACCCGATCGATCTGATGTTCCTCTACATGGCCAACATGGCGTGGAACTCGTCGATGAACACCGCGGGCGTCATCAGGATGCTCGAGGACAAGGATCCCGCGACGGGCGCCTACCGCATCCCGAAGATCATCTATTCGGACGCCTATTCCTCCGAAATGGTCGCTTATGCCGACCTGGTGCTGCCCGACACGACCTATCTCGAGCGGCACGACTGCATTTCGCTGCTCGACCGGCCAATCTCCGAGCCGGATGCGGTCCAGGACGCCATCCGTTGGCCGGTGGTAGAGCCGGATCGGGATGTGCGCGGCTTCCAGAGCGTGCTGATCGACCTTGGCGCGCGGCTCAAGCTGCCCGGTTTCGTCGACAGCCGCGGCAAGGCGCTCTATGCGGACTATGCCGACTATATCGTGCGCCATGAAAGGCGGCCGGGCATCGGGCCGCTTGCCGGCTTCCGCGGCAGCAATGGCGACCGTGTCGGGCGCGGGGCGATCAACCGTAACCAGCTCGATCGCTACATCGAGAACGGCTCGTTCTTCTCGGCGCATGTCCCGCTCGAAGCGCAGTTCTTCAAGCACGCCAACAAGGCCTATCAGGATTTTGCCGTGCGCATGGGCTTCTTCGACGAGCCGAAGCCGGTGACCTTCCAGCTCTACCAGGAAACACTGCAGAAATTCCGGCTCTCGGCCGAAGGCCTGCGTGAACCGGTGGCGCCCGAGACGCATCGTGAGCGCATCCTCGCAACCTTCGATCCGCTGCCGATGTGGTATCGGCCGTTCGAGGAGGCGGCGGTCAGCCGCGAGGACTATCCCTATCATGCCATCACCCAGCGACCGGCGGCGATGTACCATTCCTGGGGCTCGATGAATGTCTGGCTCAGGCAGATCCATACACGGAACCCGCTTTATGTGCCTGGTTCGATCTGCGACGAGATCGGGCTCGTCGATGGCGACTGGGTCTGGGTGATTTCGCATCACGGCCGCATCAAGGTCGAGGTCGCGCGGATGGAAGCGGTCAATTCGAGCACGATCTGGACATGGAATGCGATCGGCAAGCGCGCGGGCGCCTGGGCGCTCGACAAGGATGCGCCCGAAGCCAAAAAAGGCTTCCTGATGAATCACTTGATCCATGAACTTCTACCGCCGAAGGGCGACGGGATGCGCTGGTCGAACTCGGATCCGGTGACCGGCCAGGCGGCGTGGTACGATCTGCGTGTGCGCATCGAGAAAGCCGAACCGGCAGAGGTCAGCGAGCCGCATCTTGCCGCCGTCGCGCAACCCGGCAGAGCACGTCCGCATGCTGACGAGCTGCGCTACGGCCAGGAGTGGGCGGAATGACCAGCCTGCCGTCACTGCCGACACCGAAGAAGCTTGGCCTGGTCATCGACCTCGACGTCTGCGTCGGCTGCCATGCCTGCGTCATCAGCTGCAAGGAGTGGAATACCGGCGGCTATGGCGCGGCGCTGTCCGACCAGGACCCGTATGGGGCCGATGTCTCCGGCACCTTCCTCAATCGCATCCACACCTTCGAGGTCGTGCCGGAGGGCGGGCAGGTGATCGGCGAGGCGGGAGAGGCACGCATCGTGCATTTCCCCAAGTCATGTCTGCATTGCGAGGACGCGCCCTGCGTCACCGTCTGTCCGACAGGCGCCTCCTACAAGCGCGCCGAAGACGGCATCGTGCTAGTCGACGAGAGCAAGTGCATCGGCTGTGGCCTGTGCGCCTGGTCCTGCGCCTATGGCGCGCGCGAGATGGATCTGGCCGCCGGGGTGATGAAGAAATGCACGCTCTGCGTCGACCGCATCTACAACGAGACGCTCAAGGAGGTCGACCGGGTGCCGTCCTGTGTCCGGACATGCCCGGCCAATGCCCGGCATTTCGGCGATCTCGGCGATGCCTCATCAGAGGTCTCGCGCATGGTGGCCGAGCGCGGCGGCTACGACCTGATGCCGGAGCAGGGCACGCGCCCGACCAACAAGTACCTGCCGCCACGGCCGCGCAAGCCGCTGGCCGCAAGTGCCGGTTCTGCCGTGCTGGCTGAGAACACCGACGGCGCCAAAGGGTTCTTTGCCTGGCTCGACGGCATGCTGGACCGGATCTGAACCATGCATCCCGCCTTCTCCATCATCGTGTTCACCACGCTTTCCGGGCTCGGCTACGGCCTGGCGGCTGTGCTCGGCCTTGGCCTGCTCGACGCCTCGACCCTGTCCGTCAAGCTTGCGCACATCGGCGCGCTGGCAATGATCGCAGCCGGCCTGTTGGCGTCGACGCTGCATCTCGGCAACCCGCAACGGGCATGGCGGGCGCTGTCGCAATGGCGCTCGAGCTGGCTGTCGCGCGAAGGCGTGATGGCAATCGCCAGCTTCGTGCCGCTGGCTGTTACGGCATGGTTTGCGATCGTCGAGGGGCGTTACCTCGCGGTTGCGGGCCTGGCAGGCACGCTCATGTGTGGCGTCACCGTCTACTGCACGGCGATGATCTACGGTTCGCTGCGCTCGATCCAGGCCTGGAATACAGGGCTAACGCCGCTTTGCTACCTGTTGTTCGCCGCAGCCGGGGGCTTCCTGCTCGCGTCCGTCGCCGGTTATTCATCCGGCAGCCGCGGCCCGGTTTGCGCCGCAATCGCCATCCTGTTTGTCGTGGCGGCGTGGATCTGCAAGCAAAAGTGGTGGACAAGGCTGCGGACACTCGCACCGTTGTCGACGCCCGAGAGCGCCACCGGGCTTGGCCATATCGGCCATGTCAGGCTGTTCGAGCGGCCGCATGTCAATGAGAACTACCTGACCCGTGAAATGGGCTTCAAGGTCGCGCGCAAGCACGCGCTCAAGCTGTCCAGGCTGGCGATCCTGTCTGGCGGGCTGGCGCCTGTTCTGCTGCTGCTGGTGGCGATCCTTGCCGGCGGGTCGGCCGCCGTGCCGGCTGCCGTGCTGGCCGTGTTCTGCTACGCGCTTGGCCTTGTCGTCGAGCGCTGGCTGTTTTTCGCCGAAGCCCGCCATGCGGTCATGAACTATTACGAGGGATAGGGCTTCAGCTATCGGCCGCGAGCTTGCCCGACTTGTTGACCTTGCGGCGTCGGCCTTCGGTCAAGCCCCAGCGCTTGTGGAACCACATCCACTGGCCCGGATCCTCACGAATCCAGCGCTCGACTGTGTCGTTGAGCATCTGTGTCGTGGCCTGGACATCGACGGCGCCATCGTCGCGGCGCGGCAGTGCCAGCTTATCTTCGATCGTCAGCCTGTAGCGCCCGCCGGGGAGGCGGATGCAATGCGCCGGATAGACGTCGCAATCATAATGGCGGGCGAGCATGGCGAGCACCGGATTGGTCTCGCATTCGCGGCCGAAGAAGGTCGTCCTGAGGCCGCGCTTGAACTTCTGGTCGACGAGCACGCCGACATTGCCGCCGCGGTCGAGAATGCCGGCGAGTGCGAAGGACGCGCCGCGCTGCGAGGCGAGCAGGTCACCCATGTTCGACGCACGTGTCGAGAAGATGTATTCGGCCAGATAGGGGTTGTTTGGCGGGCGGAACAGCGACGTGATCTTCATGCCGAAGGTGGCAGCGGCGATCGGCAGCAGCTCGAAATTGCCGAGATGGCCGGTGAAGACGATGTGGGGCTTGTCCTCGCTGGCGATCTTGAGGAAATGGTCGTTGCCGGTCACTTCGATACGACCCGGCGTCTCGGCCTCCGGATCGTAGTCGAAAATCTGCCCGAGAAAGATGTACTCAGCGCCAAGCCGGCCCATATTGCCCCACATATCCAAGGCAATGGCTTCGATTTCGGCTTCGCTTTTCTCAGGATAGGCGGCGCGCAGGTTGGAGAGTGCCACGCGGTGACGGCCAAACCACGGACCGACGGTGCGGGCGGCGCGGTCGGCGAAGTTGAGCCCCTTGTCGACCGGCAGCAGGCGCAGCAGCTTGAGCGCCACCAGGGCGACCTGCGCCACCAGCCAGTAGTTGAGCATGCGCAGCCGCCCCATGATGCGCATCATTGTGGGGCTTGGGATCTTGCTGGCCTTCCTGCGGGGCAATTCGCTGGCGTCCTCAGTCGATGCGCAGGATGATCTTGCCGAACACGTCGCGACCTTCCATCCGCTTCAGCGCGGTGTCGATGGAAGCAAAGTCGACTTCGGTGTCGATAATCGGCTTGACCAGGCCGGCGGCCATCTTCTGCATGGCGTCGGCCATGTTTTCCATACGACAACCAAAGGAGCCGAGCAGCTTGAGCTGCTGCTGGAACAGCATCATCAGGTTGATTTCGGTCGACACACCCGAGGTCGAACCACAGGTGACGAGGCGGCCGCCGCGCTTGAGGCTGAACATCGAGCCGGCCCAGGTGTCCTTGCCGACATGCTCGAAAACGACGTCGACACCCTTCTTCTTGGTCAGCTTACGGACGACGCCTTCGAAGCGGTCTTCACGATAGTTGATGACGTGATCGGCGCCGAGCGCCTTGGCCTTCTCGATCTTGTCGTTGGAGCCGACCGTGGTGATGACGGTGCAGCCCATCTTCTTGGCGAGCTGGATCGCGGCCGAACCGATGCCCGAGCCGCCGGCGTGGACCAGGATCGTCTCGCCCGGCTCAAGTCTGGCGTTGTCGAACAGCATGTGCTCGACAGTGCCGAAGGTGACGGGCGCGACCGCGGCACCAACGGCGTCGACACCGGGAGGTGCAGGCACCAGCAGGCGCGCCGGAAGGTTGATCTTTTCCTGGGCGAAACCGTCGAGGTGGAAGCCGTGCACACCCGAGACGTGCTCGCAGAGATTGTCGCGGCCTTCGCGGCAGGGGCGGCAAAGCCCGCAGGTGCGGGCGCCGTAGATCGACACGAGCTGACCGGGCGTAAGTCCGGTGACGCCGGGGCCGACTTCATCGATCTCGCCGGAGGCCTCGGCGCCGATGACCAGTGGCATCTTGCGCTTGGCGAATGCCATGCCGCGCCAGCCCCAGACGTCGATGTGGTTGAGCGCCACGGCCTTGATGCGCAAGGTGACTTCGCCGAGGCCGGGAGGGGGAGGCGGGGCGATGTCGACCTGCTCGAGCCGGCGGTCCTCAACGAGCTGCAATGCGCGCATGGTGTCGCTAATCCTTGTCGCTGCGGCGCAGCGCATCGCATTCGATGCGCTGCGCGGCGTCGCAGTACCTGATTTCGTGTAGGCGGTCGCTTAGACCGGTTCCCGCGCCATGACAAGGCAGGTGTTCTGACCGCCGAAGCCGAAGGAGTTGGAAAGCACGGTGCGAACCTCGGCCTTCCGCTTCACATTCGGCACCACGTCGAGCTCGATCGACGGGTCGGGATTGTCGTAGTTGATGGTCGGCGGAATGACGCCTTCACGCATGGTCATCAGCGAGAAGGCGGCCTCGATGGCGCCTGCTGCCGACAGCGTGTGGCCGATCATCGACTTGTTCGACGACACCGGAATCTTGCGGATGCGCTCGCCGAACACCGTCGACAGCGACAGATGCTCCATCTTGTCGTTCTCGGGCGTCGAGGTGCCATGCGCATTGACGTAGTCGATCTCGTCTTCGGCGAGGCCGGCATCGGCAAGGGCCGCCTTGACCGCGGCGATCGCCGGCGAGCCGTCGGGCTTGGAGCGGGTGCGGTGGAAGTCGTCGGCCTTTTCGCCGCAGCCCCTGAGGATGCCGAGCACCTCGGCACCACGGGCAAGCGCGCTTTCCAGCGATTCGAGCACCAGGGCTGCCGAACCTTCGGCCAGCACGAAGCCGTCGCGGTCCTTGGAGAAAGGCTTGGAGGCCTTTTCCGGCACGTCGTTGTTGGTCGACAGCGCCGACAGCAGCGAGAAGCGGATCAGCGCTTCGGCCGTCGCCGAACCGTCCGCGCCGACCGACAATGCGCGGTCGCATTCGCCGCGACGAATGGCCTCGACGCCGAGCTGGATGGCGGTGGCACCCGATGCACAGGCGGTCGAGGTGGTGATCGGCAGGCCGCGCGTGCCGAACCGGTCGGCGAGGCGATCGGCGATCGAGCCGAATTGAGAGGTGTCGAACATGTCGAGCGAGTTCTGGCTGCGCGCCACCTTGAGCAGGCGCTCGGAGGCCGAGCCTTCATCGTCGCCGGCATAGAGCGTGAAGCGGTCTCGCCAGTCGAGCTCGACCGGCGGCGAGGCGAGGAACAGCGGCCCGTCGAAGTCGGCGCCGGCAAAACCGGCCTCCTCGACGGCTTCGAGTGCGGCCGTCTCGGCCAGCTCATAAGTCAGCGCGCTGGCACCCTTGGTGCTCGACGGCAGGAAGTCGACCATGCCGGAAATCTGGGTGTTGAGCAGATCGGTGGGGAAGCGGGTGATCGGATGAATACCCGACTTGCCAGCGGTCAGCGCGGCCCAGTTGTCGGCCTTGCCGACGCCAAGCGAGGTGACGACGCCGATGCCGGTGACGGCGACGACGGGTCTGCCGAGGTGATCCTTCAGATTGGCCATGTTTTGTCCTGACACCCTTCAGCGCGGCGCGGAGACGAGCGCCATGCCTTCAAACTGGTGATAGCCGATCGCCGTTGCGAGAACATTGCGTGGCTGGCCGGAGAAATCTCTTTCGCCCACCTCGAACGCCGGATAGCCGGCGCCACGGTCGACGGCCAGGGCGGCAAGCGCCACCGCGAACGGAAACTGTGCTTCCTTCATGTGGCCGGTCAGCGACGAAAGGGCGCGTGCCGCAATCGCCGGATTGCCGTCGAGTGCCGATTTTTCGGCAGCCGTTGCGGCATGTGCGCCCGATGCACCCGAAATCGCGAGCAGGTCGCCCTCCGGCAACTCGGCTTTGGCCAACAGTTCGGCAATGTTTTCAGCGAGGCCACCATTCCGACGCCTGCTGCGACCGGAAAGGACCGGGCCGAGCTCGGCATAGATCTTCTGGCCGCGTGCTTCGGCATGATCGCGCGATTCAAGCACCAGGAACGCGCCGCCGGAGCCGGTGATGACGCCGCCGCCTTCCGAGCCCTGGCGCTGCCATACCGGCTTCCACGGGCCGCGATGGAGATAACCGGCCAGTTCGTAGCCAAGCAGCATGTCGGAATGTTCGGTCTGGAAGGCGCCGCCGACCAGCACATGCGTCGACTGGCCCGAGCGGATGCGGGCCGCTGCCGTCTCGATCGCCGAAACGCCGGCACCTTCCTCGCCCATGAAGGTGCGCGAAGAGCCGGTGACCTTGTGGACGATCGAGATGTTGCCGGCGAGCAGGTTGGAAAGCTGGGCCAGAAACAGCGTCGGGCGGAGTTCCGTCGTCAGCTTCTCATTGATCAGCACATCGCGGTCGGCGCGATTTTCGGATGCTGCAAGCACGCCGGCGTCGACCGCTTCGTCGCGTTCGCCGCCACCTGCAGCCACCACCATGTCCATGGTCGCGCTGAGTTCGTCATTGCCCTTGATGCCGGCATCATCCAGCGCCATGCCGGCCGTATAGGTGCCAAGCCGCTGCCAGGTTTCCATCTGGCGCTGGTCGCCGCGCTTGGCGATCTGCAGGCCCCAGTCGATCTCGGGAAGCGGATGGATGACATAGGGCTGGAAGCGCTCGGCGTCGATCACCGGGGCGGTGCCCGCTGTTGTCAGCTTGTCCCAGTGGGCTGCACCGCCTTCTCCGAGCGAGGAGACGAGGCCGATGCCTGTGATGACGACGTTGCGATTGGCCATGGGCGGCTTCAGCGTGCTCAGGCGTTCTTCGCAGCGACGAGCGCGTCGATCTTGGCGCAGAGGTTCTTCATGACGAAGTACTCGTCGGTCGAAGCCTTGCCATCGTTGACTTCCTGCGTCCACTTCTCGAGCGGCACCTTGATGCCGAATTCCTTGTCGATCGCAAAGACAATGTCGAGGAAGTCGAGGCTGTCGATGCCCAGGTCGTCGATGGTGTGGCTCTCGGGCGTGATGGTGTCGATGTCGATCTCGCTGGTCTCGGCAATGATCTTGGCGACTTTGTCGAAGGTCGTGGACACGGTTTTTCCTTTGGTGAGGGCGATCATGAACCCGGGACAGATTCTACGCGCATAGTTTTGAGGGGCTGTCTAATCGGTTTTTCCGGACAGGAAAAGGCCAAATCCTGCGCTTTCGTTAAGGCGTCCGGCCCCGAACGCAAGGGAAGGCAGGCCGCCTGAAGCTCTAGAAGACGATGCGGCCAAGCACATGCAGCTTTTCTCCTTGCAGGCCGACGATCAGCGCTTCGCCTTCGCGTGCGGCCGCACCGGTCAATGCCTGGATGTTCTCGAGATGGGTAACGAGCACGATGTTGTCGGAGCCGGAATAGTTGCGGATGATGTCCAGCACGGCGGCGACGTCGGCCTCGCGGGTGGCATCCGTCGGCTTGTCGAGGGCCGCAGTCGGCTCGACCTTGCGGTCGTCGAAGGCGAGGCGGGCGGTTTCCAGCGTCCGGCAATAGCGGCTGGCCAGGATGCGCTCGACCGGCGCGGCGCGGGCGTCGAACAGCGCGCCGATCTTGCGCGCCTGCTGGCGGCCGCGGTCGGACAGGTTGAGCTGGGAGGCGCATTTCTCGATGTCGAAATTGGGCGGCTCGACCGTGCCGGTTGTCATGGCGTTGCGCAGCAGCACGACATGGCCGCCATTTCGCAGCAGCGCCCAGCCGGCTTCCGTGGCCTGGGCGGGCAGGGCGCCGAGCAACAGCATGATCGCAATGATGAATCTGAGCATGAATGATCCCGAACAGGCGATGCGGATATAGGGAGGCCAAAGTGGATTGAAAGGCAAGGTGACGCCAAATACCGTGCGCCGACTGCTGAACTCGTGTCGTGACTTGATCGAACGTGACCGCGGGGCAATGCTCGGATAAGCCGATTCCCATTTGCCGAGTGCCGATGTCACCTCTCGTAGAAACCGTGCTCTTCGTCTTCGGCCTGGTGGCGCTGGGCTATCTCGCGGGTGCCAGCGGCTATCTGCGCAGCGAAACCGGGGACGCGCTTTCCGAGTTCGCCATCGGCGTGGCGCTGCCGCTCTTGCTGTTTAGGACCATGATTGGCGCCGATTTCCACGGTTCGGCGCCCTGGTTGCTATGGGCGACCTATTTCATTGCGGTTACGGTCGCCTGGACAGCGGGACATCTGGTGACGACGCGCATGTTCGGCCGCGACGGGCAGGCCGGCGTGGTCGGCGGCGTGTCCTCGGCCTTTTCCAATCTCGTGCTGCTCGGCATTCCCTTCATGCTCGGCGTCTTCGGCCAGGAGGGGTTCGAGATCCTGTCGCTGATCGTCTCGGTGCACCTGCCGACCATGATGATGGCGTCGATCATCCTGTTCGAAATATTCGGGCCACGACGCAGCGAGCCGATGCATCCTGTTGTGATCATTCGTGATTTCCTGCGCAAGATCCTGACCAATCCGCTGATCGTCGGCATCGTGGCCGGGCTTGCCTGGCGGGCGACCGGGGTGCCATTGCCGGGCCTTGCCACCCGCTTTGTCGACGCGCTTGCCAACATCGCCGGGCCGGTCGCATTGTTTGCGATGGGGCTCGGGCTCAAGAAGTTCGGCATTTCGGGCAACATCAAGCCGGCATTGGCGCTGTCGGTGCTCAAGCTGATGCTGATGCCGGCCGTAGCGCTGCTGTTTGCCTGGCTGTTCGGTCTGCCGCCCTTGTCGGCGAAGGTGGCCGTGGCGGCAGCCAGCCTGCCTTCGGGCGTCAATTCCTATCTCATCGCCACGCAGTTCGGCACCGGCCAGGCCCTGGCCTCCAACCAGATGACGATCGCCACCGCCTGTGCCGTGGTCACGACCGCATTCTGGCTGACGATTGCGACGATGGTCTTCGGGTAGATGGGCGGTGTTCGGGTAGAAGGGCAGCCGGGTATGCGGTTAGGCTGGACCAACGCATCTGTGCCATAATGCGGTTGATCGCCGACCCGGCGGCACGCTACTAAACTGCCTGGCGCATCGGGCCGTCAGCTATCCCGGACGCGCGCTTTTCGACGATTTTCAGAGTAGCCTGCGTCGCAACGGACGCCATTTCAGGAGGTGAAGCCATGCTTCAGAAAACCAGTCATTTCATGCGGCAGGCCAATCTCATCAACGGCGAATGGGTCCAGGCCGATTCCGGCAAGACCATCGACGTCACCAATCCGGCGACGGGTCTCAAGATCGGCACCGTGCCGCGTTCGGGTGCGGCCGAGACGCGTCGCGCCATCGAAGCGGCCAACGAGGCGTTCAAGACCTTCCGCAAGACCTCGGCGCTCGAGCGCTCGAAGCTGCTGCGCAAGCTGCACGACGCCATCATGGACAATCAGGACGCGCTGGCCGAACTGCTAACCATCGAGCAGGGCAAGTCGCTGACCGAAGCCAAGGGCGAGATCGGCTCGTCGGCCGCCTATGTGCTGTGGTTTGCCGAAGAGGCGCGCCGCACCTATGGCGACGTCGTGCCATCGCCTTGGGCGGATCGCCGTGTCCTCGTCACGAAGGAACCGGTGGGCGTCATTGCTGCCATCACGCCGTGGAATTTCCCGTCCTCGATGCTGTCGCGCAAGCTTGGACCGGCCCTTGCCGCGGGCTGCACCGCCGTGGTCAAGCCGGCGTCGCAGACGCCCTATTCGGGCCTGGCCTGGGGTGCGCTGTGCGAGGAAGTCGGCTTCCCCAAGGGCGTGGTCAACGTCCTGACGGGGTCGGCCGGCGAGATCGGCGACGAAATCTGCGCCAACCCGCTGGTCAAGAAGATCACATTCACCGGCTCGACCGAAGTCGGCAAGATGCTGATCGCCAAGTCGGCCTCGACGGTGAAGAAGGTTTCGATGGAACTGGGCGGCAACGCGCCGTTCCTGGTCTTCGATGACGCCGACATCGATCGTGCCGTCGAAGGCGCGATCACCGCAAAATTCCGCAATTCCGGCCAGACCTGTGTCTGCACCAACCGCTTCTTCGCGCAGGCCGGCATCTACGACAGGTTCGTGGTCAAGCTGGCCGAGGCGTCCAGCAAGCTCAAGGTCGGCTCGGGTCTCGACGCCGGCGTGCAGCAGGGCCCGCTGATCGACGAAAAGGCCGTCGAAAAGGTCGAGGAATTCATCGCCGACGCCACCGCCAAGGGCGGCAAGGTGGTTGCCGGCGGCAAGCGCCACGCGCTCGGGGGCTCGTTCTTCGAGCCGACGGTCATTTCGGGCGCGACGCCTGCCATGCTGTTCATGAAGGACGAGATCTTCGGCCCGGTCGCTCCGGTCTTCAAATTCGAGACCGAAGAGGAGGCGATCGCGCTCGCCAACGACACCGAGTTCGGCCTCGCCAGCTACTTCTACACCGGCGATCTCGGTCGTGCCTTCCGGGTCATGGAAGGGCTGAAATACGGCATGGTCGGGGTCAATGAAGGCCTGATCACCACGCCGGAAGCGCCGTTCGGCGGCGTCAAGGAGTCCGGCCTCGGCCGCGAAGGCGGGCATCAGGGCATCGAGGACTATCTCGACACCAAATATGTCTGCATCGGCGGGCTGGGTCTCTAAGGGGCTCCGGATCCATCTGGCCGCTGGAACGATCGAACGCGCGCTCCGGAGGGCGCGCGCGTTTTCTCTTGGATTTTTGACAGGAAGAATCCGGAAATCGGCATAACGTGCTGCAATCGTTATGTTCAGCTGGTTCTGTTCCGGTGTCGCGTTTGGAATGGCCAAGTGCTCGAGAACGGGCCATCTTGCGGTGCCGCTAATCTGATGTCGCCGGGAAGGCGCGCTGTCGGAAAAACGTTGTCGGCAGGCGGGAGGAACAGGAATGACTTCAGCGTGGCGCATGGTCGTCGGGGCGTTCGGGCTGGTGGCGCTGGCCATCGGCTTTCTGTCGGTCGTTTTCCTGACAGCGCCTGCGGCGCCGGGGCCCGACCTCGCGCGTTCCAAGAATTCGGCCAAGGGCCTCTATGCATTGTCCATCGCGCCAGAGGCCGGTGAGCCCAGGCAAGGCGAGCTGCATGCGTGGGTGGTGACGGTGAAGACGCGGCAAGGGGCGCCGGTGGAGGGGGCTGCGATCAGCGTCGGCGGCGGCATGCCCGAGCATGCGCATGGCCTGCCGACGAGCCCTGAAGCGACGGCCTATCTCGGCGATGGCCGCTACCGCATCGAAGGGATGAAGTTTTCCATGCCCGGCTGGTGGCAGCTGAAACTCGGCGTCAGCGCGCCTGCCGGCGCCGACGAAGCCACATTCAACCTGGTGCTGTGAGGCGATGGCGGGCGGCCTGCTCACCAAGCTGATCGCCGCTGCGACGATAACGGCAGCGCTGGCAGGCTGCAGCGAAGCCGATTTCACCGACGCCGAAAAGCGCACCATCGTATCGATGTCGCTGTCGGCACTTGCCCCCCTGGCGCCGGATCCGACCAACAGCTTCGCCGACGATCCCGGGGCTGCAGCACTTGGTGCAACGCTGTTCTTCGACACCGGCATGAGCCGCGACGGCAATGTCGCCTGCGGTACCTGCCACAAGATCGACAGACAGTTCCAGGACGACCTGCCGCGCGGTGTCGGAGTCGGCGAGACAAATCGAAGGACCATGCCGCTGGCCGGCGTGGCGCACGATCCGTTCTTTTTCTGGGACGGCCGGCGCGACAGCCTGTGGTCACAGGCGCTGGTGCCGCTGGAAAATGTGCTCGAGCATGCCGGCACGCGCACCGCCTATGCGCATTATCTCAAGCGCCGCTTCGGCGAGCGCTACGAACGCATTTTCCGGCCTCTGCCCGACCTGTCGACATTGCCGGCCAGTGCCGGGCCGTTCGGCACGCCGGCGGAGAAGGCCGCCTGGGCCGGGATGAGCGATGCACAGCGCGAGGGTGTCGACCGCATCTTTTCCGACATCGGGAAGGCCATCGCTGCCTTCGAGCGCTCGCTGGTCCACGGCAAGACCCGCTTCGACCGCTTCGCCGATGCCGTGGCGCAGGGACGGGCGCCGTCCGCCGAAGACGCTCTGTCGACCGAGGAACGGCAAGGCCTCAGGCTTTTCATCGGCAAGGCCAATTGCTCGACCTGCCATACCGGGCCACGTTTCACCGACAATCACTTCCACAACACCGCTGTGCCGCCGGTCGCCGGATTGCCCGCCGATCGTGGACGCATCGCAGTTGTCGACGAGGTTCTGGCCGATCCGTTCAATTGCGTGGGAAAATTTCGCGACGGCGGCGAGGAGGCCTGCGGTGAGCTGCGCTTCATGCGGAAGAGTTCGCCCGAGCTCGTCCGCGCCTACAAGACCCCATCGCTGCGCAATGTCGCCGGGCGTCCGCCCTACATGCATGCGGGGCAGTTCGCCACTTTGGAGCAGGTCGTGAACCACTACGCGACAGCGCCGAAATCGGTAGAAGGCGAGAGCGAGATACATGCCGTGGCGCTGTCCGAGGGGGAGCGGGCGGCACTCGTGGCGTTCCTGAAGACGCTCAGTGACTAGTCAGCGGTCCTTGACCGTTTCCATGGCAACGAAGGTCGATGTCTGGGCGACATGGGGCAGGGCCGATATGCGCTCGCCGAGCACGCGCCTGTAGGCAGCGATGTCGCGAGTTCGCACCTTGAGCAGATAGTCGAAGCTTGCCGCCATCATGTGGCACTGCTCGATCTCGCGCACCGCATGCACGGCGCGGTTAAAATCGTCGAGGGCAGCCGAGCGGGTGTCGGACAGCTTGACCTGGACAAAGGCGACGTGGCCTTCGCCCATACGCTCGCTGTCGATGACCGCCTGGTAGCCCCGGATGAAGCCCTCTTTCTCCAGCCGCTTGACGCGCGCCTGTACGGGGGTCTTGGAAAGTCCCACTTTTGTGGCAAGCTCTGCCATCGACAAGCGGCCGTCGCGCGAAAGGGCGAACATGATGTTGCGGTCGATGCGGTCCAATTGGTCTTCAGGCATGAAAATAACGGCTCGTTTGGCGAATGAATTGCGCCAACACTAGGCGTTTTGGTCTGCAGAGTCGAATTGTTTGGACCGGCTGGTTTCACGACGATGTGGTAGTTTTCGACCAAATGCCGGGAGCGATGGTTCGCCCGGCGCAGCCGTAACAGCTCTACAGGATCGCCATGCCCGCGCTCGACGCCATCCGCCAGGAAATCCGCGCCAACTATCTCCCCGACGAAGCCGCCGCTGTGAAGCGGCTGGCAGCTCTCGCCAACCTTTCCCAAGACGACCGCAAGGCGATCTCGGCCCGTGCCGCCGATCTCGTGCGTGCCGTGCGCGGCTCGACCGATCCCAGGCTGATGGAGGTTTTCCTCTCCGCCTACGGCCTGTCGACCAAGGAAGGCGTGGCGTTGATGTGTCTGGCCGAGGCGCTGCTGCGCGTGCCCGACACCGAGACGATGGACGACCTGATCAAGGACAAGATCGCGCCGCATGACTGGTCGTCGCATTCGGGCGGTTCGAGCTCGATCTTCGTCAATGCGTCGACATGGGCGCTGATGCTGACCGGTCGCGTGCTCGACGAAGGCGAGGGCTCGATCGAACGCACCTTGCGCTCTATGGTCCGCCGCCTCGGTGAGCCAGTGATCCGCACCGCGGTCGCGGCTGCCATGCGCGAGATGGGCGAACAATTCGTCCTCGGCCGCACCATCACCGAGGCCGTCAAGCGCGGCCGCTCGATGATCCAGAAGGGCTATCTCTATTCCTTCGACATGCTGGGCGAGGCCGCCCGCACCGAGACCGACGCGCTGCGGTATCACCGTGCCTATGCCGAGGCGATCTCGTCGCTCGACAATGGCACCAACGGCCCCGACATCCGCTACAATCACGGCATTTCGGTCAAGCTGTCGGCGCTGCATCCGCGCTACGAGGTCTCGCACAAGGACGAGATGCTGCCTGTCATGACCGAGCGCCTGCTGTCGCTGTGCCTCGCCGCCAAGCATGCGCGCATGGGCCTCAACATCGATGCCGAGGAAGCTGACCGGCTCGACCTGTCGCTCGACGTCATTGCGGGCGTGCTGGCCAGTCCGCAGCTCGAAGGCTGGAATGGTTTCGGCGTCGTCGTCCAGGCCTACGGCCCGCGCACGGCATTTGTCATCGACTGGCTCTATGCGCTCGCCAACAAGCTCGACCGCAACATCATGGTGCGCCTGGTCAAGGGCGCCTATTGGGACACCGAGATCAAGCGCGCCCAGACGATGGGCCTGCCGGGCTATCCGGTGTTCACCCGCAAGGCCAACACCGACGTCTCCTACATGGCCTGCGCCCGCAAGCTGTTGTCGATGACGGACCGCATCTACCCGCAATTCGCCACCCACAACGCCCATACCGTCGCCGCCATCCTGTCGATGGCCACGGACCGCACCTCATTCGAGTTCCAGCGCCTGCACGGCATGGGCGAGGCGCTGCACGAGACGGTGCGCAAGGCAGAGGGCACGCGCTGCCGCATCTATGCGCCGGTCGGTGCGCATTCCGACCTGCTTGCCTATCTGGTCCGCCGCCTGCTGGAGAACGGTGCCAACTCGTCCTTCGTCCACCAACTGACCGACGAGGACGTCGCCCCCGAGGACATCGCCCGCGACCCGCTCGACACGGTGGAGACGCAAAGGACGGCATCCAATCCGTCGATCCCGACGCCTTCGGCGATCTTCGGCGCTGGCCGCATCAACGCCAAGGGCTGGGACATCACCGACCCGGTGACGCTGGCAGCGCTCGACAAGGCCAAGGCGGAATTCAAGGGTCCGGACCGCTGGAGCGCCAAGCCGGTTACCCGCGCCGCCGGCTACGGCGCGTCGCGTAAGGTGACCAATCCGGCCAAGCCCGACGACATCGTCGGCACGGTGACCGAGGCTGCGGCCAAGCAGGTGCCGACGGCCGTGCGTTTTGCCATCGAAGCACAGCCGGCCTGGGCGAAGAAGCCCGTTGCCGAACGCGCCGCCATCCTGCGCCGCACAGCCGATCTCTACGAGGCCAATGCCGCCGAGTTCTTTGCGCTCGCCACACGCGAGGCCGGCAAGTCGCTGTCGGACGGCGTCGCCGAGGTGCGCGAGGCGGTCGACTTCCTGCGCTACTACGCTGCCGAGGCTGAGAAGACCGAGGCCGGCACCGAGGCGCGCGGTGCCATCGTCTGCATTTCGCCGTGGAATTTCCCGCTCGCCATCTTCACCGGCCAGATCGCGGCGGCCCTGGTCACCGGCAACTCGGTCATTGCCAAGCCGGCCGAGCAGACGCCGCTGATTGCCGCGCGTGCGGTGGCCCTGATGCGCGAGGCCGGCGTGCCGGAAGACGTGATCCAGCTCCTGCCGGGCGACGGCCCGACCGTCGGCGCACCGCTGACGGCCGATCCGCGCATCGCCGGTGTCTGCTTCACCGGCTCGACCGACGTCGCCAAGCTGATCGAAAAGCAGCTGGCCGAGACCGCGGCGCCCGACGCGATGCTGATCGCAGAGACCGGCGGCCTCAACGCGATGGTCGTCGATTCCACCGCATTGCCCGAGCAGGCGATCCGCGACGTGCTGGCCTCGTCGTTCCAGAGTGCTGGCCAGCGCTGCTCGGCCTTGCGCGTGCTCTACGTCCAGACCGATGTCGAAAAGAAGATGGTCGAGATGCTGAAAGGCGCGATGGATGCCTTGACCATCGGCGATCCGTGGCAGTTGTCGACCGACGTTGGCCCGGTCATCGACGAAGAAGCGCAGAGCTCGATCCGCGACTACTGCGCTGCGATGGAAGCCAAGGGCAAGCTGATCGCCAAGCTCGACGCGCCGGCCGATGGCCGCTTCGTCGCGCCGCATGTCTTCAAGGTGAAAGGCATCGAGGAGATGGAGCGCGAGGTCTTCGGGCCGGTGCTGCATGTCGCGACCTTCGAGGCCGATGAGATCGACGACATCATTTCGGCGATCAACCGCAAGGGCTACGGCCTGACCTTCGGCCTGCACACCCGCATCGAGGGCCGCGTCCAGCATATCGTCGACGGCATCCATGCCGGCAACATCTATGTCAACCGCAACCAGATCGGCGCCGTCGTCGGCTCGCAGCCTTTTGGCGGCGAGGGGCTGTCGGGGACCGGGCCCAAGGCCGGCGGACCGCACTATCTCCGTCGTTTCCGCAAGTCGCCCGAGGCGGGCGCGGTGCTGCCGGAAGGTCGCAAGGTCACGGCGACCGAGCTGGTCGACAATCTCGTCGATACCGGCGAGTGGGCGACGCGGACCGATCGCATCGCTGTGCTGCGCAAGCATCTGCGCGGCAAGGGCGCTCAGGCCATCGCGGCAGCGGCGAGCATCGACTTCGGCCAGGTCGACCTGCCCGGACCGACGGGCGAGGCGAACACGCTGTCGCTCAACCCGCGCGGGCGCGTTCTGTGCCTTGGCCCTGACGCCGAGACCCTGCTTGCCCAGGCGATCCAGGCGCTGGCCGCCGGCAATGCGGTCCTGGCCGTTGCGCCCGGTGCGCCGGCCGCCGTCCATGCCCTGATGGGCAAGGATCTGCCGATCGCCGCGATCGACGGTCGCCCCGACCCGGTGGAAGCGCGCGCATTGGCCGTCGATGTCGTGGCTTATTCGGGCACGGAAGAGAGCATGCGCATCGTCCGCAAGGTCATCGCCGAGCGCAAGGGGCCGATCGTTCCGCTGATCAGCGAGGTGATCTATCCGGCGGCTTACGCCCATGAACGCGCTGTCTGCGTCGACACCACGGCCGCCGGCGGCAACGCCAGCCTGCTGGCCTCGGCCTAAAGCCGAGCAGGATCACGCTCGCACAATACGAAAGGGGCAGGCGTGGGCCTGCCCCTTTCAACTTTCTTCCTGCGCGCAGCCGAAGCGCAGCAGATTGCCATGCGGGTCGTGGACGTGGAATTCCTTCATGTTCCATGGCCGCACGGTGAACGGGCTGAGCCGTTCCACGCCGCGCGCCGAAAACACGGCGTGAAGGGCTGGAACCTCGCCACCCCTGATGTAGCAGGATGTCACCTCCGGCAGTTTGCGGTCGTCCGACTTCCAGAAATGGATTTCGATCTCGCCGCGCCGCACGATCAGATAGTCGTCCATTTCGGGACCGATAACGTCGAAGCCGAGCCTGTCGCGATAGAAATCGCGGCTTTCGCCGATGTCGGGCGAGGGCATGACAGGTATGCTGCGGGCGAGGTCGGTCAATTGTCAGGCGCCTTCGACGACCGAAAAACCCTCGAACTGCGGATGGCCGACATAGGATGCCTTGGACGAACCGGCGTTCTTGTGGGCGTTGCGGAAGTTTTCCGACTTGGTCCAGGCGACGAAGTCGTCCTGGCTCGCCCAGATCGTGTGCGACGCGTAGAGCGTATAGCCTTCGGCTTCGTTCACCGGGCCGCGAAGCAGGTGGAATTCGCGAAAACCCTTCATTTCGTTCAGCGATGAGTCGCGGTTCTTCCAGACGTCTTCAAAGGCGGTCTCGGAGCCGTTCTGCACCTTGAAGCGGTTCATTGCGATGTACATTGTCTTCCTTTCAACGGGCCTTGCGTTGCGCTGTTGTAGTCCTTTGAGCGCTGCGTAGCGACACAACATTGGCGCCGGTACCGTCACCGGCGGTTCTTGGGCTCGGGCCAGCCTGGGTCGTCGACTGCGCACGGTAGCTGGCAAGGTCGGTCACGTTTTCGCTCGCCCTTATCGCTGCCAGGCGGTCGAACAGCTCGCGCATCTCGGGCAGCAGGCCGTCGCCCTGGCGTTTCACCATTTGATCGAATTTGTTCAGTCCGAACATGCGTTTATGCCTTTCGATGCGCCGCGCGCCGGGGGGCAGGAGTCTGGGCAAGGCTGGTCTCAGATGCCGAAGGCGATGCCGGATCTGGTTTCGGTCCGCAGCGCCTTGAGGCAGGCCGTCGCGTCGATCCCGCCGCCGGTGCAATCGGTGGCCTGGTTGATCAGGACACGGCTGACCTTGGTGCAGTCGGTGCCCGACAGGTCGAAGCGCGTGACCTTGGTCTTGCCGGCCGGCAGGTCCTTGAAATCGAGCACCGTCAGCCTGTCGACGACACCCGCCTCGTTGAACAGCACAATCTCGAACGCCGCCTTGGACAGCTCGGCACCGAGATTGTTGGTGACGACGAAGGTGAAGCGGCAGCCCTTGTCGGAGGGTTGGGCTGCGTTGAGCTCGAGCACAAGCGCTGGCGCCGGCGGGGCGCTCTGGGCGCCCGCCATGGCCGTGGCGGCAAGCAGTGTTGCCGCGACCAGGGGTGACAACGCCTTCACGCCAAAGCGCACGATTACCACCCGAACTGCTTGGACAGGGAGACCTTGAACGTACGGCCCTTGGCATCGTCGTTCATCAGGAACTCCTTGTGCTGCTTGTTGAAGATGTTATCGACGCCGAAATTGGCTTCCCAGCCGGCGAGTTGGCCGTCCTGCGGCTTCCAGGTGACGAAGATGTCGTGGGTGTTGAAGGCCTTGGCGAAGCGTGTCGAGGTGGGATCGCTGACCGGGGCAGAGGTTCCGTCGCGGGCGGCATCCTGCGGGCCGGCCACGATGCGTGCCTTCCAGCCGAACGAAAGGTCGTAATCAGGCAGCTTGCCTCCGAGCGTCAACGCCAGCTCGTGTGGCGCCACGGTCGTCAGATAGGCATCGGTAAGCTTGTTCTTGCCGACCACGTAGGAATAGGCCGCATTGGCGAAAACATAATCGGAATCGTATGCCGCCTCGATCTCGAAGCCATAAATCTCGGCTTGGTCGATGTTGGTGAAACCCTGCTTGTTGTTGAATCCTGGCAGGAAGGGACGGTTCAGGGCGATAAGGTCCTTCACGTCGTTGTAGAAGCCGGTGACTTTCACCTGGCCGCTGTCACCAGCCTGCGCGAGGTCGAACCCGGACAGGGCGAAACCGGCCTCGAAATTGTTCGACTGTTCTTTCCTGAGCCCAAGGCTTGGCAGGAACGTCGATGACGAGCTTGCGGTGGAGAACACTTCGTCGATGGTCGGGAACCGCTCCGTATGGGCGATGGAACCGAACACAGCGAAGGTGTCATTGATCTTGTAGTGGGCGGCAATCTTTGGCGAGAAGGCGGTGTCGTCACTGGACGGCGCGTTCAATGCATCGTCCGGCGTCAGCTTGTGCCAGTCGAGACGCATGCCGGGGATGACGGTCAGCCGATCGTCCCAGACGAACTCGTTCTGAACGAACACACCTGTCTTGAGGTCCGTGCCCTGGGGATGGAAGGTGACCGGGAACTGCGTTCCATCATTGCGGAAAGCCTCGGCCTTACGGGTCTGGTAGCTCGACTGCGAACCGACCGTCAGGTGGTTTTCCCAATTGTCGCCAGCCCACTCCATAGTGTTCTGGGCATTGAATTGCCAGGTTTCATAGCCGTAGTTCGAGTCGCAGACGACTGCGAACGAGCCGGTGCCGCAGCCCGGGTTTCCCGGGCCCGGGTTACGCAGGTCCGCGTTGCGCTGCTCGTTGTAGGTATTGGAGTATGATGCCGACACCTTCACGTCGAGCATGTCGTTATCTGAGAACGGATTCTCGTAAGACGCCACGGCCGTGCGGTCGATGATGTGACGGTCGATGAGGCCAAAGAACGCGGCGGCGCTCGTCTGCGACAGCTGCTGATCTTCGAGCTCGGAATCCCACTGCTGGTAGGAAAGCCGAAGCTTGCCCTCGTCGCCGACATTGAACGTGCCCTTGGCGAGCCCGGACCAGGCCTTGAAATTGGTGCCGATGACTTCCTTGCCGTTGCCGGATTCGTAAGGGTCGGAAGCGCGGTAGTTGCCGGTCAAAAGGAACTCGGCGTTGTCGCCAAGCCGCTGGGCAAGCACGGAATTCACCAGGTAGCCATTGCCGTTGCTGTTCCAGGAGCTCTTCAGGCGCAGGGCACCGGTCTTTCCCTCGGCGATGAAATCGGAGGCATCCTTGGACTCGAAATTGATGACGCCGCCGAGGGCGCCCGAACCGTAGAGCGTCGAGGAGGCCGGCCCGCGGAGCACTTCGACGCGCTTGTAGAGTTCCGGGTCCGAGAAGAACGATCCCAGGCGATATTGCTCGTAGAACTTCTGCGCGCCATCGACGTTGACGATGATGCGGCCGCCGTCGCCGGTGTTTTCCGGCGCGCCGATGCCGCGGATGTTGAAGCTCTGGCCAAGCAGTCTGTCGGAGCCCGTCACGTTGACGCCGGGCGTCGCCCGGATGATTTCGCCGATCGTCTCGGGCTGAAGGCGGTCAATATCTTCCTGCTCCACGACGGTCACCGCCTGCGGCGTATCGATGGCGACCTTGGCGACGCCGGCGCTGACGACGAGACGTTGCAGGACGGTGACTCGCGGCTTCTTGTCCTGCTCAGTGGTTTTGGCTTCCTGCGCGTGAGCCGCATGCGCGCCCACGAACACCGCCATTGCCGCTCCGCCCAGCAGAGCTGCCTTATTCCGACCAACTAGCCCCATGTCCCACTCCAAAAAATGTCTCGTGCTGGCTTGCTTTTCGCTCGCCAGCAATTTTTCGCTCGCCGGCTGCGTCTTAAATCTTGACTTGATCACTCCGGTATTGCACTGACTAATAAACATGAATGTTCGAGTCAACTAATAGATTCAAGCATGAGGGCCTCGTCCGGGCTTTCCGGCGCGGCGGACGGATGAAGGAGTGGAATGAGATGAATTCGCACAATCCGAACCATTTCCGTTCTGGCCAATTCCGGCACGGATACCGCCGGCCTGAAGGCCAGGTTGCGGCGCGTCCGATCGCAGGTTCCCTCGCTGTCAGAACATTGACCAGCGAGTCGCTGTTTCTCGGTGAATTCGAGATCGGCATCGACCATGGCGGCGCTCTCTACCGCCTGAAGATTACCCGTCAGGGCAAGCTCATTCTCAACAAGTAGGTGTTTTCAAATGGACCAGCGCGTAAGGCCCAACCCACACGAAATCAGGCGGGCGCGAACTGACAACCCCAAGATGCGCGAGCGCGATCTCGCCAGCCAGCTCGGCATTTCCGAGGCTGAGCTGGTGGCCGCGCATTGCGGCGAGGGTGTCGTTCGCATCGAACCGCGCGTCAATGATCTGCTCGCCGGCATCGAGGCCGTCGGCGAGGTCATGGCTCTGACCCGCAACGAAAGCGCGGTCCATGAGAAGATCGGCATCTACGACAAGGTCGTGCCCGGCGCGCAAGCCGCGATGGTGCTCGGCGAACAGATCGATCTCAGGATCTTTCCGAGGGCCTGGGTTCATGGCTTTGCCGTGGAAAAGCGCGACGGCGACGACATTCGCCGCAGCCTGCAGTTCTTCGACGCCGCCGGCACGGCGGTGCACAAGATCCACCTGCGTCCGGCTTCCAACCTCTACGCATATCAGAAGCTGGTCGAAACCTTGATCAGCGACAATCAGGACCCGTCGATCGTGACGGTTCCTTCAGTGGTGAAGTCGCCGGACGAGGAGACGTCGACCGGTGTTGAGGAGTTGCGCGACCGCTGGAGCAAGCTGACCGACACGCATGAGTTCTTCGGCATGCTGAAGTCGCTCAAGCTCGGCCGCCAGCAGGCCATGCGCATGGTCGGCCAGGACTATGCCTGGAAGCTGGAACATGGCGCGCTGACCGAAGTGTTCGACCGGGCGGCCGCAAGCGGCCAGCTGATCATGTGCTTCGTCGGCAACCATGGCTGTATCCAGATTCATTCCGGCTCGGTCCAGAACATCAAGCCGATGGGTCCGTGGCTCAATGTGATGGACGAGACGTTCCACCTGCATCTCAGGACCGATCACGTCCACGAGCTCTGGGCAGTTCGCAAGCCGACCAAGGACGGCCATGTCACCTCGGTCGAGGCCTATGATGCCAATGGCGAGATGATCATCCAGTTCTTCGGCAAGCGTAAGGAAGGCCACGACGAGCGCGCGGATTGGCGCGACCTGGTCGAGTCCCTGCCGGTTGCGCAGCAGAACGCGGCCTGAGGAGCATGATGATGTCGACACCCCAACGGCTGCTTCGCTCAGCCGCACTAGGCCTGTCGGTGCTGCTGGCCACTGGCACCGCCAGCATGGCCGTCGAGGGCGCCACAGTCCTTCCTGATCGCACCCGCGTCGCCTCCGTCGGCGGCTCGATCACCGAAATCGTCTATGCGCTCGGCGAAGAGGGAGCGCTCATTGCCCGTGATTCGACCAGCGTCTATCCGGAAGCGGTCTTCAAGCTTCCCGACGTCGGCTATATGCGGGCGCTGTCGCCCGAGGGTGTGCTGTCGGTCAATCCGACCGGCATTCTGGCGCTCGAGGGCAGCGGCCCAAAGGAGGCGATCGACGTCCTCAAGAAGGCCAGCGTCCCGTATATCCAGGTGCCGGAAGGCTTCAGCCATGACGGCATCCTCCAGAAGATCCGCATCGTCGGCAAGGCGCTTGGCGCCGATGCCAAGGCCGAGGCGCTTGCCGCCGACGTCGGCAAGCAGCTGTCGGAAGCCGAGGCGCTGACCAAGGACATTGCGCAAGGCGAGCGCAAACGCGTGCTGTTCATCCTCAGCATGCAGGGCGGCAAAATCCTGGCGTCTGGCAACCATACCGCTGCCGACGGCATCATCGCGCTGGCAGGTGCCGTCAATGCGGTCGAAGGCTACCCTGGCTACAAGCAGCTCACCGACGAGGCGGCGATCACCGCCAGGCCCGATGTGATCTTGATGATGGATCGTGGCGGCGGCACCGCAGTCCCCGACGACGAGCTGTTCGCCCATCCAGCTATCGCCTCGACGCCGGCCGGTCAGGCCAGGCGAGTTATCCGCATGGACGGCGCCTATCTGCTCGGCTTCGGCCCGCGCACGGCAGCTGCGATCAAGGACCTCGCCGTTGCGCTCTATGGCGACGCCGTCAAGAAGTAAGGCCAGGACAGTGGTGGATGAAACGATCGCCGGCGGCGCCGGCGTGCAGGAGAGAGGTCGCCGAGTCGACGGCGACCGCTCCGCTCGTGCTTTGCTGGTCATCGGCCTGCTTGCCCTGGCGCTGGCCGCAACGGCGCTGTTCAGCCTGACATGGGGCGCATCCGACGCCTCGGCGCTTGGGCTCGTTCGCAGCTGGCTGTTCGGCGCGACGCCGGGCAATGAGGCGTTGTCGATGCGCGACAGCGTCATCGTCTACGACATTCGCCTGCCGCGCATCGTGCTGGGCATGCTGGTGGGCGCAGCGCTTGCCGTATCGGGCGCGGTCATGCAGGGCCTGTTCCGCAATCCGCTGGCCGATCCCGGCCTGGTCGGTGTATCGGCAGGCGCGGGCCTTGGCGCCGTCTCGGTGATCGTGCTGGGCGCGACCGTGCTTGCACCGTTCACGGCGCTGCTCGGCAGCTACGCGCTGCCATTCTCGGCATTTGGCGGTGGCCTGCTCACCACCATCATCCTCTACAATGTCGCCACGCGGCAGGGGCGCACCTCGATCGCCACCATGCTTTTGGCCGGCATCGCGCTGGGCGCGATGGCCATGGCCCTGACCGGGGTGCTGGTCTACATCGCCGACGACAGGCAATTGCGCGACCTGACATTCTGGCAGCTCGGCTCGCTGGCCGGCGCGACCTGGCTGAAGATCGCGGGTGCCGGCCCGATCATCGTCCTGGCCCTGGCGACGACGCCTTTCATGGCCAAGGGGCTGAATGCACTTGCCTTGGGCGAGGCGACGGCAAGCCATCTCGGCGTTCCGGTCCAGCGGCTGAAATATGTCGCGATCGTTGCGGTTTCGGCGGCGATCGGCGCATCGGTGGCGGTCAGCGGCGGCATCGGCTTTGTCGGCATCGTCGTGCCGCATCTGCTGCGCCTGGCGATCGGACCCGACAACCGCTACCTCTTGCCGGCGTCGGCGCTTCTGGGCGCATGCCTGCTGCTGCTGGCGGACGCGGTGAGCCGCACCATCGTGGCACCCGCCGAGTTGCCGATCGGCATCGTCACCGCCGCCGTCGGTGGCCCGTTCTTCCTGTGGATATTGCTGCGCAAGCGCGGCGTCGTCGATCTTTGATGCGGCGAACTGTGAGGTACTCATGATCGAAGCACGCCAGGTTTCGGTGTCGATCGGCAGCACGCGCATCGTCAGCGATGTGGATTTCACCGTACGTCCGGGTGAACTGGCAGCGATCGTCGGACCCAATGGTTCCGGCAAGACGACCTTCCTGAGAGCGCTGACGGGCGAACTGGCCTATTCGGGCCAGGTATCGCTCAATGGGCGCGACGCAGTGAAGCTGAAGCCATGGGAAGCGGCAAGCATCCGTGCGGTGCTGCCGCAGTCGACGGCGCTGTCATTTCCCTTCACGGTGCGCGAGATCGTCAAGCTTGGCGTGACGGGCGGCCGCTCAGGCGCATTGGCGGGCGAGGACGACCGGCTGCCGGAGCGGGCGCTGGCCCGGGTCGATCTCGAAGGCTTTGCCGGACGCTTCTATCAGGAGCTTTCAGGCGGCGAACAGCAGCGCGTGCAGCTTGCCCGCGTCTTGTGCCAGGTGTGGGCGCCGGTGCTGGACGGGCAGCCGCGCTATCTGTTCCTCGACGAGCCGGTGTCGAGCCTCGACATCAAGCACCAGCTGATCATCATGAACATCGCCCGCGATTTCGCGCGGCGCGGCGGCGGCGTTGTCGCGATCCTGCACGACCTCAATCTGACGGCGATGTATGCCGACCAGATCTGCGTCATGCATCGCGGCAAGCTTGCGGCCGCGGGTGCCCCGCAGGTCGTGCTCACCGATGGTCTGATCGAAAAGGTGTTCGGCTGCCGGCTGCGCGTCGGTGCGCTGCCTCAGGGGGATATCCCGTTCGTGCTGCCGCAATCGGCCGTGGCCTGAAGCCTTTGCACTTGGCCAGGGCGTGTCAGCTGGCCAGGGCGCTGGGCTCGGGGAAGTGCAGCCCGAGCAGGTCGCGCATGTTGGGACGTGCAGCGACCAGATCGGCGATGGTGTAGCGCGCCAGCACTTCGAAGAAGGCGTTGAGCGCTTCGCGCAGGGCGGAATTCAGGCCGCAGCTGTCGACAAGCGGGCACTCGGCGGCATCGTTCTCGAAGCACTCGGCCATGGCGAAGCTCTCTTCGGTGACGCGGACGACGTCGAAGAGCGAGATCTGGTCGGCCGGCTTGGCAAGGCGCACGCCGCCGTTGCGGCCACGCACCGTCTCGACCAGCTTGGCTTCGACCAGCGGCTGCAGGATTTTGAACAGGAACAGTTCCGACACCGTATAGGCAGCGGCGATTTCAGGAACGCGGCTCAGCCGTCCTTCATTGGCCGCGCAATACATCAGGATGCGCATGGCGTAGTTGGTCTGGCGTGTGAGGCGCATTGCGTGTTCCTTGCTCTGCGTTGAGTCCGCGAGTCCGGCTAATATGGCCCATACCTTAGAACAATTCCAGACAGGGTTTCAAATTATATATGACGGAGATAGTCATATTTTTGGCGCATAGCAGCCTTGCATTTACGTAAAGGTCAAAACGGTTGATTTTGATGCTGCGCTGCACAATATTAGCGATGTCGGGAGTTGGAGACTCAGGGAGGAACCCATGAGGACTGCGACATGGAACAGATCATACGCACACAAAGGCCATTGACGGGCGTCATCCGTCAGTTGCGGCCGTCCGATCTGCCCCGCTTTGCCGAACATCTGCTGAGACTTGACGACCAGAGCCGGCGCGACCGCTTCAACGGCCTGACCCATGACGGCTTTCTCCAAGCCTATGCCGAGCGCAGCTTCCGCGAGGGGGCGACGGTCATCGGCTATGTCGAGGGCGACAAGGTACTTGCCGCAGCCGAGCTGCACGAACGCGCCGAAGAGAGCGAGCCGACTGCCGAAATCGCCTTCAGCGTCGAGCACAAGATCCAGAACCTGGGCATCGGCGGACGGCTTTTCCAGCGCCTCGTTGCCCAGGCGAGGGGGCTCGGCTACCTCAGGCTGCAGGTGACGACGCACGCCAACAACAGCGCCATGAAGGCGCTGGCCCGGCGTTTCAATGCCAAACTCAGCTTCCAGCACGGCGAAACCAACGGCATCATCGAACTCGACGGCGCGGCAGGCCTTGATGCCGATTGGCGCGCGTCCGCCGTTCTCGGCAGGCGCGGTGCCGGCAAGGCCATTGCTGCCTGACCTGCCTCGACGAGGCGCGGCTGCGCTCATCGATGCGCCGCAGATCGGCGATCCCGGTCACCTGGATTTGCGGGCTCCCGGCATCACCCTTTCAAGCACAGGCTTTTCAGGATGAGGAAATCTGATTTGCCGGAAGGGTTGTAATCGGGCGCGCCGTCTCGATATCTGACCGGCATGGGACATGTTTGTCGCGTCGGCCTGGCTGCCACGGGCGAGGGCGGGAAATGAGCAAGGACGGACCTGGAATGGTTGCAGCAAACGGCGACGCCATGCCCACGGCCTTGAGTGCCGACGAGGCGGCAAAACTGTCCGCCCTGCGGCGGACAAAGTTCATCGCAACCGGCGCACTGGTTGTCTGCGTTGCTATCTTTGCCCTCGCCAAGTCGCTGCAGGGGCGCTGGCCGTGGCTCGGTTTTGTCGCCGCCTTTGCCGAGGCGGCGACGATCGGCGGCCTCGCCGACTGGTATGCCGTGGTGGCGCTGTTCAAGCGGCCGCTCGGCCTGCCGATCCCGCATACGGCAATCATTCCATCCAATCAAAACCGGATCGCCGACAATCTCGGCCGTTTCATCGAATCCAACTTCCTGGCGCCGGAGCCGGTGCGGCAGAAGCTCAAGGAAGTGGATTTCGCAGCGCTCGTCGCCGATTGGCTGTCGGACCGCCAAAGAGCGGAGGGGCTGTCGGTTTTTGTCGGCCGGCTGGTGCCGCAGATGCTGCAGGCGATCGAAGGCTCGGGCCTGCGGGATTTCGCGACGCGGCGTATGTTGGAGCGCATCGGCAAGGTCGAGGTCGCACCGCTGGTGGCGGAGCTGTTGACAGCCTTCACCGAAGATCGCCGCCACCAGCGCCTGCTCGACGAGTTCACCAAGATCATCGGCAATTTCCTCAGCGACGAGCAGGCTCTGACCGTGCTGCGCGAGAAGATCAGGGAAGAGCTGCCGTCGGTGTTCAATCTGTTCCGGGCCGATGCCTATCTGCTCAAGCGGATCGTGGCGTCGGCAGCGACGCTGCTTGAAGATGTCAGGGGCGATCCCGACCATCCGCTGCGCGGCGAGTTCGACCAGTTCGTCCACGGTTTCATCGACCAGCTTCGCCATTCGCCTGACTATGCCAAGCGCGCCGAGCAGCTGAAGCGCAACTTCCTCGCCCGCCCGGAGTTGCGCGGGCTGGCGCAGGATGTCTGGAAAAGCATGCGCGGTTTCATCGAGCAGGATGTCGCGTCGCCCAATTCGATGACGCGAAGGCACCTGACCAGCCTGTTCGTCGAAGTCGGCCAGAACCTGGCGCGCGACCCCCATATCCGCGCCGACATGAATGCCGGTTTCGTCGTGGCACTCGCCTCGTTCGTCGAAAGCCAGAAAAGCGGTGTTTCCGGTTTCATCTCCGAACAGGTCAAGCGCTGGGATCTCGGCCAGCTGACCCGGCTGATCGAGATCAACATCGGCCGCGACCTGCAATATATCCGCTTCAACGGCATGCTGATCGGTGGTCTTGCCGGCCTCGCGCTGTATTCACTCGAGTTGCTGGTGCTTGCGAATTGACCGGCCGCCTTGCTCGTCTATGCTGACCTTGCGACCTCCGGGGGACGCCCGGAGCCAAACGGGAGCGAGCCATGGCGAAGAAGCCGGAACCGGAATCCTTCATGGACATGTTTTCGAAATTCGGGCGCGACCTGAAGATGCCCGCGGTCGATGTCGACACGATCATCGGCCATCACCGCAAGAATCTCGAGGCGCTGGAACAATCGGTCAAGGCGACGGCCTCCGGAGCCTCGTCGCTGGTGGCGAAGCAGCGCGAGATGCTGCAGGAAGCCTTGCATGAGATCACCGAGGCCGCCCAGGGGCTTCGGGCGCCAGGCAACCCGCAGGAGCTGATTTCCAGGCAGGCCGACTTCGCCAAGCGCTCATTCGAGGCTGCCGTCAAGAATGCCGGCGAGGTAGCCTCCATCGTACGCAAGTCGGGCACGGAATCCGTCGATATCCTGCGCAGCCGCATCCATGAATCGATCGAGGAAATCCGCGACAGCTTCGACAAGAAGAAGTAGCCGTACCGATCCAGTCCTGACCTCAGCTCTCTTGTGGGTTTCGCGAGAGCGCTCGCGCATTGCCCGCGATCGGATGCTATTGAAGGGCGATCACCATCGGAGCGTGGTGCGTCCGTCCGGGCGCACAAAGACGCTTTAACACTTTGAATCCGGCTATTGTGGCTTCCGCGAATCGATACGGACTCGCGGACCGGCGCAGCAGGGTTCAACTGGGGTAGAGGATGAAGGTAGGCATCGAGATGGGGGCGGCGTCCGGCGGGACGAAGGCTCAGGTTGATCTCGAAGAACTGTTGGCGACCCGTTTGCTGGTTCAAGGCAATTCGGGCTCGGGAAAGTCGCATCTGTTGCGTCGCCTGCTCGAACAGAGCGCGCCGTGGGTGCAGCAGTGCGTCATCGACCCCGAGGGTGATTTCGTAACGCTCGCCGACAAGTTCGGACATGTCGTCGTCGATGCCCAGCGTACCGAAGCCGAACTGACCCGCATTGCCGGCCGAATCCGCCAGCATCGCGTATCGGTCGTGCTCAATCTCGAGGGCCTCGACGTCGAGCAGCAGATGCGTGGTGCCGCAGCGTTCCTGAACGGCATGTTCGATGCCGAGCGTGATTTCTGGTACCCGGTTCTGGTCGTGGTCGACGAGGCGCAGCTGTTTGCGCCGGCCATCGCCGGCGAGGTCTCCGACGAAGCCCGCAAGATCTCGCTTGGCGCGATGACCAACCTGATGTGCCGCGGCCGCAAGCGCGGCCTGGCCGGCGTCATCGCCACCCAGCGCCTGGCCAAGCTCGCCAAGAACGTCGCCGCCGAGGCGTCCAACTTCCTGATGGGCCGCACCTTCCTCGACATCGACATGGCGCGCGCCGCCGACCTGCTCGGCATGGAGCGGCGCCAGGCCGAAATGTTCCGCGATCTGGCGCGCGGCAATTTCATCGCGCTTGGACCGGCGATGTCGCGCCGGCCGCTGCCGGTCGCCATCGGCCCGGTCGAGACCTCGGCACGTTCGGTCAGCCCCAAGCTGATGCCACTGCCCGACGCCAGCGAAGACACGCGCGACCTGATCTTTGCGCCGGCGCCGCTGGAAGCGCGCCAGACGGTCCGACGCACGGCGCCGCCTGCGCCGACGCCCACGGCCGATATCATCGCCCAGCTTTCCCAGGTGCGCGCCGAGGCCTCGGCGCCCGTTGCCGAGCCGATCTTCCCGCTGTTCGATGAAGCTGAGCGCGAGGCCCTGATCGATACCATCGTGCGCGAGATGGTCGAGGATCCCGACGCGGCGTTCCGTACGGACGCCGTGCTGTACCAGGATTTTCTCGTCCGCTGCCGCATCAAGCGTATGCAGGGCGAGCCGCCGCCGCTGTCGATGTTCCGCCGCCGCTACGCGGTGGCGCGTTCGGGCATCGATGAAGAAACCGCGTCGAGCGATACCTGGCAACAGGCCCTCGGCATGTCCGTGACACTTCCCGAGGATCTGCAGGCGGTGTTCCTGATCGTTGCCCAGGCAGCGGTCAAAGGCGCGCCTTGCCCATCCGACGCTGCGATCGCGCATGCCTATGGCAGCCATTCGGCGCGCCGGGCGCGGCGGCTGCTGACCTATTTCGAGGAGCAGGGGCTGGTTGTCGTGCGCACCGATTTCCACGGCAAGCGCTCGGTGGCGTTCCCCGAACTCGGCTGCGAAACAGCCCCCGGCGACCCCGAGAGAACCGACGATCTGCCCGAGCGCGAGGCTGCGGAATAGCCTTTCCGCTGCGCTTGGAGGTTGACAAACGCGCCTCGTTTATGGTCCCCAACGCCGACTTGGCCAGCTCATGTCAGGAGAGGGAAGCGTGCGGAAGCCCATCGAGACCTATGAGGAATTGCGCGAAAATATCGGGCAGGAACTCGGCGTTTCCGATTGGGTGCTTGTCGACCAGAGCCGCATCGATGCCTTTGCCGACTGCACCGGCGACCGCCAGTGGATCCACGTCGATCCCGAAAGAGCGAAACGGCGCAGTCCGTTCCGCACCACGGTGGCGCATGGCTTCCTGACATTGTCGCTGATTGGCGCGCTGGTCCAGGAAATCGGCGTGGTGCCCGAGAATACGCTTGCTGCCTTCAACTATGGCCTCGACAAGGTGCGTTTCATCTCGCCGGTGAAGGTCGGCTCGCGGGTGCGCCTGCGCACCGTGCTGATGTCGATGGACGACAAGGGCCCGGGCCAATATCTGCTCAAGGCCGAAAACACCATCGAGATCGAAGGCGAGGACAAGCCGGCGCTCGTCGCCGAAACGCTCGTCATGCTCTACGAAAAGCGCAAGAAGGCGACGGCCTGAGCCGCCGCCCGCCAGTTACCGTGCAGCGATCGAAATCTCGATCTCGCCGACGCCGTCGACACCGCCTGTCATGCGGTCTCCTGGCTTGACCGCGCCGACGCCCGCCGGCGTGCCGGTGTAGATCAGGTCGCCGGCCTTCAGTTCCATCGATTCACTGCAGATGGCGATCACTTCGGGGATCGACCAGATCAGTTCGGAGAGGTCGCCTTGCTGCCTGGTTTCGCCATTGACGGCGAGCCACACCCGGCCTTTGTCGGGGTGGCCGATGTCGGACACCGACACCAGCGGTCCGCATGGTGCCGAGCGGTCGAAACCCTTGCCCCAATCCCAGGGGCGACCGAGTTTCTTGGCGGCGTCCTGCAGGTCGCGGCGGGTCAAGTCGATGCCGACGCCGTAGCCCCAGACGTGGTCGAGCGCGTCGGCCGCGGCGATGTTCGATCCGCCCTTGGCGATGGCGACGACAAGCTCGATCTCGTGGTGCAGGTCGCCGGTCAGCGGCGGGTAGGGGATCGTCTTGCCGCTGTCGACGACAGAATCTGCCGGCTTGCCGAAGAAGAACGGCGGCTCGCGATCGGGATCCTTGCCCATTTCGCGGGCATGCGCTGCGTAGTTGCGGCCGACGCAGAAGATGCGCCGTACCGGAAACCGGTGCGAAGATCCTGAAATGGCGACCGAAGCTGGCTCGGGCGGAGAGATGACGAAGTTGACCAAGCAGGGCCTCCCGCAAACGTGATGACGGCTTTTGGCACGATCCGCGCGCGCATTCCACTTGCAATCTGCAGTCTGGCCACTTGCAATCTGCAGCCTGGGAAGTGGCCGTTGCTGGCTGGGCTGCAAGTTGGCTGAAGTCGAAGCGGCCGCGATCAGGCGTCTTTTCTGCGCTGGCATGCACGCATTGCGTGTCTGGATCCAAAAAGGCGCTTGCAGCCTGCATTTGCACAGATAGGATTTGCTCACCTGACTGGTGCGGGGTCTGCCTGGCCGGTCGCGGCAACATGGGAGGTTTCATGTCGGAGGTATCTTTGGTCGTGAATGGCCGAAAGGTCAGCGGCGCGGTGGAGGACCGCACGCTTCTCGTTCATTTCCTGCGTGAGCATTTGGGGCTGACCGGAACGCATGTCGGTTGCGATACGTCGCAATGCGGTGCCTGCGTCGTCCACGTTGACGGCAAGGCGATGAAGTCCTGCTCGATGCTTGCGGTACAGGCCTCGGGTTCGACCGTTACCACCATCGAAGGCCTCGCCAATGGCGCCGACCTTCATCCCGTCCAGGCGGCGTTCAAGGAACATCATGGCCTGCAGTGCGGCTTTTGCACGCCGGGCATGATCATGACGGCGACCGACATGATCCGCAGGCATCCCGAAGGCCTCGACGAGGCGACCGTGCGCGCGGAGCTCGAAGGCAACATCTGCCGCTGCACAGGTTACCACAACATCGTCAAGGCGATCCTCGCCGCTTCGAAAACGATGTCGAAGGCGTCCAAGAGCAAGGCGAAAAAGGCGGCATAGGGGCGGGGAGCGAAGGGCGCAGGGACATGGTCCCTTACGCCGTCGCGGTCTCCTTCCATAGCCACCATTCGCCATCTGCTTTTTGAGTTCGGGAGGAACTGAAATGGGAATCGAAGGCATCGGCGCGCGGGTTGCGCGCAAGGAAGACAAGAGATTCATCACAGGCGCCGGACGTTATGTCGACGACATGGTCGTGCCGGGCATGAAACACGCAGCATTCGTGCGCAGCCCGCACGCCCATGCCGACATCAAGAAGATCGACACCAAAAAGGCCGAGGCGATGCCGGGTGTCATCGGCGTGCTGACCGGCAAGCAGCTCAAGGCCGACGGCATCGGCAACCTGATCTGTGGTTGGATGATCCATTCCAAAGATGGTTCGCCGATGAAGATGGGTGCGTGGTCGCCGCTGGCGGTCGACCGGGTGCGCTATGTCGGTGATGCCGTCGTGGTGGTGGTGGCCGACACCAAGGGCCAGGCGCGCGACGCCGCCGAAGCTGTCGAGATCACTTACAAGGAACGCAAATCGGTTGCCGATGCGGTCGATGCGCTCGCCAAGGGCGCGCCACAGCTTCATCCCGAAGCCGACGGCAACCTGATCTTCGACTGGGGCATCGGCGACGAAGCTGCGACCGACGCCGCCCTCAAGTCGGCTGCCCACATCACCCGGCTCAACATCGTCAACAACCGGCTGGTTCCGAATGCGATGGAGCCGCGCGCGGCCCTTGGCCACTACGACAAGGCCGAGGATCACTACACCTGCTGGACGACCTCGCAGAACCCGCATGTCGCCCGGCTGGTGATGAGCGCGTTCTACAACGTCGCGCCGGAAAACAAGCTGCGTGTCATCGCACCCGACGTCGGCGGCGGCTTCGGCTCGAAGATCTACATCTATCCCGAGGAAATCGTCTGCCTGTGGGCCTCGAAGCGGACCGGCGTGCCGGTCAAGTGGGTGGCCGACCGCACCGAGAGTTTCCTCACCGACGCCCATGGCCGCGACCATCACACCACTGTCGAGATGGGTTTCGACAAGAACAACAGGATCGTTGGGCTGAAAGTCGACACGGTCGCCAATCTCGGCGCCTACATGTCGCTATTTTCCTCGGCGACGCCGACCTATCTCTACGCCACGCTGCTGTCGGGCCAGTACAACATCCCGGCGATCTACGGCAATGTGCGCACCGTCTATACCAACACCGCACCGGTCGATGCCTATCGCGGGGCAGGCCGGCCTGAAGCCACCTTCGTGCTCGAGCGCACCATGGAGATTGCCGCGCGCGAGCTCGGCGTGTCGCCGGCCGAACTCAGGCGAACCAACTTCATCACCCAGTTCCCGCACCAGACGCCCGTCATCATGTGCTACGACGCCGGCAATTACGGCGCCTCGCTCGACGCTGCGATGAAGCAGGCCGACTATGCCGGCTTTGCCAAGCGCAAGGCTGCGGCGGCCAAGAAAGGCAAGCTGCGCGGCATCGGCATGAGCTGCTACATCGAGGCCTGCGGCATTGCGCCGTCGGCGGCGGTGGGGTCGCTCGGCGCAGGTGTCGGCCTGTGGGAATCCGCCGAGGTGCGGGTCAATGCCGTCGGGACCATCGAGGTTTTGACCGGCTCGCACAGCCACGGCCAGGGCCATGAGACGACCTTCGCCCAGCTCGTCAACTCGCGCTTCGGCGTGCCGCTCGACAGTGTCTCCATCGTCCATGGCGACACTGACAAGGTGCAGATGGGCATGGGCACCTATGGCTCGCGCTCGGGCGCAGTCGGCATGTCGGCGATCGTCAAGGCGCTCGACAAGGTCGAGGCCAAGGCCAAGAAGATCGCAGCACATCTGCTCGAGGCCGACGAGGGTGACATCGTCATCGAGAACGGCCAGCTCAAGGTCGCCGGCACCGACAAGAATGTGCCGTGGTTCCAGATGGCGCTTGCCGCCTATACCGCACACAACCTGCCGCAAGGCATGGAGCCCGGCCTGAAGGAGACGGCATTCTACGATCCGTCGAACTTCACCTTCCCGGCCGGCTGCTACATCTGCGAGGTCGAGATCGATCCCGAGACCGGCAAGACCGATATCGTCCAGTTCGTCGCTGCCGACGATTTCGGCAACATCATCAATCCGATGATCGTCGAAGGGCAGGTGCATGGCGGCATCGCCCAGGGCGTCGGCCAGGCGCTGCTGGAAGGCGCTGTCTATGACGCCAGCGGCCAGCTTCTGACGGCAAGCTACATGGACTACACCATGCCGCGTGCCGACGATCTGCCGTCGTTCCAGATATCGACGTCGAACACGCCCTGTCCGAGCAATCCGCTCGGCATCAAGGGCTGCGGCGAGGCCGGCGCCATCGGTTCGCCGCCGGCGGTCATCAACGCCATCACCGATGCGCTCGGCCACGACAACCTGACCATGCCGGCGACGCCGGGCAAGGTCTGGGCCGCATTGCGCGCCGGCACGAAGCACTGAGGAGGACGCACCATGTATTCCGTCAACTATCATCGCGCCACCTCGGTCGCGGACGCCGCCAAGAAGATCAAAAGCGGTGACGCCAAATATCTCGCCGGCGGCATGACGCTGATCCCGGCGATGAAGACACGGCTCGCAGCCCCCTCGGACCTGGTCGACCTGAACCACATCGCCGACCTCAAGGGCATCAAGGTCTCGGGCAAGAACGTCACCATCGGTGCGGCGACGACGCATTTCGACGTCGCCAATGACGAGAAGCTGAAAAAGGTCTGCCCGGCCTTGTCGCATCTCGCCAGCCACATCGGCGATCCCGCCGTCCGGCATCGCGGCACCATCGGCGGGTCGGTCGCCAACAACGATCCGGCGGCCGACTACCCCTCGGCGCTGCTGGCGCTGGGCGCGACCATCGTCACCAACAAGCGCCAGATCGCCGCCGACAAATTCTTCAAGGGCCTGTTCGAAACAGCGCTCAAGGACGACGAGATCGTCACCGCCGTCACCTTCACCGCGCCGGCCAGGTCGGGCTACGCCAAGTTCCCGAACCCGGCGTCGCGTTATGCCATGACCGGCGTGTTCGTGACCAAGGGCAAGGATGGCGTGCGTGCGGCAGTCACCGGGGCAGGCGACGACGGCGTGTTCCGCTCCAAGGAGATCGAGGCGGCGCTGACCAGGAAGTTCGAGGCATCGGCGCTGGAGGGGGTGACGGTTCCGTCAGGCAGCCTGATGGGTGACATCCATGCCACACCGGAGTATCGCGCCAACCTGGTGGTGGTGATGGCCAAACGTGCGGTCATGGCCGCCAACGCCTGAGGGCCAGCAAACGCAAAAAATGCCGAGAGGGGCCTCCGGGCCCCTTTTGACGTCAGAAAGGAAACACGACATGGCCGTTCGTCGCATCGTCGCCAATCTCCACGCAGCGGAGCCCAGGGCGGCACAAGCATTCTACGGCGACCTGCTCGGGCTCGACATTCTCATGGAACACGGCTGGATCCTGACCTTCGGCACCGGCGGCACGATGACACCGCAGCTCGGCGTTGCCAGCGAGGGTGGGGCGGGTACGCCGGTACCGCTGCTTTCGATCGAGGTCGACAATGTCGATGAGCTCTATGACAGGGTGAAGGCCGCACGCCTTGAGATCGTCTACGATCTTGCCGATGAGCCCTGGGGCGTCAGGCGGTTTTTTGTCCGCGACCCGTTCGGCAACATCGTCAACATCCTCGAACACCGGGCATAGAACGAAAGTCTGCGATTTCCGGACAGACATCTTGCCGGTCAGGCCTTGGCATCGGTCGCGAAGGCGGCTTACATGCCGCCGGTCATCAGCATCCTGGAGCATAGTGGAATGGCGCGTCCGATTACCTCGATCGCCGATCTTCGAGCCATCGCCAAGCGCCGGGTGCCGCGCATGTTCTACGACTATTGCGATTCCGGCTCTTGGACCGAGAGCACCTATCGCGAGAATGAGAGCGACTTCGTGCCGATCAAGCTGCGCCAGCGCGTTGCCGTCGACATGCGCGACCGTACGCTTGAAACGACGATGGCCGGCGAGACGGTGTCGATGCCGGTGGCGATCGCGCCGACCGGCCTAACCGGCATGCAGCATGCCGACGGTGAGATTCATGGCGCACGCGCTGCAGAGAAGGCCGGCATTCCGTTCACGCTGTCGACGATGAGCATCTGCTCCATCGAAGACATCGCCGAAAATACGTCGAAGCCGTTCTGGTTCCAGCTCTATGTGATGCGCGACCGCGAATTCGTCTCGAACCTGATCCGTCGTGCCAAGGCTGCCAGATGCTCGGCCCTGGTGCTGACGCTCGACCTGCAGATTCTCGGCCAGCGCCACAAGGACATCGTCAACGGCCTGTCGACGCCGCCGCGCATGACGGTTGCCAACATCATCAATCTGGCGACCAAGCCGCGCTGGTGCCTCAACATGCTGCGCACCAACCGGCGCACCTTCCGCAATATCGCCGGTCACGCCAAGGGCGTCACCGATCTGCGGTCGCTGTCGTCATGGACCGCCGAACAGTTCGACCCGGCGCTCAGTTGGGACGACGTGAAGTGGATCAAGGAGCAGTGGGGCGGCAAGCTGATCCTCAAGGGAATCCTCGATGCCGAAGACGCCGAGAAGGCCGTGGCAAGCGGCGCCGACGCGCTGATCGTCTCCAACCATGGCGGCCGCCAGCTCGACGGCGCGGTTTCCTCGATCTCGGCGCTGCCCGGCATCGTCGACGCTGTCGGCGACCGCATCGAGGTGCTGATGGATGGCGGCATCCGCTCCGGCCAAGACGTGCTCAAGGCCGTGGCCCTTGGCGCCAAGGGCGTGTTCATCGGCCGCTCGTTCCTCTATGGCCTCGGCGCCGGCGGCGAGGCGGGCGTGACCGCGTGCCTCGACATCATCCGCAAGGAGCTCGATATCACCATGGCCTTCTGCGGCCTGCGCGACATCAAGGACGTCGACAGCCGTATCATCGTCCGGCGCTGAGGGTTCGGCTGGGCTGGCGGCGACGCGATGAAGCAGCTTTTGCGACGCGCTGGTGCGATGAGTTCGAGCGCCAAGCGCGGCGTCTATTTCGCGCTCGGTCTGCTGATGCTGGCGCTCGGCATTGTCGGCGCCTTCTTGCCCGTCATGCCGACCACGATCTTCATTATCCTGGCTGCCTGGTGCTTTGGTCGCTCGTCGCCGCGCTTCGAGGGATGGCTGCTCGGCCATGCGACTTTCGGCCCGCCCTTACGCGCCTGGCGCGAACAGGGTGCCATCCCGCGCCGGGCCAAGATCATGGCCTGGACAGGCATGGCCCTCGGCTACGGCCTGTTCTGGTTGAGCAAGCCTGGTCCTTGGGTAGCGGTCGGCGTGTCACTGATCTTTGTCGCAGGCGCCGTTTATGTCGGCACGCGGCCCGAGCCCAAACCAAGCCAAGCGGACGGCTGACGTCCGAGGCTGTCGCGCCGCCTTTTGGGCGGGACCGGTCGGATTTGGCCTTCCGTGCCTTGTTGTGGTAGGGAGCGGCCTTATCTAAAGGGCGATTGCCGCCCCACATACATTCGAGACCTTATGACCAAGCTCTACGCCGACGGCACGAAAATCGTCGCCGTCGCACCGATGATGGACTGGACCGATCGATGCTGCCGAAATTTCCATCGGCAGATCACCGGCGATGCGCTGCTTTACACCGAGATGGTGGTGGCCGATGCCGTCATCCACGGTCCGCGCGAGCGCCTGCTTGGTTTCGATGCCGTCGAACACCCTATCGCGCTTCAGCTCGGCGGCTCCGATCCGGCCAAGCTGGCGGAAGCCGCGCGCATCGGCGAAGGCTTCGGTTATGACGAGATCAACCTCAATGTCGGCTGCCCGTCCGACCGTGTGCAGTCGGGCACATTCGGTGCCTGCCTGATGAAGACGCCGGAGCTCGTCGCCGAATGCGTTTCGGCGATGAAAGCTGTGGTCAGCATTCCAGTCACGGTAAAGTGCCGTATCGGCGTCGACAACCAGGACCCCGAGCCGGCGCTTGATATTCTTGCCGACATGGTTTTTGCTGCCGGCACCGACGCGCTGTGGGTGCATGCCCGCAAGGCGTGGCTGGAAGGGCTCAGTCCAAAGGAAAACCGCGAAATCCCGCCGCTCGACTATGACCGGGTCTATCGCCTGAAAGCACGTTACCAGCACAAATTCATCGGCATCAATGGCGGCATCCAGAGCTTGGACGAAAGCCGCGACCATCTCGACAAGGTCGATGGCGTGATGCTCGGCCGTGCTGCATATCACACGCCGAGCGTGCTCGGCGGTGTCGACGCATTGCTGAATGGCAAAGTGGCCCACGAGATGGACTATGCGGTGCTGATCGACGCCATGGCCGACTATGCCGGGCGGCATATCGCATCAGGCGGTCGTCTCGGTCATGTCACGCGCCATATGGTCGGGCTGTTCCACGGTCTTTCGGGCGCGCGGCGCTACCGTCAGGTTCTGTCGACCGACGCCAACAAGCCAGGTGCCGGGCCGCAGGTGTTGCGCGACGCTTTCGCCGCCGTTGACCTGACGAGCCGCAGCGAGGCTGCATAGCTTCCATAACTTAGGCCTTGCCCGGTGGCCGCGGCACGTCCCGGATCGCGTTGGCAAGCCGAACTTCGCGCAGGATTCGGCCGCACACCGTCGCTGCCCCCATGCAAAGCGTTTGCGCCGATGGCCGCTCATGCTCCGACGTTGCCGGACGGGCTGGCCTCGCCATTTGGTTTGTGTGATCATTTGGCGGGGGCATGTTCGAGGAGGGGCGGTTTCATGTGCCGATTGCCGGGCGGAGCTATGGCGCGTGAAGGCTGCGCGTGATGGAAACGCCGCAACTGCCGGCCTTGCGATCCTACCACTCCTGGATCGCCAACGAGACGCTGGAGGATTATTCACTCCGATACGCGGCCCGGTCGTTTCGCCGTTGGTCGCCATTCGTCATTGCCAACACAGCACTCGGCGGCATTTCATTTCTCGCCCTTGAGGCCATCGGCGGCGCGATCACGCTGAGCTACGGCTTCGCCAACGCCTTTCCGGCGATCCTGGTGACCTGCCTGTTCGTCTTCGTGACGAGCCTGCCGATCGCCTATTATTCCAGCCGCCACAACATCGACATGGACCTGCTGACGCGCGGCGCGGGCTTTGGCTATATCGGCTCGACGATCACCTCGCTGATCTACGCGACATTCACCTTCATCTTTTTTGCTCTCGAAGGCGTGATCATGGCGCAGGCGCTCCACCTGTTCGCCGATGTGCCGCTGGTGCTGGGTTATGTCATCTCCTCGGTGGTCATCATCCCCATCACCTTCATGGGCGTGACGCTGATCAGCAAGCTGCAGCTGCTGTCGCAGCCGATCTGGATCGCCATGCATCTGGCGCCCTTCGCCTACATCCTGTTTGCCCATCCCGACACGCTGAACGAGTGGGCGGCTTTCGTCGGCAGCGATGTGGCAGGCGAGGGGTTCAACTTCCTGGCCTTCGGCTCGGCCATCGGCGTTCTGTGCGCGCTGTCGATCCAGATCGGCGAACAGGTCGACTATCTGCGCTTCCTGCCTGACAAGACGCGTGAGAACCGTTTCCGCTGGTGGGCGGCGGTGATTGCCGCAGGGCCGGGCTGGATCGTCGTCGGCGGTTTCAAGATACTGTGCGGCAGCCTGCTCGCGGTGCTCGCCATCCAGGCCGGGCTGTCGCGCTCGACGGCGCTCGAACCCATCCACATGTACATCGTCGCCTATGAATATGTCAGCGCCGACCCGCGCGTCGTGCTCACCCTGGCCGCCGTTTTCGTGCTGATCTCGCAGGTCAAGATCAACGTCACCAATGCCTATGCCGGTTCGCTGGCCTGGTCCAATTTCTTCTCGCGCGTCACCCATTACCACCCCGGCCGGGTCGTCTGGCTGGTGTTCAACATCCTGATCTCGCTGCTTCTGATGCTGCTGGGCATTTTCCAGACGCTGGAGCTGGTGCTGGCGGTCTATTCGATCATCGCCGCTGCCTGGGTAGGCTCGATCTTTGCCGACCTCGCCATCCTCAAGCCGATCGGAGTCAGCCCGGCATTCCCGGAGTTCAAGCGCGCTTATCTCTACAACTTCAACCCCGTCGGCTGCGGTTCGATGGCGCTGGCGTCGTTCGTTGCCCTGCTGTGTTTTTCCGGCATTTTCGGCGTCATGGCGCAGGCCTATGCCGCGCCGATCGCCTTTGTCACGGCACTCGGCTCCGCTGTGGCCATCGGTGTTGCCACCAAGGGGCGGTATTATCTGGCGCGCCAGCCCGTCGACCTGCCGGCGGCCACGTCGGATGCCAATCTGTGCGCCATCTGCGGCGTCACCTATGAAGGCTCCGACATGGTGCATTGCACCTTCTACGAGCAGCCGATCTGCTCGCTGTGCTGCAGCCTGGATTCGCATTGCCACGATGTCTGCAAGGCGCCGGGAGGCGAGCTACAGACGTCGCGCTCGCGCTATTTCGGGAAGGCGCTGCCGCATATTCGCGACAAGATCGCCCCGCGCATGGGCCAGCGCCTGCTCAAGGTGGCAGGTGTGCTGTTTGCGCTCGCGGTGATCTCGGGCGGCGTGTTTCTGCTGACTTATCGCCTGATCGAGCCCGGGTCGGAGCAGCCGCATCTGGCAAGCGGCCAACTGCTTCTCAGGGTTTTTCTCGCGCTGCTGCCGCTGCTCGGCATCGGCGCCTGGTGGATCGTGCTGTCCCAGGAGAGCCGGGAACTTGCCGAGCGCGATCTTGTCGCCTCGCTGGAAAAGTTGCGGCAGACGCAGCGAGACCTGGCGAGCAACGAGCGCCTCGCCGCCATCGGTCAGATCACGGCAACCGTCAGCCACGAGCTGCGCAATCCGCTTGGCACGTTGGTGACGTCAGCCGACGTGTTGCGCCGCTCGCTGAAGAGCGCCGACGCACCGGTACTCTCGGAATTGGAACGGCTGCAGCGAAACGCCTGGCGCTGCGTGCGGATCATCGAGGACCTGCTCGATTTCTCGCGCAAGCACGCCCTGGTCGTCTCGCCGATACTGATCGACCGATGGGTGGCCCAGCATGTCGCCGAACAGGAGGCTGCGCGGCCGATACAGCTGGAACTTGCCGCTGGATGCAGGATATCGGCCGACGGCGAGCGGTTGCGGCAGGCCTTTTCCAACGTCCTGGCCAATGCGCTGCAGGCCTGCGAGACGGCGGATGACGCGGCAATCGTCGTCTCGACCCGCTGCGAGGGCAACAACGCCATCATCTGCGTTGCCGACAATGGGACCGGCATGTCGCGCGAGACAGTGGCACGGGTGTTCGAGCCGCTGTTCAGCACCAAGGCGTTCGGCGTCGGATTGGGCATGCCGCTGGTCAAGCGCATCGTCGAGCAGCATGGCGGCTCGGTGCTGATCGACAGCGAGCAGGGAGCCGGCACGCGCGTGTCGATCGTGTTGCCGCGCGCGGGCGCTGGTTCGTCATGACCGAGCAGACCGATCTGCAGACCGATTTCATCGGCGACGACGTCATTCCGCATGCAGCCGAGCCGACCGAGATGAAGCGTGTCCTCATCGTCGACGACGACGAGGATTTTGCCGCAAGCCTCGCCGGATTGCTCGAGCTCGAAGGCTATCAGGCGATCATCGCGCATGATCCGCCGTCAGCCCAGCGCGCTTTGGCCTTGCACCTGCCGGCGGTGGCCCTTGTCGACGTGCGGTTGGGCGTCGGCAACGGTGTCGAACTGGTCAGGGCGTTTCGCCAGCAAAGCCCCGATCTCATCTGCCTGATGGTCACAGCCTATGCCTCGGTCGAGACGGCGGTGGAGGCGTTGCAGGCCGGCGCCTACGACTATCTGTGCAAGCCGTTCCACAGTGCCGATCTGTTGGCGACGCTGGAGCGCTGCTTCGAACGCACGCGCCTCATGGAGGAAAAGCGCCTGGTCGCCGAGCGGCTCGGCCAGATGCAGCGCATCGAGGCGATGGGACAGCTGACCGGCGGCATCGCGCACGACTTCAACAACATCCTGGCTGTCCTGCTCGGCAATCTGCGCTGGCTGCAGGAGCACGTGCAGACCGAGCCTCAACTGGCGCAGATGGTCGACGATGCGCTGGAGGCGGTGAAGGCAGGGACGGAGCTGACCTCGCGCCTGCTCAATTTCGGCCGCCGCGAGGGCGGTGACACGGCCCGTGTCGATCTGGGTGAGGCGCTGCCCGACCTGATGCGCGTCTTGCGTCGCACGCTGGACGACAAGATCGGCCTGTCGCTCGAACTGGCGGACGATCTGCATGAGGTCGAAGTTCAGCCGGCACAACTGGAAACCAGCCTGCTCAATCTGGCGCTCAACGCGCGCGACGCAATGCCGGATGGCGGCCTGCTTCGGTTCGAGGCCTGCAATTTTGTCGTCCGGCCCGATGACGCCCGCGTCGCCTCGGGTCTGTTGCCCGGTCAGTATGTCGTCATTTCGGTCATCGACACCGGCCACGGCATGCCGCTGGCGGTGCGGCGCCGGGCGCTGGAACCGCTGTTCACCACCAAAGCAGCGGGAAAGGGCAGTGGCCTCGGTCTGCCGATGGTCGATGGCTTCGTGCGACAGTCGGGCGGGCGCCTGGGCATCTCCAGCAATCCGGACGAGGGCACCCGGATCAATCTCTATCTGCCGCGGGCAGTTCAGTCTCGGCCCTGAGGGGCGAACATGTAGCCGACGCCGCGAATGGTCTTGATGAATTGGGTGTCGCGCGCATTGTCCCGCAACTTGCGGCGTATCTTGCCGATCAGCACGTCGATGCTGCGGTCGTAAGGCGTCCAGTTGCGGTTGGCGACGATGTCGAGGATCTGTTCGCGCGACAGGATGCGGCCGCGCCGTTCGACCAGCGCGGACAGGATCTGGAACTCCTGGCTGGTGAGCCGCACGTTCTCGCCGTTCGGCGACGACAGCTTGTAGCGTGCGGGATCGAGCTGCCAGCCATCGAAACAGACGGCGGCCGAACGATCCACTTCTGCCTGCTCGGGCAGGTTGATGCGCTTGGCAAAACGCCGCATCACAGTGCGCACCCGCGCCAGGAGTTCGCGCGGTTCGAAAGGCTTGGTGATGTAGTCGTCGGCCCCGAGTTCGAGGCAGACGACCTTGTCGATCGTGCTGTTCTTGCCCGACAGCATGATCAGCGGCAGGTCGTATTGCGAGCGCATGCTGCGCGCCAGCGTCACGCCGTCCTCGCCGACGGGAAAGCCGAGATCGAGGATGACGAGATCGAAGGCCTCGTCGGCCAGCGCCCGCCGCATCGAACGCCCGTCATGGGCGCTGACGATGGCGTAACTTTCGCTGGTCAGGAATTTTTCCAGGAAGCTGCACAGCCGACGATCGTCATCGACAATGAGAATGCGTGATCTTGGCTCGGCAACTGACATGGCAGCTACGATAATCGCAATTCATGGGCCCGGTCGAGAAGGGAAGATGGCCATTGGTCGCGGTCGGCGCCGCCGACCCGCGGGTGCGGGCAGATCGACATCCTTCCTGCGCGGGAATGTCTGTCTAATACACTGAAAATTCTAGCTGAAATTGATGGGTCGCCTTGCGCGGCCCATGCCTGCAGCCATCCGTTTGGTTACAAAAAATTACAATACGGCCCGCTTTCCGATGCATGGCGATTACATGCCGCTCCTAGCTTGGCGACGCACGGTGATGCCGGGCGGCGTCGCGCTGCCCGGCGCAGCAACGGGGACGGCGCGCAAGCCACCCCCCTGCACGCCGGCAGATTAGGAGGAACAGCCGCATGCCACAGACAGTATTCTCAGTCGATCTGAACAAGGCGCCCGAAGACCATGCCATCAAGACGCACAACCGTTGGCATCCCGATATCCCGATGGTCGAGTACCTCAAGCCTGGGCGCACCTACCGGGTGGAGTGCCATGACTGGACGGGAGGCCAGATCGGCAACAACAACAGCGCCAACGACGTCCGCGACGTCGACCTGACGCGCGTCCATTATCTCAGCGGCCCGTTCGGCGTCGACGGCGCGGAACCCGGCGATTTGCTGGTCGTCGACATTCTTGATCTCGGCGCCAAGCCCGATTCGGAATGGGGCTTCAACGGCCTGTTCGCCAAGGAAAATGGCGGCGGCTTCCTGACCGAGCACTATCCGGAGGCCAGCAAATCCTGCTGGGATTTCCACGGCATCTACACGACGTCGCGCCACATTCCTGGCGTGCGCTACCCCGGCATCATCCATCCCGGCCTGATCGGCTGCCTGCCGGACCACAAGCTGCTTGCCGAAGCCAACCGGCGCGAAGCCGCGTTGGTGGCGACCGATCCGGCTCGAGTGCCGCCTCTGGCAGCCCTGCCATATGCCGACACGGCACTGATGGGACAGATGAAGGGCGATGCTGCTCGGACGGCCGCAGCCGAAGCCTGGCGCACGGTGCCGCCGCGCGAACACGGTGGCAACTGCGACATCAAGAACCTGTCGCGCGGTTCGAAAGTCTACTTCCCGGTCTATGTAAAGGGTGGCGGGCTCTCGATGGGAGACATCCACTTCTCGCAGGGCGACGGCGAAATCACCTTCTGCGGCGCCATTGAAATGGCTGGCTGGGTCGATATCAGCGTCGACGTCATCAAGGGCGGCATGGCGAAATACGGCGTCATCAACCCGATCTTCAAGCCGAGCCCGATCGACCCGCATTTCGACGACTATCTTATCTTCGAGGGCATCTCGGTCGATGAGCACACCGGCGAGCAATATTACCTCGACGCTCACGTCGCCTATCGCCGTGCCTGCCTGAATGCCATCGAGTACCTCAAGAAATTCGGCTACTCGGGCGAACAGGCCTACATGATCCTCGGCACGGCACCGGTCGAGGGGCGCATCGCCGGCATCGTCGACATCCCCAACGTCTGCGCCACCCTGGCCATTCCTACGGCGATCTTCGACTTCGACATCAATCCCAATGCGCTCGGGCCCAAGAAGCAGGACTTCAAGGCCGACGTTGCCAAGACGAGCTGATCAGGCTGCACAACAACAATGAAGCGACGGTCAGGCCCGGTCCTGGCCGGCGCTCTCCTGGGAGGGATTCATGCTGCTTGGATTTGCTTTGCTTTATGTCGGCGCCGTCCTGTTTCTGAACGGACTCTGGCTTCTCGGAAAGATCGAAGACCGGGAAATCGTCGTCATCAACGTGGTCTCGGGTGTCGTCACGCTGTGCGCGTCGCTCGCCTGGGCGTTCGGACCCGCTGCCGATGCTGCCTCGATCAAGGGGGCGGCGCTGACGATCCTGTTTTCGGCGACCTATTTTTGGGTGGCCTATAACAGGGTGGTGAAGGTCGACGGACGCGGCCTCGGCTGGTTCAGCCTGTTCGTCGCCATCACCACCATCCCGGTCGCGGTACAAGGACTTTCCACCGCCCAGACGTCGACCGATCTCTGGCTCGCGTCCAACTGGGTGATCTGGGGCGTGCTGTGGTTCCTGTATTTCCTGCTGCTGGCGCTGCAGCGGCCGATCCTGCGGCTGACGGCGGTGGTCACGCTGCTTGCCGGCATCGTCACCGGCTGGCTGCCGGGCTTCCTGCTGCTCGACGGCAAGCTCTGACGCCGGCTTTTCCGGCCAGGCGTTGGCGCGCTTGGCCGCTTGCGGGCGGGCGAGGGCTGTTTTGCCCGCCATATCGTTTCAATGGATGCTTTCTGGAGGCTGGTCATGCCGCTCTACAATTATGTTTGCGACGATTGCGGACCGTTTGAAGAATGGGTGCCGATGCAGGACGCGCTTCGGGCGTGCGCCTGTCCGCAATGCGAGGAGCAAAGCAAGCGCGACGTGGCCGCACCACGCCTGAGCCTGATGAACGGCAAGTTGCGCCGCGCATTGGCCCGGTCGGAGGCCAGCGGCACCGAACCAAAAGTGGTGAAGAAGGCGCATCTTGCCGGTTGTGGCTGCGCCTTGTGCAAGATCGGCAACAAGCCTGTGCCGACACGCAAGAAATGGTCGATCGGCCACTAGAGCCCTAGTCGCGCAGGATCATCCTGTCGCCGCGCACGTCGAAGCCCGAGAGCGAGCCGATGAAGTTCATGCCGAGCAGGCTCTGCTCTAGCCCCTGGTCGGCGACGAGCATCGGCAGGTTCCTGCGTTCGATGGAGCCGAGTTGGACGCTCGCCGCAGTGACCCGTGCCGCATGCGCAATGCCGTTGGCAGTCGAGACCGGTACGGTAAAGCTCAGGCTTTCGAGATCGAAGCCCGCGCGGCGGGCATCGGCCACGGTCAGAACGGTGGTTGTGGCGCCCGTGTCGACCATGACATCAATTGTCTGGCCGTTGACCTGCATGCGGGCGCCGAAATGTCCGTTGGTCAGTTTGTCCAGGGTGACGGTCGCGCGGCCATCGCCATCCAGCGCCGACATCGGGCTTCCCGGCACGAGGCCGGCGGTGACACGGCTGGCGACGTCCTGCAGTTCGTAGCGGTACTGATAGCCGGCGACAAACACCAGAACGATCACCACCCACATTGCCAGGCTGCGCACCGTGTCGCCGAAGCGTGTGCCACGGCGCAGGACGCCAGCGCCGATGACCAGCAGCAGCGCGCCAGCGTAGATCAACTGGCCGAAGCTGTCATTATTGAGGCCGAGCGTTTCGCCCGACGAATGGTTGAGCAGCAAGAGCAGCAGCCCGCCGCCGAGCACGGCAATGACGACCCAGTAAAGCCGGCTCATCTCTGTCTGGTATCCTTAGCTGGACGCATTTTCTCGCGCCATCCGCGCGCGGCGAGTTTCGCGGCGCGGCTTGCGCTCGATGGTCTCGAGGCGGGCGGGCAAGGTGGCCATGACGGCGCGGCGCGTCTCCGGCGTCATCTTGTACCAGGCGCCAACCTCGTCGCGGGTACGGCCGCAACCGAAGCAATAGCCCGTCGCATCGTCAATCGAGCACAGCATGATGCAAGGGGTTTCTATTGCCGTCATCGTGTCGTCCATGGGGCCTCGCACCGATGTTTAACACCGGCCCGCCACAGATGATGTAGCCTGCGCGTCATTGCAAGCGCTATCCCGCGACGTCACGTCTCGCCGCCTGTATGCGATCTCGCGATTGTTTTCGCTCGTCGAGGCGGCTATGCCGCGCATGACCATGACGAACGGCAGGCAGCACCCATGACCAGCGCTTCCCCCTTTGACGATTTCCGCAACCTGTTTGCGCATCTGCCCGAGGGCGATGTCGCCCAGGCAGGCAAGGTCTGGGCGCTGTTTGCCAAGACAGACAAGCCGAAAGGCTCGCTCGGCCGCATCGAGGACATCGCGGCCTGGCTGGCGCGCTGGACGGGCCGCGCGCCACCCTCGGTGCTCAAGCCTATGGTCGCGATCTTTGCCGGCAATCACGGTGTCGCCGCACAGGGCGTGTCGCCGCGAGCCATGGAAGCGACGGCCCAGCGCGTCGAGCTGTGCGCTGCCGGCGGTGCTGCGATCAACCAGATCTGCCTTGCTAACGATCTCGGGCTGAAGGTGCTCGACCTGGCGCTGCACCTGCCGACATCGGACATCACCGTCGAGCCGGCGCTGGACGAACGTGGCTGCGCCGCCACCATGGCTTTCGGCATGGAGGCGATTGCCGGCGGCAGCGATCTGTTCTGCATCGGTGACCTCGGCGTTGCCAACACGACGGTTGCCGCGGCCCTTTGCGCGGCGTTGTTCGGCGGCAAGGGCGCCGACTGGGTCGGGCCGGGTTCCGGTGCCGATGCCGCCATGCAGGCGCGCAAGGCCGAAATGGTCGACCGCGCGCTGGCGCTGCATGGCCCTCACATCAAGGACCCGTTCGATGCTCTGCGTCGGGTCGGCGGGCGTGAATTCGCGGCCATTGCCGGTGCCATCCTTGCGGCGCGCATGGAAAAGATGCCGGTGTTGCTCGACGGCTTCGCCACGACCGCTGCCGCCGCCGTGCTTTACGCCGTCGACCGGACGGCTCTCGACCATTGCATGTTCTCGCATGTCTCGACCGAGCCGGGCCATGCCCGCCTGCTGGCCAAGCTCGGCGCGCGGCCCTTGCTCGGGCTTGGCATCGACCATGGCGAGGCGGTTGGTGCGGGGCTTGCCGCAGGCCTGGTCAGGACGGCGGCGCAGATCAGCTCGGGAATGGCAGCGGCTATCCGCTGATATCACCCATTTCCACGTTCTTCGAACAGCGCTCCAGCTTCTGAGCCCGCGCGATTCCCCAGGGAAACCCGCTTCCCGCTTTCCCTGAATTGCCCTAGCGGCGGCCGGCGGTGCTGCGCGCCAGCGAAGGCAGGTCGTCGATGACCCGGGCCGGCGGGAAGACGGCGATGGCCTCGGTGCCTTCGCGCAGCTTCGAGCGCAATTCGAACTCGCCGCCATGCAAGGCAAGCAGGCCCTGGACGATGGGCAGGCCAAGGCCGGTTCCCTGTTCCGCGCTCTTGATGGCGATCGAGCCCTGGCCGAAAGCCGAAAGCACGACGGGGATTTCGTCGGCGGGAATGCCCGGGCCCCTGTCCTTGACTGAGATGTACTGACCGCCACCGGCGGTCCAGCCAACGCGGACGCGGATTTCGCTACCCGTCGGCGAGAATTTGATGGCGTTGGACAGAAGGTTGAGCGTGATCTGTCGGATGGCGCGTTCGTCGCCGAGCAGGCGCGGCAGCGTCGGCTCGAACTGCTCGACGATCTTGAGATCCTTGTTGCGAGCCTTGAGCTCCATCATGTGGCAGCAATCCTCGACCACCTGGAGCAGCATCAGCGGCTCTTCGTTGAGCTGATAGCGGCCGGCCTCGATGCGCGACAGGTCGAGGATCTCGTTGATGAGGTCGAGCAGGTGCTGGCCCGACTGGTGGATGTCGCGGGAATATTCGCGATAGGTCGGGCTGTTGATCGGGCCGAGCACTTCGCCGGCCATCACTTCCGAAAAGCCGAGGATGGCATTGAGTGGCGTGCGCAGCTCATGGCTCATCGTGGCCAGGAATCGTGACTTGGCGAGATTGGCGTCTTCGGCGCGGCGGCGGGCCTCGTCCGACATCGATTTTGCCGTCTCCAGTTCGGCAATCAGCGCGTCCATTTCGGAGCGGGCGGCCATCAGCAGCAGCGCGGACCGCTTCTTGATGCCGGCAACGAGCGAAAAGAAGGGCAAGGCAGCGACCAGCAGCGCGACCATGACGATGCCAAGCGGCTCGGACAGCTTGACGCCGAAGGCGGCATAGGCGGCGACGGGAACGACGAAAGTTGCGGCCAGTGCGCCGCGCAGCGACGACGCGACGATTGCGGTCGCGGCCATGGCGACGAGCAGGAAGACGCCCTTGACGACCGACAGCAGGCCGGGTTCGCAGGCCGCACAGGTCATGGCGGCGAGATAGGCCCAGGCGAGGCCGGTGACGAAATGGCCAATGAAGAAATTGCGCCGGATGGCCGACGGCGTCATCGCCGCAGGCGCTGCCTCGTCGGCGCGGCGGGCAAGCAAGGCCAACCCGACATAACCCATCATCGCGACCAGCGACCATTTGAGGATGGCATCGTCAGCGCCGAGCAAGAACCCGATGCCGGCGAAGATGACGACGAGAAGCGGCAGGGTTGCAGAATTGGCCCTGATCGAACGAGCGTGCAGCTTCAGCAGTTCGCGGTCGAAAGCCAGGCCGCCCGGCTGCTGGGCCAATTGATCGCGTGTCTTGCGCACAGCACGAGCGACATCGCTGTTGCGATGGCGTTTCCTGCGGTCCACAATGATCTTGTCCGCCGTGTTAGAGCGTTGCAACGGCATGTGATAATTCAGTTTTCGCGCGCGCTTTTCTTCAAGTCCGCACGCTACGTCCGAATGATTAAGGGATTGTTTGCCATATGAGCCGTTCGTGGTCGGGCAGGCCGCGGCAGCGGTATTTCAGGCGCCCGCGCAGTCGTTGGCGCAAGATTCTCGACTATGCGCTGGCGTTTGCCGTCCTCGGGCTGCTGACCCTGGTTTCGGCGCGCCTCGACCGGGTGGAAACGCGCAGGACGGAAGGGGTCGCCGTCGTCAATGACGGTGATTCGATCACGCTCGGCGGCGAGCGCATCCGCCTGCGCGGCATCGATGCGCCGGAATATTCCCAGATTTGCCGCAAGGACGGCGCTGACTATCCCTGCGGCCGGCGTTCGCGCGAGGCGCTGTCGAAGTTGGTCAGTGGGCGCCAGGTGCGTTGCGCCGGCTGGGAGCGCGACCGTTACGGCCGACTGCTTGGCGAGTGCACGGCTGCCGGCGCCGATCTCAACCGTTCGCAGGTGGAGGCCGGCTGGGCCGTTGCCTATGGTGGCTATGAAGCGGAGGAAGCGGCCGCGCGGCTTGGCCGAAAGGGCCTGTGGGCCGGCGACTTCGACCGTCCGCGCGATTGGCGCAACATGCATGGCGATATGGCTGAAATCGAGCATGGCAGCTATGGGCGCATGCTCAACTGGCTGCGGGAAATCTTTCGATTCTCGTAGCTTGCGGCTTATGCTTGCAAGATCGGTACAAGTCTGAGGAGGCAGAAATGAAGCTGTTTGACGGGGGAAGGGCGCCGAATCCGAGGCGCGTGCGCGTGTTCCTGGCCGAAAAAGGCATTGATGTGCCCAAGGTATCAGTCGACATGGGGGCGATGGAGCACAAGAGAGCTGATGTTTCCTCGCGTAATCCGCTGCAGCGACTGCCGGTACTCGAGCTCGACGACGGCACGATCCTCACCGAAACGGTCGCCATCTGCCGCTATTTCGAGGAGCTTCATCCCGAGCCCGCCTTGTTCGGCAACAGTGCGCTCGGCAAGGCCAGGGTCGAGATGTGGCAAAGGCGGATCGAGCAGAATCTGTTCCAGCCGGTGGCCTTCGCCTTCCGCCATACCCATCCGGCGATGAAGGAGTGGGAAATCCCCCAGGTGCCGGAATGGGGCGAGGTCAACCGGCCGAAGGCCATCGAGTTCCTGGCCTTTCTCGACAAGGAACTCGCCGCGCGCGAATTCGCCGCCGGGGACGACTATTCCATCGCCGACATCACCGGATTGTGCGCCATCGACTTCATGAAGCCGGCGAAGATCGTGATGCCGGAGGCGTTTACCAACGTGCAGCGCTGGTATCGCGCGCTGGCGGAACGCCCGAGCGCTGCCGCCTGATCATGTCGGCCGAACTCGACAGCCTCGTCGCCGAGATCAAGGCTTGCCGCATCTGCGTCGAGCAACCACTGGGCAAGTCCTTGCCGCATGAGCCGCGGCCGGTGGTGGTGCCGTCTTCCACTGCGCGCATCCTGATTGCCGGGCAGGCGCCGGGCACCAGGGTGCATCTGAGCGGAGCGCCTTTCACCGACGCATCAGGCGACCGGCTGCGCGATTGGCTGGGTGTGCCGTCGGAGACCTTTTATGACCCGGACGCCTTTGCCATCGTGCCGATGGGCTTTTGCTTCCCGGGCCAGGACGCCAAGGGCGGTGATCTGCCGCCGCGACGGGAATGCGCAATGGCCTGGCGTGCCCGGCTGATGAAGCTGATGCCGCAGATCGATCTCGTGCTGACGATCGGTCAGTACGCGCAGCGCTGGCACATGGGCGCGGCGCGCGCGGCGTCCTTGACCGACACCGTCGCCGACTGGCGGGCTGTCTGGGCGCGTTCGTCTTCGCCGCATGTGCTGCCTTTGCCGCATCCGTCCTGGCGCAACACCGGCTGGATCAAGCGGAATCCCTGGTTCGAAATGGAATTGCTGCCTTTTCTCAAGGCGGAAATCCAACGTCGCCTTTCCCAAGTGTAGTGGAATTCGATACCGAAGATACAGGGTGTGCGGAGAATTCCTTTCTTGTATGATGGCCTAAATGACAGGATTATGGCGAACCTTTTCTAACGGAGCCCAGATATGGACCGCCTTGACCGGAAAATCCTCCGCCTCCTCCAGGAGGACGCGACCTTGGCCGTGGCCGACGTCGCCAAGAAAGTCGGCTTGTCCACCACACCGTGCTGGCGCCGCATCCAGAAGCTCGAGGAAGAGGGCGTCATCAAGCGCCGCGTGGCGCTGCTCGATCCTGAAAAGATCAATGCGCGCGTCACCGTGTTTGTGGCGATCCGCACCAATTCGCACAGCCATGAATGGCTGCGCCGCTTCTCCGAGGTGATCCAGGAGTTTCCTGAAGTGATCGAGTTCTACCGCATGAGCGGCGACGTCGATTATCTCCTGCGTGTCGTGGTGCCCGATATCGGCGCCTATGACGCCTTCTACAAGCGGCTGATCGCCAAGATCGAGATCCGCGACGTGTCGTCGTCCTTCGCCATGGAGCAGATCAAGTACACGACCGAAATGCCGCTCGATTACATGATCCTCGACAAGGAGAGCGGTGCGTCGGCGGCTTGATCAAGCTTTCGCGCTCAGGCGTTCGACAATCTTGGGATCGGTGAGTTCGCGCACGGCGTCCTTGCCGATCCATTTCGCCGTCTTGTCAGTCGACGCCGCCAGCTTCTCCGCCAGTTGCAAGGCGGGTGCGTGGAGGGCAGGCGAGCGCTTGCCGGTCTGGCGCAGCGCCCAGTTTACGGCCTTCTTGACGAAGTTCCTGCTGTCACCCGCCTGCGCCTCGACAAGCGCGAGCCAGCCGAGGAAGGTCTCGTCCGGCTCCTTCTTGAGATGTACCGCGGCGGTCGCGATCGTCGAGAAGGCTGCACGGCGGACGAATTCGCGCTCATCGGCGGCATAGGCCGGGATGATCTCGTGAGCCAGATTTGCAGCGCAGATGAGATGAGCTGCGTGATCGACGATCTCCCAGCTGTCGAACTCGGCGGCCATCGCGTCGACCTGGCCGCGGGTCACCTTTGCCGGCTCGTCGGTCGCGGCCGCCAGGATGCGCGCTTCGCGAATGCCCGTCGCCCACAGGCCCAGAGCGCGGGTGTGATCGCGCTTGAGCAGGCGGGCTATGGGATTGGTCACGGCATTGGGGATGCCGAGTGCGCGGTCGGTGGCAATGCCGAAGCGGGCCATACCGGCGAGATTCTCTTGCGAGGCCAGCGTGCGCAGATGCGCGATGATCTCATCGACGGTCGAAGCCGACGAAAGCGCCATGGTGCCGCTCTATTTCTCGAGGCGGGCGAGCAGGGACGAGGTATCCCAGCGCTTGCCGCCCATGCCCTGCACGTCCTTGTAGAACTGGTCGACAAGGGCGGTCACCGGCAGCTTGGCGCCATTGCGGTCGGCCTCTTCCAGGCAGATGCCGAGATCCTTGCGCATCCAGTCGACGGCGAAGCCGAAATCATACTTGCCGGCATTCATCGTCTTGTGGCGGTTTTCCATCTGCCAGGAGCCGGCGGCACCCTTGGAGATGACGTCAACGACCTTTTCGATGTCGAGGCCGGCCTTCTTGCCGAAATGGATGCCCTCGGCGAGGCCCTGGACGAGGCCGGCGATGCAGATCTGGTTGATCATCTTGGTCAACTGGCCAGCGCCTGCAGGCCCCATCAGCCCAACCATGCGGGCAAAGGAATCGATGACAGGGCGGGCGCGCTCGAAGGGTTCCTGCTCGCCGCCGACCATGACGGTCAGGACGCCGTTTTCGGCACCGGCCTGGCCGCCTGAAACCGGGGCGTCGAGGAAGTGGAAGCCGCCCGTCTTGGCGGCGGTGTCGAGCTCACGTGCCACCTCGGCCGAGGCGGTGGTGTTGTCGATGAAGATGGCGCCTTTCTTCATCGAGCGGAATGCGCCCTTGGCGCCCGTCGTGACTTCGCGCAGGTCGTCGTCATTGCCGACGCAGGCAAAGACGAAGTCCTTGCCGTCTGCTGCTTCAGCCGGCGTCACGGCAAAAGCGTCGCCGTGCTGGGCTGCCCATTTCTCCGCCTTGGCGGTGGTGCGGTTGTAGACGGTGACGTTATGGCCGCCCTTGTTCTTGAGATGGCCGGCCATGGGGTAGCCCATGACGCCGAGACCAAGGAACGCGACCGATGCCATGGCTTACCCTTTCGAAGTGCAAAATGCTCTGGTGTCCGTGGTCTATGCCATGGAACGGATTCGTCAAGACGACGATGGTTGGACCAGCGTTTCGGCGACCTGATCAGCGATGCAGATGGCGAGTGATGCGCCTTTCGATCCAGTCCACCAGATGTCGCAGGGTTTCGACCAGCGACAGGTAGAGCAGGGCAGCCCAGAGATAGGTCTGGAAGTCGAAGGTGCGCGAGAAGGCGCGGCGCGTCTCGCCCATCAGGTCATAGACCGTGATGATGGCGACGATGGCCGAACCCTTGATCATCAGGATGATCTCGTTGCCATATGGCCTCAACGCGACGATCAAGGCCTGAGGCAGGATGATCTTGTAGAGCGTCTGCAGCTTGGACAGGCCAAGCGCGGACGCTGCCTCCCACTGGCCCTTGCCGACGCTCTCGATCGCCCCGCGCAGGATCTCGGCCTGATAGGCGGCGGTGTTGAGGGCAAAGGCGAATACCGCACAATACCAGGCTTCGCGGAAGAAGCCCCACACGCCGATGGCCTCGAGTTGGGGCCGGAACGAGCCGAAGCCGTAGTAGATCAGGAAGGTCTGAGCGAGCAGCGGCGTGCCGCGGAAGAAATAGACATAACCGTAGGAAATCGCGTTCAGCACGCGGTTCTTCGACATGCGGGCGTAGCAGATCGGAACCGACAGGATGGCACCGAGGACGATGGATATCGCCACCAGCACAAGGGTCACACGCAGGCCCGAGAGATAGGACGGAGCATATTTGGCGAAAAGTTCGGGATTCCAGGCGCTGAACAGATAGGTGGCCAGGCCGGCGCCGAGCGCGATCCAGAGACAGACCAGGACCCAGCCAACTATGCGTTCACGCGACCAACCGCGCGGCGGTGCTGCCGGGCGCTGCACTTTCACAGTGGTTCCGTCAGTCGCGCTCATCGCTGGGCCGCCCGCTTGCCGACCCAGCGCTCGATGGCGCCGATGCCGAATGAGGAGATGATGGCGAGCGCCAGATAGATGAGGCAGGCAACGCCGAAGAACATGAAGGCTTGCTTGGTGACGCGGGCTGCGATGCTGCTCTGGCGCACGATGTCGGTCAGGCCGACGGCCGAGACCAGGGCCGTGTCCTTGAGCAGGATGAGCCAGAGATTGGACAGGCCGGGCAGGGCGATACGCACGAGCTGCGGCAGGATCACCAGCCGCATCGTCTGGCGCGGCGACAGGCCTACTGAGTAGCCGCCCTCATACTGGCCACGCGGGATGGCGCGGAAGGCCGAGAGGAAAACCTCGCTGGCGTAGGACGAGAAGACGACGCCGAGAGCAACCATGCCGGCGACGAAGCTGTTGATCTCGACAACCGCGTCGGGCCGCACCAGCCGCACGACCTGCTGGATGCCGATCTGGGCGCCGTAGAACACGAGGAACAGCGTCAGCAGTTCGGGCAAGCCGCGGAAGATGGTGGTGTAGATGTTACCGGCGAGCCGCATCGAAGGTTCGCCCGACTGCTTGGCAAGTGCAACCAGGAAGCCGATAAGCAGGCCCAGCGGCAATGTCACAAGAGCGAGCGAAACCGTGACGAGCACGCCATGAGCGAGATCGTCCCCCCATCCGTCAGGCCCGAAACTCAGAAGCGTCCACGCGCTTTGCATCGGTATGCTGCCCCCATCGGCCTCCCTTGGCGGGAGTGCCGCCGTCTTTGTAGACGGCTTGTCGTTGAGCTTATGTTAGCCAAACGGCGGGAACTTGTCCCGCCGCTTGTTCAGTTTTCACAGCATTGACGGCTCAGCTGCCGTAAGCGTCGAACTTGAAGTATTTGTCGTTGATTTCCTTGTATTTTCCGTTGGCGCGGATGGCGTCGATGGCTGCCGAGAACTGATCCGCGAGCGGGTCACCCTTGCGCACGCCGACGCCGGCGCCGTCGCCGTGGATCTCGGGCATGTTCGGGATGGTGCCGACGATCTTGCAGCAAGCGCCGTCTGCGGTTTCCAGCCAGGCACCCAAGGTCACGGCGTCGTCGCTGACCGCGTCGAGGCGGCCGTTGGCCATGTCGAGCTTGTATTCGTCAGCCGTCGGATAAGACTTGACGGTGCTGTCGGTGAAGACCTTCTCGGCGTAGTTGTAGTGAATGGTCGAGCCCTGGACGCCGATGGTCTTGCCGGCGAGGTCTTCCTTGGTCACACCCTTGATGTCGGTGTCCTTGGCGGCGGCGATCACGGCTGGCGTGTTGATGTACTTCTTGGAAAAGTCGATCTTTTCCTTGCGCTCTGGTGTGATCGACATCTGGGCGATGATGGCGTCGAACTTGCTGGCCTGGAGCGCGGGAATCATGCCGTCCCATTCCTGGGCGACGATCTCACACTTGACCTTCATCTCCTCGCAGAGCGCGTTGGCGATGTCGACGTCGAAGCCGACGAGCTTACCGTCTGATGTCAGGTTGTTGTAGGGAGGGTATGCGCCTTCAGTGGCGATCTTGATTGTCTTTTCCTGCGCCTGCGCCATACCGATGGTGAGCGCCAGGGCCGCGGTCGCAGCCAGGGCAATACGGTTGGAAATACCCATGATGTTCCTCTCTGTTCGCTTCGGCCGGTTCCCGTCCATGGCGGCCGTTGAGCGGATGAACTCCGCCGCTGGCGGCGATACTCCCACTGTTTTCAGTTAAAAATCAATCGCGAAAAGGGGTTTTGCGACGCAGGGAGCAGGTGAGCGCGGTGACGCAGCGTCAGTGCGCGGCGAGGCCTGTCCGCGCTTCGACGAAGTCGGCGATCGCCGTGATGTCGTCGATGCCGAACACAGGAAGCTGCTCGCCTTCGACCGGATGGTCGGCGGCAATGGCGACGATCGAGGGGTCTTTCGCCGAAAGCGGCGTGCGGTCCTTGGCCTCCAGCCGCCGCGCCTCGATCTTGAGATGATGCTCGCGCTTGTAGCCCTCGACCAGCACAAGGTCGCAAGGGGCGATTCGTGTGAGAACCTCATCGAGCGTCGGCTCGGTTTCGTTGCGCAATTCATGCATCAACGCCCAGCGCCGACCCGAGACGATGGCGACTTCCGTGGCGCCGGCCTCGCGATGGCGAAAGCTGTCAGCGCCCGGCTTGTCTATGTCGAAATCGTGGTGGGCATGCTTGATGGTCGAGACCCTCCAGCCGCGTCTGACCAGTTCCGTCACCAGGCGTTCGGTCAAAGTCGTCTTGCCGGAGTTCTTCCAGCCGGTGATGCCGAAAACGCGATGCGTCATCAGTCTGCCTCGTCGATGATACGCGCAGCCTGGGCAAGGTCGTCGGGCGTGTTGATGTTGAAGAACGGGTCGACTTCAACGGAACCACGTTGCGTCACCGGAAAATCCACCACGTCGAGGCCTGCCTGCTCAAGAAAAGTCATCACTCTGCGGGTATCGCCGCTTTCCAGAAACCCTGCAAGCGCCTCGCGCAGCGAAACCGGCCACAGCGCAAATGTCGGGTGCACGCGCCTGTTCGAGGCGGCTGCAACGACGCGTCCGGCGACCGCGTGCGCGGCCAGTCGCTTGCCGAGATCATCGGGGAAGAAGGGCGTGTCGCCGGCAACGCTGAGGATGTGCGTGATATCAGGCTCGACTGCCGCCCACGCCATGCCGGCCAGGACTCCCGCCAGCGGTCCCTGATAACCTGCAATCGTGTCGTTGATGATGTCGACGCCGAAGCCGACGAAACCGGCTGGGTCGGCATTGGTGTTGATGGCGATCCGACCGACCTGCGGGCGCAGGCGATCGAGCACCAGGCCGGTCAGGGGACGGCCGGCAAGCGCCAGAAGCGTCTTGTCTGCGCCGCCCATCCGGCTGGAGCGGCCGCCGGCGAGGATCAACCCTGCAATCTGCTCTGCCATGCCTAGATCCCGTCGGGTGCCATCGAAGCACTGGTGCTTTCGGCTGCCGGCCGGCCCTTGCCGACAACGCGTTCGCGATAGAGCGAATAGAGGCCGGAAGCAACGATGACGGCAGCACCCGCGATCATGGCCAGGTCGGGGATATCGCCGAAGACGAAGACGCTGAGCGAGAGCGCCCAGATCAGGGCGGTGTAGCGGAACGGCGCGATGAAGGAAATTTCGCCTTCGCGCATCGCCATGATGACGAACTGGTAGCCGAAAAGCACCAGCACCGCGGCGCCGGCAAGGAATGCGACAAGATTGACCGACATGGGCACCCAGCCGCCGAACGGCACGATGGTCAGCCCCCCGGTGGCGGTGATGATGACGGTGGTGGTGGTCGAGACGAAAAGCGACGGGATGTGCCCGGGGATTTTGCGCGTTGCCAGATCGCGCACGGCGCAGAAGGCGACCGAAAGCAGGGCCAGCAGCGAAAACGCGTTGAAGCCTTCGAACCCCGGCCGGACGATGATCAGGACGCCGCCGAAACCGGAGGCGATGGCCAGCCAGCGGCGCCAGCCGACGGCCTCGCCGAGGAAAAGGGCTGCCCCCATGGTTACCGCCAAGGGCAGCGCCTGCAGCACGGCCGAGATATTGCCCAACGGTAGATGGGGCAGGGCGGCGAGGAAGCAAACCGTGCCGCCAACCTCGCCGACAAGGCGCAGGAATACCATCGGATGCCAGTAGCTCCGGTAGCCCTTCAAGGCACCCTGCTGCCAGGCGAGAAGGCTGATCAGCGTGGTGGCGAACAGCCCGCGAACCAGCATCAGCTGGCCCGGATTGATCGTCTGGGCGGCGAGCTTACTCAACGTGTCGTTGAAGGTAAAGGCTGCCATCGCGACGACCATGAAGGTGGCGCCGCGAACATTCGAGGAAAGTGGCACGTCGGCTTTCCGTTGCTGCTGTTGCTTACGGCTTTAGCACCGGTGCGTGAAACAGCAATGCCAATCGGATGGACCAGACATGTCGATTGGCCTCACGGGCCGTTGAGGCTCTCGGCGATGGCGCTCACCAGCGGGTCGTATTTGGCCTTGGACGACACTGGGTATTTGAGCAGGAAGGCATGAATGACGCCGCCCCTGCCAAATTCGAGCCGGTGGTAGAATATGTCGTTGCCGTCGTGGCCCGACAGTACGATCCAGTCCTTGCCCAGCTTGCGGTAGGTGACCTCCACGCCCTCGGAACTCATGTCGGCAAGCTGCCTGGGCGTCTGCTCGAGCGCGTTGTTGGAACCGTAGATCGCGAGGCTCGCCCCATCCGCCGCCAGGAATGTCATGCCGTCGCCGTTCTCGGGCGGTTCGGCCTTGCTGACGAAGATTTCATGCGGAAACGTCACCGACGTGCCGAAGCGGGCATTGGTGTAGATGAATGGCTTGGCAAGTGCAGGCGCGGCCAGCACCATCGCCAGCACCATTGCGGAGAACGTCCTGGCGAACCGGTAAGCCATGCCCATTACCTCACGAGGACGTTGTCGGGTGGCGACGATAGCTGCAACTTAGCCGCCTGTCACACTGATATGGCGCGAGACGGACGGGCGATTGGTGCCGCGTCGATGATGCGCCCGATCGCCTCGTCAATGGCGTTGGACAAAAGCCCGTTGCCTTCGGAGGCGCGCAGCGGCGCCCTGAGGTCAGCCGCGTCCCGACGCTACCACAACCGCTGCAGCGCGGTCTTCACCGCATCGCGATTGTCCCGCCTCATTCGCTCGACGACCGCCTCGAATCGCCCGTCGCCGAAGATCCGTTCGCGATAGGCCGCGTAGTCGGCGAGCACCGCGCGCACCGTGTCGGCGAGTTCGCCGTAGCGCGCCCACACCACGAACGGGTGATACGCGATCGACTCGCGTAGCGGCACGTCTTCGCTGACGACGACCACACCGCACAGCAGCGCCGGCAATACGCGCAATTCCTCAAACGTGTGGTGCTGGCCGGTCTGATGCACGTTCACGAGCACGCGCGTGTCGCGGTAGAGCCTGCACAGCGCGGCGCCCGCGTAGACACCGCTGACATTGACCAGCGACAGGCGCGCCGTGTGGGCCGCTTCAAGAAACGCCGCGCGGCGCGGTTGCGCGACGTCGCCAAACAGCGTGATCGCGTCGCGCCGCCGCGTGCCTGTGGTGACGTCGGTGTCATACAGCAGCGGCGCGAGCACGATCGTCTTGGCCAGATACGCATCGAAGCCGCCGGCGCGACGCAGGTTTTCGACATTCGGCCGGCTGTAGTCGATGATCACGTCGGCCGATTCGACCACCGCGCGGTTCACCACGCGCGCGAGATAGTGCCCTTGGCCGTCCGGCAATGGCACGGCACCGGTCGGCGCGCCGTCGCTGTCGCGCCCGCCCGGCATGACCAGCGTGTGTTCCCACTGGACATCGATGCGCCGCGTGCGGTTCGCATTGCCGCAGTCGACCTCGGAGTCGCCGAACAGGAGATTGACCGGCGCGTCGCGCACGGCCAGCGTTTCGCGGAACAATGCGACACAGTACAAATAGTATTCCCGCACGAACGCCGGATACTGCGGATCGTATGCAAGCCGCGCACGTCCGACGGTTTCGACGCAGAACGCCTGCGCGCGCGGAAACACATGGCGCCACAGCGTTTGCAGCTTGCGGGCGACACGCTTCGTCAGCGTCATTGCGGAGAAGGTCGGGGCGGAGAACGTCGCGGCGAGCCGGTAAGCATGCTCATGGCCTCACGAGGACGTTGTCGGGTGGCGAAGGTCGATATCGCTCAGCCGCCTGTCACGCTCATGTGGCGGGAGACGGACGGCCGATTGGTGCGGCGGTCGATGATGAAATCGTGGCCCTTCGGCTTGCGTCCGATCGCCTCGTCGATGGCATTGGACAAGAGTTCGTTGCCTTCGGAGGCGCGCAGCGGCGCCCTGAGGTCGGCCGCGTCCTCCTGGCCGAGGCACATATAGAGCGTGCCGGTGCAGGTCAGGCGCACGCGATTGCAGCTCTCGCAGAAATTATGCGTCATCGGCGTGATGAAGCCCAGCTTTCCGCCGGTTTCAGCGACATCGACGTAACGCGCCGGTCCGCCTGTCTTGAACGGGATGTCGGTCAAGGTGAATTGCCGCTCGAGATTGGCCCTCAGCAGCGACAGCGGCAGATACTGGTCGGTGCGGTCGGCATCGATCTCGCCCATGGGCATCGTCTCTATGACCGTCAGGTCCATGCCACGGCCATTGGCCCAGCGCAGGATTTCAGGGATTTCGGTGTCGTTGAAACCCTTGAGGGCAACCGCGTTGATCTTGATGTGCAGGCCGGCCGCCTGGGCGGCATCAATGCCTTCCATCACCTTGGCGAGATGGCCCCAGCGCGTGATGGCGTGGAACTTGTCGGGATCGAGCGTGTCGAGCGAGACGTTGATGCGCTTGACGCCGCAATCGGCCAGTTCGGCAGCGAAGCGCGACAGCTGTGAGCCATTGGTGGTCAGCGTCAGCTCTTCCAGTGCGCCGCTATCGAGATGGCGCGAGAGCTGGCGAATGAGGTGCATGACGTTCTTGCGCACCAAAGGTTCGCCGCCGGTCAGGCGCAGCTTCTTGACGCCCTTTTCGACGAAGACGGTGCAAAGCCGGTCGAGCTCCTCGAGCGACAACAGGTCCTTCTTGGGCAGGAAGGCCATGTCTTCGGCCATGCAATAAGTGCAACGGAAGTCGCAGCGGTCGGTAACCGACACGCGCAGATAACTGATCGAGCGACCGAAAGGATCGATCATGTCCATGGTCTGCGCTTCCGTTTCCCGTTTCGTGGTGCCTTGGCCAGCACTGTCATATTACGGCTATGTTGTACGCTTGTGCATGTCAATCAAGATGAAAGTTTGTTGCCCCGGAGTGACTCTCCTTGGTTTGCCGTCCCGGCGCTGTCTTAGCGCTTTCCGCGACGTCCGAAGCGCAGTAGTGAATGGCATCTCATAACGGCAGGACGGATCATGACGGCACCGAAGGAATTGAGGGTCTCCAAGGACCGCAAGCTGTTGACGGTGACGTTCCCGGACCATCGCCCGTTCGAGCTTTCGGCCGAACTGCTGCGCGTGCTTTCGCCCTCCGCCGAGGTGCAGGGCCATTCGCCTGAGCAGCGGGTGACGGTGCCTGGCAAGAAGGAGGTCGCCATCCTCAAGGTCGAGCCGGTCGGCAATTATGCCGTACGCATCACCTTCGACGATTTCCACGACACCGGCATCTTCACCTGGAACTATCTGCATACGCTCGGACACGACAAGGACAAGCGCTGGCAGGAATATCTCGACGAGCTGGCGCAAAAAGGATTGAGCCGCGACCGCTGATTGTCTTTGGCCGTTCACGTTGTCTTGGGCTGTTCACATTGGCCGGCTAAGCGCATCAGCATCTAAGCAGGAAGGGGACATGATGTCGGTCATATCAACGGTCGAACAGCTTGAGGCGCTCTACGGCGTTCCAGGCGAAACCTCGCTGGTCAAGGAACTCGACCATGTCATCCCTGAATACGCCGCGTTCATCGAGGCCTCGCCCTTCGTCTCGCTGGCGACCAGCGGGCCGGAAGGGCTCGACTGTTCGCCGCGCGGCGATCTCGCCGGCTTCGTCCGCATCCACGATCCACGCACTCTGATGATGCCGGACCGCCGCGGCAACAACCGCGCCGACTCGCTGAGGAACATCATCCGCGATCCGCGCGTCGCGCTGCTGTTTCTGGTGCCGGGTTCCGGCACGACGCTGCGCGTCAATGGTCGTGCCCATATCAGCGTCGATGCGGAGCTGTGTGCGTCCTTCGCAGTCGAAGGCAAGCCGGCGCGTTCGGTGACGGTGGTCGACGTCGATGCCGTCTATTTCCAGTGTGCGCGCGCGATCGTGCGGTCGGAACTGTGGAACCCCGAGCGTCATGTCGATCCGAAGACGCTGCCAACACCGGGACAGATCCTTGCGATCACCAGTCGCGCCGGCATCGATGGCGAAACCTATGATCGTGAATGGCCGGAGCGCGCCAGGAAGTCGATGTGGTAGATCGTTGAACGGGCGGCCCGAGGCCGCGTTTTGGGCCGTCAGCGCGGCAACCGGGCTCAAAACAAAGTGATTGCGTTGGTGTAACTCAGCGGGCGTTATCGACGTATACCAGCAAAACTGCTGGAGCTGGATGGAATGACGCCCTGGACTGACCGCGCCGGAAAACTCTCGCCGCTCAAGGCTTTGGCCTTTGCCGGAACGTTGGTGCCGGCATTGCTGCTTGGCTACTACGCGGTGAAAGGCTTTCCGCAAGGCGCCGGCGCCGGCACGCTGCTCGGGCCACGGCCCTTCACCGCCGCCATCCATGAAACCGGCGATTGGGCGATCCGCTTCCTGTTGATGTCGCTGGCAGCGACGCCGCTGCGCCGCATCGGCCAATGGCCGAAGCTGATCCTCATCCGTCGCATGCTCGGCATTGCCGCGCTTGCCTACGCCATCGGTCATCTCGTGCTCTATTTCTTCGACCAGAATTGGGATGTTTTCCGTGTCGTCAGCGAGATCGCGCTTCGAATCTATCTCACCATCGGCTTCGTTGCACTGCTGGGACTTGTTGCCCTCGGGCTGACGTCGACGGACGGGGCTATCAGGAAGCTCGGGCGCAACTGGAACCGATTGCACAAGATTGTCTACGCCATCGGCATACTTGCGGCATTGCATTTTTTCATGCAGTCCAAGGCCGACGTCTACGAGCCGACGCTGTTGGCCGGCTTGTTCATGCTTCTGATGTTCTACCGCCTGGCGCATTGGCGCGGGCTCAACCTGACGTCGCCGCTGGTGCTTGTCGCGATTGCGGTCGTCGCTGCGATGTCGACGGTGATTGTCGAGGCGGCCTGGTACGGGCTGGCGACCGGCGTGCCGCCCGCTCGCGTGCTGTGGGCCAACCTGCAGTTTTCCTACACGATCCGGCCGGGCTGGTGGGTGCTGGCGACGGGCCTTGCCGCAGCGGTGCTCGGTTTCGTCAGATCGATGGGAAGGGCGGAGGCGCCGCGGGGCAGGCGGGCTGCAAGGGCTGCCGCCTGAGCGGCTATTCCTTCAGTGCGTCTGCGACGCGCAGCATGTGCGCGCCGATCAGGTCGCATTGTTCGGGCGTCGATGCGCTCATCGCCTTTTCGATCAAGGCGCCATAGGCTTTCAGCGCCCGCATCAGCAGTGCGGCGCCGTCTTCGGTCAGCGTTAGTCGCATCACCCGGCGGTCCTTGGCATCGCCCTCTCGCTTGACCAGCGCGCGCTTTTCCAGCTGCGGCAGCAGCATGGTGATGTTCGAGCGACCGACAAGCAGCTTGCGGGCCAGATCGTGCTGCGAAATGCCGGGATGGCGATAGAGATTCATCAGGACATCGAGCTGCGCCGGCTTCAGATCGTGCGGCTGCAGCGCGCTCGCCAGGGCACGCTCCATCGAGTGGCACGCCTTGGCCACGGCGACCCAGTTGCGGAACCGCGGGTTGTCCCACGGCAAATCTTGTCTATTGTTCATGATTGAACTATTATTGTTCATGATTGAACTTATGGATGGACGATCACTATGGCATCAATCGGGCTCAAGGTCATCCGGCGGCTGTTCGGTGCGGCCGAACTGGTTTCGCCACGTCTCGCCGGTCGCGCCGCATTCGAGCTTTTTCGACGAACGCCGAGCCAGCGCTCGCTGACATCGGGCGAAAGGCGCGCCATCGGCAATGCTTCGGGCTTCATGGCGGAGGCCCGTCACCATCGAATCAAGACGCAGAAAAGCTGTGTGGCGATGCACGAGTTTCGCCCTGAGGGAGCAAGCAGGGGAACAGTGCTCGTCATCCATGGCTGGCGCTCGCGCACCGAATACATGCAAGCGCTGATCGAAGGCTACAGGGATGCCGGCATGCGCGTGATCTCGCTCGACCTGCCGGGGCATGGTGGCTCGCTTGGACGCGCGCTCGACATGGCCAAGGCCGTCGAAGCGGCAACCCTTGCCGGCCAATGGTTCGGGCCGTTCGAGGCGATCGTCGGCCATTCCTTCGGCGGCGCGGTTGCCGTCAACGCTGCTGCCGGAACCGTCAAGGGGTTCGAGCCGCTTGGAGCCAAGCGGCTCGTGCTGGTGGCCGCGCCCGATTCGATGCCCAGGCTGTTCGACGATTTCGGCCGCTATCTGAACCTCGGCCCCAGGACGCAGCGCGCGATCTCGGGGCAGGTGCAGCGTGTGACCGGCACCCCAATCGGCCAGTTCGTCGGTTCCAGGCTGCTGATGCGCCTGGCCACCCCGACGCTTGTGATCCACGCCCCTGACGACAGGGAAGTGTCGGCCAACGAAGCGCGCGCCATGGCCGGCGCCGGCGGCCATGTCAGGCTGTTCTGGGCCGACGGTCTCGGTCACCGCCGCATCCTGTCGAGCGCCAAGGTCGTGGCCGAGGCGGTTGGCTTTCTCCAGGCAGCGCGCGAACTCGACACGGTCCACTAGGCAGTCGTTGGCGCCATGCGGATCGCCAGGGCTCAGCCCTGGCCCTCCAGCGCGGCCCTCAGCATGTCGTAGGTCGGCGCCAGTTCGCGCAGCGATGCCGCTGCTTCGCCATCCTTGCCGGCGACCAGGGGGTATTGCAGCGCGCCGATGAGCCGGGCCTGTCGTCCCGCAATCCGAGCCGCCTCGACATATCCCGCGCGTTCCAGGCAGGTCGCGGCGTCTGTCGCGCGGCGAGCGCCTGCCCGGACAGCGAAATGGATCATGTGGCCACGAAGGTCGTAGCCGCAACCACGCTCGATCAGCCGCGCCAGCGCTTCGGCGGCGGCGGCGTTGCCCGAGCTTCCCGCCGGCATGTCGTGCTCACCCGCCATCGACAGCCAGCGGATCGCCGAAGGGATCGACGCCCTGATCATGTCCACTTCGGCGACGTCGGCGGTCCGCCTGAAGGCGGTGCGCATCGTATACGGCGTGCCGTAGATCAGCGTTTTTGCGCTCCAGGCGGCCATGAAGTCGGCGAGGGGCAGGCGGGCATAGGGATAGCCCTGCGGATCGTGCATCAGGATGCTCTCGTCGTCGACTTCGAGCGCCACGACGTAATGATCGGCCTCAATCGGGCCGCGCATGCGTGGCTGATGCCTGAGATGCCCCATCTCGACGGGACCGATCCAGACCGGGCCGACGGCCAATGCCGCCTTGAGGCGCGCCAGGGCCTCTTCGGCTTCTCCCCCTTGCGTGACATCACATGTCCAGCCGAGCGCTGAAAGCGCGACTTCGAAACCTTTCTCCGGGTCCCAGCCATAGGGGTCGAAGAAGGGCAACGTGCCGCCGATCAACTGCATGCCGAACGGGCCGCCAATGGCCACCTCGATGACGGCGGTCGACGGTCCATCGGCGCCGAACATCATGGCGAAGGAATTGGCATAGCAATACGGGCCCGAGCCCGTGTAGGCAAAGTGCGTCATGTCTGGACCTCTTGTCAGATGAGGGGATAGGCGACGTCGAAACGGGCGCCTTGGGTTCCGGGATAGGTTTCGCAGGGGCTGCCGGCGCAACTCAGCTCGCTCCGCGCGTCGAGCCACGCTTCAAGGGCGTCGTACACGTGCATGACGCGGGGAAAATTCTCATAGGCCTTGGGAACCGGCAGATAGACCTCGCGCCGCGCTGGCTGCAGTCTGATGAGCAGGTCGCCTGCCGGCTCGAGCTTTCCCGCGCAGGCGATGGCGACCTCGACGAGACCCTCACTGTCGCGGCTGACAAGGTCGTGAAAATGCACGCTCATCAATCCGTCGCAAGCCGATCCCGAGGCGCGCAAATGTGTCCGGATGTCGGCTTCGGCTGCGACGATGAAATCGTCCAGCCCTTCGACGCCGATCTGGCGCTGTCGCGACACGACCTTTGCGGCCGGTACCTCACGCAGGCCGATCGTCGCCATCAATGCCGGTTCGCCGCCTTCGGCTTGCCGGGAAAGCGCGCGCACGAGTTCGGCCTGGTCGGCAAGCCTGTCGTTCTGCGCGCTTAGCCAGCTTTGCAGTTCTACGACGCGTGCTTCCGGTGTGAGCTCCAGCAGCTGCGTGACGCGGGCGATCGGCAGCCCCAGCTGGCGCAGCCGCGAGATCAGGCGCGCCCGTGGCGCCTGCGCGGAGGCATAATAGCGATAGCCGGTCTGCGGATCGACGTGGACCGGCACCAGCAGGCCTTGCTCGGCATAGAGCCGCAATGCCTTTGGCGACAGCCGCGTGGCGGCCCCGAAACGGCCGGCGAGGAGATAGGAATCGGTCATAACGCCGTGTCTAGGGCTGGCCCCAGGGGCGAGGTCAAGCGCGCGATTTGCTGTCGTCGCCGCCCGCCGATCAGCCCTTCTTGTTGCCTGGCTCTACAGGCAGGCCCGCCGCGCGCCACGCAGTGAACCCGCCAAGGATGTGCCGGACCGGCTCCAGCCCCATCTCCTGCGCGGTCTTGGCGGCGAGCGCCGAGCGCCAGCCGCCGGCGCAGAAGAAGACGAAGTTCTTGCCGCTGGAAAAGAACGGCTTGTGATAGGGGCTGTCGGGGTCAATCCAGAATTCGAGCATGCCGCGCGGGCAATGCTGGACGCCCGAAATCCTGCCTTCGCGCTCGACCTCACGCGGATCGCGCAGGTCGACGAAGATGGTCTCGGTGTCGTCGAGCAGGGTTGCCGCTTCCTCGGGCGACACCACCTCGACCACTGCATTGGCCTCGTCGAGCAGTTCCCTGTAGCCCTTCTTCACCTTGCCCTCGCGTCAATTCGGCTCAAATGCAGCTTGCAAGGCCAAGTGATCGCATGAAGCGGCGAGGCTGTCATCGCCGATGAATTGTGCCACCTGCCGGCTTGTCTCACGATGATGTGAAACTGTTCGGCAACAGCTGCCGGGAAATTTATGAAAGCTTAACGTTATCGGTATGAATCGAGAGAGCAGCGCCTTACATCAGCCATTTGTGGACAGGAATTCTTCCACCGGCGCATGGCGATTCCAGAGCAATTTCCGGGCAGGGATGGTGTCTTTATGAAATTTTCTCTCCTGAGCAGGCCGATCTCGCTTCCGCTGGCTGCATTGGCTGCGACAGTGGCGCTTGGCGCGCCGCAGGCTGGTGCTCAGAACTTCTTCGACATCCTGTTCGGTGGTGGCAACCGCGCCCCGCGCCAGCAGCAGGGCGAATTTCCGCCGGCTCCGGTGCAGAAGAAGCGGGCACCCGTAGCGGCGGCCAAGATCAGCGCGCCGTCCTATTATACCTACAAGACTGACGCGATGGTGACGGTCGACTTTGCCAAGCTGATCGCCGGCACGCAGTCGGTTTCGCTGGAGCCGTCGCTTGCCGGTACGGCGTTCCGCGAGGCGCTGGCCGGGCTCGATGCCTTCGACCTTGTTGCCGAAAAGGACATCGCCAAAGGGCTGCTCGACTACTATACGGCCAATCCCGATTTCATCTGGGTCACCGGCCAGACCGCCAACAGCCGCGCCGAAGAGGCGATCAGGACGTTGAGCGACGCCGCCAGCCACGGGCTGATGCCGGCCGACTATGCGGTCTCCGTGCCCCCGGCAGCCTATGCGCTTGACGACACCGTCGGCCGGATGAAGACGCTCATCCGTTTCGAGATGGCGATGTCGGCACGCGTGTTGCGCTACGTGCATGATGCACAAGGCGGCCGCATCGATCCGAACCGCATCTCCGGCTACTATGATTTCGCCGCCAAGCCGCTCGACATGGCCGGCGTGCTGAAGAGCCTCAGCCAGTCGAATGACGCGCGGGCCTTGCTTGAGGCATTCCATCCGCAGAATCCCGAATACAAGGCGTTGCGCGTCGAACTCGAGGCGCTCAAGGCGAGCGAGGAAAACGACATCGTCGTTGATGCCAAGCTTTTGCTGAAGCCCGGCGAGACCAGCCCGGAGCTGCCCAAGCTGCTGCATCTCATCGCCCGCGACCTCGACGATGAGATGGGTGGCGAATTCGGCGAAACGCTGGCTAGGCTCGGCAGCAGCGAAATCTATACACCCGAACTGGTGCCGGTCATCGAGGCGGTGCAGAAGCGTGCCGGGCTCAAGGCCGACGGCGTCGTCGGCCCGCGCACGGTGGCAACCCTTGCCGGCACGTCGAAGGCAGATCGCCTCGACAAGGTCGTCGTCGCGCTCGAACAGCTGCGCTGGCTGCCATCCGAGCTCGGCAGCCCACGCGTCTTCATCAACCAGCCGGCCTATACCGCGAGCTACATCGACGGCGGCACGGAAAAGCTCAAGATGCGGACGGTGATCGGCAAGACCAGCAACCAGACCAGCTTCTTCCAGGACGAAATCGAGCAGGTCGACTACAACCCGTATTGGGGCGTGCCGCAGTCAATCATCGTCAACGAGATGCTGCCGCGCCTGCGCAACGATCCCAGCTATCTCGACCGCGCCGGTTACGAAGTCACCGATTCGCGCGGCCAGCGCATTCCGTCGTCGGCGATCAATTGGGGCCAGTATGGCTCGAAGGTGCCCTACAGCGTGCGCCAGGCGCCGAGCGAGGCCAATGCGCTGGGCGAGCTCAAGATTCTGTTCCCCAACAAGCACGCCATCTACATGCACGACACCCCGCAAAAGGCGCTGTTCGACCGCGACAACCGGGCCTTCAGCCATGGCTGCATCCGCCTGGCCGATCCGCGCGGCATGGCCGCCGCAGTGCTTGGCACCGACGTAGATCACATCGCGGCCAAGCTGAAGCAGGGCCATTCCTTCGAGAAAGTGACCCGCAAGATCCCGGTGTACGTCGCCTATTTCACCGCCTGGCCTGATCTCGACGGCAAGGTCGAGTATTTCGGCGACGTCTATGATCGCGACGCCAGGCTCAAGGACGCCATGGCTCGTACAGATGCGGCGAGGGCACCGAGCATCTGATCTGCTGCATGCAGGCTCAGGACAAGGTCCGGGTCAGCCGAGCATCTGTTCAGCCAGGCGTCCGGATTGCCGGTCCTGCGCGCCCATCGGAATGATGGCGCGGCGGGGAAAGTGCAGGATCCTCCACAACAGCCGCCGGATTTCGCGGATTGCCTTTTCGGATCGCGTCAGCCGCACTTTCGGTCGCGGCAGACGCGGTGTCGCCAACCGTTCCGGCTCGAGGTCGCTCGGCAGCGTGGTCGCCTGGTCGGGCAGGAACATTTCCTGGATGCTGATGGCGGGCGACAATTGCCAGCAGGGCGTCTCGTGCCTGGTCATGTCGAAGAGAAAATCGTCCACCGGGCGGTCGATCCTGCTGGCCTGCGTCACCAATTGCGCGGCCAGGCGCCTGGAGATGGCATAGGTGGCAGCGCCGTTGTGGAAGCTGTACAGCGGCAACAGGCGGTGTGTCTTGATCTTGCCGCCACGCCGGCCGACCAACACGGGATTCAGCGTCGTTTCGAGCTTGATCAGGTCGACGCCTGCAGGAATCCACGCGTCGTCGCTCAGAAAATCGGCGGCATCCCGGCTGAAATAGACATCGTCTTCGAGCACGACCGCATGTCTGTCGCTGCCTTCGGCAATCCGTCGCCACACGGCGATATGGCTCATGAAGCAGGCAACCTCGCCCGGCGACCAATTGTGATGATTGCGCAGGACCAACCGGTTGATGATGTCGTCATCAAGTGCGGTTTTGTCGATGGCGCTGAAGCGCTCGAAGCCCAGGCCCATGCGGCGGAAGGCCGTGGTCATCCAGCCCAGCCGTCCAGTCTCCCTTTCAAGGTTGATGACGAAGCACCGCATCGGATATTTTCCCGCTCGCCTGCTGATCGCAGAACGGTCGGTGCCGGTCAATTCGATGCAGTTTCTTCAGGCGGGAACACCCGGTTCTGGCTTTCGAGCCAGTAATACATCCGGACGTAGTTTTGATAGGCCAAGTGCTTCGCATCCTCATCTGCCGTCCCTGTCGCCTTCGAAATCCCATGCGGGCCGATGTAATAATACTCCTCTCCCATCGCGGCCAACGGCACATGGTGCGCGGGCGCTTGCTCAAAAATCGAAAATCCCATGAAGGCGTTCCTGGCGTCCTGCAACGAAAGCAAGTGCAGCAGCGTGGGGGCGAAGTCGACCGACGTGCGATAGTCGGCGTCGAAGGTCGCCGGCAGAGCCAATCCGCTGTGATGAATGATCAAAGGGATGCGGTCGACGAAATAGGCTTGGTAGTCGTCCCCCTGCAGGGCCTTTACCACTGCGGGTTCAGGATAGGTCGCATGATCGGTAGTGATGATCAGGATCGTATTGTCGGAAAAGCTCGAGCTCTGAAAGTAGTCCAGGAATTTTCCAAGCTGCGCATCGAAATTGTGCATCCTGTTCAGCGCGGGGTTATCACCGCTGCCATAGGTCACGCCGGCGCTGTCGGAATCCAGGAACGCATGGGTGCCGACATTGTAGGTCGCAACGAAGAACGGCTGCTTGTTGCCGCTTAAGGCTTGTTTCTCCAGGAAGCCTTTCAGGCCCGAAAATATCTCCGCGTCGGCTGCGTCAGACGTGCCGGAACTGAGTGCTGCGGGTCTGCCACCCAAAAGTTCAGGGAGCGTCTCCACGGCGTAGACGGTGTCAAAGCCGAGCGATCGCAGCATGGCGTTGAAACTGGCGCCCTGCGGGCTGGAGGACAGAAATGCCGTCTTGTAGCCTCGGTCCAGCAGGATGTCTGGTATCGTCCGGTAGTTGATGCTGGTGAGCAGCGCTGTGTTGTTTTCCCCTTCGGCTTCCCAGCCGCCGCTTTCAGCGCCGCCATTCCTCGGATATCCGGAAACCAGCTGTCCCTGGATTCCTCGATAGGTTGCCGCAGTGTGGCTGAAGTAGTTGTAGACAGTCATTGAACGCGCGGCAAAGCGGTCGATGTTGGGCATCAATCCCTGATGCTTGCCGCCATAGGTTCCCAGAAAGCGGGCAGACAGCCCTTCGGCAAAGACCACGATAATGTTGGGCCTGTCTGACGCCGATTGTGCCGCGCCAAACGACAAAGGGCTGGAATAGGCCTGATCCCGCAACAGAGGGTAGTGCTCGTTGATCGGCAGGCTGATGCCTTGCCGATCCAGCGTGTCGGCCATGTCAGAGAGGTTGTTGCGGGCCCTGCGCAGATCGCGAAATTTGCGGGCAAGAGATGTGGCCGGAGCCATATCCGGACGGAGATCGAGGGTTCTTTCGGTGAAGGAAGAGCTGTCGAACATGCCGGCAAAGAGCAGGCAGGCAAGTGTCGCGGCGAAAACGAAGCTCTTTCCGGGCCGGTGGAGCGCCGCTTGCTTGCGCGCCTTGAGGGCGAACAACGAAAGGCAGATCCAGCTTCCGAAGCCAAGGGCTGCGATGACGAAGAACAGGGGCTTTGCCGCATACTGGCTGCCGTCGGTGTGGTTTTCCAACGCCAGAACGGAGATGTAGTGCCCCGACAGATAGGCGGAAAATCCCTGCACCAGATAGATCAGCATCACCAGCAGGGGCACGGCGAGAGAGACGAACAACGCCGGCAAGGCCACCCAGCCGCTGCGCTGGGCATGCAAGGCAACAAGTCCCAGCACGTAAAAGAACGCGAGCTCGATCGCCGGCAGCAAGATTGTGGTGACGTCGACGGTGAATGCCGGATTCCGCTCTCGCAGGGCAATCAGCAGGAGGGCGAGATACAAAACGTAGATAACCACGAAATAGAGCTCGTAGCTTCGCTTCAAAAGAATATCTGTAAATTTCATCTGCAGGTCGTCTGGAAAATCACATCAAGAAACAGAGTCTCTCAGGTTATTCGAATCGCGCGTGGCAATGTATTGGCCGGTCTCGATGTTTAGTCCAGGTAGTTGAATTGGTTACCGTCGCACGGCAAATGACACGAATATCGTAACGGCGAAACGACGAATTCTGGTCCCATCTTGCCGGAGACTGCGTTTGTCTCCTGATCGGGGCAGGTAGCGTAGTGTTCGTCGCCAGTGATCCGGGACGTGTAAGGGAGAGCGGCATTGCCGTTGTTCGGTTATGTATTCGGATATCGAACTGTGATTTGGCGTTCTGACTTGGAGTAAAGATGTATTGGAAAATATTATTATGCGTATTACGTGATGTTATTTGAAAATTATGTGACAATATAATCTTGTGGTAATCTGCTGTACCTAAGGTGCCGGCAAGGGTTCGCTGTGTGTCTGGAGGAATGCATGCCTTCTGTACTGAAGATTATTCTCGTCCTTGCGTCACTTATGCTGTTGACGGCCTGCCAGACCGATAGGCGGCGGTGCGAAACCGAAACGGGCGGCGCTGCCACCTATCGAAAGAGCGATAACTGCGGGCGTGCGGCAAAGCCAGCTGAAGGCAGCGATCGGCCGGAGAGGCAGGTCAGGGAAAAGCCTGTGACGCCGACTGAGCCCGAACCAGAGGGGCCGGTTTTTCCATAGCGCCAGCTTGGTTCCGGCTCCCAGTCCGCCAGGCGCGGCGGCGGCCAGGCTCGACGGCACGCTCAACTGGATCGTCCGCCTGATCATCGACCGCCTTCACGTGGTAAGTGTAACCGCGTGCGGTCCCTCTCGCACTTGCAGCCGGCCAGAACACATCATGTTCGATCAACACGCGGGACGGCCGTGCTGGCAATCGCCAGGGTAGCTTGACCTTCGGTCGCCAGATGATCGTATGGCCCTCGGCCAACAGCACGTTTTCAGCCAGCGGCTCGGGTCACACTTCCCAATCTTCGCTCATGACATCTCCTTGCGCGTCGACAGATCTGCGGAAGGAGAACGGGCCATATCAATTCGATGCCAGAATCGTACACGTTCCGGCATCGTTTGGCATGACTGTGCGTATTGCTTGGAGACGGCTGCGGAGGGGCCAAGGTAATGGTGGGCGATATAGGGATTGAACCTATGACCCCACCCGTGTGAAGGGTGTGCTCTCCCGCTGAGCTAATCGCCCGTCCGAGGCCCGAGAGCCGAACGTGACGGCGATATAGGGGAGGGGTGGGAGTGGTGTCAAGGCGGCTTTAGCGACTTGCCGCCTCTATCAGCTTCTGGGCCATGCCAAGCGTCAGTTCGTCGTAGTGCGAGATGACCACCGACGGCTCATATTCGCTGACATGACGGTCGGTGTAGCCGAAATCGACGGCAACCACAGGAATGCCGGCGGCCTTTGCGGTGTCGATGTCGGTGACCGAATCGCCGACCATGACGGCGCGGGACGCGTCGCCGCCGGCCTTGGCGATGGTTTCGGTAAGGTGCCGCGGATCGGGCTTGCGGATGCCGAAGGTTTCCGGGCCGGTGATGGCGGCGAAACGATCGGACAGGCCGAGCGCCTGGATGAGCCCCTTGGCGAGGTTTTCGTACTTGTTCGTGCAGACGGCGAGCAGGTAGCCGGCATCAGTGAAGCGGTCCATCGCGGCGACCACGCCGGGATATGGCAGCGAGCGACCCGGAATATTGACCGTGTAGTGATCGAGGAAGATGTCGTGCAGGCGGTCGTGCTCCACACTGGCCAGCTGCTTTTGCTGGGCGTTGTAGGCGCGCTCGATCATGATGCGGCCGCCCTGGCCGACGAAGCGGCGGAACGCCCGGTCGTCGACTTCGGCGAGGCCGCCGGCGACGAGCGTGTGATTGAGGCTGTCCAAAAGGTCGGGGGCGGTGTCGACGAGCGTCCCGTCGAGGTCGAAAACGATGATCGGCTTGGACATGGCTCCGCCTTTTGTGGAGTTGTGCGTTGCAGGAGGCGATAGCCTTGGACCCGGCAGGACGCAAGCCCGGGCCATAAAGCCTTTGACCCAACGGGCAAAAATGCTAGGAGCCAAGCCTGATATTCGAGGATTTTGCGAACAAGTCATGGATGCCAAGGCTTTGAAGATCGAGGCGGCGCGCGCCGCCTTGGGGTATGTCGAGAGCGGAATGCGCCTTGGCATAGGTACCGGTTCGACGGCCGAGGAGTTCGTCAGGCTGCTGGCCGAGAAGGTAGCTGACGGCATGCAGATCATCGGCGTGCCGACGTCTGAACGCACCGCAACCCTTTGCCGCGAGCTGTCGGTTCCGCTGTCGACGCTCGACGAGACGCCTGAGCTCGACCTCACCATCGACGGTGCCGACGAGATCGATCCGCAGCTGACGCTGGTCAAGGGCGGCGGCGGCGCGCTGCTGCGCGAGAAGATCGTGGCCGCGGCGTCGACGCGCATGGTCGTCATCGCCGACCAGACCAAGCTCGTCGACACGCTGGGGCGCTTCCCGCTGCCGATCGAGGTCAATCCGTTCGGCCTCAAGGCGACGGAGATCGCCATCGCGAAAGCTGCGGAAAAGCTCGGGCTTTCGGGGCCTTTGGTGCTGCGCAAAGTCGGCGGCGAGACCTTCGTAACCGACGGTGGACATTTCATTATCGATGCATCTTTTGGCCGCATTCCAGATACAAGAGCGCTTTCGGATGCCCTGCACGCCATTCCTGGCGTCGTGGAGCACGGTCTCTTTCTGGGGCTGGCCACCGTTGCCGTCATCGCCGGCTCGGACGGGGTCAGAACCGTTCGTCCGGCACGCTAAACAGGAGTTCTATTCATCATGATTTCGATAAACCGGCTTCGCCGCTTCTCCGTCATGGTGGCGGCTTCGGCATTCGCGGCCGTCGCATTCTCGGCCCAGGCGCAGGAAATCAGCGAATCCCACCTCAAGGCGGCACATGCTGCGATCGCTTCGATCCACGCGACCGACTCTTTCGATTCGATCCTGCCGCAGGCAGCCGCGGCACTTAAGCAGCAGCTGATCCAGCAGAATCCCGATATGCAGGAAGTGATCACCCAGACCGTCGACGAAAAGACGCTGGCGCTGGCCGCCCGCCGTGCCGATCTCGAAAAGGAATCAGCGCTCGCCTACGCAAAGTCGTTCTCCGAACAGAACCTCAACGACATTGCTGCTTTCTACAATTCGGAAGCCGGCAAGAAGCTGATCGAGAACGGCCCGATCGCCTCGCGCGAATTGGTCAAGGCTGCCGAGATCTGGCAGAACGGCATCGCGCGCGATCTCGCCGAGCAGGTGGGTGAGCAGCTCAAGGCAGTCATCGGCACCAAGGCTCCGGCCGAGGGTGCTGCGCCCGCAGCCCCGGCAGCACCGGCGAACTGATCAGCCGCGACCAACGGTCACGATGCAAAAGCCCGGCATTCGCCGGGCTTTTCTTTTGATGTCTCTGCCACTACCTGTGACCGCATCACAGGCGCATCCCGTGCGGTGCGCAGTTTCAAGGACTTAGAAGAGCGGCGCGCGTCGTTGGCGTACTGCTCTCCCGTAGGAAGGACACCCATGGCCCAGTACGACTACGATCTTTTCGTCATCGGTGGCGGCTCGGGCGGTGTGCGTGCGGCACGTGTTGCGGCCGCTCTCGGCAAGCGCGTCGCACTTGCCGAAGAGTTCCGTTTCGGCGGCACTTGTGTCATCAGGGGCTGCGTGCCCAAGAAGCTCTATGTCTACGCCTCGCAGTTTCCCGAGCATTTCGAAGATGCTGCCGGTTACGGCTGGACGGTCGGCGAGGCCAAGTTCGACTGGAAGGCGCTTGTAGCCAACAAGGAGCGCGAGATTTCGCGGCTCGAGGCGATCTACAAGCGCAATGTCGAAGGTTCCGGCGGCGAGACGATCCATTCGCGTGCCGAACTGGTCGACAGCCACACGATCCGGATCGTCGATGAAAACCGCACCGTCACCGCCGACCAGATCCTGATCGCAACCGGCGGACGGGCTGCGGTGCATCCCGCACTGCCGGGGCATGAGCACTGCATCTATTCGAACGAAGTGTTCGACCTCCCCGAACTGCCCAAGGCGATCATGATCGAGGGCGGCGGCTATATCGCTGTCGAATTTGCCAACATCTTCCATGGCCTCGGTGTCGACACCACGCTGGTTTATCGCGGCAAGGAAATCCTCAGCCGCTTCGACATGGACCTGCGCCGCACCTTGCACGAGACGATGGAGCAGAAGGGCATCAAGATCTTGCTGCATTCGGTTTCGCAGGACGTCAGCAAGCGCGGCGATGGCCGTCTCGACGTCACACTGAACACCGGCCAGATGCTCACCGTCGACCAGGTTCTGCTCGCGATCGGCCGCACACCCAACACCGAGAACCTCGGCCTCGAGGCCGCCGGCGTCGAGATGGACAAGCAGGGCGCGATCGTCGTCGACCGGTATTCGCGCACCAGCGCCGACAACATCTGGGCCGTCGGCGACGTCACCAATCGCGTCCAGCTGACCCCTGTCGCCATCCATGAGGCAATGTGCTTCGTCGAAACGGCGTTCAAGGACAATCCGACTGAGCCGGACCACGATTGCATCCCGACAGCTGTGTTCTCGCAGCCCGAGATTGGCACCGTCGGTCTCTCCGAGGAAGACGCCGCCAAGCGGTTCAGGCATCTGGAGATCTATCGCACCAGCTTCCGGCCGATGCGCCACACGCTGTCGGGCAGGCAGGAAAAGATGCTGATGAAGCTGGTCGTCGACGGCGACACGCGGCTTGTCCTGGGCGCTCACGTGCTCGGCCCCGACGCCGGAGAGATGGCGCAGCTACTCGGCATTACGCTCAAGGCAGGGCTCACCAAGGACGACTTCGATCGCACCATGGCCGTGCATCCGACGGCTGCTGAAGAGCTGGTGACGATGTACAAGCCGACCTATCTGGTGAAAGACGGCGTCCGCGTCGACAACTGACGTGGTCGCCTCTCGGACCTGCCGCAGGGAAACGTTCGATCTCGGACGTGTTCCGGGGTAGATTAGGGGCTCCTCATCGTGTAAAGAGCCGCGTTCCCGCAATGGCGGGTTGTGGCGCGGGTGAGGTGCCCGTTAGCGAACTTTATTAGGTGCGAACATGACGAAATGGTCCCCGAATTCCTGGAGAAGCATGCCGATCCAGCAGGTCCCGGCTTATCCGGACGCTGCGGCGCTCGTGGAAACGGAAGCTCGTCTCGCATCTTTTCCCCCCTTGGTTTTTGCAGGTGAGGCGCGCAAGCTGAAGAAACAGCTTGCTGCCGTTGCCAATGGCGAAGCCTTCCTGCTCCAGGGCGGCGACTGTGCCGAGAGCTTCGCCGAACACGGTGCCGACAACATCCGCGACTTCTTCCGCGTCTTCCTGCAGATGTCGGTCGTGCTGACCTTCGCCGGCGCGCAGCCGGTGGTGAAGGTCGGCCGCATCGCCGGCCAGTTCGCCAAGCCGCGTTCGTCCGACAACGAGACCAAGGGCGACGTGACGCTGCCGAGCTACCGCGGCGACATCATCAATGGCCCGGCTTTCGACGAGAAGTCGCGCATTCCCGATCCGGCGCGCCAGGAGATGGCCTACCGCCAGTCGGCGGCGACGCTGAACCTTCTGCGCGCCTTCGCCCAGGGCGGCTATGCCAGCCTGGAGAACGTGCACAAGTGGATGCTCGGCTTCGTCTCCAACAGTCCGCAGGGCGAGCGCTACGAAGCGCTGGCCAACCGGATCACCGAGACGATGGACTTCATGAAGGCCGTCGGCATCACCTCGGAGACCAACTACGCGCTGCGTGAGACCGACTTCTACACCAGCCATGAAGCCCTGCTGCTCGGCTACGAGCAGGCGCTGACCCGCGTCGACTCGACCTCGGGCGACTGGTACGCCACCTCGGGCCACATGATCTGGATCGGCGACCGTACGCGCCAGGTCGACCACGCGCATGTCGAGTATTGCCGCGGCGTGAAGAACCCGCTCGGCCTCAAATGCGGCCCGTCGATCACGCCTGACAACCTGCTCAAGCTGATCGACCTGCTCAACCCGGAGAACGAGGCAGGCCGCCTGACGCTGATCGCGCGCTTCGGCCACGACAAGGTCGATGAGCACCTGCCGAAGCTGATCCGCGCCGTCGAAAAGGAAGGCCGCAAGGTCGTCTGGTCATGTGATCCGATGCACGGCAACACGATCACCGCTGCCGGCTACAAGACGCGTCCATTCGACCGCATCCTGAGCGAAGTGCAGAGCTTCTTCGACATCCACCGCTCAGAGGGCACGCACCCGGGCGGCATCCATGTCGAGATGACCGGAAACAACGTCACCGAATGCACCGGTGGCGCCCGTGCCATCACGGCCGAGGAACTGCAGGACCGCTACCACACCCATTGCGACCCGCGCCTCAATGCCGACCAGGCGATCGAGCTCGCTTTCCTCGTGTCGGAACTGCTCCGCAAGAGCGCACCGACTCCAGTGAAGAAAGCCGTCAACGCCTGATCGCCAAAACGCGGTTGCAGAATCGAAAAGGCGCCGGTCTGACCGGCGCCTTTTTCATTTGAACGGATGGCGATGCGCCTCAGTCCTTCTTGTACAGCATCCAGTTCTTGCCCTGGCGCTCGGCGATCGTCGAATAGCGTGTAACGCGGTTGCGGCCGATCAGTTTGGAGCGGTAGAGTGCCCGGTCGGCCTTGGCGTAGAGGTCCTCGGCGCTATCGGCATCCGAGGCCATGCACACACCCATCGAAACGGTGACCTGGCCGCAGTTCACGCCCGGCTGAATATCCTTGAATTGCGTCTGCGCAACCAAAAGGCGAACGCGGTCAGCGATCTCGAACGTCGCTTCCTCAGTGGTGCCTTCGACGATCAGTGCGAACTCCTCACCGCCGGTCCGGGCCACGAACATGTCGCGGTGGACGCTGGACTGAAAGATGCTGGCGATGATCCGCAGGATCTTGTCACCCACAGGGTGGCCGTGCCGGTCGTTGATGTCCTTGAAACGGTCGATGTCGGCCAGGATCAGCGCACTGAACAGCACGCCCCTGTTGTCGTTATAGATCTTGGCGATCCGCCGGTCGAAGGCGCGCCGGTTCCAGATGTGGGTGAGGGGATCGGTATCGGCAAGCTTCTTGTACTCTTCGAGCTTCGACTTGACGCTTTCGAGTTCGCTCGACTTGTCGCTCAGCGCGGTTGCCACGTGCTTGCCGTGATCGATCTTCGAGGCGGTGGCAACCGCCATCACGCCGACGATTTTCTGCAGCAGTTCCTGCGACATGGCGGTACGGCTGTTCAAGCCGCTCGACGTCTCATCGAGAACCTTGCCATAACGCTCCAGATGCGTCTGCTCGTTGCGCAGCAGGTTGGCGACGCCTTCCAGCTCTCGCGCCAGGATTTCGCGGGCATGTTCGACGATGCCTTGCCCATGGTTTTGGGCAAAGAACTTCTGGCCGATCAGGTCGAGTTGCTCCTGTGTCGGACGATTGCCGAGTGCGATGACCTCCAGGCTGAGGGCCGCGTTGGTGCCGGTCAGTGCTTCGTAGAAGATCTCGTAATTGCGCGGCAGTCCAATGACGCCCATCTGGCTCATCGTCGCCACGACAGTACTCGCAATATCGTTGCCTCGTTCTGTCGGGGCGGCTGCAGACTGCATGTATGTCCCGTTTCAGTTGGCCAGACGGCCGTCTGCATGGCCAGCCGGAAGGCTGACGTGCAATCGGACGGGGGCGCGAGCGGCGTGAGATAAAATGCTTGCGGCGGCGCAGGTCCCCTCTGCGCCCATCACTTGTAATCAGCTCTAATTTAGGCTGGCTAAGGTTTCCTTAATTTCCAGCCTTGTTGCCGGTATTTTTCTACCAGAGGGTGTAATTCCCACTGTGCCAGACGAGGCCGCAACATTGGCCAGCATCGATCATGTCGCAAACATTCATGTCCTGTGCCCCAGTCAAGATCAATATGGCTGTCGGTCAATTGGAGGAGTATGCAATGGATAATCTGCACAAGGGCTCATGTTTGTGTGGGGCGGTGCGCTTCACGGCCAAAGGCGCGCTGCGCGAGGTCATCTACTGTCTTAGATTGATATCGAATCGTTGAACGACGTGTTCGGTCTTTGCTCACTTGTGTGAACGATGCGCGTGGACGATCTATGGCTGGAGAAAAACAGCAGTGTTGGCCGGAGAGTGGATTTTGGAACTGACACGACGCAAACTGGTTGGCAGCGCGGCACTTCTCGCATTGGGTGCGGGAGTGCGGGCCGGCCACACGGAGCCCAGGATGAGCAACATTCCCTTTGCCGCGACGACCCCGATCAGCGTTTCCCGCGTCGGCCTCAAGGCCCGCGATGCCAATGCGCTGGCCAGTTTCTATCGCGACGTCGTCGGCCTGCAGGAACTCAAGCGCGACGGCGAGACGATCACGCTCGGCGCCGGCAGCCGGGCGCTGCTCGACATCGAGGCCGACAAGGCAGCGAAGCCAGACGATCCGCGTAGCGCCGGCCTGTTCCACACCGCATTCCTTTTGCCAAGCCGGGCCGATCTCGGCCGCTGGATCAAGCATGCCATCGACAGGCGCATTCCGGTCGACGGCGCTTCCGACCATCTGGTCAGCGAGGCGCTCTATCTCACCGACCCGGAAGGCAACGGCATCGAGATTTATTCCGACCGCGCGCGTGATGGCTGGAAGTGGAATGGCGCGCAGGTCGAGATGGCGACCAGGCAGCTCGACATCGGCTCGATCGTATCAGAGGTGCCCGACAGCGACGCCGGCTGGCAGGGCGCGCCTGAAAACAGCATCGTCGGCCATGTCCACCTGCGCGTCGGTGATCCCGCTGCGGCGGCCCGCTGGTGGCACAGCCAGTTCGGCTTCGACACGGTAGCGGAATACGGCAACAGCGCTGTCTTCCTGTCCTCGGGCGGCTATCACCACCATATCGGCGCCAATTCCTGGCAGAGCCCGGGTGCCGGCAGGCGCGACGCCTCGCTGACAGGCCTTGCCTGGGTCGAGATGCGCTCGGCTGACGCCAAGGCCGCTTCGACCTACGAGGACCCCTGGGGCACGGTCATCCGCGCCGTGCCTGGCCAGCCGGGCTGACTTTCCTCCTGACAGCAACTGGCCGGAGCCTGTGCTAAGCCATTGGCCGAACCGCCAGACCGGCGGTTCGGCCAATGAACATGCAGGACCGGGACAAGCATGCTGAAAGTCATTGCTCAGGATTTCATCAGGCCTGAGTTCGTCGAGATCGTGCGGCCGCTCTATGCCGAACTGGTGGAGAAGACGCGGCAGGAGCCGCTCTGCCTGTCCTATGACCTGTTCGTCGACCAGAAGGATCCGGGGCATTTCGTCTTCATCGAGTTGTGGCCCGATCGCGCGGCGCTCGATATCCATTGCGCGACCGAACATTTCAGGCGGTTGGTGCCGCTGATCAACAGGCACCAGCGCCTGGATCCCACCTTTATCCTGATGGACGCCTTCGCTGCATAGGTCAGGGGTCGGTCTGGCGTCTGCGCCTCAGGCCCGCTTTCCCGCATAACCTGTCAGCAGGCCGTGGCGCCAGCTGGCGAAACCAGATGCTTCGGCGCGCTGCGCTGCTTCGCTCCAGTCGTAGGCGACGACATGGTGGGCAAAGCTCCACGCGCCTTTCTCCAGGGTGGCGATGGCAAAGCGCGCATGCGGGCTGCCCGTCACCGTGAGGCCGGGGAAGGCCTGGACGCCGACGCTGCCCGGATTGAGAATTGTCTGGCCGGAAATCAGGGCGACGCGCGGCGTATGTGTGTGGCCGCACAGGACCAATCCGACATCGACTTTGCCGAGCTTCTGCTTGATCTGGCTCTCATTGGACGGAAAGAAATGGTCGCCACCGTCTTCCTCGAGCAGGAAAACCTCGTCGTCTTCAGGGCTGCCATGGCAAAGCAGGATGTCGGGCGGCAGGCGCAAGGTGGGCAGCAGCGCCGAAACCCACTGCAACGATGCCGCGGACAGGCATTGGTGGGTGAAGCCGTCGACCTTTTCCAGATCGGGCACCGACATATCAGCCAGTGCCCGGTCGTGGTTGCCGCGCACAGTCGGCCAGTTCTCGGCGATCAGATATTGCGCGGTTTCCTCGGGCCACAGCGGTCCCGAGAGACAGTCCCCCAGATTGACCGTCAGGTCGGGGGAACTGTCCTTGATGCGCGCATGGACGGCTTCCAGCGCGCGGAGGTTTCCGTGGATGTCGGAGACGACAGCCAGGCGCATGCAGATCCTTATCCAAAAACGCGGCTGAAGATCGTGTCGACGTGCTTGGTGTGATAGCCGAGGTCGAACTTTTCACGGATCTCCGCTTCCGGCAAGGCAGCGGTCACTTCCTTGTCGGCCAGCAGTTCCTCGAGGAAGTCCTTGCCTTCTTCCCACACCTTCATGGCGTTGCGCTGGACCAGACGGTAGGCGTCCTCACGGGAAACGCCGGCCTGGGTAAGGGCCAAGAGCACGCGCTGCGAGTGCACCAGGCCGCGGAACTTGTTCATGTTCTTCAGCATGTTGTCGGGATAGACGACGAGCTTGTCGATGACGTTGGTCAGGCGCGCCAGCGCGAAGTCGAGCGTGACGGTGGCATCCGGGCCGATCATGCGTTCGACCGACGAGTGCGAGATGTCGCGCTCGTGCCAGAGCGCCACGTTCTCCATTGCCGGCGCGGCATAGGAGCGGACCATGCGGGCGAGGCCGGTCAGGTTCTCGGTCAAGACAGGGTTGCGCTTGTGCGGCATTGCCGACGAGCCCTTCTGGCCCGGCGAGAAATACTCTTCCGCTTCCAGCACCTCGGTGCGCTGCAGATGGCGGATTTCGGTGGCCAGGCGCTCGATCGACGAGGCGATGACGCCCAGCGTGGCAAAGAACATGGCGTGGCGATCACGCGGGATGACTTGCGTCGACACCGGCTCCGGCTTCAGGCCGAGCTTGGCGGCGACATGCTCCTCGACGCGCGGATCGATGTTGGCGAAGGTGCCGACCGCGCCCGAGATGGCGCAGGTGGCGATGTCCTCGCGGGCATGCACCAGGCGCTCGCGGCAGCGGGTGAACTCGGCGAAGGCCAGCGCCAGCTTGACGCCGAAGGTTGTCGGCTCGGCATGGATGCCATGGCTGCGGCCGATGGTGACGGTGTCCTTGTGCTCGAAGGCGCGGCGCTTGAGAGCGGCCAAAAGCGCGTCGAGGTCGGCGAGCAGCATGTCGGTGGCGCGCACCAGCTGCACGCTGAGGCAGGTGTCGAGCACGTCGGACGAGGTCATGCCCTGGTGGATGAAACGCGAATCCGGGCCGACGAATTCGGCGAGATGCGTCAGGAAGGCGATGACGTCATGCTTGGTGACGCGTTCGATCTCGTCGATGCGCTCGACGTCGAAGGTGGCGGCGCCGCCCTTTTCCCAGATCGTCTTCGCGGCTTCCTTGGGGATGACGCCGATTTCGGCCAACGCGTCACAGGCATGGGCCTCGATCTCGAACCAGATCCGGAACCGGGTTTCGGGAGACCAGATGGCGACCATCTCGGGCCGGGAATAGCGAGGGATCATGGCGGGGCTCGTCCAGCTGTGGTTTCGTTGCGGCTCCCCTAACAGAGGTGGGCGCAATGCTCAACGCGAACGGCTGGCAAACCATGAAGCTGCGGCGAAAAGAGCGACGAATCCGCCGGGAAAATAGAGTCGCAGGCCCAGAACAGCGAATTGATAGAGCGCGACGAGCCCGGTGAAGACGAACTGGAATGCCCAGGTGATGGTGAAGGGTGCGGCATGCCACTCTGCATAATAGCTCCGGTACTGCAGCGCATAGAGCAGGGCGGTCAGGCCGATCGTCACCACCCCGAACGACACGAATGCCGCCGCGAAAGCGGTCTCGCGGCCGCGGTGGCATGACAAAAGGCGCGCCAAGGTCCAGCCGATGGGGAAGGCGATCGCGCCGCCGAGCGCGAACAGCAGCACGACCGCACGGACGCGCACCGGCGTTTCCCAATGGTCGAGCAGAAGCGTCAGGAAGGCGCTGGCGCCCATCGCAAAGCCCCACAGGGCTGCGCCGAGAATGGCAACCCGCAGCGACGGCAGCGCCTGGCCCAGTCGGTGGCGTATGCGCATCGGCCCTCGGCTCTTGCTGCGGGACGGGCCCGCGACAACAGTATTGCTCACATCTGCCCCGTCACGGCGATCCAGCGGTGGTCCGGGCCCTCGAAGCCATGGCGGATGACGGTCACCAGCACGGCATAGGCGGGCGTTCCGCCATCGCCGAAGAAGGTCTGCACACCGCCGATGCGGTATCCGGTCGGGCAACCACGGCTCTGCGGCACGTCCTTGTCTTCCTGCAGCACCTCTGCCTTGCCGTCTTCATCGACGCGGACCAGCTTGAAGCCCTTGACCGGGCCGATGCCGGCGCAACGCTCGATCTCGCCGAAGGAAATCTCCGCGAGCTTGAATTCGAGCTGCTTGTCGATGGGCGGAAACACCGGGCGCGGATTGACCGTCATGTTGAACGGGTCGGCACTCGTTTCGGTCACGGCGTTGAAACCGGCGAGGCGGCCGCGATTGGCGGCCAGCTCCTCCTCCTTGACGATTGTGTCGCCGCGCTTGCGCGCTTCGGCGCGCGCTGCGTCGAGGCCCACACTCTCGTCTTCCATCTGAACGCGCACCGGCGTGCCGGGCAGGAACTTGTCCGACGCGGTGTCGATATAGAAGCGATTGGCATAGGCAAAGCCGGAGCCGTCCTGGATGCCATATTCCTCGAAGGCAAAGACCTTGCCGTCGGCGCTGAAGCCGAGCACGTTGAGTTCGGCGGCGTCGCCGGCCCGTGCCACCTGCGAGGCGGCGCACAGCGACATGGCGGCGAGGCAAAGAAGCTTCATCACGTTCATGGCAGCGGCCCCTCCCTGCAGTTGAATCGGCTTTCTAAATGACGGCGCTAACATACAGACAACAAAGAGTTTTGGTTCATCCTTTGCGCGTCGTCCACACCTGCATGATGTCGCCACCCGTGGCGGTCGCAGCGTGCACGCCCCGGGCGATCGCGCGCGCCATGGTCGAGGCGGCGGCAGCGTAGAAGTCGACGACCTCGGCCTGGCCGACCTCGATGCCGCTTGCGCCGGTTGCGAGCGCGAACACCAGGTCGCCGTCGAAAGGCGTGTGCACCGGCCAGATCGCGCGGGTGAAACCGTCATGCGCCGAGATCGCCAGCCGCTTGGCAGCAGCCTTGGTCAGCACCGCGTCGGTGGCGATGACGGCAATCGTGGTGTTGGCGGCCGCACTGTTGTCTTCCTCGTATTTCTTGAACACGCGCGAAGCGTCTGCAGGCAGTGATGATGGGAATCCCAGTCCGCCGAACTCGCCGTCCAGCTCGAACGGTGCCGCCCAGAAATGCCTGGAGCGGCCGACTGTCACCGACCCCGTCGCGTTGACGGCGACAAGGGCGCCGACCGTCACACCGTTGGGCAGAACCGTCGATGCCGAGCCCAGCCCGCCCTTGAGGCCGGCGGTCAGCGCGCCGGTACCGGCACCTGCCGTGCCCAGCGCGAATTCGCGCGCCGCTGCCTGCACCGCCTCGTAGCCAAGCTCGCGATAGGGCGGATAGCGGCCCCAGTTCTTGTCGCCGCCATTCAGCATGTCGAACAGGATCGCCGCCGGTACGATCGGGATCACCTGGTCGCGCATGGCAAAGCCGATGCCCTTTTCGCGCAGCGCTGCCTGCACACCCGAGGCGGCATCCAGACCGAAGGCCGAGCCACCCGAGAGTGCGACCGCGTTGATCGTCTCGACGGTGTTGTGCGCTTCGAGCAGGTCGGTCTCTCGCGTTCCCGGCGCACCACCCAGCACCTGGCAGGCAGCGGTGGCCGGCGTGTCGCAGATCACCACCGTCACGCCCGATTTCAGCTTTTCATCGCTGGCGTTGCCGACGCGCAGTCCGGCGACGTCGGTGATCAGGTTCAGCGGTCCGGCTGTTAACGTGGCTGGCAGCATTACTGGGTCTCTGCAGGCAGGTAGCTGGTTCCGTCGAAACGAAACAGCCGGAACGGGCTTTCCACAAGGTCGCCCTTGGCGTCGAAGCGGATGGTGCCGATGGCGCTGTCGAAGTCCTGGCCCGCCAGCACTTCCGCGACAGGCTTTCCGCTCGACGCGGCGAGCCGCGCTGCAGCGCCGGCGATTTCCACGGCGGCGTAGCCGGGCAAAGTGTAGCCGTCGGTCATCGTCTTGGCCGCTTCGAACGCCGAACGCACCTCCGGATTGGCGACATCCGACCATTCCGGCGGTGCGATCATCAACGTGCCCGTGGCGGGCGGCACGGTGCGGTCGGCGACGCGCAAAGTCTCGCCGCCGGCGAAAATGATGTCGGCGCCGAGCGAAGCTGCGTCGCGGCCCATCACGGCGATGTCCTCGCCGTCGCCGCCGACGAAGACATGCGTGGCGCCCGCCTTGCGCAGTCGGCCGATCAGCGCGACCTGGTTGTCGAGCTGAGGTCTGTAGGTGTCGAAGAACACCGGCTTCAGCCCGGCCTGTTCGGCGCTGGCGCGGAAACTTTCGGCCAGCTCGCGGCCATAGATCGTGCCGTCGTCGATGATCGCAAACAGCTCGTCGTTCCACAGCCGCGTCAGGATCGAGGCTGCCGCATTGCGCTCGCCATCGCCGCGCGGCCCCAGCCGGAACAGCGGCCAGGCGGTCTTGTCACGCAGGTCGGTCAGGCTGTCGGTGCGCACGCCGACCGAAATGACAGGAATGTTGGCGGCCTTGAGCACGGGCAGAGCGGCCTCGACCGCCTCGGTGCAGAGAAAGCCTGCGGCAATCGCAACCTTGGCGTCGATGAACACCTGCGCTGCCTTGGCGCCGCCTTCGGCCGTGCAGCCGTCGTCGGCGATCACCAGAACAGCGTCGCTGCGCGTCGCGGCAAGCTCGGCACCTGATTTGACCTGCTCGCCGAGGATCGCTGACGGACCCGACAGCGGTGTCGCAAGCCCGAGCTTCACCGGCTCGGCATGGGCGGCAAGCGTCGCCAGCGACGCGCAAAGCAGGGTGGTGATGGCCGTTGCGGCTCGCATTCGCTCCGAAAAATCCTCTGCAAGACCAAGTTTAGGCTGATAACCTGACCTACTGCCTGGCCCGGCCAAGCGCAACGTGCTTGTGCCATCTCAGCTTGTGACCCGGTCGATGCGGCCATATATAGCGGTTATGTCTCGTTGCAGGAAAATCCGGTGTTGAAGAAGTTTGAAGTCGGGCCGCAGGCCTACCGGGACGCGATGAGCCATTTTGCCGGCGCGGTGCATCTGGTGACCACCGACGGTCCGGCGGGAAAACGTGGCACCACCGTCATCGCTGCCTGCTCGGTGTCAGACAACCCGCCGATGGTGCTTGTGTGCGTCAACCGCGAGAACCCCAACAACGACCTGTTCGTCAAGAACGGCAACTTTGCCCTCAACACGCTCGCCGCCAGGCACGAGCCACTGGCCGTGGCCTTCTCAGGTGTCACAGGCCTCGCGCCTGAACAGCGCTTCGCCCTTGGCGAGTGGGAGGTGCTGGCATCAGGCGCGCCTGCCCTGATCGGCGCCGTTGCCGTGTTCGACTGCGAGCTCGTCGACGCCAAGGAACTGGCCACCCATCGTGTCATGTTTGGCAAGGTGACAGGCCTGCGCATCGGCGATAACCTTCGCCCGCTGATCTATCACGGTCGCAGCTATCACGTGCTGTAGACCGCCTCTCCGGAAACGCCATGACCGACACGCCTCGTCCAGTTCCCCAGACCATCGACGAGACGCTTAAGATGCTCGCCGGCGCGGACTACGTCGCCGACAGGGCGCTTGCGACGGTACTTTTCTTATCCCTGCGGATGAACCGGCCGCTATTCCTCGAAGGCGAGGCCGGCGTCGGCAAGACCGAGATCGCAAAGGTTCTGGCCAGCGCGCTCGGACGCCGCCTGATCCGGCTGCAATGCTACGAAGGCCTCGACGTTTCCTCCGCCGTCTATGAGTGGAACTATGCGGCGCAGATGATCGAGATTCGCATGGAGGAGGCTGTCGGCAAGGTCGACCGCTCCGACATGGAAAGGAACGTCTTCTCGGAAAAATACCTGATCCGGCGTCCGGTGCTGGACGCGTTGACCGGCAAGGCGGGTGCTGCCCCTGTCTTCCTCATCGACGAACTCGACCGAACCGACGAGGCCTTTGAGGCCTTCCTGCTCGAAATCCTCTCCGACTACCAGGTCACCGTTCCAGAACTCGGCACGATCAGGGCGGAGGAACCGCCGATCGTCATCATCACCACCAACCGCACCCGTGAGATCCACGACGCGCTGAAGCGCCGCTGCCTCTATCACTGGGTCGACTATCCCAATGCAGAGCGCGAGCTCGAAATCGTCAGCCGCAAGGTGCCGCAGGCCAACCGGCGCCTGTCCGCCGAGGTCGTCCGCTTCATCCAGAAATTGCGCGAGATCGAGCTATTCAAGGTGCCCGGCGTCGCCGAAACCATCGACTGGGCGTCGGCGCTGACGGAGCTCGACAAGATAGCACTCGATCCCGAGACGATTTCGGACACCATCGGCGTGCTGCTCAAATATCAGGACGACATCGCGCGCATCGAGCAAGGCGAGGGCCGCCGCATCCTCAACGAGGTGAGGGCGGAGCTGGCTGCGGCGGAGTAGGTGCGGTGACATGACGCCCAGCAGTGCTGCATCAGACGGTCGCATCGCCGACAACATCGTCTATTTCGCCCGCGCGCTGCGCAAGGCCGGCATGCGTGTCGGCCCGGCTTCGGTGATGGATGCGATCGAGGCGGTGCTGGCCGCGGGCATCGGCTCGCGCGACGATTTCTACTGGACGCTGCATGCCGTGCTGGTCAGCCGCCACGAGGATCACGCAACCTTCGATGAAGCCTTCCGGCTGTTCTGGAAGTCGCGCGAGCTGATCGAAAAGATGCTGGCGATGTTTTCGCCCGTGGCGCCCGACCGCCGCGAGAAGCAGAAGCCGCGCGCCGCCGAAAACCGCGTCAGCCAGGCGATGTTCGAAGGCCACCGCAACAGCCAGCCGCCGCGCGAAATCCCCGAGATCGAGGTTGACGCCCGTTTTACCGTGTCGGGCAACGAGATGCTGCGCGGCAAGGACTTTGCCCAGATGACAGCAAACGAGATGTCAGACGCCCGGCGCGAGATCGCAGCGCTCAGGCTGCCCTTCGACACCGTGCGCACGCGTCGTTTCAAGCCGGACCCGCATGGCGGCAATGTCGATCCGCGCGCCATGATGCGGGCGGCAGCCCGCACCGGCGGCCAGCTGATCCTGCCGAAATTCCGCTCCGTGCGCGAGGTGCATCCGCCCCTGGTCGTGCTTGCCGACATCTCAGGCTCGATGAGCCAGTACACCCGCATCTTCCTGCATTTCCTGCACGCGCTGGCCGAAAAGCGCCGGCGCGTGCACACCTTCGTCTTCGGCACCAGGTTGACCAACCTGACCCGGCAGATGCGTCACCGCGATCCCGACACGGCCCTTGCCGACTGCTCCGCCGCGGTCAAGGACTGGTCCGGCGGCACCCGCATCGGCGACACGTTGGGCGAGTTCAACCGTTTGTGGTCGCGCCGGGTGCTCGGGCAGGGCGCCGTGGTACTTTTGATCACTGACGGGCTCGAGCGTGACGATGTGTCAGGGCTCGCCGAAGAAATGGAGCGGCTCAAGAAATCCTGCCGCCGACTGATCTGGCTCAACCCGTTGCTGCGCTTCGAGGGGTTCGAAGCGCGCGCGCGCGGGGTTCGTGCCATGCTGCCTTATGTCGACGAGTTCCGCCCGGTGCACAATCTCAACGCGCTTGGCGATCTCTGCGCTTCGCTCGGCGCGCCGGCGTCGCGCGACACCGACCCCAGATTGTGGATGATCGACGGCCTGCGCCGGGCGGCGTAAGGTCGCAAAGGGAGGTTTCCATGCCAAGCAAGTTTCTCGATGAGGCCCGCGACCCGCTGATCATCGCCGAAGGCTGGATGAAGGACGGCAAGGACGTCGCCATCGCCACCGTGGTCGAAACCTGGGGCTCGGCGCCGCGCCCCGTCGGCAGCCATCTCGTTATCGACGCCGAAGGCACCTTCCATGGCTCGGTCTCCGGCGGCTGCGTCGAGGGGGCGGTGATATCAGAGGCCCTCGATGTCATCGGCAGCGGCCAGCCGAAGATGCTGGAGTTCGGTGTCGCCGACGAGACGGCGTGGCAGGTCGGCCTGTCCTGTGGCGGCAAGATCAGGGTTTATGTCGAGCGGTTGGGCTGATCGATGGATCCTTATGTTCTGAAAACGCTGAATGCCGAGCGTCGCGCCCGCCGCGCCGCGATACTCGTCACCGACATCGGGGATGGCCGCGACCGCGTCGTCAGGGAAGGCGATGCCGTCGCAGGCGACCTTGGCCAGGCGATCGCCAGGGCATTTCGCAGCGGCATGTCCGGCCTGGTCGAGGCCGAAGGCCGCAATTTCTTCCTCAACGTGCACCTGCCACAGCCCAGGCTGGTGGTGATCGGCGCCGTCCATATCAGCCAGGCACTTGCGCCGATGGCCAAGATCGCCGGCTTTCCGCTGGAGATTATCGACCCGCGCACGGCCTTCACCAGCGATGAACGTTTCCCCGACGTCGTCCACAAGGCCGAATGGCCCGAGGATGCGCTGAAGCATTGTCCGCTCGATCGTTATGCCGCACTTGCCGCCATCACCCACGATCCCAAGATCGACGACTGGCCGCTCAAGGCAGCACTCGATGCCGAGTGTTTTTATGTCGGTGCGCTGGGCAGCCGCAAGACGCATGGCCGGCGCGTTGAGCGCCTGCTGGCAATGGGCGTGACGCCGGAGCAGATCGACCGCATCAACGCGCCGATCGGGCTCGACATCGGTGCCGCCAACCCCGCCGAGATCGCGGTTGCCATTCTCGCACAGGTCATTTCGGCGTTCCGTGCGCGCGGCCTCGGCGCCAAGGCAAAAAGCGAGGCAGCGTGAGATTTGGCGCAATCCCCGTCGACCAGGCCAAGGGCGCTGTGCTTGCGCATTCCACCAGCGCCGGTGACCTCCGCTACCGCAAGGGCCATGTGCTTGCCGCCGAAGACGTGGCCATCCTCGCAGCCTCGGGGCTGAGCGAGATCGTCGTCGCCGTGCTGGAGCCGGGCGATCTCGGCGAAGACCAGGCGGCTGGGGCGATCGCGGCCAGCATGCGGCACCGCTACATCGAGGTGAAGCCGGCGGCGACCGGCCGGGTCAATCTGCATGCGCGTGAAGCCGGCGTCTTCACCGTCGATGCCGGCCTGATCGACGCTATCAACGCCATAGACCCCTCGATAACGGTTGCCACTCTGGCCCAGCATGCCACGGTCGAAAAAGACCAGATGGTCGCGACGGTGAAGATCATCCCCTTTGCCGTGTCAGGCGATCTGGTGCGGCAGGCGACCGAGCTATGCGCCAAAGGCGAGATCTTTGCCGTCAATGCGTTCGCGGCGAGGCGCGTCGGCCTCGTCCAGACGGTGCTGCCCAGCGCCAAGGCGAGCGTGCTCGACAAGACCGCGCGCCTGACCGAGCAGCGGCTGGCGCGCTCGGGCAGCCGGCTCGTCGCCGAACGGCGCACGGCGCATGAGGCCGAGGCGGTGGCAGAGGCCACCAGGGAACTCGCTCGCAACAACGACCTCGTGGTCATTTTCGGCGCCTCGGCTTTGGCTGATTTCGACGATGTCATCCCGGCCGCAATCCGCGCCGCCGGCGGCACCGTCATCCGCTCCGGCATGCCGGTCGATCCGGGCAATCTTCTGGTGCTTGGCCATATCGGCAAGACCGCCGTCCTCGGCGCGCCCGGCTGCGCGCGCAGCCCCAAGGAAAACGGTTTCGACTGGGTGCTCGACCGGCTGATGGCAGGGATCGACGTAACGGCGGCCGACATTGCCGGCATGGGCGTCGGCGGCCTGCTGATGGAAATCGCGACAAGGCCGCAGCCGCGCGACCTGTCGGCTGTTCCGGCCGTTCCAAAAGTGCACGCCGTGCTGCTCGCCGCCGGTCGTTCCAGTCGCATGGGTGGGCCCAACAAACTGCTGGCATTGTTCCAGGACAAGCCGCTGGTGCGCCGTACCGCCGAGCGCGTTCTTGCCTCGAAAGCCGAAAGCACTGTCGTCGTCACGGGCCATCAGGCCAATCGTATCCGCGACGCGCTTGCCGGGCTCGACCTACCAGTCGCTCACAATGCCGACTTTGCCTCGGGCCTCGCCAGTTCGCTCAAGGCGGGTATTTCAGCGCTTCCCGACGATGCCGCCGGCGCGCTGATCGTGCTCGGCGACATGCCCGAAGTGCTGCCCGCCGACCTCGATCGGCTGATCGGAGCGTTCGAGCGCGAAGGCGGTCGCGCCGTCGTCCGCGCCACCCATGACGGCAAGCGCGGCAACCCGGTGATCCTGCCCCGCGCGCTGTTCCCGGCCGTCGCTCATCTCGAAGGCGACACCGGCGCCCGGCATCTGATCGAGAGCGAAGGCGTCGATGTCATCGACATCGAGATCGGAGCAGGGGCGGCTGTTGATGTCGATACACCCGAGGCGCTCGAAGGCGCCGGCGGGGTGCTGCAGGATTGACAAACGGGTGGTTGACTAGCCAACCCTACGTCATGTCATTCGATTTGAAGTCTCGTTCCTTCGCGCCCCCCTCTGTCCTGCCGGGCATCTCCCCCACAAGGGGGGAGATCAGCAGCTGCGCAGCCAGTTCACGTCCTGCTTCGTCGCAGGTCGGTCGAGGCGTCGATGCCAGCCAATCTCCCCCCTTGTGGGGGAGATGGCCGGCAGGCCAGAGGGGGGCAACGTCGAGCGCTTGGCTGCAGGCTAGCTTGCGCCGCTTGGTCTTGCCGTTCGTGATTGCCGCATTCGTAGCATTTCCCGCCCATGCTCAATCCCTCGCCCCCTACAAGGACGAGCTCTTCGCCTATCCTGCCATCCTCTCGTCCGAGGGCGAGACCTACCGCGTCGTCGACTACCAGGAGATGCGCGACATCAACGAGCGCGACCAGGTGCCGGAGCGGCGGGTTCAGGGCAAATACGTCTCGACGGGCGTCCGCAAGGCACAACAGGACCTGGTGCTGAAGCTTGATGCCGGCGACGTCAGGCACTTCGCCGTCGGCAAGACCGAGGGCGCTTCAGTCATCGTGCTTTATCTTCATGGCCAGGGCGGTAGCCGCAAGCAGGGTGTCGACGATTTCACCTTCGGCGGCAATTTCAACCGTATCAAGAACCTGATGGCCGCCAATGGCGGGCTCTATCTGTCGCCCGACTTTTCCGACTTCGGCGACAAGGGCGTTGCAGAGGTGGCGGCGCTTATCGACCACTACGCGGCGCAGTCACCTGGCGCCAGGATCGTCGTCGCCTGCGGCTCGATGGGCGGCCAGCTGTGCTGGGGACTGGCGCGCGACGCCAAGGCAGCCAGGAAGCTGGGCGGGCTGATGTTGCTCGGCTCGCTCTGGGACGACTCCTTCCTCAAATCACCGGCCTTCGCGGCCAATGTGCCGGTGTTCTTCGGCCAGGGCAGCAGGGATCCTGTTTTCCCCGCCGACAAGCAGGAGGCGTTCTTCCGCTCGATCCTGGCCAAGAACAAAAGCTATCCGACGCGCTTCGTCCGCTTCGAGACCGGAACCCACGGCACGCCGATCCGCATGACCGACTGGCGCGAGACGCTCAACTGGATGCTGTCTGCGAAATAGCCTCAAGGTCCCGAATTGTAGTCGAGCACCGTCTCGGGGTTGATTTCGCCGTCATAGGACGCATCGACGTCGTACCGGACCAGCGCAAACGCGCCGTCGCGGAACAGCCAGGTGCCGTCGGATGAGGCATCGCCGACGCCGCGCCATTTGGCGTGCGAAGTGATCGTCATCGTCTTGTCGTCGAAGGACGAATTGACCAGCGCGTTTTCCGTGCGGTAGCCGATGACGTTGACGCTCTCGAGTTTGCCGTCGGGATTGTCGCCCTCGTAGTGGATGTCGAGCTCGGGGGCGGCGAAATGCTGCTCGTTCAGCCCGTCGGCCTCGTTCCAGAGATAATAGACATGGGTCTCGTTATAGGCGCCCATCTGGCAGAAGAAGCGGAACAGCCGGGCTTCGCTGGCCGGCGCGTCGGCGGCGTCCGATTTGTTGTGGTAGGGAATCTTGTAGCTCTGGATCGCCTCGTCACCTTCACGGGCAACGTCGCACTGGGCCTTGTGGCTTGCAGCGAATGTCTTGGTGGCAAGGTCGAGCACGGCGTCGATCTCTGTGGGCGGGGCATCGCCACACTGCTTGGGCAGCGCTTCGCTCAGATTGCCTTCGGCTGGCTTGAGTGCACCTTTCTCGAGCTGGATCGGGGTGAAGGGCGGCTCCTGGATCGAGCCGTTGACCTGCCGGGCGGTGTAGCAGCCGGCGAAAACCTTCTCGGTGCCGTCCTTGTCTATGGCGCGAATGGCGACCGGGATGTTGTAGAAGATCGAGCCGGCAGCGCCGTCCGAACTGACCGCGCCTGTCTCGATCTCGACGCGCTCGGTTTTCTCATATCCCTTGGCGAATTCGGCAAAGTCCTTGGCGGGCTTGGCATCGCCGAAATAGTCCCAGGCACGGGCATATTCCTTGCGGCTGACCGCATTGTAGAGCGAGCGTACCACGGCGGCCGCATCGGATCGGTCATCGAGATAGGGCAGATCGGCGGCCAGCGCCTGGAACGACCAGAGGCTGGTCAAGGCGGCGGTCAATGCTGCCCGTGTCGAAAAAGTCCTCATCGCGAATCTCCTGCCTGCCGCAATGATGAATCATCGATTGCGGCAGCGCAGTGACGCGCGGAACCATCATGCCTGGCGCGTCGACATTTCGCGGGCGATACGGGGAAAATCTGCCGGCTTGATGCCGATGTCGGCGCGGTCGGCCGAGTTCATCGCGTTCAGCAAAGCAAGCGCCGCACGATAGCGGACCTGTTCCTTGGGGCGAGGGCGGGCGAACAATTCGGTATAGAAACCCATCTCTCAGGCTCCGGTTTGTCCTCCCATGGCGACATATAGGTGATTCCGGCGCGATTGTGCAGTGCAGCATCGACATGGCTGCCATGCAGTGCATAGAAAAATCTTTCACGACCGGTGTAACAAGTCAGGTGTCGGCTGCGTAACTGAATAGCCGGCACTGCTGGCTTTCCTCGCCGCAAGGCGACTTCGGGCCGCATATTACCCCCATGCGGCCCGGTTTTTTTGTGCCGACATTTCTAAGAAGCCACTTGCGTCACGAAACGATTCTTAACCGAGCCTGATTATGGTTCCGGCAAATATTGCGTATCATGCCGTTTCGTGCGGAGGGCCTTGCATGGGCACCGAGACCAATCGCGACTTCGCTTCGTTGCTCGACGACCTGTTCGTCGCGCCCGAGCCTGGCGAGATTGCGCCCGCGCCGACCATCCCGTTCGACTATCTCGCCGTTGCCGAGGAACTGCATTCCGGCCGCATCCGCGTTTCGGGCGAGACCGCGGCCGCCGGCTATCGTGAGGCGGGCGAGGCGCTCGAGGACGAATTCGTTTCCCTGCTCGACATGGTCAGGGCCAGGGCTGTGGCCGACGCCGTCGAAGCCGCGGCGGGTCCTCTGGAGCCCCCAGCGCCCGAACCGCCGTCGATCGACCCGGACGCGATCGCCGCCGAGCTCGGCCTGGCCGAAGCCAAGCCGGCCGATCTCGCCAGGCTGCGCCGTATCTTTGCGCTCGCCAACCATCCCGACCGCGTGGCGCCGCATCTGCGCCAGCGCGCCATGGTGCGCATGCAACTCGCCAACATGATGATCGACGACGCCAAGCGCCGCGCCGCCAAGAAAAAAAGCTGACGCCGCCTTCAGCCTGATGCCGGACCGGCCAGTGCCCCGCTTGGCCGATGCAGCGAGACGTCCTATCTGTGAGACGCTGCATCGCACTGCCGGGAGGCCCCATGCTCAGAGTCCAGAAGATACCGCTCGACGACATCTACGTGCCCGCGGCGCGCAAGAAGACGTTGCATCCCGAAACGGTGCGGCATCTCGCCGAAGACATCGTCGAGAACGGCATGAAGACGCCGATCCAGGTGCGGCACGACGGCAAGCGCTACGTGCTGGTCGAGGGGTTGCATCGGCTTGAGGCCGTGCGCTGGCTCGGCGAGACCAGCATCGATTCCTATCTCGTCCAGGCGCGGAAACACTAGCCAGATTTTTTCTGGCGGCCTGTCGGATCGAGCGCGGCTGGCTCGTCCTAGGTCCGAAAGCTGATTTCAACGAGGAGACTGAAATGACTTCTGCCAACGATCGCGAACTGGTCCTGACCCGCATCATCGCTGCACCGCGCGAAAAACTCTATCGCTGCTGGACCGATGCTGAACTTTTGCCGAAGTGGTTCGCGCCGCTGCCCTGGACGACGGCCAGCGCCAAGCTCGACGTGCGTGCCGGCGGCACCAGCGCGATCACCATGCGCAGCCCCGAGGGCGTCGACTACCCGAGCTCGGGTGTCTATCTCGAAGTCGTGCCGAACGAGAAGCTGGTTTTCACCGACGCCTTTACCGAGGCCTGGCAGCCATCGGAAAAGCCGTTCATGGCGGCGACCGTGACCTTCGAGGACATTGGCGGCGGCAAGACCCGCTACACCGCCGTTGCCCGTCACTGGAGCGTCGAGGACCGCGAAGCCCACGAAAAGATGGGTTTCCACGAAGGCTGGGGTCAGTGCGCGGATCAGCTCGAGGCACTCGCCAAGACGCTCTGAGGATTCTTTCCTGACTGCGACGAGGCCAGGTTGGCGGACCTGGCCTTTTTTGATTCCGGGGGCTGCGGCGGCCTCGTGAGCATGGTCTGACGTTGCCCTACGAAGCCAACCTTCGGCGTACTGATCTTTCGCACCCCCTCTAGCCGGCAGGGCAGAGGGGGTGGGAAGGATCGCGGCGCGGCAAGTCACTGCAAAAATTGTTCCACCCATGGAAAATTTCGCCCACGATGTAGGCATGCGTTCGCCTCGTTCGTCCTAGAGGCAAGAGCGACGAGGCTCGGACAAGAGAGGACGAGGACATGAACAAGCGCAGTTTCATCACCATGCTGGCGGCGGCGGCATTTGCAGTTGTGACGGGAGGAGCGGCGATGGCCGAGACGGCGAAAGCCACGGATGCCGGCGTCAAGGCAGGTCATGCCGAGATCAACGGTGTAAACTATTATTACGAGATCCACGGCGAGGGCGAGCCGCTGCTCCTGTTGCACGGCGGGCTGGGGTCGATCGACATGTTCGGGCCGGTGCTGCCGGCGTTGTCGAAGAATCGCCAGGTGATCGCCGTCGACCTCTACGGACATGGCCGCACCGCGCTGACCGATCGCAAGATGAGCATGATCGACATGGGCGACGATATGGCCGGGCTGCTCAAGAAGCTTGGCTACGACAAGGTCGACGCGCTCGGTTATTCCTTCGGCTCCGGCGTCGCCTTCCGTCTGGCCGTGCAGCATCCCGAGACGGTGCGCCGGCTGGCGCTGGTGTCGGCGGCCTATGCCCAGGACGGCTTCTATCCCGAAATGCTGCCGATGCAGGCGCAGGTCGGCGCCGGCATGGCAGAGATGATGAAGCAGACGCCGATGTACCAGACCTATGCGGCGGTGGCGCCCAAGGTCGAGGATTTCCCGAAACTGCTCGACCAGATGGGCGAGTTCATGCGCCAGCCCTATGACTGGGCCGAGGACGTCAAGACGCTGAAGATGCCGGTCATGCTGGTTTATGGCGACAGCGACATGTACCGGCCCGAGCACATCGTGAAGTTCTACCAGTTGCTCGGCGGCGGGCTGAAGGATGCCGGCTGGATGCGCGAGAACATGTCGCAGAACCGGCTGGCGATCATCCCCAACCGCACCCACTACGACGTGTTCTTCGCACCGGAACTGGCGACGACCGTGCTGCCCTTCCTTAATGGCGAGACCAAGGTCAAGACCTGGGACGAGCAGGTCAAGGAATCGCAGTAGCGCAATGGCCGGGCGCCTGCCGGAAATCGGCGGCGCCCGGCCAATTTCCTTGCCGGACCACGGCTTCGAATGGTATCGTTCGGGCACGCTGAAAATGCCCCTTGCAGGGTGTCGGAGATGCGGCCAGCAAACTGATCGAAAATGAGCTGGCGATGATGCGGCCCAACTTGCCGCACGGCAGTCGATGCCGCTTTCTACATGCAGGCCGCAGTGACGCGATGATGCCACGAAAGGAAGTGGTCATGGCTATCTCATTGACGATGCAGGAATATCTCGAAGACAATCACATCCGCTACGATGCCGCCAGGCATGCGCGCACCGGCTGCTCGATGATGACGGCGCAAGCGAGCCATGTGCCCGGCAGTGCGCTGGCCAAAGGCGTGGTGCTGAAATGGGAGGACGGCTATGTGCTGGCCGTGCTGCCGGCGACCCGCCATGTCGATCTTGCCCGAATGCGCGAGATCATCGGCGACAAGGTGAGGCTGGCGACCGAAGAAGAGGCGAGTTCGCTGTTTCCCGACTGCGACGAAGGTGCGGTGCCGATCCTCGGCGTGCCCTACAGGGTGGCCTGTGTGGTCGACGAGCAACTGCGCCGCGGCAGCGATGTCTATTTCGAGGGCGGCGACCACCGCACCCTCGTGCATGTCACCGGGGACGAGTTTTCGCGGCTGATGTATGGCATGCCGCAGGCCCGCATCAGCTGGTGAAAAGTTGAGCCCGGCGTGAAGGGGCGGGGCGCGCCTTTACGCAAGTCATTGAATGACGATGCCTATTGCCGCTTGAGGTGTTGACCGGGGCGGCAGGTCGGACGCCCTCAGGGGCGGTTCGGTCGACAGCGAGAGGTTTTTTCGCCGTTCGGGAAAATACCTGCTTCGTGTCACCGATCCGCCATTCGGCGGTCATGGTTCGGGGCTATGGTGAGCAATGTCGAAATGGTCACGAATGGAGGCGACTATGGACGACCAGCATGAACTGACACTCGAAGACCTGCTGCAGGATCCGATCATCCTGAAAGTCATGGAACGCGACGGCTATTGCCCCGACGACATCCGCCTTCTGGCGCGGCATGCCACTTCGGGCGCCCAGGTCTGGGAAAGCGTATCCTCGCGGGCCAGCGCCCGCCGGCAGAGCCGCTTGGCTTTCCGCACGGCCAATGCGTCGTGCACGTCGCTTTGCGCGTAAAGCCGCAACCTGCGATGTGACTGCCGCCTGAGGCAGTCACCCCCACCTTTTTCATCGACAATCGACAGCACTGCACCTTATGCCTGATGCCGCAACAGCGGTATCTCAGGTGAGGGGATTTGACATGGCGCAACGATATGAAGGCGGCTGCATGTGCGGAGCCGTGCGCTACGCCGTGGACGCCGCACCGCTGAACGAACGCGTCTGTCATTGCCGCAGCTGTCAGAAGGCGGTTGGGGCGGCGTTCAATGCGCGATTGATGTTCCGCACCGAGCAGGTGACGATGAGCGGGCCGGTGAAGACTGCATTTTCGTCGCCAGGGGTGAAGCGCGGCTTCTGCGCCGAATGCGGCACGACCGTGCTGTCGGGGCGCGAATCCGCCGGCGTGCTGGCCGTAACGTCGGGTTCGCTCGACGATCCCGGCCTGTTTCGCCCGACCATGCATATCTGGGTGTCGTCGAAGCAGCCCTGGCTCAAGCTTGATGACGGCCTGCCGCAGTTTGCCGAGGCAGCGCCGGCATAATCTTGTTGCGCGTGATCTAGACGCAGATTTCGACGCCGCTGTCGCGCAGTCGGGCGAGCAGGCGCTCTTCCGACAGCGTATCGGTGACGAGCGTGTGGATGTCATGGAGCGAGCCGAGGCGGACCAGGGCGCGGCGGCCGAATTTCGAGCTGTCGACGGCCATGATGGTGCGCGCGGACTGGCCTATGGCGGCGGCAACGGCCGCGACTTCGGCATGATCGTCGTCGCCGATGTCGCCGTCATGGTCGACGCCGCTGACCGAAATGATGGCGACGTCGAACTTGAAGCGCCTGATATATTCCGACGTTTCCTCGCGGAAGACGCCACCGTCGACCTGGCGGACGAAACCGCCTGGCACGGCGATGGCGAAATTGGTGCTTTCGCTCAGCGTCGTTGCGACGCGCAGCGAGTAGGTGACGACGCGCAGGTCGCGGCGCTTGACCAGCGCGCGCGCCATCGCCTCGCAGGTGGTGCCGGTGTCGATGAAGACAGCAGCACCATCGGGCACAAGCTCGGCGGTCAGGCTGCCGATGCGCTCCTTGGCGGCGGCGTTTTCGACGTGGCGCTGGCGCAGCACCGTCGGATCGACGGGTGCTGAAATCGTCGCCCCGCCATGCAGGCGCCGCACCTTGCCGCCCTGCTCCAGCGCCATGATGTCGCGACGTGCGGTCTGCGTGGTCACCCCGTATAGTGGTGACCTCCTCGGCCAAGTGAGCAACGGTGCCTCGGACCATGGCGTCGACGTCAAGCTGGCGGTCAGCTTTTAAGCGCTGTTGCGGCTCTGTCTTGCCGAACTGGAATCGGCTTTCCCGCTTCCAGTGCGCGCGGACCAGGATGGACCTCAATCCGGCAGTCAGCTTCCAGGAACTGCAACTCTGTCCTGCCGGCACCTGTGTGCCGGCTGGACGAGGACAAAAAAGCCCTCGGCGTCGAAAAAGGCATCCGCGGCCATGGGGCCGTGGCCGCGGATGCCTGACTTACCTGATCTTGTGGCCTTGCAGGATGCGCTCGACGGGTGCCCAGCCAATGTAGCGTGGCTGAGTCCAGCCTTCGGCGGGCTCCAGTGCCTCGACGGCGTTGATGTCGTCGATGCGCACTTCATCCCAGGCATGGACGATGCGGCCCTCGCCAAGGCAAAGCCCGACATGGCCCCAGTTGGTCGTGACGTCGAATAGCTCGCCGGTCATGTCGAAGAAGACGAAGGCGCCGCGCGGCGGTTCGCCGGTCGGTGGGTTGACGCCATATTCGTCCGCCGATTCCTTGGCGCAGTCGCCGCCGAAGATTTCGATCTCGTTGCTCTCTTCATAGGCGTCCTCGACGAAGGCGAGGCAGCGGAAGCAGTAATCCTCATTGCCAAGCTGGGACATGGCCCAGGTGATGGCGTTATCGATGTAGTTTTCTGTGCGTGTTTTCAAGGAGCAGATATCCTGTTGAAATGATAGTTTTGTTGACCTCGATCGTGATTGCTACGATGCGCGCCATTCGGTCCTCCATTCCAGGATGTTAAATTAGTAATGTCCGAATCTTTTCCAGAACATGTTTTGATTTTACCGATCAAGTGGTTCTTGCGTCGGGGGGGCGGCTCATACTTTTGTTTGTATCGCTCGAGCAATACATAATTTGAAATGAGAGTTGCTTGACGCCACGGAATTCCGAAACTATGTGCGCTTCGGGCAACAGCCCGACCCGTTGGCGGACGACATCAACCGCGCCGGCTTTGCCGGGTCAGACATCCAAGCATGGAAAGTGCCATGACCGAAAAGATCAATTCGGCCGCCGAAGTCTCGTTGCGCCGTATCTCCGCCCAGACCGTCTCCGACATTTGCGATCTCAGCGAGACGTTGAGCGAGGCCCAGCGCAACAAGGTCGCCGACAACGGCACCTCGATCGCCGAGGCGCATTTTTCCGAAAACGCCTGGTTCCGCGCCGTCTATGCCGACGAGGTACCGGTGGGCTTCGTCATGCTGCATATCGGCTCCGACTATGACGTCATCGACTGCCCTGGCGCCTTCCTCTGGCGCTTCATGATCGCGGGACCGTTCCAGCGCATGGGGTATGGCGAAAAGGCGATCGCGCTCGTCGTCCGCGAGATGAAGGCGAGGGGATTTGCCGAACTCTTCACCAGCTACGGCCTGGGTGAGGCGAGCCCGGAAGGCTTCTACAAGCGACTCGGTTTCGTCACGACGGGCGAGACCTATGACGACGAGGTCGAGGCCGTGCTGAGCTTCGCGAACTGACCGGGCATACGGGCCGGCGGCTTACCGGCGGCCCGCATGTTCCAGGTCAGCCAGTTCACGCAGCGGGCGTTCGAGCCTCTCCATCTGGCTGGCTATTGGCCACATTCCGTCGATGACGATGTCTGCTGAATCGACGAGCGTGACCGCCATCGGCGTAGAACCTGTGCGATGCCAGCCCAGATAGTCATCGGGATGGCGTGAGATGCCATCGACGTCGTCCCAGAGATGACAGCTGTGAAAGCGCTCGGCCAGGGCGCGCGTGAGCGTGGTTTTTCCGGGTCGGAAATTCCCGAAATGGCGATGATCATCCGCATGCGCGGCATCTGGCAGGGGACGATGACGCCAGCATTTCGCACGTGAAGCCGACGTCGATCAGCCGTGGCTGGCTTCACCCCGGACCAGCGCCAGAAATTCGCGCGCGGCGCGCGTGGCATAACGCTCCAGGTGGCGCAGTACGAAGAAGCTGCGCCTGGGCAGCGCGAAGTCGACGGCGACAAGCGTGCCGGCCTTGAGCGAGGCGTGCGCCACGAGGCGCGACATGATGGCGACGCCGGCACCGGCTTCCACCGCCGCACGTACGGCCTCGTTCGAGGGCAGCTCGAGCACGATGTCGAGGCTGTCGGTCTCGACGCCGCGCAGCGCCCGTATCGCTTCGAAATGGGCGCGCGTGCCCGAACCTTGTTCACGCACGATCCAGCGCTGCGACTTCAGGTCCTCGGGAGAGGACGGCGGCGTGACGGTCCAGGGATGATCGGCGACGGCGACCAGCACCAGTTCGTCCTCGGCGACCGCTTCAATGGCGAGGGCGGGATCGTTGACCTCGCCCTCGACAAAGCCGAGATCGGCCGAACCGTCATGGATCTGAGCTGCGACCGTCTCGGTGTTGCCGATGGTGATGCCGAGCGCGATGCCGGGAAAGCGCTGTTGGAAACGATGAGCGACCGATGGCAGCCAATAATTGGCGACAGTCTGGCTGCCGGCAAGCTTGAGCGAGCCGCGCTTCAGGCCGGCGAGATCGGCCAGCACCACCTCGGCGGAGCCGGCACGGGCCAGCACGGCACGCGCCTCGGACAGGAAGATGCGGCCGGCGTCGGTGAGCACGATGCGGCGGCCGACGCGGTCGAACAGCTTCGTCTGGTAACGCGCCTCCAGCGCCGACACCGCGGCGCTGGTCGCCGATTGCGTCAGGTTCAGTGCCTGGGCGGCCCGAGTGACATGTTCGCGTTCGGCGACCGCAACGAAGATCCTGAGCTGTTCGAGAGTCACGGCTTTCCTTTCGGTCTCAGCCCAGAAGCTTGACCAGCATTAGAGAGAAAGTCGCGATGAAAAGGAACGCGGCCAGGCCAAGAAAGAGTGGACGAAGTCCCTTGGCCCTGAGCTTGCGAATGTCGGTCTCGAGGCCCATGGCGGCAAGCGCCATGGTGAGCAGGAAGGTGGTGAGTGCGACGATCCATGTCTTCGCATCCGCCGGAATGTCGACGAGGCTGTTGACGCCAACCATGGCTATGAAGCCGAGCACGAACCACGGCATCGGGGCAGTTGTGTCGCCTTGGGTCGCTCTGGACGATCTCGCGCGCTGGCGGGCGGCAAGGCTGAGCGTGATCACGACAGGCGCCAGCATCAGGACACGGGTGAGCTTGGCGACGGTGCCGAACTCGCCGGCCTGCTGGCCGTCCTGGAAGGCGGCTGCCACGACCTGGGCGATCTCGTGGATCGAGGCGCCCGCCCACAGACCGTAGGCGTGGGGGCCAAGCTGGAGCAACCCGGGCAGCAGCGGATAGGCAAACATTGCGATCGAGCCGAAGACGGTGACGCAGGCAACCGCATAGGCGACATCCTCGTCCGATGCCTTGGTCACCGTGTTGGTGGCGATGACGGCGGACGCGCCGCAGATCGAGGTGCCGGCGGCGATCAGCTCGGCAAGCTTTTGCTCGACGCCGATCAGCCGACCGAGCCACACGGTGAAGGTGAAGGTGGCAACAAGCGTGGCAGCGATGATGGCCACACCAGTGATGCCGACTTCGGCGACCTGGCTTGCTGTCAGCTGCAGGCCAAGCAGGATGATGGCGAAACGCAGCACCTTGCGCATCGAAAACGCCACACCTGGTTTGGCCTGGTCCGGGGTGCCGGCAAGATTGTGAAAGGCGATGCCCAACACGATCGCAATGATCATCGGGCTGAAACTGCCGAGGCCGGGCAAATGCCGCAGCGCAAAGGCAAGGGCAGCGATGCCCGCCGCAAGCAGCAGCCCGGGCAGCAGTCTGGCGTTGTCGTGACGGCCACGCGCCGGCTGGCGCCCCGCCTGGCTGCGGGTGGGGGAAAGCGTGGTTTCGGTTCTGGTTAGGGCATTCATGGGCTTGGACCTGTCGATTTCAGGTGCAAGCTATGCGCCCGCTTTCAATCAATCCAACGCGTAATATCGCTTGAATCGTTCGGGTGAGGCGAATGGTCTGGCGCGTTTCACCTCTGTCCGGTCTCTGGTATCTCTTGGGCCCTTCCGTTCCTCATTCATGCCGAGTCGCCGATGCCTGTTTACGAGATTGCAGCACTGGGTGCCGCGACATGCTGGGCCGTCACCGGGTTGATTTCGGCCGGGCCTGCCGGCCATCTCGGTGCGCCGGCGTTCAACCGGCTGCGCCAGCTCTTCGTCACCGGGCTTTTGGCTGTCTACGTGGTGGCGACCGGCAACTGGCGCGAACTCGACGCCGGCGTTGCCGGGCCGCTGATCCTGTCGGGCCTGATCGGTATCTTCGCCGGCGACACGCTTTTGTTTGCCGCGCTGAACCGGCTCGGCCCGCGCCGCTCCGGCATATTGTTTGCGCTCAATGCGCCGATTGCTGCCGTGCTTGGCTGGATGGTGCTGGGCGAGGATCTGTCCGCCAAGGCCGCGGCCGGCATCGGGTTGACGGTCGCCGGCGTGTTGCTGGCGATCCTGTTCGGCAAGCGCCGCGACCAGCTGCACGCCTGGGAGACGGTGAAGGGGCCGCTGTGGATCGGCGTGGCGCTCGGGCTGGGAGCCGCCACCGGCCAGGCGATCGGCTCGATCATCGCTCGGCCTGTCATGGCGACAGGTATCGACCCGTTCCTCGCCTCGATGCTGCGTGTCGGCATTGCCGCCTTCTGCCTGACGGTGCTGCTGCAACTGCCGATCCCGGCGGTGAAGCCGAAGGGGCCGCTGACCTGGAAAGTGGCGGCGCTGACGGCGCTGACCGGCATCATCGCGCTCGCCATCGGCATGACGCTGCTGCTGTTTGCGCTGTCCGGCGGCAAGGTCGGCATCGTCTCGACCCTGTCTGCCACGTCGCCCGTGATCATCCTGCCGATGCTGTGGGCCAAGACGGGCGAACGCCCGGCCGGCGGCGCCTGGGCAGGGGCGGCGCTGGTGGTGGCTGGCATGGCGCTGCTGTTCATGAAGTGAGGGCGGCCGACGGCAAATGAGGCCCGCACCGGCCCCTGAAATTCAGCAGGATTTGTCAATCCGGATGATGCGATCGTGCCGGGCGGAGCAGGGATCAGCTGATGATGCAGCAAGCCGACATGAACGAGTGCAGACTGGCTGATATGCACAACGTGGCTGCGCTCAACGCCGCGATACCAGAGGCCGTGGCGGCGGCGTTTGCAGCATTCCCCGCGCCGGTGCGGGCGCGATTGCTCGAGATACGCGGGCTGATCCTGTCGACGGCGGCCGAAACGCCGGGCGTCGGGCCATTGACCGAAACGCTGAAATGGGGCGAGCCGGCTTATCTGACGGAAGCCAGCGGCAGCGGCTCCACCATACGGCTCGGCTGGCCGAAGCCCGGCGGCCAGACCTGCGCGGTGTATTTCAACTGTCAAACGACGCTGGTGGAGAGTGTTCGCGCCCATTTTGGCGAGACCTTCACCTATCAGGGCAACAGGGCGCTCCTGCTCGACGTCGATAAACCGTTGCCGGCCCCATTGGCGATCTGCCTGGCGATGGCGCTGACCTATCACCGGCGGCAGCGCTGACCCAGCGGCACATCTCAATCAGTGCAGTTTCGTTACCAGCCGCACCAACCAGTCGGTCAGGCCCTTGTAGGGCGGGCGGATCAGGTCACTGGCCGAGGGCTCGTATTTGCGCAACACCGGCATCGCCTTGGAGAAGGTGAGGAAACCCTCGCGGCCGTGATAGTGGCCCATGCCGGAGGCGCCGACGCCGCCGAAGGGCAGGTTGGCGCAGGCGAACTGGTAGAGCGTGTCGTTGACACAAACGCCGCCGGCGACGATGCGCGACAGCATGGTTTCGATCTCGGCCTTGTCGTCGCCGAAGCAATAGAGCGCCAGCGGGCGGTCTCGCTCCACCACATAGGCGATGGCCTGGTCCAGCGAAGCATAGCCGACGATGGGCAGGATCGGCCCAAAGATCTCGTCGCGCATGACGGCGCTGTCAGGGGCGGGATCGAGCACGGCGGTCGGCGCCAGCAGGCGCTCGCGGCCGGCGGGCAAAGTGGCGATGTCGAGCAGTGGGACCCGCTCGTGGCCGCGTACGGCTGCGTCGTCGAGCAGGCCGCTCAGGCGGGCGAACTGGCCGTCATTGACGATCGAGGTGTAGTCGTCGAAACCTTGCCTGGCGTTGTAGCGGGCACTGACTTCCTGCTTGACCAGGCGGACGAGCTCGTCGCGCTTTTGCTGCGGCACCAGAACATAGTCGGGCGCGATGCAGGTCTGGCCGGCGTTGAAGAATTTGCCGGTGGCGATGCGCCGGGCCGTGCGTTCGAGATTGGCCGACGGCGCGACGATGGCTGGCGACTTGCCGCCGAGTTCGAGTGTCACCGGCGTCAGGTTGCGGGCGGCCGCGGCCATCACCTTGCGGCCGACAGCCGTCGAGCCGGTGAAGAACAAGTGATCGAAAGGCAGTTCGGAAAAGGCCGCCGACAGCTCAGTGCCGCCTTGCGCCACCGCCACCCGCGCAGGCGGAAAGACTTCTGCCAGCAGCGACTGCAGGAAGGCGGCGGTGCGCGGCGTGTGTTCGGAGGGCTTGAGGAAGACGTGGTTGCCGGCGGCGATGGCCGCGACAAGCGGTGCCAACGCCAGGTTCACCGGATAGTTCCACGGCGCGATGATGCCGACGACGCCAAGCGGCACGTGGCGGATCTCGGCGCTGGCGGGCAGGAGCTTCCAACCGGCCGAACGACGCTCGGGCTTCATCCACGATTTCAGCATGCGTTGCGTGTGCTTGATTTCAGACAAGACGACGCTGCCTTCGCCGAGCAGGCTTTCATGGCGGGAGCGGTGGCCGAAATCGGCGCTGATTGCCTCGACCATCTCGTCGAGGCGCTGGCCGAAAGCGCGCTGCAGGCGCTTGAGGTCGTCGACGCGCTGGGCATAGGACGGCCGCGTCTCGAGCCAGGCGGCGCGCAGCGTGTCGAAGGTTGCCCTGAGGTCGGGCTGGCTGTCGTTAGGCTTCAGCATCGTTTTCCGTCGAACGGGCGAAGAGATACTGCGCTGCATAATAGGTGCCGAGCACCCAGATGGCATTGTAGGGAATGTTCCAGCGGAAGCGGCCATAAGCAAGCACTGTGTCGCTGACCATGAAGAACAGGCCGCCGAGGGCTGCAAGGCGTGCCGCTTTCTGCGCGGGCGTGCCGGCAAGCTGGCGGTCGCGCGATAGCGCCTGGGCGGCCATGGCGGCAAGCACCAGCGCGTAGATCGCAACCGGAATGCGCATGGGCGAGGGCAAATACGACCACAGCCCGGCGAAGACGGCAGCGGCCAGCGCGGCAAACAGCGCGAAGATGCCGATATTGCCTGCAAATTTCGAATCGCGGGTCAGCGCCCAGATATAGGCGCAGTGGGTGAGCAGGAAGCAGACGAGGCCGGCAAGGAAATAGTCGCCTGGCAGCATCAGGAAGAAATCGCCCGCCGCGGCAAAGCCGAGGCCGATGGCGATCGGCAGGCCATAGGTTCGCGAATCCATGCCGCGCAGCACGGCGACAAGCAGGAGCAGCGTTGCCGTCGGCTTGGTGAGGTAATGCAGCCAGCGCCAGGGCGAGCTGGCATCGGGCGCGATCAGGCTGCCCAGAATGGCCAGCACCGCGCAGATGGCGAAGAGCCCGTAGATCGTTGCGTTGCTGCGTGTCGCCGTACCCATGCCGCGCGCCCCCTCGTGCTGCCGATGTCAGGATAAGCCAATGTTTTCGACGGTTTGTCCAGTTACCCTTACGTAAGGTGCGGGAAGGGGCTGGCCGTGTGCGCGAATTGGCTGGACGGCGAAATCAAGGTTGGCAGGGTTGGCATTGGTTCGCCGCCAATCGAGCCAGGACCGTTGCGCAAGAGGTGCTAAAGGTGCGGTCAACACCCCCGAGCGCGTCCGGTTCTGTCGGCCGGGCCCGCAGGCGCGCCTCACAGGGGGGCGGCAAACGCCCTGATGTCGGCGGCCAGCAATTCAGGCTGCTCCAGTGCCGGGAAATGCCCGCCTGAAGGCATCACCGTCCATTGGTCGATGTCGAACCAGCGCTCACCCCAGCTTTGCGGGGCAGGCAGGATGTCGCGCGGAAAGATGGCGACCGCCACCGGAGCCCCACTCCTGGGCGGTGGCGACATCGCCCCCAGGTCGCCGAAGGCTTCGCGGCAGAGCCACTGCGACGAACCGATCGTTTCGGTGACCCAATAGACGGTCAGGATCGTGCTGAGAACATCGTTCGAAACCTTCCGGTCGTCCGTCCAATCGTGGAATTTTTCCGCAATCCAGGCTGCCAACCCCGCCGGCGAGTCGTTGAGAGCGACGGCTATGGTGCGCGGCTTGGTGGCGTGCAGCATCGCATAGGCGCCTTCTGCCATCCGCCACTGCGGGACAATGTCCAGAAACGCGCGCTCCTCGTCGTCGAGGTCGGAGGCAGCGGGATATCCGGAGAATACATTGACCATGTGGATGCCAAGGAGCCGGTGAGGATGATCTGCCCGAAGCCGCTCGACAACGCCGGCGCCCATGTCGCTGCCATGGGCGAGGAACTGTTCATAGCCAAGATTTGCCATCAGCTTTGCCCAGAGGTCACCGGACTGTCTTCGATGCGTTGGCGATGGGTCTGGAAGGCTTCCTCAAGGGCGAACCAGACATCGGGTGAGAGTGGCGCCAGCCCCATTGCCGAGGCCGCAGGCCGTCGCGCAAAAGAAACACATCGGGCGTATTGCAGGCTGTAAGGCGAATTGCAGTTTACGTTTCGTTCACCATCGCCTACACCCCGACCTCCCTGAAGTCCCGCCGGTGATTTGCGCCCCCGATGCAGAACAAATCCATCCGCTTTCGCGCCCGTTCGTTTGTTGCCTTCGCGCTTGTGCCCGAGGCGCCGCTGGACCAGTGGCTGCAGGATCTCGACCGCTGGATCGAGAATTCTCCCGGCTTTTTCAAGGGCCGGCCGGTGGTGCTGGACCTCAATGCGCTGAAGCCGTTGGCCGACGAAATCGGCGCCCTGGTGGCCCTGATCGCCGAGCGCGGAATCAGGACCTATGCGATCGAGGCCGACTATATCGATTCGCTCGGCGACGAGCTGCCACCGAAACTGGCCGGCGCCAGGAAGACGATGGTCGAGGAAGAACAGGTCGACGCCGAAGCGCTGGCGAAGGCCGAGGAGGCCGCCAAGGCGCCGCTGTCACCGTCCAACACGCTGATCGTCGAGCAGCCGGTGCGTTCCGGCCAGTCGATCGTCCATCCGCATGGCGACGTGATCGTCATGGGCTCGGCAAGCTTCGGTTCCGAGATCCTCGCCGGCGGCTCGATCCACGTCTATGGCACGCTGCGCGGCCGCGCCTTTGCCGGCGCCTGGGGCGACCGCAGCGCCCGCATCTTCTGCCGCCGCAACGAGGCCGAGCTTTTGGCCGTCGACGGCTGGTACCGCACCGCCGAGGACATGGAGCCGTCGATGCATGGCAAGGCGATCCAGGTCCATCTGGAAGACAACGCCATCCAGGTCGCGCCCCTCAATTGACAACGGAGACAACAAAATGGGCAAGGTAGTGGTCGTCACATCTGGCAAGGGCGGGGTCGGCAAGACGACCTCGACGGCTGCCCTCGGTGCCGTGCTCGCCCAGTCCGGCAAGAAGGTGGTGCTGATCGACTTCGACGTCGGCCTGCGCAATCTCGACCTGGTGATGGGCGCCGAGCGCCGCGTCGTCTTCGACCTCGTCAATGTCACGCAGGGCCAGGCCAAGCTGGCGCAGGCGCTGATCCGCGACAAGCGCGTCGAATCGCTGTTCCTGCTGCCGGCTTCGCAGACGCGCGACAAGGACGCGCTGACCGAGGAGGGTGTCGCCGGTGTCATCAACGCGCTCCGGGACAAGTTCGACTACGTGCTGTGCGACAGCCCGGCCGGCATCGAGCGCGGCGCCCAGCTTGCCATGCGTTTCGCCGACGAGGCCGTCATCGTCACCAACCCGGAAGTCAGCTCCGTCCGCGATTCCGACCGCATCATCGGCCTGCTCGATTCCAAGACGCTGAAGGCCGAGAAGGGTGAGCGCGTCACCAAGCACGTGCTGGTAACCCGCTACGATGCCGGCCGCGCGGCCCGCGGTGAGATGCTGTCGATCGACGACGTGCTGGAAATCCTGTCGGTGCCGCTGCTCGGCATCATTCCGGAAAGCCAGGGCGTGTTGCGCGCCTCCAATGTCGGCTCGCCAGTGACGCTGAACGAGCCGACCAATGCCGCTGCGCGCGCCTATGCCGACGCTGCCAAGCGCCTTGAGGGCGAGGACGTGCCGATGGTCACGCCGGTCGAGAAGAAAGGTCTCCTTAACCGTCTTCTGGGAAGGAGAGTGGCATGAAACTGCTCGACTTCTTCAAGCGTGGCGGTAGTGCACCGGTGGCGCGCGAGCGTCTGCAGGTGCTGCTCGCCTATGAACGCAACAACCGCAACCAGCCCGATCTCGTCGCCGTGCTGCGCGAGGAGATCATCGCGGTCATCGCCAAGCACGTCCAGGTCAACCAGGATGACGTCAAGATCACCATGGATCGCGGCGCCACCACCTCGACGCTGGAAATCGACATCCATATCCCCAACGCCGGCATCAAGGCCGCGGCGGCGATCTGAGCGAAGACGCAGGCTGGCTGGGCGATCCGCCGAGAGGCCGCCGGTGTGCAGGATGTCGTGCCTGCCACGCCGGCGATGGCCTGAGGTGTCGGGGCGGCAGCACCCGCATCGACGATCCCGATGGTGAGGGCAGCTTTTCAGGCTGCGGCTTCGTGAACTCGCAGTCTCGTATCTCCTTGTTGTCATGCGGCGGTCGCTGAGGGGCGTTAGGGCAGGCGGACCTCGAACGATGGACCGCAACGATGCCCGCAGATGCTCTCTCGCCCGAACTGATCGCTTATTCCAGTGGACGCAACACGACCCAGCCGCCGCATCTCGGCACGCGCTATCTACGCGCTGGTGGCTTCCTGCCTGAGCCCGGCAACACCATCGTCTGCCATGTCTCGAAGGGCTCGCCGACGCTGGAAGGTCTGGTCGAGGCCCGCGAGAAATTCCTCGCCATGCCCGAGGCGAGGCACTTCGTCTTCACTCCCATCACCAGCCTGCACATGACACTGTTCCAGGGCGTCATCGAGTACCGTCGCAAGCCGGGATTCTGGCCGGATGGCCTGGCGCTCGACGCGTCGATCGAGGAGTTGACCGAGATCATGGTCGCGCGGCTGGAGACGCTGCCGGTCTTGGAACCGTTCCAGGTCGAGGTGACACATGCGCGGCCCTCCGGCCTTCTGGTTGACGGTGCCCGGGAACGCGACCGCAGGGCAATGCGCCAATGGCGCGACGTGCTCGCCGACCTGCTCGGCTACCGCCATCCCGATCATGACGACTACCCGTTCCACATCACCTTCGCCTACGCCATCGACTGGCTCGACGACGACGCCTTGCCGCGCTGGCAGGAGATGCTGGGCGAAGTGGCCGGCGACATCAGGCGCAAGATGCCGATCCTCGAACTCGACCCGCCGGCGTTCTGCTCGTTCGAGGACATGAACCACTTCTGCGAGTTGCTGGTGCTTGGCGGCCTTGGGCGGAAATTGCGCAGGTGGGAGGCACTCGGCAGCTGAATGAATGGATCGCGGCGAGCGTCGCGATCCCGGTGACGATCTGTACGCCGCCCAGCGCTGGCGCGCCTAAAGGCGCTTGTCGATCCAACTGGTCATGTCGGCAATGGCGTCCTCTTTGCCGATGTCGTTGAGCAGATCGTGATAATGGCCCTCATAGAGCTTCAGCGTCTTGTCCCGGGAGCCGGCGGTTTCGAAAAAGTATTCGCTTCCATGGCAGACGGTGGCCTTGTCGGAGGTGCCGTGCATGATCAGCACCGGCAGGGTGATCATGGGGAACTCCTCACGCAGCCTTTCGTCGGCGCGGACGAGCGCTGCGACGGTCAGCGCCGGCTGAACCTCGTGGGCGATCAGCGGGTCGCTGTTGAGAGCTGCCACCGCATCCGGGTCGCGGGAAAAATCCTCGTTCTTGAGCTTAAGCACCGGCAGGCGCGGGGCGACGTGGCTGAGCCCTTTGATCGCAGCGAGCGCGAATCCGGGCGCCGGCACCTGGAAGGCAAAACTCTCGCAGATGAAGCCGGCAAGCTCCGACTGGTTTTCGAGCGTGTAAGTGGCCGAGACCACGCCGCCGGCGCTGTGGCCGAGCAGGAACAGCGGCAGGCCGGGATATCGCGACTTGGCAATCCGGATCGCGCCGGCGACATCGCTGACATAGTCGTCGACCGTCTCGACAAAGAAGCGTTCGCCGTCCGATTTGCCGCGTCCGCGCAGGTCGAGCGCGAAGACGGCAAAGCCGTGCTTCACGAGATGCTCCGCGCCCAGCCATACTGCCCGCCATGGGAATTGACGCCGTGGCAGATGACGACGACGGCGCGCGCCTTGCCTTCCGGTCGCCGCGACCTGAGGAAGATGTTCAGCCCCCCGGCGCTCTGGAATGTCTCTTCGGTCGTATCAGCTCCCCAAGCCTGCATCATGACTACCCCCGCAGTTGATGAAAAGAACCTCCCATCGAGGCCAAGGAACTGTGAGCGCCTTTGCTCAAGCGCGCAAGCATGGGTTGTGCAGGCGCCTGTCGGGGGAAGTCGCGACCTCTTGCGCCTAGCGCCCGGCCGGTTGGAACAGCTCGACGAGATTGCCCGAGGGGTCGACGAGCAGGATCTGCGCGCCGCCGGGGCCCTTGATCATGTCGTTGCGGAACTGCGCGCCCTCGGCCTGCAGTCGCGCCACCTGCGCCGCGAGATCGTCGACGATCAGGTGGATGCGGTTCCAGCCGCCGGCGCGCGGCTGGGCGCCATCGGACATCGGCCGTGCCGCCGAACTGGTCGGGCCGCTGAGTAACAGGCGCAGCGACCCACGGGAGACGTCGGCAAAGGCCGGCGCATAGTTGGTAAGCACCTCGAAGCCGAGATGGCGCGTGTACCAGTCGATCGAGACCTCGACGTCGTCGACGAGGTAGCGGACATTGACCATTTCAGAGTGTACCGTGTCAGATGGCATCGGTTACTCCCGGGATGGGGGCACAGTCGCCGCAGCAGTCTGCTACGACGACGCGTCCTTGCCAAGGCGGCTGGTCTAGGCGGGCGGGAGTTCGAACAGCAGGGCGCCATGCTGCCGGCCGCGTTCGACATAGCCGATGATGCGGAACCAGCGCGCGACCTCGGGGCGATCGAGCCAGCCGCGCGAGTGGATCGGCACGTTGCCGGCAAGTTGCTGGATACGGCGGATGTGACGCTTGCAGAACCGGACCGTGGGCGCGGCGAAGAATTCGTCCTGGGCGGCGAAGAGTGTTTCGGCCGCGTCCGAATGCTCGTGCCAGGCGATGATCGCCACCGGGCGGTCACCTTCGACAAGCGCGTGGGCGCGTCCTTCCTTCAGGTTCATCATCAGGTTGTCGTAGGCGCTCTTGGCGTCCTTGCCGGCGGCGGCATACTCGTCGGACATCCGTTTGGACAGGTCATGGAAGACCACCTCGAGGTCGCCGATGGTCGCTGTTCTTGCGCGCATATCTCCTCCTTCGCACCCCTGGAGGCAGTTTGCCCTAGGGAAGAACGATGTCCAGTGAACAATTTTTGGCTGTTCCGGTCGCGAGGAAAAGATATTCCAGCAACACTGCGCGTATTTCGTGCAGCAGATTTGGTGCAGGCAGCAAGTTGTTTTGCCGAGTAACAGCTGAAATCGATGGCTTGTTCCGTCTGGGCATGGTCTGTTCATTCCAGTCCAAGACGTGGCCTTCCCCCGGGCGTAGATGAAAGGGGCTGGCGGCAGGGGCCGCCGCTGCGCCGGCCGTTGCCGGTCGAGGGGCGAGGCATGGGCAGAACCGCATTGTCAGGTCATCGGGCATGGATCGGCAGTGGCGCGCTGGCGCTCTGCTACGCGATCTCGGCCTGCTCGACGACCACTGAATCGAACTTCGAAGGTCCTGGCTATTCCGACGACACGCGCAAGCTGGAAAAGCAGATGATGGCGGAGGCGACTGCGCTGGGAACGGCGCAGGGCGTCGCGGGGGTAGCCGCCTCGATGCTGCCAATGGGTGCCGGCAGCCTTGTTACCACGACGGCGGGCAGGGCTGCCCGCGACGCGATGATCATCCGCCACGACAAGGTGATGCGCGAGCAGATCGAGCGCGACAACGCCGAATTCTACAAGCGCTACGGCATTACGGAGGCGGATGCCGGCCCTGTCGTCGCAAACCGGAGCCCGGGCGGGCGCAAGCGTTGCGCCAGGAGAGGCGGGGTGCGGCGGTGCTGAGATTGCGGTCTTTTCGCAGCCTCCATCACACCCTGCATCGGAAATTCTGAAAAGCCATCCCCGAGCGGCCGTGTTCCGAAACCAGGGATGGTTCTACGATACGGCCTTCAAACCAGGCGGCCAAGCAATTGAGCCACGCCCGTTGCCAAGCCCACAAGCAGCAGGACCAGCAGTACATTTACCGACCGCTTGATGGTGTAATACATCAGGCGATTGGTCGCCTTCAGCGCTTTGATCCGTGCCAGCAGCGGTGATAGCCGGGCAAAGGCCCTGTTGGCCAGACCGCGATGGTCTTCCGGTGTGTTGGGCACGACCGAGGAACGGGTTATGCCCTGGTAGAAAAAGTTGAACAGCGCCCCGATCGGGTTCAACGGGCGTTTGACGTCGCACATGAGGATGAGACGGTCGGAGTCGGTGTCGTTGCGGACATAGTGCAGGTAGGTCTCGTCGAACATCAGCACCTCGCCATCGCGCCAGCTCTGATTGCGGCCATCGACATTGATGAAGCAGTCGTCCGAATTGGGTGTCGCCAGGCCAAGATGATAGCGCAGGGATACGGCGAGGGGATCGGCATGCCTGGTCAGTTTTGAGCGGCCCGGCAGGAAGGCGAACATGGCGCCATGCACCGCCGGCACCTGCAGCAATATCTCTGTCGTCCGGGGACAGAGCCGCCGCGCGGAATGGTGCGTGTAGCCATACCAGTTGAGGTAGAAGCGGCTCCAGCCATATTTGAAGAACGTCCGAAAGCCGACATCGTAGGAGCCTGCCGTGCCCGGACGCTTGGTCGCGTCAAAATAGCCCTGGCGCACCAGCTCCAGCCCTTCGTCGCGGATCGTCTGCCAGTTCTGGCGCAGCAGGCCGACTTCAGGGAACTCGGCCGGGTCGAGGACGGCCTTCGATCCACGCCGCAGCGTGGTCATGTAGAGCACGCAATTGAGGGGCGTGAAGATCGGCCAACCCTTGCGGATATACTCGGTCAGGCTGTTGTAGCGAGCCTCACCCCTGAAACGGTAGACATAAACGATGCTTATGGCGGCGAGCGCCAGAATGAACGCGGAAACCAGCATGAGTTCTCCTTGGAAAACCTTCCGCGCGACTGATTACGGATGACGCATTGCAGCAGCATTACGTGACTGTGCCCGGCTACAGCTCGCCACCGATCGGCTTTGCTGCCGGCAGATCGGATCGTTGGGTCGGGCAAACTGGCTGGCATTCCTTGGCTGATTGGGACGATGTGCCCCCACCAACGACAAAAGCCGCCGATGATTTCGGCGGCTTTTGCAGGCGGATGTCGGTCGGGCCATAGGTGTTGACCCAGACCGTGCCGGCCTTGAGGCGCCTGGTGAAGTCGTGGGCGCGGCCGATATCTGCCGTCCAGACCCCGGCGGCGAGGCTGTAGACAGTTCCGTTGGCAATGCGCAGTGCGTCCTCGTCGTCGTTGAATTTGATGACGGTGGCGACGGGGCCGAAGATCTCTTCCTGCGAGATGCGCATCTCGTGCGCGACGTCGGCGAAGACTGTCGGCTCGACATAGAAACCGCGCTCGCTGTGGCGGCTGCCGCCGGTGACCAGGCGCGCGCCCTCCTGCTTGCCGATCTCGATGTAGTCGAGCACCCGCTTCATCTGCACTTCCGAGACCAGCGGCCCCATGCCGGTCGAGGTCTCCCTGGGGTCGCCGATGCGGGTGGATGCGGCGCGCGCGGCCAGCCGTTCGACGACCTCGTCATGACGCCGGCTCGATCAGGACGCTACGCTAGGTGTTCAGGACGATGGAGTCAGCTGCGCCAGCAGTGCGGATCTATGCTTTCCGCAATGTCACTGCAGGAATCCTATAGTCTCCGAGGCTCTTCGCTGTCACTTCGGGCGTTCGTCGCTCGAAAGGCCAAGCAATTGGCTTTTGGTACACTTCCCGGACCGCTCCTCGCCGCTGCGCTCCTGCGTCGCGTTGGCATGACGACGAGATAGGTGCGTTCCAACCTTCAAAGCAGAACGTGGCGGTGGCGGCCAGCAATAGCAAGAGCGGCCCGCTTGGCGTTGCCAAGTCGGGCCGTCTGCATTGCGCGGTGGGCGTTGGGGTGGGGCAGCCGACGCAATACTCACACCTAGGATTTAAGGCACCGCGTCGGCGCACTACCCCACCTTCCCACCCTCGAATCTACGCCCGTCGCAGGTACAGAGACAATTAGCTCATTGGATGGGTTGATGTAGCTTGTTCGTCTGATGGAGCAGCCAGTTGAGCTCGATCGGAATGGGCGCGTCTCCGACCTGTTTTGGGCACAGCTCCTTCGCGACCATTCGGGCTCGCAGTTTGGGACGGTGATGAAGTGCGCAGTGTTCGACACGCATCAAATGTGGTCGAATGCGGCTGCAATCATCGGGGAGGTTCGTTAGGTGGACAGGGATACGCGCCGGCTCGAGATGGTCGTGCTGATGACGCCCGAAATGGCGAATTTCAGCGGCAAGGTGCATGGCGGTGCCTTGCTCAATCTCCTCGACCGCGTCGCTTTCTCATGCGCGTCCCGTTATTCCAACAAATACGCCGTCACGCTCTCGGTAGACCAGGTGGTGTTCCGCGAGCCGATCAATGTCGGCGAACTTGTCACCTTCCGGGCCTCGGTCAATTTCGCCGGCCGCACCTCGATGGAAATCGGCATCCACGTCGCGGCCGAAAACATTCGCTCCGGCCAGCGGCGCCACACAAATTCCTGCTACTTCACCATGGTGGCAGTGGACGAAGACGGCCGCCCGACCGGGATCCCGCCTTTTGTGCCGTCGACCGACATCGACCGCAGACGCCACCGCGCCGCTGAACTGCGCCGCGAACTGAGGCGGGAGTTCGAGGGGCGCTTTCGGGCCGCAGCGAATGCGGGCGAAGAGTAGCGGCGTGTATGTTGGATGGTGCAGCCACTCGCCACCCGCCGAAAACTCTCGGCCGTGACGAATGGCGTCTCAGCTGCCGGCAGATCGCTGCCGATGAACGTCCCTTGCTCTCTGGCGGCCTATCAAACATAGGCTGTCGTCAGTTGGATTCCCACGTGCCGTGGAGCCCGCGAAAAAGGATGATCCGATGCTTGAAAGAATAAACCCCGATATCAGGTGGAGTGACGCTGTCGTCGTAGGCAACCTGATTTTCGTCGCCGGCCACACCGCCGAGAAGACGCGAGGCCAATCGGTGCGCGAACAGACGGAAGAGGTGCTCCAGTTGCTCGACGAGACGCTGGCGCAGGCCGGGGTGACAAAGAGGAACCTCGCCATGGTGCAGATCTATCTGGCCGACATGTCGAACTTCGCCCAGATGAACGAAGCCTGGGACCGATGGGTCATCTCCGGCGAGGCGCCGGCGAGGGCGACGGTCGAATCCAGGCTCGCCTATCCCGATCTCGGCGTTGAAATCACGGCGGTAGCTGCGCGATAGGGCAGGTGAGGAATGCTGCCGGGCGCCGCCTCTCGTCAAGAAACCACCATCGCGTCGCGATGGATTTCAACGAAGACTCCGAAATCTTCCAGGGTTCGACGCGGCTGCCATCGCTCCTCAATGTTGGAAGCTTCACGGAGAAACCTGACGCACCATTCCTTTTTCCAGGCGACGGTGCGCAGTTCTTCCTCGGAGAGATCACTCAGATCTGAACTGTCATGTCGAACCCGTAGGATCGACAGTGTTTTCGAGTAACGTCCTTCATCAATGCGCAGGCGCTTTGACCGCAAGAGCGCGTTGATGTCCTTATCGGTCTTGGACATGTAGTAATCTTCCGCGACCAGATCGCCTGAGATGGGCTGACCCGGGAGCACCCTGACGCACAATGCCAAACCCGAAGCTCCCTATGAGGTCCCAGACTTGAAAGAGACCATCGACCGACGGTAGCCGGGCGGGATAACCCAGATCTTGCAGCTGGTGCGGCTGGCGAAGGATCAAATGCCCAATCATTTGGGATTTGGTAAGCGGCCGACCGCAACACCCGCCTGTCAGTGAGATGGGCGGGTGCAACTGATGAGCGAAGGAAATCAGGCCGATTTGGTTGTCGGGTAAGGCTCCTCCTTGACGCACGTCAAAGCGGACCAACGCCAACATGTCATGGTTTGCTCGGAGTGGAGCAAGTCAATGAGCTACAACACGATCCTCCTGCAACTCGATATCGACCGTCCTGTCCGGTCTAGGGTAGCATATGCAAAAGCCGCGGCTCTGATGTTTGACGCAGATTTGATAGGCTTCTGCGCGGCCGAGCCGAGATATGTCATGCCGACAGGTGACAGCGACCTTGCAATTGCAGAAGCGATGCAGCGCCAAGTCGACGAAATTGAGGACCGCCTCGCAAAGGTAAGGCAGGAATTCTTCCAGCTGGCAGGTGACGACAAACGTGTCTCCTGGCGTGGTGAAATCGGCAATCCCAACCAACTGCTAGCACTGCACTCGCGAGCGGCAGACTTGATCGTCGCGGGGTCTGGGCCTCTATCGGCAGTCGACTCCAACCGAACTGTGGACCATGGAACTTTGCTGCTTTCCGCAGGGCGCCCAGTGCTGCTGGCGCCTGCCGATTTCAAGCCCGTCAGCGCTGAGGCTGTCTTGATCGCCTGGAAGGATACGCGCGAGGCTCGGCGTGCAGTCGCAGATGCGATGCCATTCCTTACAGCTGCGTCGCGGGTGCGCGTCGTGGCTCTCGGAAGCGTCGACGGCACAGCGAGACAAGGCATCGATGATGTCGTCAGCTTTCTCGCTCGACATGGCGTTAGGGCAACCGCAGAGGCCATTGATGTCGGCGGAGCAGATGAGGCCGAAGCCTTACTCCAGATTGCCGATGAATATGGCGCTGATCTGCTTGTCTCCGGTGCCTACGGTCATAGCCGAATCCGAGAATGGGCGTTTGGCGGTGTCACTCGTGCCCTGCTTAGAAGTCCAGCGATAAATCGGCTGATGTCAAACTGACGGTGATCCAGGGTGCAGCAATGCCAGACCTTGAACTGGTTTCCATGTTGCCGAGCCCTTATGCGTATGTCTCGCGAAGTGGCACCTCTGCACAACTCGGCGACATGCTGGCTGTAAGCTTTGAGAAGCTCTACGGGGCGCTATCGTCGAGCATGGTCGTTCCGGCAGGTCCACGTCTGGTTCGCTATCGCAAGATCGACGAGAATGAGGTTCTTTTCGACGCAGGCTTCCCGATACGCGAGGATCAATTCAGAATCTTGCGTGGGTCCGGCTTAGGGCTTGGCGCAACGGCGGCCGGAGAAGCAGTCAAGGCTCAACAAGTTGGTTCCAGAGAGCCATTGACCGACACCTACAGGGCTGTGCTCGCGGAAATTCACGCGCGCGGGCTCACTGCGACTGGCGACATGTGGGAAGCCTATCCAGGCAGGTCGACAAGCGAGACTGTGACCGAACTGCTCTGGCCCCTTCGCGACGTGCCTGACTTCGTCTTCACGCCCAATGTGCCGTCATGGTCACCGCCAGTTTGACATACGTCAATGTGGTCGAGGGTGCTCGGCGTAACATTCAGGAACATCGTCTCAAGGAAGAGCTGGGAGAGCGCCTCTCCAACCTGCGCGGCCATCTGTGCACGCGGCGGAATAGCTGCCCAAACGAGGCGATAGGTCAACGTTCAAGAAGGATCAATTCCATGGCTGATACATCGACCAAACTTCCCGTAACGGCCGAGAAGGAAAATGTACCGCAGGCTCGCGGCGGAGGATGGACTTCGTTTGAGTCCTTGCGCCGAGAGGTCGATCGTCTCTTCGATGATTTCCATCCATTTGGTTGGCGAGGGGCTATTCCAAGGTTGCCAGAGCTACGCACTCCCTTTGCAGGCAATTGGCCATTGGCTCCTGCGATGGATCTGGTCGAAAAGGACGGGGAGTACGAAATCACGGCCGAACTCCCTGGGGCCGACGAGAAGGACATCGATATCAAGGTCACCAACCACGTGCTGACGATCAAGGGTGAAAAATCCGAGAAAAAGGAAGAGAAGAAGAAAGACTATTTCCTGTCAGAACGCCGTTACGGTTCATTCCAGCGGTCCGTTCAGATTCCCGAGGGGGTCGATGCCGACAAGATCGAAGCCACCTTTTCGAAGGGCATCTTGACTGTCAGGCTGCCGAAGACTGCGGAAGCCCAGAAGCCTGAAAAGACGATCACGGTGAAGGCCGCATAGGGCCAACCACAATGCTGAGTGTTGGCGCGTTCATGGCGCCGACACTCATGCCAGAAGGTCTCCGATGGTAGCGGACGAAAGCTAGCGTCCGCGCCCTGAGGCACCTGGGGCTTTCTGACAACGAGATCGCCAGATACTTCGCAACGACGTGGGGTGGTGAGGCTGATCTCCCAAACCACCAAAAGTCGAGACACTCCGGCAAAGGACATGGGGTCGACTCATGGGACACGCATCAAAGCCCAACTTCTCACACTCCGCCCAGCAAGCTCAGCAATGGGTGAATGAACTGGCTGCCGATCTCGGCTGGCCGGAAAACCTCTCTCATCGTTTGATGAGGGCAGTGCTTCAGGCGTTGCGCGACTGGCTGTCGCCAGAGGAGGCCGCGGATCTTTCTTCGCAGCTACCTGAGATGATCCGAGGAATCTATTTCGAAGGCTGGGATCCAGCGAAGTCGCCCGCCGTGGAGCGTGACAAACGTGACTTTGTGCTCCGAATCTCGAAGTCCTTGAACGAACAGCCCGAGGTCGACATCGAGGAAGGTATTGCAGCCGTATTCAGGCTCCTCGATCGGCATCTTTCCCATGGTGAAATCGTCCAGGTGAAGAATTCGATGCGCAAGTCGCTTCGACACCTTTGGCCGGAATGACGGCAATGTTCCGAGATAGGCAAGAGGCGGGCGAAAGGCTGGGGCTTGAATTGCTTGGCGCCAAGCTGGCCAAGCCCGTTGTTCTGGCGCTTCCCCGTGGGGGCATCCCAGTGGCCGCAGCCGTCGCTAGTGCGCTCGATGCTCCTCTCGACGTGCTCATTGTCCGCAAAGTTGGCGCGCCGGGGAACGCGGAATTGGCTGTCGCTGCAATCGTCGATGGCACGCCTCCGGATGTGGTCGTGAACCGCGAAATCGTCGAAGCGTATTCCCTGGGAGACGAGGAACTTGCTGCGCTGGTGAACGCAGAGCGTCCGGAACTGGAGCGGCGCAGCAGGCTTTTTCGAGGGGTCACCCGCTCCCATTCACTGGCTGGCAGAACTGCGGTCTTGGTCGACGACGGTGCCGCCACAGGGGCGACCCTGAAAGTCGCCTTGCGCGCGGTCAAGCGGCGGGGGCCGACACGTACCGTCGTGGCACTCCCTGTCGCACCGTCCGACGCGCTTGACGTTCTCCGACAGGAGGCCGACCAAGTCTTCTGCTTGAGTGCGCCAGGCCGCTTTCGCGCCCTGAGCTACCACTATCGCAGTTTCCCTCAGCTGACGGATGAGGACGCGATGAATGCGCTTCGGGCAGCCAACGAAGAGCGAAGGCTTCGGCATCCTCGATAAGACAATTCCGATGTCTTCTTCTCTCGGGCAGTTGCGGTGCATCTGCAAATGTTTGCTCTACGTCAAGGCGAAGATCTCCCGGAACGCTCATTCTGACCATGTTCAGGTCGATGTGGCTTCCTGAAACGTTGCTCAAGGAGACGCAGCATGAAAACCCAGATTTTTCTGCCACTCGCGACATATCCTGATCCAAACTCGGATGCCGTCGCCGTCAATGCCGTCGCTGTCGCGCAACAGCTGCATGCCGACCTGCATGTTCTAGCGATTCATGCGGAGATCCCACACGTTTCGAGTCCATTGTCACGAATTCTGATCGATGTCCCGGCGCGAATCCGGGAGGCCGAGGCAGTCAGTCGCAAAGCCGGCGATCACCTTCTCGCGAAAGTGGTCGAAGAAGGATCGCGACAGGGCGTTGCCGTCACCACTGCTTCCGAGGCCGTCCTTCTCGCGCTTCAGGGTGAAAATGCGGCAACCCATGCTAGGTATCATGACTTTGCGCTCGTGGGGTGGGAGCCGAACAACCAGACCTCCAGAATGATTGCGGAAGGGGTCATTTTCGACTCCGGCCGGCCAACCATCCTGCTGCCCGACTCGGCCAGCGCAGCCAAGATCGAGCACATCGCGATCGCATGGGACGGCAGCCGCGTGGCAGCTCGCGCCGTGGCCGATGCATTACCACTCCTGACGCACGCCTCCAGGATCCATGTTCTCACGATAGTCGACGAAAAGCCGCTGAAGGCAGCCGACATCGGCGAAAAGCTGGTCGCTTCATTGAGAAAGCGTGGGCTCAACGCGGATGCCGCAGACATCAAATCCGAAGACTGCCCGATCGCAATCACCTTGCAGGAACGGGCGATAGAGCTGGGTACGGACCTCCTGGTGATGGGGGGATACGGCCATTCCAGGGTTCGTGACTTCGTGCTTGGAGGGGCGACGGAAGGCGTGCTGACAGACCTGCGTCTGCCGATACTGATGTCGCATTGAGGAACGCGGCCATGGAGTTCTCGAGTAAAGTCGCGCTTGTCACCGGAGCTGGATCGGGCATAGGCGAGGCTGTGGCTCGAGAGCTTGCCGCGGGCGGTGCCAAGGTTGTTGTGGCAGACATCGACATCCACTCAGCGGCACGCGTGGCACAAGCCATCGTGGCTGAAAATGGCGAAGCCCACGCCTGTCAGGTCGACGTTGCTGATCCACGATCAGTTGAACAGATGGTCCGGTTCGCCGTGGAGACGTTCGGAGGCCTTCACCTTGCGGTCAACAATGCGGGCATAGGCGGCGTGGATACCGAAACGGCCGACTATCCGATCGATAATTGGCTAAGCGTGATGGAAGTGAATCTCGATGGTGTTTTCTACTGCATCAAGTTCCAGCTTCCGGCCATGCTGAAGTCCGGCGGAGGAGCGATCGTCAATATGTCTTCCATCCTGGGGTCGGTGGGTTGGAGCAAGGCTTGCGCATATGTTGCTGCAAAGCACGCTCTGGTTGGATTGACGAAAGCGGTAGCCATTGAATATGCAGCGAAGAATGTTCGCGTTAACGCCGTCGGCCCAGCGTTTATCGACACCCCACTCCTCAAAAAGAACCTGGACGATGAGACGATCGGACAGCTGGCGGCCCTGCACCCGTTGAACCGCCTCGGATCTGCGCGTGAGGTCGCGGCGCTGACCTGCTTCCTCTTGTCCGAAAGAGCAAGCTTCATAACGGGCAGCTATCATCTGGTCGACGGAGGTTACACGTCGCGATAGTCGCCCTCACGGCATCGCGAACCTCCCCGATTGCCAACGGCGAACACAAACTGCGGAGGCACAACATGAGACTTGTGGTTTCCTTGGGTGGGAATGCCCTCTTGCGCAAAGGGCAGGCGATCACGGCCGAGAACCAGCGCGAAAACGCCGCCATGGCCGCCATGTGGCTCGCGCCCGTGTTTAGGGAACACGACGTGGTGATCGCTCACGGCAGCGGCCCACAGTTGGCGATGCTCGCACTGCAGTCGTTTTCCTACAGGGTCGCCGAACCTACGCGTCTCGATCTGCTGTGCGCTCAAGCTGGGGGTGAGACAGGGTATCTGCTGGCTCGAGAGTTGCGGAACAAACTCGGGAGCGACCGACACGTTGTCGCGCACATGGCGCAGGTGCTGGTCAATGCCGATGACGAGGCTTTTGGGAAGCCGGCGAAGCCCATCGGACCCTTCTACGAACGGACCTACGCCCATCAATTGCGCCAGCTGCGTGGCTGGCAATTTGCGGATTTTGACGGCGAGTATCGACGTGTTGTCCCAGTTCCCCGCCTTCTAGAGACCATCGAGATTGGCGCAGCGAAATCTATGCTCGGGTCTGGTACGGCAGTTGTCATGTGCGGCCCCGTACCCGTCGCTGCGGGCTCTGGTGGTGAGTTGCACGGGATGGAGGCCCTGCCGGACAAAGACGAATTCGCTTCGCTCCTGGCACGAGAATTGGATGCCGACGGATTGCTGTTTCTGACGGACGTGCTGTCGGTTGCCACGGACTATGGCAAACCGGAACAGCGACAAATCAGACAAGCCACTCCCGCGTCGTTGGGAACGCTGGCCTTCGATCCGTCTTCGATGGGGCCTAAGGTGAAGGCCGCATGCGACTTCGTCGAGGCATCGCACAGATGGGCTGCCATCGGATCGATTTCGAATGTGGAACATGTCCTGTCACGGGAGGCCGGGACACGTGTTGTGCCAACCATGGCAGGCGCGATCGACTTCTGGCCGCGCTGATTCAACCTTACGGAGGTGAGGTCATGTGGGTTCGTTCTTTGTCTACTCTTGACTGCAGCAAGATTTTGGCTCGCAGTCATTTCGGCCACCTTGGTTGTTCCAAGGACGGACGGCCATATGTTGTGCCGTTCTACTTCTGTTACTCAGACAGCAGGCTTTACGCGTTCTCTATGCCTGGAAAGAAGATAGACTTCATGCGAGCCAATCCCTGCGTTTGCGTGCTGGTCGACGAAAGGGGAAGTGGCCGAGAGTGGCGCAGCGTGCTGGTCGATGGCCGATTCGAGGAGTTGAAAGGCGACACGCCGCAGAACAAGATCGATCAGGAGCATGCCTGGAACCTGCTCAGCAAACATGTGAACTGGTGGGAGCCAGGCGGTCTGAAACCCGATCAGCGTCCCATTGCCCAGCATTCATCCCACCTTTTCTTCCGGATTTACGTCGAACAAGTATCGGGCCGGGAGGCTGTCGAGGGGGAGCAATCTTGAAGGATGTTGGCAATCTGACGCGCGGGGCCGGTTCGATCTCTCCCACCGACCCCGCAGCTTAAGTTCAGCGTGCCATCAATACCGGGATTGAAACGTCTTCCAGGATCGATTTGGTTACGCCGCCGAAGATCTTCTCCCGCAGGCGGGAGTGGCCATATGCGCCCATCACGATCAGTTCAGCGGACATGTCCGAGGCATGCCGCTTCAGCACATCGGCGACTTTTTGCCCTGAACTCGGCAACCTGTCGACCGTGACCTTTGCGCCGTGGCGGGCCAGATAGGTCGCAACATCGGCTCCGGGCTCGTCGCCCTGACGGCCTTCACCCTCAAGCGGATCGACGAGGACCAGATGCACGTCGTCTGCGGCCCTCAGGATGTCGATAGCCTCCCGAACTGCGCGCGAGGCTTCGATGCGCGAATCCCATGCAACCATCACCTTCCTGGGCCGCAGCGTCGGCTTGCTGCCCTCGGGCGACAACAGCATTGGCTTGCCCGACGAGAAGAGCGCACCCTCAATCGTCTTGTCCCTGAGCGTTCCTCCTGACAGCAGATCCGGACCGACGAAGGTCAGATCAGAATATCGCGCGCGCCGTCCGATGATCTCGTCGGCCCAGGCCATTTCAGGATAGGCGTTGGAAACATCCGCCGAAATCGCGGCGCTGGCTAGCAATCGCGTGACCTCGGCCGTCCTCGTATCAAGCCTCTCGAGATCGGCGCGCCGCTCTTCCATCCAGGCATCGGACATCGGCGCTGCGTAGTCGCCAATGGGCGGAGGTGCCGCGAGCGTCACGGCAAGCACGGAAAGATGAGCGTCCACCTCCGCGCACAAGGAGGCGGCCAACTTGATGTCGTTGTCGCCGCGGTGGGTGCCGGTAACCGTTAGAATTGTCTTGAAGGCCATGGCTTGAATCCTCAGTCAATTGAAACCAGGTCTTCTGATAGCGCCCAGGATCGGAACATTCCTTGCTCTACGTCAATTCGTGAAAGCGCATGTGATTTGATCCGTATCAAGGTTACGCATGACCGGGACATTAGGCTCCAACCCGATGGGCTGAGGTCGCCATATGAAACGCTTGATCACAGTCGCTGTATTGATTTCAGGCAGCTCAATTTCTCTTCATGCTCAAGAGATGAGCTACGGGGAAACTGAGTTTCTAAATTCATGCGCGGCCTGCCATGGAAGTGGCGGGCGGGGCGATGGTCCTTTGGCTGCGGAACTACGAAGCGCACCGACTGATCTGACGCAGCTTGCCGAAAAGAACGGTGAAGAGTTTCCGTATCGGCGTGTGATGGCAACAATTGACGGCCGCTATGTTGTTCCAGGCCATGGCGAGCGCGACATGCCAGTCTGGGGGCAGCAATTCCTTCTAAGCGACAAACGCCTTTATGGTCCGGATGACGGACCCGTCGTGACGCAGGAGAGAATTCACGAGCTGGCAACGTTCATCGAGAGCCTGCAGAGGTGAAAACGAAAGCGTTGCTTCCTGAGGCCACAGGACGGATCGAGGGCATGGATAATGATCACCGATAACCAGGTCGCAGCAGTCGATTTCTTGATGGATGCCACCAGCCATGGTGATCCGCGGCCCGTGGAAATGATTGAGACGCACATTTCCCGCGTTTTCCTTGCAGGAGATCGCGCGTTCAAGATGAAGCGGGCGGTGCAGCTTCCGTACGTGGACTTCTCATCGGCGGATCGTAGGCTTGCTGTTTGTCAGCTGGAGGTGGAACGCAACTCAAAGACGGCACCGGAGCTTTATCTCGGGGTGAGACGGTTGACGCGAAGGCCTGACGGCCGTCTGGAGTTTGATGGAAGGGGAGATCTCATTGACGCTGTGGTCGAGATGCGACGTTTCGATCAATCTGCCTTGCTCGACAAGATGGCAGTGGCAGATGAATTGACACCGCAACTGATGACCGACGTTGCCCATACGATCATTAGATTCCATCGTGATGCGCCTGTGGCCCATGGCTGCGGAGGTGCTGCCAATCTTCAGCGCGTGCTCGACATCAATCTTGCAGGGTTCGGCACGAGCCATGTGTTCTCCAGATCCGAGGTCGAGGAGTTCGATGGCCTCTTCCGGACAGCCCTACAACGGCAGGGGGGGCTGCTAGACAGTCGGGAACGACATGGAAAGGTGCGTCGATGCCATGGCGACCTTCACTTGCGCAACATCTGCCTCTTCCAGGGCAAGCCACGTCTGTTCGACTGCATCGAGTTCAACGACGACATCTCTACCGTCGATGTCCTCTACGACCTTGCGTTTTTGTTGATGGACCTTTGGCATCGGGGGCTGCACGAGTTTTCTAACCTGGTTGCGAACCGCTATCTCGATGAAGCAGACGATGAGGACGGTTTCGTACTCCTGCCGCTGCTAATGGCAATCCGTGCAGCTGTACGCGCACACGTCACTGCCACGCAGGCTGAAGAAGGCGGGCCCCAAAAGACGCGACTTGCAGCGGATGCACGATCGTACTTCAAACTCGCGCGTCAGCTTCTGGCCGCTTGCCCGCCCCGTCTCGTGGCGATTGGTGGCCTCAGCGGCTCCGGCAAGACAACGGTCGCAGAAGCGCTTGCAGCACATATTGGAGCTCCGCCAGGCGCACGCGTCGTCGAAAGTGATCGCATTCGGAAAATCCTTCATGGTGTGGCACCCGAAACCCGGCTGCCTGAAAGGGCCTATGCTCCCGAAGTTTCCGAGCGCGTTTATGCGGAGATGGCCTGGCGTGCAGGACTTATCCTGTCTCAGGGGGCGTCGGTGGTGGCAGATGCCGTTTTCGAGCGTCCGAAAGACAGGAACAGAATGGAACTCTGCGCTACAGAACGGGGGGTGCCGTTTGCGGGATTTTGGTTGGAGGCCGATGCCAACCTGCTTTGGTCGCGGGTGAGCGAGCGAAGTGGGGGCGTGTCAGATGCGACGGTGGACGTGCTGTCGCGTCAGCTTCGCAGGTCGGTTGCCGATGTCGGCTGGCAAAGACTGAATGCCGCCCAGACACCTGCCGGCGTTGTCTCAGACATTCTGGTCGCCACGGATCGCGGGGTTTCCTGCTGAACAGTCAGTCGTTGGCTTCGGCATTCGCGCGAGGTTTCAGCCGCAGCGATGCCCGGCAGAGGCCGGGGTCATCGACTTCATGCTGGATCATAAATCCCAGGACGCGGCACATCGACAGCATCTTGTGGTTCTCGGCAAGCATCATGCCTTCGATCTTGGCGATTCCGTCCTCACGGGCATAGTCGATAAGCTGGTTGAGCAATTCCCAGCCGATGCCCTGGCCCTGCAGATCCGTTCGGACGAGCAGCGCATATTCTGCGACGACGTGATCCGGGTCGCATGAGAGGCGACCGATGCCGGCAAGCTCGTCACCACCACGCGCAATGACTACGAAGGCTATCTCGCGGTCGTAGTCGAGCTGGGTCATCCGCTTTAGCATCTGGTCTGGAAAATGCTTGCGAGGACTGAGAAATCGTAGCCGCATGTCTTCCCGCGTGACCTTAGCCAGGAATGCCGGATAGAGTGCGACATCTGTCGGCTTGATCGGCCGGATGATGTATCGCTGCCCTTTGACCTCGATGTCTCGCTCCCACATTGATGGATATGGACGAATGACGAGATCGGCATTGGGTGCGGGGTCCTCGACCAACGATGGATCGAACTGAATGCGGGCATCCAGGGCGACCGCTCCCTCGCGATCCGACAACAGAGGATTAATGTCCATTGACTTGATGCAGCGAAAGTCGACGACCAGTCGCGAAACACTGTCCAAGGTACCCAATATGGCGGCTCGATTGGCTGGTTCGCGATCACGATATCCTGCCAACAATCGGCCTGCCCGCGTATTGTCGATGAGATCTCCGGCCAATACGTCGTCGAGCGGAGGCAAAGACACTGCCGTGTCGTCAAGCAATTCAACGGCAACGCCGCCGCTTCCGAACATAATCACAGGCCCGAAAATCGGGTCTTGATGGATGCCTACGAGCAGTTCGTATGCGCTCCGTCTGCTAATCATGGGCTGGACAGTGAAACCGTCCACCGACGCATCAGGCGCAGAGTGCTGTACGCGAAGGCAGATGGCCTCGGCGGCATCCCGCGCAGCTTCAGCAGAACCCAGGTCGAGAGCCACCCCGCCAACGTCTGATTTGTGAGAGATGTCCCTGGACACAAGCTTGACGACGACCTTGTCGGCACTCAGGAGCATAGCTGCCGCAGCCTTCTCGACATCTGCGGGTGACTTTGCGACTACGGTCTTTGGCGTTGCAATGCCATATGCCGCGATCAGCTCCTTCGCTTCGGCCTCCGTCAACATTTGCCGTCCATCAGCCGCAGCCGCCCGGAAGATTGCTATCGCGTGGGAGCGGTCAGCCATGTAAGCGCTCCCGGACTCCGGCGGCACTCGCATCAATGCGGCCTGGGCTCGCGACCACTCGCTGAGATATGATGCTGCCTGAGCTGCCTCAGCCGGAGTCTCGAAACTCGGGACCCCGGCGTTCTGCAAAAGGTGCCGCCCCTGTCGTGCCGTGCTTTCTCCAAGCCAGCAGGTGATCAACGGCTTTCCGTCTATCTTTCCGCTTCGGGCGATTGAAGAAACGGCCAATGCCGCATCGGTCGAAGAGGCGAGGCCAGTCGGGCAATTTAGAACCATCAGGGCATCGGTTCCGGGGTCGGCTGCGACGGCTTCAATGGCTTCGGCATATCTACGTGGCGATGCGTCACCGATGATGTCTACCGGGTTTCCTTTCGACCAGGTCGACGGCAGACAGGCGTTAAGGCGTTCAACCGTCGCGGGAGCGAACGCAGCGAGTTCACAGCGACGATCAAGCAAGTCGTCGACCGCGAGGACTCCGGCACCACCGCCATTGGTTACGATGCCTAGGCGGGTTTGTTGAAGCGGCCCCAGAAGAGCTAGTATCTCTGCCGCATCGAACAGCTCAATGAGACCTCCGACGCGAAGAATTCCCGCCCGGGTGAAAGCAGCGCTGACCGCGCGGTCACCGCCGGCAAGTGCGCCAGTGTGTGTCATGGCCGCCTTTGCAGCCTGATCATGTCGGCCTGATTTTATCGCGACCACCGGTTTGAGCCGAGCTGCCGCCCGTGCAGCCGACATGAATTTCCGCGGATGGGGGATAGTTTCCAGGTACATCAGGATCGCATGCGTGGACGGGTCACTGGCGAGCAGGTCGAGGTAGTCGCCAACATCAACATCGGCCATGTCGCCCAGGGACACGATGTGGGAAAAGCCGACATTGTTGTCGAGTGACCAGTCTACCAGCGCTGTCACGATCGCCCCGGACTGGGAAAGCAGCGCGATGCCGCCCGGGGACGCATTGCAATGCGAAAAGCTGGCGTTGAGTTTCAGCTTGGGCGTGAGCAAGCCAAGCGTGTTAGGCCCAACTATTCGAAACAGATTGGGCTTTGCGGCCTCGAGCATTGCCTGCTTGAGGCCGTTTTCCACCGTCAGGCCGGCAGTGATTACGACAGCCGCCTTGCTGCCTATGTTGCCGAGATCCCGGACAATGCCTGGAACCGTTTCGGCAGGGGTAACGATCACGCTGAGATCGGGTGCCTCGGGAAGTTCTTTGGCGCTTCGATAGCAAGGTCTGCCCGCGATCTCACGATACTTTGGATTGACTGGCCAGATCGGTCCTTCGAACCCTCCCTGGACAATGTTCTCTATGACCACCGCGCCTACCGAGCCGGGCCGGGTCGATGCGCCGAATATGGCGATCGATCTGGGATGCAGCACGAATTCCAGGTTGCGGATGGTCAAAGCGACTTCCTCCTCCATGGACCAGTACGGCTCCGCGTTGCAGGACGCATTGCCCTAGATCAATTCCCGATGTCGCCGTTCAGATTGACATGCATCAAGGCTCGTCGGGTCAACCCGTGCTTCATTTGTGAAAAAGGAGGAACCAAATGAACATGCAGTTCACCAAGCTCATGCTGGTTGCTGCAGTCGCGATTGTTGCCCTGACCAGCGAAGTCCCAGGGACTCTGGCCCAGATGCGTGGCCCGTTGATGTTCCAAGGTCACCAAATGATGTCCGCGGATGAGATGGCCACGATGATGGACCGGATGCGTAGCGCAAAGTCCGACGAGGAATGCGACGCTATCCGGGCCGAGCACCACGAGGCCATGCAGAAACGCGCAGCGGAACTGGGGATCACCCTGCCACAAGACTCCGAATGGGAACACATGCCATCCGGATGCGGCACTGGGATGATGGGTGGCAATGCCCAGAAATCGCCGACGACCAAGTGAAGCATCCTGACGGATCCGGCAATCTCGAGACCTTCAAAAGGATCACGCAATGGCTCACAAACAAGTGTTGTTTCGTTCGGAGGCTCGCGAGAAGATATTGCGAGGCGCTGCCCAGCTCGCCGACGCGGTTCGAGTTACACTCGGACCGCGTTCGAAGTCGGTTCTGATCGAGGCAAAATGGGGTCCGCCAATAGTCTGCAATGATGGCGTTACGATCGCCAAAGAGTTCGACCTCAGGGATCCGGAGGAAAATCTCGGAGCCCGGATGCTCAGGCAGGCAGCCGAAAAAACGGGCGAGATGGTGGGTGACGGAACCAGCACTTCGACCATTCTTGCTCAAGCGATGCTCGCTGATGGCGTTCGAAACGTCGTGGCAGGTGCCAGCGCCATCGATATCAAGCGAGGTCTCGATCGCGCTGCGAAAAGAGCGATCGAAGCATTGAAGGCAGCTTCCAAACCGGTTCAGACCCGATGGGAAAGGGAACAGGTCGCTGCGATCTCGGCGCACAATGATGCCGGGATTGGCGAACTGATTGGAGCGGCCATGGAGAAAGTCGGCGATGACGGTGTCATCACCGTTGAAGAGGCAAAGACGACGGAGACAGTCCTCGACGTGGTCGAGGGCATGCAGTTCGACCGTGGTTACCTTTCACCATATTTCGCGACTGATACGGAGAAGATGGAGGCGGTCCTTGAGGACGCGCTTGTAATGGTCGTGGACCGCAAGATTGGTACGCTGAACGATCTGGTTAAGCTTCTCGAGGCCGTGGCCAAGTCCGGCGCGCCTCTTCTGATCGTGGCCGAGGAGGTTGAGGGAGATGCTCTTGCGACGCTCATCGTCAACCACATCCGCGGGACACTGAAGAGCTGTGCCGTCAAGGCGCCAGGTTTCGGCGACAGGCGTAAGGCAATGCTTGAGGACATCGCAGTTCTGACGGGAGGACAGCTCATCTCGGAGCAGTTGGGTATCAAGCTTGAAAATGTCTCGGTCGAGCAACTCGGCCGTGCCCGCCGCGTCGTGTGCGACAAGGAAAACACGACAATCGTAGGCGGCGGCGGAAAGCGCAAGGCAATTGATGCCAGGATCGAGCAGATTCGCCGGGAGATAGAGAATACCACCAGCGATTATGATCGCGAAAAGCTGCAGGAGCGGCTCGCAAAGCTCACTGGGGGCGTTGCGGTAATCAAGGTGGGGGCTCCCACCGAATCCGAGATGAAATCACGAAAAGAGGCCTTGGACGACGCAATCAGCGCCACCAAGGCAGCTATCGCAGAGGGCATCGTTCCCGGTGGCGGGCTTGCACTCCTGCGCTGTACGACGGCTGTCGAGGAGGAAGAGAAGCTCGTTGACGGCGACGAGCGTACGGGAGTGCAGATCTTGAAACGGGCGCTCGAAATTCCGGTGCGCCAGATAGCGGAGAATTCCGCAGTCGATGGTGGTGTCGTCGTTGCGAGAATGCTGGAAGGGAAAGACAATTTCGGCTTTGACGCTGGTCGCAAGCAGTATGTCGATCTCGTCGAGGCGGGTATCATCGATCCGACCAAGGTCGTGCGCATTGCGTTGGAAAATGCAGTTTCGGTAGCTAGCACGTTGCTGCTGACCGAAGCCACGATGACGGAGATTCCCGAAGAAAAGGGAGTTCGACCGACCGACACGAACATGTCGATGTAGTCGGATGCGCTGACTAATGTTCAGCTGTCAGCGGACGCTCAATAACTGCCGACGAAACTCTTCAACGAAGAAGGACCGAAAGCCGCTCTTCTTGGGCTTTCGATCCGCGCGGTTGGGCGAAATGCTCTCAACTTGACAAGAACCGATTGAGCCGGGCTTCATCGAGCAATGCGCGCGTGACCCCACCAAACGCCCACTCTCTCAATCGGCTGTGCCCGTACGCGCCCGACACCACGAGGTCAGCACCGCTACGGTCGATGAAATTGAACAACATGAGATATTCATCGGGGCTTTCGATCAATCTTGGCGTGGCTTTGATGCCATGTTCCGCCAGGAAAGCGACTACATTGTTTAGGCCATCTCGAATGACTTGATCTGCCTCAGCCGTCACGGTCACCACCGTCACTTCTTTGGCCGCGACAAGCAGAGGCAGTGCGTCGGCTACGGCGCGTCGGGCTTCGCGTGTGTCCTTCCATGCCACAACGATGCGCTCGGCACCAAACTGCTCCACCTTGTCGCGCACGACCAAAACCGGACGGCCCGCACGAAGAACGACACTCGCGGGACTGGCGTGCTTATAGGAATCTCCGGTAGCCGCGCCCTCTGAAGCCGCCATGACGATGAGGTCCGCTGACTGGGCTGCCTGGACCACTGCATGGGTGGGGTTGGTCAGGCTCTGCCGCCATTCGGTCCGCACCGATCCCGTGGTCAACCGCTCAAACTCTGCCCGCACTTTCGTGAAGCGCTTCTCGATGTTGTCCCGCATCTGTTGCCATGCTTCCGCTGTCATGACCCCAGCCATAGGCAGCGGTGCGTCGGCCCCACAGAGACCGATCAATCTTGCGTCGTGGGATCTCGCGATATCGATTGCCACCGTCACAATCGGAATGACCGGTCCGTCGATATCGATGTTCACAAGGACGGATTTGTAGCTCATTTCTGCGCCTCGAAATCAGGATCCAACTCGATCTACAATGGCGCAAGCAGGGGTGAACGCCTTGACGCGGATCAATTGACAATCCCTGTCGAAGATGGGTTGTGCGCCACGTCATGCGCGTGAATCCGGGTGCCCCTAGTTCCGGCCACGATGGCCGAAGCGTCTTCGAGACGTCCGATTGCGCCAGGCCGACCTGTTGCATGCGCGAACTCGATGGCCGCGGCCATTTTCGGACGCATCGAGCCAGGAGCGAAGTCATCCAGCGAGAGCTCGGAAACACTGACCTGATCGAGGGGGCGAGCGCGTGGCGTCCCCCAATTTTCGTAGGCAGCATCTACGTCCGTCAGCATGAGCAAGAAGTCCGCATCAAGCTGTCGCGCCAGTAGGGAAGATGCCAAATCCTTGTCGATGACTGCTTCGATCCCGGCTAGGCTTCCGTCGCTCAGCTCGACTACCGGAATGCCTCCCCCGCCGGCGCAGATAACGGTCACGCCGCCCTCGGTCAGGAAGCTGATCACCTGGACTTCCAGGATTTCAAGCGGTTTCGGCGAGGCAACGACACGCCGCCACTTCTCGCCGTCAGGCGCGATGTGCCAGCCCCGTTCGGCAGCCAGCTTTGTCGCCATCGCCTTATCATACATTGGTCCGATCGGTTTCGTCGGCTTGCTGAAGGCAGGGTCGTGCGGATTGACTTTGACCTGGGTGAGAAGGGTGGCGAAATGCCGATCTCTCATGACGTTGCCAAGTTCCTGTTGAAGAACATAGCCGATCATTCCTGCACTTTCTGCGTCGAGCACGTCCAGTGGAAATGGCTCGCCCGAAGACGCGGCCGCCTGCAGGGCAAGCAGCCCGACCTGCGGACCGTTTCCATGAGTGATCACCAGGGCATGGCCCTGGCTCACGAGGTCGGCGAGTGACCGGGCAGCTCTTCTGATGTTGGCGCGCTGGTTTTCTGCCGTCATCGGTTCGCCTCGCTTCAATAGGGCGTTGCCTCCAAGCGCCACAACGATACGCATTTCAGCTGCCGATCGTTGCCAAGAGGATGGCTTTGATCGAATGCATGCGGTTCTCCGCCTGATCGAACACGATCGAAGCCTCGGACTCGAAAACGGCATTCTCGACCTCCATGCAGTCAATGCCGTATTCGCGTTCGATATGCGCCCCGACCGCCGTCTCGGTATCGTGGAACGCTGGCAGACAATGCATGAACTTCGTGTGAGGGTTTCCTGTCGCAGCCATCAGATCGCGGGTGACCCGAAAAGGTGTCAGCAACTTGATCCGCTCGCCCCAGCCGCCTTCGTCCTCACCCAAAGAAAGCCAAACGTCGGTGTAGATGAAGTCAGCTCCCTTGACGCAGGCCTGCACGTCGTCGTCGATCCTGAACTGGCCGCCTCTTCGTTCGGCCACCTCTTTCACGTGGGCGCAGAAATTATTGTCGGGCCACAGCTCTCGGGGAGACGCGATCCGGATATCCATACCAAGCTTGCTTGCACCTATCGCCAGCGACTGGGCAACATTGTCTCTGCCTTCTCCGACGAATGCGATCGTCATGTCCGAGAGATGTTTGTGGGTGAATTCCCGCATCGTCATGAAATCGGCGAGGATTTGGGTTGGATGCGCTTCGTCAGTGAGTCCGTTGTATACTGGGACCCCCGCATAGGCCGCCAACAACTCGACCTGGTGCTGACTGTAGCCCCTGTACTCGATGGCATCGTACATGCGGCCCAGCACCCGTGCGGTGTCCTTCATCGATTCCTTGTGACCGATATGGCTTCCTGACGGCCCGATGTAGGTAACATGCGCGCCCTGGTCATAGGCCGCGACCTCGAAGCCCGATCGGGTGCGGGTCGAATCTTTCTCAAAAATCAGGGCGATGTTCTTGCGTGTCAGCCGCGGCTTTTCGGTTCCCGCTTGCTTGGCGGCCTTCAGATCTGCGGCAAGCCGAAGCAGATATCGGATCTCCTGGCCGGAGAAATCATCAAGCGTCAGGACGTTACGCCCATGCAAGTTTACGGGCATGGTGATCTCCTCTTAATTCGGATCTCGAGATATCGGGCACGTCATGCAATGGCCTCCACCGCGGCCGCGGCTCAGCTCGCTGCCTTCGATCGTTATGACCTCGATGCCTGCGCGCCGCAGCTGCGTGTTGGTGTAGACGTTGCGGTCGTAACCGATGACGACACCCGGCTCGATCGCAACGACGTTGTTGCCGTCATCCCATTGCTCTCGCTCGGCTTCGGGTGCATCACCACCAGTTTCGACGATGCGCAGGGTTTTCAGATTGAGCGCCTCTGTGACCACTTCCGTGAAGGGCCTGCGCTCCTCGACAACATCGACGGAATTGATGCCTTCACCTGGGCGCAGCGAAAAAGTCTGAAGCCGCCCGACCACCGCCGGGAACATTGTCGCGAGGTCGCGGTCGCACAAGGTAAAGACAGTATCGAGATGCATGAAGGACCGATCGCGGGGCATAAGCGCCGCGATCACCTGGGTAGCTTCTCCGGCCGAAAAGAGGTTTCGCGCGAGGCCGCCCACGGCTTGTGGAGTGGTTCGTTCGCCCATTCCGACAAGGACCACGCCATTGCCGATAGGCATGACATCGCCGCCCTCCAGACTCACATTTGGACCGGGCTTGTCTGGCGAAACAAAGGGCACGCCGGCGGCTCGAAAACGCTGATGGAAACGATAGACCGCTTCGACATTGACTGCCTCCGGCTTGCGCGCTGGCCAATACATCGGATTCACCGACACGGACCGATAGATCCAGCAGGAGCTGTCGCGAGTGAAAAGTTGGTTGGGCAGCGGAGGCAGTACAAAGTCTTCTGCAAGCAGTGTCTTGCCCGTCAGGCCAGCGGGGTCGAACGGCAGTTCGGCGCGAGTTATTCCGCCCACAAGAAGCGATGAAAGCTGCTCTGCGGGCATGGGGTCGAGCCAGCCACGAAGCTCGCTGACCATGTCATGGCCAACCACCGACGCGTCCACCCTGCGGTCGAGCAGCCAGTCGCGGGCTTCAGGGATTGCCATAGTCTCGGCCAACAGCTCACCGAAGAGGTGCACGGTCACGCCGCGCTCGCGGAGCGAATCCACGAAAATGTCGTGCTCCTGACGTGCGCGCCTGACCCATAGTACGTCATCGAACAAAAGCGCCTTGCAGTTCCCTGGTGTGAGACGGCGGAGGCTGAGGTCAGGCCGATGCACGATGACTTCGCGCAACCGACCGGTTTCGGAATGAACGCCGAGTTCGGCCATAGCTAAACCTTTCGGAATGGGTCAGAGCGCGCTCACCGCACCCGTCCACATCTGGTACGCCGCATAGATGGCGACCCCGACCAACACGGCGGCGATCGCAGCTTCCGCAGGTCGAAAGATCCGTTGGCTGTTTTCCCGACGTGCCCAGACGTAAAAGACGATCCCTGGGGCGTAGAGCACAGCGCACATGAACAGGTACGAAAGCCCGGCGGCATAGACGAGCCACAGCCCGTATGCCGTGGCCAACAGCCCCATAAGCATAGGCGCATTACGGTTTTCGCTGGCACCATAGCTGTCGCCTTGTATCGCCAGCTTTGCGGCGTAAGCACCAGAGAAGATATAGGGGACAAGGATAGCCGTCGAAGCGATGAAGAACAAAGCTTGGTAGGTGCTCTGCGCAAACAGCGTAATGATGAGGAAGGCTTGCACCAGAATGTTGGTCACGAAGAGCGATACGGACGGAACGCCACGGTCGTTTTCATGACCGAAGAAGGCCGGCATGGTGCCGTCTTTACCCGCGATATGCGGCACCTCAGCTGCGAGCAACGTCCAGCTCAGGAATGCGCCGACCACTGAAACAACCAATGCCAGATTGATAAGTATGGCACCCCACGGACCGACCACGGCCTCTAGAACGCCTGCCATCGAGGGGTTCTTCAGTGCAGCCAGTTGCGGCTGACTGATGATGCCGAGCGACAACAGGGACACCAGTGCGTAGAGGGCAAGGCAGGCTAGGAAGCCAAAGACGGTGGCCTTGGCAATGTCCCTGCGCTTCTCGGCGCGAGCCGAGAAGACACTGGCGCCTTCGATGCCGATGAATACCCACAACGTCACCAGCATCGTGCTCTTCACCTGGTTCATGATTGAACCGAGGCTGGCATTTCCAAGCCCAGTGAAGTCGGCATTGAATACGTCCACCTTGAATGCCACGACGACGATGCCGATGAACAGGACGATGGGAGCGATCTTGGCTGCCGTCACGATCAGGTTGACGAGTGCAGCTTGCCGAACGCCAGCCATGATGAGGAAATGGATTGCCCACAGCAGGGCTGATGCGCCTACTACGGCCTGCCATGTGTTTCCATCGCCGAAGGCAGGAAAGAAGTAGGAAAGTGCGCTGAATACGATCACAGCGTATGAAACATTGCCGACCCAGGCGCTGATCCAATAGCCCCAGGCGCTGTTAAAGCCGACGAACGGTCCGAACCCTGCTTTCGCATAGGCATATGGCCCGGCATCAAGTTCTGGCTTGCGGGTCGCAAGAGACTGATAGACGAACACCAATGCCAGCATGCCGATGGCGGTAATGGCCCAGCCAATCACAATGGCAAGAGGACCTGCGCCAGCGGCCATGTTTTGCGGCAGGCTGAACACCCCGGATCCGACCATCGAACCGATGACAAGGGCCGTCAATGGGCCCAGGCGCAGCTTGGTCTGGTTTGCTGTCGCGGCGGCGGAGTTAGGTGCGGAAGAGATGTCTGTGGCAGCCATGGTGCGTCTCCCAAAGTGCAGACCAATTGTTGGCAGAGTGCGCTGCAATTGGCCGTTCGGCTTTGACGCGCGTCAAATCGCTGGAGTGCGTGCAGTGTTTTGGTTTGAGGTCGGAGCGAGCGCGGATTCAAATTGACGTGGATCAAGGCGCTTGCGCAACGCTCCGATAGTCAAACCGAAGGTAGCGTCCTCTCGGACGATCTTGTCGCAATGTGACTTGAACGTATGCGGGACGCGGCTGCCGTCTGAAGTCGGAATGGCGACGGCAGACTCGTACCTGTTGTCGTGCAAAGCGATCGAGGGAACATGCCCGTCAACGAACCCTTGCTCAGAAAGATCTTACTGGCGATCGCCGTTTTAGGGCTCGCCGCTGGGTTTGCGACACATTTTCAGCTCGGCATGGAAAATCTGGCTGACAGCATTTGGGCCTTCGCAAGCGCCCCGGTGGTCGCCGCCCTCGCACTCTCCATTGTCCGAGATCTGTGGGCTGGTCGTTTTGGTGTCGATGCCATTGCTCTTGTGTCAATGAGTGCGGCGCTTTGGCTCGGTGAGGATTTGGCCGCAATAGTTGTCGCGATCATGTACATGGGGGGCAATGTCCTTGAGGACTATGCTCGTGGTCGTGCCCAAAGTGACCTGAAGGCCTTGACTGACCGGTCACCGAGGATTGCTCACCGCCGCCGCGGCGAGATCCTCGAGAGCATTTCAATCGAGAGCGTCTCGGTTGGAGACGATTTGATGGTTCGGGCCGGCGAGGTGCTGCCCGTCGATGGCGTGCTGCTCGATGATGACACCAGGATCGATGAGTCCGCCATCACCGGGGAGCCGTTCTTAAAGGCATGCAAGCAAGGAGATGCAGTCCGCAGCGGCACAGTGAACGCAGGAGAAATGTTTCACATGCGCGCCACTGCCGTCGCAGCGGAAAGCACCTATGCCGGCATCGTCAGAATGGTCGAGGCGGCTCAGACTGCCAAAGCACCATTCATCCGCATGGCCGACCGATTTGCGTTGGTGTTGTTGCCCCTCACGCTGATCGTGGCAGCTGCCGCGTGGCATGTTTCAGGTGACCCAGTGCGAGCACTCGCCGTCCTGGTCGTGGCAACACCGTGTCCGCTCATTCTCGCGGCGCCGATCGCTTTCATAGCCGGAGTCTCCCGCGCGGCACGTCAGGGTGTTCTGATGAAGGGCAGCACGGCGCTGGAAGCCCTCGCAAAAGTAAGGACTGCCATCTTCGACAAGACAGGCACACTCACCCATGGCGGCGCTCAACTGATCGAGATGCAAATTGCCCCGGGAAGAGACGAAGATGAACTTCTAGGTTTGTTGGGTTCCCTAGAACAGGCATCTCACCACGTTCTCGCCTCAGCGATCGTTGCCCTCGCTAGAAACAGGGGGCTCACCTTGACGCGCCCTGATAGCGTTTGTGAGCATAGAGGATCGGGGTTGATCGGAACCATTTCAGGAACCAGGGTCTCCGCTGGTTCCCGGTCCCTAATCTTGGCGGCTTCAGCGCCCCCGGCTTGGGCGGAACGGGTGGTGTCCCGATATCAGGGGCATCCGGTTCTTGTTGTGTACATGGCCGTCGAGGGCCGCCTTGCGGCAGTCTTGGTTCTTGGCGACGGCCTTCGGGCGGATGCGGTTTCAGCCGTGACCCGGCTTCGGAATGCCGGCGTGAGGCGCAGCATAATGCTGACAGGCGATGATGCAGATGCCGCCAATCGGATAGCGGCCACTCTCCCGCTGGACCTCGTCGTTGCGGACGCGTCACCCGCTGACAAGGTGGCTGTTGTGAATGCCGAGAGCAGCAAGGCAGCTACCATGATGGTCGGCGACGGCATCAACGATGCTCCAGCACTAGCGATGGCCACAGTGGGTGTTGCGATGGGGGCTCGCGGAGCAACAGCCTCATCCGAGGCTGCAGATGTGGTCGTCCTGACAGACAGCTTAGGGGCTGTGGCGACGGCGGTTGAAATCGCGAGCCGGACTACCATGATCGCAAGACAAAGCATCGTGGCTGGCATCGGGCTATCTGCATTGGCGATGATCGCCGCGGCCTTTGGCTTTCTTTCGCCTGTCTCTGGGGCGCTTCTTCAGGAGGCGATAGACGTTGCGGTCATCCTCAATGCTTTGCGGGCACTCGGCAACCATGGGAAACGCAAAGTGGGATACCAATGACAAGCCGCTTCGACAGCAGGTGACCAATGGATGGTGCCATAGCACGTCTCGGACTTGCGCTCGCGATCGGGCTCCTGGTTGGCCTCGAGCGTGGGTGGCAAGAACGGAACGAGCCTGATCGAAGCCGCACTGCAGGCATTCGGACATTCGGGATTTCTGGGCTTCTTGGTGGTGTTATCGCTGCCCTCAGCCAAGCCGTACAAGCGCCGGCAGTGCTGGTTGCGGGCTTCCTTGGATTTGCCGCCGTTCTGTCTTGGTACAAAGCGCGGGAGGCGGCACATGACGAGGACTTCAGCGTCACCGGGGTCGTGGCCGGCCTGGGGGTTTTCTCACTGGGGGCATTGGCTGTTGTGGGCGACTACCGTGCCGCGGCAGCTGGGGGCGGCGTTTTGGCTGCGACCCTAGCAAGCCGGGAGGTTCTGCACGGGCTGCTTCGGCGACTGACTTGGATCGAGTTGCGCTCGGCACTTGTGCTAGCCGTCATGACGACAGTCGTGCTGCCACTGCTGCCCGACAAGGCGGTTGACCCATGGGGAGGTTTCAATCCTCGCGAGGTTTGGGTCTTCACCATTCTAATCGCCGGGATCTCGTACGCGGGCTATGTCGCCGTACGCATTCTCGGAGCCAGGCGTGGTCTGGTCGTCAGTTCCGTGACAGGCGCTGTCGTTTCGTCGACAGCAGTCACCATAGCCTTGGCTCGCTCCGCCAGGACTTCGGGAGGCGTGCTAACATTGGTTGGAGCAGCGTGTCTTGCAGCAGCCGTCTCCATCATTCGAGTGGTCGTCGTGGTCCTTGTCCTGGAGCCGGCCGTGGCCGGGCTCATTGCAACATCAGCCCTCGCTGCCGCTGTCGGGTTCGGCTGCGTGGGTGGCTTCTTCTTGTCAGCCTACGGTGATCAGAAGGTCGATAGCAATTTGGTGCGCAATCCGTTCGAACTCTACCCATTGCTCGCGTTTGCAGTCCTCTTTTCAATTGCGTCGGTAGCAAGTGCATGGATGGCAGGCTTGATTGGAAGCAGAGGGGTGCTTGCGGTCTCGACGCTTTCCGGCCTCTTCGATGTCGACGTTGCCGTACTGAGCGCTCTTCGCCTGGTGGCGGGGCCGACTTCCACTCAGACTGCTGCTTGGGCTGTGCTGGTGGCACTTGCGGCGAATGCGTTGGGGCGCATAGGAATGGCTGCGATTGCCGGACCTGGTCGTTTTGCCGGAGGCCTGCTTCTGGCGACGCTCATAGCCATGGCGTTAGGCACGGCTGTCTTTTTCCTTACGGGTGCCATGTCCTGGTCGTCGTCAATTTGACGCGGATCAATGCCGTCCCGCGGGATCGAGCGCTATGTCAGGGCAAATAGAGGATTGCGCTATGACCTCGTTGGCAGATTTGACACCTGGCTTTCGGAACGTGCGGCTGCTTCTGGCCCGCGAAAAGGGACATCCCATCGGGGATCGAGAGGTCGGATACGATTTGCTTGTCCCACTCGATGCTGAAGGTCGGCTTGATGCTGCCGACTGGAAGACGCACCAGGCGTTCTGCCGCGTCCGAAAGTTCGGCGACGGGAGCGAAGACCGCATAGGGTTGCTGAGGCGCAAGCCGGGCGGGCAGTGGTATTTCGACTATTCTGAAGGCGACCGCGACGATGAGATCGGCTTTCGCCTAAACGACGAACGTTTCACTGTCGGCGAATACGTCTCGATCGGACGAAATCAAGCCATGCATACCTACCAGGTCGCCAGGGTCGAGCGGCCGTGACACCTCAGTTGGCCGTCCGGCTGTTCTGTTAGTGGTCCCCTCTGACATCTGGAGTACCCTCGAAGGGGCGAGCCGATGAAGCCGCAGCGTGATCCCTATTGGTCGATGCCGCTGGTGGAGGTCATGACTGCGCTGGGCACGAACCCAAGCGGTTTGACCACCGCGCAAGCGAACCAAAGTCGTGCGCTTCACGGAATCAACGCCATTCAAGGTCGCTCGGGGGGAGAGGCTCTCCGCCTGGTGCTTCGGCAAGTCCGCAGCCCGTTGGTGCTCATACTCATGTTTGCCGCGGCAGTGTCGTCTCTGATGGGAGAGGCGCAAGAAGCAATTATTATCTGCCTGATATTGTTGGCGAGTTGTGGCCTGGGCTTCACGCAAGAATACGGCGCGTCCAAGGCCGCATTGGCCCTGAAGCGTCAATTGCTTCGAAGAGTCAGGACTTTGCGCGATGGTATCGAGACCGACGTTGCCGTAGATGAGGTCGTCCCCGGTGATCTTCTCAGGTTATCCGCTGGGGACATGATTGCTGCCGACGGCCTCATCGTCGATGCCCGAGACTTCAACGTCAGTGAGGCGGTCCTGACTGGCGAATCCTTTCCCGTCCTGAAAACCATGGGAGTAGTAGGGGCAGAAACGCCACTGGGGCAACGGACGAATTCTGTCTTCACAGGGACATCCGTCCGCAGTGGCACGGCTACCGTACTCGCCGTCGCAACAGGAAGCGCCACAGAGTTCGCAGCCATCGCCGATGCAGTCGAGAGGCGGGTGGAGGAAAGCGGCTTTGCCAAGGGAATCCGGCAATTCGGATACCTGATGACCGAGGTGATGCTGGCGATTGTGATCGTCGTATTTGTGGTCAACCTGTTGCTCCACCGACCGTTGGCAGAATCGCTGCTCTTTTCTCTTGCACTGGCGGTCGGCCTTACCCCGGAACTGTTGCCTGCGATCATCAGCGTGACGCTCGCTCGTGGGGCCGCGGTCATGGCCAAGAATGGCGTGATCGTCCGACGGCTCGAGGCAATTGAGAACCTGGGCAGCATGGATGTCCTGTGTACCGACAAGACGGGGACATTAACCGAAGGAGCCATTCGGCTTGACCGATGGGTAGATTCGCGTGGGCGGCCATCCGATCAACTGCTTGCTTGGGCGAAACTGAACGCGTCGCTCCAGACTGGGATCAAGAATCCACTCGACGAAGCGATCGTCGATGCCGGCACTCAGGAGCAGCAGCCCCTGGGCGGGCAAGAGTTCAAGCTCGACGAGATTCCCTACGACTTCGCCCGCAAGCGCCTGTCCGTAATCGTCCGCAGAGCCGAAGGCGGCTCGCTGATGATCTGCAAGGGTGCGGTCCGGACGATGCTGGACGTGTGCGGGACTGAGACAGACGGACACACGGCTGAAAAACTCTCCGATCAGCGTCGGGCCGATATCGATGACCAGGTTCGGTCGTGGAGCGAACAGGGCTTTCGCGTTATTGCCCTGGCTGTCCGTCAGTTTCTGAAGACTGAAGGTTTCACCCGCGGCGATGAAATGGATCTCACGCTCGCGGGCTTTCTACTATTCTTCGACCCTCCAAAGGAGAGCTCGGCTGACGCACTGAAGGAACTCGCCAATCGCGGCGTGTCCGTTCGAATGATCAGTGGCGATGACCGACACGTTGCCAGGCATCTTGCCAAGGCTATAGGCCTAGCCCCCGACGCGATATTGACCGGCGGCGAACTGGTTCACATGACGAAGGAAGCCTTGTTCGCGCGTGTCGAAGACATCGACATTTTTGCCGAGATCGACCCCAACCAGAAGGAACGGATCGTCGAAGCATTCAAGAGACGAGGCCGGATTGTCGGCTACCTCGGGGATGGCATCAACGACGCGCCGGCACTCCACCAAGCCGATGTCGGCATCTCGGTGGATCAAGCCGTCGACGTGGCGCGCGAGGCGGCCGATATCATTCTGCTCGAACGGGACCTTGGGGTTCTCATGTTGGGGATCGACGACGGTCGAAAGACCTTTGCCAACACGATGAAGTACATCGCCATCACGACAAGCGCGAACTTCGGCAACATGATCAGCATGGCCATCGCGTCGCTTTTCCTGCCTTTTCTCCCCCTCTTGGCGAAGCAGATCCTGCTAAACAACTTTCTTTCCGATCTCCCGTCTTTGGCGATCGCAACCGACAATGTCGACATAGATGAAACCAGGCGGCCGAGGAGATGGGACATCTCCTTCATTCGCCGCTTCATGATACGTTTCGGTTTGGTCAGTTCCCTGTTCGACGCGGCAACGTTCGCCTTCCTATTGTTTGTGGTTCACGCCGACGCTTCGGTGTTTCAGACCGGTTGGTTCACTGAATCGTTACTCACCGAACTTGCCATCGTTCTGGTCATTCGGACCCACAAGCCTGCTTGGGCAAGCCGTCCCAGTCGGATGCTTGTCTCGCTTACGATCCTCGTCGGTGCCGTTGCGGTTAGTCTGTCCTATTCGCCCGTGGCCGCCTGGTTTGGGTTCGTGCCTCTGCCTTTAACAACCATGGGCGGACTGCTCTACATCACCCTTGCATATGTGATGGCGACGGAGTGGTTGAAGGTCCGGTTCTTCGCGATTTCTGGCATTTCTAACACTGGCCTGCGCAGTCCAACGAAGCGTGCCCTTGTTGGCGGATTGGCGAGCAGGTCGCAGTGAACGGACGAGCAGGTCGCAGTGAACGGAGTTGTCTCGATGGCCCGACGTATCCTCATTGTAATTGGTCACCCGGATCCTTCCCCTGATCGGTTTTGTCGCGTGCTTGCGAAAGCGTATGCTGCCGCGGCGGAGAGCGCGGGCCATCAGATCCGTCAGATCGATCTGGCGATCACAGACTTCCCGCTGTTGAGGACCGCCGAAGAGTTCGAGCACGGTATCGTCCCTGAACCATTGCGAGCGGCTACCGACGCGATCGTCTGGGCTGAACACTTGGTGTTCGTATTCCCTTTGTGGCTTGGCACCATGCCTGCACTGCTCAAAGGATTCCTCGAGCAGACGATGCGGCCAGGAGTGGCCTTCCAGTACCCGGAAAACAAGGGAGTGCTGACAAAATCTCTCCTGCGAGGCCGATCCGCTCGGATCGTGGTGACCATGGGAATGCCGTCGATCTTCTATCGGCTATGGTTCCTCAACCACGGGATTGCCGGCATGCGCCGAGGGATCCTGAATTTCGTGGGGATCAAGCCCGTTCATGAAACACTCCTCGGCCCCGTGGGTGCCGGGGAAGCACGGCGATTGAAATGGATCCGCCAAATCGAAGAGCTCGGCAGGCGTGCCCATTAACCCGCACTACGGCACCAGGACGGCCGCCCCGCTGACTCGGCCGGACCGAAGGTCTTCGAGCGCGTCGTTGGCTTTGTGAAGCGGGTAGACGGTAGTGCGAGCAGTGACCTTCGCCTGCTTGGCAATGGCGAAGAATTCGTCGCCATCGCGGCGGGTGAGGTTCGCCACTGAAACGAGTTCACGCTCGCCCCATAACAGCTCGTAGTGCATGGCCGGAATATCGCTCATATGAATGCCGCCGCAGACGACACGCCCACCTTTCCGAACCAGTGCGAGCGCCGCTGGCACGAGCGAGCCGACCGGTGCGAAGATGATCGCCGCGTCGAGTTCTGCTGGAGGTCGATCTTCCGAACTGCCCGCCCAAATACACCCAAGCTGGCGGGCCAATTCCTGGGCCGTCACGTCGCCCGGTTTGGTGAAGGCAAAGACTTGCCGCCCTTGCCAGACGGAGACTTGGGCAATGATATGGGCTGCCGCGCCAAAGCCAAACAGTCCCAGCCGCTTGGCATCACCCGCCTTCTTCAGGCATCGCCATCCGATCAGTCCAGCGCATAGCAGGGGGGCCTGCGCCACCGGGTTATCACGTCGATCGAGTTCAAAGGCATAGTCCACGTCAGCCAACACATGGGTCGCGAAGCCGCCATCCGCCGTGTAGCCTGTGAGTACGGGTGAATTGCAGAGGTTCTCTCTGCCCGCCCTGCAATAGCAACAGTTGCCGCATGTTCGACCGAGCCACGGTACGCCGAACCTGTGGCCGAGCATTGAACTGTCGACATCCGATCCGACTAGGTCAGCAATGCCGACAATCTCGTGCCCCGGGATCAATGGCAGCTTCGGATTTGGCAGGTCTCCGTCCACAACATGGAGATCGGTTCGGCATACAGCGCAGGCTTCGACATGCAGGCGGATCTGCCTGGGTCCGGGGGCAGGAGTCGTCCTTTCGACAAGCCGAAGCGGCTGGCCCGCATGCTCAAGCAACATTGCCTTCATTGCTGCAGCCTCCCGATACGACCTCAGCTCACTGAAATCCGGTCGTCGACCTGGGTCACTCCGGGGATGGACCATGCTGCGCGTTCGGCCGCCATTCGCTCCGACCACGTGCGGACGTGGCCCTCCAGCCGGACGGTTCCATCGGCCACCGAAACCTGGATTGCTTGAGCTTCGACTTCAGCGCTGCGTATCAAGGCCGACTTGATCTTCTTGCTGACATCGGCTGATGTCAGGTGCGGCTTGATTTCAATATTGTTGGAGATGCCAACCACGCCAGCCAGCCGATGTATGGCATCGGTTGCGGCGGACTTCTGGTACTGCCAAGTGACGCTACCAGTAAGCGTCACCCAGCCACGTTGCACCGTGATCTGAACAGCGTTGTCCGGAATCGTCGTATTCCATGCCAGGGTGTTTAGAGCCCGCCTGGCGATCTCGTCATCGGCGGTGGCATTGGCTCCGAAGGGCCGGACCTCGATTTCTTGAGCGATCCCCTTGACCCCCTTCATCCGTCGCGTCGCTGCTTCTGTCGCGGCCTTTTGAGCATGGGTCGAGACGTGTCCAGTCAAGGTGACAACACCGTGATCAACTGCTACGCCGATATGGGCCGCATCGATGCTGGGCTCGAAATCGAGTTCGTCCAGGACATCCTGCTTGAGAGCGTCGTCAGACATGCTTCGAACTCCTTCGGCAGCAGAAAGCGTCCAGTCTCTCGCAGAAAGCCAGGGCTGCATTGACCTGTGTCAAACGGATTGCGCCCGCGGCCCCACTCTTTCAGCCTGCACGCGATCCCGATAGCACTGCAAGATCTATGGATGTACAAGGGTGGAATGCTGACCCGCATTTCGGCGGCGTTAGGTCAGGGGACATCAGGAAGCGGGTATGGCAGCAGACGCCATCTCTAAGTTCCGCAAGGTAACGTTTCCCTTTGTTTACAAAAGGGAAAAAGCTTACCTTTTTGCCTGTTCAGTCGTGGCATTCGCATTCTTGGTGCGTATTCTCCTCCATGGCTTTCTGGCTGACAGCGCCACTTTCATACTCTTCGTCCCGGCAATTCTCATGGCTGCGATGATAGGCGGCACAGGCCCCGGACTGGTTTCCGTCGCCCTGTCCGTCATTGGCGCTTTCTACATTGGCGGGCTCAAGCTGGAGGGCAACACTGGTGTCGGTGCGCTGGTGGTTTTCACCCTCGTTGGGTTCGCGCTGGCGGCAATGGGTGAAGTCCTGCATAGGGCCTGGACCGTCAATGAGGAAACGAAGCACAGGCTCGTCGAGCGCGAGGCTCATCTCAAGTCGATACTGGACACCGTCCTCGACGCTTCGGTTGTCATCGAAAGAGATGGAACCATCGTTTCCTTCAACACGGCAGCAGTCAGGCAGTTCGGATACCTGGAAGAGGAAGTCAGGGGCAAAAATGTTCGAATTCTCATGCCGGAGCCGTATCGAAGCGGTCACGATGGTTTCATCCGCAGGTACCTGACCACTGGCGAGAAGCGCATCATCGGGGTCGACCGGGTGGTGGTCGGCCGCAGGAAGGATGGCTCCACGTTTCCGATGACGCTTGCGGTGGGCGAGATGAAATCCGGCGACAAGATCTATTTCACCGGATTCATCAGGGATCTGACCGAGCGAGAGGAATCCGCAGCACGCCTCCAGGAGATCCAAGGCGAACTTGCCAGGCTTTCCCGTCTTCATGAACTGGGCGAAATGGCCTCTACGCTTGCGCACGAGCTCAACCAGCCATTGTCGACGATCGCAAACTACGCGCAAGGGGCTTTTCGCATGCTTCGCGAGCGCCCAGACCAAGCGGCATCCCAGCTTCCAGAGGCCTTGCAAGAGATTGCGACGCAATCGCTACGAGCAGGAGAGATCATCAGCCATCTTCGGGAGTTCGTGCTGCGCGGCGAGACCGAGAAAGCGCCGGAGGACATTCATAAGCTTGTCGAAGAGGCAGGCGCTCTGGCCCTGATGGGGTCAAGAGAGCGAGGCGTTCGCTCAGTCTTTGATTTCGGGCCCGGAACAGGGATGGTGATGGTTGACAGAGTGCAGATCCAGCAGGTGCTCACAAATCTCATGCGCAACGGCATTGAAGCCATGCGCGATAGCGACACACGGCTGCTCACCGTGCGGACAGCTTCTGGGAACCCGGGGGAAGTGGCCGTCGAAGTTTCCGACACTGGGCCTGGCATCCCCGATGAAATCGCTGCACGCCTTTTCCAGCCCTTCGTCACCACCAAGGCCAGCGGCATGGGCATTGGCCTCTCCATTGCCAAACGCATCGTTGAGGCCCACGGTGGCGAGCTGAGCATGCGGATGAACGCCCATGGCGGGGTCACTTTCCGCTTCACCTTGCCTGCTTTTGAACAGGAGACGATCGATGGACAAGGGTGAGAGCGTCGTCCACATCGTCGACGACGAGGAACCGGTCAGAAGGTCTCTGGCATTCCTGCTTACCATGTCCGGATACACTGTGCGCCAGCACGAGTCTGCCTTGGCGTTCCTGTCTGCGGCACCAACCATCCGCAATGGCTGCCTGGTGACGGACCTTCGCATGCCTGACGTAGATGGGATCGAATTGCTTCAGCGGCTCCGCCATCTGTCCTGCGCCATTCCCGCGATCGTCATCACGGGACATGGCGACGTTCCACTTGCCGTCGAAGCCATGAAAGCAGGAGCTTTCGATTTCATCGAAAAGCCGTTCAAGGACGATGTCCTGATCTCGGCCGTAGACCGGGCCATCGCCAGCCTCGGAAGGCAGGCCGTTCACGAGGACATATCTGCCATTCGTACACGCGTGGCGCTGTTGAGCGAACGCGAGCGCGAGGTATTCGCCGCCGTTGTTGCGGGCCTCCCCAACAAAACGATCGCCTACGATCTCGATATCAGTCCTCGAACCGTCGAGGTTCACCGGGCAAGCGTGATGTCCAAAATGGAAGCGCGAAGCCTTCCAGAACTGGTGAGAATGGCCATCGAAGCGGGACTTGGTGCCAGGCAGCATTAACAGCCCCCCAAACCATCACGTGACTACGTATTGTCCCCTAGTGACATAACCGAATTTCTCCGCAGCGGCTCATGCGCGATGAATCTCCCGGTTACAGCGGGAGAGAGCAATGCATTCTCAGGGCAAGGTCGACAATACCACGGGGTCCAATTGGGACGCGCTTTTAGGCCAGATGCCTCTTCCGGCATTCGGAGTTCCAATGCCCGCGTCATTCCATCCGGCTGGCTCCGAGATTTTCTCCCCAGGCAGCGACGCGAACTGCTTCTATGTAGTGAAGTTCGGTTGCGTTCGGGTTTACAGGCTGCTGGCTGATGGCCGCAGGCAAATCTCTGCATTTCACCTGCCCGGCGAAGTGTTCGGATTTGAGGCAGATAGTCGCCATCATTTCTTCGCCGAGGCGGTCGGTGCCACCTCGACGCTTTCCATGAGAGTGTCGGCAACCGCTGATTTGTCGGCAACGCTGCTGCCTCTGGCGCTGCGCGGCCTGGTGCGCGCCCAGGAGCATCTCCTCGTTCTCGGCCGTCAGAATGCCCCTGAGCGAGTTGCCGCCTTTTTGCTGGACATGTTCGAGCGTCAAGGTGGGCTCGAGCGCTTTGAACTGCCGATGTCACGGACAGACATTGCCGATTATCTAGGCCTGTCGCTTGAAACCGTGTCACGTGTTTTCACCCGACTGCGCGGACAAGGCATCATGCGGCTGGTGTCCTTGAGAACCGTTGAAATCGTCAAGATGCAGGCGCTATCGGTTATGTGCGAATAGATGGCTGGGCATTGTCCCAGTCACTGGCCCGAGCATCTTTCCGCAGAGGCTGCGCTCGCAGTTGCTTGGCTCAGTAAATCCAACAATGGTCGCTGTCCGGCGACGAGCTTGTTGCTCGCGTCGGCCAACGAGAACCACTCAATTCGGTCCACCTCCGGGAAGAGCTTGTCTTGGCCGCTTTGGGGCGGCCACTCCATGGCAAACAGGTTGCTTTTGAAATCGGTCATGTCGATGTCGGCTTCCACGGCAAAGGCGGTGACCAGCTTCCCACTATGCTGGCGGACGGTTCCGAGCGGAATGAGCTTGCCCGTCACTTCGATGCCTGTCTCTTCCTGGAACTCTCGCCTGGCCGCTGCCTCCGATTCCTCGTCGTCGGCATGCTCGCCTTTGGGCATGGACCAGGCGCCAAGATCGCGTTTGCTCCAGAACGGCCCGCCCGGATGTGCAAGCAGGACTTCCACGAACCCTTGCGTTCGCCTGAACGCTAGTATGCCTGCGCTCTTCCTTGCCATGACAAGCCTGCACCCCGCTTCCGGATGGGTTCAAAATAGCAGGCCGAAAATTGACCCCAGTCAAGGTTTGCAAAGTGAAACCTGGCAGAATTGCGTCTAGGTTGGCGGACCAAGCCAAAACGGGAACCTTCGCGGAGCGTCAAGAAATGGTGCCACGTCTACGTTTTCATGGCGCGGCTCATGCGGTGACAGGCTCTTGTTACGAGCTTGAAGTCGGGAACGAGCGCATCCTGATCGACTGTGGTCTCTTCCAAGGGTCGAAATCTGAACGGGAGCTCAATTACGGAGACTTTCCATTCGATCCGAGCAGGATTGACGCGGTCGTGCTGACCCATGCCCACATCGATCACAGTGGGTTGCTTCCCAAGCTGATGAAGCATGGGTTCTCCGGCCCCATACATGCTACCCGAGCCACGATCGATCTCTGCTCGGTCATGCTGCCCGATTGCGCTCACATCCAGGAAATGGAAGTTGAGCACCTCAATCGCCGCAACGCCCAACGGGGTCGTATGGCAGTAGCCGCCATATACACGGCGGAAGACGCGGCAAAGTGCATGACGCTCTTCCATGCCAGGCAATATAAAGAATGGTTCGAAGTCATAGCTGGTGTGCGGGTTAGGTTCTGGAACGCCGGGCATCTGTTGGGGTCCGCTTCAGTCGAAATTGAGATCAATTTTTCGGACAAGCCGCTCAGACTATTGTTTTCCGGAGATGTCGGTCCGGCCCACAAACTTCTGCAGCCTGATCCGGAAGCGCCGACGGATGTCGACTATCTGATTTGTGAATCGACCTACGGAGATCGGGAGCGAGGAGAAATCACCCCTCAGCGACGTAGGTCCCTGCTCTTGCAAGAAGTGCAAGGCGCGCTCGCCGCAAGTGGTCCGCTTATCATCCCATCGTTTGCCGTCGAACGAACGCAGGAGTTGCTTGTCGACCTGTTCTGGTTGATGCGCGAAGGGCAGATTCCCAAGGCCGATGTCTTCGTGGATTCGCCGCTAGCCACTCGCGCCAGCACAATCTTCGAGCGGCATGCCGACGAAATCCAGGAAGGCGATGCGCTCAGGCAGGCCCTCAGTTCTCGTGAAATTCGCTTCACGGAAACGGTTGAGCAAAGCAAGGCGATCAATCGCCTTAGCGGGTTCTACGTCGTGATCGCAGCAAGCGGCATGTGCGATGCAGGTCGCATCCGACACCATCTGAAGGCGAATCTGTGGCGAAGGAACGCAACAGTGATGCTTGCCGGATTTCAGGCACAGGGAACGCTGGGACGCATACTCCTCGACGGGGCCGAACGGGTACGAATTCAGGGAGAGGAGTTTCAAGTCAAGGCTCGGATCAGACTGCTCGACCTGTATTCGGGCCACGCCGATGCCAGCGAGCTCGAGGATTGGGTAAGGGCGCGCCTGCCTATCCATAAAGGGGTATTCCTGACCCATGGCGAAGAAACTGGCCTGTCCGGACTGAAGGCACGCTTGGCGGCATTCGTCTCTCCGGAACGTATCATTGCGCCGCAACTCGACGAAGCCTTCGATCTCGGTAGGGCCGGCGCGCAAAGGGTTGATTTCAACGAACCGAAGCGTCTGTTGCCGGGCAAGGTCGCCCGCCTTGATTGGCACAACGAGTTATCGGAATTGCTGCTCGATGTAAGCCAGGCCGTCAGTCAGCAGGCGGACGAACGCGGACGGTCTGCTGTCATTCGTCGGCTGCGCCGAGCCCTCACCACTGAGGGCCGACCTTGAGCCGTGCCGACCAGTTCTCTCTGCATGCCGCCCAGGAGCGGATGTCCGAGCCATCATCTCGACGCGGATCCCCCAGCCGCTTGCGGGCCGTGTCGAACGCCTGTTTCGAGCCATCCAAAAGCGGACGCTGCCCAGGAGCCAATTCGACGATGGGGGACGCACCCGCATCGGTCAAGGCGAGAGGTGATGTCACGGCTTACCCCGGATCTGACCTTGAACAGGTGCTCGCGGCATGACTTGGGTTGTCCGGGTGGTTCAGGCCCTGTTTGGGGGCAAGGGTCTGCATCGCGTCGTATTGCGACAGAAACACCTGCCCCGTCAGCGCATCGAGGAAATGGGATCTTTTCAACCGGTCCATCACCGGGCCTTTAACTTCCGACAGGTGCATCTTCACTTCCATCATCCCCAGGCGATGGTTGATCGCCTCCAGGCTTTCCAGTGCGCTGAGATCGATCTCGTTGATGGCAGAGCACATCACCACCACGTTTCTGATCGGGCAATCGGAGGCGACGCGATCGGCGACGTAATCCTCCAGAAAACGAGCGTTGGCGAAGTAGAGGCTCTCGTCGATGCGGATGGTGAGAAGGGTAGGGTCGGTGAGGACGGTGTGGCGTCGGATATTGCGGAAATGCTGGGTGCCTGGAACAAGGCCAACCTCTGCAATATGTGGACGCGAGGATCTGTAGAGATGTAGTGCGATGGATAGCACTACTCCCGTTGATACGCCGATCTCTACGCCCATCGCGAGGGTCAGAGCGATCGTCGAGGCCACGGCGACGAAATCTGCCTTCGAGTAGGTCCAACTGCGCTTCAAGATCGAGAAATCGACCAACGAAAGCACCGCCACGATGATCGTCGCGGCCAAGGCGGCCGTGGGGAGGAAGTATATCAGCGGGGTTAGCGCTATGGCTGCGACGGCCAACCCTATTGCGGTAAAGGCGCCGGCGGCAGGCGTCTCGGCCCCTGCATCGAAGTTTACCACCGATCGAGCGAAGCCACCCGTCACCGGGTATCCTCCCGTGAAAGCCGCCCCGATGTTGGCGGCGCCCAGTCCGATCAGTTCCTGGTCGGGGTCTATCCGCTGTCGTTTCTTGGCGGCGAGAGTCTGCGCGACCGAGACGGATTCCACGAACCCGATGACCGAAATCAACAATGCGGGAAGCAGCAGAAGCCCGATCAGATTGGTGGAAAATGAGGGCAGCGTTAGCGGCGGCAGGCCCTGTGGCACGTCACCAACGATTTGCACTCCCTTTGCATCCAGTCCGAGGCCCCAGACTGCGACCGTCGTCACGGCCACGGCAAGCACAGGACCGGCCTTGGTCACCATATCCGCCAGGCGCGGGCCAAGGCCGAGTTGGCGCAGCATCGGTTTCAAACCCTTGCGGACCCAGAACAGAAACCCGGTGGCACCGATCCCGATCACCAGAGTGATCCAGTTGGTCGCAATGAGGTTGTCGGCCAGTGATACGACCATTGCAGGCAGAGTGTCGCCACCTGCTCTTACGCCCAGAATATGTTTGATCTGGCTGGTCGCAATGAGGATGCCGGATGCTGTGATAAAGCCTGCGATGACGGGATGTGACAGGAAGTTGGCGAGAAATCCCAGCTTAAGGAGCCCCATCGCCAGCAGGATTGCCCCAGACAATCCTGCAAGGGTGAGGGCGGCCACGGCATAGCCCATGGTCCCCTGTTCGACGATGTTGCCGATGGCAGCGGCCGTCATCAGTGACACCACCGCCACTGGTCCCACGGCCAAGGCCCTGCTGGTACCGAAGATCGCGTAAAGGATGACTGGCGCGATCGAGGCATAGAGCCCGGCTTCCGGCGGCAATCCCGCCAGAAGCGCATAGGCCAGCGACTGAGGGATCAGCATGATCGTCACGATCACTGCCGCCAGCAGGTCGCCCGTCAGGGCGTGACGGTCATAGGTCCGGCCCCATTGCAGGATCGGAAGATAGCGGGCGAGCGATATGGCGGACATGGGACGAGACTTTTCTGGGTTCTTCATGGTCCAAGAGAGGCGGCTTCAATGCGTCTGCAGAAAGGGGCAGACTGTGCCGGGTTCATCCCTGGATCGCGGCAAAGAGGCTCTGCGCCCGGGCGCCCGTACGGCAATAGGCCAGAACCTTGCCTTGAGCCGTGGCCACGGCGGTGTCGAAAGCGACAACGTCAACCCTGGTTGCTTGACCTGGCGTGACCGGAATGTGGAACGCTTCAAGCCCTGCGACCTGGGCGGCGGCTTTGATCTCGGCAAAGCTTGGCTGGCCTGCATCCTCGTGATCGGGGCGGTTGCAGATCACTGTTGTAAAGCCCGCGGCCTTCAGGTCGGCGAGTTGTACAGGCGCAATCTGCGGGCTGACCGCGAAATCCGGCGTGATGTGTTTGATGTCCTGCATTTTCTTGTCCTTGAATGGAGGTCAGAGGTCAAAGCGCGTTGATGGGTACTTTGAGCATTGGCCGGCCGTCCTTGTCGGTCGGCACCTCGCCTGCGCGCATGTTCACCTGGAGCGACGGGATGATGAGTTTTGGCATCGCCAGCGTTGCGTCGCGTTCGGTGCGCAAATTCACGAACTGCTCCTTGGTGGCTCCTTTGCCGACATGGATGTTGTGTTCTTTTTCCGCGGCCACCGTGGTTTGCCACTGGATGTCGCGGCCATTGGGACCGTAGTCGTGGCACATGAACAGGCGCATCTCGTTTGGCAAAGCCAGCACCTTCTGGATGCTGTCGTAAAGTGTGGCGGCATCGCCGCCAGGGAAATCGGCGCGCGCCGATCCGCCATCGGGCATGAACAGTGTATCTCCCACGAAAGCCGCGTCACCCATGACATGAACCATGCAGGCCGGCGTATGGCCGGGGGTGTAGATTGCCACCGCCTCCATGTTGCCGATCTTGTAGGTGTCGCCATCCTCGAATAGGGCGTCGAACTGGCTGCCGTCGCGCTGGAACTCGGTGCCTTCGTTGAAAATCTTGCCGAACGTGTCCTGAACGACCATGATCTTGTCGCCGATGCCAATCTTGCCGCCGAGAGCGCTCTGAATGTAGGGCGCGGCGGAAAGGTGGTCGGCATGCACATGGGTCTCGATGATCCACTCCAGCTTCAGGCCGTGCTTGCGGATATGGTCGATGATGGCGTCGGCATGGTCATAGGTGATCCGGCCCGCCGCATAGTCGATGTCCATGACGGAATCGATCACGGCACAGGCGTTCGAGGACGGGTCTTTCACCACATAGCTGATGGTATTGGTTGTCGGGTCGAAGAATGCCTCGACCTGTGGTTTGACGGACATGTTGATCGGATAATCTGTCACGGCAGTCTCCTTTCTGGTTCAGGTTTCGCGGCGCAGCACGCGGGCTGCGCGCGCACCGCTCAGGGCCATTAGGCCCTTGGCGCCAAAGATGCCGGCGATCAGCGCCGCCACGAAGGCGACGACCTCGATCCGGCCAGTTCCCAAGGCGGGGAGCGCGGCCCCCGGGCAGAACCCGGCGATGCCCCAGCCCACGCCGAACACGGCCGAGCCGACGAGCAGACGGGCGTCGATGCGCAGATTGTCGGGCAAGTGGAATTTCGCGTCGATGATCGGCGAGGTCCTGCGCAAGACAATGCGATAACCAAGGAAGGCGATGATAACCGCCCCTCCCATGACGAAGATGAGGCTTGGGTCCCAGTTGCCTGTCACATCGAAGAAGTTGAGCACCTTGGCTGGGTTGGCCATGCCCGAAATCGAAATGCCCACGCCAAAGACAAGGCCGATGAGATAGGACGTCAGAAGTCGCATGTGTCAGGCCCCCAGAACATGACGGATGACATAGACGGTCACCCCGGTGGTCAGCATGAAGGTCAATGTTGCCGCAATGGACCGGCGCGACAGGCGCGCCACCCCGCAAACCCCGTGTCCCGAGGTGCAGCCGGATCCGTAGGTCACGCCGATCCCGACCAGCACGCCGCCCACCAGAAGCATCGGCATGGACACGGTTACCTCGACTGCGGGCATCTGCCCGGTCACAGCCAGCGTAACAAGCGGCCCGCTGATCATCCCGGCCAGCAATCCAAGCCGCCAACCGGTATCTGGATGCGCGGACGGCGTCAGAACACCTGCCAGGACGCCGGTGGCTCCCATGATCCGGCCAAGGGTCAGCATCAGCAGCACCGAGGCCAGCCCGATCAGAATGCCGCCTGAGAGGGATTGCCACGGGGTGAAAAGGGTTTCGATGGTGGTCAGTTCCGGCACGTCGTGGCCCCCAGCACCGCGTAGAGTGGGCAGAAGCGGAACATGGCAGTCGCCAGCATCACAATGCCCACGACCACAGCGCCATATTCTAGTGCAACGCTGTCAAAGACGTCCCAACTGCTGAACAACGCCGCAGCGATCAGCCCCACGCCGAGGACAAGACGAAGAGCCCGGTCTATGGTTCCTACATTGGCAATCATTGTCCTGATCTCCTGTTGAATACGGGACCTGTCTATGCCCTTTCGATCCGCCGTTCAGTGACGATGTCACCAAGCGGAAGTGAATGGCGGGACTTGCAGGCTGACGGGGCGGCGAAAGGGGCGATACCGAGGCTGCGCTTGCCTGTCTCCGCTGTGCTGGTATCAAGTTCCTTGGTAATCTTGGCGGAGCATTGGTCGCGGCTTGGCGTGGTGGTCGGCTCGCGGGCCTTGCCGGGCGATCAGATTGGGTGCGAACTCGGGCGTGGGAGAGCCCGGCTGGCGCCCGCGCGGGTACTGCTTCCAAGTCGTCCGGAGGCCATTTTGACCCTCAGGCAGCCCGTGTTCTTCACCGGTGTGCGCCTAGCCCTCTCTGGCCTTTTTGAGTTCTAGCGTTGGAGCCCTGAGCATCAGCGATAGCTACTGTTCACGAGAAACCATGAGATCTATCCCGCATCCAGGGCGGCTAGTCTTTCTAACCCGGCAATATCCACCAGATCGATCGTCCCGCGCGACTGCCGAATCCATCCCCGTCGCTGAAACTCGCCTAACTGGCGCGAGACAACCTCGCGCGCGGTGCCCAGTTCGGCTGCCATCTGCTGATGCGTGGCTTTGATCTGTCTTGCGCCACGTTCCAGATCGATCAGCTTCTGCGCCAGCCGGATATCGACGCGCTGGAACGCGATGTCTTCGATGACCTGAAACAGATCGGTGATCCTTTTGGAATAGGCGGTGAATATGAAACTGCGGAAAGCGACCGACTGGGAGACCAGGTCATCGAAGACCGCGCGCGGGATGGCCACGGCGCGCACGTCGGTTTCAGCGATGCCCTGGGCGGAATAGTCTTCGTGGGCCAACAGGCAGGCGGTCGTCAGTACGCAGCTTTGTCCAGCCTCGACCCGATAAAGGACTATCTCGCGGCCACCTTCCGAGACCTGCTGCACCCGCACCCTGCCTTCCAGCAGCAGAAGCAGGTTCTCGGGTGACTTGCCAGGACCGAAGATTACAGTGCCTTGCGGGACCGCAATTATGGCGCTCTTTCGGGTCAGCGCGTCGCGTACGGCCGGCTCGATACGGGACAAGCCCGGAAACTGCTTGATCCAGTCAGTCAAAAGTATCGCTCCCACATTCCAGGGTCCGGGTCCAGGTTACCCTGTTTAGACAGATACGTATGAAGAAAGATCAGCTCTCAGGCAGGCGCATCCTCCTTTTCAGGAGCATTGCGGTGAAGTTTGCACACACTCCGAACTGCCAAGAGCGGGAATTTGGTGTTGATTGCCAGCAGCGCGATTGGGAATTTTCGGAGTTCAATGGAGATTACCGTCGCATCGCCACGGTGCCCCATCTCCAGGCGATAATCGAAGCCCACTCCACCGAATTGATTGAGCCGGTCGCAAGACGCAGGCGTCAGGCGACCACACGATCAAGGACGCCATGGCCGGCCTGCTTTCGAACGAGATTTCGATTGGGCCCTCGTCGAGCCTTCTAGGTATCGACCGGATGACACCCCTGGGCGGTTTGCCAAATAATCATCCGCCCGCAAGTGCTTTCTCGACATCCGCCTGCGAATGCCCTGTCAGGTCTTTCGCAATCTCGCCCAGAAGGATGGCAGACAGCGCCTTGTGGTAATGTTTGCGCATTTCGCCAAGAGCGCGGGGCGCTGCCACGATCACCACATGCTCGATCTCACCGCTCAGCGCCTGCTGATTGAGATGCTGGACAATTCCCGCTGAAAACTGATCCTCTCCAGCCTGACCATGGTCGGGGTTGGCAGCGCTTGCTTGCCGTCCCATGCTCGTACCTGCGTCTGCAGCGACAGCTTGGTGGGGCATTGCGACAAGCTTCAGACCTGCCTCGTCCCCTGTGTTGCGAAACAGATTGATCTTTTCGCCATCGGCGACGGCAACGACTGTACCTTTGGGCAGCAACATGTGCGGTTCTCCTGGTTAGGCGAGTTGCGTACTTGGAAACGGGAAAGTGCCGCTCAGGGGAGCAGCCTCAGGCGACGCTGATCGGAGGAAAAAGCCTCAGCCGGCAAATAGCGGCATCGGACACAACAATTTAACTCTAGCACGCCTGGGATCCCCGTGCTCGGATGAATGCCCGATTTCGCCGAAACAGCAATCCGGCACCCGATTTGGGACGATTGCCGGGAATGGCTGAATCAGGACCATTGCCTGCTCACAGGCTGGCTACGCGCGCAGCTTTGCAGGGCGACTTGATGAGCATAGCCGAGATGCGGATGATGGAGGCGATGAACTGGGCGCTTGTATGGTCCGTTAAGCTCGTTAGGTGCTTCACTCGTCGGCCTGGCGTCCGACGCTGCCACTCCGGTTCAGCGTTTCCAAAGTCGCTCAAGCCGCTCGAACCGCGGTGGCGCGATGCTGCAGAGTGGAAGCTATCGACATTTTCCTTGATCCAGATCAGCGACAAGTCACTGCAGGGAGCTCAATCTCTTCAAGAGCACCCGGATAGCGCGGTGCGAAAGGATGTCAGATGACAAAGTTCTTCGCCAATGCCGCAGTCGTGATTGCAATTGGAGCCGCATTCGTCTCGCCGTCTAATGCCCAATCCCAACAAGGCATGATGGGAATGATGGGCGGCGGGTGCCCGACCGTTGGCATGATGGGACACGGACGCATGGGCCAGGGCGGATGGGGCGAAGGCAGGTTTGGCGGCCTGATGGGTCGCCAGCCGAAGATGGGCGCCATGGTCGAAGGGCGCCTAGCTTACCTCAGGGGTGAACTGAACATCACCTCAGATCAGCAGCCGGCATGGGACGCCTATGCGACTGCGGTGACGGAGCGCGTCGAACTCATGCAGGGCATGCATGAGGGCATAGCGAAGACCATGGAAACGGGGACTGCGCCGGAGCGCATGGATGCAAGAATCTCCGGCATGGAAGCCATGCTGGAGTCAATGAAAGCCATGAAGCCCGCGACGGAGGGGCTCTATTCTGCGCTGAAAGATGAGCAGAAAGCGGTTGCCGATGAACTGATTGGCGGCGATTGCGGTGCCTTCTGACTGAGGGGGAAAGCTCATTGAGCTTCACTTTCGGCAAGCCGTTTAGCGTTGCCGATGGAAAGAGCGATTGAGCATGTGACTGCCGCCTTTGCTGCCAAGGGGCTTCGGCATTCTGACGACGATCGAAGTTGCGGCGACGTCGGGGAGAAGCCAGGCGTCGAAGCCTCTCAGTTCGTCGGCTCGGTGCGCTCTGGACGAACTATAGGAGAGGGGTGTCGGGTATCGGGCTCGCCCGGATTTGGCCATTCACTCAGACTGCCGTACCGCTCAGCGCGCCAATGCCAGCAGTCAACGCCATCGCAAAGTCGCCCCAGAAAGAAACCCGCAACATTGCCTTCATGACGTTGGCTCCGCCTGCCTTAGCGCCGATTGCGCCCAGCAACGCAAAGGAACAGCAGTGAAGCAGCAGACACGGCCCAGACCAGAAGCAGCGGGCGCCACAAGCACCATCATCGCTAGCGGCATCGCAGCTCCGACCGCAATGTAGCTGCTGACGTGAGGGCTGCCTGAATCGGTTCGCCATCAAACTGGCCGGCGACTTGATGTGCAAGGTCAGTCGTCAAGCCGCGCTTGATGTCGAACTGCGCCAACTCCAGCTTGCGCACGCCGTCGAGAGCACTTCTGATCTCTGGAAACAGATCTCGGTATATAGCTGCCCTCGACGTATTGGCGACCATGCCTGACCCACCGTGACCGGGGCCGCAGATAGATTATGTTCAGGTCGCGCATCCGGATAAGCTATATAGATGGGCATAGATGAGGTTGAGGCCGGGTGTCGTGCCCAAGTGACTGAGTAGCCTAATGGCTTGACATGCTAAGGCTCTAGCGGCTCGCGCGGCAAAGGATTTCTGCCGACCGAAAGATAATTCGCTGCCTGCAAGTAGCGGTGGAGCAGCCCAATTTCCCCATGGCGTGCGCCCGATCGTTGTCGTCTAGCTTTCCCATGCGCATTTTTTTCCCCGGTCGTCAGAAACTTGGCAATCGCTAAGGAAGAGGTCGCTCCCCGCCATGAGTCAGGTCAAAGAGCGTCGTTGGAACCCCAGACGACAGGGAGGCACCTTCACATTTCTTTACACTTCCCCGTCACTCGAGAAACGTTGGTCCTCCAGTCTGGCGTTATCGCGGCTGCAAGTGCCGCCTAACCAAGGAAGCGATCATGGACAACGACAAGCAGGATATGCAGGCCTCATCGGCTCCGAACACCGCAACTGGGTCGCGTGGCTGGGGACGGCGCATCGTTATCGGCGGCCTTGCTGCCGCAGCAGTCGCTGGCATTGGACTTGCTGTGGCCAACAGTGGCGAGTTCGGAGATGGGCACGGAATGCTGCATTTTGGCAAGGGACACCAGATGATGGATGCTTCTATGGGCCGCGGTGGCTTCTCGGAGCGCCGGATGGAGCATATGATGGAAGATATCGATGCCACACCGGAACAGTCGAAGAAGCTGAAGGAGCTCTTCGGTTCTGCCCGAGATGAGATCGCTCCGATGCTCGACGACTTCAGGGACACGCGCAACGCCGCAGCCGACATTCTGGGCGCGCCGACTATCGACCGATCTGCGATCGAAAAGTTGCGCAGTGAGCGCGTTGCCGCGATCGATGCCGCCTCGCGGAAAATGACGGCCACTCTTGTCGATGCGGCAGAAATCCTGACGCCAGAACAAAGGGCAAAGATTCTGGAGCGTTTCAACGCGCGCGGAGGCCACGGCCGGTGGTAGGATTTCAACTGCAAGGTTGAAATCCGGAGAGTCCCGGCCATGGCGGAACAGGTGCTGATCATCGATGACGACACACGCCTGTCCGCCATGATCGCGGACTATCTCTCGGGAAATGGCTACATCGTCCACACTGCGGCAACCGGGCATGCCGGCCTCGCTGATGTGCAACGGCGTTCGCCAGACGCGGTAATTCTCGACGTCATGCTGCCCGACCTGGACGGCTTCGAGGCCTGCCGCCGCATGCGCGCCGTATCTGACGTGGCCATTCTTATGCTCACGGCGAAAGGGGATGAGACGGACCGGATTATCGGGCTGGAGTTGGGCGCAGACGACTACTTGCCAAAGCCGTTTAATCCGCGCGAACTGCTGGCGCGTCTCAAGGCTATACTGCGGCGGCGCCGTGGCGGCGATCTGACCGCATCACGCATCCTTCGGTCCGGGCGGCTCGAGATAGATCCCGGTTCTCGTTCAGTCCGTATCGATGGCCGCGATTGTCCGATGACCAGCTATCAATTCGACCTTCTCGTTGCATTGGCGGAGAATGCCGGACGTGTGCTGTCGCGCGAGCAACTGATGGACCTTGTCAAAGGCGAGGAACTCGAAGCGTTCGATCGGTCGATCGATGTGCATATTTCTCGGATCAGGGCGGCAATCGAGGATAGTCCCAAACACCCGCGTCGCATCGTAACCGTGCGCGGCGCCGGCTATGTTTTCGCTCGCTTTCAGGACGATCAGAAATAAGTCGGGGCGAAACTGTGGTGCGCAACAGCCTCTTCCTCAAGGTCTACCTCACGCTGCTGGCCAGCTTGGCCGTAGTCGCATTCACGAGTGCGTTCTTTGTCCGGCTGGGGCTGGACGAGCTGGACCGGGGATGGGGCGGCCGGCGTGACAAATTCATCGCCACAATGTTACCAGTGACCGACGATCCGGCTATGCTCAAGATCACGCTTGACCGGCTTGCGGACGCCTTCGCAGCCGACTTGGCGCTATACAACCCGCATGACCAATTGATTGCCAGTGCTGGAGAACCGTTCAAATTCGACGCGCCCGGCTCGCGTCAGTCGCACGATGGCAAACGGCCGTTTGCAATTCGACTGGCGGATGGACGGGTCATACAGGCCCGCATGCCCCTGGGTCCGGGTGGACGAAATCCCCTTGGCTATCTGGCAGTCATCGCCGGTGTCATCGGCCTTGCAGCCTATCCTGTGGTTCGTCATCTGACGCGGCGGTTGGAGCGTCTGCGCCGCGGCGTGGAAATTTGGGGGGCAGGCGAGCTTGGAACCCGGGTTGCGGCGAGTGGCAGCGATGAAGTCGCAGTAGTCGCGCGGAGTTTCAACATTGCGGCCGATCGCATCGAACGTCTGGTCGACGCGCACCGATCCCTGCTCGCCAATGCCAGCCATGAACTGCGTTCGCCGTTGGCAAGGCTTCGCATGGCCATAGATCTCTACGAGCGTTCGGCCGATCAGGCAACGAAGCGAGAGATCGTGCAAAGCCTCTCGGAACTCGACAGCCTGGTCGAGGAAATCCTGTTGGCCAGCCGGCTCGACCATGTCCAAAAACTGGACCATGTGGAAGCCGTCGACATGCTTGCACTTGCAGCCGAAGAAGGTGCGCGCAACGACGTTGCGGTCACCGGCTCGACCGCCATGATCTCGGGCGATGTGCGGTTGTTGAGGCGCCTGGTTCGCAATTTGATGCAGAATGCGTTGTGCCATGGGGCTCCGCCGGTGATCGCCGAGGTCGAGACCGATGGGGCAATCGTGCGCCTGTGCGTCAAAGACCATGGCGAGGGCATTGCAGACGGCGAGGGCACACGGGTCTTCGAACCGTTCTACCGTCCGACGGGACGAAGCGAGAGCAAGGGCGGTTGGGGGCTTGGACTATCCTTGGTCCGCCAGATCGCTACTCACCACCGAGGGTCCGTACGCTATGAAAGGGTGCCGGAGGGTGGGGCCTGTTTCATCGTGGAATTCCCTGCGTCGAGTGTGGCGCAGCCAGTCGCAAGACCAGCGCCGACGAGCGGTTGATCTGTCCCGTCAGCCCCGAACTTCCAGTGCTTAGCCCATCAACCGGGATGTCTTTGCTGCGCTTGTGTGCGTCGAAACAGGTGCGGTCCCGTGTCCGTAAGACACGCTCACTCATTGCGTTTCCCAGGATGCGTCGACTGGCAAGACGGCGTTCACTGCTGGCAGGGGCACTTGTGGCGGTATCAGTTGGTCGCTTGACAAAGATCAAGGCCGAACTGGTGAGGAGGCCGTATATCACAAGCGTTCGGCGGCGCTGAAACAACGGTTTGTAGCGTGCGCGAGGGCATCACAGCGGGAGGAATGCATGGCGCATGTTGTCGTTCTCGGTGCCGGGCTTGGCGGCACGATCATGGCCTATGGGCTTCGCAAAGGTCTTGGGAAAGAACACAAGGTTTCGGTTGTTTCCAATGGAGACCGCTATTCGTTCGTGCCTTCCAACCCTTGGGTTGCGGTCGGTTGGCGCGATAGGGAATCGATCGAAGTCGACCTTGCGCCGGTGTTTGCACGCCACGACATCGCGCTGCATCCACAAGGCGCCAAGCGGCTGAAACCGGCAGAGCGTCGCATCGAACTCAACGACGGATCTTCTGTTGCCTACGACTATCTGGTGATTGCTACGGGTCCCGAACTGGCTTTCGATGAGATCGACGGGCTCGGACCTGACCACAACTCGCAGTCCATCTGTCACATCGACCATGCCCTCAAGACAAAGAAGGCGTTCGATGCGTTGGTCGACAATCCAGGCCCAGTGGTCATCGGCGCTGTGCAGGGCGCTTCGTGCTTCGGTCCTGCCTACGAATTTGCATTCATCCTCGAAAAGGCGCTGCGCAAGGCCAAGGTTCGCGATCGGGTGCCGATGACTTTCGTCACCTCGGAGCCGTATATTGGTCACCTTGGCCTGGACGGTGTCGGCGACACCAAGGGACTTCTCGAAAGCGAGTTGCGTCAGCATCACATCAAGTGGATCTGCAATGCCAAGGTTGACCGCGTCGAGCCGGGTAAGATGTTCGTCTCGGAAATCGCCGACGACGGGTCCTTGAAGAAGGCGTACGAACTTCCGCAAGTCTTTTCAATGATGCTTCCGGCGTTTCGCGGTGTTGCGGCCGTATTTGGCATCGAAGGCCTAACCAATGCTCGCGGCTTCATTGTCGTCGACGAACATCAGCGCAGCACCTCCTACCCGGATATTTTCGCAATCGGCGTGTGCGTCGCCATCGCGCCTCTCGGAAAGACGCCGGTCCCGACCGGCGTTCCAAAAACGGGCTTCATGATCGAATCCATGGTGACTGCTGCAGCCCGGAACATTGGCCGCTTGGTTACGGGCGCCGAGCCGGATGCTCAAGCAACATGGAACGCGGTTTGCTTGGCCGACCTGGGCGATTCCGGCGTTGCTTTCGTCGCCCAGCCGCAAATCCCGCCGCGCAATGTCAATTGGTCGTCCTCCGGCAAATGGGTTCACACAGCGAAGGTCGGCTTCGAGAGGTATTTCCTGCACAAGGTCCGGACAGGCAAGGCCGAGCCGTTTTACGAGCGTCTCGCCTTGCAGGTGATGGGCGTCGACAAGCTGAAGGAAATCAAGATCGATGACGGCGCGGCTACGCCGCATGTCTAAGTGCTCGATGCTTTGCCGAGCAGGACATGCGGCGGCACGTTCCGGCTCCGTATCCAAGAGTTATGCAGGCCTTTTCCAGACAGATGGAGGTTACCAATGACGCTTGACCGTTCCGTTCTCGCATTTGCCGGCATCATGGTGCTGCTTTCGGTGGTGCTGACGATTTGGGTTTCGCCCTTGTTCGTTTGGCTCACGGTCTTTGTTGGCCTGAATCTGGTGCAATCCGCGTTCACTGGATTCTGCCCGGCAGCGGCCGTCTTCAAGATGCTCGGCGTCAAGCCGGGCCGCGCCTTTTAAGGTTTGCCGAAATGCGATCCTTGCCACTGTTCGCCGGGCTGCTCGCGTGTGGCCCGGCATTGGCTGGAACCGTGACGCTCGCTCCCACCCCGGTGATCGAGTGGAAGGCGGTCTATGGCCGGGTCGAGGCACGCGACACGATTCCTGCGCGTGCCCGCATTGGTGGGGTAATCGTCGAGCTCAATGTGAGCGAGGGCGATAATATCAAGGCCGGGCAGAAGATCGCTACCGTTCGCGATGACAAGATCGCTTTTCAGATCGCCGCGATCGACGCGCAAATTCGCGCGCTTGAGGCGCAACTTGTCACGGCAAGATCCGAGTTGGCCCGCGGCCAGACCCTGGTCGATAGGGGCGTGATGACCGCGCAGCGTCTCGACCAGCTTCGGACCGATGCGGATGTTACACAAAACCAACTGGCTGCGAGCGAGGCGCAACGATCGGTCATCGTTCAGCAAGGCGCTGAGGGAGAAGTATTCGCGCCCGGCGCTGGCCGCGTGCTCACCGTGCCGGTGACGCGGGGCGCCGTCATCATGGCCGGCGAAGTGGTGGCCACGATAGGCGGTGGCGGCGTTTTCCTGCGCCTGGCGATGCCTGAACGCCATGCTCCGCTGCTGAAAGAGGGGGCCTCGATCCGTATTAGTGCGAACGGCGCGGACTCGACCGGCCGTCTCGCAAAAATTTACCCGCAGATCGAGAATGGCCGCGTTCTCGCCGACGTCGAGGTCGAAAAGCTGGAAACGGCTTTTATCGGCGCCCGTGTGCTCGTCGAGGTTCCGGTTGGCGAGCGCTCAGCGCTGCTCGTACCGGTCGCATCCGTTGAAGCCCGGTCGGGCATCGATTTTGTCCGTGTCATGGTTGGTGGCGTCGAGATTGATCGGGCGCTTGTGCTGGGCGAGCGGATCGCACGTTCTGACGGGGACTATGTCGAGGTCCTGACTGGACTCGCCGTCGGCGATGTCGTGGTCACGCCATGAAGCTCCCGACTAGTTTTGGTATTGCGGGGGGCTTGACGCGAGCTTTCATCGCCTCGCCACTGACGCCGCTGTTGCTGGTCGCTGCCTTCGCGTTCGGACTCATAGCTCTGTTGACATTGCCACGTGAGGAAGAGCCGCAGATTTCGGTTCCGATGGTTGATATCCTTGTGCGCGCTGACGGCCTGAAGGCCGATGATGCCGTCAAGCTGATCACCGAACCGTTGGAAATGATCGTCAAAGGAATAGATGGCGTGGAGCACGTCTATTCGCAAACTGACGACGATCAAGTGATGGTAACCGCACGCTTCATCGTCGGAACTTCATCCGACGCCGCGGTGTTGCGTGTCCATGACAAGGTCCGCGCGAACTTGGACCGCATTCCGTTCGGCGTCCCCGAACCGCGCATCGTCGGCCGCGGCATTGACGATGTTGCGATCGTCACGCTGACGCTTTCGTCCAACCCACTCATGGCCGATCGCATAACAGCGAACGATTTGACGCGCATCGCACGCGAATTGCGCACCGAGATTGCCAAGATCGACGATGTCGGCCTGACTTATCTCGTCGGCGAAACGGCAGAGATCATACGGGTGGCGCCGCGTCCCGAAAAGCTCGCCCTCTACGGCGTCACGCTGCAGCAGCTTGCCGCGAAGGTTTCCGGAGCCAACAAGGCCATTCCTGCTGGAGGGGCCAGGGATGATGGTGAGCAGATCGCCGTCATTGCCGGCGAGACGCTGAGTTCACCAAACCAGATCGGCAATCTGTTGGTGACGACGCGTGATAACCGTCCAGTCTATGTCCGTGACGTGGCCGACGTTGCCTTCGCAACCGACACGGGGGAAATTCTGGTATCGACGGTCCTACGATCGAAAAATGGAGTTTCGCGCGTTCCTTCGGTCACGTTGGCCATTGCCAAACGTGCGGGTTCGAATGCGGTGACAGTTGCGGAATCGATCCTGCACCGGGTCGAAATGCTCAAAGGAAGTCTCATTTCGGGCGAGGTGTCGGTCGAAGTCACACGCAATTATGGCGAGACCGCCAACGAAAAGGCGAACGAGCTGCTTTATCATCTCGGGCTCGCCACGGTCTCGATCATCCTTCTTGTCTGGCTGGCCATCGGGTGGCGTGAAGCCGTAGTCGTCGCTGTCGTTATTCCCGTAACGATCCTGCTTACCCTCTTCGCTTCGTGGTGGATGGGCTATACGCTCAACCGCATATCGCTTTTTGCCCTCATCTTCTCGATCGGCATTCTCGTCGACGACGCAATCGTCGTCATCGAAAACATCGCGCGCCACTGGGGCATGGGCGACGGCCGCGAACGCAAGGATGCTGCAATTGAGGCGGTTGCGGAGGTCGGCAATCCGACCATCGTCGCGACACTTACCGTCGTCGCTGCGCTTCTGCCGATGCTTTTCGTGTCGGGGATGATGGGACCCTATATGAGCCCGATTCCTGCAAATGCGTCGGCAGCGATGATCTTTTCGTTCTTCGTCGCTGTCACGGTAACACCTTGGTTGATGCTCAGGATCGCCGGTAGGGCAACCCCGATCAGTCACCACCAGGGGCATGGCGGGCTGCTTGGCCGCACCTATGCCGCCGTGGCGCGTCCGATCCTGTCGTCGAAAATCGCAAGCTGGTCGTTTCTGCTTGCAGTCGGCATTCTTACCCTCGGTTCCCTTGCGTTGTTCTACACCAGGGATGTGACCGTCAAGCTGCTTCCCTTCGACAATAAGTCAGAGCTATCGGTCACGATCGACCTGCCCGAGGGCTCCTCCGTCGAAGCAACCGACGGGGTTGCGCAGGAGGTCGCGCGCATAGTTCTGGCCCTGGAGGAGGTGATGTCGGTCCAGACGCATGCCGGGGCTGCGGCACCTTTCAATTTCAACGGCCTGGTTCGCCATTCCTTCTATCGGACGGAGCCGCAACAGGGCGATGTCGCCATAAACCTTCTGCCCAAAGCGGAGCGCATCCGCTCCAGCCATCAGATCGCGCTCGAGATTCGAGAGCGCATCAAGGCCGTGTCCATGCCGTCGGGCACCAGCCTAAAGGTCGTCGAACCGCCGCCTGGGCCACCCGTCATGGCAACGCTTCTGGCAGAAGTCTACGGACCCGATGGCGAGACCCGGCGAAAAGTCGCGGAGAAGGTCGAGATGGCCTTTCGGTCGGTTCCATTCATCGTCGACATCGACAATTCCTATGGGCAGCCCGCGCGTCGCCTGCGTATGCGGATTTCAACCGACGACGCAGAGTTCTTCCATGTCGAAGAGAGCGACGTCTTCGACACGATCGCGATCCTCAACGGCGGCACGACGGTCGGCTATTCCCATCGCGGAGGCGGCCGGCAACCAATCCCCATCCGCATCGAACGGCCGAAGGGCGATAGGGTTGTCGACGAGCAGTTCTTGGCGACGCCGCTTCCAGCCAACGTACTGCCTGGTGATCGCGGCGTTGTCGAACTCGGCGACGTTGTGCGGGTTGCAGAAGAACGTGCGTCGTTTCCGGTATTCAGGCACAATGGCCGCGCTGCCGAAATGGTAACGGCTGAACTCGCTGGAACTTTCGAAGCCCCCCTTTACGGCATGCTTGCGGTGCGGGAGGCCATCGATGTGCAGGACTGGACGGGGCTTCCGAAGCCCGTCATCTCGCTGCATGGCCAACCGCAGGATGAGGGTTCCTCGACGCTCCTTTGGGATGGCGAATGGGAGGTTACCTGGGTGACCTTCCGCGACATGGGCGCAGCATTTGTGGTCGCGCTGCTTGCCATATACATTTTGGTCGTTGCGCAGTTCGGCTCCTTCAAGCTGCCGCTTGTGATCCTGACACCGATACCGCTGACCTTCATCGGCATACTGGGTGGCCATTGGCTGCTTTCCGCGCCGTTCTCGGCGCCCTCTATGATCGGGTTCATCGCGCTCGCCGGCATCATCGTGCGTAACTCAATCTTGCTTGTCGATTTTATCCGTCATGCCAACACCGGCGAACTGCCTCTGACCGAGATACTGATTGAAGCTGGTTCAATTCGTTTCAAACCGATCCTACTCACCGCGCTCGCAGCCATGATTGGCGCGGCGGTAATTCTGTCGGATCCGATCTTCCAAGGGCTCGCCATCTCTCTGCTGTTCGGTCTTGCTTCGTCGACATTGCTCACGGTGCTCGTCATCCCGGCGATCTACAGGGTGCTGAGGACGTAGATGAGAAATGAACAAATGACCCTGGCAAGTCCCGCTGAAAGAACTCCAACAGACATGCAAGGTCGGGGAGGGTAATGCGCATCCGCTCGAACAAGATACCGGGCCGCCTGGCAAATCTGATCCTGCTGGCTGCGTTCGTCACCGCACTTGTTGCCAGTGGGTTCTTCGCGATTCGCCTGACCGTCCATGCGGTCTATTGGTCATCGCACCGCGACGAGCCGATCGAACCATGGATGACAGTGGGCTATGTGGCCCACTCCTACAATCTGGAGCCGAAAGCGCTGTTCAGTGCGCTTGATCTTCCGACAGGTGTTTCGGACAGGCGGACCCTTGGCGACATAGCATCGGCCAAGGGCGTTTCGTTTGAGGCGCTCAAATCCACCATCGAGGCGAGCATAGGCAGGAGCCGGCAGCAATCGAACGGCGGTCTGTCCGATAGAATGAGCGGCAGCTAGGCCCATGAGCGATGCGGCGATGGCTTTTCTCGCGGACTATGGTGCCTTTGCGTTGTTCGCCATCCTTGCTCTCGGTAGCCTCGGCGTACCGCTTCCTTCGTCGCTCGCCCTGCTCGTGGCCGGTTCGCTGGTGGCGCGCGACCAGTTGGATTTGGTCTCCATCTTCGCGTGGGGGATTGCCGGCGCTGTGTTGGGTGATCAGGTGGGCTACCTGATTGGCCGCCTGGGAAGCGAGGGGCTGGCCGAAAGGCTAGCCGAGAGGCTGCATATGGCCGACACCCTTAGCCATGCGCGGACAGCAACTGTCCGATGGGGTGCAATCAGTGTCTTCCTTACCAGGTGGCTGCTTAGCCCGCTCGGTCCGGGAGTCAACATTGTTGCCGGTATGATGGCCTATCCTTGGTCACGCTTTACCGTCTGGGGTGTCTTCGGCGAAGCTGTCTGGGTGTTCCAATTTGTTGGGTTGGGAATACTTTTCAGTCGCAGCATTCTGGCTGTTGCCGACATCCTCGGCGATTTGACGTGGTTCCTTGTGTTTGCGGTAGTTGCCGGTTTGCTTGGCCTGAAGATTCTATATCAAAGGCGGATTGGCTCGGCTTCGTTGCAGTCGCATTAGGCTCTTGGCGAGGTTATCCTCGCCGGCCGGAGCCTGTCGGATTACCGGTGGCCCCCAAACGGTCTGCTGTCATTCGTCGGTTGCGCCGAGCCCTGACAACCGAACGATCGTGAGGCATCGAGCGAGACGGTCTGGAACGCTCGGCTGCGGGACTAGTTGTTTGGTCGAACTGACAGCCAAATCTTGGGCAGATGTTCCGGCCTGGCCATCGCAAGTCCGAGGGCCAGCGCCTCTTGCAGGTCAGTTGTGTATTTCGCGCTTCCTTCGAAGCCACCGAAATAATTGACCCGGATGACGCCGCCTCGCTTGCTGATTGCTACGCCCACCGCACGCAGGCGTTCCTGCACTTCGCGATACTTCATTGGCTGTCCCCGCCCGAATGTCCCGGAGCCGCAGCAGCGGTTCGCTTCAATCCTAGAAACGCATCAACGGCAACGCTTTGACTTGGGTCAACAGCGTGGGATCAGTTGGGTCGCGCCGGGTGCCGACTTGTCAGGACTGAAACTTGGACATCTGTCTGGCAATGGACAGTTCCTCGTTCGTGGCTATCACACGAACCTCCACCTTGCTGTCGGGATGGCTGATCACGTCGCCGTCGCGCGATGGATCGAGTTTGACCCCCAACCACTGGAGTCGCCGGCAAATCGCCTGCCGTATTTCTGTTGCGTGTTCGCCGACCCCTCCAGTGAAAACCAGATGCTCGATGCCTTCGATCGAACTGGCAAGAGCCGCAATGGCCCGTGAAATGCTGAACACGAACAAGTCGATGGCCTCGGTCGCCCGTGGATCGCTGCTGGAAAGCAGGGCGCGCATGTCGCCCGATATGCCCGACACGCCGAGTAGGCCCGATCGACGATACAGCAGGTCCTCGACCTCGGTGACCCCCAGCCCTTGCGCTTTTTGCAGATAGAGCAGGATGCCGGGATCAATCGAACCACAGCGTGTGGCCATCATCACCCCATCCAGTGCGGTGAAACCCATGGTCGTGTCCTGGCTCTTCCCGTCGACCATGGCGCAAAGACTGCAGCCGCTGCCCAGATGGGCAACAATAGTCCTCTTCTGCAAAAGCCGAGGTGAGATCTCGCCCAGATGGTGGGAAACATATTCATAGGACAAGCCGTGAAAGCCGTAGCGACGCACGCCATCGCTTTCTAACTGACGGGGAAGCGCATATCGGGTGGCGGGCGGCCGCATCGAGGAATGAAAAGCCGTGTCGAAACAGCCAATCTGCACGAGGCCCGGCTGTAGATCAGCCAACGCCCTGACGGGGGCGAGGCTCGCGGGCTGGTGCAACGGGGCGATGGGGGTGAGTTCGTCAAGCGCGGCGATAACGTCCGTCGACAGGCGAATTGGTGTCACAAAGCGGCTTCCGCCATGAACTATGCGGTGGCCGACCAACTCCAGCGGCCGGCCGTCTAAGAACGGTTGGAGAAACTCGATAAGTCCCTCCAGCAACGATGCCGTTGATCTCGCGGCAACAGGTCGGCCGTCGACGAGAACTTGGCCCGACGAGTGCTTTGCCGAAAAACGGGGAGATCCGCCAATGCCATCGAACACGCCGCGTAACAACTGGTCCGGGCCAGCAGGCGACTGCGTGAACAGCCCGAATTTCAAGCTGGAAGATCCTGCGTTCAGTGCCAGGAGAGCCATGTGGTTCTTCCTTTCTCAGCTCCGCCATGACCAGTTGCGCACCTCGGGCATGTCTTCTCCATGATCTCTGACGTACTGCCAGTGTTGTGAGAGACAGTTCTCGAAATAGGCTCGCGCTTCTGCAGCCTTGGGCCCAAGGTTGCGCACGCGGTCGATCGCCTCGATGGCGAGATGATAGCGGTCCATCTTGTTGAGCACGGTCATGTCGAAAGGCGTAGTGGTGGTACCTTCTTCCTGGAAGCCGCGAACGTGGATGTTCTCGTGGTTGTTGCGGCGATAGGTCAACCGATGGATCAGATAAGGGTAGCCGTGATAGGCGAAGACGACCGGTCGGTCCGCAGTGAACAATGCGTCAAAAGCTGTATCTGTGAGGCCGTGGGGATGCTGACTGATCGACTGTAACGTCATGAGATCCACGACGTTGACGACACGAATCTTCAGGTCTGGCAGGGCTTCTCGCAGCAGGCCCACTGCGGCAAGTGTCTCCAGCGTGGGTACATCGCCGGCGCAGGCCATCACAACATCGGGGCCGCTGTCGTCTTCGGAGCCGGCCCAATGCCAGATGCCTGCTCCAGCTTGGCAGTGGGCGATCGCGTCGGCCATGTTCAGCCATTGTTGCTGGGGCTGCTTTCCAGCCACGATCACATTGATCCGGTTAAAAGTGCGCAGGCAATGGTCAGTCACCCAAAGCAGGGTGTTGGCATCGGGAGGCAAATAGATGCGGACTATGTCTGACTTCTTGTTGGCCACGAGGTCGACGAAGCCCGGATCCTGATGGCTGAAGCCGTTGTGATCCTGCCGCCAGACGTGCGAGGTCAGAAGATAGTTGAGCGAAGCGATCGGTTGCCGCCAAGGCAATTCTCGTGAAACCTTTAGCCATTTGGCATGCTGGTTGAACATCGAGTCAACAATGTGAATGAAGGCTTCGTAGCAAGAGAACAGTCCATGCCGCCCCGTCAGTAGATAGCCTTCCAGCCAGCCCTGGCAGAGATTTTCGCTCAAAACCTCCATGACACGCCCATCGCGGGCAAGGTGCTCGTCATAAGGCTCGATGTCGGCCATCCACACCCGGTCGGTGGATGCGAACACTGGATCAAGCCGATTGGAAGCAGTCTCGTCGGGTCCCATGATGCGGAAGTTCCGAGCCTCGGCGTTCAGCTCGACGATTTCCTTGAGCATCCGTCCCATTGTCCGCGTCGCCTCCCCGTTGACGGAACCGGGTGATGGCACATCGATCGCAAACGACCTGAAGTCGGGCATGACAAGGTCGCGCTTGAGGCCACCGCCGTTGGCGTGAGGGTTGGCTCCCATCCTTCTGATCCCCTTAGGAGCCAATGCCGCCAGCTCCGCGCGCAGCCTTCCCTGATCGTCGAATAGATTGTCAGGGTCATAGCTCCGCATCCATTGTTCCAGGATGTGAAGATGCTCCTCGTTTTGGCGTGGATCAGTGATCGGGACCTGATGAGACCGCCAGAACCCTTCGGTCTTCTTGCCGTCTATCTCTTTGGGACCAGTCCAGCCCTTGGGACTGCGCAATACGATCATCGGCCAGCGGGGGCGTTCGGCGCGACCCTCCCGCCTTGCTGCCGTCTGGATCGCCTCGATGCGATCACATGCAGTGTCGAGCGCCATGGCCATCTTGCCATGCATTTCGACAGGGTCTTCACCCTCGACGAAGATGGGTTCGTGCCCGTAACCTGTCAGAAGGTCATGCAGCTCGGACTTGTCGATGCGGGCAAGCACCGTCGGATTGGCGATCTTGTAGCCATTGAGGTGCAGGATCGGCAGGACGGCGCCGTCATGGACAGGGCTCAAGAACTTGTTCGAGTGCCATGAGGCTGCAAGCGTGCCAGTCTCAGCTTCGCCGTCGCCTATCACGCAGGCTACGACGAGATCGCGATTGTCGAAGGCAGCCCCATACGCGTGAACCAGTGCATAGCCCAGTTCTCCGCCTTCGTGGATGGAGCCGGGAGTTTCAGGCGCAGCGTGGCTGGGGATGCCGCCGGGGAAGGAAAACTGCCGGAAGAGCGCGCGCATGCCGTCGGTGTCGCGGCCGATCTCGGGGTAAATCTCGGAATAGCTGCCCTCGAGATATGTATTGGCCACCATTCCCGGTCCGCCATGGCCTGGCCCGCAGACATAGATCATGTCGAGGTCGCGGTTCCTGATGAGGCGGTTCAGATGTGCGTAGATGAAGTTGAGTCCGGGTGTGGTGCCCCAGTGGCCAAGCAGGCGTGGCTTGATGTGCTCGGGCTTCAGCGGTTCCCGCAGCAGAGGGTTGTCCAGCAGATAAATCTGCCCAACCGACAGATAGTTCGCCGCCTGCCAATACCGATGAAGCAGATGGAGTTCTTCGGAATCGACGAATGCGTCGTCGATTTCGGCGAGTGACTTCTTGGCGCTCTGCATTCCGCGTTCCTTCCCAAGATGGAAATGTCTTCGGGAGCGTAGTCAATGTGACTCAGCATGCGTTGAGCCATGTCAATTGTATGTCGAGTTGGAGTGCACTCTTCCGATTGTCGAGGGGAGACTGTGTGACCGCCTGCTATTGGCCACGCCTGGATGGCTTAGCTGTGTGCCGCCAAGAACAGCAAACCGACCGTCAGCGCGCCAAGGCAGACGAGCAACACGCCGGCAGCCGCCATGTCCTTAACAACGCGAATCTCCGGATGTACTTCCGGATGCAGATGATCGACGAGGGCCTCAAGAGCCGAGTTGAACAGTTCCGCGGCCAGCACAACGGCAATCGCCAGCCCAATGACGGCCAGCCAGATACCAGAAATGCCGAGCAGGGCAGCGCCTAGGACAACGATCAGGCCAATCAGCGCTTGAGTGCGGAAACTGCGCTCACGTCGCCAGCCGTCTTGCAGTCCCTGAATGGCAAAACCAAAACGATGGAGAAATGCCTTGTTCTTCATTGTCGTGTCCTTGGAGGCAATCGTCCCGGGGCGGGCGCATCGCCACTATAAGCCAAGCTAGCCTGGGACCACTTCAGCGATCTTGCCGTCGACAAGATGGATGCGGCGATCCATGCGGGCTGCCATTTCGAGGTCGTGCGTAACCGCCACGATGGACTTGCCGCGTTCACGTACGAGGTGCTGGAGTATCTCGAAAACTTGCTCGGAGCTTTTGCTATCCAGGCTTCCCGTCGGTTCATCGGCAAGGATGATCGGCGGGTCGTTTGCGAGCGATCGCGCCACGGCGACCCGTTGTCGCTGGCCGCCCGACAGTTGGTCAGGCCGTTTGTCGAGATGCTCGGCAAGCCCCAGGGATATGAGCAACTCGCTGGCCCGCTCGCGTATCTGGCTTCGTTCGAGGCGGCGCAGCTTGCGCATTGGAATCTCCACGTTCTCTCGCGCGGTGAACTCTGGCAGGAGAAAATGGAACTGGAAGACGAAACCCATCATCGAAAGCCGTGTACGGGAGCGCTCCTTCTCGTCCATGGGTCCGGTGTCGCGTCCACCGATCTTCAGTGTGCCACTGGTGGGGCTGTCAAGGAGCCCGAGCAAGTAGAGCAGAGAAGACTTACCGGACCCAGACGGTCCAGTAACGGCCACGAATTCCTTTTCGCCGATGCTCAGCGTGACATCTTTGACGAGCGTTACCGGAACTGTTTCCGGCAAAATACGCGTCAGTCGTTCGGTCTCGATCAGCGGGCTCATGATGCGCCCCGGATTATGTCGACAGGATTGAGACGGGCCGCACGGCGGGCGGGCAAGTATCCAGCGACCGCTGCAGAGCCCAGTGCAAAAGCTGAAGCGCTCAAATAGTGCAGAATGCTCCACGTGATTGGCAGCCGGGTCATTTCCTGACCGGTCGCGGCGATTTCGAAGCGAACCTGCGATAGAGCGTAGGTCATTGCAAGGCCGAGGAGCCAACCGAACGCGCAGCCGGCAGCGCCGATTGCCAAGCCTTCCATCAGGAACATGCGACGCATGTCGGCTTCGGGGAAGCCGAGCGACTTCATGATGGCGATGTCACGCGCCTTCTCATGCGTGATGGTGGAGATGATGTTGTAAATGCCGAATCCGGCGACCAGCATGATCGCACCTACCACCGTGTACATGATGACGTTGCGGACAACGAGGGCCTCGAGGATGGATTCGTTCGCTTCCTGCCAAGCAACAGCCTTGTAGCCAAGCTCAGTCTCAGCCCGGTGCGCCACCGCAGGTGCGCTGTCCGGATTGTCGAGCTTAATTCGTATCTCGTTGATGGCGTTCGGGCGCGCTGACAAGATTTGAGCATTCTTCAGCAGAACGTAGGCCTCGCCTTCGTCACGAATCGTTGTCCCGGTATGGAACAGGCCCACAATTCTGAACGCGCGGGTAAGCCCGTCTGAGGAAACGGCCGTTATCGTGTCTCCAAAGCTGGCACCTAGCCGAGAAGCCATGGTGTCTCCGATCACCACGTTGTTGCCGCCCGCCGCGAGCGCTGCGAAGCTGCCTTCAACGAACTCCTCGATGATCGGCGAAACAGCGGATTCTCGCATCGGATCGATCCCGATGACCGCGGCGCCAGCTTCTCGATTGGCATAGCGGATAACACCTTGCGTCTTCAGGCTCGTCGAGAAGCGACCGGGAACCCAGGTGTCGAGCCAGGCTGCTGCAGCCGTCGGATTGATGATCCCACGCCGATCATCACGTGGCCTCAGCCCGGAAATGGCGGCAGTGGCAAAAACGTCCTCCGCAGGCTGCCGGGGGGCTGTGCGCATTTCGTCGGTGATGGCAACGTGAGGCATGGTATTGATGAGCTGCCTGACGAAATCGTCCTGCCCACCCTGCATCAATGCGGCCATGGCAATTGAGAAGCCCACGCCAACAGCAACACCCAGGATGGCCACAACTGTCTGTCGCCCGCGTCCGGCGATATGCGTGACCGCAATGTCGAGAATGAGGGGCATGATCTACTCCTCTGGGCCAGAGATGATCACACGGCTACCGTCGGCGAGGTCGGCAGGATAGGGAGTGACGACGAGGGCCTTTTCGTCGAGGCCAGCCAGAACCTCGGTGCTGCCCGTGCCGCGGATGCCGATACGAATATCGCGCCGTCGTGACCTGCCGTCCTCGACTACGAAGACATGGTTCTGGTCAACCGCAGCAGAGGGAATGAGCAGGGCATTCTTCGAGACTTGGACGACGATGTTGATGTCTGTCGACATCCCGATGCGCAGCGGTGTTTCATCGGGCAGCCGAAAGCGGACGCGATAGGTCTTCGTCGCCGGATCGCCTTTTGGCGTAATGCTGTCGACTTGAGCCTCGAGTTTTTGCTTCGGAAAGGCATCGGCTCTAAGAAGGGCGCGTTGACCAACTTCGACGCGGGGAATGTCCTCTTCGTTGACATCTGCGACCACGAGCAGTGGTTTTGGCTCCCCGACCCAAAACAAAACCGTACCTAGCTCGGCGACCTCGCCCACTTCACCATCTTGCCTGAGAACGATCCCCGGACTGGGCGCTCGCAGAACATAAGTCTCGAGCCGGGCTTTCCGCCCAGCGACCAGGGCTTCAATTTGCAGAAGCTCGCTTTGGGAGCGATCGAGCGCTTGTCGGCTGGCAGCGTTCCGTTCGGCAAGTACGGACAAGCGCCGAAAATCCTCTTGGGCCAGCGAGCGTCGTGCCTCAAGTTCGGCCAGTGCCGCGCGCTCTTCGCTATCATCCAGACGAGCCAGAACGTCGCCTTGTGAGACCCGGGACCCTTCGCAGTTGCATTGTTCGACGATACGTTCGCGAACCACCGGGGCCACTTTCGCCCAGGTCCGTGGTTCGACTGTACCGCTTGCATAGACGATTTCGGCCGCGTCTCCGCGCGACATCGTCGCAACCGACACGCTTGGGGGGCGCCAGAAATGCCAGGCGGCAGCTCCTGCCACCGCACCGATAGCAACAAGGCTGTATATGTATCGTGCCAGCCGCACAGCATTTGCTCCTGCTAGGTCTTATGTCGCTGCCAGAAGGGAGGTTCGCTCGCCCGGTTGCTTCGCCCGCCTTCAGAAAACGGACTTTGTTCCATGCGCGCCTTGACCCCGGTCAAAGCGAGGTGGCGAGCACCGACTTATTCTCTTGCGACCATCAAGAACCACTCCGAAAGGAATGCGCCATGAAACGCAAGAAAACGTGGATTTTGGTAGCGGATGGTGCTCGTGCTCGCATCATTCGTCAAATGGAGGGCGACAACGAGGACGCAGCCTTGTTGGACGATCTGGTTTTCGAGGTGAATCACAAAACACTGCGCGAGATCATGTCGGACAGACCCGGACGCAGCTTTGCGTCCAAGGGAAGACGGCGCTCCGCGATGGAGTACGCGTCTGACCCAGTCCAAGAGCAAGAGGTGCAGTTCGCGATTACGCTCATTGAAGAATTGGGACGGCGCTACGCCGACCATGAATTCGATCATCTTGCGATCGTCGCCGAGCCACGCATGCTCGGGACACTGCGTCAGAACCTACCCGGAGTTCTGGTTTCCACACTGGTGAAAGAGGTCGCAAAAGATCTCACCAAACTGCCGAAGCTCCAGCTTATGCAAGCCCTGAACAAGCTCGATATCCAGGTTTGTTGAAATGCGGATCCATGCGAACAAACAAGCGAGGAGATGCGTCAGACAGCATGTGACATGCTGGACCAAGCGAGCGAATGCCGATCACAGGAGGCAATCACATGTACCGTTCCGTGGAGGCGCGAGTGCCCGCGAGCCTTCACGCCCTTAACCAGGGACAGAGAGCCAGAAAGCGAAAACCCGGACATCTATATGTCCGGGCTTTTTTCCCTATCGATCTAGGCGAGCCAACTTTGAGTGTCGGATGAGCCATCCATCTTGTTGCTGAGCAAGATACGGTGACGCGTCAGGGCATTTTCAACTTTGGGTGGCCGCCCAAGAGGCAGCTCTCAGGCATCCTCAAGCTGCGCACTCTTCGCAGCTTCCCTTACTTCTCATCGAGGAGCGGCCGTTTCGCCGCTCCAGGAACACAACATTGGCTTTCAGGCACACAACTTTGGGTGTCTGCCCACTGCTGGCCAGCCTCAGCTGCACCCTGATGTCGCGCCGCAGGTGTCGCACTTTTCGCAGGTGCCGTTTCGGACCATGGTGAAGTTCTGGCACTCGGAGCAGGAGTTGCCGGTGTAGCCCTGCAGCATCGACTTGGCGCGGCGGTCGGCGGCGACTTTCTTGGCGTCGGAGGCTTCCTGGGCGGCGGCGTCGGTGAACAGCGACGTCGTCACCGTTTCCTCCGTCTCCTCAACGGTGATTTCCTCGGCCAGTTCCTTGGCGCGCTCCTCGTAGTCGCGCTTGTAGGCGGTCGATTCCTCAGCTGAGATCGCAGCCTTTGGCGACAGCGACAGCACGTTGGAACCGGAGAAGGCGGTCACCGGTGTGGCGCGCGCCGGGGCGGTGGTGGCCGAACCCTTGGGGTCGTTGCCGGCGCCGGCCGAGACGACCTTGAGCGGCGAGGCACCGCGGGTCAGGCCCTTGGAGAAGGGCAGGGCCTTGCCTTCGGTGATGCCCTTGCCAAGTGCGGTCTTGTCGAAGTCCGACTGGTCGACATGGGCGAGGTCGTGGCGGCCGAGGTAGCTGACGGCGAGCTCGCGGAAGACGTAGTCGAGGATAGAGGTGGCGTTCTTGATGGCATCGTTGCCGATGACCATGCCGGCCGGCTCGAACTTGGTAAAGGTGAAGGCTTCGACATATTCGTCGAGCGGCACGCCGTACTGCAGGCCGAGCGAGATCGCGATGGCGAAGTTGTTCATCATCGCACGGAAGGCAGCGCCTTCCTTGTGCATGTCGATGAAGATTTCGCCCAAGCGGCCGTCGTCGAACTCGCCGGTGCGCAGATAGACCTTGTGGCCGCCGACGACAGCCTTCTGGGTGTAGCCCTTGCGGCGGTTCGGCAGCTTCTCGCGGTCGCGGTAGAGACGCTCGATGACGCGCTCGACGATCTTTTCGGTGACCTGTACCGCCTTGGCGGCGGCAGGTGCTGCGATCAGCGCCTCGACGACCTCGTCTTCATCCTCGTCCTCGTCAGCGATCAGCGAGGCATTCAGCGGCTGCGACAGCTTCGAGCCGTCGCGGTAGAGCGCGTTGGCCTTCAGCGCCAGCTTCCATGACAGCATGTAGGCGCTCTTGCAGTCCTCGACCGTCGCCTCGTTGGGCATGTTGATGGTCTTGGAGATGGCGCCCGAGATGAAGGGCTGGGCTGCCGCCATCATGCGGATGTGGCTGTCGACCGAGAGATAACGCTTGCCGATCTTGCCGCAGGGATTGGCGCAGTCGAACACGGCAAGGTGCTCGTCCTTGAGGAAGGGCGCGCCTTCGAGCGTCATCGCACCGCAGACATGGATGTTGGCGGCTTCGATGTCCTTCCTGGAGAAGCCGATGGCCGGCAGGATTTCGAACGAGAAATCGTTGAGCTGCGCGTCGGTGAAGCCAAAAGTCTCCTTCACCCAGTCGGCACCCAGCGTCCACTGGTTGAACACGAACTTGATGTCGAAGGCGCTCTTCAGCGCCGCATTCAGCGCTTCGATCTTCTCGTCGGTGAAGCCCTTGGCCTTCAACGAGCCGGGGTTGATGCCGGGTGCCTGGTTGAGATTGCCGTGGCCGACGGCATAAGCCTCGATCTCGGCGATCTGGGCCTCGGTGTAGCCGAGCGTGCGCAGCGCTTCCGGTACTGCGCGATTGATGATCTTGAAGTAGCCGCCGCCGGCGAGCTTCTTGAACTTGACCAGTGCGAAGTCAGGTTCGATGCCTGTCGTGTCGCAATCCATGACCAGGCCGATCGTGCCGGTCGGCGCGATCACGGTTGCCTGGGCGTTGCGGTAGCCGTGCTTTTCGCCCAGCTCGATGGCGAGGTCCCAGGCAGCGCGGGCGTGGCTGACCAGCTCCTGCTGCTTGACGTCGCTTGCCACCAGCGGCACCGGATTGACCGACAGCTTCTCGTAGCCGTCCTTGTCGCCATAGGCGGCGCGGCGGTGGTTGCGCATGACACGCAGCATGTTGTCGGCGTTGCGGTCGTAATCGGCAAAGGCGCCGAGCTCGGAGGCCATCTCGGCCGAGGTGGCATAGGCAATGCCGGTCATGATCGCGGTCAGAGCTGCGCCGATGGCGCGGCCTTCGTCGCTGTCATACGGAATGCCCGAGGTCATCAGCAGGCCGCCGATATTGGCATAACCCAGACCAAGCGTACGGTACTCGTAGGACAGCTTGGCGATTTCCTTGGACGGGAACTGCGCCATCATGACCGAGATTTCGAGCACCATGGTCCACAGCCGCACGGTGTGCTCGTAGGCGGCGATGTCGATGCTGCCGTCGGCGTTGCGGTAGGGCAAAAGGTTGATCGACGCCAGGTTGCAGGCGGTATCGTCGAGGAACATGTATTCCGAGCACGGATTGGAGCCGCGGATCGGGCCGGCAGCCGGGCTGGTGTGCCAGTCGTTCATCGTGGTGTTGAAGTGCAGGCCCGGATCGGCCGAAGCCCAGGCGGCGTAGCCGATCTTTTCCCACAGGTCGCGCGCCTTGAGCGTCTTCATCACCTTGCCGTCCTTGCGGGCGGTCAGGTGCCAGTCGCCATCGGTTTCCACGGCGCGCAGGAAGTCGTCCTTGAGCGAGACCGAGTTGTTGGAGTTCTGGCCCGAAACGGTGAGGTAGGCTTCCGAATCCCAGTCGGTGTCGTAGGTCTTGAACTCGATCGAGGTGTAGCCCTGCTTGGCGAACTGGATGACGCGGTAGATGTAGTTTTCCGGCACCGCGTTCTTCTTGGCGGCCTTGATCTCGCGCTTGAGCGCGGTGTTGATCGCCGGATCGAAGCAATCGTCATCCTGGCCTTCGCAGTTGACGCAGGCAGCCATGATCTTGGCGAGGTGCTGCTTGACGATCTTGGAGCCGGTGACGAGTGCTGCGACCTTCTGCTCTTCCTTCACCTTCCAGTCGATATAGGCCTCGATGTCGGGGTGGTCGGCGTCGACGACGACCATCTTGGCGGCGCGGCGGGTGGTGCCGCCTGACTTGATGGCGCCAGCGGCACGATCGCCGATCTTGAGGAAGCTCATCAGGCCCGACGAACGGCCGCCACCGGACAGCTTTTCGCCTTCGCCGCGCAGCATCGAGAAGTTGGAGCCGGTGCCCGAGCCATATTTGAACAGCCGTGCCTCACGCACCCACAGGTCCATGATGCCGCCCTCGTTGACGAGGTCGTCCTGGACGCCCTGGATGAAGCAGGCATGCGGCTGCGGATGTTCGTAGGACGACTTCGACTTGGTCAGCTTGCCGGTGAAGGGGTCGACATAGAAGTGGCCCTGGCCGGGACCGTCAATGCCATAGGCCCAGTGCAGGCCGGTGTTGAACCACTGCGGCGAGTTCGGCGCGACGCGTTGGGTGGCGAGCATGTAGGCCAGTTCGTCCTTGAAGGCGCGGGCGTCGCCTTCGGACTTGAAATAGCCACCCTTCCAGCCCCAGTAGGTCCAGGTGCCGGCGAGGCGGTCAAAGACCTGACGGGCATCGGTCTCGGAGCCATAGCGTTCGTTCTCGGGCAGCTTTTCCAGTTCGGCTTCGTCGGGGATGGAGCGCCACAGGAAGGAGGGGACGTCGTTCTCCTCGACCTTCTTCAGGCGGGCGGGCACCCCGGCCTTGCGGAAATATTTCTGCGCCAGGATGTCGGCAGCGACCTGGCTGAACTGCGCCGGCACGTCGATGTTGTCGAGGCGGAACACCACCGAACCGTCGGGGTTCTTGATCTCGGATAGGGCCTTGCGGAACTCGATCTCCGCATAGGCCGATTGTCCATCCTTGGTGAAACGCCGCTCGATGCGCATCGGTCGATTTCCTTTTGTCTATATATAGCGTCTTTCGCGGGAGATTTCCCGTTGCTGATGCGAAAGACGCAAGCCCGTTGATCCGGCTGCCTGGACAGCCGGTTGCCTTTTCCCGGACTAGCCGCCGCCTGGCTGGATAATCTCCTTGCGGAGACTGCTTTCCTCAAGCCTGCGGCCCGCACCGGGCCCGTCGAACTGAAACTTTGATTGCGATTCCCTCATGGAGGGACAACTCACACTATCTAGCGTTCAGGCTGCCTGCAAACACTAAATATAGTGTTAACAGAAGATTTCCGCCAGTCCCCAATTTTTACCCGCAAACCTCTTGGACACCCCGGAACCGCGCGCGAAACCACCCCGTCTGTGGGGGTGCAAATGCGAGCGGGAACTCACTAAATCTGGAGAAAAGGACCGGCCTCAGAACTTTCCGGTCACGTGCTCAACAAGCGCGCTTGAGTCATAAAAAGCGACTCGGCCGTTAACGTCAAGAAGTCGTTTATGCAGTTTTTGTGACCCCAACATCTTGTGTGTCACTTGTGTGGATAACGGGGAGAACCGGCCGCGTGAACGAAGCCGGCGAAAGGGCGGTCAGGGCGGGCCGCGAACCCAGGACTGCGCGGGCGCAAGCCCGTTTCAGGCGGCGAATTTTCCGTGCGCGGCACCGAAGGACGAGATCAGCCGGCAAAGATCGGGTTCGTTGACCATGCGCGCGGCTTCACTGGGCGAGACCCACTTGCGCGTGCGCTGGCGCCGCTCCTTCCACTTCTCGGCGACCTTGCGCACCTCGAGCGGATAGACGAGCACCTCGCAGGCGACCTGCTCACCGTTGGAAAGCTCCTTGAGATAGAAATAGCGGCCGGCTTCGTGGGTGTCGACCGATCCGCTGAGGCCGGCTTCTTCGCTCGCCTCGCGCGCTGCGGTCTCGCACAGCCGTTCGGACGGTTCCGGCCAGCCCTTGGGCAGCACCCAGCGTCCGGTGTCGCGGCTGGTGATGAGCATGACCTCGATGCCGGTTGCGGTGCGGTGCCAGGGCAGGGCGGCGACCTGCATTCGGCACGGCGTCGCACCGAACAGGCGGCGAATCCGCTCAAGAAGGTGATTGTGGTAGCTTGGCTTCATAAGCATCGGCAGTCCCACCCAGCCAGAAGACTCATATGCCGCGTAACGAATTGTACGGTTAATCCTCCGTAACAAAAGTAAATAGATTGATAATGAAGGCGCCCGGCACGCATCGGCCCGAAAATCGAAATCGATTTTCGGAAAACACGATGCGAACCCTTGGATAGTCAGAGCGTCCTTTGCGCGTCCGAACAGGACGCGCGGCGCTCTAACGGCCGGGCCGCTCGAGACTTCGGAGACAGGCGTCGCGGCTCAGCCCATGTGGTCTTCGGCGATCGGCTTCTGGTAGGTGAAGCCGAGATCCCAGGGGAAATAGATCCAGGTGTCCTGCGACACCTCGGTCACGAAGGTGTCGACCAGCGGCCGGCCTTTGGGCTTGGCGTAGACGGTGGCGAAATGCGCCTTGGGCATCATCGCGCGCACGATCGCGGCGGTCTTGCCGGTGTCGGTCAGGTCGTCGACGATCAGCACGTTCTCGCCTTCGCCTTCGAGCAGCGAGGGCGTGATCTCCTTCAGCACCTGCAGCTGACCCTGCGAGGTGTAGTCGTGATAGGAGGCGATGCAGATCGTCTCGATCAGGCGGATGCCGAGTTCGCGCGAGATGATGGCCGCGGGCACCAGGCCGCCGCGGGTGATGCAGACGATCGCCTTCCACTGCGGGTTGACGCCGGCGAGACGCCAGGCGAGCGCACGCGCGTCGCGATGGAACTGGTCCCAGGATACGGGAAAGGCTTTTTCGGGAAGGGACATTTGACGCGCACTCCGGCTCGGCGCGCCATATGGCGCGGAAATATGGGAATGCAGGCGGAATTAGCCGGAAAGCCCCGTCCTTGGCAAGGGCGGGGCGGCAGGAGTTGTGCGGTAATCTTACCGCGACAGCAGGATAGCCGTGTCGCCGGCCTGCAGGACGTTGCGGGTGACGCCGCCGAACAGGAATTCGCGGATCCAGGAATGGCTGTAGGCGCCCATCACCAGGAGGTCCGCGCCGGTTTCGACAACCTTGTTGTGGATGACGGCATCGACCGTGTGGCCGCGCGATTCCTGAACACTGACCGACACTTTGGCGCCATGGCGGGCAAAGGCGGAGGCGATCTCCGCACCTGCCGCGTCCATGCTCTGGGCTGCTGTTTCGACCGGATCGATGACCAGGATTTCGGTGGCGTCGGCCTCGATGATGAAGGGCAGGGCGTCAAAGGCAGCGCGGGTGGCTTCGCGGCTGCCGTTCCAGGCGATCAGAATGCGGCGGAATGTCGAGATCAGCGGCGCGGCATGCGGCACGACAAGCACCGGCCGGCCGGCCTCGTAGATCAAAGAGTCTATATCGGCGGCAACAGAGTCCTTCGCATCCGGAGATGCCTGGGCGACGATGACGATGTCGGCGCAACGTGCGCTTTCGACGCCCGACAGCGCGCTGTCGCCGGAAAAGCTCTCGAAACTGCGCCATTCGAACGACACGCCCGACGTCTCGATGCGCGACAGGAATGCCTTCTGCACCTTTTCGGCGCGCTCCTTGCACAGGTCGGCATTGGCCTGGATGAATTCGGTGTCGGGAAATCCGACAGCCGTCGTGTAGGGCATGGCCAGCGCCTCGGCGTGGACGCCGATCAGGTGGCTTTCGTGCCGGTCGGCAAACGGGATCGCCACGTCGAGAACGCGGCTGACGTCGCGTTCGCTCTGGATGATGGCAACGATTGTCTTGAACGGCATGGAACCCTCCTTTGTGCGCAGAAATCTGCTCAGCAAAGAAACACTATCATGCGGCTACTTGTTCCCATGTGACCTGGATCAAGTGTTTGGGATCAAGTCGTTGTGGCGGCTTTGGCAGCAGCTGCGATGTCGGCGAGCATGGCCTCGATGGCGATACGGGCGGCGTCCATGGCTTGCTCGGAGCGGGAGCGCACGACGAGTTCGGTCCAGAAGCTGCCGTCGAGATATTTCGGGTAGGAGCCGATAATGGTGTCGGGATGCGCCTTCTGGATCTCGCCGAGCGGGCCGCCGATGGTGCCTTCGCCATAGGGACACTGCACCGTCGTCGACAGCAGCTTGGCGCCGGTCCTGAGGGTGGGCATGACATTGTCGAGCATCGCCTGGAAAATCGACGGCACGCCGGCCATGACGTGGACGTTGCCGATGCGGAAGCCGGGCGCCACCGAGACCGGGTTCTCGATCAGCTCGGCGCCGCGCGGGGTGCGCGCCATGCGCTTGCGCGCTTCGGAGAATTCGAGGCCGCGCGAGGCGTAGTTGGCCTCCAGCATGGCATAGGCGCGCGGCTCGTATTCGCAGGGCACGCCGAATGCCTTGGAGATCGAGTCGGCGGTGATGTCGTCATGCGTCGGTCCGATGCCGCCCGTGGTGAAGACGTAGTCGTAGCGGGCGCGCAACGCATTGACCGCGGCGACGATCTCGTCCTCGTCGTCGGCTACAATGCGCACTTCCCGGAGGTCGATGCCGGCGGCGGTCATCATGTCGGCGAGGTGGCCGATATTCTTGTCCTTGGTGCGGCCGGACAGGATCTCGTCGCCGATGACGACCATTGCTGCGGTGACGATGTCGGCCATGTCGAATGCTCCGTTCAAAGGCAACAGTGAGATACAGCCGAGAGCACAAGCGGGCAATGGTCGCTGTTTGGTGAACGATGCGTCACGTATTGGCACGCTTTCATTGAACGCCCATTGCATTACATCTCTCCCCAGCCGCCGACCCAAGACGGCGCAACGAGATTTCCCGTTTGGAGAGATGAAATGGCTAAGATTCTTGTTCTCTACTATTCGAGCTGGGGCCACATGGAGCAGATGGCCAAGGCCGCTGCCGAAGGCGCCCGCGCCGCCGGCGCCGACGTGACCATCAAGCGTGTTCCCGAGCTTGTGCCCGAGGCAGTCGCCAAGGCCGCCTACTACAAGCTCGATCAGGAAGCGCCGATCGCCGACCCGCTCGAACTGGCCGACTATGACGGCATCATCATCGGCACCGCCACCCGCTACGGCACAATGGCCTCGCAGATGAAGAACTTCCTCGACCAGACCGGCCCGCTCTGGGCCAAGGGCGCGCTGCTCGACAAGGTCGGCTCGGTGATGGTGTCGACCGCGACCCAGCATGGCGGCGCCGAACTGGCGCTCATCAACGCCCAGATCCACCTGCAGCACCACGGCATGGTGATCGTGCCGCTGTCCTATGCCTATCAGGGCCAGATGGGCAATGACGTCGTCCGCGGCGGCGCACCTTACGGCATGACCACCACCTCGGACGGCGACGGTTCGCGCCAGCCTTCGGCACAGGAACTCGAAGGCGCCCACTTCCAGGGCAGGCGCGTGGCCGAGATCGCCATCCGCCTGCATGGCAAGGGTTCGAACGCCGTCAAGGAAGTTGCATAACAGAGACGTTGCTTAGCAACGAACTTGCTTAACAGCTTCGGATCGTTATGATTTTTGTGAACGGGCGGCCGCTGGGCCGCCCGTTTTGCATTGGTGTGTTTGAGCCCGCGCTCCTGGGCGGCTAGACTGCCGGCATTGCTTCCAGGAGGTTCGATGGCGACGACGATTCTCGGCTGGGTGGCCAGCATCGCCTTCCTAGCCATTGCCCTTGTCGGCGGCTATTTCGTGCTGGCGACACGCAGGATATCGGCACAGGCAGAACGCGCCGTGCCGGCCAGCGGCAAGTTCCTGCAACTGGGCCGCCACAACATTCATTATGCCGACGAAGGGCAGGGCCGGCCGATCCTGTTCATCCACGGCCTCGGCGCGCAACTGCACCATTTCCGCCATCCGCTGTTTCCCGAACTCGCCGAATTCAGATGCATCGCACTCGATCGGCCGGGCTCGGGCTATTCCATCCGGCCGGCCGGCTTTTCCGGCAGCCTGGTCGAGCAGGCCGAACTGGTCGCGCGCTTCATCGAAAGACTTGGGCTGGAGCGGCCGCTTGTCGTCGGCCATTCGCTTGGCGGTGCGGTCGCATTCACGCTGGCGCAAAACCATCCTCAGGCGGTGTCGGGTCTGGTGCTGCTGTCGCCGCTGACACATCTGGAGAACGAACTGCGGCCGGAATTCCGCTCGCTCTACATCAAGTCGCGGCTGAAGCGCCATCTGGTGGCGGAGACGATTGCCATACCGACGAGCCTGAAATACGCGCCGCAGACCTTGGCCTTCCTGTTTTCGCCGCAGGCGGCACCGAAGGATTATGGCACGTCAGGCGGCGGTTTTGCCGGGCTGCGGCCGAGCCATTTCTACGCGTCCTCAGCCGACATGGTGGCGATCGAGCGGGATCTCGGCGCCATCGAGGCGCGTTATGGCGAGCTCGACCTGCCGGTCGCGGTGATGTTCGGCAACGCCGACCGTGTGCTCGACTACCGGCTGCACGGTGAACCCCTGATCGGCAGGATCAAGGGCCTGGAGCTCGACCTGGTCGAAGGCCTCGGCCACATGCCGCAATTCGTCGAGCCGCAACGGGTGGCGGCGATGATCCGGCGCATTGCTGCCAAGGCATTCGCCTCGGAACGGGCCGAAGGTCAGTAGCCGCAGGAATTGCTCATCCATTTGCGGTGGGCCCAGCCTTCAAAACCGTCGACGCCGACGAAGTACCAGCTGCCGCGCCTGTCAGTGATCTCGACGGTGTCACCGTTGAACAGCTGATGGATCATGGGCGCCGTGGCGCTCGGGCCGGCGCGCACGGCAAGGAAGCCGGTGCCGCGGGCCAGGCTGTAGGTAAGCGACAGGCCGTGAACGGTGCCTTCGCATATTGCGCCTGCGCCGGTGTCGCGACGCCGATGGATAGCGTTGCCGCAACGGTGGCAAGCACTGCGGCCGAGAGCGCCGCCTTGGTTGAAAATGCTGGTTTGCCTGCAAATACTGACATGAGCGACACTGTTCGGCCTCCGCCGAGCAACCGGCGTCTCGCCGGATGCCGGTGAGTATCGCTGACATGGCAAAACGTTCAGGCAGTTCGTTGCAAACGGCTAGTCGGAGACTTCGGTGTCCGGCCTGTCGTCGCCTTTGGCGAGTTCGTCGTGCCAGCGGCCCTCCGCATCCTCGTACTGGATGCCGTCGGTCGAGCCGGCGACGCGCTGTTCGGCTGCCGCAGTCTCGGCGGCCTGCAGGGCGTGATTGTGGGTGGGGAAGGTCTCGGAAAACGTGTCGCCGACCTTGTAGGCCCAGCCACCATCGTGCTGGACGATCTCATAGACGAGCTTGGCCATGGGTTTCCTCGTTGGGTGGGTTGTCGTTGTGCATCAGCGCCTCAAGGGGCCGTGCTGCCGCGAGTGTCCGCGCGCGACAGTGAGAAGAGCCTCACGACCGTCCCGGCCTATCCGGTGGGCATGGCAAATACGGTGAGCGGTAGGCGACCCAGTGCCGGGCGCAATGGTGCTTGCTGTCAGGCGACAACGGCCGGTCGTCTGGCGCGGAGGCGCAACAGATACACAGCGCGCAATTGATTCATATGCGACCATGCCCGCTCAAACGTTGCCGGGCGCAAATGGTTGCAAGCCGTCAAACGGCGTTTTGGACGGTGCTATCTGGTCCGGTTCAGAGAGGGACGATGGAAAACACGACCCAGGCGCCGCAAACGGCGGCGGCAAGTCCAAGGCAGGCGCTACGGTGTTTTTCCCAGAAGTATGGCGCACGTTCCCAATTGTAGTGCATGTACTCGGCTCCCCACTCACAACGCCCCCACGCGGTGAAGTTGTATTTCACTCTGAAACAATCCGCAATTTTCCGGTGTGGTTGTGCGGTGACGAAAGAGTGTGAGCGTGGCAATTATGTCACGCTAATATGTGGGCGGATATGCCTCGCGATCGAGGCTCGATTCGCGTGCGCTGGGCAATGGAGCGATGTTTGGTGCGGACGGCGGGGATCGAACCCGCATAGCCGAGGCTGAGAGATTTTAAGTCTCTTGCGTCTACCAGTTTCGCCACGTCCGCTTGGCTCGCATTTCAACTGCGCAGGCGATTCCGTCAACTGGCCTTGTGCCGCCACCGGACCGTGACGGGCAATTGGTGCCCTGAATGGGGGCTGCCGCGCCATCCAGCTCGGGTCTGGATCGCGTCCCGCCGCGTGGGAACGATCAACTCCAGCAGGTGCTTGCCTTATGCGTCCGGTGTTCCGAGAAGCGCTTGTGGCTACTTCGTTCCGTTGAAATCGAGCAGTGGGGACACCGCTGCAGCATCCTTTTTCACCGACTTGCGGGGCGTCTTTCTGGCCGGCTTCTTGCCCGCCTCCTTCGTCGCGACATTTGCCGCTTCCTGCGGTACTGCGGCCGGCAAGGCCGCCTTTGCAGGCGTGGGTTTTGCTGCGGCCGGGGCCGCCTTTTCTGTGAACTTGATTGCCATGCTGTCCGCCATTTCATCGCGCCGCGAGTCAGCGGCCTTGGCCCTCCATACACGATTTGTTCCGCTTGGGGGCAATGAAGGACATGGTCGATGCGACGAACGGCGGCGAGCCGGCGCAGCGGTCGATGGCGATCGCTTGTTGCGGTCGCCTGCAAAGGCAGAACGGGCGCTGCGGTTGAAAGTCTACTTCCGGTCGATGAACTCCAGCACCGATCTGTTGTACTCGTCCGGTGCCTGCAGCATGGCGAAGTGGCTGGCGTTGGGCAGGATGATCAGCTCGGCGCCGGGAATGATCGAGGCCATGTATTCGGTGTGCTTGCGCGTCACCGCCTCGTCATGGTCGCCGAGAACGATGGCCGTCGGCGCCGTTATCGTCGCCAGCTGTTCCTTGGTCCAATTCGGCTGCGTCTTCCACATCTCGCTGATCTGGCCGACGAAGGCGTCGTATTCGGTCGGCGTCTTGGACATCCTGGCATAGTCCCTGCCGGAGCGCTCGATATAGGCGCCGAAGGTCTTGTTGGTCTCGACACCGGGATCGACACCATCGGTGGTGACGTTGGCAGCATGTGCGTAGAGCCGCGTCAGGCGCTCCGGGTGCTTCATGGCGATGTCGATACCAATGATGCCGCCGTCGCTCCACCCGACGATCGCGGTCTTGTCGATCTTGAGATGGTCGAGCAGCGCAAGATAATCTGAGGCCATCAACTCATAGCCGAAGGGTTCGGTGGTGCGTGTCGAGCGGCCATGGCCGCGGCTGTCGGCGACGATCACCTTGTGGGTCTTGGAGAACTCGGCAACCTGGCTTGCCCAGATGTCGGCATGGCCGAGACCGCCATGGATCAGCAGCACCGGGTCGCCCGAGCCGTACACGACATAATACATGTCGATGCCGTTGACCTTGGCATAGCCGGTTTCGGTGGAGGCCGGCATGGCGGCCGGTTCCGGCAAGGTCAGCCAACGCTCTTCAGCGCCCACTGCAGCAATGGAAAACAGTGAAACAAAAGCAACAACAACGGCAGTCCAGAAAGAACGCATGCCCGCCTCCGCCCATCTTGTGCGGCAAGTGACTGCCAATGCGCTGGAAAAGTCAACGGGCGGAAGATCCGCCCGTTGGTTTTGCTGCAAGTTGCTGGTTTTTGATCAGCCTTCTTCCTCGACGAAGACCTCGTCTCGCTTCTTGCGAACGGCCGGCAGCAGCACGACGATCAACACGCCCGCGGCTATCGCCAGCAGCAGGGCGCTGATCGGGCGGGTGAAGAAGGTCGTCGGGTCGCCGCGCGACAGGATCATGGCGCGGCGCAGGTTTTCCTCGAGCAGAGGTCCGAGCACGAAGCCGAGCAGCAGCGGCGCCGGCTCGCAGCGCAGCTTGACCAGCACGTAGCCGATGAAGCCGAAGAAGGCGACCGCATAGAGGTCGAAGACGTTGGAGTTGACGCTGTAGACGCCGATTGCACAGAACGCCATGATGATCGGGAACAGCACGTAGTAAGGCACTGTCAGTAGCTTCACCCACAGGCCGATCAGCGGCAGGTTGAGGATGATCAGCATCAAATTGCCGATCCACATCGAGGCGATGATGCCCCAGAACAGCGCCGGCTGCTCGGTAGCCACATTGGGGCCGGGCACGATGCCCTGGATGATCATCGCACCGATCATCAGCGCCATGACGGGGTTGGCCGGGATACCGAGCGTCAGCATCGGGATGAACGAGGTCTGGGCACCGGCATTGTTGGCCGATTCCGGACCGGCGACGCCGGCGACCGCACCCTTTCCGAACTCTTCCGGGTTCTTGGAGACGCGCTTCTCCACCGTGTAGGAGGCAAACGCCGCAAGGATCGCGCCGCCGCCGGGCAGGATGCCGAGTGCGGAGCCGATTGCCGTGCCGCGCAGGATGGGTGCTGCCATCGCCTTGAAGTCCTCGCGTGTCGGCATCAGGCCTGACACCTTGGCCATCAGCACTTCGCGGGTCTTTTCGCTTTCGAGGTTGCGCAGAATCTCGGCGATGCCGAAAACGCCGACGGCGACCGCGACGAAGTTGAGCCCGTCGGCATATTCGCGGATGCCCAGCGTGAAGCGTGGCGTTCCGGTGTAGATGTCGGTGCCGACGAGGCCGAGCAGCAGGCCGAGAACGACCATCGCCAGTGCCTTGACGATCGAGCCATGGGCAAGGGCGATGGATGAGACCAGGCCGACGACCATCAGCGAGAAGTATTCTGAGGCACCGAACTGCAGCGCGATCGCCGTCAGTGGCGGCGCGAAGATAGCAACCAGGAAGGTCGACACCGTGCCGGCGAAGAACGAGCCGATGGCGGCGATCGCCAGCGCCGCACCCGCACGTCCACGCCGGGCCATCTGGTAGCCGTCGATCGCGGTGACGGCGGACGAGGATTCGCCCGGCATGTTGATCAGGATAGCCGTGGTCGAGCCGCCATATTGCGCGCCGTAATAGATGCCGGCGAGCATGATCAGCGAGGAGACGGGGTCGCCGATCTGGAAGGTGATCGGCAACAGCATGGCGATCGTTGCGGTGGCGCCGATGCCGGGCAGCACGCCGATGAGCGTGCCGAGCAGCACGCCGATCAGGCAGAAGCCGAGATTGTAGAGCGTCGAGGCGGTGGAGAAGCCAAGCGCGAGATTGTCGAAGAGTTCCATCTCATACCCCTCAGAACGGCAGCCAGGGGCCGAAGCGCTGGAATGGCAGGCCGAGTGCGTAGCTGAACACGACGACCGAAAACAGAGTCACGCCGGCGGCGAGCAAGACAGCAGCCAGCGGCTTCATCCGGGTCGAGGCGAAGGCAGCGATCAGGCAGGTGATGAAGATCGACGGCACGAAGCCGAGGCCGCGCACGGTGAGGCCGAAGAATATCGGCGCAGGCAGGATGAAGGCCAAGCCGCGCCAGGCGATCGGGCCGATCGGCTCGCCGGCTATGCGGGTGGCCTGGACGATGACGATGCCCCCGAGCAGGATCAGTACCAGAGCAAGCACGAGCGGGAAGTAACCCGGTCCCATGCGGAAAGTGGTGCCGAGGTCGAGGCCGAGCGACTGGATGGCGAAGAAGGCGCCGGTTGCGACGAAGATCGCGCCGCAGGCTCCATTGGTTGGGTCGATGGCGAGGTTTTTCATGCGAGGCCCTCTGCTGGCGCCTGACGTTCTGTGGCTGCCTTGTTCTGTTCCCCGTCCGCCTGCCTTGGCCTGGTCACGCCTGAGGGCGACAAGGGAGCATCGAACGCGCGCATGATCGCGCGGCGTCGGCAATTGGCAAGGGGGTGCAGCGAATGGGCTTCTCCGTCGGGAGAAGGGGCAGCCGGAGAAGGGCCGCGCCGGAGCGCGGCCCGGGTCGTGGCTTAGTCGGCGAACTGGCCGGCAGCCTCGATGATCGGCTTCCAGCGCGCGATTTCGCCTTCGAGCTTGGCCTTCAGTGCTGCCGGGGTCGCGTCCGCCTCGGACGACGGGATGGTGCCGAGCTCGGCGAAGCGGGCAACGACGTTGGGGTCCTTGAGGGCCACCTGCAGCGACTTCGACAGGCGTTCGGTCACCTCGGCAGGTGTGCCCTTGGGCGCGTAGACGCCGTGCCAGATGCCGACTTCCATGCCCTCAAGACCGCCTTCCTTGGTGGTCGGCACGTCCTTCAGCACGTCGAGGCGGGCAGGCGAGGTGACGGCATAGGCCTTGATCGTGCCGGCCTGGATCTGCTTGGTGGTGTTGGTGGTCTGGTCGCACATGATGTCGACCTGGCCGCCGAGCAGATCGGTCATGGCAGGGCCGGTACCCTTGTAGGGCACGGTGACCAGTGGCGTGCCGATGGCGCTCATGAACAGCATGCCGCACAGATGGGATGCTGCACCGATGCCGGCGTTGGCGACGGTGACGGTGTCCTTGTTGGCCTTGGCGTATTCGACGAGACCCTTGAGATCGGTCGGCGCGAGGTCCTTTTTGGCGACGATGGTCATCGGCACTTCGGTGACCAGGCCGACATATTCGAAGGCGTTCAGCGTATCATAGGCGAGCTTGCGGTACAGCGTTGCACTGGTGGCCATGCCGATGTGGTGCAGCAGCAGCGTGTAGCCATCCGGATCGGCGGAGGCGACGCGGCCGGCGCCGAGCGTGCCGCCGGCACCGCCGACGTTTTCGACGATGACCTGCTGGCCGAGATCCTTGGACATCGATTCAGCGACGAGACGGGTGACGGTGTCGGTCGGGCCGCCGGCGGCGAAGGGCACGACGACGGTGATGGTGCGTTCGGGATAGCCCGCGGCATTGGCAGCAAGCGGGAAAATGGCAACGGCGGCTGCCGTCGCCAGCGAGGCGATAAGTTTCTTCACGGAATCCTCCCAGATATCGGAACTCGACCTCCGCCTTGACCACAGCTCCTCCGGGGCCGGCGTCGGATGGCCGATTGGGCGGCAGCCGGAGCCGTTCCGCAATGTCACGCAGCCACGGTTGACGCATAAAATGCCATGTCGACCTCGATGGTGGGTGGAAAAGGTAACATCGGCCTTTCCCGGTGTGTGGAATTCCACACACCAAGCGGCAGCTACTGCTCGGAGGCATCCGCCATGCCGACCTGATTCTTGTCGAGACCATAGCGCTGCATCTTCTCGTAGAGCGTCTTGCGCGAGATGCCGAGCTGCTCGTAGACCGGCTTGAGGCTGCCGCCATGAGCGACGAGGGCTGCCTGGATGACGTTCTTCTCGAAGCCGGCGACGCGCTCGGCCAGGCGCTCGTCGCCGTCGCTGGAGCCCTCTTCGGTGGACTGCAGCCCGAGGCCGAGCACGAAACGGTCAGCGGCGTTGCGCAATTCGCGCACATTGCCGGGCCAGTCGCGCCGGGCGATGTCGGCGACGATGCGGGGCGGCACCTCCATCGCCTCGCGGCGGTAGCGCCCGCTTGCTTCGCGCACCAGCTGCAGGAAAAGCAGCGGCACGTCCTCGCGGCGCGCCGTGAGCGCGGGCATGCGCAAGGTCACGACGTTGAGCCGGTAGAGCAGGTCGGCGCGGAAGCGTCCGGCAGCAACCTCGGCGTCGAGGTCGGCCTTGCTGGTGGCGATGAAGCGCACGTCGAGCGGTATCGGCTCGTTGGAGCCGAGGCGAAAGATGATGCGGTCCTGGATGACGCGCAACAGCTTGGCCTGCAGGTCTGCCGGCATCGAGCCGATCTCGTCGAGAAGCACCGTGCCGCCACGGGCATGCTCGAACTTGCCGTAGCGTGGGCGCAGCGCGCCGGGGAAGGCGCCGGCCTCGTGACCGAACAGCTCGCTCTCGATCAGGGTTTCGGGCAGGGCGGCACAATTGATGGCGACAAAGGGTTTGGTGGCGCGGCTGCTGATGTCGTGCAGCGCACGCGCTGCCACTTCCTTGCCGGTGCCGGTGTCGCCGATGATCAGCGCGTCGGCATCGGTTCCGGCAATGGCGCGCAGCTTGTAGCGCAACTCGACCATGATGTTGCTGCGGCCGGGCAGGCGGGCCTCAAGGTCGTCGTTCTTGCCGGCTGCGGCGCGCAGCTCCCGGTTCTCGAGTACGAGCTTGCGCCGGTCGATGGCGCGCGCCGCCATTTCGGCAATGTGCTGGGAGGTGAAGGGTTTCTCGATGAAGTCGTAGGCGCCCTCGCGCATGGCGCGCACGGCAAGCTGGACATCGCCATGGCCGGTGACCAGGATGACGGGAATGTCGGGGTCGACCTCGTGGATGCGTCCCATCAGCGTCATGCCGTCCATTCCGGGCATGCGGATGTCCGAGACGACGACGCCGTTGAAGCCCTGGGTGATGAAGTCGAGGGCGCGCTCGCCGCTAGGGCTGTCCTGGACGGCGAGGCCGGCGAGGTCGAGCGACTGCGCGGTCGATCGGCGCAGCTCGTCCTCGTCGTCGACCAGAAGCACGACCGGCGGCTTCATTCCGCGGCCTCGCGCATGGCGGAGCGCATCGCATCGAGCTCGATCGTGAACAAGGCCCCGCCCTCAGCATGATTCATGACACCAAGACTCCCACCGAAGTCTTTGATGATATTGTATGAAATCGAGAGCCCGAGACCAAGGCCCTTGCCCACGCCCTTGGTCGAGAAGAACGGGTCGAAGATGCGTTCGGCGATGGCCTTGGGCACGCCGGGTCCATGGTCGCGTACAGTGATGGTGACCTTGCCGGCCTTGCGCCTGGCCATCAGTTCGATGCGGCGGTCGGGCAGGCCTTCGACGGCGTCGGCGGCATTGGTGACGATGTTGACCAGTACCTGCTGCAGGCGCACCGAGCCTGCCTTGACCGTCAACGGGCTCGGCCCGAGGTCGACGGACAGTGTCGCATCCGCTGCCTTGAGACGCCAGCCGACGATTTCCTGGGTGTCGTGGACGACCTCCTGCAGCGACACCGGGCCGAGCTTCTGGTTCGGCTTGCGGGCGAAATTGCGCAGATGCCTGCTGATCGAGGCCATGCGGTCGGTGAGGCTCGAAATACGCGAGACGTTGTCGCGGGCCTCGGCGACGCGCTCGCGGTCGATCAGGATCGCGGCATTGTCGGCATAGGTCTTCACCGCAGCCAACGGCTGGTTGAACTCGTGCGACAGTGCCGCCGACATCTGGCCGAGGGCCGCGAGCTTGCCTGCCTGGATGAGGTCGGCCTGGGTCTGGCGCAACTGTTGCTCGGTGGCGCGGCGCTCGGCGACCTCGGTTTCCAGCCGTGTGTTGACCAGTGCCAGGTCGGCTGTGCGCTCCTCGACGCGGCGTTCGAGCTCCTGTTGCGCCGACTGCTGCATCTGCATGCGTTCGTCGAGCCGAGCACGGCGCTGCAGGACGATGGCACCGGCGAGTGCCGCTAGGCCGAGCGCCAGCAGGGCAAGCACGACAGCCGTCAGCGACTGGGCGCGGGCGGAACCCGTGTCGGCCAGCACATGCACCGTCCAGCCAGCCTCGGGCATCTCCTCTGCAACCTCGAGGAACTCGCGGGTGTTGCCGCGTTCGCTGATCGCCAGCAATTCGCGGCCGTCGGCCATGAAGCGCGACACGGGCAGGTTGCGCAGGATCGCATCGGAATAGCGACGCGAGGCGGTGGTGCGCGCCAGCATCTCTGAAGTCAGCGGCTTCATGCTCGAATAGAGCCAGAGCGGGCGGCTGCTCATGAAGATGATGCCTTCGGGGTCTGTAACCGTCAGCTCGAAGTCGCCGCCGCGCCAGGAGGCCTCGATCTCCTCGATATGGACCTTGAGCACGACGACGCCGGCGACGCGCTCGCCGAGTATTACCGGCGCCGAGAAGTAGTAGCCGCGCATATTGGACATGACACCGAGCGCAAAGAAGCGGCCGATGCCGCCGCGGATGGCATCCTGGTAGTAGGGGCGGTAGGAATAGTTCTCGCCGACGAAGGTGGTGGGCAGGTCGTAATTGCTGGCCGAGATCGTGTCGCCGCCCGGCTTGATCAGATAGATGTCGGACGATTCGAGCAGACCGTTGATCGACTTGAGGTAGCGGTTGGCCACGTCGCGCAGCGCCTGGTCGTCGGGCGAGGCGAGCAGCAGCTGGATGTCGTCATTGTCGGCGATCAGCTGCGGCAGCGACTTGTAGCGGCTGATCTGGCCGGTGAGAGCCGAGACGGCAAGCCGGAGCGTCGTCTGTCCACGCGCCTCGGCTTCATCCATGTAGGCGCGCGTGGCGAGCCGGCCGCCCAGCACCACGATCGCAAGCGCCAGCGCTGCCAGGGCAAGCCCCGGCCACAACAAGCGGCGACCGTTAAGAAAATGCTGCATGACGCGGCCCGAACCGTTTCTGCCGCCAAGTATAGCGGGGCGGTGATGCCGCACAACCAAGGCTCTGTTTTCCGTCGCGGCTTTCGCTACAGTCGTTGCGAAAGAACACAGGATTCCTTGCAATGCCCAACACGACCGCCTTCGCCAAGCCGCGCCCCTGGACCGAGACCGCACCTGCACTGGTCGACGTCGCGATGGGCCGCAAGCCGGCCGACCTCGTCATCCGCAACGGTCGCTGGGTGAACGTGCATTCGGGCGAGATCATCCCCGGCACCGACCTAGCCATATCAGCCGGCCGCTTCGCATATTGCGGGCCCGACGCCAGCCACGCCATCGGCCAGGGCACCAAGGTCGTCGACGCCGGCGGGCGCTATCTCGTGCCGGGCCTGTGCGACGCGCATATGCATGTCGAGAGCGGCATGGTCACCGTCACCGAGTTTTCCCGCGCCGTCATTCCGCACGGCACCACCTCGATGTTCATCGACCCGCACGAGATCGCCAATGTGCTCGGCCTCAAGGGCGTCAGGCTGATGCATGACGAGGCGCTGGCCATGCCGATCAACGTCCATGTGCAGATGCCGTCCTGCGTGCCGTCGGCGCCGGGGCTGGAAAATGCCGGTGCGGTGCTGACAGTCGAGGACGTTGCCGAGGCGATGAGCTGGGAGAACATCGTCGGCCTGGGCGAAGTGATGAACTTCCCCGGTGTCGCCGCCAACAACCCGGTTATGACAGGCGAGATCGCCGAGACGGTGAAGGCCGGCAAAACCGTCGGCGGCCACTATGCTTCGCCCGACCTCGGCCTGCCGTTTCACGGCTATGTCGCCGGCGGGCCAGAGGACGACCATGAGGGCACCCGCGCCGAGGACGCTATCGCCCGCGTCCGTCAGGGCATGAAGGCGATGCTCCGTCTCGGCTCTGCCTGGTACGACGTTGCCAGCCAGATCAAGGCTGTGACCGAGATGGGCATCGACCCGCGCAACTTCATCCTCTGCACTGACGACAGCCATTCCGGCACGCTCGTTCATGACGGGCACATGGACCGCGTCGTTCGCCACGCCATCCAGCAGGGGTTGAAGCCGGTGACCGCGATCCAGATGGCGACGATCAACACCGCCCAGCATTTCCGCCTAGAGCGCGAGATCGGTTCGATCGCGCCGGGCAGGCTGGCCGACGTGCTGATCGTCTCGGATCTGGCCGAAATGAAGATCGACGAGGTTTATGCCCGCGGTGTGCGCGTCGCCAAGGCTCGCAGGCTCGACATCGACATTCCGGCCTATGCCTATCCCACTGAGGCCAAGAACACGGTCAAGCTTGGCAAGCAGCTCGGCGCGCTCGATTTCGACATCAAGGCACCCGAGGGCGCCAACGAGGTGCGCGTTCGTGTCATCGGCGTCATCGAGAACCAGGCACCGACGCGCGCGCTGGAGGCCGACCTGCCGGTCGAGGATGGGCTGGTCGGCATGGACCGCCGCAACGACGTCTGCCAGATCGCGCTTGTCGAGCGCCACCGGTCCACGGGGCAGGTGACCAACGCCTTCGTCTCGGGCTTCGGCTACGTGAAGGACTGCGCGCTGGCGTCGACTGTCGCCCATGACAGCCACCACATGATCGTCGTCGGCACCAACAAGGCCGACATGGCGCTTGCCGCCAACCGGCTCGGGCAGGTCGGCGGCGGCGTGGTGCTGTTCTCCCAGGGCAAGGAGCTAGCGCTGGTCGAGATGCCGATCGCCGGCCTGATGTCGGACGAGCGCGCCGAGATCGTCGCCGCCAAAGCCGACAAGCTTGTGCAGGCGATGCGCGACATGGGCTGCAGCCTCAACAACGCCTACATGCAGCACTCGCTGCTGGCGCTGGTGGTGATCCCCGAACTGCGTATCTCTGATGTCGGCCTGGTCGACGTCAGGACCTTCGAGAAGGTCGATCTGTTCGTCTGAGCTGGAGCGCCACGAGCAACGACAAAAGAAAGGGCGCCCGAGGCGCCCTTTTTCATTCCGGAGGTAAGCGGCCTTACTGCAGCCCGCCGAGCATGTTGATGCGGTCAGTGACCTCGCGGTCGCTGGCAAAGCCGTCGTCGGCGCGCAGGCGCTGGCCGAGCAGCTTCACCATCTGCGGGTTGTCGGCAAATTTGGTGTGGTTGAAGCTGTCCGCACCCTTTGCATCCGACAGGTCGACGACGATGACGCCGTATTCGGCGAGGTCGGCGGCGTTCTTGTAATCGCCGAGGCGCGGCTTGGAGCCGGCCAGGATGCCCGACAGCTTGAGTGCGCGGTCGTCGCCCGAGGTCATCAGGAAGAACGGCTTGGTCGGCTTGCCGTAGCGGCGCATCTGGCTCTTGAACACGTCGACGTCGATGTCGGGCGAGGCGAGAACCACGTCGCCGAGCTTGCCGCCAAGGTCACGGTCGCCGGTCAGCGCCAGCTGGCGCAGCGCTTCCATGGTCACCCAGGTGCCCATCGAATGCGCGACGATGTCGATGCGGCGCGCACCCGACTGGGCGAGCATGCGCAAAGTCACCTCGAGCTGGTCACGTGCGGCCGCAGCACTTTCCCTGTCATAGACATAGTCGGTCGTGCTGCCGCCGGACGCCCATGAAAACAATACCGGCGTGCCGGTATAGCCCGAGTCATGCGCGATCTGGGTAGCGCGGTAGACGCCGGCGTCGAAGGAGGTGTTGTAGCCGTGCACGAAAAGCATGGCGCGGCCGCCACGCGCGGCGATGTCGGCACTCAGCGCCTTTGAGAATTCGGGCTGCGTCTGGTAGCCGACCGCGTTGGTGGCGGTGAAGAATTTGGTCGGATCCGGGTCCTTGCGGCCGCGCAGTTCGATCTGGCCGGTTTTGTGGACCTTGGGAACGGTCACGTCGACGCGGGCGAAGTTCAGCGTCGCCGAACGGTCGCGGTCGAAGACCTCCTTGTTGTCGGCGGCGTACTGGCGCGTCGAGGCGACGAAGATCGCATGGTTGCCGGCGATCTCCTGGACCGGGACATTGACCACGGCCCCCGTCAAAAGCGCGCCGGACGGCTGCCCGATGCAACCGGACAACAGGAGGGCGGCGATGACAAGGCAGTACTTCGACGGCGACACTTTGGCGATCTCTCTGACGGGCAGTGCATTCAGCATGCCTTCCTCCCGATCGGCTGATAGTGGCGGAAGTAAGTCGGGTCCAGCCGAAAGTAACAGCTTCGGCGGAAGTCGGCGGAGGAGTGTTGCCGGATTGCCGAAATTGTGGCGGAAACAAGGGCTTCCGCACCAGAGTTCACAGAGTTAGCGACCCCAGAAAGTTGGCGTGAAGATCACGAGCACGGCGAGGATTTCAAGGCGGCCGAGCAGCATTGCGGCCGAGCAGATCCACTTGGCGGCATCGGGCAGCGAGGCGAAGTTGCCGACGGGGCCGATGATCGGGCCGAGACCGGGGCCGACATTGGTGAGGGCGGTAAGCACGCCCGTCATCGACGTCACGAGATCGAGGCCGGTGGCTGCCATCAGGATCGTCCCGATGCCCCAGATGACGAAGAAGGACGCGATGAACAGGACCACCGCGCTTTGCATTTCAGGTGGCACGGAGCGGTCGCCATAGCGCACCGGCGTCACCGTGTTGGGATAGATCAGGCGGCGCAGGCCGTTGGCCAGAAGTTCGAACAGGATCAGGAAACGGTAGGCCTTGATACCGCCGGTGGTGGAGCCGGAGCAGCCGCCGAGAAAGGTGGCGACGAAAATGCAGGCGACGGCAAACGGCCCCCAGAGCGTGTAGTCGTCGGAAGCGAAACCGGTCGTCGAGATGATCGACATGAAGTTGAAGGCGGTGTGGCTGAGGGTCATGAAGAACGGCATGCCGGTGCGGACGCTGAGATAGACTGCGACCGCCACCGCAAAGACGACGCAGTAGCCGGCAAAGATCCGGATCTGCGGGTCGCGCAGCGCGTCGAGCCGGCCGCGAACGGCAAACAGGATCATGATCGAAAACGGCAGCGAGCCGATGAACATGAAGGTGGTTCCGATCCACAGGATCGCAGGCTCGCCTGCATAACGTATGAAGGACGTGTCGCTGGTCGACATGCCGCCCGTGGCGAGCGTTGCCATGGCGTGATTGACTGCATCGAAGCCAGTCATGCCTGCGGCAGCGTAGGCGAAAGCGCAGGTGACGACGAGCGTGGTGTAGATGCCGATCAGGCTGACCGTGAAGGTCTGGAAACGCTCGAAGGGGCGGTCTTCAATGTCGGAGGATTCGATCTTGAAGTAGGAAACGCCGCCGATATTGAGGAACGGCAGCAGGAACAGGCCGAGCGCAATGACGCCGAGGCCGCCCATGTAGTTGAGCAGCGAGCGCCAGATCAGAACGCCTGGAGGCGCGGTGTCGAGCCCGCTGATGACGGTCGAGCCTGTCGTGGTGATGCCCGAGACCGATTCAAAAAAGGCATCTGTGACGCTGAGCTGCAGTGACGACGTCATGAACGGCACGGCCCCCGCGATCGCCAGCGTGAGCCAGAGGAAATTGACCAGCAGGAAGCCGAAGCGGGTGTTGGCGGGAGGCGTGCGCCCCTGTGTCGCAAGCGCTATGGCCAGCGACAGGCCGCCCATGAACAAGGCGGTGAAGGCGAAGGAGCGCCAGTCGTCATTGCCGTAATAGAGGTCGACGGCCGCCGGAAGGAGCATTGCAACGGACAGGTAGATGGCAAAGACGGCTGCGATGTGGATCGCGGCGCGGACGGCAATTCTGTTCACCGAGACGTATCCCCAAATGTATCGCGGCGAGCCAATCTGTCGGCCTGGACCTGGTGGCGGGAGCCGGACAGTGGCTTCACGGCGCCGAATATGCAATAGCGCAGGGACGCGGGCCACAGCATTTGCCCGGTCGATTTCAGGAGTGCCTTCGCCATGACCAGTTTTGCCGAAAGGGTTTCGCTGGCAGCCGGGGCAGTCAGGCAGCTGTTTCCCGAGACGCCGCTGCAGGAGAACGACTATCTCTCGCGCAAGACTGGCGCACGCGTGCTGTTGAAGCGCGAAGACCTGACGCCGGTGCGCTCCTACAAGATCCGCGGCGCGTTGAACTTCTTCCGCAAGACGCTTGCCGCCGGCAATGAGGCCGAGCTGTTCGTCTGTGCGTCGGCCGGCAATCACGCCCAGGGTTTTGCCTTCGTCTGCCGGCATTTCGCCAAGCGGGGCGTGGTGTTCATGCCGGTGACGACGCCACAGCAGAAGATCGACAAGACGCGGCTGTTCGGTGGCGAGTTCGTCGAGATCAAGCTCGTCGGCGATTTCTTCGACGACTGCTATCGCGCCGCCCTGGAGTTTTGCGAAAGCTCGGGCGGCCACATGGTGCCGCCTTTCGACCACAAGGACATCATCGAAGGCCAGGCGACAGTGGCGCTCGAGATCGCCGCCCAGATGCCGAATGGGCGTGCACCCGACATGGTGCTGCTGCCGGTCGGCGGCGGCGGATTGTCGGCCGGCGTGACGCGCTATTTCGCCGAGACGGGTGCTGCACCACGCTTCGTCTTCTGCGAGCCGGCGGGTGCGCCCAGCCTGCGCGACAGCCTCGCCACCGGCAAACGGGTCAAGCTCGCCAAGGTCGACAATTTCGTCGACGGTGCGGCCGTCGGCGAGCTCGGTCGCGAGCCGCTGCGCCTGCTCAAGGATTTTCCGGCCGACAGCGTCCATCTGGTTCCGGAGAACCGCCTCTGTGCCACGATGATCGAGATGCTCAATATCGAGGGCGTGGTGCTGGAACCTGCCGGTGCCTTGGCGATCGACACGCTCAAGGACTTTTCCAAGAAAGAGCTCAAGGGCAAGACCGTGGTGGCGGTGGTGTCGGGCGGTAATTTCGACTTCGAGCGCCTGCCCGACGTCAAGGAGCGGGCGCTGCGCTTCGAGGGGTTGAAGAAATACTTCATCATCCGCTTCCCCCAGCGGCCCGGCGCGCTGCGTGATTTCCTCGAGCTCATGGGCCCGGACGACGACATCACGCGTTTCGAATATCTCAAGAAGTCGGCACGCAATTTCGGCTCGGTGCTGATCGGCATCGAAACCAAGGACCGGCGCAACTTCGACCTGCTCAAGGCGCGTTTCGATGTCGAGGGCGTGCAGTACCAGGACATCACCGACAACGAGACGCTGGGCGGCTTCATCATATGAGCGTGTTCGTCGCGCTGTTTTCCGGCATCAATGTCGGCGGCAACCGCCTCGTCAGGATGGCTGAACTCAGGACATTCTTCGAAGAGCTCGGCTTTGCCGACGTTGCGACCTACATCCAGAGCGGCAACGTGGTGTTCGGAGCCGAGGCTTCCGAAGCCGGTCCACTGACCGAGCGCATCGAGGCGGCGTTCGAAAAGCGCTGGGGCTTTCGCTCGCGGATCATGGTGCGCGACCTCGGCTGGCTCGAGGCGCTGGTGGCAAGCAATCCTTATCCCGAAGTGGCAGATGATCCGACCAGGCTGCATGCGAGCGCGCTGGAGCGTGAGCCGACCGCCGAAGAGATCGCGCGGCTGGCGGAGCGCTGCACCGGTCCTGAAAGCTTCGCGGTCAAGGGCGACGTTCTCTACCTTCACGCCCCCGATGGTCTCGGCAAGTCAAAGTTCGCCGAGGTGCTGCCGCGCACCCTGAAGGTGCCGGGCACGATGCGCAACTGGCGCACCGTGCTGACCTTGCTCGACATGGCCCGGAAGGCCTGAGCCTCCCCGACGTGTTCTGCTGTCGAAATCGGTCCCGGTTTCGGGCTGGCGCTGTTACCAGCTGCCGATATTGGGCATCGACAGCCAGGGTTCCGCCGGGGTCTGGCGCTCACCCTTCTGCAGCAGTTCGATCGAGATGCCGTCGGGCGACTTGATGAAGGCCATGTTGCCGTCGCGGGGCGGGCGATTGATGGTGACACCCTTGTTCATCAGGTCTTGGCAGGTGGCGTAGATGTCGTCGACCTCATAAGCGAGGTGGCCGAAATTGCGGCCGCCCTGATAGTCTTCCGTGTCCCAGTTGAAAGTCAGTTCGAGCAGCGGCGTCTGGCGCTCGCTGCCGGCGCCGACGTCTTCGTCGGCGGCGAGGAAGATCAGCGTGTAGCGACCCTTTTCGTTGGTGGAGCGACGGATCTCCTTCATGCCGAACTTGTTGCAGTAGAAGTCCAGTGAGGCGTCGACGTCTTTGACGCGGACCATGGTGTGCAGATAGCGCATCGCTGTTCCTTGGGTTGGGGTTCGGCGCGATACATAGGGCGCGGCCCGCACGCTCGGCAACCATGGCAGTGCGTTTTCTGCGGAACTGGCGCGAAGCTTGTGGCTATCCGGGGGGCAAGTCGAAAAATGGCCGGTCGGCCCTTGCGTAAGACCAAAACGGAAGTGTTAATCTTATCTCAAGAATCAGTAATGGCGTTTGCAAGGAAAGGGGGCGTTCTGATGGGGGAAAAGGCCTCTCTCGTGGTGCAGAACGGCACTGGCCGTGACGCTTTCGAGCTCGACGACAGCCACGACGGTGTCGGTCTGGTCGAGCTTTCGGGCGCCATCAAATGGTTTGACGTGGCCAAGGGCTACGGCTTCATTCTTCCCGACAACGGAATTGGCAGCGACGTGCTGCTGCATGTCACCTGCCTGCGCCGCGACGGCTTCCAGACGGCGCTCGAAGGCGCCCGCGTCGTTTGCCTCGTCAAGCAGGGCGACCGCGGCCTGCAGGCCTTCCGCGTGCTCTCCATCGACAATTCGACCGCAGTGCACCCCGCCGAAATGCAGGAACAGCGCACCCATGTCTCGGTCACGCCGGAAAGCGGGCTCGAGCGCGCGCTGGTCAAGTGGTTCAACCGTACCAAGGGTTTTGGCTTCCTGACGCGCGGTGAAGGCACCGAGGACATCTTCGTCCACATGGAAACGCTGCGTCGCTTCGGCGTCACCGAGCTTCGGCCGGGGCAGGTGGTGCTGGTTCGTTTCGGCAAGGGCGACAAAGGCCTTATGGCTGCCGAAATTCACCCCGATCTAGGGACCTTGCCGGTTTCGCACTAGGTTTCAGGTGAAGCCGGCCTGCAAATGGCGGCTTTCTGCGCTTCCGGCGCTCACGGACCTGAATGTCAGCTCTGCTCCGGTTCTCGAAATCCACCATTTTCGGATCGGCCTGACCAGAAACGCGAACGCGCCCCGAAGATGGATTTGATGATCAAACGTAAATCGCTGCTGGCCGGAGCCCTCGGCGCTGCATTGTTTGCGGCGCCGGCTTTTGTCGTTTCATTGGTTGCCACCGGGGCCAGCATTGCCCAGGAGGCGATGAAGCTGCCGGTCGATGCCGAGCCACTGATCGCTGCCACCGCCAGGGGCGACGTGCCGTTCCGTATCGAGATTGCTGACGAACCGGGCGAACGCTCGATGGGACTGATGTTCCGCAAGGACCTTGCCGACGACCAGGGCATGCTGTTCGTGTTCGAGCAGACCCAGCCGGTCGGCTTCTGGATGAAGAACACGCCATTGCCGCTCGACCTGGTCTTTATCGGTCCCGACGGCAAGGTGCTCGACGTCCTGCCGGGCACGCCATTTTCGGAAGCGGTCATCGCACCCGATCAGCCGGCGCGCTTCGTGCTCGAACTCAAGGCCGGCACGGCAGCCAGGTCAGGCATTGCCGACGGCGTCAGGCTCAGGCATCGCGCAATCACGGCTGCCGCCGGCAATCCGGGCTGACGCCAGACCTGGGCCAAAGACCATTCGGAGCAACGATGGCTATCGATCATTTTTCCCATGAAGGTTTCGACCTGGCGTTTCTCGACCTGCCGCCGGCGGGCGCCGGCAGCGGCGAGCCGGTGCTGATGATCCATGGCTTTGCCTCCAGCCACTTCGTGAACTGGGTGTCGCCGGGCTGGTTCAAGACGCTGACCGAAGCCGGATACCGCGCCATCGCCTTCGATCATCGCGGCCATGGCGGCTCGACCAAGAGTTACAACGAGGCCGACTACACGCCGAGCAAGATGGCCAGCGATGCGGTGGCCCTGCTCGACCATCTCGGCATCGAGCGTGCCCATGTCATGGGCTATTCGATGGGCGCGCGCGTCTCGGCGTTCATGGCGCTGGAGGCGCCCGACCGGGTGGCGACGCTGGTGTTTGGCGGGCTCGGCATCGGCATGGTCGACGGTGTCGGCGACTGGGACCCGATCGCCGCCGCACTGCTGGCTGAGGACCCTGCTGCGATCACACAGCCGCGGGCCAGGATGTTCCGCGCCTTCGCCGACCAGACGCGCAGCGACAAAAAGGCACTCGCCGCCTGCATTTCGACCTCACGCGAACTGGTGACCGACAACGACATCAGGCGCATCATGCAGCCGACCTTGGTCGCCGTCGGCACCAAGGACGATATCGCCGGCTCTCCCGAGGAACTGGCACGCCTGATGCCGCATGGCGAAAGCTTCGATATCGAAGGCCGCGACCACATGTTGGCCGTCGGCGACAGGACGTTCAAGAAGCGCGTTCTGGAGTTTTATGCCGAGCACCCGCTCTGAGCGTCAGCCGCCAAGTTTTGTCAGCGAGCGCTCCATGTTGGCTCGTGCTTCGGCTTCGAACCGCGTCACGAAGATGTCGGTATGGAAAATACGAGGCCGCGCCAGGAAATTGCGCAGCACCGCACCGCGACCGGCGCACCAGTCGGTGTCGCTGACCCAGCCATATTCGCGCCTGACGGCGTCTTCATAGGCGTCGAAGATGTCAGCCGGGGCACCGAGGATCGACAGATCCATGTCGAGCAAAAGGGCTGCGTCGACCTTGGCTGCCGCATCTTCGAAGGCAGGCACCTCATGGCTGGCGGTGGCCTCGATCATCCTGACGATGCCGGCGAGGCGAGCGGCGTCGACCCGCCCATTGAGCCGGTCGGCGGCCAGCGCTGCACTTTGCGCCTCATTGTCCTTGGCGCGGCTGTCATAGATCGCGTCATGGAACCAGATCGCCGCCTCGACCGCCTCGGCATCGGCGAACTGGGCGCGGTACTCCGTCAGCAGCCCCAGCAAAGCCTCGATGTGGCGGATGCCGTGGTAATGGCGGTCGTCGGCCTGATAGAGGGCGGTCAGTTCCGCCTTGGTGGCGTCGTCGATCAAAGACATGTCACCGCCCCTTGAACACGGGTGTGCGCCGGCCGGCAAAGGCGGCGCGGCCCTCGACATAGTCGTCGCTGAGAAAGGTGGCGTCGCCGGCGGCCCGGGCGAGGGCCGTGTCGCCTGCGTCACGGCTCAACACCGCGCGGATTGCCGCCTTGGAGGCGCGCACCGACAGGGGCGCATTCTCGGCAATTGTCCTGCTGATCTCGCCGACGCGGGCATCGAAAAGCTCGGGGTCGACGGTTTCGAGCAGGAACCCTGCAGAGAGGGCTGCCTGCGCATCGATGCGGCCGGCGGTGTAGGTGAGATATCTCGCCATCTGCGGTCCGGCGGCCCAGACGATGTCGCCCATCGCGTCCTGCGGGTAGGCGAGGCCAAGGCGTGCCGCGGGCACGGCAAACAGGGCGTCCGGCGTGGCGATGCGCAGGTCGCAGGCCGCCGCCAGGCCGAAGCCGCCGCCGAAGCAGATGCCGCGGATCGCCGCGATGACGGGAATGGCGCTGTTGCGCAGGGCGGCGAAGGCCGCCGAATTTGTCGCCTCATAGGCGCGTGCACTGTTGGCATCGCCGCGCAATGTATCGAATTCGGAGATGTCGGCGCCGGCGGAAAAGTCCTGGCCCGTGCCGCTGAGGACGATGACACGGATGTCAGGATTGGACGACAACAGGAGGACATGACGGGCCAGGTCGACCCACATCGCCTGGGTGACGGCGTTCTTGCGCGACGGGCGATTGATGACGATCGTGGCAACGCCACCGGCCGTTGTGACCAGCAAGGGTTCAGTTTCCATGACGCCTTGAATATCCGCGAACCAAATCCACTTGATCGAGCACTAAGGAAAATTGAGTTCAATCGTGCTAACATCTGGCTTATATGTCCCGCGCGGGAATGCACAAGCCGGCAGTGAACGGAGACCGTCGATGAACACCATATCCGCAGCGCGCCCAAGCTCGGTGAAGCCGGTCGATCCGATCTGGCGATCGGTGCGCGACGAAGCGACCGATGCGGTTGCGGGCGACCCGCTGCTGGCGGCATTTCTTTATGCCACGATCCTGAACCAGGACACGCTCGAGGAAGCGGTGATCCACCGTCTGGCCGAGCGCCTGGCGCATCAGGATCTCGGCGCCGACCTGATCCGCCAGACCTTCTATGCCATGCTGGAAGATCGGCCGGAGTGGAGCGACACGGTGCGCACCGACATCCAGGCCTATTACGATCGCGATCCCGCCTGCGACCGCTATCTGATGCCCGTGCTCTACTTCAAGGGCTTCCACGCCATCCAGACGCATCGCCTGGCGCACTGGCTGTGGAACCGCGGCCGCAAGGATTTCGCGCTCTATCTGCAGAGCCGCTCGTCCTCGGTTTTCCAGACCGACATCAACCCGGCCGCGCGCATGGGCAAGGGCATCTTCATCGATCATGCCACCGGTCTCGTCGTCGGTGAAACCGCCGTCGTCGAGGACGACGTCTCGATCCTGCATGGCGTGACGCTGGGCGGCACCGGCAAGGCCGGGGGCGACCGCCACCCAAAGATTCGCTACGGCGTGCTGATCGGCGCCGGCGCCAAGATCCTCGGCAACATCGAGGTCGGCCACTGCTCCAAGATCGCCGCGGGTTCGGTGGTGCTGTCGCCGGTGCCGCACAACAAGACGGTGGCGGGTGTTCCGGCGCGCGTCGTCGGCGAAACCGGCTGCGACCGACCGTCGAGCCAGATGGACCAGCTGCTGCCGTCGCAGACCATGGATCACGTCGTCAGCTTCGATATCTGAGATTGCGTGCCGGCGCCCGTGACGGGCGCTGGCGCGATTTGCGCGGGGGTAAGCCAAGCCTTGCCTTTACAGCGCCATGGTTGGCGTGTCAGAAGCGCGTCTCTTAACGACAAGCCGGAGAAGCCAGTTGAAGCCGGAAGAAATCCGAAAACTCGACGCCTATTTCAAGCGCCAGTTCCAGAACCCCAACCTTCAGGTCAAGGCACGTCCGCGCAAGGACGACTCGGCTGAGGTCTATATCGGCGACGAATTCCTCGGCATCGTTTTCAAGGACGAGGACGACGGCGACTACAATTTCTCGATGGCGATCCTCGACGTCGATCTGGGCTGACCAATCGCTCGGCCCCTGCGCCGCGCGGCGACGTTCGCGCGGCAGCTACTTCACGTGCAGCATGGCATTCGCCTTGGCGATCACCGCCCGGTCCAGCGCACGCCACTCTCCCAGAAGCTCCCTCGGAAATCTGTAGGTCAGGCTCAGATCCTTGCCGACGAAGACGTCGCGCTCGCAAGGCGCGAGCGATTCCTCAGCCTCCGTGCCGCTGAGGCAGCGAGCGACGAAGGGTGGTTCGCCGTTGCGCGCGGCAACCGCAAGCACCTCGTTGAGATAGCCTGAGTTCTCGGTGAAGCCGAACAGCGTCATGCCTTCGGGGCCCGGTACGCCTGGCTTGACGGTCAGTTCGCTGTAGATTGGCGCAAGACGGCCGCTCATGTCGCGGGTCATCATGCGCGGTTCTAGGCTGAGAAAGACGATGCGCTTGTGGCCGTCGAGATTGTTGAATGCCGGCCGTGCCGCCTCGCTGTAGCCGTCCATTTCGGGCCAGCGCAGATAGAGATCGAGGCGCCCGGCAATGCCGTCGCGGCGGGCCTTCTCGAAGCGGATCATGTTGGCGGGGGCTGAAATGACGTCGTTGCCGATGACGATTTCGCGCGGTGCGACCTCATCTGTGTAGCCGGCCATGGCGATGGTCTGGCCGAACCAGCGGCCGCCCAGACTGATCGCCACCGAAAGTATGGCGAGCACGGCAAAGCCGTAGAAGACCTTCATCATCAGCGCCGAATCGACGACGTCGAAACCGGAATTGTCGGCCGTCTCTTGCTTCATCTGATGTCTCCAGAGCGGCCACGGCTGGCATTTGCCTTCGCGTCATGCGCCTTGCCGGGCCGGTAACCCCAGCTCCCGTCCGTTCGGGAGCCCCATATCTGTTCGACATTGCGTGCGCATGGTTAATGGCGCGTTAAGGCCGTGTTGCGCGCTTGCCTTGTGGCCATGCGCTCCATAGGTTGCGCGCGCCAAAGAAAAGGAATTGACGATGCCGCTTTACGCAATCGACGGGGTTGAGCCGCAGTTCGAGGACCGCGCCACCAGCTGGATCGCGCCCGATGCGGCAGTGGTTGGCGATGTCAGGATCGGGCGCGACGTCGGCATCTGGTTCGGCACAGCCATCCGCGGCGACCGCGAGCCGATCACCATCGGCGCCCGCAGCAATGTCCAGGAACATACAGTAATGCACACCGATCCGGGCTTTCCGCTCACAATCGGCGAGGGCTGCACCATCGGCCACAGGGCTATCCTGCATGGCTGCACGGTCGGCGACAATTCGCTGATCGGCATGGGCGCGATCGTGCTCAATGGCGCCAGGATCGGCAGGAACTGCCTTGTCGGTGCCGGTGCACTGGTGACAGAAGGCAAGGAATTTCCCGACAACTCGCTGATTGTCGGCTCCCCCGCCAAGGTGATCCGCACACTCGATGACGCAGCCGCCGACCGGCTGCGCAAGTCCGCGGACGATTACGTCGCCAACCAGCGCCGGTTTTCCGGCGGGCTGAAGAAGCGCGAGGACTAGGCGAGACGGCCGACTCGCGAAGGCTGCGCCGCGCGGCGCAGCGACGCCAGGCTTCTGAACACAGCCGCTGCGTTTCGGCACTTTCGCAGCCAGGGAAACTCATCCCCGCGACCGCGGGCTTATCTTGAGCCTGACCACCTTGCCCGGCGGCATTTCGTTTGCACCCTGGCTTGCCTGAAAAGGCGGAGCCGGCCCGGGGATGGGCCGGCTCCTAGACCCGGTCGTTGGGGACGGGGAGGGTGGGGACGCGACCGGGTTTTCTCACCAGCGCATGCCCCCGAAAACCGGGGCCGATTTTCGGAAGGCCATGCACCGATTCAAAGGGCTGCGGCTGCCTTGGCGCGCCTCTCATGGGGTGCGCCCGGGGCTGCAGCGCTTAGCGAACCGACGCCACCGCGTCGGCGCGGCCGTCGTTGATCGCAATCCAGACGCCCGAGTTCCGCTCCGACTGGCGCTTGAGATACGTGTATTCGGTCTCGTCCCAAGCCAGGACCCTCGTGTCGAGGTTGTCGAGGATGTATTCGCCGAGGCTGGTTCGCACCGTCAGGACTGCATGGCCGTCGCCATTGGGCTGGCGCACGACGGTGATCAGCAGATTGCCGGCGGGGACGCCCAGCTCCATCAGCTTGCGGCGCTTTTCCAGAACATAGTCCTCGCAGTCGCCGGCGCCGTTGTCGGGATAGGACCAGACTTCTTCCTGGCCCCACATTTCCATGTCGGTGCGCGGCGCGACGTCGGTGTTGACCTTGTCGTTGATGGCAATCATCGCCTTCCACAGGCCGCGGGTCAGCTCGACCGGCTTGCTGTTTGCGGTCTTTTCATTGCACTCGATCGGCGAGCGCTTGCACAGCTCATAGTGGCCGACCGGCTGCGTGGTGCGGCCGTTGGTCTGCATGACTGCCGGTGTCGCCATGGCGGCGCTGACGGCGCCTGCCTGAATTGTCGTGGCCAGAAGCAGAAGCCATCCCCGACGCATGTTCATTTTGTTGTCTCCCCGTTTGAGGTGACAATGACAGGTCCGGATTTATTTGACGCAAAACTGCGAAGTAGATGTTGAGTAAAAACAAAGGAGAAATTGCGGAAACAAAGAATAGAATAATAATAAAACTTTCGGCAAATTTGATTACATTTTTATCGAATTTGGCATGACGAAGCTGCGTGCCGCCGGGATCGGGCAATCAGTTCCGAGTGGCGCGCCTGTTTCGCGGGCTTGAGTGGTAAGCCCGGTTTGTCCGGAGCTGCCTCTCCGCTTCGTCATCCCAGAGGCTTGCCCCGAGGATCCTTGCCGTCAGGGTGAGGAATGTGGGGCGGGTGGAAGAGCAGGCGTTTTGAACCGTTAGGGTCTCGGCGTCGCTGTGCTCCTGCTCCGCCCTGGGAAAGGGCGAGTGGTCGCGGGGTTGAATGGTGTTCGACTGCAGAGTGCGTCTCCGGTCGTCATCCTGGGAGGCTTGCCTCGAGGATTCATGCCGTGATGGGTGAGGAGCGTGATGCAGGGGAGGTGACGCCGGAGAGGCAGTCGCGGGCTTATCTGTGCTGGAATGAAACAGCAGTCGAGCCGCTGCCGTTGTTCTGGAACGCTACGCTTGTGCGCTTTCGGATGTGCCTGGGTCAAAATGCAAACAGCCTGACATTCGGTGGAAGGTCAGGCTGTGCCTTTTTATGAAAACTGGGCGCAGTCAGGTGCGCGGGCGGTTGAACTCGGTGTCGAGCGATTCCGGGCGCTGGATGACGGCGAATTCGATGGCGACGCCGTCTTCGAAGTGGCGGACGATCTGTCCGCGCATGGTACCGAGCGTGACCTGGACGCCGATCGCCGGCTTGACCTCGATCTCGATGGCAGCACCTGAAAGCGACAGGTCGATGATGCGGCAGGGATATTGCCGGCCATCCATGAGCTGCAGCGCACTGATCGGATTGCGCGGGGCGACGCGCTCGTGGCGGCGGTCTTCCGGCAGGTCGAGTTCGTGCTTGTTGGCAAGCCAGGTCAACTGGGCCGCCAGCTTGTCCTTCTTGCGCTCGGAGGCGATGACGGTCATGGCGAAGCCGTCCGATAGCGTGCGGGTGATGACGCCCTCGACGCGGCCGATATGGTCGATATAGGCAATGACTTTTTCGCCTGCGGCGCCTGAGCGGTCGGTGCGGAAGGCGACGTTGCCGGGCGACATGTCGACGACCTGGCCGGCATGCTCGGTTCGATCCTCGAGCATGAAGCGACCATAGATCTTCACGCGAACGCGCTGGAAGTTGCGTCGTTCCGCCCGTGACGGCGCGTAGTCAATCGCCGCTGGCCTCATGTTACCCTCATATCTGCAAACTCCCGCCGAACCGCATCGGGGAGCTATTGGGCGAAACTAGCGCCAAAGAGGTTAACAAAACGCCTAGCAGCGGGCCTCTGGGGTGGCCCGCTTGCGCTATTCTTCGCGTCCGCCTTCGAGAACGAACAGGTGGCGTATCCGGCGCGCGCCATCGAGCGGGCTCGGCTCGCCGGAAAGGGCGCTATCGCTCGGTGCGAGCGACGGCACGGTGACCGCCGGACGGTTCTTGAGGAACATCGGCTCCAGGTCCGGATCGACGACGCGCACGCTTTCGATGGAGGCGTCGGTGAGCGGATCGGAGCCGAGCCAGAACGGCCGGTCGACGCTCGACAGGACGCCCAGGCTGCGCGGGTTTTCGACGCCGCCATCGAGCGGCAGCAGAAGCATTTCGAAGCTCGTTGCGCGCAGGCTGGAGGTGAAGCCTTCGAAGTTGATCACCACCACGGACTTCTGCTGGAACACGCCATAGGCAAGGCGTGCCATCAGCCTTTGGTCCTTCTGACGCCACAGCGAGGGGAACGAAAAGCCCTTGAGCTCGCGGCCGAAAGTGGCGCACAGCCGGGTGCCGGCGAGGCGGAAGACCGCTTCGCCGCGGGTGTCGCGTTCGAGGATGAAAGTGTCTGCAAGCAGGGCCTTGATCTCGGCCGGCTCGACTTCCGTACGTTTAGGTGCGGGTCGGCCGTCGCGAAGGCGGTTCCAATATTGGAACAGTGCCAGCGATCCTTTCTGTTTCATATTGCTCCGCTCCGAGCGTTTCTGTGCCTGATGTGCCATCTCTGGACAGAATCGCTTCATTCTTGAGGACTACATGAGGCGCGGAGCAGGACGCGTGCCAGTCTTGGTAATAGTTGTTAACGGGTCGGGATCGTTAAGGTTAACAAAGGGTTTACGTTGCTGTGCCCAGGCTTACGTGGCACGTTCCATTCACTCCATGAAGTGGCCGCGCAGGCGCGGTCGGCAGCACTTCAGTCAAGAGTTACTTTTGGGGACGGGCAGGGGGGCTCGACCAGCCGTCCAGGGGCAACCCTGGGCGGCTTCTTTTTTGCGCTTTCGGCCGGCCTGCACTAGATGGAACGAGGCTGGCGCACGCCGGACCACAAACGAATCGGAAGTGCATGAGCGAACCAGCAAGACAGAACGACGCGCCTGAGATCATCGAGGCCGAGCCGCAGCGCCGCGAACCGGTGTTCAACCTGCCAGCCATCGTCATTGCGATCATCGGCGCCTGCGTGGCGATTCATCTGATCCGTGTCTATATCCTCAGCTCCGACCAGGATTTTGCCCTGGTGGTACGGGCGGCTTTCATTCCGATCCGCTATTCGGGCCAATACGATCTCGAGATCTGGGCTTTCACCAGCCCGCTGACCTATGCCTTCCTGCATGGCGGCTTCGCCCACCTGATCATCAACATGGTGTGGTTGGCAGCGTTCGGCTCGCCGCTTGCCAACCGACTCGGGGTCGCTCGGTTCTCGGCGTTCTTCGCCGTCACGACGCTTGCGGCGGTGGCGCTGCACTATGTGCTGCATTCGACTGATGCCTCGCCGCTCGTCGGCGCCTCGGGCGCGATTTCAGGCATGATGGGGGCTGCCGCGCGTTTCAGCTTCCAGGTCGACCGTTCGCAAGGCAAGCCGGCTTTTGCAGGCGCGCCGCTGCCGATCCGCGATGTCTTCCGCTCACGGACGGCAATGACCTTCTTGGGCGTGTGGATGGTCATCAACCTGGTCACCGGGATCGTCGGTTTCACCCCTGGCGTCGACAATCAGATCGCTTGGGAAGCCCATATAGGCGGCTTCCTGGCGGGCTTTCTGGGCATCAGGTTTTTCGACCGCAGGCGCGAGTTTGCCTGAGCGCGTTTTACTTGAAATGCGACCCAATGCAGCGCACGATGCAGTTGGCCCGGTGGGCCGGCATGGAGTGTTTTGACTGATCGACAGCAGCAGGAGGCCACGATGACTGTGAAGGCAATTCTCGAGAAGAAGGGCCACGACGTTTTTACCATTGGGCCCAATGTACAGCTGTCGGAAGCGGTTCGCATTCTTGCCGAACACCGTATCGGTGCCCTGGTCGTGACCAATGGCGACCGCAAGATCGTCGGCATCCTGTCCGAGCGCGACGTCGTCCGTATCATCGGCAAGGAAGGTGGTGCCGCCCTTGAAAAGGCGGTGCGCGACGTGATGACCCCCAAGGTCAAGATCTGCAACGAGAACCACACGGTCAACCAGGTCATGGAGATCATGACGGTCGGCCGATTCCGCCACCTGCCTGTCGAGCGCGACGGTTATCTCTACGGCATCGTGTCGATCGGCGACGTGGTCAAGCGCCGCATCGAGGATGTCGAGCGGGAGGCAGAGGAAATCAAGGCCTACATCGCCACCGCCTGAGCTCAGGAGCACGCAGGGCTTGCGCCGGCCAGGACTGATCCCGGCCGGCGATGCCGCCTTTTACCTGTTGTCGAGTTCGGAGCGGACGAGTTCGAGTCCGCGCCGTGTGATGCGATAGGGGCCGCCATCGGAAGAAGAAACAGCCTTCTTTCGCTTCAGTTTCCTGAAAAGGTCGAGATCGAAGCCCGGATAGCGCCAGCCATCGCGGGTGAGGCAGATGGCTGCCTCGATCTTGCTCTTGTCGTTCTTCTCGATTTCGATACGTCCGCCCTGGGCGAGCAGGTGGAGGATGCGCTGTTCCGTGCGCGAGATGTCCATTTTTGATGTCCTGGAAAACCTGACCGATGGGCCAAAGAAAAATGCCGCCGCCGCGAGAACTCACGGCACGGGGTTTCAGGTTTTCACGCCCCGCCTTCAGGAGAAGGCTGGGGCCTCAGCAGGACTCAGACGAATAGAACATCCACACTCCATAGGGATGGCCAGGATATAGCAACGAAGCAGGCGAAATGCCAGCCCACCGACCCCGCGCGGTCGGGTTGCTGGCTGGCGGATCTGTTGCCGCTGCCGGCATCGCTGCAACAAGACTTGACATTACTTCATACCGGCACGGGTTCCGAACTGGGATGACTGGTCGCGTCGGGTGCAACGCCCGGTGGGGCGGGGCGCCCATCTCAGGCCTTGGAGTGCGCATGTCCGCAAAGATAGATACTGCACCGGTTGCTTTCCGCATGTCGCTGGCGGTCATGGTCATCGGGATTCTCGCCCCGGATACGGCTTGGGCAGCAGATCGCGCCACAGCCAATGACGAACAAATCTCTGCGACAACAGCGTCAAGTTCGCGCCCAATGTCGAGGTGGTGCTGACCGCCACCGACGACGCGGTGCTGATCGAGGTCAGCGACAACGGCCCCGAAATCCCCGAAACGGTGCGGGCGCGTGTATTCGAACCCTTCTACAAGGTCGACGCCTCACGCGGCGCGTACGCCAGGCGCGGCTTCGGCCTGGGCTTGTCGATCGTCGCCGACATCGTGCACGGCCATGGCGGCAGGATAGCGCTCGACGACAACAGGCCGACCGGGCTTGTGGTCAAGGTCGACCTGCCAAGAGGCCTTGTCGCCGCCGAAGCGATGTCCTGAAGCGAGACGAGAACGCAAGCCGCAGCCTTGCCGCGCAGGCAGTGCTTGCCTCCATTGGCTGTTTGCACTAGCGAAGGCGCACACTAAACTATGCGTTTCGTACTTCTCGATCCGCATCTTCTCGATCCAATGACGCAGGCCGCCATGTCCCTCATCGATACCCGCACGCCCGACGCCAAGCGCTTCATTTCCGGTGCCACCGGTGACTGGGAGGTCATCATCGGCCTGGAGGTCCATGCCCAGGTCACTTCGGAAGCCAAGCTGTTCTCCGGTGCGTCGACCGCGTTCGGCGCCGAACCCAACGCCAATGTCAGCCTGGTCGACGCGGCAATGCCCGGCATGCTGCCCGTCATCAACGAGGAATGCGTCAAGCAGGCGATCCGCACCGGCCTCGGCCTCAAGGCCCAGATCAACCTGAAGTCGGTGTTCGACCGCAAGAACTACTTCTATCCCGATCTGCCGCAGGGCTATCAGATCTCACAGTTCAAGCAGCCGATCGTCGGCGAGGGCAAGATCACCATCTCCGTCGGCCCTGACCGCAAGGGCGAGTTCGAGGACATCGAGATTGGCATCGAGCGCCTGCATCTCGAACAGGACGCCGGCAAGTCGATCCACGACCAGCATCCGACAATGTCTTACGTCGACCTCAACCGTTCGGGCGTGGCGCTGATGGAGATCGTCTCCAAGCCGGACATGCGCTCGTCGGACGAGGCAAAGGCCTATGTCACCAAGCTGCGCACCATCGTGCGTTATCTCGGCACCTGCGACGGCAACATGGACGAGGGCTCGATGCGCGCCGACGTCAACGTTTCGGTGCGTCGTCCGGGTGGCGAGTTCGGTACGCGCTGCGAGATCAAGAACGTCAACTCGATCCGTTTCGTCGGCCAGGCTATCGAATATGAGGCACGTCGCCAGATCGCCATTCTCGAGGATGGCGGCAAGATCGACCAGGAAACCCGCCTGTTCGATCCGAACAAGGGCGAGACGCGTTCGATGCGCTCGAAGGAAGAGGCGCACGACTACCGCTATTTCCCCGATCCGGACCTTCTGCCGCTGGAATTCGACCAGGCCTATGTCGACGCGCTCGCCAAGGACCTCGTCGAGCTGCCCGACGACAAGAAGGATCGCCTGGTCACCTCGCTCGGCCTGTCGGTCTATGACGCCTCGATTCTGGTTTCCGAAAAGTCGATCGCCGACTATTTTGAGAAGGTGGCAAGCGGCCGCGACGGCAAGGCGGCCGCCAACTGGGTCATCAACGATCTGCTCGGCGCGCTCAACAAGGCCGGCAAGGATATCGAAAACGCACCTGTTTCTCCGGATCAGCTCGGTGCCATCATTGACCTGATCAAGGAAGGCACGATCTCCGGCAAGATCGCAAAGGACCTGTTCGAGATCGTCTGGAACGAGGGCGGCGACCCCAAGGAGCTGGTTGAGAGCCGCGGCATGAAGCAGGTGACCGACACCGGCGCCATCGAAAAGGCCGTCGACGACGTCATCGCCGCCAACCCCGACAAGGCCGACCAGGCCCGCGCCAAGCCGACAATGGCCGGCTGGTTCGTCGGCCAGGTGATGAAGGCGACCGGCGGCAAGGCCAATCCGCAGGCGGTCAACGACCTGGTCAAGGCCAAGCTCGGCATCGAGGAATAGCGATGTTCGTACGCACGGCGAGCGAGCGCGACCTTGAGACGATCAAGGCGCTGCTCGCCGACACGTGGCACGCGACCTACGACGCCATCTATGGCGTCGAGCGGGTCGATGAAATCACGGCAGAGTGGCATTCGCTGGCGTCGCTCAAGGCGCGGCTGACGCGGCCGAATTCCGAGTTTCTTGTTGCCGACGACGGCAAGACCATCGCCGGCATGGCCTTCGCGGCGGCATCCGGTGACGCCAAGACAGTCATGCTGCACCAACTTTATGTGCTGCCGCGCCACCAGCGGGCCGGCGTCGGTCGGCTGCTGCTCGACGAGATCGAACAGTGCTTTCCCGAGGCGCGCATGTTGCGGCTCGAAGTGGAAGAGGCAAATGCAGGCGCCATTGCCTTCTACGAAGCAAATGGTTTCGCCCATGCCGGTGCGACTGCCAATTGCGGCGCCGACCAGTCCGGCATTCCGGCGCTGATCTTCGAGAAGAAGCTGGGCTGATACAGGCCGGACTTAGCTGGCCGAAATCTCGACATTGTCGATGAGACGCGTCTTGCCGAGGCGGGCCGCAACCAGCACTCGACCGTCCGTGTCGCGTTGCCATGGCGCGAGCGTGTCGCTTTGGCGCGCGGCGACATAGTCGACGGCATCGAATCCGGCTTCCAGCACGTCCTGCCGCGCGGCGGCCATCGTCACGGCCTCGTCGGCACCGCCTTCAAGGGCTGACGCTGCCTTGCGCAGGATCTTGTTCAATTGGCGCGCGATTTCGAGTTCCTGGGCGCTGAGATAGGCGTTGCGTGACGACATGGCGAGGCCTTCGCCGTCGCGGATCGTCGGCGAGCCCACGATCTCCAGCGGCAGGTTCAGGTCCTGCACAAGCTTCTTTACCACGCAGAGCTGCTGGTAGTCCTTCTCGCCGAACACGGCGAGGTCGGGCTCCGACTGGATGAAGAGCTTGCCGACGACGGTGGCGACGCCGTCGAAGAAAGCCGGCCGGAAATCGGTTTCGAGCCCGGCCGACGGGCCACCGACCGAGATCGAGGTGGCAAAGCCTTGCGGGTAGACCTCCTCGACGCCGGGCGTGAAGGCGAGGTGGACGCCCGCCTTTTCCAGCCTGTTTAGGTCGAGCGCCAACTGGCGTGGATATTTGTCGAGGTCTTCGGTCGGCGCGAACTGGCGCGGATTGACGAAGATCGAGACGACGCAACGGTCGGCGCGCTCAAGGGCGGCACGCATCAGCGAGACATGGCCGTCATGCAGCGCGCCCATTGTCGGCACCAGCGCGACCTTCAGTCCTTCGGCACGCCATGCCCGCACCTGGGCGCGGAGGGCGGCGATGGTTTCGACGACAATGGTCATGCCTTGTCCTTGTTCAGCGAAAACAGGTGCTCGGGGCCGGGAAAGGCGCGGCTGCGGACGTCGCGAGCGTAGGACGCGGCGGCGTCAGCGACGACATCGCGCAAATGCGCGTATTCCTTGACGAATTTGGGCACCCGGTCGACGGTCAGGCCGATGGCGTCATCGATGACCAGCACTTGGCCGTCGCAAGCGGGGCTGGCGCCGATGCCGACGGTGGGAATAGTGATGCGCCGGGTGATCTCGGCCGCAACCGGTTCGACAGTGCCCTCGATGACGACCGAAAAGGCGCCCGCCGCCTCGACCGCCCTGGCATCGGCATAAAGCGCCTCGGCATTGGCCTCGGAGCGGCCCTTGATCTTGTAGCCGCCTTCCTTTTCGACCGACTGCGGCAACAGCCCGATATGGCCCATGACGGGAATGCCTGATGCGACGATGGCTGCGATCTGCGCGGCAATTGCCACGCCGCCTTCGAGCTTGACCGCATCGCAGCCGGTTTCGCGCATGATGCGGCCGGCGGAAGTGACAGCGTTTTCGACGCTGTCCTCGTAGCTGCCGGCGGGCATGTCGACGACGACGCAGGCGCGGGACGCGCCGCGCATCACCGCCTGGCCGTGGGAGACCATCATGTCCATCGTCGCGCCCAGCGTGTTGGGATGGCCATGCAGCACCATCGCAACGCTGTCACCGACGAGCAGCAGATCGACATGCGGGTCGAGCAGCCGGGCGATCGGATAGGTGTAAGCGGTGAGACAGACGATGGGCTCCTTGCCCTTGCGGGCCAGCAGAGCGGCGGGCGTGATGCGGCCGGCAGCCGCAGGCGCGTCGGAAGCCATGTCTTTTCCTCCCTCGACGTTTCCGGCCAAGGCCGGTCCGTGAGCCCTGTCAGGGCGAGAGTCCTTTAAGGACCGGCTAATTACTTTGCAAGTGCGAGATGAAAACGTGAGCAACTGCGAAATGGCATCGTCCATCAGGACGAGCGCGGCTCTGCCTCTTCCTGCGCAAGGCGCCTGATGTAGACGGCGAACGCGGGGTCTTCGCCTGGCAGGAGCTGGGGCAGGGCGTTGCGAAAATCCTCGCGCCGGCACCATTCGCGCATGAAATCCTCCCAGGATGCCCAGCGGCGGCGCTTGCGATCGGACATGCCGGGTTCGTAGGCGACGAGATAGGCACGTTCGAACAGGGCGATCAGGATGGCGAACATGGCGAGCAGCCGGTCCTTTTGTTCGGCCGTCAGGTCCTTCGTTGCGGTCTGCGATTGCAGGTAGAGGTCGGAATGGTCGAGCGAGAGCGTCAGGAAGTTCGTGTAGCCATCGGAGAGCATCTGGTAGATCTCCTCCTCCTCGTTGACCCGCGCCTTGCGCTGTTCGAAGACGAAGATGAAGATCGCCAGCGGCAGGCCGAAGATCGTCACCAGCATGCTCAGCATTTCGAGGATCTGCATGAAGGGCATGGATTGCGTCCATTCTGGTGCTCACCGTGAACAGTATGTGTTGATGGATCGTCTGCCAATCGTCGCAGGCACCAGGTTGCGGCGTCTAATCTCTTGCCTTCGCGCCGGCGTGACGCCATAAGCAGGAGACTTTCGACGCGCCTGCCGCGAGGATCCGATGAAGAAATTCCTTGTCCAGTTTTTCACCTGGTGGAACGGCCAGACCCTTGGCACGCGTTTCCACACCTGGCGCAAAGGCACCAAGGTGGGCCAGGACGAGTTCGGCAACGTCTACTATGAAGGCGGCAAGGATTCGGAAGGCCGCACGCGCCGCTGGGTGATCTACAACGGTTATGCCGAAGCCTCGATGATTCCGCCCGGCTGGCACGGCTGGATGCACCATCGTGTCGACGTGGCGCCGCCGAGCGACAACTACATTCCGCGTGACTGGCAGAAGCCGCATCAGCCGAATCTGACCGGCACCGGCGGCGCCTACCGCCCGAAGGGTTCGGTGCTGGGCAATACGCATCGCCCGCAGGTCACCGGCGACTACGACGCCTGGACGCCCGGCGCTTAAGACAGACAGCTTAACGGCGCGGACATTTGTCGCCACAATTGGCGGCTAACTCCTTGCCCATTGGCGTCAGGCGATTAGCCTTGGCGCGTGGGAATCAGCGAGTGGGACACACTCCGGGCGCAACGGCGGTAACGACTGAATGATTTTTCCTGGCCGGATTCCGTCGAGCGGACGATCGAAGGCGAAAACCCTGCTTGTGGCGGCAACGCTGTGCGCAGGGCTTGGCCAGGCAACGGCCCAGGACAGCATCGAGCGGCTGCCGCTCGATCAGCAGGTCGAGCAAGGTGACGATCTGCCTGCCATCGACGTCCCACCCTTGCCGGGTGAGGGGCAGCCTGCTCCTGCAGAGACACAGGCAGCACCCAAGGTCGCGGCCCCGCCGCAGCGGATCAAGAACGCGGTTGCCGAGTTTGCCGGCATCGACAAGATCACCGGCCGCATCATCACCTTCGACGTCTATGTCGACGAGACCGTGCAGTTCGGCGCGCTGCAGGTGACGCCGCGCGTCTGCTATTCCAGGCCCGAGAACGAAGAGCCGAAGACCGATTCCTTCGTCGAGGTCGACGAGATCACCCTCGACCGCAAGATCAGGCGCATCTTCACCGGCTGGATGTTTGCCGAAAGCCCGGGCCTCAACGCCGTCGAGCACGCCGTCTATGACGTCTGGCTGAAGGCCTGCAAGCAGAAGTCGGACGTTCCGGCTCCGGAAGCCGCCAAGACCAACTGAGCCTTTTTCGGAACCGCTTGGGGCCCCTGACGTTTGGCGTCGTGAGCAACGCCAGCGGAGGATCGTGCCGTGACCGTCAACCGTGACGAACTGCTTGAGCTCGAACGGGAATTCTGGACCGGGAACCAGGAGTTTTTTGCCGAAAACGCCGACAGGGAGTGCCTTGTCGCTTTTCCCGAGATGGCGGGCGTGATGAGCAATGCCGAGCTTGCCGCCACCGCGACCAAGCCGCGCCGCTGGCGCAATCTCGAGATGAAGGTGCAAGGAATCGTCGAACCGGGCAGCGACATCGTCATGCTGACATACGAGGCCAAGGCAATCCGTGAAGATGGCGAGCCGTACCAGGCGCTGGTGAGCACGGGCTACGTCCATCGCCTGCAGGGCTGGAAGATGATGTTCCACGCCCAGACGCCGATAGCGCAAGCGGCTCAGACGAAGAGCTAGCTTGCCCTCAGGGCGTGAAGGTGGCTTCGCCGAGGAGCGCCTTGGCGAGCAGCTTCTCGTATTTGTCGCGTGGCACGTCGACCGCACCGAAGCGCTTCAGGTGATCGGTTGTGAACTGCGTATCGAGCAGCAGGAAGCCGCGTTCTCTGAGCCGCTGCACCAGGTGGACGAGGCACACCTTGGACGCATCTGTCTCGCGTGAGAACATGCTTTCGCCGAAGAAGGCGCGGCCCAGGGAGACACCGTAGAGCCCGCCGACCAACTCGCCGTCGCGCCAGGCCTCGACGGAGTGGGCGTTGCCGATCCGGTGAAGGTGGGTGTAGGCCTCGCGGATCGGCGCGTTGATCCATGTCGACAGGCGGCCTGCGCGCCGTTCGGCGCAGGCGTCGATGACGCCTTCGAAGTCGCTGTCGAAGCGGATCTCGAAATGGCCCTGCCGGATCGTCTTGGCGAGGCTGTGCGGCACATGGAAGCCGTCGAAGGGGATGATGCCGCGTGTCTCGGGCCGGACCCAGAACACTTCCGGATCCGACGCGCTTTCTGCCATGGGAAACACGCCCGACGCATAGGCCTTCAGAAGAAGGTCCGTGGGTATGCCGTAGCCGGGCGCATAAGGTCGGGTCATGCGACCCTCATTCTACTCGCCTTTCGCGAGATGTTTTTCCAGCCAGTGGATGTCGTAGTCGCCATTTGCGATGTCGGGGTTACCGACAAGCTCACGGAACAGCGGCAACGTCGTCTTGATACCATCTACCACGAATTCATCGAGCGCGCGCCGGAGACGCATCATGCATTCGACGCGGTTGCGGCCGTGCACGATCAGCTTGCCGATCAGGCTGTCGTAGTATGGCGGGATCCGGTAGCCGGAATAGACGCCTGAATCGACACGGATGCCAAGGCCGCCCGGCGTGTGGAAATGCGTAATCGTGCCGGGCGAGGGCACGAAGGTGCGTGGATCCTCGGCGTTGATGCGGCACTCGATGGCATGGCCGTGGAAGCGGATGTCGTTCTGGGTGACCGACAGGCCGCCGCCCGAGGCGACGCGAATCTGCTCGTGCACGAGGTCGATGCCGGTGATCGCTTCGGTGATCGTGTGCTCGACCTGAAGGCGGGTGTTCATCTCGATGAAGTAGAACTCGCCGTTCTCGTAGAGGAACTCGATCGTACCGGCGCCGGAATAGCCGAGATTGGCCACCGCGTTGGCGCAGATGTCGCCGATGCGCGAGCGCTCTTCGCTGTTGAGGGCGGGCGAATTGGCCTCTTCCCAGACCTTTTGATGGCGGCGCTGCAAAGAACAATCGCGTTCGCCGAGATGGACGCCCTTGCCGGCGCCGTCGCCGAAAATCTGCACTTCGATGTGGCGCGGCTTCTGCAGGTACTTTTCGATGTAGACGGCGTCGTCGCCGAAGGCGGCACCGGCTTCCGAGCGCGCCGTGGCGAGCGCCATCTCGAGGTCGGCTTCGGTCAGCGCCACTTTCATGCCGCGGCCACCGCCGCCGGCGGATGCCTTGATGATGACGGGATAGCCGATCTCGGCGGCGACGCGCTTGGCTTCTTTCTCGTCGCTGACGGCACCTTCCGAGCCGGGCACGACCGGGATGCCGAGGCGCTTTGCGGTGCGCTTGGCTTCGATCTTGTCGCCCATGATGCGGATGTGGTCGCCCGAGGGACCGATGAAGGTGATGTTGTGCGCAGCCAGGATGTCAGCGAACTTGGCGTTCTCCGACAGGAAGCCATAGCCCGGATGCACGGCGTCGGCGCCTGTTATCTCGCAGGCCGCGACGATCTGATGGATGTTGAGATAGCTGTCGCGCGACGGCGGCGGTCCGATGCAGACGCTCTCGTCGGCGAGGCGCACATGCATGGCGTCGGCGTCGGCGGTGGAGTGCACGGCAACCGTCTGGATGCCGAGCTCCTTGGCCGCGCGCAGCACTCTGAGGGCGATTTCGCCGCGATTGGCGATCAGGATTTTCTGAAACATTGCGCGCAGCCTTCCGGCTTACTCGACGACGACGAGCGGCATGCCGTATTCGACAGGCTGCGCGTCTTCGATGAGGATCGCCTTGACCGTGCCGGAGCGCGGCGACGGAATCTGGTTCATCGTCTTCATCGCTTCGATGATCAGCAGCGTCTGGCCTTCCTTGACCACCGAGCCGATCTCGATGAACGGCTTGGCATCCGGCGACGGCGCGAGATAGGCGGTGCCGACCATCGGCGAGGGCACTGCGTTCTTCGAAGCGTCGACGGCAGCAGCGGGGGCAGCGGCGGCTGCGGCAACCGGTGCGGCTGCGACCGGGAGAGGTGCGGGCGCGGCATAGGCCTGGACGGCAGCTGCTGCCTGGCGCGACACGCGCACCTTGAGATCGCCGAGTTCGACTTCGATCTCGGTCAGGTTGGTATCGTTCAGGATCCCTGCGAGGTCGCGGACCAGCTGCTGATCAACACCATCGGTCTTCTTCGTCGCCATGTTCTAGCCTTTTCTCTTCCTGTTTCCGGTCAGAGCCGGGCGGCCAGCGCCTGCAGCGCCAGCGTGTATCCGAGCGGTCCGAAGCCGCAGATCATGCCCACGGCCACCGGTGCCACCATCGATTTGTGGCGGAACGGCTCGCGGGCGTGGATGTTGGAAAGGTGCACCTCGGCGACCGGCAAGGGCGAGACGGCACGAATGGCGTCCTGCAGCGCGATCGAGGTGTGGGTGTAGGCGCCTGCATTGAGCACGATGCCGACGGCTTTTTCGCCGGCCTCGTGGATCCAGTCGACCAGGACGCCCTCGTGGTTCGATTGGCGGAATTCGATCGCAAGGCCGAGCGAGGCGGCTGCCGCCTGGCAGTCGGCTTCGATGTCGGCCAGGGTCTTGCCGCCATAAATCCCGGGCTCGCGTTTGCCCAGCATGTTAAGGTTCGGACCGTTGAGGACGTAAACCGTTTTCAAATTAAAGACCTTTCCACCCGCCAGATCCTCTCTGGCGCGGCGGACCCTCTATAATCGGCATAAGCCGTCGCGGAAAGAGCGCAAGCGACTTCTTGCGCTGTCCACAACGGCTCGCGCTGAACAAAGCTTGCTCAGCAGGTGGAATTTGCCTGGCAGGCGGCTGCCGCGGCGATCTTTTCCGCCAGCACATCCTGGCCGAGTGCGCCGAAGACGACCTCGTTGCCGACCACATAGGACGGCGTGCCGCTGATCTGCAGCTTGTTGGCGAGATCGTAGGTGCGGTTGAAGGCTTCGCCGATCGTGGGGTCCTTCATCGCCTCGCGCAGCTTGGCCTCGTCGGCGCCGAGCTCGAGCGCCAGCTTGATGGCGCTGTCCTCGCCGGCGCGGCCTTCGCCGCCGAGCAGCTTGTCGTGGAACTCGCCGTACTTCTCGGGCATCAACTTGCGAAAGGCCATCGACACGACATGGGCCTTCTGAGAGTCTGGGCCGAGGATCGGGAACTCCTTGAGCACGAAGCGCAGGTCGGGGTTGGTCTTGACCAGCGCGTTCATGTCGGCCTGGGCGCGTTTGCAGTAGCCGCAATTGTAGTCGTAGAACTCGACGATAGTGATCTTGCCGTCGGGATTGCCGACGATGCCGTCGAACTTCGAGTTGAAGATTTCGTCCTTGCTCTCCTTGATCACGCTCAGGCTGGCGATGCGCTGCTCTTCCTTCTGCTTGGCTTCGAGAGCGCCCTGCATTTCGAGCAGCAGTTCAGGGTTGTTGAGCAGGTAGTCGCGCACGATCGTCTCGACCTGCTTCTTGTCGAGGGTCGTGGTAGCCGCTGTTTCCGCATGTGCGGCATTTGGCGAACCGGCAAGGCCGAAGGCCAGCATGGCGATGGCGACGGCGATGCCGGTCGTGCCGAGAAGAAGTGCTTTTTTCATGGTCCCTTGGTCTCCAGCCGTTTCGGCTTATGCATGCCTCCGAAAATCTGAAACGATTTTTGGCAAGGGTCATGCATCAGGTTTAAAGTTTTACAGCGTCCTTTGCGCGTCCGGATGACGCGCGGCGCTGTGTGTCGCTGTCCGCCGAAAGAAAGTTCACTTCTTTTTCTTGCTCGGCGCTTTGTAGTTGATGATGTCCTGCGCGCGGACCCAGCCCGGCGAGCCTGGCTTGAGCTTCTGCTGGGCTCGCATCGCAAAGATTTTCGCGTCCTGATAGGCGCCGCTGTAGTAGTGACCGTCGGCGGTGGCAAGGTCGGCGTCGGCGACGTCGCCGAGCATGCCGTAGGCTTGAGCGAGGTAGCGATAGCCCGAGGCGTTCTCGCGGTCGCGGTCGAGGCCCTTGCGGATTTCGACGACAGCCTTCTTCAGCGCGTCGGGCGTGCCCATGGCGAGATAGGTCTGGCCGAGTTGGATCGGCAGGATACCTGATTTCGCCGTGTCGAGCCGGACAGCGTTGGTATAGGCCTCGGCTGCGGCCGCGGGCTTGTTCGACTTCATCAGGATGTCGCCGCGCAGCTCGTGGAAGTAGGCGTTTTTCGGCTGCGACTTGATCAGCGCATCCGTCTTGCTCAGCGCCGAACGCAGGTCGCCGAACAGATAGGTCGACTGGGCGTCGCCATAGCGCGAGGCGAGACCGTCGGTGCCGCGCAGCAGTCGTGAAGTGGCGGCCTGCCCTTGGGTGTAGGCGGCGATCTTGACGCGCATCATGTCGTGCCGCTGCTGCAGCGCCTCGGAATCCTTCTTGTCGAAATAGGGGCTTTCGCGCGCCAGCGTCTCGAGATTGGCGATGCGCTCGCGCGGCATCGGGTGGCTGACCTGGTAGGGATCGACGCGCGCACCCGACAGCGACAGTGCGTTCTGGAAGCGCTGGAATGTCTTCAGCATGCCCTGCGCCGACTGGCCGGTGGCATTGAGATAGGTGATCGCCGAACGATCGGCGGTGACTTCTTCCGTGCGCTGGTAGCCGAGCAGGCTGCGCCGTGCCATTTCTGAACCGCCGGCGACGACGCCGGCGCCCGCAGCACCAAGGCCCTTTGCGTCACTCGCTGCACCTGCAACCATGGCACCGGCGCCAAGCAGGGCGGCGACGATCGCCATCGTCTGGGCACGCGCCAACTGGTCGCGCAGGCGCTCCTGGTGGCCGCCGGCGATGTGGCCGGCTTCATGGGCGATGACGCCGATGATCTCGTTCGGCGTCTCGGCCGTCATCAGTGCGCCGGTGTTGATGAACATGCGCCGGCCGGCAACGAAGGCGTTGAAGGCCGGGTCGTTGACGAGCACGATGTTGATGTTCGAATTGGCAAGCCCCGCCGCCTTGAGAATCGGCCGGGCATAGTCGCGCACCAGGGCCTCGATCTCGGCGTCCCGGACGATCGGAACACCCTGTGCATGGGCAGTTCCCATTGTGCCGAGAGCAAGCCCGGCCGACAGCGCAAGCGCAGTGACTGCGCGCGTTGATCTTGCGACGAAACGCGAAAGACTTGTGATGCTCTGCATAGCGGGAAACACTCGTAAACGAGCCGTCGGGCTGTGAAAAGGCTGGTTCAAGAAACTCATCAACTTGTGATCCCCATATCAATCAGGCATTTGTGCGGCACATTGCCTGGCGGGCGACAGTAGAAAGTGAACGAAAATGGCGGTTGCGATTTCACGGCGCGGCGAAGTCGAGCCCTTCCATGCGATGGACATTCTGGCCGAGGCCAACAGGCTCAGGGCGTTGGGCGCGCCGGTCATTTCGATGGCTGTCGGCCAACCCTCCGATCCGGCGCCGCAGCGGGTGCGTGACGCCGCGGCAGCCGCGCTCAAACTCGGCCGTATAGGCTACACCGACGCGCTCGGGCTTGCCGATCTGCGCAAGGCGATCTCGGCACATTATGCCGAGCATTACCGCATCGATGTGCCGGTTTCGCGAATCGCCGTCACCACCGGCTCGTCCGCGGCCTTCAATCTCGCATTCCTGGCAATGTTCGACGCCGGCGACCGGGTGGCGATCGCGGCGCCCGGCTATCCTGCCTATCGCAACATCATGGGCGCTCTCGGGCTCGACGTGGTCGAGATCGAGCTGGAGGGCGCTGCCCACCTCCATGCCGAGCACCTGCGCACAGCACATGCGCAGAAGCCGCTGAAAGGCGTCTTGTTTGCGAGCCCCGCCAACCCGACCGGTGCCGTCGTGCCGGCCGGCGACCTCAAGGCGCTTGTCGATACCGCGCGCGAACTCGGGATCGCGGTGATTTCGGACGAAATCTACCATAGGCTCGCCTATGGCGCGCCAGATGTGACCGCACTCACCTATGACAGTGACGTCACCGTCATCAACTCGTTCTCCAAATATTACTGCATGACCGGCTGGCGCATCGGCTGGATGGTGCTACCGGACCGGCTGGTGCGGCCAGTCGAGCGCATCGCGCAATCGCTTTACATCTCGGCGCCTGAGCTGTCGCAAGTGGCGGCCATCGAGGCGTTCAACGTCACCGACGAACTCGAAGTGATCAAGGCGCGCTACGCCTGGAACCGCGAACTGCTGGCCAAAAGACTGCCGGAACTGGGCTTCAGCTTCGCCGCACCCATGGACGGTGCGTTCTACGCCTTCTGCGACGTCTCGCGGCTGACCAATGACAGCATGGAATTCGCCAGCCGCATGCTGGCCGAAGCGCATGTCGCGGCCACGCCGGGCCGGGATTTTGACCCGCTCGCAGGGTACCGTTTCATGCGGTTTTCCTATGCGGGCAGCCATGACGACATGGTCGAGTCGATGGATCGCCTGGAACGCTGGCTGCGTTGAAAGCGCAACCGCCCCGTCGGCCGTACCGACGGGGCGGACAGGGGCAAAGGGGAGGATGGGCTTTGCCGCCTGAGCGCCGGAATGCCCATGCCCCCCAGCATGCATTCCGACATGAGTTACGCGATCGGTCAGGGCGCGAGTATTGCCGCGACCGCCTTGCCGGCATCGAGCAGGCCAGCGCCGAAGAAATACGTCTTGCCCTTCGCCGGTTCGTTGTCGGCGTTCATCGGATCCTGCGTCAGCGGCGTCGTGCCCGGCTTGACTGAAGCGTTCTGATCGCAGGCGGCAATGAGGTTGGCTTTGGATGTCAGGCCATCCAGTTTCGCCGCGGCGCCATGCTTTGCCTTGTGGGCACGGGCCGTGAGGGCAGCCACACCGGCCACGAGAGCCGCCGCACCGGAGGTCCCGCCGAACGTGGTGTAGTAACCGCCGCCGATGCCCTGGTTGTCGAGCGGCGGCAGGATCGACGAATAGGGGTCGGAGCCACCGGCATAACCGAAAGTGCCGGGCAGGTCGGTGGTCAGCAGCGAGAAATGGCTGTGCGGAATGACCTTGCCCTTGCCCGGATGGTAGTAGTGCTGGTCGACCATCGGGTTGGTCCGGTCGACGCGCAACTGGTGTCTGGTATAGATCTCGAAATCGTCCGACGGCGCGACGAGCGTCAGCTTGGCGCCATAGTTGCTGTAGCCGGAGCGGTAGCCATGCGGCGTCACGGCGCCGACGGCGATGATGCCGTTGTTGGCGGCGGCGAGATTAGCCGGGTAGATCAGCTGGCTCTCGCCGTCATTACCGGCCGCGCAGACCACGGGCACCTTGCGGCTGATGGCAACGATGAGCTTGGCGAGCGTGTTCCAGGCGATCTCGCGGTTGCCGGTCTTGCCGACCGCATGCGGCCTGATCTCGCTTGCCGGCGGCGTCGCCTCCTCAAGACGGGCGAACAGATCGGCACGCTCCCAGTTGGCACGGTCGTCGAGGTCCTGAGAGAGCTCCGGCTTGGCATTCAAAACGCTGCGCACCGGGTCGGGGATGCCGCGCGGCAACAGGATGACGTCGGCGCCATTGGCAAAGGCATAGAGGAACGCTGCGATGAACTGGTCGGGCTGCTGCTCGAAGCCGGTCCGGATCGAGATCAGCCGCGACAGCGGGTCGACGCCGAAATAAGGCAGCATGTTGCGGTTCGGGTTCGGCACGGCAGTGCCGTCGTCTGATATCAGCACATCGGGCAGGGCGATCGCCGGATTGGGCGCGACGGTTGCTGCCGGTTCGCCGACGACGAGGCCAGCAACAGCGGTGCCGTGGCTGCCAAAGGTCTCGTCACCCTCGATCAGCGTGTGCAGCACGCCTTCCGAAGCTGCGAGCTCGGCGATCAGGCTGCCGAGATAGGCGGTCTCCGGGCCCGTCAGGTTGAGCGTGCCCAGCCCTGCGGTGGAGATGCCGGCGAAGAAGGCGGCCTTGACCTCGGGGTCATAGGGGCTGGCGGCAGGGGCGGCGACATATTTGGCGCCATAGGGGTGGCTCACCAGGTCGATCGACCTCACCGCGTCCAGCCGGCTCTTGAGGTTGGGGTGGCTGCGGCTGACGCCGACGTCGATCAGCGCGACTGTCGCAGGAGCCGTCGCTGCCGGGAACGCCTCTGATATCGTATCCCAGACAGTGCCGTTGATTGTGGGCGAGGAGTAGTCGACCTCGCCACCCGGGGTCAGCGGCCCGAAGGTGGCATCGATCACGCCGAGTGCCGCAAGGTGCCAGAGGTAGTAGTAGGACTGAGGGTGCTGGAAGGAGAACTGTGTGTTGCCGTTTGCCATGATCGCCCCTCAGATCCATTCGCGCTGTGCGGCGAGATAGTTCGCCATGAAGGCGTCACGCAGATATGGCTGGAAGCGCTGTGCCAGCGCCCGGCCGCCATTGGTGTCGCTGGGATAGTGCAGGCCTGCCCATTCGCGGTTTTCCGCGACTTTGCGGGCAATGCGCGACAGCTCCTCCGTCGCCGGGTGCTCCGGCAGGATGGCGTTGAAGGCAAAGGCAATCGAGTGACACTGGAAAGAGTGGTTGCTCGGATAGGCCTGGTGCGCCGGGTTGGGCAGCATGAGCCGCAGGCGTGGCTCGACCTGGTTGGGTCGGGTGCGGTTGAATTTTGCCTTGTAGATCAGCCCGACATATTCGCAGGCCGTCAGGATCGACTGGAACAGGCCCTCGGTCTGGTCGAAGCCGCTGATGCCGTCGATGCCCAGCGGCTTGGTGAAGTCGGAGACGTCAAGCGTCGCCTCGCGCTCGATGTCCTCCTTGCGACGCGAGCGTTCGCGGTCACGGGCCTGGAGCGAAAGCATGACTGTCGTTTCGAGACGGGTGACGTCGGGGCCGGGCGGCAGCGGAATGTCGAGCTGCTCCCAGGTGAATTTGCGCGCTGCCGTGAACGCATGTGGCGAGGGCGACGTGTGCAGACGCCTGAGCTCGAAGGCCGGGATCAGGCTTGCCTGCGATCCAGTGCCTGATCCCGATTGAAGAGCGCTGCCCTTGTTCTTGTTTTTGTTCTTGTTTTTATTCTTGTTCTTGTTGAGCGAGGCCTTGTTGAGCACGCCGGCGCTCATGACGGCACTGGCGACTCCGGCCGACATCACCATCGCCTCGGCGCCGGAGGCGAGTGTGGTTTCCAACACGATCGGAGGCCGATCCGTGGCCGCGCAAGGCAGCACGTCGTCGCCGGCGATCTTGAAGCGGTACTGATCGAGAAAGTGCGAAAAGCCGCCCTCAGCAGGCGCGGAGCTGTCGTTGCCAGACACTGAATTCCCCATTGAATTGATCGAAATGTGCGGTGCTCGGCGCGTCCGTCATGTTTTTTTGACACCGGCCTTGATCAGACCGGAGATCAGATTGGCGCCGCCCTCGGTGCGCATGATTGGATAGCGGGCGTCGATCAGCGAGCTGATCGAGAAATTGGGTTCGACGACGTTCAGCCGGTCGAGCAGCGAGCGGGCGGCGCGGATGTCGCCGAGCTGGGCGTGGCTCGCCACGAGATAACGCAGCAGCGAATTGAAATCGGGCCGCTCGCGTAGCGCCTGCTCGCCGGCTTCGATGGCGACGCGATGATTGCCGGCGAGCGTGGCGTTGATCAGCCGCGAGGTGTCGAAATAGTAGCGATAGGGGCTGTAGGCTCCGAGATGACGCGCCCAGTTGGCGAGGCTGAGCCCTTTGTCCGGCTGGCCGGCATAGGCATGCAGCATCGAATAGAGGTCCCAGCCGAGCACCTGGGTCGGGTTGGCGCGGATGGCGCGCTCGAACAGGCCCGATGCGTAGTCGTACTCGCCGAACAGGAACGAATGCACATGGCCGACGAGCGCCAGGGTGACCGAATTGCTGGAATCGAGTTCCAGCGCCTTGCGGGCGTAATGCTGAGCCTGCTCGATGGCCACGGCAGAATCGGAGAAACGCTGGCCGACCTGGAAAGTCATCAGGAAGGCGAGCCAGGCATAGGCCTGCGACGACGGCCGCTGGGCGATGATGCGCCGGAGCGACGCCTCGGACATGACCAGGTCGTTGCGCGACAGCCGGAACATGGCGTTGACGGCGGCATAGAGGCTCTCGGCCTCGACGGCGTCGTCGGTCTGTTCGGAGCGCGCAATGAAATATTTGCGCAACTCGTCCATCGCCTCGTTGATGAGCTGGTGCGCCGCCGAGGTTTCGCCTGCCTCGATCGCGCGCCGTTCAAGCGTGGCGCCACCCATCCACAGCAGGCTGCGGTCGGCGGTGCGATGGACACTGACGCTGATATAGGCCTGGTGGGCCGAAAAGCGGTAGCGGACCTGAATCGCCAGCGCCACCGAATCGAACGCCGTTTCCGGCTCCTGCGTCGGCGACAGATCCGGCCGCGACAGGTCGGAGACGGTCAGTTCGCCGCCTTCGAGCAGCGACCGCACCAAGAGTTCGGAAAACATGTCGGGCAGCGATTCTGCCCCGAAGGCATCGCCTGAGATCGCCGGCGGCAGCAGCGCCACCGACCAGCCGGTCCGGCTCCCGGTCAGCGGCAGCGACTTGCGGTTGCCGCCGTCGGAGGAATTCGGTCCCGATTTCTGTCCCTGGGCCGGGATGAGGCCGTTGCTGCGCCTGTCCTTGGGGCTGACGTCGCGCTGGCCGAGCGCATTTTCGAGCCGGCCCTGCCAGACCTGCCGCTCGAGCATCAGCCATTCCTCGAATTCGGGGTCGCCGATGTCGAGGCCTTCGAGCAGCTCCGGCCAGGATTCGAGCTCGACTTCGCTGGGCACGGATTGGCGCGACGGGTCGAGCAACTGCAGCGCGTCGACCGACACACGGTTGAGGTCGAGCGAGATGGTGTGGTTGTCGGAAATGATGATGCTGTCGGCGATCGGGCCGAGCGATTTGCGGACGTCGACGAGGGCCTGTCTCAGGCTGGCTGCGGCCTGCTCCTCGCCGCGGTCGCTCCATAGCTTGTCGCGCAGCCAGATACGCGAGCGGGCACCGCGTGGAGCAAGTGCCAGCATGGCCACCAGCGCGCGCGACTTTTGCGCCTTGGGCGTGCACGACGCGCCGGCTGCGTCGGTGACGGCCAGCGCCCCGAACAGGTAGATATTGCAAAGCGTACTGGCGTCTTCACCAGCCATCGTGCGGACCTTCGCTGCAGGTCGTCCATGCCCCTGAAGAGCGTACCACAGGTCGAATCGCCTGTGGTCCTCGCAACTTGCATCGGGAGCATACAACGACATTCCGGCAAGTGCGCGTGCTTGTATGCTTCTGGCACCGGGCAAAACCTGCAGCATTCCAGCGTTCCTCACCACTCTTGCCGGAGCTGATTCCGGCCTGATTTCGGAAGGACGTTAGGGGAGGCGGGGTGATTGCGGCGTGAGTGAAACGTCAAAACAGCCGTGAAATGCAGATTTGACGGCCCATCAGATGGGGCCCATGTTCCTCACGCGCCAAGCGTTTCGGCAATCGCCTCGGTGACCGCGACGCGCAGATCGTGCGCCGTCGCGTCGCCAGTCGTGAAAGGTTAGCGTCCCGACGAGCCGTTGCTGCGGCGGGGGCCGGCGAGTTCCCTGCCAAGTGCCAGCGCTTCCTGCAGGTCGGTTGCGTATTTGGCCGTATCTTCGAGGCCGCCGAAATAATTGAGCCGGATGGTTTCACCACGCTTGCTCATGACCACGCCGATGCTCCGCAGGCTCTCACGCACATCAGAAAAACGCATATCGCAACGTCTCCGTTTGGTGGGTTGTACGAACATTAGAGGTTGCTTGTAACAGTGCCGTGTTGACGCAACGTGAGGGATACGTGAATCGCCGCTACGAAAGTTTCGCTTTCGGCACATCTTTCGACGATTCGGCGGCCGCCAGCCCACAAAGCGTCAGGGTTGCGCCGCTCTTAGATGACCAGGGGATGGGTGGCGTCGCGCGCGACTTGATGTAGAACGGCCTGCCGGTTCGAGCCGGTCGAAGCAGGAAGTGTCATGCCCAGCCTCCAGGATACGCTGAACGAGATCGTCGCCGAGATGGCAGCGCAGACGGAGCGCGGCGAGGTTGCCTCCTACATTCCAGAACTGGGCAAGGTCGATCCGGCCAAATTCGCCATCGCAGTGGTCAAGAACGACGGCGAAGTGGCGGCGGCGGGTGACGCCGACGAGCCGTTTTCGATCCAGAGCATATCGAAGGTGTTCACCCTGGCGCTGGCGCTTGGTCGCGTCGGCGACCAGCTGTGGAACCGCGTCGGGCGCGAACCTTCAGGCACGGCCTTCAATTCCATCGTCCAGCTCGAACTCGAACACGGCATTCCGCGCAATCCTTTCATCAATGCCGGGGCCATCGTCGTCTCCGACGTGCTGCTGTCGGGCCACCAGCCGCGCGAAGCGATCGGCGAGGTGCTGAGCTTCATGCGCACCGTGGCCGACGACGATTCCGTCATCATCGACCGCGACGTGGCCAATTCCGAGCGCGCCACCGGCTTCCGCAATTTCGCACTGGCCAACTATCTCAAGGGGTTCGGCAATCTGAACCACGCGCCCGAGATGACGCTGGGCGTCTATTTCCACCATTGCGCCGTCGCCATGAGCTGCCTGCAACTGGCCAATGCGGGGCGGTTCCTGGCCAATGCCGGGCGCATCGAGGAGACGGGTCACACGATCGTCTCGAGCGAGCGCGCCCGCCGCATCAACGCGCTGATGCTGACCTGCGGCCACTATGACGGTTCGGGCGAGTTTGCCTTCCGCGTCGGCATTCCCGGAAAAAGCGGCGTCGGCGGCGGCATCCTGGCGATCGTGCCTGGTGTGGCATCGATCGCCGTGTGGTCGCCGGGGCTCAATGCGCGCGGCAACTCGATGCTGGGCTCGATCGCGCTGGAACGGCTGACCAAAAGGATGAACTGGTCGATCTTCGCCTCGCGCTGAGGCATTCCGCGCTGGACGATGTTGCAGGCCGGCCCGGGCTCAGGCACCGCCGGTTTTGCGTTGCTCTGCCAGCCAGCTGTCATGCAGCCATTTTTCGCTCTGTCGGCGGCCTTTGAGGTTGGCCCAGACGATGTCGCGCTCGAACACCATCACCTCGCGGTCGGCGCCGACGATCACCCAGAACCAGCGGCCGTCGACAAGATTGCGCATTTTCACCTTCATGCCCGTCAACGTTGTGCTCTTGCCGTCAGCGCGGATCGTCTCGTCATGCGGAGCAATGAAGCTGACCTCGCGGCGTGACAGAAGGTCGGCGGCATGGTCGGACAGGAACCGCATGGCGATGTCATGCGCTTCGTCCTGGCGGGGCGGGGCGCCGTCGCGCAGCGCGAGATGCATGCGCACGAAGCCCTTGAGCCTGCCGGAGGTGGCGCCCACGGTGCTGAAATGCTCGCCGCCCAGGCCGGCATTGCGTTTGTCCGCACGTTCCATGGGGATGAGCACGGCGCCTTCGCCGTCGACCTCGATCTTGCCCTTTTCGACATTGACGTAGCCCGCTGGCACGGGAAGTGCCGCGAGGATGTCATGCGGCGAGGCGATGACGGGCGTTCCGGATGTTGGGCTGGTCGCTGTCATGGTTTCCGCGCTGGCAGGGGAGAGAAGCGTGAATTGCAGCAGGGCTGAGATCGCCATGCCGGTGAACCGGGAACAAGCCATGTGGGTGATCCTTTTATACAAAACGAAACGGTCCGTTTTGTATAAAAATAACTAAACGGGGCGTATCGTTTCGTCAAGGGAGTGGCTTGGGCTTGTCTGGCAGGCAGCACTGCTGCTGGTCGTTCGCGAATCTGTGCGAGGGCGAATGGCCGCGCGGGCGATTGTCCGGTGGCGTTGGCATTACCCGGAGAGCGGTCGTGTGGGCAGGGCAAAGCCGGGCCGGAAGCCGTCCCGGCAGGATCACCCCGTCACTGCAGGATCGCGTAGCGTGCGCCGGCATTGACCTTGATGACCGAGCTGCCGCGTTGCGGGGTCGAGGCGATTGTCACCGTCATGACGGCGCAATTCTTGTTCTGGGCGCGGATCTTGGCGCAGCCCTTGGCAACGGCGTCGTAATACCTCGTCCGTTGTGAAACCCAGCTGTCGGTCATGATCGACTTGTCGTCGCCGTCATTCAGGTTGAGCGGGATTTCGACGTAGTTGAGTTCGGGCGCCTTGGCGAGCTCGCCGAATGGCTCGCGCTGGACGAAGGTCAGGCGCATGCTGACCTGGTACAGATCTTCCGTCGGCCGAGCCGAAACCTTGTTGACCGCGCATTTGCTGGCGAAGGCCTTGACGATCAGGTCGCATTCGGCGCGCGCCAGGACGGGCAGGCGAGACGCGAGATACGCCTCGACGTCGTTGGCGTCGAAAGCATTCTGGTCGCCGCGCCGGATGTCCGTCAGCCGCATATGCATGTTGAGGGAAACAGTGCGCGTCTGCTCGAAGTCGTCGAAGTTGCGCAGCGCCACCAGACCCGGCGCGCCCTCGGGCACGACCTTGACGCCCTGGAAATCCGATGACCGTCGTTCAGCCGCCTTTTCCTGGCTGTCGCTCACCATGCCCATCATCTGCATGATGTAGGCTGCGGCGGCGACGTTGAAGATCAAGCTGCCGATGAGCGGCGCGCCGACCAACAGCAGCAGCACGACGACCACGATCTTGAGAAAACTGCCCTGCATGGCCGTCATTGCTTCCGATTGAGAGTTGTGAGGTCGCCTCCGGCGAGCTGTTGTGCCTTCTTGGTGACGAGATCGGAATGCTTCGAATCATAGTCGTCGCGGGAGGCGGCAACGAAGGCGTAGTCGGTGCGGGCGAGTTGCACGGTGGCGTCGGTGATGCCACGGTAAGGCAAGCGCTCTTCGAGTGATGCCGGCAGCGGCCCGACGATGGCGTGGTTCATCTGGTCGATGCCGATGGTGACCTCTTCGCTGGCCTTGCCGAAGCTGGCGCGAAACCAGCTGTCATATCTGTTGTAGATCGCATTGCGGCTGGCTACCGCCTCCTTGGAGATCTGGTCGCCGCCCTTGGCAGCCTCGACGACCCTCCAGAACGGTTGTGGGCGGCGGGATATCGATATCTTGCAATCCTTGGCGGCGTTGCCGGCCAGCACGGTGACCGGCGTGCCGGGCTCGAGATTGACGATACCGGCGTTGCGCGTGCCGATGATGGCAACGCGCGAGAGGCGGGCATTGGGCGATTTCTGGATGTTCCAGAGCGTGTCGAAGCCGCCGGCAAGCACCAGATAGACCGGCGCCGCCGTTTCGGTGACGATCACATTGACCACCCTCAGCCGATCGCCGGAGCGGTTCGAATTGACGCCTGGGTCCTTTCCATCATTCTGCCATTGCGAGACATAGGCTTGCGCCCGCTCCAGCACTTCCGCCTGCGACAGGGCGAAGACATCGGAAACCTGGTTGGTCTCGTTGGTGTGAATCTGGACGAGCTTGTCGCCGACGGACGGAAGCGGAAACTTGCAGCTTTGGGTCGTCTCGAGCCAGCCGATCTTGGCCGGGCGCTCGCCTTCGATGGGTGCATAGCCCGTGACGACCGATTTGAGCCAGCTGAGAGAATTGTCCTTGCCGACAATGACGTTCGAATCGACCTGATAGCCGAAGCGGTCCGTTCTCAGGGAATCGGCAGGATTACCTTGCGGTGGCGAATCGCTGTCCGAACATCCGGTCAGCAGCAGCGTTAGAATGCCCAGTGAGAGGAAACGTATCATCCTGCGCCCGACAAATGACCTTAAGATATGGTTGCATATCTAGAGTGGACATATTGCAGGTTGCTTAAGGCTGAATGCGCAATTCGTTGCGATGTCTGATTCCGACGAATCGCTTGAGCGGCGATGGTGTGAAAGGCCGATCAATACTGACATGGGCGCTGCCGGCGGCCGATATCAGGTGATCTGCGCTCTAAAGGCGTGACAGGCCTGCAAGGACAGTTTGCGCGGTAAGCGGACAATAACCGAAGACCCGCCAAGGCGAGGGCGGATCTGAAAACTTCAATGCTTTGACAATGAAGTGGCTCCCCGGGCCGGATTCGAACCAGCGACCAACCGGTTAACAGCCGGAATATGACCGATATCATAATGTCTCATGTTGTCACAAGCCGGTTGACATAGAGGCTAATTCAAAGGGTTTGGTTGCAATTCCCTGTCTCATGGGGCAACATACCTACACCCGAATTTTGTTGCCCCAACGTTGCCCCGGAGATAGCCGCACATGGCCCGCGAGACTTTCACAGATAAGCGTTTGAAGGCGCTCAGAGCCGCCGAAACTGGCAAACGCTACGATCTGCAAGACGCCATTGTGCCGGGCCTTGGCGTACGAGTAACAGACAAGGGTACTGTGACCTTCACGCTAACAACGCGCTTCCCCGGCTCTACCAATCCGACACGCCGCGCGCTTGGTGAATATGGGGCGCTGACCCTGGATCAAGCCCGCGACAAGGCCCGCGAGTGGATTGCCCTGATCAAGAAAGGCGTTGATCCGGCTAAAGCCGAACAAGAGACGCGAGACGCTGCAGAGCGTGCCACCAAGGCGAAGCGTGAGCGAGCTTTCGAAACGGTGCTGGCGGAGTTTATCAAGGCGAGAAAGCGCGACGGCGTGAAGAAATGGAAAGAGGACGAAGCCGATTTTCAGCGTGAGTGCTTGCCGCGCTGGAAGGGTAGGGCCGTCGAAGACATCACGATGTCCGACATTCTAGAAGTGCTGGAGGCAATCAACACGCGTGGCAAACAGCGCCAATCGCTCAATATCGGCCAGAAGATCGGTACATTTTTCAGCTATTGCGTAGACGTCGAGTTGCTCGACACGTCGCCATATCGCCCCAAGCGCGTTTCAAAGGTCATTGGTACGAAGCAGATTCGCGAGCGGGTGCTGACCCCTGTGGAGATCGCGGCATTCTGGAAAGCTACCGACAAGTTGCATGCCGCGATGCGCGATGCTTACCGCATGTTGTTGCTGACTGGCGCACGGTTGAACGAAGCATGCAAACTACAATGGACCGAAGTCGATTTCGAGCGTGAGCGCATCGTGCTGGAAGCGGACCGGACGAAACAGGGACGGGCGCATGTAATCCCGATGACAACGATGGTTCGGGAGCTTCTGGAGGGTCACAAGAGCAATTTGCGCCCCGTGTTCATATCGCCGCTGAAAAATGCCGTGACCATTAACGCCAAAGACAAGGCGGCGCTCGATAAAGGCATGCTGGCAGCGCTGCGCGAAAACGATCCAGCCGCATCGCTGCCCGATTGGGTCAATCACGATCTGCGGCGCACCGTGCAAACGAACATGGGTGATCTGGAAATAACCGACGACGTGATTCACGCTGTGGTCGGGCACAAAACCGACCGGCTCACTCAGACCTATAACAAATCGGAACGGCTCACCGAAAAGCGCGCCGCGCTGGAAGCATGGGAGCGCCGGTTGCGTGAGATCGTCGGCCTGCCGCCGCTGCATGTCGGTGACAACGTTGTGCCGTTGAAAGCGACGGCCTAGCCACTCACATTTACCATCATTTCGACCCCCGCCCGGATTTCGCTGCGGCGGGCTTTTCATTGGTTGTACGATGTCAACTGTGACAGACTGTCGCATACATAGTTAGCGCTTGGCAGCCGCGTAATTTGGTTTGTAGTACTAAATGCACGCGGGAAAGCCGCAGTGAGACACAACATGTAGGCAGCAAGGAGCAGAGAATGACACTGATTCAAATGAAAGAACTTAAAAGCCGAAAGGGCGTTCCTTACGCACGCGGCCACGTCTATCGATTGATCAAGGCGGGCGAATTTCCGAAGCCTTTGAAGCTGTCGGCAAACCGCGTCGCTTTTTTGGAAACCGATATCGACAAGTGGATTCAGTCGAAGCAAGTGGCGGCATAACGATGGCGCTTGTGAGGCTGACCACGCGCACAGGTGCCGAAATCCTGATCAATTCGACACAGTTGCGCATTGTGGAAACATCCGGTGCCGACACGAGGCGCATTCATCTCGATCCCGGCATGTCCCCCGTGGATGTTGTAGAAACATTCGACACCATTCTAGCCAAGACGAATATCACGCAGCCGTAACGGCTCGAACTCAGCACTAAAGTTTCAGTTTCGCCGCACAGAATAAGGAACCCCACCATGTGCAACAAAAAGAAGGCCGGGATTTTGGCCCGGCCTGTGAAATCAAACCCAATTAAGAAAAGGAAGCCAATTGAATACCCTTACGCATACCCGAAGTCAATATAAAACCGTTCGTTTTGATAGGCGAACGTTGTTCGCTACTGCCGGTTCGATTCTAGATGATTATTTGAACGATCCCTATCACCCGCTTCGTAGCGTAGCGTTACATGTTTCAAATTCGAACATTAAGATAGATGGCCGCGCCGTCACTGGCGACGAATTAGCCCGCGTACTGGTGCGTTCCAGTTACTACCTTTTTGATCCCGCCTCTGATGCTTCGCTAGCTCCAGATTTTGCGTTTGTCATTGCGCGTCTGTTTGAGAAGCATGCAAATCTGCCGAATAACCTTGCTGCGGCCCGTATCGCGCGGGGTGCTGCGCGATGAGCTATCAGTTCCAATTCCCCTCTGTCGATCCGCTCGCGTCCCTCCCGCCGCGATTCATCACGTACCGCACCCAGCCGCGCGAAGGCGGTAAGTTGGACAAGATTCCGCTCGACAAGTTTGGCAACCCGTCCGACTGCAACGATCCCGAAAATTGGACGACGTATGCCGATGTGAAGGCCACAGGAAGACCCATCGGCTTCGTGTTTGCCGGCGACGGAATTGTTGCGCTCGACCCCGATTCCTGCCGTGACCCTGCGACCGGTGCTTGGCATCCTGACGCAATCAACCTGTTCGCTTTGTTCCCCGGCGCGCTGACGGAAATCTCGCTTAGCGGCACGGGCGGCCACATCTTCGGCAAGATCGATAACCCCGACGAATATGCTGCAAAGGGTAGTGTCGCGTTTGGCGGCCTAACCCGTGTCGATTGGTTCAACCGCACCGGGTTCATCGCCTTTAGCGAGTTTTCGAAGCAGGGTAGCCCCCTTGTGAACATCACAGGGGCGTTCGCTTCAGTCGTTCAGCAATCCGATGCGCCCGGCAAAGCGTTGGACCTGCCTGTGACGGACGACCCACGGTGGACACTCGGGCATCTCTCGACCGCTGAAATCGTGGAAAAGATGCTTGCCAGCAACAACAGCCTCAAAGTGACATTCGGTGATGCCGCTTCGATCTCCGATCTGTGGAGCGCTGACGCAGCAGCACTCGCCAAGCACTTCCCGCATGAGGAGCCCTGCAAGCCCTATGATCGCAGTGTAGCCCACATGTCGCTAATGGGACGCCTAGCGTTTTGGTTTGGCCGGAACCCGGCGCGCATGGCCGAAGCGTTCGGAATGTCGAAACTTGCCAAAGACGGAAAATGGCAGCGACAAGCGTATCGGACTGCAACGCTGCGCAACGCGTTGCGCAGCCCAGGCCCGGTTTACGATAAGCCCATGTCGCAAATCGCCCAGGCATCGAGCGGCGGCGATTGGCGCTCGCTTATTGGTGACGACAATCGCGAAGCGCGCGGAACTATCCGCGCCAACCACGCGAACACGTTGACGGCTTTCCGCAATGATCCGCGTTTGAAAGAGACGCTCGCCTACGACGAAATGGCAACATCCGTGATGTTGATGGGATGGTTGCCTATGGATCGAAATGCGGGAACTGATCGCGCGATCAGACCAATAAACGATGCCGATATTTCGCACATTCTTGAATATCTCCAATTGACGGGAATGCCGAAACTGAGTGCCGACACCGTCCACCGTGCCGCTGAACAATTCGCCCGCGAGCGTTCATACCATCCGGTGCGCGACTGGCTCAGCGGACTGCAATGGGACGGAAACCCTCGGCTCGATTCGTGGCTGACGGATTATCTCGGTGCTGAAGCATCGACCTATACGTCTACCGTTGGGCGCATGTGGCTGATCAGTGCAGTGGCGCGGGTAATGCGGCCCGGCTGCAAGGTTGATAGCATGTTGATCTTGGAGGGCTCCCAGGGTCTTCGGAAATCGACTGTTCCGGCAACGCTCGCTGGCCCGTGGTATTCTGATGGGCTCCCAAACGTCCAGCACGGGGGCAAAGACCTTTCTCAGCATCTTGCAGGAAAGTGGATTATCGAACTGGCGGAAATGGCCGCTACGTCGAAAGCCGAAGCCGAAACCCTGAAATCGTTCATCACCCGGCAAGTTGAACGATACCGCCGTCCGTTTGCGCGCTGCGAAAGCGAAGAACCACGGCAATGTGTGTTTATTGGCACAACTAACCAAGCTGCATATCTGCGCGACGAAACCGGAGCGCGCCGCTTCTGGCCTGTCGGAATCACACGATGCGATATCGAAGCGCTGGAACGTGATCGAGAGCAACTGTTTGCCGAAGCGGTTACGCTCTTTAGTCGTGGCGAAAAGTGGTGGCCGGACTCCGCAGCCGAACGATTGATCGCTGAGCAGACGGAAGAGCGATTCGACGCCGACCCATGGGAGGACCAAATTCGCGAGTACGTCCGCGACAAGTCCGGTGTTTTGGTTGGCCATATTGCCGAAGAACTTGGCATCCCTAGAGCATCGCTACATCAAGGCGTTGTGAAGCGGATTCTTGCAATCCTTGTCGGGCGCCTCAAATGGCGAAAAGGAAAGCGAAACGCGCACGGGCAACCGTACGTCCGCACAGCCGAAAGTCCTGCATAATTACGATCACAACCCCCGTTACTTAACGGGGGTTTTTCGTTGCGGTAATTACGTAATTTCTATGCAGCAAAATGCTACATGCTCAGCAAAAATGCTACATGCCGCAATCCTTTGAAAACATTGATTAAATGTAGCTAGTGTAGCAAATGTAGAAGATAGTCATTAATTCCGAAAAGCGATATTACAGGACGGATATGTAACCCTGTGAAATTCTCGGGCAATTAATAGAAAAATGCTGCATTCGCTACATTTGCTGCATTTGCTACATTCCCTGTGGCATTCTCGGTTTGTCGTTTCATATTTCGCGATTGCTTCGTGGTTTGGCAGGCTTTTGGGCCACTACGCAAATAAAGCGAGTTAGCAACTTTTTCTGCCTCTGTGACCATCCGGCACAAAACCGGTTGTTCGATATTAGTTAAACCTATGCAACAGTAACATTTTCAACGATATTGGCCTCTATGTTCAACGTCCGGGGCAACTTTCGGGCAACAAATGAGGTGAAAAGTATGTATGTATTCCCTGCCGTTTCTGCGGCAGATACTCCGACGAAACCAGTGCAACAGCCTCGTGATCGACGCGGTAAGGCTTCGCTGTTGACCCTGGCCGATCTCGACGGACGCACCAATGCCGCCAAACAGGCCGTAGCGCTGCGTCAGGCTATTCTCGAAGACCTCGGCGGCGCGGATAACCTTTCGGCAATCAAGCTCGCGCTCGTGGACGCTGTGGCGGTTTCGACAGCTGTAATCGAAGATGGGATGGCGAGGTGGCTGCGTGGTGAACAGGTCGATCTCGGCCCCATCACCACGCTGAGCAATTCCCGTCGAAGGGATGCGCAGCTGCTCGGGCTGGATCGTGTCATGCGGGACGCAACCGACCTCGACTCTTACCTCAAGGGCGGCGCGCGATGATTGAGCTTGTGATGAGCCTCCGGGCTGCTTTGGATCGTGCGCCGATCCCCGAAGCTGACGCGCTGTTGCGTGACGCTGCTAGCGTGCTGCTGACCAGCGGTGATGAAACGGAGGCTAAGCGCCTTATCGAAATGGCGCAGCGTATCATCGAGCGGGACGCGTATGCTCGCTAAGCGCACGACGATCCGCGAAGCCCTAAACGATCCCAAGTTGCTCGGAAACGCGCTCCCCGGCTATTCGTGGCGTGCGTGGCGCATTCTCTTGATCGCTGCGATGGGGGAGGCGCTAAGCGACGAGGAGCGCGCTATTTTCACCGCGTTCACCGGGCGTGATTGTGAGCCGGGGGCTCAGGTTGACGAATTTTGGGGCATTGCGGGACGCCGAAGCGGCAAGACGAGAGCGGCAGGCACTCTTGCGGCCTACGTGGCAACGCTTTGCAATCATGAGTACCTAGCATCCGGGGAACGCGCATCGATACCGATCATGGCGGCATCACAGGTGCAGGCAAATAAGGCCTTCCAAGCGGTCCTGGGCGTGCTCGAAGATTCTCCAGTGCTTACCAAGCAAATCGAGTCCAGCAATAGCGAAACGATACGCCTGCGAAGCCGGGTAGATATCGAGGTGCGCCCGGCGAACTATCGCACCATTCGCGGCATCACGTCGCCATTGGCTATCGGTGACGAAGTGGCCTTTTGGTCCACTGACGAAGGCGCTGCAAATTCCGATGCCGATATCCTCAACGCTGTCCGTCCCGCGCTCGCAACGTCTGGCGGCTTGCTATGGGTGATCAGCTCCCCATGGGCTAAGCGCGGCGAACTCTACGAAACATTCAAGGCGAGTTACGGCGCGGAAGGTGATCCGGCCATTTTGGTGGCAAAGGGTGCATCGCGCGAATTCAACGAAACACTGCCTCAGAAGGTCGTGGCCCGCGCCTTTGCTCGTGACAGTGTTCGCGCCGCTTCGGAATACGCAGGTGAGTTTGCCGATGGCGTCACGAACTTGCTTGATCGTGTCGTTGTGGAAGCTGCCACAGATCGCGGCGTCATCGAGCGTCCGCCCGAGTTGGGAATCCGTTACGTTGCCTTTGCTGATCCGGCTGGTGGCTCCGGCCAGGACTCGTTCACCCTTGCCATAGCCCATGTCGAACATGATCGCGCCATTATCGATGTGGTGGCCGAACGCCGCCCGAAATTCTCGCCAGATGCGGTAATTGCCGATGACTTCGCACCACTGCTAGGCCGCTACGGCATCACGTCGATTACCACAGATAGATATGCGGCGGAGTTCAACAGGGACGCTTGGCGGCGTGCCGGTATCGACCCCAAACCGTCCAGTTTGACCGCCTCCGAACTGTTTGCATCCCTCGTGCCGACGATAAACAGCGGACAAGTAAGGCTTACCGAAAACGCGCGTCTAACACAGCAATTGTGTGGTTTGGAGCGCTATGCTTCTGGTGGTGGTCGGGAAAAAATCGGCCATCCACGCGGAAAGCATGATGACATCGCAAATAGCGTTGCTGGCGCTGTGTATCTAGCATTACGCAAACCAATTCAGCGTTTCGCTCTTGCTGGTGTCAAAGTTCTGATGGACGAACGAAGTTTTGAATATTTTTAAAAATAATTGTTCACAACAACATAAAACTATTGCTAATCGATTTGTCATGGCAAACGCAAAAGACAAATTGACTGCGGAACTTGAGAAAATAGACGCTTTCCACGCTGAAAAGCGGAGAGAGATTGAATCCAAGCTTGCCGTTGAGCAGGAAAAGCTTGACGCCGAGCGTGCTGCTGAGGATGAAGCGCGGAAAGCCGCTCGGCTTGACGAGGCACGTGCATATGCACGTGAGTTCCTGAAGGCCAGCGCCGACGCCGACGCCGCAGCGAAGGCCCTTTTCGATGCATTGCGCCGCCGTAGAGAGCTTTCACGGCTGGTGCGAGATAGGGCAGGCGCAGAATGGGTTGGCGGAAATATTGCCGAACATCGCGCCTCCGTTAGTTCGTGCCTGAACAATCATGGCATCGGCGCATATGCCGACATCGCTCGTGGCGGACCGGCTACGCGTGGCTTTCTGCAACTCGATGCGTCGTTCGTAAATCGGCTGGTATCGCAATGACCGTGAAGAAACGTCACCGGGTCAAAGATTTGAAACTGCACGAAATCAGCTTCGTGACAGAACCGGCCCAACGGCACGCCCTTGCCACGATCATGAAGGCTGATGCGCCTTTGTCCGCTGAAGATGATGGCGGGGCTTTTCTCGCCCTCGTGAAATCAATTGTCGCCGCAACTTCCGTAACGCCTATCGAGAAAGGAAAAACCTCTGTGAACAATCACGAAACCGCTATCAACAAGCTTGCCTCCGAGCGCGGCATTACGCGCGATAAGGCTGTGTCTGAGTACTTGGCCTCAAACCCTTCCGCATATGACGAATTGAACGCTGCTTCATTCAACGTATCAAAGTCGGTCGATACGGCCTTCCGAACTACTATTCCAGTTGAGCGGACGGATGCGTTGCGCAGGATGCGTGACCTTGTCGAAAGCCGAATGTCTTCATTTGGTGAGGATGAAACGACCGCGTTTCGCAAGGCCAGCGCAACCGCTGAGTTTGCACGACTTTACGGCATCGCGGAAAGCCATCCCGCCAGTGTCGCTTATCGGTAGTAAGCCGTCGTATCGCACCGCCTAACCATGGGAGTTTCAGAAGCCGGTGCGCTGCGGCGAGATAGAGCGGCGGCGTGTACTTTTCCTCGTCCAGCCGTCCGCAGCGCCCCGCTACTCTGCATAGCGGGGCGCGCCATTTCAGAGGGCGCATAAGGCAGTGGGCCTCTGCCAGGGTCAGGCGCAATCGCTCACGAACTGCGCGTAACGGCTTATGACTTGGTGAGTATATGGTGCGCGCTGAGGGTCAACTATTTTGGAGATTCAGGGCGGTCTAAGTCTTGGCCGCCTCTAGCTATCTCCGCCTGCATGCGACGGATGAAATCATCTGTCGGTTGGTCTGTCGATTCGATCCAGTCTGCAGGATAGAACTTGAATTTCACGATGAAAATGAGACCAAGCAGAAGCGCCCATATCACCAGTGCGAAGGCTGCTGCCGCGATAAAGATTGCGACAATCCGGCCGTCCGAATTGATCACGTTGCAAAAGGTCCATGTCACCATGAACGCCGGATAAAGCAGCAAGAACGCTGAAACGCCCATTACCAGCAAGCTTAGGCCTATGAACGCTACCGAATGGCCTTTTCCTGATTTCTCGCCGAAGCGCCGAGGTACAAGCGCTTCGGCCCACAAGTTGTGAGCCATCTTGTCGACCAACATCAACTGAATGCTCTGAATGTTGATGTTGGAACCGAGGGCTGAGAATATGCGATAAATGATTTGCTCATCGATCATTGCGAATGTGGTGTTCAATAGGGCGCCCGCTGTCAGGAATGCGATAACAGGGGCCAAATCCTGCGTTATTTGCAGAGTTAGCCCGCTATAACTCACGCTCCCTGAAATCAGATCGAAGAACGCTAACAATGTAGCTAGGATCATCGTCTGCCCTGCGGCTTTTCCCACTCTCGCGACAACCTCTAACCGGCGCGCGCATATACCGTTGAGGAATTCCTCTCGATAGAAGCGTTCGTTAAACTCACGGTGTAGAAAGGACTCGAAGGTGAGGGCGGTCCTGTGTAGCAGCGTCATCTTTCGGTACGGTTGCTTGTCACCCATCTAAATCCCCCGTTGCGCCTTGCGCCATTTAGATTCGTAATCTTCGCATGCGTGCATCTGAAATCAACAAAACGCCGAGCGGAGCTGTCCCCAAATGAAAGAGGCGGCCCTTGCGCGCCGCCTCAGTTGTCAACAGTAGGTCACCAAGAAGGCGACGGTTGCCAGAAAACGAGCACTCAGCCGTATTCTGAAACCCTTCCCAAATAGGACAATGATGTCCATGGGTAGCTTTCCTTTTCGGGAAAGCCGGGCGCGCACCGGCAAATTAGGGTGACGCGGATCGATACGCGATGAAATGACTCCGCTTCCGTCGAAGCAGGTGCTTCCTCCAACCTTTTGGTTGGGTGTAATCTGTGATTGCTGGCACGGCTTGTTTGCGGCACGCTTGGTCGGCAGCGGGGCGGCTAGGGGCTAGCGGCCTAATTGCGGACTGCGGCGGCAAGTGTCTTGCCAGTTCGAATCGAAATATACGCAACGCTGACGTCGGGTGCAACCATCGGGTGAATGTTTCACCTTTTCGGGCTGTGCGATCACAGTGCCATTTGCCGGAACTCTTCGATATCCACCACCCATACGTCGCCGCGATAGCTGGTGCCTGCCGAGTCATCTGCAACCGGGAAAATTTTCACTTTGCCGGTGTGCCCAGCCCGACTGAGGGACCCCGCAATATCAGCATACGACATGTGAAGGCGTGCTGATTCCCCATCAGACAGTTTGGCGGGGAGGCGGGTATCGTCCATCCCAGTGAGGTTGTCCAAAGATGTTGCGACTAGCCGCGCCTTGTTCGGCAGCTCAAAAGCCAGCGTGGTGATTGTCACGGGGCGATGGCCGACGTTGATACCTTCGATTCTCGCGAACGGCGCGCCGAGCTGTCCGTTTGTGTAGGTCAGCATCGTGGTACCTGCCTTGACCAGTACCTTTCGGCGATCACGATCCTTGGCCTGACGCCAATTGAAGGTGGACAGCAATGCGCCATAAGCGGCGATACCGAAAAGAAGGATGTCCTTCACAATCGTGAAAAGTGGAAGCTCGCCCATTTTGTCCCCGCTGCGTAGCGGAGCAACATAGGCAGAGTCGGCAGATGTCGGAAAGGGAGGGGGCTTTTCCACGGGCAACAAACCGTGAGGCTTTGTTGCCCCAAATGTTGCCCTGCTTTTGGAAAGGTGGCTCCCCGGGCCGGATTCGAACCAGCGACCAACCGGTTAACAGCCGGTTGCTCTACCACTGAGCTACCGGGGAACAGCGCTCTGGTGTGAACGAGGCGGCGTATAGCAACGGGAATTCGATTTGCAAAGCGGTAATCGAACCTTTTTGCGAGTTTTTCCCAGACAGCTTTCTGGTAATCACCCCGGGACGGCCTCATATGTCCGCTTTACCAAGCCTCTTGCCGGCTTGGCGCGTCATTCGGGCGCACAGGCTTCATCGAGCAAATGCAGGGATAATGACCAGCGCCAGCCCCCAGCAGCCACCCAGACGCAAGATTTCGATCTTCGGCCGCGAATTCGCCATGCCGCGTTCGCGCGGGGTGCGCATCGGCATCGGCGTCGCCCTCTGCTTCTTTGGCCTGCTGGGCTTCCTGCCGGTGCTTGGCTTCTGGATGATTCCGCTCGGACTTCTGGTCCTGTCGCACGAATTCCATGTCGTCCGCCGCGTACGCCGCAGGCTGATCATCTGGTGGGAGCGGCGCAAGCGGCCAGCGAACTAGCGCAAGCGACGCCAGGGAATCGCCCGACATCGCCCTTGCACCGCCCGGGCACGCTGCGAAGGCGTTGGCCGAGCCGCGTCTGGAGGGAAAACAAGGGCGTTGCTGCGATTCTTGCTGCTGCGGTGCATGATCAAATCCTTTGCTGAGCCTTTCCTAGGTCCTTTGCCGTGGCGGCAGCCAAAACCCACGGAGAAAGAGTCGTCTCCCGCTTGACGGCGGAATCCTGGCAACCTATTGGAGCGCTGTAGACGCCCGAAGCGGCGAGGCCTCGTGGCGGAGTGGTTACGCAGAGGACTGCAAATCCTTGCACCCCGGTTCGATTCCGGGCGAGGCCTCCATTCTGCCACACCTTGGCAGTTAAGCCGCTGAATTACTTGGCAGATTTCTTTGCCGAAGCGTCCGGAATCGCCACCCCCTGATCTGGGTGTGGCAACATGTTCCCGATTTCGCCCCAGTCGATGCGCGAAATGGCCTGCCTGGCGAGCTTCGCCTGCTGCTTTCTGGCCGTGTAAATCTTCGACGTTTTGCCGTCTTTCCAGCCGAACAGCCCGTCGAGCATCGAATCGGTGGCCTCGCTTTCGGCCAGCGACGTGGCGAGGCCCTTGCGCACCGTGTGCGCCGTGCAGTGGGGCAGGTGGGCCTGGCTGAACCAATCCGATACCCTGTTGCCCAGGCCCTTGATGGTGAAGGGCTTGCCGTATTCGGTCATCAGGTAGTTCATGCCCTTGACCGGGTGGAGCGCCAGCACGGCCTCGAGCGTGGGATGAATGGGGATTTCCAGCGTTACCGGCGTGCGGTTGCGATTCTTGAACAGCTTCAGCATGAAGCGATCGCCGCGGCGGTGTTGCGGGCCGATGGCTGCGAGGTCCGACACGCGCAGGCCGGTGTACATCATGATGACGATTGCCAGCACTGCCTTTGATTCGGGGCCATGGTGGCGAATGTACTGTTCGATCTCGTTGTCGCGGATGGTGTGATGGCCATCCGTCTTCTTGCGGTAGGGCTCTACCAGGCGTGCGAGATTTTGCCGCACGATCCTTTCCGGCTTGCCGTCCTTGCCCGGACGGGTGGTTTCGAACACCTGGCGCAGGATCTTCAGGCGCTCGTCGGCGGCGAAGGGGGTATCGCTCTTGCGGTTGCGCAGGATCTCCATGTTGGCCACGTCGAGGGCGGCAATCGGCATGGAGGCGAAAATCTTGCTTCCACCGCGCTTGATCGGCTCCAGGAGCATCGAATCGATAATCGCCTTGCGCTTGGCACGGGTGGTGTCGTCGAGCCGCAGGAATGCGTCTGACCTCTGATAGGCGACGCAGAGCGCGCGGAAGGTTCCCGGTATAGGTTTGCCCAAAAGGTTCTCAACGGGCTCTGGCGGCCGGCTCTGGCCGCTTTCGTGAGCATTCCGGGCCTTCCAGTAGTCTTGGGAGAACTTCTCGCTGTTGGGATCGTCCGGAAGGCGGGCGAGGCGCTTGCCGTCGACGCGGAAATAGAAGCGCATCGTGCCGTGGCGCGACTTGTTCTTTTCGATGAACGGAAGGTCGATGTTGCTCACTTCGTCGCTCACTCGTCGGCCCTCCACTCGTTGGAGGCCGCAACTTCATCGTCGCTCTGGCCGTCAGTAGGCCACTCGGCCATAGCGGCGTCAATCTCGGCGGTGCGCCAGATCCTGCGGGTACCCCAGACGCGCGGGCGTGGAAGCGCGCCTTCCTCGACCATCTTGCGGACCGTCGTAGGGCTGACTCCCAACGACATCGCCAGATCGTCACAACTGAGGCCGAGCCGAGGCACGCTCCGTTCAATCGTGGCGAGGGCTGGTTTCATCGCGCAGCCTCGTCGATGTTGCGCTGCTCGACAGTGAAGGTGACGGCCACCACCCATGGGTTTGCGTCCCAGCCGTAGCCACGCTCGGCGTTGAGGCTGTCCCATAGCCGATGATACCAAGCCACTGGGGATACTCGCGTCCACGGGTTCACGGCGACCATGTGCGGGTTGCTCCCGTCCTCGGTGCCGTCGCGGTGGCTTGCGTCTAAGGGCGCGCCTTCAGCAATCGCATCTGCTTCGCTGATCTCCTGCAAGCGGAGAACGCGGATTTCGGTCACGGTGAGGGTGATGCGTGACGCCCAGCGCGGCATATGCATGGCTTGGCGAAGGCGACCAACTGTTTTGTTGAGTTTCCAATCGGCATCAGATTCGTAGATGATTGTTTCCTCGCCGCCCATGTCGGACGGGGGCAGGTCGTCATAGGCGCGGCTTTCGGTGCGCCAGGCTTCGCGAACCCAAAGCCTGTCGCCGAGGACGTACGGTAGGCGCGCAGCGTCAAAACCTTCTGCAACGCGATGTTCCTGGACCCAGTCCGGCCCAGAAACCTCCGGAAGATGCCAGGCATCAAGATCGGAATGAGGTTGCTTTCGCAGCACCCGCCGCGTCTGCGTTTTGCGGCCCTCGAGCAGGGCGCGCACCATCGGGGCGGAAAAGAGGATGGGGCGGTCGGTCACATGAGCCTCCCTTGCGGCTGGGGCTTGAAGCGGCAGGCCGGGCAGGTGTGGGTGTAGGGCTGGCGTTCCTTACCGGCTATGCGCGGCGCTGCGCCGAACAGGTCGGAGGTGTCGCGAGGGTTCCCCTCCGGCTTGACCTGGCTGATGCGCCAGCCCTTGGCCTTGGCCTCGGCGATCATGATGCGGAAATCGGCATCGGCGTAGGTTTCGGGGAAGCTGGTGGGGCAGCTATCGCAGACGATCTGCTGCCGGCCTTCGTGGCGCTCGATCATGGTCGCATCTCCGGCATGGCGTTGTGCTCGACGCCGTACAGCAGGCGCCCGGCGGCCTTCTTGCCGATGCTATACATCGTCATGCCGTTGAGGCCGGCTTCGAACATGCGTCGGCTATCGTGGCGGGCCTGTCGCGACCAGGCGTCGAGTTCGAACCGCTCGCCGTCAGTGTGAAGGACGCACTTGTCTACCTTGCAACGTCGGATTGCTTCCGGATATCGAGCGGGCGCGGGGTCATAGCAGGCGTCAGTCTGGTCCTCGCTCATGAAGCAGATAGGGGCCCATTCGCCCCATTGCTTGAAGAAGAAGGCGGTGCCGGCGGCGTCGCATTGGTCGTGCAGCGATCGAACCCATTCCGGATGCATTGGTCGAGCGCCCCGGCCGCTCTCACCGCCAACGATGATCCAGTCGAGTTTGTTGGTGTCGCCGATCGGGCTAGTGCCCAGATCAAACAGTTGGCCAACGAGCGCATCCTGATAGGCGCTGACGCCTGCATACACAGGATGTTCGACAAGGATGCGCCTGAAATCGATCCTGCCGAGCAGCGGCTCGGCGCTGGCAAAATGAACCGCTGCCGGCGTGGCGAGCAGATCAGGAATACGCAGGTCGGCGCGCTGCTGGTCCTCGACCGAGGTGCCTAGCCAGATGTTGGAGAGCGGCCACGCTGCGTTTGCCACCCAGTCATGGGCATTGTCGCCGTCTGCCATCATGCGGCCGGCAGCGTTCGCGATGCTGAAGCGCCGTGCGCCGTCGCAAGTGAAGCCGTTGACGTAGTCCCGCATCCGCCTGCTACGCTTGGTCAGCACCTGAAAGGTGTGCTGCGGTGCCAGCGCCATGACGGCGAATACGCGGTCGATCCAGTGGTCGGGCACGTTCTCGGCGAAAAGGTCGCCATGGGCGCAGACGAAGATCCGGCGCGGCGCTTTCCAGCGCAACGGCTGGTCGAGCCATTGTTCGTTGAGGCGCACCTCGCCGGTCCAGACCGGGCCGGCCTTGCTGTCGCGTGTCAGGCCGGCGCGGCTTGGAATGTGCTTCAGCCGCGTGCCGGCGAGCTTCATGGCGTAGCAGTTGGTGCAGCCGGGCGAGACGACGGAACAGCCGGTGATCGGGTTCCATGTCGCGTCGGTCCACTCGATCAGGGAATGGTCAGCCATGGCTAGTATCCCCGTGCCGGGTTGTCGCAATAGCCGCTGCGGTCGTAGTGCTTGTTGAAGCGCCACCAGCCCTGTCTGCTGGCATCAACGACCTTGCGAAGCTGGCCTTCGAGGAGTTCCAGTTCGCCCGGGATGACATTGCAGAAAGCCGGTATCTGTATCGCCGGCCCCCATGCGAAACAGTCGAGCCCTTGAGCCTTTTCGACACCGCCGACCTCGACCATCAGATACTCGGGGTGCTGATCGTCCGTAAGCATCCGACGGCCGCCGCATTGAGGGCGTGATGTGAATCTGTCGTTTTGTCCTTATGGACAGGCATAAGGACAGTTTTGGGACACCGGTGAGCCGGCTGGCGATCATCGAGACGGGGCGGCGCCGGCGCTTCACCGACGAGGCGAAGCTCCAAATTCTTGAAGAAGGCTTTTCTGGCGATGGTCGCCAGGTCTCCGCGACGGCGGTGAAGCACGGGGTTTCCCGCTCGCAACTGTACCGCTGGCGTCAGTTGGCGCAGGCCGGCAAGCTGGGCAGCATTCGGATCGAGGGCTTCGTGCCGGCGTTGATCACGCCGGACGTGCCGGCTCCATCGAATCCGGTAGTGGGCAGCGGCCGCATGGAGGTGCTGAGCGCAAACGGCCGGCGTGTGATCGTCGACCGTGACGTTGACGTCGATGCGCTGCTGCGGATTATGCGCGGGCTGGAGACGCTGCGATGATCCCGATCCCGACGGGCGTTCGGGTGTGGCTGGCGACGGGCCATACGGACATGCGATGCGGGTTCCCGTCTCTGGCGCTGCGGGTGCAAGAGGTCTTGAAGCATGACCCGCTGGGCGGCCATCTGTTCTGCTTCAGGGGCAAACGCGGCGATCTGATAAAATTGATTTGGCATGATGGCCAGGGGGCCTGCCTGTTCACGAAAAAATTGGAACGAGGAAGGTTTATCTGGCCTTCCACCGAAGGTGGTGCGGTGGCGATCTCGCCGGCGCAGCTTTCCTATTTGCTCTCCGGAATTGATTGGCGAAACCCGCAGGAAACCTGGCGCCCGACACGGGTTTGACGGCATTTATGCATTGAGATTATTGGGAAATCTGATTCAATGTCGGCATGACGTTGCCGCCGCTTTCCCTGCCATCGGACCTTGCCGGCGCCCATGCTGCGCTGCTGGCCGAACGCGCCGCACGGCTCCAGGCCGAGGCGGAAGCGGCCAATGTGAAGGCGCGGCTGTCGAGCACCGAGGCGCTGATTGCGCATTTGCAGTTGCTGATCGGCAGGCTGGAGCGGGAAAAGCATGGGCCGAGCCGCGAACGGACGGCGCGCCTGATCGACCAGTTGGAATTGCAGCTCGAAGAGCTCGTGGCGTCGGCCGCCGAGGACGAACTGGCGGCCGAAGAGGCCGCGGCCAAAACGCAGTCCGTGCGCGCCTTCGCCCGCAAGCGGCCGGTGCGCAAGCCGTGGCCCGAGGACGTCGAGCGCGAACGCATCGTCATCGACGCGCCGACGGCATGTGCCTGCTGTGGCGGCTCGCGGCTGTCGAAGCTGGGCGAGGACGTGACGGAAACGCTGGAGGAGATCCCGCGCCGCTTCAAGGTGATCGAGACGGTGCGCGAGAAGTTCACCTGCCGCGATTGTGAGGCGATCAGCCAGGCTCCCGCGCCGTTCCATGCCACGCCGCGTGGCTTCATCGGCCCTCAACTGCTGGCGACGATCGTGTTCGACAAGTTCGGGCAGCACATCCCGCTGAACCGCCAGAGCACGCGCTTCAAGTGCGAGGGCATCGACCTGTCGACCCAGACGCTGGCCGATCAGGTCGGCCACGTCACCTTCGCCCTCAAGCCGCTCTTCGACCTGATCGAGGCACATGTGTTCCAGGCCGAGCGGCTTCACGGCGACGATACGACGATCCCGATCCTGGCCAAGGGCCAATGCACGACCGGGCGAATATGGGTTTACGTGCGTGACGATCAGCCGTTCGCAGGGCCTGCACCGCCGGCTGCGGTCTTCTACGCCTCCAGCGATCGGCGTGGTGAGCACCCGCAAAGGCATCTGGCTGACTTCAGCGGTATCCTTCAGGCTGATTGCTACAACGGCTTCAATCCGCTGTTCGACCGGACGAAGAAGCAGATGCCGGCGACGCCCGCCTTCTGCTTCGCTCATGCACGCCGGAAGTTCTTCGAACTGGCTGATGTCGCCCGCAACGCCCGGCGCGGCAAAGGAGCCAAGCCGATCTCGCCGGTGGCCCTTGAAGCCGTGAAGCGCATCGACGCGCTGTTTGCCATCGAACGCGAGATCAACGGCCTGAGCGCGGCCGAGCGGTTCGCCGTCCGGCAGGAAAGAGCCAAGCCGCTGCTGGGCGAGATGGAAAAATGGCTGCGCGCCGACCGGGCCAGCCTCTCGCGCTCGTCGCCGGTGGCCGGGCCGATCGACTACATGCTGTCGCGCTGGGCCGACTTTGCCCGCTATGCGGACGATGGCAGAATCTGCATGACGAACAATGCCGCGGAAAGAGCGCTGCGCGGTGTCGCTTGCGGAAGAAAGGCATGGCTCTTCGCCGGTTCCGACCGCGGCGCGGACCGCACGGCCGGCATGCTCACCCTCATCATGACCGCACGGCTGAATGACGTGGACCCCAAGGCCTGGCTCGCCGATGTCCTTGCCCGCATCGCGGACCTGCCGGCCTCCCGCCTTCCGGAATTGCTGCCATGGGAATGGAAGCACCGTCGCCAGGAAGAAAACTCGCCTCATCAGCAGGCCGCCTGAACCCGCACTCCTGCATCGTAGCTCAGTTCAACATCACGCGCGCGTCTCTCGCCCGCGTGGCTGCTCGGATGCTTACGATCGTCCAGCGCGTTTTCGAACACCTGGACCGGTTCCCAGTCGTCGGACGGGGTGAGTTCTGCGGCGTCGCGAGTGCCTGCGACGGCCTTGCGCCACTGAGCCCAGTAGTAGCCGGGCTTGGTCGGGGTGAGGTCAGCCATGGGCGCTTGCCTCCACCGGATTGATGGCGGCGCGAAGCTGGGCCTTGTAGGTCTGGGCGAAGGTCAGTGCTGCCACATAGAGCGGCTGCATCAGCGCCTCGGTGTCGCGTTGCTGTGGCCTCATGAACAGCGACAGCTTGGCGAACGTGCCGACGCTGTCTTCCGCGTTGCTCTCGCCCAGAAACTGTTCCAGCGTCGGTGCGACGCTGATGAGCACCATCGCGGCCATGGAAATGGCCGCGTTTGCCTCTTCGAGCTTTTCGAGGTCGGTCATAGCAACCTCACGATGTGCCAGATCAGCACCGCGCCGAGGCTGACAGCCATGCTGCCGATCAGGATCGTCTCGCACAACCCGAACATGGGCGGCGCTTCGAATGGCTGCGGCTCTTCCGCATAGTCGCGCGGCGCGCTGTCGGCTTGGTCGGCGATCAGCCTGGCGTAGCGGCGCGAAAGCAGCAGCTCGCGCGGTTCGGGGGCCTGCGTGCGCCGCAGGCGGGCGATTGCATCGCGGGCGCCCATGGTGTCAGCCCGCGCGGCCGGAGGCGTTGGCGATGTCGGCGGCGGCTTCGGAATAGGTCGAGATCTCGACGCTGGTGAAGCCGGCCTGAACCAGGGCTTCCCGATCGACGATGCGGCCATTCGACGAAAGCTCGAGCATGGACTGCGCCATGCGGCTGACGGTCGAGGCTTGGGCCGAGGGCTTGGGGAAACCGCGCGTCGGGATCGGGGCGGCGAACTTCTGCTGGATCGTGATCATGGCATTGCTCCTCTGGTTGGGAGCCGGAGAAATACCGCGATAAAAATACCGCGTCAATGCGGTGTGCGATATTTATACCGCTAACGGTTCGCTTACCGCAGCGGAAGGGTTTTCAACAACCGAATCATTCGTACTTGTTTTGTTCTCTTGGCTGAGCAATGCTTAAAGGCGTTCCCGGAGAGTTTAGGGGAGGGGCAGATTGCTGACATACTTCGTTGTTCAAAGTTTTCAGGCGGGGAAAAAGGGTAACCTGTTCGCTGACGAACCTATGGCGGTTTCCGACCTGCGGCACGCTGAGCGCCTTGCCGAACGACTGTCTTCCACCAAGGCCGGCGTGCTCGCCTTCAGTCGCACCGGAGATCCGACAACCGGCGAGTATCAGGATGCGGTTGTGATCGTGGCTTACGGGCAGGTGCCAATTGAGCTCGCAGGTCGAAGCGCTGCCTAGCGGGCGTTGTACTTGCCAACGACGCGATGGCAGACCGTCCAATCGGCGCGGCTTTCCTTGAAGACGCGTTCCGGCCGATACTGCTCCAGCGTCCATTCGCGGTCATTGACGCCGACAAGGCGCTTTATGATCGCTTCCTCTTCGCCCTGGTGAAACTGGGGCGTGTGGTACAACACAACGTCTGTATCCCTTGCAGGCGGTAGGTTTGGATTCACTAGTGCCGTATCGCCAGGCCAATATGCCGGGACCATCGAATCGCCCGTCAAGAGAAGGCCGTAGCCGCCCTTCACATCCTGAAGGACCGCCGGCATCTTGAGATAGTCGATCGGATCGAACGTGACGATGTGGTGGCCGTCGCCGCCGCGTGCAGCTGCGTAAACCGGCAGCTTCTTGTCATTGCTGACCAGTTGTTCGCCCGGAATGATAACGGGGCTAAATCCCTTTGTGCGCTCCCGGCGGTCGCTGTTCTCAATCTCGGCTGGCTCGCCCCGCAGGAGCCAAGCTTCCGACGTGCCCAGCACGATCGCGAGCTTTTCAAGTGTGTCGCCGCGCGGTGATGTCGACTTGCCGGTAAGAATGTTGCGGATGAATCCATCGCTAAGCCCCGCTTCTAGCGAGGCGCCGCGCGCGCTCTTTCCTAGCTCGGAAAGCCGCTGCTGAATGCGGGTAGCGAGGTCTGAAGACATGATGCGGTAATCTAACCGCGTCGCGAGCGATATCACAGCGGTAAGTTTATCGTTGACAATGCGGTAAACATATCGCATTCGTGCGAAATGACGCTCAAAGACAAGCTCCTTTTGGTCTCTTCGACCTTCGCCGAGGCGCGCGGCCTTTCGGCCTCGCGTGTCTCCACGCTCGCTTTTGGTGACGGGAAGATAATCGATCGGCTTCGTGTTGGAAGTGATCTGACCACAGGCCGGTTTGAGAGCGGCATGGAATGGTTCTCTCGGAATTGGCCAGCCGACACCGAGTGGCCACGCGCCGTGGAGCGTCCACGAGAAGAGGCCCGGCCATGAAGCGGCGCGCCTCTCAACAATTCCTGGCCATGCAAGGCGATCGCCTGCTTGGCCGCAGTTTCCTGCCGGTTGTCCCCGTGAAGGCAGGATTGAAGGCCGCGCCGGAGGTTCCTCCTCCCGCCTTCGGCGCGGCCGACCTTTCCGACAATGTGCGCATGATCGTGCGCCTCGTTTCCGAGGCCGAGCAGATCCCGGACGGGGAGGTCATTTCCCGTGCGGTCTGTCACTACGCCGAATGCCATGTCGGTATCCCCGGTTTGCTGGGCGACTTTGACCGCCCGGCGGCCAGGCGTCACGCAAATAGCCAATCGGCTGATTTGCAGCTTGTCGATGGCTGCCTCGTCGACCTTCCCGACTTTTCCCGTTCCGCCAATCGCTTCGGAGTGTCCGCCCGATGAGCCGTCCCTCGTCCGACAAGCAGCGTGCCAGCCTCAAGATGGCGTTTGCCCGCGCGGTCGAAACGCTCGGAGGCGGCAAGATCGTTTCCAGCTTCACCCGCGTGAACGCGGCGATGATTTCGCTGTATGCCGCGCCGCACGAAGATCAGCGCCAGGCTGGGCTCGATGTCGCCTTCGATATCGACAAGGCCCATGCCGACGCCGGCGCTGAGCCGCCGATCCTTTCGACCTATGCCACGCTCCTGGGCTACTCGCTCGCCGCCTTGGAGCCCAGCAGCGACGCCAGCGGCGTGACGCTGTCCGACATGGCGCGCCTCGATCGCGAGGCGTTCGAGGCGCGCGCCACGATCTACGACAGCCTGGCCGACGGGCAGTTTACCCCCGCTGAAAAGCGCAAGGCGCTGAAGGAACTGGCCGACCTCGAGGCGGTGATCGCCGCGATCAAGGCGAAGGTCGAAGCGGCATGAGCGGTGTCGACCCCAGGACCTATGACCGCGCAAGCCGGCACCTGCCACTCGATGCGCTGAGCCATCGTGATTGCCGCTGGCCGGTGAACGATCCGGAGCGGGGCGGCACGATCCTGTTTTGCGGCGAGGCCGTGGCCGGCGGCAGGTCCTATTGCCCGCATCACGGGCGCCGCGCCGTGGGCATCGGCACCGAAGGCGAGCGGACGGCGCATCGCTCGCTGTTGAAAGCGCCATTTTCAACCGTGCAACCCCCTGAAACCGAAAGGACATACCCATGAGCCGCGTGCTGCGCTCGTTCCGTGAAATGCTCGGCCTGCTGTCGCGCGGGGATTTCTCCCGCAAGCTCGACGAGGAAATGAACGCCGCTATCGACGCGCTGGAGACTATGCCCGGCGACAAGGGCAAGGCGGTGATGACCGTCACTGTCACGTTCAACTATGAACTCGGACGCATCGACATCGACCCAGCGGTCAAGGTCAAGCTGCCCGACACGGCGCGCTTCATGAAGACGCCGTTCTGGATCGCCGACGGCGCGCTGTCGGTCGAGCACCCCAACCAGATCAACATGTTCCCGCCCGCGGCTTCCAACCGCTTCGAGCGCGACGACGACGAAGCCGCGAACGGCTGATTTCGACCACTCAATTTTCAACGCTGAAAGGAAACGGCCATGGCCGAACAGCAGAGACTGGACTCGCATGCCATCGAACTCGTAACCGCCCTCGCTACCGAAGGCACCGCGGCGCAGATCATCAACATCACGCCTTCCGGCCTCGGTGCCGGCTTGCCATCTTCGCTGCCGGTCGCCTTCGACCGCAAGGCGCAGGCCTTTAGGTCGGTGAAGACGCTGATCGAAGAATTCCGCTCCGCCCCGGATCGCCGGAAGGGCACTGCCACGGCCGACACGCTAGCCAGCTTCATCGGCCTGGTGAACCGCCACAAGGACGAAAATTCGGCGCTGTTCGGCAAGACCAGCTGGCCGGAACCGAAACTGACCGCAGTGCTCGACTACGACAAGGAAGGCCTTGCGGCTCGCAACCGCAGCCATCGCGTCGTCTATGCCTTTCCGCTCACCGAAGAGTTCAAGGCCTGGGTCAATGGCAGCGCCAAGCCGATGGATCAGGAAGTCTTTGCCGCGTTCATTGAAGAACATGCGGCGGAACTTGCCGCGCCGCTGGACGGCGAACGCTCGACCTATGAACCACTGTTCAAGGAAACAATGGCGACGCCGTCAGAGGTGCTGTCGCTTTCGCGCCACCTCGAGGTGTTCGTGTCGGCGAAGGCCAAGCAGGGCATCCGCCTGCAGACTGGCGAACGCACGGTCGAGTTCACCGAAGAGCACCAGAACGCCAAGGGTGAGAAGGTCGTCATCCCCGGTATCTTCATGGTGTCGGTGCCGGCCTTCGTCGACGGCGACCCGGTGCGTATTCCGGCGCGGCTGCGCTACCGGATCTCGGGCGGCGACATCAAGTGGTTCTATCAGCTCTATCGCTGGGAATTCTTCCTGCGCGAGCAGGTGGGCCATGACCTGAAGCAGGCCGCGACCGAGACCGGCTTGCCGTCCTTCGAAGGATCGCCGGAGGCCTGATGCGCGCTCCGGCCCCCGCCACCACTGGTTATGCTTCGCTGCCTGCGCTTGTGCGCCAGGCAGCGAATGCGCTTGCGTCCGCCGAAACGGCGGCGCAGGTGCTGGACGCTCGCGACCAGGCCGGTGTTGCATATGATGTTGCCAAACGATCCGCCCGGATTCACCGGGCGCGCCGGGCGCATGACGATGTCATTGCCGCCGTGCATCGCGCCCAGGCAGATGCGCTGGAAATCGAAGCCGGCGCGAAGCGACGGCTCGCCGATGAATATGACAGCGCGCAGGATCGCGGCGAGGTCGGCAAGCGCGGCCAGCGCACCGACATCGTTCCCGTAGAGAACAAGGTCGCGACCGCCGAAGAGATCGGCCTGTCGCGCAAACAGGTTTTCGAGGCGCGCCAGATTCGCGACGCGATCCAGAGCGATCCGACTGTCGTCGCGCGCGTGCTTTCCGAAATGCTGGTCGAGGGTACAGAGCCGACGCGGGCCGCGCTGAAGCGCGCAATTGCGCCGGCCGCCAGCGTCATGCGTCACGAGGCGCAGCAGGTGAAGAAAGAGCGTCGCAATGTGCGCGAGGTCGAGCTCGCCGCCAGGCAGACCGCGCTGCCGCTGAAGAAATATGGCGTCATCTACGCCGATCCCGAATGGCAGTTCACGCCCTATGACGAAGACACGGGCATGGATCGCGCCGCCGACAACCACTATCCGACCAGCGATCTGCTGACGCTGATGCGTCGCGACGTTGGTGCCATCGCGGCTCCGGACTGCGTGCTGTTCATGTGGGCGACGGTGCCGATGCTGGTCGAGGCCATTTGCGTGCTCGACGCGTGGGGCTTCGCCTGGATCGATCGCGACCCGACCACCGGATATCTCGCGCCGAACAAGACGCGTTGCCGCTATGTCAGCCACTGGGCGTGGCTCAAGCAGCGGATCATCACCGGCTATTGGAATCGCGGCAAGCACGAGGTGCTGCTGATCGCCACGCGCGGCAAGCCCGTGGCGCCGGCGATGGGCGACCAATTGGAAAGCTGGCGCGACGACTTCGCCGTCGAGGCGGAAGCCGGCGAGCATTCCGCCAAGCCCGATGTATTCGCCGAGTGGATCGAGCGGCAATGGCCGCATACGCCCAAGATCGAGCTGAACCGCCGTGGTGCTGCGCGCGAGGGCTGGGACGCCTGGGGCAATGAAGCGGGCGAGGTGGCGGCATGAGCGCACCGGTTCCGGAATACTCACCCGCCATGCTTCGCCTGATGCTCGAAGGCCGCGCCGTGCTTGCGCGCGACGACACCGGGCAGACGGCACGGCAGTTCATTCATGGCTTTGCCCGACTGGCCAAGGTGCATGTGCGCTGCGTCCATGACGCACTCGCTGGGCGCCTGAAGAACGCAGAACGGCGCGCCCGCCTTTGGGCCGTGCTGGGACATCACCCTTCCGACCACGGCATCGTGCTGACCGACGATGGAGGCCAGCGCCATGGCTGAGATCGAGCGCAAGCTGTTCGCCGCTGCCCTGACTGCTCGCCTGCGCGAGCTTGGCTATTCCTACGGCAAGGCCGTCGAGATGTGGCCGGCGCTGAACCGGGCGATGCTGTCGCGCGCCTGCAACGGCATGGAGCTTTCGGCGGGCAATTACCTGCTGGTCTGTGAAATGGCGGGGCTCGATCCGTACCGCTTCCTGAAGCGTGAAAAGCAGACGCGCTACACGCTGAAAAGCATTCTGAATCAGACTGTTACAGCAGGCGTTTCCCGTGAAGCGCGGGAGACGGGCCGATGACCGACGCGATGCTGCCGATCATTCGCCAGTTGCACGATGCCGAAAGCGACCAAACGCGGGCGCGGATCCTGCTGGTCGTGCCCGACGCCGTGTTGCAGCGCTACCGCGAGGTGTTCGAGGCGGCATGCCTGCGCGTCGGATTCGACCTCGGCGTGGCCTTCATCCAAATCCGCCGGGCCGAGTGGCACGCCGTGCGCGGCCCCGATGGGCGGCACATCAATCCATTGTTCGCCGACGTGCGCGAAGCCTTCCTCGAATTCGCCGGGGTGACGGCATGACGATCGCCCTGGATAGCGCCAAGACCATGACGCCGCCGCCACTGCATGTGGCGCTGCCCGGAACGCTGGCGGAAGGTGTGCGCCGACTGGCCATGCGTCGCGGGGATCATCCGCAGGTGCTGGTCGCCGCGCTGATGAGCAAGCTCGTCGATGACGTCGCCCGCGTTGACGATCTGATGGGCGAATGCGTCGCCGCTGAAGAAGCGCCGGGGCAGGGCCGGCGCGTGCTCGACAGCTTTCCGCAGGGCCTGACTCAGCGCCAGTGCGGCGTCATCTACGTGCTCGGCTTCCATGCTGACGAAGACGGCGTGTTCCGCAAGCAGCTGATCAAGATCGGCATCATCCTCAACGGCGTCGAGATCACCAGCATCGGCGATGTGCTGGCAGCGCTCAAGAAAAAGGGCCTCGTGCAGACCGTGCCGGGGCGCGAGGGCAAGCCGAACTGGCAACTGACCAAGTCGGGCCGCTTCGTCTTCAAGGAACTCAGCAGCGAGGAGGAGGGGGCATGAACTTTGCCGCGACAATCGATCATCCGCCTTTGATCTGCGACAGCTTTGCCGGCGGCGGCGGTGCCTCGACCGGCATCGAAATGGCGCTGGGGCGTTCGCCCGACATCGCCATCAACCACAACCCGGCAGCGCTGGCGCTGCACCAGGCGAACCACCCCGACACGCTGCACCTTTCGGAAAACGTCTGGCAGGTCGACCCGCTGGACTATGTGCGCGGGCGGCATGTCGGGCTCGCCTGGTTCTCGCCGGACTGCAAGCATTTTTCCAAGGCCAAGGGCGGAAAGCCGGTGGAGCGCAACATCCGCGACCTCGCATGGGTGGTGGTGCTGTGGGCCGAACGCGTGCGGCCCGATGTCATCCTGCTCGAAAATGTCGAGGAGTTCCGCGACTGGGGCCCGCTGATCGAAACCGATCGCGGGCTGATGCCGTGCCCCGACAGCCGGGGCCAGACGTTCCAGAAGTGGCTGAAGCAGCTGAAGAAATGCGGCTACAAGGTCGAGTGGCGCGAGTTGCGCGCTTGCGACTATGGCGCGCCGACAATCCGCAAGCGGCTGTTCCTGATCGCGCGCTGTGATGGCCAAAAGATCGTGTGGCCCAAGCCGACGCACGGCAAGCCCGACGATCCCGAGGTGATCGCGGGGCGCAAGAAGCCGTGGCGGACGGCGGCCGAGATCATCGACTGGTCGCTGCCGTGCCCATCGATCTTCGACACCACAGCAGAAGTGTTCGACAAGCACGGCCTACGCGCGGTGCGGCCGCTGGCCGATGCGACGATGAGCCGGGTGGCGCGCGGTGTTGACCGCTATGTGCTGAAGGCTAAGAAGCCGTTCCTTGTCCGCACCGACATGGCCAGTGCTGCCGCCCGCAACGGGGTCTATGACCTCGATGTTCCGTTGCGGACACAGATGACGGCCGGTTCGTTTGCGGCTGTGACGCCGGTGCTGTCCTATGCCCAGCAGGGCGGCGCCAACAGGAGCGTCGAGGAACCGGCGCACACGATTACCGCCAGCAGCAAGGACCAGAACGTCCTGCTTGCGCCGACGCTGATCCAGACCGGCTACGGTGAACGCGACGGGCAGGCGCCGCGGTCGCTCGACATCGAAGCGCCGCTTGGCACTGTGGTTGCGGGTGGTGTCAAGCATGCCCTGGCGGTGCCGACACTCGTCGGCTGCGGCGGTCGGGCAGGGCAGAGCAGGCCGCGCGGTGGCGATGAGCCTGCGGCGACGATCACAGCCAAGGCCGACGTCTGCGTGGTATCGGCGTTCGTTGCCCAGCACAACAACGATGGCCGTCGCGACGGCGGGGTCAACCCCGGCCGCCCCGCGACTGAACCATTGTCGACGATCACCGCGAACCCGCAGCAGGGTGTCATAGCGGCGTCGCTGATGAGCCTGAAGGGCAGCGACCGGCGTGACAGTCCTGCCGATGCGCCTCACCCGACTGTGCTTGCCGGTGGCGGCCATTCTGCGGTGATCACGCCGCATCTGATGACGATGCGCAACGCCGGCAAGCCATTCAATGGTGCTGATGAGCCGACGCATACCATCACGGCCGGTGGCGCTGGCTTGTCGGTCGTCGCACCGTTCATCAGCAAATATTACGGCGTCGAGCAGGAAAGCGGCCTCGACGAGCCTTTACATACTGCGACGGGCAAGGCTCGCTTCGGGCATGTCGAGGCAGAACTCGACTGCGCACCATTCACCGAAGGGATGGCCGTCCGCGCTCGCCAGGTCGCCGCTCTGCTGCGCGCGCATGGCTTTTGGGACGAGCGCGAGTTCGTCACAGTCGCGATAGACGGCGAACTCTTCACCATCGTCGATATCGGCATGCGCATGCTGACGCCGCGGGAACTGTTTTCGGCGCAGGGCTTCCCAGCCGACTACATCATCGACCTCGACTACAACGGCAAGCCGCTGCCGAAGTCCGATCAGATATCCTGCTGCGGCAACAGCGTGTCGCCGCCCATGGCTGCGGCGTTGGTTGCCGCCAATTGCAGCCACATGAGCGCATATCTGGAGGCTGCGGAATGATGGCGCAGCTAGACCAGCAGCAGGCCGGAACTTTTGCAGAAGGCTTCGAACGCCTCTCGGGCGTCGGCGGTCGACATGGTGCCGTCGACGGCGCCCTGCAGGGCGTTGCTGGCGAGATACCAGAAGGGGCTGCGGGCGTTGACCGGCCATTCCTGGAGCCAGGCGGTGGCGTCAGCCACGGATCTGATTTCCCGGAGGTCGAAGCCGGGGCCTTTGAGCAGAACGGGCGGGGCGAAATCCATCGCACCCAACGCGCGGACGGCGCTGCGGTTGCATCGCGGCTTTCGCCCGATGCGATGAAGCTGAAAGCGATCCGCGCCAACCTGGCGGCGCTCCAAAGCGTGGACTGGACGGTGGTGCATGACGCGGACGGCCGCTACGTGCTCAACGCCACCGGGCCGATGGACGAGCGGCAATGGCGCGTCTGCAGCTTCGCCCGCGACGCCAGCAAGGACGAAATGGCGCTTATCAGCAGCGCGCCGGAGACGATCGGATTCCTGCTCGGCCTCGTCGACAGGGCATGGCGGGCGCTTCGGCCAAGCCATGGCGTGCATGAGCGGCGCGGCGAGGCGAGGGGCGAGGCTCAGGTCGACCCGAAGAACTATGCCGCCGAGGCGGCGATGAAATGCCAGGAGCCGGCGTTTCTCGTCTTCCTCGAGCAGGAACACGGGCTGGAAAGGCCGCTGACGATGGAGCGGGCGGCGCAGAAGCTGCGTTCGCTCTGCGGCGTGACCTCCCGAAAACAATTCAATGACGGCGGGCAGGCGGCGGAGGCGTGGCGACAGCTGCGCGACGCCTATGCGGCATGGAAGAAGGCAGGGCGATGAGCGAAGAAGCCACGATCAGGCGCGGCGTTCGCAATGCCCGCTACACGACATTGCCGAACCATGTGTTCGAGGATGTCAGGCTGTCGATGGAGGCGCGGTGGCTGCTCGGCTACCTGCTGTCCAAGCCCGACAACTGGACCGTGCGCATGGGCGACGTCGCCAAGAAAGGCGTCTGCGGCCGCGACAAGGCGCGCCGGATGATCAACGAGCTGGTCGAGCATGGCTATGCTGAAAAGGACCAGCAGCGCGAGGACGGCCGCTTCGCCAAGCTGTCGCTTGTGATCTATGACGAGCCAAAAGAGGCGAGCGAAATCAATGGCTCGGCGCAAGGTGTTGCATTTGTACCGCAGACTGAAAACCCGTCGACGGTGAATCCGTCGACGGAAAAACCGGCGACGGTAAATACGGCACTAGTAAAGACTGAAGATCTAGCAATACCTGAATCTCAGTCTGAGAGAGAGCGCGGGCGAGATGAGGAAGATCACAGGGTTGTGGTCAGGGCCTTCAAGCGGGCCTTCATGGCGTGGCCGACGGCCATCTCGGACAGCGAACCGCAGGCTTACGACGTGTGGGCGACGCTGTCGGCGCAGGAGCGTGAAGCCGCTGTTGCCGGCGCCGAGCGGTATGTGACCGCCTCGAAGGCGACGGGCCGCACCAAGGTCTGCTCGTTCGCCGTCTACCTCAAGGAACATCGCTGGGAAAAGCTGCCGGAGGTGGCGGCGGCCACGGCAAAGCCGCTGAACCGGGAGGTTCGTCCCTTCGGTCCCGGCTGGGCGCTGCTGAGGTTCCGGGCGCTGCTCGCCGGGCATGTCGAGCTCGGCGAGCCGGAGGTGACGCGCGAGAAGCGGACGGCGAACTATCAGGCTTCGCGCCAGATGCTGGGCGCGGCAAAGGCCGAAGCGACCTATCGCAACATGGGTCACGATATCGGTCCCGACGGCGAGCTGTTGTTCCCGGACGACTTCGAAGAGCGGGCCTGGCGGGCGCACATCATGGCGAACGGCTATCCCGAGGTGACGCGCCTCGACAAGGCTGCGAGCGAGGGCAGGGCGTTGCCTGCCGCCGAGGGGTTCGACCCCATGGCGCAGCTGATGGAAGCGGTGCCAGTAGGCCTCAGGACCTGGCAGGCGTGGAAGGTCGAATTCGAGCGGCGTGGCTGGCCATGGCTGCCGGCGCCGGGAAAGCAGCCCGTCGTGTTCTTCCCGGTCGGTGGGCCGGAAGGTTTGGAGCAGTTCGAGCAGGCAATTCGAGACGAGGGAAACGACGATGATGGCGGTACGCGGCAGCAAGCAGCTGAGTGAGAGTGACCGCGTATGGCTCGACCCGAAGGGCGAGCCGATCAACATCGATCGTGCATGGCAGAAGAGCGACAGGCGAATCGCACTGTCGCGTCGTGAGCAGGCGATGCTCGCGGCTGCTGGAATGGATGGTCCTGACGCGCAGTGGTATGTGCTTCAGGTAGAGCGCGGCAGCGACAGTGTTGTGGATAAGTCCCTTGAAGCCGCGAACATCGAACGCTGGATGGCACAGGAAACCATCGTCGTTCGGCGTCGCGGACGCTTCGGAATGATGCGTCCGACGCCTCGCACAGTGCCCTTCCTGCCGGGCTACATCTTCGTAAAAGTGGTGTGGTGCGCACCATGCTGGCATGCGCTGACCAGCATCAAGGGCGTGGTCGGCGTGCTTGGCGGTGGCGAACGTCCTGCTTCAGTGCCTGACAGCAAGATGTTGAAAATGCGGGCAGATGTGGAACACGACCCGGAGGCCATCAAGGCGATGATCAAGTCGTTCCAGCCCGGTGACGAGGTTAGTGTCGATGATGGTCCCTTCGCATCGTTCCCCGGTGTCGTCGACCGGGTCGACGACAAGGGCAGAGCCGTCATCGAAGTGCTGATCTTCGGGCGCACTGTGTCGGTCGACCTCGATCTTGCGCAGATCAGCAAGAGGTAGTAGCCGAGTCAGCACAGGACGCGCTGAAAGAGTCGCACCCGCCATTTGGCGAGGGAAGCGCCATCAGCCCCAGGTGAAGCGGATCAGCTTCACCGCAATGGGGTTCTATGGCCACCATCTAGCTGACCGACCGAACTCGATAACGACCAATGCCCATGCAGCAGCTAAACCGGCTGCTGCTAAACCGCGTTCGAAAGTCGAGAACCGCTTAGTCGTCTCCAATCTCTGGCCATTCCAATACAAATCCCCGGTCGATTGGTGCACGGCAAAGAGCTGCAATCCATTGAAGTTCAGCGTGCGTATCTGGGGATCCCAGTCGGGAGGTAGGATGGCATCGGCATACGGCTTGCTACGGATCTTGTCCCAGTCGAGCTTTGCATTTCCATGCTCATCGAACTCAATTTGTTTGGTCATGGCGTTGTCCCCCTGCCGCGTAGAACGCCAGCAACGGTAAGCGCGCGTGGCCAAACTTACCAGCCTCAAGCCGCGCATCGCTGCGCTGGCTCCGCGCATCGGGTATGCGCCCGGTGATGAGAAGCAGCGGCTTCGGCAGCGTGATGCAACGGTGGCATGGCGTGCCTGGTACAAGACTGCACGGTGGTACAAGCTGCGGCAGAAGATCCTGCTGCGCGACCACTACACCTGCAAGCGGACTGGTGTGCTGTGCATCGGCAAGTACCCAGCCGACAACAGCGCTGTGGTCGATCACATCGTGCCGCATCGTGGTGATGAGGCGCTGTTCTGGGATGAGAACAATCTCCAGACCGTGAGCAAGGCCTACCACGACAGCGAGAAGCAGAAGCAGGAGCGGGCGCACCCCTGACCGCCGAGGCGGGGGGGGTGGGTCGAAAGTCCAGCGACCCATCCGGCCCGTACCCGCGTCCCCCTCATTCAGGGATTTTTTTCGTGACGACTGAGAATTTCGACCTGTTCGGCAATCCTTTTGTGGAGCGACCGACCAAGCGCGGTCGGCCGCCTCACGACGTAACGCCGAAAACTCGCAACAGAGTCAGTATGTTGGTGGCTCTTGGTTGGACCAATCCGCGGATATCGGCAGCGATGGGTGTTACGCTGCCGACGTTGCACAAGCATTATTTTTACGAGCTGCGCCAGCGCAAGGTCGCTCGCGATCGACTTGAACTCCGTCGCCTCGAGATGGCTTGGGACATGGCTGAGGCCGGCAACGTCGGCGCCTTCAAGGAATTCGGCAAGCTGCTCGAGCGTAACGATCGCATGGAGATCGAGCGTCAGATGGGTTCACAGCCGAAGCCCGATGCTTCGTCACCTGAACGCCCCGGCAAGAAGGTCATAGACGAACAGCGGGCGATCGACGCCGATGCTGACTTGATGGCCGAGCTGGAGCTTGAGGCATCGCAGAATGCTCACCACCACTGAGGATCTGCCACGCTTTGCCTGCCCAGACTGGTGGGAGCGCATCCAAGCCGGCGAAACGCCGATGGTCGACGTCCCGCTAAACAACGCAAAGGCCGCAAAGGCGCTAGCGTTCTTCAATCGCCTGCGATTGCCGGACGTCCCGGGAAATCCGCCGCTGGCTGAGGCCTGCGGAGACTGGTTTCGCGCCATCCTGTGTGCGTTCCTGGCGAGCGAGGATCCGGACACCAAACAGCGCCTGGTCTGGGAACTGCTCTGCATGGTTCCCAAGAAGAACTCGAAGACGACTTACGTTGCAGCCCTTGGCTTGACGGCGCTGTACATGGAAGACGCCCCGAACCGGCAGATGCTGCTGGTGGCGCCCAGCCAGAACATCTCGGAGCGCTGTTTCGCCCAGGCCCAAGGAATGATCAGACTGGATTCTCGGCTCGACGCGATCTTCAAGGTGCAGGATCACCTGAAGTGCATCACCCGCCGTAAAACCGGCACCAAGCTCGATGTGAAAACCTTCGACACCACGATCGTTACGGGCGAGATCCCGATCCTGACGATCATCGACGAACTGCACGAGCTGGGCAAAAAGGCCAAGGCTGCGGCCGTCATGCAGCAGATACGTGGTGGTGGCATCACGATGCAGGGTGGTCAGGTACTGATGATCACGACGCAATCGGACGAGCCGCCATCCGGCATCTGGAAGAACGAACTGGCCAAGGCGAGGAAGATCCGCGACGGCAAGGGCGGCCAGTCTCCAATCCTGCTGCCGGTCCTCTATGAGTTCCCGGTCGAGTTGCAGCGCAATCAGGACTTCTGGCGCGATCGCCGCAACTGGAAGCACATCCTACCCAATCTTGGCCTGTCCATCGACCCGCAGCGGCTTGCCGATGACTATGAAAACAACGGCAAGGTCAACAAAGAGGCGGAGCAGATCTGGGCCAGCCAGCATCTGAATATCGAAATCGGCGTCGGCTTGGGTGGGGATGGTTGGTCGGGTGCGCCGCACTGGGAAACCTGCGTAGATTCCAGTTTGACCGGGCTTGATGCGCTGTTGCAGCGCTCCGAAGTCTGCACGATTGGCATCGATTGGGGCGGCGCTGACGATCTCGCAGCGATCTATGTGATCGGGCGCGAAGCAGCGACCAAGCGTTGGCTTGGCTGGGGCAGGGCGTGGGCGAGGCCTACTGTCTTCGAACAACGCAAGGGCATTTCCGCCCGCCTGCGCGAGTTCGAGGGGGCCGGCGACCTGGTCATCTCGAAAACCGGCGAAGACCAGGCGGCATCGGCCGCCGACATTTGCCGTCTCGTTGCTGATAGCGGCCTTCTGCCAGACACCGCTGGCATCGGCCTTGATAGCGCTGGAATAGCGCTTCTTTTGGATGCGCTCGAGGAGCGCAATCTGGAGCAGCCGCTTGTGCAGGCGATTGCGCAGGGCTGGAAGCTGCAAACCGCCATCGCATCGGTGCCGCTCAAACTTGAGGATCGGCGATTTCTTCATGGCGACCAGGCCATCATGGCGTGGTCGGTAGGGAATGCGAAGCAGACGCTGAGGGGCAGCAACTACGTCGTTACCAAGGAAGTGTCCGGCGCGGCGAAGATCGACATGCTCATGGCGATGTTCAACGCCGCGATGCTGATGTTCTTGAACCCGGAAGCCAAGCGCGCTCCGGCCTATCAAATGCTCTTCGTGGGCTGATCAAGGAACTCCGACATGAACAGGGCCTATTCGATCCTGACCGTGAAAGCGGTCGAGGAAGATCAGCGCGTTATCCGCGGCACCGCCACGACACCGTCACCTGACCGGGTCGGTGACATAGTCGAACCCCTTGGCGTCAAGTTCAACAACCCCATGCCTCTGCTGTGGCAGCACAAGCATGACAAGCCGGTCGGCACCGTCACCTTCGACAAGCCGACGAAGGACGGCATCACCTTCGAGGCGAAGCTCGCCAAGATCGACGAGCCCGGCACGCTGAAGGAGCGGACCGACGAGGCATGGCAGTCTGTCAAGGCCGGCCTGGTCTCGGCCGTGTCGATCGGTTTCCGCGCCCTCGAATACACCTTCATCGAGAACACCGGCGGCATTCGCTTCACCGAGAGCGAGGTGATGGAGCTTTCTCTTGTCACCATCCCGGCGAATGCCGACGCAACCATTTCCCAGATCAAGTCGATCGACACCGAAATCCGCGCCGCGACCGGCATCAAGGATGGTGAAGGTCGGCCTGTACCTCCCGGCGTCACGGGAACCCCGAAAGTCAAAGCCAACAAACCGACGCCCAAGGAGGGCACGAAAATGAAGACCATTGCAGAGCAGATTTCTGCATTCGAGGCCACCCGCCTGTCGAAGGCAGCCGACCTCGAAACGCTGATGACCGGATCGGAAGGCGAAACCCTCGACGCCGACAAGGCTGAGGCCGCCGACACGCTGACCGCCGAAATCAAGTCGATCGATGACCACCTCAAGCGCCTGCGTATCGTTGAGGGCCTGAAGGCGTCGACGGCAAAGGCCGTGGCCGGCGTCGTGGACGCCAAAACTGGTTCGGATGCGCGCGATGCGCGTATCCAGGTGAAAGCCCAGCAGAAGTCCGACCCCGGCATCGAGTTCGCTCGCCTCGCCAAGGTCAAGGCGCTGGCATTCCTGAGCCAGGGCGAGCATCGTCAGGTTGACGTCGCCAAGGCGCTCTACGGCGAAAACTCGCTTGTCTATGGCATCGTCAGCAAGGCCAATGTCGTTGCGGGCGCCTCGGTGTCGGGCAACTGGGCCGAAAACCTCGTTGGTGACGAAACCTCCGTCTATGCCGACTTCGCGGAATTCCTCCGCCCCATGACCATCGTCGGCAAGTTCGGCCAGGGCGGCATCCCGAACCTTCGTCTCGTCCCGTTCCGCACTCCGTTGATCGGCCAGACCGGCGGCGGTCAGGCCTACTGGGTCGGCGAAGGCAAGCCGAAGCCGCTGACGGCGTTCGACTTCAACCGCACCACACTCGATGAGCTGAAGGTCGCCACGATCTCGGTCGTGACGGAAGAGCTTCTTCGCAAGTCCAGCCCGTCCGCCGATGCCATCCTTCGCGATGCACTGGCTGCGGCTGTTGCTGAACGTATCGACATCGATTTCATCGATCCTGACAAGGCGGCTTCTGCCGGCGTGTCTCCGGCATCGATCACGAATGGCGTTGCGGCCATCGCGTCCAGCGGCAACGACGCTGACGCGATCCGTGAGGACATCCGCGCTCTGATGGCGATGTTCGTGGCGGCGAACAACCCCCCGACCTCTGCGGTATTCATCATGTCCTCGGCGAACGCACTCGCCGTGTCGCTGATGCGCAATCCGCTCGGTCAGCAGGAGTTCCCCGGAATCACCATGAACGGCGGCACTCTGGAAGGCATTCCGGTCATCGTGTCGGAATACTTCGCTCCGGTCACGGCCGGCGGCTTCGTCGCTCTCGTCAATGCGTCGGATATCTACTTCGCGGATGAAGGCGGCGTCATGGTCGACGTCTCGCGCGAAGCATCGCTCCAGATGCTCGACAACCCGACCAACGACGTCGTCACGCCGACCGCAACCAGCATGGTCTCCATGTGGCAGACCAATTCGGTTGCTTTCCGCGCGGAGCGCATCCTGAATTGGGCGAAGCGCCGGACCTCCGCAGTTGCTCTGCTCGACGAAGTCAACTGGGGCATGCCTGGTTCCTAATCCTCACTGACTTCTTGCCCGCCGCGGCTGCATAGCTCTGCGGCGGGCTTCCTCATTCTCGGAGGTTCCGACGTGAAGAAGAACAACGGTTACATGAACCGCGCCTTGCAGTCCTCCGACCCCCGCTTTGCCCGCATTCTCGGCAAGCTGGGCTATGGCCGCCGCGACATGCAGGCCACACCCATCCAGAGCGCCCCGACCTTCGACGATATCGCCCGCGTGCGCGAGGAATATGCAGAGATCGTCGGCAGGCAGCCGTTCATGGGCTGGGATATAGACACGCTGCGCGAGAAGATCGCTGCGGCGAAGGCCAAGGGCTGACCCATGCGCCTGTTGGGCTTGCCGATCCCGTTTACGCGCCAGAAGGCGCAGAACCTCGCTTCGGTTGCAGACAACCGCGGCTGGTTTCGTATCTTCGAATCGTGGCCGGGTGCTTGGCAGCATAATGTCGTCGTCGATCGCGATCTGGCTCTGTCCTACCATGCGGTGTTCGCATGCATGACGCTGATTGCGTCCGACATCGCCAAGCTGCGGGTCAAGTATGTCGAGAAGGACAAGGACGGCATCTGGACCGAGGTCGCGAACTCCGCATATGACCCGGTGCTTCGAAAGCCGAACACCTATCAGAACCGGATCCAGTTCTGGGAAAGCTGGGTGCTGTCGAAGCTCTCGCGTGGCAACACCTATGTCTTGAAGGTGCGCGACAGCCGGGGTGTCGTGGCCAAGCTCATGGTCCTGGACCCGAACCGGGTTATCCCGCTCGTGGCCGACAGCGGTGACGTCTATTACCGGCTGGATAGTGACAACATCGTCGGCATCGAAGACAGCATCACGGTCCCTGCCAGTGAGATCATCCACGACCGGTTCAATTGCCTGTTTCATCCGCTCGTCGGCTTGTCGCCACTCTTCGCCGCCGGCGTCGCGGCCATGCAGGGCTCGCGCATCCAGAGCAATTCAGCATGGTTCTTCGGTAACAAGTCGCAGCCGGGCGGCATTCTCACCGCACCAGGCGCCATCGACGACGGCACCGCGCAGCGCCTCAAGGAAGCGTGGGAGACCAAATTCACGGGCGAGAATGCCGGAAAAATTGCGGTTGTCGGCGATGGCCTGAAATACGAGCCGATCGGCATGTCGGCGCACGACAGCCAGCTGATAGAGCAGCTGAAATGGACGTCCGAGGTCATTTGCTCGGTTTTCCACGTTCCTCCGTACAAGATCGGCGTCGGCCAGATGCCGTCCTACAACAACATCCAGTCGCTCAACGTCGAATATTACAGCCAGTGCCTGCAGTCTCACATTGAGGCCGGCGAGCTTTGCCTCGACGAGGGGCTGGAGATCAAGAACGGCGCCGGAACTGAGTTCGAGGTCGACAACCTGCTGCGCATGGACAGCATCACGCAGATGGAAGTCCTCGATAAGAGCAAGGGCATCCTGTCGCCGAACGAGCAGCGGGCCAAGCTGGACAAGAAGCCCGTGAAGGGCGGCAACAGCCCCATGCTCCAGCAGCAGAACTTCAGCCTTGAGGCATTGGCAAAGCGTGATGCGCAGGCCGATCCCTTCGGCGGCCCGAAGCCTGCGGCGCCAGCGGAGCCCGTGGCAAACGACAACGCAGAGGCTGAAGCGCGCGCCGCGCTCGTCGAGATCTACAAGGGGTTGCGCTGATGGCATTCGACGGCAAGGCGTTCGGCGCGGAGATCGTCGACGTCGTCAAGGACTTCATGTCCAAGGAACTGGCACCGCTCGCCGCGCGGATGGCCGATATCGAGCAGCGTCTCGCTGAATTGCCGGCTCCGAAGGATGGTAAGGATGCGGACATGGACGAAGTCCGTCGCATCATCGGTGCGGAGTTTGGTGATCTGAAGTCAGCCATTGAGGCAATCGCCCCGGCGCCAGAGATGCCCGACATCGCGGCCTTGGTTTCGGGCGCTGTTGCAGCCCTGCCAGCACCACAGGATGGCAAGAGCGTCACAGCCGAAGACCTACGTCCGTTGGTCGAGCAATGCGTCGCCAAGGCCGTTGAAGCGCTCCCGGTGCCAAAGGACGGCAATCCTGGCAAGGATGGTGTCGGCCTCGCTGGCGCTCTGATCGACCGGGCCGGCAACCTCGTCGTCACGCTGACCGACGGCACCACCCGAGACCTTGGCCCTGTGCTGGGCAAGGACGGCGATCCGGGCCAGCCCGGCAAGGATGGCAAGGACGGGTTCAACCTCGAAGACTTCGACGCCACCGTCATGGATGACGGGCGCACAGTGCTCCTGTCGTTCGAACGTAGTGACCTCTCCTACAAGATCGAACTCGGCTTCCCAGTGATGCTCTATCGCGGCGTCTTCACCGAGCGGGAATATGAGCGCGGCGATACCGTGACCTGGGCTGGCTCGCTCTGGCATTGCGATGCCGCGAAGACGACCGAAAAGCCGGGTGAGGGCTCTTCGTCATGGACGCTGGCCGCCAAGCGCGGCCGGGACGGCAAAGACGGCACGATGAAGGCCGTCCCCGAAAAGCCAATCGTGAGGGTCTGATGCTGGCGCTGGTTACGCTCGAGGTGGTGAAGGCAGCCCTCCTAGTCGACACGGACGACGATGACGACACGCTCGAGCTGCTTATCTATGCGGCTTCGCGGTCGGTCGTGAAGTACTTGAAGGCGCGCGCCGAGGTGCTGCTCGATCTGGACAGCAGCGGTGAGATTTCCTCCGGCTTCGAAGTGCCGCCAGAAATCGTCGTCGCGACCATCTTCCTTGTCGGCACGCTCTATCGCGAGCCAGACGGCGACGCGGAGAAGGCATTCGAACAGGGCTACCTGCCAAAGCCGGTGACGGCGCTGCTCTATCCATTGCGGGATCCGGCACTGGCATGAACGTCGCGCTGAAGCGAGAGTGCAGCCCATTCGAAGGGGCGCCCGCCTGGTTCCCGTGGTGGCGAGGCGAGACGGTCGTGCTGGTTGCGTCCGGCCCGAGCGCCAAGGATGTGCCGCTGGATCTGGCCAAGGGCAGCGCCCGGTTCATCGCCATCAACAATTCCTGGCAGTTGGCCCCATGGGCTGACGTGCTCTACGCCTGCGACGGCGCATGGTGGAAGAATGCCAACGGTTGCCCAGAGTTCGGCGGCCTCAAGCTTACCATCGACCGCCGAACCACACAGGAGCACGATTGGGGCGTGCGCCGCGTCGAGTGCAGCAAGGGCTCCGACATGCTGGAGCTGCGCAAGATCAACACCATCGGCTGGGGCGGGAATTCAGGCTTCGGTGCTCTGAATCTCGCCATTCAGTTCGGGGCCAGCAAGATCATCCTCGTCGGCTACGACATGACGGTCAGCTACGGCGCGCACTGGCACGGCGAGCACCCGTCACACATGAACAATCCACGGCCTGGCAATGTCGAGCGGTGGCGTCGGGCGATCGACAACGCGGCGAAGCAGATCGAGCCGCTGGGCATCAAGGTCATCAACTGCAGCCCGATCTCGAAGTTGCAGAACTATCCGCGCATGACGTTTCAGGAGGCGCTGGAGGAATGAGGGCGTTGATGAACATGCTGAAGGCTCTCCTCGGACAAGTGCGAAAGGGCGGGCTAAATGAGCTTCCCACCCCCCATGACAGGATGCGGTTACGCCCGGTCCCTCCCTTCAAAGATGCGAAAACAGGTTGGTCATGATCCATCATCGCGCCTTCGTGCATCCGAAGGCACATGTCGACATGGACACGGTCCAGATCGGCGCCGGCACCCGCGTCTGGCAGTTCGCTTCGATCACGCGCGGCACTGTGCTTGGCGAGGATTGCAGCGTGTCGCCATTCGCCATGCTCGACGGCTCGATCTATGGCGACCGGGTTGTGATCTCGGCCGGCGTGGCATGCGGTGCCGGTTTCAAGGTCGGCAATGACGTCTTCCTTGGCCCCGGTGTCTGTCTCGCCAACGATTGCTGGCCGTTCGCGTCCAAAGATGGATACGACGATGCGGCCTTGCGATCTGGTGCCCACTTCGCGGTCCAGATCGGCGACGGCGCTGCCATTGGCGCAGGTGTCGTAATCCTGCCGGGTGTTCGTATCGGCGCGGGCGCCGTCGTAGCAGCTGGGGCTGTCGTCGAGCGTAGCGTGCCAGATGGCTTCCTGCTGAGGCGCGACGGGTGCCTCGGCGTCATTCCTGAAAACTGGCGAGAAAAGAGGATGCGATGGGCAAATCCGGCGGCATAGAGTTCTTGGGCGATCTGCAGCGGCTTGATCTTAAGCCAGGTGATCGTTTTGTGCTTACCATGAACGGCCCTGTCAGCATGGATACTGCTGCTCGCATCCGTGATGCGTGGACGCATTTTGTCGGCGGCGATGAGGATCAATTCAAGCTCCTGATCCTTGATGGAGGCTGCAAGCTGGGAGTGATCGGCTCTGAGGCGATGGACGAGGCGTCGTCTTGATCACTGTCGCCACGCTGTTTTGGCAACCGAACGGCGCATCCCGCAATTTCTCCCGCTGCTACAGCGAGGAGTGGGTGGAGAAGCTTTACCGCGGCTTCCGGCGCAATCTGACGATGCCTTTCCGCTTCGTCTGCTTTTCCGACCGGCCGCGCAGGTTCGCCGAACCGGATATCGAGCAGGAGCGGATCAAGGCGGAAAGGCCCGACTACGGCACCTGCATCGAGCCGTACCGGTTGGGCGTGCCGATGATCCTGGTGGGGCTGGATACCGTCGTGACGGGCAACATCGACCATCTGGCCGACTACTGCCTGACCGGCGACAGGTTGGCGCTGCCACGCGATCCATACAAGCCGGCGATAGCCTGCAATGGGGTTGGCCTGGTGCCTGCCGGGCACAGGGACGTTGCTGAGCAACATCGGGGCGAAAACGACATGGAATGGGTGCGGAAGTTCCCGCATCGGTTCATCGACGATCTGTGGCCAGGTCATGTCGTCAGTTTCAAGGGCCACGTCAAACGTCGCGGCATGGCCGATGCCCGCATCATCTATTTCCACGGACTGGAAAAGCCGCACCAGTTGCCGCACGTCGACTGGATCAAGGAGCACTGGACCTGATGGCCGCCAAGACATCTGCCGGGCATCTGCGCCAGCGCGTTGCCTTCGATGAACGCCCGCCGGTCAGCGACGGCTACGGCAATTCCGAAGGCGAGTTCGCCGAGGTGTTCTCTTGCCGCGCTGGGTTCACCTATCTGCGAGGTGGCGAAACCGTCATCGCTGGACGCCTCGAAGGCCGGCAACCGATCGTCGTAAGGGTCCGGGCATCATCGGAGACGCGCCAGATCACGGCGGGCTGGCGGATGCGCAATCTGCGCGACGGCGCATGGGCTGGATCGTCCGGCGAGGAATACTGGACTGGGCCTCTCTACGCCGTCCGCTCGATTGCCCCGACTGAGGACCGCCGGTGGATCGATATCATGGTCGAAAGTGGTGTGGCGGCGTGATGGTCCAGGGTATCGCTGCGCTTAACCGCAAGCTGACGGTCACCATTCCGGCCAAGGTGGAGGCAGCCACCAAGAAGGCCATGGAGAAGGGTGCCGATGAACTCGTCGACATGATGAAGCGCCTAGTTTCGGTGAGTGCTGACGGTTCGCATGGAAAGGCTCCCGGTACGCTTCGCGATAGTATTGGCTGGACCTGGGGGGATGCGCCCAAGGGTAGCTTTACCATCATGAAATCGAGTGGTGGGCGAGAGTATTCAGGCCTCAAGATCACGATATACGCCGGCAACAAGGAAGCATTCTACGCTCGTTGGAACGAATTTGGCACCATGAAGATGTCAGCACAGCCGTTCTTCTTCCCGAGCTATCGAGCTATGCGCAAGCGGATCAAATCGAGGATCACGCGCGAGATGAAAAAGGCCATCCGGTCGGAAAGCGCGGAATGAGCGTCCAAGCTGAACTTCAAAAGCTGGTCAAGGACACGCTCACCGCAGACGCGTCAGTGATGGCGCTGGTGGATGGCGTTCATGATCGGGTGCCGACCGATCCGTTCAAGGCGAAAAAGGCCTACCTGGCGTTCGGTCCATCTGATGCCGTCAGCGATGACGCAGAGTGCATCACCGGTGATGAGATCACGCTGCAAGTCGATGCCTTCTGCCGGCATTCCGAACTCGACGTCACCTGCCGTCGGATCGTCGACGCGGTGAAGCGTTCCCTGCACGGCCAGGAGTTGGAACTAAACACGAATGCGCTGGTCGAGATCCGCGTCGACAGCCGCCGGGTTTTTCGCGACCCAGACGGGCTTACCAGTCATGGCGTCGTGACGATCACTGCCATGGTTGAAGAACCGGAGGTGTCATGATGGCTTGGGTCTTGGTGTTCCGCGAGATCAACTATCGCCGACCGAATTCCCGCTTTTCCTTCAACCTGAAACCGTCTCCCGTGCCCCAGGAATGGCCGCGAGACGTCTGTGATTACGCCGTGTCGAAAGGCGCGGCAGAACAGGTTCCTTCTCCGACCCCGGAGAGGAAACGCGCCATCAAGCGCGCACACCGGGCGTCGTAGCCCAATCCTGAACCGGGCCTCGGCCCCATCTTCATCGGCTGGTTCGTCACCGGCCTATCAGCGCATGGAGAAATCAAATGGCGCGCGCTTCAACTGCCAACTTCCACGAAATGGTACTGGAGGTGGAAACCACTCCCGGCTCCGGTGTCTATGCTAAGCTCTGCGGCCTCACTTCACGGGGGCCCAGCCGTTCGCACAACATGCAGACGAGCGAAGTGCCGGACTGCGACGATGAGAGCCTGCCGGCCGCTGTCGAGCGCGCCGTTCAGTCATCTGAGGTGACCATTTCCGCATCGGGTGTGTGGGCTGCTCAGAGCCATCAGACCATGTTGGACTGGTGGTATTCGGGGCAGACCAAGAACATCCGCATTGGTCACCTGAAGGCCGATCCGGGCGACACCGAATATGAGACTGGCCCAGCATATCTGGTCAGCCTGAACAATACCGCCGAACGCGGCCAGAAGGTAACCGCCGAGCTCGATATCCAGTTCGACGGCCTGCCGACCCGCACGGCGGCGGCGTCCTCGTAATGCGGCAAGCAGAGAGCATTGTCTGGCCGGGCGGGGAGCATGACTTCCGGCTCGGCATCGGCGAGCTGCGCGCGCTCGAGCAGAAGTCGGACGCCGGTTGCGCCGTGATCCTCATGCGCCTGCTCGGTGCGGCGTGGAAGATCGACGACGTGATCGGCCCCATTCGGCTGGGGCTGATCGGCGGCGGGATGGCCTCGCATGAAGCTCAGAAGGCAGTGGACGAAGCTCTGCAAGAGGTCAGTCCCTATGCCCTGGCGGTGACAGCTGCCGATGTCCTTCGCCGCTTCATTATGTGGGATGGAGACGATCAACCGGGGGAAGCGGACGCGGGGGCGGGGAAGCAGACCCAAACCCGCTCCCCAACGGCCGAACCCGATGGTCAAGCTACTACGGCGCCGGTGGCGCCATAGGAATGTCGCCGCGCGAAGTGGACGAAAGCACCCTTTGGGAATTCGCCTGCACCGTTGAAGGCTACCGCAAGGCCAACAGCACTGAAGAAGAAGCGCCACCCACGATGGGTGACGACGACCTGGCCAAACTTGGGATCGAAGGTTTTAGCTGATGGCTGCTACAGCAGAAGACCAAGCCCGACTGCTCGTCTCGATCGAGGCGACGCAGAAGCGTTTCGAAAAGCAGATGGCGGTGATCGCCAAGTCGGCGGGCGATTCCGCAACCAACATCGAGCAACGCTTCAAGAAGGCCAACGACAACGCCGCCAAGTCGTTCGACACCGCCAGCAAACGCTCGACGGCATCGGTGCGTCAGACGCAGGCTGCGGTCGCCAACCTGTCTTTCCAGCTGAACGACATCGCTATGGGGCTGGCTTCCGGCACCTCGCCATTCACCATCATGGTGCAGCAGGGCAGCCAGGTTTCGCAGGCGTTGTCGATGGCTGGCGGCGGACTGGGAGGGGCAGTTCGGGCGCTTGGCGGGGCGTTTGCCTCGATGGTCAATCCTGTTTCGCTTGCGACCTTTGCGGTGATCGGGCTTGGCGGCGCCGCGGTCCAGTATTTTGCCAGCCTGCTTGGCGATAGCGAGCGGTCTGAGGAGAAGCTGAAAGAGCAGGCCCAGCTTATCCAGAAGATCGCCGACAAGTGGGGCGACGCCATACCGGCGCTCAAGGCCTACAATGATGAGGTCCAGAATGCACTGGAATTGGCCGACATCGAGGCGAGCGGCAAGGCTGCGTCGCAGAACCTGATCGACAAAGCTCAGCAAGAATTGGCGAAGATTTCGAGCGCTGGCGAAGATCTGATGTTGGAGTTGAGCCGCAGCAGCACTGCGTCGACTGAAGCTATTTTGGAGCTGCAGCGTGCCCTCAAGAAGACCCGCAAGGAGGCGGACGACACCAGCAAGACGACCGAGAATGTCGCGGCGGTACTTGCCGCGTTGAACGGTGTCGTCGGTACGGGCAGTGATGCGATTAATCTGTACCAGAGCAAATTTTCGTTGCTCGTCGCTGATATGGCTGAGGCGACCCGCAAATCCAAGGAGTTGGAGCAGCAAACCAAGAGCCTCGCCGACACCATGCGTGTGCAGGCGCAATTGGCAAACAACCCCGCCGGCCTGGCGCCCCTGTCCCCACTGTTCAGCGGCGGCGGCAACTTCATGAATGCCAACCAGTTCCAGTCGTACAAGTTCGATCAGACGGCTTTGCGTGAGGCCGGCTCGTCTGCTGCAGCCGAGATGATCCGCGGGTTCGAGAGCTTTGTTGAAAAGGCCTATGCCGACAAGCGAACGTCGACTGGCCAGTTCGATGCTTGGCGCGTTGGATTTGGCAGCGACACAATCACCACGGCAAGTGGTGAAATTCAGCGAGTAACGCAGCAGACCGTGGTCACACTGGCAGATGCCGAGCGGGACCTTTCTCGCCGGATTGTCGAGTTCCAGAGCGGCATTCAGAATGCTATCGGCGTGGAGACCTGGAAGAGCCTGAACGACGCTCAGCAGGCGGCGCTGACATCGATTGCCTACAACTACGGCAGCCTGCCGAAGTCGATTGTGGCAGCGATCCAGAATGGTGGCGGCCCGCAGTTGGTCGCACAGGCCATTGCAAAGCTAACGGCCAATCCCTCGCGACGAAAAGAAGAGGCACAGGCATTCCTGTCGGGTTCGGGCTTTTCGATGTCGGATGCCGGGCTGGGTGGCAGCAAGTCACCAGCCGATCTGTTCAAAGGCGATGTTGCCGAGGTGCAGAAGCGCATCGACGTCCTGAATGCGCAGTACCAGGCGCAACTGAAGCTCAACCCGCTGATCAACGACTATGGCTACGCGGTGCAAAAGGCGCGCATCGAGGAGCAGCTGCTCGCTGACGCGAAGAAGGCTGGGCTGGAGATCACGCCTCAACTCTCGGCTCAGATATCTCAGTTGGCCGAGAACTACGCCAAGGCGACCGCCGCTGGTGGGATGCTGGCCGAGAGCAACCAGAAACTGCTTGCCACCATGCAGCAGTCGTCGACCTTCGGCAAAGACGTCCTCGGCGGGTTTATCAGCGACCTGAAGGCCGGCAAGTCGGCGACGGAAGCATTGGCTGGCGCGCTGGAGAAGGTCGCCAACAAGCTGCTCGATATCGCGCTCAACAGCCTCTTCGATGGTTCCAAGCCCGGCTCGGGTGGCGGCATCCTCGGCGGTCTGTTCAGCTTCCTGTTCGCCAAGGGCGGCGTGGCGGCCAACGGCAGGCCTCAGCCACTCAAGACGTTTGCCCGAGGCGGGGTGTCCAGCACGGCCGCCATATTCGGTGAGACTGGCCGGCCGGAGGCAGCGGTGCCACTACCAGACGGGCGCCGTATCCCCGTCGACCTCCGGGCGCCGACTGTGCCCCCCGGATCGGCTGGCCGGCAGTCGGTCGACGTCACAGTAGGCGTGTCGGCTGACAACAACGGAAACCTGATGCCCTTCGTCGAGAGTGTGTCGCAGCGAACGGCAGCAGGTGTCACCCGGCAAGGCATCGCCGCCTACGACAAGCAGCTTGACCGGTCGATGGGCGGGAAAATCGCACAGGCGCAGTCGAGGCAGCTCTGATGACATTGATGTGGCCGGTAGGCGTCCTTAGACCGCAGAACGTCGCATTCGACCTTGCGCCTCGCACACTCGCTGGGCCGTCATCGGTCAGCGGCTTCACGCAAGTTGTCGCCTCGGATGCCGGCATCTGGAAGGCGGAGTTCGGCAGCGTCGTCATCAATCGACGCCAGCATGTTCTGGCGTTTCGTGCGATCGACGCGCTGCTCGAGGGGAGGATGACGCCGATCCTGGTGCCGTTGTGCCGTGGCTATCAGCCGGTGCCGGCAGGCGCGGTCGCGGCGGGGCTGTATGGGGAAGTGCCGCATTCGGATGACGCGTTCTTCGACGACGACACCGGCTATGTCGGCACCGTCATCGACGTGACCGCGTCTTCTGACGTGCTGGTGCGCGCGGTGAGCCTGTCGGTCGACATCGGCTATGCCGGTGATATCGAACCGGGGCAGCATTTCAGCATCGGCGAGCGGCTGTATCGGGTGAGGGGGATCACCTATGCCAGCCCAACAGCGGCGACGATCAGCTTCCGTCCGCCGCTCCGCGAGGCCGTGACAGCAGGTGATCGGCTAGAGTTCGACAACCCCATCTGCCGGATGCGGCTAGCCTCCGACGACGCCATGAACCTCGACCTGCAGCTTCGCCGCTTTGGGTCGCCTTCGGTCGAATTTATCGAGGATCTGTGATGGACTTCTTCACGCCTGACCAGATCGCGCTGCTGTCAGCGTCGACAGTGCGGTGCGACTTCCTGGTGAAGTTCGAGTTCGCGTCGTCGACGATGCGGGCATGGAACGGCAACACTGAGCTGGTGGTGGATGGCGACACCTATCTGCCGATGTTCGGTTTCGGCCAGATCGACGGGCTCGGCATGAGTGGTGGCACGGTATCAGAGGCGGTGACGCTGTCGCTGAGCGGTTTGCCGGGGCAGGCGCTCGATCTTCTGTCGGTTGCGCTCGACGACACGCCAGAGGTCGACCAGCAGATGCTGACGATTTTCCTGCAACTGTTCACCGAGGAGTGGCAGCCGGCGGGAACGCCTATCCCGATCTTCCGCGGCTTCATGCAGCCGCCCAGCGTTTCGCGGTCGGCAATGCAGGGCACGGAAGGGGCGACACAGTCGATTTCACTGACCGCCGAGAACATCTATTACGGCCGCTCTCGCCCTGCCTATGGCCGCAACACCGACCGCGACCAGCAGGCCAGGTCGCCGGGGGACAAGTTCTTCGGCTTCGTCGCGTCGCTGATCTCCAAGACGATCACCTATCCCGACTACTAAGGGCCGTTCCATTGAAGCAAGCCATTGATGCCGTGCGCGAGTTCATCGCGTCCGAGAGCGCGAAGCCGTTCGAATGGGGCAAGACCGACTGCGCCTCGACAGCAGACCGCTGGGTAACTGGGGTGCTCGGCGTTTCGCCGCTGCGGATCTTCGGACGGGTGCATCATGACGAGGCCGAAGCTCGCGCGTGGTTGTCGCAACCCGGCGGCATTGCCGTCGCGGTCAACCGTGTGACGCGCAATGCCGGCCTGAGCAAGACCTCTGCACCTCAGGCCGGCGACATCGGCCTGATCATCCACCGACAGAAGCTCTGCGTGGCGATTCATGCCGGCGGGCTGTGGTTCTCCCGCGACACTGACGGCCTGATTGGCGCGCCGCTCGCCTCGGTCTGGAAAGCCTGGAAGGTGGTTTGATGCCCGGCCTGATCGAAAGCTTCGTCCTGCTGGCGTTGACGTCGGCCGGCGTGACAGGTGCTGCGCTGACCATCGGCGTGTCGCTGATCGCTGGAGCTATCGGCATCGGCTTGAGCGTAGGTCTGTCTTACCTGGCTTCGTCGCTGTTCCGGCCTGACCCGCCCAAGCCCGAGGACGTGCAGGTTACGGTGAAAAGTCCGGTCGCTCCGCGTCAGCGGCACTATGGACGGGTAAAGACGTCAGGGTCATGGGTCTTTGCCGAGAGCAAAGGGGGCGGTCTTCACAAGGTTCTCGCTCTTGGAACTGGTGAACTGGATGCCATTGAAGAGCTGTGGGTGGATGACAACCTCGTTGTCAACAGTGGCACGAATGGGCTTGTTCCGACTGCTCCATATAACAACCGGCTGCGCTTGCAAACGCGGCTGGGGCTCTCGACCGAGACACACTACTCGCTGCTGACAGCCGCCTTCCCAGAATGGACATCGGCACATCGTGGCGATGGAGTTGCCTCCATCTATGCTACTCAGGCTGGCGTCGCCCAAGACCAGATCTCATCCGTTTTCCCAAACCTATCGAACACGCTCTATCGGGTGGTTACCCGTGGGGCCAAGGTGCTCAACCCGTCGACGGGTCTGACCGGATGGAGCGACAACGCTGCGGCAGTCATCCGTGACTACATCACCCATGCAGATGGGATGCGGTTGCCGTCGTCTCTGGTTTCTACGCCTCAGGCAGCCGCAGGGTGGCTGGCCGCCTACAACAGGGCGGCAGAGGCTGTCGAGCGCAAGGCTGGTGGCACGGAGGCCCGATATCGGCTCTGGGGAACCTATCGCTTTGATGAGCGGCCTGCCGACGTTCTGGGGCGGTTCCAGGAGTGCTGCGACGCTCGGATCGTACCGACACCAGACGGTGGGGTGACGCTCGACATCGGCACATGGGAAGAGCCGACCGTGATCCTCGACGAGGATGCAATCGTCGGGTTCTCCGAGCTGGCGCGCGGTCGCGATATCCTGACCACTGCAAACACCATTCGCGCCACGTATCTGTCGCCGACGCACGACTATCAGTCGACAGATGCCGACCAGTGGATCGACGACGCTGACGCCGCACTTCGCGGCGAGATCGCTACCGACAAGCAGTTCCTGCTGGCACCCAGCCACGGCCAGGCGCGCCGGCTGATGAAGTTGGCCGCCTATCGGGCGAACCCGTCATGGGTCGGCGGCTTCCAGTGCAACCTCAAGGCGCTCGCAGCCTTCGGCAAGAGGTTCGTGCGCATCCGCTATCCGCTATTCGGGATCGACGAGGTGTTCGAGGTGCAGGACTTCCGCTTCAACCTCGGCGAGGGCGGCATTCTCACCGGCGTGTCGCTGCAGGTGATCTCGATGCCGGCGGCGGCCTATGCCTGGGATGCGGCCACCGAAGAAGGCACGGCGCCGATCAGCGAGGATGTCGCTGTCGACCGGACGATCCCTGTTCCGACCGGGCTTTCCTTCGGTGTCAACAGGATCACCATCGGCGGCCAGCAAGTGCCGGTCGGCGTGATCCAGTTCGACACGCCTCCCTCGGAGGCTCTGATCGTGGAAGGCCGATACAAGCGCACTGCGGTCAGCGAATGGCAGGTCATCCCGATCGGCGACAAGGCGACTGAGGCGCAATCCGGTGCGCTTTCCGATGGTGATCAATATGAGGCGCAGGTTCGCCATATCACCATCACCGGGCGTCAAGGCGCTTGGTCGGCAAGCCAGACCGTCAACGTGGTTGCCGACACCACGGCGCCCGGTGTCGTGACCGACGTTACCAAGACGGGCGGGGTCGGGACCGTGGATCTCGGCTGGAAAAGCCCGAACAGCGCCAACTACTCGGCGGCCAACATTCGCCGGAACACCGTCAACACCGAAGGCACGGCAACGCTGGTGCGCACCGAGTATGGCGCGCCCTCGGCCAACGACAGCTGGCAGGACACCGGCCTTGCCGCCGGCACTTACTACTACTGGATCAAGGCCCGTAATGCCTCCGGCGTCGAAAGCGCCAGCGTGGCCACCGGGTCCGTGACCGTCACCTGACACCCCTGAAATCTGACAATTCGAACAGCTGGAGCCTGGCATGGTTGATCTTGCCTCGACGATCTTTCGCGACTTTGAGACAGATGGAGTCCCCTCGTCGGGGCTTCACAAGCCGCACAAGTCGAAGATCCGTGAATGGGGTGCTTGGCTGGAAGCGCGCCAGACCGGCGCCGGATTGCTGTACGGCTTCGATGAGGCGACGGCTGACTCCGACCCTGGTGCCGGGCTATTCCGTGTGAACAATGCTTCGGCAGCGGCAGCAACGAAGATGTTCATCGATGATGTCGATGCCTCAGGCTCCAATGTTGGCGACATCCTTGCGGGGTGGGACGACAGCACCAGCTCTGTTCGTGGCACGCTTGTTTTCCGTGGTGTCGACAATAGCAGCGTGCTGCACGCCTATAATGTGACCGGGGCGGTTGTTGAAGGAGCCGGATACCGTACAATTGATATTGTTCATGTTGGTGGCGCCGGCGATTTCGCGGACGGCGAGGAATACGTCCTTGCCTTCTCGCGAACGGGGGATGCTACCCACCCCGGTATGACGTTTGACGGGACTGTCCCGCCACATGATGGGTTCTTCAAGGACACCACACCTGCCACAAAAATCATCCGCTGGCAGGACCGCATGTTCGGCGGCGCATCCTCCGTCCACACGGGAAACAAGTCGCCTAATCCGCTAGGCGGGTCGTGGCTGACAGAGCGCGGCGCGAATTACTTCGAAAAGAACGCCTACTTCGCAATATCCACGGAAGAAGAGAACCCGCGTATCGCCATTCTCGGCGCTGCTTGGAACCCGCCGGGATCGGCAGGAACCACAGTCAACGGGGGTGTCTTCGGTGTCTCTCTGGTCGAAGATGGGTTTGGCCGAGCCATCTATGCCGAAACGATGATGAAGGGAACGGCAGTAAATTCTGTCGGCATCGAAGTGCAGGTGGGCAACTACACGGCCATCAATTTCAACCCGAACGCTTACTCCATGGGCGGAGTGTGCGGCTTGATGCTCGGTGTTGTTGGCGGCAACGGGTACGTCTTGGGGGACGCGGATACGCCGCAGGTCGACCCCACGCTCCCTGCGTCCTGCGCTGTCGACATTTCGGGTGGGGACACTGCGGCGACGTGGCAAAAATGGCGATCTGGCATCGTCTTCCGCAACGGGGCGCTCTATCGTCATATCGACGGGTCTACCGGGCACGCAAAAGCAATCTCCATGGCACAGGGCCATGAAATTTCTTGGGAGGCGTCCAGCGCCCTTAGGGGCGCTGTCATTCGGTCCGATGTCACTGCTGTTTCCGGTCAAGATGTGGGCGTGATCTTTGCCAACACCGAGGTAAAGATTTCCGGCACGAGCGAGCGCGCTATAGCGAGCTTCAAAGACGACACCTCAGGGGCTGGCGCGGTCAACTGGTTGCAGATCACGAACGCGCGCACCGGGGTTCCTAACTCTATCCGTGCCAAGGGTGCCGATGCCAGTGCCTCTATCGACGTCAGCACCACAGGGACAGGCGTCATGCGCTTCCAATCGCATGACGGGGCAGGCGAACATTTTCGCGTATCTCCAGCTTCGCAGGCTGTCAATTATGCCTCGGCGACCGGCGGAACTGCTGGTATCAACCCGCGCTTGGCGGCTGCAGGGTCGGACACCAATCTATCCCTGATCCTGCGCGGCAAAGGGACCGGAGGGGCGCGGCTTGAGGACGGCGGATCTGCCGCGAAAATAGAAGTCAATACGACTGGCGTCGGCTTCTTTGGTGTTTCACCTGTAGGTCGTCCATCCTTGGCGGCGGCTACAGGAACTGCAACCCGCACTGCCTTTGACACTGCATCGGTAACGCTTCCGCAACTCGCTGAGCGGGTCAAGGCGATGATTGATGATCTTCGGGCCTACGGGCTCCACGCATAAGGATGAAAGAAACATGGAATATGTACTTAAGTTCAACGAGCAGCAGATGCAGGTGCTTGATGCTGCCTTACGCGAGATGCCCTACCGGCTAGCCGCGCCCGTATTTCAGACCATCAATGAGCAGATTGCAGAGGCCTCCCGGGGGCGGCAAGAGGTTGGTAATGACAAGGAGGAGGAGTAATCACTCGATCCCTGGCCACGCCAGTTGTCCAGTAGCTGGATCGAGAGGGGGATTCCCGCCTGCACCCTCGAACGGATCCTTCGCTTCGACCGATTGCGCTCTCTCTTGACGATCTACCTGTTCTTCGGTCGGCTTATCTTGCAGCGCGGGGGTGTCTTTTCGGTTCATGGTATTGCGGTCTCCTAGTTGTCGGCTCACGTCTGCCTTGTCCGAGTTACCCTAACGTGTCATGTACCTGTCATCAAAGTGTCATTTTGCGGAGACAGGGATTTGCTGCACGACAATCGCGTGGGCGGGCGCGACAAGGGGAGATATTGGAACGAATTCTATGCCGGTCGGCCGGGCGGAAAAATAGACCCGCCATCCCAATTCGCCGCATTCGTCCTCCAGGAAGCGCCTGATCTCAGCCTTATGATCGAGGTCGGCAGCGGTGGCGGCCGTGACAGCTTCTTCTTTGCCCGTCATGGCGTCACAGTCGCAGCGATCGATGGGTCGATCTCAGCTGTTCAGGCTTGCGAACGATCGCGGGCTGATTCTGGGCTGGCCAATGTGACATTCCATTGTGCGTCAGTTGGAACATCACAGTTCCACGAAGTCATATCCGCCCTGCGAAGCGCGACAGATGGGCCCGTCATGGTGTATGCGAGGTTTTTCCTGCATGCGCTGACTGATGACGAAGAAGATGATTTCTTTTCGGGTTTGGCCGAAGCGCTAGAGATCGGAGATCTCGTTGCGTTCGAATATCGAACTGTACGGGACGCGTCAGGTGCAAAGGTGACGCCAGATCATTACCGACGCTTCGTTGACCCTGCGCAGGTGTTCGTGAAAGCAGGCAGTCACGGCTTCGTCGTAGACTATGCTGTGGAGGGCTACGGCCTGGCTAAATTCAAGCAGGATGATGCCTATGTCGCCAGATGCATCTTGCGGAAGATCTGACATGCTGGAGGCAAGTGCAGCGTCGTTCCATGACAAATACTGTGCGATGGTGGCCAACGGCGACTATGCCGGCGCCTATCGCGGCCTGCTTGCAGAGACTGAGCTGTCGCCCGAGGAAAAGAGATCAATCATCGCGGCCATCAATACCGAGTACTTGAGCCTTAAGGGGCTGGAGTGGGGAAACCACGGTATCCGTCGAACATTCCGGTTCTGGACAGACGAGCAGAAGATCGGGATGATTCGGCAAGCCAACAGGCTCACGGATGCACTCTCACGGTTCACCCCGCATGTTAGCTTCGGTTTTGGTTCGGTGTTGGGGTTCGTGCGTGACGGCGGGTTCATCCCGCATGACGATGACCTCGACCTCATCATAGCTCTGCCGTCCGAAGGTGCTACGTTTCAGAAAGCCAAGCGAGAATTAAGAGAGTTTCTTGAGGCGAACGGGTTCACGCCGCATGGGTTCGACGGGAACTTCCCAACACATTTTGGGGTCAATGAAGGAAACGGGACAGCCGTAGACGTGTTCATCGGTTTCGTCGAAGCAGACCGGGTAGCATGGTTCCCAAGCGCCCGCGCCGGAATGCTTGTTTCCGACGTTTTTCCGACATCATCGATGACAATTCTGGGGGAAGAAGTCCGCGTTCCGGCGAACCCGCAGCGCTACCTCGAGGTGACTTATGGTAGTGATTGGCGAGAGCCGATCGCTAACTGGCACCATCCCTGGGACATACGCGAATTTGTCGATTTCTGGGAAGCACCTCCGCCCGACCCAAATGACTCAACCGACTAAGGTTTAGGTAGCACGACGTATCCGGACGATATGAGCGTGCTCACGTAGGCTGCGGCTTCGGCCGCGCTTGGCTTTTTGCGTTGGTCTCGGATCGATACCTGGGCAGTCGAAGCAACTCGAGCCGGCTCGGGATCGTCGAATTTGTGGTGCACAATTTCGGGCCTCACTACAGCCTTGAACGATTTGTCGAAGGCGTCGCGCTCCAGATGCGGAAAGGCGTGGAGCAACTTGCCGAATAGATATTCCGGGTCTTCGGTAAGGCGAGGGAATGCGATGAAAGTCGCCGGGATATCGTTGCGAACCAGAGATTCCATCAGCGTTGTGAACTTCCGGCGAATGACCGCCTCCTGATCAGCTCCACGTTCGGTGCCCCATAGACCGCCGGGGGCGCCCCACCCGTTTGCGCTGCCTACAGTCGCATGCTGGACGTGGCGGCGGCTTGCGGCAGCATCTGCAAAATTTCGCACGGGAATGATGACGTGATTAATCGTCATCCCGAGAGACAGCATTTGGTCGATCTGGTCGCAAAAGTGCGGGCCTTTGATAATTCCGGGAAGATTGGGATAGTCCGACAAGTGCCATTCCAGCCCAGCCCGCGCCTTCTCGAAATACCCCTTTGACAAGTCCGATGTGAATCCGGTGTCCTCGCCAAGGTGCGTCAAGAGCTGAACAAGCAGGGTCGTCCCAGCGCGTCCAGTACCAGTGATGACAATACGTCCGTTCATTCCCTCTCTCTCCAACCAAATGCGGCGCGAAACTATCTCGCCGTTGCGTATCGCGATAGTCTAGGCAAGCCTTGGGGCGGTGTTCGCCTCGCGCCCCTGATAGAACCGGCGCTCTATGTGCTCGTAAGTGAGCATCGAAAGCGGGAAGAGTGCCGCCAGGGTGACTGCTAGGCACGTTAGGTAGGCTGAAAAATCTCCCGGAAGGGACGAATATATCCATTGATACAGTCCGGCGCGCATCATCAAGGCGATGATCGCCGGGTGCAGTAGATAGAGGCTGAAACTGGCTTCACCGAGCATGGAAGCGAAACGGAGCGGAGCGCCGACGCGCTGAAAGCTCTGGCCGAGGATCAGTATGCCGAATGCGCTAGCCCATATTGCCGTCAGAACAGACTTGCCGAACTGATGGTGCAGATAACCTGATACGAAAATCAAAAGGACAAGAATGAAGGCGGCGACACCCGTGAGTGTACGGTGAAGCCATGGTGTCCACCGGATTTCTTTCCATAGAAAAAACGTCAGAATGCCCCCCGAAAAATAGTGGATGTGCGCGATCAGCGAAAAGTTGCCAAAGTTCGCAATGTCACCCGTGCTCCCTGAGAACGCGCTGGTCCATAGATGGACTATGAAAACCGAGACGACAAAAGCCGCTATTGCTCTAGGTAGGTTCGATATCGCCAGAAGCGCGACCGGGAAGATGGCGTAAAACAGCATCTCAACGCCGATCGACCATGATGCAAAAACGAATCCGGTGATGTATCTCGGCACTAAATTGAAGGTGAATGTGGCGGATGTGATGAAACTCCCCAGCGTGGGGAGTTTGTGAAAATACCAGAGATACAGAGCGTAGTAGGCCATCATGGCGTAAAATAACGGAGCAATTCGCCAAAAGCGCCGATTGTAGAACCTGCGTATTTGATCTGCGCTATCCAGTTTTCCAGAATAGCCATAGCAGAGAGCGAATGCGCTCAGCATGTAGAACAGGGGTACCCCGAAGCCGCCGAAATTTGTGATGAACTTCAGTTCGTCGGGCATCGCCAACTTCGGCATGAGCGCGACGTGAAACATGACGATCATCATGGCCGCGATGAAGCGAACTACATTGGCACCTTCAAGCTTGGGTCTTGTCGTCATCTTCGCGCCCTTGGTCAGGTGGCCAGTATCTAACGAGGGCGCTCGCCCCTAGCAACCATCCAAAGCTCCCATCTCCCGAATACGCGCACCGCGCCTGCGGACGGCGGCTGACACCCACAATCTGAGGAAATGCCATGGACCGTAGCAAGTTCTACGCGGCATTGCGCGAGCGCTCGTCTGGCGTGTTCGGAGCGTCGCTTTCGAAGTGGCGCAAGGCCACCTTCATCTCGCGAGATCACCCGTATTTGTGGGTGCTTTCTATTGAGTTGGGGCTGTCAGATGCAGTGGTGGACGAGTTGTTGATAGCCGCCGCTAAGATCTAGCTTCAGTAGCGACCGCCTATTTTGCCCGAAGGACTGCCGAGGTTTGGAAGGTGTCGAAGATCGATCGGTCGTAGCCAAGATAGTCCCAACCCTCTTGGTCTTTGAAAAAGTCGAAGGTCAGCGAGGTGTCTCCGTAGGTCTCGCCTTCAGTGCCGCCGTGAGGCAGATATGCAATACCCTTTGAACGATGGTCTGCCATGAGTGATGACTGATGCGTCGTCTTTCGGGTCGCGTCGATATAGGGCCAGAACTCGACGGGGCGAATAGTCAGAATGAAAAGCCCGCCCTCGTCCATATGTTCTCGTACGGCCTTCAGGCAAGCCGTTGCAGCGCTCGGCGCCAGATGCGTAAAGACAGAGAATGCGAAGGCCACATCAAATTTGGCGTCTCCGACCGGCAAGTTGCTCGGCACACGATCCGACTGAGCGAAATTGCCCAATAGACCAACTTCCTTGCAGGTGGCCAGGGACTTGTCCCACGCGTCTACACCCCAGATGTTCTGTGGGTCCGAGTAGTAATACATCATCCGAAGAATGCGGCCGTATCCACATCCGAAATCGAGAATAGACGCATTGTGGAGAGTTCGGCCTGCATGGCGAACGACCATGTTTTCGACAATGCGGGTGAATGCCAACGTCTGCTTCAGAAGTTCGACGCCACTGGCGCCTGTCCACGTCTTTTGAATGTGGTCGCTGGCCATGTTGGGCAACACACTGGAGAGTGCGGGATAGCGCTTGTTCGGCAATGAAATCATGAACAAGCCGAAGTCATCGAGACTCAATTGACGTAGTGGCACCAACGCTTTGACCGGATCGTGCGTCTCGGCGGCTACGCGCTCGGCTTCAGCCAAAAACGGCAAAGTATGTTCCAAGTCGATCTCTCCGGGCAGGGGGGTCTGAGTCGCGTGTAGATAGCCAGTTCAGCGCTTTTTCGCAAACGCGACCGCGCGCATTTCTCATATTGCTCCAACAATCGAAGGAAATCCCATGGATCGCAACTTCGCGCGGGCGCTATCGCTCGTCCTGAAACATGAGGGTGGCTGGTCGGATCATCCGGCGGATCCCGGCGGCGCCACCATGAAGGGCGTCACGCTGGCGAACTTCCGCCGCTATGTGAAGCCTGGCGCGACCAAGGACGATCTGCGGGGGATCTCCGACGAGCAATTGGCCACGGTCTACCGCCGCTTCTACTGGGACGCGGTGCATGGCGCTGAGCTGCCCGACGGCATCGACTATGCCGTCTTCGACTTCGCTGTGAACAGCGGTCCGGGCAGGGCGGCCAGATACCTGCAGGGCGTTGTCGGTGTTGTTCAAGACGGCCGGATCGGGCCGGCGACGATCAGCGCCACCAAGGCGATGATGCGCGCCACGGTCATCAATGACCTCTGCGACAAGCGCATGAAGTTCCTGCGCGGCCTGAAGACCTGGCCGACCTTTGGCAAAGGCTGGACCTCTCGAGTCTCCGGGGTTCGTGCGGGGGCGCTGAAGCTGGCCGAGCCGACCGCGGCCCCAGCTGCGCCAGCGGAACCCGCCAAGGGGCTGCGCTTCATCCTCCAACTCATCGCCAAGGCGATTGCCGCGCTCTTCTCCCGAAAGGATCACTGACATGCGCAAGTATTCGAAATTCTTCGTCGCACTGTTCGGTATCGGTGCGCTCATCGGCCTGCGGCAGTTCGAGGTCGACATTCCCGGTCTGGACGCGATCGTGCGTGACCTGATCGTCGGTGCTCTTGTGGCCGGCGGCGTCTATCAGATCCCCAACCAGTCGGCGGACCAGTGACATGACGGCGCTGGTCCTTTCTCTCCTTAGCAGTCCAACGCTGTTGGCGATCATGGCCGGCATCATCGGGGCGCTGGGCTGGGGCTTCAAGCAGAGGCTGACAGGCGCCCGCCTCGAGCGCGAAAAGCAGGCCAAGGCCGAGCAGAAGGCGAGGGACGTCGCCGACGAGGTGCAATCCGACGTTGGGGCGATGTCTCCTGACCAGGTGCGCGCCGAGCTCGCCAAGAGGACACGGCCATGACGCGCCGGCTGCTCGATCTCATCACGCGGATCCTGCTGCTGATCGTCGTGCTGACCGGTGCGGCCGCCTGCACCACAGCCCGGGGCAGCATCTGCCTTGGGCCTGACATCCGCTATCGCCAGCAGGTCTATGACGCGATGAATGCCGATGAGGCAGCGCGCCACCTGGCGGCGCTGAAGGTGCGCGAACAGCTTTGCCCAGCTACAGGGGTGCGGGAATGACATTCGATTTCACGATCAACATTGGCACGATGGTCACACTGATCGTGGGGTTCGGAGCGGGCATAGCCGCGTGGGTCACCGCTTTGAACCGGATAGCAGGCCACGACACCAAGCTTTCCGAAAATGCCGTTTCGCTGGCAACGGCGCATGAATCTCACAAGCACCTGGCGGAACGGGTGGAAACCATCCGTGCCAAGGGGGCGCAGGAGCTGGCAGATTTCAAGCTCGAGGTGGCGAAGAACTACGCTACCAATGCCGCCATCAAGGAAGTCGAAGAGCGGATCGTGGTGGCCATCGACCGGCTGGGCGATCGGCTCGACAAGATCATCGACCGACAAGACAACCCGGGCAGGGATCGGCGTAGCGCCTGAAAGGCAAACTTATCCGCGCCCGGCGGTACCGGGTATCAACCAAGGAGAAGACCGATGACGGTCCAAGCAATGTTCTATGTGAAGGGTATCAACCACCATGCCACGGCAGATGCGGCCTCGGTCAATGTCGAGGTCAAGCTTGCGGCTGCTTTTGGCAGTTACCTGAAGGGCCTTCCCGAGGGGAATGGCGACTGGTCGAAATGGACGCCTTCGGGTGAACTGTCGTTGACCATAACCAATCCGGCGGCTGTCGCTCAGTTCGAAATCGGCGAGGTCTATTCGCTCACCTTCGAGAAAGCGGCGAAGCTGCCTCCCCAGTAGTCCGATACAGCAAACCCAACGAAGCCCTGTCGCCGAAAGGCGGTGGGGCTTTTTTGTTATGGGAAGGAACCGGCGGTTGGCTTTCAGAGTTATGGAAGAACATCGTGGCCATCCTGTCAGCCACGGCGTCGAGGTGAAAGCCCGCCGGCTCCTTTGCCCACGGCGGGCTTTCACATTGCCCGGTTCAGTGCCGGAAAGTTGATGGAACGGGTGGTGCCCCCAAGGCTTCTGTGCCGGGGAGCCGCCAGATGAATGATGAAAAGCTATCCGACGTCGAGTTGATCCGAGCCGAGCTTCGCGCTCTGAGGCGACATATCGCCCTTTCACCGTTCAGAGATCAGCTTGAGGAAGCAGACACGCTGCTTTCAGTGGCGGAAAGTCATGTTGAGCGTGCTGTCCAGTCGGCGCGTTGGAGTGCTTTTCAACGACGGGACTAGCTCTGCTAAATTGGATACCGCTCACACAAGCTTGCGGATGCGGCCCTTCTCGAGCTGGAAAATGCCGTGCGTGCCGCCTTGCTTTTCCAGGTCTGTTTGGAGCTCGTCCCACACACCGAGATATTCGCCGCAGTCATCGCAGACAATTGGCGTATCAGGCTGGGCGTCCTCTGGAATTCTCAGCCGGATCGTATTGCAATACGGGCATTCCAGCTTGTGGTTCAGATACTGCGTCGTGGCCATAGGGATGCCTCCGGCAGGGGTGAACTACCCACGGCCAAGGTATTCCGATAACTGCAAAACGCAAGCGCTCTAAGAGGTTTCGGCCACGATCTGTGCTTCGGCGGCGCGATATCACCGTTTGCGCCCCTTCTGCCTCGACGGGCTCGTCGGATCGATCGACACGATATCCGGGCACTCTGCGCTGATCGTGATCGGCACGGGATAGCCGGCCAACTGGAAGGTGATCCTGCCATCTTCCCAAGTGTCGACGACCTCAACCTCTATGGTGAGGGTATCGCCGGCACGAACGTCTTTCGGTTTCTCTGCCATGACGCTCCCCGCGTTCAATCAGCGTGGCAGCTTACCAGCAATGTAGAACCTGTTGAGATGCCCATTTCCGCAGCGCTTGCAGTGGATGTACCGGCTGGCAAACCGAAGCAGTCGGTTCTGTGCCTTGCGCTCGATCCAGTCGCGGTTAAGCGGCCCCTTGTGCCCGCAGCAGCCGCAGACCCCGCCCAAGATCCACCATTCCGCGATGTCATCCAGGGTAATCTCGTAATAGGCTTTACCGACGAGGGCGGTGACTTCCATTTCCATAGCGGCCTCCTGAGCATGAAAGGTCGCCGCACGGAGAGGGATTTATTCCTGATGGCGGGCTCTGGTCAATTGACAGAATGAGGTCGAGGTTCGTATTTCGTCCGTCATGGCTGGATGGACGGTGCAAGGTCTGATCGACAAGCGGATGGACGTGACAGCCTACTGTCACAACTCACGCTGCAATCACCACAAGGTGCTCAACTTGCTCGCAATACGCGACAGGTTCGGCCCTGATACGCCAGCAATGGCTGATGACCTGACGCCAAGGCTTCGGTGCGAAATGTGCGGTGGCAAGGCTGTCGGGCTGATCTACACGCCGAAGACCAGCGACGTGAATCCCTACGCGCAGAATTCGAACGGCCGCTGAGTGGGGCCGAAAATCGTTTCAACTTTTGTTGGCCCAGCCGGGTGTTGGGTCGAGCGGAAAATTGAAACTCGGCCTTGAGTCGCAACAGGTTTGTACTGGCCTGTCACGCCGGAGGTCTAATCCGGGGAAGTGGTTTTGGTTCTTTGCACCCCACTGAGCACCGCTAGAAGCTCGCGCCCCTTCTTTATCGATTGGTCAGCAGCAATAAACGCGAACGCGTCGTCTGCTGCATAGATCTGCGATCTGGCACAGCGAATGATCAGCGTGTTGACCGTCGACACCTGGAGAGGATGGAGAACCAATGTTTCAGAGGCTCCGTCAAACTCGCCTGCAAGAGCTGTCTTGCGATCAATGGGGAAGAAAAGAGCTGTGTTTTTCAACCCGTAGCCCAGGGGCTTCCCAATAAGGTTAGCGTTTGTCGGTTGAAGACAGACGGGGTGGTCGGAGGTGATGAAATCGCCGGCATCGTCGCCGGCTACAAGCAGGCGCCAATTTCTCATGATGAGCAGCCTAATCAGGTTGTCGAACTGACCGACTTCGATCCTTGCGTGCGTCGTTTTCGAAGTGACTATGTCATAGTCATCACTCAGGGCGAACTTTTGTAGACGTTCGAATGGAATGTCCTCGCGGACCTTAATTCCATCTTTGCTCATGCGCCGCTTAAGGCTTTCCCATCGCTCTTTCTTGCTGAAAGTGATGTGCGCAATATTGCGGTATATCTGATCCATGAAGCCCGAAAAATTCTTGCGAAAGCGCGGATTTCTAACGGCCAAGAGCGCGATCAAATTTAGGATCAGGATTTTGTCCTCTTCGCTATCGAGTGAGCGAGCTGCCGAAACTCGCTTGAGTGCGGGGGCCATCTGATCTTCAAATTTTGTGTAGGCGTCTTCTAGGGCGTTGGGATGATGACCTTGAACGTCAATCCGGTTGAAGTCGCGAGACGAGCCTATGTTTCTAACTAGCGTAGTGAAGGTTTTGCCGCGTTCCAAGTCGGCGACAAATACTTGCGCCTGACGATCCACCCCGTGTGAAAAACCGCGTAGGTAGGTTTGTGGCACATAGTGATGATTGTGAGCTTCCGCCAATGGCGACCCTCGACGATCTGCAGCCAGTCTACTGTGATTCTTCGTCTTATCGACCACCCCGATGGATGCCGCCCAAGGTGTGGCAGTGCGCCTCGTAAGTCCTTGATTGACTGCGTCGCGGATTTTTGCCACACCGCCCGCTAAGTAGCCGAGTGAGTTGGGTTGACGGCTTCCGGGCGAGGCCTCCAGCTTCCTCGGCAACCGCCGCCGAGGACCCATTCGGGCAGTTATAGTTGCGCATCACGCGCCGAAGGCGGACCAGTTGAACATGAACGCTGATTTTTCCGAACGTCGCGTGAAGATGGTGGACGGCCAGGTCCGCACCACCGACGTGACCGACGCAGCCATTCTTTCAGCTATGCTGTCCGTGCCGCGCGAAGAATTCGTCGACAGCGGCCATCGCGAGCTTGCCTATATCGACGAAGACATGCGCTACGGCGCGACCGCCGATGCCGATCAGCCGCGCTATCTGATGGAGCCGTCGCCCTTCGCCAAGCTGGCACAGCTGGCAGAAATTCTGCCGAGCGACTTCGTTCTCGATGTCGGTTGCGGCACGGGTTATTCCTCGGCGGTGCTGTCGCGCATCGCCAGCTCGGTGATCGCGCTCGAAAGCGATGCCACGCTCGCCGCAAAGGCGACCTCGACGCTTTCGTCACTCGGCCATGATAATGTCGTCGTGGTAACGGCACCTCTTGCTGCCGGCTATCCGTCGCAGGCGCCATATGACGTGATCTTCGTCGGCGGCAGCGTCGAGCAGGTCCCCGAGGCACTGCTTGCCCAGCTCAAGGACGGCGGCCGTCTGGTCGTTGTAGAGGGTCGCGGCAACGCCGGCGTCGCCAGCGTCTTCCTCAAGGATGGTGCCGTAGTGACGGCGCGTCGTGCTTTCAATGCGGCAGTTAAGCCACTACCCGGCTTCAATCGCGCACACGAATTTGAGTTCTGATCTCCTTTTTCTTGCGGCGGGCAATGCGTCGTGATGATCTAAGGAGCGGACGAGGGTGATTGATTCTGGACTGTGCTAGTCCAGATTGGTCGCTTGTTGTCGGATTCGGCGAGGGGCAATAGTAGCTGTCTTCAGGCAGCTCGCCGCAGAATGAATGAGGGACGCGCGTGTCGTTTTTCCGTAAAAGTGTGTTTGCCGTAGCTTTGGTTTCCGCGACGGCGCTTTCGCCGTTGACGGCCTCCGCGGAAACGATCCTCGGGGCTTTGGCCAAGGCATATCAGAACAACTCCCAGCTCAATTCGGCCCGCGCCGGGGTGCGTGTCATCGATGAAAGCGTGGCGATTGCCAAGTCGGGCTATCGGCCGACGATCAATGGCTCCGCCAGTATCGATTATTCGACGACGCGGCGGGACTCGACGAGCCACCTGACGACCGGCTCGTTCGGCATCGAGATCAAGCAATCGCTGTTCGACGGTTTCCAGACCAAGAACAACGTCGCAGCTGCCGAGGCGCGTGTGCGCGCCCAGAACCAGAGCTTGCGCAATACCGAGCAGAACATCCTGTTCGATGCGGCGAGCGCCTATATGGATGTGATCCGCGACCGCCAGATCGCGGCGCTCAGGGAGCGCAATTTGCAGTTCCTCGGCGAACAGGTTCGCGCTGCCCGTTCGCGTTTCGACGTGGGTGAGGGCACCCGCACCGACGTGGCGCAGGCCGATGCCTCGCGGTCGTCGGCGCTTGCGCAATTGGCCGCTGCCCGCGCCCAGGCACTGGCAAGTGCTGCGACCTATCGCCGACTCGTCGGCGAAGACCCGAAGAACCTGAAGGGGGCAGCGCCGCTGTCCAAGCTTCTGCCCAAGAGCCTCGACAGCGCTGTAGCACTGGCGGCCGATCAACATCCGGCGATCCAGGCGACCGAATATCTCGTCGACGCGGCGGGCTTCTCGGTGAAATCGGCCGAAGGCGCGCTGTTGCCGCAACTGTCGGCATCGGCCGGCATTTCGCAGGTCCATCGCGACAATTCACCGAACAGCATCACCTCGCCGGACGGTTGGACGACCTCGGCCAATATCGGCGCATCGCTCGTTGTGCCGATCTATCAGGGTGGCCGCGCTTCAGCGACCGTGCGTCAATCCAAGGAATCGCTTGGCCAGGCCCGCATCGAAGTCGATGTCAGCCGCGACCAGGTTCGTCAGGCGGTGACGTCCGCCTGGACGCAGTACGCAGCGGCGCGTGAGGCGGTGGCGGCGAACCGCGAAGTGATCTCGGCAGCACAGCTGGCGCTTAATGGCGTTATCGAGGAGCGCAATGTCGGCCAGCGCACGACGCTCGACGTGCTCAATTCGCAGAGGGACGTCATCGACGCCCAGATCAACTTGGCGACCGCTGAGCGCGATGTCGTGGTGGCGAGCTATGCCATCCTGTCGGCCGCCGGCAATCTGTCGGTCGAGCGGCTCAATCTGCAGGTGACCAAGTACAAGCCGGAAGAGCACTACAACGCCGTCAAGGACAAGTGGATCGGTCTCCGCACGCCGGACGGCCGCTGAGCTTCAGCGAGCCGGCTACCTGATAGGCGGGCGTCTGCTCCTATGGAGCAGGCGCCCGTTTTCGTTTTGCCGACGAGCGGCCGGGACACTGTATTCTGTTGAAATCGCCAGGGGTGTCCGATTGGGGATTCTCGAAGGGGAATCAGTCGGCTACGCTTGGGCTCTGATTCGACGCCCGTTTCGGCGGGCGCATTTTGTATCCTGTCACAAAGGCGGCGGATGTGACGATGGCTCAGGCTAGCAGCGCTCAGCGCGAACCCTCGATGGAAGAGATTCTCGCTTCCATCCGCAGGATCATCGAAGACAACGATACCGGACGCCGTCCGGCGGTTGATTTCGAACAGATGCGGCCGGAGCCCGAAGACGACCGCAGCGACCGCAACATCATCGAAGTCGAGGCATTCCGGGCCGAGTTCCAGGCGCCCAAGGCCGCGCCGGTCGATGTGAAGCCGGCAGAGGCCGTACCGATGGCCGCGAAGCAGGAAGTGCCGCGGCGCGACGAGCCCGCGAAGTGGCCGTCGGCAGAGCCGAAGGTCGCGGCGGCCACCGCAATGCCCATGCGCTCAACCGTCGCCGAGGCGCCAGCGCCCGTCGTCGAGACACCGGCGCCCATCGTGGAGATGCCCGCCGCAACCCGTCCGGCTGCCGCAAGCTGGGCGCCGCAGTCGACGATCGCCGTAGAGCAGATGGAGCGCCTGGCTGGTCCGCGCGAAGCGGAGAAGCAGACACCTCAGGTCGTTGCCCAGACCGTAGTGGCAACGCCGGAGCCTGCCGTGGCCGAAGAGCTGGCCGCGCCGAAGCCTGCGATCATCTCGGAACAGGCGGGTCGCCAGATCTCAGCGGCTTTCGGCGAGCTCAACGACGCGTACGCGGCGCGCAGCCGCAAGTCCTTCGACGACATCGCCACCGAGATGCTGCGGCCGATGCTGCAGGACTGGCTGGACAACAACCTGCCGACGCTGGTCGAACGGCTGGTACGCGAAGAGATCGAACGCGTGGCACGCGGCGCACAGTGATTTCGGCTCTGCCGACATGAAAGCGCCGCCTTCGGGCGGCGTTTTCGTTTCCGGCTGGTGCTTGCCGCGCTGTTGACTTGGTTGCACCCATCCGATTTACACCGGACCACCAGATCCGGACCAAAACGGAACCAATTCCGATGCTTGAGAAGACCTACGACGCCAATACAGTCGAACCCAGGATTGCCAAGGCCTGGGAAGATGCCGACGCCTTCAAGGCAGGCGCCGGCGCGCCCGAGGGTGCCGACCCGTTCACCATCGTCATCCCGCCGCCCAATGTCACCGGCTCGCTGCATATGGGCCATGCGCTGAACAACACGCTGCAGGACATTCTGGTCCGCTTCGAGCGCATGCGTGGCAAGAACGTGCTGTGGCAGCCCGGCATGGACCATGCCGGCATCGCCACCCAGATGGTGGTCGAGCGCAAGCTGATGGAAAAGCAGATCCATCGCCGCGACCTGACCCGCGAGCAGTTCGTCGACAAGGTCTGGGAGTGGAAGGACGAGTCTGGCGGCATGATCTTCAACCAGCTGAAGCGGCTGGGTGCCTCCTGCGACTGGTCGCGTGAGCGCTTCACCATGGACGAGGGCCTGTCCAAGGCCGTCATCGAGGTGTTTGTGACGCTGCACAAGCAGGGCCTGATCTACAAGGACAAGCGCCTTGTGAACTGGGATCCGAAGCTCCTGACCGCGATTTCCGATCTCGAGGTCGAGCAGCACGAGATCAACGGCAATCTCTGGCACTTTCGCTATCCTGTCGAAGGTGAGGTCTACGATCCGGAGAACCCGGCGACCTACATCACGGTTGCGACCACGCGGCCTGAGACGATGCTCGGCGATACCGCCGTTGCCGTCCATCCCGAAGACGAGCGCTACGCAGCCCTCGTCGGCAGACACGTCGTGCTGCCGATCGTTGGCCGCAGGATCCCCATCGTCGCCGACGAATATTCCGATCCGGAAAAGGGGTCGGGCGCGGTCAAGATCACGCCGGCACATGACTTCAACGACTTCGAGGTCGGCAAGCGCCACAACCTGCCGCAGATCAACATCCTGACCGTCGAGGCCAACATCAACATCGTCGACAACGACGAGTTCCTCGAAGGCGTCGAGCGCACCGAGATGCGCGACGGCGTGTGGGCGCAACTGCACGGCCTCGACCGCTTCGCGGCGCGCAAGCTGATCGTCCAGATCATGGAAGAGGGCGGTTTCCTCGACAAGATCGAGCCCCACAAGCACATGGTGCCGCATGGCGACCGTGGCGGCGTGCCGATCGAGCCGTTCCTGACCGACCAGTGGTACGTCAACGCCGCCGAGATGGCCAAGCCTGCCTTGCGCTCGGTGCGCGAGGGCCGCACCAACTTCGTGCCCAAGAACTGGGAAAAGACCTATTTCGACTGGATGGAGAACATCCAGCCCTGGTGCGTGTCGCGTCAGCTGTGGTGGGGTCACCAGATCCCGGCCTGGTATGGCCCGGACGGCCAGGTCTTCGTCGAGCGCAGCGAGGAAGAAGCCCTCGATGCAGCGATCCAGCACTATCTCGCGCTTGAAGGGCCGTGGAAGGCCTGGGTCGAGGAGCGCCTCGAGAATTTCGAACCGGGCAAGATCCTGACCCGCGATGAGGACGTGCTCGACACCTGGTTCTCGTCGGCGCTGTGGCCGTTCTCGACGCTCGGTTGGCCGGACAAGACGCCCGAGCTCGAAACCTATTACCAGACCGACGTGCTGGTGACCGGCTTCGACATCATCTTCTTCTGGGTCGCCCGCATGATGATGATGGGCCTGCATTTCATGGAAGAGGAGCCGTTCCACACGGTCTACGTCCATGCGCTGGTTCGCGACAAGAACGGCCAGAAGATGTCGAAGTCGAAGGGCAACGTCATCGATCCGCTGGAGCTGATCGACGAGTACGGCGCCGACGCGCTGCGCTTCACCCTGGCGATCATGGCCGCGCAGGGCCGAGACGTGAAGCTCGATCCGGCCCGCATTGCCGGCTACCGCAACTTCGGCACCAAGCTGTGGAATGCCACGCGCTTTGCCGAGATGAACGGTGTCGCGCGCAATGACGAATTCTGGCTCAACGACGCCAAGCTGACCGTCAACCGCTGGATTCTGACCGAGCTGACCCGCGCGACGCGCGAGGTGACTGCGGCGATCACCACCTACCGCTTCAACGAGGCGGCTGGTGCTGCCTATCGTTTCGTCTGGAACACCTTCTGCGACTGGTACCTCGAACTGCTCAAGCCGATCTTCATGGGCGACGACGAGGCTGCCAAGACCGAAAGCCAGGCGGTCGCGGCTTTCGTGCTCGACGAGATCTACAAGCTCTTGCATCCGATGATGCCGTTCATGACCGAGGAGCTGTGGGCGCACACCGCCGGCGAGGGCAAGGAGCGCACGTCGCTTCTGTGCCACGCTGCATGGCCGGCGCCTGATTTCGAGGACGTGGGCGCTGCGGCCGAGATCAACTGGCTCGTCGATCTCGTCAGCGGCATCCGCTCGGTTCGGTCCGAAATGAACGTGCCGCCGGCGGCGATCGCGCCGCTCGTCTTCGTCGGTGCCAATGCCGAGACGCTGGAGCGCCTGAAGCGCCACCAGTCGGCGATTGCGCGCCTGGCCCGTGTCGGCGAGATCACCCATGAGGCGGCTGCACCCAAGGGCGCGGCCCAGATCGTTGCCGGTGAAGCCACCGCCTGCCTGCCGCTCGGCAGCCTGATCGACCTGTCCGCCGAAGCAGCACGCCTGCAGAAGGAACTGGCCAAGACAACCGAGGAGATCGCCCGGCTGCACAAGAAGCTGTCGAACGAGAAGTTCGTGGCGTCCGCCCCGGAAGAGATCGTCGCGGCCGAGCGCGAGAAGCTCGAGGACTACCGCCGGACGCAGGAAAAGCTCGACACGGCGCTGTCGCGCGTGCGCGACGCCGGCTGACGATTCGAAGCTCAAAACCTGCCGCGCGATGACGTTGCGGCAGGCTTTGCTTGCGCCGTCAGAAACGGCATGTCGCTGCGTAAATTGTGGCCAATGTAACTATTTTGCGCCCGATTGTTGCCATAATGTAACAAGCCTCCAAAACAGCCCGATTTCGGGCTGTTTTTGCATTCCGGTTCCGGATTTCCCTGGAGATTCAGGATCGAATGATGCGGAATTGGCTAAAATTGACGTTTGCGTAAGCGGAAGGCGATGACCCCTGCCATGCCCCTGCCGCTGGGCCGCCAATGTTTGCAAAAAATCAATGTTGCGTGAGCAGTCTGAATTCGTTCAATTCTCGTCACGAGGCATTCGGGAGAGGACCACCATGAACATTTCGCGTCTCAAAGCGCTGCTGGGGGCAACGGCGCTGACGATCGTTGCGGCAGGCGCAGCCCAGGCTGGCGGTTTTTCGCGCGGCACGGCCGATACGGACATCCTGTTTGAACAGGGCAACTTTAACCTGCGTACCAGCGTCGTCGTGGTCAAGCCGCACCGCGAATTCACTGTAAATGGCTACGCGGACGGTACTGGCTACAATTTCGCGGATACTTATGTCGTCCCGTCAGCTGCCGTTAAGTTCAAGTTCTTTGACCAGCTTTCCTGCGCCGGGACAGTGAGCCAGCCGTATGGCGGTGGCGTGACCTATCGTGGGCTGGGCAATGGTACGCTGAGGAAACTGGAAGAGGATTTTACCGTAACTGAGTATGGTGCTACTTGCGCCTTCAAGTACGAAATGGGCAAGGGAAGCCTCTCGTTCCTTGGCGGTCTTTTTGTCGAAAACGTCGACTACACTCTGCTTGGCGGCAGTGGTACCGTTTCGGTAAAGCTGAAGGATAACGATATTGGTTGGCGAGCTGGCCTCGCATACGAGATACCGGAAATCGCACTGCGCGCTCAGTTGATGTACCGCTCGGGTACCGATGTGGCGGCAGAGGGTACGACCAACGGAGCACCGGTTGCTCAGGGCTTCGCGGAGCTTCCACAGAGCGTTGAGTTGAAGGTTCAGTCCGGCATCGCTCCGGGTTGGCTCGCATACGGTAGTGTGAAGTGGACGGACTGGTCGGTAAACGAGCGGCTCTTGCTCGTTCTAAACAAGTTCAATCCTGGTCCCAACACTCGGGTTAACACCTACAATTGGCAGGACGGCTGGACGGTCACGGGCGGTATCGGCCACGCGTTTACGGATGCGATCTCCGGCACGGTCTTTGCGACCTGGGATCGTGGCGTCGGCACCGGCTGGGATCTTCAGAGCGATACCTACACCGTTGGTGCCGGCGTTTCGATGAAGGACAAGATCGGCGGCGAACTCCGCGCCGGCGTCGGTCTGTCTTATCTGACCGCCGCGACCGAAGATAAGTATAGCCTTGCTCTGCCCATGACTGATCCGGCATTTGGCTTCAATCGTGCCGTCGGCAACGACTGGTCCGTCGCCGTCTCGGCTGGCTACAGCGTGAAGTGGTAAGCTCCACAATCTGATCCAGAAGAAGCCGGGCCTCGTGCCCGGCTTTTTTGTGGCCTGTCGCCGATGCAGCGCGTTTCTTATTTGGAAACCATGGCGCGGCAAGTCGGCAACAGTTGTGACGATTCGGCAACACTTTTTAATCAAGCTATCGGCTAAGGAACATGACGGGGACATTGCCAATTTCCCGCCATAAACCCGGCGCACCTCGAATGGGTCTTCGGACCAGCGCCCGGTTGAGGGACGTTGGCAATGGAATCCAACAGCAAAGTCGCGATGTCGCGGCAGGAACAGAAATGAACGCCAAGGCGACCTTCATGGCCAAGCTGCCCAGCCGTCGAAAGACGGCGGCATCGGCCTTTGGACGCCGCTTTTCCTGCCGTGCTTCGAGTTTTCGCGCGCCCCGCAGAAGTATTGGCGTCGTCGTACACTCCACGAGCGTGCCGGCGCAGTTGGCCGCCGATCACGATTTCTTGCAAGGCCTTGGCCGTAGTTTGGTCGAAAACAACGCGCATCTTGATGTGATCGATGTCGTGGACCTGGCGCAGACGGCCGCTGAGGCTGGCCTGGCGCGGTCCGACTGCGAAAGCGTGGAGAGGGCGAAAGAGTGGAATCCGGGTCCGGCCGAAAAGCCGGGCACGATCTGGAATTGTGTCCGAGCCGCAAGGCAAGGGCACGGTCACCCACCGAGGTGGGCGGAAGAAACGTACTGCCATGCGCATATCTGAGTTGGTAAGAGCATCAGCCTTTTCGGCGCTTGTCGCGGTCTCCCTGTTGGGCGCCGCAGGCGAGGCACTGGCGTTCGACGACAAGGTGTTCGACGACAAGACCGGCGTGAAGCCGGAATCGAATCCGTGGGCTGTGTTCCAGTTCGGCTTCTCCGCCTACAAGAGCGGTCACAAGGACCAGGCCGTCGAGGCCTATCGCTACGCTGCTGAAAACGGCCAGATCGGCGCCACCTGGAAGCTTGCACGCATGTATGCCGAAGGCGACGGCGTCGCCCAGGACGATTACGAGGCGTTCAAGTTCTTCACCGAGATCGCCGAGCAGGATGTCGAGCCCGGCTCGCCTGAGGAGAGCTATGTCTCCGATGCGCTCGTGGCACTCGGTGGCTACATGAAGGAAGGCATCCCGGGAAGCCCGGTCTCGGCCAACCCGGTCGCCGCGCAGGAATATTACATGCGCGCCGCCGCCAACTACCGCAATGCCAATGCCCAGTACGAGATGGGCAAGATGTTCCTCAAGGGCGACGGTGGCGTGAAGGCGTCCGTCAAGCAGGCCGGCCGCTGGCTGCAGCTGGCGGCGGAAAAGGGCCATGCCGGCGCGCAGGCGACGCTTGGCAACCTGCTGTTCCAGAGCGGCAAAGTGGTGCGCGGCCTTGCCATGATGACTGCGGCCCTCGAACGCGCCCAGCCCTCCGACCAGCCCTGGATCCGCGGCATGCAGGAGGAGGCATTTGCCTTGGCCGACGAATCCGATCGCCGCACGGCGATCTCGCTTGCCGAAGACATCCTGACCAAGGGCAACCAGTAGGCGGAACGATTACCGCTGCCGGGTTGCATACGCCTGTTGGCAAGACCGCCACTGGCGGTCGCCCGATGTTTTTCAACAGCATGACATGTTGTGCCAGGGCCGAAGCCCTGGCTGGGGCTCACGCCGCCTGAAGATTGAGATCGATCGCCACGGGCACGTGGTCGGACGGCTTTTCCCAGGCGCGGACGTGCTTTTCGATCGAGGCCGAGGCGAAGCGGTTCGCGGCTTCCGGCGACAACAGCAGGTGGTCGATGCGGATGCCGTTGTTCTTCTGCCAGGCGCCGGCCTGGTAATCCCAGAAGGTATAGACGTCGGGCTGGTCGGTGACCGCGCGCACGGCCTCGGTAAAGCCGAGGTTGATCAGCCGGCGGAACGCCTGCCGCGTCTCAGGCTGGTACAGCGCATCGCCCAGCCACAGCTCGATGTTGCGGGCGTCCATGGCCTCGGGGATGACGTTGTAGTCGCCGGCGAGCACCAGCGCCTCTTCGAGTGCCAACCGCTGCGTTGCCCAGCGCTCCAGCCGCGCCATCCATGACAGCTTGTAGGGGAATTTTTCGGTGCCGACGGGGTTGCCGTTGGGCAGGTAGAGCGACACCACGCGCAGCACGCCCTTGTCGGTCGAGAACACGCCTTCGATGAATCGCGCCTGCTCGTCGGCATCATCGCCCGGCAGGCCGCGATTGACCTCGTCGAAGCGCAGCTTGGAGAGGATCGCGACGCCGTTGAAGCCCTTTTGGCCGTGGGTTTCGACATTGTAGCCGAGCGCCTCGATCTCGAAACGTGGAAAGCCTTCGTCGACCGTCTTGATTTCCTGCAGACAGACAATGTCCGGATCGCTTTCCTTGAGCCAATGCACAAGGTTCTCGATACGGGCACGGACACCGTTGATGTTCCAGGTGACGATCTTCATGAATTTCACGCGATGATTTCAAACAATTCTTGATAGCCTGCACGGCGGTTCCAGACGATCCTGCACCATCCCTTGGGAGAAGGGAACCGGTCCTCTTCGGCATTCTTCGGACCGGCTGGCAAAAGGGGAACAAATGCCATGTCCAACAGTACTCATCCTGTGGACGAGGTGCTTCCAGCGCCTCGCCTAGCCGCGCTCGGCATCCAACACGTGCTGGTCATGTATGCCGGCGCTATCGCGGTGCCGCTCATCATCGGACGAGCCCTCAAGCTCGATCCGGAGCAGGTCGCCTTCCTGATCTCCGCTGATCTTTTCGTCTGCGGCCTCGTCACCATCATCCAGTCCTTCGGCGCGACCCAGTGGTTCGGCATCAAGCTGCCGGTCATGATGGGCGTCACCTTCGCCGCCGTTGGCCCGATGGTCGCCATGGCCAACGCCAATCAGGGCCCCGACGGCGCCCGCATGATCTTCGGCGCCATCATCGGCGCCGGCATCGTGGCCTTCCTGATCGCGCCGCTTGTAAGCCGCATGCTCAGGTTTTTTCCGCCTGTTGTCACCGGCACCATCATCGTCGTCATCGGCGCGTCGCTGATGCGCATCGGCATCAACTGGATATTCGGCAACCCGGTCGGTCCGACCGCGCCCCGGCTGGTGGCGCCCGAGCATGCCGAATGGCTGAAGACCGTGACCGAGATGGCGGCTGCCACCGGCTCGACCATCCCGCCGATCCCGGCCAAGCTTGCGCTCGCCGCAACCGCGCCCAACGCCGCCTATGCGCCGCTGGTCAATGTCGGCATCTCGGCGGTCGTGCTGCTGTCGATCGTGGTCATCGCCAAGTTCGGCAAGGGGTTTGTCGCCAACATCGCCGTGCTGCTCGGCATCCTCATCGGCGGCGTGCTCACCGCTTCGCTCGGCATGATGCATTTCGACAAGGTCGCTTCGGCTGAGTGGTTCGAGCTCATCACGCCGCTGCGCTTCGGCATGCCGATCTTCGACCCGATCCTGATCATCACGATGGTTCTGGTGATGATCGTCGTCATGATCGAATCGACAGGCATGTTCCTGGCGCTCGGCGACATGACCGGACGCAAGGTGACCCAGCCGATGCTGTCGGCGGGCCTGCGCACCGATGGTCTTGGCACCATTATCGGCGGCCTGTTCAACACCTTTCCGTACACCTCCTTCTCGCAGAATGTCGGCCTCGTCGGCGTCACCGGTGTCAAGAGCCGCTTTGTCTGCGTTGCCGGCGGCGTGATCCTGCTGATCCTGGGGCTGGTGCCCAAGATGGGCGCGCTGGTCGAGGCGCTGCCCACCGTGGTGCTCGGTGGTGCGGGGCTGGTGATGTTCGGCATGGTGGCGGCGACCGGCATCCGCATCCTGTCCAATGTCGACTTCAAGACCAACCGCAACAACCTGTTCGTGGTCGCGGTCTCCATCGGCTTCGGCATGATCCCGCTCGTCGCCCCCGACTTCAAGATGTGGATGCCGCACGACATCCACCCGCTGATCGAGTCGGGCATCCTTCTGGCATCGGTCTCGGCGGTGGTGCTGAACGCCTTCTTCAACGGCACCAAGGTCAACGAGGCCGAGATCCGCGAAGCTGCGATGGCGTCGGAAGCTTGATGCCGGACCACTGGCAAGAGACGAGGGCCCCTGCGTGGGGCCCTCTGCTTTTCAGGCATCCAGCCGGTGCACGTAGAACTTGGTGTCGATGAACACGACCGGGAAGCTCGCCGGCAGGTCGGATCTGGCGACCTCGGCAAAGCCGTTCTTCTCGTAGAAGCGATGGGCGGCAAGAAACCTGTCGGTCGTGCCGAGATAGACTGCACGGATGCCGCGTTCGCGGGCCGTGGCAAGCAAGAGCCCCAGCAGCTTTGCGGCGATTCCATGTTCGCGGCCACGCCACTCGGCGGCGACGAACATCTTGCGTAAGGCGGCGAGCCCATCGCCAATGTCGACCAGGCCGATCGTCCCGACGATCTTGCCATCTGCCTCGGCGACCCAGAAATCGCCAAGGTCGCGCTGATAGAATTCTGGAATGATCCGGAGGTCCGGCTGGTGGTCGACGGTAACGTCAAAGCCGAATTCGTCTCGCTGGATGGGCAGGATGACGTTCACCACGGCATCGTAGTCACGCGGTTCAAAACGACGGATATGCACGCTGTTCCCTTACGCTCGGAATCTTAGAACGCCCGGGGGCAGCGGCGCATCGCGACGAGATGCAGTGGTTCGGACGAATGCGCAAGCCTATTTGCGCTCGACCAGCCCGATCGTGTTGCCGGCAGGATCCTTCAGGAAGGCCATCCACTCGCTCTCGCCGGCAGGGCCGAATTCGCCCGCCGCATCGCGGTGGACGAGCGTTGGTGCCGTGGTGAACGCCACGCCATTGTCGGATGCGGTTTCGTAAAAGGAGTCGAGGTCGTCTATGTCGAGATAGACGGTCGCCTGCGGTACGCCGCCGGTGAAAAACAGCCTGATGCCGCCGACGATGATGAAGGCGATGCCGGGCGGGTCGTAGCGGGCGTGTACGGGGAGGCCGAAGATATCGAGCCAGAAGGCAAGCGTCGCGTCGATATCGCGACCGGCCGAAAGCGCCACCTGACGGAGCGCTTGCGGCCTGCGCATGACTAGATGGAGAAGCTGGTGCCGCAGCCGCAGCCGGCGACCGCGTTGGGGTTCTTGATCTGGAACGACTGGCCCATCAGGTCGTCGACGAAATCGACGACCGAGCCGCCCATATAGACGAGCGACAGGTCGTCGACGAGAAGCGTCGCACCGTCGCGCTCGATGGCGACGTCGTCGTCGTTGCGGCCTTCGACGAGGTCGAATTTGTAGGAGAAGCCCGAGCAGCCGCCGCCTTCGACCGAGATGCGCAACGCGATCTTGCCCGGATCGTCGGCGACGATCTTGGCTATCCGCTTCGCTGCGGCTTCGGTCATGTCGACCTTCATGGCGGTCTTGGCATCAGCGCCCATTGGCGTCACCTTGCTTTCGGTTTCTTATGATAGGTATGAAGCCACCTGGGGCAAGTCAACAGGTGGGGAGTATGGCAGGCGAACGGCAACTTGGCGATATCGGCTTCGGCTACCGGCCGCGCGCGGCCTATGCCTGCGATCCCGCGGCCTCGCGCGGCCGCCTGTTCGACGAGGTTGAAAGCCCGACGCGCACGCCGTTCCAGCGCGACCGCGACCGCATCATCCATTCGACGGCCTTTCGTCGCCTCAAGCACAAGACTCAGGTGTTCGTTGCCCATGAAGGCGATCATTTCCGCACCCGGCTGACGCACACGATCGAGGTGGCGCAGATCGCCCGCGCCCTGGCGCGTGCGCTGCGCTGCGACGAGGATCTCGCCGAGGCGATCGCGCTGGTCCACGATTTCGGCCACACGCCGTTCGGCCACACCGGCGAGGACGCGCTGAACGACAAGATGGCGGCCTGGGGTGGCTTTGACCACAACGCCCAGTCGCTACGCGTGGTGACGCGGCTGGAGAGCCGTTACGCCGAGTTCGACGGTCTCAACCTGACCTGGGAGACGCTGGAGGGGTTGGTCAAGCACAACGGCCCGCTGACCGACGCCACCGGCAAGGGGCTGAAGGGCCCCGTGCCGCAGGCGATCCGCGACTATTCCGAGTTGCATGACCTCGAGCTCGACCGCTTTGCCAGCTTGGAGGCGCAGTGTGCCGCGATCGCCGACGACATCGCCTACAACACCCATGACATCGATGACGGGCTGAGGGCAGGGCTGCTGACCCTCGAAATGCTTGACGACGTGCCACTGCCGGCCGCGATCCTGCGCGGCGTGCGCGAGCGTTATCCCGCGCTCGACCCAATGCGCACCGGTCACGAACTGATGCGGCGCCAGATCACCATGTTCGTCGAGGACGTCATCTCCACCGCGACCGCAAGGATTGCGCGCCTGGCACCGCAAAGCGCCGATGAGGTGAGGAACGCGGGCGAGGTCATGGTGACCTTTTCGGGCGAGATGACGGCTTCGGAGAAGGAGCTGAAGGCGTTTCTCTACCGCAACATGTACCGGCACTCCGAGGTGATGCGGGTGCGCGCCAACGCCGACCGCATCGTGCGCGACCTGTTCGACGCCTATTACGCTGATCCCCGCGCCATGCCCGAGGGCTGGCGTGAGGGGCTTGACAGGGCCGAGGATCGCATCAAGGCACGCGCCGTCGCCGATTTCCTGGCCGGCATGACCGACACCTATGCGGTCAAGGAGCACCGACGCTTGTTTGACCATACGCCCGATTTGGTTTAGGCCGGGCGAAATCATCATTCAGTGGAATGTCACGTCAAAAGTGACGTCGAAGCGTCCTACGAAAGCCCAGAAATGAACATTTTCGCCGATTTCAGCGAGCGGATTACCAAAGCCGTCGAAGCGCTTGATTTGACTCCGAAAGAGGGCGGCGCGCTCGACCTGACGCGCATTGCCGTCGAGCCGCCGCGCGATGCGACCCATGGCGATCTGGCGACGAATGCGGCGATGGTGCTGGCGAAGCCGACCGGGCAGAACCCGCGCGCGCTGGCTGAACGCCTTTTGGCGGAGCTGTCCAAGGATGCCGACGTCGCCAAGGCAGAGGTTGCCGGCCCGGGCTTCGTCAATCTCAAGCTCCACGACGGCTTCTGGCAGAAGCACCTGGCTGACCTGCTGTCGCGCGGCACCGACTACGGCCGCTCCGGCTTCGGCAAGAAGAAGCGCGTCAACGTCGAATATGTCTCGGCCAATCCGACCGGGCCGATGCATGTCGGCCATTGCCGTGGCGCGGTTGTCGGTGATGCGCTGGCCAACATCCTCGGCTTTGCCGGCTACGACGTGACCAAGGAATATTACATCAACGACGCCGGCGTGCAGATCGACGTGCTCGGCCGCTCGGTAATGCTGCGCTATCGCGAGGCGCTTGGCGAGCAGATCGGCGAGATCCCTGCCGGCCTCTACCCGGGCGACTACCTTGTGCCGGTCGGCCAGGCGCTGGCCAAGGAATTCGGCCGCGACCTGCTGCAGAAGCCCGAGGAGGAGGCGCTGGCGCTGATCAAGGATCGCACCATCGATGCGATGATGGTGATGATCCGCGAGGATCTGGCGCTGCTCGACGTTCGCCACGAGGTGTTCTTCTCCGAGCGCACGCTGCATGCCGACAACGCCAAGGCGATCCGCTCCGCGATCAGCGACCTGACGCTGAAGGGCCATGTCTACAAGGGCAAGCTGCCGCCGCCCAAGGGCGAGAAGCCTGACGACTGGGAAGACCGCGAGCAGACTTTGTTCCGCTCGACCGAGGTCGGCGACGACATGGATCGCGCCCTGGTCAAGTCGGACGGCGCCTTCACCTACTTCGCTGCCGACGTCGCCTACCTCAAGGACAAGGTCGACCGCGGCTTCGAGGAGCTGGTATTCGTGCTTGGCGCCGACCATGGCGGCTACGTCAAGCGTATGGAAGCGCTGGCGCGTGCCGTCACCGACGGTGCGGTCAAGCTCGACGTGCTGCTATGCCAACTGGTCAAGCTGTTCCGCGACGGCGAGCCGGTGCGCATGTCCAAGCGGGCAGGGGAGTTCATCACTCTGCGCGAGGTCGTCGAGGAAGTTGGTCGCGACGCGATTCGCTTCATGATGCTCTACCGCAAGAGCGATGCGCCGCTCGACTTCGATTTTGCCAAAGTCACCGAGCAGTCCAAGGACAATCCGGTGTTCTACGTGCAGTACGCATCTGCGCGCTGCCACTCGGTGTTCAGGCAGGCAAAGGAGCAGCTCGGCCAAGGAGAGTTCGCGCGCGCCGGCCTGATCGGGGCTGTCGAAAGGCTGACGGACGAAGGCGAAATCGCACTCATCAAGAAGCTTGCCGAGTATCCGCGCCTGATCGAGTCGGCCGCACAGTCGATGGAGCCGCACAGGCTGGCGTTCTATCTCTACGACCTCGCAAGCACCTTCCACGGACACTGGAATCGTGGCACGGACAACCATGACTTACGGTTTGTTAAGGTTAACGATCCAGAATTGACCTATGCCAGACTCGGGCTGGTGCAGGCTGTTTCGGACGTTTTGACGTCAGGCCTGGCGTTGATCGGAGCGGATGCGCCGACCGAAATGCGCTAGGTTTTCCGGAGCTGAATGTCACCTTTTGCCCACATTGCGCTGGTAAGGGCCAACCTTACGCGACGTTCACTGCGTCCGAAAAAAGTGCGAGAGTTCGGGAAAAAGAATGGCAGACAGAACCCAGCTGAAGATCGCAGACAAGAATGACTTCGCCGACGAAGATCCCTTCGCCGAATTGACGAGGATCATGGGTTTCGACCCGCGCCAGCCAGTGGTGCGCCAGGATGTTGGTGCGCCCGCTGAGCGCATCGAACCGGCTGTCGACGACGACTTCGGCATTGATCTGGAGAAGGAACTGCTCGGCGAGCTGGCCGGCGACGATCTCGTCGCGGCGCCCGAGCACGTTGCCCCTGCGGCATATGTTCAGGCAAACGAACCCTCGTCCTACACGCCCGTCGAATCGTCGGTTCCTTACGCGCCGACCGAAGAGCGCGCTCGTGAGCCGGAATTCGCCTCCGACGCGTCGTTCGACGATGCCGTTGCCGCGAGCTTCGAGGATTTCTCGCTCGAGGATGAGCTGCTTCATCCCGGAGAGCGGGCTTATGCCGCCGCACCTGCCTATGAGCCGGCGCCTGAAGTCAATTTCGCTCCGGAACCCGTTTTCGCTCCTGAGCCCGCTTTCACGTCCGAACCGTCCTTCACGCCTGAGCCCGATTTTGACGACTCGGTTGCTGCGTCCTTCGAACAGGAATTCTCGATGGAGGACGAACTGCTGGTGGCCGATGAGCCTGCCGAGCAGGTCGCTGCGCCGGTTTCTTATTCGACTTCGACCGAAGTCGATCTCGATGCCGAGTTTGACGTCGCCCTTGCCGATGTCGACATGGATTTCGCGGCTGTTGACGATGACAACTATGCTGTTGAAGCCGTCGCTGACGATCAGCTGACGCTGGGCGAATACCAGCCGGCCGAGCCGGAAATCGCGTTCTCGCATGCCGATCTGGTCGAGGAGCCGCAGGGGGGGGCAGCATCTGTCGCGCAGGCCGAGGACTATGACGAGTTCGAACGCCGCCTGCAGGAGGCGCTGCGTGACGAAAAACCCGCCTATGAGCCTGCGGTCGCTTATGAAGCGCCAGCAGTCGAGTCGGTGGTCGAAGCGCCGGTCCAGGAGATCGAGGTCGCCCAGGTCGCGGCTCCGGTGGCCCCAGTTGAAGACACCAGCCTCGAAGACGAGCTGAACGCACTGCTTGGCAATATGAGCAGCCAGGCCAAGGCGCTGTCCGAGCCGACGCCGCTTCGCGTCGTCGAACCGGTTGCTGTTGAGCCAGAGCCCACCTTCGCAAGCTCGCTGTGGGCGCCCGAGCAGCCTGCCGAAGAGCCGGCGCAGGCTTATGACGACACCGACTATGCGCCGTCCTACGACGCGCCGGTCGAGGAATTCGTGGCCGCCGAGGAAGCGGCTCCCGTCCAGGCCGATGCCGGCTATTCCGAGCCGAGCTACGATCACCAGGCCGACATTGACGTCAGCTTTGATGACGACGCCTTCGACATGGCGCTCGAGCGCAGTGCCGTGGCCGAGGTGGCGGAAGTTGCAGCGCCGGCAGTTGCCGTCGCAGCAGCCGCTGCTGCCGCAGCGCCGATGCGCCCGCTTGCGGCCTCGCGCTACGAGCAGGCCCGCAGCTGGGGCCTCGGCACGCCGGTTGCGCCGCGCGCTGCCGCACCAGTTGTAGCAGCCCAGTCGAGCGACCAGCCGGAAGCAATCCAGCAACCGGATGCCTATGTGCCGGTCGCGCCGACCTACGAGCCGCAGGCCGAACCCGTGGCCTATGCGCCCGAAGCTTATGGACCGCAGGCCGAACCCGAGGCATATGCGCCAGCTGAGCCCGAGGTCGATGATCTGGAAGCCGAGCTTTTCGCCGCCGTTTCGTCCTTCGACGATGCACCCGATATCGAGACCGTCGATGTGCCGGAAAAGGCCGTCGCGCTCGCCGACGACCTCGACATTCCCGAGTTGTCGTTCGAGGATGACGCGCCGCCGGCTCCGGCCTATGACGATCTCGACGGTGAATTCTCGAACCTGATGAACGAGATGAATGCACCGGAGGTTACCAAGCCGGCCGCGTCGTCGAACTATGCGTCGAATCCCTATGCCGACGGCTTCGATCGCAAGACGCTGCGCGATGGCGATGCATCGCAGCCGATCGAACTGGCAGGTGCGGCCGCAGCCGGTGCCGCAGCGATGTATGCCGGCCGCCAGCAGGCCGATGACCGCCTGGGTGGCTTCGACCTCGGCGGCATGCAGCAGAGCCAGTCCAACGCGCCGCGCCAGCAGGCCCAGGCCGACGAGTTCGACTACGATCCTGATTTCGACGAAGCGATGGAAACGCTGCCCGGTTCGCCGGCAGCCCGTCCGGCACGTCGCGGCATGATGATCGCCGCAATCGTCGGTGCGGTCGCGGTTGTCGGCGGCATTGGCGCCTTCGCCCTGTCATTCGGCGGCGGCGAGGGGGCAGGCGCCCCCGTCATCGTCAAGGCCGATGAGAGCCCGATCAAGATCAAGCCGGAAAATCCGGGCGGCGCAACCGTGCCGAACCAGGACAGCAAGGTTTATGACCGCGTCGCAGGCGGCTCGACCAATGGTGCTCCGGCCCAGGACAAGCTTGTCACCAACGCTGAAGAGCCGGTCGATCTCGCGGCACAGGAAGCCGAGGCGAACATGCCCGAAAACCTGCCGCTCAACGGAGACGATGTCGCCGCTGAACCGACCGCGAAGTCGGAAGAGCGTGTCGCGCAAGTGCCACAGGCCGATCAGCCCGACGCCAGCACCGAGACGGCTGCTGTTGCTCCGCGCAAGGTCCGCACCATGGTGGTGAGGCCTGATGGCACGCTGGTGCCGCGCGAAGAACCGGCCCCGGCCGTTGTTGCCGCAACCGAGCCGACCGATCCGGCACCGCAGCGCGTTGCCGAGCCGGCAAGCGAAGCCACCGGCACCGTCCCGGCACAGCCGGCGCTGGCGCCTGTCGCCAAGCCTGCGCAGTCGGCCAACACCCCGTCAACCGCTCCGATTGCGCCACAGCGCCCGTCCGAGCAGCCGGTCGATGTCGTTGGCGAGGTCAAGCCTGACCAGGTGGCAGCTATCGCGCCGTCGGCCCCGACGACGGCTGCAGCATCCGGCGCCTGGGCCATGCAGATCGCCTCGCAGCCGAGCGAAGCCGCCGCGAAGTCGACCTATGCCGATCTCGCCCGCCGCTACGGCAGCGTGCTGAACGGCCGCGAAGTCAGCATCGTCAAGGCCGACATCGCCGGCAAGGGCACGTTCTGGCGCGTTCGCGTACCTGCCGGCACCCGCAACGATGCGGTCAGCCTGTGCGAAAGCTACAAGGCCGCCGGCGGCAACTGCTTCGTCTCGAAGTAAGCGAGCCACACCCAAATCGGAAAACGGCGCAGCCTGGCTGCGCCGTTTTCGTTTTCAGGCCCTGACGATGCGCACGATTCTATGTCAGGTCAAAAGGCGCTAAGCTCTTGGCATGACCGAATCACCGCCTGACATGTTGGGGACGCGGCTTTCTGGGGATTACCGGGCAAAGACCGCGGCAATCCTTGCGGCGGATGCCGATCTTGTCCTTCACTGCAAAATCGCCGGCAAGTTGCATGCCCGCGCTGAAACCGTGCAGCAGGCGGAATTCGGACACACTTTCGAGGCAGTTGCATAGCCTCTCAAGGAGAAGGCACGGAATTGGCGGAAGCATTGGAAAGCAAGGCGCAAAAGCCAGCACCGATGGACCGTCTGTGGGCGGAGAACGCTGACGACCGCATGACTGACGATCCGTCGCTGGTCGTTGACGTTGCCGGCTTCGAAGGCCCGCTCGATCTTCTGCTGCACCTGGCGCGCAGCCAGCGTGTCGATCTGTCCCGCATTTCCATCCTGGCCCTCGTCGAGCAGTACCTGACCTTCGTCTCGCAGGCGCGGGCCCTGAGGCTGGAGCTCGCCGCCGACTATCTGGTCATGGCGGCATGGCTCGCCTTCCTCAAGTCCAAGCTTTTGATCCCCAAGTTGCCGGGCGACGAGGGCGAGAGCGGTGAAGAGCTGGCCGCCGTGCTGCAATTCCGCCTGAAGCGCCTGGAAGCGATGCGCGATGCCGCCTCTCGGCTGGTCAACCGCAACCGGCTCGGTCGCGATGTCTTTCAGCGCGGCGCCCCCGAACTGGTCATCATCGACAAGCGCAACGAGTACTCGGCCTCGTTGTTCGATCTCTTGAGCGCCTATGCCGGCCAGCGCCAAAGGCAGGCGATTACCAATGTGCAGATCGCCAAGCGCGGTGTCTGGTCGCTGAAGGCAGCACGCGAGATCCTGACCCGCATGGTCGGCGAACTGAAGGACTGGACTGCGCTCGATCATTTCCTGATCCGCTACATGACCAGCCCCGAAGAGCGTGCAACGGCGATCGCCAGCTCGTTTGCCGCCAGCCTGGAAATGGTCCGCGACGGGACCGTCGAAATCCGTCAGCTCGAGCCGTTTGCGCCGATCTACCTGCGCGAACGCCAGGCCGCGGCCCCGCAGACCGAAGGTGCGTCATGACCGAAGGATCAAATGTCGTCCCGTTTGCCCTCGACGACGAGGACGAGGAGACTGTCGAGCGCAACCCGGCGGCACGGCTGCATCTGGCCGAGGCTGTGCGCATGGCGGAAGCCATCGTTTTCGCCAGCGCCGAGCCGGTGAGCGAACGGCAGCTTGTCGCGCGCTTGCCGGAAGGCATCGACGTTCCCGCCGCCATGGCCGAGTTGCAGCGCATCTACGAGCGGCGCGGCGTCAATCTGGTCAAGGTTGCCGATTCCTGGGCGTTCCGTACTGCCGGCGATCTTGCCTTCCTGATGAGCCGCGACACCATCCAGCAGAAGAAGCTGTCGCGCGCCGCCCTCGAAGTGCTGTCGGTCATCGCCTACCATCAGCCTGTGACCCGCGCCGAGATCGAGGATATCCGCGGCGTCGAGACCTCGAAGGGCACGCTCGACACCCTGATGGAAACCGAATGGGTGCGCATGCGCGGCCGGCGCAAGACGCCGGGCCGGCCGGTGACCTATGGCACGACCGACAAGTTCCTCGATCATTTCGGCCTGGAGGAGATCCGCGATCTGCCCGGCATGGAAGAGCTGAAGGGGGCAGGGCTGTTGTCGTCGCGCATGCCGCCCGGCTTCTCGGTGCCGCTGCCGCCGTCCGATCCTGACCTGCTCACCGACGACGAGGACCCGCTCACCGACATCGACCTGGAAGAGCTCGGCCTGTTGACACCCCGCGCCACAGATGATTGACCCGCGCCGGTGTGGAACCGGCAGCAGGAGGTCGATCCTGTGACGACAAATCAAACCCAGACGGCAGCGCGTGTCACTGCGGGCGTGACCTTCGCTGCGCGGTTGGCTTTTGAGGACATTCGCCATTCCTTCGGCAATGGCTCGGAGACGCTGCGCGAGGTCAGTCTTGCCGCCGAGCCGGGCGAGGTGCTTTGCCTTCTAGGGCCGTCGGGCTCAGGCAAGACGACGCTGCTCCGGATTGCCGCCGGCATCGAGGCGCAGACCTCCGGGCGCGTACTGCTGAACGGCAAGGAAATCGCTGGTCCTCAGGTGTTCCTGCCGCCGGAACAGCGCTCTATCGGCCTGGTGTTCCAGGATTTTGCGCTGTTTCCGCATCTGACCATCCTCGACAACGTCCGCTTCGGGCTGACCGCGCTGTCGCGCGAGGAGGCCAGGAGGGAAGCGCTGATCGCGCTCGCCCGCGTCGGGCTCGAACACTACGCCGACAACTATCCGCATGCATTGTCGGGCGGCGAACAGCAGCGCGTGGCTCTAGCTCGCGCGTTGGCGCCGCGACCGGCGGTCCTGTTGATGGACGAGCCGTTCTCCGGGCTTGATTCGCGCCTCAAGGATTCGGTGCGCGCCGAAACCCTGGCGATCCTGCGCGAAAGCCGGGCGACTGCCATCGTCGTTACCCACGATGCCGAAGAAGCGATGCGCATGGGCGACCGCATCGCGCTGTTGAAGGACGGCAAGCTGGTACAGACGGGCAGGGCGGAAGACCTCTACCTCAAGCCGGCAAACCTGTTCGTCGCCGGCTTCTTTTCCGAGCTCAACGTCTTTCCCGCCAAGGCTGTCGACGGTTATGCGATGACACCGGTGGGCGAGGTCGAAACCGACGCTTCGGAAGGCGCCGACGTGCTCGTGGCTGTGCGCCTGACCGGCATCGACGTCAGCGAGGACACCGGCGAAACGCAGGCCCGCATCATTTCCAGGCGCTATCTAGGCGTCGTCGAACTGCTTGAACTCGCGGTGCCGGGCGCCGAGACGCCGGTGCGGGCGCGCATACGCTGCGGCGCTTTGTCCGCAAAAGCACGTGATATATGGCTGTCGCTTCGGAAAGCGGATGTTCTAGTGTTTGAATCCGGAAGCGAAAGAGCCTAGATCAATCGCAGGGAAACTGTTCAAGAGAGAGTTCAATGGGTTCGTTTTCAATCTGGCACTGGCTGATCGTTCTGGTCGTCGTGCTGCTGCTGTTTGGTCGTGGCAAGATCCCGGAACTGATGGGGGACATGGCCAAGGGCATCAAGAGCTTCAAGAAGGGTATGTCGGACGACGAAGCCGATGACTCCAAGACGGTCGAGCACCGCAATGATGAGACCGTGAACTCGACCAAGGAAAAGGCCAGCAAGAGCTGACCATCGTCTCTTGCTAGCCGGATCGCACTGACATGTTTGAAATCGGCTGGACCGAAATGCTGGTGATCGCGGTCGTCATGATCGTGGTCGTCGGCCCCAAGGATTTGCCCAAGATGCTCCGCACAATGGGGCGGATGACGGCCAAGGCTCGTTCCATGGCGGGCGATTTTCAGCGCCAGTTCAATGAGGCGCTGAAGGAAGCCGAGCTCGACGACGTCAAGAAGTCGGTCGACGAGCTGCGCGGTCTCAACCCCGCGCAGCAGATCAGGAAGCAGCTCAATCCTTTCGAGCAGGCGGCTTCCGATGTGCGTGCCGGCCTCGACGCGGCGATGAAGCCGTCACAGCCGGCGCCGTCGGCTGATCCTGCCGTGGACGCAACGCATCCGGCCGAACCGCTGAAGAACGGCGCAACCGTCATGCCAGGCGTTGCCGGGCCGGACGCGATGCCTGCCACATCACCGGTGTTTCCGGCCGCCGAGGTCAAGGCCACGCCTGTTCCTGCGCCAGCGGTTGCAGCCAAAGCCGAAGAGCCGAAGGCAGCGACCAAGCCCAAGGCCGCGGCTAAAGCTGTTGCCGCGCCCAAGCCTGCCGCAAAAGCCCAGGCTTCGGTAGCAACGACCAAGGCACCCGTGGCCAAGGCCGCTCCGGCAAAGGCGCCGGTAGCCAAGGCTGTATCGGCCAAGGCTGTTGCGCCCAAAAAGACCACCAAGACGACCAAAGCAGGAAAAGCCTCGTGAGCGCCGAAGACGACGAAATCGAGAAGTCCTCGGCGCCGCTGATCGAACATCTGGTCGAATTGCGCACCCGGCTGATGTGGTCCATCGGCGGTTTCTTCATCGCCTTTCTTGTCTGCTTCTTCTTTGCCAAGCAGCTGTTCAACCTGCTGGTCATCCCGTTCAAATGGGCGACCAACTGGGCCGGGCTCGATCCGCACAAGGTCGAGCTGATCTACACCGCGCCGCAGGAATTCTTCTTCACGCAGATCAAGCTCGCTATGTTCGGCGGCCTGGTGATTGCATTCCCTGTCATTGCCTCGCAGATCTACAAGTTCGTCGCACCCGGCCTCTACAAGAACGAGCGCGCGGCCTTCCTGCCGTTCCTGATCGCTTCGCCGGTGCTGTTCCTGATGGGCGCGTCGCTGGTCTATTTCTTCTTCACGCCGATGGTGATGTGGTTCTTCCTCGCCATGCAGCAGGCCGGCACCGACGACCAGGTGCAGATTTCTCTGCTGCCCAAGGTGTCGGAATATCTCAGCCTGATCATGACGCTGATCTTCTCCTTCGGCCTGGTGTTTCAGCTGCCCGTCGTGACGACGCTGATGGCGCGGGTCGGAATGGTCAGTTCGCAAGGGTTGGCCGACAAGCGCAAATGGGCGATCGTCATCGCTTTCGTGGTTGCGGCAGTGCTCACCCCACCCGATCCGGTAAGCCAGATCGGCCTTGCCCTTCCCACGATCCTTCTTTACGAGATTTCCATCTGGACCGCCCGGATGATCGAAAAGAAGCGCGAACAGGAACGTGTGGCGCGCGAAAAGCAGGATGCGGACGACAGTGCCGCGGCCCCGCAATCGCAAGCAGCATCCACTTCGCTCGAAGGCACAGGCAGCGCCGACAAGGCCGGCTGACAGCCCGATCCGCCGGCGCGGTCGTTCGACAACTGCCGCGACCGGAACCTCTTAAATGCTTGATATCAAATGGATTCGCGAGAACTCTGAAGCTCTGATCGAAGCGCTGATGAAGCGCAGTCAGTCGGCGGATGCGGCAAAGTCGACGGTCGAGGACCTGATCGCCAAGGACGAGGCGCGGCGCGCCCATGTCTCGAAGTTGCAGGAGGCGCAGGAGCGCCGCAACGCCGCCTCGAAAGAGATCGGCAACGCCATGCGAAACGGTGATTCCGCCCTTGCCGAGAAGCTGAAAGCCGAAGTCGCCGAGATCAAGGGCTTCATCCAGGATGGCGAAGGCCGCGAGCGTGAGCTCGACAAGGCGCTCGACGCAGCCCTGGCCGTGATCCCCAACGTGCCGCTCGAAGACGTGCCCGTCGGCAAGGACGAAACCGGCAATGTCGTGCTGCGCACCGTCGGCAAGGTGTTGCCGCGCCCGAACTGGGTGAAGGAGCATTTCGAGATCGGCGAGGCGCTCGGCCTGATGGATTTCGAGCGCGCCGCGAAGCTGTCCGGGGCGCGCTTCACCGTGCTCAAGGGCCAGCTGGCCCGGCTCGAACGCGCCCTCGGTCAGTTCATGCTCGACCTGCACACGTCGGAACACGGCTACACCGAAGTGCAGCCGCCGCTTCTGGTGCGTGACGAGGTGCTGTTCGGCACCAACCAGCTGCCCAAGTTCGAGGAAGACCTGTTCTTCGTGCCGCATGGCGAGAACCGGCTCGGCCTGATCCCGACCGCCGAGGTGCCGCTGACCAATCTGGTGCGCGAGGAAATCCTGGCCAACGAGCAGCTGCCGCTGCGCATGACGGCGTTGACACCGTGCTTCCGTTCGGAAGCAGGCTCTGCCGGTCGCGACACGCGTGGCATGCTGCGCCAGCACCAGTTCTACAAGGTCGAGCTGGTCTCGATCACGGACGCCGACAGTGCGCTGGCCGAACACGACCGCATGACCGAATGCGCTGAAGAGGTGCTGAAGCGCCTCGGCCTCCCGTTCCGCACCATGGTTCTGTGCACCGGTGACATGGGCTTCGGCGCGCGCAAGACACACGACATCGAGGTCTGGCTTCCCGGCCAGAACACCTATCGTGAAATCTCGTCCTGCTCGGTCTGCGGCGACTTCCAGGCGCGCCGCATGGATGCCCGCTACCGTCCGAAGGAAGAGAAGGGCACGCGTTTCGTGCACACGCTCAATGGTTCGGGCGTTGCCGTCGGCCGCGCGCTGATCGCCGTCATCGAGAATTACCAGAACGAGGATGGCAGCGTAACGATTCCTGAAGCGCTGCTGCCTTACATGGGTGGCCTGACCAAGATCGAAGCGAAGTGACATGCGCATTCTGCTGACCAACGACGACGGCATCCACGCCGAAGGCCTGGCTGTCCTGGAGCGGATCGCCAACCAGCTGTCGGACGATGTCTGGGTGGTGGCACCGGAAACCGACCAGTCGGGTTATGCGCATTCGCTGTCGATCTCGGAGCCGCTCAGGCTGCGCAAGATCAGCGACAAGCATTATGCCGTGAATGGCACGCCAACCGACTGCGTCATCATGGGCGCCCGCAAGATCTTGCCAGAGCCGCCGGACCTGATCCTTTCGGGCATCAATTCGGGTCTCAACGTTGCCGATGACGTGACCTATTCGGGCACGGTGGCGGGTGCCATGGAAGGTGCTCTGATCGGCATCCGCTCGATTGCGCTGAGCCAGGCCTATATCTATGAAAACGACGAACGCATCGTGCCTTACGAGACGGCCGAAGCGCTGGCCCCGGCCTTGCTGCGCAAGCTGATCGCCACGGAACTGCCGATCGGCGTGCTGCTCAACGTCAATTTCCCGAATTGCCCGCCCGAAGAGGTCACCGGACCTGTGGTTGCCAGCCAGGGCAAGCTTGCCTACGGCATCTGGGTCGAGGAGCGCCGCGACGGCCGCAGCCTGCCATATTACTGGCTGCGTTTCGGCCGCGATGAGCCGGAGGTGAAGCCGGGCACGGATCTGCACGCCGTGCGCAACAGGCAGATTTCGGTCACGCCGCTCAAGCTCGACATGACGGCGCATGAACTGCGCGATCAATTGGCCAAGGCTATTGCATGAACATGATGCCGGACGACCGTGAGGGCTTCGCCGCCTTTCTTCTTCGCCTGCGCGGGCGCGGCATCGTTCCGAAAAATCTGATCGCCGCCTTCGAGGCAACGCCCCGTCGCGACTTCCTCGCTGGCCAGTTCCATTCCATCGCCTGGTCGGACCGCATGCTGCCGATCGAATGTGGCGAGGCGATCGAAGGCGCCGATCTCCAGGCGGCGGTCATATCAGCGCTCAACATCGAACAGGGAAACCGTGTGCTCGAAGTCGGTACGGGTTCCGGCTACACAGCCGCGGTCATGGCGCGGCTTGCCGGCCGGGTCGTCACCGTCGAGCGTTTCAAAACCCTGACCGATCTGGCGCGCCAGCGCTTCGAGACGCTCGGCCTTGGCAATGCGCTGGTCCGCCAGGCCGACGGTTCGAACGGCCTGCCGGGCGAGGGGCCGTTCGACCGCATCGTCGTATGGGCTGCTTTCGACAGCCATCCGCGCATGTTCGTCGACCAGCTGTCGAGCGGCGGCACCATGATCGCGCCGATCGGCCCGGAAGAGGGCGAGCAGGTGTTGTGCAAGCTGACCAAGATCGGAAGCCGCTTCGAGCGCGAAGACCTCGGCGTCGTCCGCCTGCAGCCGCTGACCCGCGGCGTCGCTGCCGTCATCTAAGTCGGCACCACCCACATCGCTGCTATCTGCGCGCCGCCGGGGCCTCCAGCCCGCCTCGGAAAGCGTCTTGTCGCGAGCTGGCGAAGCTTTTGATTTATTTGATCCTCTTAACCGGCCAGTAACATTAACGCGCTTTAATCAAGCCTAGTTGGTATCGGGTAAAGCGCGGGTCAGTGCG